>NZ_CP115669.1:0-2988581 GCF_029203285.1 Pseudomonas sp. PSE14
GTGTCCGTGGAACTTTGGCAGCAGTGCGTGGAGCTTCTGCGCGACGAGCTGCCGTCCCAGCAATTCAACACCTGGATCCGACCGCTGCAGGTTGAAGCCGAGGGTGAGGAGTTGCGCGTCTATGCACCCAATCGCTTCGTGCTCGATTGGGTCAACGAGAAGTACATGGGGCGCATGCTCGA
The DNA here is from genome assembly GCF_029203285.1 of Pseudomonas sp. PSE14. Classification (NCBI taxonomy): domain Bacteria; kingdom Pseudomonadati; phylum Pseudomonadota; class Gammaproteobacteria; order Pseudomonadales; family Pseudomonadaceae; genus Pseudomonas; species Pseudomonas sp. PSE14. The sequence goes on from NZ_CP115669.1 coordinate 183, forward strand.
GTTGCTCAGTGAGCGTGGCAATGGCCAGATCCCGGCGCTGTCGCTGCTGATCGGCAGTCGCCGCAGCCGGACACCCCGTCCGGCGCTGGTTCCGCAGAGCCATGTGAGTGTGCCGCCGTCTCCTGCGCCCGCCGTTGTGGCGGCGCCGGTGGCCGCTGTCGCTCCCGCACCCGTGGTGGTCGCGGAGCCGCAACCTGTGACGGCGCAGCCTGTCGTCCAGCCGTTGCCCGATCTGGATGAGTCCAGTCCGGGGATCGATCCGTTGGCCGCTGCCATGCCGGCTGCTGCCGTTCGAACCGAACGCAACGTGCAGGTAGAAGGTGCGCTCAAGCACACCAGCTATCTCAACCGCACCTTTACCTTCGAGAATTTCGTCGAAGGTAAATCCAACCAGCTGGCCCGCGCAGCGGCCTGGCAGGTGGCGGACAACCTCAAGCACGGCTACAACCCGCTCTTCCTTTATGGCGGCGTCGGCCTGGGCAAGACCCACCTGATGCACGCTGTGGGTAACCATCTGCTGAAGAAGAACCCCAATGCCAAGGTCGTGTACCTGCATTCGGAGCGTTTCGTCGCGGACATGGTGAAAGCGCTGCAGCTGAACGCCATCAACGAATTCAAGCGCTTCTACCGTTCGGTGGACGCGCTGCTGATCGACGATATCCAGTTCTTCGCCCGCAAGGAGCGTTCCCAGGAAGAATTCTTCCACACCTTCAACGCCCTTCTCGAAGGCGGCCAGCAGGTCATCCTGACCAGCGACCGTTATCCGAAGGAGATCGAAGGCCTGGAAGAGCGCTTGAAATCGCGCTTCGGCTGGGGCCTGACGGTGGCAGTGGAGCCGCCGGAACTGGAAACCCGCGTGGCGATCCTGATGAAGAAGGCCGAACAGGCCAAGGTCGAGCTGCCGCACGACGCCGCGTTCTTCATCGCCCAGCGCATTCGCTCCAACGTGCGTGAGCTGGAAGGTGCGCTCAAGCGCGTGATCGCCCACTCCCACTTCATGGGGAGGCCGATCACAATCGAGCTGATCCGCGAGTCGCTGAAGGATCTGCTGGCCCTGCAGGACAAGCTGGTCAGCATCGACAACATCCAGCGCACCGTCGCCGAGTACTACAAGATCAAGATCGCCGACCTGCTGTCCAAGCGCCGTTCGCGCTCGGTGGCACGTCCGCGTCAGGTTGCCATGGCACTGTCCAAGGAGCTGACCAACCACAGCCTGCCGGAAATCGGCGTGGCCTTCGGTGGTCGGGACCACACCACGGTGCTGCACGCCTGTCGTAAGATCGCTCAACTCAAGGAATCCGACGCGGATATCCGCGAGGACTACAAGAACCTGCTGCGTACTCTGACCACCTGACGCAGCCTCACGAGGCAAGGGACTAGACCATGCATTTCACTATTCAACGCGAAGCTCTGTTGAAACCCCTGCAACTGGTCGCTGGCGTTGTCGAGCGCCGCCAGACGCTGCCGGTTCTTTCCAACGTCCTGCTGGTTGTGGAAGGTCAGCAGCTGTCGCTGACCGGTACCGACCTTGAAGTCGAACTGGTCGGCCGCGTCACCCTGGAAGATGCCGCCGAACCGGGCGAGATCACCGTGCCGGCGCGCAAGCTGATGGATATCTGCAAGAGCCTGCCCAGCGATGCCGTGATCGACATCCGCGTCGATGAGCAGAAGCTCCTGGTGAAGGCCGGCCGTAGCCGCTTCACCCTCTCCACTCTGCCGGCCAACGACTTCCCCACCGTGGAGGAAGGCCCCGGCTCGCTGACTTTCAGCCTGGTGCAGAGCAAGCTGCGCCGCCTGATCGACCGTACCAGCTTCGCGATGGCGCAGCAGGACGTACGTTACTACTTGAACGGCATGCTGCTGGAAGTGGGTGGCGGCACCCTGCGCGCTGTCGCCACCGACGGTCACCGCCTGGCCATGTGCTCGCTGAGCAACGGCGTGCCGGAAGCCCAGGATCGCCACCAGGTGATCGTGCCGCGCAAGGGCATCCTCGAACTGGCCCGCCTGCTCACCGAGCAGGACGGTGAAGTGTCCATTGTCCTCGGCCAGCACCACATTCGAGCAACCACCGGCGAGTTCACCTTCACCTCCAAGCTGGTCGACGGCAAGTTCCCGGATTACGAGCGTGTACTGCCCAAGGGCGGTGACAAGCTGGTCATCGGTGATCGCCAGGTGTTACGTGAGGCTTTCAGCCGTACCGCGATTCTCTCCAACGAGAAGTACCGCGGCATTCGCCTGCAGCTCTCCAACGGCCTTCTGAAAATCCAGGCGAACAACCCGGAGCAGGAAGAAGCGGAAGAAGAAGTGCAGGTCGACTACAACGGCGGCAGCCTGGAAATCGGCTTCAACGTCAGCTATCTGCTGGACGTCCTGGGCGTGATGGGTACCGAGCAGGTGCGCATGATCCTCTCTGACGCCAACAGCAGTGCGTTGGTGCAGGAAGCGGATAACGACGACTCGGCCTATGTCGTCATGCCGATGCGCCTCTGACGCGTATCGATGTCCCTGACCCGCATTTCGGTCACCGCGGTGCGCAACCTGCACCCGGTGACCTTCTCCCCCTCCCCCCGCATCAACATCCTCTACGGCGAAAACGGCAGCGGCAAAACCAGCGTGCTGGAAGCCATCCACCTGCTTGGCCTCGCCCGCTCCTTCCGTAGCCTTCGTCTGCAACCTGTGATCCAGTACGAAGAACCGGCTTGCACGGTTTTCGGACAGGTGCGTCTGGGCAATGGCTTCGACAGCAGCCTGGGCGTTTCCCGGGATCGCCAGGGGGAATTCCAGATACGTATCGACGGGCAGAATGCACGCAGTGCTGCGCAGCTGGCTGAAACGCTGCCGCTGCAGTTGATCAACCCGGACAGCTTCCGCCTGCTCGAAGGCTCACCCAAGGTTCGTCGGCAGTTCCTCGACTGGGGAGTGTTCCACGTGGAACAACGCTTCATGGTCGCCTGGCAACGACTGCAGAAGGCCCTGCGGCAGCGGAACTCGTGGCTCCGTCATGGTAAACTGGACGGTGCTTCGCAGGCCGCCTGGGACCGCGAATTATGCGCGGCGAGCGACGAAATCGACGCTTATCGGCGGTCCTATATCCAGGCGCTCAAGCCCCAGTTCGAGAAGACGCTGGCGGAGCTTATCCAGCTGGATGAGCTGACGTTGAGCTATTACCGGGGTTGGGACAAGGAGCGAGACCTTAGCGAAGTATTGTCTGCCAGCCTGCTGCGCGATCAGCAGATGGGACACACCCAGGCTGGACCGCAAAGGGCGGACCTGAGAATTCGCCTTGGGGGACACAATGCCGCGGAGATCCTGTCTCGCGGCCAACAGAAACTGGTGGTCTGCGCGCTGCGGATTGCCCAAGGGCACCTGATCAACCAGGCCAAGCGCGGCCAATGCGTTTACCTGGTGGACGACCTGCCTTCTGAATTGGATGAGAAGCATCGGCTATCGTTGTGCCGGCTTCTCGAAGATCTGGGTTGCCAGGTATTCATCACCTGCGTCGACCCGCACTTATTGAAAGACGGCTGGCGAACGGAAACGCCGGTGTCGATGTTCCACGTGGAACATGGACGAGTCTCTCAGGACACTACCATCGGGAGTGAAGAATGAGCGAGAACACCTACGACTCTTCCAGCATCAAGGTGCTGAAGGGGCTGGACGCCGTACGCAAGCGTCCGGGCATGTACATCGGTGATACCGACGACGGCACCGGCCTGCACCACATGGTCTTCGAGGTGGTGGATAACTCGATCGACGAAGCGCTGGCGGGCTACTGCAGCGAGATCAGCATCACCATTCACACCGATGAATCCATTACCGTCCGCGACAATGGCCGCGGTATTCCGGTGGATATCCACAAGGAAGAAGGGGTTTCCGCAGCCGAGGTCATCATGACCGTGCTGCACGCCGGCGGTAAGTTCGACGACAACAGCTACAAGGTCTCCGGCGGCCTGCATGGTGTAGGTGTGTCGGTAGTGAACGCCCTCTCCAACGAACTGCGCCTGACCATCCGCCGCGAAGGCAAGGTCTGGGAGCAGGTCTACCACCACGGCGTTCCGCAGTTCCCGCTGCGCCCGGTGGGTGACACCGAGGGCTCGGGCACCGAGGTGCACTTCAAGCCCTCCCCCGATACCTTCCACAACATCCACTTCAGCTGGGACATCCTGGCCAAGCGGATTCGTGAGTTGTCCTTCCTGAACTCCGGCGTGGGCATCGTCCTGCGCGACGAGCGCACCGGCAAGGAAGAACTGTTCAAGTACGAGGGTGGCCTGCGTGCCTTCGTCGAATACCTGAACACCAACAAGACTGCGGTGAACCAGGTCTTCCACTTCAACTGCCAGCGTGAAGAAGACGGTGTGGGCGTGGAGATCGCCCTGCAGTGGAACGACAGCTTCAACGAGAACATCCTCTGCTTCACCAACAACATTCCCCAGCGTGACGGTGGTACCCACCTGGCGGGCTTCCGCTCCGCCCTCACCCGTCACCTGAACAACTACATCGAGCAGGAAGGCCTGGCGAAGAAGTTCAAGATCGCCACTACCGGTGACGACGCCCGTGAAGGTCTGACCGCGATCATTTCGGTGAAGGTGCCGGACCCGAAATTCAGCTCCCAGACCAAGGACAAGCTGGTTTCTTCGGAGGTGAAGACCGCCGTGGAACAGGAAATGGGCAAGTACTTCGCCGACTTCCTGCTGGAGAACCCGAACGAAGCCAAGGCCGTGGTCGGCAAGATGATCGACGCCGCGCGCGCCCGAGAGGCCGCGCGCAAGGCCCGTGAGATGACCCGCCGCAAGGGCGCGCTGGACATCGCCGGCCTGCCGGGCAAGCTCGCCGACTGCCAGGAGAAGGACCCCGCCCTCTCCGAACTGTACATCGTGGAGGGTGACTCCGCGGGCGGTTCTGCCAAGCAGGGCCGTAACCGCAAGACCCAGGCGATCCTGCCGCTCAAGGGCAAGATCCTCAACGTCGAGAAGGCTCGCTTTGACAAGATGCTGTCCTCCCAGGAGGTCGGTACCCTGATCACCGCGCTGGGCTGCGGTATCGGTCGCGAGGAGTACAACATCGACAAGCTGCGGTACCACAACATCATCATCATGACCGATGCTGACGTCGACGGTTCGCACATCCGTACCCTGCTGCTGACCTTCTTCTTCCGTCAGCTGCCCGAGCTGGTCGAGCGCGGCTACATCTATATCGCCCAGCCGCCGCTGTACAAGGTGAAGAAAGGCAAGCAGGAGCAGTACATCAAGGACGACGTGGCCATGGAGGAATACATGACCCAGTCGGCCCTGGAAGAAGCCAGCGTGCACGTCAACGAAAGCGCTCCGGGCCTGTCCGGCGAAGCGCTGGAGAAGCTGGTCAACGAGTACCGCGGAGTGATGCGTACCCTCGCCCGCCTGTCCCGTCTGTACCCGCAGGACCTGACCGAGCACTTCGTCTACCTGCCGCGCATCGAGGTGGAAAAGCTGGGTGACCAGGCCGCCATGCAGTCCTGGCTGGAGCAGTACCAGGCGCGCCTGAAGGCCGTCGAGAAGTCCGGCCTGGTCTACAAGGTCAGCCTGCGTGAAGACCGCGAGCGTCACCTGTGGCTGCCGGAAGTCGAGATGGTCGCCCATGGCCTGTCGAGCTACGTCACCTTCAACCGTGACTTCTTCGCCAGCAACGATTACCGCGCGGTAACCGAGCTGGGCGCCAAGCTGAACAGCCTGATGGAAGACGGCGCCTACGTGCAGAAGGGCGAGCGCAAGAAGACCGTATCGAGCTTCAAGGAAGCCCTGGACTGGCTGATGGCCGAAGGCACCAAGCGCCACAGCATCCAGCGATACAAGGGGCTGGGTGAGATGAACCCGGAGCAGCTGTGGGAAACCACCATGGACCCGAACGTGCGTCGCATGCTGAAGGTGACCATCGAGGACGCCATCGCTGCCGACCAGCTGTTCAACACCCTGATGGGCGATGCCGTGGAGCCGCGCCGCGACTTCATCGAAAGCAATGCCCTGGCGGTGTCCAACCTGGACGTCTGATCTGCAGGCAAAAAGAAAGGGCCCTTCGGGGCCCTTTTCTTTTGTCCGGCTGAAAGTCTCAGGAGGCTTCGGCAACCGCCTGAGGGGTGGCCTCGGGCGGCAGCTCGCCCATCTCACGCAGGGTCTGCACGACCCAGTTCTCGGCGCGCTGGTTGAGCTCGGTGATGGCGCGAGCGCCCTCCCCCTCGGCGTACATCGCCGGGCCGATCACTACCTGGATGGTGCCGGGGTATTTCGCCCAACCGTTCTTCGGCCAGCAGTGCCCGGCGTTGTGCGCGATGGGCAGTACCGGCAGGTTGGCGTTGACTGCCAGGGCCGCACCGCCACGGGAGAACTTGCCGATCTGGCCGGTGGGAACGCGGGTGCCTTCCGGGAAGATCAGTACCCAGGCGCCCTGCTTCAGGCGCTCGTCACCCTGCTTGGCCATCTGCTTGAGGGCCACCTTGGGTTGGTCACGGTTGATGGCGATGGGCTTGAGCAGCGCCATGGCCCAGCCAAAGAAGGGTACGAACAGCAGCTCGCGCTTGAGCACCTGGCTGAGCGGCTCGAAGTAGCCGGTGAGGAAGAAGGTCTCCCAGGTGCTCTGGTGCTTGGCCAGGATCACGCAGGGCTGCTCGGGGATGTTCTCCACACCCTTGAGCTCATAGCGCACGCCGACCATCCAGGTGGCCAGCCAGACCGCGAACTTGCACCAGGCCTGGGCGATGAAGCGATAGCGCGCGCGGAATGGCAGGAAGGGTGCGATGAACAGGCTGAGGGTGCCCCAGACGAAGGCGCTGAACGACAGCAGCAGGTAGAAGAGAACGGTTCTGATGGCCTGCACTGTGATGAATCCTCAGGAAAGTAGATGGGCAGCGACTGCCGCCAGATCGTCGAATACCAGGGTGCCCTCGGGCAAGGCTTTGCCCAGGGTGCGCTCGCCTTTGCCGGTCTTTACCAACACTGGCTGACAATCGACGGCCAGCGCGGCGTCCAGGTCACCCCGGCTGTCACCCACGAACCAGATACCGTGGAGTTCCAAGCCGTAGTGGCGGGCGATCTGCTGCAGCATACCGGGTTTCGGCTTGCGGCAGTCGCAGCCGTCGTCGGGGCCGTGGGGGCAGTAGACGATCACCCCGAGCTCACCGCCCTGCTCCATCACCAGTTCGCGCAGGCGCTGGTGCATGCTCTCCAGGGTCGCCAGGTCATAGTAGCCCCGGGCGATGCCCGACTGGTTGGTGGCGACCGCGACGGTCCAGCCAGCCTTGCTCAGCTGGGCGATGGCGGTGATGGCGCTGGGGATCGGAATCCACTCGTCGAGGGATTTGATGTACTCGTCGGAGTCCTGGTTGATGACACCGTCGCGGTCGAGGATCAGTAGCTTCATGGGCGCTTCGATAAGTCAGACGCTGGGAAAAAGTCGGAAATGAAAAAGCCGGGAGTTCGTCACGGCGAACCGTTGCGAACTCCCGGCTTTCAGGTGGGCATCAGCCCAGCAGCGAGATGTCGGCGACGCCGAGGAACAGCCCGCGCAGCTTGGCCAGCAGCGCGTAGCGGTTGGCCTTCACGGCGCTGTCGTCCGCGTTGACCAGCACTTCCTCGAAGAAGGCATCGACCGGCGCGCGCAAGGCCGCCAGACGGGCCAGGGCTGCGCGATAGTCGCGAGCCGCGGCCAGCGGAGCCACTTCGCCTTCGGCAGCCGCTACGGCGCTGCCAAGGGCCTTCTCGGCGGTCTCGGCGAACAGGCTGGCGTTGACGGCGGCAGGAACCTCGCTTTCCGCCTTGGCCAGGATGTTCGACACACGCTTGTTGGCGGCCGCCAGGGCCTCGGCTTCCGCCAGCTGACGGAAGGCCTGCACGGCCTGCACGCGCTGGTCGAAGTCCAGCGGCGCGGTCGGCTTGAGGGCGCGCACGGCCTGGTACACGGCAACGTCCACGCCCTCGTCTTCGTAACGAGCGCGCAGGCGGTCGAAGACGAAGTCCTGCACCTGCTCGGACAGACCGGCGGCCTTCACCTTGTCGCCGTACTGGGCCACAGCCACGCCAATGGCGTCGGCAAGGTCCAGGTCCAGTTGCTTCTCGATGAGGATGCGTAGCACGCCCAGGGCGGCACGGCGCAGGGCATACGGGTCCTTGCTGCCGGTGGGCAGCATGCCGATGCCGAAGATGCCGACCAGGGTGTCGAGCTTGTCGGCCACGGCTACGGCGGCACCGGTCAGGGTGGTCGGCAGTTCGGCGCCAGCGCCGCGCGGCATGTACTGCTCGTTCAGCGCCAGGGCGACGTCCTTGGCCTCACCACCGGCGGTGGCGTAGTAGTAACCGGCGATGCCCTGCATCTCCGGGAACTCGCCGACCATCTCGGTGGCCAGGTCGCATTTGGAGAGGATGCCGGCGCGGGCGGCGTTGGTCGCGTCACCGCCGATGCGTTCGGCGATGTAGGCGGCCAGCTTGGAAACACGCTCGGCCTTCTCGTACACGGTGCCCAGCTGGGCCTGGAACACCACGTTCTTCAGGCGGGCGTTGAAGGCTTCCAGCGGCTGCTTCTGGTCCTGCTTGAAGAAGAACTCGGCGTCGGTCAGGCGCGGACGCACGACCTTCTCGTTACCGGAGATGATGTGCTCCGGTGCCTTGCTCTCGACGTTGGCCACGGTGATGAAGCGCGGCAGCAGCTTGCCGTTGGCATCCAGCAGGCAGAAGTACTTCTGGTTGTCCTGCATGGTGGTGATCAGGGCTTCCTGCGGCACGGCGAGGAAGCGTTCCTCGAAGGAGCACACCAGCGGCACGGGCCACTCGACCAGGGCGGTCACTTCGTCCAGCAGGTCGGCCGGAACCACGGCGGTGCCCTTCTGCTCGGCCGCCAGTTCGGCGACGCGCTTGGCGATGATCTCGCGGCGCTCGGCGAAGTCGGCCAGCACGTGGGCGCTGCGCAGGTCTTCCAGGTAGTTGGCCGGGCTGGAGATGCGCACGTTGTCCGGGTTGTGGAAGCGGTGGCCACGGGATTCGCGACCGGCCTTCCTGGTGAGGATCTCGCAGTCGACGACGGCGTCGCCGAACAGCATCACCAGCCACTGGGTCGGACGCACGAACTCTTCGCGGCGAGCGGCCCAGCGCATGCGCTTGGGAATCGGCAGCTCGTTCAGCGAGGTTTCGACGATGCCCGGCAGCAGGTCCACGGCCGGCTGGCCGGCGATGCTCTGGCTGAACTTCAGCTTCGGGCCGCTCTTGTCGATCTGCTCCAGGTCCACGCCGCACTTCTTGGCGAAGCCGAGGGCAGCCTGGGTCGGGTTGCCGTTGGCGTCGAAGGCGGCCTGCAGCGGCGGGCCGTCGAGGTTCACGGTGCGGTCGGGCTGCTGCACGGCGAGCTGGTCGATCTGCACGGCCAGGCGACGCGGCGCGGCGTAGCAGCGCGCGGCGGCGTAGGTCAGGCCGGCGGCCTTCAGGCCCTTCTCGATGCCGGCCAGGAAGGCTTCACCGAGGCTCTTCAGCGCCTTGGGTGGCAGCTCTTCGGTGCCCAGTTCGACGAGGAAATCCTTCGCGCTCATTATTCGGCCTCCTTCAGCTTGGCCAGTACTTCGTCACGCAGTTCGGCGGTGGCCATCGGGAAGCCGAGGCGGGCGCGGGCCTGCAGGTAGCTCTGTGCCACGTTACGGGCCAGGGTGCGCACACGCAGGATGTAGCGCTGACGCTCGGTCACCGAGATGGCGCGGCGGGCGTCCAGCAGGTTGAAGGTGTGCGAGGCCTTCAGGACCATCTCGTAGGTCGGCAGCGGCAGCTGCAGCTCGATCAGGCGGTTGGCTTCGCTTTCGTAGAAGTCGAACAGTTCGAACAGCTTCTCGACGTTGGCGTGTTCGAAGTTGTAGGTCGACTGCTCCACTTCGTTCTGGTGGAACACGTCGCCGTAGGTGACCTTGCCGAACGGGCCGTCGGCCCAGACCAGGTCGTACACCGAATCGACGCCCTGGATGTACATCGCCAAGCGCTCCAGGCCGTAGGTGATCTCACCGGTGACCGGGTAGCACTCGATGCCGCCCACCTGCTGGAAGTAGGTGAACTGGGTGACTTCCATGCCGTTCAGCCAGATTTCCCAGCCCAGGCCCCAGGCGCCGAGGGTCGGCGATTCCCAGTTGTCCTCGACGAAACGGATGTCATGGACCAGCGGGTCGATACCGATGGCCTTCAGCGAGCCGAGGTACAGCTCCTGGAAGTTCTCCGGGTTGGGCTTGAGGACCACCTGGAACTGGTAGTAGTGCTGCAGGCGGTTGGGGTTCTCGCCGTAGCGGCCGTCGGTGGGACGGCGGCTGGGCTGCACGTACGCCGCGTTCCAGGTTTCCGGGCCCACGGCGCGGAGGAAGGTGGCGGTGTGGAAGGTGCCGGCGCCAACTTCCATGTCATAGGGCTGCAGCACCACACAGCCCTGATCAGCCCAGTATTTTTGCAGGGCGAGGATCAGGTCCTGGAAGGTGGGCACGGCGGGCGTAGTCTGGCTCACGAATTTCACCTGTGCTGGGTATGCGACTAAAACCCGGCAGTATACCCCAAGACGCTTGCAGCTTGGGGCTCACAGCGATTTCCGGGCATCCAGCGAAAGATCACGAAGTGGCAGCAAAATCCGTCGGATGACTGTGTTTTCATACAGTGGATTGGCTATAGTCGGATTTTCCCTGTCAGGACGACTGCCATGCCCCGCTGCTTCTGGTGCAACGACGACCCGCTGTATATCGCCTACCACGATGCCGAGTGGGGCGTGCCCCAGCGCGATGCGCGGGCGCTGTTCGAGATGCTGATTCTCGAGGGCGCTCAGGCCGGACTGTCGTGGATCACCGTGCTGAAGAAGCGCGAGCGCTATCGCGAGGTGCTGTTCGGTTTCGACCCGGAGCGCCTGGCGCGCATGAGTGACGAGGAGATCGAGGCGCGCATGCAGGACCCCGGCATCATCCGCAATCTCGCCAAGCTCAAGGCGGCGCGGCAGAACGCCCAGGCCTGGCTGAAGCTGCCCGATCCAGTGGGCTTTCTCTGGTCCTTCGTCGGCGGCCAGCCCAAGGTCAACCACTTCAGCGAACGTGGCCAGGTGCCGGTGGTGACGCCCGAGGCCGAGGCCATGAGCAAGGCGCTGCGCAAGGCCGGCTTCACCTTCGTCGGCCCGACCATCTGCTATGCCTTCATGCAGGCCACCGGCATGGTGATGGACCACACCACCGATTGCGACCGCTACTCGGAGCTGACCGGCGCGTAGGGCGTATAACGCTCTGCGTTATACGCCGAGGCCCTGGTTCCCCACTCTGCCAGGGCCTGATCCAGGCGCTGCCCCAGCACGGGTACGGATCAGCTGAACCGGCGTACAACCGCGAACGGTTGTACCCCCTACGCGCTGTTTGCCAAGTGCCTTTCGCCTTCACTCTTCGCCGCTGGTTAGAATGTGCGCCTCTGAATGAAGGAGTTTCCCGTGGAGAAATTCAAGGGCGCACTGGTGGTGGGCTTCCTGCGCTTGTTCGCCATGCTGCCGTGGCGCGCGGTGGGGGCCTTGGGCGCGGGCATTGGCTGGCTGATGTGGAAGATTCCCAACCGTTCCCGCGAGGTGGCGCGGACCAACCTGGCGCATTGCTTCCCCGAGCTGTCCCAGGCGGAGCTGGAGAAGCTGCTCGGCCAGAGCCTGATGGATATCGGCCGTACGCTCACCGAAAGCGCCTGCGCCTGGATGTGGTCGCCGCAGAAGTCGCTGCAGTACATCCTCGAAGTGGAAGGCATGGAAGTGCTGGAAGAAGCGCTGGCCTCCGGCGATGGCCTGGTCGGCATCACCAGCCACCTGGGCAACTGGGAAGTGCTCAACCATTTCTACTGCTCCTACGCCAAGCCGATCATTTTCTACCGCCCGCCCAAGCTCAAGGCGGTGGACGAGCTGTTGAAGAAGCAGCGCGTGCAGCTGGGCAACCGTGTCGCGCCCTCGACGCCCGAAGGCATCAAGAGCGTGATCAAGGAAGTGAAGAACGGCGGCTGCGTCGGCATTCCCTGCGACCCGGAGCCGGACCTGGGCTCGGGCCTGTTCGTGCCCTACCTGGGCACCACCGCGCTGACCAGCAAGTTCGTGCCCTCCCTGCTCTCGCGCGGCAAGGCGCGCGGGGTGTTCTTCCACGCGGTGCGCCTGCCCGATGGCAGCGGCTACAAGGTGATCCTCGAAGCCGCGCCGGCGGACATGTACGACAAGAACATGGAAGTCTCGGTCGCCGCCTTGAGCCGCGAGCTGGCCCGTTACGTGCGCGCCTACCCGAGCCAGTACATGTGGACCATGAAGCGCTTCAAGAAGCGTCCACAGGGCGAGGCGAAGTGGTATTGAAGGCAGTCCGCGTTACCGGCGCTGGCCCTGGACTGGCGGCGCTGCGCCGCCCTTCCCGGCTGCGGCAACCGCCGGCTTGACCTGGGCCCCCGCTTTCAGGCCCATTAGTGCGCTGACATTCAGGACGGATGCCATCCATGGCCAACCAACGGCAACACCCGCGTACCCCGATGAAGTGCCGGATCAAGATCAGCCATCCCAGCCTGGGCGAGGTGTTCGGCCATACCCGTGACCTGTCCGACGGCGGTGTCTACGTGCGCCATGAAATGCTCGCCGGATTGGCCGCCGGCATACGAGTGAATGGCCAGGTGCAGGACATGCCCTTCGATGCGCCGATCCTGGAGATGGAAGTGATGCGCACCGACGCCGAGGGCGCTGGTTTTCGCTTCGTCGACAACGCCTGATATCTGCCTTTCATAGGAGCTTGCTCGTGAACAAATCCCCCTGTGGGGCTGGGGTTCGCGAGCAAGCTCGCTCCTACAGGGGACCTCGGCAGGTAATCAACTGGCCTCGTTCACCGCGCTGAGGAACGCCCGCGTCCGCTCATGCTGCGGATGGCCGAACAGCTGCTGCGGGCTGCCCTGTTCGAGGATGTTGCCCTGGTGGAAGAAGCACACGCGGTCGGCGAATTCGCGGGCGAAGCCCATCTGGTGGGTGACCATCAACATGGTCAGGTTGTGCTCGGTGCCCAGCCGGCGCACCACGTTGAGCACCTCGCCACACAGCTCCGGGTCCAGCGCTGACGTCACCTCGTCGAACAGCATCACCTTCGGCCGCATCGCCAGCGCGCGGGCAATGGCCACCCGCTGTTGCTGGCCGCCGGAGAGCTGCGAAGGATAGTGGTCGAGCTTGTCGCCCAGGCCGACCATCTCCAGCAACTCCACCGCGCGCTGGCGGGCTTCGTCGCGGCGCATGCCGAGCACCTGCACCGGTGCCTCCATCACATTGCGCAGCGCCGTCATGTGCGGGAACAGGTTGAAGCTCTGGAAGACCATGCCGATCTTGCTGCGCACCCGGCGCACATGGCTTTCCGGTGCGCGCACCAGGCTGTCGTTGCGCATCAGGTGGGTCAGCGGCTCGCCGTCCACCGAGATCACGCCGCTGTCGATGGTCTCCAGGGTCATCAGCGCGCGCAGCAGGGTCGATTTGCCTGAACCGCTGGGGCCGATGATGGCGACCTTCTCGTTGGCGCCGACTTCCAGGTTGAGGTCCTTGAGCACGCTGAAGCTGCCATAGCTCTTGCACACGTTGCGGAAGCTCACCATGGGCTGGGCAGTCTCGGCGCGCGCGGCCGGCGCATCCTGGGTGGTCACGCGGGGGGACATGACCCCAGCTGCTTGCAGGGAGTGAACAGTCATCGGTTTTCCTCCGGAAGAATCAGTCATGGCAGCGCCGTGCGTTTTTCCACCTGGCGGACCACGCCGGCCAGGCTGATGCTGATGAGCAGGAAGAACACCCCGACCAGGGTGATCGGCTCCAGGTAGCGGAAGCTGTCGGAGCCGATGTTCTTCGCCTGCTGCATGATTTCCACCACCGTGATCGCGGAGAGCACCGGGGTGTCCTTGAACATGGCGATCAGGTAGTTGCCCAGCGCCGGCAGCACCGGGCGGATGGCCTGGGGCAGGATCACCTCGCGGTAGGCTTTGAAGGGCGAGAAGTTCAGCGCCGTCACCGCTTCCCACTGTCCTCGCGGCACCGCTTCCAGGCCGGCGCGGTAGACCTCGGCGGTGTAGCAGGCGTAGTGCAGGGCGATGCCCAGCGTGCCGGCCACCAGCGCGGTCATGTTCAGCCCGTAGGTCGGCAGCACGTAGAACAGGAAGTACACCTGGATCAGCAGTGGCGTGCTGCGGATGAACTCGATCAGCCAGGCCGCCGGCCACGACAGCCAGAAGTGCCGGCTGCGTCGGGCAATGGCGAAGAGCAGGCCGAACACCACCGCCAGGGCGAAGCCCACCAGGGTGATGGCGATGGTGCGCAGCGAGGCGTGCAGCAGTTGCGGCAGAATCTGCCAGGCGAAGTCCCAGTCGAAGAGTTTCATCACAGGCCTCCGCGGATTCGGCCATGCCCCAACCAGCGCTCCACGCGCCGCATGAGGAAGACGATGATCTGGGCCATGACGAAATACAGCACCAGGGTGAGGACGAAGATCTTCAGCGTTTCGAAGGTCGCCTGGTCGAGCTGGCGAGCGCGGAAGGTCAGGTCGGAAAGGGTGATCAGCGACACCAGCGAGGTGTTCTTCAGCAGCTCGATCAGCAGGTTGGTGCCCGGCGGGATCGCACAGAGCAGCGCCTGCGGCAGGATGATCCGGCGAAAGCGCGTGAAGGGCGTCATGTTCAGCGCCAGCGCCGCCTCGTATTGCCCCTTGGGCACCGAGCCGATGGCGCCGCGCATCACCTCGGCCCCATAGGCGCCGATGTGCAGGCCCAGGCCGAGGATCGCCACGCTGTAGGCGCTCATTTCGAGATTGAACGGTGGCAGCGGCAGCACGAAGTACAGCCAGAACAACTGCACCAGCAGCGAGGTGCCGCGGAACAGCTCGATGTAGCCGATCGCCAGCCAGCGCACCGCAGGCCACGGCGAGAGCCGGCCGAGCGCGGCGATGACGGCGGCGATGACCGCCAGCAGGGAGCCGAAGAGGGTCACCTGGACGGTGACCCAGGCGCCCTCCAGCAGCAGAGGAAGCAATTCACCCATGATACGCATCCCGTAACGACAGGTTCGACGGAACGGCCAGGCGGGCGCGCGCTAAGGCAGAGCCGCGCCCTGCCCGGTCACTGTTTGCAGAGCTCGGCGGCGGTCTTGTCGGTGACGTTGGACTTGTCGAAGCCGAACGGCTTGACCGTCGCCAGGTGCTCGGCGCTGCCCAGCCACTGCTTGAGCTGTGCGTTCACCGCGTCGCGCAGGTCCTTGTCGTCCGGGCGGAAGGCCAGGGCGCCGTAACCGATGTGCGACGGGTCATCCTTGAAGTCGGCGATGGCTTCTACCGAATCGCCGCCTTTCGCCGCGAGGCCCTTCATGGTCAGCGCGGTACCGACGCTGGCATCGGCGCGGCCGGCGCGCACGGCCTGCAACTGGGCGGTGGTGTCGGGCACCTGGACGATCTGCTCTTCCGCCACGCCCTCGGCCCGGGCGTAGCCCAGTTCAGCGGTGCCGGACATGATCGCCAGCTTCACGTCCGGGTTGTTCTTCACGTCGGCGTAGCTGTGCAGGTTCTTCGGGTTGCCCTTCTTCACCAGCAGCGAGTCGGGGATCTGGTAGTGCGGGTCGGTGAAGATCACCTGCTGGCAGCGCGGCGGGGTGATGTACATGCCGGCGGCGATCACATCGAAGCGACCGGCGCGCAGGCCGGGGATCAGCGCGCCCCATTCGGTGAGCACCGGCTCGATCTTCTTCACGCCCATCTTGGTGAAGATCTGCTTGGCGATTTCCGGGGATTCGCCGGTGACCTTGCCGGAGGTCTCGGTGTAGGCGAACGGCGCTTCGTTGGCGTAGCCGATGCGCACCGTGCCGGTGCTCTGGATGCGTTCGAGAGTGGTCTGGGCGTAGCTGCCGGCGCTGGCCAGCGCACAGGCGACGAGGGTACAGGCGAGGCTCAGGCGGTGCAGCAAAACAGGGGCGGTACTCATCTTCGGATCTCCTGATCGTCTTGCCGGCGCGTTCGGCGCGCGGCGCTGGATGGCAGGTAGCAATGTCGTACGACTATTGTTCTTGTTGGCAGGGCCCCTGCGGGGCCTTCCGAAGTTCACTCGCCAGGCGAGGTGATGGGGCAACGACGCCAGACTAAGCCCGGCCGTCTTGCGGCTCTTACCGATCGACAAGCTCGCGGCGGGAAAAAGCCACCGTTGCGACGAACGCATCTGCTGGTTTTTTCTGCACGGGCCTGACAATGCGGTCCGATGTCCTGCACCCGAGCATACAAAGCGGGGGTGTGCGTCAACATTGCACTAGGACAATTGCCGCCGGTGTGCTGGTCGGTCACTCTGAGCGCCTGACCAGATGGAGCGCTCAAGATGGAAGCCTGGCGTCGCGCCCTGGCCGACCTGAGGGTCGGCGAATCCAAGTACAAGACCCTGGTTCAGGCCATTGCCGGCGATATCGAGCAGGGCCTGCTCAGCGACGGCCAGCGCCTGCCACCACAGCGCCAGGTCGCCGACGGCCTGGGGATCAGCGTGCAGACGGTGACCAACGCCTACAAGGAACTGGAGCGCCAGGGCCTGGTGCGCTGCGAGGTGGGGCGCGGCAGCTTCGTCTCGCGGCGGATGACCGAAGGCATGGCGCACTACATGGTCGACCACCCCGAGCGCGCCCTGGTGGACTTCTCCATCGCCAGCATCGTGCATACCCGCGAGCACGACCGCCTGTGGCAGGAAACCTGCCGCACGCTGGCGCAGGAAACCGACCAGCCGTGGATGCGCGCCTGCCGCCCGGTGGCTGGCTTCGACGCCCACCGCGACGCCGGCGTGCAATGGCTGGCGCAGCAGGGCCTGCAGCGCGAGCGCGACGACGTGTTGATCACCAACGGCGCCGCCCACGGCATCTTCCTCGCGCTGGCTTCCCTCGCCGGGCCGGACGACGTGGTGCTCTGCGAACAGCTCACCGACCACGGTGTGATCGGCAACTCCCAGGTGCTGGGCTTTACCCTGAAGGGCGTGGAGATCGACCGCGAAGGCATCGACCCGGAACACTTCGAGGATCTTTGCGCCAACGAACGCATCACCGCGCTGGTGTGCACGCCGAACCTGAACAACCCCACATCGAGCCTGATGCCCGACTCGCGCCGCCGCGAGATCGCCGCCATCGCCCAGCGCTACGGCGTGCACGTGATCGAGGACGACGTCTACGGCCCGCTACTTGGCGATCGCCGCCCGCCCCCGCTCAGCCACTACCTGCCGGACCTGTCCTTCTACTGCACCAGCTTCACCAAGAGCGTGCTGACCGGCTTGCGCATCGGCTATCTCGCCATGCCCCGGCGGCTGGCGCTGCGCACCGAAAGCATCCTGCGGGTGAATAGCTGGATGGCCACGCCATTGCTGGCCGAGGTGGCCTCGCGGTGGATTCACAACGGCAACGCCCAGGCGCTGATCGCGCTGCAACGCCGTGTGCTGGAGAAGCGCCAGGGATGGGTGCAGGAGTGGTTGGGCGACGCTCTGCTGGGCCGCGATCCGCACTCCCTCAGTGCCTGGATCGGCATTCCCGAGCACTGGGAGCTGGATAGCCTGGTGCGCGAGCTGCGCCATCGGCATATCGCCGTCACACCACCCGATCCCTTCATGGTGCGCGGTACGCCAAGACCGCGTGCGATACGCCTGTGCATGGGTGCGGAGTGCAGCGACGAGCGCATGGTTTCTGCATTGGAAGACATGCGCGAACTGTTCGGGCAGTACCCGAAGATTCACGATTTCTAACGCTGAACAGGTGGCTCTTTTGTAGGAGCGAGCTTGCTCGCGAAGCGGACTCCCCGTCGGCTCTGACGCTGGGCGGGTTCGCGAGCAAGCTCGCTCCTACCTGAAACATTCCGCGCGGGCCTCAGCCCTTTCCCCGCCCGCTTCCTGCGGCGGATAACGCTGGCGCGTTATGCGCCCTACGAAAGCTCTCGGCTCTTGCGCTCCGACATGCGGAAATCACCGCTGGCGACTACATCGTCCTAGTACATTCATCGCGACAATTTCCCGCCCCTACACTCGGCCCAACTGCATACCCGGAGGTCGAGATGGAGCCGATTCACCTCGTCGAGCTGTACCGCGCACGCCAGCGCATCCAGGGCCTGGTGCGGCAGACGCCGCTGGAGCATTCACCCAGCCTGTCGCGCCTGCTCGGCGTGCCGGTGTACCTCAAGCTCGAATCGCAGCAGATCACCGGCAGCTTCAAGCTGCGCGGCGCCAGCAACGCGATCGCCCAGCTCAGCGATGAGCAGAAAGCCAAGGGCGTGGTCGCCGCGTCCACCGGTAATCACGGCCGGGCGCTGGCCCATGCCGCCCGCATGCTCGGCGTGCCCGCCACCGTCTGCCTGTCGCAGCTGGTGCCGGCGAACAAGGTCCAGGCGATCCGCGAACTCGGCGCCGAGGTGCGTATCGTCGGCCACAGCCAGGACGACGCCCAGGCCGAAGCCGAACGTATCGCCCGCGAGCAGGGCGCGACGCTGCTGCCGCCCTTCGATCACCCGCAGATCATCGCCGGCCAGGGCACCCTTGGCCTGGAAATCCTCGAACAACTGCCGGACGTCCGCCAGGTCCTGGTCCCGCTCTCCGGCGGTGGCCTGTTCGGTGGCGTAGCGCTGGCACTCAAACACCTCGACCCGAATATCCGCCTGCATGGCATCAGCATGCGGCGCGGCGCCGCCATGGCCGCCAGCCTTGCCGCCGGCCACCCGGTGGAAGTGGAAGAACTGCCGACCCTGGCCGACTCCCTTGGCGGCGGCATCGGCCTGGACAACCGCTACACCTTCGCCCTGGCCCGCGACTACTGCGACCAGTTGCACCTGCTCGACGAAGACTCCATCGCCGCGGGTATCCGTCACGCCTACCGCGAGGAGCGGCAGGTGGTGGAAGGCGCCGCCGCGGTCGGCATCGCCGCGCTGCTGGACGGCCTGATCGCCCCGGTCGGGCCGGTGGTGGTGATCGTCAGCGGCCGCAACATCGCCATCGAACAACACCAACGCATCCTCGAGGAATCCATCCATGGCTGACGTCACCCTGCTCAGCGAAGCCGACCTGCGCGCCTGCGTGGCGCTCGACCACGAAAGCCTCGACGCCGTCGAACACGCGTTCCGCCTGCTCGCCACCGCGCCGGTGGCGATGCCGCCGATCCTTCGCCTGGACGTGCCCGAGCACAACGGGGAAGTGGACGTGAAGACCGCCTACCTGCCCGGCCTGCCGCGCTTCGCCATCAAGGTCAGCCCCGGTTTCTTCGACAACCCCAGGCTCGGCCTGCCCAGCCTCAACGGCATGATGATGCTGCTCTCCTCGAAAACCGGGCTGCTCGATGCGCTGCTGCTGGACAACGGCTACCTCACCGCCGTGCGCACCGCCTGCGCCGGCGCGGTGGCGGCCAAGTGGCTGTCCCGCGAGGACTCGCGCCAGGTCGCGCTGATCGGCGCCGGCGAACAGGCGCGGCTGCAGCTCAAGGCGCTGTGCCTGGTGCGTCCCGTCGAAGGCGCCAGCGTCTGGGCGCGGGACATCGCCAAGGCTCGGCAATGCGCGGAAGAACTGAGCACCAGCCTGGGCATTCCGGTCACCGCCTGCGCCAGCGTCGACGAAGCGCTGGAAGGCGCCGACATCGCCATCACCACCACGCCCAGCCGCGAGCCGCTGATCCAGAAAAAACACCTGCGCCCCGGCCTGCACATCACCGCCATGGGCTCCGACGCCGAGCACAAGAACGAGGTCGCCGCAGACGCGCTGGCGGCGGTGGACTGCTACGTCGCCGACCGACTCAGCCAGACCCTGGTGCTGGGCGAACTGCACCATGCGGTGGAGGCCGGCAACGTTAGTCTCGATGCCGATTTCGCCGAACTGGGCCAGGTCATCGCCGGGCAGCGCGCAGGCCGCCGTCGCGCCGAGGACATCACCCTCTGCGACCTCACCGGCACCGGCGCCCAGGACACCGCCATCGCCGGCCTGGCCTTCCAGCGGGCGCAGCGGATGGGCAAGGGATTCAAGTTCCACAGCTGAGCACTGACTTGTGGGAGCGAGCTTGCTCGCGAACGGATTCACCGGCCGCGCCAACGCTGGGCGGGTTCGCGAGCAAGAACTAGGCGTCCCCCTCGCTCCTACACAAAACCTGACACCCGAAAGAGGATTTCCGCATGTCCGAAATCGTCGTCAACCTCCCCTTCAGCCGGGAGGAATATGCCCAGCGGATCGCCAAGGTCCGCGCCAGCATGCTTGAGCGCGGCATCGAGCTGCTGCTGGTCACTGACCCGTCGAACATGGCCTGGCTCACCGGCTACGACGGCTGGTCCTTCTACGTGCACCAGTGCGTGCTGCTGGCGCAGGACGGCGAGCCGGTCTGGTTCGGCCGTGGCCAGGACGCCAACGGCGCGCGGCGCACCGTGTTCATGCAGGCGGACAACATCGTCGGCTACCCCGACCACTACGTGCAGTCCACCGAGCGCCACCCGATGGACTACCTGTCCCGCGAGGTCATCGCCGCGCGCGGCTGGGCGAACAAGACCCTCGGCGTGGAGATGGACAACTACTACTTCAGCGCCGCCGCCTTCCGCTCGCTGCAGGCCAACCTGCCGAACGCCAGGTTCGTCGACGCCACCGCCCTGGTGAACTGGCAGCGCGCGGTGAAGTCCCCGCGCGAGATCGAGTACATGCGCGTCGCCGCGCGCATCGTCGAGAAGATGCACGCCCACATCGTCGAACGCATCGAGCCGGGCATGCGCAAGAACGAGCTGGTCGCCGAGATCTACAGCACCGGCATCCTCGGCGCCGACGGCCACGGCGGCGACTACCCCGCCATCGTCCCGCTGCTGCCCACCGGCGCGGACGCCAGCGCGCCGCACCTGACCTGGGACGACACGCCCTTCGAGCGCGGCGCCGGCACCTTCTTCGAGATCGCCGGCTGCTACAGGCGCTACCACTGCCCGCTGTCGCGCACCGTGTTCCTCGGCAAGCCGCCGCAGCATTTCCTCGACGCGGAAAAAGCCGTGGTCGAAGGCATCGCCGCCGGCCTGGACGCGGCCAAGCCGGGCAACACCACCGGCGACATCGCCCGCGCCTTCTTCGGCGTGCTGGAGAAGTTCGGCATCCACAAGGACAGCCGCTGCGGCTACCCCATCGGTATCAGCTACCCACCGGACTGGGGCGAACGCACCATGAGCCTGCGCCCGAGCGACAACAGCGTGCTCGAACCGGGCATGACCTTCCACTTCATGCCCGGCCTATGGATGGACGACTGGGGCCTGGAGATCACCGAGAGCATCCTCATCACCGAGCGCGGCGTGGAGACCTTCTGCGACTACCCGCGCCAGTTGTTCGTCAAGGAGTGAGCAATGACTCAGCTTCGTGAGAATCCCATCTCCGCCAGCGTCGACTTCCAGCGCGATGGCGTGCAGCACGGCCACCTCAAGCTGCCCTACTCGCGGGACGATTCGGCCTGGGGCGCGGTGATGATCCCCATCTGCGTGGTGAAGAACGGCGACGGCCCCACCGCGCTGCTTACCGGCGGCAACCACGGCGACGAGTACGAAGGCCCGGTGGCGCTCAGCCGCCTGGCCCAGGAGCTGCGCGCCGAGCACGTGCGCGGCCGGGTGATCATCGTGCCGTTCATGAACACCCCGGCATTCCTCGCCGGCAAGCGCACCTCGCCCATCGACGCCGGCAACCTCAACCGCAGCTTCCCCGGCCGCCCGGACGGCACGGTGACGCAGAAGATCGCCGACTACTTCCAGCGCACCCTGCTGCCGCTGGCGGATGTGGTGCTGGATATCCACTCCGGCGGGCGGACGCTGGACTTCCTGCCCTTCGCCGCCTGCCACGTGCTGCCGGACAAGGCCCAGCAGGAAGCCAGCGAGGCACTCATGCGTGCCTTCGCCGCGCCCTATGCCATGCGCATGCTGGAGCTGGACGCCGTGGGTATGTACGACAGCGCCGCCGAGGAACAGGGCAAGCTGTTCGTCACCACCGAACTGGGCGGCGGAGGTAGCAGCACGGCCCGCACTGTGGCCATTGCCCGTCGCGGCGTGCGCAACGTGCTGGTGCAGGCCGGCATCCTGCGCGGCAAGGTCGAGCCGGCGAAATCGGTGATGCTCGACATGCCCGACGGCGACTGCTTCGTCGCCAGCGAACATGGTGGGCTGCTGGAGATGTGTCGTGACCTGGGCGACCGGGTCGAGCGCGGCGAGGTGCTGGCGCGGGTGCACGACGTGCTGCGTACCGGAGCAGCCCCGGTGGAGTACTGCGCCAAGCGCAGCGGCGTCCTTGCCGCACGGCATTTCCCCGGGCTGGTGCAGATCGGCGATACCCTTGCGGTGGTCGCCGAAGTGCTCGACTGAGCCGTTGGGGAGGCAGCCATGATCAAGCTCGACCGCTACGACCTGAAAATCCTGCGTATCCTCGCCAGCGACGGACGCATCACCAAGTCGAGCCTGGCCGAGGCGATCAACCTCTCGGTCAGCCCGGCCTGGGAGCGCGTGCGCAAGCTGGAGGAAGCCGGGCTGATCAAGGGCTACCGCGCGCAGATCGATTGGTCGGCGCTGTTCAAACAGCAGCAGGTGCTGGTGGAAATCACCCTGGCGCGGCACACCGCGCAGGACATGAAGCGCTTCGAGCAGCGCCTGCAACAGGCGCCGGAGGTCGGTTTCTGCTACGCCACCGGCGGCGGAGTGGACTACATCGCGATGATCCAGGCGCGCGACATCGACCATTACCAACGCTTCATCGACCAGCTGCTGCTGGAGGACGTGGGGATCGAGCGGTATTTCACCTACATCGTCACCAAGGTGATCAAGACGCAGGAGGCGGCGATTCCCGCCGAAGCACTGGAAGGCGCCTGACGCTTTTCGTAGGAGCGAGCTTGCTCGCGAACAAATTCCCGACGACGCTGGCGTGAGGCGGTTCGCGAGCAAGGGCTAGGCGCCCCCCTCGGTCCTACAGGTTTGCCCGGCGGCATATCTCGGTATTGAACAAATTTTGCGCAATAAAACCTGACTTCCGGGTCCGGATCGTATACACTGCGCGCCGCTCGGCATGGTGCCGGGCATGGGTTCCCTCACCCCATCGACGAAAAAGGCCCGAAGCATGTCGGCATCCCTTCCGGCGGCAAGGCGCGGCGCACTCGCCGGCCTGGTCGCGTTCCACATCCTGATCATCATCGCCAGCAACTACCTGGTGCAGCTGCCAATGACCCTCTTTGGCTGGCACACCACCTGGGGCGCGTTCAGCTTCCCGTTCATCTTCCTGGCCACCGACCTCACCGTCCGCCTGCTCGGCAAGCGCCCGGCGCGGCTGGTCATCGCGCGGGTGATGATCCCGGCGCTGCTGGCTTCCTACGTCATCTCGGTGATCTTCCAGGAAGGCGCCTTCAGAGGCCTCGCTTCCCTGGGCGAATTCAACACCTTCGTCGCGCGGATTTCCCTGGCCAGCTTCCTGGCCTACGTGTTCGGCCAGGTCCTCGACATCCAGGTCTTCGACCGCCTGCGTCGGATGCGCCAGTGGTGGATCGCCCCGGTGGTCTCGACCCTGTTCGGCAACCTGCTGGACACCTTCACCTTCTTCTCCATCGCCTTCTGGCACAGCGACAACCCCTTCATGGCTGAGCACTGGGTGGAGATCGCCTGGGTCGACTACGGCGTGAAGCTGGCGGTCATGCTGATGCTCTTCGTGCCGCTCTACGGCATGCTGCTCAGCGCCATTACCCGCAATCTGCGGCGCCAACCCGCGGCCATCTGAGCCCACCCGAAAAAGCCCAACAGCGGCGGCAGAACTGCAAAAAGATTTGCCGCCGCCGTCCCCCGCTTAGGAAAAAACCGTGCGCCCGCGGCCCCTAGGATGGTTCCCATGCCATCCGCATGAGGAGCCGCCGCCATGTCCTACGCCCATCCCCTGCTGTTCAAGTCGCTCTGCTACGTGAACGGCCATTGGCTGCACAGCGCCAGCGGCGCCAGCATCGCCGTCGACAACCCCGCCACCCGCGAAGCCATCGGCCATGTGCCGCTGCTCGACCGCGAGCAGATCGTCGGTGCCGTCGATGCGGCCGCCGCCGCCTTTCCCGCCTGGCGTGCACGCAGCCTGGATGACCGTGGCGCGCTGCTGCGCCGCTGGGCCGAGCTGATCCGCCAGCACCGCGACGACCTCGCGCAGATCCTCAGCCTGGAACAGGGCAAGCCACTGGCCGAATCCCTCGGTGAGATAGACTACGCCGCCAGCTTCATCCCCTGGTTCGCTGAGGAAGCGCGCCGCCTGAACGGCCGCAACATCCCCAGCCACATTCCCGGCGCGCACCTGGGCACGGTGGTCGAACCTGTTGGCGTCGCCGCGCTGCTGACGCCGTGGAACTTCCCCAGCGCGATGATCACCCGTAAGGCCGCCGCCGCGCTCGCCGCCGGCTGCACCGTGGTGGTCAAGCCGGCCCACGAGACGCCCTACTCCGCCTTCGCCCTGGCGCAACTGGCCGAAGAGGCCGGCTTCCCCGCCGGTGTGTTCAACGTCGTGCTCGGCGAGCCGCAGATGGCCATGGAAACCCTGGTCGGCGACAGCCGCGTGCGTGCCGTGAGCTTCACCGGCTCGACCCGCGTAGGGAAGCTCGTGCTGCAAGCGGCCGCCCAGGATGTGAAGAAGGTCGCCCTGGAACTAGGCGGCAACGCGCCCTTCATCGTGCTGCCCGACGCCGATCTGGAGCAGGCGGTGAAGTTCGCCATCGACGCCAAGTTCCAGACCTCCGGGCAGGACTGCTGCGCGGCCAACCGCATCCTGGTCGCCCGCGAACTCTACGAACCCTTCCTGCAGCGCTTCGCCCGCGCCGTGCGTGAACTGCGCGTCGGCCCGGCCAGCGACTCGCGCAGCCAGATCGGCCCGCTGATGCACCAGGGCGCCTTCGAGGTCACCTGCGAGCGCGTGCAGGACGCCATCGCCCGGGGCGCGCGCCTGCTCGCCGGCGGTGAACCCCATGCGCTGGGCGGCTGGTTCCACCAACCGACGGTGCTGGCCGACGTCACCCCGCAGATGCGCATCTGGCGCGAGGAGAACTTCGCACCGATTGCCGGCGTGAGCGCGTATGACGACCTGGACGAAGCCGTCCGGCAGGCCAACGACACCGAGTACGGCCTGGCTGCCTACCTTTGTGGGCAACGCCTGGATCACATCTGGCCGCTGATGCGGCGCCTGGAGTTCGCCATGGTGGCGGTCAACGGCGCCAAGTTCACCGGACATCCCATTCCCTTCGGCGGCATGAAGGCTTCGGGCCTGGGCCGCGAGGGCGGCAGCGAGGGCTTCGAACCCTTCGTCGAAACCAAGTACTTCGCCTTGCACCACGGCGCCATCTGACCGGGAGAACACCGCCATGACCGAATACGCCAAGCTCTTCGAAGACGACCGCGCACACTTCATGCACCCCTCGACCCACGCTCACGATCACGCCAGCGGCGCGCTGCCGGGGCGGATCATCACCGGCGCCAGCGGCGTGCGCATCCGTGACCATCAGGGCCGCGAACTGCTCGATGCCTTCGCCGGCCTGTATTGCGTGAACATCGGCTACGGCCGCACCGAAGTCGCCGACGCGATCCATGCCCAGGCCACGCAGCTGGCCTACTACCACACCTATGTGGGGCACTCTTCCGAGGCGATCATCGAGCTGTCCGCGCGGATCATCCGCGACTGGGCGCCGGCGGGCATGAAGAAGGTCTACTACGGCCTCTCCGGCTCCGACGCCAATGAAACCCAGGTCAAGCTGGTGCGCTACTACAACAACGTGCTGGGCCGGCCGCAGAAGAAAAAGATCATCTCCCGCCAGCGCGGTTACCACGGCTCGGGCATCGTCACCGGCAGCCTCACGGGGCTGGCGAGCTTCCACCAGCACTTCGACCTGCCGGTGGAAGGCGTCAAGCACACGCTCTGCCCGCACTTCTACAAGGCGCCGGCCGGCATGGACGAGGCGACCTTCGTCCGCCACTGCGCCCAGGAGCTGGAAAACCTGATCCTCGCCGAAGGCCCGGACACCGTGGCCGCGTTCATCGGTGAGCCGGTGATGGGCACTGGCGGCATCATCGTTCCGCCCAAGGGCTATTGGGAGGCGATCCAGGCAGTGCTGGCCAAATACGACGTGCTGCTGATCGCCGATGAAGTGGTCTGCGCCTTCGGCCGCGTAGGCGACAAGATGGGCAGCCAGCGCTATGGCATGCGTCCGGATCTGATCACCACGGCCAAGGGCCTGACCAGCGCCTACGCGCCGCTCTCGGCGGTGATCGTCGGCGAGAAGGTGTGGGACGTGATCGACAGCGCATCGACCCGCGAAGGCGCCATGGGCCACGGCTGGACCTACTCCGGCCACCCGATCTGCGCGGCGGCGGCATTGGCCAACCTGAACATCCTCGAGCGGGAGAACATCACCGCCAACGCCGCGGAGGTCGGCGGCTACCTCAACCAGCAGCTGCGCCAGACCTTCGAGGGCCATCCGCTGGTGGGCGAGGTGCGCGGCGACGGCATGCTGGCGGCGCTGGAGTTCATGGCCGACCGCGAGGCGCGCACGCCGTTCGACCCGGCGCTGAAGGTCGGTCCGAAGGTTTCGGCGGCGTGCCTGGAGCGCGGCATGATCGCGCGCGCCATGCCCCACGGCGACATCCTCGGTTTCGCCCCGCCGCTGGTGCTGACCCGAGCCGAGGCGGACGAGATCGTCGGCATCGCCAAGGCGGCAGTGGATGCGGTGGCCGCCGAAGTTCTTTAACGCGCGGCCTGCTTTTCTGTAGGAGCGAGCTTGCTCGCGAACACCTCGCACCAGCTCCGGTGTCATGCGGTTCGCGAGCAAGGGCTAGGCGCCCCCCTCGGTCCTACAAGTAATCTCGTCCTTCGAGGCAGGCGGATGAAAAAGGGCGCTTACGCGCCCTTTGTCTTGTCCAGCTTGCGCAGGAACACCGTCATCTCCTTCTCCGCCTGCTTGTCGCCGTGGGCCTGGGCGGCGGCCAGGCCGTCGGTCCAGGCGGCGCGGGCGCCTTCGAGGTCACCCTCGGCCTGCAGCGCCTTGCCCAGCAGCTTCCAGGCGGCGGAGTACTTCGGGTCCTGTTCCACGCAGCGGCGCAGGTGCTCGGCGGCTTTCGCCGCGTCGCCGGCATCCAGGTAGCCCTTGCCCAGGCCGAAGCGCAGCAGCGGGTTGTCCACGCCCTTGGCGAGCATCTTTTCCAGGCCTTCGAGCATGTCGGGGCTCCTTCTCAGAAGAACGTCAGACCGGCCTGGAACAGCCGCTCGACGTCACGGATGCGCTTCTTGTCCACCACGAAGAGGATCACGTGGTCACCGGTTTCGATCACTGTTTCGCCGTGGGCGATCAGCACGTCGTCGTCGCGGATCACCGCGCCGATGGTGGTGCCCGGCGGCAGGTGCACGTCACTGATCTTGCGGCCGATCACCTTGCTCGACTTGGCGTCGCCGTGGGCGACCACCTCGATGGCCTCGGCGGCGCCCCGGCGCAGCGAGTGCACGCTCTCGATGTCGCCGCGGCGCACGTGGGTCAGCAGGGTACCGATGGTGGCCAGCTGCGGGCTGATGGCGATGTCGATGTCGCCGCTCTGCACCAGGTCCACGTAGGCGGGGTTGTTGATCAGCGTCATCACCTTGCGCGCGCCCAGGCGCTTGGCCAACAGCGAGGACATGATGTTCGCCTCGTCGTCGTTGGTCAGGGCGAGGAACAGGTCGGTGTCGCCGATGTTCTCTTCCAGCAGCAGGTCGCGGTCGGAGGCGCTGCCCTGGAGCACGATGGTGCTGTCCAGGTGGTCGGACAGGTGCCGGCAGCGCGCCGGGTTCATCTCGATGATCTTCACCTGGTAGCGGCTTTCGATGGCCTCGGCCAGGCGCTCGCCGATGTTGCCGCCGCCGGCGATGATGATCCGCTTGTAGCTGTCTTCCAGGCGGCGCATCTCGCCCATCACCGCGCGGATGTGGGCCTTGGCGGCGATGAAGAACACCTCGTCGTCGGCCTCGATCACCGTGTCGCCCTGGGGAATGATCGGCCGGTTGCGCCGGTAGATCGCCGCCACGCGGGTATCGGCGTTGGGCATGTGCTCGCGCAGCTGGCGCAGCTCCTGCCCCACCAGCGGGCCGCCGTAGTAGGCGCGGATGCCCACCAGCTGCGCCTTGCCCTCGGCGAAGTCGATCACCTGCAGGGCGCCGGGGTATTCCACCAGGCGCTTGATGTAGTTGGTCACCACCTGCTCGGGACTGATCAGCACGTCCACCGGGATCGCTTCGTTGTCGAACAGCCCGGCGCGGGTCAGGTAGGCCGCCTCGCGCACACGGGCGATGCGCGTCGGCGTGTTGAACAGGGTGTAGGCGACCTGGCAGGCCACCATGTTCACCTCGTCGCTGTTGGTCACCGCCACCAGCATGTCGGCGTCGTCGGCGCCAGCCTGGCGCAGCACGGTGGGGAACGAGGCCTTGCCCTGGACGGTGCGGATGTCGAGGCGGTCGTTGAGGTCGCGTAGGCGTTCGCCGTCGGTGTCGACCACGGTGATGTCGTTGGCTTCGCTGGCCAGATGCTCGGCCAGAGTGCCGCCGACCTGGCCGGCGCCGAGGATGATGATCTTCATGGAGCGGGGTGCTTTCCGTTTCGATCCGTTGGGAGTCGGCGCCTGTTACTTCGCCGAAATCTTGATCAGCTTGGCATAGTAGAAGCCGTCATGCCCCTTCTCCTGGGGGAACAACTGGCGGCCATGGGGCTGCTTGATGCCCCAGGGGCCAGGCAGGTCCAGCTCGCGGGCACCGGGGGTGCGACCAAGGAACGCGGCGATCTGCTCGCTGTTTTCCCGGGGCATCACCGAGCAGGTCGCGTAGACCAGCACGCCACCGACTTCGAGGGTCGCCCACAGCGCATCGAGCAGTTCGCCCTGCAGTTGCGCCAGTGCTTCTATGTCGTCGGCGGTGCGGGTCAGCTTGATGTCCGGATGGCGGCGGATCACCCCGGTGGCGGAACAGGGAGCGTCCAGCAGGATGCGCTGGAAGGATTTGCCGTCCCACCACGTGGCGGTGTCGCGGGCGTCGGCGGCGATCAACTGGGCATCCAGCTGCAGTCGCGCGAGGTTCTCGCGTACGCGCACCAGGCGGCTCTCTTCCAGGTCCACGGCGACCACGCCGGCCAGCGCGGGCTCGGCTTCCATCAGGTGGCAGGTCTTGCCGCCGGGGGCGCAACAGGCATCCAGCACGCGCTGGTTGGGCGCCAGCTCCAGCAGGTCGGCGGCCAGTTGTGCGGCTTCGTCCTGCACGCTGACGCGGCCTTCGGCGAAGCCCGGCAGCTCGCGCACATCGCACGGCTGAACGAGATTGATGCCGTCGCGACTGAACTCGCAGGCCACGGCTTCGAAGCCGACGCGGTTGAGCTCTTCCAGATAGGCATCGCGGCTGCCGTGGCGGCGATTCACCCGCAGGGTCATCGGCGGGTGGGCGTTGTTGGCGGCGCAGATGGCTTCGAACTGCTCGGGCCAGGATTTCTTCAGGGCTTTCTGCAGCCAGCGCGGATGCGCCAGGCGCGCCGCCGGGTCCTTGTCGACCTCGGCCAGCAGGGTTTCGCTCTCGCGCTGGGCGCGGCGCAGCACTGCGTTGAGCAGGCCCTTGGCCCAGGGCTTCTTCAGCTTGTCCGCGCAGCCGACGGTCTCGCCGATGGCCGCGTGCGGCGGAATGCGGGTGTAGAGCAACTGGTACAGGCCGACCAGCAGCAGCGCCTCGACATCGCGGTCGCCGGCCTTGAACGGCTTCTGCAACAGGCGCGCGGCGAGGGTGGACAGGCGCGGCTGCCAGCGGGCGGCGCCGAAGGCCAGCTCCTGCACCAGGCCGCGATCGCGCGGTTCGACGTTTTCCAGCTGGGTCGGCAGCGAGCTGCCCAGCGAGGCGCGGCCGGCGAGTACGGCGGCCAGGGCGCGGGCCGCCGCCAGACGGGGATTGGTGCTCATGCGCCCAGCACCTGGCCGGCGGCGAATTGCTCGCGGCGGCTGTTGAACAGGTCGGCTAAGGCCAGCGGCTTGCCGCCGGGCAGTTGCAGGCGGGTCAGCAGCAATGCGCCTTCACCACAGGCGACCAGCAGGCCGTCGCGGCTGGCGTCGAGGATCTTGCCCGGCTCGCCCTTGCCCTGCGCGGGCTTGGCGCCGAGCACTTTCAGCGCGGCATCGCCCAGGGTGGTGTGGCACACCGGCCAGGGGGTGAAGGCGCGGATGCGGCGCTCCAGTTCGTCGGCCGGGCGCGACCAGTCGATGCGCGCCTCTTCCTTGTTCAGCTTGTGTGCATAGGTGGCCAGGGTGTCGTCCTGCACTTCGCCCTCGAGCGTGCCGGCGGCGAGACCGGCAATGGCCTCGACCACGGCTTTCGGGCCGAGCTCGGCCAGACGGTCATGCAGGCTGCCGCCAGTATCCTCGGCGGAAATCGGCGTGCTGACCTTGAGCAGCATCGGCCCGGTGTCCAGGCCGGCTTCCATCTGCATCACGGTGACACCGCTTTCGGAATCGCCCGCTTCTACCGCGCGCTGGATCGGCGCGGCGCCGCGCCAGCGCGGCAGCAGGGAGGCGTGGCTGTTGATGCAGCCCAGGCGCGGGATGTCCAGCACCACCTGCGGCAGGATCAGCCCGTAGGCCACCACCACCATCAGGTCCGGCTTGAGCGCCGCGAGTTCGGCCTGGGCGGCCGGGTCGCGCAGGGTCGGCGGCTGCAGCACGGTCAGGCCGTTCTCCAGGGCGAGCTGCTTGACCGGGCTGGGCATCAGCTTCTGGCCGCGGCCGGCCGGACGGTCCGGCTGGGTGTAGACGGCGACGATCTCGTGCGGCGTATCGAGCAGGGCCTTGAGGTGCTCGGCGGCGAATTCCGGGGTGCCGGCGAAGACGATGCGCAGTGCTTGGCTCATATCGGGCTCTTCAAAAAGAAAAGGCTTGCCGGGGCAAGCCTTTGGGGATGGGGGTTACGCCTGTTGCCGATGCTGCTTTTCCAGCTTCTTGCGGATGCGGTCGCGCTTGAGGTTGGACAGGTAATCGACGAACAGCTTGCCGTTCAGGTGATCGCACTCGTGCTGGATGCACACGGCGAGCAGGTCCTCGGCGATTTCCTCGAAGGGCTTGCCGTCGCGATCCAGCGCCTTGATGCGCACGCGCAGGGGACGGTCTACATTTTCGTAGAAGCCGGGAACCGACAGGCAACCTTCCTGGTACGGACCTTTCTCTTCGGTCAGCTCTTCCAGCTCGGGATTGATGAACACGCGCGGCTCGGATTTGTCCTCGGAGAGGTCCATCACGATGATCTGCTTGTGCACGTTCACCTGGGTGGCGGCCAGGCCGATGCCGGGGGCCTCGTACATGGTCTCGAACATGTCGTCGATCAGCTGGCGAACGCTGTCATCGACCTCCGTGACCGGCTTGGCGATCGTGCGCAGGCGCGGATCGGGGAATTCGAGAATGTTCAGAATGGCCATATGCGTTTGTGATGCACTTGTGGAATAAAGTCAAAATCGACTGCTAATATGCTGAGCAGCATCGAAAAACGGCTGGAAAGCGCGGTAGGGGCGGCTTCCAGGCGTTTCATGTGTACACATAATAAAGGGATTCACCGCATGAGGAAAACACTACTCGCCCTGCTGCTGCTAGCCGCAGGCGGGGTGGCTCAAGCTGCCGTGCAGCTCAAGGAAGGCCACCCGGACCGCTATACCGTAGTGAAAGGCGACACCCTCTGGGACATCTCCGGCAAGTTCCTCAGCAAGCCTTGGAAGTGGCCGGAAATCTGGCACGTGAATCCGCAGATCCAGAACCCGCACCTGATCTATCCGGGCGACGTGCTGAGTCTGGTGTACATCGATGGCCAGCCGCGCCTGATGCTCAACCGCGGTGAGTCGCGCGGCACCATCAAGCTGTCGCCGCGGGTGCGCAGCACCCCGATCGCCGAAGCGATCCCGACCATTCCGCTGGACAAGATCAACGCCTTCCTGCTCTCCAACCGCATCGTCGATGACGAAACCGCGTTCACCAGCGCACCCTATGTGGTCGCCGGCGACCAGGAGAGCGTGATCAGCGGCGCCGGCGATCGCGCCTACGCCCGCGGCAACGCGCTGTCCGAAGAGAACAGCTACGGCATCTTCCGCCAGGCCAAGGTCTACTCCAACCCCGAGACCGGCGAAGTGCTGGGCATCGACGCCATGGACGTCGGCGGTGCCAACGTCACCGCGAAGGAAGGCGACGTTGCGACCCTCCAGCTGACCCGTACCACCCAGGAAGTCCGTCCGGGCGACCGCCTGTTCCCCACCGAGGAGCGTGCGATCACCTCGACCTTCATGCCCAGCGAGCCGACCACCCCGGTCAAGGGCACCATCATCGACGTGCCGCGCGGCGTGACCCAGATCGGCAAGTACGACGTGGTGACCATCGACAAGGGCTCTCGCGACGGTCTGGCCGAAGGCAACGTGCTGGCGATCTACAAGCTGGGCGAAACCGTGCGCGACCGCGTCACCGATGACATGGTGAAGATCCCGGACGAGCGCTCGGGTCTGCTGATGATCTTCCGCACCTACAACCGACTGAGCTATGGCCTGGTGCTGACCGCCAGCCGTTCGCTGGAAGTGAACGACAAGGTGCAGAACCCCTGAGTTCAGCCCCTGGCTGAAGAAAACCCCGCTTCGGCGGGGTTTTTTATGGGTGTGTTTCGGAACGGTCCGACTGCGGTGGCGCGTCTTGGACGGCAAAGTCTGAGCGAACTCTTCCCGCTCGCCGCAAAGGACTGCCGCCATGCCCGTCGATGTCTCCCCTGCCGAAGCCGAGGCGCGCCTGCGCTTGCATGCCCTGCCCGAGCTGGGCCCCAGGCGCTTCCGGCGCTTGATGTCGGCGTTCGGCTCGGCTTCCGCTGCCCTGAGCGCACCTTCCTCCGCCTGGCGTTCGCTGGGCCTGCCACAGGAGTCCGCCGAACGGCGTCGGGATGCCGGTATCCGCGAGCAGGCGGCCACCGCGCTGCGCTGGCTGGACGACCCCGCTCACCACCTGCTGGCCTGGGACGACCCCGCCTACCCCGCGCTGCTGGCCGAGCTGGTGGACGCACCGCCGCTGCTGTTCGTGGCCGGCGAGGTGGCGTTGCTGGAGCGCCCGCAGCTGGCCATGGTGGGTAGCCGGCGAGCCAGCAAGCCGGGGCTCGATACCGCGCGGGCCTTTGCCCGCAGCCTGGCCGGCGGCGGCTTCGTCATCACCAGTGGCCTGGCGCTGGGCATCGACGGCGCCGCCCACGAAGGCGCGCTGGAGGCCGCCGGAGGGACCGTCGCCGTGCTCGGCACCGGCCTTGAGCATCTCTACCCGCGCCGGCACGTCGGCCTGGCGCAGCGCATCATCGAGCAGGGTGGCGCGCTGGTCTCGGAACTGCCGCTGCACAGCCCGCCACAGGCGGCGAACTTTCCCCGGCGCAATCGCATCATCAGTGGCCTGTCGCTGGGCGTGCTGGTGGTGGAGGCCAGTCCTTCCAGTGGCTCGTTGATCACCGCCCGTCTCGCGGCGGAACAGGGGCGCGAGGTCTATGCCATTCCCGGATCGATCCACCATCCCGGTGCGCGCGGCTGTCACGAACTGATCCGCCAGGGCGCTTCGCTGGTGGAAAGCGTCGACCACATCCTCGAGGGCCTGCGCGGCTGGACCCGGCCAGCCGCGCCTGCGGCATCGCGGGAGCGCGAACCCGCGCATCCCCTTCTCGACCTCCTGCGCGCCGCCCCGCAGAGCAGCGAACAGCTGGCGCTGGGCAGCGGCATGGAACTGCCTGACGTGCTGGTGGCGCTGACCGAACTGGAGCTGGACGGACGGGTGGCCTGCGAGGCCGGCGTCTGGGTGCATCGTGCCCCCTGAGCACGTAAACTGCCGCGCATCGCAGATCCGAGGAGTTCCCGATGTACAGCAACTGGCGTACCCAGCGCATGGCCCAGGTCGTGCGCGATGGCGGTGTGATCGCTTACCCGACCGAAGCCGTCTGGGGGCTGGGTTGCGACCCGTGGAACGCCGACGCGGTGTACCGCCTGCTGGCGATCAAGGCGCGTCCGGTGGAGAAGGGCCTGATCGTGGTGGCCGCCGACATCGACCAGTTCGACTTCCTGCTGGACGACCTGCCGGACGCCTGGCGGGAGAAGCTGGCCGCCAGTTGGCCCGGCCCGAACACCTGGCTGGTGCCGCACCAGGACCGCCTGCCCGAGTGGGTGACCGGCCAACACGACACCGTTGCTCTGCGCGTCAGCGACCATCCGCTGGTGCGCGAGCTGTGTCTCCATACCGGCCCGCTGATCTCCACCTCCGCCAACCCTGCCGGCCGTCCGGCCGCGCGTACGCGCCTGCGCATCGAGCAGTACTTCCATGATGAGCTGGATGGGGTGCTCGGCGGCGCCCTGGGCGGGCGACGCAATCCGAGCCTGATTCGCGATCTGCGGACCGGCGAGACCGTTCGTCCGTCGTAAGCCGGATAAGAGGGTGTAATGCGGTTCGCGAGCAAGCTCGCTCCTACAGACGCGCTTTTCGTAGGAGCGAGCTTGCTCGCGAACGCTCTTCTGCCCTGATCAGGGCAACAGGATCGTCGATCCGGTCGTGCGCCGCGCCGCCAGCTCGGTTTGCGCCTTGGCGGCATCGGCCAGGGCGAAGCGTTGGTTGATCTCCACCTTCACCTTGCCGCTGGTGATCATGCCGAACAGGTCGTCGGCCATCGCCTGCAAGCGTTCCGGCGTATTGGCGTAGCCGAACAGCGTCGGGCGGGTGACGTAGAGCGAGCCCTTCTGCGACAGAATGCCCAGGTTCACTCCGTCCACCGGGCCGGAGGCGTTGCCGAAGCTCACCACCAGGCCGCGCTGGGCGGTACAGTCCAGCGAGGTCAGCCAGGTGTCCTTGCCCACCGAGTCGTAGACCACCGGGCACTTCCTGCCCTCGGTCAGCGCCAGCACGCGTTCCACCACGTTCTCGTGGCTGTAGTCGATGGTCGCCCAGGCGCCGTGGGATTTCGCCAGTTCCGCCTTGGCGGTCGAACTGACCGTGCCGATCAGGTGCGCGCCGATGGCCTTGGCCCACTGGCAGGCGATCAGCCCGACGCCGCCGGCCGCCGCGTGCCAGAGGATGGTCTGGCCGGGCTGCACGTTGTAGGTCTGGCGCAGCAGGTACTGCACGGTGAGGCCCTTGAGCATCACGGCGGCGGCTTGTTCGAAGGTGATCGCGTCCGGCAGCTTCACCACGTTCGCCGCCGGCAGCACGTGCAGCTCGCTGTAGGCGCCCAGCGGCCCGGTGGCGTAGCCGACACGGTCGCCCACCTTCACATTGGTCACCGCGCTGCCGATGGCTTCCACCTCGCCGGCGCCTTCGGTGCCCACACCCGAAGGCATCGTCGGCGCGGGGTACAGACCGCTGCGGTAGTAGGTATCGATGAAATTCAGGCCGATGGCGCGGTTACGCACGCGCACCTCGTTGGGGCCGGGTTCGGCTGGGGTGTAATCGACCAGTTCTAGGACTTCCGGGCCGCCGGTCTTGGCGAATTGAACACGCTTGGCCATGTCGCTCTCCTGCAATGCGCGAGGCTGGCGCCCCGCTGGGGAAAAGACCTTCATCCAAGCCGCCGGCTTGACGGCCGTCAAGACCAGCTTTGCCGACGGGGGTGGTATGCTTGCGCCCCACATTCTGCTCCGGCCCGCGCCACGCGTGGCTTTCCCGCTCCAAGGTGATTCTCGTGACCGACCGCATCGAGGCCGTGAAGGCCTACCTGCTCGACCTGCAAGACCGCATCTGCGCCGCACTCGAAGCCGAGGACGGCAGCGCCCGCTTCGTCGAGGACGCCTGGGAGCGTCCGGCCGGCGGTGGTGGACGGACACGGGTGATCGGCGATGGCGCGTTGATCGAGAAGGGCGGTGTGAACTTCTCCCACGTCTTCGGCGCCGGCCTGCCGCCGAGCGCCAGCGCGCACCGTCCGGAACTGGCGGGGCGCGGTTTCCAGGCGCTCGGCGTGTCGCTGGTGATCCACCCGACCAACCCCCACGTGCCGACCTCCCACGCCAACGTGCGCTTCTTCATCGCCGAGAAGGAAGGTGAAGAGGCTGTGTGGTGGTTCGGCGGCGGCTTCGACCTGACGCCCTACTACGCCCATGAGGAAGACTGCGTGCTCTGGCACCAGGTCGCCCGCGACGCCTGTGCGCCCTTCGGCGAGGACGTCTACCCGCGCTACAAGGAATGGTGCGACCGCTACTTCCACATCAAGCACCGCAACGAACCGCGCGGTATCGGCGGCCTGTTCTTCGACGACCTGAACCAGTGGGACTTCGACACCAGCTTCGCCTTCCTACGCGCCATCGGCGATGCCTACATCGACGCCTACCTGCCCATCGTGCGCAAGCGCAAGAACACCCCGTACACCGAACAGCAGCGCGAGTTCCAGGCCTTCCGCCGCGGTCGCTACGTGGAGTTCAACCTGGTCTACGACCGTGGCACCCTGTTCGGCCTGCAGTCGGGTGGGCGTACCGAGTCGATCCTCATGTCGCTGCCGCCGCAGGTGCGCTGGGGCTATGACTGGAAGCCGGAGCCGGGCAGCGAAGAGGCGCGGTTGACTGAGTATTTCCTCACCGATCGGGACTGGCTGGGGCAGGCCTGACCCTCCTCTTTTGGGCGGTTCGCGAGCAAGCTCGCTACAAAAGCCTGCGAGCCGGGTCGCTCTTCGTAGGAGCGAGCTTGCTCGCGAACCCGCCTGGCACGACGGCGGAAAAACCGGCAAGCTCTCCGCCCTTCCGATCCTCTCGTCCCAGGACTTTCCATGGACCGCTACTGCGTCTTCGGCAACCCCATCGGCCACAGCAAATCGCCGCAGATCCACCGCCTGTTCGCCGAGCAGACCGGCCAGACGCTGACCTATGACGCGCGGCTGGCGCCGCTGGACGACTTCGCCGGGAATGCCCGCGAGTTCTTCGAAGAGGGCCTGGGCGGCAACGTCACCGTACCGTTCAAGGAAGACGCCTACCGCCTGGCCTCCGAGCTGACCGAGCGCGCGCGCCGGGCCGGCGCGGTGAACACCCTGAAGAAGCTCGACGGCGGCGGACTGCTGGGCGACAACACCGACGGCGCCGGGCTGACCCGCGACCTGACGGTGAACCACGGCGTCGTGCTGCGCGGCGCGCGCATCCTGGTGTTGGGTGCTGGCGGCGCGGTACGCGGCATTCTCGAACCCTTCCTCGCCGAGCAGCCGGCGTGCATCGTCATCGCCAACCGCACGGCGTCGAAGGCTCAACAGCTGGCGGAAGAGTTCAAGGATCTGGGGACGGTCAGTGGCGGCGGTTTCGACCTGCGCGATGAGCCGTTCGACCTGATCGTCAACGGCACCTCGGCCTCCCTGGCTGGCGAGTTGCCGCCCATCGATCCGGCGTTGATCCAGCCGGGGCATACCGTCTGCTACGACATGATGTACGGCAAGGACGTGACCGCGTTCAACCGATGGGCCGCCAAGCACGGCGCGGCGCGCTGCATCGATGGGTTGGGCATGCTGGTGGAGCAGGCGGCGGAAGCCTTCCTGTTGTGGCGCGGCGTGCGGCCGGATTCGGCGCCGGTCCTCGATGAGTTGCGCCGTCAGCTGAAGGGCTGAGCACCGATTCGCGAGCGGGCTCCTACAGATGAAGCCCGGCTCTATTCCTCGACCTGCAACATCCCGCCCTTCCCCATCTGCTTTTCCAGCTCCGCGCGCACCCGTGGCCGCGCGTTGCGCAGTACCAGGCTGCGCCCTTCGCTGGCGAGGCGGCGGGCTTCCTGCTGGAGCATCTGCGCGCCGGCGAAATCGATGAAGTTGACGTGGTGGGCATCCAGCACCAGACGTTCGCTGCGGCTGTGCTGCATCCGTTTCTGCAGGTAATCGCAGGCGCCGAAGAAGATCGAACCTTCGATGCGCAGCACTTCTTCGTCTTCCCTCTCCCACTGCTGCACGCGTGGCTGCGAGGTGCGCTTGAGGTAGAAGAACAGCGAGGCCAGCACGCCAGCGTAGACGGCGTTCTGCAGCGGCAGCAGCAGCGTCGCGGCGAGGGTCAGCAGCATCACCAGGGATTCTGCGCGGCTGCCTTTCCACAGTGCGCGCAGGGCCGGGCGATCGACGAGGTTCCAGCAGATCAGCAGGATGCCGGCGGCCATGGCCGGCAGTGGGATGTGGTTGATCAATCCGGCGCCGGCCACCGCCAGCAGCGCTACCCACAGCGCCGAGAAGACCCCGGCCAGCGGCGTGCGTGCGCCGGCGTCCTGGTTCAGCCCGGAGCGGGTGAAAGAGCCGGCGGACAGCGTGCCCGACAGCCAGGGCCCGATCAGGTTGGACAGCCCCTGTGCACGCACCTCCTGGTTGGCATCCAGCACCTGGTGCGAACGCGCGGCCAGCGCGCGGGCGATGGACAGGCTCGTCACCAGCCCGAGCATGCCGCAGGCCACGGCGGCGGGCAGCAACTGGGCGATGGCGGAGAGATCGAACGACAGCGAACTCAGCGGCGGCAGCGCGCTGCGAAATGCGGCGACCTTGGCCACCTCGGCAAAGGTCGCCGGCATCGCCCAGACCAGCGCGCTGGCGCCGAACAGACCGACCAACAGCGCCGGCCCGCGTCGCCACAGGCGCTTCACCAGCAGGCTCAGCGCGAGGCTGAACACGCCGACCAGCAACGAAGGTCCATGGAAATCCTGCAGCTTCCACCACAGTGCGGCGGCACTGGTCAGCGCCGTGCCCTGCCCGCTCGCGGTGATGCCGAGCAGATAGGGCAGCTGGCCGATGACGATCACCAGCGCCGCGCCGCAGGTGAAGCCCAGCAGCACCGAGTGCGAGACGAAGTTCACCAGCACGCCGAAGCGCAGCATGCCCAGCAGCCACTGGAACAGCCCGGCGAGGAAGGTCAGCAGCAGCGTGTACTGGATGAACTGCGCGCTGCCTGGCGTGGCCAAGGGTGCGATAGCGGTGAACAGCACCACCGAGATCGCCGCCGTCGGCCCGCCGACCATGTGTTTCGACGAACCCCACAGGCAGGCGATCAGCACCGGTAGCATCGCCGCATAGAGCCCGTATTCGGCTGGCAAGCCTGCGATCAGCGCGTAGGCCATGGACTGCGGCAGGGCGAGCACCGCGCTGGAGAGGCCGACGCCCAGGTCACGACGCAGGTCGCGCCCCGTGACTTGCGGCAGCCAGGCGAGGAACGGCAACAGGCGGATCAGGCGCTCCATCGCCGGCCTACAGCTTGGCCTTCACGGCGGCCAGGGCGTCGCCGCCGTCGCGGGTCTTCACGCCGGCCAGCCACTGGTCGAGGCGCTGCGGGTTGGCCTTGATCCAGGCCTTCACCGCGTCGGGGTTCTTCACATTCTTCTCCAGCACCTCGGCCATGATGGCGTTCTCCATCGTCAGGTCGAAGGACAGGTTCGCCAGCAACTTGCCGCTGTTCGGGCACTGCTCGCTGTAGCCGTTGCGGGTGACGGTGAACACGCTGCCGGTGCTGCCGAAGTATTTCTCGCCGCCGGTGAGGTACTTCATGTCGTACTTCACGTTCATCGGGTGCGGCGTCCAGCCGAGGAACACCACCCAGCGCTCGCGCTTCACCGCGCGACCGACCTCGGCGAGCATCGCCTGCTCGCTGGATTCCACCAGTTTCCAGTCGCCCAGGCCGAACTCGTCACCCGTGATCATCTTCTGGATCGACAGGTTGGCCGGCGCGCCGGAGCCGATGCCGTAGACCTTCCTGTTGAACTGGTCGGCGTGCCTGTCCAGGTCGGCGAAGGTCTTCACCCCGGCGTTCCACACGTAGGTCGGCACGGCCAGGGTGAACTCGGTGCCCTGCAGGTTCTTCGCCAGCTGGGTGACCTGCTTGCTGGCGATGAACTGGTCATGGAAGCCCTGCTGCGCCGGCATCCAGTTACCGAGGAAAGCGTCCACCTGACCGTCGCGCAGGCCGCCGTAGGTGATGGGTACCGAGAGGGTATCGATCTTCACGGTGTAGCCCAGACCTTCGAGCAGGAAGGCGGCCACGCCGTTGGTCACCGCGATGTCGGTCCAGCCCGGATCGGCCAGCTTCACCGTAGCGCAGGCTTCATCTTCAGCCCGGGCCAGCGGACCGCCCAGCGCGAGCGCGCCGGCCAGCAATAACGCGGATGCATCTCGTGCGGTGAAGCGTCGTACGGTGAATAGCTTGTTCATGCTCCCATCCCCTTCGGCTTGTTGTGGTTGTCGTTACGGTTGCGGATAGCGGGCGCGGCGCTCCAGATCGTCGAGGTCGATGTGGTTGCGCATGTACTGCTGGCTGGCGTCGACCATGGGCTGGTGGTCCCAGCTCTTGAGGCTACCGCGGGTCAGCGCGTCGGCCACCAGACGGCGGCGGCGCTGGCTGGCCAGAACCCGTTCGGTGATGGCCGGGATATCCCAGCGCGCCCGGGCTTCGTTCAGCAGTGTGCGAGCCAGCTCGGCGTGCGCCGGGGAGTCCATGAGGTTCTCCAGCTCGCGCGGATCGTTGGCCAGGTCGAAGAGCAGGCACCGGTCCTGCTCGGAGTAGATGAACTTGAAGTCGCCGCGGCGGATCATCATCAGCGGGCTGACGGTGCCTTCGGCGGTGTACTCGCCGATCACCTCGTCGTGGCCGCCGGTGCCTTGCAGGTGCGGCAGCAGCGAGCGGCCGTCCAGTTCGAGGCCCGGTTCCACCTGGCCGTCGGCCAGTTCCACCAGGGTCGGCAGCAGGTCTACCGTGGACACCGACTGGCTGACCCGGTGCGGCGCGAAGCGCTTGGGTGCATGCACCAGCAACGGCACGCGGGCGGCCATCTCGAACCAGTGCATCTTGTACCAGAGGCCGCGCTCGCCCAGCATGTCGCCGTGGTCGCCGGAGAACAGGATCAGCGTGTCTTCACTGAGACCACAATCCTCCAGGGTGCGCAGCAGTGCGCCGATCTGCGCATCGACGTAGCTGCAGGCGCCGAAGTAGGCGCGGCGGGCGGCGCGCACCTTCTCCTCGGGCATTTCCTGCCCCCACAGGTCGATCACCTTCAGCAGCCGCTGGGAGTGTGGGTCCTGTTCGCTTTGGTCGATCTGCACGGAGGGCAGCGGGATGTCCTCGTCGCGGTACAGGTCCCAGTATTCGCGGGGGATGGTGTAGGGGTCGTGCGGGTGGGTCATGGACACGGTGAGGCAGAACGGCTGCTCGGGGTGTTCACGCACATGGTCGTAGAGGTACTGGCGCGCCTTGAACACCACTTCCTCGTCGAAATCGAGCTGGTTGGTGCGCACGCACGGGCCGGCCTGCAGCACCGAGGACATGTTGTGGTACCAGCTCGGGCGCACGTCCGGCTCGTCCCAGTTCACCGCCCAGCCGTAGTCGGCGGGGTAGATGTCGCTGGTCAGGCGTTCCTCGTAGCCGTGCAACTGGTCCGGGCCGCAGAAGTGCATCTTGCCCGACAGTGCGGTGCGGTAGCCCAGGCGGCGCAGGTAGTGCGCGTAGGTCGGGATGTCGGCGGCGAAATCGGCGGCGTTGTCCCAGGCGCCGATCTTCGTCGGCAGTTGGCCGCTCACCAGGGTGAAGCGCGAGGGCGCGCAGAGCGGACTGTTGCAGTAGGCCGAGTCGAACACCACGCCTTCGCTGGCGAGGCGCGAGAGGTTGGGCAGCTTGATCGGCGACTGGGCGTCGTAGAAGGGCAGGAGCGGCGCGGCCATCTGGTCGGCCATGATGAAGAGGATGTTCGGGCGCTTCATGGCGTGGGCTTATCCTGTTGGCGCTGTTATGGGATAGTGCTGGGGTTCAGTCTCTTCCCGGCGAAAACTAGGGTAAAGCGCATGCTGGAACATGCTTCGGATAACACAGGCTTATGTGAGGGCGTGGCGTGAGCGTGCCGCTGGAACTGCTGCGCGTGTTCGAAGCCGCGGCGCGCCTGCTCAGCTTTACCGCCGCTGCCGGCGAGCTGGGCACCACCCAGCCGGCGGTCAGCCAGCAGATCAAACGGCTGGAAAAGCTGCTGGCGGTGCGGCTGTTCGACCGCATCCACCGCGGCATCGCCCTCACGGAAAGTGGACAGGTGCTGCAGCAGCACGTTCAGGCGGGGTTGGAGAGCATCGACGCCGGCATCGCCGCGGTCACCGCGAAGAACCCCCATGAAGTGCTGCAGGTCGCCACCGACTTCGCCTTCGCCGCCTACTGGCTGATGCCGCGCCTGCCGCGCTTCCGCCAGGCGCACCCGGAGCTGGATGTCGGCCTGATCAGCAGCGACCGCAGTCCCGTTTCCCTGCGCAGCGACATCGACGTCGCCATCGCCTTCGGTGATGGCCGCTTCAAACATGGCGAGGCGCTGCGGCTGTTCAGCGAGGAAGTCTTTCCGGTGTGCAGCCCCAGGCTGGTCGAGGGGCGCGACCTGCCGTTGTCGCCCGGGGCGCTGACCGGCCTGCCGCTGCTGCACCTCAAGCCCGAGGCGCACAGCCGCTGGTTCGACTGGGCCGGCGTTTACCGCGCATTGGGCATCGAAGGGGCTCCTGCTCCCGCCGGGCTACGCTTCGACAACTACACACTGCTGGTACAGGCGGCCATCGCCGGGCAGGGTGTGGCCATCGGCTGGCGGCACCTGGTCGACGAACTGCTGGAACAGGGGTTACTGTGCCGGCCCATCGCCGAAACGGTGGAATCGCGCTTCGGCTATTACGCCGTACTGCCCGAGCGCAAGCGCCGCATGCGCCTGGTGCAGCGCTTCGTTGACTGGTTGCAGGCGGAACTGGAGCTGGACCGATGAACGACACCCCGATCAAGGATTTCCACGCCCACGTCTATTTCGACGCGAGCAGTATCGAGCGCGCCCGCGCGTTGTGCGAAGAGGCGGCACGCCGTTTCGGCGCGAAGATGGGCCGCGTCCATGAACGCCCGGTCGGCCCGCACCCGGACTGGAGCTGTCAGCTCGCCTTCGACAACGCCACCTTCGCTACCCTGGTGCCGTGGTTGGCGCTGAACCGCGACGGCCTG
Source organism: Pseudomonas sp. PSE14 (assembly GCF_029203285.1). Lineage (NCBI taxonomy): Bacteria > Pseudomonadati > Pseudomonadota > Gammaproteobacteria > Pseudomonadales > Pseudomonadaceae > Pseudomonas > Pseudomonas sp. PSE14. Next base: position 43,116 of record NZ_CP115669.1, read on the forward strand.
GTGGTCTTCGTCCACCCCAACACCGGCGATGACCTTCGCGATCACCGCGACCACGGCATCTGGATGGGCGCGGTGCGGCCGCTGGACCTGTCGCAGTTCACGAGCTGACATCTTTTTGCATTCGATAATAATTCTCGATTCGGTGTATGCTGCCCACCCTTCGCATCGGCCTGACGGACGTCGGCCGGTTTTCCAGGGTATTTCGGCCATCATGCGGCGCATCGCCTCCTCCTCCCTGCTGCAGAGCTTCCAGGCGCACTATGCGGACCTGATGCGCTTCCTTGCGCGGCGGTTGGGGGACAACCAGCGCGCGGCGGACGTGGCCCAGGACACCTGGCTGCGCCTGGCCGACCAGCCCGCCGAGGCCGAGGTGCAGGACCCGCGCGCCTACCTGTTCCGCGTCGCCAGCAACATCGCCATCGACAACCTGCGCCGTGAGGGCCGGCTGGCTGAACTGCATGTCGACGAAGCCGCCGCCAATGACCTGAGCGATCCCGCCTCCACGCTGGAGCACCGCTTGCTCGCCCACGAGGCACTGGAGCATCTGGACGCGGCGCTCGACCAGTTGCCGCCCAACGTTCGCCAGGCGCTGTTGATGAACCGTCTCGACGGCCTGACCCACGCGCAGATCGCCCGGCACCTGGGCGTGTCCGAGAGCATGGTGGGCAAGTACATCGTCCAGGCCATGCGCCATTGCCGCGACTGGGCGCAGCGCCAGGAGGGCACGCCATGAGCCGCGTGGACTCGGCGTTTTCCGACGAAGCCATCGAGCGCCTGGCGCAATTGCATTCGGGCAGCGCTGGCGCCGCCGAGCGCATGGAGTTCCTGCGCTGGCGCGGACAGAGCCCGGAACACGAGCGCGCTGCCCGCGAAGCCGAGGCGCTCTGGGGCGCCCTGCCGGAAACCCGCAATGCCAAGGAGTACCGCCGTCGCGCCCGACGACTGCGGCGCTGGCCGGCACTGGCTGTTGCGGCCTGTGTCGCCGCGATTGCCGTGACCCTCGCCCTGCCCGAACCGCTGGCCGGGCTGTATGCCGATTACGCCACCCGCACCGGCGAGCGGCGAATGCTGGAGCTGGCCGATGGCAGCCGCGTGTGGCTGAACAGCGGCAGCGCGTTGTCCGTGGACTTCAGCCCGCAGCAGCGGCGCCTGCGTTTGCACAGCGGCGAAGCCTTGTTCGAAGTGGCGAAGGACGCGTCGCGGCCCTTCATAGTCGAAGCCAAGGGCGGCGAAGTGCGCGCCGTGGGCACGCGCTTCGATGTCGACAGCCGTGGGCCACAGGTGCGCGTGGATGTAACCGAAGGCGTGGTGCAGGTGAACAGTGCCGGGAGCGCGCCGGTGCGGCTGTCCGCCGGCGAGCGACTGAGTTACCGCGAGGCCGCCGTGCCGGAGCCGGTGCAGCCCTTGGACCTGTCCAGCGCCAGTGCCTGGCAGCGCGGCAAGCTGATCTTCAACCAGCGCCCGCTGGGCGAAGTGCTCGATGAACTGGAGCGCTACGTGCCCGGCCGCATCGTGCTGACCGACAGCGCGCTGCGCCAGCACAAGGTCAGCGGCGTGTTCGACCTCAAGGACCCGGATGCCTTGCTCAAGACCCTGGAGCGCTTGCAGCCGGTGAAGGTCACCCATATGCCCTGGCTGGTGCTGATCCGTCCCGCGCCCAGAGCATGAAAGGCGGCTCCCTATTCCTGGGCAACTGCTGCGCGGCGCTCGTCCCTCTCCCCAGCCCTCTCCCTTCAGGGAGAGGGCTGGGGAGAGGGAAACCTCCAGTTCGAAGTTACAGAAGAGCGCCGTTGCTCTAACAGGAGCCCCCTGCAGCGCGCCCTCAGCAAGAAAATGAAAATATTTTCCATTCAGCACTGCAAGGTTCGGCTGGCCGTTTCGTCGTAGGCATGAACGCGAAAAATTCTCAATACGCGACCCTGCCCACACAAGAACGGATTTCACCTGCATGCATTACCGTCCTTCCCCGCTGCACCGCGCGATCCTGCTCGCTTCCCTGCTCGGCGCCGCCGCGCCCGTCGTCCACGCCGCGAATGCTGCCGCCGTCGAGTTGCACATCGCGCCGCGCAGCCTGGACAGCGCGCTGACCCAGTTCGCCGACCAGGCCGGGCTGCACCTGCTGTTCAACTCCGAGGACATCCAGGGCCTGCAGAGCGAAGGACTGGACGGTACCTACAGCATCGAAGAGGCGCTCAACCAGCTGCTTTCCGGCAGCGGTATGAGCTGGCGCTTCACCGACGAGCGCACCGTGTTGCTCAAGCGCGAGAAGGACGACTCCGCTGCCCTGAGCCTGGCGCCGATGCAGATCAGCGTGGCGGCGCGTACGCCCACCGAGATCAGCTCGATTCCCGGCACCGTCTGGGTCGTCGAGCAGACCCAGCTGCGCGAGCAGCTGGATACCGGCGTGAGCCTGAAGGAAGCCGTGGGCAAGCTGGTACCCGGCCTCGACCTGGCACCGGAAGGCCGCACCAACTACGGCCAGAACATGCGCGGACGCAACGTGCTGGTGATGATCGACGGCGTCAGCCAGAACAGCTCGCGCGGCCTGTCGCGCCAGTTCGACAGCATCTCGCCGTTCAACGTCGAGCGCATCGAAGTGCTCTCCGGCGCCAGCGCCATCTACGGCGGCGGCGCCACCGGCGGCATCATCAACATCATCACCAAGAAGGGCGCGGCCGGCGATGCGCGTTTCGAGACGCAATTGGGCGCCACCAGCGGCTTCAACAACAGCGACGACCTGTCCACCCGCGCCGCGCAATCCATCAGCGGCGGCAGCGACCGCGTGGCGGGCCGCCTGGGTGTGTCGGCGGAGAAGAACGAAGCCTTCTACGACGGCGCCGGCAACCAGATCTTCATCGACAACACCCAGACCGACCTGCAGTACAACCGCACCGTCGACGTGATGGGCAACCTCACTGCGCAATTCACCGACGAGCAGAGCCTCGACCTGCTGGCGCAGTACTACGATTCGGGCAACGACGGCAGCACCGGCATCTACTTTCCCAACCTGAAGTACCAGGGCCCATCGAACCTGGAGGACGCGGAAATCCGCAATGGCCTGGATACCGATCTGGAGCCGCGCTCGCGCCGCGTGCTGCTCAACGCCAACTATCACCACAGCAACCTGCTGGAGCAGGACTTCTACCTGCAGGCGTACTACCGCAAGGAAGACGACAACTTCTATCCCTTCCCCTACTACAACGCCGGCAAGCCCACCGGCTCCAGGGGCGTGTACTTCGCCGCCTCGCAGCAGAACTTCGAGGTCAGCGGCCTGAAGGGCCTGTTCAGCAAGCAGTGGGATTCGCTCAAGTTCACCTACGGCGTGGATTTCGACCACGAGCGCTTCAACGCCGAGCAGAAGGTCTTCGACCAGCGGCTGTCCTCCGAGAGCGGCGGCCTGGACCTGGAAACCGCCAGCAGCGCGCCGCGCTACCCGAGCTACATCGTCGACGGCCTGTCGGTGTACGGCCAGCTGGACTGGAAGGTCACCGACAACCTGACCCTCTCCGGCGGCGCGCGCCACCAGAAAATGGACGTCGAGGTGGACGATTTCAAAGGCGTGCCCGGCGGCAGCAACGACTACCAGGTCAACCTGTTCAACCTCGGCGCGATCTACGACTTCAGCAATGGCCACCAGGTCTGGACCAACTACAGCGAAGGCTTCGACCTGCCCGACCCGGCCAAGTACTACGGCAAGCCCGGCCTGTCGGTGGACGACAACCCGTTGGCCGGCATCAAGAGCCGCCAGGTCGAGACCGGCTGGCGTTACAGCGACATGCAGTGGCAGGCGCAGGCGGCGGTGTACTACATCTGGTCGGACAAGATCATCACCACCGACCAGGCGACCCTGACCATCGACGTGGAAGACCAGAAGAGCCGCGATTTCGGCTTCGAGGGCGCGGTCACCCGCTACTTCGACAACGGCTGGCAGGGCGGCACCACGCTGCACCTGGTGCGCTCGGAAGAGGAAGATGCCGATGGCGACTGGATCAAGCGCGATGCGCGCTATGCGTCGCTGTCCAAGTCCACCGCCTTCGTCGGCTGGGGCGATGGCGAGCGCAGTGCGCGCCTGCAGGCCCAGCATGCGTTCAACCTGAAGGACGACGCGGACCACGAGATCGACGGCTACACCACCTTCGACCTGATGGGCGAGCAGAAGACCGGCTTCGGCACCTTCAGCGCCGGTATCCAGAACCTGCTGGACAAGCAGTACAGCACCGTCTGGGGCCAGCGTGCCGCGCTGTTCTATTCGCCGACCTACGGGCCGGCCTACCTGTACGACTACCAGGGCCGCGGACGGACCTTCACCCTGGGCTGGAGCCTGGAATATTGAGGAGCTGAAAGCTCGGGACCTGAAAAACTCAGGCCACCTTTCCGGTGGCCTGATCGAGGGTTTCCACTATGCCGCCGCTGAGGCTTCGGCAGTGGGTGAAGAGTGCTTCGCTGAGCAGTTGCAGCGAGGGTGAAGCGAAGTACGTCAGCAGTGCCTCCTCGTCGCGCCAGCGGCCTTGCAGCAACCAGGGCCGGTTCGCCCCCTGCATGACCAGCCGGCACTCCAGGCAGCCCGGCGTGCGGCGGGCGCCGTCCACCAGGTTGTCGATCAGGGCGCCGAGCTGTGCTTCGTGTCCGCTGCGGGGATGAATCTGCAATTCATGTTCGATGGGTGTGTGCCAGGGCATGTCCTGTCCTCCGCGTTACATCGAAGAAGTCCGAAGGTGGCTCCTCGGACGACTGACAGGAAGATTACGGGCCGGGAAGCGCCCGGCGTTATCCGGATGCTGCCGGCTTCTTGCCTGATCCTGCGCGGTGCTCGCCAACCCATTGGAAACCCCGTGTTTGCGCCCTGCACCGTCACGGTGCGCGCGCCGATGCCCATACGGCTTGTCCATTTCTGCCGATTGCTTGCCTGATCCTCCAGCGGCTGCCTTACTGTCACACTCGTGCGCGCGCCGCGGGCGTAAGCTGCGTGCGCCGCCACTGGAGGTCCCGCATGTCCCAGCCCTACGATCCCGTTGCCGCCGGCCGCCAGGAACTGGCCGACATCATCCAGCGCCACTGCCAGGGTGAAGGCGTCTTCGAAACCGCCATCGATTCGCTGCTGCTGGCGCGCAGCGACTGCCCCAGCGAGGGGCGCATGCCCACCCTCTACCGCCCCGCCCTGTGCGTGATCGCCCAGGGCTGCAAGGAAGTGCGCCTGAGCAACGAGGTGTACCGTTACGACGAGCTCAACCTGCTGGTGGTGTCGGTGACCCTGCCGGTCTCCGGCCAGGTGATCGAGGCCTCGGAAGAAAAGCCCTACCTGTCGATCCGCCTGGACATCGATCCGGGCGAACTCACCCGGCTGATCGCCGAAGCCGGCCTGGCCGGCAGCACGCCGCGGCCGGCCAGCCGCGGCATCTACCTGCAGCGCGTGGACTGCACCGTGCTCGATGCCCTGCTGCGATTGATGCGTCTGCTCGACAGCCCGCGCGACATCCCGATGCTGGCGCCACTGTTCGTCCGCGAAATCCTCTATCGCCTGCTGCGCGGCCCGCAGGGGCACCTGCTGCACGACCTGGCGATGACCGACAGCCAGACCCACCGCGTCACCCGCGCCATCGAGTGGCTCAACCGCAACTTCGACAAGTCCCTGCGCATCGAGGAGCTCGCGCGCGAGGTGAACCTCAGCGTGTCCACCCTGCACCACCGCTTCAAGGAAGTGACCGCATTGAGTCCATTGCAATACCAGAAGCAGCTGCGCCTGCAGGAGGCGCGGCGGTTGATGCTGTCGGAGGGCCTGGAAGTGGCGGTGGCCGGGCATCGCGTGGGCTATGAGAGCCCGTCGCAGTTCAGCCGCGAATACAGCCGCCTGTTCGGCGCGCCGCCGTTGCGCGACCTGGCGAGCTTGCGCGGGGCGTTGGGAGAGGCCGCCGTGCCGGCGTGATCCGTGGGTTCAGATTGCTCGCGTAGGAGCGGACTTCGTCCGCGATGGCGTTTGCCGATTATCACCGAGGCTGGGTGGAGTATCGCGGACAGAGTCCGCTCCTACGGGTGTTTCATCCAGGCCTTGGCGCGCGGGATTTCCCCCTCACCCCAGCCCTCTCCCTCAGGGAGAGGGGGCCGTTCGGCATGCGTCGAGACAACTGAGTCAGCCGGCGGGCGCCGAGTTTTCAAAGCACTCGGGACCGTCCCCTCTCCCTTCAGGGAGAGGGTTAGGGAGAGGGCGTACCCAGGCACCGAAGCCGCATATCAGCGCTCGTAAAGCTCCAACGGCAACTCATCCGGATCTGCGAAGAAGGTGAACCGCTTGCCGGTCAGCTCATCCTCGCGAATCGGCTCGCATGTCACGCCATGGCTCTTCAGATGCGCCACGGCTGCGTCCAGGTCATCCACCGCAAACGCCAGGTGCCGCAGCCCCTGCGCCTCGGGATAGGACGGCCTGGGCGGCGCGCCGGGGAAGGAGAACAGCTCCAGCTGCGTTTCGCCCAACGCCAGGTCGAGCTTCCAGGAGTCGCGCGCTTCGCGGTAGGTCTCGGCGATCACCCGCAGCCCCAACACCTGGGTGTAGAAGTGCCGGGAGCGCGGGTAATCCGAGCAGATCAGGGCGATGTGGTGGACGCTGTGCAGCAGGGCCATGGCGGCTGGTTTCCGGGAATGATCGATCGAGCCATCCTGCCAGTCATACACCAGTGGTCAATGCTGGCTGTCTGAATCTGGTGGTTGGAGTGTGGGCATTGTGCCTGCTAGCATCGCGCCGCCAACTCAAACGGTCGACAGGATGTCCCCCGTACGGCCGCACACGAAAGGAAGCAGCATGAAAAAGACCGCCCTGGCCATCGCCATTCCCCTGGCCGTCGTCGGCGTTGCCGTCGCTGGCGCCTGGTACACCGGCTCGCGCGTCGAGCAGGAAATCACCCGCGGCATCGAACAGGCCAACACCCTCCTCAAGACTGATGCCCCCGACCTGGGCATGAGCGTCTCCCTGCTCGGCGTGGAACGGGGCCTGCTGTCCAGCAACGCGCGCTACCAGGTCACCATTGCCGGCGACGAAGGCGAGGCGCCCACCACCCTGGTGTTCACCGACCGCCTGGAACACGGCCCCTTCCCGGCTTCGCGCCTGGCGGCCGGCAAGCTGGCGCCGGTCATGGCGCAGAGTCATTTCGCCCTGGAGCAGAACGAATTCACCGCACCGCTGTTCGCCGCCGCCGCAGGCAAGGCACCGATCAGCGGTGAGCTGGCCATCCATTACGACCAGCGCCAGGAAGGCGTCTTTGAGAGCGCCGCCCTGCAGTTCGCCCAGGACGGCGAGAGCCTGCGCCTATCGCCGGCCAGGATGAACTTCAGCGTGTCCGGCGACCGCAAGGACGTGCGCGCCGATGGCCAGTTGGCCGAGGCCGACCTGGTGTTCTTCGACCCGCAGAGCAGCCAACCGGTGCAGGTTGAGCTGCGCGACCTGGGCATCGCCGGCGACAAGAAGGAAAACGCCAATGGCTTCGCCCTCGGCCCCAGCTCGGTCAGCCTCAAGAGCCTGCGCGTGAAGGCCCCGGGCAGCCCGGAAGTGGAACTGCGCCAGACCGTCGGCGAGGAAGTGCTCAAGCAGGGCGAGAAGGGCCTGGACCAGACGCTGTCCTACCGCGTCGGCCAACTGCTGGTGCAGGGCCAGGAGATCGGTGGCCTGAAGCTCGACACCAGCTTGCGCAACCTCGATGAAGGTACTCTCAAGTCCCTCAAGGAAACCTACAACCAGTACGGCATGAGCAGCGTCGGCGATACCGGCGAGCTGACTCCGGAGCAGGAGGAAGCACTCAAGGGCCAGTTCCTGCGCCTGCTCGACAGCTCGCCGAAGCTGGCGCTGGACGAGCTCTCGCTGCAGACCGCCCACGGCGTGGCGAAGGTGTCCCTCGCCGTGGACCTGCGCAAGCCCGCGAAGGCTGCCCAGACCCCGGACGAGATGGCCCGCAGCGTGCTGGCATCGCTCACCGCCAACCTGAAGGTGGACAAGGCGGTGATCGGCGACGTCGTCTCGTTGCAGGCTGCCCTGGGTGGCGCAGAGGCCGGTAGCGTCGACCCGGTGGCGCTCAAGCAGCAGACCGACGCCATGACCGACCTGTTCAGCGGCATGGCGCTGCAATCGGAGTGGGCGGTGCTCGATGGCAACAGCCTGAGCAGCTCGCTGGCCTACGCCGACGACAAGGTGAAGTTCAACGGCAAGGACATGACCACGGAGGAGTTCGTCGCCTTTGCCATGGGCTCGGCGCAGGGGCTGGGCCTGGGCGCTGGCGCCGATGAAGGGGCGGTAGAGCAAGCGGTGGAATGAGCCTCGCCTGAAATGAAAAAGCCCGGCTTTCGCCGGGCTTTTTTCTGGGTGTGGACTTTGATTTTGTAGGAGCGAGCTTGCTCGCGAACAGGTTCACCGGCAGCGCTGGCGCTGGGCGGGTTCGCGAGCAAGCTCGCTCTCACAGAAAAGCAGTCCTCAGCACGATCGCAGGATGGCGTGGAGCCGAATAGCAGTCCTCAGCGGGCGTTACGCACGCCTTCAGCCAGTTCGCGGCACAGGCCGAGCACGCCTTGTACCGCGTCGGCGGAGCTTTCCGCGTTGGCGATCTTGTCCACCAGCGCCGAGCCCACCACCACGCCATCGGCCAGGCGGGCGATGCTCGCCGCGTGTTCCGGGGTGCGGATGCCGAAGCCGATGGAGACCGGCAGGTCGGTGTGGCGGCGCAGACGCGCCACGGCTTGCTCGACGTGCTCCAGGGTCGCAGCGCCGGCGCCGGTCACGCCGGCCACCGAGACGTAGTAGACGAAGCCCGAGCTGCCGTTGAGCACGGTCGGCAGGCGCTTGTCATCGGTGGTCGGGGTGGTCAGGCGGATGAAGTCCAGGCCGGCGGCCTGAGCCGGGTCGCACAGGTCTTCGTTGTGCTCGGGCGGCAGGTCTACCACGATCAGGCCGTCGACGCCGGCCTCCTTGGCGTCGGCGATGAACTTGTCCACACCGTAGTAGTGGATCGGGTTGAAGTAGCCCATCAGCACCAGCGGCGTGGTGCTGTCGTCCTGGCGGAACTCGCGGACCATCTTCAGCGTCTTGGCCAGGTTCTGGCCGTTGCCCAGGGCGCGGATGTTCGCCAGCTGGATCGCCGGGCCGTCGGCCATCGGATCGGTGAACGGCATGCCCAGCTCGATCACGTCGGCGCCGGCGGCCGGCAGGCCCTTGAGGATGTCCAGCGAGGTGGAGTAACCCGGGTCGCCGGCGGTGATGAAGGTCACCAGGGCGGCGCGGTTCTGCTGTTTCAGTTCGGCGAAGCGGGTCTGCAGGCGGCTCATGCTTTCTGCTCCTGTTGCATGTGGTGCATGACGGTCTGCATGTCCTTGTCGCCACGACCGGACAGGTTCACCACCATGATGTGGTCCTTGGGCAGGTTCGGCGCGCGCTTGAAGACTTCGGCCAGCGCGTGGGAGGACTCCAGCGCGGGGATGATGCCTTCCAGGCGGCAGCAGGTGTGGAAGGCTTCCAGCGCCTCATGGTCGGTGATCGAGGTGTACTCGACGCGGCCGATGTCGTGCAGCCACGCGTGCTCCGGGCCGATGCCGGGGTAGTCCAGGCCGGCGGAGATGGAGTGCGCGTCGATGATCTGGCCGTCCTCGTCCTGCAGCAGGAAGGTGCGGTTGCCGTGCAGCACGCCCGGTACGCCGCCGTTCAGGCTGGCCGCGTGCTTGCCGGTCTCGATGCCGTGGCCGGCGGCTTCGACGCCGACGATCTTGACGCTGGCGTCATCGAGGAAGGGGTGGAACAGGCCCATGGCGTTGGAACCGCCGCCGATGCAGGCGACGAGCGAGTCGGGCAGGCGCCCTTCCTTCTCGGCCAGCTGCTCGCGGGTTTCCTTGCCGATCACCGCCTGGAAGTCGCGAACCATCGCCGGGTACGGGTGCGGGCCGGCCACGGTGCCGATCAGGTAGAAGGTGCTCTCGACGTTGGTCACCCAGTCTCGCAGGGCTTCGTTCATCGCGTCCTTCAGGGTGCCGGTGCCGGCGGTGACCGGGATCACCTCGGCGCCCAGCAGCTTCATGCGGAACACGTTGGCCTGCTGGCGATCGATGTCGGTGGTGCCCATGTAGATCACGCACTGCAGGCCGAAGCGCGCGGCCACGGTGGCGGTGGCCACGCCGTGCATGCCGGCGCCGGTCTCGGCGATGATGCGCTGCTTGCCCATGCGCTTGGCCAGGAGGATCTGGCCGATGCAGTTGTTGATCTTGTGCGCGCCGGTGTGGTTCAGCTCTTCGCGCTTCAGGTAGATCTTCGCGCCGCCGCAGTGCTCGGTCAGGCGCTCGGCGAAGTACAGCGGGCTCGGGCGGCCGACGTAGTCGCGCTGGAAGTAGGCCAGTTCCTTCTGGAACTCCGGATCGTCCTTGGCCTTCTCGTATTCGCGGGCCAGGTCGTGGATCAGCGGCATCAGGGTCTCGGCGACGTACTGGCCGCCGAAGCTGCCGAACAGGCCCTTGGCGTCGGGACCGTTGCGCAGTGTGGACATGGGAAGGCTCCTGTGGGGTCGTGATGCGGGAGCGCCCGGCGGGCGCTTTCGCGGACAGCGTCCGCTCCTGCGAATGGTGCTCAGGATACGGCTGCGCGAGGGGCGGGAAAAGCGATAAGATTGCTTCAACCTGTCAGAAAAACTCACGGATTGATCGCCATGAGCCGAGACCTTCCCCCGCTCAATGCCCTGCGCGCCTTCGAGGCCGCGGCGCGTCTGCGCGGCGTGAGCCCGGCGGCGGACGAGCTCAGCGTCACCCACGGCGCGGTGAGCCGGCAGATCCGTCAGTTGGAGGAGGACCTGGGCGTCACCCTGTTCGTCAAGGACGGACGCGGCGTAAAACTCACCGATGCCGGCCAGCGCCTGAGCGAAGTCGCCAGCGATTCCTTCGAACGCCTGCGCAGTGTCTGCTCCGAGCTGCGCCGCCAGGCCGACGGCAATGCGCCCTTCGTGCTCGGCTGTCCGGGCAGCCTGCTCGCCCGCTGGTTCATCCCGCGTCTGGACCGGCTGAACCGCGACCTGCCCGGCCTGCGCCTGCAACTGTCGGCCAGCGAGGGCGAGATCGACCCGCGCCGCGCCGGTCTCGATGCCACCCTGCACTTCGCCGAGCCGCCGTGGCCGGCGGACATGCAGGTGCACGAACTGGCGGTGGAGCGCGTCGGTCCGGTGCTCAGCCCGCGTTACTCGCGCTTCGCCGAACTCTGCGCGGCGCCGGCCACCGCGCTGATGGACGAGTCTCTGCTGTACACCACCTCGCGCCCGCAGGCCTGGCCGGCGTGGGCGACCAACAGTGGCCTGGACGCCGGCGCCTTGCGCCTCGGGCAGGGGTTCGAACACCTCTACTACCTGCTGGAAGCGGCGGTGGCCGGCCTGGGCGTGGCCATCGCGCCGCAGCAGGTGGTGGCCGACGATCTCGCCGCCGGTCGCCTGGCTGCGCCCTGGGGCTTCGTCGAAACCCGCGCGCGGCTGGCGCTCTGGGTGCCCGCGCGGCTACCCGACCGGCGCGCGGTGCTGCTGGCGGACTGGCTGCGCGGCGAACTGAAAGTCTGAGCGAGTCTGCGGCTTGCGCCGTTTGCCCTGAGTCCACCCCTCTACTAGTGTCCTAGGAAGGCGCTGGCACTCTGCCTGTGCCGCGCGGCGGATACAGGAGAGCGGACATGTCGAATCATCACACCTACAAGAAGATCGAACTGGTTGGATCCTCGCGCACCAGCATCGAGGACGCCATCAACAACGCCTTGGCCGAGGCGGCCAAGAGTATCGACTTCCTGGAGTGGTTCGAGGTGGTCGACACCCGCGGGCACATCGAGAACGGCGCGGTGGGTCACTATCAGGTGACCATCAAGGTGGGCTTCCGGATCGCCAACAGCTGAGGGCGGTCGGGAAACCGCGACTGACCCTCCGACTTTTGTCATGCGTGTCTGCGATGCTCGCAGCGCGTCTTGAGCGGTGCACCGGGTTTGCCCGGTTTTCGGCCCGGCTGGGCCTTTTTCTGTGAATGGCGAGGGAGCGTTAACGATGAAGAAGTTTCTGTTGGCCGTGGGGGTCTTCGCACTGGCGGGTAATGTCCTGGCTGCCGGCAAACCGTGCGAGGAGCTGAAATCGGAGATCGACGCGAAGCTCAAAGCCAAGGGCGTCACCTCCTACACGCTGGAGATCGTCGACAAGGGCTCTGCTACCGACAAGAAGGTCGTGGGCACCTGCGATGGCGGCACGAAGGAAATCGTCTACTCGAAGTAAACCCTGCGCAGTGGATGAACTGGCCGGGAGCCCGCATGGGCCCCGGCCTTTTTCTTGGCTGCCCTCCCGGCACTCTGTCGCCCGGCGGTGGTCCACCGTTAGGATAGAGTGCCCCGCGTGGGGGTATGACGAGGGATTGCGATGACGATGAAATGGGCCGTGGCGACAAGCGTGGCGTTGCTGCTGGTGGCGCCGGCGAGCTGGGCGGTGCCCAAGTCGTGCGAAGAGCTCAAGGCGGAGATCGAGACCAAGATCCAGGCCGCCGGGGTGACCTCCTACACCCTGGAGATCGTGGACAAATCCGAGGTGAAGGATCCGAGCATGGTGGTCGGCAGCTGCGACGGCGGGAAGCGGCGGATCATCTACCAGAAGAACGACAGCTGACGAACGCCGGATTGTTCTTCTGAGTAGGAGCGGGGAATTGCCCCTCACCCCAGCCCTCTCCCAAGGGGAGAGGGAGCCGTTCGTGCCGGCTGGAGCTGTGGTTTCAACCTGCGCCGACCAGTCCCCTCTCCCGTCGGGAGAGGGTTAGGGTGAGGGAAAATAGTCGGCACGCGATGTCCCCGCGATCCATCCGTTCGGCGCCTAGAACGGCCCGCAGCTCACCGCTCCCTGGAAGTCCGTCTTCGCCACCAGCGTTCCGCTGGCATCGGTCAGCAGCGCCAGGGCGCTGCGCAGCTGCGGGCGCAGTTCCAGGCGGTAGCGCTGGCCCGCGGCGAAGCCGTCGTAGGTCACCTTGACCCGGCAGGTCAGCTCCGAGGGCTCGTTGTTCGGGCCCATGCCGCCGCCGGCGGGGACTTCGTACTGGAAGCGCACCACCAGGTCGTGGCGGCCGGGCGTCACCTGGAAATAGCGCCCGTCGTTGACCGACTTGCCGTCCAGTCGCTCGGCCATCAGCGTCTTGCCGGGCGTGGTGTAGAGGTCGACCCAGGCCAGCTGCGGGTCGTGGGCGGGCAGCGGGCCGGCGCAGGCCCCCAGCAGGGCGAGGGCGAAGAGCAGACACAGGCGCATGACGGTTCACCGTGGCGAAGGAACGATGGCCACAGCATAACCCCGTGCCGGCTCGGCGAGGGTCAGGCGCGATCGCAACCGCGCTCGCGGCCCCGGGCGATTTCGTTGGATTGCGCGTCATACAGCTTGGCCCAGGGGCGGAAGCCGATGCTGCCGGTTTCCAGGCGATAACGCTGGCCGGCGGCGAAGTCCTTGTACTTCACCGTCATCTCGCAGTCGCGCCAGAGCGCTTCGTCCACCGGGCCGATATCCACCGGTTCGACCTGGAACTGGAAGCGCACGCGCAGCTCGTGCTGCCCCGGATCGACCTCGAAGTAGCGCGAGCTGGGCCACTCCTTTTCGTCGACTTTCGTCGCCGCGAGGTCGCTTTTACTGTTGGTGTCCAGGTCGATCCAGGCGCGGTTCGGGTCGGGCTGAGGCAGCAGCAGGGAACAGCCGCTCAGGGCGAGCAGGCTGATGGCAGTGAGAACGGCGCGCATCGGGGGGGACTCCTGGGTAGGTTACGTCGTGCCAGCGGGCGGACCAGGCGCTGTGCTATGTTCCGCGCATGCCCTTCCGCCTTCTTATCCCGACACTCGACCGTCGCCTGTGCCGCTGGGTTCCCTGCCTGGCGATCTGGGCGCTGAGCGGTTGTTCCACGGTGAGTTATTACGGGCAGCTGGCCGATGGGCAGCTGCGCCTTCTGGCCGCCCGCGAACCGGTCTCGGAGGTCGTTGCCGACCCCTCCCGCGACCCGGTGCTGCGCCGGCGCCTGGAGCAGTCCCAGGAGGCGCGCGCCTTCGCCGTCGCCGCGCTGGGCCTGCCGGATAACCAGAGCTACCGCCTCTATGCGGATATCCACAGGCCCAACGTGGTGTGGAACGTCTTCGCCACCCCGGAGCTGTCGCTGCGGCCGGTGACCCACTGCTTCCCCATCGCCGGCTGCGTGGCCTACCGCGGTTACTACGGCGAGGCCGGCGCGCAGGGCGAGGCGAAGCGGTTGCAGGAACAGGGAATGGACGTCTACGTCGGCGGCGTCGAGGCCTACTCGACCCTCGGCTGGTTCAACGACCCGATCCTCAGCAGCATGCTGCGCTGGGGCGACCAACGCCTGGCCGAGACCATCTTCCACGAGCTGGCGCACCAGAAGTTCTACCTGCCGGGCGACACCGCCTTCAACGAATCCTTCGCCTCCTTCGTCGAGGCCGAGGGTGGCCGTCGCTGGCGCGCCGCGCGTGGTCTGGCGGACGAGTCGCCGCAGCTGGAAGCGCAGCGCAAGCGCTTCACCCAGCTGGTGCTCGATACCCGCAAGCGCCTGCACACGCTCTACGCCAGCCCGCGCAGCGACGCCGAGAAGCGCGCCGGTAAGGCGGCGGAATTCGAGCGCCTGCGCCGCGAGTACCGCGAGCTGTGTGATCACGAATGGGGCGGCAAGGCGCCATTCGACAACTGGGTCAACGGCCCGCTGAACAACGCCAAGCTGCTGCCCTTTGGGCTCTACGACCAGTGGGTGCCCGCCTTCGCCGCACTGTTCGCCCAGGTGGGCGGCAACTGGCCGGCGTTCTATGCGCGGGTGGAAAAGCTCGGGGCGATGCCGCCGGCGCAGCGCACGGCAGCGCTGGAGAGGCTGCTGGCGGGGCAGCGGGTGGCGTTCTGACGCCGCCGCCGCTTTTCGTAGGAGCGAGCTCGCTCGCGAACGGACTGCCCGGCAGCTCCAGTGTTGGGCGGTTCGCGAGCAAGCTCGCTCCTACAGGCCGCCGCCGGCGTCGATTTCGGTCATCGTTCCCACGGAGTCACTCCGCCCGATCGGGACTGTGCAGCGGCAAATCCAGCTGCACCCGTCGACGCAGCCAGGGGCTGGGCCGGTAGCGCGCTTCGCCGTAGCAGGCCTGCAGACCCTGGAGGATGGTGAGGATGCGCGCCGCGCCGTAGTGTTCGCCGAAGGCCAGCGGGCCGAAGGGATAACCCAGCGCCAGTTGCACCGCGCGGTCCAGCGTCACCGGCGTGGCGATGCCGCGCTGGGCAATCTCGCAGCCCAGGTTGACGATGCTGGCGACCACCCGCTGGCTGATGAAACCGGGTGAATCATTGATTACTTCCACCGGCACGCCGTCGCTGCCCAGCGCCTGCCGGGCCTGGATCTCCAGTTTCGGGTCGAGGGCGGGTTGGCGCATCAGTACGCGGCGGCGGTCCAGGTCGGTGAAGGTTTCCAGCGCCAGGCTGCGCTCGGGCGGCAGGCCCAGGGCGTCGATGCAGGTGGCGGCGTCCGTCCCCAGCGGGGTGACCAGGCAGATGGCGCGGGACGAAGGCGCTTCACTGGTTTCCAGTACCACGCCGCCGAGGGTGAGGATCGCGGCGATGCGGTGGCGCAGCTCCGGGTCCTGGCTGTCGAGCCAGTACGGACGGTTCAGCAGTACCGGCTCGGGTTGTACCTCCACCTCGTGCAGCGGCTGGCCATCGCGGTAGCGGTAGAAGCCTTCGCCGGTCTTGCGCCCGAGCAGTCCGCCGGCCACGCGTTGGGCCGCCAGCGGTGACGGCGTGTAGCGAGGGTCCTGGTAGAACTGCTGGTAGAGCGATTCCATCACCGCGTGGGAGATATCCAGGCCGGTCAGGTCGAACAGCTCGAACGGCCCCATGCGGAACCCCGCGCCGTCGCGCAGGATGCGGTCGACCTGCGCCGGGGTGGCGATGCCTTCGCCGAGGATGCGCAGCGCCTCGGTGCTGAAGGCGCGGCCGGCGTGGTTGACGATGAAGCCGGGGCTGTCCGGCGACACCGCCGGGAAGTGCCCGGCCTGCTCGGCCAGGCGGCTCAGGCGGCGCACCACGGACTCCTGGGTGCGCTGGCCGCGAACCACTTCGACGATGCGCATCAAAGGCACCGGGTTGAAGAAGTGGAAGCCGGCGACCCGTTCCGGATGCTGGCAGCGGGCGGCGATGCGGGTGACCGACAGCGACGAGGTGTTGCTCGCCAGCACGGCGTCGGGCGCCACGCGTTTTTCCAGTTCGGCGAGCAGCGCCTGCTTGGCACCAAGGTCCTCGATGATGGCTTCGATCAGCAGGTCGCAGTCGGCCAGCTCGTCCAGGCTGTGGGTCGGCAGCAGGCGCTGCAGGGTCCCGGCCAGCGCCTCGGGGCTGAGCTTGCCCTTGGCTACCGAGCGTTCCAGCAGCTCGCGGTTGAAGGCCAGCGCCTGCTCCACGGTCTGCGGATTGCTGTCGTACAGGCGCACCGGCAGGCCGGCCGTGGCGAACAGTTGGGCGATGCCACGGCCCATGGCGCCAGCGCCGATCACGCCGATGCGGTTGAAGGACTCGGTCATGCTGCGAATCTCGTCGTGCGAACCTGCTTCAACCATAGACGCTTCGGTCATGCGTTGGTCCCTTTGGCCAGTTCGAGATCGCGCAATTGGCGGCGTAGCAGTTTGCCGACGCTGGTCTTGGGCAGCTCGTCGAGCACCTCGACGAAGCTCGGCACCTTGTAGCCGGTGAGGTGCTCGCGGCAGTGGGCGATGATCGCTGCCGTATCCAGCGCGGGGTCGCGCAGGCTGACGAACAGTTTCACCGCCTCGCCCTTGCGCTCGTCCGGCACGCCGATGGCCACGCACTCGCGCACGCCGGGGTGGCGCATCACCGCGTCTTCCACTTCGTTGGGAAACACGTTGAAGCCCGAGACCAGGATCATGTCCTTCTTGCGGTCGACGATCTTCAGCATGCCGTTGGCGTCCACTTCGGCGATGTCGCCGGTTTTCAGCCAGCCATCCTCGGTCAGCACCTGGGCGCTCTCCTCCGGGCGCCGCCAGTAGCCCTGCATCACCTGCGGGCCGCGTAGCCACAGCTCGCCGGGCTGGTCGGGGCCGGTGTCGGCTCCCTCCTCGTCCACGGTGCGCAGCTCGGTGTCCACCAGCGCCTGGCCGACGTAGCCCTCGCGATACGGGCTCAGCAAGGTGCCGGTGGAGACCACCGGCGAGGCCTCGGTCAGTCCGAAGCCTTCACGCACCGGCGCGCCGGTCAGCGCTTCCCAGCGCCGGCCCACTTCGCGGTTCAGCGGCGCGCCGCCGGAGGTCACCCATTTCAGGTGGCTGAAGTCGATGCCGGCGAAATCCGGGTGGTTCATCAGGCCGACGAACAGGGTGTTGATCCCGCTCATCAGGGTGAAGGGATAGCGGCGCATGGCGGTGAGGATTTCATCGAGGTTGCGGCCATCGCGGATGAACACCGTGTGCAGGCCCATGCCCACCGAGGACAGGCAATTCGTGGCGAAGGCCATGATGTGGTAGAGCGGCAGCGGCGCGATGCGCACGTCGCTGGCCGGGTCCAGCAGACCCGGTCGCATGAACAGTTCGAGGGTCTGGATGACGTTGGCGATCAGGCTGCGATGACTGAGCATCGCGCCCTTGGAGACACCCGTGGTGCCGCCGGTGTATTGCAGCAGCGCGAGGCGGTCGAGGCCCGGCTCGGCGTCTACCGGCGGCGCCCCGGCGCCCAGGCGCAGGGCCTGCTGGAAGCGCACGCAGTCGGCGTCTTCGCAATCGAATTGCGGGCGCTCGATGTCGTCGATCGAGGTCAGTAGAACCTGCCGCACCTCACTGTGCGCCTGCACGCCGCGCAACAGTGGTAGCAGGCGATCGAGCAGCAGGATGGCGCTGGCGCCGGAGTCGGCCAGTTGGTGGCGCAACTCGCCGGCGGTGTACTGCGGATTGGTGTTCACCAGCACCACGCCGGCCTTCAGCGCGCCGAAGGTGGCGATGGGGTACTGCAGGGAGTTGGGCAGCATCAGCGCCAGACGCTCGCCCGGTTGCAGGCCGGCGTGGTGGCGCAGGTAACGGGCGAAGGCGTCGGCCTGGCGCTCCAGCTCGGCGAAGCTCAGGTGGCTGTCGCCGCAGGAGAACGCGGAGCGTTCGGGGAAATCGCGACAGGCATCGCGCAACAGGTCGTGGAGATTCTGGTAACCGTGGCGGGCAATCTCGTTGGCCACGTATCCGGTTGCAATGGCAGGCATCGACTTCTCCGTTTCTTCGCTTCGATTGGCTCTGAGCTTTGAATTGTTGTTCTGCACAGCGAAACATCGTGTCGAAATCGATGGTATGCGATAGGCTTCCCCGGTGCAACGAGCACATTCGGACCGCTGCGGGGCGAGGGGCCGATCTGCTATCGTTCGCCCGCGCCGCCAGCGGCGCCCGTCATCCAGATTCCCCCGCCGAGGCCCCATGAGCGACGACGTCGAAGACAGCAGCAACCCCAAGGACCGCAAGTTCGTCGAGGCCCTCGCCCGCGGGCTGGACGTGCTGCGCGCCTTCACCCACGGCTCGGTGGTGCTCGGCAACCAGGAAATCGCGCGGATCACCGGGCTGCCCAAGCCCACCGTGTCGCGCATGACCTACACCCTGACCAAGCTGGGCTACCTGTGCTACTCGCAGCAGCACGAGAAGTACCAGCTGGATTCCGGCGTGCTGGCGCTGGGGTATGCCTACGTTTCCAACCTGCGCGTGCGCCAGCTGGCCAAGCCGTACATGGATGCCTTTGCGCGACGCACCAACACCACGGTCGGCCTGACCTGCCGCGACTGGCTGTCGATGATCTACGTGGAGAACTGCCGCCCGCCGGAGGCGACTTCCCTGCGCATGGACGCTGGCGTGCGTCTGCCGCTGGCCACGACCGCCGCGGGCCGCGCCTACCTGGCGGCGACGCCGGAGCAGGAGCGCGAGCATCTGCTGTCGGCCTTGCAGGAGCGCCATGAAGGCGACTGGTCTGCAATGCGTGCTTCGCTGGAGGCGTCCTTCGAGGAATACCGCGAGCACGGGTTCTGCCTGTCCCTGGGCGACTGGGACCGGAATGTGCGCGCCGCTGGCGTGCCGCTGCGCCTGGCCGACGGTGGGCTGATGGCGCTGACTTGCGGGGCGCCGTCGTTCCAGTTGAGCGAAGAGACCCTGCGTGGGTCGCTGGCGCATGAGCTGGAGATGCTGGCGCGGGATATCGAGAGTCTTGGGGCCTGATATTCCCTGACCGGGAGAGCGGCTTTCGTAGGAGCGAGGGGGCGCCTAGCTCTTCTCCGCGAAATCTATCGCGCCTGACTTGGTGCTCTATGTGAACGCCGGCGTCATGCGCTCATGTAGGAGCAACTGTCTTCTACCGGGCTAATCCCTGCCTGCGCTTCCCCCTCACCCCAGCCCTCTCCCAGAGGGAGAGGGAGCCGTCCGTGCCGGCTGACGCCATGGTTTCATCCTGCACCGAACAGTCCCCTCTCCCGCTTGCGGGAGAGGGTTAGGGTGAGGGGCCTTTGATCTTGTAGGAGCGGACTCCGTCCGCGATGTGTCTGCCTCACGCCTGGTTTCCCGCGTCGCTTCGGCGTGCGCGCTGGCTTCTTGTTTCGCCCCCTCGGGCGACCTCCTTTGGCAAACGACCCAAAGGAGGCAAAGGTCTTGCCCCTGCATCCGGCCCCGGCTTCGCCGGGGTGATTCGCTTCGCTCACCCTTCGGGCCAGCCTTCGGCTGTTACTTCGCTGCGCTTCGTTTCCCTCGCTCCATCGAAGTTTCAGGGGCACGCGTCGACGGGCTATCCATGGCCCGACGACGCTCTCGCGGCATCCATGCCGCTCAACCCCTGAAACTCCGATTTCACTCGGCCTCCTGAAGGGGCGGTTCGGAGTGCGCGGATGTTTCTCTGGAAACCGCATTGCACTTCTGTAGGAGCGAGCTTGCTCGCGAACCGCTCAGCGCCGGAGCTGCCGGTGAATCCGTTCGCGAGCAAGCTCGCTCCTACAAGGGCAGGTGGATGCGTTACGCCACCTCCATCAACCCCGCATACACCTTCAAATGATGATCATCGTCCCCCAGCTGATGGCTGAGCATCACCAGCCGCTTGGCGTGGTGCGCCAGCACGTATTCCCAGGTCATGCCGATGCCGCCGTGCAGTTGGATCGCCTGCTCGGCCACGTAGCGCGCCGCGCGGGTGACGATGAATTTGGCGGCTGCCAGGGTGCGGCTGCGCTCGGCGCTGTCGGGTTGGTCGGCGACGCAGGCGGCGAGAATGGCCATGCTGGTGGCCTGTTCCAGCTCGCTGCGCATGTCCACCATGCGGTGCTGCAGCACCTGGAACTTGCCGATCGGCACGCCGAACTGCTTGCGCGTCTTCAGGTAGTCCAGGGTCAGTGCGCAGGCTTCCTGCAGGCTGCCGAGGGCTTCGGCGCACTGCGCGGCAATCGCCCTGCCCTGTTGATAACGCAACGCCGGTAGCGCCTCGCCGGGTGTGCCGACGGCTTCACCAACGGCACCGTCGAGGAACAGCTCGCAGGCGCGCTGGCCGTCCACCGTCGGGTAGTCGCGGCGACTGACGCCGGTCTGCTGCGGGTCGACCAGGAACAGGCCGATGCCTGCTTCGTCCCGCGCATTGCCGGCGACTCGCGCCGAAACGAGGATCGCCGTGGCGCTCTGCCCGCCGATCACCACTGCCTTGCGGCCGCTCAGTTTCCAGCCGTCGCCGGCCTGCTCCGCGCGGGTCTGCACGTCGTGCAGCTGGTAGTGGCTCTGCAGCTCTTCCAGGGCCACCGCCAGCTGCGCCTCGGCGCTGGCGATGCGCGGCAGCCAGTGGTCCTTCTGCACGTCGCTGCCCAACTGGGCGATCAGGCCCCCAGCGTGCACCACCGATTGCAGGTAGGGCTCCAGGCACAGACCGCGGCCCAGTTCGGTGAGCACCAGCAGGCTTTCCACGCCGCCGCCGAAGCCACCGTGGCTTTCCGGCAGCGACACCGAGGTCAGCCCCAGCTCGCCGAGCTGGCGCCAGAACTCGGCGCTATAGCCCAGCTCGCTCTTGCTGAACCCCTCACGCTTGTCGAACGGGTAGGCGTCGCGGACCAGGCGGGCCGCGGTGTCCTGCAGCATCTGCTGCTCTTCGCTCAGTTTGAAGTCCATGGTCAGCCCCTCACAGCTCGAGAATCATCTTGGAGACGATGTTCTTCTGGATTTCGTTGGAGCCGCCGAAGATCGACAGCTTGCGCAGGTTGAAGTACTGGCTGGCCGGTGCCGCCGAGTAGTCCGCGTGCAACGGCTCGGCGCCCAGCTCGAATTCGTCCTCGATGAAGGGCAGCGCATAGGGGCCGAGGACCTTGCGCAGCAGGTGGCTGATGGCTTGGCGAATCTCGGTGCCCTTCACTTTCAGGATCGAACTCTCCGCGCCCGGCACGCCGCCTTCGCGGGCGGCGGCGAGGATGCGCAGGGTGCTCATCTCGATGGCCATCAGCTGCATTTCCACTTCCGCTACCTGTGCGCGGAATAGCGGGTCTTCGAGCATCGGCTTGCCGTCACACAACTCGCGGCGGGCCACGCGCTTGAGGTGCGCGAGCACCGCCTTGGACGCGCCGATGCCGGCGAGGCCCGTGCGCTCGTAGGTGAGCAGGTACTTGGCGCAGGTCCAGCCTTCGTTCTCGCGGCCCACCAGGTTTTCCACCGGTACGCGCACGTTGTCGAAGAAGACTTCGTTGACCTCATGCTCGCCATCCAGGGTGATGATCGGGCGCACGGTGATGCCAGGGGATTTCATGTCGATCAGCAGGAAGCTGATGCCGCGCTGCTGCTGCGCTTCCGGGTCGGTGCGCACCAGGCAGAAGATCCAGTCGGCGTGCTGGCCGAGGGTGGTCCAGGTCTTCTGGCCGTTCACCACGTAGTGGTCGCCGTCGCGCACCGCGCGGGTCTTCAGGCTGGCGAGGTCGGAGCCGGCGCCCGGCTCGGAGTAGCCCTGGCACCACCAGTCGGTGCCGTCGAGGATGCGCGGCAGGTAGTGCGCCTGCTGCGCGGGCGTGCCGAACCTGATGATCACCGGGGCGACCATGTTGACGCCGAAGGGGATGGTGCGCGGCGCGCCGAAGGCGGCGCATTCCTCTTCGAAGATGTGCTTCTGCACGGCGTTCCAGCCGGTGCCGCCGAACTCCACCGGCCAGTGCGTGGCGTACCAGCCCTGCTCGGCGAGCACGCGCTGCCAGCGCTGGTGGTCGCCCTTGTTCAGGTGTTTGCCCAGGCGCACCTTGGTGGCGATGTCCTGGGGCAATTTGCTTTCGAGGAAGGCGCGGACTTCGTCGCGGAACGCCAGTTCGTCAGGGGTGAAATGGATGTCCATGGCAGGTCCTCTACAGATCGGCGAAGCGGCGGCCTTCGGCCACCAGACGTTCGAGCAGTGGCGCGGGTTGCCACCAGGCGCCGAGGCGCTGGTGGAACTCGCGGATTCGTTCGAGTACACGAGCAAGGCCGACGCTGTCGGCGTAGAACAGCGGGCCGCCGCGCCAGGCGGGGAAGCCGTAGCCGTTGAGGAAGATCACGTCGACATCGCTGGCGCGCTGGGCGATGCCTTCGTCGAGGATGTTGGCGGCCTCGTTGATCAGCGAGTAGATGCAGCGCTCGACGATCTCCTCATCCTCTACCGGCGCGCGGGTGATGCCGCGGCCGGCGGCAGCCTGCTCCAGCATGGCCGGCAGCGCCGGGTTGTCCTGCACGGTGCGGCCTTCGCCGTACTGGTAGAAGCCGGTGCCGCTCTTCTGCCCGAGCATGCCGGCGGCGATCAGGTGGTCGAGCACGGTAGGCAGCGTCTGGCCGGGCTTGAGGTTCGGTCGCTGCCGCGCGCGGATCGCGTGGCTGATGTCCAGGCCGGACAGATCGCGCACCGCCAGCGGCCCCATGGCCATGCCGAAGGCGCGCAGCGCGCGGTCCACCTGCGCCGGTGTGGCGCCCTCCTCCAGCAGGAATTCGGCTTGACGGCCGTACTGGAAGATCATGCGGTTGCCGACGAAGCCATCGCACACACCGACCACCACCGAGACCTTCTTCAGGCGCTTGCCCAGTTGCATGGCGGTGGCCAGCACGGCATCGCTGGTGGCCTTGCCGCGCACGACTTCGAGCAGGCGCATGACGTTGGCCGGGCTGAAGAAGTGCAGGCCGACCACGTCCTGCGGACGCTGGGTGAAGGCGGCGATTTCATCGAGGTCCAGCGAGGAGGTATTGCTGGCGAGGATTGCGCCGGGTTTGCACACGGTGTCCAACTGCTCGAAGACCTGGCGCTTCACGTCCAGGCTCTCGAACACGGCTTCGACCACCACGTCCACGTCGCCTAGCGCGGCGTAATCGAGCACGCCGCTGATCAGGGCCATGCGCCGCTCCAGCTCTTCCGCGCTCAGGCTGCCGCGCGCCACGCTGGCGGCATACAGGCTGCGGGCGCGGTCGAGGCCGCGCTGAAGAGCTTCGTCGTTCACTTCCAGCAGCTTCACCGGGATGCCGGCGTTGGCGAAGCAGAGGACGATGCCGACGCCCATGGTGCCGCCGCCGATCACCGCGGCGCTGCGTACGTCGCGCGGCTGGGTGTCGGCGGCGAGGCCTTCGACCTTGGCGGCATCGCGCTCGGCGAAGAAGGCGTGGATCTGCGCGGCGCGTTGCGGCGATGCCATGCACTGCTGGAACAGCTCGCGCTCGCGGGCCAGGCCTTCGCGCAGCGGCAACTGCGTCGCGGCTTCCACTGCGTCGATGCAGCGCAGCGGCGAGAACTGGCCGGGCAGGCGCTTCTGCACCTCGCCGCGCTTGTGGGCGATCAGCGCGGCCACGCCGGCTTGCTGCACGCGTTCATTGCGCTCGCCGGTGCGGCGCGGGCCTTTGCCGCCTGCCAGCAGGCGCCGGGCGAAGGCGAGGCCGGCTTCGATCAGGTCGCCGTCGAACAGTTCGTCGATGATGGTGTTGTCCAGGGCCTCGGACGCGCGGATCGGCGCGCCGCTGACGATCATGTCGAGGGCCTTTTCCACACCCGCCAGGCGCGGCAGACGCTGTGTGCCGCCGGCGCCGGGCAGCAGCCCGAGCTTCACTTCCGGCAGGCCGACCTGGGCGTCGCGACGAGCGATGCGGTAGTGGCAGGCCAGGGCGACTTCCAGGCCGCCACCCAGGGCGGTGCCGTGGATCACGGCGACGCTGGGCTTGGTCGCGCTTTCGATGGCCTCGACCACTTCCGGCAGTAGGGGTGCCTGGGGCGGTTTGCCGAATTCGCGGATATCGGCGCCGGCCATGAAGGTGCGCCCGGCGCAGACCAGCACCACCGCGCGCACCTGCGGATCGGCCTCGGCCTGCTGGAAGGCGGCGTGCAGGCCCGCGCGGACGGCATGTCCGAGGGCGTTCACCGGTGGGTTGTCGACCGTGACCAGGGCAATCTCGCCCCGGCGTTCGAGCTGTACCGCTTCTGACATGCTGTGCTCCGTTTAGAGTTGTTTTAACGGAATTATGTTTCGCTGTGCAGAATACGATGCAGTTTTTTATCGATTGATTGCAAGGCTTTTCGTAGGAGCGAGCTTGCTCGCGAACGAACCCGCTGCAAAGCGATTCGCGAGCAAGCTCGCTCCTACAGGGATCTCCGTCAGGGCCTCTGCGTGCTTCCAGCGACCAGCAGGTCGCCGTGCAACTCGCAGTAGCACTCGTCGTTCCAGCCATAGTGAGGATCGCGGCAGATCGAATGTCGGACAGGGCCGGCATTGCCGGGTTTGCGCGTTTTCAAGTTGTCGCGCAAGGCCGCGTAGATCGAGCCGGGTTGCGGCCAGTCGGTGCGCACGGGGCCTTCGCCGAGCTGGTTGCCGGCGCGCAGTTCGGCCCTCAGGATGGCATCGAGTTCCGGGCAGAGCTGGGCGGTGGGTTGGCGTCTCATGGGAGTCCTTCCTGGAGAGAATCTATTGTGGCGCCGGACATTATCCGCCCTTTCCCGCACTGCATCGCCGAGTGGAAAGGTCCCTCCATTCGCCTGGTGAATAGGGTTCGGCCGGCACTCCGGACTTGGCATAGTGAAGCTCACCCTCTGCAGGAGCGCGCGCCATGAACGAGTTCGAACACCAGCTGCTGGCGGTCAACGGCATCCTGCTCAGCCTGTACAGCGCCGGCCCGGCGGATGGCAAACCGGTGTGGCTGCTGCACGGCTTTCCCGAGTGCTGGCATTCCTGGCAGCACCCGATGCGCGCCCTCGCCTCCTCCGGTTATCGCGTGTTCGTCCCGGAGATGCGCGGCTATGGCCAGACCAGCGCGCCGGATGCGGTGGACGCTTACGATCTACTGACCCTCTGCGCAGACATCCAGAGCGCGATGGATGCGCTGGGGCATTCGCGGGTGGCGATGGTCGGGCATGACTGGGGCGCGCCGGTGGCCTGGCACCTGGCGCTGTTGGAGCCGCAGCGGGTGGAGGTTCTGGCGACGCTGTCAGTACCCTTCGCCGGCCGCGCCAAGCGTCCGCCGGTGGAGATCATGCGGGAGGTGTTCGCCGGTAGGTTCTTCTACATCCTCTACTTCCAGGAGCCGGGCCGCGCCGAGGCTGAGCTGGATGCGAACATCGCCCTGAGCCTGCGCCACTTCCTCGGCGACAACGTGCACCTGGCGCCGGACCAGTCCCCCGATGGCCGCCTGTTCGATGGCCTGCCACCGCCACCGGCGCATCCCGCCTGGTGCAGCGCCGAGGATTTCCAGTACTACGTGCGCACCTTCGAGGGACGCGGCTTCCACGGCGCGTTGAACTGGTACCGCAACTTCGAGCGCAGCTGGCAACTCACCGCGCCGCTGGCGGGGCGCAAGGTCGAGCAGCCGACGCTATTCCTGATCGGCGACCGCGACCCGGTCCGCCGCTTCGAGGCGTATACCCTGCAGCGCATGCCCGAGCATGTGCCGAAGCTGGAACAGCATGTGCTGGAAAACTGCGGCCACTGGATCCAGAACCAGCAGCCGGCGCGGGTCAATGCGCTGCTGGGCGACTTCCTCGCCCGGCATTACCCAGCCTGAATCAGGCGCTGCGGCGCATGCCGATGTGCGGGATATCGTCTTCCAGGTAGACCTCGGTGACCGGAGCAAAGCCGTAGCGGCCGTAGTAGCCCTGCAGGTGCGCCTGCGCCGAGAGATAGATCGGCAGCCCCGGCCAGCGCTGGGCGATAGCCTGCAGCGCCTGCTCCATCAGTTCGTGCCCCAGGCCCTGGCCACGGCCCTGCGGGGCGATCACCACGCGGCCGATGACCACGTCGCCCTCGTGACGCTCGGGGTCCAGCAGGCGCAGGTAGCCGAGCAGTTGACCACCCTCCTCCACCATCAGGTGGCAGGTGTCGCCGATGAGGTCGAGGCCATCGACTTCCTGGTAGGGGCATTTCTGCTCGACCACGAAGACTTCGGTGCGCAGGCTGAGGATGGCGTACAGCTCTTCCTTGCTCAGGTCGCTGTGGTGCTTGCAGGTCCAGTTCCGGGCCATGCTGGGTACTCCTGTCGATGGGGGCGTCATGGTAGCGCGTCGCTCAGACCGGCGCCTGGAAGCGCAGGCGCGACGAGCCGCCGAGGTGACGGCGCAGCGCCTCGATGGCGACCTTGACCTTGGCCGGCTGCGCGTCGCGTCGCGGCGTGACCGCGTAGATGCCGAACGGCGGCAGCGTCCAGTCCGGCAGCAGGCGTTGCAGCCTGCCCTCCTCCAGCGCCTCGCACACTTCCGGTTCGGGCTGCGCGGAAACGCCCAGGCCGTCGAGGGTGAACTGGCGCAGGGCGATCATGCTGTTGGCAGCCACGCGCGGCTCCAGGCGCAGCTTGCAGAGCTCCCCGCCCGGGCCGCTGAAGTTCAGGTAGCTCTGGTGCGCCACGGTATTGAGGGCCAGCCAGTCGACGCCCTGCAGTTGCTGCGGATGGTCGATCGGCGGCAGGCGTCGCAGGTAGGACGGCGCGGCGCAGATGACGTTGTTCCACTCGGCCAGGTGACGCGCCACCAGGCTGGAGTCGGACAGGCTGCCGACGCGGATGGCGAGGTCGATGCGCTGCTCGATCAGGTCGATCTGCTCATCGTGGAAGAACAGCTGCAGGCGCAGTTGGCGGTGGTTTTCCAGCAGCGGACGCAGGGCCTCGGTGATCAGCTGGCCGGAGAAGCCCACTGGGGCGGCCAGGCGCAGTTCGCCGACTGGCGCCTCGCGCCATTCGCCCAGGCGTTGTTCGGCTTCCTCGGCGATTGCCAGCATCTGCGCGCAACTGCGGTAGAAGGCCTCACCCGCCTCGGTCAGGGTCAGCTTGCGGGTGGTGCGGTGCAGCAGCGTCACCTGGGCGTGGGCTTCGAGCTTGCGGATCTGCTGGCTGACCGCCGAGGGCGTCATGCCCAGGCTTTCGGCGGCGGCGGCCATGGAGCCGCGGGCCACTACGGTGGCGAAGACCGCCATGCCCTTGAGGTTGTCCATTGTGAAGCTCCGCTTAAGAGTGAAAGGCAAATTAGCCGGTTTTTCCCTGGATTTCCTTCGCCTAGCATGACAACTCCCGAAAAAGGAGAAGAGAACGATGCCGCTAAGCCGTGCCACTGTCGCCACCCCTGACGCCGCGCGCTACCTCAAGCGCCTGTGCAACCACTTCGCCCACAAGTTGCCGGTCGAGCTGACCGATGATCGCGGCGTGCTGCGTTTCGATTTCGGCACCTGCCGCCTGCACGCCACGCCAGACGCCTTGCTGATGGACGCCGAGGCTGCCGATGCGCAGGCACTGGAGCGCCTGCAGAACGTGGTGGTCAGCCACCTCGATCGTTTCGCCTGGAAAGAAGGGCAATTGCCGGTCAATTGGCAGGCTGCCTGACCCGCCTTCGAAAAAAGCCCGCAAAAACGAAAAAACCCGGCCTTGGCCGGGTTTTTTGTTGCCTGGAAAAAGGCAGTCGTCGCTCAGCGTGAATGACTAACTCAGTCTTATTTGTTTGTATTTTGTTCATATCATTTAGAAATGAACATTAAATGACCCAATATGCATTCTAAGGTTATTTGTATGCTTTTTGATCAAATCGAAAAGTCAATACTTTGAAATATTTTGTAACCGTGTGGCCACTTTTACCCCGAGTTATCCACACGGTCGATGCGCAAAATCTGTACAGAACGCCCCTTTACCCGGTAGGCGGCCTGGTAGGGCCAGCGCTCCACCGGCAATTCCCGGACGCCGGGCACTTCGCTGGGCACGCCGCTGCTGCTCAGGTCGAGGTTCGCCAGCGGACGAACCTGCTCGACGATGTCCTGGATGGCCCGCAGCGCCTTCTCCGGGCCGATCAGCACGACGTAGTGGTCATAGATGGCGTCCAGGTCGCCCGCCGCCTTGTGCGTCCACTTCAGGCTCATGCCAGCCCCCACTTGGCTTCGATGACGGCGTGTTCCAGCAGGTGGCCGGCATCGGCGTCTGCCACGCCTTCATCGATGGCCGCGACGTGCCAGCTCTGGCGCTCCAGGTACTGCGCCAGGGCCTGGCGCAGGTGATACGGCCGGTCCCGGTGGGTGGCGCGGGCCAACTGGTCCAGGGCCTGGACGAGGGCGTCATCGGCGCGGAAGGAGACAACGGTGGTCACTTTTCGTACAGTTCCGTTTACGCTGTATACAGTGTTTACAACGATAACATACGTATACGAATCAAGCACTTGGCGGGGTAGAAGTTTTTTCCCGACGGGAGCCGGAGGAGGGGGCAAAGCCCCGTCTGGCAAGGGCTGACGGGGCACTTTCGCGGCAGCGAAAGTTGGCTTCAGGCTTTGGGGATTTGCCGGGAGGAGGTGGCGGATCAGGCTTTTCCGGGCAACGGCCTGCGTCCCACACAACTACAACAGGAGCCTCCCGCCATGTTGCTCGATTACCTGATCATGCTGGTCTACGCCCTGGGCATGCTCGCCCTGGGCTGGTACGGAATGCGCAAGGCGCGCAACCAGACCGACTTCCTCGTGGCGGGGCGCCGCCTTGGCCCCGGTCTCTACCTGGGCACCATGGCGGCCGTGGTGCTGGGCGGTGCGTCCACCATCGGTACGGTGAAGCTCGGCTACCTCTACGGGCTGTCCGGCCTGTGGCTGGTGTTCATGCTGGGCCTGGGGATCATCGTCCTCAGCCTGGTGTTCTCGCGGCAGATTGCCAGGCTGAAGGTCTACACCGTCACGCAGATCCTGGAGCAGCGCTACCAGGCGTCCTCGCGACTGATCGGTGGCATCGTCATGGTGGCTTACGACCTGATGGTGGCGGTCACCGCGACCATCGCCATCGGCTCGGTGACCGAGGTGGTCTTCGAGATCCCGCGCATCCCGGCGATCCTCTGCGGTGGTGGCATCGTCATCGTCTATTCGGTGATCGGTGGCATGTGGTCGCTGACCCTCACCGACATCATCCAGTTCGTGATCAAGACCCTCGGCATCTTCGCCGTGCTGCTGCCACTGTCGATCCACGAGGCGGGCGGCCTGTCGCGTATGCAGGAAGTGCTGCCGGCGGGCTTCTTCGACCTCGGGCACATTGGCCTGGACACCATCCTCACCTACTTCCTGCTGTACTTCTTCGGCGCGCTGATCGGCCAGGACATCTGGCAGCGCGTGTTCACCGCGCGCAGCGAGAAGGTGGTGCGCTACGCCGGCCTCGGCGCGGGCATCTACTGCATGCTCTACGGCCTGGCCTGCGCGTTGATCGGGGCCGCCGCCCACGTGCTGATTCCCAACCTCGCGGTACCGGAGAACGCCTACGCCGAGATTACCCGCCAGGTGCTCGAACCCGGCCTGCGTGGATTAGTGGTCGCGGCGGCGCTGTCGGCCATCATGTCCACCGCATCGGGCTGCCTGCTGGCCGCCGCCACGGTGTTGCAGGAGGACGTCTACGCGCGCTTCCTGCGTCCCGGCGCGCCCAACGGCCTGCGCGAGAGCCGCCTGTTCACCCTCCTGATGGGCGTGGTGATGCTGGCCCTGGCGTGCCTGGTCAACGACGTCATCGGCGCCCTGAGCATTGCCTACAACCTGCTGGTCGGCGGGCTGCTGGTGCCGATCCTCGGTGCGCTGCTGTGGCGCCGCGCCTCGGCGCGCGGAGCGATCGCCAGCATCGTGGTCGGCAGCCTGGTGGTGGTCCTGTTCATGGCCATCGACGGCGTGCTCGCCAACACCCCCATCGCCTATGGCCTGCTCGCCAGCCTGGTCACCTTCGTGGTGGTCAGCCTCGCCGGCGAGCCGGCCGCCAGCCTGCAGGCGCAGGCCGACTGACCCCTTCACCCAGCAGGAGACCCGACATGTCCCATGACTTCCCGCAACCCCTGGACGCCGCCGAGATTCCCCGCTTCGCCGGCATCCCCAGCTTCATGCGCCTGCCGATCTTCGAGGACCCGGCACAGTTGGACATCGCGCTGCTCGGCGTGCCCTGGGATGGCGGCACCACCAACCGCGCCGGCGCCCGTCATGGTCCGCGCGAGGTGCGCAACCAGTCGAGCCTGATGCGCAAGGTGCACCACGTCAGCCACATTGCGCCCTACGACTTGGTGCGCGTCGGCGACATCGGCGATGCGCCGGTGAATCCCATCGACCTGCTGGATTCGCTCAAGCGCATCGAGGGCTTCTACCGGCGTATCCATGCCGCGGGGGCCATCCCGCTGTCGGTGGGCGGCGACCATCTGGTGACCCTGCCGATCTTCCGCGCGCTGGCCGCCGAGCGGCCCATCGGCATGGTGCATTTCGACGCCCACTCCGACACCAACGACCGCTATTTCGGCGATAACCCGTACACCCACGGCACGCCGTTCCGCCGCGCCATCGAGGAAGGGCTGCTGGACCCGAAACGTACCGTGCAGATCGGCATTCGCGGCTCGATCTATGACGCAAACGACGAAGCCTTCGCTCAGGAATGCGGCATCCGTGTGATCCACATGGAAGAGTTCGCCGACCTGGGTGTCGAGGCCACCCTCGCCGAAGTGCGCCGGGTGGTGGGGCAGGGGCCGACCTACGTCACCTTCGACGTCGACGTGCTCGATCCGGCCTTCGCGCCGGGCACCGGTACGCCGGAAATCGGAGGCATGACGACGCTGCAGGCGCAGCACATGATCCGCGGCCTGCAGGGGCTGAACCTGATCGGCGCCGACGTGGTGGAGGTCTCGCCGCCGTTCGACCAGGGCGGGGCGACCGCGCTGGTGGGCGCCACCATGATGTTCGAGCTGCTCTGCGTACTGGCCGACTCGATCGCTGCGCGCCGTTGACCGCCATGGGGGTTCACGTGGCGGCGCCCTCGGCGCTATAACGAAAGGCCTGCGCCCGCCGCCGCGAGAACTCCCATGCTGGGCAATCTTTCCGATATCGACCTGCGCCTGCTGCGCATCTTCTGCACCATCGTCGAGGCGGGTGGCTTCACTGCCGCCCAGGTGCGCCTGAATACCAGCCTGTCGCGCTTGAGTGTGCTGGTGCGCGACCTCGAACTGCGCCTGGGCTATTCGCTCTGCCGGCGCGGCAGCAGTGGCTTCCAGCTGACCGAGGAAGGAGAGCAGCTCTATGAGGCGGCGCTCGGATTGTTCGTCGACATCGAGCGCTTTCGCGAGCAGGTGACAGGACTGGGTGGACGCGACCGCGAGGTGCTGCACCTGGGCTGCGTCGACGGCGTGCTCGGCCAGCAGTGCTGGCCGTTACCGCTGGCGATCCGGCTGTTCCGCGAGGGCAATCCGCGGGTGCGCCTGAACCTGCACACCCAACGTCCGGACGAGCTGGAAAACGCTGTGCTGGAAGAGCGCCTGCAGCTGGCCATCGGCGCCTTTCACCATCGCCTGTCCGGGCTCCGTTACCAACTGCTGTTCCGCGAGGAGCAGAACCTGTATTGCGCCCGCGAGCATCCGTTCTTCGAGCGTGCGGAAGACGAGCCGTCGCTGGAGCAGATCTGCGCCGCCGAGTACGTCGGACGTGGCTACATGGCCGAGAGCCGGCGTCCGCACGGCCTGGTGTTCAGCCACACCACCAATGCCTACAGCATGGAAGCCATCGCCAACCTGGTGTTCAGCGGTACCTTCATCGGCTACCTGCCGACCCACTACGCCAGCGAGTGGGTGGCCGAGGGGCGCCTGCGCGCGATCCGTCCGGCGCAACTGGCCTATGTCTCCGACTTCCATTGCGTGACTCGCCAAGGTGCGGAGCCGGGGGAGGCGCTGGGGGCGTTCCTCGATGCGCTGGCGCGCGCCCAGGCCGAGCTGGGAAGCGGAGTGTGCGCCCCATGAGCCCTTTGCAGGCCCTGCACGAGGATGGCTTCGTCCTGCTGCGCGGCCTGCTGGATGCTGCGCGGATAGCCGAGGTGCGTGGGCTGATCGATGGCCTGCGACCGCTCCACTGGGACTATGAGGGCCTGGTGGATCATTACAAGTGTGTGTTCAACCGCTCGCCGCTGTGGCTGCCGTATCTCGACCCGCCGGGCCTGATCGAGGTGGTGGAAGCGGCGCTGGGCGGGGATTGCCATGTGATCGGCCAGACGGCCTGGCGCTGCCATCCCGGCTTCATCGGCGCGGAGATGCACCAGGACTACCTGCCCGTCGCGCTGCCGGAGCAGGTGCTGGCAGCGGGATTCGACCTGCCGATGTTCATCACGACCGCACAGATCTACCTCGACGACATCGACGAGGCGCTGTGCCCGACCTGGGTGATTCCCGGCAGCCATCGAGCCGGCCGCGCGCCGGCGCCCGATGAGCGCGAATGGCAGGGCAGGGCCGCCAGACCGGTGCTCTGCCAGGCCGGCGACTGCCTGCTGTTTCGCAGTGACCTGTGGCACGCCGGCAGCCGCAACCTGAGCCAGCGCACGCGTTACCTGCTGCAGGTGCACTATGGCCGGCGCATGGTTGCGCAGAAGTTCTCGCCCTATCTGGACTGGGCCTTCAACCCGGAGGTGCTGGCGGCCTGTACGCCACGACAGCGGCGCCTGCTGGGCGACCACGAGGCCGCCGAATACGACTGAACCAGGAGGACTCCATGGCTGCTGTGCATGCCGGTGGCTGCCATTGCGGGCAGGTCCGCTACGAATGCGACGCCGAGTTGAACGACGTCGCCCATTGCCACTGCTCGATCTGCCGGCGCACCACCGGCGGCATCGTCACCACCTGGGCCACGGTGCCGCTGGGGAGTTTCCGCTGGACCGCCGGCACACCGGCCGAATACCGCTCTTCGCCGCCTTGCGTGCGCTACTTCTGTGTCAACTGCGGGGCGCAGCTGGCGCTGTTCACTGACCTCGCACCGGACACCCTGGACCTCACTACCGCGACGTTGGATGACGTGGCCGAGGTGCTGCCGAACCGGCATATCTGGGTGAAGAGCCGGCTGCCATGGATTCATCTGGATGAGCAACTGCCTGAAGAGCGTGAAGAGAAGCTCTGAGGCCAGTGGCAGGGGATTTCGCACATTGCCGCGATTCGGCCGAAGTCGCCTGGGTTCGTGTAGGGCGTATAACGTTCGACGTTATACGCCGGTTATCCCCGATTTCCGGGCGCTCCGAGCGTAGCCCTGGCACGGGGGCAGTTGCGGTGCATCGGCGTACAACCGCGAACGGTTGTACGCCCTACCGTGGAGATCCGCGCGTAGGAGCGGACTTATCCGCGATACGGCTTGAGAAGCCTCAGGGTAACTCCAACCCGCCGGCCGCCTTGTGCAGCGCGCGCAGGTGCGCGCCGATCTGCTTGGTGTTGGCCTCCAGTGCCGCCAGTTCGGCGCGGCGCTCGGGCGTCAGCAGGGCGCGCACTTCGCGGTCGAGGTTGTCGCTGAGCTGACGCAGGCGCTTCTGCCGTTGCTGCGTCTGCTGCTCGAGGGTGACGGTTTCCTTCGCCTGGGGCAGTCCGTAGCCGCCGTCGAGCAGCTCCGCCGGGCGGCTGAGGAAGCCGCTGTCGTCGAGGATCTGCTGCAGCGTCTTGCCGGCGGTGGCCAGCCGGGTGTCGGCGCTCAGGTCGTCGCGGTTGCTCAGGTAGAGCTGCTTGAGTTCGTCCTGGGCCAGCAGCAGCTGGCGGCGCAGCGAGGCCTGTTCGAGCAGGAGCAGGGCGGCGCTGGCGCGCAGGTCGGCCTTGTCGAACCAGGGGCGGCGCTCGGTGGCGGGCAGCGCGAGCCAGTCTTCGACCTTGTCCTGGCGGATGTCCAGGCGCTTCTTCAGCACGTCGAACATAGCCTGGTAGCGGTCGCGGAAGGAGTCGAAGCGATAGCCCAGGCGCAGGGCTTCCTTGGGGTTGTCCAGCACGCTCGGGTCGGCGATCCCCTGGTTCTCCAGCAGGCCGAGCACGCCATAGGGGGTGATGCTGTCCATGTTCTGCAGGCTTTGCCGCTGGATGCCGCTGCGCAGCAGCTTCAGGGTCTCCACGGCGCAGTTGTTGGACAGGAAGTAGTAGTTGCCGTCGTAGCTCCAGTGGCTCTGCGCGGAGCGCTCCACCAGGCTGTTGATCTCTTCGCGGTTCAGGCGCAGCGGGATCGAGGCCAGGCTGCGCAGCTCGACCTTGGTGTATTCCTCGATCACCTGCGACAGCGGCAGCACGAAGAGTCGCGACGGATAGGCGCCGGTCAGGCCGTCCCAGCTGGAGAGCTGCAGGTCGCCGACGAAGGCGCGGTAGGAGAGCACCAGGTGCCGGTCGAGGTCCAGGCGGCAGTCCGGCCCGCGCGGGCGGCCAGGCGCGCAGACGACCAGGCGCAGCATGGTGTGCCCCCAGCGGCTGGCGATGTCGGCGTTGGCCTCGGCGATGAAGTAGTCCACCTCGTAGACGCGCTCCGGGTCGAGGTAGCCCAGCGGCTGCTGGCCGAAGTCGCGGCCGGCGTTGAGGTAGGCATAGCTGCTGGCGCAGGCGTCGTGCGGGCGCTCGCCGAAGCGTGCGGCGTAGTAGCGGTACAGCGCGGGGCGGCGGCAGGCGTAGCTCGGGTCGAGGAGGAAATACTCCATGTTCACCGCGACGTATTCGCGCGGGTTGCTCAGCTCATAGCTGTCCGGGCTGCGCAGGACGAAACGGTTGTGCTGCTCGCGTTCGCCATGTTTGCCGGCGTACTGCGGCCAGCCGGCGAGGTCGAGCAGGCGCGGGTCGTCCGACAGCGTGAAGCGGCGAGCGGTCTGGCCGCGGCATTCGTCGGGCGCGCCGACACGCCCCAGGCTCTTGTCGCGCAGGGTGCAGCGGCGGATGACGCGGGCTTCGTCGGCGTCCCACAGGCGGGCGCGGTCGTAGAGGTGGGTCAGTTCGTGGAGCAGGGCGGCCAGCAGTTCGCGGCGCAGGGTGCCGTGGGTGCGCCCGGTCTGCTGGGTAGCGGCGCTGCCGTCGGTGAGCGCGGCGAGGTAGCGGGTGCTGAGGGCGATGGCGTCGGGGCGCAGGGCGCGGCCCATGCCGTTGCTGGGCAGGTCATCGCGCCATTGCACCTCGACCTTGCGGTCGAGGCGCTCGACGAAGGTGGCCGGCAGGGTCTGCAGGGCCTCGTCCAGCAGTTGCTGGCTGGCCTGGCGCTGGGCGCCGGTCAATCCGTCAGTGTCGAGCTCCAGGCGGAGCGAGGCTTGGCTGCTGGCGGCGACGATCAGTGCAAGGGCCGCCAGCCAGCGGCCAACCCGGAGCCTCACAGAGCGAGGATGGCTTCGGCCAGGGCCTGGTCGGAGGCCTCACGCGCCTGCGGCACGTCTTCGCGCAGCACCTTGAACGCGGCTTCCAGCTGGGCGCCGCGGATGGCGCCGTCGCTGCCGACGAAGCTGGCGGCGTCGTCACGGGCTTCCTGCACGATCTTCATGTCGCGCACGGAGGTGGTGGTGTCCGAGGTGAAGTCGATGCTGCGGGCGAAGGCGTTGGTGGTGATGTTGAACACGCGAATCACCGACTGCGCCTGGGCGCCGGAAGCGCAGGCAGCGAGCAGCAGGCCGAGGATCAGGGGGCTCTTGGGGATCGAGCAGAGGCGCATGGATGTCTCCGAAAGGGCAGCAGGAGCTGCTCACGACTTATTGGGCAAGAATCGCTTCGGCCAGTTCCCGATCATTCGCCGCGAGTGCCGGGTGCTGCTCGCGCAGCCAGTGCAACGCTGCTTCGAGGCGGGCGCCACGCAGCTCGCCACCGGTGGCGATGAACCCTGCCGCATCGTCACGAGCGCTGCGCAGCAGCTTGTTCTCGAACGGCGTGCTGGTCAGTTTGCTGGTGACATAGCTGGTCCCTACCGGGAACTGGGTCGTCTGGTCGAATGCCTGGGCAGGCAGGGCACAGAACGACAGCGGTAGCAGGAGCAGTAGAGGGCGCATGGGCGGAGATGATCGGAAAAGCACGACCGCCAAGGCTAACGGAATGCGTGGCCGAGGGCCAGCGCGACGCGCCGGGCGGAGCGCCCGGCGCGGGGAGGCATCAGATGGTCAGGATGGCCTGTGCCAGCTGCTGGTCGTTGGCCGCCAGGGTCGGCATCTTGGTGCGGATGTGGCGCAGGGCGGCTTCCAGATGGGCACCGCGGATGTCACCTTGGCTCGCCACGAAGGTCGCGGCGTCGTCCTTGGCTTCGAGAACGATCTTGTCGTCCTTGAAGGAGTTGCTGATGTTGGAGGTGGCATCGGAGGTGGCGCCGGTGGCACGTACCGACAGGTCGGTGGTGTAGACGAAGCTGGTGGCGAAGGCGCCGGTGGCGCAGCCCAGCAGGGTGGCTGCGGCGATCAGTTGAAGGCTTTTCTTCATGGAGTGGCTCCGGATAAGGCAAAAAAGGTGGCCGGGAGGCCACTCTACTGGAGCACAGACTAGCCAAGACTGATTCGCATCACCAGAGGTCAGCGCCAGAATGGTTTCGAGATTTCGGCGACACGCTCGCTGGGGCTGATGCCGATGTCGGCCAGTTGGCGGCTGTCCAGCTCGGCCAACTGGCGGCGGGTGCGGGTGTTGTGCAGCCATTGCCGAAGAAGGCGCCAGGCATCGGTCGGTGCGGCCAGGTGCGGGGCGGGCAGGGTGCGTTCCATGGCGATGTCCTCCAGCTGTGTGGGAAGCGAGCGGCCTTGGAGGTCATGATTTCGCACCGAAGGTCTGACTCTCCAGTCACAGCGGAGGACGATTGTTCTGGGTCAGTTCCAGGAAGTTCGCAACTGTATTGCTCTGTTATCGCGCCATCTGTACTCGCGGCGGAAAGGCTCTTGCCAGCGAGCCGAAGAACTGGTGCTATGCACCCCTTCCTTAGAAATTCGCAGTGGCGGCAACGGCTGCATCGATAATAAGAACCGCGCAGGAGCGGGGCCTGCGGTTGCATCATGATGGATACGCTCATTCTCATTGGCTCGAAGATCAGCCAGGACACCATCCACAGCTCGCTGGGCAAGCCGGAGTACAGTTACTACTTCCTGATGAAGGAGTTCGTACCCGCGTTGCAGTGCCTGGGCAGCGTCGTCGAGGTCAAGAGTCTCGACGAAGTCGATGCGCTCTTCGACCTGCACAGCGCCCAGGGACGGAAGGTCGTCTTCCTCAGTTTCAGCCCGCCGCAGCAGACGCCCGAGGGGTTGCGTTGTCCGACCATCCCGGTATTCGCCTGGGAGTTCGACAGCATTCCGACCGAAGCCTGGGGCGATGAGCCGCGCAACGATTGGCGGCGTGTTTTTGCGAGCTCCGGCGCCGCCCTGACCCTCAGTCGCGAAGCGGCGGATGCGGTAAAGGCGGTGATGGGGGATGACTATCCGATCATCGCCGTGCCGGCGCCAGTGTGGGATCGCTTCCAGGGCGAGAACATGGACGATGCCCGCCGCCTGAACCTCTCGGAAAGAATGCTGCGCTTCACCGGCCATGTGATCGATAGCCCGCATCTGGGATTGTCGGCTGACTGCCTAGTGTCGCTGCCGCAGCCTGCCTCCGCTCCGGCAGCAGCTTTGCCGTCCAACGTCCGCTGGCTGACCACCAAGGCCTTGTTCAAGGGGTGGTGGGCCGAA
Organism: Pseudomonas sp. PSE14; assembly: GCF_029203285.1. Lineage (NCBI taxonomy): Bacteria > Pseudomonadati > Pseudomonadota > Gammaproteobacteria > Pseudomonadales > Pseudomonadaceae > Pseudomonas > Pseudomonas sp. PSE14. Next base: position 80,967 of record NZ_CP115669.1, read on the forward strand.
GCGGTAGCCCCCTTCCTGGCGTCCCGGCGCGCGGTTGTCGAAGCCGAGCAGCAGGCGCCGCAACCTGCGCAAGCGGAGCCCCGACAGTTGGAGCTGCGTGGCGTGGTCTATACCACGGTGCTCAACCCCGGCGACCATCGCAAGAACTGGATCGACATGATCAGCGCGTTCTGCTGGGCGTTCCATGACGTGGCGGACGTCACTCTGGTGGTGAAGATGACCCACCACGATCTGGAGAGCTACCGCGTGATGCTGATGACGCTGCTCTCGCGCCTGGCGCCGTTCCAGTGCCGGATCGTGGTGATCCACGGCTTCCTCCAGGACGAGGAGTACCGCGATCTGGTCCGCCATTCGACCTATTACGTGAACACCTCGGTATGCGAAGGCTTGTGCCTGCCACTGATGGAATTCCTCAGCTGCGGCAAGCCTGCGATCGGTCCGCGTCATACCGCGATGCTCGACTACCTCGACGAGGACGTTGCATTCATCGTTGGCAGCGCGCCGCAGCCCGCCAGTTGGCCGCACGATTCACGCGCCCTGCTGCGTGCCTACCTGCACCGCCTGAACTGGGAGTCACTGGTCACCGCTTACCGTGCAAGCTATGCGACCGCCAAGCAGCCCGTGGACTATCGGCGGATGTCCGAGGCGGCGGGGCGCAGGATGCGTGAGTACTGTTCGGTGGAGCAGGTCAGCGGACGCCTCGGCGAGTTCCTTGATGATCAATTGGTGCCCGTTCCGGGCGCCGCGCAAAGGAGCCTGGCGCTATGAGGTTCCTGGTCTATTCGGAAGTCAACGCGGCGACCATCGCTACCAGTCTCGGCCGGCCGGAGTACAGCTATTACTTCGTGCTCAAGGAGTTCATGCCGGTGCTCCGGCAACTCGGCGAGGTCATCGTGGTGCAGGACCCACAGCGCGAGGTCGATCCGCTGTTCCATCGGGCGCTGGCAGAAGGCGAACGCTGCGTTTTCCTCTCGTTCTCGCCTCCGCACAAGACTGTCCGTGGGTTGGTCTGCCCAACGATCCCGGTATTTGCCTGGGAGTTCGACACCATTCCCGACGAGACCTGGCATGGCCAGCCGGAGCAGGACTGGCGCTTCGTCCTCAAGGGACTGGGTCGCGCCGTGGTGCATTCGAACCAGACGGTGCGCGCCATCCAGCGCGCGGTGCGCGATGATTTCCCGGTAACGTCCATTCCGGCACCTGTCTGGGACCGCCTGGAAGGCCTGCGCCAGATGCTGGCTGAGCCACGCCCGGCCAGTGCGGAACACCGTATAAAAGTACCGCGTGGTGTGGTGGTGGATACCCGCACCCTGGACCTGGGACCGTACCGGCCCGGCCCTAATGCTCTGGAAGAATTCATCGCCGCAGGCCAGCCCAAGCCGGTGGTCGGCCCTGCTGCCGAACCTGAAGAGCTCAGGCGACCCGGCCCTCTGCAGGTCGCTCACATCACGGCCCGCTATCTGCTGGAGTGGTATCGCCTGGTCTGGCGCGACCACTTGCCCGCGCCGCTCAGTGGCGCCCTGGCCGCCATCAAGCAACGAGTCCGCCCTGGCAGGCCGCTCCCCGCGGCCTTGCCCGTGGAGACGGTGCCGACCGTCAGCCCTGACCCAGTGGAAACCGGTTGGTGGATTCCGGGAAGTCATGAGCTGGTGCTCGACGGTGTGGTCTTCACCTCGATTCTCAATCCCTACGATGGTCGCAAGAACTGGACCGACATCCTCACGGCCTTCTGCATCGCATTCCACGATGTGCCCGATGCGACCCTGCTGTTCAAGCTGACGCACCAGGAGTACCGCTCGGCCGTCGAGGCCATGCTGACCACCCTGGCGCGCCTGCCTGAATTCCGCTGCCGCATCGTACTGGTGCATGGCTTTCTCGAGCAGAGCGACTTCAACGCCTTCATCGAAGCCAGCGACTTCGTGGTCAATGCTTCCCACGGCGAGGGGCAGTGCCTGCCGCTGATGGAAATGCTGTCCTGCGGGATTCCCGCGCTGGCCCCGCGCAACTCGGCAATGCTGGACTACATGGATACCGAGGTCGGCTTTGTGGTGAACAGCTGGGAGGACGGTACTGCCTGGCCGCACGATCCGCGCCTGGCCTACCGCACCTGCCGTCACCAACTGGACTGGGCGTCGCTGCGTGATGGCTATCTTGCTGCCTATCGTTGTTACCTCGAGACCCCCGAGCGTTATCGCCAACTGTCGGCCAACGCTATCCAGCGCATGCGTGGTCATTGCTCCCAGGCGGTGGCCCGACAGCGGCTGTGCCGCTTGCTGGAGATCGATGCGGAGGCTTGCGCATGAGCCGTGGGGCTGCCTGGCGCAGGCTGCGTGAGCGCTTCCTCGACAAGCCAGAACCCGCCGAGCTGATCCGGTTCGACAGCGATACACAGCGCACTGGCCTGGTGGATGCGGTGATGGGCGGCTGGTTCCGCAATGACAGCCACGAGCTGTTCAAGGGCTTTGCCATTGGCCCGGAGGATGTGGTCCTCGATGTGGGCTGCGGAGGCGGTGGAGCGACATTGTTCTGCGCGCGACAGGGAGCATCGGTGATATTCACCGACTCGGAGGCGGAAAAAGTCGAGGCCCTGGCCGGGAAAGTCGGAGAAACGCCGGCCCGGGCGGCTCGGGGAATCGTTTCCGACAGTCTGCCGTTACCGCTGGATGATGCAACGGCCAGCCGCATCGTTGCGCTGGAGATGCTTGAACACGTCGAGCAACCGGGGGCGATCCTCTCCGAGCTCAACCGGGTGGGGCAGCCGGGGGCCTTGTATTTCCTTTCCGTGCCGGCGCCGCAAAGTGAAACCTTGCAGCGCGGCGTGGCGCCCGACAGTCATTTCCAGCCGCCGAACCATATCAATGTGTTCAGCGAGGCCGACTTCGGTGCGCTCGTCCGCGAGGCCGGGCTGGAGATCGTCTCGCGTCACGCCTACGGGTTCTTCTGGACGCTGTGGATGATGATCTACTGGACCACTGGAAAGGCTGACGGCCAGTCCTTCGAAGGTGCGACCCACGACCTGCTGGCCCCGCCGTATTCGCCCTTGTTGGAAGAGTGGTCGCAGCTCTGGCTCAAGACCATTTCGCTGCCCGGAGGCGAGCTGCTGCGCGAGAAGCTTGACGCCGCGCTGCCCAAGACCCAGATCATCCTTGCTCGCAAACCGGTTGTGCCAGGAGCTGCATGATGGCCAAGGGACGAATCGACGACATCGAGATTCTTCGCGGCTTCGCGGTGTTGTCCGTGGTGTTGCACCATGCCCATGGCAACCTGTTCACCTGGTCCACGCCTGCCCTGGAGCGCTTGGCAGTGTATTTCGGTGGCGGCTTCGGGGTGGATCTGTTCCTCGTCATTTCAGGTTTCGTCATAGCCCGCGATCTCGTACCGCGCCTGCAGGGCTGCACCAGTTCGCAAATGGCCTGCGGGACTGTGTTGTCTTTCTGGATTCGCCGTGCCTGGCGCCTTTTGCCGTCGGCCTGGACCTGGCTGGCGGTCGTTCTGGTGGCCGCCGTGGTGTTCAACGAATCCGGCGCGTTCGGCACGCTGCGGGCGAACGTCGAGGCGACTGTGGCCGGCGTCCTGCAGGTCGCCAATTTGCGCTTCGCCGAAACGTTTGGTTCCCGCGAGTACGGTGCCAGCTTCGTCTACTGGACGCTCTCGCTGGAGGAGCAGTTCTACCTGCTGCTGCCTTTTGTCATCCTGCTTAGCCGGCGCTTTCTGCCGCATGTGCTGATTGCGCTGGTGGCCTATCAATTGCTGGCCGAGCGTACCTTGCTGTCGGTGGTGTTTCGCAGTGACTCGCTGGCTCTGGGGGTGCTGCTTGCGCTGTGGAGCCGGCATTTCTCCTACTCGCTGGCGCGCCCGACGTTCCTCATGCGTGGCTGGCCTGCCGGAACTGTGGTGCTGTCCGTGGCTTTGTTGTTCCTTGGCATCATTGGATCGGATGTGCTGAAGGTGGTGTCCTATCGCTTCAGCCTGCTGGCATTGCTGTCTGCACTGCTGGTCTGGATCGCTTCTTATGATGCCAACCTGTTCCTCCCTTCGGGGCCGTTGCGCCGTTTGATGCTTTGGGTCGGTGCGCGCTCCTATGCGATTTACCTGATCCATGTGCCGGCCTTCATGGCCACGCGGGAAATCTGGTCCCGCCTGCAACCGGGCGCAACTTTCGATACCCAGTACTTCTACCCGTTTCTGTTGACCGCAGGGGCACTGATCGTAGTGCTCGCCGAGCTGAACTTCCGATTCATCGAGACGCCGCTACGCCTGCGCGGGGCGGCGATTGCCCGCACCTTCGCCGATGGTGGCGCCCCGGTTGATCCGGCTCTGCCGGTCGCCGACATGAAGGTCCAATGATGTTGAAGCGCCTTAGAAATGTGTTCGCCCAGCTGACTACCGCTCCTGCGAGCCCGACGCCACCCGAGGCTCCGGCGAACGACTTCGCACTGGTCGACGCGTGCCTGAGCGGTTGGTTCGACGTGGAAGGTGGAGAGTTGCTCAAGGGCTTTCCGGTTCGCCCCGAGGACCGAGTCCTCGACATCGGTTGTGGCGACGGTCAGTTCAGCCATTTCTGCGCGAAGATGGGGGCCGAACTGATCTTTGGCGACATCGATGCCGAGCGTGTCGCCCGTGTGGCTGGCTTGCTGGAGGGTATGCCGGCGCGAGCATTGCACCCGTTGGTGACCGACGCCAACCCGTTACCGCTGCCAGACGCGCACTTGGACAAGATCATCGCCATGGAGGTGCTGGAGCACGTCGACGTCCCGGCCGATTTCATGCGCGAACTGGTGCGTGTCGGCAAGCCTGGCGCGCAATACCTGCTCAGTGTGCCGGATGCCCGCAGTGAGGGCGTGCAGCAAGTGCTGGCGCCGGCCGCGCATTTCCAGAAGCCCAACCACATCAACATCTTCAGCCGCGATGATTTCGAACGCCTGGTGACGGACGCCGGCCTGATCGTCGAGCGGCGCACCTACTACGGCTTTTACTGGGCGGTGTGGTGGGCGTTCTTCTGGGTTTGCCGCAAGGATCTGTCCAACCCGGACCATCCGCTGCTCAACAACTGGGCGAAGACCTGGGCGAGCTTGATGGACATGCCAGAAGGTGCCCGAGTTAAGCGGGCGCTGGATGAGGTCATGCCCAAGAGCCAGGCGATCATCGCGCGCAAGCCGTTCTGACAGGGAAGCCAGCATGCAAGAGGGAAGGGCGCAGGGCGCCATTGTCGACTGTCTGGCCGGCCGCTGGGGAATGTGGCTCGCTGCCCTCATTCTGCTGGTCGTGGTGCTGACCATTCGCCTGGGAATGGGTTTTGAGTTCCCCGTGCCGTGGAACGACGAGACCGCGTTCATTTCACAGGCTTTCGAATTCAGCCGCACCGGCAGCTTCTACGTTTACGGACTGAATACCGAGCGCGTGGTCATGTGGATGCCACCAGGCTACATGCTCCTGCTGGCGGCGGTTTACAAGCTCTTCGGCTACAGCTTCGAGATCTCGCGCTGGGTGTCCTGTCTGCTGTTCCTTGGCGCCTTTGGCACTGCCCTGGGCGTTCTGCGGCAACTCCGGCTCAGAGGCTGGAAGCAGGTCGTCGCGCTGGTGCTGACGCTGCTGGCCTTCCTCTCCCCATACTCATTGGTAATCTCCAACATTGCACGGATGGACGTGCTCTATGCGTTCGTGTTCCTCGCGTCGCTCTGGGCGATGCTGCGCTCGCATTACGCGCTAGGGCTCGCACTGGTACTCATCGGTGCGGTGGTGCATTTCAACGCCGTCTACATGCTGCTGCCCTATGGGGTGCTGATCGGCTGGAAGATCGTTCGGCGCGAGCAACTGGTCATTGGCCCGTTCGAGTTAGCTGCGCTGGTACTGGCCTGCCTGGCCTTGGCCGGATATGGCGTGTTCGTGCTCAAGCATATCGATGGCTTTCTGGAGGACATGAAGTTCCAGTTTGCGTACAAGCTCGAGTCGGCGGTCATGGACGGCCCGACAGGTTGGCTGAAGATCGGCGCCATTGTGCTGCTGGCACTGGGGCAACTGATCATTCGCCGTCGCTTCGCCACTGATGCGATTCTGTCACTCTACGCGGCGGGTTTCATGGCATTGGCGCTTAACGGCCACAGCATGTGGTACCACTTTGCCTTTGTACTTTCCGTGTGGTTACTGGCGCTGAGCCTGCTGCTGGATGTCCAGTCTCTGCGTGGTCACAGGCTTTCCCGGTTGCCGCTGCTGTTGCTGCTGTGCCTGTCCTATCCGTTCGTGACTTATGGCTGGACCAAGACCGAGACTATGGCGCCGCTCTGGCCGCGGAGCGAACTGCTGCGCCGGCCATTCCTGGAAAACGCCGAAATCCAGAAGGTGCGGGCATTCATCCATACCCTGCGTCCCGGTCAGACGGTGTCGTTCGGCTACACGGGTATCGAGCCCTATTTCCTCGGTGACATGGCCAGCGTCGGGGCGCTGTGGAGTGTCCCGATGCACAGCGTGGTCCAAGTGTTCCCCGGCCGCCAGAATGAGTTCCGGGTATTCTGCGACAGCGCGCTGTACCCCAAGTACGTACTCATCTTCGATTGGGACGTCAAGGCGCGGGTCGCCAAGGACACGGGCTGCGAGGTGATCACCATTGCTGGCGGAGCAAAGCAACGTGACGAATAGTTTCCAGACTCAAGCAAAGATCGGCGACGCCCTGTCGCTGCGGACGTTGTGGAGCGGTATCGCGCCGTTGTTGCTGCTGCTGTCGATCGGCCTGTACTTGGTAGAGGCCTGGGCGCCAGCCGAACAGATGGACGACGCCTTCATCTCTTATCGCTACGCGCAGAACCTCGCCGATGGCAATGGCCTGGTATTCAATGTCGGCGAGCACGTCGAGGGTTATACCAACCTGAGCTGGACCTTGGTGGTGGCTGCGGGTATCCGACTGGGTTGGAGTGCTCCCATTGTGGGGCATTGGTTGATGCTGCTGTCCGGCGTCCTGCTGTTGTGGTCGACATTCATCTATGCGCGTCGCTTGTTACCTCAGGGCTCCTGGCTCGCGGGCCTTGCACCTCTGGTGGTGCTTGGCACCAATGCCTTTGCCTGCTGGACTGCATCGGGTCTTGAGTCCGCGCTGTTCGCCGCAACCGTGGTCATGGCGTTTGCCGAACAACTCTCGGGGCGGAGCTGGCGGGTTTCGCTGTGGTGCATCCTGGCGGCGATGACCCGTCCCGAGGGCATGCTGCTGGCTTTCGTCCTGCTGGGCTGGGACTGGCTGAGAGGCGTCGTGACACTGGAGCGCAAGACATTCGGCGCAGCTCTGCGCCTGGCTCTGCCCGGGCTGTTGTTCACCGCGTATTTCGTCGCCCACACCGCGTTCCGGTTGTATTACTACCACGACTACGTACCCAATACCTTCCACGCCAAGGTGGGTGGGATTCCACTGAGTCGCGGTTTCGAATACCTCTATAACTTCGCCGTCGATGGGCCGGGGCTGCTGGTGATCCCGGCGTTGCTGGGGGCATGGATACTGCCACGCTACCGGATCGCATTTGCCTTCACGCTGCTGATTGCTGCCTATAGCGTCTCGGTGGGCGGAGACGTATTCCGTCTGGGCCGCTTCCTGCTGCCGGTGCTGCCATTCCTTGTCGTCGGGGCGCTGGCAGGAGCCCTATTTTTGTATGGCCGCTCCCGACTCGGCGGCGTGATTCTGGGGTTGAGCCTGCCGCTGACAGTGCTGGTGTCACTCTACGGAACCTGGCCGTACAACGCCGATTTCGGCGTCATTGAAAAGCAGCCATTCCCGCAGTCTGCGAAGCGGATGAATGCGCGCAACCATATGTTCTTCGTACCCGAGGAGTGGGTTCGCCAGCGTGCCCGGGACATCGTCGCGCTGCAGCCACCGGTCCATCTGGTCGCCACCATTGGCATCGGAAAGCTCGGGTATTACGCAATGGAGTTGCCGGTGCTGGACCTGGTGGGGCTGACCGATCGCACCGTGGCGCGAAGCGATCGGCATGTCTCAGCCACTCTCATGCTGCCGGGGCACCAACGCACCGATGCACCGTACGTGCTCTCGCAGCGTCCGGATTTCATCTGGATTCCGCGCAAGGGTGACCCCAATACCATGACGCTGCCGGCAGTCGTGGATCTCTGGAATCAGCCCGATCTTGAGCGGGATTACTACTGGGACGATCATTTCACTGCTTACCGACGCAAGCCGGACTGATACGTGAAGCCGCCACCTGAGGTCCCGGAAAATGCCCCGAGTGCGTTGGCTCCGTCACGGCTGATGCCGTGGCTGGTGCTGTGCATCTTTGCATTGTGCGTGATGCGCGGGCTGCGCTTTCCCAATCTGTGGACCTACACGCACTTCCTTTTCGACTACGAGTTCGGCTTTTCCCGGCGTGCGTTGTGGGGAGGCTTCCTGAGCCAGTTTGCCTCGCCCACGCTGCGCTCCTACGGATTTTTCAGTGCCCTGAGCTTCGCCCTGCTGCTGGCCAATCTCGCATTGCTGGCGGACAACCTTCGCCGCCTGGTTGCCTTCGGCGATTCACTGCTTACGGGTTGCGCACTCGTCTTCGCATCCAGCATGGCGGTTGTGATGCTGGCTCATACGATCGGCTACAACGAACAGGTCGGGCTGTTGGTGGCCTTGCTGACGCTGCGCATGCCGGCGTTTTGGCCGCGGCTCGTGTTCGCCTGGGCGGGCCTGACGATCGCGCTGTTGTTGCACGAGGCCACCTTGGTTCTGTTCTTTCCCTGCATCACTTTCGCGCTGGCGTTGGCAATGCCTCGTGAAAAGCCTTGGGTGGAATACCCAGCGCTGGGAGTCTTCTGCCTGTATGGCGTAGCCCTGGCGCTGTTCTTGTCGCGTTTCATCCTCGATGCTGCGCAGATCGAGGCGATGCGTATTCATCTGGCGAGCCTTTCGCAATTACCGTTGCGCCCGGATGCGATCGAGGTCCTTGGACGTACCTCATTCGCACAGATGAAGGTTATGGCAGCTGTCTGGACCAGTGGCATCGGTTGGTACCTGGAGTATCTGAAGTCTCTGCTGGTGACCTGGCCGGTGGGTGTCGTCCTGATCGTTGCGGCTGTTGTCCTTCTGAGGCGTCATGGGCTTGGGTTGCCCTGGAAACTCATGGCGGTTGGCGCGTGCGTTTCGCCGCTTCTGCTGTTGACCGTGGCGTATGACATTCATCGATTCAACGCACAAGCCGTAACCGCCGCTTTCCTGGTGCTGAGCGCCTGCGCTGGCCGCCTTGAACAGGTAGATGCGCCATCTGGCCGCTGGCTGGGGTTGCCGCTGTGGTGCGTGTTCCTGCTGTTTCTCAATGGTATGTCGTCGATCTATCTCTTCGAGGATTACCAGGTCCGCAGCTTTCCGTTCGCGGATGTCCTGAAATACCTTCAGGACCTGGCGTCAGGCCTACAACCGTTTCCCCCCATACCCCGCGGCTAGACATTCGCTTGCGGTGCTTGCGCCATGCTCTGGAAACCGCGCCGCTGCAGCCGATAGTCGTCGATCACGGCCTGCAGTCTCACCAGCAGCCCTGAGATGCCCAGACAGATCGCAATGGCCAGTGGAATTCTCAGACCGCTTTGACCCTGCCCGCCAACCAGCTTCTCGCACAAGAAGAACGCCAGGAAATGGCTGATGAAGATGGGGTAGGCGAGGCGCCCCAGGTAGTAGTCAGCGACCTTGATCCAGCCATCAGGGGTCGTCTTCAACGCGGCAGAGACTAAGGGCCAGGCCAGCACGGCTCCGAGCAGTACCTCCATTGCGTGGAGATTGGCGAATAGTCGGAATGTAGGGGCGATGATCAGCAGCATGATCAGGTAGATGGCCCACGCCGCCTGTGCTGCGCGCTGATAGTAGATGTCCGAGCCCTTGGCGTAGGCACAGCCCATAAGGAAGAAAGCCAGTACGCCGAAAATGAATCGGTAGCCGAAGTTGTCGCTGTTGAATGCGCCACTGCTGAAGAATAACGCGCCGACCTGGATCGACAAGGTTAGGCCGAACAGGATGATGAAGCCTCGCTTGGGCAGAAGAAAAATTACCGGCAACAGCAGGTAGAAATGGAATTCGCTGGCCAGCGACCAGGCCGGTGGAATGATTGGGTGCGGCAGCATGCTGTCGACGACCAACGGCGGAAACACATAGTTGGCAGGAAGCAGGGCCAGGTTGAGCGCTATCTTTTGCAGGCTGGGCTCCTGGTTCAGGAACAGGATGTGCTCGGCGGGACCGAGCCAGGCGATCGAGGCGAAACTAGCGAGCACGACGACGGCATATTGTGGGAACAGCTTCAGCAGCCGGTCCGCATAGAACGTTCTGATCGGGGTGGGCGAGTGCCTTGCGAAACGCTGGTAACTGCGCTGCATCAGGTAGCCGCTGGTGAAATAGAACGTAATGACGGCGACTACCCCGGGGTTGAAGGTGAAGCCTGCGCCAGTTGTGTGCGAGAGCAGCACCAGGATGGCCAGGATGAAGCGGGTGATACCCAGCATGCTTGCTCCCGTTGTCTTGTTGTTATGCCTATAGCCGCAGCAGGCTGATGCGATGGATCGTCAGGTTACCCGTCGCGCCAAGGCGGTTGCGGACTTCCGTTTCACGGTACTGATCGCTGGCGAGCACGGCACCCATCACTTCCCGCTTGCCGTCGGTGTCGGCCAGTCATTCCAGGCTCAGCGTCCGGAGTGCCATGGCCAGGATCCTCGGGTCGGCAGACGGCGGGCGATGAGCATCGGGAAGCTCGAACGTCAGTGTGTTGAGGCCGGCAGTCAGTTGCTCCGGCGCTACCTTGAGTTCGATGACCTGATTGGGGCCGCTCCATACGCCTTGCCCAAGCACTGTGCCGTTCAGGCTGATCGTCAATCTCTGCTGCCCCAGGAAGTCGGCCTTCAGGCGTACCTGGGCGGGAAGGGCGTTTGGCCCGGCATATTGGAAGAGAATCTCGGCCCGTGGTCCGTCGGTCCAGCGGAATTCCGGTTCTGCCGTCGAGAAGCCTACGAAGCCGACCTTGTCTGACTGGAAGTCCAGGTCGAAAGCCCTGGGCAAGGGCTCGATACTGCGCATCTGGAACTCGACGAGACGCGCCTTGTGCCGCGACGGGGAGTTCAGGAACTGCGGGTACTCCCAGTTGAAGAGGTACTCAGGGTGCTCGTCGATGTTCGGCTCCACGTTCCATCGAGCCGTATAGGGGTTGTACAAGCCTTGCCAGGTATTCACGAAGATGGCGAAGACGCCCAGTACGAGGAGCGGCACATACAGCCAGCGGCGCCACTCCCGGGCCAGTGCAAGGCTTGCGAACATTCCCGCGAAGAGACCTGGCAGCACATCGACCATGAGGCGCGGGCCATAGGACCAGCCAGCCCACCAATGGGGGAACCTCGAGATGACGATCCAGTGCGTGATGGGCCATGCCAGGGCGATCAGCAAGAGCAGGCGATAGCGCCGGGCGCGGATTGCCATTGCCGGCAGGAGCAACAGGGGCAGCAGCAGGAACGGTGAGTAGACCAAGAGGCCCCTGGCCGGGCTCAGCAGGTTGCCGTACAGCGCAGTGCCCGGGCTGTCATTCTTCAACCGGGAGGGCAGGTAGTAATCGGGCAACCACTGGGCGAGTTCGTGGAAACTCCAGGCGCAGAACAGCAGCAGCGAAAGCGCAAGGGCGGCCCCGGCCTTCAGCGCCGCGCGTGGTTGCCGGTGCAGGAGATACAGCAGGAGGAAAGGGGCGAGCAGGGCAAGGGTGGGGCGGCAGAAGTAGGCGAGGAACAGGCTGACGCCAATGGCGACGCTGACCAGGGTGTCGTTCGCAGGCATTTTCCTGAGCGCCAGGTAGATGGCGAGGCTTGCGAAGAACACGGCGAAATCATGGGACCAGAGTGCGGTGGCCAGCATGCTGGCGTAGGAGCTTCCGAGCCAGCACAAGAGTGCGAGCAGATAACTGCTGCGTCGGTCCAGGAACAGGCGTGCGGTCCGGTACAACAGCATGAGGATGCCCGCGGCACAAAGGCCCGCCAGGGCTATCTGCATTGCGCCCTCATGGTTGACCATGTCCACGCCTAGCGCGTTGGCCAGTCCAACGGCGGGTGCGCTGAGTACAGCGCTACCCAAGGGAAAGAAGTAGTAGAAGTGATCGTTCTTCTGCTGGACTACATAGCCGTAGCGCTGCAGTACCGAGCTGCCATAGCTGTCGAGGCGCATCTCGCCATGCTGGGCCAGGGCCTGGCTCAACAACAAGGTGCCACGTGGGTCGCTGGTGGTGTTGCGATTCTGTGCGGTCAGTACGATACACAGGACCAGAGCGCCAGCCAGCATCCAGAGCGCATGACGAAAAAGGTTGATGGACGCGTTGTTGTTCATGTCGGAGGGAATCCCATGGAACGATCGAGGTTCAGTCCAGGAATCCCCGCGTCATCCGGAGCGCGGTTCCACAACGTCTGCGATGTCAGATGTTCGCGCATGAGGTCGTCGTCATTTTGTTTGGAATCATGGCGTCGCCGGTCATTTTTTATAATGGCTGAACGTTGGTTATCTGGTTGCGATCATCGGCAAAATCTGGTGGATTGTTGATTATTCTGCCAGCTGTATTCAGGGGTTTTCTTTTGCCGGAAAGTCGGCATGCTACAGCAGCGCTTTCCCATCGAATACCAAGAAGGCGCTGCTGATACATCGAAAAGAGCCTTCGCTGCATGCACCCATGCTTCATGCGGATCGAGTGACTGGCCAGTCAGCCATTAATGGCTTCTTTCCTTCAAAACAATCAGAGAGACTGCCCCTTGGACAAGCGACTACTCGTGACAGGGCTTTCCGGTTTTGTTGGCGCACATTTGCGTGCGTCTCTGCCGGCTGGATGGCGGCTGCTTGAGTTGCCGCGTGTGGATCTTCGCGATCCCGAAGGCTTCGACGCATACCTGCGGGATGGTCCACCGGACGCAGTGATCCACTTGGCCGGCCAGACCTTCGTGCCGCAGGCATTCCGCGACCCGGCAGGAACGCTGCAAGTGAACGTACTGGGAACCCTGAACCTGCTGGAGTCGCTCAAACGGTGCGGTTTTTCCGGAGCCTTTCTCTATGTCAGCTCTGGAGATGTTTACGGCCAGGTGAGCGAGGAGCAATTGCCCATTACCGAGGAGCAGTTACCCAGGCCACGGAACCCCTATGGCGTCAGCAAGGTCGCGGCGGAGCTGTTGTGCCAGCAGTGGAGCTTCACCGAGTCGTGGCGCATGATGGTGGCACGCCCGTTCAACCATGTGGGGACGGGGCAGAAGGCGGATTTCGTCCTGCCCGCGGTGGCCAGGCAACTGGCGCGTATCCGGTGCGGCATGCAGGTCCCGCGTATCGAGGTTGGTGACATCGATGTCACCCGCGATTTCCTCGATGTCCGGGACGTGCTGGCGGCCTATTTTGCGCTGCTGGAGCATGGACGCAACGGCGAGGTATACAACGTCTGCTCGGGACAGGAGTCCCGGGTGCGCGACCTGATTGGCCGGATGGCTCGGCTGGCCGAGGTCGAACTGGAGATTTGCCAGGATCCGCAGCGTCTGCGGCGCGCGGAACAACGTCGGGTCCGTGGCAGCCATGCGAAGCTTGGGCAAGAGACAGGATGGGCGCCAGTGATCAGTATGGAGCAGACGCTCCGGGATATTCTGGCGGACTGGGATGTCAGGGTGTTGCAGGAGTAAGTCCTTCGCTGTGGGGGAAGGGCCTGGGCCAGGTGACTGCCAATCACCAGTGATATCGGTCGCGGAAGCGCCACGAGCGTGCAATGGCCGACAGTAGTAATGCTCCACTCGGAGACCATGAAGGGCATACCCCGCCTGGCAGGGAATCCGGAATAACTAAAATCAACTCGCAGACCATGATTCTGTGAGACATCACGGATGCTAGAAGAATGACAAAAAGTGCACTGATCACCGGTCTGACCGGCCAGGATGGCGCCTACCTTGCAAAGCTGCTGCTGGAGAAGGGGTACAAGGTCCACGGATTGGTCGCCCGTCGCAGTAGCGACACACGCTGGCGCCTGCGTGAGCTGGGCATCGAGTCCGAAGTGGCCTACCTCGAGGGTGATCTGGCCGATGCCTGTTCCGTCCAGCGCGCCGTCATCAAGGCCAAGCCGGACGAACTCTACAACCTGGGGGCGCAGAGCTTTGTCGGCAGCTCTTGGGACCAGCCCGTCACCACCGGTATCGTCGATGGCCTGGGGGTGACGCACCTGCTGGAAGCCATTCGCCAATTCAGCCCGGAAACGCGCTTCTACCAAGCCTCCACCAGTGAAATGTTCGGCCTGATCCAGGCCGAGCGGCAAGACGAAAACACGCCGTTCTATCCACGTAGTCCCTATGGGGTGGCTAAGCTCTATGGTCACTGGATCACGGTGAACTATCGCGAGAGCTTCAAGCTGCATGCCTCCAGCGGCATCCTCTTCAACCACGAATCTCCGCTGCGCGGCATCGAGTTCGTGACGCGCAAGGTCACCGATGCCGTGGCACGCATCAAGCTTGGCAAGCAGAACGAACTGCGCCTGGGCAACATCGATGCGAAACGCGACTGGGGCTTTGCCGGCGACTACGTGGAAGCCATGTGGCGGATGCTGCAGCAGGACCAGCCGGATGATTACGTGGTCGCCACCGGCGTAACCACCACCGTGCGTGAGATGTGCCGCATTGCGTTCGAATACGTCGGCCTGAAATACCAGGACCACGTTGTGATCGATCCTGCCTTCTTCCGCCCGGCGGAAGTGGATGTGCTGCTGGGTAACCCGGGCAAGGCCGAGCGCGTATTGGGCTGGAGCCCGCAGACCAGCCTGGAGACGCTGATTCACATGATGGTTGACGCCGACCTGCGTCGCGTCGGCAAGGAGTAAGCCATGCTCATTCCCGTCATTCTCTCCGGTGGCGCCGGTACACGGCTGTGGCCGGTATCCCGCGAAGGTCAGCCGAAACCCTTCATGGCAATGCCCGATGGGCAGTCCCTGCTCAACAAGACCTATCGGCGCGCGGCTGGCCTACTGGGTGGCGACGGGAGCATCGTCACGGTGACCAACCGCGACTACTACTTCCAGAGCAAGGACCATTTTCAGGCCGCCAAGCTGCGTCAGCGCGGCCACTTCATCCTCGAGCCGACTGGGCGCAATACGGCACCCGCCATCGCGGTCGCGGCCTTGGCGCTGCGTGCGATGTACGGCGATGACGTGACCATGGTGGTGATGCCGGCGGATCATCTGATCCGCGATGTCGAGGCGTTCGCCAACGCCGTGGAACACGCGGTCGAACTGGCTGCACAGGGGCGACTGGTGACCTTCGGTGTAGTCCCCACCTCGCCGGAGACCGGTTTCGGCTACATCGAGACCGGAGACGCGCTGGACGCCAAGGGCGGCAGCACGGTGAAACGCTTCGTCGAAAAGCCCGATCTGGATACCGCCAGGCAGTTTCTCCAGGCCGGCACCTTCCTCTGGAACTCGGGAATGTTCTGCTTCACCGTCGGCACCTTCATCAGCGAGCTGGAAAAGCATGCGCCCCAGATGTTGGCGCAAGCCATCGACTGCCAACTGGCGAGCCAGCCGGAGGAGATGGGCAATGTGGTCCAGCAGGAGCTGCCGCACGAGCATTTCTGCAACCTGGAAGACATCTCCATCGACTATGCGCTGATGGAGCGTTCCGATCGTGTCGCCGTCGTACCCGCGACCTTCGACTGGAGCGACATCGGCTCCTGGACCGCCATGAGTACGCTGGTGGACGCGGACGCCGACAACAATCGCGCGGCCGGTAACGCCATCTTCGTCGATAGTCGGGACAACTATGTGCAGAGCGAGGGGCGTCTGATCGCCACCGTGGGCGTCGAGGGGCTTATCGTGGTCGAAACCGCCGACGCCATCCTGGTCGCTCGCGCGGATCGGGCCCAGGACGTCCGCAAGGTGGTCAAGCAGCTCAAGGACAGCGAGAACGAGGCATACCGCCTGCACCGCACCGTGAGCCGACCCTGGGGTACCTACACCGTCCTGGAAGAGGGACCCCGGTTCAAGATCAAACGCATCGTAGTCAAGTCCGGGGCGTCGTTATCGCTGCAGATGCACCATCACCGCAGTGAGCATTGGGTCGTGGTGCAGGGTATGGCGAAGGTCACCAACGGCGAGTCCGTACGCCTGGTGAACAGCAACGAATCGACCTACATCCCCGCAGGGCATCGTCATCGCCTGGAGAACCCGGGTGTGATCGATCTGGTGATGATCGAGGTGCAGAGCGGCGAGTACCTGGGCGAGGACGACATCGTCCGCTTCGAGGATATCTACGGAAGGGCGCGCTAGATGTTGTTGGCTGTTTCGCGTTCGGTCTGGTCCTATCGAGGCTTCATCGTTGGCAGCGTAAAGCGCGAGTTCCAGGCGCGATACCGAAATTCCATGCTGGGCGCCCTGTGGACGGTGCTTAACCCATTGGCGATGATCCTGGTCTACACCGTGATCTTTTCCCAGGTCATGCGCGCTCGTTTGCCGGGTGTGGATGATGGCCTTGCCTACAGCGTGTTCCTCTGCGCCGGACTGCTCACCTGGGGACTGTTCGGCGAGATCGTCGGACGCAGCCTGACGATGTTCCTGGATAATGCCAACCTGCTGAAGAAGCTGAACTTCCCGCGCATCTGCCTGCCGCTGATCGTCATCCTTAATGCAGGGGTCAATTTCGCGATCATCCTGGCGATTTTCCTCGGCTTTCTGACGATCACGGGACGATTGCCGGGCATCGCCCTGGTTGCATTGCCGGCATTGCTGGCGATTCAACTGCTGTTCGCTGCCGGTCTGGGGATGGTGCTGGGTATCCTGAATGTCTTTTTCCGTGATGTCGGACAGTTTTTCGGCATCGCCCTGCAGTTCTGGTTCTGGCTGACTCCCATCGTCTACCCGCTGTCGATCCTGCCGCAGGGTATCCGTGCGTTGGTCGAACTCAATCCCATGACCGCGTTGATGCACGCCTACCAGGAACTCTTCCTCAAAGGCGCCTGGCCCGAATGGTCGAGCCTGCTGCCCGTTGCCGTGCTGGGGTTGCTGCTGTGCGTGTGCGGCATGGCGTTGTTCCGTGCTCGCTCGGGCGAGATGGTGGATGAGCTCTGATGGGCAGAATCAGCGTCAGCGGCCTGGGCAAGGCCTATAAGCAGTATCCGACGCGTGCCTCGCGCATGCTGGAATGGCTCTGGCCAGCAAGGCCGCGCCATAGCCTGCACTGGATTCTCCAGGACCTCGATTTCGAGGTGGAAGCCGGGGAGGCCATCGGCATCGTTGGGGTGAACGGCGCCGGCAAGAGCACCTTGCTGAAGATGATTGCTGGTACCACCCAGGCCACCACCGGGCGTATCCATGTCGAGGGGCGGGTAGCTGCTCTGCTCGAATTGGGCATGGGCTTCCACCCAGACTTCACCGGGCGGCAGAACGTCATCATGGCGGGGCAGCTGCTGGGTTTGAGCGTGGAGGAAATCCACGGCCTGATGCCGGACATCGAGCGCTTTGCCGAAGTCGGCGACGCCATCGACCAGCCGGTGCGGACCTACTCCAGTGGCATGCAGATGCGTCTGGCCTTCAGTGTGGCGACCGCCCGCCGGCCGGATGTGCTGATCGTCGATGAGGCGCTCTCGGTGGGTGATGCCTACTTCCAGCATAAGAGCTTCGAGCGTATCCGCAGCTTCCGCCGCTCCGGCACCACGCTGCTGATCGTCTCCCATGATCGTAGCGCCATTCAGTCGATCTGCGACCGTGCGCTTCTGCTCAATGGTGGAAAGCTGGTCATGCAGGGCAACCCCGAAGCGGTGATGGATTATTACAACGCTCTGCTCGCCGAGCGGGAGCGGAGTACCGTGCGCCAGGAAATGCTTGCCGATGGCAAGGTCAGGACCATCTCTGGCAGTGGTGAGGCGGCGATCCTTGGCGTGCGCCTGCTTGATGAGACGGGCAAGGAGCAGGACCTGGTGGAAGTAGGTCAGCCTGTGCAGATCGAGGTCGAGGTCGAGGTGCGCGAGCCGGTGGAGCGACTGGTGCTGGGGTTCATGATCAAGGATCGATTCGGCCAGCCCATGTACGGTATCAACACCCACCGCATGCAGCAGGCTCTGGAAAGATTGCAAATAGGCGAGCGAGTCACCTACCGCTTCGCCTTCCCCATGCGCCTGGGCAAGGGCAACTATTCAGTCGCTTTCTGCCTCTCGCGCCTGGACTCGCATCTGGATCGCAATTACGAGTGGCGTGACTACGGACTGGTATTCCAGGTCATGAATCTACGCCAGGAAGACTTTGTCGGCAGCACCTGGCTGGATGCGAGCATTGATATCGAGCGTACGTTGCCTGGGCCCCTCATCCGCAATACCCGGAGCTTTTCCTGATGCGCCTGCTCGTCGAATGCACCTACGTCTTCGAACATCCCCATGTGAACTCCGGCATTCAGCGGGTGGTGCGCAATGTCATCGGCCATCTGGAAAATGTGCACAGCGACGTGGAGTGCGTCCCCGTGGTGTTCTTCCGCGGTCGCATGCACCGGGTGTTGCAGTTGGCGCCGCTGTCGACCGAGAACATGCCCTGGCACAGCGGGATGAAAATCGCCCTTGAGCAGTTGCGCAACAACTACTGGATGTGGCATGCACGGTTGGAGCGGCGTTGGCCAATGAGCCGCTGGCATAACGCCCGGAGGGCGTTGTACGTGCTGGCCAAGCTCGCGAGTCTGTCGATCACTGTGCCGCTGCGTTTCGCCATGTTCGCCTCGCGCAACCACGTGGTGCCCGAGCGCATGGCGCCACTGGAGGTGCTGCCGGGCGACCAGCTGTTGCTGCTCGACTCGTCCTGGCATGCCGACTTCTTCCCGGTGGCCGAAAGCCTGAAGGCGCAGGGGGTGGGGCTGGTCTCGGTCATCTACGACCTGATCCCCTGCACTCACCCGCAGTTCTGCGATGCAGGCCTGGTGAAGGTGTTCGACCGCTGGTTCGACTGGATCGCCGAAATGGCAGATGGCTTCATCTGCATCTCCACTACCATTCGCGATCAGGTGCGAGCCGAGATCGTTCGCCGGCGCGGCGAGGATGTGGCCCGACAGCTATGGTTCGAACACTTCTACCTGGGCTCCGAGCTGGACCTGGTGCACGACCAGTCCGAGCTGGACGGTGAACTGACCCGGATGTTCGACGAGGGCGATCCGGTTTACCTGATGGTCAGCACCATCGAGCCGCGGAAGAACCATGCCTATCTGCTGGATGCTTTCGAGCGCCTCTGGGCCGAGGGCTCGCGGGCCCGGCTGTGCATCATTGGCCGCATTGGCTGGAAATGCGATGCGCTGATCGAGCGCATACAGAACCATCCGCAGCTCAATCAACGCCTGTTCATGTTCAACAAGCTTAACGACCGGGGCCTGGAGTACGCCTATGCGCATGCCCGCGCATTGGTCTTCCCCTCGTTCGTCGAAGGCTTCGGACTGCCGTTGGTCGAGGCGATGCAGCGTCGATTGCCGGTTATGGCCAGTGATATCCCGGTATTCCGGGAGGTCGGCGGCGATTTCGTCGCCTACTTCGAGCTGGAGCGCCCCGAATCCCTGGCATCCCTGGTACAGGAATTTGAAACCAGCGACCGCTTCCCGGCGACCCGCAGCGTGCGCGACTGGCGCTGGCTCAGCTGGCGCGATGCCAGTCAGCAACTGGTGGATCGCGTGCTGCATGCCTTGAAACTGCGCCGCCAACCGCAGCGTGAAGTGGAAGTGATCTGAAGTGCGCGTAGCGCTCAATGCCCGCATTCTCCAGGCGCCGCGGACTGGAATAGGCCAGTACGTGGTGGCTTTGACCGAGGCGCTGCGCAAGCAGGCCGGACTGGATCTGGAACTGTTCCTGGGCACTGCCTGGGGTGCCGACCTGCCCTCGGAGCCTCTGCCGGGCTATTCGCGCAGGACCTCGCTGGCCAAGCGGGTGCCAGGCGCCTATCGGATTCGCCGTTGGCTGGAGCAGAGCTCTTTCGACCGGGGTCTCAAGCACCGTCAGGTGGATCTGTACCACGAGCCGACCTTGTGGCCGCTGGAGTTCGACGGGCCCATGGTCATGACACTGCATGACCTGACCCATGTGCATTACCCGCAGACCCAGCCAGCCGATCGCCTGGCGGAAATCGAACGGCACGTCGGTCGGGCCGTTGAGCGTGCGCAATCTGTACTCACCGATTCCGAGCATGTCGCCGGCGAGGTTCGCCGGCATTTCGGTTTGTCCGAAGACCGGGTGATCGTTGCGCCGCTGGGATGTGCCGCGCGCTTCCATCCTCGCCCGTATCAGGCGCTGGAGCGAACGCTGAGTGGTTTGGGGCTGGTTGCAGGTCAGTACCTGATCTGTGTCGGCACGCTGGAGCCCAGAAAGAATCTCGAACTCGCGCTGCAGGCCCATGCTCTGTTGTCGGCAAGCGTGCGCAAGGGGCTTCCATTGGTGATAGTCGGAATGCCG
The DNA here is from genome assembly GCF_029203285.1 of Pseudomonas sp. PSE14. Lineage (NCBI taxonomy): Bacteria > Pseudomonadati > Pseudomonadota > Gammaproteobacteria > Pseudomonadales > Pseudomonadaceae > Pseudomonas > Pseudomonas sp. PSE14. The sequence goes on from NZ_CP115669.1 coordinate 101,371, forward strand.
GGATGGCGCACCGAGCAGCTTGATGACACGCTGAAGACCGCCCTGGCGGAAGGCTGTGTGAGAATGCTGGGCTACCAGAGCGATGCGGTGTTGGCGGAACTGATCGCCGGGGCTCGGGTGCTGCTGTTTCCCTCACTGTACGAAGGCTTTGGCCTGCCCGTGCTGGAAGCGATGGCCAGCGGCGTGCCGGTAGTGCTGACACGCACCTCCTCATTGCCGGAAGTGGCCGGGGAGGCGGGGGTATACGTCGATGCGCAGGACCCGCAAGGGATGAGTGTCGCCATACAGCGACTGATGGAAGATGAAACTCTACGGCAGCGCTGCCGGACGCTCGGCCTTGAACGGGCGAAAGCGTTCAGTTGGCAACGCTGTGCCCGAATTACCAGCGATGTTTACCGTAAGGTACTGGGGGGCTGAATGCGCGTACTGCACTTCTTCAAGACCTACCTGCCGGATTCGGTCGGCGGCATCGAACAGGTGATCAACCAGCTCTGCCGCACGGGACACAGTCATGGCATCGAGAACCAGGTGCTGACCCTGAGCGCCAGTCCCGATCCGGCCGAGGTGATGGTCGACGGTCATCGGGTGTTCCGGGCGCGCCTCGATCTGCAACTGGCCTCCACCGGCTTCTCCTACAGCGTCGTACCGCAGTTCCGCAGGTTGGCGGCCGAAGCGGACATCATCAACTTCCACTTCCCTTGGCCGTTCATGGACGTGGTGCACCTGCTGTCGGGCGTGCGCAAACCGACCGTGGTCACCTATCACTCCGATATCGTCCGCCAGAAGCATCTGTTCAAACTGTACCAGCCGCTCATGCATCGCTTCCTGAACAGTGCTGACCGGATCGTCGCCGCGTCGCCCAACTATCTGAAATCGAGCGATGTGCTGCGCCGTTACCCGCACAAGGCGCAAGTCATCCCCTACGGCCTGGACAAGCAGGCCTATCCCACCCCCGCTGCGGAGTGCGTCGAGCGCTGGCGGCGGGCGGTAGGGGAACAGTTCTTCCTGTTCGTCGGTGTGATGCGCTACTACAAGGGGCTGCACATCCTCCTTGAGGCGGTGAAGGGCACCGGCTATCCCGTGGTGATCGTCGGGGCCGGCCCGCTGGAGCAGCAGCTCAAGGCGCAGGCCGCGGCGCTGGGCGTCGAGTCGCACGTCCGCTTCGTCGGCCGTGTCAGCGAGGAAGACAAGGTCGCCCTGTTGCAGCTGTCACGCGCGATCGTATTCCCCTCGCACCTGCGCTCGGAGGCCTTCGGTATCTCCCTGCTCGAAGGGGCGATGTATGGCAAGCCGATGATTTCCAGCGAGATCGGCACTGGCACGAGCTTCATCAATGCTCATGGTCTGACCGGACTGGTGGTGCCACCGAGCGATCCGCAGGCGTTCCGACAGGCAATGCGCTGGTGCTGGGAGAATCCGCAGGCGGCGGCTGAGATGGGGCGGCAGGCGGAAGTTCGCTATCGCGAGCTGTTCACCGCGGATGCTATGGGGCGGGTCTGGGCAGATCTGTATCGCAATCTGCTGGACGAAAAAGCGGAGGGGGAGATTCTGCTGCCCGAAGGCCGTTCTGGCTGAACGGCCGGGGCAACATACTTACCAGTACAGTTACGGCGAGCCTGGAGAGAGTGGCTCAGTTGTACTGTTGAATCAGCGCCAGAACGGCTTGTTCAGTTCGGCGTAACGCTGGGCTTCGCTGATGCCGGCGTCGGCCAACAGGCGGGAGTCCAGGCGGGCCAGCTGACGGCGGCTTTCCATGCGGCGCTGCCACAGGCGAACGGTGCCGACGAGGCCACGGTGGGCGCTGGAGGTGCTACGGGTAGTGCTCAGAGCTGCGGAACCGAGGGTACGTTCCATGGTGGTCATCCTTCTCGCTTGTGGCGAGTAGTCAGTTGCTGAATTGATTGAGCATATGATCTGACTTTTTAGTCAGGGATGACAGGTACAGTTGCGCTGTATTGCAGCTGGTCAGGCGATTGTTATTTTGAACTGTAATGGTGTTTTTTGGGGCGAACTGTACCGTTGCGCTCCATTCTGGTGCGCAATTGATAGGCGTCTGAGGTATTTCGAGGGTGCCGGCCGGGGTGGCGGCGGGGAGAGCTGAACAGTTGGAGCGGGATAAAAATCTGTTCAGGAGTGTTTTTACGTGGTTTTTTTTCGGCTGTAAACCCTTGCGGGCCATTCATTGCTGAATGGCCCGCAAAAGGCTCCGGATCAGCTTGCCGCCAGCATGTGACCGCGCTCTTCCAGATTGATATGCCACTCCAGGGCCTCGCGCAGGATGTGCGGGGTATGGCCGCCGCGCTCGCAGGCGGCTTCGAAGTAACTGTTCAGGGCGTCGCGGTAGGACGGGTGCACACAGTTGTCGATGATCACCCGGGCGCGCTCGCGCGGCGCCAGGCCACGCAGGTCGGCCAGGCCCACTTCGGTGACCAGGATGTCCACGTCGTGCTCGGTGTGGTCGACGTGGCTGACCATCGGCACCACGCTGGAGATGTTGCCGCCCTTGGCGATGGACTTGGTGACGAAGATTGCCAGGTGCGCGTTGCGGGCGAAGTCGCCCGAGCCGCCGATGCCGTTCATCATCTTGGTGCCGCCCACGTGGGTGGAGTTCACGTTGCCGTAGATGTCGAATTCCAGCGCGGTGTTGATGCCGATGATGCCGAGGCGGCGGACCACTTCAGGGTGGTTGGAGATCTCCTGCGGACGCAGCACCAGCTTGTCCTTGTAGCGCTCCAGGTTACCGAACACGTCGGCGTTGCGGCGCGTGGACAGGGTGATGGAGCTGCCCGAGGCGAAGCGCAGCTTGCCAGCGTCGATCAGGTCGAAGGTCGAGTCCTGCAGTACTTCGGAGTACATGGTCAGGTTCTCGAAGGGCGACTCGATCAGGCCGCACATCACGGCGTTGGCGATGCTGCCGATGCCGGCCTGCAGCGGGCCGAGGCTGTTGCTCATGCGGCCGGCCGCCACTTCACGTTTGAAGAAGTCGATCAGGTGGTTGGCGATGCCCTGGGTCTCGTCGTCCGGCGGCAGCACGGTGGACGGGGAGTCCGCCTGGTCGTTGACGACGATGGCGACGATCTTTTCTGGCGGGATCGGGATGGCGGTGCTGCCGATGCGGTCGTCCACGCGAGTGAGCGGGATCGGCGTGCGGGTCGGGCGGTAGGTCGGGATGTAGATGTCGTGCAGGCCTTCCAGGTTGGTGTTGTGCGCGACGTTGATCTCGACGATCACCTGCTTGGCGAAGATCGCGAAGCTGGCCGAGTTGCCCACGGAGGTGGTCGGCACGATGTGGCCTTCCTCGGTGATGGCGACGGCTTCGATGACCGCGATGTCCGGCAGCTTGAGCTGGTGGTTGCGCAGCTGTTCGACGGTTTCGGACAGGTGCTGGTCGATGAACATCACCTCGCCGGCATTGATCGCCTTGCGCAGGGTGCTGTCGACCTGGAAGGGCATGCGGCGGGCCAGCACACCGGCTTCGGTGAGCTGCTTGTCGAGGTCGTTGCCCAGGCTGGCGCCGGTCATCAGGCTGATGCGCAGCGGCTCCTGCTTGGCGCGCTCGGCGAGGGCCTTGGGTACGGCCTTGGCTTCGCCGGCGCGGGTGAAACCGCTCATGCCGACGGTCATGCCGTCCTTGATAAGGGCCGCGGCCTGGTCGGCAGTCATCACCTTGTCCAGCAGGGAGGACATACGCACGCGATCACGGAACATGGGAAAACCTCGGGCAGTAGGAAGTGCGAGGCCGCCAGTCTAGGGACTCGGCGATTTTTGGCTCTTATACCAAGGTCGAAAAATCGCCCGGCCGGTCGCCTTCTTACTACCAAAGTCCACCAGATTTCCCATTGCCCGAAAGCAAGACACCGGCGCGAGGCCGGTGTCTTGTGGATCGACGGTCGTCTTAGTCGACGGCCTTGACCATGTCTTCGATGACTTTCTTGGCGTCGCCGAAGACCATCATGGTCTTGTCCAGGTAGAACAGTTCGTTGTCCAGGCCGGCGTAGCCGCTGGCCATCGAGCGCTTGTTGACGATCACGGTCTTGGCTTTGTAGGCCTCGAGGATCGGCATGCCGGCGATCGGCGACTTCGGATCGTTCTTCGCGGCCGGGTTCACCACGTCGTTGGCGCCCAGGACCAGCACCACGTCGGTCTGGCCGAACTCGGAGTTGATGTCTTCCATCTCGAACACCTGCTCGTAAGGCACTTCGGCCTCGGCCAGGAGGACGTTCATGTGGCCTGGCATACGGCCGGCTACCGGGTGGATGGCGAACTTCACGTTGACGCCGCGGTGGGTCAGCTTCTCCGCCAGTTCCATCAGCGCGTGCTGGGCACGGGCCACCGCCAGGCCGTAGCCGGGAACGATGATCACGGTGTCGGCGTTGGTCAGCAGGAACGAGGCATCGTCGGACGACCCGGATTTCACCGGGCGGGCTTCCTTGGCACCGGCCGGGCCGCCAGCGTCCGCTTCGGCGCCGAAGCCACCGAGGATGACGTTGAAGAACGAGCGGTTCATCGCCTTGCACATGATGTAGGAGAGGATCGCGCCCGAGGAACCTACCAGGGAGCCGGCGATGATCAGCATCGAGTTGTTCAGCGAGAAGCCGATACCTGCTGCGGCCCAGCCGGAGTAGGAGTTCAGCATCGACACGACTACCGGCATGTCTGCGCCGCCGATCGGGATGATGATCAGCACGCCGAGGATGAAGGCCAGGGCCAGCATCACGACGAAGGCGGTCAGGTTACCGGTGAACATGAACAGCAGGCCCAGGCCCAGGGTGGTCAGGCCCAGCACCAGGTTGAGCATGTGCTGGCCGGTGAACTGCACCGGGGCGCCCTGGAACAGGCGGAACTTGTACTTGCCCGACAGCTTGCCGAAGGCGATCACCGAACCGGAGAAGGTGATGGCGCCAATGGCCGCGCCGAGGAACAGCTCCAGGCGGTTACCGGACGGGATGGTGTCGCCCAGGTTCTGCACGATGCCCAGGGACTGCGGCTCGACCACGGCGGCGATGGCGATGAACACGGCGGCCAGACCGATCATGCTGTGCATGAAGGCGACCAGTTCCGGCATCTTGGTCATCTCGACGCGCTTGGCCATGATCGAACCGGCGGTGCCGCCGATCAGCAGGCCGACGATCACGTAGACGATGCCGGTGGTGGCGATCTCGCTGCTGATCTTGAACACCAGGGCCACGGTGGTGAGCACCGCGATGCCCATGCCGACCATGCCGAACAGGTTGCCGCGGCGCGACGAGGTCGGGTGCGACAGGCCCTTGAGCGCCTGGATGAAGCAGACCGAGGCGATGAGGTAGAGGAGGGTGACGAGGTTCATGCTCATGTCAGTGCTTCTCCGCCTTCGGCGCTTTCTTCTTGAACATTTCCAGCATGCGGCGGGTGACCAGGAAGCCACCGAACACATTCACTGCAGCCAGGGCCACGGCCAGGGTGCCCATGGCCTTGCCCAGCGGGGTGACGGTCAGGGCGGCAGCCAGCATGGCGCCGACGATCACGATTGCCGAAATGGCGTTGGTCACCGCCATCAGCGGGGTGTGCAGGGCAGGGGTGACGTTCCAGACCACGTGGTAGCCGACGTAGATCGCCAGCACGAAGATGATCAGGTTGTAGATGCCGTGGGAGATCAGCATGTCTTCCATAGTTTCTCACCGGTCTTCAGGGCCGGACGCGGGGTCCGGCACGTTCTTATATAAGAAGGGCTCAGCCGTTCTTGCGCACGATCTGGCCGTCACGGCACATCAGGCACGCGGCGACGATGTCGTCTTCCAGGTTCACCGTGAAGCCTTCGGCGGTCAGGGTGAGCTTGAGGAAGTCGAGCAGGTTGCGTGCGTAGAGTGCGGAGGCGTCCGCCGGCACCAGTGCGGCCAGGTTGCTCAGGCCGACGATGGTCACGCCGTGCTTGACCACGACCTGGTCGGCCTCGGTCAGCGGGCAGTTGCCGCCTTGGGATGCCGCGAGGTCGATGACCACCGAGCCCGGCTTCATCTCGGCGACGGTCGCCTCGTGCAGCAGGGTCGGCGCCTTGCGGCCCGGGATCAGTGCGGTGGTGATGACGATGTCCGACTGCTTGGCGCGCTCATGCACGGCCTTGGCCTGGCGCTCCATCCACGAAGCCGGCATCGGACGGGCATAGCCGCCAACGCCTTCGGCGCACTCGCGCTCTTCGTCGGTCTCGTAGGGCACGTCGACAAACTTGGCGCCCAGGGATTCGATCTGCTCCTTCACCGCCGGGCGTACGTCCGACGCCTCGATCACCGCGCCCAGGCGCTTGGCCGTGGCGATGGCCTGCAGGCCAGCAACGCCGGCGCCGAGGATCAGCACGCGGGCGGCCTTAACGGTGCCGGCTGCGGTCATCAGCATGGGCATGAAGCGCGGGTAGTGGTTGGCAGCGAGCATCACGGCCTTGTAGCCGGCGATGTTGGCCTGGGAGGAGAGCACGTCCAGGCTCTGCGCGCGGGAAGTACGCGGCGCGGCCTCGAGGGCGAAGGCGGTGATGCCGCGTTCGGCCATGCGGGCGATGTTCTCATTGTTGAAGGGGTTGAGCATGCCGATCAGCACGGTACCCGGCTTCATCTGCGCCAGCTCGCTTTCGCTGGGCGCGACAACCTTCAGCACAAGCTCTGCACCGAAGGCATCGGCGGCAGTGCCGATCTTCGCACCAACGGCTTCGTAAGCGGCATCCGGCTGGCTGGCGCTGACGCCCGCACCGCTCTGAATGACGACCTGATGGCCTTGCCCGATCAGTTTCTTGACCGTCTCCGGCGTTGCTGCGACCCGCGTCTCACCGGCTTGGGTCTCGAGGGGTACACCGATCTGCACTCGCAAATCTCCTGCGTGATCCTGGGATTGTCCGGGCTACTACGTTGGCGACCCGGGTTATCGAACTGGCAACGGTCTTTTCTTGTTTTAGTGGCCGGGCGGGTGACCCGGTGGCCGCGGCATTGTGCAATCTAGCCTGGAGGGCTTCAAGAAGTTCTGGAGTGGTACGCAGCGATAACTACAAGTCACGTTTCGACCCGTAATTTTCCGGTCGCCGCCGAGGCCGCGTGTGCCTTGGCGTTTAGCCTAATTGCCTATTGTGACCGGACGGAAACGTCATCCTCGCCGTGAATGACCACCCATCAGAGGCTCCCCATACCCACCGAAAGGCCCGGTAATCCTGCAACAGGCTCATGCATAGGTGTTAATTAATGTTTCTAATATGGAGTATGAGTCATTACTGATGCCTGATTTCCTGTAGCAGATTTTTTACATTGACTACGGGGTCAGAAAATCCTGTGCGAGGCTTCAAATCCGCGCATTACGCCGGATCAGAGCCTAAGGAAGAGGTTTAGCAGAAAGTTCGCGGTTGTTCTGCCGGGGCGGGAATGACACAGAAAAAACAACGGCCACCGTTATCGGGTGGCCGTTGGGGGTGAGACACGGTGTCGCGGGGGATCAGTTGTTCGCGCTGATCACGCTGGGCAGTTGGGCCGCGAGCTTGTCGTTGTGCAGCGGGGCGCGGATGAAGCCGTGCTGGGTGCCGTCCGGGCCGATGATGACCAGGTTGCCGCTGTGGTCGACGGTGTAGTTGGGCTTGCTGGTGTCTGCCGGAATGTAAGGGATGCTCATGGCGTTGGCCAGCTTCTGCACGTTCTCTTCGGAGCCGGTGATGCCCTGGAAGCCGGCGTTGAAGAAGCCGAGGTATTCCTTGATGCGCGGCGCGGTATCGCGGTGCGGGTCGACGCTGACGAACACCACCTGCAGGTTCTTCGCCACTTCCGGCGGCAGCTTGGTCTGCAGTTCGCGCAGTTGCGCCAGGGTGGTGGGGCAGACGTCCGGGCAGAAGGTGTAGCCGAAGAACAGCAGGGACCACTTGTCCTTCAGGTTGGCGGTCTGGAACGGCTGGCCGTCCTGGTCGGTGAAGGTCAGGTCGGGCACGCTGCGGGTTTGCGGCAGGATCACGATGCCAGCGTCGAGCAGCACCGTCGGATCGAGCTGGTGGCGCTGGGTGAGCACCTTGTGGATGGTGAGGCCGAGGATCAGGGCGACGATGGCGACGAGGATGAAGACGGTCTTGTTGACTCGGGTCATGGGGTACTCGTGGGTCGGGACGTCTGGGCTTTGAGCTGCTGTTCATACCCTTGGCATGGGCGCGGCGATGTTCGCGAGCAAGCTCGCTCCTACAGGGGAGTCCAGAATTGTAGGAGCGAGCTTGCTCGCGAACCGGCCTCAATAGTTCAGGTGCAGCGGCAGGTAGTGGTCCACCAGCAGCGCGATGAACAGCAGGAACAGGTAGGCGATAGAGTACTTGAAGGTCTTGATCGCCGCATGGGGCCGACTGCCGCAATAGAGCGCCCAGGCCCAGTCGAGGAAGCGCGCGCCCAGGGCCAGCGCGGCGAGCAGGTAGACCAGCCCGGCCATGTGGATGACGAAGGGCATCAGCGTCACCGCGAACAGCACCAGGGTGTAGAGCAGGATGTGCAGCTTGGTGTAGTGCTCGCCGTGGGTCACCGGCAGCATCGGAATGTCGGCCTTGGCGTACTCGTCCTTGCGGTGCAGGCACAGCGCCCAGAAGTGCGGCGGCGTCCAGGCGAAGATGATCAGCACCAGCAGCAGCGGTTCGGCGGACACCTGCCCGGTCACCGCGACCCAGCCCAGCAGCGGCGGGGCGGCGCCGGCGAGGCCGCCGATGACGATGTTCTGCGGCGTGGCGCGTTTGAGAAAGCCCGTGTAGAGCGCCGCGTAGCCCAGCAGAGAGGCCAGGGTCAGCCAGGCGGTGAGGGCGTTGGTGAACACCAGCAGCACTGCCATCCCGGCCACTGACAGCAGCATGGCGAAGCCCAGCGCGAGGGGCGGCGATACACGGCCCTCGGCCAGCGGGCGCTTGTGGGTGCGCGCCATGATCGAGTCGATGCGCCGGTCCACCACGTGGTTCACCGCCGCCGCGCCGCCGGCGCACAGGCCGATGCCGAGGTTGCCGAATACCAGCACCTGCCAGGACACGCCAGCCTTGGTAGCGAGCAGCATGCCGATCAGCGAGGTGATCAGCATGAGCAACACCACCTTGGGCTTGGTCAGTTCGAGCAGGTCGCGCCAGCTGGCGTGGCTGGATGTGCTGATGACGCTGGCCATGGTCATTTCTCCGTCTGGTGGATCGGGGCCGGCGCACCGTGGCGCCGGCCGGCCGTCGTGCTCAACCGTGCAATTTCAACCTTGAGAGGGGTAGGCCACCGGGCGCTCCAGGGCCTCCAGGGTGATCGGGCTGCTGGCGGGCAACTCGACGCGTTTCGCTGCGGGGGCGCGCACCCGATAGTTCACCAGCACCAGCATCAGCAGCAGGAAGGCGCCGCCGCCGTTGTGGGTCACCGCCACCGGCAGCGGCAGGTGCAGCAGCACGTTGCTGATCCCTAAGCCGATCTGGATCGACAGCCCCAGCAGCATCAGCGCGGTGATGCCGATCAGCCCGTGGCGCTGGAGATTCCAGGCCAGCAGCAGGAGAACTGCTGTCACGCAGAGCGCGCCCATGCGGTGGGTCATGTGGATCGCCGTGCGCGCGTCGCTGTCGAGCTGGCCGCCCAGGTAGTTCGGGCCGATGTGCTGGGTGAGGTGGAAGCCGTTGGCGAAGTCCATGTCCGGCCACCACTGGCCGTGGCACATCGGCAGGTCGACACAGGCCACCGCCGCGTAGTTGCTGCTGACCCAGCCGCCGAGGGCGATTTGCCCGATCACCAGCAGCAGGGCGAAGGCGGCGAGGGCGCGCAGGCGCGAGGGCAGTTGCAGCGGCGCGAAGGCGCCGGACAGGCGCAGGCTCAGCAGGAACAGCAGCGACAGCGTGGTGAAGCCTCCGAGCAAATGCGCGGTGACCACTTGCGGCCAGAGCTTGAGGGTGACCGTCCACATACCGAACGCGGCCTGGGCGATCACCACGCCGAGCAGCAGCAGCGGCAGGCGCAGCGGCTGTCCGTCACGGCCGCGGCGCACCAGTGCGTGGATGGCCAGGCCGAGGATCAGCAGGCCCAGGCTGCCGGCGAAGTAGCGATGGATCATCTCGTTCCAGCCCTTCTGCGCCTCCACCGGAGCGTCCGGGAAACGCATCTCGGCGTGGGCCAGCTGCGCCTCGCTGGTCGGCACGTGGACGAAGCCATAGCAGCCGGGCCAGTCCGGGCAGCCGAGGCCGGCGTGGGTCAGGCGGGTATAGGCGCCCAGCAGGATCACCAGGAAGGCCAGTGCCGTCGCCAATACGGCGACGTAGAAGGCGGGTTTGCGTGTTGCCTGGATCATGCGTCGCTCCCGATCTTGTTGTTGTCGTGGGGCTGGCGATTTCCGATCAAAAGAGCATCAACCGATGTTGGACAGCTTCAGCAGCAGCTGCAGGTCCTTGAGGATCGACTTGCCGTCGGTCCCGGCGTCATAGCGCAGCACCAGGTTGCCGTGGGGGTCGACGATCCACAGTTGCGGCTTGGCGCCGGTGTGCTGGGTCGGCGTCAGGCCCAGGCGTTGCAGGCGCGGGTAATCCTTGTCGAGCAGGCTGGTGAACTCGGTCGGCAGCGGCTTGGCAAAGGCGAACACATGCTCGGCGCGGCTGGCCTCGCGACCCAGGCCGATGTTGATCTGGCGAGCCAGGTAGACCAGTTGCTGGCAGTCGCTGGCGCAGGTCTCGGGTGCGGTGACCAGCAGTTGCCAGTGTTCGCTCGCCTTGTCGGCCTGCACGCCGAGGTCGGCCGGGGTCTGCCCGGTGGCGATCAGGTCGCCGTGGTAGCTGCGGCCTTCCGGCACCCAGAACTGCAGCTTGTACATGGCGGTGGCGAGGATCATCGGGCCGAGGGTCACGCAGAGGATCAGGATCAGCTGCAGACGGCCGCGGCGGCGGCTGGGCTGCTCATTCAGGGTCATGCTGGCGGTCATGGTCGAAGGTCTCCCGTGCGCGACGGATGCCGAGGTAGAGGTAGAGGACTGTCAGTGCGAAGGCCAGGGCGAACCACTGCACGGCGTAGCCGACGTGGCGCTCCGGTGGCATGGCGACGATCGGCCAGTCGGTGTCGAGGGCGGCGTCGCCCGGTTCCAGGCGGATTTCCAGAGGCAGCCCTTGGCGGCCGAGTTGGTCCCACAGGGCAGGGGCGTCCACCTGGGTGACCAGGCGCGGCCAGCCGGCGACCGGCGCGAATGGCGTGGTGGGTGGCGGCAGGTAGGTCCAGGCGTCCAGCAGCAGGTCGTGGTCGGGCGTATCGATCCGTGGCGGCACGCGGCGATCCGGCCAGGCAGTCCAGCCGCGATTGACCAGCAGCCACTGGTGAGCGGTGCGGTCATAGAAGGGTTGCAGCACCTCGACGCCGGCATGGCCGTCGCGGGTGCGGTTGTCCAGCAGGACGGTGTGTTCGGCGTCGAGCTGGCCCTGCAGGCGCACTCGCACATAACTGCGCGGCGGCAGGCGTTCGAGTTCGGCGGCGGAGATCGGGTCCTGCTGGCGCTGGGTTTCGGCGGCGGTGAGCAGGATGCGCTTTTCGGCTGCGCGCGAGAGCTGCCAGCAGCCCAGGCCGAGCAGCACCGGCAGCAGCGCGAGCACCACCAGCGTCGGCGCAAGGCCGGGGCGGAAGGCCTGCGCCACGCGGCTCGAACGGTGCGGAGTAGCGTGCTGGCTATACTGCAAGACATCCCCCTTAACCCCAGTCCCCCCGCGGACAGGAGGCCGGTAATGCTCAAAGCTGCGATCGTCCTGTTGTTGCTGGCGACCGTCGTCAGTCTGTTCAGTGGTCTGTTCTTTCTGGTCAAGGACGAGGGGCACGGTTCGCGGGTGGTCAACGCGTTGACCGTGCGTGTCACCCTTACCGCCCTGACTGTCGCTCTCATCGCCTGGGGCTTCTTCAGCGGCGAACTTGGTAGCTCCGCCCCCTGGCATTTCTGATTCCGCATTGCTTTTCGAGCTTGCTCGCGAACGCTTTTTTTCTGATGCCCCAGTGTTGGGCGGTTCGCGAGCAAGCTCGCTCCTACAGGTCCTGCAATTTCTCCCGCCTCACAGCACGTAAACGAAGGTGAACAGCCCGACCCACACCACGTCGACGAAGTGCCAGTACCAGCTGGCCGCTTCGAAACCGAAGTGGTGTTCGGCGTCGAAGTGCCCGCGCAGGATGCGGATCAGCATGATGGTCAGCATGATCGCGCCGATGGTCACGTGGGCGCCGTGGAAGCCGGTGAGCATGAAGAAGGTCGCGCCGTAGATGCCCGAGCCCAGGGTCAGGCCCAGTTCGCTGTAGGCCTCGTGATACTCGTAGGCCTGCAGCACCAGGAAGCAGGCGCCCAGCGCGATGGTCAGCGCCAGCCACAGCTTCAGCGGGGCGCGATGGTTCTTCTTCAGCGCGTGGTGGGCGAAGGTCACGGTGAAGCTGGAGCTGACCAGCAGCAGGGTGTTGATCAGCGGCAGCTTCCACGGATCGATCACTTCCTTGGGCGGCGGGAACAGCTTGTTGTCCGGGTTGCTCAGCTGCGGCCAGCCCTGTTCGAACTGCGGCCAGAGCATGTGCGAGATGCCGTGGTGGCCTTCGCCGCCCAGCCATGGGTTGACGAAGTGGCGCACGTAGAACAGCGCGCCGAAGAAGGCGGCGAAGAACATAACCTCGGAGAAGATGAACCAGCTCATGCCCCAGCGGAACGAGCGGTCCATCTGCGGGCTGTACAACCCGCCACGGCTTTCCTTGATGACGTTGCCGAACCAGCCGAACAGCATGTAGGCCAGGATCAGTCCGCCGGCGAAGAAGATCCACGGGCCGTGGGACTGCGCCTTGCCGGCGCTCATGTCGTTCATCCAGGTGCCGACGCCGAACATCGTCACCAGCATGCCGATGGTGGCGATGATCGGCCACTTGCTCTGCGCGGGGACGTAATAGGGATCGTGGGTTGTCATTGTTGTTGTTCTCCTTTTCCGTTCAGCGCGTGTTACTGGCCACGGGCGGCTTGCGGGAAGTGATGTCGAACAGCGTGTAAGCAAGGGTCAGGTGACGCACATCCTTGGGCAGGTCGCGGTCGACGATGAAGCGCACCGGCATCTCGATGCGCTCACCCGGCTGCAGCACCTGCTGGGTGAAGCAGAAGCATTCGGTCTTGTGGAAATAGGTGGCCGCCACCGACGGCGCGATACTCGGGATCGCTTGGGCGGTCATCGGTTTGTCGGTGGGGTTGCGGGCGACGAACAGCATCTGGTTCACCGCGCCCGGATGCACCACCAACTGCTCGGCCTCGGGGTGGAACTCCCAGACCATGTCGATGTTGTTGTTGGCGACGAACTGGATCTTCACCTCGCGCGACTGATCCACCACCTGGCCGTCGTCCCGGTAGGCGCTGCCGGAGGTCTTGCCGTTGATGCCCAGCGCCTTGCACATCACGTCGTACAGCGGCACCAGGGCGAAGCCGAAGGCGAACATGGCGACCACGGCAATGACCAGCCGGGTCACCAGCTTGCGCGTTTCGATGTTGCCGTCGCTCATCTTGTTGTCCTCTTTTCGTAGGAGCGAGCTTGCTCGCGAACCACTTGAAGCCATGGCTTCCGGAGAAGCCGGTTCGCGAGCAAGCTCGCTCCTACAAGAGCCAGTTCGTCACTTCACCTCGGGCGGCGTGCTGAAGGTGTGGTACGGCGCGGGCGAAGGAATCGTCCACTCCAGGCCTTCGGCGCCATCCCACGGCTTGGCCGGGGCCGGCTTGCCGCCCTTGATGCACTTGATGACGATGAACAGGAACAGCAACTGCGTGGTGCCGAACATGAAGGCGCCGACGGACGAGACCATGTTGAAGTCGGCGAACTGCAGGTTGTAGTCCGGAATCCGTCGCGGCATGCCCGCCAGGCCCACGAAGTGCATCGGGAAGAACGCCAGGTTCATGCCGATGAAGCTCATCCAGAAGTGCAGCTTGGCGAGACTCTCGTCGTACATGTGCCCGGTCCACTTGGGAATCCAGTAGTACACCGAGGCGAAGATGCCGAAGATCGCCCCGGGCACCAGCACGTAGTGGAAGTGCGCCACCACGAAGTAGGTGTCCTGGTACTGGAAGTCCGCCGGGGCGATGGCCAGCATCAGGCCGGAGAAGCCGCCGATGGTGAACAGGATGACGAAGGCCACGGCGAACAGCATCGGCGCCTCGAAGGTCAGCGAGCCCTGCCACATGGTCGACGCCCAGTTGAACACCTTCACCCCGGTGGGCACGGCGATCAGCATGGTCGCGTACATGAAGAACAGCTCGCCCACCAGCGGGATGCCCACCACGAACATGTGGTGAGCCCAGACGATGAAGGAGAGGAAGGCGATCGACGCGGTGGCGTAGACCATCGAGGTGTAGCCGAACAGCGGCTTGCGGCTGAAGGCCGGGATGATCGAGCTGACGGCGCCGAAGGCCGGCAGGATCATGATGTACACCTCGGGGTGGCCGAAGAACCAGAACACATGCTGGAACAGCACCGGGTCGCCGCCGCCGGCCGCGCTGAAGAAGCTGGTGCCGAAGTGGATGTCCATCAGCATCATGGTCACGCAACCGGCCAGCACCGGCATCACCGCGATCAGCAGGAAGGCGGTGATCAGCCAGGTCCAGACGAACAGCGGCATCTTCATCAGCGTCATGCCCGGTGCGCGCAGGTTGAGGATGGTGGCGATCACGTTGATCGCGCCCATGATCGAACTCATGCCCATCAGGTGGATGGCGAAGATGAAGAAGGTCACGCTGTGCGGCGCGAAGGTGGTGGACAGCGGCGCGTAGAAGGTCCAGCCGAAGTTCGGGCCGCCGCCGGGCATGAACAGGGTGCTCACCAGCAGCGCGAACGCCGCCGGCAGCAGCCAGAAGCTGAAGTTGTTCATGCGTGGCAGGGCCATGTCCGGCGCGCCGATCATCAGCGGCACCATCCAGTTGGCCAGGCCGACGAAGGCCGGCATCACCGCACCGAAGACCATCACCAGGCCGTGCATGGTGGTCATCTGGTTGAAGAACGCCGGTTCCACGATCTGCAGGCCCGGCTGGAACAGTTCGGCGCGGATCACCATGGCGAAGGAGCCGCCGAGCAGGAAGGCGCAGAAGGCGAACCACAGATAAAGCGTGCCAATGTCCTTGTGGTTGGTGGTCAGGACCCAGCGCATCAGGCCCTTGGCGGGGCCGTGGTGGTGGTCGCCGGCGTGAGAATGGTCGGGGTGATCGATCACAGCACTCATCGCGGCCTCCTTATTTTTGCTTCTGCTTGTAGGCGACCACTTCTTGCGGGGTCACCATGTCGCCGTCGTTGTTGCCCCAGGCGTTGCGCTCGTAGGTGATCACCGCAGCGATGTCGACCTCCGAGAGCTGCTTGCCGAAGGCCGCCATTGCCGTGCCCTGGACGCCGTTGAACACGGTCTCCAGATGGTGCTCCTTGGGCCCGGTGACGATCTTCGAGCCTTTGAGTGCCGGGAACATCGGCGGCATGCCCTGGCCCTCGGGCTGGTGACAGGCCGCGCAGATGGTGTGGTAGACCTTGTCGCCGCGGGCGACCAACTCGTCCTTCGTCCACTCCTTGCTGGTCAGCTCCTTGAGCTTGGCGGCCTCTTCCTTGCGCTCGGCCAGCCACTTGTCGAAGTCGGGCTTGGATTTCACGTCCACCACGATGGGCATGAAGCCGTGGTCCTTGCCGCACAGCTCGGCGCACTGGCCACGGTAGATGCCGGGCTTGTCGACCTTGGTCCAGGCCTCGTTGACGAAGCCGGGAATGGCGTCGCGCTTGACCGCGAAGGCCGGCACCCACCAGGAGTGGATCACGTCGCTGGAGGTGACCAGGAAGCGCACCTTGACCCCGGCCGGCAGCACCAGCGGGTTATCCACCTCCAACAGGTAGTGCTCGTCCTTGTCGGCCTTGTTGTGGATCTGGTCCTGGCTGGTGGCCAGGTTGGAGAAGAACTCCACGTCCTGGCCCAGGTACTTGTACTGCCACTTCCACTGGTAGCCGGTGACCTGCACGTCCAGCTCGGGCTCCGAGGTGTCGTACATGTGGATCAGCGTGCGGGTGGCCGGGACGGCCATCACCACCAGGATCAGGAAGGGAATGATGGTCCAGAGGATTTCCACCGTAGTGCTTTCGTGGAAATGCGCGGGCTGCTGCCCGGTGGACCGGCGGTGGACGATCATCGACCAGAACATCGCGCCGAACACGATGATGCCGATGACCACGCAGATCCAGAAGATGGTCATGTGCAAGTCGAAGACATTACGGCTGACTTCCGTCGCACCGGGGGCCATGTTGACCGTCCAGGCGGCGTTTGCCTGACTGAAAGCCAAGAGCAAAAGGAAGCCCATCCAGACTCGTGGATGTCGCAGCATTCGGGTTCCCCTTATCGTTGTTTTTATCCCGCCGGCATTGCGCTCGTGCGGCAAACCCCCATTCCAGAAGGTTTGCGCGCTTGAACTCGCCAACGGCCAAGGGAGCGACCGCCAAGACAACTGACTTTGACCGTCATCACCTCGGCGCACGCAGGGCAGGCCGGGTCCATCAGGTTTTTCGTGTGTCGAGTCGGAGTATAGACACGGCTTGCGACATAACAACGCAGAGTAAAAAACCGTTTCTAAAGACCGAAGAGTGATCTCAAAGCCGCGGCCGGCGCGGCTTTGGAGTACCATGGTGGCGGTGTGATATGCCTGGACGGCATAAACACTTCATGAATATGACAATCGCGTCTTAGCTGCAGCCGGACGCCGGCTAAGGTCTTTCTTCACGTTCCAAACCCGTTGTCTTGGAGTTGTCATGAATACCGCTGCACTGCGTGAGCTGATCCGTAATGCCCATCTGCTCGAGTCCCGCCACGGCCATCTCGCCCGTCTGATCCAGAGCCAACTGCAGAGCCTGCACAAGAGCATCGCACTCGCCGGTGAAGACCCCAGCGGTACGCTGACCCGTTTCGTTCACGCCTACATCGAACAGGTGCCGGATTTTCTCGACGCGGCCAACGCCGTGGCCCGCGAGGCGGGTATCGAGGATCGCATCAAGCCGGTGCTCAAACTCGCCGAGCAATTCTTCCTCACCCCGCCAGCCCTGCTCGACGGCCATGACGGACTCGATGCGCTGCTGGACGAGGCCTACCTCGCCCATCGCCTGGTGGAGGAAGTGAACGACCGCTACATCGCCCACTTCAACCAGCCGCTGATCCCGCTGGACACCACGGTGGCCAATCTTGTCGCGCACCAGCTGATCGGCGAACCCTTCGCCAACCAGCTGGACGAAGCCGTGCACCACGCGGTCGACGGCATGCTCGACGAAAGCACCTTCGCCTCGGACACGGCGCAGAGCTACCGCGCGCGCCTGAACGACCCGCAGGTGGTGATGGCCTGGCAGCAGTGGCCATGCCTGTCGCGGCAGTTCGGCGTCGAACTGGAGCTGGGCCGCGACTGAGGGGTCAGCTCGCGCCTTGCAGCGCGCGCACCCGTCCTTCCACGCGGCGCCGCAGGCCGTTGCCTTCGATGCAGAGCCGGCAGTCGCTGGCCGCGGCGGTGCGTCCCCAATCCTCCAGCAACTCCATGCACGCGTGGTCGATGTAGCTCAGGTGCTGCAGCGGCACACGCAGGTGCGTTCCGGGCTTCACCGACTGCAACACCTTGGAGAGTGCCGGCACCTTCAGGAAAGTCGCCGCGCCGACCAGTCGCAGCTCCGCACCGTTGCCCTCGTCGTCGTAGCGCAGCTGGATCTTCAGCCGCGCGGCCTTGAACACCAGCTTCAGCACTGTCAGCGCGAAGCCCAGTAGTACGCCGGTCAACAGGTCGGTGGCGACGATGGCCAGCGCGGTGGCCGCATGGACCAGCACCGGCATCCGCCCGTAGCGGCCCAGTGAGCGCAGCGCCTTGAGGTCCACCAGCTTGATGCCGGTGTAGACCAGCACGCCGGCGAGGCTTGCAATGGGAATCTGCCGCAGCAGCCCGCCCAGCAGCGCGACGAACGCCAGCAGCCACAGCCCGTGGAGGATCGCCGAGGCGCGGCTGCGCGCACCAGCCTGTACATTGGCCGAGCTGCGCACGATCACCCCCGTCATCGGCAGCGCGCCGACCAGCCCGCAGAGCATGTTGCCCACGCCCTGGGCGCTCAGTTCGCGGTCCATGTCCGAACGCGGGCCATTGTGCATGCGGTCCACCGCGGCGGCGGAAAGCAGCGTCTCGGCGCTGGCGATGAAGGCCACCACCACGGCGGCCAGCAGCAGCGTCGGGTCGAGCAGTGCACCAAGGTCCGCGGGCCGCAGCCAGTCGATGGCATCGCCGAGGTTCTGCGGCACGCTCACCCGCAGTACGTCGAGGCGAAACACCATGCTCGCCGCCGTTGCGAGGCTCACGCCAAGCAACGCGCCGGGCAGCATGCGCAGCTGGCTCGGTTTGAAGTGGTCCCACAGCGCCATGCACGCCATGGTGCCCAGCCCGAGCATCGCCGCGTCGAACCCGCTCGCCTCGGACAGCAGCGCGGACGGGAAAGCCAGCAGGTTATCCAGCCCGGACGCCTGCGGCTTGAGGTCCAGCATCACGTGTACCTGCGACAGTACGATGAGAATGCCGATGCCCGCGAGCATGCCATACACCACGGCCGGCGAGGTCACGCGGAACCAGCAGCCCAGGCGCAGCCGGCCCGCGAGCAGCTGTAGCGCACCGGCCAGCAGCAGTATCGGCCCGAGCATGGCCATGCCGTGGGTGCGTACCAGCTCGAAGACCAGCACCGCAAGGCCCGCCGCCGGGCCGCTGACCTGCAGCGGCGAGCCGGCGAGAAAGCCGACGACCAGGCCGCCGATGATGCCTGTCACCAGCCCCTTGGCGGGCGGCATGCCCGAGGCGATGGCGATGCCCATGCACAACGGCAGGGCGACGAGAAAAACCACCACCGATGCCAGCAGGTCGCGTGGCAGCGCTTGGCGCAGTTGGGAAAATCCGGATGCAACAGAGTGGGAGGCCGACATGGCGCTGTTCTCCTTCGGGCATTTCTCGGGCGCGCGAAAGCCCACGACGACGGCCTCGACCGCATCGACACGCGCAATTCAACGGGGCAGCGAACGCGGTGGCAGCGCTCGCCTCAGGCAGGAATCAAGTCAGACGCGGGGCGCGGCGTTTGTTCTGAGGGCCGCCGCGCCCCTGGGAGCTTTTTACTGAGGGGAGTAACGCGGACGCGGAGTGGCGTTGGGCGTCGGGCCTTCGCCGTCGAGGGCGCGGAAGCGGCCTTCCTGGGCGTCGTAGGCCTTGATGGCGCTGGTCTCGATGTCGTACACCCAGCCGTGGATGAACAGCTGGCCGGACGCCAGGCGCGCCGCCACCGAGGGGTGAGTCTTCAGGTGATCCAGCTGGGCCACCACGTTCTCCTCGGTGAGGATGCCCAGGTGCTCATGGCTGGCGCAGCCACAGGTCTGCGCGACCACTGTGCGAGCCACTTCGGCGTGGCGCAGCCATGCTTTTACCGTCGGCATGCCTTCCAGCGTCTGGGGCGCCAGCACCGCTTTCATCGCGCCGCAGTCTGAGTGACCGCAGACGATGATGTGCTGCACGCCCAGGGCCATGACCGCGAACTCGATAGCGGTGGACACGCCGCCGTTCATCTGGCCGTAAGGCGGCACGACGTTGCCGACGTTGCGGGTAACGAACAGGTCGCCCGGCGAACTCTGGGTGATCAGCTCCGGAACGATGCGCGAGTCGGCGCAGGTGATGAACATGGCGCGCGGGTTCTGCGCGTGGGCCAGCTTCTTGAACAGCTCTTCCTGCTGCGGGAAGACCTCATGACGGAATTGACGGAAGCCCTCGACGATATGGCGAAGCGCCTCATCAGCAGATTCGTGGGCGTGATCCTCACCGTGCGTTTTGTCGTTCATGTATCAGCCTCGAAGAATGACGAAGAATTTTCCCACGTCAGCCGACGCTCTCCCCAGGGAGAAAAGGCACAGCCGTGGGAAAAAATCTGTCGTGACCGGTAAGTCACTTTGTGCTCAAACCCTAGAGAAGTAAGATTAAACCAAAATTAAAAAACCGCTCTGGCATGAGCTTTTGCATGATGTTTCGCCGATATTTCGCGATGATATCGGCAAGCTATCATGGCGTTGCGATGTTGCCGTGATGTCGTTGCGCTTGTCGAATTTTCCCGCAACGTGTCAGAACAGGCTCATCTGGCTTCGCGGTGGTGCGAAGGCCGTGCAGTCCAGGCCGAAGCCGCCCCGGCGGTTCAGCCCCAGGCGGCGTAGAGCGACCTCGAAGCGCTTGGCCAGCAGCTCGGCGAATGGCCCCTCGCCACGGAAGCGGTGGCCGAAGCGGCTATCGTAGATTTCCCCGCCGCGCACCTGGCGGATCAGGCTCATCACATGGTTGGCGCGCTGCGGGTAGTGCGCCGCCAGCCATTCCTCGAACAGCGGCCCGACTTCCCGGGGCAGGCGCAGCAGCATATAGCTGGCGCTCTGCGCGCCGGCGTCGTGCGAAGCTTCCAGCAGGGCCTCCAGTTCGCGGTCGTTGATCATCGGGATCATCGGCGAACACAGCACCCCCACCGGAATGCCCTGTTCGCGCAGCACACGAATCGCCCGCAAGCGTGCCGACGGCGCAGCGGCGCGGGGTTCGAGGATGCGTTTGAGCTCATCGTCCAGGGTGGTCAGGCTGATCATTACCCCGACCAGGTTCTGCTTCGCCAGCTCGGCGAGCAGGTCGAGATCGCGCAGGATCAGCGAGCCCTTGGTGACGATGGTCACCGGATGGCGGAAGCGCAGCAGCACTTCGAGGATCTGTCGGGTCAGGCGCTGCTGGCGCTCGATGGGCTGGTAGGGGTCGGTGTTGGCGCCCAGGTTGATCGGTGCGCAGACGTAGCCCTTCCTGCTCAATTCCTGCTCCAGTACCTCGGCGGCGTTGGTCTTGGCGATGAGCTTCGTTTCGAAATCCAATCCCGGCGACAGGTCCCAGTAGGCATGGCTGGGCCGCGCGTAGCAGTAGATGCAGCCGTGCTCGCAACCGCGATAGGGGTTGATCGAGCGGTCGAAGGGCAGGTCCGGCGACTGGTTGCGTGAGATCACCGTCTTCGCCAGCTCGGTGCGGATTTCGGTCACCCGGGGCCTGGGGACCTCGTCGAACCAGTCGTTATCCACAGGCACCGAGGTGGTCGGCGCGAAGCGATTGTGCGGATTGCTGGCGGTGCCACGGCCGCGGGGTGGGAGCTGGGAGGTCATGTGGGAAGGCTCTGAAAGAATGCTGTATATAAATACAGTAATCCACGGAGTTTTCCACAGCCAGCGTGAACCGCCCGGTGGTCGGATTCACGCCTGTAGGGCGTATAACGCTTCGCGTTATACGCCGATTGACCTGGGTTCCAGTGCACTCCGAGGTTGGCCATGAAGGCGCGCTGGGATCGGTGAGTCGGCGTACAACCGCGAACGGTTGTACGCCCTACGACCATGCTGGTTGAGGAGCTGTTGTAGGAGCAACTGTCTTGTCCCGGCTGAATCTGTGCCAGGGCTTTCTCCCTCACCCCAGCCCTCTCCCTCATGGAGAGGGAGCCAGATCGTGCCGGCTGACATAGTAGTTTCATCCTGCACCGGACGGTCCCCTCTCCCCCTGGGAGAGGGTTAGGGTGAGGGCCGACCCGAGCGCAGATGCATCTCGTAGGAGCGGACTCTGTCCGCGAAACGATCAAAGCACCCGCGCGAACACCCAGTACAACCCCGCCGCCAGCCCGATGGCCGCCGGCAGGGTGAGCACCCAGGCCAGCAGCATGTTGCGGATGGTCGGCCACTGCAGGCCGCTGCCGTTGGCGGCCATGGTGCCCGCCACGCCGGAGGACAGCACATGGGTGGTGGACACCGGCAGGCCGAAGCCATCCGCCGCGCCGATGGTGAGCATCGCCACCAGTTGTGCGGCGGCGCCCTGGGCGTAGGTCATCGGCGTCTTGCCGATGCCTTCGCCGACGGTGGTGACGATGCGCCGCCAGCCCACCAGGGTGCCCAGGCCCAGCGCCAGGGCGACGGCCACCTTCACCCACACGGGAATGAAGCGGATCGTCCGTTCGCCTTCGCTGCGCAGCGCCTGCAGGGTGCTCCAGGTTTCCAGGTCGACGTTCTGCTCGCTGTGGTCGAGCATGCGGATGGTCTCCAGGCTCAGGTACAGGTCGTTGCGCAGGGCCTGCACCTCCTCGCCGGGGACCTTCGCCATCTCGCCGTGCCGCTCCAGGCGCGCAGCGACATCGCCGATGACCGCGCCCAGCGCCGGCAACAGGCCCGCATCGACGCGCGCGTCCTGCTGATAGGCCAGCAGCACCTGGCGCGGGTCGCCACTGGCGGCGCCGCCGGCATGTTGCAGTTGCGCCTGGCTGGCCTGGGCCAGGCTCAGCAACTGGCGGGACTGCTCCAGGGAATGGCCGCGATCCACGGCGAACGCCAGCGGAACGGTGGCGATCAGGATGAGCATGATCAGGCCGATGCCTTTCTGCCCGTCGTTCGAGCCATGGGCGAAGGAAACCCCGGTACAGGTGACGATCAGCAACCCGCGAATCCACCAGGGCGGTGGCGTGCGCCCTTCGGGCGAGCGGAACAGCGCGCGGTTGCCAATCCCCGCGCTCATCGCCCGCAGCAGCACGAAGGCGCTGAAGAAGCCGACCACCGGCGACAGCAGCAGCGCATAACCCACCGTCAGCAACTGCGACCAGGCACTGCCGGACAGCCCCAGGTGCCCGGCCATCGCGCCATGGGCCAGGCCGATGCCGACGATGGAGCCGATCAGCGTGTGCGACGAGGACACCGGCAGCCCCAGCCACCAGGTGCCGAGGTTCCACAGGATCGAGGCGATCAGCAGGGCGAAGATCATCGCCAGCCCCGCGTTGCTGTCTACCTTGAGCAGCAGGTCCAGCGGCAGCAATGAGACGATGGCGAAGGCCACCGCGCCGCTGGAGAACAGCACGCCGAGGAAATTCCACAGCCCCGACCAGGCCACCGCGAAGCGTGGTGGCAGGGCGTTGGTGTAGATCACCGTGGCCACGGCGTTGGCCGTGTCGTGGAAGCCGTTGATGAATTCGAAGCCCAGCGCCACCAGCAGGGCGATGACCAGGACCAGCATCGGCCAGCCCGGTTGCAGCGATGTGCCGCTGGCGCGAATGTCCTGGCCGAGGCTGGTGAAGGTGAACACCAGGGCCCCGGCCAGCAGCAGAAAGAACGTCAGGCGCCCCTTGAGGCCATGGGTTTCGCGCAGTACGGGGCTGATCGGGAACTGGGTCAGGCGCGAGGCGCGCATCACTTCCAGCAGGCCATAGCGGTCAAGCACGGTAGTGGCGCTCCCTCCGGGGAGTGAATGGGATGTCGGTCACGGCGGATTCCTTGCGGTGATGCGCTACAGACTAGCCGCCCTGCGGGCGACCGGCCTCAACGCAGGTCAATCGACAGCATTTTCCGGTTGCCAGCGGGCCGTTCGCCGGGAACCGCCGGACGGCCCGCTGGCGCCGATGCACGGCCCTATACTGAAGCCTGGACGACCGGACGCGCTATGTGCCCGGCCAGGGTCAGGAGCGGGCGGCAGGTCCTTCGGACGCCGTCGAGCCGGCGAGCGGCCATGAACAGTCTGTGTTTCTGCAGTGCCATCGGGGCGCCCTGGCGACGGTGCGGTGTCCTCATGTTGCTTCTGCTGGCGCTGGCCGGTTGTTCCCATCGCCCCCCCGAGCCTGTCGGTCCGGTCAGCGAGGCCACCTGGCGGCAGGTGGACGCCGACATCGGCGCCGCCTCCCTCAATGCCACGTCCCAGGCCCGCGCCTACGCTGAAGGCGCCATGGAGCACTGGATGGACCTGGTCTACCAGCGCACCGACAGCAAGTTCATCCCCTGGTTTTCCAGCTACTGGACGCAGCAATGGCTGAGCATGAAGGTCGCCTGGTACAAGATGGGCTCCCAGGGCGATCTCGATCCCACGGTGGATCGGCTGGCGGCCTACCTGCAGGAGGAGTACCACGAGCAGGTGCTGGTGCCGGTGGCCAGAGAGCTCGACCCCGACTCCATCATGGAAACCGCTGCCCGGCGTTACATCGGCGCGCTGGTGGAGGCCCTCGGCGCCATTCCCCAGCGCCGCGGCGTGCCGCAGAAGGCGTTCGACGAGCACCTGAAGGGCATTCCGGCGATTTCCCTCGGTCCGCCGTCGAGCCGCGACGCTTCGCTGTATGACGTGGTGCGCGCCAAGGACGTCGGCGAACTGCCGGCCTTCGCCGCGCTGATGCAGGAGATTCGCAAGGCGGCGGGCAAGGCGGGCGCCGGCACCAAGGTCAGCGGGGTTTCGCCGGTGGCCCAGCGAACCAGTGCCAAGCTGGTCAACGAGCTGCGCAATCGCAGCATCGCCGGGGTAGTCGCCAGCGCGGCCGGCAAGGTCGCGGGCTCGATCATCTCGGTGGCTTTCACCCTGTTCAGCCTGAGCAGCAACGACCATGACCGGCCCGAGGTGGAAAGCCAGTTGCGCAAGGAGATCAACGAAGCCTTCGACGAGCAGTGGCTGCTGCTGATGCACGACTCGCAGGGCGGGGTGATGGCGGGTGTCGACTATCTCGGCGGGCGGGTCCTGCAAAGCCTGACGGGGCAGCTGGCGCAACCGGTGGAGGATGAGCAGGGGACTGACGACGTTCAGTCCTTCGGCGCTACGCCGCCTCCGCCCATCGACGCCAGCGGCGGAATTCGTGTGCTGCGACAGGGGCAGGGGGCCGCCCCCTGAGCGCGACGTTCGGCGCCTGACGCTTCGCGCAGGCGGCCATGCGCAGTATCCTTGCCGCCCGACTTTCGCGGCCGGACGCTGATCCCATGCATTACCAGAACATCCTCTTCGACCTCGACGGCACCCTCACCGACCCGCGTGAAGGCATCACCCGTTCGATCCAGTACGCCCTCGCCCAGCTCGGCATCGACGAGCCCGACCTGCGCCAGCTCGAACACTTCATCGGCCCGCCGCTGCTGCAGTGCTTCATGAGCACCTACGACTTCGACGAGGCGCGCGCCTGGGAGGCGGTGAACCACTACCGCGTGCGCTTCAAGGAAACCGGGTTGTACGAAAACAAGGTGTTCGATGGCGTGGGCGAGTTGCTCGAAATGCTCGGCGGCCAGGGCCGCACGCTGTACATCTGCACCAGCAAGCCGACGGTGTTCGCCGCCGAGATCGCCCGGCACTTCGACTTCGCCCGAAACTTCAAGGTGATCTACGGCAGCGAGCTGGACGGCACGCGCACCAATAAGGTCGAGCTGATCGAGCACCTGCTGGGCATCGAGAAACTGGACCCTGCGCAGACGCTGATGATCGGCGACCGCAAGCACGACCTGATCGGCGCCCATCGCAACGGCCTGTCTGCTGCCGGAGTGGGTTACGGATTCGGTAGCCGCGAAGAGCTGCTGGCGGAAAGCCCGGCGCATTACTTCGCGAGCATGGACGAGTTGCGCGCGGCGTTTGCCTGACGGCGTTGCGCCTCACCTGTAGGAGCAGATCTTATCCGCGATGGCTGTGGCACGGCGTCGGGATTTCGCGGGCAAGGTCCGCTTGTACGAGATGCATCTACGCTCGGTTTGGCCCTCACCCTAACCCTCTCCCAGGGGGAGAGGGGACCGTTCGGTGCAGGATGAAACCTTCGCGTCAGCCGGCTCGGACTGCCACCTCTCCCTGAGGGAGTGGGCTGGGGTGAGGGGTAGGCATCGGCTCGGACTACCCGGAAGAAGACAGTTGCTCCTACGCGATGCACACCTCGCGCGCGGCTTTGCTCACATCAGCCGCGCAGCCACTCCGCCAGGCGCGCCATCATCGCGTCGCACTTGGCCAACTGTTCCAGGCTGACGAACTCGTCCGGCTTGTGCCCCTGGTCCATGCTGCCGGGGCCGCAGACCACGGTGGGAATGCCGACCTGATCGAACAGCCCGCCCTCGGTGCCATAGGCCACGGTGGAGAACTCGCGGGAGCCGCTGAGCAGGGCGATCAGGTCGGCCGCCTCGGTCTGCGGGTCGGTAGCCAGTGCCGGGTAGGCGGACAGCGGGGTGAAGCGGATGTCCGCCTCGGCCTTCACTGCGCGCATCTTCGGCAGCAACTCGGCTTCGGCGTAGTCGCGCAGGTCATCGGCGACCTGTTGCGGGTCGTCACTGGGCAGCGCGCGCACTTCGAAATCGAACTGGCATTCGGCGGGCACGATGTTCAGTGCGCGGCCGCCATTGATAACGCCGGTCTGCACGGTGGAGTAGGGCGGGTCGAAGCGCGGGTCGTGGCGCGCAGGCTCCGCCAGGCGGGTGCCGATCTCACCGAGGCGGCCGATCAGCTTCGCCGCGTACTCGATGGCGTTCACGCCCTGCGGTGCATAGGCCGAGTGGCAGGCCGCGCCATGGACGCTGCAGCGCATCGCCAGCTTGCCCTTGTGCCCCAGCACCGGCTTGAGTTCGGTGGGTTCGCCAATGATGCAGACCATCGGCTTGTGTTCGCGCTGCTCCAGCGCGGTGATCAGCGAGCGCACGCCCAGGCAGCCGACTTCCTCGTCATAGGAGAAGGCCAGGTGCACCGGCAGGCGCAACGGCTGGGCGAGGAAGGCCGGAACCGCCGCCAGCACGCAGGCGATGTAGCCCTTCATGTCCGCGGTGCCGCGACCATAGAGGCGGCCGTCGCGCTCGGTCAGCTCGAACGGCGGGACCGTCCAGTTCTGCCCGTCCACCGGCACCACGTCGGTATGCCCGGACAGGCAAACGCCGCCGCGATCCCGCGGGCCGAGGGTGGCGTAGAGGTTGGCCTTGCCGCCTTCGGCGTCGTAGAACAGCTCGCTCTCGACGCCTAGACCTGCGAGGTAGTCGCGGATGTATTCGATCAGCGCCAGGTTGGGATTGCGGCTGACGGTGTCGAAGGCGATCAGCTTGGCGAGGATTTCACGGCTGGTAGACATGGTCGGGTCCTGCTTCTTTGCTTTTTGTAGGAGCGAGCTAGCTCGCGAACAAACCCTGCAGCGAGGCAGGGGTCGCGAGCAAGGACTAGGCGTCCCCCTCGCTCCTACATGTTCAAGGCATCACTCGTCGCCCGGCACGCCGTAGCTCGGCGCCTTGGTCGGGTCGAGGGCGCGGGTGAGGTAGTCCTGCAGCTGCGGCTTGTAGGCGACCCAGAGCTTTTCCAGCTCATCGATCGGCGCCTCGTCGGCCCAGTCTACGCGCAGGTCGACGATCGGCCAGACCAGATCGCCCACCACCTTCATGGCCGCCGAATGCACCGGACCGGCTTCGCCACCGGCGGCCATCGCCGCCTGCATGGCCGCCAGCAGACGCTCGGCCAGGCAGCCGTCGGCCTGCTCGAAGGCGCGGGTCATGGCTTCCATCACCGCCGTGGAGGACAGCAGGTTGCCCGCCGCCACGCAGTTCTCGCCGGCTACCGCGTGGTTCACACCCAGCGCTTCGCTGCCGGTGAACAGCGCGACCTTGCCGTGCTGGTCGATCACGGTCACCTGGCGGTACTGGCTGTAGCCGTTGCTCGACAGCGCCTTGTCCAGTGCCGCGCCAGGCTCCAGGCCGGTTTCCAGCAGGTCGAGGATCTGCGGGCCGAGGGCCGGCAGGGTGACGTTCTGTGTGGCCACCGCGCCAACGCCGGCGCGTACCCAGGGGCAACGGGCGCCCACGGCAATGCTCGAGGAGCTGATGGCGATACCCAGCTGGCCGGTCTCGGCGCAGCGTCCAACGATGGAAAAGGTCATGGGAGCTCCTTAATCAATCCTGTGTCGTAAACGACAAAACGGCGAGGCAGGGAAATCCCCGCGTCGCCGCTTCGCCTCAGCCATTCATCAGTCCGGAATGACCGCGATGACGTCGATTTCCATCAGCCACTGCGGCTGGCCCAGGGCCGATACCACGAGGCCGGTGGAGATCGGGAACACGCCCTTCAGCCACTTGCCGACTTCCTGGTACACCGGCTCGCGGTAGCGCGGGTCGATGATGTAGGTGGTGGTCTTGACGATGTGCGACAGGTCGCTGCCGGCTTCTTCGAGCAGCTGCTTGACGTTCTTCATCGCCTGCTCGGCCTGGGCGCGCGGGTCACCCAGCCCTACCAGGTTGCCCTCGAAGTCGGTGCCGACCTGGCCGCGTACGTACACGGTGTTGCCGGCGCGTACGGCCTGGCAGAGGTCGTTGTCCAGGGTCTGGTTCGGGTAGGTGTCCTTGGTGTTGAACATGCGGATGCGAGTATGGGTAGGCATCTCTTACTCCCAGGAAGCGGCTTTTTGAACGGAGGCTTCGCGCTGCGAAGCGTCCTGGTATTCGACATATTTACGCTGGGTGGCGATGTGGCCGGCCACGTGCTTGGCGTCGTGCCAGACACCCCAGATGAACGAGGAGCCCCGGCGCGACAGCCACGGCAGGCCGACGAAGTACACGCCCGGCTCGCGGGATACGCCACGCTGGTGCTTGGGCTTGCCCTTCTCGTCGAAGGCATCGACCTGCAGCCAGTTGAAGTCCACGGCATAGCCGGTGGCCCAGATGATCGAGGTGATGCCGGCGGCGGCCAGGTCCAGTTCGAGGATCGGGTTGCGTACGCATTCGGCGTCCGGGTAGACCTTGCGGGCCTCCGGCTCTTCCGGCAGGTCCAGGCCGTTGCGCTCGATGTAGGCATCGGCGGCGTCCAGCAGGCCCAGGTAGTTCTCGTCGCCCGCCTTGAGGTTCTTCAGCAGGTCGTCCTGGAAGGTCACCTTGCCACCTTCGAAGGCCTTGGTCAGGCCGACCAGGGTGATGCCCTCGTTGGCCAGGCGGCGGAAGTCGATGGTCTCGCCACCACGGGCACCGCTCACGGCGATGGTCACGTGCTCGCGACCCGGCTGCACTTCCTCGGCGTCCCACAGGCCGAGCACACCCAGCCACCAGACGAAGTCACGGTTGCGGTAGGAGCGCGGCGGACGGTCATGGGCGCCCACGGAGAGGAAGACCTTCTTGCCGGCGCGGTTCAGTTCGTCGGCGATCTGCACGCCGGAGGAGCCGGCGCCCACCACCAGCACGGCGCCTTCGGGCAGCTGCTGCGGGTTGTAGTACTGGGCCGAGTGGATCTGCTGCAGGCTCTCGGTCTTCGGCGCGATGGCGGGGATCACCGGACGCTGGAACGGGCCGGTGGCGGAAACGATGCGCAGGGCCTGGAGGGTACCTTCGGAGGTTTCCACAGTGAAGCCGGGACGGCCGTTGTTGCGGGTCACCTTCTTCACTTCCACGCCGGTGTGGATCGGCGCGTTGAATTGCTTGGCGTAGGCGACGAAGTAGTCCGCTACCTGCTCCTTGGCCGGGAACTCATCCGGGCCGACGGAGAATTCCATGCCCGGGAAACGGTCGTGCCAGGCCGGGCCGTTGGCGACCAGGGAGTCCCAGCGACCGGTGCGCCAGGCTTCGGCGATGCGGCTCTTCTCCAGCACGATGTGCGGTACGCCCAGGCTGGTCAGATGCTCGCTCATGGCCACGCCGGCCTGACCGGCGCCAACGACCAGCGTATCGATTTCCAGGTTTTCGAGCGACTTCTTGGCGAAGGCGTTCGGATTCAGCTCGGTCATGGCTTGCTTCCTCTGACTCTGATCTCGTTGTTCTGCTTGTTGCGGCTAGTAGCGAGGTGCTTGGGCGCATTCTGTTCAGAGGCTGGCAATAGCGAAATTATGTTTTTTGTAGTCGCTGGCTAGGGAAAAGCTGTCGGGCCGCAAGCCACGCGGCATGCGGGCCGAAAGGGCGGGGGTATAGGATTTTTGGTGGCTGGGGTGACAAATTGGATAGGCAGCGTGTGGGCAGGGCGCCGTAGGCGGTTTTTCCAGGCTTTGGGTCAGCCGCGTAGGGCGTACAACCGTTCGCGGTTGTACGCCGATATACCTTGCCCTATCGCAGCTCCGTGGCTGATCTCGGCATGCCTTGAAGTCACGCGGAGCGTTATACGCCCTACGGGTACGGATTATCGGCTCTCCGCCACCGCCTCCAGGAACCGCTCCAGCACCAGGTTCGGCCGGCGGCCCTTGCGGGTGACCACGGTCAGCGGGATGTCGTAGTGGAAGCGCTCCGGCCGCAGCGCCCGCATGCGGCCCTGGGCGACCCAGTCGGCGGCGTAGTGGTCGGGCAGGTAGCCGATGTAGCTGCCGGTGAGGATCAGGAAGGCCATGCCCTCGCGGTCGGAGGCATTGGCGCCGCCGCGCAGTTCCTGATGCCGCTCCTGCGCCTCGGCGGGGATGCGATAGCTCGGCGCCACGGCATCGCAGGTGTGCACCTCCTCCACCGTGATGCTCGCGTCGTCGCGCTCGAACAGCGGGTGTTCGCGGCTGCAGTACAGCAACGAGCGTTCTTCATAGAGAGAGGAGTACTCCAGCCCCGACAGCGGACTGATCAGCGGCACCACGCCCACGTGCAGGCGTCCGTCGAGCACGCCCAGCTCGATCTCGTTGGGCGTGGTCATGCCGATATTGATCCGTACCCCCGGCCCGCTGGCCTTCAGCGCGCGCAGGGCATGGGTGATGCGCATCTGCGGCAGAGTCACCAGGTTATTGATGATGCCGATGTTCAGCGCGCCGCGCAGGTGTTGGTGCAGCTCGTTCACCTCCGCGCGAAAACCCTCCAGCGCCGCCAGCAGCGACTGGGTGGCGCGGTACACCTCGCGGCCCTCGTCGGTCATGGCGAAGCCGGCGCGGCCGCGCTGGCACAGGCGCATGCCCAGACGTTTCTCCAGGTCGCCCATGTGCAGGCTGATGGCCGAGCGGCTGATGCCCAGCGTGCTTTCCGCGGCCGAGAAGCTGCCGCACTCGACTATGGTTTTGAAGATGCGCAGCAGGCGGATCTCGAAGTCGCTGACCTGGCCCAGGGAGGGCGCGCGGGATTTTGCCATTTTAGTTTTACCAATTCGAAACTGAGCGTGAGAAGAATAGGCTTTAACTCACGTTTAGTCAGGCTCAATCTTGGGCTATCGCAGCAGGCACGACGCGGCCTGCGCGCCCAACAAGACTGTCGTCGAGGACAAGCTCCATGAACCAGCACGTGAACGTCACCCCGTCGGTGGCCAGCGAACTGAACCTGAAGGCCCACTGGATGCCCTTCAGCGCCAACCGCAACTTCCACAAGGATCCGCGCATCATCGTCGGCGCCGAAGGCAGCTACCTGGTCGACGACAAGGGCCGCAAGATCTACGACAGCCTCTCCGGCCTGTGGACCTGCGGCGCCGGCCACTCGCGCAAGGAAATCGCCGACGCGGTGTCCAAGCAGCTGACCACCCTCGACTACTCCCCGGGCTTCCAGTACGGCCACCCGCTGTCCTTCAAGCTGGCCGAGAAGATCGCCCAGATGACCCCCGGCAACCTGAACCATGTGTTCTTCACCGGCTCGGGTTCCGAGTGCGCCGACACCTCCATCAAGATGGCCCGTGCCTACTGGCGCATCAAAGGCCAGTCGCAGAAGACCAAGCTGATCGGCCGCGCCCGTGGCTACCACGGCGTGAACGTCGCCGGCACCTCCCTGGGCGGCATCGGCGGCAACCGCAAGATGTTCGGCCAACTGATGGATGTCGACCACCTGCCGCACACCCTGCAGCCGGGCATGGCCTTCACTCCGGGCATGGCCGAGACCGGCGGCGTCGAACTGGCCAACGAGCTGCTCAAGCTGATCGAACTGCATGACGCGTCCAACATCGCCGCCGTCATCGTCGAGCCGATGTCCGGCTCCGCCGGCGTACTGGTACCGCCGAAGGGCTACCTGCAGCGCCTGCGCGAAATCTGCGACCAGCACAACATCCTGCTGATCTTCGACGAAGTGATCACCGCCTTCGGCCGCATGGGCAAGGCCACCGGCGCCGAATACTTCGGCGTGACCCCGGACATCATGAACGTCGCCAAGCAGGTCACCAACGGCGCCATCCCCATGGGCGCGGTGATCGCCAGCAGCGAAATCTACGACACCTTCATGGGCCAGAACCTGCCGGAATACGCGGTGGAATTCGGCCATGGCTACACCTACTCCGCGCACCCGGTCGCCTGCGCCGCCGGCATCGCCGCGCTGGACCTGCTGGAGAAGGAAAACCTCATCCAACAGTCCCTGGAGCTGGCGCCGTACTTCGAGAAGGCCATCCACGGCCTGAAGGGCGCGAAGAACGTCATCGACATCCGCAACTGCGGCCTGGCCGGCGCGATCCAGATCGCCGGCCGCGACGGCGACGCCATCGTGCGTCCGTTCGAAGCCAGCATGAAGCTGTGGAAAGAAGGCTTCTACGTGCGCTTCGGCGGCGACACCCTGCAGTTCGGCCCGACCTTCAACGCCAAGCCTGAAGACCTGGACCGCCTGTTCAGCGCCGTCGGCGACGCCCTCAACGGGGTGGCTTAAGTGAGCGAACGTCCGAAGGCCGTCCCCACGGTACAGATCGACAACGACAAGGTCCTGGTCACCGAGTGGCGTTTCGCCCCCGGTGCCGAGACCGGCTGGCACCGCCACGGCATGGAATATGTCGTGGTGCCGGTGACCAACGGCGAGCTGCTGCTGGAAACCCCCGAGGGCGAGCGGCGCGCGCCGCTGGTCCTGGGCCAGAGCTACACCCGCCAGATCGGTACCGAACACAACGTGATCAACCCCTGCGATCACGAAGTGGCCTTCATCGAGATCGAGCTCAAGGACGGCCAGCCGCACGACCACTGAGCGCGCGGGCACGCAAGCAGGCATGCCGGGACAAGTCACCCTAGAGTGGCTGCCGGCGTGCCTTGCAGCCCACGCTTCACACCGAACAATCCCCTCTCCCTTCAGGGAGAGGGCTAGGGAGAGGGGCTCTTGAAAGAACCCCGCCCCACACTTTCAGCGAGAAGAGACAACCCATGAGCACCGTCAAGCACCTGATCGGCGGCGAACTGATCGCCGACACCGGCCGCAGCGCCGACGTCTTCAACCCGTCCACCGGCGAAGCCGTACGCAAGGTCCCCCTGGCCAGCCGCGCCACCGTGCAGAAGGCCATCGACGCCGCCAAGGCCGCCTTCCCGGCCTGGCGCAACACCCCGCCGGCCAAGCGTGCCCAGGTCCTGTTCCGCTTCAAGCAACTGCTCGAAGCCAACGAGCAGCGCATCGTCCAGCTGATCAGCGAAGAACACGGCAAGACCCTCGAAGACGCCGCCGGTGAACTCAAGCGCGGTATCGAGAACGTCGAATACGCCTGCGCCGCCCCGGAAATCCTCAAGGGCGAATACACCCGCAACGTCGGCCCGAACATCGACGCCTGGAGCGACTTCCAGCCCATCGGCGTGGTCGCCGGCATCACCCCGTTCAACTTCCCGGCCATGGTTCCGCTGTGGATGTACCCGCTGGCCATCGCCTGCGGCAACACCTTCGTGCTGAAGCCGTCCGAGCGTGACCCGAGCTCCACCCTGCTGATCGCCGAGCTGTTCGAAGAAGCCGGCCTGCCCAAGGGCGTGCTGAACGTCGTGCACGGCGACAAGGAAGCCGTGGACGCGCTGATCGAGGCTCCGGAAGTCAAAGCCCTGAGCTTCGTCGGCTCGACCCCGATCGCCGAGTACATCTATTCCGAAGGCACCAAGCGCGGCAAGCGCGTGCAGGCCCTGGGCGGCGCCAAGAACCACGCCGTACTGATGCCCGACTGTGACCTGGACAACGCCGTCAGCGCACTGATGGGCGCGGCCTACGGCTCCTGCGGCGAGCGCTGCATGGCCATCTCCGTGGCCGTCTGCGTGGGCGACCAGATCGCCGACGCGCTGGTCGACAAGATCGTCCCGCAGATCAAGGGCCTGAAGATCGGCGCCGGCACCTCCTGCGGCCTCGACATGGGCCCGCTGGTCACTGGCGCGGCGCAGGCCAAGGTCACCGGCTACATCGACAGCGGCGTCGAGCAGGGCGCCAAGCTGCTGGTGGACGGCCGTGGCTACAAGGTTGCCGGTCACGAGAACGGCTTCTTCGTCGGCGGCACCCTGTTCGACCAGGTGACCCCCGAGATGACCATCTACAAGGAAGAAATCTTCGGCCCGGTCCTGTGCATCGTCCGCGTGAACAGCCTCGAAGACGCCATGAAGCTGATCAACGACCACGAATACGGCAACGGTACCTGCCTGTTCACCCGTGACGGTGAAGCGGCCCGCCTGTTCTGCGACGAGATCGAAGTCGGTATGGTCGGCATCAACGTTCCGCTGCCGGTACCGGTGGCCTACCACAGCTTCGGCGGCTGGAAGCGTTCGCTGTTCGGCGACCTCCACGCCTACGGCCCGGACGGCGTGCGCTTCTACACCAAGCGCAAGGCCATCACCCAGCGCTGGCCGCAGCGCAAGTCGCACGAAGCTGCGCAGTTCGCCTTCCCCAGCAATGGTTGATGGTGGATAGGTAAGCGAGAAGGGCCGGTCGGAAGACCGGCCCTTTTTCATTTGGGCTAGTCGGACCAGATGAGTCTCGGCACGTCCTCCCAGCGCATCCAGATTCCGCCCTGCCAGTTCAGCAGCAGCCATCGCTTCGTATTCCACGCGAGCATCACGCGTCGGGGTGCTTCGGTTTCCGGTGCGCGTTCGTCGCGCAGGGTTGGGATGACGTCCTGGGTCAGCCAGCGGTCGAGGGCTTCGAGTTCGGGTGGCCGAAGCGGAGCAGGGCCTTGTATACGGCGGCTTCGCTGAGCATCACGGTTTGCTCTTCCGTGCCGGTGCTGTACGCGAGTTGGACGGTGCGGACTTCGTGATCGTAGAAGCGGTGGCGGATGCTGTGAGGGAAGCGGTAGGCGAGCAGGCGGGCGATGTCCGAGGCGACGAACCAGGCCTGGTTGTCGATCATGACGCCGCGCAGGAAGCGTTTGTGGCGGGTGAAGAAGGTTGGGGTGTATGCGTCGTGCATGGATGGAGCTCCTATCAATTGAATGAGCTGCCACCTGCGTCGCCAAACGAAGGGAGGCAGACCGCGCGGGGTTGGCGAACCGGTTGATAGGACCCGGCAGACACGAGGGTCTCCCCGCGCGATCTGCCATTAGCGTTGCAGAAAATTCTGCAGTTGTGCGAATGCCTGCAAAAACTTACGCCGTTTTCGCACGCACCCTGTGGCGCAATCGCGCCTATCAACAACCAGGTCGCCAAACCCGGGTCACGGAATGTAACGGCGGGAGGATAGAAATGGAGCGGATTTCCCAGCAAGCCGGCCGATTCCGGGAGGACTGTAGGAGCGGACGTTGTCCGCGATGCTTTTCGTCTCTGGTTTGGGTGTTTCTGCGCCGCTTCTGTGTGCGCGGGGACTTTTTGTTTCGCCCCCTCGGGCGACCCACTTTGGCAAACGACCCAAAGTGGGCAAAGGTCTTGCCCCATCATCCGGCCCCGGCTTCGCCGGGGTCCCCTCGCTCCATCGAAGTTTCAGGGGCCCGCCGCGAAGGGCCATCCCTGGCCCATCGCGGCTCTCGCGGCATCCATGCCGCTCAACCCCTGAAACTCCGATTCCACTCGGCCTCCTGAAGGGGCGCTCCGGTGCGTGCGGAGATTTCCCTGGAAGTCTTTAAAGCCAGAGCCAGAGCTATGCGGTGCGTATGCCCTCGTAGGAGCGGACCTTGTCCGCGAAGGCTCATCCCTGCACCCACGTTGCGGGATGAATACCCGTAGGGCGAATAACGCGCAGCGTTATCCGCCGTGATGGGTTTCGCTTCGCTCTACGCCATCCTACGAAGATCAGTCCTGCATGAAGCAGCCAGAGTCATAGGCGCGCGCAGAGTCCCGTCAGGAGGCCGAGTGGAGGTATTGCGCAGAGGGGCGAGCGGCATGGATGCCGCGAGAGGCGTAGAGGGCCAGGGATGGCCCTTCTACGCCGACCCTCGGAGCGATACCGGAAGGAGGGGAGTCCGGCGAAGCCGGACCCGGATGTCGGGACGGGCCTTTTTGGTTCCTTTTGGGGCCCCAAAAGGGACTCGCCCGAGGGGGCGAAACAAAATCTCTCAGCACACGCCGAAGCGGCGCAGAAACACCGACCAGGACGGCGGATAACGCTTTAGGCGTTATGCGCCCTACAAGTGCATCGCGGACGGAGTCCGCTCCTACGGGAGTTCATCGCGCCGCGTAGAAGCGAGCCCCATCGGCGATCAGCCGAAATGCTTCTTCAGGTAAATCCGCTGATGCCCCGGCGGGCAATCTTCCAGCACGCCCATGCGCTCGAAGCCCTGCTTCTCATAGAAGCCCGGCGCCTGGAAGCTGTAGGTGTAGAGGAACACCCCTACGCAGCCACGGCGGCGGGCTTCCGCTTCGGCGTGGGCGATGAGCTGGGCGCCGAGGCCGTTGCCGCGCTGGTCGCCCGGCAGCCAGAGGTAGTCGATGTAGAGCCAGCCCATGCCCGATTGGCCGAACATGCCGCCGACCACGTCGCCCTGCTCGTCGCGGGCGTAGAGCTCGAAGTCGTCGTAGGTGTTGCTGCGGCCCATCTGCTCGAAGTTGTAGGCGAGCAGGCCCTGGACGACTACCTCGCGCGCGCGAGGGTCGACGCCGAGGGTGAAGTTGAAGGTGGTTTGCATGGTGCCCTCCGGATTGGCGAAGGCGACCAGTCTAGGGAGATGCCGCCCCGATGGGTAGATGCCTTTGGTAGCGGAGGGTGCGGCGCACAAAGACTAGGCCCCGGGAGAGGCGGCACCTGCGCCATTCGTGTCGGGGCAGCCGCCACCCGGGCCCTCTCTTGGAGGGAGAGGGCGCGTTCCGTGCCGGCTGAGGGAGCTACCCAGCACATACCGCCCTCGTTCGGGGGAGGAGGCCTCTCAAATTTCCTCCTTGCGTGAAGTCCGTATCAGCTCGAGCGTGGTGTCACGGAAGCGCAGGTAGCGATAGGCACCGTTGGCGGGGCCGTACATCCAGGTTTCCAGTTGCGGGCTGCCGGGGATGATCTCGCCGTCCTGCCCGCGTCGGGGCGGAGTCGGCGGGACGATGGCGCGCTTGTCCGGCTGCCCGCACTTGGCGAGCACCTCGTCCATCGGGTCGCCTTCGTTGATCAGGCTGGTACCGCAACGCAGGGTACCGGCGTGGGCAATGCTGGTGGCGAGTAGCATGAGCATTGAAATCAAGAGGGGGCGCATGTGGGCTTCCCTGGCCGTCATCTGGAGGTACTCTAGCCGCTCACTACGCACCGGGTGTTGAGCTGTGGCAGATGCCCGGATTCGTCGCGCCGCCTCAGTGCGCGGTGCTGACGTTGCGCACGTAGAAGTCTTTGCTTCCACCGTTGGCACCGCCCCTGGCCTGAAGCTCGAAGCGCTTCGGGTGTCCCTTGATCAGGTCGCTGAGCTTCTTGAAGCCGTACAGGCGTGAGTCGAATGCAGGGCGCAGTTTGCTGATGTTCTGACCAAGCGCGCCCAAATGTACCCAGTCGTCATCGTCGTCGGCGATGTCATCAAGCACCTTGGCGATGAATTCGAGCGGAACCTTCTGAGGTTTCGGTTTGGCGGCTGGCTTGGGCGCATCTTCGACATTAGGGGCGGCCGATCTATCGCTGGCCGCGGGCGGCTCGGCCAGCGTCTCCGGCGTGGCGCGCAGGATCTCCGTATAGACGAACTTGTCGCAGGCAGAGACGAAGGGCTTTGGTGTCTTTTCCTCGCCGAAGCCGTAGACGGTCAGCCCTTCCTCGCGCAGCCGCGCGGCCAGGCGGGTGAAGTCGCTGTCGCTGGAGACCAGGCAGAAGCCATCGAAACGACGGGTGTACAGCAGGTCCATGGCGTCGATGATCAGCGCGCTGTCGGTGGCGTTCTTGCCACTGGTATAGGCGAACTGCTGCATCGGCTGGATGGAGTGGTCCAGCAGCACCTGCTTCCACTTGCCCAGTTGTGGCTTGGTCCAGTCACCGTAGATGCGCTTTACGCTGGCGACGCCGTACTTGGCGATCTCTTCGAACAGCCCTTCGACGATGGCGGCGGGGGCGTTGTCGGCGTCAATCAGGACGGCGAGGTGCTTCTGCTGGCAGGGAACGGGGGTCTTGATAGCCATGTTGCATCCTTTCCTGGCGGTCCATGGACCTTAATCGGAGCTGGCAACAGATGCCAGAAGAGTGAAGCACACCGGTGCGTTGCTTCAGCTCACCCCTGCGCGAACTCGCACTTGTCCCGTCCGCTGCGCTTGGCGTCGAGCAGCGCCGCGTCGGCGCGGCTGACGGTCTGCGAGTAGCTTTCACCGGGCTGGTGTTCGGCCACGCCGAAGCTGGCAGTGACGGAGAGGGCTTCGGTGCCGACGCGTACGACGAGGCAGCGGATGTCGCTGCGCACGCGCTCGATGATGGCGGCGGCGTCGGTCAGGCGGGTTTCCGGGAGGAGGATGAGGAATTCCTCGCCGCCCCAGCGCCCGCAAAGGTCGTACTGGCGCAGCGCGGCCTGCATGGCGCGGCCGATTTCCACCAGCACGCGGTCGCCGATATCGTGGCCCCAGGTGTCGTTGACCTGCTTGAAACGGTCCACGTCGAGCATGGCCAGGACGTAGGTTTCTCGGTTGCGCTGGGCGCGCTCGCTTTCTTCGCGCAGGCGCTCCATCAGCAGGCGGCGGTTGGCGATGCCGGTGAGCGGGTCGTGGGTGGAGGCTTCGCGCAGGGCGATGTTCAGGTCGCGCATCATGTTCTGGTAGCGGTCGGAGATGCGCGCGACCTTTTCCAGCTGGCGCAGCTGCTTGTGGTAGCGCTCGGACAAGGTGCTGTTCTGCGCCCGGGCCATGGACTGGAAGCCGTCGGAAATCTTCGCGATGCGCTCCAGGCGCGCGAGCTGGTCGAGCGATTGCTGGTGTTTCAGGTACAGGGCCTCGCGCAGGGGGTGCCCTTCGTACTGAGGATCGGCCAGCAATTCGTCGATCAGCAGGTCCAGCTCGCGCTCGCTTGTCATGGCTCTTACTCGTCGTAGGCTTGGATGACGAACGGGAAGGTACAGTCCTCGCGGAATTCCTCGGCCAGCTCGGCGACGCGCTCGTTGCGGCGGTCGTAGTGCCAGGTGACGGTGGCTACGCGGCCGTCGCGGTGGGCTTCTTCGAGCAGGTCGAAGATGTCCATCATGGCCTTGATGGAGCTGGTGTTGAGGTACAGCAGGCGCAGGTCGAGGGCGAGCGGGCGCTGGGCCTGGGCGAGGAAGCGCTCGACCCATTCGATCACCTGGCCGAACAGTTCATAGGAGTTTTCCGGGTAGGAGTCGCCCTGCATCGTGAGGGTGCCGGCCTGCCAGTCGCCGTGGATCGAGGGGGTGGACTGGGTTCCTGAAATGTTGAGCTCGGTCATGGCTGGGTGTTCCTGAATTCGCAGGTTCAGATCACGGCGCGCAGGCTGAAGAAGGCGCGGCCATCGGGTTGTTCGGTGAGGGAAGTCTTGAGCGGCGCGCTGGATTTGCGGGCGATGTCCAAGAGGCCCAGGCCTGCGCCGGAGGTGGCTTCGGCATCGCGCGGGCGGCGCAGTTGTTCCTTGTAGGCGGCCTTGAGCTGGACCTTGTCGAGCCCGGCGATGGCCTCGATGCTGCGCACCAGGCTGCGGCCGTCCTCGATCTCCACCAGGTTGCCGGCGGAGACCACGTAGTGGCCTTCGTCATTACGGGCGATGGCGACGGTGGCCGAGGCTTCCTGCTCGCCGTAGCCGCGCACGGCGGCGTAATGACGGATGTTCTGGGTCATCTCGATGTACACCGCGAACACGTCCATGGCTTCGCTGGGATGCGCCTGTTCGGCTTGCAGGTAGTTGCGCAGGGCGTGACCGATTTCCTCGATCAGGCTGCGCGAGATGGGGCCGTTGAAGCAGAGCAGGATGCGTTGCCGGGTGAAGCTCTCGCGCATGGCCAACAGATCTAGCGATTCCATGGAATACCCCTAGTCGAATCGGAAGGAGAGGATGGTGATGTCGTCGCGCTGCGGCCGCTCGCCCTGGTACTGGGCCAGGGTCGCGGCGAATACGTCCGCCTGCTCGGCCAGCGGCCTGCGTGCGTGGCTGCGCAGCATGTCGGCGAAGCGGCTGTTGCCGAAGCCGAAGCCGTGTTCGCCGCCGGCCTGGTCGAGGAAGCCGTCGGTGCACAGGTAGTAGGTCCAGCCCGCTTCCATGGGGATCTCGACGTCCTGGTAGTCGCCCTGGCGCTTGTCGCCGATGGCGCGGCGCGCGCCCTTGTATTCGCGCACGTCGGTGCCGTCGCTGGCGAACAGGGAGATCTTCGCGCCGGCGAAATGCAGCAGGCGGCGGCCGTGGTCGACGCGCACGAGCCCGGCGTCCATGTTGGTGGCCAGGGAGCGGGTGACCTGTTCCTCGCTGAGCATGCCGCGCATGACGTGGTCGGTCTCGCGCAGGATGGCGGCCGGGTCGTGGCTCTTCACGCTGTCCACCGCGTGGTCGATGGCGGCCAGGGCGAGCATGGTCATCAGCGCGCCGGGCACGCCGTGGCCGGCGCAGTCGACCACGCCGATCAGGCTGTCGCGGGGCCCTTCGCGGTAGATGTAGAAGTCGCCGCCGACCACGTCGCGCGGTTTCCACAGGACGAAGTGGTGCTCGCCCAGGGATTTCTGCAGCTGGCGGTCGGGGAGGATGGCGCGCTGGATCAGGCTGGCGTAGTCGATGGAGTCGCCGATCTTCTTCTGCGCGGCGGCCATCTCGCGGTTGGCGGCTTCCAGCGCCTGGGTGCGCTGCTGCACCTTGTCTTCCAGTTCCTCGGTATGCCGGCGCACCTGGTCGGCCATGCTGGCGAAGGCGGAGGACAGTTCGCCGATCTCGTCCGGGCGGGTGCGCGGCAGCGGGCTGTCGTACTGGCCGGCGGCAATTGCCTTGGCCGATTGCTTGAGGCCGCGCAGCGGGCGCAGCACCAGCAGGTCGACGGTGTAGGCGAAGCCGATCAGCAGGATCGCCAGCAGCCCGGCGAGGGTACCCACCAGCGGCCACATCCAGCGGCTGTCGAGCACCTGCGCGGCGTGCAGGTCGATGACGCTGAGCACGTGCCAGCGCAGTTGAGGGATGTAGGCCATGGCCAGCAGCTGGTTCTTGCCATCCACCGTCGCCCACATCATCTCGACTTCGCCGGGGTTGGCCTCGGCCTGGCGCAGAGTCTGGCGCAGGGCGTCGCGTTCGCGGTCGTTGCCCAGCAGGTCGAACACGCGGTGCTGCGCCTTGGCGCCGGCGCCGGAGGAGTAGGCGATCATGTTCGTGTCCGGGTGTGCCTGGATGGCGCCGTCGGGGGCGACGATCATCGGCGTCACCCCGGCTTCGCGGCGCGAGATGAACTGGTCGAGGAACTCGGTGAGGTCCAGGCCGCCGCCGGCCAGGCCGACCTTCTCGTTGCCGGAGCGGACCACCATGTTGAACCAGACCTTGGTGACCTTGAGCTTCTCGTTGTAGTCGACGTTGATGTTGTACGGCTCGTCGCGCGCCAGGGTCTCGAAGTACCAGGCGTCCTTCGGGTCGTCCTGGCTCAGGGTGTAGCGCGGCGAGTTGGACAGCGGCGAATTGGAGTCGTTGAAGTAGTAGTGGTGCGAGGCGTTCACCACCACGAAGTAGGAGTAGTTGTGCTGGTCGGCGCGGAAGCCCTCGGCTTCGCGGAAGAACAGCGAGCGGCGCGCCGGATTGTTCTCGGCGAGCATCCAGTCCTGGGTCACCACGGACTCGGCCAGCCGCCGCGACAGCGCAAGCTCGCGAATCACCGGAGCGATGATCTTCTGTTGGTTGAGCAGGGTGAAGTTTCTCGCAAAGGCGAGGCCGAAATGCGTGCGGATGTCCTCCATGGCCTTCCAGCCCAGCAACACCGCCGGTACCAACGCCAGAAGACAGGCGATGAGCAATGCCACCACCGATTTACCGCGCAACCCCCATCTTGCCGCCATGGCTCTCTCAGTTCCCCTCGTCGCCCGCCGTCTGCCGGTCTTTTGGCGAAAGCTCAATTGTGCAGTTTGTATACCGGCACAATCAAACCAAATTAATGGCGCAACGCCATAATTTTGGCGTCACGCTATCGACTGGAGAGTCTAGTCACTGTCTGAAAGATCGCTCAGGTGGCGTTCTGATTTCGTGCGCTACTAGACGCGATTTCCGCCGCCGCTCTGTCGAGCCTGGTGTAGGAGGGCCGCAGCGATGCGTTCCAGCGGCAGGACTTCCTTCGCCGCGCCCAGCTCCACCGCCTCGCGGGGCATGCCGTAGACCACACAGCTGGCTTCGTCCTGGGCGACGGTGTGGCCGCCGGCCTGGCGGATCGCCAGCAGGCCCCGTGCGCCGTCCTTGCCCATGCCGGTGAGCAGCGCCGCCAGCAGGTTGCGTCCGGCGCAGCGGGCGAGGGAGTCGAACATCACGTCCACCGCCGGCCGGTGGCCGTTGACCGCCGCCTCGTGCTGCAGGTGCACCACGTAGTTGGCGCCGCTGCGGCGCACTTCCATGTGGAAGTCGCCGGGGGCGATGAGTACGTGGCCGGGGAGGACGCGGTCGCCGTCGCGGGCCTCGCGCACGGACAGGCGGGTCTGGCGGTCCAGGCGCTCGGCATAGGACCTGGTGAAGCCCGGCGGCATGTGCAGGGTGACCACGGTGCCGGGACAGTCCGGCGGCAGTCCCAGCAACACTTCCTTGATCGCCTCGGTGCCGCCGGTGGAGGCGCCGATGGCGATGATCTTCTCGGTGCTCAGCAGCGGCCCGCCAGCCGCGACGCTCGCCATGGCCGAGGCGCTGGGCCTGCGCATCCGCGCACGGGCGGCGGTCTTGAGCTTGGCGCGGATTTCCTCGGTGTAGGCCTGCATGCCTTCGGCAATGCCCAGGCGCGGCTTGGCGATGAAGTCGATGGCGCCCAGCTCCAGGGCGCGCAGGGTGGCTTCGGAGCCTTTCTCGGTGAGCGAGGAAATCATCAGCACAGGAGTGGGTCGGCCCTTCATCAGCTTGTCGAGGAAGGTCAGGCCGTCCATGCGCGGCATTTCCACGTCGAGGGTGATCACGTCCGGCGAGTGCTGCTTGATCAGGTCGCGGGCGGCGAAGGCATCTGGCGCCAGGCCCACCAGTTGCAGCTCCGGGTCGCCCTGGATGATGTCCTTGAGCAGGCTGCGGACCAGCGCCGAATCGTCCACCACCAGAACCCTGACCGCCATGACGTCCTCCTTCAGAACAGATCGATGGTGCCGCCGCGTGTCTGCCGCGACAGCTGCTGGCGGTACTGTCGCTCGCGCTGCAACAGCGTGTCGTTGGCCAGCGCGCGCAGTTTGCGCACCAGTACCCGGCCGCTGCCGGGGAAGTAGTAGACCTTGCGCGGGTGCACGTCGAGCAGGTCCTGGGCGAGCACCGGAATGCCCTCGGCGCTCAGGTAGTCGAGGACGAACTCGACGTTGCGCTGGCCCACTTCGGCGCTGAGGTTCTGCAGCACAGAGCCGCCGCCGAACACCTTGGCCTCGAAGTTGCGGCGCTGCGCGCCACGGCGCATCAGGCCGTTGATCAGCAGGTCCATGGCGTGCACGCCGTAGCGCCCGGAGCTGGTCAGCAGGCTGTTGGCGCCGGTGTCGCCGGGCAGCATGAAATGGTTCATCCCGCCCAGTCCCAGGCTGCGGTCGCGCAGGCAGACCGAGACGCAGGAGCCGAGCACGGTGACGATCATCAGCTCCTCGTCGGTGACGAAGCATTCGCCGGGCAGCAGCTTCACTGCGTCCAGGCCGAAGCGCGGATCGTAATAGCGGTTGAGCTGGCTCATCTCAGACGGTTCTCGCCGCCTGGTAGGTGGTGCGGCCCACCGAGCGCACTAGGTGGGCGGCGTGGACGAAGTTCTCCGAGTGCCCGGCGAACAGTACCCCGCCGGGCCGCAGCAGGCCGACCATGCGTTCGAGCAGGCGGGTCTGGGTCGGCTTGTCGAAGTAGATCATCACGTTGCGGCAGAAGATCGCGTCGAGCCCGCCGGCTATGCCCCAGTTGGCGTCGAGCAGGTTGATCTGGCGGAACTCCACCAGTTGCCGCAGCTCGCCGACCACCCGCGCCTTGCCGGCGTTGGCGCCGGTGCCGCGCAGGAAGAAGCGCCGCTTCTGCGAGGTGCTCAGTGCTTCCAGGCGCTCCAGCGGGTAGATGCCCTGGCGGGCGCTGTGCAGCACTCCGGTGTCGATGTCCGAGGCGATGATCTGCACCGGCGGCGTGAAGCTGCCCAGGGCGTCCACCAGCGTCATGGCGATGGAGTAGGGCTCTTCGCCGGTGCTCGACGCGGCCGACCAGACGCGCAGCGGGCGGTGGTCGAGCAGCTGCTCGTCGGCGAAGCGCGCCAGGTGTTCGAAGTGGTGGCGCTCGCGGAAGAAGGCGGTGAGGTTGGTGGTCAGCGCGTTGACGAACAGTTGCCACTCTTCCTCGTGGTTCTCCAGGTAGGCGAAGTACTCGGCGAAGCTGTTCAGCCGCAGGCTGCGCAGACGCCGGGAAAGGCGGCTGTAGACCAGTTGTTCCTTGTTCTCCGAGAGGCTGATGCCGGCGTGCCGGTACAGCCGTTCGCGCACCTGCTGGAAGTCGCGGCGGGTGTAGTGGAATTCGTGGTCGGGGGCGGGCAGGTTGATCGACATCGTCAGTCTCGATGGTGAGCAGCTTGCGTAGGGCGGATAACGCCTGTGGCGTCATGTGCCCTACTGGAGTTGTAGGGCGTACTCATCGTCGGCGTTATGGCTGAGCCCTGAGCCCTGAGCGCCGCGAAGCCGCGACTTCGCGACCGAGCCCGGAGTGCCTGGGATCAAGATCAAACGGCGTATAACGTCGAACGTTATACGCCCTACGCTTACGACTCATCTCCGACCCTCCCTGGTCAGCACGC
The DNA here is from genome assembly GCF_029203285.1 of Pseudomonas sp. PSE14. Classification (NCBI taxonomy): domain Bacteria; kingdom Pseudomonadati; phylum Pseudomonadota; class Gammaproteobacteria; order Pseudomonadales; family Pseudomonadaceae; genus Pseudomonas; species Pseudomonas sp. PSE14. The sequence goes on from NZ_CP115669.1 coordinate 145,975, forward strand.
GGCAACCGGCCCTCCCATTGCTCCGGTCGCCGCCATCCCTGCCCCGCCCACTAGAACTCTTCCCAATCCTCCTCCTTGCCCTTGGCCCGCACCGCCTTGGCCACGCCGCGCGAGGCGCGGGTGCTGTGGGCCGGCGCCTCGGTCCGCGCCGGGCGGGCGGCGGCCAGGGGCACCACGGTGGCCGAGGTGTCGAGCTTGAACACCGAGACCGACTGGTTGAGCAGCCCGGCCTGTTCCTGCAGGGCTTCGGCGGAGGCCGCGGCCTCTTCGACCAGGGCGGCGTTCTGCTGGGTCATCTCGTCCATCTGCGACACCGCGCCGTTCACTTCCTCGATGCCGCTGCTCTGCTCGGCACTGGCCGCGGCGATCTCGGCCATGATGTCGGTGACGCGCTTGATCGCCACCACGATGTCGCTCATGGTCTGGCCGGCCTGGGCCACCAGGGTGTTGCCGTTCTCTACCTTGTCCACCGAGTCGTTGATCAGCGTCTTGATCTCCTTGGCGGCGGCGGCCGAACGCTGCGCCAGAGTGCGCACTTCACCGGCCACCACCGCGAAGCCACGGCCCTGCTCGCCGGCACGGGCGGCTTCCACCGCGGCGTTCAGCGCGAGGATGTTGGTCTGGAAGGCGATGCCGTCGATCACCCCGATGATGTCGGCGATCTTGCGTGCCGAGTCGTTGATGGCGGACATGGTGCCCACCACCTTCTGCACCACGTTGCCGCCCTCGGTGGCGACTTCCGAGGCATTCACCGCCAGCGAGTTGGCCTGGCGGGCGTTCTCGGCGTTGAGCTTCACGGTGCTGGTCAGCTCTTCCATGCTGGACGCGGTTTCTTCCAGGCTGGAGGCCTGCTGCTCGGTGCGGGTGGACAGCTCGGCGTTGCCGCTGGCGATCTCGCTGGCGGCGGTATGGATGGTGTCGGCGGCCTCGCGGATCTGCCCGAGCATGCGCGACAGGCTCTGCGCGGTCTCGTTGGAGTAGTCCTTGAGCTCGCCGAAGGTGCCCTGGTAGTCGGCGTCGATGCGCTGGGTGAGGTCGCCCTGGGACAGCGCGGCGAGCATCCGGGTGACGTCGCGCAGGCCCTTGTCGGCGGTGTCCACCAGTTGGTTGAGGCCGCTGGTGAGGTTGAGGAGGAAGCCGGATTTGCCCTCCTCGGAGATACGCCTGGAGAAGTCGCCCGCGGCGGCGGCATTGACCAGTCCGGCCACCTCGCGCTCGACGTTCACTTCCAGCGTGCGGTCGTTCCATTCCACCACCGAGCCGAGGCGCTCGCCGGAGTCGCTCATGACCGGGTTGGCCACCAGGCCGAAGGTGCGTCCGCCGACTTCGATCTGGGTACGGAAGGTGCTGGTGAAGGTGGCGAGCAGGCGCTGCTGGTGCTCGGGATGCTTGTGGAACTGGTCGATCGAGCCACCCATCAGCTTGCTCACCGAGAAGCTCGGCAGTGCCTTGCGCAGATCGGCCTCGGCATTCTGCAGCATGGCGGTGACGGTCTTGTTCATGTAGATGATGTTGCGCTCGCCGTCGGCGATCATCACGTTGGTGCTGCAGTTGTCCAGGGCGCTCTTGATCCGTGCGTTCTCCCCGGCGATGCGTTGCTCGCGCTCGCGGGCGGCCAGTTGCTCGGTGATGTCCTGCCACTCCACCACGGCGCCGAGGCGTTCGCCGGCTTCGTTGATCACCGGGTTGGCCACCACGGTGAGCGTGCGTCCGCCCAGCTTGATCTTCGCCTCGTAGGTGCCCGCCAGACGGTCCAGCAGGCCGCGCTGGTGCCCCGGGTGCTTGTGGAAGCGGTCGATGCTGCCGCCGAGGATGTTGCTGGCGCGGAAGTCCGGCAGCTCCTGGCGGATATCGGATTCGGCAGCGAGGAACATCTGCCCCACCGCCTGGTTCATGTAGACGATGTTGAAGTCGCGGTCGGCGATCATCACGTTGGCGGTGACGTTGTCCAGGGCGCTCTTGATCCGCGTGTTGACCTCGGCGGCTTCGGCGGTGGCCTTGAGGCTGGCGCGCACGCCGTCGATGGCCTCGGTGATCACCGCCTTCTTGCCCGGCAGGCGGTCCATCTCCACGCTGAGGTCGCCACGGCCGTAGGCGCTGACGGTATCCACCACTTTCATCTTCACCGCGATGTGCGCGGCGACCAGGTCGTTGATGCCCTTGGCGATGCGCGCCTGGCGGCCGCTGAGCTTGTCGGCGGGGATCACCTCGTCGATCCAGCCCAGGTCGTGCTGGCGGGTCATTTCCACGAGGCCGGCTTCCAGGGCCTCGTTCTGCGCCAGCTCCGCGCGCTGCTCGCGCAGGGTGCGCTGCACGTTGCGCAGGCCGTCGTAGAGGCGCTCGTAGCCGGGCGCAGGGGCCTCGCCGATGGCGACATCGAGGTTGCCGTCGACCAGGCTGTGGAGAATGGCGGTGATGCGGTCGGCGCGCTGCTGCGCCACGGCGTGTGCGTTGAACAGACCCATTGTCGTTATCCTCGGCTCATTCTTTTTTTGTCGTGTGGCAGTCAGGCGGCGGCTTCATCGACCAGCGCCATTTCCCGGCTGGTCATGAGTTTTTCGATGTCCACCAGGATCAGCATCCGCTCGCCCGCGGTGGCCAGGCCGAGCAGGTATTCGGTATCGAAGCTGGCGGCGAACTCCGGCGGCGGCTTGATCTCCTCGCCGGACAGGGCGATCACGTCGGACACCGAGTCCACCACCGCGCCGACGATGCGCCGGCCGACGTTGAGGATGATCACCACGGTGAACTGGTCGTAGCTGATGTCGTCCAGGTTGAATTTGATGCGCAGGTCGACGATGGGCACGATGGCGCCGCGCAGGTTGATCACGCCCTTGATGAAGGCGGGGGCGTTGGCGATCGCGGTGACCTGGTCGTAACCACGGATCTCCTGCACCCGCAGGATGTCGATGGCGTACTCCTCGCGGCCCAGGGTGAAGGTCAGGTATTCCTGCGCGGGGCTGATCGCTGCGCTGGCTTCAGAGGCGCTCATGAAGGCTTTCTCCTTGTGCCGCCAGGCGCGGCAGGGCGTCGACATCGAGGATCAGGGCGACGCTGCCGTCGCCCATGATGGTGGCGCCGGCGATCCCGTCGATCCGGCGGAAGTTCTGTTCCAGGCTCTTGATCACCACCTGCTGCTGGCCGACCAGCTCGTCCACCTGCAGGGCGAAGCTCTTGCCCTCGGATTCGAGGATCACCACGATGGCCTGCTCCGGCGGCAAGGGCGTGGCGTCGATGTGCAGCAGTTCGTGCAGGGAGAACAGCGGCAGGTACTCGCCGCGCACGCGGATCACCGCCGCCTCGTCGCCGGCCATGCCGCGTACGTCGTCGGCGCGGGCCTGCAGCGACTCGACGATGTAGGTCAGCGGGATCACGTAGTTGACCTTCTCCACCGCGACGATCAGGCCGTCGAGGATGGCCAGGGTCAGCGGCAGGCGGATGCACAAGCGGGTACCCATACCCGGCGCCGAGTCGATCTCGATGCGTCCGCCCATGGCCTGGATGTTGCGCCGCACCACGTCCATGCCGACGCCGCGCCCGGAGAGCTCGGTGACGGTCTCGGCGGTGGAGAAGCCGGGCATGAAGATCAGCTGCCAGACCTCGGCGTCGGTCATCGAATCCTGCACTGCCATGCCCTTCTCGCGAGCCTTGGCGAGGATGCGCTCGCGAGACAGGCCGCGGCCGTCATCGGAGATTTCCACCACCACGCTGCCGCCCTGGTGGCTGGCGGCGAGCTTCACCGAGCCCTGGGCCGGCTTGCCGGCGGCCAGGCGCTCGGCGGGCGTTTCGATGCCATGGTCGATGCTGTTGCGCACGATGTGGGTGAGCGGGTCGCTGAGCTTTTCGATCACGCTCTTGTCCAGCTCGGTGTGCTCGCCCTGGAGGATCAGTTCCACCTGCTTGCCGAGGCGCGCCGAGGTGTCGTGCACCAGGCGCGGGAAGCGGCTGAAGATGAAGCTGATCGGCAGCATGCGGATCGACATCACCGATTCCTGCAGGTCGCGGGTGTTGTGTTCCAGCTGCGCCAGGGCCTGTTGCAGGCGCTCGTAGTGGCTGGGGTCGAGGTCTTCGCTGAGCTGGCTGAGCATGGCCTGGGTGATGACCAGCTCGCCCACCAGGTTGATCAGGCTGTCGATCTTCTCGACGCTGACCCGGATCGAGCTGGACTCGCCCTCGCTGCGGCTGTCCGCGCGCGTCGCCGCCACGGGCTTGGCCGGGGCTGGCGCGGGCACGGGAGTGGGCGCGGGTGCGGCGGGTGCCTCGTTGGCGGCGCTGGGTGAACCCGGCGCATCGTCGAAGAAGCCGAAGTCTTCGCTGGGTGCCGGAGTGGTCGACGGCGTACCCGGCGCGTCATCGAAGAATCCAAAGGCGTCGTCGCCGATGGCGCTCGCCTCGGGGGTGCCTGGTGCGTCGTCGAAGAGGCCGAAGCCGCCGTCGGTCGGCGCGCTCGAAGGCTCCGCCAGCCAGGCGCGCAGGCGTTCCACCGTAGCCTGCACCGGCACGCTCGGGTCCGGGCACTGGTCGCGGTGGGCGTCGAGCAGGCGCTGCAGTACGTCGCGGGCTTCGAGGAACACCCCGATCATCTCCGCACGCAGGGCGGTCTGCCCGCAGCGGATGCGGTCGAGCAGGGTTTCCAGCTCGTGGGTGACGGCGGTCAGGTCGTCGAAGCCGAACATGCCGCTGGAGCCCTTGATCGAGTGGGCCGCGCGGAAAATGCCATTGAGTGCCTCGGCGTCCGGCTGATCGAGGTCGAGCCCGATCAGCAGGAGTTCGAGGGTGGCCAGGTGTTCGTCGGTTTCCTCGAAGAACACCTGGAGGAATTGCTCCATACCGGTAGCCATTGAGGGTTCCCCTACGGCAGGACCTTGCGGGTCACTTCCAGGAGCTTGGGCGGGTCGAACGGCTTGACCAGCCAACCGGTGGCGCCGGCGCTCTTGCCCTGCTGCTTCATGGCGTCGCTGGATTCGGTGGTCAGCATGAGGATCGGCACGCTGCGGTAGCCGGCCATGTCGCGCAGGCTGCGGATCAGCGAGAGGCCGTCCATGTTCGGCATGTTCTGGTCGGTGAACACCAGGTTGTAGGTCTTGCGCTGGGCCTTGCCCAGACCGTCCTTGCCGTCCACGGCCTCGTCCACGTCATAACCGGCGGACTTGAGCGTGAAGCTCAGCATCTGCCGGATCGAGGCCGAGTCGTCGACGATCAGAATCTGCTTTCCCATTGCGTGACTTCTCCTTGCTCCAGGGGACTGCATTCGGGGGTGTCGGTGGGCGTCAGCCCACCAGGGCGATGTTCGCCAGGTACTCGATGATCGACTGCAACATGTCCTGCCTCCTTCGCACCCGTTGGCCGGGTGCACTCAGAACAGCTCGACTTCCCCAGCGCTGAGGCTGGTCTGCGCCACCGGGTTGCTCAGCGGACGGCCGAGTTCGGCGACTTCCGTGTGCAGCCGCTCGCCCCATTCGCGGGGCTCGCGGCCATCCAGCGTGCCGAGGCCAACGGCCAGCGCGCCGAGCCGCGCGCTGTGCTTGCCGATCTGCCCCAGCAACTGGCTGCTCATGTCCTGGAATTGCAGGGCGGTGACCGCCGCGTTGACGCCGTCGCCCACTTCCAGGGAAATCCGGTCCAGCTCCTGTACCACCTTGACGGTGTGCTGGTTCATCGCGTCGAGGTCGTCGAGCATGCTCTGGATCTTCTGGCGCGAGTCCAGGGCGAAGGACATGTCCTTGTCGGCCAACTGGGCGATGGCGCCTTCGGCATCCTTGATCTCGTGGTAGACCACGTCGACGTGTTCGCGGATGGCTTGCGAGAAGTGCGTGGAGCGGGTGGACAGCGCGCGCACCTCATCGGCCACCACGGCGAAGCCGCGGCCGCTTTCACCGGCGCGGGCGGCCTCGATGGCGGCGTTCAGGGCCAGCAGGTTGGTCTGCTTGGCGATGGCGTCCATGTCCTGGGTGGATTGCAGGATTTCCGCGATCTTGTGGGTGACGCGGTCCATGCGCTCCACCAGCTGCTGCGAGGTGCGGCTGGTTTCCAGGGTCGCCTCGACGAACAGCCCGAGGGTTTCCTGGGTGGCGTGGATGAAGCGCTGGAAGTCGATGTCGTCGTCCAGGTGGCCGCGTCCGTCGTAGCGCTCGATCAGCGAATGGGACAGGCCGCGCTGGGTGTCGATGCGTTCGGCCAGGCCGTGGAAGCTGTCGGTGAGCTGGCCGATGGCGTGGTGCAGGATGCTGTCGATCTGGTGGGTGTGGCCGTTGAGGCTGGAGAGGTGGTTTTCCATGGCGTCCTGCAGTGGGCGCCACTGCGGCAGCTGCTCGCTGTCCAGGCTCACCTGCTGCGCGCTGGCTGGTGTCTGGGCGGGGCCGGTCAGCAGGGTGCCCAGGGCCAGGCTGGAGAGCCAGCCCACTGGCAGCAGTATCCAGATCGGCACGCCTACCCAGCAGAGCCCGGCCACCAGGGCCCAGGGCAGCGACTGGAGGATCAGGCGTTTCGGCCACAGCGGGCCGCCGGCCTGATCGACAGGCGAATCGAATCGGGTATCGCGCATGCTGCACTCCATTGCCGAGCGCCAGGAAGGTAGGCCACGCGGCTGCTGAGATAGGTCCTGAGCAGTACGTCGGCCTGGCTTCTTAAAGCTAGAGTGTCGTTGGATGATGTCAAATTGACGCTAGTTTGTCGGCGGCCGGCAAGGGGCCTTGATTTAGATGGATTTTTGCGTGGAGGGCCGTTGGTCGCGCTTCGCATCCGGCGACGGACGGTAGTCTGAAAGCCCCGTATCCCGGGGGCTCCAGGTGTTTTTGGGGTGGCAAAACGGGTCGGGACTGGCATTGCGTGCCAGCCCGATTTTCCCGTCGAGGGTTCAGCGCGCGAGGAACGGCGGCGGTGCGTCGATCACTCCGGTTTCGTTGACGTACTGCTTGTAGTGTTCGATCAGCGCTTGCAGCTTTTCCGGCTGGCGCGTAGCCAGGTCCTGGGTCTCGCCGGGGTCGCTGGCCAGGTCGTAGAGCTGCCAGGTGGCCGGGCCGACCGGCGCCGGCAGGTACACCGCCTTCCAGTCGCCCTGGCGGATGGCGCGCATGCCGAACAGCTCCCAGCCGGTGACGGTCTTCTCGTCGTGGGCCTGCTCGGTCTCGCCCGACAGCCAGCCCAGCCACGACTTGCCGCGCACCTCGGCCACGTCGCGGCCGCGCCAGCGCTTGCCGGGGTGGCGCACACCGGCGAGGTCGAGAAGGGTCGGGGTGATGTCCATCACCGTGGAGAAACCGTGGCTGATCTCGCCCTGGCGCATGAGCTGCGGGTAGCGCACCAGCGCCGGCACGCGGATGCCGCCTTCCGTGGTGAAGGCCTTGTACAGCCGCGACGGCGCGGTGGCCGCCTGCGCCCAGCGGGGGCCGTACCAGATGTAGGAGTTGGCGCGACCGATGTTTTCCAGGCTGTTGTCGTAGTGTTGGTCGAGGAAGCTCAAGAGGTCCGGGCCGAAGCGCGGGAAGGCTTCCAGCAGCGCGCCTTCGGCGCCGTTGTCGGACATGAACAGGACGAAGGTGTTGTCCAGCTCGCCCTGCTGGCGCAGGTAGTCGACGACGCGGCCGACGTTCCAGTCCAGGCGCTCGACCATCGCCGCGTAGACCTCCATGGCCCGCGCCGATTTCGCTTTTTCCTCGTCGCTGAGCTGCGCCCATTCCTTGCTGATCGCCAGTACCGGATGCGCCTTCACGTCGGCGTCGATCAGGCCCAGCGCCTTGAGCCGCTCCAGGCGCTCCAGGCGCAGCGCCTCGGGGCCGGCGTCGTAGCGGCCCCGGTACTTGTCCACCACCTCCTTGGGCGCCTGCAGCGGCCAGTGCGGCGCGGAGAAGGGCAGGTAGGCGAAGAACGGCCGGCTCTGGTCGCGCTCCTTCAGGTACTGGATCAGCTTGTCGCCGAAGGCATCGGAGGAATAGAAGTCCGCCGGCAGCTCCTCGATGAACTGGTCATCCTCGACGTACAGCGCCGGCGTGCTCTTGAGGATGCGCGGCGTGGTCTCGTCGTAGGGCGGTTCGAAGCCATAGTGGTTGGCCGCGCCGGGCAGCAGCGAGAAGGAGCGCTCGAAACCGCGCGCGTGGGGCGCCTGCTCCAGCTTCAGGCCCAGGTGCCATTTGCCGGCCATCAGCGTCTGGTAGCCGGCCTCGCGCAGCAGCTCGGGCAGGGCCACCACGCGGTCGTTGAGGTAGCCCTCGTAGCCCGGCTTGCCTTCCAGCTCCGGGGTCAGCGCCTCGGCCATGGTGCCGATGCCGGCGATGTGGTGGTCGGTGCCGGTGAGCAGCATCGAGCGGGTCGGCGAGCAGGTCGGCGCGGTGTGGAAATCGGTCAGGCGCAGGCCGTCGAGGGCCAGGGCGTCGAGATTCGGGGTGGAAATCTCGCCGCCGAAGGCACCGAGGTCGGAGAAGCCGAGGTCGTCGGCGACGATGACGAGGAAGTTGGGGCGTTTGCTCATGATTGGGCTCGTATGACTGGGAGGATGGGTGCGTTGGGCGTGCCCTCACCCCAGCCCTCTCCCAGGGGGAGAGGGGGCAGTCCGTGCCGGCTGAAGCCGTAATCCCAGCCGGCGCCGATCGGTCCCCTCTCCCTCCGGGAGAGGGTTAGGGTGAGGGTGCTCTTGCCGTCAGCAGGCAATGAACTCGAACGGCAGGTCCTCGACCCGCCTGGGCTGCGGCGCGACGTAATCGCCATCGCCGGTCAACTCGTGCAGCAGCGCCTCGCGCAGGCGCAGGAAGTCGAAGCCGCCGCGCTCGCGCGGATGCGCCAGTGGCACCTCGACGATCCGCTTGATCCGCCCCGGCCGCGGCGCCATCACCACCACGCGGTCGGCGAGGAACAGCGCCTCCTCCACGTCGTGGGTGACCAGCACGGTGGTGATCCGCTCGCGCTGGCGGATGCGCAGCAGCTCTTCCTGTAACTGCTGGCGGGTCAGCGCGTCGAGGGCGCCGAAGGGTTCGTCCAGCAGCAGGATGCGCGGGCTGGCCACCAGCCCCCGGGCGATGGCCACGCGCTGCGCCATGCCGCCGGAAAGCTGGTGCGGGTAGGCTCGCTCGAAGCCCTTCAGGCCCACCAGCTGCAGGTAGTCGGCGACCTTGCCGGCCTTGCCGGTGGCGCTCAGCGGTTCGTTGACCAGGCCGAGTTCGATGTTCTGCTCCACCGTCAGCCAGGGGAACAGGCGGTGTTCCTGGAAGACGATGCCGCGCTCGCCGCCGATGCCGTCGATGGGTTTGCCGGCGATGCGGATTTCGCCCTGGAACTCGCGGTCCAGGCCGACCAGCAGGCGCAGCAGGGTCGACTTGCCGCAGCCGCTGGCGCCGACGATGGCGATGAACTCGCCCTCGGCGATCTCCAGGTCGAAGCGTTCGATGGCCTGCAGCTCGCGGCCGTCCACGGGAAAGCGTTTGGCGACCTGGCGAAAGCTCACCAGCGCCTGGGAAGTGAAGGCGTTCATGCGTGTCTCCAGCGCGTCGCGCGCGCTTCGATGCGGTGTCCGAGGGCGGCGAGCAGGGCGCCGGTGAGGCCGACCAACAACATGCCGGCGCCGACCAGGTCCATGCGGAACAGCTGCTGGGCGCCGATCATCAGGCTGCCGATGCCGCCGTTGGACGGCATGAAGTATTCGGCGCCGATGGTGCCCAGCCAGGCGTAGATCAGCGCCAGGCGGATGCCGGCGAACACCGAGGGCGCGGCTCCCGGCAGCACCAGCCGGCGTAGCCGCTGCCACGGCGACAGGCGCAGGGCGAGGGCTGCTTCGCTCAGTTGCGGCGGCAGGCTGGCGACGCCGCGCTGAGTGGCCAGCAGCAGCGGGAAGAAGGCGGCCAGGCCGACGAACACCACCTTGGCCGTCTCGCCCAGGCCGAACCAGGCGGTGAGCAGTGGCACCCAGGCGAAAATCGCCACCTGCCGCAGCGCGGCGAAGCTCGGGCCCAACAGGCGCTCGGCGGGACGCAGCAGACCGAGCGTGAGACCCAGGGCGAAGCCCAGCGCACCGCCCAGCAGCAGGCCGCCGAGGGTGCGTTTCAGGCTGGCCAGCAGCGCACCGGGCAGGCTGCCGTCGAGCAGCCCTTGCCACAGGGCGACGGCCACCGAGGCAGGGCTGGCGAGGATGGCCGGATCGACCCAGTCGAAGGCGCTGGCAGCCTGCCACAGGGCGAGCAGCGCCAGCGGCAGCAGCCAGGGTTGCAGCCGTTGCCAGCCGTGCCCGTGCGCACTGCGGCGCAGCTCGCCGGTGGCCTGCTGCGGCCAGTGCAGCAGGCGCTTGTCCAGGGCCTGGAGGCCACGGTCCATGGCCGCGCCCACCAGGCCGATGACCAGGATGCAGACGAACACCGTGTCGAGCATGAACAGCTGGCGCGCCTGCACCATCAGGTAGCCGATGCCTTCGCTGGAGGCCAGCAGCTCCACGGCCAGCAGCGAGGTCCAGCCCTGTGCCAGGGCCAGGCGGACGCCGGTGAGGAAGGCTGGCAACGCCGCCGGCAGGATCAGCCGCCACACCAGCAGGTGACGGGGCAGGCGCAGCACGGCGGCGGCTTCGCGCAGGCGCGGCTGGGCGTCGCGCACGCCGACCAGAGTGTGCAGGGTGACCGGAACGATCACCGCCTTGATCAGCACCACCAGCTTGAGCAACTCGCCAATGCCGAAGAACAGCATGAACAGCGGAATCCAGGCCAGGGTCGGGACCTGCGCCAGGGCGCTGAAGGTCGGCAGGATCAACCGTTCGGCGCGTCGGCTGAAGCCCAGCCAGGCGCCCAGGGCGGCCCCGCTGGCGATGCCGGCGAGCAGGCCCCAGGCCAGGCGCTTCAGGCTGATGCCCAGTTGCAGCCAGAGCTCGCCGCCCAGCAGCTCGCGGGCGGCCTGCAGCACCAGCTCCGGGGTCGGCAGGATCTGCGCCGACATCCAGTGTCGGTGGCTGGCGACCCACCACAGCAACGCCAGGGCGGACGGCACCAGCCAGGGTAGCGCGCGGGAGGCCGAAACCCACGGCAGGCGCGGTGAAGCGAGCGCCGGACGGGGAGCGGGGAGGGCAAGGCCGGAGGGCTTTGTAATATTCTTCATTGGAATATGAAAAATCCAATCAATGCATTTATGAGCTAAGAAAGGTCATTTAAGGGAAGCCCTTCTGCCTCGGCCAATGCATTCGAGGAATATTTTTTATGCCGTCCGGGCATTCCCGCGCGGAGCCCGAGTGCGCCTGATTTAGGTCTTTCAGTTACTAAAAAATAAGTTTTTATTATTTTCTTTGCAGGCCAAGAGCTGCCTTTAGTGCCTCCCACGCATTCAACCCATTGCAGGAGGCAGGCGCCATGAAGGCCCTCACCCAACAGTTGCTGTCCCTCTTCGCCGCACCGGTGCTGGCCGGCCTGCTCGGCGCTTATCCGACCTTCACCCAGGCCGCGCCAGTGAAGGAAATCCGTATCGCCGTCCCCGACGTCAGCGCCGGCCCGAAGCCGTCCGGCGGCGGCATCGTCGACGTGCTCACCACCCGCCAGTTGCTGGAAAAGGAATTCGCCGCCGACGGCATCGCCATCAAGTGGACCTTCTTCAAGGGCGCCGGCCCGGTGATCAACGAAGCCCTGGCCAACGACCAGGTGGACTTCGCCTACCTCGGCGATCTCGCGGCGATCATCGGCAAATCCAGCGGCCTGGACACTCGCCTGCTGGCCGCCACCGCGCGCGACGTCAATCACTACCTCGGCGTGCAGCCGGGCTCGGACATCAAGTCCCTGGCCGACCTCAAGGACAAGCGCGTGGGGATCTTCCGCGGCACCGCGAGCCAGTTGTCCTTCGACAACGCCCTGGCCAGCGCCGGGCTCTCCGAGAAGGACCTGAAGGTGATCAACCTCGACTTCAGCGCCGCGCTGGCGGCTCTGGCGGCGAAGCAGATCGACGCTACCTGGGGCCTGGCCGGCCTGTTCGCCCTGCGCGAGAAGGGGCTGGCGGACATCGTCCTGAGCACCCACGACCTCGGCGGCGCCGGCACCCTGCAGGCGGGGCTGGTGGGTAACGGCGCGTTCGTCGACGCCCATCCCGACCTCACCGAGCGGCTGCTGAAGGTGCAGTTGCAGGCGGTGCAGTGGGCCAGCGCCGAGGCCAACCGCGATGCCTACATTGACCTGGTGTCGAAGCAGGCCAACTACCCGGCGGTGATCTTCCGTAGCGAGTATCAGGATCGTGCTCTGGCGGAGGTGTTGTCGCCGAAGCTGGATGCGGGGTTCCTGGCGAAGCTGGATGCGTCCATTCAGGCCGCGAAGCGCTACGGGTTGATCCGGCGGGAGTTCAAGGCGGCGGATTGGGCGAAGCCGGAGTTGCAGGAGGCGGCGGGCAAGCAGATCGCGGGGCAGCCGGTGGCGGCGATCCAGTGACGCAGGGCGCCTGTCGCGGACAGGGAGTACCGTTCTCGTAGGAGCGGACCTTGTCCGCGATGCTCTTGTAGGGCGCATAACGCTCCAAGCGTAATCCGCCGTTTTGGAGTTCGGCGTTTCTGCGCCGCTTCGGCGTGTGCTGAGAGATTTTGTTTCGCCCCCTCGGGCGACCCACTTTGGCAAACGACCCAAAGTAGGCAAAGGTCTGTGCCCCATCATCCGGGTCCCGCTTCGCGGGACTCCCCTCGCTCCATCGAAGTTTCAGGGGCACGCGTCGACGGGCCATCCATGGCCCAACGACGCTCTCGCGGCATCCATGCCGCTCAACCCCTGAAACTCCGATTCCACTCGGCCTCCTGAAGGGGCGCTCGGAGTGCGCGGAGGTTTCTCTGGAAGTCCTCAAGAGCAAAAGCAAAGCAGAGCGCCTTGCTCCGCGCTGCTTCTGCTCCTGTAGGAGCGGACCTTCTCCGCGAAGGCTCACCACAGCACCCACGCTGCAGGATGAACACCCGTAGGGCGAATAACGCGCAGCGTTATCCGCCGTGATGGGTATCGCTTCGCTCCACGCCATCCTACGAAGAACAAGCAAGCATGAAGCAGCCAAAGTCCCAGGCGCGCGCAGAGTCCCGTCAGGAGGCCGAGTGGAGGTATTGCGCAGAGGGGCGAGCGGCATGGATGCCGCGAGAGGCGTAAAGGGCCAGGGACGGCCCTTGTACGCCGACCCTCGGAGCAATACCGGAAGGAGGGAAACGGAGCGAAGCGAAGTAACAGCCGAAGGCTGACCCGAAGGGTGAGCGAAGCGAATCACCCCCGGCGAAGCCGGGGCCGGATGTCGGGACGGGCCTTTTTGGTTCCTTTTGGGGCCCCAAAAGGGACTCGCCCGAGGGGGCGAAACAAGATATTTCAGCACACGCCGAAGCGGCGCTGGAACACCCATACCCCACAACGGCGGATAACGCCTTCGGCGTTATCCGCCCTACGAAAAGCAAGAGCATCGCGGACGGAGTCCGCTCCTACAGGTCTCGCGGTATCGACTGGTTTTTCCTGCATTGGGACGACATGCCCCGCTTGGTCACCGACGGCCTCCAGCGGCGTCACGCCGCCTCCCCATCCAACTCCACCAGCAACTCGATCATCGCCCGCGCCGCCGCCGAGAGGCGGTCGCCGGTGCGGGTGACGATGCCGCAGCGGGCCTGGAGGATGTCGACGTTGGCCGGCAGGTTGCGGAAGTACAGGCGCACCAGCTCGCCACGGGCCATGGGCTCGCTCACCACTTCCTCGACGGCGATGCCGATGGCCTCGGTCTGGCTGACGATGCGCACCAGCGAGGCCATGTCCTCGCACTGGATGTTGGCGGTGACGTCGATCTTGCCGCTGAGGTTGGCCAGCATCTTGCGCGCGCTGGGCGGGATCAGGGTGGCGGCCAGCGGGTAGGCGAACATGTCGTTGGTGGACAGGCTCTCCTTGGCCAGCAGCGGGTGCCCCTGGCGGCAGAAGAACAGGCCGTTGCGCGGCCTGAGCGGGCGGGTCTGGAAGTTGGGGTCGGCTTCGAAGTGGCGGATGTCGGCGACGAAGAATTCGATCTCCTCGCGGCTCAGGTTGCGCGCCAGGCGCTCCCAGTTGTCCACCCCGAACTGGATGTGCAGGCGCGGGTAGCGCCGGACGAACTGCGCCACGGCATCGGACACCAGTTTCTGCGCCGGCGCCGGGCCGCAGCCGAAGCGCAACTCGCCCGAATCCAGCTTGTTCAGCTGGGCGATGGCATGGCTCAGGTTGCTCGCGCCCTGCACCAGGCTCAACGCGTGCTGCAGCACCACCTGGCCCTCGGGGGTGGGGCGCAGGTCCTTGCTGGCGCGGTCCACCAGGCGGCAGCCCAGTTCCTGTTCCAGGCCCTGGATGCTGCGGCTGAAGGCCGGCTGGGTGATGCCCATGGCGTCAGCGGCACGGACGAAACTCCGATGTTCGTTGAGGGCGATGAAGTACCGCAGTTGGCGCAGATCCATGATGCATTTCCGGCATTGAAAATAGTGGGCAAAGGCATTTGCCGCAGGGGATGCGCTGGTTTTAAATGCAAGCTCTTATTCCGTCAATGAAGAATAAAACTTAAATCTATTCTTTTAAGAAATAAGAATATGCATGAGACCAGGAGCCGCCCGATGTATGCCTTGAGCCGCCCGCCTTGCCGAATGTGCCGTTGCTGCGGCCGTCCGCGCTGCCGCTGACCGCCCCGCCGCCCTGACGCGGCGTCATCCCGAATCACTGAGCTGCCGTTCGCCGCGCTGACGCGGTGCGGCCCCCTTTTGCCCGCGCATTTCGCGGTCGCCCAAGGAATCACCCATGAGTTCGAGACAGCATTTCCCCTCCATCGCCCCGCGCCGGCTGCGTGCGCCGGACTACGCCATCATCCTGCTGCTGGCCCTCGGCGGCGCGCTGCCGGTCCTTGCCGAGGAGCAGGACGAGGACACGACCACCGCCACCACCACCGCGACGCCTGCCGCCACCGCCACCAAGGCCGAGCCCGCCAAGGCCGATGCCACCCTGGGCAAGGTCACCGTCACCGCCCGCCGCCGCGAGGAGGACTCGCAGAAGGTGCCGACGCCGATCACCGTGCTCGGCGGCGAGACCCTGGAAAGCCAGCGCATCTACAAGGTGCAGGACCTGCAGCAGGTGCTGCCGAGCGTCAACGTCGCCTTCATCCATGCGCGCCAGTCGAGCATCGCGGTGCGCGGCATCGGCAACAACCCGGCCAGCGATGGCCTGGAAGGCAGCGCCGGGGTCTATCTGGACAACGTCTACCTGGGCCGCCCCGGCATGGCGGTATTCGACCTGCTGGACATCGAGCAGCTGGAACTGCTGCGCGGCCCGCAGGGCACGCTGTTCGGCAAGAACACCACCGCCGGCGTGCTGAACATCAGCACCCGCGCGCCGACCTTCACCCCCGAGCGCAGCGTCGAGGTGTCCGGCGGCCAGGACGGCTACTTCCAGGGCAAGGGCACGGTATCCGGTGCGCTGACCGAGACCCTGGCCGGGCGCGTGTCGGCCTACCGCACCCGCGACGACGGCTACATCAAGAACGTCTACGACGACAACGACCTCAACGGCGGCGCGCGCCAGGGCATCCGTGGGCAGCTGCTGTTCAAGCCCAACGACGATTTCGACCTGCGCTGGATCAACGACTACAACGAGGAGGATTCCAGCAACGGCAGCATGGTGGTGTACGGCGCCGCCGACCGCTTCTGGCAGCGCGCCGCCGCCGTGGGCGCCTCGCCGATCCGCGACCCGGACCGGCACAAGGTCAACATCAACGGCCGGCAGAACGTCAGCGTGCATCAGGGCGGCAGCTCGGTGGAGGCCAACTGGAACCTCGATGGCGGCTTCAAGCTGACCTCCATCAGCGCCTACCGCTACTGGCACTTCACCCCGGCCAACGACGAGCAGCTCAACGTCTCGGCGATCAACAACACCGGTGTGGAAGTCCACGACCGCCAGTTCTCCCAGGAAATCCGCCTGGCTTCGCCCACCGGGGGCGCCTTCGACTACGTGCTCGGCGCCTACGCGTTCAACCAGAACCTGGGCAACAAGACCTTCACCGATTACGGCCCCCTGGCCGACCAGTACCTGCTGGGCACCAACCTCAACGCGCTGAACAACACCTACACCAAGGCCAACGGCAAGATCGAGACCGACAGCTTCGCGCTGTTCTCCCAGGGCACCTGGCACCTCACCGACAAGCTGGATTTCACCGCCGGCCTGCGCGGCACCTATGAGGAAAAGGCCGCCAAGGTCGAACGTTTCGCCCCGGTAGGTGGCGCGCCGGTGACGGGCGCGGGCGCGGTGGTGCGGCGCAACCAGCTGGGCGCCTACGATTCGGGCGACCTCAGCCTGTACAGCTTCGCCCCCTCGGCGCTGCTGAGCCTGAGCTACCAGTTCAGCGATGACCTGCTGGGCTACGCCTCGCTGTCCCATGGCGAGAAGTCCGGCGGTGTGAACCTGGCCGTGGCCAGTGCGCCGACCGCCGGGGCGGACTCCCTGCTGGTCGGCCCGGAGCGCGCCAACGATGCCGAACTGGGGATCAAGTCGACCCTGTTCGACAACCGCCTGCAGCTCAACACCAACATCTTCTGGACCGGCATCCACGGCTACCAGGCGACCACCCTGTACCAGCCGCCGGGCTCGACCCAGCTGGTCTCGGTGCTCTCCAACGCCGGCAGCGTGCGCTCGCGCGGCCTGGAGTTCGAAGCTACGGCATTGCCCGTGCGCGGCCTGACGCTGAACTTCAACGGCTCCTACAACGACGTCACCTACCTGTCGTTCAAGGACGCCCCGTGCCCGGCGGAGGTGTCCACCAAACCCGGCGCGCCGGCCACCTGCGACCTCACCGGCGAGGACGTGGTGGGCGCCTCGAAGTGGATCGCCAACCTCAACGGCGAATACACCTGGAACCTCGACGACGGCGTCCGCCCCTACGTGACCGGCAGCTACGCCTACCGCTCCGAGGCTGAGGGCACGCTGGACAACTCCGACCTCTCGAAGATCGACGGCTACGGGCTGGTGAACCTTTCCGCCGGCCTGCGCAAGGACATCGGTGACGGCCAGCTGGACGCCTCGATCTGGCTGAAGAACGCCTTCGACAAGGACTACTACCTGGCCGCCTTCGCCAGCATCAACGGCTCCTACACCGCCTCGGTGGGGCAGCCGCGCACGCTGGGCGCCTCGGTCCGTTACGACTTCTGATCCCATTCCCGCGCCGGCAGCGGCGCGGTCCATTGCCACAGTAAGAGGACTTCGACATGAGCAACGCAGCACAAGTCATTCCGCAACCGGGCATCGAACTCGACATCCATCCGGTGGCCGGCCGCATCGGCGCCGAAATCCGTGGCGTGACCCTTTCCGGCACGCTCGACGCCGCCACCGTCGAGGCGATCCAGGCCGCCCTGGTGAAGCACAAGGTGATCTTCTTCCGAGGCCAGGGCCAGCTCGACGACGCGGGCCAGGAAGCCTTCGCCCAACTGCTCGGCGAGCCGGTGGCGCACCCCACGGTGCCGGTGGAGGAGGGCACCCGTTACCTGCTGGAGCTGGACGGCGCCCAGGGCCGCCGTGCCAACTCCTGGCACACCGACGTGACCTTCGTCGAGGCCTATCCCAAGGCTTCGATCCTGCGAAACGTGGAGGCGCCCGCGGCCGGCGGCGACACCGTGTGGGCCAACACGGCGACCGCCTACGACGACCTGACGCCGGAACTGAAGGCGCTGGCCGATTCGCTCTGGGCGGTGCACAGCAACGAGTACGACTATGCCGGCATCCGCCCGAACGCCGATCCGGCGCGCCTGGAGGAATACCGCAAGGTGTTCACCTCGACCCTCTACGAAACCGAGCACCCGGTGGTGCGCGTGCACCCGGTCAGCGGCGAGCGGACGCTGCTGCTGGGGCACTTCGTCAAACGCCTCAAGGGACTCTCGCAGCACGACTCGGCGCACCTCTTCGCGGTGCTGCAGAGCCACGTCACCCGCCTGGAGAACACCGTGCGCTGGCGCTGGCAGCCGGGCGACGTGGCGATCTGGGACAACCGCGCGACCCAGCACTATGCCGTGGACGATTACGGCACCCAACCGCGCATCGTGCGCCGCGTGACCCTGGCCGGCGAAGTGCCGGTGGGCGTCGACGGGCAGCGCAGCCGGACGGTCAGGAAGGTCTGAAGTCCTCTGCTATCGCGCCCTCTCCCCAGCCCTCTCCCTGAAGGGAGAGGGAGTGTCCGATTGAAGCGCACTTCCCGTGCAGACCTGCCACCTCGGTTGCAGCGTTGCACCTTGGTTTCGCCTGGCACCGATCCAGTCCCCTCTCCCTTCAGGGAGAGGGTTAGGGAGAGGGCCAACCATGCTTGAACGGAGCACCGACGCATGACCCAACCCGCCCTCAAACAATCCACCCCCGAACCCTTCGCCATCGTCCCCCTCGACGCGCCGCTGGGCGCCGAGGTACGTGGCCTGGACGCCCGCGAGCCGCTGACCCCGGAGCAGATCCTGGCGATCAAGCAGGCCCACCGCGACTACCACATTCTGATTTTCAAGAACCAGCAACTCGACGACGAGCAGTACCTGCGCTTCGCCACCCTGTTCGGCGCGGTGTTCCAGCCGCCGACGGACGTGCCGGTGCTCTCCTCCGGCGCCGACGGCAAGGCGCCGGATATCGTCAAGGTGGCCAATACCGGCGACGGCGAGCTGGGCAATTTCGCCCTGCCGGCCCACGTCGATCACCAGTGGACGCCGGTGCCGTCTTCCGGCTCTTTCCTCTACGCGCTGGAGGTGCCGAAGACCGGCGGCGAAACCCTGTTCACCAACCTGGAGCGCGCCTATCAAACGCTGGACGAGGCGACCCGCGCCGAGATCGATCCGCTCAAGCTGATCAACTACAACCCCTTCATCCGTCTCAAGAGCGGCGGTTACAACGGCGGCTTCGTGCGCTACCGCACGCCGGACATCGAGCCGATCCAGGGCACCGAGCACCCGCTGGTGCGCACCCATCCGGAGAGCGGTAAGCGTGTGCTGTTCCTCTCGGTGCACACCGAGGTGGAAATCCCCGGCCATGATCCGCAGCAGGGCGCGGCGCTGATCGAGCGGCTGCGCGAACACCTGCAGCGGCCGGAGCTGAGCTACACGCACCGGTGGGAAGTGGGCGATATCGTCTGGTGGGACAACCAGGCCACGCTGCATGCGCGCAACGCGTTCCCGGCCAGCGAGCGGCGGCGCCTCAAACGCATCAGCCTGAGTGGTAGCCGTCCGTTTTGAGTGAGCAATGAGGCGCGGGGGAATGGCCGGCGACCTATCCGCCAGCCGTTCCGCCGCGCCTCACCAATTACGGCTTACAGGGTGCCGAGCAGCTTGCGCGCGGCCTGTGTGTGGTCGGCGATCAGGCGCTTGAGGTCGAGGCCTTCGACTTCGCCGTCGATGACCCGCCAGGTGCCGCCGATCATGATCCGGTCGGCCTTGTCGGCGCCGCACAGCAGCAGCGCGGAGAGCGGGTCGTGGCTGCCGGAGAAGCGCAGCTCGTCGAGCTTGAACAGCGCCAGGTCCGCCTGCTTGCCCACGGCCAGTTCGCCGATGTCGCTGCGGCCGATGAGCTTGGCCGAACCCTTGGTGGCCCAGCCCAGCGCGCGTTCCGGGGTGATCTTCTCGGCGCCGTAGCGCAGGCGCTGGATGTACAGGGCCTGGCGGGCTTCGAGGATCATGTTGGAGGCGTCGTTGGAGGCCGAGCCGTCCACGCCGATACCCACCGGCGCGCCGGCTTCTTCCAGGGCCACGGTCGGGCAGATGCCCGAGGCCAGGCGCATGTTCGAGCTGGGGCAATGGCAGACGCCGGTGCCGGCTTCGCCCAGGCGGCGGATTTCCTCGTCATTGAAGTGGATACCGTGGGCCAGCCAGGTGCGCGGGCCGAGCCAGCCGACACTGTCCAGGTAGTCCACGGTGCGCTGGCCGAAGCGCTGCAGGCAGAAGTCTTCCTCGTCGAGGGTTTCGGCGAGGTGGGTGTGCAGGCGCACGTCTTCGCGCTCAGCCAGTTCGGCACTGGCGCGCATGATTTCCGGGGTCACCGAGAAGGGCGAGCAGGGCGCCAGGGCGATCTGCACCTGGGCGCCGTCGCCGCGCTGGTGGTACTCGCGGATCAGGCGCTGGCTGTCGTCGAGGATGGCTTCGGCGCTCTGCACGGTCTGCTGCGGCGGCAGGCCGCCGTCGGCTTCGCCCAGGCTCATGGAGCCACGGGTGAGCATGGCGCGCATGCCCAGTTCCTGAACCACGCCGGCCTGCACGTCGATGGCTTGCTCCAGGCCATCGGGGAACAGGTAGTGGTGGTCGGCGGCGGTGGTGCAGCCCGAGAGCAGCAGCTCGGCCAGGGCCACCTTGGTGGCCACGCCCAACTGGTCAGGGGTCAGGCGCGCCCATACCGGGTAGAGGGTCTTCAGCCAGGGGAACAGCGGCTGGTTCACCACCGGCGCCCAGGCGCGGGTGAGGGTCTGGTAGAAGTGGTGGTGGGTGTTGATCAGGCCGGGCGTCAGCACGTGCTGGCTGGCGTCGAAGGTCTGCTCGCAGGGAGCCTTGGGCTGCTGGCCGGCGGCGACCAGTTCGACGATGCGGCCGTCCTGCACGACGATGCCGCCGCGGGCGTCCTGATCGTTGGCAGTGAAGACGGCGAGCGGATTGCGCAGCCAGAGACGGGTAGAAGGCATGAGTGATTCCTCGTTGGGCGGAGCCGCCGTGTGAGGCGAGCCGGCTCCATTGATGAGAGAGCCAGCTCAGTGTTCACCCTGTCTGCTGATCCAGGTTCGTTGACCCGGAGGTCAGACGTGGGCGCATGGTAACGCCGCCGGGACGCTTCGTCACCAGTCGATCGTCGTTCCCTGGTAGTCCAGGTATAACTGGCCGCCACGGCCGGCGTGGGTTTCGACCTGATCGGCGAGGCCTTTCACGCTGGTCGGAACATCCAGCGGCGCGGCTTCGCCGCCCATGTCGGTGCGCACCCAGCCGGGGTGCAGGTTGAGCACTGTGATGCCGGTTTCCCCCAGTTCGGCGACGAAGCTGCGGGTCAGCGAGTTGAGCGCCGCCTTGCTCGCCCGGTACAGCGCCATGCCGCCGGATTCGTTACCGGCGACGCTGCCCAGCTCCGAGGTCATGAAGGCCAGCACGCCGCGTTCGCTGTTCAGGCGCGGCAGCAGGCGCTCGGCCAGGCGCAGCGGCGCCACGGCGTTGACCATGAACAGCTGGCCGACGTCGGCAGGGCTGGCGTCGATGGCCGACTGGTGCGCCGGGCCGTAGATGCCGGCGTTGATGAAGACGAGGTCGAAGTGCGCGCCGGCCAGGACTTCAGCGAGGCGGTCCTGGGAGTGCACGTCGTCCAGCAGCAGGGCTTCGACGCGCACCGGCAGATTGGCCAGCTCGCCGGGGTGGACGACGTCGCGCACGGTGGCGGTGACGTCCCAGCCACGGTCCAGCAGTTCACGCACCAGGCCCAGGCCGAGGCCACGCGAGGCGCCGATGATCAGGGCGGATTTCGGGAGGGTCATGGCGGGGCTCCGGTGGGGAAGGGATAGGGAAGGATAACCCACCGGCGGGTCCTGCTCTTGTAGGAGCGAGCAAGCTCGCTCCTACGAAGATCGAAAAGCAGAAATGACAAGGCCCGGCATGAGCCGGGCCTTGTGGATAAAAAGCCCCGGAGAGTGTGCGCCGGGGCCAGGGCAAGTCGCCCAATCAGTCGGTGGTGATCTTCGAGTGCTTCTGGGTGTCCTTCATGGTCGCGTAGACCAGCAGCGAGCAGGCGATGCACGCGGTGACGTACCAGTAGAAGCCGCTCTCCATGCCGATGCTCTTGAACCACAGCGCCACGTACTCGGCGGTGCCGCCGAAGATCGACACGGTCAGCGCGTAGGGCAGGCCCACGCCCAGGGCGCGGATCTCGGTGGGGAACAGCTCGGCTTTGACCACGGCGTTGATCGAGGTGTAGCCGCTGACGATGACCAGCGCGGCCATGATCAGGAAGAACGCGCCCCACCAGGTGGTGACGGTGTGCAGGGTGCTGAGGATCGGGTAGGTGAACACGGTGCCCAGCACGCCGAAGGCGATCAGGATCGGGCGGCGGCCGATCTTGTCCGACAGCGCGCCGACGATGGGCTGCAGCAGCATGAACAGGAACAGGGTGGCCGCCGAGATCATGGTCGAGTCGGTCTTGCTCATGCCCACGGTGTTCACCAGGTACTTCTGCATGTAGGTGGTGTAGGTGTAGAAGGCCAGGGTGCCGCCCATGGTCAGGCCGACCACGGTGAGCACTTCCTTGGGATGGCGCAGCAGGGCGCGGATCAGGCTTTCCTTGGGCTCTTCCTTCTTCTTGGTGAAGGACTCGGTCTCTTCCATGCCGCGACGCAGGAACATGGCCACGACCGCGCACAGCGCGCCGATGAAGAACGGCACACGCCAGCCCCAGCTTTCCAGCTGCTCGGTGGTCAGGGTCTGCTGCAGCACGATCAGCACTGCCAGGGCGATGAGCTGGCCGGAGATCAGCGTCACGTACTGGAAGCTGGAGAAGAACCCGCGCTGTTCCTTGTTGGCCATCTCGCTCAGGTAGGTTGCGGACGTGCCGTACTCGCCGCCGACCGACAGGCCCTGCAGCAGGCGCGCGAGCACCAGCAGGATCGGGGCGCCGACGCCGATGGTTTCATAGCTGGGGGTCAGGGCGATGATCAGCGAGCCGAAGCACATCAGCAGGACCGAGGCCAGCAAAGCGGCCTTGCGGCCCTTGCGGTCGGCGTAGATGCCCATCAGCCAGCCGCCGATCGGGCGCATCAGGAAGCCCACGGCGAAGATCGCGGCAGTGTTCAGCAGTTGGGCGGTCATGTCGCCCTGGGGGAAGAATGCCTTGGCGAAGTACAGCGAGAAGGCGGCGTAGACATACCAGTCGTACCACTCGACCAGGTTGCCCACCGAGCCACTGAAGATCGACTTGATGCGCTGGGAAGTCGTACGAGGTGCGGCAGAAGCGGAGACGGCGCTTGCGCTATCCATGGGTATTCCTCTTGTCGTTGTTGTCGTCAGGCGTGCGGACTACGGAACGGCACGCCGGCGCGCCGCGAGGGCGGCGCAGTGAGCAGGGCGATAGCAGGCAGCGTGCCAAGGCGCGAAAGCCGCGTGGCAGAAGGGTTCCGGCGTTTCGAGAGGGTGTTCGGGCAGGCGAAGGAATGCCGATGGGTGAGGGTGGTGAGCGGAAATCCGCCGATGCGAGGAGCCGTACGATGGTGTGGAGCGAAGCGATACCCATCCTACGAAAACGCTGCTGGATACCCTACCGCTGCCGGAACAGATCCCCCGGCGTAAACCCGAACAACCCCTTGAACGAGGCGATGTACGCCGAGGTGGAGTCATACCCGCAATCCAGCGCCGCGGCGGTGACGCTGTCGCCGGCCTCCAGCGAACCGAGCGAGGCGAGCAGGCGCTGGCGCTGGCGCCAGAGGCGGAAGGTCATCCCGGTCTCGCGCTGGAACAGCCGCGACAGGGTCTTCTCCGAGGTGCCGATGCGCTGCGCCCAGTCGCCCAGGGTCTGGTTGTCGGTCGGATGGTCGATCAGCGCCTGGCACAGCTGCAGCAGGCGGGCTTCCTGCGGCATCGGCAGGGAGAAGGCGACTTCCGGCAGGGTGCGCAGCTGGTCCAGCAGCACCTCCACCAGCCGCGATTCGGGGCTGTCGCCCTGGGGATAATCCACCGGCAGCTCGCAGAAGCTCTTGATCAGCTCGCGGGCCAGCGGTGTCACCTCCAGCACCCGGCAGCGGTCCGGCGCCCATTCGCAGGCATCGTCGCGGATGTACAGGCTGCGCATCTCGGCCTGGGTCGAGGTCACCACCTCATGGTCGAGATAGGCCGGAATCCAGATCGCCCGCTGCGGCGGCGCGAAGAAGCTGCCCTCGGCGGTATGCACGCCGAGCACTCCGCTGATGGCGTAGGACAGCTGCACCCAGGCGTGATGGTGCTTGCTGGTCCAGGAACCGGCGCGCAGGCGCTCGGCGCGGGCGTAGACCGGCCGGGGCAGGCGTTCGAGCACCGGGATCAGGCGTTGCAGTTCGGGAGCTTGTCCTTTCATCGGTATATCTTGGGTGTATGTCGCTAGCTGACGAAGTCTGGCAGGGCTACCCTGCCGTCTCAAGCCGTATCCGGAGGTCGTCGATGCTCAGCTTTTCCGCCCAGGAGTACCCCTATCCCTCGCAGCGCTCGCTGGTCTTCGGCCGTCGCGGGATGGTCGCCACCTCGCAGCCGCTGGCGGCGCAGGTCGGGCTGGACATGCTCAGGCGCGGCGGCAACGCCATCGACGCGGCCATCGCCACGGCGGCGGCGCTGACGGTGGTCGAGCCCACCGGCTGCGGCCTCGGCGGCGACGCCTTTGCCCTGGTCTGGGTGAAGGACCGCCTCTACGGCCTGGATGCCAGCGGCCACGCGCCGCAGAAGCTGAGCATCGAGGCGGTGCAGGCCGCCGGCCATTCGAAGATGCCGCTGTACGGCTGGACCCCGGTGACCGTGCCGGGCTGCCCGGCGGCCTGGGCCGAGCTGTCGCGGCGTTTTGGCCGCCTGCCGTTCGCCGAGCTGCTGGCGCCGGCCATCGAACTGGCGCGCGACGGTTTCCCGGTTTCGCCGGTGATCGCCGGCCTCTGGCAGAGTGGCCTGGACAAGTTCCGCACGGCGCGACCGCAACATCCCGAGTTGCAGACCTGGTTCGACGAATTCCTCCTCGACGGCCGTGCCCCCTTCGCCGGCGAACTCTTCGCCAATCCGGCCCAGGCCGACACCTTGCAGGCCCTTGCCGAAAGCCAGTGCGAAAGCTTCTACCGTGGCGAGCTGGCGCGCAGCATCGCCGCTCACGCCGAGCGCAGCGGCGGCTACCTGCGCGCCGATGACCTGGCCGGCTACCGGCCGCAGTGGGTCGAACCGATCTCGCTGAACTACCGCGGCTACGACGTCTGGGAAATCCCGCCCGCCGGCCAGGGCCTGGTGGCGCTGATGGCGCTGAACATCCTCAAGGGCTTCGACTTCGGCGACCGCGACAGCCCGGAAACCTGGCACCGCCAGGTGGAGGCGATGAAGCTCGCCTACGCCGATGGCCGCGCCTACATCGGCCAGCCGGACTGCATGCGCGTCAGCGTGGCCGATCTGCTCAGCGACGACTACGCCGCCAGCCGCCGTGAACTGATTGGCGCGCGGGCGCTGGAGCCGCATCCGGGCAAGCCGAAATCCGGCGGCACCGTGTACCTGGCCTGCGCCGACGGCGAGGGCAACATGGTCTCCTTCATCCAGAGCAACTACCACGGCTTCGGCTCCGGCGTGGTGGTACCCGGCACCGGCATTGCCCTGCAGAACCGGGGCGCCGAGTTCAGCCTCGATGCGCAGCACGTCAACGCCCTGCGCCCCGGCAAGAAGACCTTCCACACCATCATTCCCGGCTTCCTCAGCAAGGACGGCGTACCGCTCGGCCCGTTCGGCGTGATGGGCGCCTACATGCAGCCGCAAGGGCACGTGCAGATAGTGATGAACCTGGTGGACTTCGGCCTCAACCCCCAGGCCGCACTCGACGCGCCGCGCTGGCAGTGGCTGGGGGACAAGCGCGTGGGCATCGAATACCACGCGCCGCGCAGCCTGGCGGCGGTGCTGACGCGGCGTGGCCACCATGTGGAAGTGGCCCATGACCTGACCACCTATGGGCGCGGCCAGATCGTCCTGCGCGACCCGGTGAGCGGGGTTCTTTGTGGCGGAACCGAGCCGCGCACCGACGCCCATATCGCCGTCTGGTAACACAACCGCCCGGCAGTCCGGCGCAATCTCCAGGTGTGGCGCGTGTCCGCCTCTGGCATCATTCGCGCCCGAAAAAATGCGTGATGTTTCCCTCGGGGCACTGTGTAGATTTCCTACAGAAGAGTTGTATACACAATTTGAATTGATTCGATTCAACACAAATCTGTCATGTATCCAATTTTCTTCCTGGTGATCGCCAAAGTCTGAACCTGAATGGCGCGAGGCTGCCCTGGAATCCGGCAAAGTTGTCTCGTGGGTCAGGAAATTGCCGACCCAGAGCCGGCTGAGAGTGTCCGCCGTCCCTGTGGGGACCACGCAAAAAGCACGGATCGATCATGGATCCGGCATAAAAACGGAACGCTCGGTCAGGTTTGGCGCCAATCTTGCTTTCCCAGGCCAGACCTGACCGACAGGACAGGTTCCGCTGACAACTAAAAACGTAATTCGACTGCACTGATTTAGGAGCAACGCATGACTCGCACTCTCGCATCCCTGCTGTTTGCCAGCGGGCTGCTGGCGGCCGGCCAAGCCATGGCCGGCGGTGAAGACCTGACTCCGGCTCCGGCCTCCAACGACGGCCCGCTGATCTGGCACAACGAAAGCCTGAGCTACCTGTGGGGCAAGAACTACAAGGTCGATCCGCCGATCCAGCAGACCTTCACCCTCGAGAGTGCGAGCGCCTGGACCTGGGGCGATATCTGGTTCTTCGTCGACCAGATCAACTACAACGGCAAGGAAAGCTCGGTAAACGGCAAGAACAGCTACTACGGCGAGTTCAGCCCGCGCCTGTCGTTCGGCAAGCTCACCGGCACCGACCTGTCCTTCGGCCCGGTCAAGGACGTGCTGCTGGCCAGCACCTACGAGTTCGGTGAAGGCGACGTCGAGTCCTACCTGCTCGGCCCGGGCTTCGACCTGGCCCTGCCCGGCTTCGACTACTTCCAGCTGAACTTCTACTACCGCAAGCCCGACGGCAACCGCGTACCGTCCGGCGCCTGGCAGATCACCCCGGCGTGGGCCATCACCATCCCGGTGGGCAACTCCGACATCCTGTTCGACGGCTTCATGGACTGGGTCGTCAACAACAAGGACGCCAGCTCCAGCGAGCGCGGCCAGAGCGACTACCACGCCAACCTGCACTTCAACCCGCAGATCAAGTACGACCTGGGCAAGGCCATGGGCTACGAGGCCAAGCACCTGTACGTGGGTATCGAGTACGACTACTGGTCCGACAAGTACGGCATCAAGGATTCCCAGTACTTCACCACCGACCAGAACACCATGAGCGCACTGGTCAAGTACCACTTCTGACGGCTCGCCGGGCCCCGCCACGCGGCGGGGTCCGTGGTCCCGCATGGCGCATTGCCACTCATTTTCTCCGGCGAGCGCTTGAATCGCCCGCCCCGCCTGGGTTATCCATGCTGCGCCCCCCGTAGACGTGGATTCGCCCCATGACCCTCCAAGTGCCCGCCCATACCGTGCAGAACGGCGACAAGCCCGCCGGCCGCATTCGCCAGAAGAATGAAGAAGCCATCCTCACGGCTGCCGAGGAGGAGTTCGCCCGTCACGGCTTCAAGGGCACCAGCATGAACACCATCGCCCAGCGCGTCGGCCTGCCCAAGGCCAACCTGCACTACTACTTCAGCAACAAGCTGGGGCTGTACGTGGCGGTGCTGAGCAACATCCTCGATCTGTGGGACAGCACCTTCAACCACCTCACCGTGGACGACGACCCGGCCACCGCGCTGGCTGCCTACATCCGCGCCAAGATGGAGTTCTCCCGCCGCTACCCGCAGGCCTCGCGGGTGTTCGCCATGGAAATCATCAGCGGCGGCGAGTGCCTGACCGAGCATTTCAGCCAGGACTACCGCACCTGGTTCGCCGGCCGCGCCGCTGTGTTCCAGGC
Source organism: Pseudomonas sp. PSE14 (assembly GCF_029203285.1). Taxonomy (NCBI): domain Bacteria; kingdom Pseudomonadati; phylum Pseudomonadota; class Gammaproteobacteria; order Pseudomonadales; family Pseudomonadaceae; genus Pseudomonas; species Pseudomonas sp. PSE14. Next base: position 173,565 of record NZ_CP115669.1, read on the forward strand.
CTGGATCGCCGCCGGCAAGATGGACCCGGTCGACCCGGTGAATCTGATCTTCCTGATCTGGAGCAGCACCCAGCACTACGCCGATTTCGCCACCCAGATCGCCTTCGTCACCGGCCGCAAGCGCATGTCCAAGCAGGACTTCGGCGAGGCCAGCGACAACCTCATCCGCATCATCCTCAAGGGCTGCGGCCTGACACCGCCGGCGACGGCATGAGTTTCACCCTCGCCGCGCCCGTCCTCTACCAGGAAGAGATTCGCAAGAGCCGCTTCCACTGCGTTGCCGCGCCGATCGCCAGCGAGGCCGAGGCGCTGGCCTTCCTCGCCGCGCACCGCGACGCCAGCGCCGGGCACAACTGCTGGGCCTGGAAGCTGGGCAACCAGTACCGCTTCAGCGATGACGGCGAACCCGGCGGTACGGCCGGACGCCCGATGCTGGTGGCCATCGAGGGGCAGGACATGGACCGTGTGGTGGTCATGGTCAGCCGCTGGTTCGGCGGCATCAAGCTCGGCACCGGCGGCCTGGCCCGCGCCTACGGCGGCTGCGCGGCGAAATGCCTGCAGGACGCGCCGCGTGTGGAGCTGGTGCCCAGCAGCCGGCTGGCCTTCGAGTGCAGCTTCGCCGAGCACGCGCTGTTCAAGGCGCGGTTGCTGGCCCTGGGCGCCGCCATCGAAGACGAGGCCTTTGGCGCCAATGGCGTACAGCTGACGCTGAACCTGCCCACCGTCCAGGTGGACGCCCTGCAGCGACTGCTCAGCGACCTCAGCCGGGGCCGTATCCAGGCGCAATCGCTGGACACCTGAAGCTTCTCCCCAATCGCCGTGGAACCGCCTGTGGATAACCTGTGGTTCGACGCCGCCTGCCCGGATGAATCGTGGTCTTGGGCGAGCTGGTCGATTTTTGATCAAAAGCACAGCCCGGCGTTGGGCATTATTTGAACAAGCTGTGGAAAAGCTGTTGGCAGATTTGCCCGGATTTTCCTGATCCGGCGGCCATCGAATCATTCAGTGAACTTATACAGCTCCCGCAGTGCCTGGGCTCGGGCCTTTCGAGCGAATGTTCAGTGGCGGTGGAGAACCCGGTGTAAAAGCTCTGAACAATTTGTGGGTAATCTGTGCGCTATTCGGGCCCGATCATTGCTCGTCCGGGGCGATGATCGATCAGCAAGGCTCACTGACAAGCAGGTTGCGCGGAACCAGGGGCCCCGCCAGCCTGTGGGTAACTTTGGGGAAAAGACGCCGGCGCGGAGGCCGGCGCCGGGGCTTACAAGCGGAATTGCGCCATCTGCCGCGCCAGGTCGTCGGCCAGGGCGCGCAGCTCGCGGCACTGCTCGCTGCCGTGCTGCACTTCGTGGGTGGTGGCATGGGCCAGGTCGGCGATGCCCTGCACGTTGCGGTTGATCTCCTCGGTCACCGCCGACTGCTCCTCGGTGGCGGTGGCCACCTGGTGGTTGATGTCGCTGATGCGTTCCACCTGGTCGGCGATGGCGCCCAGCGAGACTCCGGCCTGTTCGCTGGCGGTCAGGCTCTGGCCGGTGGCCTGCTGGCCGGAGTGCATCGAGCGCACGGCAACCTCGGCGCCGTTCTTCAGGCGCTGGATGATGGCGAGGATTTCGTCGGTGGAACCCTGGGTGCGGCTGGCCAGGGTGCGCACCTCGTCCGCCACCACGGCAAAACCGCGGCCCAGCTCGCCGGCCCGCGCCGCCTCGATGGCGGCGTTGAGGGCGAGCAGGTTGGTCTGCTCGGACACGCCACGGATCACCGCCAGCACCTGGTCGATGCTCGCCACCTGGTCGGCCAGCTGGCCCACCGCGCTGGCGGCCTCGCCGATTTCCCCGGACATGCGTTGGCCGAGCTGCAGCGAGCCGTCGACCACCCGCCGCGCCTCGCCGGCCTCGTCCCGCGCCTGCTGCGAGGCACTGGCCGCCTGTTCGGCGTTGCGCGCGATCTCCTGCACGGTGCTGCCCATTTCGTTCACCGCCGTGGCGACCATGTCGGTCATCTCCTGCTGGCGGCCGGCGCGTTCGGCGGTGTTGTCCACCACCCGCGCCACTTCGCCGACCGTCTGCAGCAGCCGCTGGCTGGTGGCGAGCACGGCGCCGATCAGCGCACGCTGGCCTTCGAGGAAGCGGTTGAAGCCGCGCGCCAGGTCGCCCAGCTCGTCGGCGCGACTGTCGTCCAGGCGGCGGGTCAGGTCGCCACCGCCTGCGCCGATGTCCAGCAGCGCGCCGGTGACCTGGCGAATCGGTTTCACCAGGCTGCGCGCCATCAGCACCACCAGCGCCAGGCAGACCAGCGCCACCAGCGCGCCGGCCAGGCCCGATAAGGCCAGTGCTTCGCGGGCGTCGGCGTAGATTTCCGCCTCCGGCACTTCGCTCACCAGGGTCCAGCCGAGGTCGTGCAAGGGCAGGCTGGCGGCCAGGAAGTCGTCGCCGTCGCGCTCGAAACGGGCGCTCTGGAAGCCCTGTTTGCCGAGCAGCGCGGCCGCCGCCCGGGCGCCGAGCAGGTCGTCCAGGGTGCGGCCCTTGGGCAACGACGGGTCGGGGTGGATCTGCACCTGGCCGTCGTTCTTCACCAGGTACACGCGCCCGGACGCTCCGAAGCGGAAGTCGCGGATCAGCGCTGACAGCTCGCGCATCTCCAGGCCCAGCCCGGCGATGCCCAGGAGCTTGCCGCCCTGCTCCACGCGCTGGTCGATGAACAGCGCCAGTTCGCCGGTGCCGCCGTCGACGTCGATGTTCCACATGCGTGGCTTGCCGCTGTCGATGAACTGGAAGTACCAGCTGTCCTTCGGCTCGCTGCGGCTCAAGGTGCGCTCCTTGCCCTTGTCGCTGTAGTAGGCGCCGCTGGCGTTGGAAGTGATCAACGCGGAGAAGGCTTTCTGCGAGGCGCGGATGCCGCCCAGGTAACGGGTGAATTCGGCGAGCCGTTCCGGGCTTTCGCCGGCGGCCAGCCAGTCCTGCACCAGGGTGTTCTCGGCGATGCCGGAGGCGGCGGTGATCGGTCCGGTGAGGCGTCGTTCGAAATCGTTGGCGATCGCCTGGATGCTCGCCGGCAGGGCCTGTTCGAGCAGGTAGCGCTCGCTCAGGCGATTGACCAGCACGGCATACAGGCCGAGGACGATGAGCAGGCTGATCAGCAGGGCAGCGCCCATGCTGAGGATGAGTTGGGTCTGGATACTTCGCAGGCGCATATTCTTGTTCTCCTCCGAACGCACGGCGAATCGCCCGCGGCTGGATGCGGGCGAAGAGACGGGGTCAGGAGGTTATCGGCCGGGGGGCGGAAAACTGTTGTCCAGCTGGTCAGCTTTTCGTCGGATCGCTGCACAGCGCCGCCCAGGCCACGCCTTCACGGGTCTGGCGCGGCGGTGCGTCCTGGTGATAGCGGGCGATGACCTGGGCGGCAATGGAGATGGCGACCTCCAGCGGCCGTTTGCCGGGCACCTCGGCCAGCCCGATGGGGCAGTGCAGCTGGGCGATGACCTCCGGCGGATAGCCGCGCTGTTCCAGGCGCATCTGGAAGCGCTGGGCCTTGGTGCGCGAACCGATCATGCCGAGGAAACGGGCGTCACCGCGCTTGAGCACGGCTTCGGCGAGGGCGTAGTCCAGCGGGTGGTTGTGGGTCATGACCAGGAAGTAGCTGCCCGGCGGCGCTTCGCTCACCGCGTCTTCCGGCTCGTCGAGCAGGCGCATGCGTACGCCCTCGGGGACCGTCTGTGGAAACTGGGCCGCGCGGCTGTCGACCCACTCCAGGCGCAGCGGCAGGCCCGCCAGCAGCGGCGCCAGGGCGCGGCCCACGTGGCCGGCGCCGAACAGCAGCACCTGCGGCCCGCGCGCGGCGAAGCACTCGAACAGCAGGCTGGCGCGCCCGCCGCAGCATTGGCCCAGGCGCGGGCCGAGGGGGAAGTGTTCCAGCGCCTGCGCATCCTGGCCGGCCAGCAGGAGCTTGCGCGCGTGCTCGATGGCGGCGAACTCCAGGTGACCGCCGCCGATGGTGTCCACCGTGGTTTCGGCGGTGACCAGCATCTTGCTGCCGGACTCGCGCGGGGTGGAGCCCTGCACGCCGATCACGGTGACCAGCACGTAGGGCTCGGCGCTGTCGCGCAGGCGGGCGATGGCGTCCATCCAGGTGGTTGTCATGGCGCGGGTCCTTCGTTCGAGTTCGGTGTGGGTGGGTTTCCCCTCACCCCAACCCTCTCCCGGGGGGAGAGGGGGCTGTCTGCAGCGGGATTCGAGTCTTCCGCTTCGCAGGTGGTTTCCGGCTGCAGCTGTGGCTGCGCCTCACGCCGATCGGTCCCCTCTCCCTCTGGGAGAGGGCTAGGGTGAGGGCGTTCCTGCTCCAAACGGCGCACAGCCTCGCACGCCCACAACACCCGCTCCGGCGTTGCCGGCGTATCCAGCTCCGGGCTCACCCGGTAGTCCGCCAGGCTGGCGACGGCATCGCGCAGCGCCGACCACACGGAGATCGCCAGCATGAACGGCGGCTCGCCCACGGCCTTGGACAGGTACACGCTGTCCTCCTCGTTGGGCCGGTCGAACAGCGCCACACGGAAGTCCTCGGGCATGTCGCTCACCGCCGGAATCTTGTAGGTTGCGGGCCCCACCGTGAGCAGCCGGCCCGCATCGTCCCAGCGCAGCTCCTCGGTGGTCAGCCAGCCCATGCCCTGGACGAAGCCGCCCTCGATCTGGCCGATGTCGATGGCCGGGTTCACGCTGCGGCCGACGTCATGCAGGATGTCCACCCGCCGCACGCGGTATTCGCCGGTGAGCGTGTCCACTTCCACCTCGGACACAGCCGCGCCGTAGGCGAAGTAGAAGAACGGATGGCCCTGCCCCTTCTCGCGGTCGTAGAAGATTTTTGGCGTGCGATAGAAACCGGTGGCGGAGAGCTGGATGCGGGCGAAATAGGCCGCCTGGATGGCCTCGGCGAAGCCCAGGCGTTGCGTGCCGACGGTCACGCCGCCGTGTTCGAAGCGCACCTCCTGCGGCTTCACCCCGTCGCGCTCGGCGAGGAACTCCGCCAGGCGCTTCTTCAGCGTGCGCGCCGCGTCGCGGGCGGCCATGCCGTTCAGGTCGGTACCGCTGGAGGCGGCGGTGGGCGAGGTGTTGGGCACCTTGTCGGTGCGCGTCGCGGTGATCGCCACGCACTCCAGCGGCACCTGGAATTCCTCGGCGACGATCTGCGCGACCTTGGTGTTCAACCCCTGGCCCATCTCGGTACCGCCGTGGTTCAGCTGGATGCTGCCGTCGGTGTACAGGTGGATCAGCGCGCCGGCCTGGTTCAGGTGCTGGGCGGTGAAGGAGATGCCGAATTTCACCGGGGTCAGCGCCAGGCCCTTTTTCAGCACAGGGCTGCTGGCGTTGAAGGCGTGGATCGCCTCGCGCCGTGCGTGGTAATCGCTGCTCTGTTCCAGCCGCGCGATCAGCTCGCCCAGCAGGTTGTGCTCGACCTTCTGGTGGTAGGGCGTCAGCTCCCGCCCTTTCTCACCTGAAAGTAAGCCGCCGTAGAGGTTCAGCTTGCGCACGTCGAGTGGGTCCTTGCCCACGGCGCGGGCGATGTCGTCCATGGCGCGCTCGATGATCATCATTCCCTGCGGCCCGCCGAAGCCACGGAAGGCAGTGTGCGAGACGATGTTGGTGAAGCTGCGGTAGCCGGAGATGGCCACGTCGGGGATGAAGTAGGCGTTGTCGGCGTGGAACATCGCGCGGTCGACGATGGCGTCGGACAGATCCGGCGAGTGGCCGCAGTCGCCCACTACCTCCAGCTGCGCGGCGAGCAGCCGGCCTTCGTCGTCGAAGCCGATGCGGTAGCGGTTGTGGAAGGGGTGGCGTTTGCCGGTCAGGCGCATGTCGTCGGCACGCGGCAGGCGCAGCTTCACCGCGCGGCCGGTCTTGCGCGCCAGTAGCGCGGCGAGGCAGGCGAAGGGCGCGGCCTGGGTCTCCTTGCCGCCGAAGCCGCCGCCCATGCGCCGCACTTCCACCGTGACCTTGGCCAGCGGAATCGCCAGCACCTCGGCCACCAGTTTCTGCACTTCGCTGGGGTGCTGGCTGGAGGTGTGTACCAGCATGCCGCCGTCGTCGGTGGGCAGCGCCATCGAGGCCTGGCCTTCGAGGTAGAAATGCTCCTGCCCGCCGACGAACTGGCGGGCTTCCAGCACATGCGGCGCAGCGGCCAGCGCGGCCTCGGTATCGCCCCGGCGCATGTGGTGCGGCGGGCGCACGAAGCGTTCCTCCGCCTTGGCCTGGAGCGGGTCGAGCAGGGCACTTTCTTCGGAATATTCGACCGTCGCCAGACGCACGGCACGGCGGGCCTGGATCAGGCTTTCGGCGGCCACCGCGAACAGCGCCTGGCCGTGGTATTTCACGCGGTCCCCGGCCAGCAGCGGGTCGCCGGGGAATACCGGGCCGATGTCGGTATGGCCGGGTACGTCGTCCAGGGTCAGCACCGCCACCACGCCGGGGGCGGCGCGCACGGCGTCGAGGTCGAGGGAGCGCACGGCGCCACAGGCGATGCCGGTCAGGCCGACGGCGGCGTGGAGCAGCTCGCGGGGTTCCTTCAGGTCGTCCACGTAGCGCGCCGCGCCGCTGACGTGCAGCGCCGCGCTGTCGTGTTCGCGGGGCTGTCCCGCGCTGTGTATGGCGCCCGTTACGCCGTTGCTGGCCAGCGGCGGCAGACTACGCATGGCGCACCTCCGCAGGGCTCTGAGTCCATTCCAGTAGTGCGCGCTGCAGGAGGTTCTGCGCCACCTTCAGGCGATAGGCGGCGCTGGCGCGCAGGTCGTCGATGGGCTGGAAGTCCTGTGGGATCGCCGCTTGCGCAGCGGATACGGCAGCGGCGTCGAAGGGTCTGCCGCGCAGCGCCGCTTCGCTCCGTGCACCGCGTAACGGCGTGGCCGCCATGCCGCCGCAGGCCAGGCGCACATCGGTAACGATGCCGGCGTCATCGAAGTCCAGGCGCAGGGCCATGCAGACGGCGGAAATGTCGTCGTCGCGGCGCTTGGAAATCTTGTCGATGCGGAATTTCTGGTGGGCTTTCAGGCGCGGAATCAGCACCGACTCGATGTACTCGCCGGGTTGCAGGATCGTCTTGCGGTAGCCGGTGAAGAAGCCATCGATGGGCACCACGCGCACCGTACCCGCGCGGCGCAGCCGAAGCTTCGCATCCAGCGCCAGCAGCACCGGCGGCATGTCGCCGATGGGAGAGGCGTTGGCGATGTTGCCGCCGAGGGTGCCGCGCTGGCGGATCTGCAGCGAACCCAGGCGCTCCATCAGGGCGGCGATGCCGGGGAACTCGGCGAGGGCTTCGAGGCAATCGGTGTAGGGGCGGGCGGCGCCGATCAGCAGGTGGTCGGCGTGGGTTTCCAGGTGCTGCAGTTCGCCCAGGTTATCGAGGTGGATCAGCGCCGGGAAGGCCTTCAGGTTCTGCGTGGCTTCCAGCGCCAGGTCGGTGCCGCCGGCGATCAGCCGTGCCTGCGGATGGCGTTGCAGCAGGTCGTCCAGCTCATCCTGCGAGGTGGGTAACCAGGCGTTTTGTTCGCTGTCGTGCAGCGTGCCCGTGGCGGGCAGTTCGCGCAGGCGGGCGAGGGTAAGCGCGGCGTCCCGGGCGAAGCGATCGGTGCACGGCTGCCCGGCGATCTGCGTGGCAGCGTCGAGGATCGGCCGGTAGCCGGTGCAGCGGCACAGGTTGCCGGACAGGGCGGTCAGCGCCGTCTCGCGGTCGTGGGGCGGCGGCGAGTGGTGCCAGGCGAACAGCGACATGACGATCCCCGGCGTACAGAAACCGCATTGCGAGCCGTGGCAGTTCACCATCGCCTGCTGCACCGGATGCAGCGCGCCTGGCTGGCCGAGGTGCTCGACGGTCAGTACCTGGCGCCCATGCACCGCCCCGAGCAGGGTGATGCAGGCGTTCACCGCGCGGTAGCGCAGCTTCTCGCCGTCGGGCTCGACGAGCACCACCGTGCAGGCACCGCAATCGCCGGAGGCGCAACCTTCCTTGGTGCCAGTGCGGGCCAGGTGGCTGCGCAGGTAGTCGAGCAGGCTGGTTTCCGGCGGCAGTCCGTCGGCCCGGATCAGCTCGTCGCCCAGCAGGAACTGGATCATGGGGATACCTCGTCGTCAGGCGCCGGTGCCCTCAAGGCAAGCATAGGCTCGTGGGGCTTTTTGACCAGACAGCCAGGAATGCCGACGGGGTTTGCGGATGCGTGGGGCGTACAACCGTTCGCAGTTGTACGCCGATACACCGCGTTGCGTCGTCGGCTCCGGCGCGGGCTCGGAGTGCCTTGGGGGCAAGGTCAATCAGCGTATAACGCGGAGCGTTATACGCCCTACGCGGATGCCTTCAGGCGTAGGACGAGGAAGCTGGTTTCGATAGGAAACCTCTTCCTTTTATATATCCATTGATAGAGATGCTCAATTAAATTGATGCCCTAAATCAATGGGCCTTTCTTGTCATCAGGCGATAATCTTCCCCCTGTCGAATTTCAACCGATCGACCCACTCGATTAAACGACAACTCTCTACGAGGAATTGCCTAATGAACCTGATCAACACCCAAGTTCAACCGTTCAAGGTCAACGCTTTCCATAACGGCAAGTTCATCGAAGTCACCGAAGAGTCCCTCAAGGGCCACTGGTCGGTTCTGATCTTCATGCCGGCAGCCTTCACCTTCAACTGCCCGACCGAGATCGAAGACGCGGCCAACAACTACTCCGCTTTCCGTGACGCTGGCACCGAGGTTTACATCGTTACCACCGACACCCACTTCTCCCACAAGGTGTGGCACGAAACCTCCCCGGCCGTGGGCAAGGCTCAGTTCCCGCTGATCGGCGACCCGACCCACCAACTGACCAACGCTTTCGGCGTGCACATCCCGGAAGAAGGCCTGGCCCTGCGCGGCACCTTCGTGATCAACCCGGAAGGCGTGATCAAGACCGTCGAAATCCACTCCAACGAGATCGCTCGTGACGTCGGCGAAACCCTGCGCAAGCTGAAAGCTGCCCAGTACACCGCCGCTCACCCGGGCGAAGTCTGCCCGGCCAAGTGGAAAGAAGGCGAGAAGACCCTGGCTCCTTCCCTGGACCTGGTCGGCAAGATCTAAAAACGGTCGGGAAGCGGTTGCGCGGCGGCTCCTGCCGCGCAACTTCCGGGCGTCTGCTCACGACGCTTCCCAATCCGTTTTCGCAGTACCCCGAGGATGCCTACCGGCATCCTCCCTACCTAAGCCAAAAGCGTGCGTAGGGCGGTCCCGAGGGACGCGCCGGGGAACCCTTTTGCCCAAATTTCAAAGGAAGTCGAATCATGTTGGACGCCACTCTTAAAACTCAGTTGAAGGCCTACCTGGAAAGGGTCACGCAGCCGTTCGAGATCGTTGCGTCCCTGGATGACGGCGAAAAATCCCGCGAACTGAGCGAACTGCTGCACGAAATCGTCGGCCTGACCGACAAGATCACCCTGCGTGAAGATGGCAGCGACGAGCGCAAGCCGTCCTTCGCGCTGAACCGCCCGGGGGCGAACATCGGCCTGGCTTTCGCCGGCATCCCCATGGGCCACGAATTCACCTCCCTGGTGCTGGCGCTGCTGCAGGTCGGCGGCCACCCGTCCAAGCTCGAAGCCGACGTGATCGAGCAGATCAAGGGCATCCAGGGTTCGTTCGAGTTCGAAACCTATTTCTCGCTGTCCTGCCAGAACTGCCCGGACGTGGTGCAGGCGCTGAACCTGATGGCCGTGCTCAACCCGAACATCCGCCACGTCGCCATCGACGGTGCGCTGTTCCAGGAAGAGGTCGAGCGTCGCCAGGTGATGGCTGTGCCGAGCATCTACCTCAACGGCGAAGTGTTCGGCCAGGGCCGCATGGGCGTTGAAGAAATCCTCGCCAAGATCGACACCGGCGCCGCCGCTCGCGAAGCCGAGAAGCTGTCGGCCAAGGAAGAGTTCGACGTGCTGGTCGTCGGCGGTGGCCCGGCTGGCGCCGCTGCTGCCATCTACGCCGCCCGTAAGGGCATCCGCACCGGCGTTGCCGCCGAGCGTTTCGGCGGTCAGGTGCTGGACACCATGGCCATCGAGAACTTCATCTCGGTGACCGAGACCGAAGGCCCGAAACTGGCTCGCCAGCTGGAAGAACACGTCAAGCACTACGACGTGGACATCATGAACCTGCAGCGCGCCAGCGCGCTGATCCCGGCCAAGACCGCCGGTGAGCTGCACGAAGTGCAGTTCGAGGGCGGCGGCAGCCTCAAGGCCAAGTCCGTGATCCTGGCCACCGGCGCCCGCTGGCGCGAAATGGGCGTGCCGGGCGAGAAGGAATACAAGGCCAAGGGCGTGTGCTTCTGCCCGCACTGCGACGGCCCGCTGTTCAAGGGCAAGCGCGTGGCGGTGATCGGCGGCGGCAACTCCGGCGTCGAGGCGGCTATCGACCTGGCCGGTATCGTCAGCCACGTGACCCTGCTGGAGTTCGACAGCAAGCTGCGCGCCGACGCCGTGCTGCAACGCAAGCTGTTCAGCCTGCCGAACGTGGAAGTGATCACCAGCGCGCTGACCAGCGAAGTGAAAGGCGACGGCCAGAAGGTCACCGGCCTGGTCTACAAGGACCGCAACTCGGAAGAGTTCAAGTCCATCGACCTGGAAGGCATCTTCGTGCAGATCGGCCTGCTGCCCAACAGCGAATGGCTCAAGGGCACCCTGGAGCTGACCCCGCGTGGCGAGATCATCGTCGACGCTCGCGGCGAAACCTCGCTGCCGGGCATCTTCGCCGCCGGTGACGTGACCACCGTGCCGTACAAGCAGATCGTGATCGCGGTCGGCGAAGGCGCCAAGGCGTCGCTCTCTGCCTTCGACCACCTGATCCGCACCTCCGCGCCGGCCTGATGGTCCAGTGCTAGAAAGACGCCCGGTTCACGAGAGTGAGCCGGGCGTTTTCTTTTGTGCGGGGAAAGCGTTCGCGAGCAACCTCGCTCCTACAGGGGGAGGCGCGGTCTGCTCTTCGTAGGAGCGAGCTTGCTCGCGAACATCGCCTCACCCAAAGCTTCAGAGAATCGGCGACACCAACCGCGCCACTCGCATCCCCAACTGCTGCAACCGGTGCAGGCGCTTGCGGTCGTCCAGGTTCATCTCCACCGATTGTTCGAAGTCCGCCTCCAGCATGCGCTCCACCTCCTGGGCGAATCCTTCGTCGACCGTCACCACCATGATCTCGAAGTTCAGGCGGAACGAACGGTTGTCCAGGTTGGCGCTGCCCACCGCTGCCGTGTCGTGGTCGATCAGCAGCACCTTCTGGTGCAGGAACCCGGGCTGGTAGCGGAAGATGCGCAAACCGGCGCGCACGGCGTCCAGCGCGTACAGGCTGGAGGCGGCGTACACCGTCTTGTGGTCGGGCCGTGACGGCAGCAGGATGCGCACGTCCACCCCGCGCAGCACTGCCAGGCGCAGCGCGGCGGCCACCGCCTCGTCGGGCACGAAGTACGGCGTGGTGATCCAGATGCGTTCCACCGCCGCGTTGATCGCCTCGACGAAGAACAGCGAGCAGGTCTCCTGCGGGTCGGCCGGGCCGCTGGGCACCACCTGGCAGAGCATCCCCGAGTCTTCATAGGCCTTGGGCAGGATCAGCGTCGGCAACGTGTGGCTGGCCCAGTACCAGTCCTCGGCGAAGCACTCCTGCAGGCAGGCTACCGCCGGGCCGCGCAGTTCGATGTGGGTGTCGCGCCAGGGCGACAACGGCGGCTTCTCGCCGAGGTATTCGACGCCGACGTTGTGCCCGCCGACGAAACCGCGCACGCCGTCGACCACCACGATCTTGCGGTGGTTGCGGAAGTTCACCTGGAAGCGGTTGATCATCCCGCTGCCGGTGCTGAACGCATGCACCTGCACCCCGCCATTGCGCAGCTTGTCGATGTAGCGGCCGGGCAGGGCGTGACTGCCGATGCCGTCGTAGAGCAGGAACACATCCACACCGTTGGCCGCGCGCTCCAGCAGCAGTTGCGCCAGGCGCTGGCCGAGAGCGTCGTCGCGGATGATGAAGAACTGCACCAGCACCACCTGCTTCGCCGCGGAGATGGCTTCGAAGATGGCCTCGAACGACGCCTTGCCGTTCACCAGCAGGCGCACATGGTTGTTCGCCAGGGTCGGCATGCGCGCCAGCCCGACCATCGCCTTGAGCCCCTTGTAGCCGTCGTATTGGCGCGCCGCCAGGGCTTCCTCGACCCAGGGCCGCCAGTCCAGCTCGGCGGCGGCCACGTGCATCTCCTCGTTGGCCTGACGGCGCGCGCCGATGTAGGCATCGAAGCGGCTGCGGCCGAACACCAGGTAGGGCACCAGGGTCAGCAGTGGCATGAACACCAGCGAGGTGGCCCAGGCGATGGCGCCCTGGGCCGTGCGCACGGTGAGTACGGCGTGCACCGCGGCGATGACACCCAGTATCTGGATCAGTACCAGCAGGTGGGTGATGTAGGAGGAATACTGCATGGGCGCGCGATCGAATCCTTGTGGTCGGCGTGTGTCCTGAGCTTAGTTGGTGCCCGGCGGCTGCGGCCAATGCGGCACCGGGCCGCGCCAGCGCTCCCAGGCCTTGCCCAGGCGCAGTACCTCGATATCGGCGAAGCGCGGGCCGACGATCTGCAAGCCTATGGGCATCCCCTCGGCGGTGAAATCGCAGTTGATCGAGAGTGCCGGCTGCTCGGACATGTTCCACGGCACGGTGAAGCCGATGTGCTCGAAGGGTCGCGCCGGGTCGTTGCTGGGCGAGGCGAACTCGGCCGGGAAGGCCGCCACCTGGTTGGTCGGCGAAAGCAGGAAGTCGACGGTGTGGAACTGCTCGGCGGCGCGCCTGCGCATCTCGAAGGTACAGTTGAAGCCGCGCACCGCTTCGGCGCCGGAGACCGCCGCGCCGCCTTCGGCCCATTGGAAGATGTACGGCAGCACCTTGGCCTGGCGCTCGGCCGGGAGGTTTTCCAGGTCGGCCCACAGGCGGGCGCGCCAGAACCGGTCCAGCCCTTCCAGCACCGCGCCATCGAGGATCGGCCGTACCTCGATGATCTCCGCACCGGCCTCGGCGAAGCGTCGTGCGGCGGCTTCCACGGCGGCGCGCACCTCGGGCTCGGGTTGCAGGCCGCAGCCGGGGTCGAGCTGCAGGCCGATGCGCAGGCCGCGCACGTCGGCGGACTGGACGTGCCAGTCGAGGTCGGCCGGCGGCAGGGCGGTGGCGTCGCGCCAGTCGGGACGGGACAGGTGCTGCATCATCAGCGCCGCATCGTCCAGGGTACGGGTCATCGGCCCGGCGCAGCGTCCGGTGTAGTAAGGATCGATGGGAATGCGCCCTAGGCTCGGCTTGAAGCCGACCAGGCCGCACCAGCCGGCGGGCAGGCGCACCGATCCGCCGATGTCGGTGCCGATGTGCAACGGCCCGTAGCCCGCCGCAGCGGCGGAGGCCGCGCCGGCGCTGGAGCCGCCCGGGTTCATGCGCAGGTCCCAGGGGTTGCGCGCCAGCTTGTGGAAGCTGGAAAGCCCGGAGGAGAGCATGCCGTAGTCCGGCACCGTGGTCTTGCCCAGCAGGATGGCGCCGGCTTCGAACATCCGCGCGGCGGGCGGTGCGTCGGCGTTGGCCGGTTGCAGCAGGGTGGCGGCGCTGCCCAGGGGGATCGGGTCGCCGCGGGTGGCGATCAGTTCCTTGATGGTCACTGGCACGCCGTCCAGTTCGCCGCAGGGGGCGCAGCGTATCCAACGCGCCTCGGAGCGCCGCGCCTGTTCCAGCGCGCGCTGCGGGTCGAAGGCGTAGAGCGCGCAGAGCTGTGGCTCCCAGCGCTCGATATGGGCGATCAGGTGGTTGAGGTACTCCACCGGCGAAAGCTGGTGCGAGCGATACAGGGCGAGCAGTTCGACGGCGGACAGGTCGTGCAACGGTGGCATGGCGGTCTCCGGCGGGGGCGTCGTCTCACCCTAGCCGAATCCGCGCCAAGAGGGGATAGGCGCGGTGCAGACAACGCGCTCGCCCTGTCCTGAGTCAGGGTTCAGGCGCGCTGGCGCGACTGCTGGTCGATCAGGTACTGCAGGCGGTACAGGTGGCGGTAGCCGGCTTCCCAGGCGCCATGCCCGGATTTCACGTTGATGTGGCCGGCGGACGGCAGGATCACCGTCTCGGCGCCCCAGGTGCGGCCGAGGATCAGGGCCCGCTGCGGGCTGCAGGCTGAGTCGTTGTCCGAACCCACCAGCACGGCCGGGAAAGGCAGCGCCTCGCGGGCGATCGGCGCGAAGTTGCGCAGGGCTTCGTGGCAGGTTTCCCGCTCCACGTCCGCCGGGGCGACCAGCAGGGCACCGGAGACCTGCGCCAGGACGCGGCGATCGGCGCGGGCGGCCCAGGCGGCGACGGTGACGCAGCCCAGGCTGTGGGCGATCAGCACCACGCGACCCGGCTCGCGGCGAATCTCGCGGTCCAGTTCGGCGACCCAGTCGGCGCGCTGCGGGGTGATCCAGTCACGCTGCTGTACCCGCGCGGCATTGGGCAGGGCGCGCTGCCAGTGGCTCTGCCAATGGGCGTCCTCGGATCCGTGCCAGCCCGGCACGATCAGGTAGCGGATGCGTTCGTTGCGCATGGAGCGGCCCTCTCGAATCGTCATGAGAAGGCATTCTAGGGAGGGTTTTAATATTCGTTAAGGAATAAGAAATTCTTTGCTTATGCAATATTTCTGCTAAACGAATGGCTATAAGGGCTTATTCCTGCGCTCGGCGCAGTGGGCAGCAGCGCGCCAGGATGCCTTCCAGGTTGAGGTCGGGCATGGCGTAGTCACGCAGGGCCTTGGCGGTCTGCTCGACATAGTCGCGGGTGGTGCCGAAGTGACCCTGGGCGCTGTCCAGCACGTGCTGGAAGATGCTGTCGGGCAGGGAGCCGGCGTAAGTGGGCAGGTGGCGTTCGAGGACGAAGCCCAGGGCGCGCACGCGGGTGCCGTCGTCCAGGCGGCAGCTCAGCCACTCCGGGCGGTAGGAGGCGTAGGGCATCTCCCGTTCCCAGAGCGCGTAGAGGTTGGCGTCGAGGTTTTCTTCCGGCAGGCGGAAGGCGAAGCCGGAGCAGGAGCCGCCCCGGTCGAGACCGAGCACCAGGCCCGGCGCTTCCGGCGTGCCGCGGTGGGTGAGGGACCACAGGTAGAGACCGCGATGGTAGCCGTGCACCCGCGCGCGGCGGGCTTCGGCCACCGGGAACTCCGGCCGCCAGATCAGCGAGCCGTAGGCGAACAGCCAGACGGGACCGGCGCCGTGTTCGCCCATGGTGATGTCGAGCGAGGCGCGCAGTTGTTGTGGTGTGAAGCGTTCCGGCACCCCCAGTGTCGGCGGATAGAACGGGCCATCCAGGGCGGGAGACGATGTCATGCGGTACCCCTCAGGTCTCCTGACTGTCATCAACTTAGTGTAAGCGCGCGAGGCGCGGAAGGCCCTGATGGGCAAAGGGATATCGCCGGAGCGGGGATGACGACGAACGGCGGGCGTAGGGCGTACAACCGTTCGCGGTTGTACGCCGATACATCTCGTCTTATCGGCTGCTCCAAGGCGAACCTGGAGTGCCGTGGGGCCAAGGTCAATCGGCGTATAACGCGGAGCGTTATACGCCCTACGTCTTGGTGGAGGTCGGAGCGGGAATAAAAAAAGGCCGCTCACCCCTGCCTGAGTAATGGGTGAGCGACCTTGAAGCCTGTTGCGTTGTGGAAGACCCGTTGTACACCCGCTCTATTTCAAGGGTTTTACAGCTTCCTCAACGCGCGGTGATCACCGCCAGTTTGGTGATTCCGGCCTTCTCGATGGAGGCCATGGCCTTGGCCACCTGGCCGTAGTTCACCCCTTCGTCCGCCTGCAACTGCACGCGCAGTTCGGCATCTTTCGCCTTGGCCGCCGCCAGATTGCTCTGCAGCAGGTCCGGCTGGATCTCGTCCTTGTTGATGAACCACTTGCCGGCGCCGTCGATGCTCACCACCAGCGGGTCCTTCTGCTCCGGCGGGGCGACCGCCTCGGTCTTGGGCAGGTTGATCGGGATGGCGTTGGTCAGCAGCGGCGCGGTGACGATGAAGACCACCAGCAGCACCAGCATCACGTCCACCAGCGGGGTCACGTTGATCTCGGAGAGAACCTCGTCGCTGTCCTGGGTCGAGAAGGCCATGTCAGCTCGCCTCCTTCACACTGGCGCCGGTGCTGGGTTTGCGCGCGGCGGTGGGCAGGGCGACGACGCGGAAGGCGCTCTTCTGCGCGAGGCTGTAGAAGTCGTGGGCGAAGTCGTCGAGGTCGGCCGCGGTGAGCTTCAGGCGACGGAGGAAGTAGTTGTAGACCAGCACCGCCGGCACGGCGACGGCGATACCCACCCCGGTGGCGATCAGTGCGCTGCCGATAGGGCCTGCGACGGTTTCCAGGCTCGCCGAGCCCGCCGCGCTGATGCCCTTGAGCGCTTCCATGATCCCCCACACGGTGCCGAACAGGCCGATGAAGGGTGAGGTGGAGCCGATCGAGGCGAGCACCGCCAGGCCCGATTCCAGGGAACGGCGCTCGCGCTGGATCTGCTGGCGCAGGGCGCGTTCGAGGCGGTCCTGGTGGTTGATCGATTGGGCAAGGTCCGGTTGGCCGTGGTCCTGCACCTGGATTGCAGCGAAACCGGCCTGGGCCACGCGGGCGCCGGCGCCGGGCTTGCCGGCGGCCTGGTCACCGGCGGATTCGAGGCTGGTGGCGCTCCAGAACTGCTTCTGGAAGCGCTTGTCCTGGGACTTCTGGCGGGTGAACTGGACGCCTTTCACCAGGGCCAGGGCCCAGGTGACGACGGAGAAGCCGACCAGCAGCCAGATGACTGCGCCTTCGACGGATTCCAGGGGGTTCAGGGGCAGACTCATGGGTGTTCTCCTTCCGCGATTCTCGTGCGGCTGATCTGGGCAAATGGAATCAATGCAATTTGAAATCGATGGGCACGCTGACCCAGCCGTCCTGGGCCACGTCGCCGCGCTTGGCGGGGACGAAGCTCCAGCGTTTCACCGCGCGCACCGCGGCATCGTCCAGGGCGTCGCGGCCGCTGCTCTTCTGCACCTGGATCTCGCTCGGGCTGCCGCTGGCCAGCACATGCACACGCAGCAGCACGGTGCCTTCCCAGCCACGGCGCTGGGCCAGTGGCGGATATTCCGGCGCCGGGTTCTTCAGGTAACCGGCGCTGGCCGAGGGCGGCGTCAGCGGGGCCGGAGCCGGCGCTGGCGGAGCGGGTGGTGCCGGTTGCGGCGGCGGGGTTTCGGCCTTGGGCGGCGCGGGCTGCTCGACCGGCTTGGGCACGGGTTTGGGCTTGGCGACGGGGTTCGGCTTGGGTTTGGGGATTGGCTTGGGCGGCGGTGGTTTCACCGCGTTCTCGTCCACCACCGGGGGTGGCGGCTCCTGCACCACGGGTTCGGGGATCGGCTCGGGTGGCGGCGGTTCGACTACCGGCGGGGTGGGCGCAGTGAATTCGATGGTCATCGGCGGCACCTGCGGCGGTACCTCCGGCAGCTTCGGCGTGGGCTGCTGGCTCAGCCAGTAGATCACCGCGCCGTGCAGCGTCAGGGCGAACAGACCGAGCAGCACCGCTTCGCGGCGACCGAGGGTGCGGGCTTTCGCCGGCACATGGCGGCCCAGCTCCAGCGCGTGGCGCAACGGGCGGCCGAGATCGACCAGGTCGCCGCCGGGCACGTGGCGCAGGAAGGCATCCGGCGCGAGGGCATGCTGGGGTTGGGCCATGAACGATCTCCTTGCAGGTCTGCGCGGCTCTGCGTCGCGCTTGAAACGGACCTGCATGATTGGCGGATCGTCTTAGCTCTTGAAGTGATTATTTTTGTTATTGAAATAACTTTTTGAACTATTAGTTTTTGCTGGACCGCTACAGGCCACGCCGTGCGCGGGATTGCGGGAAGTGGCAAAAAACCGATGCCTTTGCCGCATGGAAAGTATGCGGGGAAGGCTGGTGAAAAACGGCTCAGAACTGCGTGATAGAGCCTGTCTGTAGGAGCGAGCTTGCTCGCGAACAGTGTTTGCCGGTCGCGCCGAGCTGGGCGGGTTCGCGAGCAAGCTCGCTCCTACGAAAATCAAAAAGCCCCAAAAGCCGGAAAGCAGGGCGCCAGAAACGAAAAAGCCCGGTCATTGACCGGGCTTTTCCAGAGCCTCAGGCTCGCGGCGATCAGAACGCCGGGACCACGGCACCCTTGTACTTCTCGAGGATGAACTGCTTCACCTCGGGGCTGTGCAGGGCGGCGGCCAGCTTCTGCATGGCGGCGCTGTCCTTGTTGTCCGGGCGGGCAACCAGGATGTTCACGTAGGGCGAGTCGGAACCTTCGATGGCCAGGGCGTCCTGGGTGGGGTTCAGCTTGGCTTCCAGGGCGTAGTTGGTGTTGATCAGGGCCAGGTCGACCTGGGTCAGCACGCGCGGCAGGGTGGCCGCTTCCAGCTCACGCACCTTGATGTTCTTCGGGTTCTCGACGATGTCCTTCGGGGTGGCGGTGATGGACTTGTTGTCTTTCAGCTTGATCACACCGGCCTTGTCCAGCAGCAGCAGGGCGCGGCCGCCGTTGGTGGCGTCGTTGGGGATGACCACGGTGGCGCCGGAGGGCAGCTCGTCGAGCTTCTTGAACTTGGTGGAGTAGGCACCCAGCGGCTCGATGTGCACGCCGGTGACGGCCACCAGGTGGGTGCCCTTGGACTTGTTGAACTCATCCAGGTACGGCTGGTGCTGGAAGAAGTTGGCGTCCAGGCGCTTCTCGGCAACCTGGGTGTTGGGCTGCACGTAGTCGGTGAATTCCTTCACTTTCAGCTCAACCCCTTCCTTGGCCAGGATGGGTTTGACGAAGTTGAGGATCTCGGCGTGCGGCACCGGGGTGGCGGCGACGGTCAGGCTGTCGGCGGCCTGGGCCAGCGGGGCGGAGAAGGCTGCGGCAGCGGCGAAAGCAGCGAGCAGTTTTTTCATTGTTGGCTCCTAAGAAAGCCCGCGTCCGGCGGGCCAGTCGGTTACTTGCGGGAGAAGTGGACCACCAGCTTGTCGCCGACGGTCTGCAGAATCTGTACGAGCACCAGCAGCATCACCACGGTGACCACCATCACGTCGGTCTGGAAGCGCTGGTAGCCGAAGCGGATGGCCAGGTCACCCAGGCCGCCCGCACCCACCACGCCGGCCATCGCGGTGTAGGACACCAGGGTGATGGCGGTGACGGTGATGGCGGCGATGATGCCCGGACGGGCCTCGGGCAGCAGGGCGTTCCAGATGATCTGGCGGGTGCTGGCGCCCATTGCCTGGGTGGCCTCGATGATGCCCTTGTCCACCTCGCGCAGCGCGGTTTCCACCAGGCGCGCGAAGAACGGCGTGGCGCCCACCACCAGCGGCGGGATGGCGCCGGCGACGCCCAGCGAGGTGCCGGTGATCAGCACGGTGAAGGGGATCATCACGATCAGCAGGATGATGAACGGCAGCGAGCGCAATACGTTCACAACGAAGGACAGCAGGGCATACACCGCGCGGTTCTCGAACATCTGCTTGGGCCCGGTGAGGAACAGCAGCACGCCCAGCGGCAGGCCCAGAACGATGGTGAACAGCAGCGAACCGCCGAGCATCCAGAAGGTGTCGATGCTGGCCTGGAGGATCTCGGACCAGTCGATGTTTACAAAGAACTCGTTCATGCGCGCAGCACCTCGACATGGACTTCGGCGGCGTTCAGCTGCGCCATCGCGGCTTCAATATCACCGCCCACCAGGGACAGGGTGAGCTGGCCGTAGGGCTGGTCCTTGATGCGGTCGATACGCCCCGCGAGGATGCTGTAGTCCACGCCGGTCTGGCGCGCGACGGTGCCCAGCAGCGGCGCGTAGGTCGCCTCGCCGCGGAAGGTCAGACGCAGGATGCGGCCCGGCACGTGGGCGAAGTCGTCGTGCTGCTCGTCCTCGTCCACGCGCTCGGCTTCGAAGACAAAGCGGCGGGTGGTTTCGTGCTGCGGGTGCAGGAACACGTCGGCGACGTCGCCCTGTTCGACGATGGTGCCGGCGTCCATCACCGCCACCTGGTCGCAGACGCGACGGATCACGTCCATCTCGTGGGTGATCAGGACGATGGTCAGCTTCAGCTCGCGGTTGATCTCCGCCAGCAGTTGCAGGACCTGGCCGGTGGTCTGCGGGTCCAGCGCGCTGGTGGCCTCGTCGCAGAGCAGGATCTTCGGTCGGCAGGCCAGCGCACGGGCGATGCCGACACGCTGCTTCTGGCCGCCGGAGAGCTGCGCCGGGTACTTGCGGGCGTGGTCCTTGAGGCCGACGCGTTCGAGCAGTTCGTCCACCCGCGCGGTGATTTCGGCGGCGCTGTAGGTGCCGGCGAGCTTCATCGGCATGGCGATGTTGTCGGCGACGGTCTTGGAGGCCAGCAGGTTGAAGTGCTGGAAGATCATCCCGACGCGCTGGCGGAAGCGGCGCAGGCCGTCGGCGTCCAGGGCGGTGATGTCTTCGCCGTCGATGACGATGCGCCCGCCGCTGGGCTCTTCCAGGCGGTTGATCAGGCGCAGCAGGGTGCTTTTACCGGCGCCGGAATGGCCGATCAGGCCGAAGACCTGGCCGCCCTCGATGGTCAGGCGGGTCGGCTGCAGGGCCGGGATATCGCGTCCGGCGACGCGATAGGTCTTGTGGACGTCGTGGAATTCGATCACTTAGCGAACCTTGTGGGTACGAGGAGGCGCCGCTCGCTGCCGGGGCCGTTGGATGAACAGGCGTAGGCAACGAGCGTAGGCGGTCAGCCAAAACCGCGCATTTTAACCTGCTTTTTTATGGCTGATTAATCTTTGTTCAGATAAGCGCAGAACAAAAGAGAATAAAGGGCGCCGCGAACGGGCGCCCGTGGGGGATTACGGCGTGCAGTTCGGCTGGGCAGCCGGGGCAACCGGCACGGCGGGCTTCTGCAGGCCGCTGACATCGGCGGCGACGCCGGGCGCGCGGGGCATCAGTGAGCGGGCGCGGGTCAGGGCCGCGGTGGCGCCGTTGACGTCGCCGTTCTGCAGCGCCGTGCGGCTGCGCTCCAGGTAGGCGTCTGCCAGGCGCTGGCGGCGCTCGGCGAGCTGGGTGGCGGTCTCCTGCTCGGAGCCGAGCTTGAGTTGCGCGGATTCCAGACGGCCGGCGGCCAGTTCGGTTTCGAAGCCACTGCTGCTGGCCGGGTTGCTCGCAGTGCTCTGGCAGGCGGTGAGGGCCAGCGCCAGAGCCATCAGCGAGAACAGGCGGATGACGAACGACTTCATGCGTCAGGGTCTCTTTTGATCAAAAAATCGCCAAATTCTACACCGTACGGCGTGGCAGGACAAAACTCAGCAGGAACAGGGCCGCCGCGCTGACCACGATGGAGGGGCCGGCGGGGGTGTCCTTGAACCAGGACAGCGAGAGCCCGGCGCACACCGCCACCAATCCAATCAGACTGGCGCCGAAGGCCATTTGTTCAGGGCTGCGCGCATGCCGTTGGGCGGCTGCGGCGGGAATGATCAGCAGCGAGGTGATAAGCAGCACGCCGACGATCTTCATGGCCACGGCGATGACGATGGCGATCAGTAGCATCAGCGCCAGGCGGATGGCGGTAACGGGCAGGCCTTCGACCCGCGCCAGTTCCTCGTGCACGGTGATCGCCAGCAGCGGCCGCCACAGCCAGCAGATCAGCCCCAGCACCAGGGCGCTGCCGGCGACTATCCACAGCAGGTCGGTCTGGCTGACGGCGAGCAGGTCGCCGAACAGGTAGGCCATCAGGTCGACGCGCACTTCCTTCATGAAGCTCAGGGTTACCAGGCCCAGGGACAGCGTGCTGTGGGCGAGGATGCCCAGCAGGGTATCGGCGGCCAGCGGCTGGCGCTGTTGCAGGGTGACCAGCAGTACGGCGAGCAGCACGCAGCCGACGGTCACCGCCAGCGTCGGGCTGACGTCCAGCAGGAAGCCGAGGGCGACGCCGAGCAGGGCGGCGTGGGACAGGGTGTCGCCGAAATAGGCCATGCGTCGCCAGACGACGAACGACCCCAGGGGCCCGGCGACCAGCGCCAGGGCCAGCCCGGCGAGGAGGGCGTTGAGCAGGAAATCAGCCATGGTTGCAGTCGGGGCCGTGCTGGTGGACCGGAGTGAAGCGCGTGCCGGCGGGGAAGGCGGGTTTCACCACCTCGCCGTGCAGGTCGTGGGAATGGTCGTGGTGGTGGTGATAGACGGCGAGGCTGCGGGCGTCCTGGCCGAACAGCTCGACGAAGGCAGGGTCGCCGCTGACCTGTTCCGGATGGCCGGAGCAGCAGACGTGGCGATTCAGGCAGACCACCTTGTCGGTGGCGCTCATCACCAGGTGCAGGTCGTGGGAAACCATCAGCACGCCGCAGCCGAGGCGGTCGCGCAGGCGGCCGATCAGGCGGTACAGCTCGGCCTGGCCGGCAACGTCGACACCCTGTACGGGTTCGTCGAGCACCAGCAGCTCCGGCTTGCGCAGCAGGGCGCGGGCCAGCAGAACGCGTTGCAGTTCGCCGCCGGAGACGCTTTGCAGCGGCTTGTCGATAACGTGTGCCGCGCCGACTTCCTTCAGCGCATCCAGCGCC
Organism: Pseudomonas sp. PSE14; assembly: GCF_029203285.1. NCBI lineage: Bacteria > Pseudomonadati > Pseudomonadota > Gammaproteobacteria > Pseudomonadales > Pseudomonadaceae > Pseudomonas > Pseudomonas sp. PSE14. The sequence goes on from NZ_CP115669.1 coordinate 196,108, forward strand.
TGGGAGCGTTGCACGCCGGGCACCAGGCGCAGGAAGCGCAGCACGGTGAGCGGCAGGGTCGGGTCGACGTGGAGCTTCTGCGGCATGTAGCCGATGGACAGCTTGGGCGCCCGCCAGACGCTGCCGGTATCGGGCTTGAGCAGGCCGAGCACGCTGCGCACCAGGGTCGTCTTGCCGGCGCCGTTGGGGCCGATCAGGGTGACGATCTCGCCGGGGGCGATGGTCAGGTCGACGTTCTGCAGCACCGCTTGGCCTGCGTAGCTGACGCCGACGCCTTGCAGGCGGATCAGGGCGTCGCTCATCAGGCCTCCCGCTTGCCGGGGGCGCAGGCGCCGCAGAGGCCGACCACTTCGACGGTCTGGGTTTCTACGGCGAAGCCGACGCTCTTGGCGCCGGTGACGATGGCCTCGCTGATCGCCGGCTGTTCCAGCTCGATGGCGGTCTTGCAGGCGCGGCAGATCAGGAACTGGCCTTCGTGGGCGTGTTCGGGGTGGGCGCAGCCGATGAAGGCGTTGAGCGAGGCGATGCGGTGCACCAGGCCGTTTTCCAGGAGGAAGTCCAGCGCGCGGTAGACCGTTGGCGGCGCGGCCTTGCGACCGTCTTCCTCGCTCAGCACGGCGAGGATGTCGTAGGCGCCCAGCGGCTTGTGACTCGCCCAGACCAGCTCCAGCACGCGCCGGCGCAGTTCGGTCAGGCGCACGCCCTGGCGCGCGCACAGCGCATCGGCGTCGGCCAGGGCGCTGGCCACGCAATTGGCGTGGTCATGCGGGCGGCAGGCGAGGGGAGTCTTGGGGGCGATCTTGTACATGCGGCGGCGACGCTCTTGTGTAGAGACGTTATTATATTACTCTTTCATCTCCCCCCTGTGTGAGTACCGCCGTGTCCTTCCGTCCCGTCGCCCTGCTGACCGCCGCTTGCGCGCTGCTGCTCAGCCTTCCCGTGCGCGCCGAGGTCAGCGTGCTGACCAGCATCAAGCCGTTGCAGCTGATCGCCGCCGCCATCCAGGACGGCGAAGGCACGCCGGACGTGCTGCTGCCGCCGGGTGCCTCGCCGCACAGCTACTCGCTGCGCCCGTCCGATATCCGCCGGGTGCGCGACGCTCAGCTGTTCTACTGGGTCGGCCCGGACCTGGAGAACTTCCTGCCCAAGGTGCTGGAAAGCCGCAAGGGCCCGAGCGTCGCCGTGCAGGACCAGGCCGGCATGCACTTGCGCAAGTTCGCCGATTTCAGCGGGTCCAACCATCCGGACCACGATGACGCCCCAGACCATGACGAGATTGGCCATGACCACGACCATCGCCCCGGCATGATCGACGCCCACCTCTGGCTACTGCCGGCCAACGCCCAGGTGATTGCCGCGCGCATGGCCGAGGACCTGGCCATCGCCGATCCGGCCAACGCCAGCCGCTACCAGGCCAACCTGAAGGCTTTCGATGAGCGCATGGAGACGCTCGATGCGCGCCTGAAGCAGCGTATCGATCCGCTCAAGGGCAAGCCGTTCTTCGTCTTCCACGAAGCCTTCGACTACTTCGAGGAGGCCTACGGCCTGCGTCATACCGGGGTATTCGCGGTGTCCGCCGACGTGCAGCCGGGGGCCCGCCATGTGGCTGCCATGCGTGCGCAACTGCAGAAGGCCGGGCCGTCCTGCATCTTCAGCGAGCCGCCGCTGCGCCCGCGCCTGGCCGATACCTTGAGCCAGGGCTTGCCGGTGCGCCTGGCCGAGCTGGATGACCTGGGTGTGGGCGTGAAGGTGGATGCCCAGGGCTACGAGAACCTGCTGGGCAACCTGGCGGGTGAGTTCGCAGGGTGTCTGGAGAAGCTCTGATCCGGGCTTCCCGGGAATTTCCTCTGCCTGGGGTATCCCCTCACCCCGGCCCTCTCCCAATGGGAGAGGGAGCCGATTGTGCCGGCTGATGCTGTGGTGCCACCCTGCTGCGGACAGTCCCCTCTCCCTCTGGGAGAGGGTTAGGGTGAGGGGCTCTTCGTAAGCCACCGCAGAACCCGCGTCCGGAAAAATCGCGGACAAGGTCCGCTCCTAGGGGCGCATTCCCGCGCCTGATCGTCGCACCCACCCCCTCCGAAAACCCTCCCCTCCTGCCCCCAAGCCTGCCGATCGTCTGGAATTCCGGACCCATCGCTGCGTCTGTCGGTCAACCGGCTATTGTCTGTCTTTATGGGTAGCCGGTACTACATATTGATGCCTGTCAGTTTTTGGCTCCCACATATTGGGTTTACTCGCGCTCCGTTGTGCCTGCCACCCAACTGCCAGGAGGTTATTTACCGGATGGCCAAGACCGATGCGCGCCCCCGCGGCGCAGACCAAGGAGTCCTCGCCCTGCAACCCGCTTCGCAGGATATCTGGGACAGCAAATACCGCTTGAAGCACAAGAGCGGCAAACCCATCGACGGCAGCGTCGACGAGACCTGGCAACGGGTCGCCCGCGCCCTGGCCGGCGTCGAGGCGAACAAGGCGCTGCGCGAACACTGGTACGAGCGCTTCCTCTGGGCCTTGCGCAACGGCGCCATCCCGGCCGGGCGGATCATCTCCAACGCCGGCGCCCAGGGACACAAGCCCGCCACCTCGACCATCAACTGCACCGTCTCCGGGATCATCCGCGACTCCATGGACGACATCCTGCAGAAGGTCCACGAGGCCGGGCTGACGCTCAAGGCCGGCTGCGGTATCGGCTACGAATTCAGCACCCTGCGCCCGCGTGGCGCCTACGTCTCCGGCGCCGGTGCGCACACCAGCGGGCCGCTGTCGTTCATGGATATCTACGACAAGATGTGCTTCACCGTGAGCTCCGCCGGGGGGCGGCGCGGCGCGCAGATGGGCACCTTCGACGTCAGCCACCCGGACGTGCGCGAGTTCATCCGCGCCAAGCGCGAGGATGGCCGCCTGCGCCAGTTCAACCTCAGCCTGCTGATTACCGACGGCTTCATGGCCGCGGTGGAGAACGACGAAGACTGGCCGCTGGTGTTCCCGATCCACCAGAAGGAGCACGACGAGGTCGACCTGGAGGACGCCGAGCAGGTGGTCTGGCGCGACTGGCCGATACACGATGACTACCTGGTGGGCGAGGACGGCCGCGTGGCCTGCAAGGTCTACGGCCGGGTCAAGGCGCGGCACCTGTGGGACATGATCATGGTCTCCACCTACGACTACGCCGAGCCGGGCTTCATCCTCATCGACCGGGTCAACGAGCTGAACAACAACTGGTGGTGCGAGGCCATCCGCGCCACCAACCCCTGCGGCGAGCAGCCGCTGCCGCCCTACGGTTCCTGCCTGCTGGGCTCGGTGAACCTGACCTGCTTCGTGAATGATCCCTTCGGCGAGAACGCGCGCTTCGACTGGGAGCGGTTCCGCGAGGTGGTCCGCGTGTTCACCCGCATGCTCGATAACGTGGTGGAGATCAACGGCCTGCCACTGGAGCAGCAGCGCGCGGAAATCCTCGGCAAGCGCCGCCACGGCATGGGCTTCCTGGGGCTCGGCTCGGCGCTGACCCTGCTCAAGCTGCGCTACGGCAGCCCGGAAGCCTGCGTGTTCACCGAGGAAGTGGCGCGCGAGATGGCCCTGGTCGGCTGGGAAGTGGCCCTGGAGCTGTCCCGCGAGAAGGGCCCGGCGCCGGCTCTCGCGCAGGACTACGAAGTGACCGCCGAGATGCTGCGCAAACGTCCGGAGATGGTCGACGATGGCTACAAGGTCGGCGACAAGGTTGCCGGCCGGGTGCTTCACGCGAAGTACTCGCGCTACATGCAGCGGGTCGCCGAGTACGCGCCGCAACTGGTGGAGGAGCTCGCTGAGCAGGGCGCTCGCTTCACCCATCACAGCTCCATCGCGCCCACCGGCACCATCAGCCTGAGCCTGGCCAACAACGCCTCCAACGGCATCGAGCCGAGCTTCGCCCATCACTACTCGCGCAACCTGATCCGCGCCGGGCGCAAGACCAAGGAGAAGATTTCGGTCTACAGCTACGAACTGCTGGCCTACCGCGCCCAGGTGGACAACCACGCGGTGCCGGACGCCGAGGAGGAAAAGCACCGTCTGCCGGACTACTTCATCACCGCCGACGACATCACCCCGCAGCAGCACGTGGACATCCAGGCCGCGGCACAGAAGTGGATCGACTCGTCGATCTCCAAGACCGCCAACGTACCCACCGACTACCCGTTCGAGGACTTCAAGGACATCTACCTCTATGCCTGGCGCCAGGGCCTGAAGGGCTGCACCACCTTCCGCTTCAACCCGGCGGCCTTCCAGGGCGTATTGGTGAAGGAGGCTGACCTGGAGAAGACGGTGTACCGCTTCGAGCTGGAAGACGGCAGCGTGGTGGAGCTCAAGGGCAACGAGGAAGTGGAGTACGACGGCGAGATCCATACCGCCGCCAACCTCTTCGACGCCCTGAAAGAAGGCTATTACGGCAAGTACTGATACCCCTGGAGAGACGTCATGAGTGTCAAGATCAACCAGAAGATCAAAGGCTTCCAGGTGGTGGACGTGGCCGAGGAAAAGGCCCGCGCCGAGGCCGCCGCGGCCGCCGCCGTGGTGAAGATGGACGAGACCCTGCAGCGGCCGGAGATGCTGGTGGGCGCCACCTACAAGATCAAGTCGCCGCTGTTCGAGCACGCGCTGTACGTGACCATCAACGACATGGTGCTCAATCCGGACACCCCCTACGAGCAGCGCCGGCCCTTCGAGATCTTCATCAACTCGAAGAACATGGACCACTTCCAGTGGATCGTCGCGCTCACTCGCATCATGTCGGCAGTGTTCCGCAAGGGCGGCGACTGCACCTTCCTGGTGGAGGAGATGAAGGCCGTGTTCGACCCGCGTGGCGGCTATCTCAAGCGCGGCGGCGTCTACATGCCGTCCATCGTGGCTGAGATCGGTGCTGTGGTGGAGCGCCATCTGGTCGCCATCGGCCTGATGGAAGGTCCGCAGCTCGACGAGGAACAGCGCCTGTACCTGGCCGAGAAGCGCGCGGCCTATGAAGCGGCGCAGGGCACCAACAAGGCCGAGCCCGGCGAAGGCTTCCCCCCGGGCGCCCAGCTGTGCGGCAAGTGCAACACCCTGGCGGTGGTGCAGATGGATGGCTGCGCCACCTGCCTGAACTGTGGGCATTCCAAGTGTGGGTGAGCGGAAGGCTCTGCGACGCATGCGTCGCCCCGAGAACGCCTGGCCATGGATGGCCGGGCCAACGTGGACATTGGAACAACGGCGGGAATTCTCGTCCCCAGGCCTGACCTTTGCTTCTGCATGAGTTGCGTTGAGCGGATTGCACTAGAGTGCAATCCGCGAGTTGCTTCAGTACGGATTATTGCATTAAATTGCAAAAAATGATGTAAAGCCTCTTCGAGATTTGCATCAAATTGCAATTTCAGATCGAATGCTTTAGGTTGAATTGCATCAAATTGCAAATTTGGCCCATCTGCCCATGCCACGAACCCTCACCGTCCAGTGTTTCGTGAACGGGGTTTGGCAGGACGCCTTCACCCTGACCTTCCAGGACCCGCTGAATCCCGGCGATACCCGCTGCACCTCGGGGTATCTGACGGACTACGTGGTCAGCCATATCGATGAGCTGAACTCGCCCTTCGAGCAATCGGTGAGCGTTTGCCAACGCCTCGGCCTGAATGTCGGCTATAGCCGCGGCTACCCGGCTTTTATCCACGACGTGATGCCCGCTGGCGCTGCGTTCCGCTCGCTGAAGAAGCGCTTCGCCGCCAGCAAGCCCGATGACATCGGGCTGGAGCTGTATCTGCTGGAGCGCTGCACGCCTTCGCCCGTTGGCCACCTGCGCATCAAGGAGTCGCTGGGATACCTGCGCGAAGGCCGGGTGATGGGCTTCGACCGGCGAGAGGTCGTGCAGCGCAACAGCGAATTCCTGGAGTACGCCTACGAGCAGGGCGCCGCCATCGGCGGCGCGACAGGCGCGGGTGGCGAGGCGCCAAAGCTGTTGCTGGTGGAAGCGGAGGACGGCCGCCTGTATGCCGATGCCGTGCTTGACGACGCCCAGGTGCGCCAGCACTGGTTCGTGAAGTTCGCCAGGAACCGCGCGGCACCGCGCGACAAGGACATCCTGCGCAGTGAGTTCCACTACTACCAGGCGATCACCGCGCTGGGGATGGAGACGATCTCGACCCAGGGCATGGCCCTCGAAGACGACGGAGAACACAATCCCAGCCTGTGGATGCCACGGTTCGACCGGCGGATCACGGAGCACGGCATACAGCGCCACGCCGTCGAGTCGATCTACTCGATCTGCGGCAATGCCGAGCCGGGCTCCTTCATGCGCCACGAGGATGTCCTGCATAGACTGCTCACGCTCTGGTGTGAAGCGGGACAGACCGACCAGCTCTTCGACCTGCGCGTCGACTACATCGCTCGGGACCTGCTGAACAGGGTGCTTGGCAACTCCGACAACCATGGTCGCAACACGGCGATCCTGCGGGACGGCGGCAGGCTTCGCCTCGCGCCTATCTACGACCTGGCGCCGATGGTGCTCGACCCCGAAGGGGTTACCCGAGTCACCAAGTGGGATCATGAAGAGCGCGGCGCTCCGGATTGGCGAGCGGCCTGTCGCAGCCATGCGGACAGCGTCACAGGAGACGAAGTCTTCGAGGCGTTGCGTGGCATCGCGGCAAAATTCAGGGCGCTGCCGGACCTGCTGACTGGACTTCCCGACGACGTCCGGCGTGCGCGGACTCTTCCGCTCAACGACCTCGATGCGCGGCTGAAGGAGTGGGGGTTGCTATGAAGGACCTGACACTGGACGAGCGCGATGAGTTGATTCGCGCCATAAGCGCGGCAGTGGCCGATGGAAGCCTCGATCTTGGCGGCGCCGTGAAGCGGTTGCGCGTAGAGGTTACCGGGATGAAGCAGGCCACTTTCGCGCGCATGTGCAAGATTTCCATGCGGGCACTCAATCACCTGGAACATGGGGATGGCAATCCGACGCTGGCCACCCTGGAGGCTGTCTTCAGGCCCTTTGGGTTGCGGATGGGGCTGGTGCGAATAGACCCCGTTGACCTCAAGAGTACCCTGACGAAAACCGAGCTCGACGGATTTGGCCTGCCCGTTGTCCAGACCACGAAGCCGTAGGGTCAACTCGCCTGAGAGCGACCCGCTCCACGGGGTGACTGTGAATACCCTGGCTCCTTACAGCGCAAACGGTAGATGAATCTCCACCTTCTGCCGCTTCTCCAGCCGCCGCTCGAACTCGCTCGGATCGTGGATCAGCACGTCCTGCCCGGCAAAGGCCTCGGCGGCGATCAGCCGCGACAGCCAGAAGCGCACGCAGGCCACCCGCAGCATCTCCGGCCACAGTTCGGCCTCCAGCGCGGTGAACGGCCGCTTGGCCGCATAGGCCGCCAGCAACGCGCGGGCGCGCGGGCCGTCGAGGGCGCCGTCTTCGCTGGAGCACCAGTCGTTCACGGCGATCGCCAGGTCGTAGAGCATCCAGCCCGAGCAGGCGTTGTAGAAGTCGATCAGCCCGGCCAGGTGCGGGCCGTCGAACAGCACGTTGTCGCGGAAGAGGTCGGCATGCAGGTTGGCGCGCGGCAGTGCTGGCTGCTCGGCGAGCAGGCGGGCGATTTCTTCCAGCGCATCGGCCAGGAGGTCGGCGGCATGGCCGGACAGGTGCGACTGGAAGGCCTGGCCTTCATGCAGCATCCAGCTCAGGCCACGGTCGCTGGGGCGCTCGATGATGCGCCCGCGCGTCGCCAGGTGCAGGCGCGCCAGCAGGTCGCCGACTTCCCGGCAATGGTGGTTGTTCGGCGTCCGCTCGTGGCGGCCCGGCAGGCGCGGTTGCAGCAATGCCGGCTTGCCTTCGAGCTGGCGCAGCGCCTCGCCATCCTTCGTGCGCAGGGCATAGGGCACCGGCAGGTCGGCTTCGTGCAGGACGTCGAGCAGTTCGATGAAGAACGGCATTTCCTGCACCGGGCCGCGTTCGACCAGGGTCAGGACGAATTCGCCCTGCTCCAGGCTGACGAAGAAGTTGCTGTTTTCCGAGCCCTCGGCGATACCGCGGAAGTCGTGCAGGCGACCGAGGCCGTAGGGGGCGAGGAAGTCTTCGAGAACCGGACGTTCCAGAGGTGTGAATACCGACATGCTCAATCCTCTGGAGCGTCGTGGATGGAAAGGGTTACCAGCTGAAGATCTGCCACTGTGGAATCAGCTTGTCTGGTTGGTCCGAGCGGATGAAGTTGCCGTCGCTGCCGTCCTGGCGCACCAGGAAGTACGGCTTGCCGTGCTTGGGCGTGACCTTGATGGCGTAGAGGAAACCGTTCACACGGTATTCCTGGATGGTCTTGTCGCCTTCCTGGCGGATGGTTACATCCGGCTCCGGCGTCGGGGCATCGTCCGCCGCCATGACGGAAGTCGCGCCAAGACCCAGCAGAGCGGCGAGCAACAGGCGGTTCAACGTACGCATGATAACCTTGTCCCTTTGTCGAATTGGCTACGGACAGTTTAGCCCGAGCCCTTCTGAAAAGGTTGATTCCCCTCATGAGCCAAGCACCCCTCGTCCTCGTGGACGGCTCGTCCTACCTGTATCGCGCCTTCCATGCCCTGCCGCCGCTGACAACCTCCACCGGCATGCCCACGGGCGCGGTGAAGGGCGTGCTGAACATGCTCAAGAGCCTGCGCAAGCAGTACCCCGACAGCCCCTTCGCGGTGGTGTTCGACGCCAAGGGCCCGACGTTCCGCGATGCGCTGTTCGCCGAGTACAAGGCCAATCGCCCGTCGATGCCGGACGAGCTGCGCGTTCAGGTCGAACCGCTGCACGCCAGCGTGCGGGCGCTGGGCCTGCCGCTGCTGTGCGTGGAAGGCGTGGAGGCAGACGACGTGATCGGCACCCTGGCCCGGCGCAGCGCCGCGGCGGGGCGAGCGGTGGTGATCTCGACCGGTGACAAGGACATGGCGCAACTGGTCGACGGGCACATTACTTTGGTCAACACCATGACCGGAAGCGTGCTCGACCCCGATGGCGTAAAAGAGAAATTCGGTGTCGGTCCTGAGCTGATCATCGACTACCTCGCGCTGATGGGCGACAAGGTGGACAACATTCCGGGCGTGCCCGGGGTGGGCGAGAAAACCGCGCTGGGCCTGCTGGTGGGCGTTGGCGGCGGCCTCGACGTGCTGTATTCCAGCCTGGACAAGGTGCCCGAGCTGCCGATCCGCGGCGCCAAGGGCCTGCCGGCCAAGCTGGAGGAGCATCGCGAGATGGCTTTCCTGTCCTATGAGCTGGCCACCATCAAGACCGACGTCGAACTGGACGTCGACCTCGATGGGCTGCACCCGGGCGAGCCGCAGCGCGAGGCGCTGATCGGCCTGTACCGCGAGCTGGAATTCAAGAACTGGCTGGACGACCTGCTGCGCGAGGCCAAGGAAGAGGGCGGCGGCGACGTCGAAGCGGTGTCCGTCCAGGCCACCGCGAAATACGACACCGTGCTGGAACAGGCCGAATTCGATGCCTGGCTGAAGAAGCTCGAAGCCGCCGACCTGATCGCCTTCGACACCGAGACCACCAGCCTCGACCCGCAGCAGGCGCAGGTGGTGGGCGTGTCCTTCGCCGTCACCGAAGGCGAGGCCGCCTACGTGCCGCTGGCGCACAGCTACATGGGCGTGCCGGCGCAACTGGACCGTGACACCGTGCTCAAGGCCCTCAAGCCGTTGCTGGAGGACCCGAAGAAGCGCAAGGTCGGCCAGCACGCCAAGTACGACATGAACGTCCTGGCCAACGCTTCGACGCCCATCGCCGTGCAGGGCATCGCCTTCGACACCATGCTCGAATCCTACGTGCTGGACTCCACCGCGACCCGTCACGACATGGACAGCCTGGCGCTCAAGTACCTCGGCCACAGCACCATCCGCTTCGAGGACATCGCCGGCAAGGGCGCCAAGCAGTTGACCTTCGACCAGATCGCCATCGAGCAGGCCGGCCCCTACGCGGCCGAGGATGCCGATGTGACCCTGCGTCTGCACCAGACCCTGTGGGCCAAGTTGCAGGCCATTCCGTCGCTGGAGAAGGTCCTGACCGAGATCGAGATGCCGCTGGTGCCGGTACTGGCGCGCATCGAGCGCAATGGCGCGCTGGTCGACGCCAATCTGCTGGGCAGGCAGAGCGTCGAGCTGGGCGAGAAGATGGTCGAGCTGGAGCGCAAGGCCTATGACCTGGCCGGGCAGGAGTTCAACCTTGGCTCGCCCAAGCAGCTCGGCGCCATCCTTTATGAGAAGCTCGGCCTGCCGGTGCTGGCCAAGACCGCTACCGGCCAGCCGTCTACCGCCGAGAACGTCCTCGCCGATCTCGCCGAGCAGGATTACGAGTTGCCCAAGGTGATCATGCAGTACCGCTCCCTGAGCAAGCTCAAGAGCACCTACACCGACAAGCTGCCGGAGCAGATCAACCCGCGCACTGGGCGCATCCACACCAGTTACCACCAGGCCGTGGCGGCCACCGGCCGGCTGTCCTCCAGCGACCCGAACCTGCAGAACATCCCGATCCGTACTGCCGAGGGGCGGCGCATCCGCCAGGCCTTCGTCGCGCCCAAGGGCTACAAGCTGCTGGCGGCGGACTACTCGCAGATCGAACTGCGCATCATGGCCCACCTGGCCAAGGACGAAGGCCTGCTGGACGCCTTCCGCCACGACCGCGACGTGCACCGCGCCACTGCCGCCGAAGTGTTCGGCGTGCCCCTGGAGGAGGTCACCTCCGACCAGCGCCGCAGCGCCAAGGCGATCAACTTCGGCCTGATCTACGGCATGAGCGCCTTCGGACTGGCCAAGCAGATCGGCGTCGAGCGTAAAGAGGCGCAGGCCTATATCGACCGCTACTTCGCCCGCTATCCCGGCGTGCTGGCCTACATGGAGCGCACCCGTGCCCAGGCCGCCGAGCAGGGCTTCGTCGAGACGCTGTTCGGCCGCCGCCTGTATCTGCCGGAAATCGGCTCGAAGAACGCCGCCATGCGCAAGGCCGCCGAGCGCACCGCGATCAACGCGCCGATGCAGGGCACCGCCGCGGACATCATGAAACGCGCCATGGTGGCTGTGGATAACTGGCTGCAGGACAGCGGGATCGACGCCCGCGTGATTCTCCAGGTACACGACGAACTGGTGCTGGAGGTTCGCGAGGACCAGGTGGAGCAGGTCAGCAACACCATCCGGCCGCTGATGAGCGGCGCGGCGGAGCTGGATGTGCCGCTGGTGGTCGAAGCCGGGGTGGGTGCGAACTGGGACGAGGCACACTGACGAACGGTCGAGGGGCCCGGGTGGCGGGCCTCTCGGTAGACCGATGAGCGGTCGTTCCGGGCCTTGCGAAAAATATTTTCGGGGCCTGCTGAACTTTCCCGCAAACGCCCCAGTCAGAACACGTGAATGGCTGGTGAAGCCCTTCGATGCTCCTTTGCAGTGTTTAGTGTTGGCAGATTACTGGACCCCGCCCTAGCGGTCCGGACTTAAACCCCGAACTTCCCCCTCCCCATACGAAGCTCGGGGTTTTTTTTGCCTGCGATTCAGCCTTCGGCTTCCTCGCCCACCTCTTCCTCCTCGTCATCCAGCAGCCCCAGCCAGCCGGCCAGGACCATCTGCGCCTCTTCCACGCCCTGACGCTTGGGGGCGGAGAACAGCTGCAGGGTGGCCACGTCGCCCCAGCCCTGCTGGATTTCCTTGCGCACTTTCAGCAGCGCGTTCTTCGCCGCGCCGAACGCGAGCTTGTCGGCCTTGGTCAGCAGCACGTGGATCGGCAACTGGCTGGCCTGGGCCCAGTCCAGCATCAGGCGGTCGAAATCGGTCAGCGGATGGCGGATGTCCATCAGCAGCACCACGCCGGCCAGGGCGTTGCGGCTGCTCAGGTAAGCCTCCAGGTGCTGCTGCCAGTGCAGTTTCAGCGGAATCGGCACCTTGGCGTAGCCGTAGCCGGGCAGGTCGACCAGCCGGCGCTCGTCATCCAGGCGGAAGAAGTTCAGTAACTGGGTGCGGCCCGGGGTCTTGGAGGTGCGCGCCAGGTTCGCGTGGGTCAGGGCGTTCAGCGCGCTGGACTTGCCCGCATTGGAGCGGCCGGCGAAGGCGACTTCCAGGCCGGTGTCTTCCGGGCACTGGTTCACCTTGGCGGCGCTGATGAGGAACGTGGCCTGTTGGCACAGGCCGAGAATCGGGTTTTTCGCAGGGTTCATGGGGGGCATGGGCATATTCGCAGAGGGGTGCGACCAGGTGTCGCGGGGAGCGGGCTCGTTTCCGTTTCGGCATTGGAAGTATATAATGCCGCGGATTTTGTGTGCGCTTTATCCCCCAGGGTCGGGCGCCACGGGAACTCCAGAAGTTCGCGCATTTAGAACGCGAACGTTCCCTGACGATGAGGACAATCATGAAGAAACTGCTGTTCGCAGCCATCGTTGCCGCGCTGGCCTCCAGCGCCCAGGCCGCCCAGGATCCGGAAGCCGTGTTCAACCGAGCCTGTGGCGCCTGCCACAGTGGCCAGTTGCCGATGGCGCCGAAGAAGGGCGATGCCGCCGCGTGGAAACCGCGCCTGGACAAGGGCATGGACACGCTGGTGCAACACGTGACCAACGGTTTCAACGCGATGCCGCCTCGCGGCCTGTGCACCGACTGCAGCGCCGAGGATTACCAGGCCATCATCCAGTGGATGTCCAAGTAATCCCGGAAGCCCTACTCTTTCACCCTTAGCCGTTATTGGATTAGCTGATGAACAAATTGATCGTGAGTCTGCTGTTGACCCTGGGCCTTACCGGCGTAGCGCACGCCGCTGGCGATGCCAAGGCCGGTCAGGCGAAAGCTGCTGTATGTGGTGCCTGCCATGGCGCCGATGGCAACAGCATGGCGCCGAACTTCCCGAAACTGGCCGGCCAGGGTGAGCGTTACCTGCTCAAGCAGATGCACGACATCAAGGAAGGCCGCCGCACCGTGCTGGAAATGACCGGCCTGCTGACCAACCTGAGCGACCAGGACCTGGCCGACATCGCCGCCTACTTCTCCAGCCAGAACATGAGCATCGGCATGGCCGATCCGAAGCTGGTCGCCCAGGGTGAAGCCCTGTTCCGCGGCGGCAAGCTCAACGAAGGCATGCCGGCCTGCACCGGTTGCCACAACCCCAGTGGCCTGGGCAACGCCGAAGCCGGCTTCCCGCACCTGGGTGGCCAGCACTCGGCCTACACCGCCAAGCAACTGACCGCCTTCCGCGAAGGCGATCGCACCAACGACGGCGATGCCATGATCATGCGCAGCATCGCCGCCAAGCTGTCCAACAAGGACATCGCCGCGATCTCCAGCTACATCGAAGGCCTGCACTAAGCCGCGCGCCGGGCGGAAATCGCTGGAATGAAAAAAGGGTGGCTTCGGCCGCCCTTTTTCGCATCCGCCGCCACTACAATGCTGGAACCGCACCTGGCGCCCCAGGTCAAAACCGCTTCATCCCGCCGCGCCCGAGCGAGGCGGATCCGCTCAGCCAAGGAGTGAACCATGCGTAACCTGATTTTCACCGCCGCGCTTGCCGTTGCCGGTCTGTTCGCCTTCAACGCGAATGCCACCGAGTTCGAGGCTGGCAAGAACTACACCGAGCTGAGCCAGGCCGTGCCTGTGTCCCAGCCGGGCAAGATCGAGGTGGTGGAGCTGTTCTGGTACGGTTGCCCGCACTGCTATGCCTTCGAGCCGACCATCAATCCGTGGGTCGAGAAGCTGCCGGCCGACGTGCATTTCGTACGCATCCCCGCTATGTTCGGCGGCCTGTGGAACATCCATGGCCAGCTGTTCCTGACCCTGGAATCCATGGGCGTGGAGCAGAAGGTCCACCATGCGATCTTCGAAAAGCTGCACAACAACCCCAAGAGCCTGACCACCCCGGAAGAAATGGCCGCCTTCGTGGCTGAGCAGGGCCTGGACAAGGACAAGTTCCTCAGCACCTACAACTCCTTCGCCATCAAGGGCCAGATCGAGAAGGCCAAGAAACTGGCGATGGCGTACCAGATCAGCGGCGTACCGACCATGGTCGTCAACGGCAAGTACCGCTTCGACATCGGTTCGGCCGGCAGCCCGGAAGCCGCCCTGGAGCTGGCTGACCAGCTGATCGCCAAGGAACGCACCACCGCCAAGGCCGCTCAGTAAGGAGCTGGCGATGCTGCGCCGGCGGACTCGAGATCGTGTCGCGGGGGTCTGTGTCCCGAGGGTGAATCCCATCCACGGGAGCGCTTCGGGCTTGCCCGATGACGGCCGGCTCCGCCTGCTCAGCTTCAACATCCAGGTCGGTATCAGCACCGAGCGTTACCGGCACTACCTGACCCGCGGCTGGCAGCACCTGCTGCCGACCGCGGGACGGGCGAGCAACCTGCAACGCATTGGCGAGCTGCTTGCCGACTATGATCTGGTGGCGTTGCAGGAGGCCGACGGCGGCAGCATCCGCTCCGGCAACATCAACCAGGTCGAACACCTGGCCCAGCTCGGTGCCTTTCCCTACTGGTACCAGCAACTCAACCGCAATCTCGGGCGCATCGCCCAGCACAGCAACGGCTTGCTCAGCCGTCTGCAGCCCACCGCCCTGGAAGACCATCCGCTGCCCGGCCCGCCCGGACGCGGCGCGATCCTCATGCGCTTCGGCGAAGGCGAGGACGCCCTCGCGGTGGTGATGATGCACCTGGCCCTGGGCGCGCGAACCCGTACCCGCCAGCTCGCCTACATCCGCGAGCTGCTGCAGGGCTATCGCCACCAGGTGCTGATGGGCGACATGAACACCCACGCCGCCGACCTGCTGGAAAGCTCGCCCCTGCGCGACCTCGGGCTGATCGCGCCGCAAGTGGAAGCCACCTTCCCCAGCTGGCGCCCGCAGCGCTGCCTGGACCATATCCTGCTCAGTTCCGAGCTGGCGCTGGAGCGCGTCAGCGTCCTGCCGCAACCGATTTCCGACCACCTGCCGGTGGCCGTGGAAATCCGCTTGCCGGATGCCTTGCGCACCTCCTCGTCGCTCGCCTTGCGCGGCGAGGCCATTGAATGAGTCGCGAAGCCGAACCGCGCTGGAAACAGAAGTACCTCGACAACCTCGAGCAACAGGAAAAGCTCGAGCGGCGCTGGAACGCCCGCGTCGACCTGCTGCGCCGAGGCCTGGTGCGCAGCAGCCTGGCGGCGGAAGGCAGCGACAAAGCGGTGGACGCCTGCATGAAGGAGCTGCGCGAGGTCCTGCGCCGCGACGAAATGGACGCCGGCCTGGCTCGCCTGATCCCGCAACTGGAACGCGCGGTGCTCGATTCCGAGCAGCGCCGCCAGCAGCGCATCGAGCAGAACATCGCGGCGCTCTCCCAACTCGCCCAGCAACTACTGGCGCTGGAGCTGCCGGGGGACGTGCGCAAGCCGCTCAAGCATTTCGCCAGGGACATCGCCGCGCGCGCCAGCAGCTCCCGCGAGCTGCCGGCCCTGCTTACCGAACTGAGTGGCCTGCAGCGCCGCGTACTGGAACACTTCAACGGCGCCGACAATGAGCAACGCCCTGGCCTGCTGCAACGCCTGTTCGGTGGGCGCGAGGCTGCCGCCGATGCGCCGGAGGAGTTTCAGGTGGCCACTGCCGCTATGGCCGAAGCATCTGTGGTCGAAGCGGCGGCGCAGGGTGAGCCAGAGGCAGCTCAGGTTGAATCGCCGGCACCTGCACCCCAGCCCGAGCCTGTAGCGGCCGAGCCCATTGCTGAGCCGGCCGTGGTGACAGCTACCACGGTGGCTGCCGAAGCGCCGGCCGTTTCTCCAGGCGTGGCGCCGGGACCTGCCCTGCTCGACAGCCTGCCATTGCCTCCCGGCCTGTTCGGCGAGCCAGCCGAAGCGGCCGACCCATACGCCCTGCCACCGCGCCCGGAGCCGGGCTACAGCGCGGTCGCGCCGCATATCGAAGCCAGCCTGCTGCATCTGCTGGACGAGATGCACCTGCCGATCACCCACCAGCCCCAGGCCGATGCCCTGCGCACCCGCATTCACGGCAGCCTGAACTGGTACGAACTGGTGCCGGTGCTGGATGACCTGGCGGTGCTGGTGCTCTCGCTCAACGACAGCGGCCAGCGCGAGTTCGAAGGCTACCTGTACCAGCTCAATGAGCGCCTGGGCGTCTTCCTCGACGGACTGCAGGCCGTACACGACAACCATGCCGGCGCAAGCTCCAGCGCCCGTGCCCTGGACGACACGTTGCGCGAGCACGTCAGCGGCCTGAAGGACAGCGTGCTGGAAGCCACTGACCTCGAGAGCCTCAAGCGCCACGTGGAACGCCGCCTGCAGGGCCTGGTCGGCACCATGGACCAGTTCCGCGAGGAGCGCGAAGCCCGCGAGCGCGAAGTGGGTGAGCGCATCCAGTCACTGATGACGCGGGTCGCGAGCATGGAAGAGGAGGCGCGGACCTTCAAGGCCAATATCGAGGACCAGCGTCAGAAGGCCATGACCGACGCGCTCACCGGCCTGCCCAACCGCGCCGCCCTGATCGAGCGCCTGGAGCAGGAAGTGGCCCGTTGGGAGCGGTCCGGCGGTGACCTGCTGCTGGCGGTCCTGGACGTGGACCACTTCAAGCGCATCAATGACGACTTCGGCCATCTGGCCGGTGACAAGGTGCTGAAGATCATCGCCTCGGAGCTTTCCAAGCGCCTGCGCAAGACCGATTTCATCGCCCGCTACGGCGGCGAGGAGTTCGTCGTGCTGCTGCCCGCGACGCCCCTGGAGGGCGGCCAGCGGCTGCTTGACCAACTGCGTGGCGCGGTGGAAGCCTGCCCGTTCCACTTCAAGGGCGAGCGTCTGGTCATCACCTGTTCGGCCGGTCTGACGGCCTTCCGTACCGACGAGCGCAGCGATGCGGTCTTCGAGCGTGCCGACCAGGCGCTGTACCGCGCCAAGCGTGGCGGGCGCAATCGACTGGAAGTCGACTGAGCCTCCGCTCGATGTTCCCGTAGGGCGTATAACGCTATGTGTTATACGCCGCTTGACCTTGGCTACAGGGTGCTCCGGGTTCAGCCCTGGCGCCGGCTATGGGGTGGAGGTGTAGCGGCGTACAACCGCTAACGGTTGTACGCCCTACAGAAAAAACTTCCGTTCACGCCATAAAATCTTGACGAACGAAAGTTCTTGGGTTTTGATTCGCGCAATTATCTTTCGAATCGAAACTTAAGTATTCATGTCGAAACGCAACACGCCACAACGCCGCCACGACATCCTGGCGCTGCTCGCCGAGCAGGGCGAGGTCAGCGTGGACGATCTCGCCCGCCGTTTCGCCACCTCCGAGGTGACCATCCGCAAGGACCTCGCCGCCCTGGAAGGCAACGGCCTGTTGCTGCGCCGATACGGCGGCGCGGTGCCGATGCCCCATGAGCTGATCGGTGAGCCAAGCCAGCCGCTGTCGCGCTACAAGCAGGCCATCGCCCGTGCGGCGGCCTCCTGCATCCGCGAGCACGCACGAATCATCATCGACAGCGGCAGCACCACAGCGGCGCTGATCCCTGAGCTTGGGCGCAAGCCGGGGCTGGTGGTGATGACCAACTCCCTGAGCGTGGCCAACGCCCTGCGTGAGCTGGAGCGCGAGCCGGTACTGTTGATGACCGGCGGAACCTGGGACCCGCACTCCGAGTCCTTCCAGGGCCAGGTGGCCGAGCAGGTGCTGCGCTCCTACGATTTCGACCAGTTGTTCATCGGCGCCACCGGCCTGGACCTGGAGCGCGGCACCACCACGTTCAACGAACTGCTGGGGTTGAGCCGGGTCATGGCCGAGGTCGCCCGCGAAGTGATCGTGATGGCCGAGTCCGACAAGCTGGGCCGGCGCATCCCCAACCTGGAACTGCCCTGGAGCAGCGTCCAGATCCTGATTACCGACGAACGCCTGAGTGACGAAGCGTTCGAACTGATCCAGGCGCGTGGCGTGAAAGTGATCCGCGCGCGCTGCGAAGACTGAAAAGGAGAGCCATCCCATGTGTGGAATCGTAGGCGCCATCGCCGAACGTAACGTGACCCCGATCCTCGTCGAGGGCCTCAAGCGCCTCGAATACCGTGGCTACGACAGTGCCGGGGTGGCCGTAGTCGATGGCTCCGGCGCGCTGGATCGCCGCCGCCGCGCCGGCAAGGTGTCCAGCCTGGAGCAGGCCATCGAGGAGCAGCCGCTGCTCGGCCGCCTGGGCATCGCTCATACCCGCTGGGCCACCCACGGCGCGCCTACCGAGGCCAACGCCCACCCGCATTTCTCCCACGGCGAGCTGGCGGTGGTGCACAACGGCATCATCGAGAACCACGAAGCCCTGCGCGAGATGCTCAAGGCGCGCGGTTACGTGTTCACCTCGCAGACCGATACCGAGGTCATCGTCCACCTGCTGCACCTGCGCCTGAGCGAGATGGGCGACCTTACCGTGGCACTCAAGGCGACCGTAAAGGAGCTGCACGGCGCCTACGGCCTGGCGGTGATCAGCGCCAAGCAACCGGACCGCATCCTTGCCGCACGTAGCGGCAGCCCGCTGGTAGTCGGCTTGGGTCACGGCGAAAACTTCCTGGCTTCCGACCAGTTGGCCCTGCGCCAGGTCACTGACCGCTTCATCTACCTGGAAGAAGGCGATATCGCCGAAATCCGCCGCGACAGCGTGCAGCTCTGGGACGTGAAGGGCAATCCGGTGCAGCGCGAGGCCGTGCGTTACCACGAAGGCGCCGAGGCCGCCGACAAGGGCGAGTACCGCCACTTCATGCTCAAGGAAATCCACGAGCAGCCGTCCGTGGTGCAGCGCACCCTGGAAGGTCGCCTGGGCACCGAGCAGGTGCTGGTGGATAACTTCGGTCCGCAGGCCCGCGAACTGCTGGCCAAGGTGCGCAACGTGCAGATCGTCGCCTGCGGCACCAGCTACCACGCGGGCATGGTTGCCCGGTACTGGCTGGAAAGCCTGGTCGGCATTCCCTGCCAGGTCGAGGTCGCCAGCGAGTTCCGCTACCGCAAGGTGGCGGTGCACCCGGATTCGCTGTTCGTCACCATCTCCCAGTCCGGCGAGACCGCCGACACCCTGGCCGCGCTGCGTTATGCCAAGGAGCTGGGTTTCCTCTCGAGCCTCTCGATCTGCAACGTCGCCACCAGCTCGCTGGTGCGCGAATCGGACATGACCCTGCTGACCAACGCCGGCCCGGAAATCGGTGTCGCCTCGACCAAGGCCTTCACCACCCAGCTGGTGGCGCTGCTGCTGCTGACCCTGGGCATCGGCCAGGTGCAGAAGCGTCTGGGCGAGGGCGTCGAGGCCGAGCTGGTGGCCGAGCTGCGCCGCCTGCCGACCCGCCTGGAAGAAGCCCTGGCGATGGAGAGGGTGGTGGAGAAGGTCAGCGAACTGTTCGCCGAGAAGCACCACACCCTGTTCCTGGGCCGTGGCGCGCAGTATCCGGTGGCGATGGAAGGCGCGCTGAAGCTCAAGGAAATCTCCTACATCCACGCCGAAGCCTACCCGGCCGGTGAGCTCAAGCACGGCCCGTTGGCCCTGGTGGACGCCGACATGCCGGTGGTCACCGTGGCGCCGAACAACGAGCTGCTGGAAAAGCTCAAGTCCAACCTGCAGGAAGTGCGCGCCCGTGGTGGCGAGCTGGTGGTCTTCGCCGAGGGCGGCAGCGGCATCGCCAATGGCGCGGGCACCCACGTGGTGGGCATGCCGGCGATTCATGATTGCCTGGCGCCGATCCTCTACACCGTGCCACTGCAGCTGCTGTCCTACTACGTCGCCGTGCTCAAGGGCACCGACGTCGACCAGCCGCGCAACCTCGCCAAGTCCGTGACCGTGGAATAAACCGGTCACCGTCGGGTGGTCTCCGAGGGCCGGCGCGTTGCGTCGGCCCTCTGTCCTTCCTTCTCCCGCTTCTGATGTGTAGGCGTTTGCGCCGTAAAGCCGTCACAATTTCCCTACAAAACCTTCACGAATTCTTCGCGCTCCTGCCAAGACGATAAGTCAGCCTTTGCGCAGCGTCCGTAACGGGCGAACTGCGTAGCCGAGGCCATTGCGGCTCCGGACTTACAAGACCAGGAACCGGCCATGGCCGGTCACCAACAACACACTGGCTCGGGCGACCCATGACGATCGAAGCGTTCGTGCTGACACGGGATGTTTCCGCCCTCGCTTCCCGCTGGGGTCGACATCCATGAAGTTCCTGGTCACCGGCGCTGCCGGTTTCATCGGCTTCCACACTGCGCAGCGGCTGTGCCGCGACGGCCACGACGTGGTCGGCATCGACAACCTCAACGACTACTACAGCGTCGAGCTCAAAGAGGCGCGCCTGGCCTTGCTGCGCCAGGAGCGCAACTTCCGCTTCGAGCGCCTGGACATTGCCGATGCGCCGGCCCTGGCCGCGCTGTTCCAGCGCGAGCGCTTCGAGCGGGTGATCCACCTGGCCGCCCAGGCCGGGGTGCGCTATTCGCTGGAAAACCCACAGGCATACGCCGACGCCAACCTGACCGGCTTCGTCAACCTGCTCGAAGGCTGCCGCCATTCGCAGGTCGGCCACCTGGTGTATGCCTCCAGCAGCTCGGTGTATGGCATGAACAGCAGCATGCCGTTCAGCACTGACGCGGCGGTGGACCAGCCCGTGTCGCTGTACGCCGCGACCAAGCGCGCCAACGAGCTGATGGCGCACACCTACGCGCACCTTTACCGGCTGCCGCTCACCGGCCTGCGCTTCTTCACCGTGTACGGCCCCTGGGGGCGTCCGGACATGGCGCTGTTTAAGTTCACCCGGGCGATCCTCGAAGGCCGCCCCATCGATATCTACAACAACGGCGAGATGTCCCGCGACTTCACCTACATCGACGATGTGGTGGAGGGCGTGGTGCGCATCCAGGATTGCCCGCCCCAGCCGGGCGAGCGCGGCGAGGCGCCGGTGGCGCTCTACAACATCGGCCGTGGCGAGCCGGTGCGCCTGCTCGACATGGTGGAGTGCGTGGAGCACGCGCTGGGCCGCCGGGCCGTTCGCAACTATCTGCCGCTGCAGCCCGGTGATGTGCTGCAGACCTGGGCCGACGTCGAGGCGCTCGCACAGCGCACCGGCTTCCGCCCGGCGACTTCGCTGCAGAGCGGGGTCGAGCGATTCGTTCATTGGTACCGCGAGTTCTACGCGGTTGAAGAGTCCTGCGCCGGTGCGGCGTGAAGGCCACGGAGTAAGAGTCCAAGCATGTCCAACAGCCCTTACGTGTCGGTGCTGATTCCGGCGAAGAATGAAGCCGAGAACCTTCCCGGGCTCCTTGAGGAGGTCCGCCAGGCGCTGGCCGGCGAGACCTTTGAAGTCATAGTGGTTGACGACGGCAGTACCGACGCGACCCGTGCCGTGCTGCAGAGCCTGCAGCGGAGTGGTTACGCCGAGCTGCGGGTGCTGACCCACGAGCGCTCGCTGGGCCAGAGCACGTCCATCTACCACGCCGCCGAAGCTGCCCGTGGCCAATGGCTGGCGACCCTGGACGGCGACGGGCAGAACGACCCGGCGGATATCCCCGGGATGCTCGCCATGGTTCGCGCCGCCGACTGCCCGGCGGATCTCAAGCTGATCGCCGGACACCGTGTGAAGCGCCAGGACAGTGCCAGCAAGCGCTGGGCCTCGCGCTTCGCCAACCGCCTGCGCGGCCGCCTGCTCAACGACCACACGCCCGACACCGGCTGCGGGCTCAAGCTGATCGAGCGCGAAGCCTTCCTGCGCTTGCCGTACTTCGATCACATGCACCGCTTCATTCCGGCGCTGATCCAGCGCCACCAGGGCGCCATGCGTGTGCACCCGGTGAACCACCGGCCGCGCAACGCCGGGGTGTCCAAGTACGGCAACCTGGACCGCGCGCTGGTGGGCATCCTGGATCTGTTCGGCGTCTGGTGGCTGATCCGGCGCACCCGCCTGGATGCCGTTCCCCGCGAACTGGGACGCTGATCCATGGCGAACCAGGGCGAGCCGGGCAACCCCCTTTCCAGCCTGGCCCCCCTGCGTGTCGGGCCCGGAACGCAGCATTCCTGGTTGTGGCGTTGCGCCGAGCGGCCCTGGCTGCTGCTGGCGCTGGCGGCCCTGTTGCTGGGGGCCGGCCTGGGGCTGCGCCAGCCGGGCAACGTCGATGAGGAGCGCTTCCTCGGCGTCGCCCTGGAAATGCTGCAGAACGGTGACTGGCTGATTCCCCACCGCGCCGCGGAAATCTATCCGGACAAGCCGCCGCTGTTCATGTGGCTGGTGGCGCTGCTGGTTCGCCTGGGAGTGACGCCGAACCTGGCGCTGTTCCTGCCGGCTTTCGGTTCCGGTCTGGTGGCCACCGCCTGCCTCTACGACCTGGGCCGTCGCCTGTGGAATCGCCGCATCGGCGTCATCGCCGGGCTGCTGTTCCTGGCCACCTACCAGACCTATTCGGTGCTGCGCGATGGCGGCATCGACGGTTTCCTTTGCCTGTGGATCAGCCTCGGCATCTATGGCCTGTGCCGCCACCTGCTGCTCGGTCCGGCGTGGCGCTGGTTCTACCTGGCGTGTGCGGCGATGGGCCTGGGCATCATCAGCAAGGGCGTGGGCTTCCTCCCGGCGCTGATGCTGATTCCCTACGCCTATGCGGCGCGCAAGGGCTGGCCCGGTGTGGTGCGCATACCCAGCCAGGCGCGCGCCTGGTGGCTGGGCCTGCTGGTGGCGCTGGGGGCCATCGCACTGTGGCTGGTGCCGGTGGTGCTGCACGTTCTGCTGAGCGGTAGCGCCGATGGCCGCGCCTACCTCGACGACATCCTCCTGCACCAGACCGCCAAGCGTTACGCCAGCGCCTGGCAGCACCAGGAACCGTTCTGGTACTTCTTTGCCAAGGTCATTCCGCAGTACTGGCTGCCGCTTGTGCTGGCCCTGCCGTGGATGGTGCCGGCCTGGCGCCGACAGCTGGCCCGCCATGACGGCCGCCTGCTGGTGCTGCTCGGCTGGGTGGCGCTGGTGCTGCTGTTCTTCAGCCTGAGCACCGGCAAACGCAAGCTCTACATCTTCCCTGCGCTCCCCGCCCTGGTGCTGGCCATGGCGCCGCTGGTGCCCTGGCTGCTGCGCCGCTGGTTCGCCGAGCGGCCGAGGGCGCGCAAGGTCTTCCTGGTCATCGCGCTGTTCTGGTTCGCCGCCTGGTTTGCCCGTGGCTTCATCGAGCCGCTGCGCGACCCCGGCGACGACCGCCGTCCGCTGATGGCGGAGGTGGCACGCCTGAGCGGCGGCGCCGAGCTGGTGCTGACCAACTGGCGCGAGGGCCACTGGCTCTACGCCCGTCAGCCGCTGGTGCACTTCGGCCTGGATACCCCGGACCCATTGAACAAGGCGCTGACCTGGTTGCGCGGCCATCCGCAGGCGCTGGCCATGGTCTCCGCCGAGGGCCTCGACCGTTGCTTCCGCCGCGAGCGCGCCCGCGAAGTGAAGGGGGACTACGAGGAGCACTGGTTCCTGGTGGGCGCCGATGCCGACAACGGCCAGTGCGCCGACGACGCTTCCGCCCCGGCCTACCGCTTCGCCTGGAAGCAGCCGTACTTCTGAGTTTCCACTTTCCTGGGAGTCTGAACGTGAACAGAGCCGCCAACAGCGTGGATGTCATGCAGCTGCACCCCCTGCGCCGTCGTTTCGACCGGCGCACCTTGCTGTGGCTGGCTCTGACACTGGTGCTGCTGGTGCCGGGCGTGACGCTGCTGCTCATGAAGCACTGGCCGCAACAGGCCTACTTCTACCTCAGCAGCCAGCTGCACGCTTCGGAGTGGGCCGGGCGCAGCGTCTGGCTGCCCGACTACAAGGTGGTGATCGATGCGCAGCCGGTGAAGGGCATCGAGTCCGACCTGTCCGCCCTGAGCTACGACTTCGACCATGATCGCCTGATCGCCGTGACCAACGCCGGTGCCATGAAGCTGGCGGTGCTGAGCAAGACCGGGGAGCTGCTGGCGCAGTATCCCATGACCGGTTTCCAGGACGTCGAAGGGGTGGCCTACCTGGGCGGCGGCCTGGTGGCGGTGTCCGATGAAAACTTTCAGCAGATCGACTTCTTCACGCTGCCGGAGCAGCCCGGCCAGGGCATCGACGCCCGCGATGCGCAATCGTTCGCCCTGGAGATCAACCCGAGCGTGCACAACAAGGGTTTCGAAGGGCTGACCTACGACCCGGACCACGACCGCCTGTTCATCGGTAAGGAACGCGGTCCGCGGCAGATCTACGAAGTCACCGGGGTTCGCGCGAGCCTCGCCGGCAAGCTGCAGCTCAAGGTGATCGACCACACCGCCTGGGTGAAGCGCAGTGTGTTCGGCACCGATATCTCCGACCTCCACTACGACCGCAAGAGCGGCCACCTGCTGGTGCTCAGCGAGGAGTCGAAGCTGATCATGGAGTTGGACGGGCAGGGCAAGCTGGTCAGCTTCCGCTCGCTCGGCGGCTTTGGCGACCTGAAACACGCGGCGCCCCAGGCCGAGGGGATGACCATGGACGCTGACGGCAATCTCTACGTGGGCAGCGAGCCGAACCTCTTCTACCGCTTCGAGAAGCAGCGCTGAGGGGGCCGCTTCGGCTGCCCCTGGGGCGACTCCTTCATTCAGCGAAACTGCTTCAGGGTCCCCGAAGGCTCACTGACTCTGCGCGCTGGCGCCCTCGGCCTGGCGCCGGATCAGCGCCAGGTTGCGCAGGTAGACCACGATGCCGAAGGACTGGCCGAGGATGATGACCGGGTCGCGCTGCGCCACAGCGTAGCTGAACAGCAGCACGCTGCCGGCCATCGACAGGTACCAGAAGTAGATGGGGTTGACCGGCCGCCCGGCGCGCTCGGAATACCATAGCTGCAGCACGAAACGCCCGGTGAAGAGCACCTGGCCGACCATGCCGAGGGTGGTCCAGAACGGATCGGCGCCGGTGATGGCATGGATGATCGGTTCGGGCTTGGACATCCAGCCCAGCGCGATGGCCACCGCCGACCAGGTCAGCCAGGGCCAGGCGAAGAACAGCGCCCGGCCGCCGCCGTGGCGACGATCCAATTCCAGGTTGCGCAGGTAGATCGCCAGGCCCGCGAGTTGCCCCAGGCAGATCACCAGGTCCCGCTGGTGGGTGGCATAGGCCAGCAGCAGCACCGCGCCGGCACAGCTGAAGTACCAGAAGTGCACCGGCATCAGGCTCTTGCGGGCGCGTTCGGACAGCACCCACTGGACCAGGAAACGGGCAGAAAAAGCCGCCTGCGCGGCCAGTCCGATGGCAAACCACAATGGATTGGCTGCGTTCAAGCAGAGCCCCTCGGTCGAATCGACGAAAGCCGCGTCTTTCGCGGCCTGTAGCACTGCCCGGCAGTATACACGGGGCAGATGTCTCTTAAATGTCGGCGACGAATGGTCGAGCGATAGGGCTGAGCGGTGGCGAGGGAAGGGGGGAGATCAACATTCCCCCGGTGCCTGCACGTCCGGGGGTGTGGACGGGGCACCGAGGCCAGGCGGCAGGAGCCGCAACACGAGGGGAATGGAAATCGACCTTGTCTTGTGGACAAGGTCGGACCCCGACCCTCCGAGGGGTACCTGACAAGTCTCCCGAAGGGCGCAAGGCGGGCCAACGATAGAAGCTGGCCACTGGCCGGTCAATCGAAAACGACAAACGCCCGTTGGGCCTGTCCGATATTCGAACCAAAAGCGCGAGGCAATGCCGCGCAATTCGTTAGCCGGCTATCGGAGGTGTCTATACTGTTTCTGATTGTGTCAGCGTCAGATCGCCCGGACCAGGCGGCGATAGGGCTGATACGGGGCGGCCAGGGACCTCCGCCCAAAGATCCGGGACGCTGTTCAACCCAATCAGAGAAGCCCCATGAACGCACCTGCCTCCGCGCCGCAGTACTCCGCCCATGAGCGCCGTACGCGCATCCTCGCCATCGTTGGCGCCTCCTCGGGCAACCTGGTGGAGTGGTTCGACTTTTACGTCTACGCCTTCACTGCCTTGTACTTCGCCCACGCCTTCTTCCCATCGGACGACCCGACGGTGCAACTGCTCAACACCGCCGGGGTGTTCGCCGCCGGCTTCCTGATGCGCCCCATCGGCGGCTGGATGTTCGGCCGCATCGCCGACAAGAAGGGCCGCAAGACCGCAATGATGATCTCGGTGCTGATGATGTGCGGCGGCTCGCTGGCGATTGCCGTGATGCCGACCTACGCCAGCATCGGCGTCGCCGCGCCCGCCTTGCTGCTGCTCGCGCGACTGTTCCAGGGCCTTTCGGTGGGGGGCGAGTACGGCACCAGCGCCACCTACATGAGCGAGGTAGCGCTCAAGGGCCAGCGCGGCTTCTTCGCCTCCTTCCAGTACGTCACCCTGATCGGCGGGCAGTTGCTGGCGGTATTGGTGGTAGTGGTCCTGCAGCAGTTGCTCACCACCGACGAGCTGAAGGAATGGGGCTGGCGGATTCCCTTCGTGGTCGGCGCCATCACCGCGGTGATCGCCTTCTACCTGCGCCGTTCGCTGAGCGAGACGGCCAAGGAATCCAACCTCCAGCGCAAGGAGTCCGGCACCCTCACCGAACTGTTCGCCCACCACAAGCGCGCCTTCTTCACCGTGCTGGGTTTCACCGCCGGCGGTTCGCTGATCTTCTACACCTTCACCACCTACATGCAGAAATACCTGGTGAACACCGCCGGCATGGACCCCAAGGTGGCCAGCGGCGTGATGACCTTCGCCCTGTTCGTCTACATGTGCATGCAGCCGTTGTTCGGCGCGTTGTCCGACCGCATCGGGCGCAAGACCTCGATGCTCTGGTTCGGCCTCCTGGGGATGATCTTCACCTGGCCGATCCTCTCCGCGCTCAAGGCGGTGAGCAGCCCCTACCTGGCCTTCGTGCTGATCATCGCGGCCATGGCCATCGTCAGCCTGTACACCTCCATCAGCGGCCTGATCAAGGCGGAGATGTTCCCGCCGCAGATCCGTGCCCTGGGCGTGGGCCTGTCCTATGCGGTGGGCAACGCCATCTTCGGTGGCTCGGCGGAATACGTCGCCCTGGGCCTGAAGAACCTTGGCGTCGAGGAGTACTTCTATATCTACGTCTCGATCATGTGCGGCGTGGCGCTGGTGGTCTGCCTGCTGCTGCCGGACCTGCGCAAGGTCAGCTACCTCAACGACGAGGACTGACCTTGCCCTGCGCCCGGCGCTTCAGTCGCTGCCCCGGCCACGCAATGCATGATCGGGCAGCGCCAGGGCGATCAGCAGCGTCAGGGCGCCGAAGCCGGCATTGATCAGGAACAGGTGGCTGAACACCCGGTCCAGTGTCTGCCGCTGGGGCTCATGGCCGGCGCCACTCAGGCTGTCGAGCAGGGCGCTGGCCGACAGGCCGTGGCCGGCGTCGCCCGCAAGCGGTTGCAGCATCGCCAGCAGCAGGGCCGACATCAGCGCGATGCCCACCGCGCCGCCCAGGGAACGGAACAGCGTGATGTTGCTGGTGGCCACGCCCAGGTAGCGGCCGTCCACGGCGCTCTGCGCCGCCACCAGGCTGGTGGGGAACTGGGTGCCGGCGGCGGTGCCGGTCAGCAGCATGCACAGGCCCGAGAGCAGGTAGGCGTCCGGCGGCGCCAGCGCCAGGCCGGCGATGGCGCAGGGCGTCAACAGCGCGCCGGCGACGATCTGCGGCTTGTAGCGGCCGAGGATCGCCGTCAGCCGCCCGCAGCAGTAAGCGCCCAGCGGCACACCCATGGCCAGGGGCAGCAGGTGCAGCGCCGCGCTGTCCGCGCCGGCGCCGGTGACCGACTGGAAGCGCAAGGGCACCAGTACCGATAGCGAGATGACCTGGAAGCTGGCGAAGAAACTGATCAGCCAGCTCAGCGTCGCCGCGCGGATGCGGAACAGGTGCATCGGAACCAGCGGTTCCGGCGCCCGGCGCTCCTGCAGCACGAACAGCGCGATCAGTACCAGCGCGGCGGCGAACAGCCCGAGCATCTGCGGATCGTTCCAGCGCGCGCCCTGGCCGACCTCGGTGATCGCCAGCAGCAGGCTGCCCAGGCCGGCGATCATCAGCGCGGTGCCCAGGTAATCGATCACCGGCTGCCGCCCCGGTACCGGCAGACCGCGCAGGGTGCGCCGCGAGACGGCGAGGGCGACCAGGCCCACCGGCAGGTTGATCAGGAACACCCAGCGCCAGGACAGGTACTCCGTCAGCAGGCCGCCGAGCACGGGACCCGCGATGCTGGCGATGGCGTACATGCTGCTGAAATAGCCCTGGTAGCGGCCGCGTTCACGGGGCGGGACGATGTCACCGATGATCGCCTGGCTCACCGACATCATGCCGCCGGCGCCAATGCCCTGCAGCACGCGGGCGAGCACCAACTGTTCCATGCTCTGCGCCGCGCCGCAGAGCGCCGAGGCGGCGGTGAACAGGGCGATGGCGAACAGCATCAGCACGCGCCGCCCGTAGAGGTCACCGAGCTTGCCGTAGATCGGCATGGAGATGGTCATCGCCACCATGTAGCCGGAGATGACCCAGGCGAGCAGGTCGAAGTCGCCGAAGCCGGCGGAGATCGCCGGCAGCGACACGGCGACGATGGTCTGGTCCAGCGCACCGAGGAAGATCGCCAGCATCAGCCCCACCAGAACGGTGCGGACCGCCGGACGCGGTGCGGAGAAGGTATTCAAGGTGGCCCCCTTCACTACAGAGGTCCTCCGGTCGGAATGCGCACGGAGGGGGCGACAGTGTAGTCCAATGAAGGAATGGCCGGTCATGCCGGCATCATCGTTACCGGCTGGGAAAGGCTCTATCTGAGGACTGGAAACGAAGTATCGCGGCGGCGCTGCTACGCTTGCGTAGCGAACTATCGTTGCATACGTTCTTTTTGGAACGCCCCCGCCGGGGGCGCAATCCACTGCAAAGAACCCGGTAGACGCACCGCTGCATGGGTGCCCGATAGTCTTTTGCGGGCCAGGCCATAGGGACAGACTATGGAGTAACTGGTCTATAGTTCTTCAGCCCTGTGACCAGGAGGTATGCATGAAAGCCAATCTGCCCTCTGAGTTGCTGTCCCTGCAGTTGCCGCTGCGCATACGCATCGGCGAGGCCCAGGCCTTCGACCTGGGGCCGGACCCGCAGGTAACTCTCGTCGTGCGTGACCCGACGCTGCTGACCGAGATCACCCAGCCCAGCCTCGATGTGCTGGGCCGCGCCTACGTCGAAAAGCGCATGGACATCGAAGGCCCGATCGGCGAGGTGATCGCCATGGGGGATGCCCTGAGCGCAGCCCTGGGCGGTGATGACGACGCGGGTGACTACGTGCGCGAAAGCCACGACAAGGCCACCGACGCCGAGGCGATCCACTACCACTACGACCTCTCCAACGCGTTCTACCAGCTCTGGCTGGACCCGGAGATGGTGTATTCCTGCGCCTACTTCGAGACCGGCCGCGAAAACCTGGCCACCGCGCAATTGGCCAAGCTGCGGCACCTGTGCCGCAAGCTGCGCCTGAAGCCTGGCGAGACGCTGCTGGATGTCGGCTGCGGCTGGGGTGGGCTGGCGCGCCTGGCGGCGAAGGAATTCGGCGTCCTGGTGCACGGCATCACCCTGAGCGAGGAGCAGCTCAAGCTTGGCCGTGAGCGGGTCAAGGCCGAGGGCCTGGAAGGCAAGGTGACCCTGGAGCTACGGGACTACCGCGACCTGCCGCGCGACGGCCGTTTCGACAAGGTGGTCAGCGTCGGCATGTTCGAGCACGTCGGCCACGCCAACCTGGGTATCTACTTCCAGCACCTGTTCGATGCGGTGCGCCCGGGCGGGCTGGTGATGAACCATGGCATCACTTCCAGCAACACCGATGGGCGTCCGGTGGGCCGTGGCGCCGGCGATTTCATCGACCGCTACGTCTTCCCCCACGGTGAGCTGCCGCACCTGTCGCTGGCCGTTGCCCGCATGAGCGAGGCCGGACTGGAGGTGGTCGACGTCGAAGGCCTGCGCCTGCATTACGCGCGCACCCTGGACTTCTGGAGCGCGAGCCTCGAAGCGAAGCTGGCTGAAGCGGCGAAGATGGTGCCCGAGCAGGCCCTGCGCATCTGGCGCCTGTACCTGGCCGGCTGTGCCTACGGCTTCAAGAAGGGTTGGATCAACCTGCACCAGATCCTCGCCAGCAGGCCGCACGCTGATGGCAGCCACGAGGTGCCGTGGAGTCGCGGCGACATCTACGCCTGAGGTGTTCCACGGACGATACCGGGCCCGGCTTGCGGGCCTGGTTCGTCCGAACCACGACCAAAGATGATGTCGTAATGCTTGCATCGGGGGCTGGCAGAGGGTAAACCGTCGCCTCCCTTTGGCTCGCCTCTTCGGAACCATGGTGTCTTTCTTTCCTGAATTGTCCCTCGTCGAACTCACTCCGGGCCAGGCGCCGTGGCCTCTCCTGCTGCTGGCCGACCCCTGCCGAGCGCAGATCGAGCGCTACCTGCCGCAATCCCGGGTGCTGGCGCTCCGCGACGGCGAGTCGGTGCGCGGCGTACTGACGTTGACGGCACGCAGTTGGGGCGTCGTCGAAATCACCAACCTCGCGGTGGAGGAGGAGTGGCAGGGTCGCGGCCTGGCTCGTCGCCTGCTGACTGCCGCGATCGACGCAGCGCGCGCCATCGGTGCCCTGCGCCTGGACATCGCCACCGGCAATTCCAGCCTGACGCAACTCGGCCTGTACCAGCGCATGGGCTTTCGCATCGCCAGCGTGGAGCACGATTACTTCTCGCTGAACTACCCGGAACCCATTATCGAAAACGGCATCCGCTGCCGGGACCGAGTGCGCCTGGATATGGTGCTCTAAGGGCGCGCCCAGCGGCTCACCGCCACCGCGTCGTGGGCATGCAGGCTTTCCGCATGCACCACGCGCACCTCGAAGCCCGATACCTCTTCCCGTTGCACCAGAGCCTCGTGCAGCCGGCGGGCGGCGTCCTCGCAGAACATCAGGTTCTGCCCGTTGGCCAGGGCGAAGGCCTGCTCGTCGGCGCGCTTCACCGCGGTCTGCACGGCGGTGCCGAGGGCCGTTTCGGCGTGGTCGATCAGTTCATTGAACGGAAAGGC
Source organism: Pseudomonas sp. PSE14 (assembly GCF_029203285.1). Lineage (NCBI taxonomy): Bacteria > Pseudomonadati > Pseudomonadota > Gammaproteobacteria > Pseudomonadales > Pseudomonadaceae > Pseudomonas > Pseudomonas sp. PSE14. Next base: position 227,075 of record NZ_CP115669.1, read on the forward strand.
CGTCGCCTCCGGGGCGAGCCGCAGTCGCAATTGCGCTTCGCTGCGTTGGCTGTGTGGGGTGGCGACGATGCCCTGCGGACTGCCGAGCCAGGCGCGGACTTCCTCGGCCTGCAGGGCCCTGCCGGCGAAGTCGGCGTCGAAGCGCTGCTGGATCAACTGGCGGGCGAGCGCCGCGGAGCAGGGGCAGGTGGAGGAGTAGGGCAGCGACAGGTGCAGCGCCAGCGCCAGCTCGTCGCCCTCCAGTTGCGCGTGGATTTCGCAGGCATAGCGCTTCCAGCCGCGTAGTGGACTGACCAGGGCGGGGCGGCGCAGCATCAGCTCGAAGCGCAGTGCCAGGCTGGCCTGGCAGGAAAGCTGCGCATGGCTCATGAGGAATTGCCCCAGCGTTTCACGCAGCAGGGCGGGCGACAGCTCCGCCTCGGCCAGCACCTCCAGCGCCAGGTACAAGCGCGACATGTGGATGCCGCGCGCCTCGGCGTCGTCGAGGCTGACGCCCGCGTCGGCGAAGGCGGCGACGCGCTCGCCGGCGATCTGCAGTGGCACGGCGATGCCCTGCATGCCGACCCAGTGGAGCGGGACAGGCAGGTGCGTGGGCTGGCAAGCGATATCGGGAAGGAAGGCGGTCATGGGCGGTCATCGTCGGAAATTGTTATAATATAACGTATTTGCCTGGCAGCATTTCCGCAACGGATTCCTTCAACGTGCCTGCTGCTTGCAACCGCTGACCCGCCCGCAGGTCAGGCGGGTGCTGTCGCCGGAGGAACTGCTGAAGCGGCTGATGTTGGTCCAGCCGATACCCCGGCTGGTGCCGATCCACACCTGTCCGTCGCTGGCGACGCCGCTGAAGAACGTCAGGCTGCCGTAGCGCGTGCCGGTCTGTGCCCAGCGCCTGCCGCTGGCTGCCTCGAAGCCGCGCAGGTAGGTGTCGTGGCCCAGGGTGGCGACGCTGTAGAGATCGCCCGCATCGGTCATGCAGGCCAGAACCTGTGCCGACCAGGCACAGCGTGCCGGTGCCTCGCCGGGGAAGGGCAGTGGCGACTGTCCGCTGGCATGGGCGAACGGAGCGAACAGGCAGAACAGCAGGGCGCGGCGCAGCATCGGGTATCCGCAGCATCGGTGAGGGCATTGGTATCGCACGTCGGCGACCGCTTGTCGATCTTGCATTGTTATAATATAACATAAAAGATCACCTCCGATCCGGAGACGGCCATGACCGAACAGGAACTGCTCGCCCAGCCCGGCGAGGCCTACATGAGCGAGGCACAACTGGGCTACTTCCGCGACCTGCTGCTGAACCAGCGCGGCGAGTTGCAGGGGCGCATCGACGAGGAATTCCACGCCCTGCAGGACGGCGAACGGCCCAGCGACGACGCCGACATCGCCAGCCGCGAGGAAGCGCGCCAGTGGCAACTGCGCGTGCTGGAGCGCGAGAAGAAGCTGCTGGACAAGATCGACCAGGCGCTGGAGCGCCTGGCCCGGGGCGACTACGGCTGGTGCGAGGAGACCGGCGAGCCGATCGGCCTGCGCCGCCTGCTGCTGCGCCCCACCGCCTCGCTCTGCGTCGAGGCCAAGGAGCGCCAGGAACGGCGCGAACTACACGTCCGCGAAGCCTGATTTTCTGGAGCCCACCCGTGAACAGCCCCATGAACAAGCCACTCCCCGTCACCGTCCTGTCCGGCTTCCTCGGCGCCGGCAAGAGCACCCTGCTCAACCATGTGCTGAAGAACCGCGAGCAGCTCAGGGTCGCGGTGATCGTCAACGACATGAGCGAAATCAACATCGACGGTCGCGAGGTCCAGCGCGATGTCAGCCTCAAGCGCGGGCAGGAGCGCCTGGTGGAGATGAGCAACGGCTGCATCTGCTGCACCCTGCGCGAAGACCTGCTGGAAGAGGTCAGCCGCCTCGCCGGCGAAGGCCGCTTCGACTACCTGCTGATCGAATCCACCGGCATCTCCGAGCCGTTGCCGGTGGCCGAAACCTTCACCTTCCGCGACGAGCAGGGCCGCAGCCTGTCCGACCTGGCGCGACTGGATACGCTGGTCACGGTGGTCGACGGGCTGAACTTCCTCACCGACTACCAGGGCGCCGACAGCCTCGCCGAGCGCGGCGAAACCCTCGGCGAGGATGACGAGCGCTCGCTCAGCGACCTGCTGGTGGAACAGGTGGAGTTCGCCGACGTGATCCTGGTGAGCAAGATCGACCTGATCAGCAATGCCGAGCGCGACGAGCTGCTGGCGATCCTGCGCAGGCTCAATCCGGACGCCTACATCCAGCCCATGGTGATGGGCCAGGTGCCGTTGGCGCGTATCCTCGACACCGGCCGCTTCGACTTCCAGCGTGCCGCCCGCGCGCCCGGCTGGCTCAAGGAGCTGCGCGGCGAGCACCTGCCGGAGACCGAGGCCTACGGCATCGCCTCCACCGTCTACCGCGCGCGCCGGCCCTTCCATCCGCAACGCTTCCACGACTTCCTGGCGCAGCCCTGGAGCAATGGCCGCCTGCTGCGCTCCAAGGGCTTTTTCTGGCTGGCCAGTCGTTACCGTGAGGCAGGCAGTTGGTCCCAGGCCGGCGGCCTGCTGCGCCATGGTCTGGCCGGACGCTGGTGGCGGTTCGTGCCGCGCGAGGACTGGCCGCAGGACACCACCGAGCTGCAGGCCGTGCTCAAGCATTGGGACGCCGACAGCGGCGACTGCCGCCAGGAACTGGTGTTCATCGGCCAGGACCTGGACGTCGGCCGCCTTTGCGCGGAGTTGGATCGCTGCCTGCTGAACGACGCCGAGATGGCTGCCGGCACGTCCGCCTGGAAACGTCTGCCCGATCCTTTCGAGCCCTGGACCGCTGAAGCCTGAGGCTTCCGCACGGGGTAGGCCGGGCCGGACGGACAGGCAAAAAAAAAAGGGCCGCCAGGGGATGGCGACCCGATTCACCAAGATCATGTTCGGCGTGGGGTGCCGAGAGGGTGTGAGGTACCCAGCGACAGTAAGCCTGAGACGTATGACAGGCCGATGACCGTGCCTCAGGGCTTGCGCCACTGGCCGTGGCTCTGGCCTTCGCAGAACGGCTGGAGGATGCGCGCGTCGCTGGCCACCCCGTAGTAATGGATGTCCTGGCGGTAGGGCATGCCCTGCACCTGGGCGTTCTCGCAGACGCCGAAGGCGCCGCTCGGGCAGCTATCAGCGTAGGTGACCTGGACCTTCTGGTCCTTGAGCTGCGGCTGGCAGAACCCGTCGCGGAACAGCTTTTCGGGAATGCTGCGGTTCTGCTGGCAGACCTTCACGTCGAGGTTGGCGCCCTGGCTGTGCACGACGCAGGCTTCGCCGTGGGCGAGCAGCGGCAGGCAGGCGAGGGCGAAGGGCAGGAGCTGGCGCATGGTCGGTCCGGGGGTGCGATAAGAAGCCGCGACTCTAGCGCTTTTCCCGACGAGCGTCAGGCGGCACCATGGGCGAATGTTGAAGCAGATCCCGACTCATCTCATTGCCGGCTCCCTCGGCGCGGGCAAGACCAGCCTGCTGCGCGACCTGCTGGCCCAACGTCCGGCCCACGAGCGCTGGGCGGTGCTGGTCAACGAATTCGGCCAGGTTGGCCTGGACGCCGCGCTGCTCAGCCGCGACGAGGACGGCGTCGCCCTCGGCGAGGTCGCCGGCGGTTGCCTGTGCTGCGTGAATGGCGCACCCTTCCAGGTCGGCCTGGGCCGGCTGCTGCGCAAGGCCAGGCCGCAGCGGCTGTTCATCGAACCCTCCGGGCTCGGGCATCCCGCGCAGCTGTTGGCGCAACTGCGCGCCGCGCCCTGGCAGGGCGTGCTGGCGGTCCAGCCGCTGGTCATGGTGCTGGACGCCGCGGCACTGGCGGCCGGACAACCGTTGCCCGAGTCCCAGCAGAATGCCTTGGCGCAGGCCGGACTGTTGCTGCTGAACAAGAGTGAAGACCTCGATGACGCCGCCCGCGCCGCGCTCCTGGCCGGCCTGCCGGCGTTACCGATGCGCTGGACCACCCAGGGCCGGCTGGCGCTCCCCGAGTTGCCGACCACGCCCCTGACGGAGGCCGCGAGCGAATTGCCGACCCTGCCGAAGGGTGTGGAAAGTGCCGTGCTGCTGCGTCGCGACCAGCCGATGCGGCAGGTGCGTATCGAGGACGGCCGGCAAGCGATCGGCTGGCGCTTTCACCCCGACTGGCGCTTCCGCATTGCCGAACTGGATGACTGGCTCGCCGGTTTACCGGGGCTGCTGCGGGCCAAGGCGGTCCTGCACGGCGAGGCCGGCTGGCTGGCGTGCAACCGCACCGCAGAGGTTGCGCCCTGGACGCCCAGCCCCTGGCGGCGCGACAGCCGGATCGAGCTGATCCTGGCGGCGCAGATGGACCCGCAACCGCTCCACGACGCGCTTTTGCGCCATGCCATCGCGCCATCCTGACGGACGAGGTTGCCCTTGCGGGATTAGTGAATGATAATAATTATCAGAAGTTACTGCTTCCTGAACTCTTTCCGCAGGCTTTCTCATGTCGTTACCCCAACTGCGCGAAGCGGCTGATGACCCTCTCGCCGTGTCCGCCGAGGCCCCGCTGTTCCCTGCAGCCACGGTGGAAGACAGCGCCGTATTGCCCAGCGTGAACGCCCAGCGCGTCAACGAGGCCAACCTGCGCCTGGTCAGTTGCGAAGGGGAACGCCGGGATGTGGACGTAACCCCCGAAGAGGTGCTGATCCCCTACGCCATTCCCGTGGAAGGCGTGGAGGAGGGCGAAGAACCGCCGCGCAGTGGCGGCTGGTGGCGGCCCTCGGGCCTGGCGATCGGCATGCATGCGGCGATCGTCGCCGCGCTGTTCTGGGTCGTGCCTGCGCCGACGGAGCTGAACCTGGGGCAGGGCGAGCTGCCCAAGGCGATGCAGGTCAGCGTCGTCACCCTGCCGCCCAAGCCCGAGCCTGTGCAGCAACCGCCGGCCGCGGCGCCGGTGCCGACACCGCCTGAGCCGCCCAAGCCGGTCGAGCCGCCCAAACCGGTGGAAAAGCCCAAGCCAAAGCCCAAGCCGGTGGAAAAGGCCATTCCCAAGGTCGCGCCCAAGCCCAAGCCGAAACCCAAGCCCGAGCCTGAGGCGGAGTCGGCGCCGGAAACCACCGCGCCGCCGACCCCGGCCGCCCCGCCGCCGCCCGCCGCGCCGACCGTTGGCCAGTCCACCCCGGGCGCGCAGTCGGCGCCGACTGGCTCCCAAGGCCCCGCCGGCCTGCCGACCGGCAGCCTCAACGACAGCGACATCAAGCCGCTGCGCATGGACCCGCCGGCCTATCCGCGCATGGCTCAGGCGAAGCAGATCCAAGGACACGTGAAGGTGTTGTTCACCATCACCAGCGATGGTCGGATCACCGACATCCAGTTCCTCGAATCGACCCCGCCGCGCGTCTTCGAGCGCAGCGTGCGCGACGCCATGGAAAGGTGGCGCTTCGAGCCCCGCACGCTGGGCGGTCGGATCGTGGCGCGCCAGGCGACCAAGGTGTTCAACTTCGAGCTGAAGAAAGGTCGCTGAGCCTCTTCTGACCCAATAAAAAACGCGCCCTGGGGCGCGTTTTTTATTGGCACGGTTCTTCGTAGGAGCGAGCTTGCTCGCGAACAGATTTGCCGGAGACTGCGTCGGTGGGGCGGTTCGCGAGCAAGCTCGCTCCTACAAAAGCATCAGCTCCGCACGCAACAATTCCAGCGCTTCCCGCACCCCGCCCACGGCGATCTGCGCCGGAACCCCGAGCATCAGGTTCAGCGGCAGGCCGAAGGCTTCCACCTGGTTGCCCTCGCGGTCGCGATCCGGTTCGTCGCCCTTCCACTCGCACGGCAGGCGCTCGGCACAGCTGCCGCCCTCCTGGATGTAGCCATACAGCGGCTTGCCCAGGGCGGCGGCGTAGCCCAGTTCGAAGGCCGTGCCGCTGTCCGGCTCGGCGCCACGGAAGGGGTTGAGGTTGGCGACCACCGCGTCGGCTTCGGCGATCAGCGCAAGGTTCGCCTGGTAGATCCACAGCGCCTGCTCCCGCGGCTGGTCGATCCCCTCGGGCACCGAGTGGTCCAGCGGATACAGCCCCTGCAGGCCGAACTCGGCGCACAGGGCCTTGAGCCGTTCACCCTGCTCGAAGGCATCGGGGCGGAACACGTCGGGGCCGGCGAGGTAGATCTTGAGCATGGTCAGAGTCCCATCAGCGACAACATCAGGAAGGTGGCGAACAGCACGAAGTGGGTCATGCCTTCGATGGCGTTGGTCTTGCCGTCATGCAGGTTGAAGCCGGCGACCATCAGGGTGATGAACATCATGCCGGTCTGCAGCGGGGTCATCGCCATCTGGATCGGCTGGCCCTTGAACAGCGCCAGGGCCTCGATCACCGGCACGGTGAGGATCACGGTGGACAGCGAGGCGCCCAGAGCGATGTTGACTACCGGCTGCATGCGGTTGGCCAGGGCTGCGCGCAGGGCGGTGAGGATTTCCGGGCTGGCGGAGATCGCCGCCACCAGCAGCGCCGGCACGATGGGCGGCACGCCGCTGCCTTCCAGGCTGACATCCAGGGTCTTGGACATCACCTCGGCCAGCGCGCCGATCAGCACCACGCCGACCACCAGCAACGCCATGGACTGCTTGCTGCTGCCCGCGGTCTCGTGGCCGTCGGCGTGCTCGCCGTGGGCGGCGTAGTTGTAGCTGAAGAAGTAGCTGTGCTGGCCGGTCTGCATGCGCAGGAACAGGGCATAGAGCATGACCATGCAGCCGATGGTGAAGAAGGAGTAGAGCTTCCACTGCTCGGCGGGGATCAGCTCCGGCACCACCATGGAGATGCCCACGGCGGTGAGGATCATGGTCACGTAGGTCTTGCCCGAGTCGTCGTTGTAGGACTGCTCGCCGTGCTTCAGGCCACCCAGCAGCGCGGCCAGGCCGAGAATGCCGTTCATGTCCAGCATCACCGCGGCGTAGATGGTGTCGCGGGCCAGGGTCGGCGAATGGTTGTGGCCCATCATGATCGCCAGGATCACCACCTCCACCAGCACCGCCGCCAGGGTCAGGATCATGGTGCCGTAGGGCTCGCCGACCTTTTCCGCGAGGATTTCGGCGTGGTGCGCCACCCGCAGCGAGACGCTGATGATCACGGCCAGCAGGACGCTGGCGGTGATCCCGGCGAGCAGCTTGCCGCCGCCCAGCAGCCCATGCTCCAGCGGGTACACTGCCAGCGCCACCAGCAGGGCGAGGATGAGGAATTTTTCGTCTTTGAGCGCACGCAGCATCGAGGGCTATCCATATCCGGTAGGAGCGAGTGCGCCATCTTAGGCAATGCCCGGAAGGCGCACCAGCCGCAGACAGGTGCCTTCGAAAGACGTGCCGAGCCGCCGGGCTGTCAGCGTTCGGCGGTCAGTTCACGCTGTACCCTGCGTAGTTCCTCCGCGATTTCCTCCACCTCGGCCTGCTTTTCCTGCAACTTGGCCTGAGCCTTGGCAATCTTCCCGGGGTCGCCCTTGGCCTGGGCCTTGCGCAGGTCGGCCCGGGCTTCGCGCACGTCCTCCTGTTTGTCGCTCAGTTCGCTCCTCAGCTTCGCCACGTTCTGCTCCGGGGTTCTGCTCGGATCGGCGGAGCCGTTGTGGGCGAAGCAATGGGCGTTGGTTTCGCTCAGCGCCCTTTTCAGCCCGGCTATGCGGTGGACATTGCCGTACTGCTGCGCTTTCTGCAGCTGGTACTCGAGCGCGGCCCGCTTGTGCGCGCAATCCGCGGACGCCAGGGTGGTGAATCCTGCTGTCATGGCGAATGCGAGAGGAAGAACAGTCCATTTCAGCTTGGTCATAGTGAAAATCCTTAAACACGTTTCACAAGGCAGAAAAGTTTTCTGCCATGACTCAATATAGGACTGTCGTGCCATCTCCCGGTACCGCTCGAAGCCCAAGTTGCCATCGGAATCCGTCTCGATATCTGTAGGTTTATTCGCGGGGCGCTGGACAATCCCCTGCGTCCTTTGCGGGCCGTGCGATAATTTCCCCGACCGCCTGATAACGAGACCTCACCATGTACGACTGGCTCAATGCCCTGCCCAAGGCCGAACTGCACCTGCACCTGGAGGGTTCGCTGGAGCCCGAGCTGCTCTTCGCCCTGGCCGAGCGCAACAAGATCGCCCTGCCCTGGGGCGACGTCGAGAGCCTGCGCCAGGCCTATGCGTTCAACAACCTGCAGGAATTCCTCGATCTCTATTACGCCGGCGCCGACGTGTTGCGCACCGAGCAGGATTTCTACGACCTGACCTGGGCCTACCTTGAGAAGTGCAAGGCGCAGAACGTCATCCACGTCGAGCCGTTCTTCGACCCGCAGACCCACACCGACCGCGGCATCCCCTTCGAAGTGGTGCTGCGCGGCATCCAGGGTGCGCTCAAGGATGGCGAGAAGCAGCTGGGCATCCGCCACGGGCTGATCCTCAGCTTCCTGCGTCATCTGTCCGAGGAGGAGGCGTTCAAGACCCTGGAGCAGGCCCTGCCGTTCCGTGACGCCTTCATCGCCGTTGGCCTGGACAGCTCCGAGGTCGGCCATCCGCCGAGCAAGTTCCAGCGCGTGTTCGACCGCGCCCGCGCCGAAGGCTTCCTCACCGTCGCACACGCCGGCGAAGAGGGCCCGCCGGAGTACATCTGGGAAGCCCTTGACCTGCTCAAGATCGAGCGCATCGACCACGGCGTGCGCGCCATCGAGGACGAGCGCCTGATGCAGCGCATCATTGATGAGCAGATCCCGCTGACCGTCTGCCCGCTGTCCAACACCAAGCTCTGCGTGTTCGACCACATGCGCGAGCACAACATCCTCGACATGCTCGAACGCGGCGTGAAGGTGACGGTGAACTCGGACGACCCGGCCTACTTCGGCGGCTACGTCACCGAGAACTTCCACGCCCTGCACGAGCACCTGGGCATGACCAGGGAGCAGGCGCAGCGGCTGGCGCAGAACAGCCTGGATGCGCGGTTGGTGAAGTGATGCGGCTTGTCAGGGAGCGGGCGGCGCCAGCAGGCCCAGGCTGTCCAGCAGGCGCTCCAGCTCCCGCATGTCCCGCGCCCGTTCGATCTCGCCACTCAGCTTGCTGAAGTCCAGCTCGCCGAACCCGACCACCTGCGCGCCGGCCGCCAGGCCCGCGCGCAGGCCGGGCAGGCTGTCGTCCACCACCAGGCAGCGCTCGGGCGCCACGCCCATCCGCCGGGCGGCGTGGTGGATCAGTTCGGGATCGGGCTTCCAGGCGCCGACTTCGTAGGCGCTGATCACGCGCCCGCGAAAGTCGTCCAACAGCCCCGCGCAGTCCAGGCTGGTCTCGATCTTTTCGCGCGGGCCGTTGGAGGCCACACACTTCGCCACCCGCAGCCGGCGCACCAGTTCCACCGCGCCGGGCATCGGCTGTAGCCGGGCGCGCAGCCAGGGCAGGCTGCGCTGGCGGTATTCGGCGAGGAAGTCGGCGGGCGCCACCTGTGGATAAAGTCGCCCCAGATGCTCCACCACGTCCTGCAAGCGCTCGCCGCGGTAGATCGGCAGGATGGCGTCCACCGTGGTACGCGCACCACGCTCGTCGAGTAGCCGGACGAGCAGTTCGGCGGACAGCTGCTCGCTGTCCACCAGCGTGCCGTCGCAGTCGAAGATCAGCGCGTCGATCCGCCCCGGCATGTCAGGCCCCGGCCACCGTGGCCGTCAGCGCAGCAGGGAAGTCGTGGTGATAGATGGCCGCCCTCGGCACGTCGAGTATCCCGGTCTTGCGCAACTTGCGCAGTACCCGCGAGTTGGCTTCGCACAGGCGCACCTCGATGCCGCGCCGCTGGAGGTCCTCGATCACCTCCCGCAACGTCTGCAGGCCGGTGATATCCATGAAGGGGACCCGGCGCAGGCGGATGATCAGCACCTTCGGGTCGGTGTGGGTCGTGACCAGGGCGCGCTCGAAGGTTTCCGCTGCGCCGAAGAACAGCGGCCCCTCGATGCTGTAGACCAGCACCCCCGGTGGCAGATCCGCCAGCCCTCGCCCGCGCAGTTCCACCTCCAGTTCCGGGCCTTCGTTGGCATGCACTTCCACCGACGACGCCATGCGCCGCATGAAGTGCAGCATGGCGAGGATCACGCCGATGTTCACCGCGATCACCAGGTCGCTGAACACCGTGAGCAGGAAGGTGATCAGCAGGATTGCCACGTCGGCGCGCGGTGCGCGCTTGACCATGAACAGGAAGTGCCGCATCTCGCTCATGTTCCAGGCCACCACGAAGAGAATCGCCGCCAGCGCGCAGAGCGGAATGTTCGAGGCCAGCGGCGCGAGGAACAGCAGGATCAGCACCAGAGTCGCGGCGTGGGTGACGCCGGCCAGCGGGCTGTTGCCGCCGTTGCGGATGTTGGTGGCGGTGCGGGCGATGGCGCCGGTGGCGGCGAAGCCACCGAACAGTGGGGTGACCAGATTGGCGATGCCCTGGCCGATCAGTTCCTGGTTGGAGTCGTGGCGGGTGCCGGCCATGCCGTCGGCCACCACCGCCGAGAGCAGCGACTCGATGGCGCCGAGCATGGCGATGGCGAAGGCCGGACCGATCAGCTCCAGCACGCGCGGCAGGGTCACTTCCGGCAGGCTGAAGCTCGGCAGGCCCTGGGGAATGCCGCCGAAGGCGCTGCCGATGGTGGCCACGCCGTCGAAGTGGAACAGCGACTGGATGGCGGTCACCACCACCATCGCCACCAGCGGGCCGGGGACTCGCTGCAGGGCCTTGATGCGCGGCGTGAAGAGCACCAGCGCCAGACTCAGCAGCGCCAGCAGGGTGGTCGCGATATGCAGTTGCGGCAGCACCTGCAGCAGGTGCCAGAGCTTCTGGTGGAAGTGTTCGCCGCTGACGGCGGGCAGGCCGAAGAAGTCCTTCCACTGACCGACCCAGATGATCACCCCGATGCCGGCGGTGAAGCCGACGATCACCGGCGCCGGGATGAAGCGGATGATCGCGCCGAGGCGGCTAACGCCGAGCAGCACGAGGATGGCGCCGGCCATCAACGTGGCGATCTGCAGGCCGTCGACGCCGTACTTGGCGGTGATACCGGCGAGGATGACGATGAAGGCGCCGGTGGGCCCGGCGATCTGCACTCGGCTGCCGCCCAGCAGGGAGACCAGTGCGCCGGCCAGGATCGCCGTATAGATGCCTTGTTCCGGCTTGACCCCGCTGGCGATGGCGAAGGCCATGGCCAGCGGCAGTGCCACCACGCCGACTATCACGCCGGCTACCAGATTGCGTGTCCAGTGCTCACGGCCGAACAGGCCGGCCTTCCAGGCGTCCAGCAGGGCGATCATCGCGGTCTCCGACGGGGTACTGGCTGCAGATACTAACAGGGCGGCGCGCGGGCGGGTGCTGGCGCAGGTCATGGCCGCGGCGTGCTGTCGCAGGCTGAACGGCGTGAACAAAATATTGCACAACCCTGATGGCGCCTGATTTCCAGGCTGTTCCGCAGACGCCTATATATGGGCGTTCATGATGGGTATCGAGGCCGTCGATTTGCCAGTCGACCGGAAAATTGGCACAATGTGTTCATTATGTTGAACATCAAGGCTCTACCTCTTCCCACTTCCCGCCTGGTTTCGCGCGAGCGTTACTGGACCGGCGACCTCTAGCCCCTCCCTTCGGCTGTCACCTGTTGGTGGCGCCAAGCGCGGCGGAACCTCCGCTGCCCGAGTCGGCGCCACCGAACCCGAACCGAAAACCGCCGCAAGGATGCTGTAGTGCTGTTGCGCGCGGACGCCCGTGGGAGGGCTTGCATCATGCGTTCCTGGATCTATCTGTTTGCCGCCATCGGCTTTGAAGTCGTTGGCACCACTTCGATGAAATTCACTCATGCGCTGTACCCGGTCGCGGGTCTGCTGCTGATGTACCTGATGGTCGGCCTGTCGTACTACTTCCTGTCCCTGGCCATCAAGCATGTACCGGTGGGCGTGGCCTATGCCCTCTGGGAAGGTATCGGCATCGTACTGATCTCGTTGATCAGCGCCGCCTGGCTGGGCGAGGACCTGACCCTGGAGAAAGGGCTGGGCCTGGTCGTGATGATTGCCGGCATCCTGCTGGTGAAATCCGGCACCCGCAAGAACGAGCGTGAGACCGACATGGAGGCCGTAGCATGCTGAACCATGACCTGATTCCGATGGCCTGGCTGGGCCTGGCCATCGTCCTGGAAGTGATCGCCAACCTGCTGCTGAAATACTCCGACGGTTTCCGCAAGCGCATCCTCGGCGTCACCTCGATTCTCTTCGTGCTCGGTGCCTTCACCGCGCTGTCGCAGGCGGTCCGTGGTATCGAGCTGTCGGTGGCCTACGCGGTGTGGGGCGGCTTCGGCATCCTCGCCACCGTGGCCATGGGCTGGGCCCTGTTCGGCCAGCGCCTGGTGTGGCGCGGCTGGCTGGGCCTGGCGATGCTGATCCTGGGCATGGGCCTGCTGAAGCTGGCCTGATCAGCCCGTAGTGACGAAAAGGCGGAGTCTCCGAAAGGGGGCTCCGCCTTTTTCATGGCGTCGCACTTTCATCCTGCTCGGCGCCCGTGGACTTGGTCTGTGTCTTTGTAGGTGGGATCGTTCATCTATTGTACTGAGACACTTCCTACAGCTCCGCTTCCACCGTGAGGCTATGCTCGGTGGGTCCACAGGGCTGTGGATAGTTCGTTCCGATCGATGAGAAGGACCTTCATGATCTCCGTCTACCAACTCAAGTCCCGTTTCCAGAACCTCCTGCGTCCCCAGGTGACCCGCCTTCACCAGCGCGGCGTGACGGCCAACCAGGTGACGCTCGCCGCGTGCGGCGCTTCGCTGCTGGTCGCACTGATCGTGGCGCTGCTCAGCGCCCATACCTGGGTCTTCCTGCTGATTCCGCTGTGGATGTTCGTGCGCATGGCGCTCAACGCCATGGACGGGATGCTCGCCCGTGAGTTCGGCCAGCAGTCGAAGCTGGGCGCCTACCTCAATGAACTGACCGACGTGATCGCCGACAGCGCCCTGTACCTGCCGTTCGCCCTGCTGCCGGGCGTCTCGCCGGGGCTGGTGGTGCTGGTGGTGCTGCTGGCGATCATCAGCGAGTACGCCGGTGTGCTGGGCGTGATGGTCGGCGCCTCGCGTCGCTACGACGGCCCGATGGGCAAGAGCGATCGCGCGCTGTGCTTCGGCATCTTCGGTGCGGGGTTGGCGATTGGCCTCTTGCCGCTGGACTGGCTGAACGACCTGCTGGTGGTGGTGGCGGTGCTGCTGGTGCTGACTATCGTCAATCGCGTGCGCCACGGGCTGTCGGAGCAGCGGGAAAAGTCGGCCGCCTGAGCACGTCTCACGGCCTGAACGGCGGGGATGGGATCGTCCCCGAAGCCATTGAACAGAGGAAGTCATGCGCGAATCTTCGAATCACCACTTCGTTACCCACGACGGCGTCGAGCTGTTCTATCGCCACTGGCCCGCTGCGCCGGCCGCTGATGCGCCACGCCGCGCGGTGCTGCTGTTCCATCGCGGCCACGAACACTCCGGGCGCATCGCCCATCTGGCCGATGAACTGGACATGCCCGGCTTCGACATCTTCGCCTGGGACGCCCGCGGCCACGGCCAGTCCCCCGGCGCGCGTGGCGACAGCCCGAGCTTTGGCACCAGCGTGCGTGACATACAGACCTTCGTCGAACACATCACCGCCACCCATGGCATCGCCATCCGCGAGATGGCGGTGGTGGCGCAGAGCGTCGGCGCCGTTCTGGTTTCCACCTGGGTGCACGACTACGCGCCGCCGATCCGCAGCCTGGTGCTCGCCTCGCCGGCGTTCAAGGTCAAGCTCTACGTGCCCTTCGCCCGGCCGGGGCTGAAGCTGGCCCGCTGGTGGCGCGGCAACTTCTTCGTCAACAGCTACGTCAAATCCAGTTTCCTCACCCACGACCCCGAGCGCATCGCCTCCTTCGACAGCGACCCGCTGATTGCCCGGGCCATTTCGGTGAACGTGCTGCTCGGCCTGTATGAGGCGGCCGAGCGCGTGGTGGCCGACGCCCAGGCGATCCAGGTGCCGACCCAACTGCTGGTCTCCGGCTCGGACTTCGTGGTGCACCGCAAGCCGCAGCAGCGCTTCTTCGACAACCTCGGTACGGCGCGCAAGGAGCTGCACGTGCTGCCCGGCTTCTTCCACGACACCCTTGGCGAGCTGCATCGCGAACAGGCGGTGAGCCGTGCCCGGCGTTTCATGCTCGAATGCTTCGCCCGCGCGCCGGAGCGTCCCGACCTGCGCGACGCCGACCGCTTCGGCTACACCTGCGCCGAGGCCGAGGCGCTGGCGACGCCTCTGCCCAACTGGTCGATCCGCGACCTCTACTGGCGGGCTACCCGCGCCAACATGCGCCTTGGCCGGTTGCTGTCCGACGGCATCAACCTGGGCTTCCAGACCGGCTTCGACTCGGGCAGCACCCTCGACTACGTCTACCGCAACCAGCCCGCCGGCGCCGGTCCCGTGGGCCGCATGATCGACCGCACCTATCTGGAGTCTGCCGGCTGGCGCGGTATCCGCCAGCGCAAGGTGAACATCGAGGAACTGCTGCGCCTGGCCATGGCCGAGCTGCGCAAGCAAGGCCGTGAGGTGCGCATCCTCGATATTGCCGCCGGCCACGGGCGCTACATCCTCGAAGCGCTGCAAGGCGTCGAGCCGTTGCCGGAGAGCGTGCTGCTGCGCGACTACAGCGAGCTGAACGTGCGCGAAGGCTCGGCACTGATCGAGCGGCTGGGCCTGAAGGACCGCGCCCGCTTCGTGCAAGGCGACGCCTTCGATGGCGCCGACCTCGCCGCCGTCGAACCCAAACCGAGCCTGGCGGTGGTCTCCGGCCTCTACGAGCTGTTCGCCGAAAACGGGATGGTCAGCGGCTCGCTGGCCGGCCTCGGCGAGGCGGTCGAAGAGGGCGGTTACCTGATCTACACCGGCCAGCCCTGGCACCCGCAACTGGAGCTGATCGCCCGCGCCCTGACCAGCCACCGCGCCGGCCAGGCCTGGGTGATGCGCCGGCGCACGCAGCTGGAGATGGATCAGCTGGTGGAGGCCGCCGGCTTCCGCAAGCTGGCCCAGCGCATCGACGAGGACGGCATCTTCACCGTGTCCCTGGCCCGCCGGGAGCGCAGCTGATGGCGGCAGCAATGCCGGCGCGCGATCCCGGCGTGCTGCGCCGGGCGGTGATCTGGCTGGTGTTCCTCGGGCCGTTCTTTTTCGCCAGCTACGGTTTCGCCAACTGGGCAGCGGCGCAGCGCGAGGTGGTCGGCGTATGGGTGTTCGACTGGGAGCGCGGCATGCCGCTGTGGCCCTGGACGATCATCCCGTACTGGTCCATCGACCTGCTCTATGGCCTGTCCTTCCTGCTGCCGCGCACCCGCCGCGAGCTGGACAGCCACGCCCTGCGCCTGCTCAGCGCGCAGGTGATCGCGGTGAGCTGCTTCCTGCTCTTCCCGCTGCGCTTCAGCTTCGAGCGTCCGGCGCTGGAGGGCGTGTTCGGCTGGTTGTTCGACCTGCTGATGGGTTTCGACAAGCCGTTCAACCAGGCGCCTTCGCTGCACATCGCGCTGCTGGTGATCCTCTGGGTCGCCTACGGCCGCTATGCCGGTGGCCTGTGGCGCTGGCTGCTGCACGGCTGGTTCGCGCTGATCGGCCTGTCGGTACTGACCACCTGGCAGCACCATTTCATCGACGTGCCGACCGGCGCGCTGGCCGGCTGGCTGTGTGTCTGGCTGTGGCCCCGCGAGGGCCGCTCGCCCATTGCCGCCTGGAAGCTGAGCGGCGATCCGCGCCGGCTGCGCTTGGCGGCTTTCTACGCCATCGGATCGGCGTTGTGCGCGACGCTGGCATCTGCCGGTGGCGGGGCGTGGCTCTGGCTGTGCTGGCCGTCGGCATCGCTGGCGCTGGTCGCGCTCTGTTACCTGGGCATCGGCGCGGAGGGCTTCCAGAAGCACACGGACGGTCGGCACTCGCTGGCAGTCTCCTGGCTGCTGGCGCCCTATCTGCTGGGCGCCTGGATCAATTCCCGCGCCTGGACGCGCCTCCATCCCCAGCCGGACGAAGTGCTGCCCGGCCTCTGGCTCGGCCGCCTGCCCGGCGCTGCCGATCTGGCAGCAAGGCCGGACCTCGCCGTTCTTGATCTATGCGCCGAGCTACCGTGTGCGGCGCACAGCGAAGGCTATGCCTCGTTGCCGCTGCTCGATCTGGTGGCGCCCAGTGCCGAACAGTGCCGGACCGGCGCCGAACTGATCGATACGTTGCGCAGCCATGGCCCGCTGCTGGTGTGCTGTGCGCTGGGTTATTCGCGCAGTGCCACGGTGGTCGCCGCCTGGCTGCTGATTTCCGGACGCGCCGCCACGCTTGAGGACGCCGTGGCGCAGCTGCGCCGGGCGCGCCCGCAGGTGGTGCTCAAGGCCGAACAACTGGCGGTGCTGGCGCAGATCGCCGGCCAGCCGCACTTGCCGCAGGAGGTGAGCCATGTCGGTTGATCCGGGCCTGATCCTGGTCGCGAGCCTCCTGCGCCGCGGCAGCAGCCTCAATGGGCTGTCCTCGGCGCTGACCGTGCTCGCCCTGGCGCTCGGCTTCTACGGTGTGCTGATGGCCAGCGCCACGCTGGCGTTCAGCCTGTGCATGGCGCTGCTGGTGCTGCTGGGCCTGGTGCAGAAGTTCTACGCCATGCGCGTGGCGCTGGATGCCGATCTGTTCCAGGCCATGGCGAATGCCGGGGATGCGTTGCCGGAGAAAACCCGCCAGCTGGACGACGCGCTCGCCACTTACGCCGGCGTACCTGCGGACAAAGCCGGCCGTCCCTGGAGCGAGCGCAGTCGCGGTGCGCTCGCCCTGTTGCGTCGGCAGGCGCTGTTTTGTGCGGCGCAGTGGCTGCTCGCGCTGCTGTGCCTGATCACCCTGACCTTCCAATCCTGAGGAACGTACCCGGAATGCTGGAACGACTCTTCGCCTACGCCATCATCGCCGGTGCCCGTGCGGTGACCGGCCTGCGCAGCTTGTGGATCGGCACCACGCCGATTCCGGCGCAGCGCATCTACTACGCCAACCACAGCAGTCACGGCGATTTCGTCCTGCTCTGGGCTTCGCTGCCCCCAGAGCTGCGCGCCCGCACCCGGCCGGTGGCTGGCATGGACTACTGGGGCAAGGGCGGCCTGCGTGGCTTCATCATCAATCGCGTGTTCCATGGCGTGCTGATCGACCGCCAAGGCACGGCCGAAGGCCGCAATCCGCTGGAGCCGGTGGAGCAGGCGCTGGCCGATGGCGACTCGCTGATCCTGTTCCCCGAAGGCACGCGCAACCTCGACGAGGAGGTGCGCCTGCTGCCATTCAAGAGCGGCATTTATCACCTGTCCAAAAAACATCCAGAGGTGGAGCTGGTGCCGGTGTGGCTCGACAACCTCAACCGTGTGATGCCCAAGGGGCGCGCGCTGCCGTTGCCGCTGCTGTGCACTCTGAGCTTCGGCGCACCGCTGGCGGTGCAGGAGGGCGAGGGCAAGGAGGCCTTCCTCGAACGCGCCCGCGAGGCGCTGCTCAAGCTCGCTGCGCCGGAGGGCCACTGAGATGAACCAGACCTGGCTGCTCTTCGGTGGCATCGGCGCCATCCTCGTTCTCGCCTCGCTGGTCGGCGCGGTGCTGCGCTGGAAGGCGCCGCCCGGACCGCATGCGGTGATCGACAACCTCAACGCGCGGATCAATGCCTGGTGGGTGATGGTCGCGGTGATCGGCGGTGCCTTCGCGCTCGGTCACTGGGCGGTGATCCTGTTGTTCTACGGCGTGTCCTTCTATGCCTTGCGCGAGTTCCTCACGCTGATGCCGACCCGCCGCAGCGACTACCCGGCGCTGGTGGCGGCGTTCTACTTCGTGCTGCCAATGCAGTACCTGCTGATCGGCATCCAGTGGTACGGGCTGTTCTCCATCTTCATCCCGGTCTACATGTTCCTCCTGCTGCCGATCCTCGCCTCGCTGGGCGGCGACTCCAAGCATTTCCTCGAACGTGCCTCGAAGGTGCAGTGGGGGCTGATGCTGGCGGTGTTCTGCATCTCCTTCGTGCCGGCGCTGCTGACGCTGGACATCGCCGGCTACGAGGGCCGCAACCTGCTGCTGATCGCCTTCCTGGTGATCGTCGTGCAGCTCTCGGACGTGCTGCAGTACGTCTGCGGCAAGCTGTTCGGCAAGCGCAAGATCGCGCCGAACCTGTCGCCGTCCAAAACCGTGGAAGGCTTCGTCGGCGGCGTGGCGCTGGCCACCCTGGTCGGCGGCGCATTGTGGTGGATCACGCCGTTCAAGCCCTGGCAGGCGCTGCTGATCGCGCTGATGATCAACATCCTCGGCTTCTTCGGTGGGCTGGTGATGTCGGCGATCAAGCGCGACCGGGGCGTGAAGGACTGGGGCCACATGATCGAAGGCCACGGCGGCATGCTCGACCGCCTGGATTCGGTGTGTTTCGCGGCGCCGGTGTTCTTCCATTTCGTGCGCTATTGGTGGACCTGACGAGCGGCGGGCCAGGTAGGACGGGCCTCAGGCTCGGGTGAGCGAGTTTTTCCAGCACTGGCCGGGGCCGCCGCATTTCCGGGCGCGGGTTCGCGGCTACGCTTGATTGGGTCGCTGGCAATTCGCCGTATGGCCAGCGAGGCGCCAGGGCGGGCAGCCAGTCGACTCACTGCGAGGCCACAAGCAAATGGGAACTCACTCCATTGTTGAGCTCTTTTGGCGTACTTTCGGCGGAGTACGCCCATGAACACGCTATTTGACGGTATTTTCTCCCCCGCCTGCCTGATCACGGCTACCGGTGCGTTCTGCACCGAGGCGGTGATCGCATCATTGCGTGGCCACTCGTCAGCGCGACTGATAGGGACCAACATCCAGCCCCCGGAGTGGTGCGCCACCTCGGCGTTGCTGGATGCCGCCTATCAGGTGCCCCCTGCACGGGACGTGGACGCTTACATCCGTCGCGTACTGTCGATCTGCGAGGCCGAGCGGGTGACCCATGTGCTGCCGCAGATCGATCCAGAGATCGATGCGTTCGCGCTGCATCATGAGCTGTTCACCTCCCGTGGCATCACCCTCTGTATGCCGCCGCTGGACACCATCCACATCGCCCGTGACAAGTGGCGGGTGTTCCAGGCCTTCGAGGATGTCCAGGGCATCCGCGCCATTCCCACCTGGCGCCTGCAGGACCTGCCGGTGCCGGGGCTGGAGCTGCCGCTGATCGCCAAGCCATGCGACGGCCGCAACTGCGAAGGGCTGGTGCGTATCCACGACCCGGACTACCTGCGCTACATCCAGGACAAGTGCCAGGATCGCGAATACATCGTGCAGCCGCTGCTACCCGGCGAGGTGTGCGTCGTCGACGTGGTACGGCACGCCGGTACCGGGCAGTGGGCCGGCATGGCCCGGCAGGAACTGGTGCGTACCTCCAACGGCGCCGGCCTGACCGTGCAGATGCTGCCCGATGCGTCGCTGGTCGAAGCCGCGGGCCGGGTCGCACAGGTGCTCGGCGTGAATGGCTGCATCAACATGGAATTCCTCGTCCATGAGGGCGACGCACTGCTGATGGACGTCAACCCGAGGTTTTCCGGTGGGATTGCCTTCACCAGGCTTTCCGGCTACGACATGGTGCTCAACCATTTCCGCTGCTTCTCGCGTAGCGAACTGGATGCGCCGGTCGTGCCGGCACCGGCGATCCATGCGCGGCATTACGTGGAGGTCACCACAGTCAGCGGGATGTAGGGGGGCGTTCCCGAGCGTGATACCGCATGGCGCGCTGCGCGCAGGTTCAATCCTGGGCGCGCCGCGTCGTCGGTGATCTGCTGCGCCGCGAATCTGGGGCGCGAAATTCCCAACCTTTCATCATCCGGCGCGCCGTTGCAGCAATACAGCAGATACTCTGCAACGTGCGCTGCGCGATTGCGCGCAGTGCTGCGTTTTTGCATACGCCCTTCCACGCCACCCCACGGCGCACGGGCGTTTCAGGCTGGCATGCAACATGCCTTGCTCCTCCTGCCGGCCGCCTGGCGGCCGCACCGCCGTGTTGGGAATTTGCATTTGGAGATCTGCCTTGGAGGGAGAAATGGACCCGCTAAAACTGCTGCTGGACAGAGGCCTGCTGCTGTCCGACAGCCTCACGTCCCAGGGACGCTTCATCGAAGTTTCCGCCGAGCAGACCGATCAGCTCGGTTATGCGCCCGGTTCGCTGGATGGCCAGGGCGCCGAGCTGATCTACACCGCCGACTCGCTGAACGCGCTGATGCAGCTGTTCGCCAACCCACCGGCCGATGAGCGCGTACAGGACCTGGAACTGACCCTGATCCGCCACAACGGCGGTCTGTTGCCGGTGCTCGCCAGCGGCGTGCTGCAGTGGCGCGACGGCGAGCCGGCGCGCCTGCACCTGGTGAAGATGCCGCTGGGGCCGATCAGCCGCCGCCTGGGCGAGCTGCAGAGTGCCAACGAAGTGATGAGCCAGATGCTCTTCAGCGCGCGGGTCGCCTACTGGTGCATCGAGTTCGCCGAGTCCGTGGACGTGCGCGAGACGCCCGACGAGATCGTCCGCCAGGTGTTCGAAAACCGCTCCTACTGGCGTATGTGCAACCGCGCCATGGCCAACATCTACGAGATGCCCGCCGACGTCGACTTCAGCGAACAGCCGGTGCGCCTGTACTGGCCGCGCAGCCCGGCCAACGAGGAATTCGTGCGGCGCCTGATCGAGGCGGACTTCCACGTCGATGGCGCGCTGTCGGTGGACCGCCGCCACGACGGCTCGCCTGCCTATGTGGAGAACGATGTGCGCGCCAGTATCCACAACGGCCGCATGCTGCGGATGTGGGGCAGCCTGCGCGACGTCAGCCAGGAACTGCGCATGCAGCACGATGCCGAGCAGCGCATCGAAGCGTTGCGCCGGGTGTTCGACGCGGTGCCCGACGCCGTGCTGGTGATCGACGAGGCGGCCCAGCCGCAATGGCGCAACGCGGCCTTCGAGCAGACCTTCGGCATCACCCGCGCCGCCGGCCTGGCCTCCACACTGAACCGCATGCCCCTGCCCGAGCGCACCTGGCAGGTGCTCGACCTGCCCGACCAGTTCGGCAACTACCAATCCTTCAACAGCCACTGCTCGCGCATCCTCATCCGCGAGGGCGTGGCCTGGCGCGTCTTCGTGCTGCGCCAGGCGAACAAGGCGACGGAGCTGCATCCATGAGCGAAGAAGGTTTCTTCGCGTCCCCGCGCATGGGCATGCGCTCCTCGGTCAGCGCCTCCGGGGAGATGCTTTCCGCGCTGTTGGAGACGCCGGCGCTGCATGCCCTGCTGGACAGCTTCAGCGAGGCGCTGATCGTCTGCGACGGCGACTCGCGGGTGCGCTTCATCAACCTTGCCGCGGAGCGGGTCAACCGCGTCACCCGCGTCGATGTGTTGGGCCTGCCGGACGTGGATTTCTTCCAGCGCTCCGCGCTGCAGTTCGACGATTTCCAGCAGGCCCTGCGGCGCGGCGGCAAGAGTGCGTTGACCCGCTCCCGCGATGGCCGGGTGTTCCTCACCCGGGCCCAGGCGGTACCGACGACGGCCTACGAGAAGCCCTACTGCCTGCTGATCCAGCGCGAATACGAGCCGGGCACGGCGGGCAGCCTGCGCAGCCCTTCCGGGCGCGCCTCGACCACCGACCTGTCGGGCCTGGGCGACCCGCAGGACAACGCCCTGCACATGTCGCCGCTGCTCTCCTCCATCGCCGACATGGGCGTACGCGCCTTCCGCCGCCGCGCGCGCCTGCTGCTGCTCGGCGAGCCCGGCGTGGGCAAGACCGCCATCGCCCGGCACATCCACCGCGCCGCCGGCTGGGGCGACCGGCCCTTCATCGACGTGAACTGCGCGAGCATCCCGGACACCCTCTTCGAATCGGAGATGTTCGGCTACGAACGCGGCGCCTTCACCGGCGCGTTGCAGTCGGGCAAGCGCGGCTATATCGAGAGCGCCTCCGGCGGCACGCTGTTCCTCGACGAGATCGGCGAAATCCCGTTGCAGGTGCAGGCCAAGCTGCTCAAGTTCCTGGAGGACGGCACCATCCAGCCGGTGGGTTCGCCGTTGTCCAAGCAGGTCCAGGTGCAGGTGATCGCCGCCACCAACAAGGACCTGCGCGCCCAGGTGGCGGCCGGCGAATTCCGCGCCGACCTCTACTACCGCCTGGCCGTGCTGCCGGTGGAAATCCCGCCGCTGCGCGCCCACCGCGACGATCTGCCGGTGCTGATGGACATCCTCCTGGCGCGCATCAACCGCGACCGCCAGCCGCTGCTGCGGTTGTCCTCGGCGTGCCGGGAGCGCCTGCTGGCCTACGACTTCCCCGGCAACATCCGCGAGCTGGTGAACATCTTCGAGCGCCTCGCCGTGCTGGCCGACGACGTGGCGGAAGAGCTGCACCTGCCGCCGGAACTGCTCGGCGCGCCGCCGGCCGGCAGTCCCGTCGCCGCCGACGAACCGGCTGCGGCCATCGACGATCAGCCACTCAAGGCCCAGGTGCAGCGCTACGAGCGCCAGGTCATCCTGCGCGCCGTGCGCCTGTGCGGCAGCAAGCGCAAGGCGGCGATCCACCTGGGTATCGACGTCGGCACCTTGATCCGCAAGTTGCAGCGGGACGAGTGAGCGCCGCCTGATAGTCCGCGATTTTCTGAAAAGCCCCTCACCCCAGCCCTCTCCCAAAGGGAGAGGGGGCCGTCTGGAGCGCGCGAGTGATTGCGAGTCAGCCGGCGAGCTCGCAAGGTGAAGCTCATGCCGATCAGTCCCCTCTCCCTCCGGGAGAGGATTAGGGTGAGGGCGGCCGAAGGCCCCGAGTTGCGACAAGGTTCGCGAGCAAGCTCGCTCCTACAGACAGCATTTCCTCAGCACCCGATCACGCCGTCATCACTACTCTTCAAAAACGCTCCTGCGACAATCCACCGCTGCAAGCCTGCCTACAGGCGTTGTCATTTCTGCTTACACCTCTGATCTCATATTTTTACTTTTCCTTTAAATTTCAATTGCTTAACTATTTGGCACAGTCTGTGCCCTGTCTCCTGCGACCCGTGACCGTGCACGGGTCCTCGAATCGCGCCGGCGCTCCTGACTTCAGAGAGCCGGCAGTTCTGGAGGCACAAGAATAATGCTCATCACAGGTATCAAGAGCCGGCCGGTCTACGACCAGTTGCGCCCGCTCGCTGGTGGCCATCACCACATCATCGCCGGCCAGGGCAGCGGCGGCGCCGCCATGCTCCGCCTGCTCGCCGACATGCCGCGCACAGCGCCCATCCGCGTGCTGTATTCCACCGAGACTTTCTCCGGCCAGGATCACCTCGCCGCGCTGCGCGACATCACCGACGTGGAGCTGGCGATCTACCCGAGCAACCGCGCGCTGGTCGATGACCTGCACGCCCTGCTGGGCCAGTCGCGCATGGGCACCCGCCTGTATCTGGCCGGCTCGGAAAGCTTCATCGGCACCGCCATGCAGGCCGCCGACGCGATCAACCTGAACAAGGACGAGGTGCTGCGCGAACACGCCGGCTCCTTCGTACGTCGCGTCTGGTGCGTGCACTGCGACGGCTACACCGAGAACGTCACCCAGCGCGTCTTCGAGTGTCCGCACTGCGCCCGCACCCTGGTGGTCCGCGACCACTACTCCCGCCGCCTCGCGGCCTTCCAGGCGGTGAAGGCCGACGCCGAAGTCCCCGGCGAACTGCCCGAAGCCGAGGAGCTCGACACATGAGCCAGTCCAACGGAACCCTCAACGTCCGCGTCACCCGCATCGAGCAGGTGACCCCGGAGATCAAGCGCTTCACCCTGGCCTCCACCGACGGCGCTCATCTGACGCCGTTCTCCGGCGGCAGCAACGTCGTGGTGCTGATGCCCCACGCGACCGGCACCTACCGCAACGCCTACTCGCTGATGAGTTCGCCCTACGACGCCAGCGCCTACCAGATCGCCGTGCGCCGCGTGGAAGAAGGTCGTGGCGGCTCGAAGTACATGCACGACGTGGTGCAGGAAGGCGACGAGCTGGAAATCCTGCGCCCGGTGAACCTGTTCCCGCTGAGCAAGCACGCGCGCCTGCACCTGTTCATCGCCGGCGGCGTGGGCATCACCCCGGTGTGCTCGCAACTGGCCGAACTGCGCCTGCGCGGCACGCCCTTCGAAGTGCACCTGGCGGTGCGCGGCGACGCCCATGCGCGCCTGGGCGAAGAACTGCGGCAGGAATACGGCGACGCCGTGCGCCTGTACCGCGACGACCGTGGCGAGCGCCTGAACATTGCCGAAGTGCTGGCCGACCGGCCGCTGGGCAGCGACGTCTACGTCTGCGGCCCCGAGGGCATGATCCAGGCGACGATCGACGCCGCCCACGCCCACGGCTGGACCGACAGCCACATCCACTATGAGCGCTTCCTCGAACAGGGCAGCGTCGGCGAGGCGTTCCAGGTCACCCTGGCGCGCAGCGGCGCGACCATCCAGGTGTCGCCCGACCAGAGCCTGCTGGAGGCCGCCGAGGCCGCTGGCCACGAGATCCCGTACCTGTGCCGCGGCGGCGCTTGCGGCATGTGCGAGACCAACGTCCTGGAGCTGGACGGAGAAATCCTCCACACCGACGACTGGCTGTCCGACGAGGACAAGGCCGCCAACAAGAAAATCATGCCCTGCGTGTCGCGTGCCAAGTGCTCGCGGCTGGTCATCGACTGCTGAGCCGGAGAACGACCATGACCATCCAATTCCGCCCCGACGAAACCTACCGCGACGACTACACCTACGCGAACAGCCAGGAATGCATCGACCGCGCGCCCTGGCCCTTCCCGGACGATGAGTACATGTACTCGATGAACCTGGAGCCGCACGTCAGCGTGGGCAACGATGCCTTGCGCGCGGTGTTCGACATCGACGAGCACTACATCAGCGAGTGCCGCGACCGTGCGATCACCCTGGAGAAGGACCCAGGCATGCACTACGTCTCCGCGCCGCACATGATGGAGGCGCAGTGGGACCTGCTCGAACTGATCATGGAGTCCTACGCCAAGGACTACCCGGAGTACTTCTCCCTGGAGAAGGACGGCACCCGCTGGCACTGGACCAACAAGCTGCTGAACATCGACGACACCTTCACCTTCGGTGATCCGTCGACCCTGCCCTATGAGCCGATGGAGTACGTCACCCGCCAGGCCCAGGGCGACTGGGTCCTGCAGGAAGAGCGCGACGGCACCCTGTACTGGGGCGCGGGCATCGCCACCCAGCGCGCGGACTATTCGCTGCGCTTCAACCTGGGCATGGCCTGGCACGAATTCCACGGCCCGGTGCCGCTGGTGAAGGAAACCGGCATGCTCGACCGTGCGCTGAAGTTCCTGCTGCGCCTGCGCAACGGCCACCCGGTGCGCCGCCTGAACTGGTCGCTGACCGTCAACCCGCGCCTGGACGTGTCCGCCGAGTCCCTGCCCGAGTGGGCGCCGGACCGCACCACGGTGACCGCCGAGAACGCCGGTAAAAAGGTCTACTTGCGCATCGAGCTGCAACCGCTGCACCGTCTGCCGCGCAGCAACGCCATCGTGTTCCCGATCCGCACCTACCTGCTGAGCCTGGAAGACATCGCCACCAACCCGGCGTGGGCCAAGCGCATGCACCGCGTGCTCAAGTCCCTCAACCAGGAACTGGTCGACTACAAGGGCTTCACCCGCTACCGCGACCAGGCCGTGGAGTGGCTCTCGCAGTTCGACGACGGCCAGTAACGCCGCGCCATCACACACAACTAAAAACCCGAAAAGGGAACCGGCGGGCGTCGTGAGGCCCGCCGGCTGATTGCCTTCTGCCCATCAACCCCCTGAGAGGAAACAACGATGAGTGGGTCCCCTGCCAAGCGTGCCGCTGGCGTAACCGATTCCGATGCCGAGCAGCTCGCTGCCCTCGGCTACAGCTCCAATTTCGAACGCAGCATGAGCCTGTGGGAGAACTTTTCCCTGGGCTTCACCTACCTGTCGCCTGTCGTGGGCGTCTATACCCTGTTCGGCCTGTGCCTGGCCGCCGGGGGGCCGCCGATGTTCTGGACCTACCTGCTGATCGGCCTGGGTCAGTTGCTGGTGTGCCTGGTGTTCTGTGAGGTGGTCTCGCAGTTCCCGATCTCCGGCGGCGTCTACCCCTGGGCGCGTCGCCTGGTGGGCAAGCGCTGGGCGTGGATGGTCGGCTGGGTGTACGCCTGGGCGCTGTGCACCTCCATCGCCGGCATCGCCGTAGGCGCCAGCCCGTACATGGCGGCCATGCTCGGCTTCGAGATGCACGGCAACGCCGCCATCGGCATCGCCCTGGGCCTGATCGCCCTGTCCACCGTGCTCAACCTGTCCGGCACCAAGCTGCTGGCCCGCGTCGCCATGTTCGGCTTCATCTGCGAACTGGGCGGTGCGCTGCTGGTCGGCGGCTACCTGTTGATCTTCGAGCGCCACAACGACTTCAGCGTGCTGTTCAACACCTTCGACATCAAGGTCGACGGCAGCTACTGGCCGGCCTTCCTCGCCGCGTCGCTGGCGGGGCTGTTCCAGTACTACGGCTTCGAGGCCTGTGGCGACGTCGCCGAGGAAACCCCGAACCCCGGCAGGATGATCCCCAAGACCATGCGCATGACCATTTACATCGGCGGTGCCGCCGCGATGTTCGCCTGCCTGGCGCTGATCCTCTCGGTGCCGGACATCCAGCGCGTGATCAACGGCGAAGACACCGACCCGGTAACCACCATCCTGGCCAACGCCTTCGGACCGGTGGGTTCGAAACTGGTGATGGCGGTGGTGATGGTGTCGTTCGTGTCCTGCGTACTGAGCCTGCAAGCTGCCGCCAGCCGCCTGCTGTTCGCCTATGCCCGTGACGAGATGATCGTCGGCAGCAAGGCCCTGTCCAAGCTCAACACCAACCACGTGCCAGCCGTTGCGCTGGTGGTGGCGGGCGTGATGCCGGCGGCCATCGTCTGCCTGGGCCTGTTCATGGCCGATGCCGTGGCGACCATCGTCGGCTTCGCCGCGATCGGCATCTACGTGTCGTTCCAGCTGATCGTCATCGCCGCGCTGATCGCCCGCGCCAAGGGCTGGGTGCCCGGCGGGCAGTTCACCCTCGGCAAATGGGGCGTGCTGGTGAACGTGGCCGCGCTGGTCTACGGCGTGGCGGCAATCACCAACATGGTGTGGCCGCGCACCCCGGATGCTCCCTGGTACATGAACTACTCGATGATCCTCACCACGCTGGTGGTGCTGGGCGCGGGCCTGCTCTACATGCTGCTGGCCAAGCCCTACGACAAGGGCACCGCGCCGGCCGGCGACGCCCACCGGATCTCCGGCCGCCAACTACCCGCGCGCGCTGCGGGCGCGCTGACCGAACCGGCTTGATCGCAACGTTGACGCAATTCGGGCCATACGCCTGAGGGGCTGCGTCTGGATCGTCACCTTCCCCTGGTGACGGTCCCCTGCGTTTGCGCAACGGACCACCATCCCCGCGATGGTCGGTCCGTTTTTTTATGCCCGCTTTTGTAGGAGCGAGCCTGCTATCTGGCGATCCACAGCAGGCACAGCGAGAGCGTCACCAATGATCCCAAGGTCGACACCAGAATGCTCCGGGACACCACCGCCGCCTCGCGCTGGTAATACTCGGCGAGCATGAACGGCCCGGTGCCGGTGGGCAGCGCGCTGAGCAGCAGCGCGGAGTCCGCCCACAGCGGCGGCAGGTCGAAGACCTTGTAGGCGAGGAAGCCGGTGAGCAGCGGCTGGCCGATCAGCTTGATCATCACCAGCGGCCAGGCGCCGACCTGTTCGCCTTCCTGTTTCTGCGCCAGGAACAGCCCCAGCGACACCAGCGCACAGGGCGTGGTGGCGGCGGCGAGCATGTCGAGGAAATGCAGCAGCGGCGTCGGCAGGCCGATGCCACTGGCCGCCCACAGCCCGCCGATGATCGGCGACACCACCAGCGGGTTCTTGCCCAGCGCCTTGGTCACCACCCACACGGCGCGGCCGATGTGCTTCTCGGTCTGCAGGCCGACTTCGATGAACACCACCGAGATGGCGAACAGCACGCAGACCACCAGCAAGGAGGCGATCAGCGCCGGCTCCAGGCCGTCCTGGCCGAACACCAGCAGGCACAGGGGGATGCCCATGTAGCCGGTGTTGGCGTAGGACGCGCTGAGTCCGTCGATGCTCGCCGCCGGTAGCGGGCGGCCCTGTATCAGACGCCAGGCGAGGGTGGCGAAGAACACCAGCAGGCAACCACCGGTGAAGGCAGCGAGGAAGCCCGGCTGCCAGATTTCCGCCCAGGTCGCGGTGGCGGTGACCTTGAACAGCAGCGCCGGCAGGCACAGCCAGACCACCAGCCGGTTGATCTCCGACGCCGCCTGCGGGCCGAGGCGGTTGGTGCGCCGGCACAGCCAGCCCACCAGGATCAGCGCGAAGATCGGCAGGACGACGGACAGCACGTGGGACATGGCGGCACAACCGGACAACGGAACGGCTGGCGAGCATAGGGGCCGAGGCCGCCGACGTCCAATGCGACCTCGGTCTGAGATCAGACGCGCCCGCTGACCGGGATGCAGGCGCCGGTGATCGCCGCCGCGTCATCCGAGGCGAGGAACAGCAGGGTCGCCGCCAGTTGTTCCGGGCGCACCCAGCGGTCGAACTCGGCGTCGGGCATGTCGGCGCGGTTCTGCGGCGTGTCGATGATGCTCGGCATCAGCGCGTTGACGGTGATGCGCGCGTCCTTCAGCTCTTCCGCCAGCGCCTCGGTCAGGCGCATCACACCGGCCTTGGACGCCGCATAGGCGCCGGTTCCCAGCGCTGCGCGGGTGGCGGCGGCCGCCGCGATATTGAGGATGCGACCTTGACCACGCGCCTTCAGGTGCGCCAGCGCGGCCTGGCTGGAGACCACGGCGGTGCGCAGGTTGATGCGATACATCAGGTCCCAGGTGTCGACGTCGCCATCGGCCAGGGTTTCCCAGTGGAAGCCGCCAGCGACGTTGATCAGCGCGTCGAGGCCGCCGAAGTGCTCGCTGGCGCGGTCGATGGCGGTTCGGGCGGCGGTGCTGTCGGTCAGGTCGACGCCGCCCAGGGACAGCGCGCCGACCTGTGGATAACGCGGACTGACGGCCCGGTCGAGCAAGGCGACCTGCCAGCCGGCGTCGGCGAATCTCTGGCCGACCACGCTGCCCAGGTGGCCGAAGCCGCCGGTGATGGCGACGATCTTGTTCATGGAGTGCACCCTCAGGCGTTGGAAGAGCGGCCCTTATAGGGTTAGCACGGTGCGCGGAGAAAGGTCGCCGATGACAGATATACGGACGGATCGGGACGCGCCGGCCTAGCCCTGCATCAGCTCGCCCAGCAATTCGTCCTTGAGCCGTTGCAGCAGCGCATCCCCGCGTTGGCGCGGGTGTGGCAGGTCCACTCGCACCTCATGGCGAATCCGCCCCGGTCGCGCGTCCATGACGATCACCCGGTCGCCCAGGTACAGCGCCTCTTCCACGTCATGGGTGACCATGATCATGGTGCTGCGCTGCTGCACCCAGATGCGTTGCAGCTCATGTTGCAGGCGTACGCGGGTGAGGGCGTCGAGAGCGCCGAAGGGTTCGTCCAGCAGCAGCACCTTGGGCCGGGTGATGAGTGCGCGGGCGATGGCGGCGCGTTGCGCCATGCCGCCGGAGAGCTGGTGCGGGTAGGCCTGCTCGAAGCCGGTCAGGCCCACCAGTTCCAGGTGATCGGTGACCAGCTCGCGTTTCTCGGCGCGGCTGAGCTTCTGGTTCTTCAGCGCCAGGGCGATGTTCTCTTCCACGGTCTTCCAGGGGAACAGGCGGTGGTCCTGAAACACGATGCCGCGCGCAAGGCTGGTGCCGGTCACGGCCTCGCCGTCGAGCAGGATGCGCCCGCTGTAGTCGTTCTCCAGCCCGACGATCAGCCGCAGCAGCGAGGATTTGCCGCAGCCGCTGGCGCCGACGATGCTGACGAACTCGCCGGGGCGCACCGCCAGGTCGATGTTCTCCAGCACCGGCAGGCTGCGGCCGTCGATGGAATAGGCCTTGCTCAGGCCCTGGATGGCCAGCGCGCCGTGCTGCGCCTGCTGGGCCGGAAGAATGGCGGGGTCGAGAATCGCGTTCATGGTCTGGGCACTCATGGCAAAAGGCCGAATTCGAGAAGAGCTAGCGCAGGTTGCGCCAGCGCAGCAGGTGGCGCGCGGCGTGGGCGAACAGCTGGTTCATGGCGTAGCCGAGCAGGCCGATGCTGAGCACGCCGATCACCACGATCTCCATGCGCGAGCCGGTCTCGGCGGTCATCATCAGGTTGCCCAGGCCCATGCCGGTGGAGAGGAACAGCTCGCAGCCCACCGAGCTGACCCAGGCGAAGGCCAGCGCGTGCAGCACGCCGTTGCTCAGGCTGGGCAGCGCGCCGGGCAGCAGCACCTCGCGGAACTGCTGCCAGGGGCCGAAGGCGTAGAGACGGCCGACTTCGCGGTAGCGCTTCTCCACGTCGCGGAAGCCCTCGAAGGCGTTCAGCGTCATCGGGTAGAAGGCGGCCAGGCTGACGATCAGCACCTTGGACGCCTCGCCGCTACCGAACCACAGGGCGATCAGCGGGATCAGGCCGAGTATCGGCACCTGGCGTATCGTGTGATACAGCGGCGCGAACAGCCGCTCCAGCGGCCGCGATAGCGCCATGCCGGCGCCCAGCGTGAAGCCGGCGAGTACGCCCAGCAGCAGGCCGAGGCAGGTGCGTTGCAGGCTGGCGGAGACGCTCAGCCACAGCTCGCCGGTGTCGATCAGCTCGGCGAAGCCGGCGCCGATGCGCTCCAGCGGCACGAAGGCATAGGCGGCGCTGGCGCCCTGTTGCGACTGCCAGTGCCAGGCGGCGATGAGCAGCGCCGGCAGCACCAGTCCGCGCAGCGATTTGAAATAGCGAGTCATGGCGTCGGTCTCCAGCGCAGCAGGCGCTTTTCCAGCAGGCGGAAGGCGAAATCGAGAATGAAGCCGATGGCGCCGGTGACGATCACCCCGACCATCACGATGTCGATGCGCAACATCTGCCGGCTCAGCTCGATCATCTGTCCCAGGCCGCTGTCGGCGGCGAGCAGCTCGGCCGCCACCAGCACCATCCAGGCGCGGCTCAGGCTGATGCGCAGGCCGGTGACGATGGGCGGCGCGGCGGCGGGGAAGGCGACGTCGCGCAGCAGGCTCCACAGCGGCAGGCGGTACACGCTGGCGACCTCGAAGTACCCGCGCGGGATACCCTTCACGCCCTCGCTGGCGGCCAGCGCCACGGGGAAGAAGGCTGCCTTGGTGACGATCAGGATCTTGAAGGTTTCCTCCACGCCGAAGAACAGGATGAACATGGGGATCAGCGCGATCGATGGCACCTGGCGCAGGGTGTGGAACAGCGGCGCGCAGTAGGCTTCCACGGTTTTCGACAGGGCCATGGCGGTGCCGAACAACAGCCCGCCGACGGCGCCGATGGAGAAGCCGATGGCCAGGCGCGACAGGCTGTTCGCCATGTGCTCGCGCAACTCGCCGCTGGCCAGCAGGTCCTTGAAACTGGCCCAGACTTCCGCCGGCGGCACCAGCAGTTGCGGCGGGAACCAGCCGGCGCGGGCAGCGACGAACCAGGCCAGCAGCAGGAGCAGGGGCGAGGCGAACCAGCTCAGGCGATCCAGGGTGCGAGTCATGCTCAACCCTCCTGCCCGAGCAGCGGCCCGGCGCTGTGGCGGCGCAGCTTGCGTTGCCA
Source organism: Pseudomonas sp. PSE14 (assembly GCF_029203285.1). Classification (NCBI taxonomy): domain Bacteria; kingdom Pseudomonadati; phylum Pseudomonadota; class Gammaproteobacteria; order Pseudomonadales; family Pseudomonadaceae; genus Pseudomonas; species Pseudomonas sp. PSE14. The sequence continues at coordinate 258,764 of NZ_CP115669.1, forward strand.
GCAGAACAGCGCGGCCAGCAGCACTAGGGGAATCCAGCAGAGGAACAGGTTGCCCAGCCCGACGAAGTGGCTGATCGCCCCACCCAGCAGCGCGCCGGAAAAGCTGCCGGACATGGAGGCGAGGTTGAACAGCCCGGAAATCTTGCTCTTGTCCATGGCGTGCTCGCCCAGCTGGGCCATGTTCACCAGGTGGATGAGTGCCGCCGCCGCGCTGAGCAGCACGCCGCCCAGGGCCAGCAGCCAGTAGTTGTGCGCGCTGCCGAGCAGCAGTAGGGCGAGTAGTGCCGCGGAAAGGCTGCCGATGTAGGCCAGGCGCCGGCCGCTGCGCTCGATCAGGTAGCCGAAGCCGAACAGCCCGAGCACCGAGGCCAGGCCCTGGATCATCACCAGGCTCACCGCCTGGCCTTGCGACAGCCCGGCGACGTCCATCGCCAGCAGCAGGATGAAGGTGCCGAACAGCGCGCCGGTGGCGGCGCTGAGCAGCTCGATCAGGCAACTCTCGGCGATCTCGACGTTGGCCAGCATGGCGCCGACCTGTTGCAGCAATCCACCGGTGGCGGCAGCGACGGGTACGTCTTCGCTGGGTGCCTCGCCTTCCCAGAAACCGAGGCTGTAGAAGGCCATCAGGCCAAAGCACAGGCCGATGGCGGCAAAGCCCCAGGTGAAGCTCGTCGCGCCGCTCAGCCAGTTGCCCAGCAGCGGCCCGAGCAGGCCCATGCCCAGGGTCAGCGAGCCGCGATACCAGCCGGCCTTGTCGTTGCCGATGCGCTTCAGTTGGCGCAGGAAGGCACTGTTCATGGCGACGATGCGGAACGGGATGCACAGGCCGATCAGCAGCCGCGCGAAGGCCAGCCACAACCAGCCGCCGAACAGCGGGATGGCCAGGTTCAGCAGCATCGGCCCGAGGCTGGCGAGGAAGTACACCCGGCGCGCGCCGAAGCGGGCGATGACGAAGCCGGCGGGCAGGGTGAGGATCACCATGCCGAGGGCTTCCATCGCCGAGATGATGCCGATCTGCATGGCGTTGGCGCCGATGCTGATGGCGTACAGCGTGGTGACGATCTTCGCCATGCCGATAGTGGCGCCGCTGAAGGCCGCCAGCAGCATGAAATTGAGCAGGAAGGCGCCAGGCCGCGCCGGGCTAGATGGCGACATCGATCTTCCCCAGCAGGGCTTCCAGCGGACGCGGGTCGATCCAGTCGTCCACGTTGACGTGGTTGCCGATGAACTCCCAGCGCTGCAGGAATGCGGTGAGGTCGCGCAGCGCGTTGACCGAGCGCTCGGCCAGGTTGGTCTGCAGGCGCAGGTGCGCGTCTTCCCCGTAGGCGCTGGCCACCCAGAACTCGCTGGTGTTGAGCTCGCGGGCGAGGAAGCGACGGGTGTCTTCCGGGTGCGCCCAGGCCCATTGCTCGGCGCGCAGCACGGTGTCGAGCACCCGCACGGCGGCATCGAAATGTTCGTCCAGCAATTGCTGGTCGACGGTCAGGGTGCGCGGCGTGCCGATGTTGGAGCGGACCAGCGGCTCGGGGTGCGAACCGACATCCAGCACCACGTGCAGGCCGAATTCATGGGCCAGCTGCAGACCGTGGGCGCCCTTGAGAAAGATCGCGTCGATGTCGCCACGCAGCAGGCCGATCAGTTCGTTGTTGCGCTGCACCACGCGGTTGCCCTTGAGCGCCACCTGGGCGCCGAACACGTGGCGTACCGGGTCGTCGCTGAAGGTGCCGCCGTAGGGGTAGTCCACCAGCTCGACGTCGCGCACTTCCAGGCCTTCCAGCCGCAGGGCGTTCTCCAGGCCGCGCAGGGACTGGGCGCGGGTGAAGTCGATCTGCACGTTGGCCCACTTCGGCAGGCCGAAACGCCGGTGGCGCAGGTCGCGGATGCTGCGCACGCCGCTGTCCGGGGCGCTGACGATGAGCTGCACTTCGTCGCTCCACGACAAGCCGATTACCCGTGTGCGCGCGCCGCTGGCGCGGGCCCAGATGGCCGGGATGTTGCCGCCGTGGCGTACGGAGTAGGGCAGGTGATGGTCGAAATGCGCCTCGCGCACCTCGCGCTCGGAGGATTCGCGCAGCGACTGGATGCGCGTGCCGAAGGGGCGGAAGGCCTGGGCCAGGCGCCCGGATTCGACGGCGATGCCGAGCCCCGTGGGAACGGGGCTGTGGGTGTACCAGAGGGTTTCCAGCGGTGTGCTCATGGGTGTCCGTCAGGGAAGAAAACCCCCGCGCCGTCGCGCAGGGGCGGAAGAGGGAATCGCCCTCGTGACGTTGATCAGCCGGCCTTCTGTGCCAGGCGGCTGCGCAGGGCTTCCAGCGGGCGCGGGTCGATCCACTCACGCACGTCGAAGCGTGCCGGGATGAAGTTCCAGCGCTGCAGGAAGTCGGTGAAGTCCTGCAGGGCGAGGATCGAGCCTTCGTCGAGGTTGGTGCGCAGGCGCAGGTGGGCGTCTTCGCCATAGGCGGTGGCGACCCAGAACTCGCTGCTGTTGGTTTCCCGCGCCAGGTAGCGGCGGGTGTCGTCCGGGTGCTGGTGCGCCCAGTCTTCGGCGCGTAGCACCGAGGCGAGGATCGCGCTGGCGGCGTCGGGGTGCTGTTCCAGCAGGTTGAGGTCGACGCTCAGGGTGCGCGGCGTGCCGTTGTTGGAGCGAATCAGCGGCTCCGGGTGCGCGCCGGTGTCGATCACCGTGTGCAGGCCGAACTGCTGCACCAGCTGCACGGCGTGGGCGCCCTTGAGGAAGATGGCGTCCACTTCACCGCGCAGCAGGCCGACCAGCTCCGGGTTCTGGCTGCGCCGGCGGCTGCCGCCGTGGCCGGTGATGCCGACGATGTTGCTCGGCGCCTCGTCGCTGAAGGTGCCCTTCAGGCCGAAGTCCACCAGCTCCAGGTCGCGCACTTCCAGGCCTTCCAGGCGCAGGGCGTTCTCCAGGCCGCGGATGGCCTGCGCGCGGGTGAAGTCGATCTGCGCGCCGCTCCAGTCCGGCAGGCCGAAGCGCCGGCCCTTGAGGTCGCGCACGGTACGGATGCCGCTCTCGGCGGTGGTCAGGATCAGCTGCGCTTCATCGGCCCAGGACAGGCCGATCACGCGGGTTTCGCGGCCGCTGGCGCGGGCCCAGATGGCCGGGATGTTGCCGCCGTGGCGTACGGAGTTCTGCAGGGTGTGGTCGAAGTGCGACTCGCGCACCGCCTGGTCAGCGGACTCGCGCAGCGACTTGATCTGCGTGCCCTGCTCGGCCAGGGCTTCTTCCAGCCAGCCTTTCTGCACGGCGATGCCGAGGCCGGTGGGCACCGGGCAGCGGGTGTACCAGAGGGTATCGAGGGGACGGGACATGTTCAGCTCCTTGTGGCTCAGGCGCGAGCCTTGAGTTCGTGGACATCGGCGCGTTTGCCCTGGACCAGCGGCAGGACTTCCTGGCCGATCCGCAGGGCTTCTTCCAGGTGCGGGTTGCCGGCGAGGATGAAGGTGGAGAAACCGGCATCGCGGTATTCGGCGAGGCGTTCGGCGACGTTCTCGTGGCTGCCCACCAGGCCAATGGTCGGCCCCGGTTTGGCCTTGCCGAAGCCGGCCCAGAGGTTGGGGCCGATGATCAGGTCGTCGAAGCGCTCGACGTTCTGGTGGTAGGCGGTCTGCCGCGCAGCACCGACCGAATCCGAGCCGGTGGCGAAGTTCTTGATGAAGGCGCTGGTACGCGCATCGATGCGCTCGTACTGGCGGCGCAGCTCGCTCCAGGCGGCCTCTTCGGTCTCGCGGGCGAACAGGTCGATGCGGATGCCGAAGCGGATCTCGCGGCCCTGCTTGTCGGCCAGCTCGCGCACGCGCTCCAGGTGCGGCTTGAGCTTGTCGATGGGCTCGGCCCAGTTCAGGTAGACGTCGGCATGTTTCGCCGCGACGTCCAGAGCCGGCTCGGAGAAGCCGGAGAAGTACACGCCCGGCTTGCGCACGTGCTTCAGCGCGATGGGCAGCGAGCCGTTCTCCAGCTGGTAGACCTCGCCCTGGTAGGAGAACTGCTCGTTCTTCCACAGGCCGTCGATGATGTCGAGGAACTCGCCGGTACGCTGGTAGCGCTTGTCGTGCTCGAGGAAGTCACCGTTGGCGCGCTGGCTGGCGGGGTTGCCGCCGGTGATGATGTTCCACTCCAGGCGGTCGCGGGACAGGTGCTGGAGGATCGCCGCCTGCTGCGCGGCGTAGGCCGGCAGCGTCCAGGCGGCCTGGAAGGCGATCAGGAACTTGATCCGGCGGGTCTCGCGGGCCAGCGCGGCGGCGGCGATCCACGGCTCCGGCCCGGTGGGCAGCAGCGCACCTTCGAAGCCGGCGATCTCGGCGGCCTTGGCCACCTGGGCGATGTAGTCGATGTAGGTGAAACCGTCCGGCTCGCCGTTGGGCAGGCGGCCCGGGGCGATGTTGCCGGGACGCTCGATGTGGCTGCCACGGTTGTTCTTGTCCGAGGCGAGATAGGGACCGTCGCTGCCCAGCGGCAGTCGCCAGAAGAATTCGGTGCTCATGGGCTTGCTCCTTTGCTTTGCGGGGGCAGCGTCGTGCTGCTCGTGCAGGGTCTTGAGCAAGGGCTGTGCCCAAAGGCTGGAGGCCAGGCGGGGCGGGGCTTTCAGGACAGTGTGCTGCGATAGCAGCAGGGCGTTTGTCTGTACAGCAGCAGTGGGGCAGCAGGGGATGCTGGGCGGGCAGCAATTTCGGCAGCGTTCAGACCGTTTCAGCCCTCATGCGCATTCGCGTTGTTCATAAATGGCTGATTTGGTTGAGTATTTTTTAATGGCACAAGTCCTGCTCAGTCACTGGAACACCGCCACGCGGTTCATCCATCCCCGACTGCCAGGAGGCATTCCATGTCCACCCTCGACCCGAAACTCGCCAGCCAGCTCGAACAGGTCCGCCGCGACTTCGCCAAGGCCTTCCGCGTGCTCAAGGAAAGCCGCACCCTCACCGCCACCAACACCTACCAGGCCTATGTGCGCGTGCCGGACAGCGACAAGGTGATCGCCGTCCACGCTCCCAACCCCTGGGCGGACGACCAGGAAATCCGCGCGGTGATCTCGACCTGGGACGGCGACGTGATCCTTGACGAAAGCATCGCCGGCGCGACCCCGCTCAGCGGTCGTGGCGCCGGCGGCAACGGCAAGCGCTATGCGGCAATCTTCCAGGCGCGCCCGGAAATCAACGTGGTGATCCACGTGCACACGCCCTACCTCGGCGGCTGGGCCAGCGCCCACCGCGTGCTGCCGATCCGCTACGCCGCCTCCCAGCGCGTGACCCTGGCCCGCGAGCTGCCGATCTACATCGACCGCCGCCAGCCCGAGCCGCTGTTCATCCTCGACAGGATCGCCGAGAACCCGCACGCCCCGGCCATCCTCGAAGCCAACGGCGGCGCGACCTTCTGGGGCGAGGACCTGATCAAGGCGTCCAAACTGATCCTGCTGATCGAGGAAGGCGCCTACTTCCAGGGTCTCGCCGAAGGCCTCGGCGGCTCCCAGGAATTCGGCCCCGGCGTACTGGAGCAGCAGTGGAAAATGACCGGCCTCTGGGAGCAGGGGCAGAAGCTGCTGGAAGCGGCGGCTTGAGCCGTTCCTGAGAAAGGAAAAAGCCCTCTAGCGAGGGCTTTTTCATGTCTGCCAATCGACAGGTTTCTTGTAAGAGCGAGCCTGCTTGCGAATGCCCCCCCTGTGGAGTCGGTTCGCGAGCAAGCTCGCTCCTCCGCTCAGGTCAGGGCTTGGCCGCGACGGATGGCCCGGCGCTGCGCTGCCAGAAGCTCTCCAGTTGCAGGCTCTTCAGCCCCTGCTCGACGAACTTCGGTTCCAGCAGGTCCTCAACCTTTACCTCGCCACGGATCAGCCTGGCCTGCTGGCTGTAGGCAATGCCGTCGGCGTAGTGCTTGCGCAGGGCCTCGTCGTAGATCGGCGAGAAGTGCGCCGACCAGGGCTCGCCAGCCACCTCGCGTTGCAGCACGCTCAGCGGCACGCCGGAGCGCGATTGCGCCTCCTGGTACGCCGCCTGGTTGGCGTCCTGGGAGACCCACCACGCGGCTTTCAGGTAGGCGTCCACCACCAGCTGGGTGAGGTCGGGATGATCCTTGACGAAGTCCCGTGCGCCCCAGACTTCGGCGCGCATCTTCCAGTCCGCCGGGGCCTCCTTGCTCGACCAGATGATCTGGCCGACCTGCTTGTCTTCCAGCAGGAAGGCGTCGCTCAGGGTGAAGAAGGCATCCACCCGCCCGGCGCTCAGCGCGGCGGCGCCGGCCTGGGGGTTGAGGTTGAAGATGCGGAAGTCTTCGAAGCGAAGGTTATTGGCTTCCAGCAGCTTGGCGAACGATAGCTCCCACGGCCGTCCCCGGTGCAGGGCGATGCGCTTGCCCTTGAGGTCGGCGATGGATTTCGCCGTGGAGCCCGGCGGCACCACGAGGTAGACGTTGTTGCCGATGCCGCCGGGGACGATCAGCTGGGTCTGTACGCCGGACGCGTTGGCGATGATCGACGGGAGGTCGCCGTAGAAGGCGAAGTCGATGCGCTTGTTGGCGAATTCCTCATTGACGAAGGTGCCCACCGAGGCGGTGGCGGCGGGCACCCACTCCAGCTTGATGCCGCGCTGGGCCAGCTGTTGCTCCAGCCACTTGTCGCGGTCGATGACGTAGGCCGGGCCGTTGAAGGTGATCTGCCCGGCATTGGCATAGGCCACGGTGGCGATGCGCAGGGTGGTCGGCTGCTCGGCGGCCAGGGCGTGGCCCGCGAGCAGCAGGGCGGCGGCCGGCAGCAGCCGGCGCAGCGTGCGATGGATCAGGGACATGGTCGTTACCTCGCTCAGAAGTCGGTGGTGACCGAGACGCCGAAGGTGCGCGGGTCGCCGAACATCACGGCGGCGGTCTGGAAACCGCCCGGCAGGGTGTGGTTGCGGTATTCCTTGTCGGTCAGGTTGTTCACATAGGCAGTGACGCGGGTGGTTTCGCCCGGCAACTCGTAGGTCACCCGCGCGTTGCCCAGGGTGTAACCGCCGGAGCGCATGTTGGCGCTCTGGTCGTTGGTGAAGAAGTACTGGCGGCTGCGGGTGTTCCAGTCGGTGCCGAGGATCACCGCGCCGCCGACGTTCAGCGGGATGCGGTAGTCGGCGCCAAGCACGGCCGAGACGTTGGGTGCGCGGACGAAGTTGTTGCCGGAATAGTCGTCCTTGCCCGAGGTGTAGTCGGTGAACTCGGTGTGCAAGAGGCCCAGGCCGAAGTTGACGTGGAGGTTCTGCAGCGGGATGGCTTCCAGTTCGAACTCGGCGCCGTAGGCCTCGCCCTGGGCGCCGTTGGCCAGGCGCGAGACGGTCTGGTTGTTCACCGCGGTGACGATGTTGAGCTGGATGTCCTCGTAGTCGTAGTAGAACAGGCTGGTATTGGCGTTCAGGCGGCCATCGAACCATTCCGACTTCAGGCCCAGCTCGTAGGAGGTGAGGTATTCCGGGTCCACCGTGGCGACGGTGGCCTGGCTGGTCACGCCGGTGTTGTAGCCGCCGGAGCGGAAGCCACGGGCATAGCGGAAGTAGGCCCGGGCGTTATCGGAAATGCGGTACTCCGGGGTCAGGTCCCAGCTGTAGTCGCTCCAGGTGTTGCTCTCGTCCTGGCTGGCATTGGCGACCAGTTGCGAGAGGACGTTGTCCTGCTTCCACCAGTCGCCATCGCCGAACACCGCGGGGCCTCGGTTCTGCAGGCGCAGCAGGTCGATGTCCTTGGTCTCGCGGGTCCAGCGCAGGCCGGCGGTGAGGCTGAAGTCATCGGTGAAGTTGTAGGTGGTGCTGCCGAAGACGGCGTAGCTCTCGGTCTGCTGGTCGTAGCTGACGTTGTTGTAGGAACGCGGGATGTACGGGTTGGTCAGCGCCGCGTTGACACTTTCCGCCTGCAGGTCCTCGTTGAAGTAGTGGAAGCCCAGCACCCAGTTCAGCCGTTCGGTGCGCGGCGAGGCCAGGCGAAACTCCTGGGAGTACTGCTGGCTGTCGGCGTAGCCGTAGCTGCGCTGCAGTTCCAGCGGGGTGTTGTCGCTGTCGCTCCAGCCGTCGCGGGTGAAGTGCTCGAAGGCGGTGATGGAGGTCAGCTCCAGGTCGCCCAGTTGCCAGACCAGGTTGAGGTTGCTGCCCAACTGGTCGATCTCGGCCTGGTACTTGGCGTTGAAGTTGGCCTTGCCCAGCTTCGGGTCGATGGAATAGCCGAACTGGTTGGTGCCGTTGGGCCGGGTGCCGTAGCTGACGGTGTTGTAGCTGGCGGTGTCGTGGTAGCTGCGGGCGTGCAGGTTGAGGTTGGCGTCGAGGTCATCGTTGATCCTCGCGGCGAACTGCAGGCGCACGGCGTCGTCTTCCAGCGCGCCCTGGTCGTCGTTGTCGTTGATGTTCTCGGTGTAGCCGTCGCGGCCCTGGTGATGGAAGGACAGGCGCCCGGCCAGCTTGTCGTCCACCAGCGCGTCGCTTACCGCGCCCTCGACGATGCGGTTGGCGTAATTGCCCATGTCGACCTTGAAATAGCCCTCGGGGCTGAAGGTCGGCTTGCGCGAGATGAAGTTGATCGCACCGCCCGTGGTGTTCTTGCCCCACAGCGTGCCTTGTGGGCCGCGCAGCACCTCCACGCGCTCCTGGTCGAACAGCGGGAAGCCGGTGGCGCTGATGTTGGCGATGTACACGTCGTCGACGTAGATGCCGATCGGGCTGACGGTGTTGGCGCCCTGGTCGCCGGTGCCCAGGCCGCGAATCCACCAGCGCGGACGGCCGTGGCCGTCGGTGGTGCCCGCCGAGGCGTTGGGCGTGTAGCGGGTCACTTCATTGGCCGATTGCAACGAGGCGTCGCGGATCTTCTCGCCGCTGAGCACGGTGATCGGCGCCGGCACTTCCTGCACCGACTCTTCGCGCTTCTGCGCGGTCACCACCACCTTGCCCAGGGTGGGCGCGGCGCTGGTGTCGTTGTTCTGCTGGGTGTCGCTGTCGTCCGCCGCGGCGTTCTGGCTGGCGAGTCCCCCCAGACTCAGGACGATGGCGAGGGAAAGGGTACTGCGTTTGAACATGGTGTCCCCAAGGGGCGGCGAAAGGACGGCCGGCTCTGTGGTGCTCGGTCGTCGCCGCAAGGCATCTAGCTGTTATTGCGTTGCTCTTGTGCTGGCTCACGCGTGATAAGGCCGGTTGGCTTGCAGGGGCTATCGCAACATCCGTACCGCTTTTGGGTTTGATCTCAATGTGTTGATCTATAAGGGAATTTCTTAGGTCTTGTGGATTCTGTGCTGCTGGGGAAGCAGCCCGTGCTGGCGTGTCGCTGCCTGGGCAGCAGCGCGGCAGCAAGGGAAAGGCCCTGCGCGGAACGCGCAGGGCGGTGGCTCAGATGACCTCGCTTTCCCGCAGGCTCTGCGGACTCTCCAGCGTGATCCGGGCGATCTCGTCCTTGCGCAGGAAGGCGACGCCCGGATGGCGCTTCGCGTATTCCAGGAAGGCGTCCCAGGCGCGAACCATCTGTGGCGTACCGCTGATGCGGTCATGGGCGCTGAGGGACATCATCCGCCGCCGGCTGGCGGCTTCCTGGTAGAGCTGATCGAATTCCAGCTTGATCTGTTCGAGGAACTGGCTGGGCGAGTAGTTGCGCCCCTCCACCAGCAGGATGTCGTTGTTGCGCAGGGTGTAGGGCACCACCGCGAAGTCCCGGCCGTTCACGGGCTCGATGAATGGCTCGTCGCGGCTGAGGTCGTCGATGTGGTAGCGGTAACCCAGCTCCTGCAGCAGCGACAGGGTATTGGGCCCGCGTCGCAGCCAGTTGCAGTTGTAGCCCTGGGGGCGCTGGCCGGTGACTTCCTCCACCATGTCGCGGGCGGCGATGAGGAAGGCGCGCTCCTCGTCGCGGCTCATCGCGTACTGGGAGCTCCAGCGCGGACCGTGGGCGGCGGCCTCGTGCCCGCGCCGGACGATTTCCCGCGCCAGGTCGGGGCTGTGTCGGACGGCTTCGCCGATCATGTGCGAGGTCACCTTGATCCCGTGGCGGTCCCAGAGGTCGAGCATCCGTGGGATGCCTTCGCGGTAGCCATAGGCGAACCAGCTGTTGGCGGCGGCGTCGGCGGGTACGCTGTCGGGGAAGTCCACGCGGGGGAACGGGCTGTCGGTGCCCTTGAGCGGCTGGCCACCCGCTTCGAACTGCATGGAGATGGAGATGACCAGGCGGATGCCGCCGGGCCAGAAGCGTGCGCTGGCGGTGGCTTTGCTGCTCCGGGGTGGCGTCGCCGCGCCGGCCGAGCCTGCGCCCAGTGCCATGCCGGCGGCGATGACGCCGACGCCGGCGCCGACCTGGGTGATGAAGCTTCGGCGGCCGAGGCCATTGTGCTCGGTGCTCATCGTGGCCTCCGTCAGTTCGACACCACGCCGAGCTGGCGCAGCAGGCTGAGGTTGTCTTCGATGTGCCAGTTGTCGGTGATGCGGCCGTCGGCGATGCGATAGATGTCGGTGGCGATGAAGTCCACGGCCTGTCCCGCACCCTGGTGGCCAAGGAAGGGGCCGGTGAAGCGTCCGCTGAAGCGCAGGTGCAGGACCACGCGATCGCCCGTCACCAGCATCTGCTCGATACGGCAGTGCAGATCGGGGATCGCGGCTTTCATCATGGCCGAGGCCTTCAGCGGTCCCTCGATACCTTGTGGCCGACCGGCGGGCAGGGTGCGGTCGGTGAAGCTCTCGGCCAACGCCTGACGAGCGAGTGCAGGGTCGCCGCTGTCCCAGAACGTGGCGTAGCGGCGTGCGGCGAGGATCTGCGCATCGAGCCGGGGCTTGGGCAGTGATGCGTCGGCAATCAGTTGCCCGGGCTCCAGCAGGGGAGGGCTGGCGGCGATGGCCGAGCCGGCGGCGAACAAGGCCAGGGTGGCAAGCAGGGGGCGAAGATGAGGCATGGCGAACTCCGGTCAGGGCGCTTCGAGGCGCGGTAGCCGTCATTCTCTGTTGCGGGTTTCGATGGAAATACGCTAGATACGTCGATGCATTCTTTCTGTTTCGTGAAGAGTTGGTCGAATGATCGATAACCTCGTCAATCTCGTGGCCTTCGACCGTATCGTCAGCGCCGGCAGCTTGTCCGCCGCGGCGCGCGAGCTGGATGTGTCCCTGGCGGTGATCAGCAAGCGCCTGGCTCACCTGGAAGGCAGCCTGGGTGTGCGCCTGTTGCAGCGCACCACCCGGAGACAGGCGTTGACCGAGGAGGGGGCGCTGTTCCATGCCCAGGTACTGCGTATCCTGGCGGAGGTGGATGCGGCGAACGCACTGATCTCGCGCCGGCGCGAGAGCATCGATGGCCTGTTGCGCCTGACCGCGCCGATCGACTTCGGTCGCCGTTGGATCGCCCCGCTGCTGGCGCGATTCCAGCAGCTTCATCCGCAACTGTCGGTGCAGCTGGAACTGAGCGACAGCCTGATCGACCTGCTCGAAGGCGGGCTGGACATGGCCGTGCGGGTCGGTGCGCTGGAGGACTCGTCGCTCATCGCGCGGCCACTGGCGGACAACTACCGTGTACTGTGCGCGGCGCCTGCGTACCTGGAGACGCATGGCGAACCGGCGCATCCGGCTGAGCTGCTGCGCCATCGCTGTATCGTCAATGGCGAACAGCCCCGCAGCGAGTGGCGATTCGTTGCCGCCGATGGTGAGCGCATCGCCGTGCGGGTGCAGGCCAGCCTGTTGAGCAATGACGGCGGTGCCGTGCATGCGTGGCTGCTCGCCGCTGGCGGCATCGCCTTGAAATCGATCTGGGACGTGGGCGAGGACATCGCCGCCGGCCGCTTGCGACGGGTGTTGCCGGATTACCGCGTGCCCAGCGCGCCGCTGCATGCACTCTACCCCCATGCCCGGCATGTACCGCCCAGGGTTCGTGCGTTCATCGAATTTCTTCGCGAGCAGTTGGGCGAGAGGCCGGAACTTTCGTCGTAACAGCTCTGGGGCGGGCTTGCTGCTGGTAAAGTGAGTTCTCGCACAACCTGGAGTTGGCAATGAATACCCTCCTGCCGGAACGCCCCCTGCAACGCTTCCCGCGCAATCTGCGTGGACGCGATTTCGTGGTGGGGGATGTGCACGGCCATTTCGAACTGCTCGAACGCCTGCTGGAACGGGTGGCGTTCGATAGCGCCGCTGACCGTCTGTTTGCCGCCGGCGACCTGGTGGACCGCGGACCTTATTCGCCGCGTGTGCTGGAGTGGCTGGAGCACTCCTGGTTCGCCTCGGTGCGCGGTAACCATGAGCAACTGGTGATCGACTCGGTGCTGGCTGGCGATGACCGCGACCTGCACTACCGCAACGGCGGCGTGTGGCTCTACGCCTTGCCGCAGGATGAACGCGAGCGCATCGCCCGGCGCCTGCAGCGCCTGCCGTTGGTCATCGAGGTGGAAGTCGCGGAGGGTCGGCGCGTCGGCATCGTCCACGCCGAACCGCCGATCTCACCCGCTTTCCCGGATTGGGACAGCGGCATGGCCGCCCTGGCCGGGGAGCTGGGCAGCGCCGCCCGGCGTAGCGCGGCGGCATTGGCGATGTGGGCGCGCACCCGCATCGAGGGCGAGGACGATACGCCGGTGCCTGGCCTGGAGCGTCTGTATGTCGGCCACACGGCGCAGACCCGGGTACGCCGGCTGGGCAACACGCACTACATCGACACCGGCAGCGGCTATGCCGACGGCGTCCTGAGCCTGGTGGACATGCACTGCGGGAAGGTGGAGACGGCGACCTCGCGCTGAGCGGCCGCCGGCATCCGTTCACTCGCCGCGGATGTACTGCTCCAGCTGGCGGATCAGGTCGGCCTGTTCGGCGATGGCCGCCTTCACCAGGTCGCCGATGGACAGCAGGCCCAGCAGCTCCCCGTTCTCGACCACCGGCAGGTGGCGCAGGTGGCGCTCGGTCATGATGCTCATGCACTTGTCGATGTTCAGGTGGGTTTCCACGGTGATCACCGGCGCGGTCATCACGTCGCGAACCGGCGTGTCCTCCGAGTTACGCCCCTTCAGCGCCAGGCGCCGGGCGTAGTCGCGCTCGCTGAAGAAGCCGACCACCTGGTTGGCCTCCACCACCGGCAAGCCGCCGAGGTTCTTGTCCGCCATCAGGCGCAATGCGTCGATGACCAGCGCGTCCGGGCCAATGGTGTAAACCTGCTGGTCCGCCTTGGCGTTCAACAGCTGAGCCACATTCTTCATTCCTGCCCCCTTTCGTCGTCTCACGGCGCGATGCCCGAGGTTCATAGAGAATCGTGGACAGATGGCGATCCGGCAAGGTCGGAAAGCGGCGCGGACACCATTGAAAGCGTCAAGCTCCGCCCGCGCGATTTATACTGTCCTTCCCCTCCTGCTTTCTGATCGGCCATGACTGACGACGACCGCGACCTCCCCGAGCCCGAACATGACCACCTGCTCGATCTCGACGACGACCTCGACAGCCTGCTGGACGCGGACGCGGCGTACTTCGACGACCATCCGGATGACGATGAGCCGGAGGAATACCAGTCGGGTCTGGACGATGAGGACGATTGGCCGGAGGACTGATTCCAGACGGCTTCTTTGCGTCATGAAGTGCTGGCAGAATGCCCCAGATCAGAAGAGGGACCACCATGCGCTACCTCCCCATCATCCTGAGCCTCGCCCTGCTGGGCGGCTGCTCCTCCTCGGTCCGCACTGACGAGCGCGGCGCCCCGATTTCCCTGTACCGCGATACCCGCCATAGCCTGGTGGTGAACTTCCAGCCGGATGCCCAGGTGGCGGCCAACCCGCGCTGGCGCACGCTCATGAGCAACTGGCGAGAGGCCCTGCGCGAAGAGGCGGATTCGGCGGACTATCAGCTGTCGGTCCAGGACGGCGAGCCGCGCGCCACGCAAACCCTGTCCACCCTGGTGGTGATCGAGGTTGGCGCCGGCCATAGCGCCAACAACCGCCCGCGCGCTGAAGATGGCGAGTGGATCACCTCCACCGTGCGCTACCACGACGGTCTCACCGGCCAACTGCTCGCTTCGCGCCGCTATGACAGCGAGGCCGAGTCCACCGGCGACCTGTTCTCCTCGATGGGGGCGGCGCAACTGAATGCTGTGTCCGAGCAGATCGTCGAGGAAATCACCGGCGCACTGCTGGTCGCCCGTCCTTCCCGCCCGCTGCCGTCGCCCACGACTCCCGCAGCCCCGGTACCTCCGCAACGGAGCGTCCCCGCTCCGGTCGCCCCGACAGCGGTCGAAACCGTCGCCCACGCCGCCCCACCGCGAAGCCAGGAGCAGCAGATCCTCGACCTGCAGCAGCGCAACCTGCCTTACGAGGAATACCGGGACGAGTACCGGCGGATCATGGGGCGCTGACGGCAGCGTCGCGCCCCTGCGCCGTAGTTCGAGCGTTCGGGGCTACCAGAACCAGCCGTCGTCCGACAGCTCCTGTTGGCAGCTCTTGTACTGGGCGCTGTACAGCGAGGCGCGCGCCTGGACCTTCTGCGACACGTTCTTCAGCCACGGCTTGGCGTCGTAACTGCGATTGCGATAGCCGCCCCAACCCTCGTGGTAGTTCAGGTACTGGGCATAGGCGTCCCACTTGGAGACGCGGTTGACGCTGTAGGTCTTCTGCATGTACCAGCCCATGAAGTCCAGCGCGTCGGCGAAGTCGTCGCGGTCGGCGCCCCAGTCCCCGGCATCCTTCTTGTAGTCCGCCCAGGTCTCGTCCTTGGCTTGGGCGTAACCGTAGGCGGAGCTGACCCGGCCCCAGGGAATGAAACCGAGGAAGTAATAGCGGGGCGGCAAGGCGTCGTGCTTGAAGGAGGACTCCTGGTACATCATCGCCATCGGCACCTGGATCGGCGCTCCCCAGCGCTTCTGCATCTTCAGCGCCGCCTCGTGCCATTTCGGCTTTTCGCGGAAGATTTCGCAGAGGTTGTCGGGATTGGCAGGCGGCTTGGTGGCGCAACCGGCAAGGGCCAGGAGCAGGGCTGGCATCAGGAGCCGAAGCATTGGCGGTTTATCCTTTTCGCGCACGATGGCGGAGGCTTATACAGCCTTTGCTGGCGAAGATGAATCGTATGGCGTCGAGGGCAATTCCAGCGCTGGAGTCCGCCAGTTGCCTGGTATATGCGGCGGGAAGCGGCGGGCATGCGCGAGGCCGAATCGCCAGAAACAGGAAAGCCCTCTCAGGGCGGGCTTTACAGGTGGTTTCGCAGACCGCTTGAGGCAGCTCGAAACAGGGAGATGGCGCATCCGGCGGGATTCGAACCCACGACCCCTGCCTTCGGAGGGCAGTACTCTATCCAGCTGAGCTACGGATGCGTATGCCGCGCCTGGCGCGGCAGGCGGCAATCATACGCATCTCGGGCTTGGGCGTCCAATAGCAGTACGCTCGTTCATGATATCGAACGAAAAGTGCCGCCTGTCGGTAGAAATGCTCCGAAAAGGCTCTGCCACCTGATACCTTCGTTGGTTTTGTCGAACAAGCTCTTGCCCTTTGCGGTCGAGGGCCCTAGGATTCGTTTGAGATTTCAAACGCCTCCCCATCACAACAACAGGAGACCGGAGAATTGGCATCACACCAGCCGGCCAACCGCCTGCGGGATGACATTCTTCCGTTGTGCCAACCGCTTGTCTTCACTGACAGCAGGTCCCTGTGCGGCTTCCGTCGATCAGCGTACCGGAAGGTTGTAGGGCAGACGTCTTCTTGGATTCAATCCAGGAATCCGTGCGTGAGCGAACTGGACCAGACCGGGCAATGACCCCGGTCTGTGTTTTTTCGTGTCCGCGTGCCGAGCGAACTAAGAGCCGTTCGCCTGGCGTCGCCCCTTGCTGTGGCGACCTTCGCCCCTGGCACCGACATGGGTCGGTCGGGGTGAATGAACGGTAGGGACTGCGGTCTCTCCATTCCAGACAACAAGACAGGTGGGGACTCGAGGTAGACCCGCCGTCCACAGGCTTTCCTCGAAAGGAGACAGGTCATGCAACTCAATGATGCCAAGCTGTTCCGTCAACAGGCTTACATCGACGGTTCCTGGGTCGACGCCGACAATGGCCAGACCATCAAGGTGAACAACCCGGCCACCAACGAAATCATCGGCACCGTGCCGAAGATGGGCGCCGCCGAGACCCGTCGCGCCATCGAAGCCGCCGACAAGGCCCTGCCGGCGTGGCGTGCGCTGACCGCCAAAGAGCGTGCCAACAAGCTGCGCAAGTGGTTCGACCTGATGATCGAGAACCAGGACGACCTGGCTCGCCTGATGACCATCGAGCAGGGCAAACCGCTGGCCGAAGCCAAGGGCGAGATCGCCTACGCCGCCTCCTTCCTCGAGTGGTTCGGCGAAGAAGCCAAGCGCATCTACGGTGACACCATTCCGGGCCACCAGCCCGACAAGCGCATCATCGTGATCAAGCAGCCGATCGGCGTGACCGCGGCTATCACCCCGTGGAACTTCCCGTCCGCGATGATCACCCGTAAAGCCGGCCCGGCCCTGGCCGCTGGCTGCACCATGGTACTCAAGCCCGCTTCGCAAACCCCGTACTCCGCCCTGGCCCTGGCCGAGCTGGCCGAGCGCGCCGGTATTCCGAAGGGCGTGTTCAGCGTCGTCACCGGCAGCGCCGGCGAAGTCGGCGGTGAGCTGACCAGCAACCCGATCGTGCGCAAGCTGACCTTCACCGGCTCGACCGAAATCGGTCGCCAGCTGATGGCCGAATGCGCCAAGGACATCAAGAAGGTGTCCCTGGAGCTGGGCGGTAACGCTCCCTTCATCGTGTTCGACGATGCCGACCTGGACGCCGCTGTCGAAGGTGCGCTGATCTCCAAGTACCGCAACAACGGCCAGACCTGCGTCTGCGCCAACCGCCTGTACGTACAGGACGGCGTGTACGACGCCTTCGTCGAGAAGCTGAAGGTTGCCGTGGCCAAGCTGAACATCGGCAACGGCCTGGAGCAGGGCATCACCACCGGTCCGCTGATCGATTCCAAGGCAGTTGCCAAGGTCGAGGAGCACATCGCCGACGCCGTTTCCAAAGGCGCCAAGGTCCTCGCCGGCGGCAAGCCGCACGCCCTGGGTGGCACCTTCTTCGAGCCGACCATCCTGGTCGACGTACCGAAGAGCGCCCTGGTGTCCAAGGACGAAACCTTCGGCCCGCTGGCGCCGGTGTTCCGCTTCAAGGACGAGGCTGAAGTCATCGCCATGTCCAACGACACCGAGTTCGGCCTGGCCTCCTACTTCTACGCCCGTGACCTGGCCCGCGTGTTCCGCGTGGCCGAGCAGCTGGAATACGGCATGGTGGGTATCAACACCGGCCTGATCTCCAACGAAGTGTCGCCGTTCGGCGGTATCAAGGCTTCGGGCCTGGGCCGCGAAGGTTCGAAGTACGGTATCGAGGACTACCTCGAGATCAAGTACCTCTGCCTCGGCGGTATCTGATCCGTTTTTCCGTGGGCGCGCGGGTGGCAGGCAAGAGCTGACAGCCACCTTCGCGCCGGCGTTTTCCGGTGGTAGCACCGGACAACCCGTCTGGCGGGCCGTAAGTTCCACGACAGTCGATCATCGTATGCTGTCGTGTGAGGCTTCTCCCCGCTTTCATCCTTTGATCCGGTCGCCCGATGAGCGGCCACTGAGGAAGCTATGAGCAAAACCAACGAATCCCTGCTGCAACGTCGTCAGGCCGCCGTACCGCGCGGTGTAGGCCAGATCCACCCGGTCGTCGCCGAGCGCGCCGAGAACTCCACCGTGTGGGACGTCGAAGGTCGTGAATACATCGACTTCGCCGGCGGCATCGCAGTACTGAACACTGGCCACCTGCACCCGAAAGTGGTTGCCGCCGTTCAGGAACAACTGACCAAGCTGTCCCACACCTGCTTCCAGGTGCTGGCGTACGAGCCCTACATCGAGCTGGCCGAAGAGATCGCCAAGCGCGTTCCGGGCAACTTCCCGAAGAAGACCCTGCTGGTCACCTCCGGCTCCGAAGCCGTTGAGAACGCCGTCAAGATCGCCCGTGCCGCCACCGGCCGCGCTGGCGTGATCGCCTTCACCGGTGCCTACCACGGCCGTACCATGATGACCCTGGGCCTGACCGGCAAGGTCGTTCCGTACTCCGCTGGCATGGGCCTGATGCCGGGCGGCATCTTCCGCGCCCTGGCTCCGTGCGAACTGCACGGCATCAGCGAAGACGAGTCGATCGCCAGCATCGAGCGCATCTTCAAGAACGACGCTCAGCCGCGCGACATCGCTGCCATCATCATCGAGCCGGTTCAGGGCGAGGGTGGCTTCTACGTCAACTCCAAGTCCTTCATGCAGCGCCTGCGCGCCCTGTGCGACGAGCACGGCATCCTGCTGATCGCTGACGAAGTGCAGACTGGCGCTGGCCGTACCGGCACCTTCTTCGCCACCGAGCAGCTGGGTATCGTTCCGGACCTGACCACCTTCGCCAAGTCCGTTGGCGGCGGTTTCCCGATCTCCGGCGTTTCCGGCAAGGCCGAAATCATGGACGCCATCGCTCCCGGCGGCCTGGGCGGCACCTACGCCGGTAGCCCGATCGCCTGCGCCGCGGCCCTGGCCGTGCTGAAGGTCTTCGAAGAAGAGAAGCTGCTGGAGCGTTCGCAGGCTGTTGGCGAGCGTCTGAAGGCTGGTCTGCGCGACATCCAGGCCAAGCACAAGGTGATCGGCGACGTTCGTGGCCTGGGTTCGATGGTTGCCATCGAGCTGTTCGAAGGCGGCGACCACAACAAGCCGGCTGCCGAGCTGGTCAGCAAGATCGTGGTTCGTGCCCGTGAGAAAGGTCTGATCCTGCTCTCCTGCGGTACCTACTACAACGTCATCCGCTTCCTGATGCCGGTCACCATCCCGGACGCCCAGCTGGACAAGGGCCTGGCCATCCTGGCCGAGTGCTTCGACGAGCTGGCCTGAGCCTTGACGGTTTAGCCGCTGTAATGAAAAGGCCCGCGAAAGCGGGCCTTTTTTTGTGTCCGAATTTGATGGCGCTCATGGGAAAGCACCTAGGCTTTGGACTACGCTGCGCGTTATTTCGTAGGCCTTTTCCGGCGACGCCCAAGATTGCACAGACCGGCTAGGCCGCTCTGGGTTGGCTGCGCGTGCCGGCGTTTGGCGTTCGTTTCGAACGAGGTGATTGATGAGTGTATCTCCCGGCGTGCTGGTCGCGGCCAGCGATCCCTGGAGCCGTGAACTGCTGGGCCAGCTGGTGCTCAGCGTGCGCTGCGATGCCAGCGTTCAGTTCTGCGAGGATGGACTGGCGGCAATCGATGCCTGCCGGCGGCAGCAGTTCGCTCTGGTGCTGGCCGAGCAGGAGCTGCCCGGTAGCGACGGCCTGGAGCTGTTGCGCCAGGTCCGAGCCCTGCGCCGAGGACCGGTGGCCCAGCCCTTCATCCTGATCAGCTCGAAGGCGGACGCCGCCAGCGTTCGCGCTGCGCTGCCGTTGGCGCCGACGGCTTATCTGGTGAAGCCTTACAATGCGGAGAATCTGCGCGCGCGCCTGCGGGCGGTGCTGCTGGCGCCGGGTGAGAGTGTCGTTTGCGAGCTGCCGACCCTGGAGCAGAGCCTGTCGCTTGCGCGCTTCCTGCAGACCGAGCGGGACGCCACCGATGGCGCGCCGTTGATGGGCGAGGTTGGCAAGGCGGTGAACCGCTGCATGGAGGCCAGCGACATCAATCTGGAGATGCTCGAGCAGGAATTCGGCCATGATCCGCAGATCACCGCCTGCCTGATCTCCGCCGCCAACAGTGCCGCCCGGCACGTCGGCATGCCCTGCCAGACACTCCTGCAGGCCCTGTCGCGACTGGGCGTGGCCCATGCCCTGAACCTGATGCTGGCGGTGGCCTTGCAGCGTGCTGCGACGCTGGATGATCCGCTGCTGAAGGAGCGCGCCGAGCGCTTCTGGCAGCTCTCGCAGCACAGTGCCGATGTCGCCTTTGCGCTGGCCGAGTCGCTGAGCGCGGACGCCGACCGCTGCTTCACGGCGGGCCTGCTGCACTGCCTGGGTGACCTGGCGTTGCTGCGCAGCCTGCAGGATTGGAGTAGTGCGGGCGGGGCACTCAGTGAGCGTGAAGTCGATGCGGCGCTGGCCGAGCATGGCGCGAGCTTTGGCTCGGCGTTGCGGACCCGCTGGCGCCTGCCGCTGGAGCTGCGCAACCTGATCGCGGCGGCCTATGCCCTGAGTGGCGGGGTGCTCAGCCGCGAGGCATTGATCGTCAACCTGGCCGCCAATGCGGCGCGTCTGCCGGAGGCCGAGTTGTCGAGTCTGGCGGAGCACAAGGCGGTGCGCATGCTGCAGCTGACGCCAGCGCAGCTGGGCTTGCTGAGCAGAAGCTGAGGCGGAGAAGGCCGCGTCTGGCGACGCGGCCGATCACGCTTAGCGCGCGGCGAGCAGTTCCTTGCCACGCACGACGGCGGCGCGAACCTGCTTGGGCGCTGTGCCGCCGATGTGGTCGCGGGCGTTCACAGAGCCTTCCAGGGTCAGTACGGCGAACACGTCGTCGCTGATCTGGTCGCTGAACTGGCGCAGCTCGTCCAGGCTCATCTCGGCCAGGTCCTTGCCGCTGTCCACGCCGTATTTCACCGCATGGCCGACGATCTCGTGGCAGTCGCGGAAGGGCAGGCCCTTGCGTACCAGGTAGTCGGCGAGATCGGTGGCGGTGGAGAAGCCGCGGCGGGCCGCTTCGCGCATGATCTCGCGCTTGGGCTTGATTGCCGGGACCATGTCGGCGAAGGCGCGCAGGCTGTCGCGCAGGGTGTCGGCGGCGTCGAACAGCGGTTCCTTGTCTTCCTGATTGTCCTTGTTGTACGCCAGCGGCTGGCCCTTCATCAGGGTCAGCAGGCCGGCGAGGTGGCCGAACACGCGGCCGGACTTGCCGCGAACCAGCTCCGGTACGTCCGGGTTCTTCTTCTGCGGCATGATCGAGGAGCCGGTGCAGAAGCGGTCGGGCAGGTCGATGAACTGGAACTGGGCGCTGGTCCAGAGCACCAGCTCTTCGGAGAAGCGCGACAGGTGCATCATCGCCACGGAGGCGGCGGCGCAGAATTCGATGGCGAAGTCACGGTCGGACACACCGTCCAGCGAGTTGCCGGAGATCGCTTCGAATCCCAGCAGTTCGCAGGTGATGGTCCGGTCGATCGGGTAGGTGGTGCCGGCCAGCGCGGCGCTGCCCAGGGGCATGCGATTGGCGCGCTTGCGGCAGTCCACCAGGCGCTCGTAGTCGCGGCTGAGCATTTCGAACCAGGCCAGCAGGTGGTGGCCGAAGGTCACCGGCTGGGCGGTCTGCAGGTGGGTGAAGCCGGGCATGATGGTGTCGGCTTCGGCGTCCGCCAGGCCCAGCAGGCCCTGCTGCAGGCGGGTGATCTCGGCGAGGATCAGGTCGATCTCGTCGCGCAGCCACAGGCGGATGTCGGTGGCCACCTGGTCGTTGCGCGAGCGGCCGGTGTGCAGCTTCTTGCCGGTGATGCCGATGCGGTCGGTCAGGCGCGCTTCGATGTTCATGTGCACGTCTTCCAGGTCGACGCGCCAGTCGAAGGTGCCGGCCTCGATCTCGCCCTGGATCTGCTTCAGGCCATCGATGATGGTGTCGCGCTCGGCGTCGGTCAGCACGCCGACCTTGGCCAGCATGGTGGCGTGGGCGATGGAGCCCATGATGTCGTGGCGGTAGAGGCGCTTGTCGAAATCGACGGAAGCGGTGAAGCGGGCGACAAAGGCATCGACGGGCTCGCTGAAACGGCCGCCCCAGGACTGGTTGGTCTTCTCTACGCTCATGGATCTCTCTCGCGGAAACGGGCAGGCGCGGCGCGCGGCCTGCATGAAGGGCAAAGTGCGACGATAATAGCAGGCTGAAGCACAAAACCGGCGGCGCTTTGGCGGTTGGGGTGGGGGAGTGGCGTGGAATCGCCGCGCAGCCCCGGCCGATCCTTGCGCTGCCCGACATTTCCCGGCTCTGGTCGCACGCCGCGCTTGCCGCCGTGCGGACGCTTACGGAAACTGCGTCGATGCCCATACTTGCCAAGACCGGCGCCCGGCCGGCACCCGACGACGACTTCTTCATCCCCGAACTGTGCCAGCCCGAAGCGCTGTTCAGCCTGGTGGTGCTGGCCGAGATGCTGGTGCTGGTGATCGTGCTGGCCGAGCCGATGACGCCGAGCTTCAACTGGGTGCGTCTGTCGTTGATCTCGCTCTTCGTGCAGTGGAACGTACTGCTCTCGGCCGGCCTGCTGTGCCGGATGCGCCCGCTGCTCGCGCGCTGGCCCGCCTGGCGCGCCGGGGTGATCAGTTGTGCGCTGGTGGTGGCCCTGACCCTCGCCTGCACGGCGGCGGCCGACTACCTCTCCCTGGGCGGACCGATGTCGCGCGTCGGCGAGGTGAATCTTTACCTGCGCCATGCGTTGATCGCCCTCATCATGTCCACCCTGTTGCTACGCTACTTTTATCTCCTGAGCCAATGGCGGCGCCAGGAACAGGCCGAACTGCGGGCACGGATCGAGTCGCTGCAGGCGCGCATCCGTCCGCATTTCCTGTTCAACAGCCTCAACAGCATCGCCAGCCTGATCGAGCTCGACCCGGGCAAGGCCGAGCAGGCGGTGCTGAATCTGTCGGATCTGTTCCGTGCCAGCCTGGCCAAACCTGGAACATTAATTTCCTGGGGGGAGGAACTCGAGTTGGCCAGACGCTATCTTTCCATAGAGCAGTTTCGTCTTGGCAACCGCTTGCAGCTGGACTGGCAGGTGAACGGCGTGCCCGATGGCGTGCCGATCCCCCAGCTGACGTTGCAGCCCTTGCTGGAGAACTCGTTGATTTATGGCATCCAGCCGCGCATCGAAGGCGGTCTGGTGAAAGTTGAGGCGGACTACCGTGACGGTGTGTTCCAGCTCTGTGTGAGCAACCCGTACGACGAGTCGACGCAGACGTTGCCCACGAAGGGGACCAAGCAGGCGCTGCAAAATATTGCGGCGAGACTTGCGGCACTTTTCGGGCCAAAAGCTAGTCTCAGCGTCGAGCGCCGTGACGGACGGCACTACACCTGTCTACGCTATCCATGTGCGCGTCTCATGCAGGAAGCCTGAGCTTATGAATGTCCTGATCGTCGATGACGAACCCCTGGCGCGAGAGCGCCTGGCCCGGCTGGTAGGGCAAATGGACGGCTATCGCGTCCTGGAGCCCTCTGCCAGCAATGGTGAAGAAGCGCTGACACTGATCGACAGCCTGAAGCCGGATATCGTCCTGCTGGATATCCGCATGCCCGGCCTGGACGGGCTTCAGGTGGCGGCCAAGTTGTGCGAGCGTGAAGCCCCTCCGGCGGTGATCTTCTGCACCGCCCACGATGAATTCGCCCTGGAAGCATTCCAGGTCAGCGCGGTCGGCTATCTGGTCAAACCGGTCCGCAGCGAAGACCTGGCCGATGCCCTGAAGAAGGCCTCGCGGCCCAACCGCGTGCAGCTGGCGGCGCTGACCAAGCCCCCGGCGGCTGGCGGCCCTGGCCCGCGCAGCCACATCAGTGCGCGGACTCGCAAAGGCATCGAATTGATCCCGCTGGAAGAAGTGATCTTCTTCATCGCCGACCACAAGTACGTGACCCTGCGCCACGCCGGTGGCGAGGTGCTGCTGGATGAGCCACTGAAGGCGCTGGAGGATGAGTTCGGCGAGCGCTTCGTGCGTATCCACCGCAATGCGCTGGTCTCCCGCGAGCGCATCGAGCGTCTGCAGCGCACCCCGCTGGGGCACTTCCAGCTGTACCTCAAGGGGCTCAATGGCGATGCCCTGACCGTCAGCCGCCGGCATGTCGCGGGCGTACGGCGACTCATGCATAACCTGTAGCGACACAGTGCCGCATTCCGCGTGAAGCCTGGGCCTACCGCCCGGGTTTCTGCGCGCACGAGCTGTTATGATGCGGGCAATCTCTTGCACGCTTCCATTGCACGGAATTGCCCATGTCTTCTCGCGAAATCCGTATCGCCACGCGCCAGAGCGCGCTGGCCCTGTGGCAGGCCGAATACGTCAAGGCCCGCCTGGAACAGGCCCATCCCGGCCTGGTCGTAACCCTCCTGCCGATGACCAGCCGCGGCGACAAGCTGCTCGACGCGCCGCTGGCGAAGATTGGCGGCAAGGGGCTGTTCGTCAAGGAACTGGAGACCGCGCTGCTGGAGAACGAGGCGGACATCGCCGTGCACTCCATGAAGGACGTGCCGATGGACTTCCCCGAAGGCCTGGGCCTGTACTGCATCTGCGAGCGTGAAGACCCCCGCGACGCCTTCGTCTCCAACACCTACGCCAGCCTTGATGATCTGCCCGCCGGTAGTGTGGTCGGCACTTCCAGCCTGCGCCGTCAGGCGCAGCTGCTGGCCAGCCGTCCGGACCTGCAGATCCGCTTCCTGCGCGGCAACGTCAACACCCGCCTGGCCAAGCTCGATGCCGGCGAGTACGACGCCATCATCCTCGCTGCCGCCGGCCTGATCCGTCTCGGTTTCGAGGACCGCATCCGCTCCTCCATCAGCGTCGAAGCCAGCCTTCCGGCGGGCGGTCAGGGGGCGGTGGGCATCGAGTGCCGTACCGTCGACAGCGAAATCCATGCGCTGCTCAAGCCGCTGCACCATGCGGAAACCGCCGTGCGCGTTACCGCTGAGCGGGCCCTGAACAAACGCCTCAATGGCGGCTGCCAGGTGCCGATCGCCTGCTACGCGATCCTCGAAGGTGACCAGCTGTGGCTGCGCGGCTTGGTCGGCCAGCCCGATGGCTCCCAACTGCTGCGTGCCGAAGCGCGCGCTTCTCAGGCCGACGCCGAAACGCTTGGTGTGAAGGTGGCCGAAGACCTGCTGGAGCAGGGCGCCCAGGAAATCCTCACGGCGGTGTACGGCGAGGCCGGTCACCCGTGAGCCGCTGGCGGCTGCTGCTGACCCGTCCCGAAGAGGAGTGCGTGGCACTGGCCGCGAGCCTCGCCGAGGCGGGCATCTACAGCGCCAGTCTGCCGTTGCTGGCGATCGTCCCGCGGGAGGAGTCGCCGGCCGAGCGCAGCCTGATCCTTGACCTGGACCGCTACTGCGCGGTTATCGTGGTCAGCAAACCGGCGGCGCGCCTGGGCCTTGAGCGGCTGGACCGCTACTGGCCGCAGCCGCCGCTGACCCAGAGCTGGTTCAGTGTGGGCGCGGCGACCGCGGCTATCCTCGAAGACTACGGCCTGACCGCGCACTATCCGGCGGACGGCGATGACAGCGAGGCCCTGCTGAGGTTGCCGGCGCTGGAGCAGGCCTTGCAGGTGCATGATCCGAAGGTGCTGATCCTGCGTGGCGAAGGTGGCCGAGAATTCCTCGCCGATTGCCTGCGCGGCCAAGGCGTGGCGGTCGACTATCTGGAACTCTACCGGCGCGAGTTGCCGTCTTATCCCCCGGGTGAACTGCCGAGGCGCATCCGGGAAGAGCACCTGAATGCCCTGGTGATCAGCAGCGGGCAGGGGCTGGAGCATTTGCATCGCCTGGCGGAGCAGGATTGGCCGCAGGTGAGTGCGCTGCCACTGTTCGTGCCCAGTCCGCGCGTGGCCGAGCAGGCCCGTGAGCTGGGCGCGCAGCGGGTGATCGATTGTCGGGGCGCCAGCGCTACGGCACTGATGGAGGCGCTGCAAAGCGCCGACAAGAACAATTTCTGAGCGAAGGATGGATCTGTGAGCGAAGCCGTCACTCCCCAAGAGACTCCCACTCCGACCAATCCGGCCCGTGAGCCTGCACCGCGCAAAGGCGGCACCGGCATTGCCCTGCTGGCCCTGCTGGTCGGCGCCGCCGGCCTCGCTGCGGGCGGCTGGGGTATCTGGCAAGTCCAGCAGTTGAAGGCTGCCGAGCAGCAGCGCGCTGCCCAGCTGGAGGACGCGCGCGGGCAGGCGCAGAGCGTGCAGAACAGCAACAGCGAGCTGAACAAGCGCCTGGACGCCTTGCCGACCGCCGATGAGCTCGAGGCCCGCCGCCGTTTGGTGGTGGAGCTGCAGGGCGACCAGCAGCAGCTGTCCAAGCAGCTCAAGCAGGTGCTGGGCCAGAGCCGCCAGCAGTGGCGTCTGGCGGAGGCCGAACACCTGCTGCGTCTGGCTGCGCTGCGCCTGTCCGCGTTGCAGGACATCGACAGCGCGACCGAGCTGGTGCAGGGCGCCGACGATATCCTGCGCCTGCAGAACGATCCGGGCGCCTTCGCGGCCCGCGCGCAACTGGCCAAGAGCCTGGAAGCGCTGCGCAGCCTGCCGCGTCCGGACCGCACTGGATTGTTCCTGCAACTGGGCGCCTTGCGCGACCAGGCCGCGCAACTGCAGCCGCTCAATCCCGCCTTCAAGGCCGACGACAGCGGCTCCGTCGCTAGCACTGCCTGGGGCGACGGCAGCAGCACCTGGGACCAGTGGTGGGAGCGCATCTCGCGCTACGTCCGCATCGATTTCAACGCCGGCCAGGACATTCGCCCGCTGCTCTCCGGCCAGCAGCTTGATCGCGTGCGCCTGGCCCTCAGCCTGGCGCTGGAGCAGGCGCAGTGGGCGGCCTTGAACGGCAAGCAGGAGGTCTACCAGCAGGCGCTGAAACAGGCCCGACAGATCGTCGGCGACTTCTTCAACGCCGACCTTGCCGACAGCCGCGCCCTGGCGACTCGTCTCGACGAGCTGGGCGGCCAGGCTGTCACCGTGCAGACGCCGGACCTGAGCCCCGCACTCAGTTCGCTGCAGGCCTACCTTGCACGCCGCGACGCCGCTGCTGCGCAGCAGGACACCGTCGCGCCCGATGCGGGGGCCCAGCCATGAGCCGCGTCTATGTACTGATCCTGGCCGTCGTGCTGGCCGCCACCCTGGTCGGGCTGGCCGTCGCCGAGCAGTCGGGCTATGTGCTGATCGCCTACAAGAGCTTCCGCTACGAGTCCAGCCTGTGGACCTTCCTTGCCCTGCTGGTAGT
The DNA here is from genome assembly GCF_029203285.1 of Pseudomonas sp. PSE14. Classification (NCBI taxonomy): domain Bacteria; kingdom Pseudomonadati; phylum Pseudomonadota; class Gammaproteobacteria; order Pseudomonadales; family Pseudomonadaceae; genus Pseudomonas; species Pseudomonas sp. PSE14. Next base: position 285,608 of record NZ_CP115669.1, read on the forward strand.
GCTGTGGGCGGTCTACCTGGCGGTTCGGGTGGCGATGCGTCTGCTGGGCGTTTCCGGGCGGGTGGTCAATCCCTGGTCGCGCTTCAACCGTCGCCGCCGTTCGCTGCTGGCCGAGGAGAACGGCCAGCGTGACCTCGCCGAAGGGCACTGGCAGCAGGCGCTGCGTCACCTGCGCCGCGCCGCCGAGCTGAGCGAGCGTCCTCTGCCGCACTTCCTGGGCGCCGCCCGCGCGGCAAACGAGCTGGGCAAGACCGAAGAGTGCGATGAGCTGCTCGACCACGCCCTGAAGCGTGAGCCAGGCGCCGAGCTGGCCGTGGGCCTGACTCGCGCCCAGTTGCTGATCAACCGGGGCGATGTCGGCCAGGCGCGCAGCGTGCTGGACAAACTGCACCAGGACCATCCGCGTCATCCCACCGTGCTGCGTCTGCTCCAGCAGCTGTACGTCAGCCTGCACGACTGGCAGGCGCTCTGCGTGTTGCTGCCCGAGCTGCGCAAGGAGCGCGTGCTGCAGAACGCCGAGCTGGCGGACCTGGAGCGCCGCAGTTGGATCGCATCGCTTGCCGAGGCCGGTGAGCGGGGCGTGGGGCAGGGTGAGAGCAGCCTGCAACCGCTGACCCAGCGCTGGCAGAACGTGCCGTCCAATCTACGCGCGCAGCCGCCGCTGGTGGCTGCGTACGCCGAGCAGTTGCTGCGCCTGGGAGCTCCGGAAGAGGCCGAGGACGTGCTGCGCAAGGCGCTCAAGGACGGCTACGACAGCCGCCTGGTGTATCTGTATGGCCGCGCCCGTGGCCGCGATGGCGCGCACCAGCTGAAGACCGCCGAAGGCTGGCTGAAGCAGCATGGAGATGATTCCGAACTGCTGCTCACCCTTGGTCGCCTGAGCCTGCAGAACAAGCTATGGGGCAAGGCGCGCGAGTACCTGGAGGCGAGCCTTGCCCGCCAGCGCAGCGCGGAGACCTGCGCCGAGCTGGCGCGTCTGCTGGCGCAGCTGGGCGAAGTGGAACGCAGCAACCAGCTGTTCCAGGAAGGCTTGGGCCTGCTGGCGCCGTCGGCTTCGTTGCCGGTGACGGTTCGAGCCTGATCCTGCTGCAAGAAAAACGGCGCCTGTGGGCGCCGTTTTCGTTTCTCAGGGCTTGCCGTAGCTGATGCGATAGATCGCTCCGTTCTGGTCGTCGCTCACCAGCAGCGCGCCGTCGGGGGCCACCAGCACATCGACCGGCCGGCCGTGCACCTTGCCGCCCGCGTCCAGCCAGCCTTCGGCGAACACGCTCTGGCGCTTGAGCGTGCCGTCCTCGTTGAACTCGACCCGGGCCACGCGATAGCCGATCTTCTGGCTGCGATTCCAGGAGCCGTGCTCGGCGATGAACAGGTTGTTGCGGTACTCCGGCGGGAACTGGTCGCCCGTATAGAAGCGCAGCCCCAGTGCCGCCACGTGCGGGCCGAGCTTGGCCACCGGCGGCGTGAAGGCGGAGCAGGGCGTCCTGCCTTCCTCGGGGTCGGCAAGGTCGCCCTGGTGGCAGTCGGGGTAGCCGAAGTCCTCGCCGACGCGGCTGATCGTGTTCAGCTCATCGTTGGGCCGGTCATCGCCGAGCAGGTCTCGACCGTTGTCGGTGAACCAGAGCTGGTGCGTCTGCGGATGCCAGGTGAAGCCGACGGTGTTGCGGATGCCGTAGGCAACCACTTCACGGGCGCTGCCATCGGTGTTCATGCGTTGCAGGTTGGCGTAGCGCTCGCGGTCCGGGCGACAGAGATTGCAGGGTGCGCCCACCGGGACATAGAGCTTGCCGTCAGGCCCGAAGGCGATGAACTTCCAGCCGTGGGCCGTCTTGGACGGGAACCGGGTGGGCAATTCCTCGGGGGCCGGAGGGGCGTCGAGGTGGCGTTCGATATCGCGCAGCACCACCACACGGCTGACGGCCGAGACATACAGGTCTCCTTCGTGGAAGGCGACGCCCACGGGCATCGTCAGGTTTTCGGCGACCACCGAGACGCGGCCGTCCGGGCGCACCGCATAGACCTTGCCGGCGTTCATGCTGCCGACGAAGAGGGTGCCCGCATCGCCCCAGGTCATGGCGCGCGCGCCGGGCACCTGGTCGGTGAGCAGGCTGATGTGAAAGCCCTCGGGCAGTCGGATGTTTCCCTGAGTGCTGTCCGAGCAGGCTGGTAAGCTGACCAGGCACAGGAGAGCAAAAAGCGGCAGCGGACGACGCATGGCATGGATTCCCGGATGAGTGCCACCGGCAGTGTAGACAGCCGCCTTGAAACGGCGCCGGTCTTTCCTCTACCGTAGCGCCCTTCCTGCAGCAGCCCATTCAGCGGAGCCGCCATGAACCTGGCCAGCCCTCGTTCCCTGTTCTTCCTCGCCTTCCTCGCCTGCGCCGCCATGCTCGGCACCGGCTTCTACCTGCAATACGTGGTTGGGCTGGAGCCCTGCCCGTTGTGCATCCTGCAGCGCATCTTCTTCGCCGGCGCCGGGCTCTTCGCCCTGATTGCCGGGCTGCATGGCCGTGCCCCGCGCCTGTACTCGGTGCTGATCCTGCTCTTCTCGCTGGCCGGTGCCGGCACCGCGGGCCGGCAGATCTGGCTGCAGACCCTGCCGCCGGATCAGTTGCCGGCGTGCCTGCCGCCGCTGGATTACATGCTCGAAAGCATGCCCTACACCAAGATCATCTACACCATGTTCCACGGTTCGGCCGACTGCGCCGAGGTCAGCTGGACCCTGCTCAGCCTGAGCATTCCGGAGTGGAGCCTGCTCGCCTTCATCGCCTTCTCGCTGTTCGCCATCTTCCAGTTCTTCCGCCGCGGCTGAGCGTCGCAGGCCTTTCTGCTCTGGCCTGCGCTGTCTGGCGCAGGCCAGAGAGGCCGCGGCCTTCCGATTAAACGCTCGTATGAATTTTCCGCGCGCCGGTGTCTTGAAGGCGAAATCGCGCGGGCATACTCTGGACTTCCATTCCGCCGGAAAGCCGCCGCCGAAGAAAACCAATCACGCGGGTACCGAGGTTCGACAGAATATTGTCCCGGGGCGGACATTGCCGGGACGGCGACAAGGGAAGTGAGGACAACATGCTCGAGAGCTGCCGTAATGCCCAGGAACGTTGGGGAGGCGTACACCAGCTGATCGATCGCTGGCTGCGGGATCGACATGAATTGGTCCGGGCATTCGATTCCCTGGACGGTGTCCAGGCGCCGAAGACCAATGCCGAATCCCTGCAGAGCTTTTGCCAGCTCCTGCTCGACTACGTGTCGGCAGGGCACTTCGAAGTCTACGAACAGTTGATGAACGAAGCGCAGGCCTTCGGCGATACCCGAGGTCTGGAACTGGCCAAGCAGATCTATCCCCGTCTCGAAACCATCACCGCCAATGCACTCAATTTCAACGACCGCTGCGACAACGGCGACTGCCGCGAAGGCACCTGCCTCACCAGCGAATTGAAGAGCCTGCGTCAGCAACTGCACGAACGCTTCGAACTGGAAGATTGCCTGATCGAAGTGCTGCACAACGCCCACGGACAGAACGTCGCCACGGTCTGATCGATGCACCGGGTGTGAAGACGGCGCGAGCGCTTGAAGCGATCGCGCCGTTTTTGTTTCAGCGACTCTCCAGCAGCTCGATCTCGAACACCAACGGTGCGTACGGCGGAATCAGGTCTCCCGCCCCGTCGGCGCCATACGCCTGCGCTGAAGGCACCACCACTCTCCAGCGAGCACCCACCGGCATCGCCTGTAGTGCCGTGCGCCAACCGGGAATGACTGCATCCAGGCGGAACCATTGCGGTGAGCTGCTGGCATCGAACGGACTGCCATCCGCCAGGCTGCCGGTGTAGTTCACCCGTGCTTCGCTCAGTTGCGGATTGCGGTTGCCATGTCCTGCTTTCAACTCGCTGACCAGTACGCCTCCCGCCAATTCGCGAACGCCGTAGCGGGCCTTTTCGTTGACCAGAAAACGCTTCTCCGCAGCCTTCGCGGAGTCGGCGGAATCGGTGGCTGCCGGGGTGCCTTGCTGCTGCTGATCATGGGCGCTCAGCACTGTCGCCATGCGCTCTTCCGGCAGTGCCAGCGGCTCGCCGCGATAGCTCTGGCGCAGGCCTTCCAGCAGGTCGCCGATGGCGATATCCGGGACTTCCTGATGCAGCCGTTCGCCCAGTTGCACGCCCAGGCTGTAGGCCAGTTCGTCCTTGGGTGGTGCGGCGCTGACCATCAGAGGTGCGACGAGCAAGCAGAGCGGAGCAAGACGAAGCATGGGTTCTCTCGGCTGTGAAATCCGCTGGAGATTATGCCGGGCGCGGGCTCCAGCTCAATCAGGACAGTGGCGAGCCGCTTCCGACGGGGCTAGTATGGGCGCAACCACGTCCGCCAGGAGGCACGTCATGTCGGCCAACAAGAAACCTGTCACTACCCCTTTGCACCTGCTGCAGCAGTTGTCCCATAGCCTGATCGATCACCTCGAAGGTGCCTGCAAGCAGGCCCTCGTCGACGCAGAAAAACTCCTCGCCAAGCTCGAGAAACAACGCGGCAAGGCACAAGAGAAGTTGCACAACGCACGCACCAAACTGCAGGACGCTACCAAAGAGGGTAAGACCAAGGCCCAGGCCAAGGCGAAGTCCGCCATCGCTGAGCTGGACGAAGCGCTGGATACCCTGAAGGCCCGTCAGACCGAAACCCGTGCCTACATCGCCAACCTCAAGCGCGACGTGCAGGAGAGCCTGAGGCTCGCCCAGGGCGTGGCCAAGGTGAAGGAGGCTGCAGGCAAGTCCCTGGCCAGCCGCAAGCCGGCCGCCGCTGCCAAGCCGGTTGCCAAAGCTGTTGCTGCGAAGTCCGCCGCCAAGCCTGCTGCCAAAGCTGCCGCTGCGAAGCCCGCCGCCAAACCGGCTGCCAAAGCTGCTGCTGCGAAGCCCGCTGCCAAGCCCGCCGCTAAAGCTGCTGCCGCGAAGCCTGCTGCAAAACCGGCTGCCAAAGCTGCTGCCGCGAAGCCCGCTGCCAAGCCGGCTGCCAAAACTGCCGCTGCGAAGCCCGCCGCCAAGCCGGCTGCCAAAGCTGCTGCCGCGAAGCCCGCTGCCAAGCCGGCTGCCAAAACTGCCGCTGCGAAGCCCGCTGCTAAGCCGGCTGCCAAAACTGCCGCTGCGAAGCCCGCTGCTAAGCCGGCTGCCAAAGCTGCCGCTGCGAAGCCTGCCGCCAAGCCGGCTGCCAAAGCTGCTGCCGCGAAGCCCGCCGCCAAGCCGGCTGCCAAAGCTGCTGTTGCGAAGCCTGCCGCCAAGCCGGCTGCCAAAGCTGCCGCTGCGAAGCCTGCTGCCAAGCCGGCCGCCAAAGCTGCCGCTGCCAAGCCCGCCGCCAAGCCGGCTGCTAAAGCTGTTGCCGCGAAGCCCGCCGCCAAGCCTGCTGCCGCGAAGCCCGCTGCCAAGCCTGCTGCTGCGAAGCCTGCCGCCAAACCCGCTGCCAAGCCTGTTGCCGCCAAGCCCGCCGCTCCGGTAGCGCCTGCCGCACCGGCTGCTCAACCGGCTGCTCCGGTTGCTCCGGCTGCTGCTCCGGCCGCCAGTGCCGCCCCGGCACCGGCAGCTCCGGCCAGCACCAGCAGCACCTCCTCCAGCGCTTCCTAAGGCTCAGGAGAGGCTCGCCGCGGTGCGCAGGGTTTCCCGCGCATCGCGGCGCAAGCTGCCCGCATCACCCGTCGCTGCTTCCAGCCAGCGCGACAAGTCTTCCGCATCACCTCGTGGCCAATCCTTCGCCACGCTTTCCAGTCGCTCCAGCAGCACCTTTTCCGCTTCCAGTTCGAGCTGCTTGATTCGCTCGCGCAGCGGCGCCAGTTCCGTATCCTGCTTCGCCGCTTCCCGCCAACGCTGACGCAACGAACGCAGCGGCACTATCACGTCTTCGCGCCAGTCCTGCGCCACACTGTCCAGCGCATCCATCCTCGCCTGCGAGAAGGTCACTCCAGCGCTTCCCAGCCAGGCCGCCGCGAGCGCCAGGCAGACGTCCGCCCCCGCTTCCTGCAAGGCCAGGCAAGCCGGCTCAACCCCTGGGCGGGCGTAGAGTTTCAGCGCATACGACCAGACATCATCAGACATAGACCACCCACAGCGATTGCCAGGCGAAGCTGATAAACTCCGCCGCCATGATTCGACTACAAAATCTTACGCTACAGCGTGGCCCCCAGCGCTTGCTGGAAGGTGCCGAACTCACCCTGCATGCCGGACAGAAAATCGGCCTGATCGGCGCCAATGGCGCCGGCAAGTCGAGCCTGTTCGCCCTGCTGCGCGGCCAACTCGGCCAGGACGCCGGCGAATGCTACCTGCCGGCCGACTGGCGCATCGCGCACATGCGCCAGGAAGTCGATACCCTCGACCGCCTCGCCGTCGACTACGTACTCGATGGCGACGTGCACCTGCGCAGGATCCAGGCTGACCTCGCCGCAGCCGAACAGGCCCACGACGGCACCGCCCTGGCGCGCCTGCACAGCGAGCTGGACAGCGCCGACGGTTATACCGCCGACGCCCGCGCGCGTAAGCTGCTGGCGGGTCTTGGCTTCACGCCCGAGCAGATGGACCGCCGCGTCGGCGACTTCTCCGGTGGCTGGCGGATGCGCCTGAACCTGGCGCAGGCGCTGATGTGCCCGTCCGAATTGCTGTTGCTCGACGAACCCACCAACCACCTCGACCTCGATGCCATCCTCTGGCTGGAAGAGTGGCTCAAGGGCTACCCGGGCACGCTGCTGCTGATCTCCCACGACCGCGATTTCCTCGACGCCGTGGTGGACAATATCGCCCACCTGGAGCAACGCAAGCTGACCCTGTACCGCGGCGGCTACTCGGCTTTCGAGCGCACCCGCGCCGAACGTCTCGCCCAGCAGCAACAGGCGTACGAGAAGCAGCAGGCGCAACGCGCGCACATGGAAAAGTACATCGCCCGCTTCCGTGCCCAGGCCACCAAGGCCCGCCAGGCGCAGAGCCGGATCAAGGCGCTGGAACGCCTGGAAGAGCTGGCGCCGGCCCACGTCGACTCGCCGTTCGACTTCAGCTTCCGCGAGTCCGACAAGATTTCCAGTCCGCTGCTGAACCTTTCCGAAGCTCGCCTGGGCTACGGCGACAAGACCGTGCTGGAGAAGGTCAAGCTGCAACTGGTGCCCGGCGCGCGCATTGGCCTGCTCGGCCCCAACGGTGCCGGCAAGTCGACCCTGATCAAGACCCTGTCCGGCGACCTGTCGCTGCTGGCCGGCGAGCTCGGTCGTGGCGAGAACCTCGCCATCGGCTACTTCGCCCAGCACCAGCTCGACTCGCTCGACCCCAAGGCCAGCCCGCTGCTGCACCTGGCGCGCATCGCGCCGGCCGAGCGCGAACAGACCCTGCGCGACTTCCTCGGCGGCTTCGACTTCCGCGGTGATCGTTGCGATGAGCCGGTGGTGAATTTCTCCGGTGGCGAGAAGGCGCGTCTGGCCCTGGCGCTGATCGCCTGGCAGAAGCCCAACCTGCTGCTGCTCGACGAACCGACCAACCACCTCGACCTGGAAATGCGCCTGGCGCTGACCCTGGCGCTGCAGGAATTCTCCGGTGCCGTGGTGGTGGTGTCCCACGATCGACACCTGCTCAAGAGCACCACCGACGAGTTCCTGCTGGTGGCCGATGGGCGCATCCGCGAGTTCGACGGCGACCTCGACGACTACGCCCGCTGGCTGGTGGATTTCCGGGCCCGCCAAGCGCCTTCTGCACCCGCCGCGCCGGCCGGCGACAAGACCGACAAGCGTGCCCAGCGCCAGGCCGCCGCCGCACTGCGCCAGCAACTGGCACCGCATAAGCGCGAGGCGGAAAAGCTGGAAAAGGAGCTGGGCAAGGTCCACGAACAGCTCGCCGAGATCGAGGAGCGCCTGGGCGACAGCGCGCTCTACGAAGCCGCGCGCAAAGATGAGCTGCGCGACCTGCTGGCCCGCCAGTCCACCCTCAAGGCCCGCGAAAGCGAGCTGGAAGAGGGCTGGCTGATGGCGCTGGAAACCCTCGAAGAGCTGCAGCGCCAGCTCGAGGCCAGCGAGTGATGGAGGGGCCTGCTGCGTTGTGGCAGGCGCCCAACTTGTTTTTCCAGAAATCCATCCGGCGCCAGCGCGGACCGAATTTTCCCACCCCCACTGACGGACGTCCCCCACTATGGAATGGCTCACTAGCCCCGAGATCTGGGTCGCCTTTCTGACCCTCACCGCCCTGGAAATCGTGCTGGGCATCGACAACATCATCTTCATCTCGATCCTGGTCAGCCGCCTGCCGGTCGCCCAGCAACCCAAGGCGCGCTTCTTCGGCCTGGCACTGGCGATGGGCACGCGCATCCTGCTGCTGCTGTCGATCACCTGGGTGATGCGCCTGACCGCCGACCTGTTCACCGTGTTCGACCACGGTATTTCCGGGCGCGACCTCATCCTGTTCTTCGGCGGCCTGTTCCTGCTGTTCAAGAGCACCATGGAAATCTTCCACAGCCTGGAGGGCGCGGAAGAGGGCGAGCAGCAGGGCGGCAAGGCACGCGGCTTCATGGGCATCATCATCCAGATCGCGATCATCGACATCGTGTTCTCCCTGGACTCGGTGATCACCGCCGTGGGCCTGGTGCAGCACGTGCCGGTGATGATCGCCGCCATCGTCATCTCGGTCGGCGTGATGATGCTGTCGGCCGGCACCATCAGTGCCTTCATCGACAAGCACCCGTCGCTGAAGATGCTGGCGCTGTCCTTCCTCATCGTGGTCGGCACCGTATTGATCGCCGAAGCCTTCGAAATCCACGTGCCGAAGGGCTACGTGTACTTCGCCATGGCTTTCTCGCTGGCGGTGGAGGCAATCAACATCCGCCTGCGCGGCGCCATGGCGCGCAAGCGTGGCGAAGAGCCGGTGAAGCTGCGCAAGGATGTGCCGAGCTGATCGCGGCGGCGTCATCGAAAAGCCCGGCCTTGCGCCGGGCTTTTTGTTTTTCGTAGGAGCGAGCTTGCTCGCGAACAGAGCTTTCCGGCGATTCCGCCGCTGAGGCGGTTCGCGAGCAAGCTCGCTCCTACAAGGGGAATGCGACCTTCGTCGTCGGCACTGGGCGACGCGCCGGGACTAGGGCACACTGGCTGCCCGTAACAAGATATTGCGCTCGTTCGGGCGCCGTGAGGTTCGAGATGCTCGCCAGTACCTGGTTCGCCTTCTTCATCGCCTGCTGGGTGATCAGCCTGTCGCCCGGCGCCGGGGCCATCGCCTCGATGTCCTGCGGCCTGCAATACGGTTTCTGGCGTGGTTACTGGAACGCTCTGGGGCTGCAGATCGGCCTGGCCCTGCAGATCGCCGTGGTCGCTGCCGGGGTTGGCGCGCTGCTGTCCGCCTCCGCGGTCGCCTTCAGCGCGATCAAATGGTTCGGCGTGGTCTACCTGCTCTACCTTGCCTACCGCCAATGGACCTCGCCGCCGCAGGCGATGGATGCGGGTGGCGAACGTCCGATCGGCCGGCCACTGTCGCTGGTGCTGCGCGGCTTCCTGGTCAACGCCAGCAACCCCAAGGCGGTGATCTTCATGCTTGCGGTGCTGCCGCAGTTCGTCGATCCGCACCGGCCGATGGCGATCCAGTACCTGATCATGGGCGTGACCATGATCACCGTCGACCTGATCGTCATGGCTGGCTACACCGGTCTGGCGGCCCGTGTGCTGCGTGTCCTGCGTTCCCCGCGTCAGCAGAAGGTGATGAATCGCACCTTCGCTACCCTTTTCGTGGGTGCTGCCACGCTGCTCGCCACCGTACGCCGCGCCCCGGCCTGAGGGCGTTTGCGCCGCGCCCGGGGTGTCGTCAAAAACTCATCGGGCGCCGTGTCGTGGGACATTGTCCTTGCATAGACGGAAACCTGAGGTGACAATTTAACCTCATTCATTCTCATTTAGCTTCCGCTATGCAACCCTCCAAACTTCTCGTCTGGCTGTTGCCGCTGTTCGGCCTTTTCAGCCTTGGAGCTCACGCCGACACGGTTGTCGATCCTTCGCAAGCCCTTCATCTGCTCAGTTATCTTGCCGCCGACTACCCGGCAACCGTTGCCGACGGCCAGATCGTCGACGCCAGCGAGTACAAGGAGCAGCTGGAGTTCGTCGGCAATCTCCATGCGCTGATCCTGGCCCTGCCTGCCCGCCCCGAGCGCGCCGACCTGGAGAAGGCGGCCGATGCTCTCAAGCAGGCCATCGAGCAACGCCAGCCCGGTGCGCAGGTCGCCCAGCAGGCGCGCCATCTTGAGGCGCGCGTCGCGGACATCTACCAGGTGGTGCAGACCCCGGCGATCACGCCCGATCCGTCCCGTGCCGCCGAGACCTATGCCCAGCAGTGCTCGATCTGCCACGGTGACGCCGGCAAGGGCGATGGCCCGGCGGGCATCGGCCTGGAGCCGCCGCCGGCCAACCTGACCGACCGCGCGCGCCTGGACCACCTGAGCCTGTATGACCTGCACAACGTCATCGGCCTGGGCGTCGCCGGCACCGACATGCCGGCCTTCGCCGACCAGTTGGACGAGCGTCAGCGCTGGGACCTGGCGGCCTACGTCGCGAGCCTCAGCGCTGGCCAGGCCAAGGCCGATCCAGCCCATGCCTACCCGCTGGGCACCCTGGCGACCCAGACCCCGGCCGAAGTCGCCGAGCGCGATGGCGAGGCCGCAGCGGAAAGCTTCCGTGCCCTCCGCGCCCACCCGCCGCTGGAACACCGCGGCCCGGCGCAGCAGATCGACTACACCAGCGCGACCCTGGACAAGAGCTTCGCCGTGTACCGCGCAGGCGACCACGACCAGGCCTACGACCTGTCCGTGGCGGCCTACCTGGAAGGCTTCGAGCTGGTGGAAAGCTCGCTGGACAACGTCGACGCCGACCTGCGCAAGGCCACCGAGAAGCAGCTGATGGCCTACCGTCAGGCCCTGCGTGATGGTCTGCCGGAAGGCGAAGTGGCCCAGCAACTGGAACTGGCCAAGGCCAAGCTGGCCGCGGCTGCCAAGGCCCTGAGCGGCGACTCGCTGAGCTTCTCCATCAGCTTCGTGTCGGCCCTGTTGATCCTGCTGCGCGAAGGCGTGGAGGCGATCCTGGTGCTGGCCGCCATCCTCGCCTTCCTGCGTAACACCGGGCAGGAGAAGGCCGTGCGCGGCGTGCATGTCGGCTGGGGGCTGGCCTTCGTCGCCGGCTTCGCCACCTGGGCTGTAGCCGCCTACGTGATCGACATCGGCGGCGCCCAGCGCGAGCTGATGGAGGGCTTCACCTCGCTGTTCGCCTGCGTGATGGTGCTCTGGCTCGGCGTGTGGATGCACGACCGGCGCCACGCCGCCGCCTGGCAGGACTACATCCGCAGCAGCCTGGTCGGCGGCGGTGGCCGCTTCGGCTTCGCCGTGCTGGCGTTCTTCTCGGTGTACCGCGAGCTGTTCGAAGTCATCCTGTTCTACGAGACCCTCTGGCTGCAGGCCGGCCCGGCCGGGCACAACGCGGTGATCGCCGGTGCGGGCACTGCCGTGGTGGTCCTGATCGGTATCGCCTGGGTGATTCTGCGTGGTTCGGCCAGGCTTCCGCTGAAGCTGTTCTTCACCGTCAACGCCGCGCTGCTCTGCGCCCTGTCGGTGGTCTTCGCCGGCCATGGCGTGGTCGCCCTGCAGGAGGCCGGGGTGATCGGTACCCGCCCGGTGCCGTTCTTCGACTTCGACTGGCTCGGCATCAAGGCCGACGCCTACTCGCTGTCGGCCCAGGCCGTAGCGCTGCTGGCGGTGGCCGTGTTCTACGGCCGCAGCTACCTCACCGAACGCCGCAAGGCGGAGAGCATCGCCTCCTCCTGATGTGTTGATCACGCGGTTCACGACGGCCAGTGCGATACTGGCCGTTGTGCTTTTCGATGGAAGGTTTTCCTGATGCGTATCTGGATCGATGCCGACGCCTGCCCGCGCGCGGCCAAGGACCTGGTGGCGAAGTTCGCCCTCAAGCGCAAGCTGGAGGTGGTGATGGTCGCCGGCCAACCCGTGGCCAAGCCGCCGTTCGCCTGCGTCAGCCTGATAGTGGTGCCCAGCGGGATGGACGCTGCCGACGACTACCTGGTGGAGCAGGCCGAGCCGGGCGACCTTGTGATCTGCAGCGACGTGCCGCTGGCCGACCGGCTGGTGAAGAAGGGCGTCGATGCCCTCGACCCGCGCGGCCGCGAGTTCGACGAGAAGAACATGGGCGAGCGCCTGGCGGTGCGCAACCTGTTCACCGACCTGCGCGAGCAGGGGCAGGTGGGGGGAGGGCAGGCGCCCTATGGCGACAAGGACCGGCAGGCCTTCGCCAATGGCCTGGATCGGCTGCTGACGCGGTTGATGCGCGAGGCGGAGAGCCGCAAGGCCTGAACATGAAAACGCCCGGCATTGCCGGGCGTTTTTATTTCAATGGGCAGATCGGTGTGGCATCGGTTCGCGAGCAAGCTCGCTCCTACAGGGGGCATCCGCTCTTCGTAGGAGCGAGCTTGCTCGCGAACATTCGACGCTCAATGGCTTCAGGCCAGCTCCAGCACCCGGTCGACCGCCTTGTTGATGCCGCTGGCGGCTTCGGCGATGGACTGCGCCAGCATGTAGGCCGGGGTGGTGACCAGCTTGTGGTCCTTGTCCTCGACGATGTCTTCCACGGCGCAGTCGACGTGCTTGGCGCCCATGCGGGTCAGCGCCTGGGCGGTGCCTTCATCATTGCCGATGGTGCATTCCACGCCCGCGCCGTAGATGCGCGCGGCCATGGCCGGGGCGATGCAGATCAGCCCGACCGGCTTCTTCGCCGCGGCGAAGGCCTTGGCCAGGGCCAGCACGTCCGGCTGCACTTCGCACTGGTCGCCCTTGAAGGCGAAGTCGCTGAGGTTCTTCGCGGCGCCGAAACCGCCGGGGATGAGCAGCGCGTCGAAGTCTTCGACCTTGGCTTCGCGAACGTCCTTCACCTCGCCACGGGCGATGCGCGCGGACTCCACCAGCACGTTGCGGCTCTCGGCCATTTCCTCGCCGGTCAGGTGGTTGAGCACGTGGTGCTGGGCGATGTCGGGGGCGAAGCACTGCACCTTCGCGCCGCGCTGGGAAAGGCGCAGCAGGGTGATCACGCTTTCGTGGATCTCAGCGCCGTCGTAGACGCCACAGCCGGAGAGGATGACGGCAACTTTCTTCTGCATGGACTGCTCCTGTTCGAGGGTGCCGGGCGTGTCGCGATATGCCGCCCGGGTTGTCGCCGGCGGTCGGGGCCGGCGCGGGGCAAGAGGCTAGGATCGATGAAACCAGGGCCTTACCCACAAGCATAACGACTCGGCCGCGCCATGAACTACATCCTCTTCGCCGTACCCTTCTTTTTCCTCCTGATCGCGATCGAGTTGCTCGCGGACCGCTGGCGGGGCATCAGTACCTATCGCCTGAGCGATGCGCTGAACAGCCTCAGCGCCGGGGTGCTGTCCACCACCAGCGGACTGCTGACCAAGGGGCTCGCGGTGGTGACCTATACCCTGGCCTGGCAACAGCTTGCACTGTTCGAGCTGTCGGCCAAGAGCCTGTGGGTCTGGGCCTTCGCCTTTGTCTTCTACGACTTCTGCTACTACTGGAACCACCGCCTGGGCCACGAGCGCAATGTGCTCTGGGCGGCGCATTCTGTGCACCACCAGAGCGAGGACTACAACCTCTCCACGGCGCTGCGCCAGACCAGCACCGGCTTCATCTTCGGCTGGATCTTCTACCTGCCGATGGCGGTGGCCGGCGTGCCGCCGCTGGTGTTCCTCACCGTCGGTGCCCTGAACCTGCTGTACCAGTTCTGGGTGCACACCCGGCATATTCCCAAGCTCGGCGTGTTCGAGTGGGTCTTCATCACCCCGTCCAACCACCGCGTGCACCACGCGCAGAACCCGGTGTACATGGACCGCAACTACGGCGGCGTGTTCATCCTCTGGGACCGTCTGTTCGGCACCTTCCAGGAGGAATTGGACGAGGAGCCGGTGGTGTTCGGCGTGACCGTGCCGCTGGCCAGCTGGAACCCGCTGTGGGCCAACCTGCAGGTCTACGCGCACCTGTGGAACGATGCACGCCGCGCCGGCAGCGTCCGGGACAAGCTGCGCATCTGGTTCATGCGCACCGGTTGGCGCCCGGAGGACGTCGCCCAGCGTTACCCCATGGTCAAGCCGGACCTGGCGGCCTTCCGCAAGTTCGAGGTGCCGCTCACGCGGGGCAGGCAGTGGTACGCCGGGCTACAGTTCGCGACTTACGTGGTGATCGGCACCTGGCTGCTGGGCGTGGGGGAGGGCTGGCAGATGTTGCCGCTGGTGATCGGCTGGAGCTGGATGGCCTTCGGGCTCTACGCCATTGGCTGTTGGCTGGAGAACCGCACCTGGGCGCTGCGCATGGAAGTGCTGCGCCTGGCGCTCAACGTACCGGCGGTGGCGGCACTGGCGCTGTGGGGTGGGATTGAGTTGCCGCAGTGGACGCCCTGGGCGCTGGCGGTCTACACGCTGGCAAGCCTGGTCGTGCTGCTGAGCCTGCGGCGTGCCGAGCGGCTACCGCAGGCCGCCTGACTCAGGCCTTGCTGGCGCTCTTGAAGCGGCGGCGCAGCCACAGCAGCAGCCCAATGACGATCAGGCCGCCGAGCACCATCAATTCGTACTTCTTGATGTTGCCCAGCACGCCTTCGAGCACGCTACCAAAGTAGTAGGCTGCCGAGCCCAGCGCGGTGGCCCAGACGATGGCGCCGATGCCATTGAGCAGCAGGTAGCGTCCCGGCGGATAGCCGGACAGGCCGATGGCCACCGGCATCACGGTGCGCAGGCCGTAGACGAAGCGGAAGCTCAGCACCCACATGTCCGGGCGACGGCGCACGTGTTCCAGCGCCTTGTCGCCCATCTGCTGCCAGCGCGGCTTGCGCGCGAGCAGCTTGCGGCCATGGCGGCGGCCGAGGAAGTACCACAGCTGGTCGCCCGCGTAACTGCCGAGGAAGGCCACGGCGATCACGTATTCGAGCTGCATATAGCCGCGAAATGCCAGGAACCCGGCCAGAACCAGAATGGTCTCGCCCTCGAAGAAGGTGCCGAGGAACAGGGCGATATAGCCGAAATCCTGCAGGAATTGTTGAAGCATTATCGAGGCAACGCAGCGAAATGAAGGCGAAGCCTAACTCGGTTGTCGCTCCGGGGGAAGGCGTGCCAGTCGCGCCCCCTGACCTGGGGCAACTTCCTCCGGCCGCCAGGTGGTGTGGCAGGATGCCGCGACCAAGGGTCACTGTTACCGCTTGTTACCAATCGGTCATAATTCACGGCTATAACTGTCACACTGTGCCTGTTTGTCCAGGCCCTGGAGTACGCCGTGAGCTTCATTCCTGCCGATCGTGCCTTCCCTTTCACCCGCCTGCGCCGCAATCGCCGTGACGACTTTTCCCGTCGTCTGGTGCGCGAGAACGTGCTGACCACCAATGATCTGATCCTTCCGGTGTTCGTCCTCGACGGCAAGAACCAGCGTGAGGCGGTGGCCTCGATGCCGGGTGTGGAGCGCATGTCCATCGACCTGCTGCTCAAGGAAGCTGAGGAACTGGTGGAGCTGGGCATTCCGGCCGTCGCGCTGTTCCCGGTGACCCCGCTGGAGAAGAAGTCCCTCGATGGCGCCGAAGCCTTCAACCCCGATGGCATCGCCCAGCGCGCAACCCGTGCCCTGCGCGAGCGCTTCCCGGAGCTGGGGGTCATCACCGACGTCGCCCTGGATCCCTTCACCACCCACGGCCAGGACGGCATCCTCGATGAAGATGGCTACGTGCTGAACGACGTGTCCGTCGATGTGCTGGTCAAGCAGGCGCTGTCCCACGCCGAAGCCGGAGCCCAGGTGGTTGCCCCGTCGGACATGATGGACGGCCGCATCGGTGCGATTCGCGAAGCCCTGGAGTCGACCGGCCACGTCAACACGCGCATCATGGCCTATTCGGCCAAGTACGCCAGCGCCTACTACGGCCCGTTCCGCGACGCCGTCGGTTCGGCCGCAAACCTGGGCAAGGGCAACAAGGCCACTTACCAGATGGACCCGGCCAACAGCGATGAAGCGCTGCACGAGATCTATGCCGACCTCGCCGAAGGCGCCGACATGATCATGGTCAAACCGGGCATGCCCTATCTCGACATCGTTCGACGGGCGAAGGACGAATTCCGCGCGCCGACCTTTGTCTACCAGGTCAGTGGCGAGTACGCGATGCACATGGCGGCCATCCAGAACGGCTGGCTCAGCGAGGCGGTCATCCTGGAGTCGCTGCTGGCCTTCAAACGCGCCGGTGCAGATGGCATCCTGACCTACTTCGCCAAACGCGCTGCAGAACAATTGAAAAAGGGGGGCTGACCCCCGCCGACGAGACTTGCGATGAATACCGAAGGCCTTAGCGAAACCGAAGTTATCGAAGCTGAATCCACCGAAGTCGTCGTGGCCGAGACCACCGAGGCGACGCCTCCGCCGCCGGAGGTGGCCGTCCCTGCGGTCAACGTGGATGACAGTGCCCTCTACATTCATCGCGAGCTCTCGCAGCTGCAGTTCAACATCCGCGTGCTGGAACAGGCACTGGATGAGTCCTACCCGCTGCTGGAACGCCTGAAGTTCCTGCTGATCTTCTCCAGCAACCTCGATGAATTCTTCGAGATCCGCGTCGCCGGCCTGAAGAAGCAGATCACCTTCGCCCGCGAACAGGCCGGCGCCGACGGCCTGCTGCCGCACCAGGCGCTGGCGCGCATCAGCGAGCAGGTGCACGAGCAGGTCGCCCGCCAGTACAGCATCCTCAACGACATCCTGTTGCCGGAGCTGGCCAAGCACGACATCCGCTTCATCCGCCGCCGCTACTGGACGCCGAAGATCAAGGCCTGGGTCCGTCGCTTCTTCCGCGACGAGATCGCGCCGATCGTCACCCCCATCGGCCTCGATCCGACCCACCCGTTCCCGCTGCTGGTGAACAAGAGCCTGAACTTCATGGTCGAGCTCGAAGGCCTGGACGCCTTTGGCCGCGACTCCGGCCTTGCGATCATCCCGGCGCCGCGCTCGCTGCCGCGGATCATCCGCCTGCCGGAAGACGTTGCCGGCGCCGGCGACAACTACGTGTTCCTGTCGTCGATGATCCACGCCCATGCCGACGACCTGTTCCACGGCATGAAGGTGAAGGGCTGCTACCAGTTCCGCCTGACCCGTAACGCCGACCTCTCGGTGGACGCCGAGGACGTCGAGGACCTAGCCCGCGCGCTGCGCGGCGAGCTGTTCTCGCGCCGTTACGGCGACGCCGTGCGCCTGGAGGTGGTGGACACCTGCCCGACGCACCTGTCCAACTACCTGCTCAAGCAGTTCGGCCTGGCCGAAAGCGAGCTGTACAAGGTCAGCGGTCCGGTCAACCTGACCCGCCTGTTCAGCGTCACGGGCCTCGCCAGCCATCCGGAGCTGCAGTACCCGCCGTTCACCCCGGCGATCCCGAAACTGCTGCAGAAGAAGGAAAACCTGTTCAACGTGCTGGGCAAGCTCGACGTGCTGCTGATGCACCCGTTCGAGTCCTTCACCCCGGTGATCGACCTGCTGCGCCAGGCCGCCAAGGACCCAAGCGTCCTGGCGATCAAGCAGACGCTGTACCGCTCCGGTGCCAACTCCGAGATCGTCGATGCGCTGGTGGAAGCCGCGCGCAACGGCAAGGAAGTCACCGTGGTGATCGAGCTGCGGGCGCGCTTCGATGAAGAATCCAACCTGCAACTGGCCAGCCGCCTGCAACAGGCCGGCGCCGTGGTGATCTACGGCGTGGTCGGCTTCAAGACTCACGCCAAGATGATGCTGATCCTGCGTCGCGAGGACGGTGAGCTGCGCCGCTACGCCCACCTGGGTACCGGCAACTACCACGCCGGCAACGCGCGCCTGTACACCGACTACAGCCTGCTGACCGCCGACGTGGCGCTCTGCGAGGACCTGCACAAGCTGTTCAACCAGCTGATCGGCATGGGCAAGACCCTGCGCATGAAGAAGCTCCTGCACGCGCCCTTCACCCTGAAGAAGAACCTGCTGGAGATGATCAACCGCGAGGCCGCCCAGGCCGCCGAAGGCAAGCCGGCGCACATCATGGCCAAGGTCAACTCGCTGACCGACTCCAAGGTGATTCGCGCGCTGTACAAGGCCAGCCAGGCCGGGGTGAAGATCGACCTGGTGGTGCGCGGCATGTGCTGCCTGCGTCCGGGGGTGCCGGGCGTTTCGCACAATATCCAGGTACGGTCGATCATCGGCCGCTTCCTGGAGCACAGCCGGATCTACTACTTCCTCAACGGCGGCGACGAGAAGCTGTTCCTCTCCAGCGCCGACTGGATGGAACGCAACCTCGACATGCGCGTGGAGACCTGCTTCCCGGTGGAAGGCAAGAAGCTGGTGCAGCGGGTGAAGAAGGAGCTGGAGTCGTATCTGGCCGACAACACCCAGGCCTGGGTGCTGCAGGCTGACGGCAGCTACGTACGCCAGAGCCCCAGCGGCAACCAGAACGCCCGCAACTCCCAGGCGATACTGCTCGAACGCCTGTGCACGCCGGTGATCAGTTCGCGCTGATCAGCCGGTGTCACCGAAAGCCCTGCCTCGGCAGGGCTTTTTCATGGGTGCGCCAAGGCTCTTCGTAGGAGCGAGCTTGCTCGCGAACAGCTTCCGTTGCGGGCCCAGGGTTCGCGAGCAAGCTCGCTCCTACAGGTCATGCCGGCCTGGCGCCCGGAATGAAAAGGCCCCGGCGTTTGCGCGCCGGGGCCTTTTTCTGTCGCGGGGGCGATCAGCTCACGCTGAGCGAATAACCCACGCGGGCAAGCCAGCCGGCTTCCTGCTCGAAGTCCGCCTGGGTCAGCGGGTTGGCGGCCAGCCAGCCGTCCGGGAAGCGTACGCTCAGGCTCTTGGAGGAGGCCTTGAGGGCCACTGCCGGCATCTGCTGGGTGCCGCGGATGTGGTGGAAGAGGATGGCGAAGCGCAGCACGATGCACAGGCGGATCAGCTTGTCGCCCTCGTCACCCAGCTCGTTGAACTTGTCCGCCGGGATGTTGCGGCGGTGGCCGCGCACCAGCAGTGCCAGGGTCAACTGGTCGATGCGGGAGAAGCCGGCCAGGTCCGAATGCTCCAGCAGGTAGGCGCCGTGCTTGTGGTAGTGGTAGTGGGCGATGTCCAGGCCCAGCTCGTGCACGCGGGCGGCCCACATCAGCAGTTCGCGGTGGCCGTCGTCGTTCAGGTCCCAGGCGTTGGCGACCTGGTCAAGGGACTCCAGCGCCTTGGCCTCGACGCGCGCAGCCTGTTCCGGGTCGACATGGTAGCGCTCCATCAGCGCGCCGATGGTGCGCTCGCGAACGTCCTCGTGGTGGTGGCGGCCAAGCAGGTCGTAGAGCACGCCTTCGCGCAGGGCGCCTTCGGAGTGAGTCATGCGGTTCAGTTCGAGGGCGTCGAACAGTGCCTCGAGGATCGCCAGGCCCGCCGGGAAGATCGGTCGGCGGTCGGGCTTGATGCCGTCGATGTCGAGCTTCTCGACCTCGCCTATCTTGAACATCTTGCGCTTGAGCCAGGCCAGCCCCTCGGGATTGACCTCGCCGTTGCCGTGGCCGCCGGCCTGGATTGCCAGGCAGATGGCGCGGATGGTGCCGGAGGCGCCGACTGCCTCGTCCCAGCCCAGGCGGCGCAGGCTGTTCTCGATGCTCATCAGCTCCAGTCGCGCCGAGGTATAGGCCTGGGCGTAGCGCGCCGGGGTGATCTTGCCGTCCTTGAAATAGCGCTGGGTGAAGCTCACGCAGCCCATCTGCAGGCTTTCGCGCAGCTGCGATTCGAACTGCTGGCCGATGATGAATTCGGTGCTGCCGCCGCCGATGTCCACCACCAGGCGCTTGCCGGAGGTGTCCTGCAGGGTGTGGGACACGCCCAGGTAGATCAGGCGCGCTTCTTCGCGGCCGGAGATGACTTCCACCGGGTGGCCGAGGATCTGGTCGGCGACGCGGATGAAGTCGGCGCGGTTGCGCGCCTCGCGCAGGGCGTTGGTGCCCACCACGCGGACCGAGCCCGGCGGCATGCCGCTGATGAACTGGGCGAACTGCTTCAGGCAATCGAAGCCGCGCTGCATGGATTCTTCGGTGAGCATGCGGTCTTCGCCGATACCGGCGGCCAGCTGAACCTTCTCGCCGAGCCGCTCAAGGATGCGTAT
Source organism: Pseudomonas sp. PSE14 (assembly GCF_029203285.1). Taxonomy (NCBI): domain Bacteria; kingdom Pseudomonadati; phylum Pseudomonadota; class Gammaproteobacteria; order Pseudomonadales; family Pseudomonadaceae; genus Pseudomonas; species Pseudomonas sp. PSE14. The sequence goes on from NZ_CP115669.1 coordinate 305,745, forward strand.
CTCGCCGTGATCGGCCTTTGCCAAAACCATGTGGAAACTGTTCGAGCCGAGGTCGATGGCCGCGATCAAAGGGAAGGTCTTGGCTGGGGTATGGGGCATGTTTGAAGGTCCGGACAGATACAGGAGACATCCTGCCATTTTAGGCAAGGAGTGCCAATGAAGAGGGTGTCACCGATCAGCGAATGCCGCATCAGCGATAGATAGACTCAATCAGCTGTGCCTTTCGGTGCGGGCCGAGGCGGGATATGATGACGGACACTTTTTCGCATCCGATTGACGGAGAGAATACATGAGCGAACATATCGTCAATGTTACCGATGCCAGCTTCGAGCAGGACGTACTGAAGTCCGACGGTCCCGTGCTGGTCGACTACTGGGCTGAATGGTGCGGCCCGTGCAAGATGATCGCCCCGGTACTCGACGAGATCGCCAAGGACTATCAGGGCAAGCTGAAAGTCTGCAAGCTGAACATCGACGAGAACCAGGACACCCCGCCGAAGTACGGCGTGCGCGGCATCCCGACCCTGATGCTGTTCAAGGGCGGCAACGTCGAAGCGACCAAGGTTGGCGCACTGTCCAAGTCCCAGCTGGCAGCCTTCCTCGACAGCAACATCTGAGTCGAAGCCTGCATGAAAAGCCCCGCAAATCAGCGGGGCTTTTTTCTTTTTGCGGTGATTTCCCCCTAGACGCTCCGAAACTCGGGTGTTAAATTCGGGCGCACAACGTTGATTTACGTTGTCCCCTGCAAGCCGTCGCCGACGCACTTCCTATTCGAATTCCAAGCGATCCTGTCCGTCATCCGCGGCACGGCTCTTCAAGCATCACGCTTGTTCCCTATTTCCCTTTCAGCGTATTTACGTCCCCTTCTATGAATCTGACCGAACTCAAGCAAAAGCCGATTGCCGAATTGCTGGAAATGTCCGATGCCATGGGCCTGGAAAACATGGCTCGTTCGCGCAAGCAGGACATCATCTTCGCGCTGCTGAAGAAGCACGCGAAAAGCGGTGAGGAAATCTCCGGCGACGGCGTGCTGGAGATTCTCCAGGACGGCTTCGGCTTCCTGCGCTCCGCCGATTCCTCGTACCTGGCCGGCCCCGACGACATCTACGTCTCGCCCAGCCAGATCCGGCGCTTCAACCTGCGCACGGGCGATACCATCATCGGCAAGATTCGTCCGCCGAAGGAAGGCGAGCGTTACTTCGCGCTGCTCAAGGTCGACACGATCAACTTCGACCGCCCGGAAAACGCGAAGAACAAGATTCTCTTCGAGAACCTGACCCCGCTGTTCCCGACCAAGCGCCTGACCATGGAAGCCGGCAACGGCTCCACCGAGGACCTCACCGGCCGGGTGATCGACCTCTGCGCCCCGATCGGCAAGGGTCAGCGCGGCCTGATCGTCGCACCGCCGAAGGCCGGTAAGACCATCATGCTGCAGAACATCGCGGCGAACATCACCCGCAACAACCCCGAGTGCCACCTGATCGTCCTGCTGATCGACGAGCGCCCGGAAGAAGTGACCGAGATGCAGCGCACCGTGCGCGGCGAAGTGGTCGCCTCCACCTTCGACGAGCCGCCGACTCGCCATGTGCAGGTCGCGGAAATGGTGATCGAGAAGGCCAAGCGCCTGGTCGAGCACAAGAAGGACGTGATCATCCTGCTCGACTCCATCACCCGCCTGGCTCGCGCCTACAACACCGTGATCCCCAGCTCCGGCAAGGTGCTCACTGGCGGTGTCGACGCCCACGCCCTGGAGAAGCCCAAGCGCTTCTTCGGCGCCGCGCGCAACATCGAGGAAGGCGGTTCGCTGACCATCCTCGCCACCGCGCTGATCGAAACCGGCTCGAAGATGGACGAAGTGATCTACGAGGAATTCAAGGGCACCGGTAACTCGGAACTCATCCTCGACCGTCGCATCTCCGAGAAGCGCGTGTTCCCGGCGATCAACATCAATCGCTCCGGCACCCGTCGCGAAGAGCTGCTCACCGGTGAGGAAGAGCTGCAGCGCATGTGGATCCTGCGCAAGATCCTGCACCCGATGGACGAGATCGCCGCGGTCGAATTCCTGCTCGACAAGCTCAAGCAGACCAAGACCAACGACGAGTTCTTCGACTCCATGAAGCGCAGCAAGTAAGCGACGCTACGCGCTTTTGAATGCCACAAGGCCGGGGAAACCCGGCCTTCGTGTTTCTGCGAGGTGTTGTTAGCGGCTAAACTGTCGCAACTTCACCTTCGCATCGAGACCCTCATGCAGTATCGCGACCTGCGCGAGTTCATCGCCGCCCTGGAGCAGCGTGGACAGCTCAAGCGCATCCAGGCGCCGGTTTCCCCTGTGCTGGAAATGACCGAGGTGTGCGACCGCACCCTGCGCGCCAAGGGCCCGGCCCTGCTGTTCGAAAAACCCACCGGCTACGACATCCCCGTGCTCGGCAACCTGTTCGGCACACCCGAGCGCGTGGCCCTGGGGATGGGCGCGGAGGACGTCTCCGAGTTGCGCGAGATCGGCAAGCTGCTGGCCTTCCTCAAGGAGCCGGAGCCGCCAAAGGGGCTGAAGGACGCCTGGTCGAAGCTGCCGATCTTCAAGAAGGTCATCAGCATGGCGCCCAAGGTCCTCAAGGACGCGCCGTGCCAGGAAGTGATCGAGGAGGGCGACGACGTCGACCTGTCGAAGCTGCCGGTACAGACCTGCTGGCCCGGCGACGTCGCGCCGCTGATCACCTGGGGCCTGACCGTCACCCGCGGGCCGAACAAGGAACGGCAGAACCTGGGCATCTACCGCCAGCAGGTGATCGGCCGCAACAAGGTGATCATGCGCTGGCTCAGCCACCGTGGCGGCGCGCTGGACTACCGCGAGTGGTGCCAGAAGCACCCGGACAAGCCCTACCCGGTGGCCGTGGCCCTGGGCGCGGACCCGGCGACCATCCTCGGCGCCGTCACCCCGGTGCCGGACACCCTTTCCGAATACGCCTTCGCCGGCCTGCTGCGCGGGCACAAGACCGAGCTGGTGAAATGCGTCGGCAGTGACCTGCAGGTGCCGGCCAGCGCGGAAATCGTCCTCGAAGGGGTGATCCATCCCGGCGAGATGGCCGACGAAGGCCCGTACGGTGACCACACCGGCTACTACAACGAGGTGGACCGCTTCCCGGTCTTCACCGTCGAGCGCATCACCCGCCGGCAGAAACCGATCTACCACAGCACCTACACCGGCCGCCCGCCGGATGAGCCGGCGATCCTCGGCGTGGCGCTGAACGAAGTCTTCGTGCCGATCCTGCAGAAGCAGTTCCCGGAGATCACCGACTTCTACCTGCCGCCCGAAGGCTGTTCCTACCGCATGGCGGTGGTGACCATGAAGAAGCAGTACCCCGGCCACGCCAAGCGCGTAATGCTGGGTGTGTGGTCGTTCCTGCGACAGTTCATGTACACCAAGTTCGTCATAGTCACGGACGATGACATCAATGCCCGCGACTGGAACGACGTGATCTGGGCCATCACCACGCGCATGGACCCCAAGCGCGACACGGTGATGATCGACAACACGCCGATCGACTACCTGGACTTCGCCTCGCCGATTTCCGGCCTGGGTTCGAAGATGGGCCTGGATGCCACCCACAAGTGGCCGGGCGAGACCAGCCGCGAGTGGGGCAGGGTGATCGAGAAGGACCCGGCGGTGACTCGCCGTGTCGATGAAATCTGGGCGAGCCTGGGTATCGATTGATAGGGCCGCCCGCCAGTAGGAGCGAGCTTGCTCGCGAACAGCCCCCGCAGCGGGAATGGGTTCGCGAGCAAGGACTAAGGCGTCCCCCTCGGTCCTACAAAATCAGAAGAACGAGAACAACGCTTGAAAGTGACCTTGCAACCCTCCGGCGCCCAGCTTGAGCTCAGGCCCGGCGAACGTATCCTCGACGGTGCGCGGCGCCTGGGCTACGAGTGCCCGCAGAGCTGTCGCAACGGCAACTGCCACATCTGTGCGGCACTGCTGGTGGAGGGGCGCGTGCGCCAGGACGGCGAGGTGCGCGATCAGGGCGAACTCTTCACCTGCCTGGCCGAGCCGCTGGAAGACTGCGTGCTGCACTGGGATGGCGTGCTGGCCCCCGGCGAGCTGCCGGTGCGCAAGCTGTCCTGCCAGCTGATCCTCTGCGAGCCGGTGGGTGGCGATGTCTGGCGCGTGCGCCTGCGCGCGCCGGCCGGAAAGCCGCCGCGCTACCACGCCGGGCAGTACCTGCTGATCGAGCGCGACGGCAGCGATCCGGCCGCCTTCTCCATGGCCTCTGCGCCGCAGGAAGGACGCGACCTGGAGCTGCACATCCTGGCCCGGGAGAACAGCGCCATCGACCTGCTGGCGCAGTTGCAGCGCGACCGTTTCGCCCGCGTGCAGATGCCGTTCGGCGATGCCCACCTGGCCGACCTGCCGGACGGCCCGCTGGTGCTGATCGCCGCCGGCACCGGCATGGCGCAGATGCACAGCCTGATCGAATACTGCCGCGCCGCCGGTTTCGCTCACCCGGTGCACCTGTACTGGGGTGTGCGCCGACCGGAAGACTTCTACGAGCTGCCGCACTGGGAACAGTGGCAGGGTGTGCCCAACCTGCTCCTGCACAAGATCGTCAGCGATATGTGCGGCTGGGTGGGGCGCTGTGGCCTGCTGCATGAGGCGGTGTGCGAGGATTTCGCCGATCTTTCCGGCCTGCGCGTCTACGCCAGCGGCTCGCCGGCGATGGTCTACGGCACGCTGGATGCGCTGGTGGCGGCGGGTATGGACCCACACCAGATGCGCGCGGATGTGTTTGCCTACGCGCCGCGGGGCTGAACCCAAGGGGGCTTTTGTAGGAGCGAGCTTGCTCGCGAATAGCCTCCGCAGTGGGGCTGAGGTTCGCGAGCAAGCTCGCTCCTACAGGGGGCACGCTAGCCGCAGGGGTCGGCTACTCCGTGGAATCAGTCACGGGGGCCGCGCTGGGTGAAAATTCTTCCTGCAACGCCGCGCGAATCCACTCCTCGAACCACGCCACATCGGCGCTCACCGGTCCCGGCGGCAGCAGCAACTGGTAGCTCTCCAGCGGTACTTCCTCGGCCAGCGGCCGCACCAGGGTGCCGGCGGCCAGCTGGTGCTTGACCAGCACCAGGTTGGCCAGGGCGATGCCGTGGCCCGCCTCGGCCATCGACAGGGCGTGGTCGTTGCTGACGTACAGCACCTCCGGGCTCACCCGCAGGTCCAGGCCGATGGTGGACAGCCAGAGGTTCCACCATTCGCCGTCGTCCACATGGATCAGTTCGTGCTGCGCCAGGTCGCGGGCACTGGTCAGCGGACCGTGCTCGGCCAGGTAGGACGGTGAACAGACCGGGAACACCGCCGGGCGGATCAGCGTTGCGTGGCATTGCGGGTAGATACCCGGCAGGCCGTAGACGATGCCCAGGTCCGCGCTCTTGCCGTCCACCTCGGTGAAGGTGGGGTTGGGCTCCACCGCCACCTTCAGGCCCGGTCGTTGCTGGCGCAGGGTTTCCAGGCGCGACATCAGCCAGCGCTTGGTGAAGGCCGGCACCGCCATGATCTTCAACCAGCGCGCCGAGCCACCGGGGGCGAGCTCGTGGCCGGCATCGGCGATCTGCTGCAGGGCTGTGGATATCTTCGCGTAGTAGCGCTGTCCGGCGGGCGTGAGGCTGACCCCGCGCGGGGTGCGCTCGAACAGCTGCACGCCCAGCCAGTCCTCCAGCAGTTTCACATGACGGCCGATGGCCGGCTGCGTGACGTGCAGGTCCCGGGAGGCCGCGACATAGCTGCCCAGCCGGGCGGCGGCCTCGAAGGCGCGGACGGCATTGAGCGGCGGAAGGCGCTGGATCGACATGAGAACTGCCTCGGCGGTGAGCTGTTAATTTTTTTAATACCGAATGTAAGAAAATTGAGCTTTTCGCTCAACCACCTTTCTTCGAATATCCGCTCCAGGAGCACCACGATAATTCGAGCCGAACATGCGGCCGGCGCTGGGTCCAGCGTTTCTCTAGTCCTGCCAGAACAACTACAAGATCCCCCGACCGCCAGCGTGCGGCGGACGGGAAGGATGCGGAGGTTTCACCATGAATGCCCTGCACAGCCTGCAGACGGCGGCGGTTTCGATCCGCTCCGTACGCAAGGTCTACGGCGATCCGGCCAGCGGCCCCGTGGCGCTGAAATGCGTCGACCTGGATATCCGCGACAACGAGTTCTTCACCCTGCTCGGCCCCTCGGGCTGCGGCAAGACCACCCTGCTGCGGATGATTGCCGGCTTCGAATTCCCCACCGCCGGGGAAATCCAGCTGTATGGCGAAAACATCGCCGACCGCCCGCCGTTCGAGCGTCCGGTGAACACCGTGTTCCAGCACTACGCGCTGTTCCCGCACATGACCATTGCCGAGAACCTGGCCTTCGGCCTGGAATCGCACCCGATGGGCAAGCGCATGAGCAAGGCGGAAGTCGCCGAGCGCGTTCGCGAGATGCTCGCCCTGGTGCAGATGGAACGCTTCGCCCAGCGCAAGCCGACCCAGCTCTCCGGCGGCCAGCAACAGCGCGTCGCCCTGGCCCGTGCCCTGGCGCCGCATCCCAAGGTACTGCTGCTCGACGAGCCGCTCTCCGCCCTCGATCTCAAGCTGCGCCAGGCCATGCGCGAAGAGCTCAAGGCGATCCAGTCCAAGACCGGCATCACCTTCATCTTCGTCACCCATGACCAGGAAGAAGCCCTGACCATGTCCGACCGCATCGCGGTGCTCTCCGAGGGCGAGGTGCAGCAGGTCGGCTGCCCGGACGAGATCTACGAGCATCCGCGCAATCGCTTCGTCGCCGACTTCATCGGCGAGACCAACTTCCTCCCGGCCCGGGTCGAGAGCATCGCTGGCGACTGCGCGCAGTTCCGCATTCCCGGTGGCCAGCTGATCCAGGCTGCCAGCCGCGACGGCCTCAGGAGCGGCGCCGAGGTCACCCTGTCGATCCGCCCAGAACGCCTGCAACTGGTGGCCGAGGACAACCCGTCCGCCACGCCCTGCAGCATCGCCCAGCAGATCTACCTGGGCACCGACCTGCAGTACCAGGTCAGCCTCGCCGACGGCACCCGCCTGACCGTCCGCGCGCCCAACAGCGCCGGCCAGCGTCAGCGCCTGGTGGCCGGGCAACGCGCCGGGCTGCTGTTCGAAACCGGCAGCGCCAGCGTCCTGCTGGACTGAGGCGGGGGTGAGCATGAACCAGATATCCACCACCGGCGGTGCGCTGGAGCGGCGCAAGGCGCTGAGGAGCTTCCTCGGCGTGTCGCCCGCGCTGGTCTCCATCGGGCTGTTCCTGATCGTGCCGATCTTCATCGTGATCGGCTATTCGCTGATGCAGGCCAATCCCTATGGCGGGGTCAACCCGCACTTCAGCACTGACGCCTACGTCTCGCTGCTGTTCGAGCGTCAGCTCGACGACAGCCTGGCCTTCGCCGATTCCTACATGGTGATCGCCCTGCGCTCCATCGGCATCGCTGCCGCGACCACCTTCATCACCCTGCTGGTGGGCTTCCCGGTGGCGGTGTGGCTGGCGATGCAGCCGGCGCACCGTCGCGGCCTGCTGATCTTCCTGATCACCGTACCGTTCTGGGCCAACCTGCTGATCCGCACCTACGCCTGGATCCTACTGCTGCGCGGCACCGGCGTGATCAACGGCACGCTGATGAGCCTGGGGCTGATCCACCAGCCGCTGGACCTGCTGTACACCGACGGCGCGGTGCTGCTGGGCCTGGTCTACACCTACGCACCCTTCGTGGTGCTGCCGATCTACGCCACCCTCGAGAAGATGGACATGCGCCTGCTCGAAGCGGCCCAGGACCTTTATGCCGGGCGCATCCGCACCCTGCGCAAGGTGGTCCTGCCGATCGCCCGTCCGGGCATCCTGGCCGGCGCCATCCTCACCTTCGTGCCCTGCCTGGGCGCGATGATCGCTCCCGAACTGCTCGGCGGCGGCACCAAGATGATGCTCGGTAACCTGATCTTCCGGCAGTTCAGCGACGGGCGTAACTGGCCCTTCGGCGCGGCGCTGTCGCTGGTGCTGATGGCCGCGGTGATGCTGGTGCTGATGTTCTACGCGATGCGCGCCGAGCGCCTGCGCATCGCTCGGGGAGGTGAATGATGCTCTCGCTGCTGACCAAGCGCCGTCTGGGCGTGCAGGATTTCCGGGGCTTCGGCGCCCTGAGCCTGCTGTTCTACATCTACCTCTACGCGCCCATCGTGGTGCTGGTGGTGCTCTCGTTCAACGCCAACCAGTCCGCCACCGTGTGGACCGGCTTCAGCCTCGACTGGTACCGCAGCGCCTTCGCCAACCAGGCGCTGCGCCAGGCCGCCGGCAACAGCCTGCTGATTGCCGTGTGCGCCTGCGTGCTGTCCACCGTGATCGCCACCCTGGCCGCGCTGGGCACCTCGCGCGGGGCCAAGTTCAAGGGCCTGCGCCTGTCCATGGGGGCGATCATGCTGCCGCTGGTGCTGCCGGAGATCGTGGTCGGCGTCGCCACCCTGGCGCTGTTCTCCACCCTCGGCCTGTCGCTGGGCTACGGCAACCTGATCATCGCCCACACGGTGTTCTGCATCCCGTTCGCCTACCTGCCGATCCGCGCCCGGTTGAACGACATGGACCTGTCCCTGGAGCAGGCCGCCGCCGACCTCTACGCCGGCCCCTGGCGGACATTCCGCAAGGTCACCCTGCCGCTGCTGACCCCGGGGATCGTCTCCGGGCTGATGCTGGCCTTCATCGTCTCGCTGGATAACTTCGTGATCTCGATGATGGTCTCCCAGGCTGGCACCACCACCTTGCCGATCTTCATCTTCGGCCTGCTGCGCATGGGCGTGACGCCCGACGTGAACGCAGTGTCGACCCTGATCCTCGGTGTTTCCGTGCTGTTCGTAACCCTGTCGTTCCTGCTCGGCAAGAAGAAGGCCTGAGCCCACATACCGGAGTAGAAGATGAGCAAACTGATCGCAGCAGTAGGGGCCTCGCTGACGCTGGCCATGGCCGTCCACGCGCAAGCCGCCGAGCAACTGAACGTGGTGAGCTGGAGTGGTTATTTCACCCCGCAGATCCTGGAGAAGTTCGAGAAGGAAACCGGCATCAAGGTAACCGTGGATTCCTACGACTCCAACGAGACCCTGCTGGCCAAGCTCAAGCAGGGCGGTGCCGGCTACGACGTGGCCATTCCCTCGCACCAGTTCGTGCCGATCCTGGTGAAGGAGAAGCTGCTGGAGCGCTTCGATCCGGTCAGCCAGCCGTACTACGCGAACATCGTGGACAACCTGAAGAAGCCTACCTGGGACCCGGAAGGCGCCTACTCGGTGCCCTTCATCTGGGGCACCACCAGCGTGGTGCTGGATACCGCCAGGTACAGCGGCCCGATGGACAGCTACTCGGTGCTGTTCACCCCGCCCAAGGAACTGCAGGGCAGGATCAACATGTTCGACTCCTCCAGCGAGGTGATCGACACCGCCAGCCTCTACCTGGGTATCCCGCCGTGCAGCGAGGATCCCAAGCAGATGCAGCAGGTGCTGACCCTGCTGAAGAACCAGAAGCCCTTCGTGAAGACCTACAGCTCCAAGGCCGGCTCGATCCGCGAGAACCTGGCCTCGGGCGAGGTCGACATGTCGATGTTCTGGGGCGGCTCGTCGATGCGTGCGCGTGAGATGAAGTCGAGCCTGAAGTATCTCTACCCGAAAGAAGGCGTGATGGCCTGGGTGGACAACCTGGTGATCCCGGCCGGCGCCAAGCACCCGGAGAGCGCCAAGAAGTTCATCGCCTTCATGAGCCAGCCGGAAAACTCGGCGATGACCCAGAACTTCCTCAAGCACCAGAGCCCGATCAAGGGCGTGGAGCCTTTCCTCGACGCTGGCCTGAAGGATGCGCCTGAACTGCACATCCCTGAAGGCACCAAGGTGGTATTCAGCCAGACCTGCGGCGAGGGCGCGATCCGCCTGGCCGACCGTATCTGGACCAACCTGATGCGCTGATCCCGCCAAGCGGGAAAACGGCAAAGCGATGCGCGCGTGCGCCAGCTCGGCGCAGCGGCATCGCTCGGCCTGAAGAACGCAACAAGCCCTGCCTGCGGGCGGGGTCGCTGAACCCGACCGACGCTTCCCACCTGCCGGAAGCCTGATGAAAGAAGGCCGCGCTCCATGAGCCAGTACAAGCACAATAACGAACTCGTCCAGCTGCAGGCCCACGAACTGGCCCAGCGCATCCGCCTGCGCCAGGTGTCCTGCCGCGAAGTCATGCAGGCGCACCTCGAGCAGATCGAGCGGTTCAACCCGGCGGTCAACGCCATTGTCAGCCAGCAACCCGACGATCTTCTGCTTGCCGAGGCCGACCAGCGCGACGCCGAACTGGCCCGCGGCGAGTACCGCGGCTGGATGCACGGCCTGCCCCACGCGGTGAAGGACCTGTCGCTGACCCGGGGCATCCGCACCACCCTGGGCTCGCCGCTGTTCCGCGACTACCTGCCCGAGCGTGACGGCATCATGGTCGAGCGCATCAAGGCGGCCGGCGCCATCATCATCGGCAAGACCAACACCCCCGAATTCGGCCTTGGCTCCCACAGCTACAACCCGATCTTCGGCGCTACCGGCTGTGCCTACGCGCCGGAGCGCACCGCCGGCGGCAGCAGTGGCGGCGCCGCAGCGGCCCTGGCGCTGCAGATGGTCCCGGTGGCAGACGGCAGCGACATGATGGGCTCGCTGCGCAACCCGGCGGCCTTCAACAACATCATCGGTTTCCGCCCGTCCCAGGGGCGCGTGCCCTTCGACGATAGCGCCGATCTGTTCATCGACCAGCTCGGCTATGAAGGCCCCATGGGCCGCAGCGTGCGCGACGTGGCGCTGCTGCTGTCGGTGCAGGCCGGTGGCGATGCCCGCGCGCCGCTGTCCATCGCCGAGAGTGGCGAGCAGTTCGCCGGTTCGCTTGCGCGCGATTTCAAGGGCGCGCGACTGGGCTGGCTGGGCGACCTGGGCGGTCATCTGGCCATGGAGAAGGGCGTGCTGGAACTGTGCCGGACCGCCTTCGCCGACTTCGAAGCCATCGGCTGCCAGGTCGAGGACACTGCCCTGGGCTTCTCCGCCGAACGCCTGTGGGACACCTGGCGCACCCTGCGCCACTGGATGGTCGCCGGCTCCCTGGGCGCGGCGTACGCCGACCCGGCCAAGCGCGAACTGCTCAAGCCCGAGGCCATCTGGGAAGTGGAGAACGGCCTGAAGCTCTCCGCCATGGACGTCTTCCACGCCTCCGCCGCGCGCAGCGACTGGTATCGCGCCATCAGCCGGTTGTTCGAGCGCTACGACTACCTGCTGTTGCCCAGCGCCCAGGTGTTCCCGTTCGACAAGACCTGGGACTGGCCCAAGGAAATCGCCGGCAAGACCATGGACACCTATCACCGCTGGATGGAGGTGGTGATCCCGGCCACGCTGTCCGGTTGTCCGGCGGCCAACGTGCCGGTGGGCTTCAATGAGCAGGGCCTGCCCATGGGCATCCAGATCATCGGCAAGCACCATGCCGACATGGCCGTGCTGCAACTGGCCCACGCCTACGAGCAGGCGTCGCGCTGGTACCAGCGCTGTCCGCCGCCCATGCTCAAGGGCGATTGACCCACTTATCCACAAGCGAGGGGGACGCATGAACATCAGCTTCTTCCAGGAACTGCTGCAAAGCATCAGCGAGCGCGGCCGGCAATTGCTGGAGTCGCGCGAGCCAGCGCCGGGCAATGCCCAGGCGCTGGCGCAGGCGTGCCATAAGCTGATCTCCAGCCACGGCGAAGCCTCGGGCGTCGCCCTGGCGCAGCAGGTGCTGTGTGCCTATCGGGATTGCCCGCAGGCGCAGCAGAAAGCCTTCTTCGACATCCTGTTGAAGGATTTCGCCCCATCTCGCGAAGCGCTGGCCGAGGCCTGCCAGCGTTATCTCGACGACCCGTCTTCGGCCAACACCACGGCGCTGTTCCAGGCCAGCGAACCGCCACGCCAGGAACTGTTCCGCCGCCTGAACCAGGCGCCCGGCGGTACCGCCCAGCTGATCGCCATGCGCCGCCTGTTGCTGCAGGAATTGAAAGCCAGGCCGGAATTGACGGCGGTGGACCACGACCTGCAACACCTGCTGGCCTCCTGGTTCAACCGGGGCTTCCTGGTGCTGCGTCGCATCGACTGGTCGACCCCGGCGTCGATCCTGGAAAAGATCATCAAGTACGAGGCCGTCCACGCCATCAAGGACTGGGACGACCTGCGCAGCCGCCTGCAGCCGGCAGACCGCCGCTGCTTCGCCTTCTTCCACCCGGCCCTGGCCGACGAGCCGCTGATCTTCGTCGAAGTGGCGCTGACCCGCGCCATGCCGGGCGCCATCGCTGACATTCTCGAACCCGGCGCCACAGCGCAGCCGGCGGAGGAGCCGGACACCGCAGTGTTCTATTCCATCAGCAACTGCCAGGACGGCCTGCGCGGCATCTCCTTCGGCAACTTCCTGATCAAGCAGGTGGTGGAGGAACTGGCGCGGGAGATTCCCGGCCTGCGCCAGTTCGTCACTCTCTCGCCGGTGCCCGGCTTCCGCCGCTGGCTCGACAGCCTGGGCGAGGACCCGCAACTGGGCGCGGCCGCCGCTGACGTGCTCAAGGCCCTCAAGCCTGACACACCGCCGCCGCCACGCACGGAGCACCCGCTGCTGGCGCTGGCCGCTGAGTACTTCCTGCACGCCAAGAACGGCGGCGGCCTGCCGCTGGACCCGGTGGCGCGCTTCCACCTGGGCAACGGTGCCCGCCTGGAACGCCTGAACTGGCGCGGCGACCTCTCCGCGACCGGCCTGCGCCAAGCCGCCGGGCTGATGGTCAATTACCGCTACGAACTGCGCCAGATCGAAAAGAACCACGAAGCCTACGCCAACCAGGGCGCGGTCACGGCCTCTCCCGAGGTCCGCAAGCTGGCCACCCTGTCGGCGAAAACAAAACGCTAGGACCCGCACATGAACCAGAGCCTTTTCGCCGAAGTCGGCAAACACCTGCCCAGCGACCTCACCAAGCCCTTCATCCGCACCCCCGAGGGCGGCGGCTACAGCTACGCCGACATGCTGCGCAGCACCTCGCAGTTCGCCCACGCGCTGGTGGAGCTCGGCGTGCAGCCGGGTGATCGCGTCGCCGTGCAGGTCGACAAGAGCCCCGAGACGGTGATGCTCTACCTCGCCGTGCTGCGCGTCGGCGCGGTCTACCTGCCGCTCAACAGCGGCTACACCGGCGAGGAGCTGCGCTACTTCCTCGACGACGCCGAACCCTCGCTGTTCGTCTGTGCCCCGGCCTTCGAAGCCCAGGCCCGTGAACTGGCCGAGGCCAGTGGCGTGGCGCGCGTGGCGACCCTGGGTGACCAGGGCGACGGTTCGCTGATGGACGCCGTACAGGGCAAGCCGGGACGCTTCGTCGACGTGGAGCGCGCATCGAGCGACCTTGCCGCGATCCTCTACACCTCCGGCACCACCGGGCGCTCCAAGGGCGCGATGATCAGCCATGGCAACCTGGTCTCCAACGCCCGCGCGCTGGTGGATTACTGGAAGATCAGCCCGTCCGACTGGCTGCTCCATGCGCTGCCGATCTTCCACATCCACGGCCTGTTCGTGGCCTGCAACAGCCTGCTGATGGCCGGCGGCTCGATGCTGTTCCTGAGCAAGTTCGACGCCGCGCAAATCCTCAAGCTGCTGCCCCAGGTGAACCTGCTGATGGGCGTGCCGACCTTCTACACCCGCCTGCTCGATCAGCCCGGCCTGACCCGCGAGGCGGTGGCGCACATGCGCCTGTTCATCTCCGGCTCCGCGCCGCTCACCGCCGAGACCCACCGCGCATTCTCCGAGCGCACCGGCATGGCCATCCTCGAACGCTACGGCATGACCGAGACCGGCATGAATACCTCCAATCCCCTGAACGGCGAGCGCATCGCCGGCACCGTCGGCTTCCCGCTGCCGGGCGTCGAGCTGCGCATCACCGATCCGGGTGCGAGCGAAGCGACCGTGCTGCCTCAGGGCGAGCCGGGGATGATCGAAGTGCGCGGGCCGAACGTGTTCCAGGGCTACTGGCGCATGCCGGAGAAGACCGCCGAGGAACTGCGCGCGGACGGCTACTTCATGACCGGCGACATCGGCTTCATCGACGACAAGGGCTACGTGCAGATCGTCGGCCGCAGCAAGGACATGATCATCAGCGGCGGCTACAACGTGTACCCGAAGGAGCTGGAGCAGATCCTCGACACCCTGCCGGGCGTGGCCGAATCGGCGGTGATCGGCGTGCCGCATCCGGACTTCGGCGAAGGCGTCACCGCCGTGCTGGTGGCGAACAAGGAGCACACCCCGACCGAAGCGGAAGTCCTCGCCGCCCTGGACGGCAAGCTGGCGCGCTTCAAGCAGCCCAAGCGGGTGATGGTGGTCGACGCGCTGCCGCGCAATGTGATGGGCAAGGTGCAGAAGAACGTGCTGCGGGAGCAGTTCAAGGCGTTGTACGCCTGAGCCCGATTCGCATGAAAAGCCTCGCTCACGCGGGGCTTTTTGCTTTTGTAGGAGCAACTGTCTTCTTGTGAGGTCGTGCCTGCGATTTTCCCTCTCCCCAGCCCTCTCCCTGAAGGGAGAGGGAGCTGCCCGTGCCGGCTGACGTCAAGGTTTCATGCTGTGCCGTACGGTCCCCTCTCCCGCTTGCGGGAGAGGGTTAGGGAGAGGGGCTTTCGGGCTCGTAGGAGCGGACTTCGTCCGCGATATGCCTGCTTCGCGCCTCTATTTCCTGCGCCGCTTTGGCGTGCGCGCGGACTTCTTGTTTCGCCCCCTCGGGCGACCTCCTTTGGCAAACGCCCCAAAGGAGGCAAAGGTCTTGCCCCAATCATCCGGTTTTTCGCTTGGGGCGAAAAATACCCTCGTTGAAGCACAGTTTCCGGGGCACGCCGCGAAGGGCCATCCCTGGCCCATCGCGGCTCTCGCGACATCCATGTCGCTCAACCCCTGAAGCTGTGCTTCAACGAGGCCTCCTGAACGGGGCGGTTCGGAGTGCGTGGATGTTTCTCTGGAAATCTTTTTAAAGCCAAAGCCGGCGAGATGGCGCTCTTCGTAGGAGCGAGCTTGCTCGCGAATCGCTCAACACCGGATTTCCCTGTAGGAGCGACAGAATGAAAAAGCCCCGCTTGAGCGGGGCTTTTTGTGTCGCCGGAACGCTATCAGCGCACCGTTACCACCACCTTGCCGACCGCCTTGCGCTGGCCCAGGTGATTGATCGCATCCGCCGCCTTCTCCAGCGGATAGGTCTGCGACACCAGCGGCTTGATCTTGCCCTCGGCGAACCAGGTGAACAGCTGCTGGAAGTTCGCCGCGTTGTCCTGCGGCTGGCGCTGGGCGAAGGAGCCCCAGAACACGCCGACCAGGGACGCGCCCTTGAGCAGGGTGAGATTGGCCGGCAACGACGGGATGGTGCCGCTGGCAAAACCCACCACCAGCATGCGGCCGTTCCAGGCGATGGAGCGGAAGGCTTCTTCGAACAGGTCGCCGCCCACCGGGTCGTAGATCACATCCACGCCCTGGCCGCCGGTGATTTCCTTGAGCTTGTCCCTCAGACTGCCCTCGCTGTAGTTGATCAACACGTCGGCGCCGGCGGCCTTGGCCACTTCCAGCTTGGCGTCGCTGCTGGCGGCAGCGATCACCTTCGCGCCCATGGCCTTGCCGATTTCCACCGCCGCCAGGCCCACGCCGCCGGAGGCGCCGAGCACCAGCAGGGTCTCGCCCGGCTGCAGGTTGGCGCGCTGCTTCAGCGCATGCATGGAGGTGCCGTAGGTCATGCCGAAGGCGGCTGCGCTGGCGAAGTCCATGCCGTCGGGAATCGGCATCACGTTGTAGCCGGGCACCGCCACTTCCTCGGCGAAGCTGCCCCAGCCGGTCAGCGCCATCACCCGGTCGCCGGGCTTCACGTGGGTGACCTTCTCACCCACCGCACCCACCACGCCGGCAGCCTCGCCACCCGGAGAGAACGGGAAGGGCGGCTTGAACTGGTACTTGCCCTCGATGATCAGGGTGTCGGGGAAGTTCACCCCGGCGGCATGCACCTGCAGCAGGACTTCGTTCTTCTTCGGCTCGGGGCTGGCGACGTCTTCCAGCACCAGGGTTTCGGCGGGGCCGAAGGCTTTGCACAGCACGGCTTTCATGGGGATTACTCCGCTTTAGGTATCGGGCCAGTGTAGGAGTGCATGGCGAGGGGGCAAATCACCATGGTCTCGGCTTATGCCCCGATATAGCTTGGGCGGCGGCGCGAGTGTGGCTATCCTTTGGGCCATCGAATCCGGAGACATCGCCTTGAGAGCTTTCCTCGCCCTGTTGCTGGTCCTGTCCTTCAGCCCCTTCGTTGCCGCGGAAGAAGAGGCCAAGCCCGAAGACGCCAACAAGCCGGTCTTCGTCGACCTCACCCCGGCCTTGGTGGGCAACTATGGCAGCGGTCCGAAGCTGAAATACTTCAAGGCCGACATCGCCCTGAAGGTCACCGGCAAGGAGGCCTCGGAGAAGGTCGAGCATCATGAGCCGCTGATCCGCAACCAATTGGTGATGCTGTTCGCCCAGCAGACCGACGACTCCCTCGGCAGCGTCGATGGCAAGGAAAAGCTGCGCCAGGAGGCTCTCAAGCAGGTGCAGGGCGTCCTGCAACAGGAAGAGGGCAAGCCGCTGGTGGATGACCTGCTGTTCAACAACCTGATCGTCCAGCCCTGACCTCGGGCCTGCCCATCGCGCAGTAGGGCCCTAAGCCCCGTCAAACCAGGCATGTAGGAAATTTCCTAGTCACGCCTGACTTGTATCAAGCGTCATTCGCCGCCGATTACCGATGATCCCCTCATGATTCGCTCGAATTCGAGCGCACGCAGAAGGGGATTATCGGATGGCAGGAATCGCAAAAAGCTGGCGCACCCGCGGACTGATCGTGGTGGTTGCGGCCGTGCTCGCCGCGCTGGCCTGGCAGACGTTCAAACCGGCCGGCCTCCCCGAAGGCTTCGCCGGCGGTAACGGACGCATCGAGGCCACCGAGGTGGACGTGGCCACCAAACTGCCTGGACGGGTGGCGGAAATCCTGGTGGACGAGGGCGACTTCGTGAAGGCCGGCCAAGTGGTGGCGAAGATGGACACCCAGGTGCTCCAGGCCCAGCTCGCCCAGGCCCAGGCTGAGGTGCGGCAGGCGCAGAATGCCCGGCTCACCGCTGAATCCCTGGTCGCCCAGCGCACCAGCGAGAAGGCCACCGCCGAAGCCGTGGTCGCCCAGCGCCAGGCGGAGCTGACCGCCGCGCAGAAGCGCTTCACCCGCACCGAGCAGCTGGTCAAGCGCAATGCGCTGCCGCAACAGCAACTCGATGATGACCGTGCGGTGATGCAGAGCGCCCAGGCCGCACTGGCCGCCTCGCGCTCGCAGGTGGTGTCGGCGCAGGCCGGCATTGCCGCCGCGCGCTCCCAGGTGATCGAGGCGCAGTCGGCCATCGAGGCCGCCACCGCGAGCACCGTGCGCCTGCAGGCGGACATCGACGACAGCCTGCTCAAGGCCCCGCGCAACGGCCGCGTGCAGTACCGCGTGGCGCAGCCGGGCGAAGTGCTGGCCGCCGGCGGCAAGCTGCTCAACATGGTCGATCTGGCTGACGTCTACATGACCTTCTTCCTGCCCTCGGGCCAGGCCGGCAAGGTCGAGCTGGGCCAGGAAGTGCGCCTGGTGATCGATGCGGTGCCGGAGTACGTGATCCCGGCGAAAGTCTCCTACGTCGCCAGCGTCGCGCAGTTCACCCCGAAGACCGTGGAAACCGCCAACGAGCGCGAGAAGCTGATGTTCCGCGTCAAGGCGCGGCTGGATCCGCAGCTGCTTGCGAAGTACATCACCTACGTGAAGACCGGCGTGCCGGGCATGGCCTACCTGCGCCTCGACCCGCAAGCGCAGTGGCCGGCTGAACTGCAGATCAAGGTTCCGCAATGAACACCGCCGACTGCGTGGCCCGTCTGGCTGGCGTCTCGCTGCGCTACGGCGAGACTCGCGCGGTGGACAACGTCACGCTGGATATCCCGGCCAACCACATGGTCGGCCTGATCGGCCCGGACGGCGTCGGCAAGTCCAGCCTGCTGGCGCTGCTGGCCGGCGCGCGGAAGATGCAGGACGGCGAAATCCAGGTGCTTGGCGGCGACATGCGCGACGCCCGCCACCGCCGCTCCGTGTGTCCGCGCATCGCCTATATGCCCCAGGGCCTGGGCAAGAACCTCTATCCCACGCTCTCGGTGTTCGAGAACGTCGACTTCTTCGGCCGCCTGTTTGGCCACGACAAGGCCGAGCGTGAGCGGCGCATCGCCGACCTGCTGCACAGCACGGGGCTGGCGCCGTTCGCCGAACGGCCGGCAGGCAAGCTCTCCGGTGGCATGAAGCAGAAGCTCGGGCTGTGCTGCGCGCTGATCCACGACCCCGACCTGCTGATCCTCGACGAACCCACCACCGGCGTCGATCCGCTTTC
This sequence comes from Pseudomonas sp. PSE14, assembly GCF_029203285.1. Classification (NCBI taxonomy): domain Bacteria; kingdom Pseudomonadati; phylum Pseudomonadota; class Gammaproteobacteria; order Pseudomonadales; family Pseudomonadaceae; genus Pseudomonas; species Pseudomonas sp. PSE14. The sequence continues at coordinate 324,230 of NZ_CP115669.1, forward strand.
GCGCAACCAGTTCTGGGAGCTGATCGGCCGCATCCGTGCCGGCCGCGAGGGCATGAGCGTGCTGGTCGCCACCGCCTACATGGAGGAGGCCGAGCGCTTCGACCACCTGGTAGCGATGGACGACGGCAAGGTGCTTGCCACCGGTACGCCCGCCGAACTGCGCGAGCACACCGGCACCCGGAATCTGGAAGAAGCCTTCATCGCCCTGCTGCCCGAGAGCAAGCGCGTCGGTCACCACACGCTGGTGATTCCGCCGCGCGCGCAGAGCGAAGGCGCTCCGCAGATCGCCATCGAGGCCGAAGGACTGACCTGCCGCTTCGGCGATTTCGTCGCAGTGGACCATGTGAGCTTCCGCATCGAGCGCGGGGAAATCTTCGGCTTCCTCGGTTCCAACGGCTGCGGCAAGTCCACCACCATGAAGATGCTCACCGGCCTGCTGCCGGCCAGCGAAGGCACCTGCGCGCTGTTCGGCCAGCCGGTGAACGCCAACGACATGGAGACCCGCCGGCGCGTCGGCTACATGTCCCAGGCCTTCTCGCTGTATGCCGAACTGACGGTGCTGCAGAACCTGGAGCTGCACGCCAAGCTGTTCCACCTGCCGGCCGACCAGATCGGGCCGCGCGTACAGGAGATGCTCGAACGTTTCGACCTGGGCAAGGTGCGCAACGAGCTGCCCGACAGCCTGCCGCTGGGCATCCGCCAGCGCCTGTCGCTGGCCGTGGCGGTGATCCACAAGCCGGAAATCCTGATCCTCGACGAGCCCACCTCGGGCGTCGACCCGGTGGCCCGCGACGGCTTCTGGGAGCTGATGGTGGAACTGTCGCGCAATGACGGCGTAACCATCTTCATCTCTACCCATTTCATGAACGAGGCCGAGCGCTGCGACCGCATTTCGCTGATGCACGCCGGCAAGGTACTCGACAGCGACACCCCGCAGGGCTTGATCGACAAGCGTGGCCTGCCGACCCTGGAAGCCACCTTCATTGCCTACCTGGAAGAGGCCACCGGCAGCGCGCCGGTGCCGGATACCGCGCCTGCGCCGGAAGCACCTGCCGAGCCGACCCGATACAAGGGCAGCGACCGTTTCAGCTGGCTGCGCCTGTTCAGCTACGCGCGCCGCGAAGCCATGGAACTGCGTCGCGATCCGATCCGCCTGACCCTGGCGCTGGTGGGTACCGCGCTGCTGATGTTCATCATCGGCTACGGCATCAACATGGACGTCGAGGACCTCACCTACGCGGTGCTCGACCGTGACCAGACCACCACCAGCCAGGCCTACGCGCTGAACATCGCCGGCTCGCGCTACTTCATCGAGAAACCGACCATTCAGGACCCGGACGACCTGGAGCGGCGCCTGCGCAGCGGCGACATCAGCCTGGCAGTGGAAATCCCGCCGAACTTCGGCCGCGACCTCAAGCGCGGTGCCGATCCGCAGATCGGCGTGTGGATCGATGGCGCCATGCCGACCCGCGCCAACACCGTGCTCGGCTACGTACAGGGCCTGCATTCGAGCTACCTCGCCGATCTCGCCCGACAGAATGGCAGTGCTGCCGCCAGCGCGGCGGCCAGCACCGAAGTGCGCTACCGCTACAACCCGGACGTGGAGAGCCTCAAGGCGATGGTGCCGGCGGTGATCCCGCTGCTGCTGATCATGATCCCGGCGATGCTCACCGCCCTGGGCGTGGTGCGCGAGAAGGAGCTGGGCTCGATCACCAACCTCTACGTCACGCCGGTCACACGACTGGAATTCCTGCTGGGCAAGCAGTTGCCCTACATCGGCATGGGCATGATCAACTTCGTGTTGATGCTGGCCATGGCCGTGCTGCTGTTCCAGGTGCCGCTCAAGGGCAGCTTCCTCGCGCTGCTGATCGGCGCCTTCCTCTACGTGGTGACCAGCACCGGGCTGGGGCTGCTGCTCTCGACCTTCATGAAGAGCCAGATCGCCGCGGTGTTCGGCACCGCCATCGCCACCATGATCCCGGCCATCCAGTTCTCCGGACTGATCCACCCGGTGTCGTCGCTGGAGGGCGCGGCGGCGGTGATCGGCCAGCTCTACCCGACCTCGCACTTCCTGGTCGTCAGTCGCGGCGCCTTTTCCAAGGCGCTGGGTTTTGCCGACCTTTGGGTCTACTACCTGCCGTTGCTGGCGATGGTGGTGGTGCTGACGCTGCTCAGCGTGGCCTGCCTGAAGAAGCAGGAGGCCTGAGATGAACAAGCTGGCGAACATCTTCAACCTCGGCATCAAGGAATTCCGCAGCCTGGGCCGCGACTACGCGATGCTGATCCTGATCGCCTGGGCCTTCACCCTGGGCGTCTACAGCTCCGCCACCGGCGTGCCGGAAACCCTGCACCACGCGCCGATTGCCATCGTCGACGAGGACCAGTCGCAGCTCTCCACGCGCATCATCAACGCCTTCCAGCCACCGTACTTCCGACCGCCAGAAATGATCGGCCACGCGCAGATGGACCGCGGCATGGACGTCGGCCTGTACACCTTCACCCTGGACATCCCGCCGGACTTCCAGCGCGACGTGCTGGCCGGGCGGCAGCCGGCGATCCAGGTCAACGTCGACGCGACCCAGACCGGGCAAGCATTCTCTGGCGCGGGCTACATCCAGAACATCATCGGTACCGAGGTGCGCGAGTTCGTCAGTCGCTACCGCGCCGAGGCGGCGATGCCGGCGGAGCTGGCGGTGCGCATGGAGTTCAACCCGAACCTGACCCAGGCCTGGTTCGGCGCGGTGATGGAAGTGATCAACCAGATCACCATGTTGTCGATCATCCTTACCGGCGCCGCGCTGATCCGCGAGCGCGAGCACGGCACGGTGGAGCACCTGCTGGTGATGCCGCTGACCGCCTTCGAGATCATGATGGCCAAGGTCTGGTCCATGGGCACCGTGGTGCTGGTGGCGGCGGCCATCTCCCTGCAACTGGTGGTGCGCGGCTGGCTGGACGTGCCGATCAGCGGCTCGGTGGGGCTGTTCCTGCTGGGCGCGGCGCTGCACCTGTTCGCCACCACGTCCATGGGCATCTTCCTCGGTACCGTGGCGCGCTCGATGCCGCAGCTGGGGCTGCTGGTGATCCTCACGCTGATGCCGCTGCAGATACTCTCCGGCGGCACCACGCCGCGCGAGAGCATGCCGGAGCTGGTGCAGACCATCATGCTGGCGGCGCCGACCACCCACTTCGTCAGCCTGGCCCAGGCGATTCTCTACCGCGGGGCGGACCTGTCCATCGTCTGGCCGCAGCTGCTGGCGATCGTCGGGATTGGCGCGGCGTTCTTCGCCGGCGCCCTGTGGCGCTTCCGCCGGACCATCGGGCAGATGGCGTAATGTCCGCTCTTTGCTCTTCGTAGGAGCGAGCTTGCTCGCGAACAAGCTGTCCGGCAGTTCCGGAGTCAAGCGGGTTCGCGAGCAAGCTCGCCCCTACAGAAATGCCATCCTCACTCCACCGGCCACACGCACGTCTGGTTCCGGCCCCGATGCTTCGCCGCGTACAGCGCCTGGTCCGCCTGGGCGATCAGCTGGTCCGGCTCGCTGTCCTGCCCCGGCTTGGCGATGGCCACGCCGATGCTGATGGCCAGGCGCCCCAGCTCCGTCGCCGGGTGGGCGATGCCCAGCTCGGCGATCCGCTGGTGCACCCGCGCGGCCACGTGGGCGGCACCGTCCAGGCCGGTATCGGCGAGGATGATCACGAACTCCTCGCCACCGTAGCGGCAGGCCGCGTCCCCTTCGCGCTGCAGGCAGCCGCGCAGGGCGCCGGCGACCCGGCGCAGGGCATCGTCTCCGGCCAGGTGGCCGAGGCAGTCGTTGAACAGTTTGAAGTGGTCGACGTCGAGCATCAGGATCGCCAGCGGCGAGTCGGAGCGGCGCAGGCGGCGCCACTCGCTCTGCAACTGGCGGTCGAAGTAGCGGCGGTTGTACAGGCCGGTGAGGCCATCCTGCTGCGACTGCTTCTGCAGCTGGGCTTCCAGTTGCAGACGTTCGCCATTGTCGCGGGCCACGGCGATCAGGTACTCGCGCTCGCCCTGGTGGGCCAGTTGGGTATTGATCTCCGCCGCCTGCAGGCTGCCGTCGCGGCGTTGCATCTCGCGCTGGAAGATCATCGACAGGTTCAGTCGATTGGCCTGCTGCACCAGTTGCAGCCAGGCGAAGAAGCCGGGAATCAGACGCTCCGGGTCGTCGCGCAGCAACTGGCGGAACTCCTCGGCGCTGTAGCCGAGGCTGCTGTAGGTGGCGCAGTTCATGTGCAGCAGCTCGCGGGTGTGCAGCTCGAAGATGAACAGGGCGTCGCGGCTGGAATCGGTCAGGTCGAGCACCAGTTGCAGGCGTTCGCGGCTGTCGAGCAGGTGCCCCTCGATTTCCTGGCGTTGCTCGGCTTCCAGGTTGAGCAGGCGGTTGCTGGCGCTGAGCGCGGTGGCGCGGCGGGCGTTGTCCCGCGCCAGGGCGAGGGCGGCGACCAGCAGCAGGCTGATGGCCACGGCGGCGCTGAAGACGACCGTCGGTAGCGGTGTGGAGAGCGATTTCACCAGCGTTGCGCTGGGGCTGAGCTCCAGTTCGAAGTTGCGGTTGTTCAGCAGCTGCAGCGGCAGGCGCAGGGTGTCCTCGGCGCGGCTCTCCGGCTGGGCGCGGACGTACAGCGGCTGGCCATGCTCCAGCAGGCGCACGCTGAACAGCTGGCTGTCGGCCTGCTCCAGCAGGTGGTTCATCAGGTTGCCGACGCGGAAGACGCCTTCCATGAAACCGTCGAACTGCAGCGTGCCGTCCGGGGCGCGCAGGTAGACCGGCGTGTAGAGCACGAAGCCGCGTCCACCCTGGAGCAGCTCGATGCTGTCGCTCAGGTGTGGCTTGCCGGTGTCGCGGGCGGCCATCGCGGTGGCGTAGCCGGGGCTCATCGGCGTCAGCCAGTAGTTCAGCGCCACCTCGTTGCCTTGCAAGGGCTCCACCCAGTGGATGCGCAGGTTCGCATCGGCCCACTGGATCGACTGGTAGCCGGGGAAGTTGTCGATGTAGAAGCGCGCGTTGAGCTCCCATTCCGAGCGCTGGATGCGCCCGTGGTGGGTCCAAAGCTCGGCCAGCAGGTCCAGCCCCTGCACCTGTTCGTGCAGGTTGGCCTCCAATTGGTGGGCGAGGGCGCGCGCCTGGTAGTTCAGGCGTTCGCGAACCCGTTGCCGTTCGCTGTTGGCCAGTTCAAGGCCGAGCCAGGCGCTGGCCAGCAGTAGAACGCAGAGCAGGCCGCCAAGTCCGAGATAGGTGGCAAGGGAGGACTTCAGGCGGTCCATGCGATGAATTCCGAAAGCGTTCCTTACCTAATAGCACAGTGACATCTGCCTTTCACGGCCAGGCTATTTCCTGGCTTGTCCCCCGTCAGTGCCGGGCCAGGCCCAGCACGATCCGCCACTGCTCCTCGGTCACCGGCATCACCGACAGGCGGCTGCCGCGCTGGACCAGCGGCATTTCTTCGAGGCCCGCCTGGGCCCTGAGCGCGGCCAGCGGCAGCACCGACTTGAAAGCCTCGACGAAACCCACGTCGCGGGCGGTCCAGGGGTTCTTTTCCGCGCTGGCCTTGGGGTCGTGATAGTGGCTCTGCGGATCGAGCGCGGTGGGGTCGGGGTAGGCCTCGCCCTCGATCTGCGCGATCCCGGCGATGCCCGGCTCGGGGCAGCTGGAGTGATAGAAGAAGAACAGGTCGCCCGGCTGCATGCTGCGCATGAAGTTGCGCGCCTGGTAGTTGCGCACGCCGTCCCAGCGCGCGGTCTTCAGGCGCTTGAGGTCGTGGATCGAGAGCTCGTCAGGCTCGGATTTCATCAGCCAGTATGCGCGTGCCATCGGCGAAGGCCTCCTTGGATGTGGCGAATGTCCGGACTCGTCCGGGGACTAAGGGTAGGTGTTTCCCCTGCGACAAGCTGCCGGCTCGCGGGAGATTTGCTGTAGGAAGAAAATGTAGGAAATCGGCATGAACCTTGCCTGAAAGTGCCCGATGTTTTGGCAGGCGTGCCTCCTCCGACGATCGGTTGGCGTCAGAATTGCGAGAAGCTTTTCATTGTCGGAGAATGCCGCCGTTTTTAGCTTGGCCCGCCGGACGGACAAAAAAACCACCGCCGGCCATCGTGGACAGTTTGCCTGGAAGGGGGAGGCAATCGATGAAACGCAAGCCTGATCTTTTGTGGGTTCTGGTAATCCTGTTCGGCCTGGGGGTCGTCACCACCGGTTACACCCAGAGCCTCTGGGAACGCCAGGGCAGTCTGCCTGCCCAGGTCACTCAGCAGCCCTGATTCTTCGCCGGGTGTCGCAGGGATCGCGACGCCTGTGCAAGCCGGCCATACCAGCCGCCATCCGTCACCGTGCCCATCAGCGGCACGTCCCAGCTGGCCAGCTCCAGCCGATCGACCTTCTGACATTCGTGCGCCAGACCCAATAGCGTCGGTGTGTGCCAATTTTTGCGCATGCCTAGGTAGGCCAGGGTGCGGTCGTAGAACCCCTTGCCCATGCCCAGGCGACCGCCCTGCGGATCGAACCCCACCAGTGGCAACAGCAGCAGGTCCAGCGCCCAGGCAGGGCGTTGCTGGCCGCGGTTGGGCACCGGCTCGGCGATGCCGAAACGGTTGCGCGTCCAGCGTTCGCCAATGCCGACGCGCTGGAAGGTCATGTGGGTTTTCGGCCAGTCCGACAGCACCGGCAGATAGGTCGCCTTGCCGCGCTTCTGCGCCGCTTTCATCAGGGGCCGTGGGTCGATCTCGCCGTCAGCCGGCAGATACAGGGCGATGTGCTTCGCGCGGCGAAACAGCGGATGCTGCGCCAACTGGCGATACAGGGCCTGGGCCGCGAGACGTTGCTGGAGCGGGGTGAGGGCGCGTCTGGCCTGGCGCAGCTTGCGGCGCAGGGCCGGACGGGAGAGACCGTCGGAATGGATCATGAAAGGGTAAAGCTCCCCGGACATGCCGCTGTCGGGTTAGCCCTTGAACCCGAGAGTTCAAGGTGGTGGTTGCAGTAGGCTTTAAGGCTTTCCGTCGTGCGGACATGCACACCAGCCCAACTGGCAACCCCCGTTGTTGCAATTATCGGCTCAGGGACATCACCGACTGGCAAACACACCAGGGAACGGGGTGGATTATACCCCAAGGAAATTTCCAGGGTCAGACTTCACCCGGTTCCTTATCGGTGGTAAGGGCCCGGTCCACGCGCTCGAGCAGTTCGCGCACGCGCTCGCGGGTGGAGCTGCTGTCGTGGTCCTGACGCTCCTGCTTGTGCAGCAGGTCGTGGGTGATGTTCAGCGCGGCCATCACCGCCACGCGGTCGGCGCCGATCACTTTGCCGCTGGAACGTATCTCGCGCATCTTGCTGTCGAGATAGCGCGCGGCGCTTTCCAGGTTGACGCGTTCCTCGGGAGGGCAGGCGATGCAGTACTCCTTGTCGAGGATTTGAACATTGAGGGTATTCGACTGGCTCATGAGTCCTGCTCCAAGGCTTTGAGTCGCAAAATCATCGCTTCGACCTTCTGCCGCGCCAATTCGTTCTTCTCGATCAGATGGGCGCGTTCTTCCCGCCAGCTTTTCTCGTTCGCCCGCAGCAGCCGGTTTTCGGCCTTGAGCTGCTCCAGGCGCTGGAGCAGCTGGTCGAACTTGGCGATCAGCGTGTGCAGGTCGGCGTCTTCCATGGGCTCTCGCTTGGCTCTTTACTCGTAAGAATGGGAGTGACCGGGAACTATATAGGACCGCCGTGGGGGTGGGTCAACGCGGCGACCCGTTACATGGTCTTGCACTGGGCGGCGGTGCTAGGATACGAGACCACATTCTATGCGCGGCGCCCGATGGCGCCTAGCTGCCTTACCCCGGGTTCGATCATGTCCACGTCAAGTTCCGCCTATACCGCCTTCTCCGCCCTGCTCGCCGAGGCCGCCCTGCCGATTTCCCCCGCCGAGCTGCACGGCCACCTGCTCGGCCGCGTCTGCGCCGGTTCCGGCTTCGACCAGGACGAATGGCTGCAAGCCGCCGGCGAGCTGCTCGGCGGTGAGCCGGGTGAGCGTCTGAGCGCGGCCCTGGGTGGCTTGTTGGGCATGGTCCAGCAGGACTTCAGCGCCGGCGAGATGGCCGTGGTGCTGATGCTGCCCAATGACGACGCCCCGCTGGCCGAGCGCGCCGCGGCCCTGGGCCAGTGGTGCCAGGGCTTCCTCGCCGGCTTCGGACTGGCGTTGCGCTCCCCCAGCCTGTCCGACGAAGCCGACGAAGTGCTGCAGGACATCGCCGCTATCGCCCAGGTCCAGGGCGCACTGGAAGATTCCGAAGACGGCGAGGCCGACTATATGGAAGTGCAGGAGTACCTGCGCGTCGCCCCGCTGCTGCTGTTCTCCGAGTTCGGCAAGGTGCCGGCACCGGCCGAGAAACCGTCCCTGCATTGAGGTTGCTGCATGATCCGTATCGCCAAGTCGGAATACGCCCGTCGGCGCAAGGCGCTGATGGCGCAGATGGAACCCAACAGCATCGCCATTCTTCCGGCGGCGCCGATGTACATCCGCAACCGCGACGTCGAGCACGTCTACCGCCAGGACAGTGACTTCCAGTACCTCACCGGCTTCCCCGAGCCGGAAGCGGTGATGGCGCTGATCCCCGGCCGCGAGCATGGCGAGTACGTACTGTTCTGCCGCGAGCGAGATCCCGAGCGTGAGCTCTGGGACGGTCTGCGCGCCGGCCAGGACGGCGCGATCAGCAACTTCGGCGCCGACGATGCGTTCCCCATCGGTGATATCGACGACATCCTCCCCGGCCTGATCGAAGGTCGCGACCGCGTCTACTACGCACTGGGCGCCAACCAGGAGTTCGACCGCCGGCTGGTGGACTGGATCAACGTGATCCGCTCCAAGGCCCGCCAGGGGGCGCAGCCGCCGAACGAGTTCGTCGCCCTCGACCACCTGCTGCATGACATGCGCCTGTACAAGAGCGCGGGCGAGGTGAAGGTGATGCGCTACGCCGCCGAGGTTTCCGCCGGCGCCCACGTGCGCGCCATGCAGATCTGCCGTCCGGGGCTGAGCGAGTATCACCTCGAAGCCGAGCTCGACTACGCCTTCCGCAAGGGCGGGGCGAAGATGCCGGCCTACGGTTCCATCGTCGCCACCGGTCGCAACGCCTGCATCCTGCACTACCGGGAGAACGACGCGCCGATCAAGGACGGTGACCTGATCCTGATCGACGCCGGCTGCGAGATCGACTGCTACGCCAGCGACATCACCCGCACCTTCCCGGCCAATGGCGTGTTCAGCCCCGAGCAGAAGGCGATCTACCAGTTGGTGCTCGACGCCAACATGGCCGCCTTCGACTACATCGCGCCGGGTCGCCACTGGAACGAGGCCCACGAGGCCACCGTGCGGGTCATCACCGCGGGCCTTGTGAAGCTCGGCCTGCTCAGCGGCGATGTCGACGAACTGATCGCCAATGAAGCCTACAAGGCCTTCTACATGCACCGTGCCGGCCACTGGCTGGGTATGGACGTGCATGATGTCGGCGAGTATCGCGTCGGCGGCGAATGGCGCGTGCTCGAAGTGGGCATGTCGATGACCGTCGAGCCGGGCATCTACATCTCCCCGGACAACACCGACGTGCCGAAGAAGTGGCGCGGCATCGGCGTGCGCATCGAGGACGACGTGGTGGTGACCAAGACCGGCTGCGAGATCCTGACCAACGGTGTGCCCAAGACCGTCGCCGAGATCGAGGCACTGATGGCGCAAGCCCGCGCCCAGGCCGCCTGACATGCAACGTACGCAACTGGCCATCATCGGTGGTGGCCTGGTGGGCGCCAGCCTGGCACTGATTCTCCAGGCCGGCGCCCGCGAGCGCGGCTGGCGGATCGTGCTGGTCGAGCCGTTCGCCCCCGGCGATGCCTATCAGCCCAGCTACGATGCGCGCTCGTCCGCGCTGTCTTTCGGCAGCCGGCAGATCTACGAACGCCTGGGGCTCTGGCAGCAGATCGCCCAGCGCGCCGAGCCGATCTCGCAGATTCACGTCTCCGACCGTGGCCGCTTCGGTTCCGCGCGCCTGACAGCGGTAGAGGAGGGCGTTCCGGCCCTGGGCTATGTGGTGGAGAACGCCTGGCTCGGCCAGAGCCTGTGGCGTGCCCTGGACCCGGAAGTGGTCAGCTGGCGCTGCCCCGCCGAGGTGCGGCGGATGGAAGCGATCGGCGATGGCTATCGCCTGACTCTGGACGACGACACGCAGCTGGACTGCGACCTTGCCGTGCTGGCCGATGGCGGCCGTTCCGGCCTGCGCGAGCAGCTGGGCATCGGCGTGCGCTCCTCGTCGTACGGGCAGACCGCGCTGATCGCCAACGTCAGCCCGTCCGAAGCCCACCGAGGCCAGGCCTTCGAACGCTTTACCGAGAACGGCCCGTTGGCCCTGCTGCCGTTGCCGGAAAACCGCTGCGCGCTGGTCTGGACCCGCAACGGCCGCGATGCCGAGCGCCTGCGCGAGCTGTCCGATGCGGCCTTCCTGTCCGAGTTGCAGGAAGCCTTCGGCTATCGCCTCGGCGCCTTCCGCCAGGTCGGCGCCCGCTATGGCTACCCGCTGAGCCTGATCGAGGCCGAGGAACAGATTCGCCCGCACCTGGTGGTGCTGGGCAATGCCGCCCACAGCCTGCACCCGATCGCCGGGCAGGGTTTCAACCTGTCGCTGCGTGATGCCCAGGCCCTGGCTGACCGGCTGTTGCAGGAAGAGGCCGCGCCGGGCGATTTCGCCGTGCTGCAGCGTTATCTCGACGGCCAGCGCCTGGACCAGCAGATGACCGTCGGCTTCTCCGACCGTGTCACCCGCCTGTTCTCCAACGCCCAGCCGCTGCTCGCCACCGGCCGCAACCTGGGCCTGCTCGGCCTCGACCTGCTGCCGCCGGCCAAGCGCTGGTTCGCTCGCCAGGCCATGGGCCTGGGCGCCCGCCCGGTGTGACAGCCCCCAGTCAAAAGGAAATTCGATGCACGCGGATCTGGTAATAGTCGGGGCCGGCATGGTCGGCAGCGCACTGGCCCTGGCCCTGGAAGGCAGCGGCCTGGACATCCTGCTGCTGGATGGCAGCCCGATGAGCGTCAAGCCGTTCGACCGCGAGTCGAGCTTCGAACCGCGCGTCAGCGCCCTGTCCGAAGCCAGCCGGCGCATCCTCCAGCGCTTGCACGCCTGGGACGGCATCGCCGCGCGCCGCGCCGAGCCTTATCGCGAGATGCAGGTGTGGGACGGCTCGGGCACCGGGCAGATCCACTTCAGCGCCGCCAGCGTGCATGCCGAGGTGCTCGGCCATATCGTCGAGAACCGCGTGGTGCAGGATGCCCTGCTGGATCGCCTGCACGACTCCGCCCTCGGCCTGCTGCCCGGCGCGCGCCTGGAGCAACTGCGCCATTCCGGCGACGACTGGCTGCTGACCCTGGCCGATGGCCGGGAAATCCGCACGCCGCTGGTGATCGCCGCCGACGGCGCCAACTCGGCGGTGCGCCGCCTGGCCGGCTGCGCCACCCGCGAGTGGGATTACCTGCACCACGCCATCGTCACCAGCGTGCGCTGCGAGAAGCCGCACCTGGCCACGGCCTGGCAACGCTTCACCGATGACGGCCCGTTGGCCTTCCTGCCGCTGGCGAAAGAGGGTGACGCGCACTGGTGCTCGATCGTCTGGTCGACCACCCCGGAACAGGCCGAACGCATCATGGCGCTGGACGACGACGGGTTTTGCGCTGCGCTGGGGCGGGCCTTCGAGCACCGCCTGGGCGCCATCGAACATGCCGACCGCCGCCTGTGCATCCCGCTGCGCCAGCGTCACGCCAAGCGCTACGTGGAGCCGGGGCTGGCGCTGATCGGCGATGCCGCGCACACCATTCACCCGCTAGCCGGGCAGGGCGTCAATCTCGGTTTCCTTGATGCCGCGGTGCTCGCCGAGGTGATTCTGCATGCCTACGAGCGGGGCGAGAATATTGCGGAAGAGCGCGTGCTGAGCCGCTTCGAGCGCCGCCGGATGCCGCACAACCTGGCGATGATGGCGGCGATGGAAGGCTTCCAGCGCCTGTTCCAGGCCGACCCGCTGGCGGTGCGCTGGCTGCGCAATGCCGGGCTGCGGCTGGTGGACAAGCACCATGAAGCCAAGGGCATGTTCGTGCGGCAGGCGCTGGGGCTCTCCGGCGATCTGCCGACGTTGGCGCGGGTTTGATAACGGCGGCCTTCGGCCCCTCACCCTAACCCTCTCCCAAGGGGAGAGGGGACTGATCGGCGCAAGCGGATGATTCAGGGCTCGCCGGTTGACTCCGCGACATCCACCTGCTCCGAATAGCTCCCTCTCCCTCTGGGAGAGGACTGGGGTGGGGGGCTCTTGGTTTACTACCCCAGTATCCCCGCGACCCCAAACCGCACCCTCCCGAAACACCCCGACACACCTACGCGACCCAGTAGCAAATGCGGTTCCTTATCATTTGCGGGATATCTTCCCCGCAAAGGACACGCCCATGCTCATGCGCAAAGGTCTTCCCGCCACCCTCCTGCTGGCCGCCATCGCTGGCACTGCCCAGGCCGCCGACGAAGTGGTGGTCTATTCCTCGCGCATCGACGAGCTGATCAAGCCGGTGTTCGACGCCTACACCGAGAAGACCGGGGTGAAGATCAAGTTCATCACCGACAAGGAAGCGCCGCTGATGGCGCGGATCAAGGCTGAAGGCGCCAACACCCCGGCCGACCTGCTGCTCACCGTGGACGCCGGCAACCTCTGGCAGGCCGAGAAGATGGGTATCCTGCAGCCCTTCGACTCGCCCACACTGGATGCCAATATCCCGCCGCAGTACCGCTCCGGCACCGACAGCTGGACCGGCCTGTCGCTGCGCGCGCGCACCATCGCCTACTCCACCCAGCGGGTGAAGCCCGATGAGCTCTCCACCTACGAGGCGCTGGCCGGCAAGCAGTGGGAAGGCCGCCTGTGCCTGCGCACGGCGAAGAAGGTCTACAACCAGTCGCTGACCGCCACCCTGATCGAGACCCACGGCGAGCAGAAGACCGAGGAAATCCTCAAGGGCTGGGTGAGCAACCTGGCCACTGACGTGTTCTCCGACGACACCGCGCTGCTCCAGGCCATCGCCGCCGGCCAGTGCGACGTCGGCATCGTCAACACCTACTACTACGGCCGTCTGCACCAGGAGAAGCCGGACCTGCCGGTGAAGCTGTTCTGGCCGAACCAGGGCGACCGTGGCGTGCACGTCAACCTGTCGGGCATCGGCCTGACCAAGTATGCGCCGCACCCGGAGCAAGCCAAGAAACTGGTGGAATGGATGACCGGCCCGCAGGCCCAGGCGCTGTTCGCCGGTATCAACCAGGAATTCCCGGCCAACCCGAAGGTGGCGCCGTCGCAGGAAGTGGCGGCCTGGGGCGCATTCAAGGCCGACAGCATCCCGGTTGAAGTTGCCGGCAAGCGCCAGGCCGAGGCGATCAAACTGATGGATCGCGCCGGCTGGAACTGATTGCCTGCCGACGCCTCAAGGGGCGTCGGCCTTTGCCTGGTACTGTGCCGAAACGGCCTGGTTGTTCCCCTTCAGGAAGCAGGTGAGCAGCCCGTCCTCGGCGCTGTCCCGGCGCAGTACCAGGCGCAGGCGTCGGTCGACCCGCTGGCCTTCGACTTCGCCGTCGTAGGCCTCCTCGCGCGTCAAGCCAGCATCGACCCAGACCTCCTGCCAGCGTTGCGCCTGTTGCGGGTCGCCGGCCAGGGTGCGATGGGCGAGGTTCAGGCAGGCTTCGGTGGCGGTGGGTTCGTCGGCCAATGCCAGTCCACACAGCGGGGCGAAGAGCAGGGTTGGCAGAGCGCGGCGAAGAAACATGGGCTTTTTCCTTAGCGAGGGGGATGGCAAAGTGGCCGATTCGACCGCTCTACCTTGCGCTTTATCCCTGCTCGCTGAAGATCAGTTGATTTCGAACTCGCCGGCGGCGTGTTTCGAGCGTCTTCGGATGCGCCTGGCCCGAGTACCCACTGAAGTTTCCGGATAATCCGCTGCATGCGCGTCAACCGCTGGTACCTCATCACCTTCCTCGTCGCCGCCCTGGTGTTGCTGCCGATCAGCGTGTTGCTGCTGAGCTGGGCGGAGATCGACCGGGAGATCTGGGCGCACCTGTGGGACACCCAGCTGCCGCGCCTGCTGGGCAATACGCTGCTCCTGGTCTTTGGCGTCGGGGTTGGGGTGACCGTACTCGGTGTGAGCCTGGCCTGGCTCACCAGCCTCTGCGAGTTTCCCGGCCGGCGCTGGCTGGACTGGGCGCTGATGCTGCCCTTCGCGGTGCCGGCCTATGTGCTGGCGTTTGTCTTCGTCGGCCTGCTGGACTTCGCCGGGCCCGTGCAGACGCTGCTGCGCGAGTGGTTCGGCAGCGGCTTGCGGCTGCCGCGGGTGCGCTCCACCGGCGGGGTGATCATCGTCCTGGTGCTGGTGTTCTATCCCTACGTCTACCTGCTGGCGCGCACCGCGTTCCTCGCCCAGGGTCGCGGGCTGACCGAAGCGGCGCGGGTGCTCGGGCTGTCGCCCTGGGCGGCGTTCTGGCGGGTCGCCCTGCCCATGGCGCGGCCGGCCATCGGTGCCGGCCTTGCCCTGGCGGTCATGGAGACCCTGGCGGATTTCGGCACCGTCGCGGTGTTCAACTTCGATACCTTCACCACCGCCGTGTACAAGACCTGGTACGGCTTCTACAGCCTCTCCAGCGCCACCCAGCTGGCCAGCCTGTTGCTGCTGTTCGTCATGCTGGTGCTGCTGGGTGAGCGCTACAGCCGGGGTCGCAGCGGCGTGCCCAGCGAACGGCCGCGCGGTGCCGCGCTGTATCGCCTGCATGGCTGGAAGGCGTTCGTGGCGACGGCCTGGTGCCTGCTGGTGTTCGCCTGCGCCTTCGTCATTCCGCTGCTGCAACTGCTGGTCTGGTGCTGGCAGAAGGGCCGTTTCGATCTCGACGAGCGTTACTGGGGGCTGATTCTGCACAGCCTTTACCTGGGCGGCTGCGCCGCGCTGCTGACGGTGGCGGTGGCGCTGCTGCTGGCCTTCGCTCGCCGCCTGTCGCCCACTCCGGCGGTGCGCTCGGCGGTCGGTATTTCCAACCTTGGCTACGCGCTGCCCGGCTCGGTGCTGGCGGTGGCAATCATGCTGGCCTTCAGCTGGCTGGACAATCACGCGGTGATTCCGCTGTCCACGGCGCTGGGCGGCGCCGGCAAGCCGCTGCTGCTGGGCAGCCTCGGCGCGCTGCTGGTGGCCTACCTGATCCGCTTCATGGCAGTGGCCCATGGCCCGCTGGAGGGTGCCCTGGCGCGTATCCGTCCGTCGCTGCCGGAGGCATCGCGCAGCCTCGGGGTGGGCGGTGCGGGGTTGTTCTTCCGGGTCTATCTGCCGCTGCTGCTGCCGGGGGCGCTGAGCGCCGCGTTGCTGGTGTTCGTCGACGTGCTCAAGGAAATGCCGGCGACGCTGCTGATGCGGCCCTTTGGCTGGGACACGCTGGCGGTGCGGGTCTTCGAAATGACCAGCGAAGGCGAGTGGGCGCGGGCGGCGCTGCCGGCCCTGACGCTGGTGCTGGTGGGGTTGTTCCCGGTCGTTGGCCTGATCCGCCGCTCGGCGCGCGCGGCCGGTTGTGCCGATCGCTGAGATTCGACTGTCGGACACGCTGTCCACAGGCCGGTCATGCGACTACAATGCGCGCGTTTCGTGCGGGCCGTTCTCGCGCTCCGCACCCGCCTCGCCCGGAAGGAGACCACCCATGGGACAGCGCACACCGCTCTATGATTTGCACGTCGCCCTCGGCGCCAAGATCGTCGATTTCGGCGGTTGGGACATGCCGCTGCACTACGGCTCGCAAGTCGAAGAGCACCACCAGGTACGTCGCGATTGCGGCGTGTTCGACGTTTCCCACATGACCGTGGTCGACGTCACCGGTCCGCAGGCGAAGGAATACCTGCAGCGACTCCTGGCCAACGACGTCGAACGACTGCAGACCCCGGGCAAGGCGCTGTACAGCGGCATGCTCAACGACCGTGGCGGGGTGGTCGACGACCTGATCGTCTACCTCGGCGTGTACGGCTACCGCGTGGTGGTCAACGCTTCCACCCGCGACAAGGACATGGCCTGGATGCAGGCCCATACCGAAGGCTTCGACGTCACCCTGACCGAGCGCGCGGACCTCGCGATGTTGGCGGTGCAGGGCCCGAACGCCCGCGAGAAGACCGCCGAGCTGGTCACTCCCTCCCGCGCCGCACTGATCCGCGAGCTCAAGCCCTTCCAGGGCAAGGCCGATGGTGACTGGTTCATCGCCCGTACCGGTTATACCGGCGAGGACGGCCTGGAAATCATGCTGCCGGCCGCCGAAGCGCCGGGCTTCCTCAACGAACTGGTCGGCGCCGGCATTGCCCCGGCGGGCCTCGGCGCGCGCGACACCCTGCGCCTGGAAGCCGGGATGAACCTGTACGGCCAGGACATGGACGAAGACATCTCCCCGCTGGCCGCCAACATGGGCTGGACCATCGCCTGGGAGCCGGCCGAGCGCGACTTCATCGGCCGTCAGGCCCTGGAAGCGCAGAAAGCCGCGGGCGATGCGCCCAAGCTGGTCGGCCTGGTACTGGAAGAGCGCGGCGTGCTGCGCGCCCACCAGGTGGTACGCGTCGCTGGCGTCGGTGATGGCGAGATCACCAGCGGCAGCTTCTCCCCGACCCTGGGCAAATCCATCGCCCTGGCCCGCGTGCCGGCCGCCACCGGCGACCGCGCCGAGGTGGAAATCCGTGGCAAGTGGTACCCGGTTCGCGTCGTTCAGCCGAATTTCGTGCGTCATGGCAAAGCCCTGATCTAAATTGCATCTAACTTGAATAGGGCGGCAGCGCCGCCCGTCGCCCAGTCACCGAGGAAAAACAAGATGAGCAATATCCCCGCCGACCTGCGTTACGCCGCCAGCCATGAGTGGGCGCGCCTGGAAGCCGACGGTACCGTGACCGTGGGCATCTCCGACCATGCCCAGGAAGCCCTGGGTGATGTGGTCTTCGTCGAACTGCCGGAAGTGGGCAAGACCCTCGCCGCCGGCCAGGAAGCCGGTGTGGTGGAGTCGGTGAAAGCCGCCTCGGACATCTACGCCCCGGTGGGCGGCGAAGTCATCGCCGTCAACGACGTACTGGCCGACACCCCCGAAGAAGTGAACAACGACCCGTACGGCTCCTGGTTCTTCAAGCTCAAGCCGAGCAACCCGGCGGAGCTGGATAAGCTGCTCGACGCTGCCGGCTACCGCGCTTCCTGCGACGCCGACGCGTAAGACACCGCTGTACACACAGGCCTCGACTCGTCGGGGCCTGTTCTTTTAAGGCACGACCTCTCGAGAGCCGACGCCATGTCGAACACCCCTTCGCTTTCCCAGCTGCACCAGCCCGACGCCTTCCTCGCCCGCCATCTGGGTCCGGATGCCGCCGAACAACAGGCCATGCTCGATACCCTGGGGGTGAGCAGTCTCGACGACCTGATCGTGCAGACGGTGCCGCCGGCCATCCGTCTGAATCGGGCGCTGGACCTGCCGGCTGCCCTCGACGAGCAGGGCGCGCTGGCCAAGCTGAAGGGGTACGCCCAGCAGAACCAACTGTGGACCAGCCTGATCGGTACCGGCTACTACGGTACCCTGACCCCCACGGTGATCCTGCGCAACGTACTGGAGAACCCGGGCTGGTACACCGCCTACACCCCCTACCAGCCGGAGATCGCCCAGGGCCGTCTGGAATCGCTGCTGAACTTCCAGCAGATGACCATCGACCTCACCGGCCTGGACCTGGCCAGCGCCTCACTGCTGGACGAAGCCACCGCCGCCGCCGAGGCCATGGCCCTGGCCAAGCGCGTGGCCAAGGCCAAGAGCAACCTGTTCTTCGTCGACGCCCAGTGCCACCCACAGACCATCTCCGTGGTGCAGACCCGCGCCGACGCCTTCGGCTTCGAGGTGGTGGTCGATGAGGTGGAAAACCTCGGCCAGCACGCGGTGTTCGGCGCGCTGCTGCAATACCCCGATACCCGTGGCGAAGTCCGCGACCTGCGCAGCCTGATCGACGCGCTGCACGCCCAGCAGGCCATCGCTTGCGTGGCCAGCGACCTGCTCGCGCTGCTGCTGCTCACCCCGCCGGGCGAGCTCGGCGCCGACGTGGTGCTGGGCAGCGCCCAGCGCTTCGGCGTGCCCATGGGCTACGGCGGCCCGCACGCGGCCTTCTTCGCCTGCCGCGACGAATACAAGCGCGCCATGCCGGGGCGGATCATCGGCGTGTCCAAGGACGCCCGCGGCAACACCGCGCTGCGCATGGCCCTGCAGACCCGCGAGCAGCACATCCGCCGCGAGAAGGCCAACTCCAACGTCTGTACCTCCCAGGTGCTGCTGGCCAACATCGCCAGCCTGTACGCCGTCTACCACGGCCCGCAGGGCCTCAAGCGCATCGCCCAGCGCGTGCACCGCCTGACCGCGGTCCTGGCCACCGGCCTGGAAGCCAAGGGCGTGAAACGCGTCAACCAGCACTTCTTCGACACCCTGACCCTGGATGTCGGCGCACAGCAACAGGCCATCGTCGAGCGCGCCCGCGCTGCCCGCGTGAACCTGCGCATCGTCGGTGAAGACCGCCTGGGTGTGAGCCTGGACGAAACCACCAGCGCCGAAACCCTCGCCACCCTGTTCGCCATCCTGCTGGGCGCCGGTCACGGCCTGGACGTCACCCAACTTGATGCCGGCAAGGTCGCCGACGGCATTCCCGCCGACCTGCAGCGCAGCAGCGGCTACCTGACCCACCCGGTGTTCAACCGCCACCACAGCGAAACCGAGATGCTGCGCTACCTGCGTCAGCTCGAAGGCAAGGACCTGGCGCTGAACCAGGCGATGATCCCGCTGGGCTCCTGCACCATGAAGCTCAACGCCACCAGCGAGATGATCCCGATCACCTGGCCGGAATTCGCCACTCTGCACCCGTTCGTGCCGCGCGAGCAGGCCGAAGGCTACCGCCTGATGATCGAGGAACTGGAGCGCTGGCTCTGCGCGATCACCGGCTTCGACGCCATCTGCATGCAGCCCAACTCCGGCGCCCAGGGCGAGTACGCGGGCCTGCTGGCGATCCGCAAGTACCACGAGAGCCGGGGCGACGCGCACCGCAACATCTGCCTGATCCCATCCTCGGCCCACGGTACCAACCCGGCCTCGGCGATCATGGCGAGCATGCGCGTGGTCATCGTCGAGTGCGACAAGGGCGGCAACGTGGACCTGGAAGACCTCAAGCGCAAGGCTGAGGAGGCCGGCCCGCAGCTGTCCTGCCTGATGATCACCTACCCCTCGACCCACGGCGTGTACGAGGAAGGCATCCGCGAGATCTGCGATGTCATCCACGCCCAGGGCGGCCAGGTGTACATGGACGGCGCCAACCTCAATGCCCAGGTCGGTCTGGCGCGTCCGGCGGACATTGGCGCCGACGTGTCGCACATGAACCTGCACAAGACTTTCTGCATCCCCCACGGCGGTGGCGGTCCGGGCATGGGCCCGATCGGCGTGAAGAAGCACCTTGCGCCCTTCGTTGCCAACCACCCGGTGATCCGCATCGAAGGCCCGAACCCGCTCAATGGTGCGGTGAGCGCCGCGCCCTGGGGCAGCGCCAGCATCCTGCCGATCAGTTGGATGTACATCGCCATGATGGGCCCGCAGTTGGCGGACGCCACCGAAGTGGCGATCCTCAACGCCAACTACGTGGCCAGCCGCCTCGACGGCGCCTTCCCGGTGCTTTACCGCGGCCGTAACGACCGTGTCGCCCACGAGTGCATCCTCGACCTGCGCCCGCTCAAGGCGCAGACCGGGATCAGCGAGGAAGATGTGGCCAAGCGCCTGATGGACTACGGCTTCCACGCGCCGACCATGTCCTTCCCGGTGCCCGGCACGCTGATGGTGGAGCCCACCGAGAGCGAGTCCAAGCACGAGCTGGACCGCTTCATCGAGGCGATGCTGTCGATCCGCGCCGAGATCGCCAAGGTCGAGTCGGGCGAATGGCCGGCCGAGGACAATCCGCTCAAGCGCGCGCCGCATACCCTGGCGGACGTCACGGGTCTGTGGCAGCGCCCGTACGAGATCGCCGAGGCGGTGACCCCGACCGAGCACACCCGCGCCTTCAAGTACTGGCCGGCGGTGAACCGCGTGGACAACGTCTACGGCGACCGCAACCTGTTCTGTGCGTGCGTGCCGGTGGATGACTATCGCGAGTGATCGCTGAGTCGAACTGAAAAAGCCGCCTTCGGGCGGCTTTTTCGTTGTGGCGATTTCGCCGCTATGGACGGGCTTTCGTAGGAGCGAGCGTGCTCGCGAATTGTCCCGGCGGCGGAGTCGCCTGTAACCACGTTTCGTAGTAGCGGACTTTGTCCGTGATGCTCTTGTAGGGCGAATAACGCTCCAAGCGTTATCCGCCGACTTGACGTTCGGCGTTTCTGCGCCGCATCGGTGTGCTCGGATGTCTTCTGTTTCGCCCCCTCGGGCGAGTTACTTTCTCAAACTACGGATGGCCGCCCCACAGAAAGTAACCAAAGGTCTTTGCCCCATCATCCGGGTCCCGCTTCGCGGGGCTGATTCGCTTCGCTCACCCTTCGGGCCAGCCTTCGGCTGTTACTTCGCTGCGCTTCGTTTCCCTCGCTCCATCGAAGTTTCAGGGGCCCGCCGCGAAGGGCCATCCCTGGCCCATCGCGGCTCTCGCGGCATCCATGCCGCTCAACCCCTGAAACTCCGATTCCACTCGGCCTCCTGAAGGGGCGCTCCGGTGCGTGTGGACATTTCTCTGGAAGTCTTTAAAGCCAGAGTCAGAGCCAGAGCGGAGCTGCGCTCCTACAGCGAGGCAGTCAGCACGAGGGAATGACGCTGGGCGGGCGGAACGACCCGATCCTCACGCCTGCCCCGCCAGCAGGGTACGGCCCGTGGCGAGCGCCAGGGGCCGCGCCGGTGGGGCTCACTGGGCAGATGCATCGTCGCTGCGGATCAGGATGGCGTTGGCCAGCTCCATGTCGCTGCGTTGGCGCAGGCTGGGGTTGTCGCTGCGCAGGCGGGTCAGTGCGGATTCAAGGTAAGGACCACGGATCGCGCCATCGCTGGCGACATAAGTGCTCGCGTCGTCCTGGGCGGCGGCGATCAGTTTGTGGTCGTGCCTGAAGGTCAGGTAGAGCGACGCGGTGGTCGCGCCGGACGAAATGATGTCGCGCAGGAAGTCGTCGGCCATGGCCGAAGCAACAGGCGCGGCGAGCAAGGCGAGTACGGTGGCCAGTTTGGCGGTGTGCATCAGAATCACCTCCGGAGGGTCCGTGTACAGGTGAGATGCGTGGGGATTGCGGGGAGTTCCACCTTTGCGCCGGGCGGCGCGCGTTGCGCTGGCGGCAGCGCGCGCCGTCGCGGTCAGCGTTGGCTGGCGAGGAGGGCGCTGGCCA
Source organism: Pseudomonas sp. PSE14 (assembly GCF_029203285.1). Taxonomy (NCBI): domain Bacteria; kingdom Pseudomonadati; phylum Pseudomonadota; class Gammaproteobacteria; order Pseudomonadales; family Pseudomonadaceae; genus Pseudomonas; species Pseudomonas sp. PSE14. Next base: position 345,644 of record NZ_CP115669.1, read on the forward strand.
GCTCCGCGTCGCTGGCGTTGGCCAGTGCCGGGTCGTTGGCGCGCATCTGCAGCAGCGCGGCTTCCAGGTAGGGGCCGCGAATGGCGCCGTCGGTGGCGATGAAGCTGGCGGCGTCGTCCTGGGCCGGGCCGACCAGCTTGTGGTCGTCACGGCTGGTCAGGTAGCTGGAGGCGGTGGTGGCGCCGGAGGTCAGGACCGAGCGCCAGAAGTCGTTGTCTTCGGCCATGGCCGAGGCCAGCGGGAGCAGGGTGAGGGCAATGACGGCAGGGATGAAGCGGCGACGCATGGTAACTCCTTGGTTGAGTGCGTCTGTCAGAGCTTTTGCCGCTTCGCTAGTTCCCACCTGTTCGTCGGAAGATTCACTCGCGCTTGAGCGTGGGATCGTCCGGGTTCTGCTGTTCCAGTTCCGCCAGCAGCATCTGCACTTTCTGCATCTGCCCGGTTTCGCGCAGGTAGCCGATCAGCGCCAGACGTGCCGCGCGGTTGGCCGGGTGGCGTTGCAGCAGCGCTTCCAGCTCATGGGTGGCGGCGTCGGCTTCCCCGCTGTCGTGCAGGGCGATGGCCAGCACGTAGCGGAGTTGGTCGTCGTCCGGAGACAGCCGCACCGCTTCGCGCAGTTCCTTGAGCGCCGCCGCGCGTTCGCCCTGGCGCACCAGGGCGAGGCCGTTGACGTGGTGCAGCAGGCCGGCGTTGGGATGCTGGCGTAGGGCGTCGTCGAGCAACTGGCGCGCCTCGGCCTGACGGCCATTGGCTTCCAGCCACTGGATCAGGGTGACGGTTGCCGGCAGGAAGTCCGGGTTATGCGCCATTGCCGCACGCAGCGCAGGCTCCACCTGGTCTCCCCGACCGGTGCGCTGGTAGAGCATGGCGAGGTTGAGATTGGCTTCGGCGCGTTCGGCCAGGCTCTTCTGCACGTCTTCGTACTCGCGCAGCCCCTTGTCCAGCGCTTCATCGAGGCCGGGGCGCGCCTGCGGCGGCAGCTGCGCCAGTTGCCAGGCGGCGGCGATGCGCACGGCGCGGATCGGGTCGGAGAGCAGGGGAGCCAGTATGGGCGCCAGCACCAGTGCCTGCTGCGGGCCGTTGGCGAGGGACACGAGGACGTTGATGGCAGCGGTGCGCACCAGCGGATCGGAGTTCTTCAGGCCCTGCCCTGCCAGTTCCAGCGAGCGCGGGCTGGGATAGGCGGGCAACTCGGCGAGCAGGGTGGCACGGCGGATCGCCGGCAGCTCGGGCGAGGCCAGCAGCAGATGCAGCGCGCGCGAGGCCCCCGGCTTGCCGCCACGGGCTTTCCACAGGGTGTCGTCGTAGCGCGGTGTGGGGTTGTCGGAGGCGTTCGGTTTGGCCGGCTGTTCGCTGGCATACCACTGGCGGAACTGCTCGGCGATCTTCTTCGCCGGGGTGTCCTTGTGGCAGGCCTGGCAGGCATCCGGCGCGCCGATGCGCCGGGCATGGGCAGGGTCGGGCAGGCTGAAGCCGTGGTCGTGTCGGTAATCATTGACCATGTAGTAGCGGCCTGGCATGTGGCAGGAGGTGCACTGCGCGCCGGGGCTGCCGGGTTCGTGGTGATGGTGCTCGGGCGAGTCGTAGTTCTTCGCCTTCAGGCCCTTGCCGTCGATCTGCGGGCGCACCGGCTTGCCGGCGGTGTTGTGGCATTGCAGGCAGACGCCATTGCCCGGCGCCTTCAGCTCGCCGCTGTGCGGGTTGTGGCAGTCGGTGCACTGCACGCCCTTGGCGAACATCTTGCTCTGGGTGAAGGAACCCCACTCGAAGACTTCGTCCTTGATCTTGCCGTCGATCTCGTAGAGCTCGCGGGTCAGGGTGCTGGGCAGGTAGTCGTCCATGAAGCGGTGCTTGTTCTGGTAGCCGTCGCCGAGCGGCGCGCGGCGGGCATGGCAGCGGGCGCAGGTCTCGACGATGGTGCTCTGGCTGGCGTTCTTCAGCGGCACCTCGAAGCCCTTGTCGGCGCTGCGGTCCGGCTTCTGCGCCCATTCCAGGTGCTTCGACGCCGGCCCGTGGCAGGCCTGGCAGCCGACGCCGAGGCTGTTCCAGTGGCTGGCGAAGCTGTCGGTCTTGGCGTCGTAGTTACGCTTGAAACCGGTGGTGTGGCACTCCACGCACATGAAGTTGGCGTTCTGCGCGGGGCGGGTCCAGTGCAGTTCGTCCTTGTAGTCGATGCGCTGCCCGGGCATGAGCTGGAACCAGCGGTTCTTGCGGCTATCCCAGGCCACGCCGAGGGCCTGCAGGCGGCCGCCAGGGTATTCCAGCAGATACTGCTGCAAGGGTTCGATGCCGAAGGTGTAGGCCACCTTGAAGTCCGCCGGCTTGCCGTCGTTGCCGGGGGTGTTGACCCAGTATTCGTCGCCCTTGCGGAAGAAGCGGGTGGTCTCGACCTCGCCCTTGAAGGTGACATCGGCGAAATTGCCGAGCACGTTGCCTTCGCTGGCCGGCTTCATCGCCTGCTGGTGATGGGAGCCCTGCCAGTCCTTGGTCTGCGCCTGGTGACAGCCTTCGCAGGTGGATTCGGCGACCAGTTGCGCGGCTTGCGCAGCGGGCGTCGGCGCTTGCGGAGCGGGCGCGGCGGCCTGGGCAGGTGGCTGATCGCTGGGCAGGGTGACGCCGCTGTCCTGCTGCACCCAGATCCAGGCGCCAAGGGTGACCAGGAGCAGTACCCCGGCAGCAACTGCAAGCCAGGTGCGGCGGGGGGCTGAAGGCTGGGATGCGGGGGGAGTGGGGCGAGGCTTCTTGGTCTTGTTGGACATGGACATCCGTTGTTCCGCGACGACTCCAGGGGTAAGGGAGCTTCCGTGAGCAGGGGGAGGCTGTCAACGCGGGCGGGCCATTTTCATCCTGAGATGGCGACCCGCCATTACGTTGGGGTTGGCGTCATGGCTGCCGTATTTCCGCGACCCGCGCGCTGTCGACTTTTATCTCCGGATTGCCGAACTGCGCAGTGAGGTAGTTCACCAGCGTGGCGATCTGCTCGTCGTTGAGGGTGCCGGCGAAACCGGGCATGAACAGCTCCTCGTCGCCGACCTTGCGGTGCACGCCGCCGAGCACCACCTGCACCAGGTTGTCCGGCTGCAGGGCGCCGACCGCGCTGTTCTTCAGCAGCATCGGGTAGTAGCCGTCCTTCACCCCTTCGCCGCTCCAGGAGTGACAGCTGGCGCAGTTGCCCAGGTACAGGCGGGCGCCGTCGTCCTGTTTTTGCGCGGCGAAGTCCTGGCCGCGCAGGGTGATCACGTCCTCGGCCGGCTTGCCCCACTGGAAACGCGCCTTGCGCTCGCCGTCACTGACTGCCGGGACGCTGCGCAGGTAGCTGGCGATGGCTTGCAGGTCGGCCTCGGTCAGGTACTGGAAGCTGTGCTCGACCGCCTCGCCCATGGGGCCCGCGGCCTGGGCCTTGCCCGGCACGCCGCCGGTCTTGAGGTACTGCACGATCTCCGCGTCGCTCCAGCCGCCGATGCCGCTGTGGGTATCGGGGGTGATGTTGAAGGCGTACCAGCCGCCCAGGGCGCCGCCGGCGAGGAAGCCGGTGCTGCGCTCATTCATGGCCTTTTCCTGGAAGGCCATGCCGCGCGGGGTGTGGCAGGTACCGCAGTGGGCCAGGCCCTGGACCAGGTAGGCTCCACGGTTCCAGGCCTCGCTCTGCTTCGGATTGGGCTGGTAGACCTGGTCGTCGTGGAACAGCAGGTTCCAGATCGCCAGTGGCCAGCGCACGTCCAGCGGCCAGGCGATGTCCGAGTCCTGGTTGGGCTGCGCCACCGCCTGCACGCCGCCGTTGAGGAACCAGGCGTAGAGCGCCTTCATGTCGTCGTCGTTGATCTTCGCGTAGGCGGTGTAGGGCATCGCCGGGTAGAGGCGGGTGCCGCCCTTGGCCACGCCGTCGCGCAGGGCGCGGGCGAAGTCGTCGTAGCTGTAGCTGCCGATGCCGGTCTTCGGGTCGGGGGTGATGTTGGTGGAGTACACGGCGCCCAGTGGCGTGACCAGCGGCAGGCCGCCGGCGAACGGCTTGCCACCCGGCGCGGTGTGGCAGGCGGCGCAGTCGCCGGCGCGGGCCAGGTATTCGCCGCGTTGCAGCAGGTCCTGCGGCGCCGGGTCCAGCGCGTTGGCGGCGTGGCCCTGCAGCGGTGCGGCGAGCAGGGCGAGGAGTGCCAGGGTTTTCATCGTCAGGCCTCCCGCTTCAGTTGGTCGGCCAGGCGCAGGGCCAGGGCGGCGATGGTCAGGGTGCAGTTCACCGAGCCGACGGTGGGCATCACGGCGCTGCCGGCGATGAACAGGTTGGGGTGGTCGTGGCTGCGGCAGTGGCTGTCCACTACCGAGTCCTTCGGGTCTACGCCCATCAGGGTGGTGCCGGTGATGTGGTTGTTGTTGGCGAAGTTGTCCTCGAACACTACTTCGGTGCCGCCCAGCAACTTCGCCGCGTGGGTGTACACCTCGCGGGTGTGCGCCGCGCTCTTGTGCACGTAGTCGTCCATCGCGTAGGTGAACTCCGGCTTGGGGATGCCCACCGCGTCGCGCTCGCTGGCGCTGGGAACGATGCGGTTCTCCGGGTGCGGGAGGATTTCGTGGAAGCTGTCGAAGCGTACGAAGCGCGCGGCGCGGTCGCGGATTTGCGCTTCCAGCTCGCGGCCCAGCAGCAGCGGACCCTTGCGGATCAGCTCGGCGGCCACCTGGTCGGTGCGCGAGAGGTTCGACAGGTGGATCTTCTTGGAGGCGTACTCGCTGCGGAAGGCGCCATCGCGGAAGCCCACCATCGAGGTCATCTCCTGCGGCCCTCGGCCCGGCCAGAGCTTCTCGTTGGCATAGAACTGCACGGCGGTGCCGGGATGGTCCATGAGGTTGCGGCCGACCATGTCCGAACTGTTGCCGACCTCGGACATCAGCATCAGCTTGGGCGTCTCGATGCCGTTGGCGGCGAGGATGAAGGTGCCGCCTTCGACCCGGTGCTCGTTGCCTTGCGGGTCCTTGTACAGCGCGGCGGTGATCTTGCCGCCGTCTCCTTTCTCCAGCTTGAACACCACGGCGTTTTCCACCAGCCGCGCGCCGGCGCCCTCGGCCTTCTCGACGTGGACGATGCCGTTGTACATGGCGCCGATGGGGCAGATCGGCATGCAGTTGTTGTTGCCGCAGCAGGTCGGCCGCTGGTCGTAGGGACGGCTGTTGCGCGCCACCGGTTCGGTGACCACGCGGTAGCCGTTGGCGTTGAGCAGGGTCTTGATGCGCTGCTCGTTCCACGAAAGCGGCAGGGGCGGCATCGGGTAGGGCTGGCTACGCGGGGAGTCCAGCTCCTCGTCGCCCGGTCCCCAGACGCCCAGTTCTTCCTCGGCGCGCTGGTACCAGGGTTCGAGCTCCGCGTACTCGATGGGCCAGTCACGGCCCACGCCGTAGAGGCTGAGCAGCTTGAAGTCGTTGGGCAGGAAGCGCCAGGCCGAGGCCGCCCAGTGCCAGGTGGTGCCGCCGACCACGCGCAGGTACTGCACGTCGTAGGGGTGCGTGCCCTTCTGGATCAGGTAGTGGTTGTCCGGGTGGAATTGCGGGTGCGGGGCGTGCGGGCTCGAGGGGTAGGGCGCCTGGTTGTCGGACTTGTCCGCCTGGTTGCGGAAGCGCTCGACGATCTCCCAGCGCGCCATGCGCGGCCCGGCTTCAAGGATCAGCACATCCTTGCCGGCCAGCGCCAGCTGATGGGCCACCAGCGCCCCGGCGACGCCGGAGCCGACCACCACGAAATCCGCGCGTTGCGTCTCGGCCATGTTCACACCTCCCGCTCGGCCGGCTGGGCCGCCCAGAAGCCCGGCTTGTTCGGGCAGTAGCTGCGGATCACCAGCACGTCGTCCACCGCCTTGAACATCAGCGCCTGCTCGTAGGTGACCACGCTGGCGCTACTGGCATCGCCGATCTGCCCCAGGTACCAGCCGCCCAGGATCTGCCGGGCCAGCCACTGCAGGCGCTCGCCCCAGCTGGCGGGCGGCTCGGCCAGGTGCGCCTGCAGCTCGGCGAGGCTCTGCTTGAGCGCGGTGTCGCGCTGGGCCAGGGCCTCGAACAGGCGCTGGCCGATGCGTGGGTCGAGGTTGCTGCGCCCGGTCAGGCGCTGGGAGAGGGTCATGAAGCTGGCCAGCTCCGCCTCAGCCTGGGGCGTCAGCGCGGCCCAAGTGCGGGCGGCGGGGCTGAGCAGCACGCCGCCTACTGCTGCGCCGGTGCAGGCCACCGCCAGTAGGCGGCGGCGGGAAAGGGGGAAGTCGGGTCGTTGAACGTCGGACATGCGAACCTCTCTGGCACCAGGCAAAGGTGGCGGCGCGCGGTCTGGCGCCGCTTGCGTCGTGTCGTTCGGAACTTACGGCGGCCACCGGGCCGGTCGGGGTGGCGAGAGTGGGCCGCGCCCCTTAGTATTGCCGCTTGTTCAGATTCTGCCCGGGCGGATCGATCCGCCGGCGGCCATCGCGAGCCGCGCCGCAGAGCCTCACCGGATTAAGACTGCATCGATGAAACAGTACCTCGACCTCATGCGCCACGTGCGCGAACACGGCACCTTCAAGAGCGATCGCACCGGCACCGGCACCTACAGCGTGTTCGGCCACCAGATGCGCTTCGACCTGGCCGAAGGCTTCCCGCTGGTGACCACCAAGAAGTGCCACCTGAAATCGATCATTCACGAGCTGCTGTGGTTCCTCAAAGGCTCGACCAACATCGCCTACCTGAAGGAAAACGGCGTCTCGATCTGGGACGAATGGGCCGATGAGAACGGCGACCTCGGCCCGGTCTATGGCTACCAGTGGCGCTCCTGGCCGGCGCCGGACGGTCGTCACATCGACCAGATCGCCAACCTGATGGCGATGCTGAAGAAGAACCCGGACTCGCGCCGCCTGATCGTCTCCGCCTGGAACCCCGCGCTGATCGACGAGATGGCCCTGCCGCCGTGCCACGCGCTGTTCCAGTTCTACGTCGCCGACGGCAAGCTCAGCTGCCAGCTGTACCAGCGCTCGGCCGACATCTTCCTCGGCGTACCCTTCAACATCGCCAGCTACGCGCTGCTGACCCTGATGGTTGCGCAGGTCGCGGGCCTGCAACCGGGCGAGTTCATCTGGACCGGCGGCGACTGCCACTTGTACGCCAACCACCTGGAACAGACCGACCTGCAGCTGACCCGCCAGCCGCTGCCGCTGCCGACCATGAAGATCAATCCCGAGGTGAAGGACCTGTTCGACTTCCGCTTCGAGGACTTCGAGCTGGTCGGCTACGAGGCCCACCCGCACATCAAGGCGCCGGTCGCTGTCTGACCTGTCCTCGATGAAGAAAAGGCCGGCGCAATGCCGGCCTTTTTTGTTTCTGCGGGACCTCTTTCGTAGGAGCGGACTTTGTCCGCGATGGACCCAGCGTGAGGCCGGATTGCGGACGGAGTCCGCTCCTACGCCTCATGAGCCTTCGTGCCCCCATTCAGTCGGTGAATAACGGTTTCGCCAGGCGGTACAAGGTTTCGTGATATTGCGCCCCGTTGCTATGCTCCCCGGGCTGGCCGCCAAGTAGGCCAACGGATTTTCCGCCGAATAACGACAAGACCGGGGACCGTCATGCAGCCTTTCAGCTTCGCCACCACCGCGCAGATCCTCTGCGAGAGTGGCTCCGCCGCCCGCCTGGGTGAACTCTGCCGCGAACGCGGCGCCCAGCGCGTACTCATCGTCACCGACCCCGGCATCACCCGGCTGAACATGCTCGATGGCGTGCTGCCGGGCTTTGCCGCCGCCGGCGTGGCGGTGGAAGTCTTCGACCAGGTGCTGGCCGACCCGCCGGAAAGCGTGGTGCTGGAAGCCGCCGACCGGGCGCGCCGAATGGCCGCGCAACTGGTGATCGGCTTCGGCGGCGGCAGCTCGATGGACGTGGCCAAGCTGGTGGCATTGCTGGCGCATCCGCTGGCCTCCCAAGGGCTGAAGGATATCTTCGGCGTCGGCAACGCCCGTGGCCCGCGCCTGCCGCTGCTGCAGGTGCCGACCACCGCCGGCACCGGCTCGGAAGTCACGCCGATCGCCATCGTCACCACCGGCGAGACCACCAAGATGGGTGTGGTCAGCCCGCACCTGCTGCCGGACCTGGCGCTGCTCGACGCCGACCTCACCCTCGGCCTGCCGCCGGAGGTCACTGCCGCCACCGGCATCGACGCCATGGTCCACGCCATCGAGGCCTACACCAGCAAGCTGAAGAAGAATCCCCTGTCCGACCTGCTGGCCCGCGAGGCCCTGCGTCTGCTGGCGCTGAACCTCGGCGAAGCCGTGCACAACGGCCGCAATCGCGAGGCGCGCCAGGCCATGCTGCTGGGCGCCTGCCTGGCCGGGCAGGCCTTCGCCAATGCCCCGGTGGCCGCCGTGCACGCACTGGCCTATCCACTGGGCGGGCACTTCCACATTCCCCACGGCCTGAGCAATGCGCTGGTACTGCCGGAAGTGATCCGCTTCAATGCGCCCGACGCCGGCCCGCTCTACGCCGAACTGGCGCCGTTGCTGCTGGGCAAGCGCCTGCGCACGGACGCCGACCGCACCGAGCAGTTCATCGCCGAACTGGCCGCCCTCAGCCCGCGCTGCGGCCTGCCCTCGCGCCTGCGCGACGCCGGCGTGCCGGAGGACAGCCTGCCGCGCCTGGCCGCCGACGCGATGCTGCAGCAGCGCCTGCTGGTGAATAATCCCCGTGAAGTCAGCGAGAGCGACGCGCTGGCCATCTACCGAGCCGCCTACTGAGAGAGCGATGAGCGAACAACACCCCAGCCGCGTCGACTACGCGCACTTCCAGCCGATCACCACCCGCTGGCACGACAACGACATCTACGGCCACGTGAACAACGTGACCTACTACGGCTTCTTCGACACGGCGGTGAATACCTACCTGATCGAACGCGGCGGCCTGGATATTCACGACGGCGAGGTGGTGGGCTTCGTGGTCAGCTCCAGCTGCGACTATTTCGCCCCGGTGGCCTTCCCCGAGCGCATCGAGGTCGGCCTGCGGGTTGGCAAGCTGGGCAGCAGCTCGGTGCAGTACGAGCTGGCGATCTTCCGCCAAGGCGAGGACCTGGCCTGCGCGGCAGGCAGGTTCGTGCATGTGTTCGTCGATCGCTCGAGCAGTCGGCCGGTGCCGATTCCGGCGCCACTGCGTGAGGCGATGGAAGTACTGCTCCGCGCCTGAACGGCTTTCCGCAGGAGCAACTGTCTTCTTCTGAAAATCCGTGCCTGGGCCTCTCCCTCTCCCCCGCCCTCTCCCTGAAGGGAGAGGGAGCAGATCGTGCTAACGGACGCCATGGTTTCATCCTGCACCGAACGGTCCCCACTCCCTTCAGGGAGTGGGTTAGGGAGAGGGCAGGCCCCCGCGCAGGACTTCACGTAGGAGCGGACCTTGTCCGCGATGCTCTTGTGGAAGGCATCGAGGAGGACTCCATGGTCGCAGGAGCGATCCGAAGTCGTTGCAATCCGTAGGAGCGCCAGGGGCCAGTCATTGCGAAGGGAACGTTGCATCAGCCCACCGACTCACCACCCCATCGGATAATGCTCGATCCGGCACGGCCGCTCGTTCCCATCGTTCTTGCACGTCCCATCGAGGTACTGGTAGCGCATCCACACCCGCTGCCCCGGCGCCGGCCAGTGCCTGCGCGGGATCATGCTCTGCCAGTCGGCGCTCTCCGGCTCGAAGGCGATCACTGCGCCCTTGTCCGGGCATTGCGCCTCGGCGGGTCTGGCCTTGACCGATTCCACTCGCCCCTTGAGCCCCGGGTAAGGCTGTTTCACCGTCTCGGTGATCTCCACTTCCAGCCGGCATATCTGCCAGCTTCCGGCCTGCGCTGCATTCGCCAGCAACGGCGTCAACAACAGTCCGGCAACCGCTACAGCTTTCACGGATAGCTCCTTCTCGCCAGTGATCCCTGCTCGGCAAGCCTATACCAGCTTTGCCGAACCAGCCGGGACTTGCCCTGGGCGCCACCGCCGGCCTATGCTGGCCGCCGGTCGGCAGTTCACCCAGGCGTCGCCGCCTCCGTATGGAGAGCGCTAAACCTGCCGCGCGGTTCCCCGCACCCTTGACGATCCGACACACATTCCTTGAGTGCCGCATCGGAATACGGCGACCCCCGATAACCTCTACGCGAGGTCTTGGCACGCAACGAGGATTGCACTGTGTCCAGGCAACGCTTGCCCTTCAACGCCCCCGACATTTCCGCCCTGGCAAAATCGCTGGCGCGTCAGCTCGACGAGTCGCCCGAACGTCCCGGCCATGTCGAAATGCTCAATCTGCTGGCCCGCGCGGTTGGCTTTCGCAACTATCAGGCGCTGCGCGCCAGCCACCAGGCCGAGGCGCGTCTGGTGCGCGAGGCCGAGCCCGAGGCGGTAGTGGACTTCCGCCGCATCGAGCAGTGGCGGCGTTATTTCGACGAGTCCGGCTGCCTGCAACGCTGGCCGAAGAAGCACAGCCATCGCGAGGCCTGCCTCTGGGTGCTGTGGTCGCGGCTGCCGGCGCGCCAGCGCTGGAGCGAGCCGGAACTCAACGAGCGGCTACGCGCCCAGGAGTGCCTCGGCGATCACCTGCTGTTGCGCCGGGCGTTGGTCGACGGCGGCTGGCTTTCGCGCACCGACGACGGCAGCGAGTACTGGCGCATCGAGCGGCGTCCGCCGCAGGAGCTGAGCGCGCTGCTCTCCCTGTTGCCCGCTCTCCAGGCCTGAAATGAAAGAGCCCGCCGGAAGGCGGGCTCTTGGTTCAACACAGCATCAATCGTCGTCGTGATACTTGTGTTTGTGCTTATGGTGACCCTTGGCCTTGTGGTAGCCGTTGTCGTGATGGCCATCGTGGTCATCATCGTCATCGTTGTTCTTGTCGGACATGTGGTTGCCCAGCGCGCCGCCCGCGGCGCCGCCCAGGCCCGCACCGATGGTGCCGCCGGTGGAGCCACCGACCTTGTTGCCGATCACGGAGCCGCCCGCAGCACCCAGGCCGCCGCCAATGGCAGCCTCGGTCTTGTTGCCGTTCTTCGCGCCCATCGCGCCGCCGGCTGCGCCGCCAACGCCAGCGCCAATGGCTGCGCCGGTGGAGCCGCCCAGGGCGCCGCCTACGACGTTGCCCAGGGCACCGCCTACGCCGCTGCCAATGGCAGCCTTGGTGTCATCGGCCATGGCCTGGCTGGCCAGGAGGGCCAGCGCCAGAACAGAAAGAGTCTTACGCATCTTGCGAACCTGAATTTAGGAATGGGATGGGGAAATTGTCCCGCACACAAAACAGCCGGGCAACGCCTGCCCGGCTGTCAGTCATCATTTCCGTGGACTGATCGCGGTTTGCCTGCCGCGGATCAATCGTCCCAATGGCGACGATGGTGCTTGTGCTTGTACCAGCCGCGATGGCGGCCGTTATCGTGCCAGTCGCCGCGGTCGTAGTAGCGGGCACGACGGTAGCCGTGATGGTAGTCATCATCGTCGTCGTCGCGGTTGTTGTCGGCGTAGTGGTTGCCCAGTGCGCCGCCCGCGCCGCCGCCCAGGGCCGCGCCGATCAGACCGCCAGTGGTGCCGCCCATCTTGTTGCCGATCACCTGGCCGCCGGCTGCGCCCAGGCCACCGCCGATGGCGGCTTCTGTCTTGTTGCCGTGGCGGGCACCGACCGCACCACCGGCCGCACCGCCGATACCACTACCAATAGCGGCGCCGGTGCTGCCACCGACCGACTGGCCGATGACCGAACCCAATACCCCGCCCAGGGCGCCACCGACGCCGGCACGGGTGTCGCCGTCCGCGAAGGCGGTGCCACCAACCAGCGCAAGAGACAACAGGAGCATCGAGGAGTATTTCATAGAGAGGATCTCTCTGTGGGGATGTTGGAAGCGATCCTCGGTTCGTGCGAAGGCTCTGACAAGGCACTTCCGACGAATAACACGACTTTCATCAAATAATGCAAGTATTTGATTTAGGGTCAGAACTTTTTCGAGTTTGCGCGGTCTGAGTGTTATTCCGGGGCTTTGTTTTGTGTGTGTTTTTGACGAAAAGTGCTATTGCAATGATGGCTTTTCACGCTTGCCCCTGATGCCCTTCCGAGTTTAGCGTTCATTCCCTTCCTACGTATGCGATTCCGGCGGATTTTTCGCGGGATGTAATCTCCTGCGCGCCTGGAAAGGCCACGGGCGGGTAGGGCGTATAACGTTCGGCGTTATACGCCGCCTGAGCTCGGCCCCCGTCCGTGCGGACTTCCGCCTGGACGCCCGTCACGTGCGCTTCGAACTCAACCACTGCGCCAGCCGGCAATCAGCGCGTATCGGCGTACAACCGCGAACGGTTGTACGCCCTACGGGGCACAGGCCCCGGCTTGCCGCACAACATCAAACGATCCGCAGGCTCGGCCGGGCCTTCTCGATGCGGATGGCGACGAACTTGGAGGTCGGGGTGTAGCTGCCCACGCCGTGGCTTTCCAGCGGTACCAGCGGGTTGGTCTCCGGGTAGTAGGCCGCCGCCTGGCCGCTGGGGATGTCGTAGGCCAGCAGGGTGAAGCCGTTGACCCGGCGCTCCACGCCGTCCGCCCAGAGCGACACCATGTCGACCTTCTCGCCTGGCTCGAAGCCCAGGCGGTGGATGTCCGCTTCGTTGGCGAATACCACCTCGCGCTGGCCGCGCACGCCGCGGTAGCGGTCGTCCAGGCCATAGATGGTGGTGTTGTACTGGTCGTGGGAGCGCAGCGTCTGCAGGATCAGGTGCGGCTCCTGGCCGGACTGGCGGACTTTCTCGTGGACCAGGTCCGCCGGCAGCGGCTGGTCGTGGAAGTTGGCCTTGCCGCTGGCGGTGTTCCAGCGCCGGTCGGCGGCGGCGTTGCCCAGGTGGAAGCCGCCGGGGTGCGCCACGCGGCGATTGAAGTCGGCGAAGCCGGGGATGGTATCGGCGATCAGGTCACGGATGCGGTCGTAGTGGGCGATCAGCGCGTCCCAGTCCACCGGGTGGTTGCCCAGGGTGGCCTTGGCGATGCCGGCGATGATGGCGGGTTCCGAGCGCATCAGCTTCGAGGAAGGCTCCAGCTGGCCGAAAGACGCGTGGATCATGCTGAAGGAGTCTTCCACGGTTACCGCCTGTGGGCCTTCGGCCTGGCGGTCTATGTCGGTGCGGCCCAGGCACGGCAGGATCAGTGCATCGCCGCCCACTGTGAGGTGGCTGCGATTGAGCTTGGTGCTGATCTGCACGGTCAGTGCGCAGCGCTCCAGGGCGCGGTGGGTGCGCGGGCTGTCCGGGGTGGCCTGGGCGAAGTTGCCGCCCAGGCCGATGAAGACTTTCGCCTCGCCCTTGAGCATCGCCTCGATCGCCTCGACCGTGTTGTGGCCGTGCTCGCGCGGTACCTTGAAGTCGAAGCGGCGTTCGATAGCGTCGAGCAGGGCTGCCGGTGGGCGGTCGTTGATGCCCATGGTGCGGTCGCCCTGCACGTTGCTGTGGCCGCGCACCGGGCACAGGCCGGCGCCGGGGCGGCCGACGTTGCCGCGCAGCAGTTGCAGGCTGACCAGTTCCTGGATGGTCGGCACCGAATGGTGGTGCTGGGTGATGCCCATGGCCCAGCAAACGATCACGCGCTCGGCGCGGCGATACATGATCGCCGCCTGCTCGATCTCATCGAGGCTCAGGCCCGACTGCTGGACGATGTGGTCCCAGCTGGTGTCGTCCACCGTGGCCAGGTAGGCCTCGACGCCCTGGGTGTGTTCGGCGATGAAGGCGTGGTCGAACACCGCCGGCTCACCCTTGGCCTGGGCCTCGCGCTCCCACTGCAGGAGGAACTTGGCGATGCCGCGTACGGCGGCCATGTCGCCGCCCAGCGCCGGGCGGAAGAAGGCGGTGTTCAGCGGTTCGGAACCGTTGGTGAGCATCTCCAGCGCGTTCTGCGGGTGCTGGAAGCGCTCCAGTCCACGCTCCTTGAGCGGGTTGAAGGCGACCACCTGGGCACCGCGCTGCACCGCTTCGCGCAGTGGTTCGAGCATGCGCGGATGATTGGTGCCGGGGTTCTGACCGAACACGAAGATCGCGTCGGCATGCTCGAAGTCGTCGAAGGTTACGGTGCCCTTGCCGACGCCCACGCTCGCGCCCAGGGCCACGCCGCTGGCTTCGTGGCACATGTTCGAGCAGTCGGGGAAGTTGTTGGTGCCGTAGGCACGGACGAACAGCTGGTAGAGGAAGGCCGCCTCGTTGCTGGCCCGGCCTGAGGTGTAGAACTCGGCCTGGTCAGGGCTTTCCAGGGCGTTCAGGTGCTGGGCGATCAGGGCGAAGGCGTCGTCCCAGGCAATCGGCTGGTAGCGGTCGGTGGCCGGGTCGTAGCGCATCGGCTCGGTCAGGCGGCCCTGGTATTCGAGCCAGTAGTCGCTCTGCTCGCGCAGCGCGCTGACGCTGTGGCGGGCGAAGAAGGCAGCGTCCACGCGGCGCTTGGTCGCTTCCCAGTTCACTGCCTTGGCGCCGTTCTCGCAGAACTTCACCCGGCCGTCTTCGGGCGAGTCGCCCCAGGCGCAACCGGGGCAGTCGAAGCCGCCGCTCTGGTTGGTCTTGAGCAGTGCGCGCAGGTTCTTGAACGGCTGTTTGCTGTCCAGCCAGAAGCGGGTGACGCTGATCAGTGCGCCCCAACCAGCGGCCGGGCCTTTGTAGGGTTGATAGCGAGGTTTTACGGATTGCAGGCTCATGTGGGCTCTTTCTTGAAGGACGGCGGCGACGCTTTTTTCAGGGGGCGGTCAGACGGCTTTCGGAGCCGGGCTGTAGACGCGCGGGGCGCTGCGGTGGGGCAGATGGATCAGGTTCAGGTTGTGCTCGCGGGCCCACTGCACGGTGAGCGCGGTGGGAGCGGACAGGCTGACCAGGGTGGGTAGTCCGGCGCGCAGGGCCTTGTGGATCAGCTCCAGGCTGCAGCGGCTGGTGACCACGGCGAAGCCGTCGCGGAGGTCCAGGCGCTGGCGCTTGAGGGCGCCGACCAGCTTGTCGAGGGCGTTGTGCCGGCCGATGTCCTCGCGGCACAGGCGGATTTCGCCGCTGCCGTCGACGAACAGCGCGGCGTGCACGGCGCCGCTGCGGCGGGCGATTTCCTGGGCGGCATTCACCCGCTCGCGCAGGCCGGCCAGGTGGGCGGCGGGTGGTAGCGGTGCAGACGGCAGTACCGGTAGGTCCGGCAGCGCCTGGTCCAGCGCCTCGACACCGCACAGGCCGCAGCCGGTATTGCCGGCCAGCTGGCGCCGCTGCTCCTTGAGCGCCCAGAAGGCGCGGTTGCTGACCTGCACTTCGGCGGCAATTGCATCGCCGTGGGGCGTCAGGCGGATGTCATAGATGTCGTCGATGGATTCGATGAAGCCGGCGCCGAGGCTGAAGCCGTGGACGAAATCTTCCAGATCGTTCGGCGAGACCATCATCACGGCCTGGCTGAGGCCGTTGTAGGCGATGGCCAGGGCGACTTCGTCGGCCAGCGGGGTGCTGCCGATGTCGCTTTCCGGGGTGAGTTCGGCGTAGGCGTAGCCGTCGACGGGGGCGTCGGCGGACGTGTCGGGAGCCCGGACCTCGGCGGCGGCCGGGCGGGCGATCAAGCAAGGCATGGGCTGAGCCCTATGGTTCTCTAGTAATAGCGCCAGACTAGGCCGATACGCGGGGAGCGTCTAATGGGTAGTTTCGATACCGTGATCGACGCCGTCTATCACTCGGTCGGAGAGTCGTCCAACAGCGTGGCCGCTTCGCGGAAGCAGGCTTCGGCCAGGGCCGAGCGCGGCTCGCTGCGGCGAATGATCAACCCCAGTGGGGAGAGGGTGCGGGCGTCCTCTATCGGGGTGAGGGCGAAGTGCTCTCCCTGGGCGTCCAGCCCACTGCCCAGCGGCATGATTGCGCAGCACAGGCCGCGCTCCACGGCTTGCAGCAACTGGTGCACGGCGTCCGTTTCCAGACGCGGCCGGGGTGTCAGGCCACGGCTGCGAAAACCATGGTCGATGGACTGGCGAAAATGCATGCCGGTCGACAGCAGGCCCAGGGGCAGGTCCGCCAGGGCGTCCCAGCCGAGGGTCGGGCTGTCGAACTGGAAGTGCCGGCGGTCGTGCAGCAGACCCATCCGCGTGCCGGCCAGTTCCAGTCCTTCGAAGTGCTCACGGTCGAGGCGGTCGAGGTAGGACAGGCCGAGGTCCAACTGGTTGCGGCCAAGGCCTTCGAGAATGTTCTCCGAGCTCAGCGCGTAGAGCTGGAAGCGCAGCTCCGGGTGGCGCTGGGCGAACAGCTCGATCAGCCGCATGGGGTCGAAACCCGCCAGCGGCACCAGGCCCAGGCGCAGGGTGCCGACCAGTTGGCCCCGGCAGGCGGCGGCCTCGGCGTACAGGCCGTCGTGGGCGGCCAGCAGGCTGCGGGCCCAGGCCAGCACGCGCTCGCCGGCCTCGGTGAAGCCTTCGAAGCGCTGCCCGCGCCGCACCAGCTCCAGGCCCAGTTCCTCCTCCAGGCTGCGCAGGCGCATCGACAGGGTCGGCTGGGTGACGTGGCAGCGTGCCGCCGCCTGGCCGAAATGCCGCGTCTCGTCGAGGGCGCAGAGGAACTTGAGCTGTTTGATGTCCATCGCTGGATGGCTCCGGGAGGCGGCTTTCAGTCGGTAAAAAGGCTGGGCTGGGAATAATCCGGCGGGCGTTACCAATCTTGCCGACTAGACTCCTAGCGCACGCGGTCTGCCCAATGCCGGCCGCCTGTCACTGTAACTGTAGGGAGATTGGAAATGGGCATTTTTGCTTTTGTGAAGGAAGCCGGCGAGAAGCTGTGGGAAAGCATCGTGGGCCAGGAGGCGCAGGCCGCCGAATCGCTCAAGGAGCATATCGCCAAGGTCGGCCTGGGCAACCCGAACATCCAGGTCAGCGTCGAGGGCGACAAGGTGATCGCCACCGGCGAAGTGGCCAGCCAGGAGGAGAAGGAGAAGATCCTGCTGACCCTGGGCAACGTCGCGGGTGTCTCCGGCGTGGAAGACCACATCACCGTCGCCACGCCGGCCCCGGAAGCGCGCTTCGTCACCGTGAAGAAGGGCGACACCCTGAGCGCCATCGCCAAGGCCGAGTACGGCAACGCCAACGCCTACATGAAGATCTTCGAGGCGAACAAGCCGATGCTCAGCCATCCGGACAAGATCTATCCCGGCCAGGTGCTGCGGATTCCGGCGTAACGCCCACGAGCCCGGCCCAGTGCCGGGCTCTTTTTTGCCGAGCGGGAATCAGAGCCCTTCGATCAGCGTCCGGTAGCTGTCCTGGGCGGCGAACTCCTCGGTGTCCTTGGGCCCGCCACGGCTGTCGGGCTGGCGCACCGCCAGCAGGTGGCCGACGCCGAACTGCCGCGCCGCGCGCAGGATCGGCAGGCTGTCATCGATGAACAGGCTGCGTGCCGGGTCGAAGCCGATATCGGCCTGCAGCGCCTGCCAGAACTGCCGGTCTTCCTTGGGGTAGCCGTAGTCGTGGGAGCTGATCAGGCGGTCGAACCAGGGCGCGAGCTCGACCCGTTCCAGTTTCAGTGACAGCGAGTCGCGGTGGGCGTTGGTGATCAGCACCGCGCGCTTGTCGTGCAGGCGCAGCGCGGCGAGGAACAGGTCGGCATCCGGGCGCAGGGCGATGAGGTGGGCGACCTCGCGCTTGAGGTCGCGGACCGACAGCTTCAGCTCGCGGGTCCAGAAGTCCAGGCAGTACCAGTTGAGTTGTCCGGCATGCTCGCGGAACAGCGGCAGCAGCTCGGCGTCGGCCTGCTCGCGGCTGATGCCGTGGTGTTCGGCGTAACGCCTGGGCAGGTGTTCGAGCCAGAAATGGTTGTCGAAGTGCAGGTCGAGCAGGGTTCCGTCCATGTCGAGCAGGACGGTATCGATGGCTGACCAGGGCAGGCTTGGCATGGTGGGCTCGGTAACAGGGTGTCGTAATTGCGCAGTGAATCGGCAGGCTCCGCGCAACATCCGACACGGACAATCGGAGAAGGCGGGTTATCATAGCCGACCCGGCCACCCCCAGGAGTCGCCCCATGCGTCAGAAACCCACGGTGCTCGCCCGCGAGATCGTCGCCAAAAGCCGACTGTTCGCCGTCGAAGAGCTGCAATTGCGCTTCTCCAACGGTGTGGAGCGCACCTATGAGCGGCTGGTGGGCAAGGGGCAGGGCTATGGCGCGGTGATGGTGGTCGCGATGCTCGATGCCGAGCATGTGGTTCTGGTCGAGGAATACTGCGCCGGGGTCGACGAATACCAGCTGTCGCTGCCCAAGGGGCTGGTGGAGCCGGGCGAGGACATCCTCGCCGCCGCCGACCGCGAGCTCAAGGAGGAGGCCGGCTACGGCGCCCACGAACTCGAGCACATCACCGAACTGTCGCTGTCGCCCGGCTACATGAGCCAGCGCATCCAGGTGGTGCTGGCGCGCAATCTCTATCCCGAAAGCCTGCCCGGCGACGAGCCGGAGCCGATGCGGGTGGACAAGATCAGTCTGCGGGAGCTGTCCAGCCTCGCCCAGCATGCCCAGTTCAGCGAAGGACGCGCACTGGCCGCGCTCTACCTGGTGCGCGACCTGTTGACCCAACGAGGAGAATACCAACCGTGATGCATGCCTTTCTTCCCGCGGTCATCGACCTGGTGCACAAGGCCGGCGACGTGATCCTGCCGTTCTGGCGCAGTGATCTGAACGTCGAACAGAAGGCCGACGAGTCGCCGGTGACCGCCGCCGACCTGGCCGCCCACCGCCTGCTGGCCGACGGTCTGCGCGCGTTGGCGCCGGAAGTGCCGGTGCTGTCGGAGGAAGACTGCAACATCCCGCTTGAGCAGCGTGCCCAGTGGACGCGCTGGTGGCTGGTGGACCCGCTGGACGGCACCAAGGAGTTCATCGCCGGCAGCGAGGAGTTCACCGTCAACGTGGCGCTGATCGAGCGCGGTCGGGTGGTGTTCGGTGTCGTCGGCATCCCCGCCAGCGGCCGTTGCTACTACGGCGGCACCGGGCTTGGCGCGTGGCGCGAGGAGCGCGGTGGCGATCCGCAGGAAATCAGCGTGCGGGTCAGCCCGGCCGAAGCCTTCACCGTGGTGGCCAGCAAGCGCCATTCGAGCCCTGCCCAGGAGCGCCTGCTGGCCGGCCTGGCGGAGCGTTTCGGCGACCTGGAACTGGCCAATATCGGCAGTTCCCTGAAGTTCTGTCTGCTGGCCGAGGGCTCGGCGGACTGTTATCCGCGCCTCGCGCCCACCTCGCAGTGGGATACCGCGGCGGCCCAGGGCGTCCTGGAAGGTGCCGGCGGCGAAATGCTTGACCTGCATGGCCAGGTCTTCACCTATGAGGCGCGGGATACGCTGCTCAATCCGTCGTTCCTCGCCCTGCCGAAGGCCGCGGAATGGCGTGAGGAACTGATCCAGCTGGCGCGTGCGCTGGACTGATTGGCCCTGCCGCATTGCGTAGTAGCGAGCTTGCTCGCGAACCAGCCTGACGCCGGTGTTGCCGGTCGACCCGTTCGCGAGCAAGCTCGCTCCTACAAAGACCTTCTTCTACCGTCGTGATCCATGCCTGAATTACCCGAAGTCGAAACCACCCGCCGGGGCATTGCGCCCTACCTCGAAGGCCAGCGCGTCAGTCGCGTGATCGTCCGTGAGCGCCGTCTGCGTTGGCCGATACCCGATGACCTCGACGTGCGCCTCTCCGGGCAGCGCATCCTGCAGGTGGAACGGCGGGCCAAGTACCTGCTGCTCAATGCCGAGGTCGGCACGCTGATCAGCCACCTGGGCATGTCAGGCAGCCTGCGCCTGGTCGAGTGCGGGCTGCCGGCGGCGCGACATGAGCATGTGGACATCGAGCTGGAGTCGGGCCTGGCGTTGCGCTACACCGATCCCCGGCGCTTCGGCGCGTTGCTGTGGAGCCAGGCGCCGCTGGAGCATGAGTTGCTCCGTCATCTCGGGCCGGAGCCGCTGACCGAAGCCTTCGAGGGCGAGCGGCTGTACCAGATGTCCCGCGGGCGCAGCATGGCGGTGAAGCCCTTCATCATGGACAACGCGGTGGTGGTCGGCGTGGGCAACATCTACGCCACCGAGGCACTGTTCGCTGCCGGCATCGACCCGCGCCGCGAGGCCGGTACTATCTCCCGGGCCCGCTACCTGAAGCTGGCGCAGGAGATCAAACGCATCCTGGCGATCGCCATCGAGCGCGGTGGTACCACGCTGCGCGATTTCGTCGGCGGCGACGGCCAGCCGGGTTACTTCCAGCAGGAGCTGTTCGTCTACGGACGCGGCGGCGAGTTCTGCAAGGTCTGCGGCTCGACCCTGCGCGAGGTCCGGCTCGGCCAGCGCGCCAGCGTGTACTGTCCGCGCTGCCAACGTTGACGCTCGCCACCCCCGTTACTCTGTCGCTCTAAAATAATCCATAACAACAATGGCCCCTCTCGAGGGGGCCACCAGGTGATTCATGTCCGGTAATTATCTGCCCCGCAACCCCATGGCCGAGGCGCTCGGCCATGCCATGCTGCGCGTTGCGGGCTGGCGCATCGAGGGCTCGCTGCCCGCTCTCGACAAGTTCGTGGTGATCGGCGCCCACCATACCTCCAACTGGGATTTCATGCTGTTCCTCGCCGCCAAGTTCGTGCTGCGCCTGAACGCGCGGTGGTTTGGCAAGCACACCCTGTTCAGTGGCCCGCTGGGCGGACTGATGCGTCGCTGGGGCGGCATCCCGATCCAGCGGCACCTCAAGCTCAATACCGTGGACCAGGCGGTGCAGGCCTTCCGCGAAAGCCGCGAGATGATGCTGATCCTCTCGCCGGAGGGCACCCGCAAGAAGGTCGAACGCTGGAAGATGGGCTTCTACCACATCGCTCGTGGCGCGGGCGTGCCCATCGTCCTGGCCGCGCTGGACTATCCGGGGCGGCGCATCGTCATCGGCGAGCCCTTCTGGCCGACGGGGGATGAGGCGGTCGATCTGCGGCGGATGCTGGATTTCTACCGGCCGTTTGTACCGAAAAAGCCTGAATATGCATTCTTCGGCGATTGAAGGCTGTCACGCGACAAGTCACGGAGCGCTGTTATAGTTAATGGCAGTCTGCCTGCCCAACTACATAAAAAGGACTTCTCTCCATGAACCTGTTTCGCACCACCGCCGTTGTCCTGGCACTGACCTGCGGGCTGTCGGCGATGCCGGCCGTCGCCGAAGAAGTGGTGGCTTCCAGCACCAGCGGCGACCCGATCTACACCGTCGAGGCTCCGCCCGGCTACGCCATGATGGGCGACCTGATCTTCGCCCGTCCGCTGCTGATCGCCGCCACCGTGGTGGGCGCCGCTGCGTTCGTGGTTACCCTGCCGTTCAGCGCGCTGGGTGGCAACGTCAAGGAAGCGGGCCAGGCGCTGGTGGTCGAGCCGGGCAAGTCCGCCTTCGTTCGCTGCCTGGGCTGCACCAAGAGCGGCTACAAGCAGGACTGAGTCCTGCCCTTGGGGACGGCTGCTTCGGGCCGTCCCGTGATAGCGAGCGCATCCTTGGTGATGCGTCGATTGCAGCAGGTAACGTATGGATACGACCCGGCTGAAGAAGCACCTGCGTCCCGTGCTTCTGTTGCTGGTTGCCGTTGGTCTTGGCTATAGCTTCTGGTCCAGTGCCGGTCTGCTGCAGTTGGGCGCGGGGCTGGCATTGTTCCTGTTCGGCATGCAGTGCCTGGAAGAGGGCCTGCGCGACCTGGCTGGTAGCCAACTGGAGCGCTGGCTGGAGAAAAGTACCGCGACCCGTGGCAAGAGCCTGCTGTTCGGCCTTGTCGGCACCTTCCTGCTGCAGTCCTCCACCCTGGTTTCCCTGCTCACCATCGCCTTCATCAGCACGGGGCTGATCCAGCTGGCCGGTGGTATCGCCATTCTCTTCGGCGCCAACCTCGGCGCCACCAGTGGCATCTGGCTGCTCGCCCTGGCCGGGCAGAACCTCAGCTTGAGTCCGCTTGCCCTGCCGCTGCTGGTGTTCGGCGTGCTGATGGGTTTCAACGGTGACAAGAGCAAGGCGGCCGGGCGCATCCTCCTGGGGATCGCTTTCATCTTCCTGGGCATCGACCAGATCAAGGAAGGTTTCCAGAGCTTCGGCGATGCCCTGGATGCCAGCGAACTACAGGCCGAAGGTATGCTCGGTTCGCTGCTGTTCGTCACTTTCGGCATGCTGATCACCGTGGTGCTGCAATCCAGCCACGCCACCCTGATGCTCACCCTGGCGGCACTGGCCGGCGGCCAGCTGGAGCTTGGCCAGAGCCTGGCCATTGCCATCGGTTCCAACGTCGGCAGCAGCGTCACCACGGCCTTCGTCGGCTCCCTGGGCGGCAACCGCAGCGGGCAGCGGCTGGCGCTGGCGCACGTGCTGTTCAACGTGGTGACTGGTGTGCTGACCTTCATCCTGCTCTCGCCCCTGACCTGGCTGGTGCACGCGCTGGTGACGCCATTCGGGCTGGCGGACAACCCGATGATCCAGCTGGCGCTGTTCCACACGCTGTTCAACGGCATGGGCGTGCTGCTGTTCTGGCCGTTGCAGGGGGCCCTGGCCAAGGCGCTGGTGCGCTGGTTGCCGGAGGTGGAGGAGCCGCCGGTGCTGATCACCGACATGGCGCCCGCCGAGCCGAGCATCGAGCGCACCCACGCGCGCTACCTCAACGAGCGGGCACTGGACTCCGCCGACGCTTCTGCCAGCGCGGTGCTGCAGGAGCTGCGCCACCTGGGCCGGTTGAGCATCGAGGTGATCTGCCACGCGCTGTACCTGCCGGTGGAAATGCTCAGCCAGCCGCGTGTGGACGAGGGCCAGTTGCAGGCTGCGCCTGACCGCCACGCGCTGTCCGCGGAGGTGCTCTACCAGCGCCATATCAAGGGCGTCTACGGCGACCTGTTGAGCTTCATGGGCCGCCTGGACGTGCCGCTGGACGAGGAGCACCAGCGGCTCTGGCTGTCCTGCCAGGTGGTGGCGCTGCAACTGGTGGATGCGGTGAAGGACGCCAAGCACCTGCAGAAGAACCTCGGCCAGGCCCTGCAGGGCGAACCGTCGAGCACACGCGAGGCCTATGTGGAACTGCGCCGCCACTTGCTCGGCATGCTGCGGGAAGTACGGGCGATGGGGGCGCTGATTGGTGGTGAGCTGCCGGAAGACGCGCTCCTGGCGCGCCTGCAACTGCTCGACGAAAGCGCCGCGGCGTTCGACACGGCCTTCCGCCAGCGGCTGTTCGCTGCGGTGCGCCAGCAGAAGCTGGATGGTCTGCAGACCAGCTCGCTGATGAACGACCTGGGCTATGCCAGCCGCATCGTCCAGAGCCTGCGCAACGTGCTGCAGCTGGGCACCGAACATGGCCTGTTCGAGCCGCAGGACGACGACGCGCCAGCCCTGATTCTTCCCTGAGGCGCCCCTGACGAGCCGGCCCTGATCAGCGCAGCGGCATCGCCAGCTCGGTGGCGATGCCGATACCGCGCGGATCGCTGGCCGTCTGTACCGCTCCTGATTTCTTGTTCCACAGCAGCACCTGCTGGTTGCCGTAGGCGCGGCCGACATCCTTGAGCGTGTAGCCACGGCGGCTCAGCTCGGCCATCTCGCTGCCGCTGAAGGCGCGCGGCTCGTGCTCGATCACGTCCGGCAGGTACTGATGGTGGTAGCGCGGGGACGAAACCCACTGCTGGATCGGCTTGCCATCCAGGTAATCCAGCATCGACAGCAGCACCATGCTGGGAATTCGGCTGCCGCCGGGGGTACCGAAGGCCGCCAGTTCCGTGGGGCTCTCGATGAAGCTCGGGCTCATGCTCGACAGCGGGCGCTTACCGGAGGCCACGGCGTTGGCCTGGCTGCCGGCCAGTTGATAGGCGTTGGCGCCGCTGACGTCGGTGGCGAAGTCATCCATCTCGTCATTGAGCAGCACGCCGGTGCCGGGCACGGTGAAGGCGGCGCCAAACGGCAGGTTGACCGAGAGGGTGGCGGCCACCGCATTGCCGTCCGCGTCCATGACCACGAAGTGGGTGGTGTGGTCACCCTCGCGCCAGGCCGGCGCCGGGGGTAGGGAAGCGCTCGGGGTGGCGCGCTGCGGGTCGATGCCGCCGGCGAGGCGCTTGAGGTAGTCGGGGGCGAGCAGTTGCGTCACCGGATTGGCGACGCGGTCGGGGTCGCCCAGCAGGCCGCGGTCACGATAGGCGCGGCGCAGCACTTCCACCACATAGTGGGCGCGCTGCACCGGCTCGGCCTTCTGCCAGGGCAGTTGCTGCAGCATCCCCAGGCTCTGGGCCAGGGCGACGCCGCCGGCGGAGGGCGGCGGGGCGCTGATCAGTTCCTTGCCGTCGGCCAGCGGATAGCGCAGCGCCGGGCGCTCCACGGTGCGGTAGCTGGCCAGGTCCTCCAGGCTCCAGACGCCGCCGGCGGCGCGGACGCCCTGCACCAGCTTGTCGGCGGTATCGCCTTCGTAGAAGCCGATCCGGCCATAACGGGCCAGGCGCTCCAGGGTGCGCGCCAGCTCCGGTTGGCGCACCAGGTCCCATTCTTCAGGCAGGTTGCCGCTGGGGAGGAAGATGCGCGCGGTTTCACGGTCCTTGCGCATGGCGTCCAGGCGCCAGGACGCGCGGTCGATGTAGATGCGGTCGACGGAGACGCCGTCGGTGGCCAGGCGGATCGCTGGCACCAGGTTATTAGCCAGGGTCTTTTTGCCGTAGCGGCTGGTGATGTCCGCCAGCGCCGCGGGCAGGCCGGGGATGCCGGCGGCCAGCGCGCCGTTGATCGACAGCTGCGGGTCGACCTTGCCGTTGCGCTCGTACATCCGCGCATGGGCGGCCAGCGGGGCGCGCTCGCGGGCGTCGATGAAGCGGTAGGTCGGCGGGTCGCCGGCCTGGCGCAGCAGGAAGAAGCCGCCGCCGCCCAGGCCCGAGCCATAGGGTTCGGCCACTGCCAGCGCGGCGCTGATGGCCACGGCGGCGTCGAAGGCGTTACCGCCGTCGGCGAGGGTTTCCAGGCCGGCCACGGTGGCGGCCGGGTGGGCAGTGGCAACGCCGGCCTGCGCCGGGTGTTCCGCGGCATGCAGGGCGGCGCTCAGCAGCAGGAGGCTGCAGAAGCCGAGCAGGGTGGCGCGGGAGCGGATATTCAACAGGGACATGGCATCTCACGAACCGCCGGCTGCACCGGCTGGAAAACCTGATTGGGCGAACTAGGGAGGATAGACAATCCCGTGGCCCAAGGGTTTGTGAGAGCTCAATGAAAAAATATCGAAATGCGCGCGATCAGGCCTTGCCGGTGAGCTTCTTGTACTTCTCCATCAGCTGCTCCTTGCTCTCGACGTTGTTTTCGTCGAGAGGGATGCAGTCGACCGGGCACACCTGCTGGCACTGCGGCTCGTCGTAGTGGCCGACGCACTCGGTGCACAGGTTCGGGTCGATCACGTAGATCTCCTCACCCTGGGAGATCGCGGCATTGGGGCACTCGGGTTCGCAGACGTCGCAGTTGATGCAATCGTCAGTGATTTTCAGGGACATCGAACAACTCCAACCAGGGCGGCAGCCATGGCGATCGGTAGCAACAATGGTGAAATTGTGCCGTATCGGCGCGCTCGTTGCACGCGAAGTGGGATCAGAGGAGGGACTGTCGCCGCCATCCTTGGCGGCCACGCGTATCAGCGCTTGAAGCGCTCGGCCAGGGCGCTGGCCACGGCGGGGTGGACGAACTTGGTGATATCGCCGCCCAGCGCCGCGATTTCGCGCACCAGGGTGGAGGAGATGAAGGAGTACTTCTCCGACGGGGTGAGGAACATGCTTTCGAGGTCGGGAGCGAGCTGGCGGTTCATGTTGGCCAGCTGGAATTCGTACTCGAAGTCCGACACCGCGCGCAGGCCGCGCAGCAGGATGTTGGCGTTCTGTTCCTTGGCGAAGTGCGCGAGCAGCGAGGAGAAGCCGACGACTTCGACGTTGGGCAGGTGCGAGGTGACCTGGCGAGCCAGCTCGACCCGTTGCTCCAGCGGGAACAGGGGGTTCTTCTTGGGGCTGGCGGCGACGGCAATGATCACCTGGTCGAACAGTCGCGAGGCGCGTTCGACCAGATCCGCATGGCCTTTGGTGATGGGGTCGAAGGTACCCGGGTACAGCACTCGATTCATCGCGGCGTCCTGGTCGGCTCTTGTTGGCAGGCTGGGCATCAGCGGGGCGGATGGTAACGCAGCATGTCCGTGGGGCCAAGCGACCTTGGTAGTGCTTCCGCGCGCGGACTACCTGAGTTTATCGGCGGCGGACCATGCAGTCACGCGCAGGCCCCGTGCCAGAGCCTGCGCGGCCGGCTTCGCGGTCGCTGCCCCCTTGTAGGAGCGAGCTTGCTCGCGAACCGCCCGGCTCCGATTTCTCCGGGAAACCCTGGTTCGCGAGCAAGCTCGCTCCTACGAAAGGCCGCCGGCATGGGCGGCCGGGGAATCGCTTCAGGCCTTGCCCAGGCGCTTGGCCAGGGCATCTGCCAGTTGCGCGGTAAGGCCGTACACCGACAGCTGCGGGTTGGCGCCGATGCTGGTGGGGAACAGCGAGCCGTCGTGGATCGACAGGTTCTGCAGCTGGTGGTGGCGGCCGAGGCTGTCGCACACCGACTGCTTCGGGTCCTCTCCCATGGCGCAGCCGCCCATCACGTGGGCGCTGCCCAGGCGGGTGCGGTACAGCTCCAGGCTCAGGCCGTCGATCAGCGCGTGGGCTTCCTTGGCGGTCTTCACATAGCCGGCGTCGGCGTGCAGCGGCAGTACGGCCTTGGCGCCGGCGGCGAACTGGATGTCGGCCATGGTGTGGAAGGCGCGGCGGATGCCGTCCCAGGTGTAGTCGGTCATCTGGTAGTCGAGCACCGGGGTGTCGTCGCCGCGCAGGCTGACGCTGCCGACCGCGCTGTCGGGGTGGAAGCCGTCGCGCATCAGGGCGAGGAGCACGTTGGTGTGCGGCAACTGTTCCATGCGCATGGCGTTGTCCTCGCCGAAGCGGCCGAGCAGGGTAGCGGTCAGCGAGGGTTGCAGCGGCGGCACTTCGAGCTTGTAGGACATGCGCCCGGTGGCGCCGTCGTCCCACTGGAAGTGGTCGGAGTAGATCGACTGCGGCGCGCCGTAGAAGGGGTTGATCACCTCGTCGAACAGCGCGGCGCTGAAGTTCACCACGTGCAGGAAGGTGCGCTGGCCGACGCGGCCGTTCGGGTCCGGGGCCTTGGAGCGCATGAGGATCGCCGGAGTGTTGATACCGCCGCCGGAGAGCACGTAGTGGCGCGCCTTGACGGTGATCTTGCGGCCGGTGGGGGCGACGCAGCGCTCGTCCATGGCCAGGCATTCCAGGCCGCTGACCTTGTCGCCGTCGATCAGCAGGCGGTTGGCGCGGGCGAGGTAGAGCAACTCGCCGCCCTTGTCGAGGGTGGCCGGAATGGTGGTCACCAGCATCGATTGCTTGGCGTTGGTCGGGCAGCCCATCCCGCAGTAGCCGAGGTTCCAGCAGCCGCGTACGTTGCGCGGGATGACTTTCCAGTGCAGGCCGAGCTTGTCGCAGCCCTTGCGGATCACGTCGTTGTTGGCGTTCGGCGGCAGTGCCCAGGGCGCGACGCCCAGGCGCTGTTCCATCTTCTCGAACCAGGGCGCCATCTCGGCGACGCTGTGGCCCTTCACACCGTGCTCCTTGGCCCAGTGGTCCAGGGTAGGCTCCGGCGTGCGGAAGCTGGAGGTCCAGTTGACCAGGGTGGTGCCGCCCACCGCGCGGCCCTGGAGGATGGTGATGGCGCCGTCCTTGCTCATCCGGCCGATGCCTTCCTGGTACAGGGTCGGGTAGGCCTCGGCTTCCTGCATCTTGAAGTCGGAGCTGGTGCGCAGCGGGCCTTCCTCCACCAGCAGCACTTTGTAGCCGGCGGCGCTGAGGGTTTCGGCGGTGGTGCCGCCGCCCGCGCCGGTGCCGACGATCACCACGTCGGCTTCGAGGGTCAGGTCGTTTTCCAGGCGTGAGCCGTCATGGACTTTCCAGCCACCGGCAAGGCCAGCGGCGAACAGATCGGGTACAGGCATCGGGATTCTCTCAGGCGAATTCTTGTTGTTCTGGCCGGGTCAGACCTTCGGCGGGCCGGGGTAGCCGCAGTGCCCCCAGGACTCCGGGCGGCCATACCAGGCCATCAGGACCAGTTGCAGCAGCGAGCTGTGGCCCATCTTCAGCAGCGAGATCGAGCTGTTCTGCCAGCGTTCGAGGAAGTGCTTCACGTCGGCAGCGCTGGCGTTGTCCCAGCTGCCCCAGATGCCGGTCAGCGGGCCGCGGGTGATCGGCAGGGCAAGCACGTCGAACAGCTGGACGGTGAGCTTGAGCATTTCCGGAGAGAGACGGTCCAGGCCGAAGTCGAGGCTTTCCAGGGTGCCCTTGACCGCATCGGCCATGCGCTCGGCGGGCACGGCGCCGGCCAGCATCACCGGGATCAGGGCGCGCAGGAAGGGCATGTCGGAGTCGCGCAGGACCTTGTAGCCGTTGGCCGGCACGCTGGCCGAGCAGCCGCTCAGGGTGGCGGTGACGCCGGCGGTGGCGAGGAAGGCGCCACCGAGCAGGCCGACTTTGAGGACGCCGCGCCGGGACAGGCCCGGTGCGCTCAGGGAGGTGTCTGTCATTCTTGTTGGTCACCTAC
Source organism: Pseudomonas sp. PSE14 (assembly GCF_029203285.1). Taxonomy (NCBI): domain Bacteria; kingdom Pseudomonadati; phylum Pseudomonadota; class Gammaproteobacteria; order Pseudomonadales; family Pseudomonadaceae; genus Pseudomonas; species Pseudomonas sp. PSE14. The sequence continues at coordinate 374,182 of NZ_CP115669.1, forward strand.
GATGGAGAGTACCTGTGAAGAGCGCCGCCGGGGTTGCCGGCGGCCAGGAAGATCAGCGGATGAACAGCTTGTACACCAGCTTCTGCAGCGACTTGCCATAGGGCGGGTAGATCACCCGGGCGGCATTGAAGCGCGGCTTGCTGAACACGCCCTTGGCCTTGGAGAAGGTCAGGAAGCCTTCATGGCCGTGGTAGTGCCCCATGCCCGAGGGGCCGACGCCGCCGAACGGCATATCGTCCTGGGCCACGTGCAGCAGGGTGTCGTTCAGGCACACGCCGCCCGAATGGGTCTGCGCCAGCACGTGATCCTGCTCGCGCTTGTCGTAGCCGAAGTAGTACAGCGCCAGCGGGCGGTCGCGCTCGTTGATGTAGCGCAGCGCCTCGTCCAGGCTCTGGTAGGGGATCACCGGCAGCAGCGGGCCGAAGATTTCCTCCTGCATCACCTTCATCTCGTCGTTCACGTTCAGCAGCAGCGCCTGCGGCAGTCGGCGGCCCTGGGCCTGCGGGAACAGCGGGATGACCGTGGCGCCGCGTGCCTTGGCGTCGGCCAGGTAGCCGTTCAGGCGCGACAGCTGGCGCTCGTTGATGATCGCGGTGTAGTCCGGGTTGTTCTCCAGTTTCGGGAAGAAGCCCTGCACCACCTGGCGGTAGCTGTCGACGAACTCGTCGACGCGGTTGTGCGGCACCAGCACGTAGTCAGGCGCCACGCAGGTCTGCCCGGCGTTGAGCGACTTGCCGAAGGCGATGCGCTCGGCGGCGTCCTTCATCGGCACGCTGGTGGAGACGATGGCCGGCGACTTGCCGCCCAGTTCCAGGGTCACCGGGGTGAGGTTCTCGGCGGCGGCGCGCATCACGTGCTTGCCGATGCTGGTGGCGCCGGTGAACAGCAGGTGGTCGAAGGGCAGCCTGGAGAAGGCCACGCCCACTTCCACCTCGCCTTCGACGACCGCCACCATGTCCTCGGGGAAGATCTTCGCCAGCAGCGTCTTGAGCATGCGCGCGGTGGCGGGGGTGGATTCGCTCATCTTGATCATCACCCGGTTACCGGCGGCCAGCGCGCCGGTCAGCGGGCCGATGGCGAGGAATAGCGGGTAGTTCCACGGCACGATCACCCCCACCACGCCCAGCGGCTGGTAGATGACCTTGGCCGTGGCCGGCTGGAACTGCATGCCCACGCTGCGGCGCGACGGCTTCATCCACTTCTTCACGCGCTTGGCCGCGTAGTGCACGCCATGCAGGCTGGGCATCACCTCGGCGAGCAGGGTCTCGTCGGCCGAGCGGTTGCTGAAGTCGCTGTTGATCGCGTCGATGATCGCCTGCTGCTCGGTGACCAGCAGGTTGGCGAGGCTCTTCAGCCAGGCGATGCGCTGGCCGGCGTCGGGCATCGGGTTGGCGCGGTACGCCTGACGCTGGCGTTCGAGGAGGGATTCCAGCTGGCTGATCTGCTGCTGGCTCTGCTGCAGGTAGGCGATGTCGGCGACCATGACGGGCTCCTTGGCGGAAGCGGCTGGGGAAGCGTCCGGTGGGTAGGCGCTTCGTGTTGTTGTACTGTCGCTGGATTTTTAGAGCAATTACTCTAGACTGTCAATCAGCATGCCGTGTCCGCGTCGCCAGGCCCAGCCAACGAAAAGTTGGGATGCGCCTGCCCAGGTGTTACGCGGTAGCAATCGGTGTACCTTTGCCCCGCAATCCGTCTTCACGAGTTCCGCGAATGGCCCCACGCATCAAGACCCGCGAGCGCATCGTCCAGGCCAGCCTGGAGCTGTTCAACGCCCAGGGCGAGCGCAGCGTCACCACCAACCACATCGCCGCCCACCTGGGCATTTCGCCGGGCAACCTGTACTACCACTACCGCAACAAGCAGGCGATCATCGCCGAGCTGTTCGCCGAGTACGAAGGCTATGTGGACCAGTTCCTGCGCGTGCCGGACGACCGCGCGCTGATGGTGGAAGACAAGATCTACTACCTCGAATCGCTGCTGGAGGCGATGTGGCGCTACCGCTTCCTGCACCGCGACCTCGAGCACCTGCTCGACGCCGACCCGGAACTGGCCGCCAACTACCGCAGCTTCGCCCGCCGCGCGCTGGTCAACGCCAAGGCCGTGTATCGCGGCTTCGTCGATGCCGGCATCCTGCTGATGGATGACACCCAGCTCGAATCGCTGACCCTCAATGCCTGGATCATCCTCACCTCCTGGGTGCGCTTCCTCTGCACCACCCGCGAGGTGACCGGCGACCTCAGCGAAGCCCTGCTGCGCCGGGGGCTCTACCAGGTGCTGGCGCTGGAAAGCGGGCATATCGCCCCGGATGCGCGCGAGGCGGTGGCAGCGGTGTTCGATCGGTTGTACGTGCCGCTGGACGACTGATTTTTTCGCGGGGCTCTCGTCGCGCGCTATCCCTCTCAAGCATCCACCTTGCGCGGCCCCGGCACCCGTGGCCGGCGCAGGGCGATGCCGTGGCGCAGGAAGAACTCCTCCACGCCCTCGGTGGCGTCCGTGTAGAGCGTGCGCTGCGGATGGTCAGCGATGAAACGCGCCATCAGCAGGCGTCCCACACCGCATGACTGGAATCCCGGTAGCACGGCGATTTCCGCCAGCCAGGTGGTCTGTGCCGTTTCGCTCTCGGCCCGCAGCAGGCCGGTGACCTGTTCGCCGTCCTGGACCAGCAGGGTGTAGCTGGAGAATTCGTAGAGCTCGCGTATTTCCTGTGTCGTGCCGGGCGAACCCCAGCCCACCGCGCGATAGAGCGCGGCGATCCCGGCGCACTGCGCATCGCTTAGTGTCGGGTTGTGCAGAATCGTCAGCGCTGTGTCGGTCATGGCATCACTCCTGTCCGGCCTTCCCTTCCTGGGTACGCCTCCAGTCTGCCTCATCGCGGCCACGACCGGCTGATCCAGGGCAGTCAGGCTCCGTGCCGCTGCCGCAGCCATTGCGGGATGCGGCGTTCCAGATAGTAGTCCGGCCGCCCTGGCGAGCCGCCGATGAAGCCGACATGGCCGCCGTGGGCCAGCAGCTCCAGCTCGGTGGAGGCCGAGAGCTCGCCGGCCTGCGGAATGCTCTGCGCGTGGATGAAGGGATCGTCGCTGGACTGGATGACCAGGGTCGGCACGCGGATGCCGCCCAGGTAATAGCGGCTGGACGCCCGTCGATAGTAGTCGTGGACATCGGCGAACCCGTGCAGCGGCGCGGTCACCCGGTCGTCGAAATCCCAGAAGGTACGCATGCCGTCCAGCGGGCCGAGGCGCTCCAGCGCGGCGAGCTTCTCCGCATGGCCGCCGGCGGCGAAGGCCTGGCGCTTGGTCTGCACATAGGCAACCAGCTCGCGCATGAAGTGCGCCTGATAGACCCTGGAGAACCCGATGCCGATGCGGTCGGCGCACTGATCCAGGCGGAACGGCACCGACACCGCCACCGCGCCCTTCAGCGGGCAGCTGTCCGAGGATTCGCCCAGGTGCTTGAGCAGCACGTTGCCACCCAGCGAATAGCCCACCGCATACAGCGGCGCCATGGGCCGTTTGGCGCGGACGTGGGCGATCACCGAGGCAAGGTCCTCGCTGACGCCGGAGTGGTAGCCGCGCGGCAGCAGGTTCGATTCCCCCGAACAGCCCCGCCAGTTCAGCGCCACGCTGGCCCAACCCTGCGCTGCCAGTTGCTGCTGCAGGCCGAGGATGTAGTGCGAGGACGAGGAGCCGGTCAGCCCATGCAGTGCCAGCACCAGCGGCGTATCGGCTTCATGCGGGCCGTGCCAGTCCAGGTCGATGAAGTCACCATCCTCCAGCCACAGTCGCTCGCGGGTGCGGGCAAGGCTCGGCAACTGGCGCAGGAGGGAGCCGTAGAGCGTCTGCAGGTGCGGGCCGGGGAGCCACCAGGCGGGTTTGAACGGGGAGGGTATAGTCATCATGGATCAAATGGGCTGACGAGCTGTGATAGTAACGCCAAGTCGGCCGTGCAATGGATGCCTTGTGCATCCGCCGTCAGGGAAACCCACGCAAAGGAGGGGATGGGATGTGGAAGCAAATCGCGGCGTTGAGCCTGGTATTGTGGCTGGCCGCGTGTGGCGAGCCGGTGCCGCAGGAGCACCGGTCATACGTCGGCTTATGGACTTCACCGGAGATGAGTGCTGGTTACGGCGGACGGCCGTGTTGCCTACAAGCGGATTTCGGGTAGTACTTCAAAGTCCATCGAGGCGCCGATCAAGCGCTACGAGGCCGACGGATTCACCGTGGGGTTCGGCCCGTTCGATACGCACTTCAAGGTCTCCAAACCACCCTACCAGGACGGCAGCCAATGGAAGATGGTGGTTGACGGCGTGGAGCTGGTGCGCACCAGCACCGTCGATGCCGGGAGGTCGATCTGAGCCGGCCTACCAACCGAACTCGTCGGCCAGGTCTTCCGCGCGGCTGGTGTCGCCCAGCAGCTGCGCCAGTTCGCCGATCAGCTCGCGGCGGTAGATCGGGTTGACGCTGTAATCCGCCGCGAAGATGTCCTCGCCGGCTCCGCGCCAGACCCGGGCGAAGGCGGCGAGGCAGGCAGTCATTTGCCACAGATCGTCGAACATCGGCGCGGGGTCCCAGGGGCCGCCATGCTGGTCGAAGAGGATTCGGCCGGTGGAGCACTCGAGAATGAAGGGATCGGCACCCTGGTCTGCCACCACGATCCAGTCCTCGCTCCACCCCGCCAGCCGCTCGCCGGTCAGACCGTGCCAGCGATAGCCGGCCTGCTGTTTCCACAGCTTCGCCAGCGAGGGAAGGAAGAATGGATTGCCGGCGGTATCCAGGTTGCAGTCGCACGGGCCGACTTCACGGTAGAAGCGCTCCAGTTCATCAGGTAGGGCGATGTCACCCGCCCAGTCGCTGGCGGGCTGTTCGAAGCAGCGTTCCTCCAGAGCCAGCAGTTGTTCGCGGATCGAGAGTGGGGAGGTGGTCATCGTTCAGCTTTCCATTGCCGTCGGTTGATAGTGCTGTTTCCCGTCGGAAACTGCTCCAGCGACTCCTCAAGGCTGGAACCGCTGCAATTTCTGCAAAGGTTCAGTCCCTGTTCAGGACTCCTCGCGCTGCCACAACGCGTAGTTCACCGCCCCGGCCTTCTTCTCCCGGTGCAGCCGCCAGTTGGCCGGCAGGCCGAGGCTGGACGGCGCGGCTTCGCTTTCGGTGTAGACCCAGGCGTCCTTGGCCAGCCAGCCACGTTCTTCCAGCAGACGGCAGGCGTTCTGCAGCAGGTCCTGGTGGAAGGGCGGGTCGAGGAATACCAGGTCGAACGGGGCTGGCGGCTGACCCTCCAGGTAGCGCAGGGCGTCGGTCAGCAGGACCTGGCCGCTGGTGCACTGGAGGGTGCCGAGGTGGCCGCGCAGGGCGGTTGCCGCTTCGGCGTTGGTGTCCAGCGCCAGGCCCGCGCTGGCGCCGCGGGACAGGGCTTCGAGGAACAGCGCGCCGCTGCCGGCGAAGGGGTCCAGCACGCGGGCGCCGGGGACGTAGGCGGCCAGCCAGTTGAACAGGGTCTCGCGCACGCGGTCCGGGGTCGGGCGCAGGCCCGGGCCGTCGGGGAAGGCGAAACGCCGGCTGCGCCACTCGCCGCCGATGATGCGCAGCTGGCCCTGGCCGCCGTGGGGACGTTGTGCGGCGCGCGGGGCGCCGCCGGGTCGTTTGCTCATCAGTGCTCCGGTACGCCGGCAGGTTGCGCGGCGGGTTTTTCGGTGGGCGGCGGCAGCGGCTTCTGCGGCACGGTCGGGCCGGTGGTGACGATGACGAAGGCGTTCGGGTCGAGGTGGCGGCGCATGGCCTGCTGCACCTGCTCGACGCTCAGTGCCTGCACCTGGCTGAGGAAGGTTTCCAGGTAGTCCAGCGGCAGGTTGTAGAAGCCAATGGCGCCCAGTTGGCCGACGATGTCGGCGTTGCTCGCGGTGGACAGCGGGAAGCTGCCGGCCAGTTCGCGCTTGGCGTCGTCCAGTTCCTTTTGCGTCGGGCCCTTGTCGAGGTAGTCGCGGACGATGTCCTGGACCAGCTTGAGGGTGCCTTCGCTCATTTCGGCGCGGGTCTGCAGGCCGATGGTGAAGGGCCCGCGCGACTGCATGCCGGTGAATCCGGAGTAGACGCCGTAGGTCAGGCCGCGCTTCTCGCGCACCTGGTCCATCAGCCGGGAGCCGAAGCCGCCACCGCCAAGGATCTGGTTGCCCAGGTAAAGCGCGGCGTAGTCCGGGTCGTCACGGGTGATGCCCAGCTGCGCCAGCATCAGCTGGGTCTGCTTGGACGGGAACTCGATATGGGTGACGCCGGCCTTCGGCGTCTGCGGCTCGGCCGGGGCCGGCAGGGCAGGGCCCTTGGGCAACGACTGGGAGACGCGGTTGGCGATGCTCTCGGCCTGCTCGCGGGTCAGGTCGCCGACCAGCGCGATGACTACGTTGCCGGCGGCGTAGGCCTTCTGGTGGAAGGCGCGCAGCTGGGCGGTGGTGATCTTCGGGATCGACTTCTCGTTACCGTCGCTGGAGTGGGCGTAAGGGTGATCGCCATAAAGCCGCTTGAACAGCTCAAGACCCGCCAGCTTGCCGGGGTTCTGCTTCTGGTACTCGAGGCCCGCCAGCACCTGGTTCTTGATGCGTACCAGGGCGTCCTCGGGGAAGGTCGGCTGGCCGATCACCTGGTCGAACAGCGCCAGCGCGGCGTCGCGCTTGGCCGGCTCGCTCAGGCTGCGCAGGCTGGCCACCGCCATGTCGCGGTAGGAGCCGTTGCCGAAGTTGGCGCCCAGGTCGTCGAAGCCGGCGGCGATGGCACTGGTGTCCTTGCCGGGCACGCCTTCGTTGAGCATGGCGTTGGTCAGCATGGCCAGGCCGTAGGTGTCGCCATCCTGGCTGCTGCCGGCGGCGAAGGTCAGGCGCAGGTCGAACATCGGCAGCTCATGGGCTTCGACGAAGAGCACGCGGGCGCCTTCGGCGGTCTGCCACTGCTGGATGTTCAGCTTGCGGTGGCTGGGGGCCTTGCCGGCGGCTTCGGCGAGGGATTGCAGGCCGGTGGGGGCACTCGCCTCGGGCGCCGGCTTGGCGACCTCGGTATTGGCGGCGGGGCGGGAAACGAAGAGTACCAGTCCGGCGATCAGCAGGATGACGATCAGCCCGACCAGGCCGTAGCGCAGGCCATTGCGTTCACTCATGGCTCGGCTCCTTGTCGGTGGCGACTTCCGGCAGGACCTGGGCGAGGGTCAGGCGGGAGCGGGTGAAATAGGTGCGGGCGGCTTTCTGGATGTCCTCGGCGGTGACTGCCTGCAGGGACTCCAGGTCCTGATCGGCCAGCTTCCAGGACAGGCCGACGCTTTCCAGCTCGCCGATGGTGCTGGCCTGGCTGGCGATGGAGTCGCGCTCGTAGACCAGGCCGGCGATCACCTGGGCGCGCACGCGCTCCAGTTCTTCCTTGCTCGGCGGGGTTTTCTTCAGCTCTTCCAGTTGCTGCCAGAGGGCGGCCTCGACCTGGTCGAGGGTCTTGCCGGTCTGCACGTTGGGTGTCGCGGAGAGGAAGAACAGGCTGTCGCCACGGGCGAAGGCGTCGTAGGAGGCGGATGCACCGGTGACGATTTCCTCGCCACGCTCCAGGCGCGAAGCCAGGCGGGCGCTGTAGCCGCCATCGAGGATCGCCGAGAGCAGGCGCAGGGCGTTGACCTCGCGCGGATTGTCGGTACTGCCCAGGCTCGGCACGTTGAAGCCCATGATCAGGCTCGGCAGCTGGGTGCGCACGTGCAGCGTCAGGCGGCGCTCGCCGGGTTCGGCCAGCTCCAGCGGCTTGCGCGCGGCAGGCAGGTCGCGCTTGGGAATTTCGCCGAAGTACTTTTGCGCGAGGGCTTTCACCTCGTCGCCGCTGACGTCGCCGACCACCACCAGGGTGGCGTTGTTCGGTGCGTACCAGGCCTGGTACCAGTGGCGCAGGTCGTCGATGGTCATGCGCTGCAGGTCAGCCATCCAGCCGATGGTCGGCGTGCGGTAGCCGCTGGCAGGGTAGGCGGCGGCCTTGAAGCGCTCGAAGGCCAGCGAGTTGGGCTTGTCGTCGGTGCGCAGGCGACGCTCCTCCTTGATCACCTCGATTTCGCTGTTGAACTGGTCGGCCGGCAGGGCGAGGTGGGCCATGCGGTCGGCTTCCAGCTCCAGCGCCACCGGCAGGCGGTCGCGGGCCAGCACCTGGTAATAGGCGGTGTAGTCGTCGGTGGTGAAGGCGTTCTCATCTGCGCCGAGTTCGCGTAGCACCAGCGAGGCTTCGCCGGGGCCGAGCTTGCGGCTGCCCTTGAACATCATGTGTTCCAGGGCATGGGACAGGCCGGTGAGGCCGGGCGTCTCGTAGCTGGAGCCGACCTTGTACCAGAGCTGGGAAACCACCACGGGTGCGCGGTGGTCTTCGCGGACCACGACCTTCAGGCCGTTGTCCAGGGTGTATTCGTGGGTGGGCTGTGGGTCTGCGGCAACCGCCATCAGCGGCAGCAACAGGGAACCGAGCAGCAGGCCGGCGTGGCGGCGTGCAGGGGTTTTCATCGTCGAATGAACCTTTCGGGCTATCCGCAGGGTCTATGCAGGCTGGCGGCCAGCCTCTTAACCCCGGCGGGCGAGGAGATGCTAGGATACCCATCCGTTTTCCGGGCGGCCACGTTCAGGGCTTCTCAAAGCTGTTTCGAGGCTTTTTTGCTGCCTGCCTCCGTGGCGTCCCCTAGAGATTCGATCCCTACATGTTTGGTTCCAACGACGACAAGAAGGCCCCGCCCGTCGGGGAAAAGAAAGGACTGTTCAGCTGGTGGCGCAAGAAGCCGCAGGCCGAGGAACAACCCGCCGCCGAAGTCGCGCCGCAGGTTGAACAGCCTGTTGCCGCCGAACCGGTTCCCGCACCCGAGCAGGCGCCTGCCGCCCAGGCCGAGCCGGTAGCCCCGCGCGCCGAGCCGACGCCTGAGCCGACCCCCGAACCGATAGTCGACGTGGTGCCGGCCAGCGTGCCGGTCGAGCCGCCGGTGCAGCCGGAGCCGCAGCCCGCTCCGCAGCCGGTCGTTGCCGAGGCGCCGCAGCCGGCCGTCCAGCCGGTCGAGCCTGCGCCCGTTGCCGCGCCCGCCCAGCCCGAGCCCGTGGCCGTGGTTGAAGCTCCCGCCGTGATCGCACAGCCGGAGCCCGAGCCCGCCCCGCAGCCGGAACCCGAACCGCAAGCCAAGCCTGCCGCGGCCGAACCGGCCAAGCTCGGCTTCTTCGCCCGCCTCAAGCAGGGCCTGTCGAAGACCAGCGCCAGCATCGGCGAGGGCATGGCCAGCCTGTTCCTGGGCAAGAAGGCCATCGACGACGACCTGCTGGACGAACTGGAAACCCGCCTGCTGACCGCCGACGTCGGCGTCGAGGCCACCACCACCATCGTGCAGAACCTGACCAAGCGCGTGGCGCGCAAGGAACTGGCCGACAGCGAGGCGCTGTACAAAGCCCTGCAGGAAGAACTGACCGGCCTGCTGCGTCCCGTGGAACAGCCGCTGGCCATCGAGTCCGGCAAGCAGCCCTATGTGATCCTGGTCGTCGGCGTGAACGGCGTCGGCAAGACCACCACCATCGGCAAGCTGGCTAAGAAGCTGCAGCTGGAAGGCAAGAAGGTCATGCTGGCCGCCGGCGATACCTTCCGTGCCGCTGCCGTTGAGCAACTGCAGGTGTGGGGCGAGCGCAACAACATCGCGGTGATCGCCCAGCACACCGGCGCCGATTCCGCCTCGGTGATCTTCGACGCCGTGCAGGCCGCCAAGGCCCGTGGCATTGACGTGCTGATCGCCGATACCGCCGGTCGCCTGCACACCAAGGACAACCTGATGGAAGAGCTGAAGAAGGTGCGCCGCGTGATCGGCAAGCTGGACGAGACGGCTCCCCACGAAGTCCTGCTGGTGCTCGACGCCGGCACCGGGCAGAACGCCATCAACCAGGCCAAGCAGTTCAACAACGCAGTGGAACTCACGGGCCTCGCCCTGACCAAACTGGACGGCACCGCCAAGGGCGGGGTGATCTTCGCCCTGGCCAAGCAGTTCGGCCTGCCGATCCGCTACATCGGCGTCGGCGAGGGGATCGACGATCTTCGAACCTTCGAGGCCGACGCCTTCGTCCGCGCACTCTTCGAGACCCGGGAGATCGCATGATCCGTTTCGAGCAGGTTGGCAAACGCTATCCCAACGGCCATGTTGGCCTGCACGAGATTTCGTTCCGCGTGCCCCGCGGCGAGATCATGTTCGTCACCGGCCACTCCGGCGCGGGCAAGAGCACCCTGCTGCGCCTGATCCTGGCGATGGAGCGGCCCACCTCCGGCAAGCTGCTGCTCGGCGGGCAGGACGTGTCGCGCATCTCCACCGCGCAGATTCCGTTCCTCCGCCGGCAGATCGGCGTGGTGTTCCAGAACCACCAGCTGCTCAACGACCGCAGCGTGTTCGACAACGTCGCCCTGCCGATGCAGATCCTCGGCCTGCCCAAGCCGGAGATCGCCCGCCGCGTGGAAGAGGCGCTGGAACGGGTAAATCTCAAGGAGAAGGCCCAGGACCTGCCGTCCGACCTCTCCACCGGTCAGCAGCAGCGCGTCGGCATCGCCCGCGCGGTGGTGCACCGCCCGGCCCTGCTGCTCGCCGACGAGCCGACCGGCAACCTCGACCCGCGCCTGGCCTCGGAAATCATGGCCGTATTCGAAGACATCAATCGCCTGGGCACCACCGTGCTGATCGCCAGCCACGACCTGGCGCTGATCGCGCGGATGCGTCACCGGATGATCACCCTGCAGCGCGGCCGCATCATCGCCGACCGCGAGGAGACCGCCTGATGAGCGCCAACGACCTGCCCCACGGCCCGGAAGAGGGCACGCCGCAGCGCAACACCCGCGAGCGCCCGGACGAGCACGAGAACCAGGACCAGAGCGCCTCGCTGGCCGCCTATGTGGAAAACCACCGCGCCAGCCTGGCCGACAGCCTGCACCGTCTGTTCAGCCATCCCTTCGGCAGTTTCTTCACCTGCCTGGTGATGGGCATTACCCTCAGCCTGCCCATGGGCCTGTCGCTGCTGCTGGGCAACGTCGAGCGCCTGGGCGGCTCCTGGCAGCGCGCCGCGCAGATTTCCCTGTTCCTCGACCTGAAGGCCACTGACAGCCAGGGCCAGGACCTGCGCGAACAGATCGAGAAAATGCCCGACGTGATCGAGGCGCAACTGATCAGCCGCGACGATGCGCTGAAAGAGCTGCAGGAACAGTCCGGCCTGGGGGAAGCTCTGAAGGAGCTACCCGACAACCCGCTGCCGGCGGTGATTTCGGTGACTCCCAAGCAGATCGACAAGGCCCAGCTGGATGCCTTGCGTCAACGCCTGTCCGAACTGCCGGGCGTACAACAGGCGCAGCTGGACCTGGTCTGGGTCGAGCGCCTGTCGGCGATCCTCAAGCTGGGCGACCGCTTCGTCTTCGGCCTGACGATCCTGCTGGTGCTGACCCTGCTCCTGGTCATCGGCAACACCATCCGCCTGCACATTGAAAACCGCCGTAACGAAATCGAGGTGATCAAGCTGGTCGGCGGGACGGACGGTTACGTGCGCCGCCCCTTCCTCTATATGGGCGCCTTGTACGGCCTGGGCGCGGGCATCCTGTCCTGGGCGCTGCTGGCCTTCGGCCTGAACTGGCTGAACGACGCGGTGGTCAACCTGGCCGGGCTCTACGGCAGCGACTTCGGCCTGGCCGGGGTGCCGGTGGACGATGGCCTGTCGCTCACCGTCGGCGCCGTGCTGCTGGGCTGGATCGGCGCCTGGCTGGCCGTGGCGCGGCACCTGCGCGAGCTGGCGCCCCGCTGAAACCCCCTGATTTTGCTGGGGTTAAGTGGGTGTAAAGGAACTTTTACACCCGCTTGCAGTCAGATTTCGCAGTGCTACACTGCGCGAGTTTCGTGAATCGGAGGATTCGCATGACCACTTCTCTGCAACCTGTTTATGCCCTGGTTCCCGGTGCAAACCTGGAATCCTATGTGCACTCGGTGAACAGCATTCCGCTGTTGTCGCCGGAGCAGGAGCGCGAACTGGCCGAACGCCTCTTCTATCAGCAAGATCTGGAAGCGGCACGGCAAATGGTTCTGGCGCACCTGCGCTTCGTCGTGCACATCGCCCGGAGTTATTCCGGGTACGGCCTGGCTCAGGCCGATCTGATCCAGGAAGGCAACGTCGGCCTGATGAAGGCCGTGAAGCGCTTCAACCCGGAAATGGGTGTGCGCCTGGTGTCGTTCGCCGTCCATTGGATCAAGGCGGAAATCCATGAGTTCATCCTGCGTAACTGGCGGATCGTGAAAGTCGCGACCACCAAGGCGCAGCGCAAGCTGTTCTTCAACCTGCGCAGCCAGAAGAAGCGTCTGGCCTGGCTGAGCAACGACGAAGTGAACAGCGTCGCCGAAAGCCTGGGCGTCGAAGCCCGCGAAGTCCGCGAGATGGAAAGCCGTCTCACCGGGCAGGACATGGCCTTCGACCCGGCGGCCGATGCCGACGACGAAAGTGCCTACCAGTCTCCGGCGCATTACCTGGAAGACCATCGCTACGACCCGGCGCGCCAGCTGGAGGAAGCGGACTGGAGCGATAGCTCCACCGCCAGCCTGCACGAGGCGCTGGAAGGCCTGGACGAACGCAGTCGCGACATCCTCTACCAGCGTTGGCTGGCCGAGGAGAAGGCGACGCTGCACGACCTGGCGGCCAAGTACAACGTGTCCGCCGAGCGCATCCGGCAGTTGGAAAAGAACGCGATGAACAAACTCAAGGGTCGCATCGAAGCCTGACGGGTTTCGGCGCGCCCCGGCGAGTCCGAGAACCGCACCCCTGGTGCGGTTTTTTTCTGCCCGCGCAACCGGAGAACTCCATGCCGCGCATTCGCCCCGCCTACGGGATGTTCTTCCTGGTCATCGCCGTGCTGGCCTTCGCCCTGGGCTCGTGGGTCGCGCGCACCTCGGCGCCACCCAAGCCGCCGCATTGGTTCGGCGAGTGGAAGGAGAAGGTGTTCGCGCCGCTGGCCGATGGTCGCCTGACCCTGGGCGAGGTCCAGGCGCTGCTGCCGGGCGAGCTCTGGCTGACCGCCAGCCAGGACGGGCCGCAACTGAACTATCGCGGCCAGTTGCATGCCGACGAAGGGCTCTGGCACGTCGAGGCGGAGTTGCAGCTGAGCCCTGGCGAACATGACAGCCTGGCCAAGGCCACCGGCATGCAACCCGACAGCAAGGACCAGCCGTTAAGCACCGAGCTGATGCGTCAGCTGGAAAGCAAGCCGGTGGCGGAACTGGCGCTGGCGCCGCAGGAAGAACTGGCCGTCGGACGCCTGGCGGTCAGTCTGGGCGATCCCAAACTGCGCCTGCAGACCGATGCCGGCGAAGCCTGGGTCTACCCCGAACGGGGTCTGACCTTGCTGCACAAGGATGGCCTGCTGCAATGGCTGCGTGTGGTGCCGCGCAGCACCTTCGAGAAGACCCGGCCGCATTGAGTCGCTGGACAAGACCGTCCGGCGCTGGAAGGGTTTACAGTCGGCCGAGGTAGTCGTCACCGCCCAGTTGCCACATCTGCTGGCGAATCCAGGCGGCGCGCTGGCGCACGTAGGCGCCGGGGTGGCTGGCGCTCCATTTGCGCGGGTTGGGGAGCACGGCGGCCAGCAGGCTCGCCTGCTGGCGTGACAGCCGCTGGGCGTCGACGCCGAAGTGATGGCGCGCGGCGGCCTGGGCGCCGAACACCCCGGAGTCCCACTCCACGCTGTTCAGGTAAACCTCGAGAATCCGCTGCTTGGGCCAGAAGGTCTCGATCAGCAGGGTGAACCAGGCCTCGAAACCCTTGCGAATCCAACTGCGTCCGGACCAGAGGAAGACGTTCTTCGCCACCTGCTGGCTGATGGTGCTGGCACCCCGCACGCTGCCGCCGTGCCCGTTATGGGCCAGTGCCTGCTGGATCGCCGGCAGGTCGAAGCCATGGTGGTCGGCGAATTTCTGGTCCTCGCCGGCAATTACCGCGATCTTCAGGTCTTCCGGCAGTTCGTCCCAGGAGCGCCAACTGCGCTGCAGGTCGATCGGTTCGCCGTCGAACCAGGACTCGATCTTGCGTTCCACCATCAGCATGCTGCCCGGTGGCGGCACCCAGCGCAGGACGATGACCAGCGCCACGCTGATGGCGACGAACCAGAGCGCAATCTTGAGCAGGCGGCGGAGCAGCTTGGGCATTTAGGGTCTATTACCGTTTTGGCTTTGCCGGGACGGATGAGCGGGCCATTATAGCGGCACTCATCTGCCTGGAGCTTTCGCATGCTGCGCATCTTCCTCATGCTTGCCGCCTTTTTTGGCTTCACCGGCGTGGCCCTTGGTGCTTTTGCCGCCCACGGCCTGAAAAGTCGCCTGACGCCGGAGTACCTGGCGGTGTTCCAGACCGGCGTTCACTACCAGATGCTGCACGCCCTGGCCCTGCTGGGCGTGGCGCTGCTCTCGGTGCAGGTCGGCGGCGCGCTGGTGAAATGGGCTGGCTGGGCCTTCGTCGCCGGTATCCTGCTGTTTTCCGGCAGCCTTTACCTGCTGACCCTGGCGGGCTTGAGTGTGGGTATCGTCACGCCGATCGGCGGCCTGTTCTTCCTCATCGGCTGGTCGCTGCTGCTGGCCGCGGCCGCGCGCCTGGGCTGACCCGGACGTCAGAAAAACGGAGCTGCGACGCCCGATGCCTTGGTCATCGGGCGCGATCGGGCTAGAATGCCGACCCCCTCCAGCAATGACCGTCCCGCCCATGCGTATTTTGTTGAACGGCGAATCTTTCGAGCTGCCCGACGGCCAGACCGTCGCCAACCTGCTCGAGCGTCTCGACCTCACCGGCAAGCGTGTCGCGGTCGAGCTCAATCTGGACATCGTGCCGCGCAGCCAGCACGCCGCCACCGCCCTGAGCGAAGGCGACCAGGTGGAAGTGGTGCATGCCATCGGCGGCGGCTAGAGTCCGCCGCCACATCTTTCAGGCCCCGCAAAGCTTTCCCAATTCCTGAGGAGTGATCCGATGAGCCAAGCTTCCTCCACCCTGCCGGTCGACAAGCCCTTCACCCTGGCTGGCCGCACCTACAATTCGCGCCTGCTGGTCGGCACCGGCAAGTACAAGGACCTCGAAGAGACCCGCGTGGCCATCGAGGCCTCGGGTGCCGAGATCGTCACCGTCGCCGTGCGTCGCACCAATATCGGCCAGAACCCAGGCGAGCCCAACCTGCTGGATGTGATCCCGCCGGATCGCTACACCATCCTGCCGAACACCGCCGGCTGCTACGACGCCGTCGAGGCCGTGCGCACCTGCCGCCTGGCTCGCGAGCTGCTGGATGGCCACAATCTGGTCAAGCTGGAAGTCCTGGCCGACCAGAAGACCCTCTTCCCCAACGTCGTCGAGACCCTCAAGGCCGCCGAAGTGCTGGTCAAGGACGGCTTCGACGTCATGGTGTACACCAGCGACGACCCGATCATCGCCCGCCAGCTGGCCGAGATCGGCTGCATCGCGGTGATGCCGCTGGCCGGCCTGATCGGCTCGGGCCTGGGCATCTGCAACCCGTACAACCTGCGCATCATCCTCGAGGAAGCCACCGTCCCGGTGCTGGTGGATGCGGGCGTGGGCACCGCCTCCGACGCCACCATCGCCATGGAGCTGGGCTGCGAGGCCGTGCTGATGAACACCGCCATCGCCCACGCGCAGAACCCGGTGATGATGGCCGAGGCCATGAAGCACGCCATCGTCGCTGGCCGCTTGGCCTACCTGGCCGGCCGCATGCCGCGCAAGCTGTATGCGAGCGCGTCGTCGCCGATGACCGGCCTCATCAACTAAGTATTTCCACCCCAGCGCGCGGGCCGGTTTGCCTCTGGTAACCGGCCCGCGTGTGCATTTACCCGCAAGGTTCGAGTCATGAGTGATACTCCCGAAATCCTGCCCGACGGCGATAACCGGCCGATGCGCACCATCAAGAGCTTCGTGATGCGCGCCGGGCGCATGACCGAGGGTCAGCAGCGTGGCCTCGAGCAGGGCTGGCCGAAGTACGGTCTGGAGCTGGCCGACGGCCTGCGGGACTTCGACCAGGTGTTCGGGCGCCAGGCGCTGCGCACCTTCGAGATCGGTTTCGGCATGGGCCACGCCACCCTGGAAATGGCCGCCGCCGCGCCGGACCAGGACTTCATCGGCGTGGAAGTGCACCGTCCGGGCGTGGGCGCATTGCTCAACGGCATGCTCACGCAGAACCTGACCAACATCCGCGTCTACAGCTGCGACGCACTGGAAGTGCTGCGCGATTGCGTGGCCGATGCCAGTCTCGACCGCGTGCTGCTGTTCTTCCCCGATCCGTGGCACAAATCGCGTCACCACAAGCGCCGTATCGTCCAGCCGGCCTGGGCGGAACTGGTGCGGCAGAAGCTGAAGGTGGGTGGCGTGCTGCACATGGCCACCGACTGGGAAAACTATGCCGAGCACATGCTGGAAGTGATGAATGCCGCACCCGGCTACCGCAACCTTTCGGCGGATAATACCTATGTACCGCGCCCGGACGAGCGGCCGGTGACCAAGTTCGAGCGCCGCGGCGAACGCCTCGGGCATGGCGTCTGGGACCTCAAGTTCGAGCGCGTCGACTGAACCACCCGAAGGCCTGCCATGCAGGCCTTTTTCATGGATGAACATCGACTAGACCGGGACCACCCGGCGGCCGGGAAGGCCACCCTCACCTCCTGACAGAAGCGGCGCCCGCCGCGGACGAAAATAAGAGTGGCGGACAGGAGTCCGTCGCAAAGGAGTCTGCTGTGTTGAAGAAACTTGCTGTACTGCTGGTGGCAGGGGTGTGGGCCCTGCCGACGCAGGCGAAAGTCGATGCTGCCGAGGCGGCGCGACTGGGCCGCGACCTGACGCCGATGGGGGCGGAGAAGGCCGGCAACGCCAGCGGCACCATCCCGGCCTGGACGGGTGGCATCACCGCGCCGCCGGCGGGTTACCAGCCCGGCGCCCACCATATCGATCCCTATGCCGGCGATGCCGTGCAGTACAAGGTCGACAGCAAGAATCTGGCGCAGTACCAGGCGCTGCTCACCCCGGGCACCCAGGCGCTGCTGCAGGAGAACCCGGATTACTACCTGCGCGTTTTCCCTAGCCGCCGCAGCGCATCCTTGCCCCAGCGCATTTATGACGCCACCCGCTTCAACGCCGAGAACGCCGAGCTGATCGCCGACGGCAATGGTGTGCAGGGCGCCGCCGCCGGTGTGCCGTTTCCGATCCCGAAGAGTGGCCTGGAAGCGATCTGGAACCACATCATGCGTTACCGTGGCGAGCAGATTCACATGGTCACCAACCAGGCCGCCGTGCTCGCCAACGGCAGCTACAACCTGCTCAAGCTCGACCGCTACGTGTACTTCAACTACGGCCGCGAGGGCATGACCCCCCAGGACTTGAACAACACCCTGTTCTACTACAAGTACAACGTGGTCGCCCCGGCCAAGCTGGCCGGCTCCGCACTGGTGGTGCAGGAGACCCTCGACCAGGTGCTGTCGATTCGCAAGGCCTGGCGCTTCAACCGTGGCGAGCGCCGCGTGCGCCGTCTGCCGAGCCTGGCCTACGACAGCCTGCAGCCGGACACCAATGGCCTGGCTACCGCCGACACCGTGGACGTCTACAACGGTGCGCCGGACCACTACGAGTGGCAGCTGCTGGGCAAGCGCGAGATGCTGGTGCCCTACAACAGCTACGCGGTGCACCAGAAGGGCATTCCCTACGCCGACATCCTGCGCACCAAGACCCTCAACCCCGAGCTGTTGCGCTACGAGCCACACCGGGTCTGGGTGGTCGAGGCGACCCTGCGCAAGGGGATGAGCCATCCGTTTGCCAAGCGCCGCTTCTACCTGGATGAAGACAGCTGGCAGATCCTTGCCACGGATATCTACAACCAGGACGGCAAGCTGATCCGCGCCCAGGAAGTGCACCCGATCAACTACTACGACGTGCCCACGGTGCTCAGCACCCTGGAGGCGCTGTATGACCTGGATGGCGCGCGCTACTTCGTCGACGGCCTGGACAACAACGAGCCGATGTACGACTTCAACGCTCCGCTGGGGCCGCGCGACTTCACCCCGCAGGCGCTGCGCCGCGAGGGTAACTGAGTCCAGCAGAGGCCGCCGCAAGGCGGCCTTTGTCTATCCGAGCGACGTGGGTGGGCAAACCTGTAGGATCGAGGGGGACGCCCAGTCCTTGCTCGCGAACCGCCTCAACGTCGGTACTGCCGGATGGCACATTCGCGAGCAAGCTCGCTCCTACAAAGAGCATTCAGCGCGCGTTACTCGATCAATTCGGCGCCAAGAACCGTGGTCTCCGGCATGCGCATCGGCGCCGGGCTGATCTGCAGGTACTTGATGCTGGTGCGCGGAATGATCAGCAGGTCACCATCCACTTCGATGCTGATGGCTGGCGATTCCATCTGCTTGCGGATGCCGCGGGCCACTTCGGCGGGGTCGTCGCTCTGTTGCGGGAAGCGCAGCGCCAGGCGCTGGCCGTCGGTGAAGTGCAGGTAGAGGTGCTTGATCGGTTTCATGTGTCCTCCGGCGGTGGGGCCAACCGCCGGAAGCACGCAGGTCAGCTGCGGTCGGCGATCATGCCAATCACGAAGAACACTAGCAGCAGGATCGGCGCCAGGGTGTAGTTGTTGAAGTAACCCAGCCCCTTGGCCAGCCACGGGGTGACGAAGACCATCGCCAGGCCGTAGCCCACGGCGCAGATCAGCACGAACAGCAGGGTGCGGAAGACGAAGTTCAGGCTGCCGATGCGTTGCTGTATCCACGCATTGATGGCCGGGCCGAACAGCACCAGCACGGTGGCCATGATCGCCAGGGCGATATCGGACAAATGGCCACGGCACCAGCGGGAGACGTTGGCAATCAGGTCGAGCGCGAAGTCCATTGGGGCTCCTTGGGATCGAGAGTCGCCGGGGAGTGTACACGGCGGGCAACGATGACGTCGCCCGGCCGCTTCTCAAGGCAGGAAACGCTGCAGCAGGTCGTTGAGGAATAGCTGGCCGCGTTCGGTCGGGGCCAGGCGCTGCGGGTCGTCGACCAGCAGGCCGTCCTTGCGTGCCTGCCGGCAGGCTTCGTCGATGGCGGCCAATGGCAGGCCGGTGCGCTCGGTGAAGGTCGCCGCGGAGACGCCGTCGGTCAGGCGCAGCGCGTTCATCATGAACTCGAAGGGCAGGTCGTCCGCTTCCAGGTCACGTTCGCCGGCCTGGAAGGGCTTCTCCGGGTTCAGGTAGTCCTTCGGCAGGCGGGTCTTCCAGGTGCGCAGGATGCGCCCCTCCGGCGTGCTCAGCTTGGCATGGGCGCCGGCGCCGATGCCGAGGAAGTCGCCGAAGGTCCAGTAGTTCAGGTTGTGCCGCGCGCGCTTGCCGTCACGGGCGTAGGCGGAGGTTTCGTACTGCAGGTAGCCCGCCTGCGCGAGCAGGGCCTGGCCGGCTTCCTGGATTTCCCACAGCTGGTCGTCCTCAGGCAACTCCGGCGGCTGGCTCCAGAACACCGTGTTCGGTTCCATTGTCAGCTGGTACCAGGACAGGTGCGTCGGTGCCAGGGCGATGGCCTGCTGCAGATCGCTCAGCGCATCGGCGACGCTCTGCTCCGGCAGGCCGTGCATCAGGTCCAGGTTGAAGTTGTCGAAGCCAGCGCGGCGGGCCATTTCGGCGGCGCGCACGGCTTCCTCGCCGTCATGGATGCGGCCCAATGCCTTGAGCTTTTCGGCCTGGAAGCTCTGCACGCCGATGGACAGGCGGTTGATGCCGAGCTTGCGGTAATCGGCGAACTTGGCCTGCTCGAAGGTGCCGGGGTTGGCTTCCAGGGTGATTTCGATATCGCTCTCGAAACCGACCTGCTTTTCCAGGCCTTCGAGGATGCGCCCCAATGCGCTGGCGGAGAACAGGCTCGGCGTGCCGCCTCCGAAGAAGATCGAGGTCAGCTTGCGGCCGTGCACGTGCGCGCCGTCAGCGGCCAGGTCGGCCAGCAGCGCTTCGACGTAGGCGTCTTCCGGCAGTTCGGGGCCGGCGGCGTGGGAGTTGAAGTCGCAGTAGGGGCATTTGCGCACGCACCAGGGGATGTGCACGTACGCGGACAGCGGCGGCAGGCGGAAGCCGGAAACCACCGGCCCGGCGTCGAGCCCGTGGCTTCCTGCCTGGCTCATAGACCCAGCCGCTGCTTCAGCAGGGCCATCGCGCGGGCGCGGTGGCTGAGCTGGTTCTTCTGCTCTGGCGGCAGTTCGGCGCTGGAGCATTCGGTTTCTGGCACCCAGAACAGCGGGTCATAGCCGAAGCCGTGCTCGCCGCGGGCTTCGCGCAGGATGCTGCCGTGCCAGAGGCCTTCGCAGAGGATGGGCAGCGGGTCGTCGGCGTGGCGGACCAGGGCCAGCACGCTGACGAACTGGGCGCCGCGCTCCTCGTCCGGCACGTCCTTGAGGGCGTCCAGCAGCTTGGCGTTGTTCGCCGCGTCCCCCTTGCCGTCGGCATAGCGGGCGGAATAGATGCCCGGCGCGCCGCCGAGGTAGTCCACCGCCAGGCCCGAGTCGTCGGCCAGTGCCGGCAGGCCGGAGATGCGTGCGGCGTTGCGGGCCTTGAGGATGGCGTTCTCGACGAAGGAAAGACCGGTTTCTTCCGGTTCCACATCACTGAACTCGCCGATCGAGCGCACCTTCACGTGGGCGCCGAGCATGGCCTGGAGTTCCTTGAGTTTGCCGGCGTTGTGACTGGCCAGCACCAGTTGTTCGAGCTTGATCATTCGTCGGGGAAGATTTCCTGCATGAAGTCGAAGCTCTGCGGAGCTCCGCCTCCGGACTGGACCTGGATGGTGAAGGTCAGGGTCTCGCGGCCTTCGATG
Organism: Pseudomonas sp. PSE14; assembly: GCF_029203285.1. Classification (NCBI taxonomy): domain Bacteria; kingdom Pseudomonadati; phylum Pseudomonadota; class Gammaproteobacteria; order Pseudomonadales; family Pseudomonadaceae; genus Pseudomonas; species Pseudomonas sp. PSE14. The sequence goes on from NZ_CP115669.1 coordinate 395,029, forward strand.
GGGAACTGCGCCAGGTTGTAGACGGCGCCTTCCTCGACCACGCGCTTGAAGGTCAGGGGGATTTCCTGGCCCATCAGGTTCTTGGCACTGCCGGCGACCGTGGCGTTGGCCGGCTTGCCGTTGGTGTCCAGCGGCACGATGTTGACCACGCCCTGGGTCTTGCTGCGCACCACGCCCACGGCCTGAGCGACCTTGGGCTGGAGGAAGCTGGAGTTAAACACGCTGTAGTGGACCTGGAGGTCACCCAGGCGTTTGACCTGCTCGGCGACGGCGGGCAGGGCCAAGACCAGGCAGGCGATGAAGGTAAGCAGGCGGCGCATGATAGTTCTCCTGGGGGCGATCAGATGGCGATGCGATGGTCCTGCACGCCAGGGCCACTGACCCGGTAGATACCGATCTCACCCAACAGATTAGGCCAGATTCGCGAGGCCCAGCCATGCTGGTGCTCGCGGTCCACCGCCAGATGGTCGAGAACCTTCACCTGCAACTGCCGGCACAGGGCCTCGAAGTCGCGGAAGGTGCAGAAGTGAATGTTCGGCGTGTTGTACCAAGTGTACGGAAGGAAGTCCGACACCGGCATGCGACCGTTGCGCGCGAGGTACCAGCGGCAGCGCCAGTGGCCGAAGTTGGGGAAGGTGATGATGCAGGTCTTGCCCACCCGCAGCATTTCCGTCAGCACCTTGTCCGGGTAGCGCAGGGCTTGCAGGGACTGGGTCATCACGACCACGTCGAAGCTGTTGCTACCGAAGTTGTCCAGGCCCTTGTCCAGGTCCTGTTCGATGACGTTGACGCCACGCTCGATGCATTTGGCGATCTTTTCGGCGTCAATTTCCAGCCCGTAGCCGCTGACCTGCTTGTGGTCACGCAGCCAGGCGAGCAATTCGCCATCGCCGCAGCCCAGGTCGAGTACCCGGCTGCCGGCGGGGATCCAGTCTTGGATGATGTCCAGGTCGGCGCGCATGGCGTTCCTTCTTATACGCTGATGCGGTTCATGTAACCGCTGAAGGCTTGCAGATAGCGGGGAATCGGCATCAGGAAGGCGTCGTGGCCTTGCGGTGCGTCGATTTCCAGGTAGCTGACGTTCTTCTTCGCCGCCAGCAGGGCGTCGACGATTTCCCGCGAGCGCGCCGGGGAGAAGCGCCAGTCGGTGGTGAAGGACATCAGGCAGAAGTCCGCTTTCACTCCGGCCAGGGTTCGCGCCAGGTCGTCGCCATGGGCGGCGGCGGGGTCGAAGTAGTCCAGCGCCTTGGTCATCAGCAGGTAGGTGTTGGCGTCGAAGCGGGTGGAAAATTCCTCGCCCTGGTAGCGCAGGTAGCTTTCCACCTGGAACTCGACGCTGTGCAGGTCGTAGTTGAGCTTCTCCGACTTCATGTCGCGGCCGAACTTGGCGCCCATGGCGTCATCGGAGAGGTAGGTGATGTGCCCGACCATTCGCGCCAGGCTCAGGCCGCGGCGGGGGATCGCGTCATGCTCCTGGAAATGGCCGCCGAAGAACTCGGGGTCCGAGAGGATCGCCTGGCGTGCCACTTCGTTGAAGGCGATGTTCTGCGCCGACAGCTTGGGCGCGCTGGCGATGCACAAGCAGTGACGCACGCGCTCGGGGTAGCTGATGGTCCATTGCAGGGCCTGCATGCCGCCCAGGCTGCCACCGATCACCGCCGCCCACTGGTCGATGCCCAGGCGGTCGGCCAGGCGCGCCTGGCTGTGTACCCAGTCTTCCACGGTGACCACCGGGAAGTCGGCGCCATAGACCTTGCCGGTGGCCGGATTGAGGCTGGTCGGCCCGGTGGAGCCGTTGCAGCCGCCCAGGTTGTTCAGCGCGACGACGAAGAACTTGCGGGTGTCGATGGGCTTGCCGGGGCCGATGCAGCTGTCCCACCAGCCGGGCTTGCGGTCTTCGCTGCTGTGGTAGCCGGCGGCGTGGTGGTGGCCGGACAGCGCGTGGCAGATCAGCACGGCGTTGCTCGCCGTGGCGTTCAGCTCGCCGTAGGTCTCGATCACCAGCTGGTATTCGGGCAGCGTCTTGCCGCAGGCCAGGGGCAGCGGCTCATTGAACTGCAACGTCTGGGGGGAGACCAGACCGACGGAATCTTCGGGGAAGACTGTTGGCATCGACCCAGCTCATGAATAAAAAAGGAGAGCCAGTCTAAAGAGCGCCGCCCCTAGCGGCAAGCGCTGGGGCGGGGTTCAGGCGCGCTGCGAGCCGGGTAGTGTGACGACCTTGGCTTGGCGGTGCAGCGGCGAGGGGCGACGCAGTTGGCGGAGGATGTCGGAGGCCTCGGCGAGCTGCTTTTCCAGCTCGTCGGTATAGCGCCCCAGCAGCAGCGAGCGCTGCCGTGCCTGCTGGGTTTCCTGGGCCAGCGCCTTGAGCCGCAGCATGTGGGTTTCCAGCAACTGCTTGTGCTCCAGGCTGTACTGCATCAGTGGCATCAGCGCATCGGTGGCCCACTGCTCGGCCTCCTCGCGCAGGCGCAGGTGCAGGCCGATGACTTCCTGGGCCACGGTGGCGAAGAAGCGTCGGGTGAGGGTGCGCTGCTCGGTGAGCAGGGTTTTCAGGTGCAGGCGGAAGCGGTCGGCCTTGTCCTGCAGCTTGGCCAGCTCGCGCAGGTAACGCTCGACGCTGAACTGCGGGGCGTCCAGGGCGTTGAGCGGGTTTTCCTGGTTATGCCGCTGGTAGATGGCCGCGACCATGCGGTTGGCCGTCTCCGCCTCATGGTGCAGGCCGACCAGGTCCCCCTGCACGGTGTGGAAGAACTGCAGGATCGCCTGGTTGATGCCCACGGTGGTCCAGCTTCCGCGCAGCTTCTGGTGGACCCGCTTCAGATGCAGTTCCAGGCGCTCGGGGTGCAGCGCCTCGCGCAGTTGCTCGCCCTGGTGGCGCAGCAGGCGCTGGTTGGTCTTCAGGTTGAGCAGGCGCTTGTGGTGCTGGCTGTGGTCTTCCTTGGTCCTGGCGGTCAGCTCGAACAGCAACTGACCGCTGTCGTGCTGCTGGCTGTCGAGCAGCGCATGCTGCTCCTTCACCTTCTCCAGGCGCACGCGCAGGGTGTGCTGGGTGTTGTGCGCCAGGGACAACACCTGGCCGACCACGGCGCTTTCGAGCAGGCGCTCCTTCTGCGTGACGATGCGCTCGCAGAGCAGGTCCTCCAGGCTTTCCAACTGGCTGCGGGCCAGCAGCTCGCGGTCGCCGCGCACCTTGGCCAGCAGTGCCTGCTTGGCCGAGAGCGGCAGCACGTCGTTGCGGGCGATGCCCAGCTGGCGTGCGGTGGCCTCCTGGATCTGGCGAATAGCGCCCTGCACGAAGCTTTCGCCGGCCAGGTCGTCCCACAGCACGTCGATCTTGTTCAGCACCGCGTAGAGCGTGGTGTGGCTGTCCTCGCTCAGCTGGCGGATATGGTTCTCCCAGATCGCCATGTCGGAAGCGGTGACGCCGGTGTCGGCGGCCAGCAGGAACAGGATCGACTGGGCGGCGGGCAGCATCGACAGGGTGAGTTCGGGCTCGCTGCCCAGCGCGTTCAGGCCCGGAGTGTCGAGGATGCGCAGTCCCTGGCGCAGCAGTGGATGGTCGAAGTTGACCAGCGCATGGCGCCAGGCCGGCACCAGCACCATGCCGGGCTTGTCGGTGGTTTCCAGCAGGTCCGGGTGGAAGCCCAGCTGGATGGCCTGTTCCACCGGCAGTGGTTTGGTCTTGGCGACCTGGGCGAAGGCTTCGGCCATGTTCGCCGGGTCCGAGGTGTCCAGCGGAATGTTCACCCAGTGCCGGGGAATGCGCTTGAACTGCGCGACGCTGGCGTCGGCCACGCGGGTCTCGATCGGCAGCAGGCGGATGTAGGGGCGCTCCGAGCGCGGGTCGAAGAACAGCTCGGTGGGGCACATGGTGGTGCGCCCGGCGTGGGACGGCAGCATGCGCCGGCCGTAGCCGGCGAAGAACAGGCTGTTGATCAGCTCGGTCTTGCCGCGCGAATACTCGCCGACGAAGGCCAGGGTGATGTGGTCGACGCGCAACAGGCGCAGGGTGCGTTCGAGGCGGCTCTCGATGTCCGGCGTGTTCAGCCGGCAACGCTCCAGCAGGCTGCGATAACGGGTGATCTCCCGGACCAGCTCCCGCTTCCAGGTAACGTAGGCATCGATCTGCTGACTGAGACGCTCCATGCTCATTCAGGCGGTTCCTTAGGCTGGCGCGTCCTGCGCGGGGATGAATACCCCGGATTATGCGATGGCGCGCAGTAGCGTCAATTGGCCTTCATCACAATACCGCGCGTAAGGTCGGCCAAGGCTACCGAGCGGTAATCCCCAGCTCTTCCGGGAGCTTCGACGGCTTGGGAATGCGCACACGTTTCTGCCGGTTCAGCTCGCCGCTTTCCAGTTTCACCTGGCTCTTGGGCACGCCGAAGGCCTTGCCGAGGAAGGCCAGCAGATGGGCGTTGGCCTTGCCTTCCACGGGCGGCGCGGTGAGGCGGATTTTCAGGCGCTCACCGTGCAACCCGGCGAACTCGTCACGGCTCGCCTTGGGTTGCAGGTGGCAGTCGAGGATCAGGTCCTCGCCGTCCCAGTGGTAGAACGGCATGCCAATTACATGAACGGGCTGAGGATCTGCGGCATCCCGGTCATCGCGGCCAGGTTGCCGATCACCAGCATGTCGATCAGTTTCAGCGCGATGAAGGCGAAGATCGGCGAGATATCCAGGCCGCCGAGGTTTGGCAGCAGCTTGCGGAAGGGTGCCAGGAAGGGCTCGCAGATCTGGTTCACCAGCTGGGCGCCGGGGTTGTAGCTGCCCGGGGCGACCCAGGAGAGGATCACGCTGATGATCAGGGCGAAGAAGAACACCTTGAGGAACAGCGAGGTCACCGCGATCACCGACCACACCAGCAGTTGCAGGATGTAGCCGCCGACGCCGTAGCCCATCAGGGTCAGGGTGACGATCATCAGCACCAGCTGGACCAGGATGGCCAGCACCAGCGAGGCGAAGTCGACGCCGCCGAAGCCGGGGATGATGCGACGCAGCGGGTTCAGCAGCGGCTTGGTGGCGCGCACGATGAACTGGCTGAGCGGGTTGTAGAAGTCGGCGCGCACCAGTTGCAGGATGAAGCGCAGCAGGACGATCAGCAGGTACAGGCTGCCGAGGGTCTGGATGACGTAGATGGCGGCGGTGGAAAGACCGGTCATTGAGGGCTCCTTGTCATTGACCCAGTTGTTCGGCCAGCTCGGCGGAGCGATGGTCGGCGGCGCCTACCGCCTTCTCTACCAGCGCTTCGAAACCGTTGGCCTGGAAAGTCTTGATGGCAGCTTCGGTGGTGCCGTTGGGCGAGGTCACGCGGCGGCGCAGTTCGGCCGGGTCGACATCGCTGGTGGTGGCCATCTGCGCGGCGCCCAGGGCGGTCTGGCGGGCCAGCTGGCCGGCAACCTCGCGGGACAGGCCGAGCTTCTCGCCGGCGGCGGTCATGGCTTCCATGAGAAGGAAGAAATAGGCCGGGCCGCTGCCGGAAACGGCGGTGACCGCGTCGATCTGCTTCTCCGTGTCCAGCCACAGGGCAATGCCGACGGCGCTCAGCAGCTTCTGCGCCTGCTCACGCTGGGCGGCGCTGACGCTGGCGTTGGCGTACAGGCCGCTGGCGCCCAGGCCGACCAGTGCCGGGGTGTTGGGCATGCAGCGGACGATGGCGCGCGGCTGGCCGTTCACCGGGCCCAGCCAGCGTTCGAGGCTGGCGCAGGGGATACCGGCGGCGATGGAGACGATCAGGGCGTTGCCCGAAAGCGCCGGCGCCAGGGCCTGGCAGACGTCCTTCATGACCTGTGGCTTGACCGCCAGGACAACCACGTCGGCGCCACTGACTGCGCTGGCATTGTCGGCGACGACTTCGATGCCATGCTCGGCGGCGATCTTCGCGCGCTGCTCGGCGCCCGGATCACTGGCGCGGATGTGGCTGGCTTCGACGCCCTTGGCGCGCAGGCCGCCGATGAGACTGGCGGCCATGTTGCCGGCGCCGATGAAGGCAATGCGGGTGCTGCTCATTAAGTCTCTTCCTTTATTCAGTGCGAAGCGCCGTAGTCGCGGGCGCCGAACAGGGCGGTACCGATCCGCACCCAGGTGGCGCCTTCGTCGATGGCGGCTTCGAGATCGTGGCTCATGCCCATGGACAGGCTGTCCAGGCCGAGGTTCAGGGCGTGCATCGCCTTGCGCAGGCGGGCGAATGCAGCGTGCTGTGCGGCAACATCTTCAGTCGGTTCGGGAATCGCCATCAGGCCGCGCAGCTTGAGGTTGGGCAACTGTGCCACCGCCTGGGCGAGGGCGGGCAGTTCCTCGGGAGAGCAGCCGGACTTGCTGTCCTCGCCGCTGACGTTCACCTGCAGCAGCACGTTCAGCGGCGGCAGGTGCGCCGGACGCTGTTCGGACAGGCGCTGGGCGATCTTCAGGCGGTCCACCGAGTGCACCCACTGGAAGTGCTCGGCGATCGGCCGGGTCTTGTTGGACTGGATCGGGCCGATGAAATGCCAGGTCAGCGCAAGGTCGGCCAGCTCTGTCTGCTTGGCCAGCGCTTCCTGCAGGTAGTTCTCGCCGAAATCGGCCAATCCGCAGGCGAATGCCTCGCGGATATCGGCGGCGGGTTTGGTCTTGCTGACCGCCAGCAGGCGCACCGTATCCGGGGCACGCCCACAAGCTTGCGCCGCCTCACGGATGCGTGCGCGAACCTTTGCAATATTCTCTGCTATCGTGGACATTACCGTCGCTTTTCCGCCCGGCTGCTGCGAGTTCTGCGGCATTCTACCTGCTTGCTCTTGATTGGGGAGTCCCATGGATATTACCGAGTTGCTCGCCTTCAGCGCCAAGCAGGGCGCTTCGGACCTGCACCTCTCGGCCGGTCTGCCGCCGATGATCCGCGTCGATGGCGATGTTCGTCGGATCAACCTGCCGCCCCTGGAGCACAAGCAGGTCCATGCGCTGATCTACGACATCATGAACGACAAGCAGCGCAAGGATTACGAAGAATTCCTGGAGACCGACTTCTCCTTCGAAGTCCCCGGGGTCGCTCGTTTCCGGGTCAACGCCTTCAACCAGAACCGTGGCGCCGGCGCCGTGTTCCGTACCATTCCCTCCAAGGTACTCACGATGGAGGACCTGGGCATGGGAGAAGTGTTCAAACGTGTTTCCGACGTGCCGCGCGGCCTGGTGCTGGTGACCGGCCCGACCGGTTCGGGCAAGTCCACGTCGCTGGCGGCGATGCTCGACTACCTGAACAACACCAAGTACAGCCACATCCTCACCGTCGAAGACCCGATCGAATTCGTCCACGAGTCGAAGAAGTGCCTGGTCAACCAGCGCGAGGTACACCGCGACACCCTCGGCTTCAACGAGGCGCTGCGCTCGGCCCTGCGTGAGGACCCGGACATCATCCTGGTGGGCGAGATGCGCGACCTGGAGACCATCCGCCTGGCGCTGACCGCTGCGGAAACCGGTCACCTGGTGTTCGGCACCTTGCACACCACCTCCGCGGCCAAGACCATCGACCGTATCGTCGACGTATTCCCCGCCGAGGAGAAGTCCATGGTCCGTTCCATGCTCTCCGAATCCCTGCAGGCGGTGATTTCCCAGACCCTGCTGAAGAAGATCGGCGGTGGCCGTGTCGCGGCTCACGAGATCATGATCGGCACCCCGGCGATCCGTAACCTGATCCGCGAGGACAAGGTCGCGCAGATGTATTCGGCGATCCAGACCGGCGGTGCGATCGGCATGCAGACCCTGGACATGTGCTTGAAGGGCCTGGTCGCCAAGGGTCTGGTGACCCGCGAGGCGGCCAAGGAGAAGGCCAAGATTCCGGAAAACTTCTAACCCCACCGGGCCGCTCCCCGGCCCGGCGCACGGAGCGCGCCACACGCACTCGCTCCGTGATTCGACAGCCTTGTCGCAGTCAGCGTGAACCTTCGCGAGAACGATCATGGAATTCGAGAAGCTGTTGCGCCTCATGGTGGAAAAGGGTGCCTCCGACCTCTTCATCACGGCGGGCGTGCCGCCTTCGATGAAGGTCAACGGCAAGGTGCTGCCGGTGACCAAGACCGCGCTGTCGCCGGAGCAGACCCGCGAGACCGTGCTCTCGGTGATGAACGAGCAGCAGCGCCGCGAGTTCGCCGAGAACCATGAGTGCAACTTCGCCATCAGCGCCCGCGGCGTTGGCCGTTTCCGCGTCAGCGCCTTTTATCAGCGCAACCTGGTGGGCATGGTGCTGCGCCGCATCGAGACCAACATCCCGACCTTCGAGGATCTGAAGCTTCCCGAAGTCCTCAAGAAGCTGGCGATGACCAAGCGCGGCCTGGTGATCTTCGTCGGCGCCACCGGTACCGGTAAGTCCACCTCGCTGGCGGCGATGATTGGCTACCGCAACAAGAACTCCACCGGCCACATTATCTCCATCGAAGACCCGATCGAATTCATCCACCAGCACCAGGGCTGCATCGTCACCCAGCGCGAGGTGGGGCTGGATACCGATTCCTTCGAAGTGGCCCTGAAGAACACCCTGCGCCAGGCGCCGGATGTGATCATGATCGGCGAGGTGCGCTCGCGCGAGACCATGGACCACGCGGTGGCCTTCGCCGAAACCGGCCACCTGTGCCTGGCGACCCTGCACGCCAACAACGCCAACCAGGCGCTGGAGCGGATCATCCACTTCTTCCCGGCCGACCGGCATGACCAGGTGTGGATGGACCTGTCGCTGAACCTCAAGGCCATCGTCGCCCAGCAACTGGTACCGACCCCGGACGGCAAGGGCCGCCGCGCGGTGATCGAGGTGCTGCTGAACACCCCGCTGGCCGCCGACCTGATCCGCAAGGGCGAAGTGCACGAGCTCAAGCCGCTGATGAAGCGCTCCACCGAGCAGGGCATGCAGACCTTCGACCAGGCGCTGTACCAGCTCTACAGCCAGGGCGAGATCACCTACGAAGACGCGCTGGCCTACGCCGACTCGGCCAACGACCTGCGCCTGATGATCAAGCTGGGCTCGGAAACCGACGCCGACCATCTCTCCACCATGACCCAGGGGCTGACCCTGGAAATGAGCGACGACGACCCCAGCCGCCGTTTCCGCTGAGCCTGCTTTCCGAGCAGATGGCACCCGAGAAGCCCGCCTAGCGCGGGCTTTTCGTTTATCCTGAGCGTACCGCAACGACACGGGAGAAAGGCATGTCCGCCAACCCTGATACCCACAGCAAGGTCATCGGCTACCTGCTGTGGATCTTCGGCTTCACCGGTTCGCACCGCTTCTACTATGGTCGGCCGATCACCGGCACCCTCTGGTTCTTCACCCTCGGCCTGTTCTTCATCGGCTGGATCATCGACCTGTTCCTCATCCCCTCCATGGATGACGCGGCAGACCGGCGCTATCGGTCTGGCGGCGTAGACTACAACGTCGCCTGGATCCTGCTGACCTTCCTCGGCGTGTTCGGCGTGCACCGCATGTACATGGGCAAGTGGCTCACCGGCATCCTCTACCTGTTCACCGGCGGGCTGTTCTTCATCGGCGTGCTCTACGACTTCTGGACGCTGAACAGCCAGATTTCCGAGCGCAACGGGCCGCAGCGGATCTGACGCCTGCGCGGACCCCCTCCCTTGTAGGAGCGAGCTTGCTCGCGAACCGCTTCAAGGCCAGCGCTGCCGGGCAGCACGTTCGCGAGCAAGCTCGCTCCTACGAAAAACAACTCCGCCGTCTTTCGTCGCACCGCCTGGCGCGAGCACCGCCGCCCGCCTAAGGTCAGGAGGACAGTAGCAGGCGCCGCCGGGCGATCCCCATGGCGCCCAGAAGGAGTGGCTGCCATGAGCAACGAATCCCGCCCCGCCGTACTCGACCTGATCGGCAATACCCCCATGGTCCGCGTCAAGCGCTTCGATACCGGACCCTGTACCCTGTTCCTCAAGCTCGAATCGCAGAACCCTGGCGGCTCCATCAAGGACCGCATCGGTGTCGCCATGATCGAAACCGCCGAGCGCGAGGGCCGGCTCAAGCCCGGTGGCGTGATCGTCGAAGCCACCGCTGGCAACACCGGCCTGGGCCTGGCATTGGTGGGCCGGGCCAAGGGCTACCGGGTGGTGCTGGTGGTGCCGGACAAGATGTCCACCGAGAAGGTCCTGCACCTGCGCGCCATGGGCGCCGAGGTGCACATCACCCGCTCCGACGTCGGCAAGGGCCATCCCGAGTACTACCAGGACGTTGCCGCGCGGCTGGCGAAGGAACTGCCCGATGCCTTCTTCGCCGACCAGTTCAACAACCCCGCCAACCCGCTGGCCCACGAAACCGGCACCGGCCCGGAGATCTGGGCGCAGACCGGCCATGATCTGGACGCGGTGGTGGTCGGCGTCGGCTCCGCCGGCACCCTGACCGGGCTGACCCGCTTCTTCCAGAAGGTCCAGCCGAAGCTGGAAATGGTCCTGGCCGACCCGGTGGGTTCGATCATGGCCGAGTACTCGCGCTCCGGTCAGTTGGGCACACCCGGTTCCTGGGCGGTGGAGGGTATCGGCGAGGACTTCGTGCCGTCGATTGCCGACCTCTCCAGCGTCCGACACGCCTACTCCATCAGCGACGAGGAGAGCTTCCGCACCGCGCGGGAGCTGCTGCGCAATGAAGGCATCGCCGCCGGTTCGTCCACCGGCACCCTGCTGGCCGCCGCGCTGCGCTTCTGCCGCGAACAGACCGAGCCCAAGCGGGTGGTCAGCCTGGTCTGCGACACCGGCACCCGCTACCTCTCGAAGATCTACAACGACCAATGGATGACCGACCAGGGGCTGCTGCAGCGCAAGCGTTACGGCGACCTGCGCGACATCGTCGCGCGGCGTTTCGAAGAGGGCCGGGTGGTCAGCGTCGGCCCCGGCGACACCCTGCTTACCGCCTTCCAGCGCATGCGCCTGGCGGACATCTCCCAGCTCCCGGTACTCGACGGCCAGCGCCTGGTCGGGGTTATCGACGAGTCCGATATCCTGCTGGGCGTGCATGACGACCCCGAACATTTTCGCAGCGACGTCGCCAGCGCCATGAGCACGGCCCCGGAAACCCTTGCGCCGGGCGCCAGTCTCAAGGAGCTCGAAGCCGTGCTGGCGCGCGGACTGGTCGCCATCATCGCCGACGCCTCGGGCTTCCATGGCCTGATCACACGATTCGATTTGCTCAACCATTTGCGGAGGACCCTCGCATGAGCCAGCACGACGACCGCCTCGGTTTCGCCACCCGCGTGATCCACGCCGGGCAGGCGCCGGACCCGTCCACCGGGGCGATCATGCCGCCGATCTACGCCAACTCCACCTACCGCCAGGACAGCCCCGGCGTGCACAAGGGCCTGGACTACGGCCGTTCGCACAACCCCACGCGCTGGGCGCTGGAGCGCTGCGTGGCGGACCTGGAAGGCGGCAGCAAGGCATTCGCCTTCGCCTCGGGGCTGGCGGCCATCTCGGCGGTACTGGAGCTGCTCGACGCCGGCTCGCACGTGGTTTCCGGCAACGACCTCTACGGCGGCACCTTCCGCCTGTTCGAGCGGGTGCGCCGGCGCAGCGCCGGGCATGATTTCCACTTCGCCGACCTGGCCCAGCCCAGCGCGCTGGAAGCGGCGCTCACCGACAAGACCCGCATGGTCTGGGTGGAAACCCCGAGCAACCCGCTGCTGCGCCTGACCGATCTGGCCGCCATTGCCCGCACCTGCCGCGAGCGCGGCATCCTCTGCGTGGCCGACAACACCTTCGCCAGTCCTTACGTGCAGCGCCCGCTGGACCTGGGCTTCGACATCGTCGTGCACTCCACCACCAAGTACCTCAACGGCCACTCCGACGTGATCGGCGGCATCGCCATCGTCGGCGACAACCCCGACCTCGCCGAGCGCCTGGGTTTCCTGCAGAACTCGGTGGGCGCCATCGCCGGCCCGTTCGACGCCTTCCTCACCCTGCGCGGGGTGAAGACCCTGGCTCTGCGCATGGAACGGCACTGCGCCAACGCGCTGGAACTGGCGAAGTGGCTGGAGCAGCAGCCGCAGGTGAAGCGGGTCTACTATCCGGGCCTGCCGTCGCATCCGCAGCACGAGCTGGCGCGCAAGCAGATGAAAGGCTTCGGCGGGATGATCTCACTGGACCTGAATACCGACCTGGCGGGTTCGAAGCGTTTCCTGGAGAACGTCCAGCTGTTCGCCCTGGCGGAAAGCCTGGGCGGGGTGGAAAGCCTGATCGAGCACCCGGCGATCATGACTCACGCCAGCATCCCGGCGGAGAACCGCGCGGAGTTGGGGATTGGTGACTCGCTGATCCGACTGTCGGTGGGCGTGGAGGACGTGGAGGACCTGCGCGCCGACCTGGCCAAGGCGCTGGCGATGATCTGAAACCCCGCATCGGACCGCTTTTCGTAGGAGCGAGCTTGCTCGCGAACATCCCGAGCGCCAAGGTTGGGCGGTTCGCGAGCAAGCTCGCCCCTACAAGGGGCGAAGCCGCGCACGCCTGCTCCTTCGTAGGATGGCGTGGAGCGAAGCGATACCCAACATTCGTGGCACCGACAGCATGGGTATCGCTCCGCTCCACCCATCCTACGTCGAGGCTCCTGCTTGACGATCGCCGCCCATGAAAAAGCCCGCCGATTGGCGGGCTTTTTCATGGGCGGGTAGGGCGTTACACCGCGTGGACGATATGCCCGTCCACCAGGGTGCAGCGCACCACGCCCGGCAGGCAGTGGCCGAGGAATGGGCAGTTCTGGCCACGGGAGTGCCAGGTCTCTCCCGCCAGGGTCTGGCCGTCGGCCTCGAACAGCACCACGTCCGCCGCCGAGCCCACCGCCAGTTTGCCGGCCGGCAGGCGCAGGGCCGCCGCAGGGCCGCTGGACAGGCGTGCCAGCAGGGTCGGCAGGTCGAGCAGGCCGTCCTGCACCAGGGTCATGGCCAGCGGCAGCAGCAGTTCGACGCTGCTGATGCCCGGGTCGGTCGCTGCGAACGGGGCGTTCTTCGCGTCCGGCTCGTGGGGCTGGTGGTGGCTGGCGATGGCCTGGATCACGCCGCTCTTCACCGCTTCGCGCAGCGCATCACGGTCCTTGCGCGAGCGCAGCGGCGGCTGTACGTGGTACAGGCTGGAGAAGTCCGCCAGCGCTTCGTCGGTGAGGATCAGTTGGTACAGCGCCACGTCGGCGGTCACCGGCAGGCCACGTGCCTGGGCCTGGGCGATCATCTCGACACCACGGGCGCTGGTCAGTTGGCTGAAGTGCGCGCGCACGCCGGACTGTTCCACCAGCAGCAGGTTGCGGGCCAGGGCCACGGTCTCGGCGGTTTCCGGAATGCCGGCCAGGCCGCGGAAGCTGGCGGTCGGGCCTTCGTGGGCGAGGCCGCCTTCGGCCAGGTCATGGTCCTGGGAGGTGAAGATCACGGTGAGGTCGAAGGTCGCCGCGTACTCCAGCGAGCGCAGCAGCACGCGGTTGCTCGCCATCGGCGCCAGGCCGTTGGTGAAGGCCACGCAGCCGGCGTCGCGCAGGGCGACCAGTTCGGACAGCTGCTCGCCGCCCAGGCCCTTGGTCAGGGCGCCGATGGGGAAGACCTTGGCGTTGCCGGCCTCGCGGGCGCGGTCGAGGATCAGCTCGGCCACTGCCGAAGTATCCAGCACCGGCTTGGTGTGCGGCGGGAAGCACAGGCTGGTCACGCCACCGGCGGCGGCGGCGCGGGTTTCGCTTTCGATGTTGCCCTTGCGGCTGTAGCCCGGCTCGCGCAGGGCCACGCTCAGGTCCACCAGGCCGGGCGCGGCAATCAGGCCGGCGGCGTCGATTTCCTGGGCGGCGTGGAAGCCTTCGGGGGCTTCGCCGATGGCGATGATCTTGCCGGCTTCGATGTGCAGGTCGCAGACCTTGTCCAGGCCGCTGGCGGGGTCGATCAGGTGGGCGCCACGGATGCTGACGGTCATTGCGCGTCCTCCTGTTCCAGCTGTCGTTGGGCGTTCTGGCCGCTCATGGCCATGGACAGCACGGCCATGCGGATGGCGATGCCGTAGGTGACCTGGTTGAGGATCACCGACTGTTCGCCGTCGGCCACGGCGGAGTCGATCTCCACGCCGCGGTTGATCGGGCCGGGGTGCATGACGATGGCGTCGGGCTTGGCCAGCTTCAGGCGCTTGCCGGTCAGGCCGTAGAGCTTGAAGAACTCGCCTTCGCTGGGCAGCAGGCCGCCAGCCATGCGCTCGCGCTGCAGGCGCAGCATGATCACCACGTCGACGTCCTTCAGGCCTTCATTGGCGTCGGTGTACACCTTCACGCCGTACTGCTCTTCCAGGCCGACCGGCAGCAGGGTGCGCGGGGCGACGACGCGGATGTCCGGGCAACCCAGGGTTTTCAGCGCGATCATGTCGGAGCGCGCCACACGCGAGTGCAGGATGTCGCCGACGATGGCCACCGAGAGGTTCTCGAAACTGCCCTTGTGGCGACGGATGGTGAGCATGTCGAGCATGCCCTGGGTCGGGTGGCCGTGGCGGCCGTCGCCGCCGTTGATCACGGCGACGTTGGGGCTGACGTGCTCGGCGATGAAGTGCGCCGCGCCCGAGTCGCTGTGGCGCACGACGAACATGTCGGCGGCCATGGCTTCGAGGTTGCGCAGGGTGTCGGTGAGCGTCTCGCCCTTGCTGGTCGAGGAGGTCGACACGTTCAGCGAGATGACGTCGGCGGACAGGCGCTGGGCAGCCAGTTCGAAGGTAGTGCGGGTGCGCGTGGAGTTCTCGAAGAACACGTTGCACACCGTCTTGCCGCGCAGCAGCGGGACTTTCTTCACCGCGCGGGCACCGACTTCGAGGAAGGAGTCGGCGGTATCGAGGATTTCAGTCAGCAGTTCGCGGGACAACCCGTCGAGCGAGAGGAAGTGGCGCAGCTGGCCCAGGTCGTTGAGCTGCAGCGGGCGCTTGGCGTCGGTCGGCATGTGGCAGGCCCTGAAAGTAGGTGGTGGATGTCCGGGCGCGCGAAGTTACAGCGCGGGGCTGAGAAGCGTGCGCTCGAGGACAAGTGGTGCGGGACCGCGCAATTTTACCCGCTCATTGGGGGCGAGCGACAGGGTTTCGCCGACGACATCCGGCCGAATCGGCAGTTCGCGCTTGTTCAGGTCCACCAGGCAGACCAGGGTCACGCTGGCCGGGCGGCCGTAGTCGAACAGCTCGTTGAGCGCGGCGCGGATGGTGCGGCCGCTCATCAGCACGTCGTCCACCAGTACCAGGTGCTGGCCGTCGATCTCGAAGGGCAGCTCCGACGGACGGACCTGTGGGTGCAGGCCGCTGCGGGTGAAGTCGTCGCGGTAGAAGGAAACGTCGAGGATGCCGAGGATCTCGTCGCTGCCCAGTTCCTTGAGCAGTTCCTGGGCGACCCAGATGCCGCCGGTGTGGATGCCGACGAAGCGCGGCGAGTCGATGTTGCGCTGCGCCAGGTAGTTGCGCAGGTCGGTGGCCATGCGGGGGAGGAGTTCGGCGGGGCTGGGCAGGGTCATGACGTCTCCGGTTCGGTTGGCGAGGCCACCCGGCGCGGGCGGCCATCGGGGCGGACCGTTCCGGGAAGGACTGGTCCGGCAAGCTTAGCGGCTTTCGCTCCCCCGGCGCTGTCACAGGTCAAGGGGGCTTTTTTGCAGATCAGGTCGCAGGTCAGGCGGGGGCGTTTTCGGCCAGCCAGCCCTCCAGCAGCAGGGCGGCGGCCAGGGCGTCCACCGGGCGCTCGCGGTAGCCGTCGCGCTGGCCCTGGGCCAGGCGCTCGCCCTTGGCGGCGTAGGTGGTCAGGCGTTCGTCGTGGGTGTGCACCGGCAGGTTGTAGCGGCCGTGCAGGCGCCGGGCGAACTTTTCGGCGCGTTCGCTCATGTCGCTGGGGGTGCCGTCCATGTTCAGCGGCAGGCCGACGACGATGGCGTCGGGCTGCCACTCCTTGATCAGGGCTTCCACGCGGTTCCAGTCCGGCACGCCGTTCTGCGCCTTGAGTACGCAGAGCTCGCGGGCCTGGCCGGTGATGGCCTGGCCGACGGCGACGCCGATCTGCTTGGTGCCGTAGTCGAAGCCCAGGAGCAGGCGCAGGGGTTTGCTCGACATCAGGCGTGCCCGGCCTGGGCGGTGAGCAGGTTGAGGTTGATCCCCAGGCGCTCGGCGGCGGCGGACAGGCGTTGCTCGGCCGGCACCTCGAAGAGCACCGCGGGGTCTGCGGGGCAGGTCAGCCAGGCGTTGTCGGTCAGTTCGGCTTCCAACTGCCCGGCATCCCAGCCCGCGTAGCCGAGGGTGATCAGGTGCTGTGCCGGGCCGCTGCCGTCGGCGATGGCGAACAGCACGTCCTGGGAAGTGGATAGCGACAGCTCGCCCAGCTCCAGGGTGGCCTGGTAGCTGCGTCCGGCGGGGTGCAGGACGAAGCCGCGGTCGGTCTGCACCGGGCCGCCGTTGTAGATGACCATGCCCTGGCAGCGTGCCGGCGGCAGTTCGTCCGGACGCAGCTGTTCGAGCACGTCGGAGAGGCTCAGACCGCTTGGGCGGTTGATGATCAGGCCCATGGCACCCTGCTCGTTGTGGTCAACGATGTAGGTGACGGTCTGGGCAAAGTTGGGATCCGCCATGTGCGGCATGGCGATCAGGAAGTGGTGCTTGAGAGAGCTTGCGGCTGTGCTTTTCATGCCAGCTAGTTTCAGGCCTGCGGACCAAAGGGACAAGCCTTGAAAACGCCACCGCGTGCCTTCAGGCACGACAGGCTCAGCGGCTGGACAGGCGGTCGCCGCGTTCGAAGCGCCAGGTGCGGATGATTTCCAGGCGGTCGATGTCCGACAGGTCGCCGGAGAAGGGCGCGAAGGGCGCGGCCAGTCGCACGATGCGCTGGGCGGCCTGGTCGAGCATGGGCTGGCCGGAGGACTCCAGCACCTGCACTTCATAGAGGGAGCCGTCGCGGTTGATCGATACCAGCAGGCGCAGGCTGCCGTAGATGCGCTGGCGGCGGGCCTCGTCGGGGTAGTTCAGGTTGCCGATGCGCTCGATCTTCTTGCGCCATTCTTCCTTGTACCAGGCGCCCTTGTCGCGCATGGTCGAGGCGGCGCTCAGGCGGTGGATGCGTGGGCGTTTGGCGTACGCCTGCTGTTCGCGGGCGAGGTCGGCTTCGAGGCTGGAAATCTGCGCGGAGAGCTGGCTGGAATCGAACTGCGGCGCGGGCTTGGCGACGGTTTCCGCCTTGGGCGTCTGCGCCTTGGCCTGGACCTTGTCCGGGCGCGGGCTGCGGGTGGCGACGGCGGTCTTGGGCGCTTCCGGGCTCTTGGCCTGCTTCGGCGTAGCCGGCGGCGCGACCTTCTTCACCTCGGTGTCCTGGAACGGCGCCTGCTCGGTGGTCTTGGGGATCGCCTTGTGTTCCAGCGTACCGCTGCCCTGCTGGTTCATCTGGGCGAGGTAGTCGGCCTTCTCGGGCGCCTTCTCGCTCTTGAAGCTGGCCAGGGTGATTTCCAGGGTTTTGCTCAGCTGGCTGGGCATGGGCATGGTGAAGCCCACGCCCAGCAGCACGGCCACGTGCACGATGGCCGCAACGAACAGGGTGAAACCCAGCCGGTCCGCCGGGCGTACGCCGGAGGACACGGGGAAGTCGGAATGGGTTGCAGCGTTCATTGCGGGTCACTAGGCCAAAGTGGGCGAAAGTCTGCCCACGAGGCTTATAAAAGTCTATGACGCACTACGCGCCTTGAGCTTTTCGTCGATGACTGCCATCAGCCTCTCACCGATACGGGTGTCGTAGGCCGCGTCGATCTCGCGGATGCAGGTCGGGCTGGTGACGTTGATCTCGGTGAGGTTTTCACCGATCACGTCCAGGCCGACGAACAGCAGGCCGCGCTTGCGCAGCTCCGGGCCGACTTGCGCTGCGATCCAGCGGTCGCGCTCGGACAGCGGCTGGGCCACGCCACGGCCGCCGGCGGCCAGGTTGCCACGGGTCTCGCCCTGCGCCGGGATGCGCGCCAGGCAGTATTCCACCGGCTCGCCATCGATCATCAGGATGCGCTTGTCGCCGTCCTTGATCGCCGGGATGTAGCGCTGCGCCATCACCTGCTGCTGGCCGTGGCGGGTCAGGGTCTCGAGGATCACCGAGAGGTTCGGGTCGCCTTCGCGGTGGCGGAAGATCATCGAGCCGCCCATGCCATCCAGGGGTTTGAGAATGATGTCACGATGCTCGGCGGCGAACTCGCGCAGAATATCGGACCGGCGGCTCACCACGGTGGGCGGCGAGCACTGCGGGAAGAGGGTGGCGAAGTACTTCTCGTTGCAGTCGCGCAGGCTCTGCGGGCGGTTCACCACCAGGGTGCCGGCGGTCTCGGCCTGTTCCAGCAGGTAGGTGGAGTAGACGAATTCGTTATCGAAGGGCGGGTCCTTGCGCATCAGGATCACATCCAGCTCCGACAACGGCTGGTCGATTTCCGCGTCCAGCTCGAACCAGTGGGCCGGATCGTAGAAGACCTTCAGGGGGCGCATGCGGCCACGGGCCACGTTCTCCTTCTGGTAAAGATCCTGCTGTTCCATATAGAACAGCTCCCAGCCACGGGCCTGGGCAGCCAGCAGCATGGCCAGCGAGCTGTCCTTCTTGAAATTGATCTGCGCGATGGGGTCCATCACGATCCCGAGGCGTACGCTCATGGGATGTCCTCCTGGGACTGAAGAGGGCGGTGAAGAGCACCGTCGAAAAGGCTGAAAAAGGATGCTCAGGGTGGCGCTGGATGTGCGCTCGGTCAAGGAAAAAGCCTGCGCGTTCCGGGTCTTATGGCCTGAATTTGCTGGGCGTGGTAAAGATTCTGACGATTGTGGTAAAAGGTTCCCACGATTGGGTCGCAGCCCGACGGTGGCAGGGCGCTCGCGCACTGATATAAAAAGTGGAAAAACGATTCACCGAGATGGTAAGGGCGAACATGGAACAGCATTCCGACGGTTTGAAAGTGATGGTGATCGACGACTCCAAGACGATTCGTCGCACCGCCGAAACCCTGCTGAAGAAAGTCGGCTGCGATGTCATCACAGCCATCGACGGCTTCGACGCCCTGGCCAAGATTGCCGATACCCATCCCAGCATCATCTTCGTCGACATCATGATGCCCCGCCTGGATGGCTATCAGACCTGCGCCCTGATCAAGAACAACAGTGCCTTCAAATCCACCCCGGTGATCATGCTGTCCTCCAAGGACGGCCTGTTCGACAAGGCCAAGGGTCGCATCGTCGGTTCCGACCAGTACCTCACCAAGCCCTTCAGCAAGGAAGAGCTGCTCGGCGCGATCAAGACCCATGTGCCTGACTTTACCCCGGTGGAGCACGCTTCCTGAAGTCCGGCCCAGCCGCCGGTGACGCCTTTTCCGTATGGGGACCACAATGGCTCGAATTCTGATTGTTGATGACTCGCCGACCGAGATGTACAAGCTGACCGCGATGCTGGAAAAGCATTCGCATCAGGTACTCAAGGCCGAGAACGGCGCCGACGGCGTGGCCCTGGCCCGCCAGGAGAAGCCGGACGTGGTCCTGATGGACATCGTCATGCCCGGCCTGAATGGCTTCCAGGCCACTCGTCAGCTGTCCAAGGACCCGGAAACCAGCGCGATTCCGGTGATCATCGTCACCACCAAGGATCAGGAGACCGACAAGGTCTGGGGCAAGCGCCAGGGCGCGCGCGACTACCTGACCAAACCGGTGGACGAAGAAACACTGCTCAAGACCATCAATGCGGTGCTGGCCGGCTGAAGCCGGGCCGCACGCGCTGAAAGTCTTCAAGAACATAATTATTAAAGAAGGCCAGGGCCGGCATGGCGGAAGTCCAGAGTCCTTTCGAGGTTCTCGTCCAGATCGATCAGCGTTGTCGTCTGCTGGCCGCGGGCCTGCCTGCGCAGCGCGAAGTGGCGCAGAGCTGGAACGGAATTGGCTTTCGCATGGCCGGGCGCCTGTTCGTGGCACCCATGGGGGAGGTCGGCGAGGTTCTTCACGAGCCGCGCTACACACTGCTGCCCGGTGTCCGTGACTGGGTGAAGGGGGTCGCCAACGTGCGCGGCCGCCTGTTGCCGATCATGGACCTGTGCGGCTTCCTCGGCGCGGAGCTGTCGCCTCTGCGCAAACAGCGGCGCGTGCTGGTGGTGGAACACCAGGAAGTCTTCGCCGGCCTCATCGTCGATGAGGTGTTCGGCATGCAGCACTTCCCGGTGGAAACCTTCAGCGAGCAGCTGCCGCCCCTCGAAGCGGTCCTGCAACCCTTTATTCATGGCGTCTTCAATCGAGAACAGCCCTGGTTGGTGTTCAGCCCGCATGCGCTGGCGCAACACCCGGCGTTTCTCGACGTCGCCAGCTAGATTTTGACCGGTTGGGCTGGCTCGCCAGCCCGTGTGTGACATGGAAACCGTAAGCGTGGGGGTCCAGGCGGGGGCCGTATATGAAAAAAATCAAGGCAGGCAGTCTCTTTTCGGGCACGCGTAGCAGCTCGCTGATCCTTGGACTCTTCGTGGTCCTGATCGTGGCGATCGTCTTGCTGTTCGCCAACTTCGCTTACCTCAACACCCAGGCGGACCACGACAAACAGTACATCGGCCACGCCGGCGAACTGCGCGTGCTGTCCCAGCGTATCGCCAAGAACGCCACGGAAGCCGCGGCGGGCAAGGGCGAGGCGTTCAAGCTGCTCAAGGATGCGCGCAACGACTTCGAGAAGCGCTGGAACATCCTGGTCAAGGGTGACGAAACCACCGGCCTGCCGCCCAGCCCCGCTTCGGTACAACCGCAGATGGCCCAAGTGCAGAAGGACTGGGACACCCTGCGCAAGAACACCGACTCCATCCTGGCCAGCGAGCAGACCGTACTGTCGCTGCACCAGGTGGCCGCGACGCTGGCCGAAACCATCCCGCAGCTGCAGGTGGAGTACGAAGAGGTCGTCGACATCCTGCTGGAAAACGGCGCTCCGGCCGACCAGGTTGCGGTAGCCCAGCGCCAGTCGCTGCTGGCCGAACGTATCCTTGGCTCGGTGAACAAGGTGCTGGCCGGTGACGAGAACTCCGTCCAGGCCGCCGACAGCTTCGGCCGTGACGCCAGTCTGTTCGGCCGCGTGCTCAAGGGCATGAAGGAAGGCAACGCGGCGATGAGCATCTCCAAGGTGACCAACGCCGAGGCGGTGGACCGCCTCAACGAGATTTCCGAACTCTTCGAATTCGTTTCCGGTTCGGTGGACGAGATCCTCGAGACCTCCCCGGAACTGTTCCAGGTCCGTGAAGCGGCCAACACCATCTTCGGTGGCTCGCAGGTCCTGCTGGACAAGGCCTCCACCCTGGCCAGCGGCTTCGAGAACCTCGCCGGGGGCCGTGTCTTCAACCAGGTCGCCAGCGCCATGCTGGGCGTGATCGCCCTGGGCGCGATCATCCTCATCGGTCTGGTGATGGTGCGTGAAACCAACCGCCGTCTGGCCGAAACCGCCGAGAAGAACGACCGTAACCAGGCGGCGATTCTGCGACTGCTCGATGAAATCGCCGACCTCGCCGACGGTGACCTGACGGTAGCCGCGACCGTGACCGAGGACTTCACCGGTGCGATCGCGGACTCCATCAACTACTCCATCGACCAGCTCCGCGAGCTGGTGGAAACCATCAACCTGACCGCCGTGCAGGTGGCCGCCGCCGCCCAGGAAACCCAGGCCACCGCCATGCACCTGGCCGAAGCTTCCGAGCACCAGGCCCAGGAAATCGCCGGCGCCTCCGCCGCGATCAACGAAATGGCCGTGTCCATTGACCAGGTATCGGCGAACGCCTCCGAGTCCTCGGCGGTAGCGGAACGTTCCGTAGCCATCGCCAACAAGGGCAACGAAGTGGTGCACAACACCATCACCGGCATGGACAACATCCGCGAGCAGATCCAGGACACCTCCAAGCGAATCAAGCGCCTGGGCGAATCGTCCCAGGAGATCGGTGACATCGTCAGCCTGATTAACGACATTGCCGACCAGACCAACATCCTCGCCCTGAACGCCGCGATCCAGGCGTCCATGGCGGGCGACGCGGGCCGCGGCTTCGCCGTGGTAGCGGACGAAGTACAGCGCCTGGCGGAACGTTCCTCCGCGGCGACCAAGCAGATCGAAGCGCTGGTGAAGACCATTCAGACCGACACCAACGAAGCGGTGATCTCGATGGAGCAGACCACCTCCGAGGTGGTGCGCGGTGCCCGCCTGGCGCAGGACGCCGGTGTGGCCCTGGAAGAGATCGAGAAGGTATCCAAGACCCTGGCGGCGCTGATCCAGAACATTTCCAACGCCGCCCGTCAGCAGGCGTCCTCCGCCGGCCACATTTCCAACACCATGAACGTGATCCAGGAGATCACCTCGCAGACCTCCGCCGGTACCACCGCCACCGCGCGCAGCATCGGTAACCTGGCGAAGATGGCGAGTGAAATGCGTAATTCCGTATCCGGCTTCAAACTGCCGGACCTCGCGGAACAGGCCTGAGCAGGGGAGGTGCGCTGCCCGGGCGGTAGCGCACGATAGTCTTGAGCGAGGGGCGCGACATGCAGGCAAGTGGCGTCTGGTCGTTGCAGCCGTTGGCCGACATGTCGGCCGCGGAATTCCGCGACTGGCAGGCACTGTTGGAAGACCGCACCGGCGTTGTCGTCAACGAGCAACGCCGCGCCTTCCTGCAGACCAGCCTGGGCGCCCGCATGCGCGAACTGGGCGTCAGCGACTACGGCAGCTACTACCGGCAGGTCACCGACGGCCCGCGTGGCGCCGTGGAATGGTCGAACCTGCTGGACCGTCTCACCGTTCAGGAAACCCGATTCTTTCGCCACAAACCCTCCTTCGAGTTGCTCGAGCGCTACCTGCGCCAGCGTCTCGAAGAGGTCGGCCAGGGCCGGCCGCTGGCCTTGTGGAGTGTGGGCTGTTCCAGCGGCGAGGAGCCATACTCCCTTGCCATGGTCGCCACGCAGGTCCTGGAGGCCGCCGGGCGCACGCCGTTGTTCGGCGTGACCGGGACCGACATCAGCCTCAATGCCCTGAGCAAGGCGCGCGAGGCGGTGTACGCGGCACGCAAGCTGGATGAGATCGATGCGGCGTTGACCGGGCGCTTTTTCAGCGTACGGGACGACGGGCGTTATCAGGTGGTACCGAATCTGGTCGAGCGCGTCTGCTGCGCCCGGCTGAATGTGCTGGAACTGGCCCAGGCGCCAATGTCCGGCATGGATGTGATCTTCTGCCAGAACCTGCTGATCTACTTCCGCCGCTGGCGGCGGCGGGAAATCCTCAATCGCCTGGCCGAGCGGCTGGCGCCGGGGGGACTGTTGGTGGTCGGAGTCGGCGAGGTGGTGGATTGGCACCATCCGGCCCTCGAACCGGTCGCCGACGAGCGCGTTCTGGCCTTTACCCGGAAGGGATGACACAGACACATGAGTGGAGTGGCTATGGGTGATCGGCACGATTATGTCGCCCTGGAATGGGTAAAAGGCGAGATTGCCGAAACGCTCAAGCAGGCGCGGCAGGCGCTCGAATCCTACGTCGAGAATCCCCAGGACCCGACGCGGATGGGCTTTTGCCTGGCCTATATCCACCAGGTGCGGGGCACCCTGCAGATGGTGGAGTTCTACGGCGCGGCACTGCTCGCCGAAGAGATGGAGCACCTGACCCAGGCGCTGATCGACCAGCGCGTCACCAGCCAGGGCGAGGCCCTGGAAGTGCTGATGCAGGCGATCCTGCAACTACCGGTGTACCTGGATCGCATCCAGAGCGCCCGCCGCGACCTGCCGATGGTCGTGCTGCCGCTGCTCAACGACCTGCGCACCGCCCGTGGCGAGAAGCTGCTGTCGGAAACCAGCCTGTTCGCCCCCGACCTCTCTCGCGGCGCCGCGGCGCTGCCGGTGGATGCCCTGGCGCGCCTGCGTACCGCCGAGTTCACCACGCTGCTGCGCAAGCTGCGGCAGATGCTGCAGGTCGCTCTGGTCGGCGTCATCCGCAACCAGGACCTGCCGACCAACCTGGGCTACATGGCGCGCGTCTTCGCCCGCCTGGAGTCGCTGTGCAAGGACGCGCCGCTGGGCCGTCTGTGGGTGATCGCCTCGGCGATCGTCGAAGGCCTGGCCAACGGCAGCATTGCCAACGGCACCTCCATGCGCAACCTGCTGCGCCAGGTGGACCGCGAGTTCAAGCGCCTGGTCGAGCAGGGCGCCGACGCGATGAACCAGCCGGCGCCGGATGAACTGATCAAGAACCTGCTGTTCTACGTGGCCAAGGCCTCCGACCAGTCGCCGCGCGTGCGCGCGGTGAAGGACGAGTACCGCCTGGACGACGCCCTGCCCGGCGCGGCGGTGGTCGACGAGGAGCGTGCCCGCCTGGCCGGCCCCGACCGCGACGCCATGCGTTCGGTGGTGGGCGCGTTGTGCGAGGAGCTGGTACGGGTCAAGGACAGCCTCGACCTTTTCGTGCGCAGCGACCGCAGCGTGGTGGGCGAGCTGGAAAGCCTGCTGGCACCGCTCAAGCAGATCGCCGACACCCTCGCGGTGCTGGGCTTCGGCCAGCCGCGCAAGGTCATCCTCGACCAGATCGACGTGGTCGGCGCCCTGGCGCGCGGCCAGCGCAAGCCCGACGATGCGACGCTGATGGACGTGGCCGGCGCGCTGCTCTACGTGGAGGCGACCCTGGCCGGCATGGTCGGCCCGAGCGAGCAGCCGGGCAGCGAGGAAAGCCGCCTGCCGACCACCGATGTCGAGCAGATCCACCAGGTGGTGATCAAGGAAGCGCGCAATGGCCTGGAGCTGGCCAAGGACGCGATCATCGAGTTCATCGCCTCGCAATGGAACCACCAGCACCTGGCCCGCGTGCCGGAGCTGCTGACGCAAGTGCGCGGTGGTCTGGCGATGATCTCCCAGGAACGTGCGGCGAAACTGCTGGAATCCTGCAATCGCTACATCCAGGAACAACTGCTGGTGCGCCAGGCCGTGCCGGACTGGCACAGCCTCGACACCCTCGCCGACGCCATGACCAGCGTCGAGTACTACCTGGAGCGCCTGTCCGAGGACCAGGGCACCCAGGGCGACCTGATTCTCGACGTGGCCGAGGAAAGCCTGGAAAGCCTGGGCTACTCCCTCAAGCCGCGCCCGTCGATCCTCGATGCCGTCGAGCCGCCGGCTCCGGCGCCGCTGGACAATCCGCTGGATGAAATCGATGTGCTCGCCAGCGCGGCCCTGGCCGCCGACCTTGCCGCCGAGCCGGAGCTGCCGGAGGCGCCGAGCGCCCCGCTGGCGGCGCTGGGTGAGCCGGTGGAAGAACTACCCGACGCCACGGTAGACGATTTCAGCACCCTGGCACCGACGGAGGAACTGACCCTCGACGATCTCCAGGTCGAAGCGCCGACGTTCGAACCACCGCAACTCGATACCAAGCCAGTGGCCGATCTGGGCGCAGGGGTGCTGGACGAACCAGACGCCGCGCCGGAGGCCAGCCAGGAGGCGCTCGAGGGGCTGAACTGGGGCCAAAGCCTGCTGGATGAGCCGGCTGCCGCGCCAGTCGACCTTGCTGCGGATGCCCCGCTGGAGCCCCTGGCGCTGGATGCCCCGGCTCCGGAGCTGGGCGAACCGGCCTGGGAGCTGGACAACATCGTCGAACCCGTGGCCTCGGAAGATAACCTCTGGGAGTCGCTCGACCTGAGCGCCGAGCCCAACGAGCTTCCCGCCCAGCCTGAGCTGAGCGAAGCGCCGGCCAGGACCGACGAGGCGAGCGGTTCGCTTGAGCCTGTTGGCGACAGCACGCTCGCCGTCGAAGAGGACTGGCTGAGCAGTGACCCGAGCCAGCCGTCTGCGGATGCCATGGCACCGTTGGCGCTGGATGAGAGCTTCGGCGCCATCGAGCCGGCCCCGGCCGCGCCGATCGTCTCGGCGGACGAGCTGAGCTGGGATGTCGTCGAGCTGCCGGCCGCCGAACAGCCGCTGGTGAGCGACGACAACTGGACCCTCGGCGAGCTGTCCGAGACGCCCGCCCTGGCCGAAGGCGTCGACCTGAGTCTGGATGCGCCGCTGACCCTGGACGAACTCCCGGGCGCCACCGAGCCGACCCCGGTCGAGCCGACCACCCTGGCGGACGAGCTGAGCTGGGATGTTGTTGAGTTGCCGGCCGCCGAACAGCCGCTGGTGAGCGACGACAACTGGACCCTCGGCGAGCTGTCCGAGACTCCCGCCGTCGGCGAGGGCGTGGACCTGAGCCTGGATGCGCCGCTGACCCTGGACGAACTCCCAGGCACCCTGGAGTCGGTTCCGACCGCCTCCGCCGCCCCGGCGAACGAACTGAGCTGGGACGTCGATCTGCCGACCACCGAGCAGCCGCTGGTCAGCGATGACAACTGGACCCTTGGCGAGCTGTCCGAGACACCCGCCCTGGCCGAAGGCGTCGACTTCAGCCTGGATGCGCCGCTGGCACTGGACGAGCTCCCTGCCGCCCTCGAGCCGACCCCGGCCGCGCCGATTGCCTCGGCGGATGAGCTGAGCTGGGATGTCGAACTGCCCACCGCCGAACAGCCGCTGGTCAGCGATGACAACTGGACCCTCGGCGAGCTGCCCGAGACGCCCGCCCTGGCCGACGGCATCGACTTCAGCCTGGATGCGCCGCTGGAGCTGGATGCCCTGGCCGCTGACAGCAGCGAGCCGCTCGCGCCGGTGGAAGACTGGAACGAACTGGATATCGCCGACCTCGACCTGCCGGAAGTCGAGCTGCCGAGCCCTCCGCCCGTGCTGGAGCCGGTCGCCGAGCCGGTGGCGAAGCCCCTGTCCCTCGCCGAAGTGATGGCCGCACCCACCCAGGCCATCAACCCGCCGGCGCAGGACGTGCCGCCCAGCCTGCTGCCGCCACCGGCCGACGAAGAGCCGATGGACGAGGAGCTGCGCGAGGTCTTCATCGAAGAAGCCGGCGAGGTGCTGGAAACCATCGGCGAGCACCTGCCTGCCTGGCTGGCGAACGGCGACGAGCGCGATGCGCTGACCGAGGTCCGCCGCGCCTTCCACACCCTCAAGGGCAGTGGCCGCATGGTCCGCGCGCTGGTGATCGGCGAGCTGGCCTGGTCCATCGAAAACCTGCTCAACCGTGTGCTCGACCGCAGCATCTCCACCACCCCGGCCGTGCAGCAGGTGGTGCAGGACGTGGTTGCACTGATGCCGGAACTGGTCGAGGAGTTCGCCGCCAACGCCCAGCGCCAGCGCGATGATGTTGACCGCCTGGCCGCCACCGCGCATGCCCTGGCCAAGGGGCAGCCGGTCCCGCCGCCCAGCGGTGGACAGCCGCAGCCGGACGCTGCTGCCGAGGCCGCCATCGAGGAGGCGAGCGCGCCCGCCGCATCGAGCAGCGCGGAAGTCGAAGGTGAAAGCCTCGACCCGCAACTGCTGGAAATCTTCCGCAACGAGGCGGAAACCCATCTGGAGACCCTGGTCGGCTTCCTCGCCGATTGCGCGCAGCAGCTGCCGCAGCCGGTGACCGACGACCTGCAGCGCGCCCTGCATACCCTCAAGGGCAGCGCGCACATGGCGGGCATTCTGCCGATCGCCGAAATCGCCACGCCGCTCGAGCGGCTGATGAAAGAGTTCAAGACCAACCTGCTGCAGATCGACCTGCGCGAGGCTGAACTGCTGCACGGCGCCGAGCGTCTGTTCCGGGTCGGCCTGGACCAGCTGTTGGAAGGCCGCCCGCTGGCGCCCATCGACGGCAGCGCCGAACTGCTGGCGCGCATCGCCCAGGTCCACCAGGAGCGCCTGGAGGCCGCCGAGGCCAAGCGCCGTGGCGAAAGCGGCGAGGGCAGCGATCCGAAGCTGATCGGTATGTTCCTCGCCGAGGGCATGGACATCCTGCTGGACGCCGAGGACCTGCTGCGGCGCTGGCGCGAACACCCGCAGGAGCGCCAGGAACTGGGCGCCCTGCACGACGAACTGGAAACCCTCAGCCGCGGCGCGCAGATGGCCGAGCTGCCGCAGATGGCCGAACTGGCCGATGCGCTGCTGGCGGTCTATGGCGCGGTACAGCAGGGTCGCCTGGATGTCGGCGATGCCTTCTTCAGTGCTGCCGAGGAGGCCCACGAAGCCTTGATCGGCATGATGGACCAGGTGGCCGCGGCCCTGCAGGTCAGCGCCCGCCCGGAACAGGTCGAGGCCCTGCGTCGCTTGCTGGAATCGCTGGCTGAGCCGGAGCAGGACTTCGTCGACCTGGAGAGCCTGACTGCTGATGACTTCCCGGCGGAGGACGAAGAGTTCCTCCTCGACACCCGCCCGGTGGCCGAGGAAGACCTGCCGGACGGCCTGACCTGGCCGCCGCGCAACGACAGCACCGAGCAGGCGCAGCCTGCCGATGACGACGAAGTCATCACCGCCGCCGATCCGCGTCCGTATGCCGCGCCGCAGCCTCCGCCGCAAGCGCTGGACGAGGAAATGGTCGCGATCTTCCTCGAAGAAGCGGTGGATATCCTGGATAACGCCGGCCAGGCGCTGGAGAAGTGGCTGCAGTCGCCCGAGGCCCTGGCGGCCCTGTCGACCCTGCAGCGCGACCTGCACACCCTCAAGGGTGGCGCGCGCATGGCCGAGATCCGCGAGATCGGCGACCTGTCCCACGAACTCGAATCGCTCTACGAAGGGCTGCTGGACCATCGCTTCCAGCACAGCCCGGCGCTGGGCGGCCTGCTGCGCACCTGCCACGACCGTCTGGCGACCCAGCTCGACCAACTGCAGGCCGGGCAGGCGCTGACCGACCCGGCCGATCTGGTGCAGACCATCCGCACCTTTCGGCAGAACCCCGCCGCCGGCTTGAGCGCTTCGCTGGCCCAGGCACCGCTCGAGGTGGACGCCGAAGCGGAGCAGGAGCAGGAGATCGAACTGGAGCTTCCCGCCGAGCCTGAACTCGCCGCCGAAGCCGAGGAAACCCCGGCGACGCTGCCGGAGGTCGACCTGCAGTCCTTCCTCGACAAGGCCGAGGCGGATATCGCCGAAACGCCGCAGGACAGCGCGCCGGAACCGGTCGCCGCCGCCGGCTACGAGCTGGACGACGAACACGACCAGGAGCTGGTGGAAATCTTCCTCGAGGAAGGTTTCGATATCCTTGAAAGCTCCTCCGGCGCCTTGCAGCGCTGGATGGAAAACGTCGACAACAGCGTCGAACTGGAGGCTTTGCAGCGGGATCTGCATACCCTCAAGGGCGGCGCGCGGATGGCCGAGATCCGTCCCATCGGCGATCTCGCCCACGAGCTGGAATTCCTCTACGAAGGCCTGTGCGGCGGGCGCCTGCGGGCCAGTCCCACGCTCTTTGAGCTGCTGCAGCGCTGTCACGACCGTCTCGCCGAGATGCTCGAAGCCGTCCAGGGGCACCGCCTGATTCCGGAGGGCGACTCGTTGATCGAGGCGATCCACCGATTTCGCGCAAGCCCCGACGAGCAACTGAGCATCCCCAGTAGCGTCAGCCTGCAAGCACTGAGCGCCGAGCCGGCCCTGCCGGAAGGTCCGGAAGCGGACATCCTCGATATCTTCCTCGAAGAGGCCGACGACCTCCTCGACGCCATGGAACAGGCCCTGGGTCGCTGGGACGCCGAGCGCGAAAACGGTGCACTGGACGAGCTGCTGCGCATCCTCCACACCCTCAAGGGCGGTGCGCGCCTGGCCGGCCAGAGCGGCCTGGGCGACCTGGCCCACGACCTTGAACAGCATCTGTCCGAGGCCCAGCAGCAGGGCGCGCCCTGGCCGGACAGCCTGCTGCTGGACGTGCAGTCCGGCTTCGAAGGGTTGCAGGCCGAAGTCGACCAGCTGCGCCAGCACCTGGGCGAAACCGAGGCTAACGTCCCCGAGCCGGCGCCGCTGCCGAGCGAAGTGCCGACTCCGCCGTCGCTGCCGAGCGTACTGCCCGAAGCCATCATGGCCGCCACCGTGCCGCAGCGCGTCGAGGCGCCGGTGGTGTTGCCGTTCGTCCGCCGCGCCCAGGAGGCTGCCCAGGAGTCGGCCGCCCGCCGTGCGCCGCAGGAACTGGTGAAAGTCCCCGCGCAGCTGCTGGAAGGCCTGGTCAACCTCGCCGGTGAGACCTCCATCTTCCGCGGTCGCGTCGAGCAGCAGGTGAGCGACGTCGGTTCGACCCTGACGGAAATGGAAGCCACCATCGAGCGTGTGCGCGACCAGCTGCGCCGCCTCGATACCGAAACCCAGGCGCAGATCCTCTCGCGCCACCAGGCCGATGCCGAGCGCGCCGGCTACGAAGACTTCGACCCGCTGGAGATGGACCGCTACTCGCAGCTGCAGCAGCTCTCGCGCGCGCTGTTCGAGTCCGCCTCCGACTTGTTCGACCTGAAGGAAACCCTGGCCGCGAAGAACCGCGACGCCGAGACCCTGCTGCTGCAACAGGCGCGGGTCAACACCGAGCTGCAGGAAGGCCTGATGCGCACCCGCATGGTGCCGTTCGACCGCCTGGTGCCGCGCCTGCGCCGCATCGTCCGCCAGGTGGCGAACGAGCTGGGCAAGCAGGTCGAGTTCGTGGTCAGCAACGCCGAAGGCGAAATGGACCGCACGGTGCTCGAACGCATCGTCGCGCCGCTGGAGCACATGCTGCGCAACGCGGTGGACCATGGCATCGAGTCCGGCGAGGCGCGCCGCCTGGCCGGCAAGCCGGAAACCGGTACCATCCGCCTGACCCTGGGCCGCGAGGGCGGCGACATCCTCCTGACCCTGGGCGACGACGGCGGCGGCATTCGCCTCGACGCGGTGCGGCGCAAGGCCATCGAGCGCGGCCTGATGACCGAGGACAGCGACCTGACCGACCACGAGGTGCTGCAGTTCATCCTCGAAGCCGGCTTCAGTACCGCCGAGAAGATCACGCAGATCTCCGGCCGCGGCGTCGGCATGGACGTGGCCGCCTCCGAAGTGAAACAACTGGGCGGCTCCATCAGCATCCACTCGACGCTGGGCGAGGGCACGCACTTCAACATCCGCCTGCCGTTCACCGTGTCGGTGAACCGCGCGCTGATGGTGCTCTCCGGCGAGGACCTGTACGCCCTGCCGCTGAACACCATCGAAGGTATCGTGCGGGTTTCCCCCTACGAGCTGGAGGCGCTCTACGAGCAGGCTGCGGCCGAGGGCAGCGCTGCGCCACGCTTCGAATACGCAGGCCAGGACTACGAACTGAAGTACCTGGGCGACCTGCTCAATAACGGCCAGCACCCGAAACTGGTGGGCCAATCGCTGCCGCTGCCGGTGATCCTGGTGCGCTCGGCGGACCACGCCGTGGCGGTGCAGGTCGATGCCCTGGCGGGCTCCCGCGAAATCGTGGTGAAGGGCCTCGGCGCGCAGTTCGCCGGGGTCGCCGGCATCTCCGGCGCGACCATCCTCGGTGACGGCCGCGTGGTGGTGATTCTCGACCTGCTGGCGACTATCCGCGTGCGCCATGCCCACGCGCTGCAAGCCCAGCCGCGCCGCCAGCTGGCAGGCCCTGCGGCGGCGGAAGTCGAACACCAGCGCCCGACCCTGGTCATGGTGGTGGACGACTCGGTCACCGTGCGCAAGGTCACCAGCCGCCTGCTGGAACGCAACGGCATGAACGTGCTGACTGCCAAGGACGGGGTCGACGCCATCGCCCAGCTGCAGGATCACAAGCCCGACATCATGCTGCTGGACATCGAGATGCCGCGCATGGACGGCTTCGAGGTGGCGACCCTGGTGCGCCACGACGAACAACTCAAGGACCTGCCGATCATCATGATCACCTCGCGAACCGGCGAGAAGCACCGCGATCGTGCCCTGGCCATCGGCGTCAACCAGTACCTGGGCAAGCCGTACCAGGAAACTGAACTGCTGGAGAGCATCCTGAGCCTGGTGAAGTCCCATGTCTGAGCAGAGCACGCCGCGTATCGCGGTCATCGCCGATACCTCCCTGCAACGCCACGTGCTGGCGCAGGCGCTTGCCGGCCACGGCTACCAGGTGGTGCTCAACGCCGACCCGGCGCGCCTGGACGGCGAGCAACTGGACGCCTGCGAGACCGACCTGTGGCTGGTGGACCTGGCCCAGCAGGAAGATTCGCCCCTGGTGGACAACCTGCTGGAGCAGTCGCGGATACCCGTGCTGTTCGGCGAGGGGCACGCGCCGGAGCGGCATTCCGAACATTACCCGCGCTGGGAACGGCGCCTGGTCTCCAAGCTGCGCAAGCTGGTGGGCGACCCCAGCGCCGGTGTTGGCCGCAGTCTCGCGGCGCTGCTCGATGAAGCGCAGCGGCCCAGCCGTGTGGCGCTGCCCGACGACCTCGCCGCATCGCCGTTGAAAGCCGGCGAGCCGGCCGCGCAGGTCTGGCTGCTGGCGGCGTCGATGGGCGGCCCGGCGGCGGTGAAGGCCTTCCTCGATGCGCTGCCCGGCGCCCTGCCAGTCGGTTTTCTCTATGCCCAGCACATTGATCCGGCGTTCGAGGCCAACCTGCCGCAGGCAGTCGGCCGTCACAGCCAGTGGCATGTGAACACCGTGCGCGACGGCGATCCGGTGCGTTGCGGCGAAGTGGTGGTGGTGCCGATCAGCCAGGAGCTGGGGTTCGACGGCGAAGCGCGGATGCGCGTCCTCGATCGTGCCTGGCCGGAGCCCTACAGCCCGTCCGTCGACCAGATGATGCTCAACCTGGCCCAGCAGTACGGTGATCGCTGTGGCGTGATCGTCTTCAGCGGCATGTGCAGCGATGGCAGCGCGGCGGCGGCCTACGTGCGCCGGCAGGGCGCGGAAATCTGGACCCAGCGTGCCGACAGTTGCGCCTGTTCGAGCATGCCCGACAGCCTGCGCGAAGGGGGCTACAGCACGTTCTCGGGCGATCCGCGCGAGCTCGCGGCGACGCTGGTCAACCATCTGGCCGCCCAATGCGTGGCCGAACTAACGTGATAGCTGGAGTGGTGCGATGAGTGATCTTTCCGTGGTCAAGGAAGGTGGCCAGCCCGCCGTGGCGACCAACGCCGCGCCGGACAGCCTGACCGGCCTGCTGGTGCCGCTGGCCGGCCGCAACCTGCTGCTGCCCAACGTGGCGGTGGCCGAACTGATCACCTACCGCGCACCGCACCCGGTGGACGGCCTGCCGTCCTGGTACCTGGGGCAGGTGGCCTGGCGCGACCTGCGCCTGCCGCTGCTGTCCTTCGAGGCGGCGTCCGGCGGCCAGGCGCAAGTCAGCGCCGGTGCCCGGGTGCTCGTGCTCAACGCCCTCGGTGGGCGGCCCAACGTCAAGTTCCTTGCCCTGCTGGTGCAAGGCATTCCGCGCTCGCTGAAAGTCGGCGCCGACCTGCAGCGCGCCGATGTGCCGCTGGCGCGGCTGGAACTGGATGCGGTGAACCTGGGCGACGAGCAGGCGCGCATTCCCGACCTGATCGCGCTGGAGCAGATGCTGGCCGATTCCGGCCTGATCTGACGCTCGCACCCCACATCCGCCTGCAAGTGAGCGCCTGATCCATGCTGACCCTGTTCTTTGCCGCGCTGCTGTTCGGCATTGTCTTCTGTCTGTCGCCCGGCGCCGTGCTGGCCGAAACCCTGCGGCGTGGCTTGAAGGGCGGATTCCGTCCGGCGCTGCTGGTGCAGTTCGGCTCGCTGATCGGCGATGCGGTGTGGGCGTTGATCGGGCTGACCGGCCTGGCGCTGCTGTTGGGCCACGAGACGCTGCGCCTGCCGCTGACCCTGGCCAGCGCGGCCTATCTGGCCTGGCTGGGCGTGCAGAGCCTGGCTGACGCCCGTCGCGTAGGCGTGGTGGAGGAGGGCGAGACTGGCGAGCACAACGCCGGCGCCTTCGCTTCCGGGGCCATGCTGTCGCTGTCGAACCCGAAGAACATCGTCTACTGGGGGGCGCTGGGTGGTGCGATGGCCGGTCTGGTGGACGGTGTGCCGACGCTGCAGGACTCGCTGGTGTTCTTCGCCGGTTTCATGACGGCTTCGGTGCTCTGCTGCTTCTTCTGCGCGGCACTGGTGGACTGGCTGCGGCGCAATGCTTCGCCGCGCTGGCACCGGGTGAGCCATGGGTTGTGCGGGGTGGTTCTGCTGGTGTTGGCGGGGTTGGCGTTGCGGGGGATCTGAATCGCCGGGGCTCAGTGCAGGGGCTGTTCGCGAGCAATCTCGCTCCTACCCAAAGCGCACCGTGCCAGCCGACTGCCTGTAGGAGCGAGCTTGCTCGCGAATCCGCCCAACGCAGATGCGTTTAGAAATCGCCCCAAAGCTGCTGTGCCACGCTCAGCGCAACCACCGGCGCGGTCTCGGTCCGCAGCACCCGCGGCCCCAGTCGCGCCGCATGGAATCCGGCCGACTTCGCCTGTTCCACCTCTGCATCGCTCAAGCCACCTTCCGGCCCGATCAGGAAAGCCAGGCTCTGCGGCTTGTCATGACTGGTCAGCGGCTCCGCCACCGGGTGCAGCACCAGCTTGAGCTGTGCCCCGCAGCTTTCCAGCCACTCCGCCAGGGTGACCGGCGCATTGAGCACCGGCAGCATCGAGCGGCCGCACTGTTCGCAGGCGCTGATCGCCACCTGGCGCCAATGGGCCATGCGCTTGTCGGCGCGTTCGTCCTTCAGGCGCACTTCGCAGCGTTCGCTGACGATCGGAGTGATCTCGCTGGCGCCCAGTTCGGTGGCCTTCTGGATCGCCCAGTCCATGCGCTCGCCACGGGACAGGCCCTGGCCCAGGTGCACGCGCAGCGGCGATTCGGGCTGGCCGTCGAATGCTTCACGCAGTTCCACGCGCACCGTCTTCTTGCCGACTTCGATCAGCTCGCCCAGGTATTCGCGGCCGGAACCGTCGAACAGTTGCACGGCGTCGCCCGCCGAATGGCGCAGCACGCGGCCGATGTAGTGGGCCTGGGCTTCGGGCAGCTCGTGCTGGCCGAGGGAGAGCGAGGCGTCGATGAAGAAGCGGGAGAGGCGCATGGCGGTATCGGTGCAGAAGGGGAAAGCGGCAAGCTTAAAGCTTTCGGCCTGCCGCTTGTAGCCGATCAGCCCGGATCGCGATGCCCGGGGAAGCGTTCGCTGACCGCCACGCTCACGCTGTCGCGGGTGGCGATGTCGATGCCTTCACTGGCGACTTCGGCGAGGAAGTCGATCTGTTCGGGGGTGATGATGTACGGCGGCAGGAAGTACACCACGCTGCCCAGCGGACGGAGCAGCGCACCGCGTTCCAGGCCGTGCTGGAAGACCTTGAGGCCGCGGCGTTCCTGCCAGGGGTAGGCGGTTTTCGTCGCCTTGTCCTGGACCATCTCGATGGCGAGGATCATGCCGGTCTGGCGGATTTCCGAGACATGCGGGTGGTCGGCCAGGTGCGCGGTGGCGCTGGCCATCTTCGCCGCCAGGGCCTTGTTGGCCTCGATGACGTTGTCCTGCTCGAAGATGTCCAGGGTCGCCAGGGCGGCGGCGCAGGCCAGCGGGTTGCCGGTGTAGGTGTGCGAGTGGAGGAAGGCGCGCAGGGTGGCGTAGTCGTCGTAGAACGCCTGGTAGACGTTCTCGGTGGTGAGCACGGCGCTCATCGCCAGGTAGCCGCCGGTCAGCGCCTTGGACAGCACCAGGAAGTCCGGGGTGATGCCGGCCTGTTCGCAGGCGAACATGGTGCCGGTGCGGCCGAAGCCCACGGCGATCTCGTCGTGGATCAGGTGCACGCCGTAGCGGTCGCAGGCTTCGCGGAGCAGCTTGAGGTAGACCGGGTGGTACATGCGCATGCCGCCGGCGCCCTGCACCAGGGGCTCGACGATGACCGCCGCGACTTCCTTATGGTGCTGCTCCAGTGCCTGCTCCATCGCCGCGAACATCGTCCGCGAGTGCTCTTCCCAGCTCACGCCTTCCGGGCGCAGGTAGCAGTCGGGCGTCGGCACCTTGATGGTGTCCATCAGCAGCGACTTGTAGGTCTCGGTGAACAGCGCCACGTCGCCCACCGACATCGCCGCCACGGTCTCGCCGTGGTAGCTGTTGGTCAGGGTGATGAAGCGTTTCTTCTCCGGCTGGCCGAGGTTGTGCCAGTAGTGGTAGCTCATCTTCAGCGCCACCTCGATGCCGGCCGAGCCGCTGTCGGCGTAGAACACCCGGGACAGCCCCGCCGGGGCCAGACGCAGCAGGCGCTCGGACAGCTCGATCACGGGCTGGTGGCTGAAACCGGCGAGGATCACGTGCTCCAGCTGGTCCACCTGGTCCTTGATGCGCTGGTTGATGCGCGGGTTGGCGTGGCCGAAGACGTTGACCCACCAGGAGCTGACCGCATCCAGGTAGCGCTTGCCTTCGAAGTCCTCCAGCCAGATGCCTTCGCCGCGGCGGATCGGAATCACCGGCAGGCGTTCGTGGTCTTTCATCTGGGTGCAGGGGTGCCACAGCACCTGGAGATCACGCTGCATCCACTCGGCATTCAGGCCCATGGGGCTGCTCCTTATCTGGCTGGTCGTCTGACTGGCGGCTTGAGAGGGTCGGGCAAGCCTATGCAATGCGATTGAGATGAACAAGGACGGGTCCTACGACACATGTCGCAGGTTGCCGACCAAGACAGCTATTCGGCTTCCGGGCGCTCACGTATGCTTCGCGCCTTTGTACCAATTGGGGAAGCTTGGCGATGAAAATGGGATGGCTGCGCGCTGCCGCGTTGCTCGCTCTGGGGGTGTTCAGCGCGGTGGCGCTGGGCAAGGACAAACAGCCGACGGCCATCGTGGTCGGCGGTGGACTGGCCGGCCTGTCGGCGGCCTACGAGCTGCAACAGGCCGGCTGGCAGGTCACCGTGCTGGAGGCCAAGCCGCAGGTGGGCGGTCGTTCGGGCCTGGCCACCAGCGAGTGGATCGGCAATGCCAAGGTGCAGCCGACGCTCAACGGCTACCTGGATACCCTGAAGATCAAGGCCGTTCCGGCCCCCGAGTTCGTGCGTACGCCGAGCTACCTGATCGACGGCGTGTATTACTCCAGCAGCGACCTGAAGCAGAAGATGCCGGCCGTCGCCGCTGATCTGGAGCGCTTCGAGAAGTCCCTGGACGAGCTGGCCGCCTCCATCGAGGACCCGCTCAACCCACTGTCGAGCAAGACCCTGTTCGCGCTGGACCAGATGAACGCCGCGCGCTGGCTGGACAAGCTGAACCTGTCGCCGACCGCTCGCCTGCTGGTCAACCAGCGCATCCGCTCGCGCTATGACGAACCGTCGCGCCTATCGCTGCTGTACCTCGCCCAGCAGGGCCGCGTGTACCGCAATGTCGACGACCGCGACCTGCGTGCCGCGCGTCTGCCGGGTGGCAGCCAGGTGCTGGCCCAGGGCTTCGTCAAGCAGCTCAAGACCATCAAGACCAACGCCAAGGTCACCTCGATCAGCCAGGACAAGGACGGCGTGACCGTCAAGGTCGGCCCCACCGGCTACAGCGCCGATTACCTGGTACTGGCCGTGCCGCTGCGTGCGCTGGGCAACATCACCATGATCCCGAGCCTGAACGAGAAGCAGCAGGCGGCGCTCAAGGGCACCAACTACGGCTGGCGCGACCAGATCCTGATGAAGTTCAAGCGCCCGGTGTGGGACGACAAGTCGCGCCTGTCCGGTGAAATCTTCAGCGATCAGGGTCTGGGCATGATCTGGGTCGAGCCCGCCACCAAGGGCGGCGCCAACGTGCTGATCAACCTGTCCGGCGACAACGCCCGCGTGATGCAGGCCTTCGGCGACCGCCAGGTGCTGGAGCAGGTGCTGATCCGCATGAACAAGTACTACCCGAAGATGCGCGGCGCGTACGACGGCTATGAAATGCGCCGCTACAGCACCGACGTCGGTACCGGCGGCTCCTACCTGGCCTATGGCCCGGGCCAGATCAGCCGCTTCTGGCGCGTCTGGGAAACCCCGGTGTCCCGCGTGGCCTTCGCCGGCGAGCACACCGATGCCCTCTACCCGGGCACCCTGGAAGGCGCGCTGCGCAGCGGCAAGCGCGCCGCCAGCCAGGTCCGCGACCTGTATGCCGGCAAGACGCCGGTGCTGGAAGGCAAGATGGCCGTGGCCGACAGCAAGCCGGCCGCTGGTGAGGCTCCGGCCGCCAAGGGTGAGAAGAAGGGCATCCTGTCCTGGCTGCCGTTCTGATCGGAAGCGTCCTACACACAATGCCGGCGAAAGCCGGCATTGTTGTTTCTGGGGCTCTGGTACGCCCCTTTCACCGGCAATCTATCTTGTGAATCGATGTTTCAAAGCAGGATTTTCCACTTTTATTCGATGGATTTGCCGTTAGTCTTGAACCTCCGTTTTTCAAGGATGTTGATCGATGCAATGGCGTAATTCCCCCTCCCGCTACGGACTGGTCAGCCTGTTCCTGCACTGGGGCAGTGCGCTGGTGGTCTTCGGCCTGTTCGGCCTGGGCCTGTGGATGCGCGAGCTGGACTACTACGACACCTGGTACCACCGCGCTCCGGAAATCCACAAAGGCATCGGCATCCTGCTGCTCATCGCGCTGGTTCTGCGCGTGCTCTGGCGTTTCGTCAGCCCGCCGCCGCCGGCCCCGGCCAGCCATGGCCGGAACACCCGGCTGGCGACCACGCTGGGCCACCTCGGCCTGTATGGTCTGTTGTTCACCGCAATGATCGCCGGCTACCTGATCTCCACCGCCGAAGGTAAGCCGATCAGTGTGTTCGGCTGGTTCGACGTGCCCGCCACCCTCAGCGGGCTGCCCGACCAGGCCGATGTAGCGGGCGTCATCCACCTGTACCTGGCCTGGGCACTGGTGGTGCTGGCCGTGCTGCACGCCCTGGCGGCCCTCAAACACCATTTCATCGATCGCGACGCCACGCTGACACGCATGCTCGGCCGCGCCGCGAAGTAAAAACCTCACTCACAGGGAGATTGTTCAATGCTGAAGAAGACCTTCGCCGCGCTGGCTCTGGGCACCGCTCTGCTCTCCGCCGGCCAAGCCATGGCCGCGGACTACAAGATCGACAAGGAAGGCCAGCACGCCTTCATCGAGTTCCGCATCAAGCACCTGGGCTACAGCTGGCTGTATGGCCGTTTCGACGACTTCGACGGTGCCTTCACCTTCGACGAGAAGAACCCGTCCGCCGACAAGGTCAAGGTGACCATCAACACCAACAGCGTGAACTCCAACCACGCCGAGCGTGACAAGCACCTGCGCAGCGCGGACTTCCTCAACGTTTCGAAGAACCCGACCGCGACCTTCGAGTCCACCGCCGTGAAGGCCGATGGCAAGAACGCCGAGATCACCGGCAACCTGACCCTGAATGGCGTGACCAAGCCGGTCACCATCAAGGCCGAGTTGGTTGGCCAGGGCGACGACCCGTGGGGCGGCTACCGTGCCGGCTTCATCGGCACCACCACCCTCAAGCTGAAGGACTTCAACATTCAGCGCGACCTCGGCCCGGCTTCCCAGGAAGTGGAGCTGACCCTGTCGGTCGAAGGGGTGCGTCAGTAAGACGCTTCAGTGCGAAAACGCCGGCAAATGCCGGCGTTTTCGTTTGTGCACCTCACTCCGTGCGGCCTGGCAGGCACTCCTGGAGCAAGTGGGTGAGCAACTGTTGCTGGGCATCGTCCAGCGGCGCAAACAGAGCGTCATGGGTGCGTGCGAGGATGGCCTGGGTGCGGGACTCGACTGTCCGTCCGGCCTCGGTGAGGAACAGCTGGAAGCTGCGTTGGTCGCCGGGGTTGCGCTCGCGGCGGACCAGTCCGAGCGCTTCCATCTCGCGAATCTTGCGGGTGACCAGCGCCTTGTCGCGGCACAGCTTGCGGCCCAGGCTCTGCAGGCTCTGTCCGGCATCGGCGGCGATCAGTTCGAGCAGGCGGATGTCCGGCGGCGCGAGGTCGATACCTTCGGCGTACAGCTGGTCCTGGATGCTTTCGCGCAGGTGGTCGAAGACCTTCATCAGGGCCTGCGGCAGCTCGGGATTCACGGTATGGGTCATCGGCGCGGTCACGGTAAAAGGAATGTAAATCCGGTTGATTGGATCAACCATTTTTCTTATTTTAGTTGATGTTATCAACTTTATGCTGTCA
Source organism: Pseudomonas sp. PSE14 (assembly GCF_029203285.1). Lineage (NCBI taxonomy): Bacteria > Pseudomonadati > Pseudomonadota > Gammaproteobacteria > Pseudomonadales > Pseudomonadaceae > Pseudomonas > Pseudomonas sp. PSE14. The sequence goes on from NZ_CP115669.1 coordinate 434,915, forward strand.
GGCGTCCGCCCTGCGGGAAACCTACTGCGAATTCGGCCAATAGCTAAATCGTTTCAGTAGTTTTCCCTCAGGGCTTTCGGACGTTTACAGACACTAATGAATGTAAGTATTTTTGCCAGCTTTTCCGGACCGGCAAGCCCAGCGCCACCCCGGATGCTTTGCTCACGAGGACAACGATATGCAACGAAAGCCAGCCATGCGCGCCCTGGTTCCGGCCCTGCTCGTCGCCATGGCCACCCTTGCCGGCTGTGACAAGAGCGCGGCTCCGCAGGAGCACCCGATCCCCGAAGTCGGGGTGGTGACCCTGCAGTCGCAGGAGGTGACCCTGAGCACCGAGCTGCCCGGCCGTACGACTGCCTATCGCATCGCCGAGGTTCGCCCGCAGGTGAACGGCATCATCCTCAAGCGCCTGTTCAAGGAAGGCAGTGACGTCAAGGAAGGCCAGCAGCTGTACCAGATCGACCCGGCCACCTACGAAGCGACCCTGCAGAGTGCCCAGGCGAACCTGGTATCCACCCAGCAGCAGGCTGAGCGCTACAAGGAGCTGGTGAAGGACGAGGCGGTGAGCAAGCAGCAGTACGCCGACGCCCAGGCCGCCTACCTGCAGGCCAAGGCCACGGTGGACAACGCCAAGATCAACGTACGCTACACCAAGGTCTACTCGCCGATCTCCGGCCGCATCGGCCGCTCCTCGGTGACCGAGGGCGCGCTGGTGCAGAACGGCCAGGCCACCGCGATGGCCACCGTGCAGCAGCTGGACCCGATCTACGTCGACGTGACCCAGCCCACCACTGCGCTGATCCGCCTGCGCCGCGAGCTGGCCGCCGGACAGCTGGAGAAGGCCGGCGACAACGCCGCCAAGGTCAAGCTCTACCTGGAAGACGGCTCGGAGTACCCGCTGGAGGGCAAGCTGGAGTTCTCCGAAGTGTCGGTCGACCAGGGCACCGGCTCGGTCACCGTGCGTGCGATCTTCCCCAACCCGAACAAGGAGCTGCTGCCGGGCATGTTCGTCCACGCACAGCTGCAGGAAGGCGTGAAGAAGCAGGCCATCCTCGCTCCGCAGCAGGGCGTGACCCGCGATTTCCGTGGCCAGGCCACCGCGCTGGTGCTGGGTGAGGGCGACAAGGTCGAGCAGCGCACTCTCAAGGCCGAGCGCACCGTGGGCGCCTACTGGCTGGTCAGCGACGGCTTGAAGCCAGGCGACCGCCTGATCACCGAGGGCCTGCAATACGTCCAGCCGGGCGTCCAGGCCAAGGCCGTACCCGCGAAGAACGTGGCGCCCTCCGCCGGCGCCGCCGACAAGCCCGCCGCCGCACAGCCGGCCAAGCAGGGTTAATCAAGGGGATTCGTAATGTCGAAGTTTTTCATTGACCGGCCCATCTTCGCCTGGGTGATCGCCCTGGTGATCATGCTGGCGGGCGGTCTGTCGATCCTCAAGCTGCCGGTGAACCAGTATCCGGCCATCGCACCGCCGGCCATCGCCATCCAGGTCGCCTACCCCGGTGCCTCCGCCGAAACGGTGCAGGACACCGTGGTGCAGGTCATCGAGCAGCAGATGAACGGTCTCGACCATCTGCGCTACATCTCCTCGGAGTCCAACTCCGACGGCAGCATGACCATCACCGTGACCTTCGACCAGGGCACCAGCCCTGACATCGCCCAGGTCCAGGTGCAGAACAAGCTGCAGCTGGCCACGCCGCTCCTGCCGCAGGAAGTGCAGCAGCAGGGCATCCGCGTGACCAAGGCGGTGAAGAACTTCCTGATGGTGGTCGGCGTTGTCTCCACCGACGGCAGCATGACCAAGGAAGACCTGTCGAACTACATCGTCTCCAACATCCAGGACCCGCTGTCGCGGACCGCTGGTGTGGGCGACTTCCAGGTGTTCGGTTCGCAGTACGCCATGCGCATCTGGCTGGACCCGGCCAAGCTCAACAGCTTCCAGATGACCCCGGCCGACGTGAAGGCGGCGATCCAGGCGCAGAACGTGCAGATCTCCTCCGGCCAGTTGGGCGGCCTGCCCGCGCTCAAGGGGCAGCAGCTCAACGCCACCATCATCGGCAAGACCCGCCTGCAGAGCGCCGAGCAGTTCAAGGAAATCCTCCTCAAGGTCAACGCCGACGGCTCCCAGGTTCGCCTGAAGGACGTCGCCGACGTGGCCCTGGGTGGCCAGGACTACAGCATCAACGCCCAGTTCAACGGCAAGCCGGCCTCGGGTATCGCGATCAAGCTGGCCACCGGCGCCAACGCGCTGGACACCGCCAAGGCGATCCGCTCCACCTTGAAGACCCTGGAGCCGTTCTTCCCGCAGGGCATGAAGATCGTCTACCCGTACGACACCACCCCGGTGGTCTCCGCCTCCATCCATGAGGTGGTCAAGACCCTGGGCGAAGCGATCCTGCTGGTGTTCCTGGTGATGTACCTGTTCCTGCAGAACTTCCGCGCCACGCTGATCCCGACGATCGCCGTGCCGGTGGTGCTGCTGGGCACCTTCGGCGTGCTCGCCGCCTTCGGCTTCTCGATCAACACCCTGACCATGTTCGGCATGGTGCTGGCGATCGGCCTGTTGGTGGACGACGCCATCGTCGTGGTGGAGAACGTCGAGCGGGTGATGGCCGAGGAAGGCCTGTCGCCCAAGGAAGCCGCGCGCAAGTCCATGGGACAGATCCAGGGCGCGCTGGTGGGTATCGCCCTGGTGCTCTCGGCGGTGTTCCTGCCGATGGCATTCTTCGGCGGTTCCACCGGGGTGATCTATCGGCAGTTCTCCATCACCATCGTCTCGGCCATGGCCCTGTCGGTGCTGGTGGCGCTGATCCTGACCCCGGCGCTCTGCGCCACCATGCTCAAGCCCATCGAGAAGGGCGACCATGGCGAGCACAAGCGGGGCTTCTTCGGCTGGTTCAACCGCATGTTCCTGTCCACCACCCACGGTTACGAGCGTGGCGTGGCGTCGATCCTCAAGCACCGCATCCCCTACCTGCTGATGTACGTGCTGATCCTCGGCGGCATGGTCTACCTGTTCACTCGCATCCCCACCGCGTTCCTCCCCGACGAGGACCAGGGCGTGCTGTTCGCCCAGGTGCAGACCCCGGCCGGCTCGTCCGCAGAGCGCACCCAGGTGGTGGTGGACTCCATGCGCGAATACCTGCTGGACAAGGAAAGCAGCTCGGTGGCCTCGGTGTTCACCGTGACCGGCTTCAACTTCGCTGGCCGTGGCCAGAGTTCGGGCATGGCGTTCATCATGCTCAAACCATGGGAAGAGCGCCCGGGTGCGGAGAACAGCGTGTTCGCCCTGGCCCAGCGCGCCCAGCAGCACTTCTTCAGCTTCAAGGACGCGATGGTGTTCGCCTTCGCCCCGCCGGCGGTGCTCGAACTGGGTAACGCCGTGGGCTTCGACATCTTCCTCCAGGACCAGGCGGGCGTCGGTCACGACGTGCTGATGCAGGCGCGCAACCAGTTCCTGGGGCTCGCGGCGAAGCACCCGGCGCTGCAGCGCGTGCGTCCCAACGGCCTGAACGACGAGCCGCAGTACAAGCTGCTGATCGATGACGAGAAGGCCAGTGCGCTGGGCCTGTCCCTCGCCGACATCAACAGCACGCTGTCCATCGCCTGGGGCTCGAACTACGTCAACGACTTCATCGACCGTGGCCGGGTGAAGAAGGTCTACCTGCAGGGTCGCCCGAATGCGCGGATGAGCCCGGAAGACCTGGACAAGTGGTACGTGCGCAACGACAAGGGCGAGATGGTGCCGTTCAGCGCCTTCGCCACCGGCGAGTGGAGCTACGGCTCGCCCAAGCTTGCGCGCTACAACGGCGTGCCGGCCATGGAAATCCTCGGTGAGCCGGCTCCGGGCCGCAGTACCGGTGAGGCCATGGCGGCGGTCGAGGAGATCGTCCAGCAACTGCCCAAGGGCGTTGGCTATGCCTGGACCGGCCTGTCCTACGAGGAACGGCTGTCCGGCTCCCAGGCCCCGGCGCTCTATGCCCTGTCGCTGATCGTGGTGTTCCTCTGCCTGGCGGCGCTGTACGAGAGCTGGTCGATTCCGTTCTCGGTGATGCTGGTGGTGCCGCTGGGTGTGATCGGTGCACTGCTGGCGACCTCCATGCGCGGCCTGTCCAACGACGTGTTCTTCCAGGTGGGCCTGTTGACCACCATCGGCCTGTCGGCGAAGAACGCGATCCTCATCGTGGAATTCGCCAAGGAGCTGCACGAGCGCGAGGGCAAGCGCATCGTCGATGCGGCCATCGAGGCGTGCCGGATGCGTCTGCGTCCGATTGTCATGACCTCCCTGGCGTTCATCCTCGGCGTGGTGCCGCTGGCGATCTCCTCTGGCGCCGGCTCCGGCAGCCAGCACGCGATTGGTACCGGTGTGATCGGCGGCATGGTCACCGCGACCGTCCTGGCGATCTTCTGGGTGCCGTTGTTCTACGTGGTGGTCAGTACCCTGTTCAAGGACGCTGCGTCCAAGGAACAGGACGCCACCGAGAAGGGGCATTGATATGAGAAAGTCCTTCCTGTCCCTCGCTGTAGCGGCAGCCGTGCTTTCGGGCTGCTCGCTGATCCCCGACTACGAGCGCCCCGAGGCGCCCGTGGCCGCGGCCTATCCGCAGGGCGAAGCCTACGATGCGGCAAAACCGGCCAACGCTGGCGCCGACATCGGCTGGCGCGAGTTCTTCAAGGACCCGCAGCTGCAGCGGCTGATCGAAGTGTCGCTGGAAAACAACCGTGACCTGCGCGTGGCCGCGCTGAACATCGAAGCCTACCGGGCGCAGTACCGCATCCAGCGGGCCGACCTGTTCCCGGCGGTGGATGCCGGTGTCAGTGGTTCGCGCCAGCACGTGCCGGGCAGGTTGTCGCAGACCGGCAGCTCGACGATCAGCAGCCAGTACGGCGCGACCCTGGGCGTCACCGCCTGGGAGATCGACCTGTTCGGCCGCCTGCGCGCCCTGCGCGACCAGGCGCTGGAACAGTACTTCGCCAGCGAGGAAGCACGCCGCAGCACCCAGACCAGTCTGGTGGCCAACGTCGCCAACGCCTACCTGACGCTGCGCGCCGACCAGGCCCAGCTGGAGCTGGCTCGCAATACCCTGGCCACCTACCAGAAGAGCTACGACCTGACCAAGCGCAGCTACGAGGTGGGTGCCGCCTCGGCGCTGGACCTGAGCCAGTCGCAGACCTCGGTGGAGCGCGCCCGCGCGATCTCGATGCAGTACACGCGCCTGGTCGCCCAGGACCAGAACGCCCTGGTGCTGCTGCTCGGTTCCGGCCTGCCGGCCGACCTGCCTCAAGGCAGGGGCCTGGACGACGAACTGCTGGCCAGCGTACCGGCGGGGCTGCCTTCCGACCTGCTGCAGCGCCGTCCGGACATTCTCCAGGCGGAGCACCAGCTCAAGGCCGCCAATGCCAATATCGGCGCGGCGCGCGCGGCGTTCTTCCCCAGCATCAGCCTGACTGCCAATGCCGGCAGTCTCAGCCCGGATCTCTCCGGTCTGTTCGACGCCGGTTCCGGCAGCTGGCTGTTCCAGCCGTCCATCAGCCTGCCGATCTTCAACGCCGGCGCCCTGCGCGCCAGCCTGGACCTGGCCAAGGTGCAGAAGGACATCAACGTGGCGCAGTACGAGAAAGCCATCCAGACGGCCTTCTCCGAGGTCGCCGACGGCCTCGCCGCCCGCGGCACCTTCGGCGAGCAGCTGCAGGCGCAGCGTGCGTTGGTGGAAGCCAGCGATCGCTACTATCGCCTGGCCGACAAGCGCTACCGCACCGGCGTGGACAACTACCTGACCCTGCTCGATGCACAGCGCTCGCTGTTCAGTGCCCAGCAGCAGCTGATCAGCGATCGCCTGAATCAGCTGACCAGCGAGGTCAACCTGTACAAGGCCCTCGGCGGCGGCTGGCAGGCGACGGCGGCGGAAGCCAAGCCGATCAAGGACGAGGCGCCCAAGGGCTGATCGCTCCCGGTTGGAAATGAAAACGCCGCCCTTCGGGGCGGCGTTTTTGTTTGTGCAGAAATGGCGGGCGCCGGGCGTCGGAGTTTGGTTCGCGAGCAAGCTCGCTCCTACAGGGGCCGGCCTCCGTGCTCTTCGTAGGAGCGAGCTTGCCCGCGAACCCGCCGGACTAGAGCATCGCGCTGCGCGTCGCCGGCTGGATATGGTTGTCGGCCAGCCAATCCAGCGCGCACTCGCGCAAGCGTTCGGCCTGGTAGGCGTACCAGGCCTGCAGCAGCTCGGGGTAGCCCATCAGCACATGGCGGAAAGCCTTGAACGGCTTGCGCCCTTCGATGGCATTGGCCAGGGCGGAGTAGGCATGGGGATCGGGCACCTCGCGCAGGAAGTCGCGCATCAGCTCCAGCGACTGGCCGCTGCTCAGCGGCTCGATGGGCAGCAGGCGCTCCGGCTCGCGGTGCAGCAGTTCGGCCAGCTCCGGGTCGGGATCGTCTTCGGGAATCAGCAGCACCTGGCCACTGAAGAGGTCCAGGTAATGATCGATCCCCTGGGTATCGAGCGCGAAGGCCAGTTCGTCGAGGTCGATGGTCAGCGGGCGCATGGTCACTCTCCCAAAGTGGCGAGTCACTGATGCTACGCCATGCGGATGACAACTGTCCTGCCATTGCCGGTCGGCGCGGGAGCACCGACCGGTTCGGGTTCACAGACGGAAGCGTGCCACCTGCAGTTGCAGCTCGTTGCCCAGGCGCGCCAGTTCGGTGCTGGAGCTGGCGGTCTGCTCGCTGGCGGCGGCGGACTGGTCGGCGATCTCGCGGACCTGCACCACGCTGCGGTTGATCTCCTCGGCCACGCTGCTCTGCTGTTCGGCGGCGGAGGCGATCTGCAGGTTCATGCCCTGGATGTCCGCCACGGTGCGGGCAATGGTGCTCAGTGCTTCGCCGGCACGGCGCGTCAGTTCCACCGAGCTGCCGGTCAGGCGACGGCTGCCGTCCATGCGCTGTGCTGCATCCTGTGCGCCGCGCTGCAGGCCGGCGATCAGGCCCTCGATCTCCTCGGTGGACTGCTGGGTGCGCCGGGCCAGGGCGCGCACTTCGTCGGCCACCACGGCGAAGCCACGCCCGGCCTCGCCGGCGCGAGCCGCTTCGATGGCGGCGTTGAGCGCCAGCAGGTTGGTCTGCTCGGCCACCGACTTGATCACGTCCAGTACGCTGCCGATCTTCTCGCTCTCCTTGCGCAGCGACTCCATGGCCTCGGCGGAGCGATCCACCTCGCTGGCCAGGCGGTCGATCTGCGCCACCGCATCCTGCACCACCTGGTCGCCCTGGCGGGCCTGCTGGTCGGCCTGCAGCGCGGCGGCGGAGGCCTGTTCGGCGTTGCGCGCGACTTCCTGCACGGTGGCGGCCATCTCGTGGATGGCGCTGGCCACCTGCTCGGTCTCCACCCGCTGGGCATTGACCCCGGCACGGGTCTGCTCGGTGACCGCCGAAAGCTCGTCGGCGGCCGTGGCCAGCTGGCCGACGCTGCCGCTGAGTTGGCCGATCAGTCGGGCCAGGTTCTCGCGCATGCGCAGCATGACGCGCTGCAACTGCCCCAGTTCGTCCGGGCGTTGCACGTTCAGGTCACGCGCCAGGCTCCGCGACAGGTCGCCTTCTGCAATGTACTCGGCCAGCTCCAGCGCCTCGTGCAGCGGGCGGACGATCTGCCGGTTAATGGCCCAGCCGGAGAGCAGGCCGAAAGCCAGGGCCAGCACGGCGATGAGGATCAACCGGGTCTTGGCGGCGGCGGTTTCCGCCGCGTTGCGTTGCAGGGTGTCGTCGTACAGGCGGGTGCTGGCGCCGAGCATCGCCTGGCTGGCGGCGTCCAGGGCCTGACGCGCTTGCTGCGAGGCGCTGCCCCCTGCGCCGGTCAGGCCGTTGAAGGCCGTTTGATAGCCGGTCACGGTCTGGCGTATGGCGTTCAGCTTGTCTGCATCGATGTCGCTGCCGCTCAGGCGCTGCTCGATCAGCGTCAGCATCTTCGTGCTGTGCTGCTCGACCCGCTCAGCCTGGGCGCGGTCGCCACCCAGTTCGAACTGCAGGCGGGCGAGGTTGGCCTGCTGGCTGAGATTGCCCAGCTCGGCGATGGTCGCCAGTTGCTCACCGCGTTGGGTCTGGTTGTCCAGGCTGCGCAGGCCGCCGAGCAGGACCAGCAGCGTGAGGAACAGGAGGATGCCGAATCCCACCACCAGCTTGAGGCTGACGTTGAGACGTCCCAGCTGGACTACTAACCAATCGTACATGTCGAAAGCTCCAGAAAGGCTTCGCCACGGGATCGACGGCCCGGGGCAGGGAGGATCGGGATGGGGCAGGTGAGGCGGATTTTCTCGGGGCGCATCTGTGTGCGCCAGAGAGTATCGGCGGCTATTTCGGAAACTAAAGGTCGGATATGGTCACGATATGTTCGTGGCGACGCCCGCATGCCCTACGAGAAGCCCCCCAGGAATGTAGGGCGTATAACGTTCGACGTTATACGCCGCCTGGCCTTGTCATCCGGCCATACGGACTTCGACCGGAAAGCAGTCACCGAGCGCTTCGAACCACCTCCATGCGCCAACCGACGATCACGGTGTATCGGCGTACGATCGCGAACGGTTGTACGCCCTACGGAAAGAGAAAGGCCCGCATTGCGCGGGCCTTCTTCAGCACGGCAGGAATCAGACGCGGAAGCGGCTGACCAGCATCTGCAGTTCGTTGCCCAGGCGCGCCAGCTCCATGCTGGAAGCGGCGGTTTCCTCGCTGGCGGCGGCGGTCTGCTCGGAGATGTCGCGCACGTTCATCACGCTGCGGTTGATCTCCTCGGCCACGGCGCTCTGCTGCTCGGAGGCGGCGGCAATCTGCTGGTTCATCGACTGGATGGTCGACACGGTGCGGGTGATGGCGCCCAGGCGCTCGCCGGCGCGGCGGGTCAGGTCGACGGTGCTGACGGTCAGCTCGCGGCTGGTTTCCATCATCTGCACGGCCTGCTGGGTGCCGCTCTGCAGGCCGGCGATCAGCTCCTCGATTTCCTCGGTGGAGGATTGGGTGCGCTGCGCCAGGGCACGTACCTCGTCGGCCACCACGGCGAAACCACGGCCGGCGTCGCCAGCGCGGGCGGCTTCGATGGCGGCGTTGAGCGCCAGCAGGTTGGTCTGTTCGGCCACCGCCTTGATCACGTCCAGCACGCTGCCGATCTTCTCGCTTTCCCGCTTGAGCTTGAGCACCGACTCGTTGGAGCGGTCGACCTCGCCGGCCAGGCGGTCCATCTGCCCCACGGCCTCGTTCACCGCACCTTCGCCGTCGCGGGCCTGGCGGTCGGCGGCGGAGGCGGCCTCGGAGGCCTCCTCGGCGTTGCGCGCGACTTCCTGCACGGTGGCGGCCATTTCGTTCATGGCGGTGGCGACCTGGTCGGTCTCGGTCTTCTGGTTGTTGACCCCGGCACTGGTCTGCTCGGTGACCGCGGAAAGCTCCTCGGCCGCGCTGGCGATCTGCGTCACGCCGTCGTGGATGCGGCCGATCAGCTCGCGCAGGGACAGGTTCATACGCTGCATGCTCTTCTGCAACTGGCCCAGCTCGTCGGAGCGACTGGTGTGGATGTCGCGAGAGAGATCGCCGTCGGCGATGCGTTCGGCGTGGCCCAGCACCTCGCGCAGCGGATTGACGATCTGCCCGGTGATGATCCAGGCAGCGATTAGGCCCAGCACCAGGGCGATCAGCGCGGAGAGGCCGAGCAGGGTCTTGGCCTGGGCGACGCCGGCATCGCGCTTGGCGGTTTCGCTGACGGTGAGTTCATTGCTGATCTTCTCGATCTGCACGCCCGCGTCGCGCATGCGATCACGGGCGGCCTGGCTGGCGTTGACCTCGGTGCGGTAGGTATCGAGTGCCGCGCGGTAGGCGGCCAGGGCATCGAGGGCGCTCTGGTAGTCGGCGGCCAGGTCGGCGGGAGCATGCTGCATGCCCGTTTGTACGGCCTGGGTGGCCTGCTGGAGGCCGTCGACGGCGGTATTTTCCAGCGCGGGATTGTCGACGCTGGTGTAGGCAAGCACCTGGAAGCGTGCTGCCATCACCTGGCGGCCCAGGCTGGCCAGTGCCTGCAGTTGCTGCAGGCTTTCGCTGCTGCCATTGGCGACCAGTTTCTGCTCGGCCTTCTCCAGGCCGCCGGTGATGAGCGCGGCATTGCGGATGAGGTTCTGCTTGGCGGCGTCACGGGCCGCGAAGGACTTCAGCAGTTCGTCATACAGCCGGCGGTACTCCGCGGACAGCTCATGCTGCTGGTCCAGCTTGCGGCGGTCCTGCGCTTCGCTGAACTTGTCGTAGAGGGCCTTGTGGCGCTGGTCCAGCTGGTCCAGGGCGTCGACCACCAGCTTGGCGTCTTCCGGCGCGCGGGTGGACTGGAACTTCAGGCGGGCGATGCGCAGGTCCTTGGCGCCGGCCACCAGCTCGGAAATCTCGCCGAGCTTGTCGCCACGGTTGATCACGTTGCCCAGGTTGATCCAGCCGGTGAGGGCGATCAGCAGGGTGAGCAACAGCACCAGGCCGAAGCCTGCGGCGAGTTTGAGTTTGACAGTCAGGTTGTTGAACCAGCGGAACATGGCGGTGGGGCTCCAGCGATGAACAGGGCCGGTACGCATGGCTGAGCGGGAGATGCGCAGAGTGGGAGCGACCGGTATTGCGGATATCGGCGCCTGCGCCCGGAACTGAAGCCTGTCGCGGTGTTTTTCTGACTGGTGGTTCACGCTGGACGCCGCATGGTTGCTGGCCTGGAGCCAGCCTGGACTAGAACAGGCGTGCCAGGAGCGCGGTGACGGCGGTTTCGACGCGCAGGATGCGCTCGCCGAGCTGGACGGGATTGAGCCCGGCTTCGCGGAGCTTTTCCACTTCGTAGGGAATCCAGCCACCCTCCGGGCCGATGGCCAGGGTGACGGGCTCGGCGAGGGCGCGCGGGCACTCGGGCCAGGGGCCAGGGTGGCCGATCAGGCCGAGGCTACCGGCGGCCAGGGCGGGCAGGCGGTCCTCGACGAAGGGCTTGAAGCGCTTCTCGATGATCACCTCCGGCAGCACGGTGTCGCGGGCTTGTTCCAGGCCGAGGATCAGTTGCTCGCGCACCGCCTCGGGTTCGAGGAAGGGGGTCTGCCAGAAGCTCTTTTCCACCCGGTAACTGTTGAGCAGCACCAGGCGCGGCACGCCCATGGCGGCGACGGTCTGCAGCACGCGGCGGAGCATCTTCGGGCGGGGCAGGGCGAGCAGCAGGGTGAGCGGCAGCTTGGCCGGCGGCGCCTGGTCGAAACTGACCCGCAATTCGGCTTCGTTGGCGTCCAGGCGCAGCAGGCGGCCTTCGCCCATCAGGCCGCCGAGGCGGCCGACACGCAGGCTGTCGCCGCTTTCGGCACGGTGGACTTCCTGCATGTGGGTAAGGCGGCGGTCGCGCAGGATCACGCGATCCGCCGCGACGAAGTCGGCGTCGTCGAGCAGCAGCAGGTTCACGGACGGGTAGCCGGCGGCTGGTCGCCCTTGGACTCGTCTTCTCCCGTCTCCGGGCCGCGCTTGCGGATCAGGTGGCTGAACAGCACGCCGGCCTCGAACAGCATCCACATCGGCACCGCCAGCAGGGTCTGCGACAGCGGGTCCGGCGGGGTGAGGATCATGCCGACGACGAAGCAGCCGATGATCACGTAGGGGCGGATCTTCTTCAGGTAGGCCACGTCGACCACCCCGATCCACACCAGCAGCACGGTGGCCACCGGAATCTCGAAGGCCACGCCGAAGGCGAACAGCAGGGTGAGGAAGTCCAGGTAGCTGTTGATGTCGGTCATCGGCGTCACCCCTTCCGGGGCCTGGCCGAGGAAGAAGTGGAACATCAACGGGAACACCAGGAAGTAGGCGAAGGCCATGCCGGCATAGAACAGCACGATGCTGGAGGCCAGCAGCGGCAGGGCGACGCGCTTCTCGTGCTTGTACAGGCCCGGCGCGATGAAGCCCCAGACCTGGCCGAGGATCACTGGCATGGCCAGCAGCACGGCGACGATCATGGTCAGCTTCAGCGGCGCGAGGAAGGCCGACGCCGGGTCGATGGCGATCATCGTCGCGCCTTCGGGCAGGAAGCGTCGCAGCGGCTCGGAAGCCAGGGCGTAGATCTTCTGCGAGAAGTACAGCAGGCCGATGAAGATCACGAAGATCGCGATCACGCAACGCAGCAGGCGGGTGCGCAGCTCGGTCAGGTGCGAGACCAGGGGCATTTCCTGGTCGTTTTCGGGCTGGTCGGGTTTTTCGGCGCTCATGGGTTACGCGGCGTCTCGGACGAAGCGGGCGGCTGGCTCGCGGCGGTCGGTTGGCTGGCTTCCGGCGCTTGTGGCGCGGCGGCAGGCGCCGATTCCGGGGCGGCCGGCGGGACGATGCCCGCGCCCGGCAGGCTGTTCAGGCGGCTGTTGGGCGCGATGGTCGGCGCCGCGGGCGGCTCGACGGGCGCGCCCTGGCCTTCGGGCTGGGCCGGCTGCTGCGGGTTGAAGGTTTCCCGAGCCTGGGATTGCAGGTCGGTCAGCGGCGCCATCAGCTTCTTGGCTTCCTGTTCCATCTGCAGGATGTGTTCGTTGTGCAGCTGACGGCGGATTTCGTCCGCACCCAGCTCACGCTCCACTTCCGTCTTGATGGCGTTGAAGCTGCGCTTGAGCCGGCCGATCCACAGCCCGGCGGTGCGCGCGGCACCGGGCAGGCGGTCAGGACCGAGCACCAGCAGGGCGACGAGGCCCACCAGCAGCAGTTCGCTGAAGCTGATACCGAACATGGTTTATCCCATCAGTCCTTGCGAGCCGGCTCTTCGACCTTCTGCGCCGTGGCGTCGATGGTGTGCGGTTGGTTCAGCGGCGGGGTGCCGGCAGCGGCGTTGGGGTCTTTCTTCTCGTCTTCCTCGGTATTCATCGCCTTGCGGAAGCCCTTGATGGCTTCGCCGACGTCCGAACCCAGGTTCTTCAGGCGCTTGGTGCCGAAGACCAGGACCACGACGATCAGGATGACGACCCAGTGTTTCCAGTCAAAGATGCCCATCTTGTTCTCCTTGAGGTAATCGGGTTCAGGCCGACGGTTGGCGGGCTGCCTTCTCGTCGTGCCCGGAAAGGCCGAAGCGGCGGTCCAGCTCGTCCAGTACCGCCTGTGGGTGCTGGCCGAGGGCGGCGAGCATGACCAGGGAGTGGAACCAGAGGTCGGCCGTTTCGTAGATAAGGTCCGTGCAGTCACCGCTTGCGGCGGCGTCCTTGGCGGCCAGGATGGTTTCCACCGACTCCTCGCCGACCTTTTCCAGAATCTTGTTCAGGCCCTTGTGGTACAGGCTGGCCACGTAGGAGCTGTCCGGTGCGGCATTCTTGCGCGCTTCGAGGACTTCCGCCAGACGGGCGAGGGTATCAGTGCTCATGGGGTTTTCCTGTACCTACGTGGGAGTAGATGGCATCCGGGTCCTTCAGGACCGGGTCGACGGTCTGCCAGGCGCCGTTCTCGAACACCCGGTAGAAGCAGCTTTCGCGACCGGTATGGCAGGCGATGCCGCCCAGTTGCTCGACCATCAGGATCACCACGTCGGCGTCGCAGTCCAGGCGCAGTTCGTGCAGCTTCTGCACGTGCCCGGAATCCTCGCCCTTGCGCCACAGCTTGCCGCGCGAGCGCGACCAGTAGATGGCGCGGTTTTCCGCCGCGGTCAGGGCCAGGGCCTCGCGGTTCATCCAGGCCATCATCAGCACGCGACCGGTGCGATGGTCCTGGGCGATCGCCGGCACCAGTCCATCGGCATTCCACTTGATTTCGTCCAGCCAGTCTTTCATCTCGGGTTCCGTACGGCGGGCACACGCGGTGCCCGGAGCCACTGTCTACAACGCTTAAGTGTGCCAGCCGGGGCGGCGACTGGCTATCGGCGCAGGATCAGATATAGACCGCCGGCCAGCATCGCCCAGGCCGGCCAGGCCGCGAGGCTGTGGGTGGCCAGGCCGGTTTCGGCGGCGCCGGCGACCAGCACCGCGCCAATCAGACGCGCCGGCCAGGCGCTGGCCATGCCTGCCTGGCCGTTGCCGTCGCGGGCTTCGTTCTGCGGTTCGCGGGACAGCCGTTCGAGCGTGTCGCGGGTCATCTGCGCGAGGTGCGGCAGCTGCTCGATGTGTTGCTGGGCGTTGCGCAGCAACTGGCCTGGGCTGACGCGGTCGCGCATCCAGCGTTCGAGGAAGGGCTGGGCGGTGGTCCACAGGTCCAGCTCCGGGTAGAGCTGGCGGCCCAGGCCTTCGATGTTCAGCAGGGTCTTCTGCAGCAGCACCAGCTGCGGCTGCACTTCCATGTTGAAGCGCCGCGCGGTCTGGAACAGGCGCAGCAGCACCTGGCCGAAGGAGATGTCCTTGAGCGGCTTCTCGAAGATCGGCTCGCACACGGTACGGATCGCCGCTTCGAAGTCGTTGACCTTGGTTTCCGCCGGTACCCAGCCCGAATCGATGTGCAACTGGGCGACCTTGCGGTAGTCGCGCTTGAAGAAGGCGATCAGGTTGCGCGCCAGGTAGTCCTGGTCCTCGTCGGTGAGGCTGCCGACGATGCCGCAGTCCACCGCAATGTACTGCGGGCTCCAGGGCGTACGGGTGCTGACGAAGATGTTGCCCGGGTGCATGTCGGCGTGGAAGAAGCTGTCGCGGAACACCTGGGTGAAGAAGATCTCCACGCCACGTTCGGCCAGCGCCTTGAAGTCGGTGCGCTGGTCGCGCAGGGTGTCCAGGTCGGTGACCGGGATGCCGTAGATGCGCTCCATCACCAGCACCTTGGGGCGGCACCAGTCCCAGTAGACCTGGGGTACGTAGAGCAGCGGCGAGCCGTCGAAATTGCGCCGCAGCTGCGAGGCGTTGGCGGCTTCGCGCAGCAGGTCGAGCTCGTCGTAGATGGTCTTCTCGTAGTCGCTGACCACTTCCGCCGGGTGCAGGCGGCGGGCGTCGGCGGAGATGCGTTCGGCGGTGCGGGCGAGGATGTGCAGCCAGGCGATGTCGGAGCGGATCACCGGCTCCAGGTTCGGGCGGATCACCTTCACCACCACTTCTTCGCCGCTCTTGAGCTGCGCGGCATGGACCTGGGCCACCGAGGCCGACGCCAGCGGTTCGCGCTCGAAGCGCGAGAACACCTGCTCGATCTTCGCCCCCAGCTGCTCCTCGATGCGCGCCACGGCGAGCTCGGGCGGGAAGGGCGGGACCTTGTCCTGCAGGCGCGCCAGCTCGTTGGCGATGTCGTCCGGCAGCAGGTCGCGGCGGGTGGAGAGGATCTGGCCGAACTTGATGAAGATCGGGCCGAGGTCTTCCAGGGTCAGGCGCAGGCGCTCGCCGCGCGTGAGCTGCAAGGGTTTGCGCGGCAGCCAGCGCCACGGCAGCAGTCCGCCGACCAGCCGCAGCCACCAGGGCAGGAAGGGCAGTTCGAGGACCATGTCGTCGAGTCGGTAGCGGATCGCCACGCGCTGGATGCGCAGCAGGCGGCGGAAGGCGAGCAGCTTCATGCGTCGGGCTTGATCTTCTGGGTCAGGCGGGTAATCCGCGCGTCGAGGCGGTCGAGGGATATCTTCAACTGGTCCAGCTCTTCGAAGCGGGCTTCGGCTTCATGCTGGCCGACCAGGGTACGGCTTTCTTCGGCCAGGTAGTCGGCCAGGCTCAGGCGCAGGCTTTCCAGGCTGTCGCCGGCCCAGGCCATGCCGCCGCGCAGGCGCGCGCCGAGCAGGTGCGCGGGCACCGGGCCGAGCCAGCGGGAGACTTCGTATTCCCAGTCCAGCTCCAGGCTCTGCAGGATGTCGGCAATCTCCAGCAGCATGGCGCTGTCGCCGCTCATCTCGACTTCCGGGCTGTGCAGCACGCGGGTCTTGTCCCGCGCCAGGGCCAGTTGCAGCAGGCTGCCGGCTGGTGCGCGCAGGGTGCAGTCGACTTCGGCCTCAAAGTGCGCGGCCAGGTGCAGACCGTCGGCGTCGGGGAGGATGAACAGCCTGAGCGCGGGCGCCTGGCAGTCCACCTCCAGCACTTCGCCGGCCAGTCGGCCCAGGCGCTGCAGCGCCACGCCGTCCAGCCGCAGGACGCGGTTCAGGGTGGCTTCGGCGCTGGCCAGCACGGCCTGGGTCAGCAGGGTCATCAGGGCTTGATGCCGCGATGCAGGGCGACGATACCGCCGGTCATGTTGTGGTAGGTGACGCGGTCGAAGCCGGCTTCCACCATCATCGACTTCAGGGTTTCCTGGTCCGGGTGCATGCGGATCGACTCGGCGAGGTAGCGATAGCTTTCCGAATCGTTGGTGACCAGCTTGCCCATCAGCGGCAGGAGGGTGAAGGAGTAAGCGTCATAGGCCTTGGACAGCAGGCTGCTGGTGGGCTTGGAGAATTCCAGTACCAGCAGGCGGCCGCCCGGCTTGAGCACGCGCAGCATGGAGCGGATGGCTTCGTCCTTGTGGGTGACGTTGCGCAGGCCGAAGGCGATGGTCACCGCGTCGAAATGGTTGTCCGGGAAGGGCAGCTTCTCGGCATCGGCCTGGACGAAGCTGACGTTGCCGGCAACGCCGCTGTCGAGCAGCTTGTCGCGGCCGACCTTGAGCATCGAGGCGTTGATGTCGGCCAGCACCACTTCGCCGGTCGGGCCGACCAGGCGGGAGAACTGGCGGGTCAGGTCACCGGTGCCACCGGCGATGTCCAGCACCCGGTTGCCGGCGCGCACGCCCGACAGCTCGATGGTGAAGCGCTTCCACAGACGGTGGACGCCACCGGACATCAGGTCGTTCATCAGGTCGTACTTGGCCGCCACCGAGTGGAAGACCTCGGCGACCTTCTCGGCCTTCTCGCTCTCGCGCACGGTCTTGTAGCCGAAGTGCGTGGTGGGATCGGCGCTGTCCTGGCCGGCTTGGGGCTTGCGCGGTTCGCTCATGGCATTTCTACCCTGGAAGTCAGTGGCGGGCATTCTAACAGGAAGCACGGAAAACGCCGCCCCGCTCGCAGCCCGGGCGGGGTGCGGCGATACGGCGCGGCGCGTATGATCGCGGAGTCAGTCAGTCACGGAGTCCCAGCATGTCCCGTATCCACGTCGAACGTCCCCATTCCCTCGGCCGCGAGGCCGCCCGCGCCAAGGCAGAGAAGCTTGCCGACAAGCTCACCCGCGAGCACGGCGTGAGCAGCGAGTGGCAGGGCGACACCCTGGTGATCAAGCGCAGCGGCGTGGACGGGCGCATCGAGGTGGGCGAGGACAAGATCGCGGTGGACGTGAAGCTGGGCCTGATGCTCTCGGCCATGAGCGGCCTGCTCAAGGGCGAGATCGAGCGCGCGCTGGACAAGGCGTTGGCGTGATTCTCTGCGGCCCCGTTCCCCACGGGGCCATGCCGTTTTGCGGACGGCGCCGGCGCTCCCGCGAACGCTGGTATGTGTTTTCTAATTTTCCCCGATACCTTGGCTCACAGTCCCGCCTTTCGCGGGCAGCTATTCGACATCATCGAATCTGAATCCTGTGAGGTGCCACCATGGCCAAGGCTGTCAGCAAGAAGAAAGTCGCAGAACTCGAATCCTCCCTCTACTCCGACGCCAAGCACTACGCGCGGCAGATCTGGCTCGCGGGCCTGGGCACCTACGCCAAGGTCGGCCACGAAGGCAGCGAGTACTTCAAGGAGCTGGTCAAGTCCGGCGAGTCGGTGGAGAAGAAGGGCCGCGAGCTGGTCACCACCCAGATCGATGCCGCCAATGACAGCGTCAAGGGCCGCCTGCACGGCGTGAAGGCCAAGTTCAACCTGGACAAGATCGAAGAGGCTTTCGACGTCCGCGTCGCTGCCGCTCTCAATCGCATCGGAATTCCCTCCAGGCGTGATGTGGCGGCGCTCTCTGCTAAGCTGGATTCGCTGAGCGAAGCGCTCGAGCGTGTCGCGAGAACTCAATAAGGAGAGCAGGATGGCTGGCAAAAAAACTACCGATAAAGAGTCCAGTTGGATCGGCGAGATCGAGAAGTACTCGCGGCAGATCTGGCTGGCCGGCTTGGGGGCCTACTCGAAGGTCAGCAAGGACGGCAGCAAGTTGTTCGAGACCCTGGTCAAGGACGGCGAGAAGGCTGAAAAGGAAGCCAAGACCGAAGTGGACAAGTCCGTTGGCGCGGTGAAGTCTTCCGCGCGTTCGGCCAAATCCAAGGTCGAGGCGGTCAAGGGCAAGGCGATCGACAAGTGGGGCGAGCTGGAGGAAGCGTTCGACAAGCGTCTGAACAGCGCGATTTCCCGCCTGGGTGTGCCGAGCCGCAATGAGGTGAAGGATCTGCACAGCAAGGTCGAGAGCCTGACCAAGCAGATCGAGAAGCTCACGGGCGTCAGTGTGAAGCCCGCCGCGAAACCGGCTGCCAAGGCTGCCGCCAAGCCTGCAACCAAGGCCGCAGCCAAACCCGCCGCGAAAGCCGCAGCCAAGCCGGCCGCGAAACCCGCTGCGAAGACCGCTGCTGCCAAACCTGCTGCCAAGCCTGCGGCGAAACCGGCCGCCAAGCCGGCTGCTAAAGCTGCTGCGAAGCCTGCTGCCAAGGCTGCCGCCAAACCGGCTGCGAAGCCGGCGGCCAAGCCCGCTGCAAAACCGGTCGCCAAGGCTGCTGCCAAGCCCGCTGCGGCGAAGCCTGCCGCTGCGAAACCGGCTGCCGCGAAGAAGCCGGCGGTGAAGAAAGCCGCTGCGCCCAAGCCTGCTGTTGCCAAGCCAGCTGCCGCCAAGCCGGCGACTCCGGCCGCCACTCCGGCACCGGCGGCGCCTGCCGCTGCTCCGGCCGTGACGCCCGCTGCCGCTCCGGTGACGCCGCCGACCCAGGCCTGATAAGCCTGTCGCCGTACCCACGCCCGGCCCCGTGCCGGGCGTTTTCATTTCAGCGCTCCAGGTAGCGCTCGGCCAGGCGCTCGGCGAACAGCCGCGACTCTTCCCGCAGGTGCGGAGCCACCAGCATCATCACCTGGTAGACCACATGGCGCACGTCGCCCGGGTGGCCGAGGATGCGCTGGTAATCGAGGGAGAACAGCAGGGTCAGGGTGATCTGCTCGACCAGTTGGCCGAGGGATTCGGTATCGCTGCGCAGTTCGCCGCGGGCCTTGAGCTGCGCCAGCAGGGTCGCCAGGGTGCGCTTGAGCCCGTTGAGCCAACTGCGCATGCCGCGCGCCAGCTTAGGCAGGCGCCCGGCGAGGTTGGAGAGGTCCTGGAACAGGAAGCGGTAGTGCGCCAGCCGCTCGACGATCAGGTGCAGGAACAGCCAATAGTCCTCGGCGCCCAGGCGGACGTCTTCCGGTGGGTCGAGCAGCGGCGCCAGCTCGTCCTGGAAGCGCTCGAACAGCGCCAGCACCAGCGGCTCCTTGCCGTGGAAGTGGTAGTAGAGGTTGCCGGGACTGATGCCCAGCTCGGTGGCGATCTCCAGGGTGGAGACATTGGGTTCGCCCCGCTCGTTGAACAGCAGCAGAGCACACTCGAGGATCCGGTCGCGCGTTTTCATCCGTGTTCTGGTTCTGGCCGCAGTGGGGCCGACGATAGCTTCAGGGGAGGGTGGCTGCCAATCGGCCGATTTCAAACTTCCGCATGGTGCTGCCTAGGCACGCCGCATGGGCGCGAATCGCGGGCATGGCCCGCTCCCGCAACTACAGGGGAACTCCTTCGTAGGATGGGAGGAGCGAAGCGATACCCATCAGTGGTGCATGCCCGTGACTCGATGGGTATCGCTTCGCGCCTCGCCATCCTACAGATGCCTCTCACCGTGCCAGTTGCAGGTGCGGAGCGAACAACCCGCAACGGGTTGTCCGCTCAACGCACGTGCACGTAGGTGCCCGGCGCATCTTCCTTCGCCGGGTACTCGGCGTTGCCCAGCTCGAAACTCACCGGTCGGCGCTCGCCGGAACGCTGCTGTATCCATTCCAGCCACAGCGGCCACCAGCTGCCTTCGTGGCGCTGGGTGTCGTAGTACCAGGCGCGCGGGTCGGAGCTGAGCTTGCCGTTGTCGAAGTAGCAGGCCTTGGGGTTGCCCGGCGGGTTGAGGATGCTCTGGATGTGCCCGCTGTTGGACAGGATGAAGCGGCTCTCGCCGCCCAGCAGCAGGGCCGAGCGATAGACCGCGTCCCAGGGCGTGATGTGATCGGTGATGCCGGCGACGTGGAAGTTATCCACCGCGACCTTCTTCAGGTCGATGGCCGTGCCGTTGACTTCCATCGCTCCCGGCCGGGCCAGCGGGTTGTGCTTGAAGAAGTCGAGGAAGTCGCCGTGCAGCGCGGCCGGCAGGCGGGTGTTGTCGTTGTTCCAGTAGAGGATGTCGAAGGCCGGCGGCTCCTTGCCCAGCAGGTAGTTGTTCACCCAGTAATTCCAGATCAGGTCGTTGGGCCGCATCCAGGCGAACACCTTGGCCATGTCGCGGCCGTCCAGCACGCCCTGCTGGTAGGAGCGGCGCTTGCTGCTTTCCAGGGTCTGCTCGTCGGCGAACAGTGCGGCGGGGGTTTCCACCTGGCTGTCGAGCAGGCTCACCAGGTAGGTGGCGCTGGCGATCTTGCGCAGCTGCCGGCGCGCCTGCAGATGCCCCTGCAGCGCAGCGATGGTCAGACCGCCGGAGCAGGCGCCCATCAGGTTGACGCTGCGGCTGCCGCTGATCGAACGGCAGGCTTCGATGGCTTCGTCCAGCGCGCTGACGTAGGTCGACAGGCCCCACTCGCGGTGGCGCGCATCGGGGTTGCGCCAGCTGACCATGAAGACCTGCAGATTGTTCTTCAGGGCGTACTGGACGAAGCTCTTCTCCGTCGTCAGGTCGAAGATGTAGTACTTGTTGATCTGCGGCGGCACGATCATCAGGGGCTTGGCGTGCAGGTGCTCGCCCATCGGCTTGTACTGGATCAGCTCCAGCACTTCATTGCGGAACACCACGGCGCCGGGCGTGGTGGCGACGTTATGGCCGATCTCGAAGGCGTTGCGGTTGACCTGGCTGGGCATGCCGCCGTTGTGCATCAGGTCGTCGAGCAGGTGCTGCGCACCCTTGAGCAGGCTCTGGCCGCCGGTGTTGAACAGTTCCTTCACCGCCAGCGGGTTGAGCAGGGTGTTCGACGGCGAGGCGGCATCGGACAGGATCGACAGCAGAAAGCGCGCGCGGGCGCGGTCGTCGCTGTCCAGGTCGCTCTCGTCGATCCATGCCAGCAACTGCTTCTGCCAGGCCAGGTAGGCCTGCACGGTGCGCCGGTAGATCGGGTTGAGGCGCCAGGACGGGTCCTGGAAGCGCGCGTCCTGCGGATTGGGTTGCAGCGGCGAGTCGCCGATCAGCACCCGGCCCATCTGCTTGCCGAAGGCTGCCAGGTGCCGCGCCGAGTGGATCGGCTGGCGCACCCCCTGCACAGCGAGCAGGCGCAGGGTGGACAGCAGGTCCTTGCCGCGCAGGCCGACGATGGCGCTCTGCGCATTCATGAACTCGGTGGGGACGGGGACGTTACCCGGCTCAGCTTTCTCTCGCATGAATTGCACTCCGAAAATGGGCCGACCTGATAATGGCAAAGCAAGGCCTGTACCGGAGTCAGGGAGACCCCATCGCAGGCGGCTGCCGCCGGTTCGAGGGATGCACGGGTATCGACGCAAGAGGAAAAACTGCTCGAAAACAGAGCAGCGGATCAGCAGTCGGGCAGCAGTCGGCCTCCTTTTGGGGCGACCCGGACCTGCTGTCCCGAATCAGGCGCTACGTGTCGATACCCGCGAACACGCCTGTTTGTTGTTAGTAACTGAGAAACGATTGGTCAAGGCAGGGTGCCTGCCGGCCATGACGAAGCCATGACACCTAGCTGGCCTTTGGCGTGAACGGTCGCGGGTGGATGATTGCGCGCTGCCGCTCCTCCTGGAGGAACTTCATGATGATCGGCGCCACGGTCTCGGCGCGGGTCACCAGGAACAGGTGGCCGTCGTCGATCACGTGCAGCTCGGCGTTGGGGATGCGCCAGGCGATCAGGCGCATGTTGATCAGCGGGATGATCGGGTCGTCATCGCCAGCCAGGACCAGTGTCGGCTGGCGGATCTTGTGCAGCCAGTGGATGCTGGTCCAGCCAAGGCCCGCGAAGAGCTGCCAGTAGTAGCCCATCTTGCCCGAGGAGCGCGCCTTGCTGGCGAACGCCAGGGCCAGCTTGGGATCGCGGCGGAAGGCGCCGCCATAGATGTCCGGGGCGATATGTATGCCGTAGGACGGCTGGATATAGCGGCGCGGACTGGCCATGCGCCAGAGCACCTTGGGCTTGCCGGGCACCATCACCGCGCCGGCGGCGGTGGCGGCGAGGATCAGCTTCTTGCAGCGCTCGGGGTAGTCATGGGCGAACTGCTGCGCCAGCGCGCCGCCCCAGGACACGCCGATGGCCGTCACCTGGCCGTAGTCCAGGTAGTCGAGCATCCGCGCGGCCAGCTTGGCCAGGCCGGGGAAGCGGTACGGCGTGTTGGGCGTGGACGAGCCGCCGACGCCGGGGACGTCGAAGGCGATCACCTCCAGGTCCGGGTCCAGCGCGGCAACGAAGGGAAATACCAGTTCCAGGTTGGCGCCGATGCCGTTGAAGATCAGCAGCGGCGTCATGTGCTCCTTGCCCGGCCGCACGGCGGTGCGGATGGTCTGCCCGTCGAGTTCGATGGTGCGGAACTCGAAGGGCTGGGCAGCCGGCGCCTTGTCCGGCAACACCTCCGGGCTGCTGCGCCGGGTTTTGGCGCGGCGGGGCCCGGCGACCACTTCGGTGGTCGCTGTCGGTTGCGGGGAGGCGTCGTCCAGGGCGGCGTCGACGGGCGGGACAGGTTCTGTCTTCATCGTTCGTGTACGTAGGTTCCGGGGGCGGCTTCGGCGGCCGGGTGGGCCTTGCTGCCCAGTGCGGTAGGCGCCTTGCGGGTCTTGCCCGAGCGCTCGGCCAGCCAGTTCTGCCAGTGCAGCCACCAGGAGTCGGCGTGCTTGCTGGCGTTTTCCTGCCAGGTCTTCGGATCGGTGGAAAGCTCCGGTCCGGTCATGAAGCGTGCCTTGGGGTTGCCCGGCGGGTTGAGGATGCTCTGGATGTGCCCGCTGTTGGACAGGATGAATTCACACTTGCCACCCAGCAGCCGCGCGGAGCGGTAGCAGGCTTCCCAGGGCGTGATGTGGTCGGACAGGCCGGCCACGCAGTAGAAATCGCAGGTGACCTGCTTGAGGTCGATTGGCGTGCCGGACACTTCCAGGGCGCCTGCGCGGGTCAGCGGGTTGGTCTTGAACATCTCCACCAGCTCGCCGTGCAGCGCGGCTGGCAGGCGGGTGGTGTCGTTGTTCCAGAACAGGATGTCGAAGGCCGGCGGCTCGTTGCCCAGCAGGTAGTTGTTGACCCAGTAGTTCCAGATCAGGTCGTTGGGGCGCATCCAGGCGAACACCTTGGCCATGTCCTTGCCTTCCAGCACGCCGGACTGGTACGAGCGGCGCTTGGCGGCCTCCAGGGTCTTCTCGTCGGCGAACAGCGCGACCTGGGTGTTCAGCTCGAAGTCGAGCACGCTGACCATCTGGGTGAAGGCGTGCACCTTGTCCTCGCCCAGGGCCGCGTAGTGGCCCAGCAGCGTCACGGTGGTGATGCCGCCGGAGCAGGCGCCGAGCATGTTCAGGTCCTTGCTGCCGGTGATGGCCAGGACCACGTCGATGGCTTCCTTGAGCGCCTCGATGTAGGTGGTCAGGCCCCACTCGCGCTGCGCCTTGGTCGGGTTGCGCCAGCTGACGATGAAGGTCTGCACGCTGTTGCGCAGGCAGAAGCGCGCCAGGCTCTTCTCCGGCGACAGGTCGAAGACGTAGAACTTGTTGATCTGCGGCGGCACCACCAGCAGCGGGCGCTCGTGCACGCTCTCGGTGATCGGCTTGTACTGGATCAGTTCCAGTACGTCGTTGCGGAACACCACTGCGCCTTCGGTCAGGGCCAGGTTCTTGCCGACCTCGAAGGCTTCCATGTTCACCTGGCTGGGCATGCCGCCGTTGTTCACCAGGTCCTTGGCCAGGTGGGTGAGGCCGTCGAGCAGGCTCTTGCCGCCGGTCTCGAAGAAGCGTTTGACCGCCGCCGGGTTGGACAGCGTGTTGGTCGGCGCCATGGCCTCGGTCATCAGGTTGATGACGAACTGGCCGCGGCTGATGTCCTGGGCCGACAGGTCGCTGTCGCCGATCCATGAATGCAGTTCCTTGCGCCAGGCCAGGTAGGTCTGCAGGTAGCGGCGGTAGAGCGGGTTCTGGCTCCAGGCCGGGTCGTTGAAGCGACGATCATCGTCGGCCGGCTTGAGTTCGGACTTGCCAAGCAGCACGTTCTTCAGCTCCAGGCCGAAATGGGTCACGTGCTTGGCACTGTGGAAGGGCTGCTTGATCGCTTGCAGCAGCACCATGCGGGCAGACGTAAGCAGGTCCTTGCCGCGAATGCCGATCACCGGGTTGAGGTTGAGTGTGTTTTCCGCGGCTTGCTGAGGCAGATCGTTGTTCTTCTTCTGGGTCATCGGCGACGCTCCATTGTCCTGAGACGAATACTGGCGAGGCTCATCTGGAGTGACGCGGCCAAGTACTGCTCGGGTTGGCGGAACGTGGAGAACACTCCACGCGGTTCATCACTTGGCGGCGTCACTGGAAGTCAGGAACCTCAAGTGCGATGCATTGCACTGTCTTGGTTACCCGAGTTTCCTTCACCGCGCAAGCTGGTGCAGCGTGGGCCTTCTCCTAGGAGTATGTCGGGAAAAGTTAGAAAACGCGCTCTAGAGAGGGGGGATCTTCCGAACTCGTCCACGGCAACCACGCAAGAACCAGTCTGCATGGCGAATGTTGCAAATGGCGTGCCCCGGAATGATTGCCCGACGAAGGTTTGTGCGAAGGGCGGAAGTTTCGAATTACTTCTAGCGGTAATTTGTCTTGGCTAGGACTGTGGGATGGCGTGGAGCGAAGCGATGCGCGTCACAGCGACGAAGAGCATCGCGGACGGAGTCCGCTCCTACGAGATCCGCACCGGAGTCGATCTGTAGGATCGAACTTGGTTCGCGATTGCGCCCGTGGGGCGCTCCTACAGGGAAAGCTGTCAGAGCATCAGCTTGACCACGGACTCCGACGGATCGCGCGACTTGCCTGCTTTCTCCAGCTGCGCCAGGTAATCTGCCCACATCTCGTCCTGGCGGGTGCACAGCTCGTAGAGGTAGTCCCAAGTGAACAGGCCGCTGTCGTGGCCGTCGTCGAAGGTCAGCTTGAGCGCGTATTGCCCGGCGGGCTCCAGTCCGGATAGGCCGACATTGAGCTTGCCGACCTGCAGCACCGGATTGCCATGCCCCTGCACCTCCGCCGAAGGGGAGTGCACGCGTAGGAACTCGGCCGAGAGGTCGTAGGACTGCTCCCCATAAGTCAGCGAAAGCTTCTTCGAGGCCTTGTGCAGCTTGATGGCGGTGGGAATGCGCATGGACGGCTCCTGAGACGTGCGTGTGGCCATTGTAGCGCCGGCGCAAACGAGCGGGGCGCCCAGAGGCGCCCCGTCGCAGCGATGCGGATCGCTTACAGGATGTAGCGGGACAGGTCTTCGTCCTGGGCCAGTTCGCCCAGGTGGCCGTTGACGTAGGCCGCGTCGATCACGATCGGCTTGTCGCTGTGCTCGCTGGCCAGGTCCGCGGCGTCGAAGGAAACCTCTTCCAGCAGGCGTTCGAGCAGGGTGTGCAGGCGACGGGCACCGATGTTCTCGGTCTTCTCGTTGACCTGGTAGGCGATCTCCGCCAGGCGCTTGATGCCGTCGGCGGCGAACTCGATGCCCAGGCCCTCGGTGTTGAGCAGTGCGGTGTACTGCTCGGTCAACGAGGCGTGCGGCTCCTTGAGGATGCGTTCGAAGTCGCTCGGGGTCAGGGCTTTGAGCTCGACGCGGATCGGCAGGCGGCCCTGCAGTTCCGGCACCAGGTCGCTGGGCTTGGACAGGTGGAACGCGCCCGAGGCGATGAACAGGATGTGGTCGGTCTTCACCATGCCCAGCTTGGTGTTCACGGTGCAGCCTTCGATCAGCGGCAGCAGGTCGCGCTGCACGCCCTCGCGGGAGACGTCGGCGCCGCCGGCGTTGGCACGCTTGGCGATCTTGTCGATCTCGTCGATGAAGACGATGCCGTTCTGCTCCACCGCTTCCAGGGCGCGGGCCTTGAGGTCTTCTTCATTGACCAGGCGCTGGGCTTCCTCGTCGCGGATCAGCTTCATGGCCTCGGCGACCTTCAGCTTGCGGGTCTTGCGCTTGCCCTTGCCCATGTTGGAGAAGAGGTTCTGCAGCTGGTTGGTCATTTCTTCCATGCCGGGCGGGGCCATGATTTCCACGCCCGAGGGAATGTCGGCCACTTCGACGTCGATTTCCTTGTCGTCCAGCTGGCCTTCGCGCAGACGCTTGCGGAACAGCTGACGGGTGTTGGAATCCTCGCGCGGCGGCTCGTCGCCGAAGCCCCCGGTGCGCGCCGGCGGCAGCAGGGCGTCGAGGATGCGCTCTTCGGCGGCATCTTCGGCGCGGTACTTCACCTTCTGCACTTCCTGCTCGCGGAGCATCTTGATCGCGGCATCGGCGAGGTCGCGGATGATCGACTCGACGTCACGGCCGACGTAGCCGACCTCGGTGAACTTGGTCGCTTCGACCTTGATGAAGGGGGCGTTGGCCAGCTTGGCCAGGCGACGGGCGATCTCGGTCTTGCCGACGCCGGTCGGGCCGATCATCAGGATGTTCTTCGGCGTCACCTCGGCGCGCAGCTCGGCGGGCAGCTGCATGCGCCGCCAGCGGTTGCGCAGGGCGATGGCCACGGCGCGCTTGGCGTCTTCCTGGCCGATGATGTGACGGTTGAGTTCGTGGACGATCTCACGGGGAGTCATGGACATTTGATGCGTTACTCCGGAACGACAACGCCTCAGATGGCGCTGTCGAGCTCCTCGATGGTCAGGTTCTGGTTGGTGAACACGCAGATGGAGCCGGCGATGTTCAGGGCGGTCTCGGCGATCTCGCGGGCGCTCATGTCGTCGCTGGCCTTCTGCAGCAGGGCCATGGCCGCTGCCTGGGCGAAGCCGCCACCGGAGCCCATGGCGATCAGGCCATGCTCGGGTTCGACCACGTCGCCGTTGCCGGTGATGATCAGGGAAGCGTCCTTGTTGGCCACGGCGAGCATGGCTTCCAGTCGGCTCAGGGAGCGGTCGGTGCGCCAGTCCTTGGCCAGTTCGACGGCGGCGCGCACTAGGTGGCCCTGGTGTTTTTCCAGTTGCTGCTCGAAACGTTCGAAGAGGGTGAAGGCATCGGCGGTGGCGCCGGCGAAGCCGGCCAGCACTTCACCGTGGTACAGGCGGCGGACTTTCTTCGCGTTGCCTTTCATCACGGTGTTGCCCAGGGAAACCTGGCCGTCGCCGCCCATGACGACTTTGCCGTTACGGCGGACAGATACGATGGTGGTCAAGGGTCTTACTCCACACTGCGGGGCGATGTGCCCGAATGCAGAGTCAGATGGGGACTACAAAGGCGGGGTTCAAGTCCTGCGCCGAGCGGTGAACGCGCTTTTCGCACACCGCCTGTCGGCGCAGGGCTCGATTCTTCCTGGGGATCAGCGGGTCTGGCGCTGCTGTAACAGCAGATTGCTGAAGCCGTTGCCGGCCAGTTGCTTCTGCGCGGCCGAGGCCTTGGTGCGGTCGCCATAGGGGCCGACCATCACCCGGTACCAGGTTTCGTCGCGCACGGTGCCGGATTCCACGCGGGCGTTCTGGCCCATCATGATGATCTGTGCGCGCAGGTGGTCGGCGTCGGACTGCTTACGGAACGAGCCGGCCTGCAGGTAGTACTGGGTGGCGGCCACGGCCGGCGGCGGCGTGGGCTTGGCCGGTGCGGTCGGGGTTGCCGGGGGCTGCGCCTGCTTCTGTGCCGTCGCCGTCGGGGTGGTGGCGGCAGCGGTAGCCGGGGTTGCCGGAGTAGCGGCGGGCTTGACCACCGCGGGCGGCGGCGGATTCTGTCCGCTCAGGGCGGCCAGGGCGCGCTGGGTGTCGATCTTCTCGGCTTCTTCCTTGGTGGCGACCACGGTCGGCGGTTGCTGCGGTTGCGCAGGCTTGGCCGGCGGCGGTACGGCCTCCGGCGGTACCGCAACTTCCGAGCCTGGCAGCAGGGTGTAGAAGTCGTACTTGGGCTTCACCCCGGTCGGCGCGCCGGACTGTTGCTGCTGCACGGTGCCCGACGGCTTGTTGGAGCCCACGACGGCCTTGGGCGCCTCGGGCTTCTCGCGTTTGACGTCGTTGCGACCCGGCTCCAGCTTCATCAGGAACATGATGAAGCCGCCGATGGCCAGGCCGGCGACCAGCCAGACCCAGCCGGGGACCGAACTCTTCTTGGCCGGGGCCTGGTAGCGGCTGGCGCCGCGCTTGGGAGCGGGTTTCTTCTTCGCCATGGGTGCTTACATGCGCTCCAGGGTTTCCAGGCCCAGCAGCTCCAGGCCCTGCTTGAGGGTACGGCCGGTCAGCGCGGCAAGGCGCAGGCGGCTTTCCTGTTGCGCCGGGTCTTCGGCGGTGAGGATCGGGCAGTGTTCGTAGAAGCTGGAGAACAGGCCGGCCAGCTCGTACAGGTAGGCGCAGAGGATGTGCGGGACGCCCTTCACCGCGACGTTGTTCAGGACGTCGGCGAACTGCGCCAGTTGCGCGGCCAGGGCGATCTCCTGCGGTTGCTGCAGGACAATCTTGCCGCCCACTTCGTCATAGCTCTTGCCCAGCTTGCGGAAGATGCTCGCCACGCGGGTGTAGGCGAACAGCAGGTACGGCGCGCTGTTGCCTTCGAAGCTCAGCATCAGGTCGAAGTTGAAGCTGTAGTCGCTGGTGCGGTGCTTGGACAGGTCGGCGTACTTCACCGCGCCGATGCCGACGGCATGGGCGATCTGGCGCAGGTCCTGCTCGCTGAAGTCGGGATTCTTGCCCTTCACCAGGGTGTAGGCGCGCTCCTCGGCCTCGATCAGCAGGTCGATCAGCTTCACGGTGCCGCCGTCGCGGGTCTTGAACGGCTTGCCGTCGGCGCCGTTCATGGTGCCGAAGCCCATGTGCTCCAGCTCCATGCTGGCGGGGACGAATCCGGCGCGGCGAGCCACTTCGAACACCTGCTGGAAGTGCAGGGCCTGGCGCTGGTCGACGAAGTACAGCACGCGGTCGGCGTGCAGCACCTTGTGGCGGTAGCGCATGGCGGCGAGGTCGGTGGTGGCGTAGAGGTAACCGCCGCCGGCCTTCTGCACGATCACCGGCAGCGGCTCGCCTTCGGCATTCTTGAACTCGTCGAGGAACACGCACAGGGCGCCGTCGCTCTCGACCAGCAGGCCCTTGGCGGTGAGGTCGGCAACCACGTTGGCCAGGTCGTCGTTGTAGGCACTCTCGCCCTTCACGTCGGCCATGGTCAGCTTCACGCCCAGCAGGTCGTAGACCTTCTGGCAGTGGGACAGGGAGATGTCGTTGAAGCGGGTCCACAGGGCGATGCACTTGGGATCGTTGGCCTGCAGCTTCACCACCAGCTCACGGGCGCGGTCGGCGAACTCGGGGGACTCGTCGAAGCGCTTCTTGGCGGCGCGGTAGAAGACTTCCAGGTCGTGCAGTTCGGCCTGGGCGTCCACCGGTTGTTCTTCCAGGTAGGCCAGCAGCATGCCGAACTGGGTGCCCCAGTCGCCCACGTGGTTCTGGCGGATCACGGTGTCGCCGAGGAATTCCAGCACGCGGCTGACGGCGTCGCCGATGATGGTCGAGCGCAGGTGGCCAACGTGCATTTCCTTCGCCAGGTTCGGCGAGGACAGGTCGACCACCACGCGCTGCGCGGCACCGGCCTTGCGCACGCCGATGTGGTCATCGGCCAGGGCCTTGTCGAGGCTGGCGGCGAGCCAGGCCTGGTCCTGGAAGAAGTTCAGGAAACCGGGGCCGGCGATCTCGACCTTGGCCACTTCCGGGCTCTGCGGCAGCGCCTCGACCAGCTTGGTGGCGAGGTCGCGCGGCTTCATGCCGGCCGGCTTGGCCAGCATCATGGCGATGTTGCTGGCGAAGTCCCCGTGGGTTCGGTCCTTGGTGTTCTCCACCTGGATGTCGGGCGTCAGGCCGGCCGGCAGGGTGCCGTCTTCGGTGAGGCTGACAAGGGCTTGCTGGATCAGGTGGCGAATCGTGTCTTTCATGGTTTTCTCCGTGCTCGCGTGCATCCGGCGCGCGCGACCGGTTATCGGGCTCAGAACCGCGCATTATCCGTGGCTGGGCATGGCTTGCCAACCGCGGCGCACTCCTTGCTCAGTCTCGCCGCTGTGCCGTCCGTCGCGGCTGATGGAAGTCAATGTAGGACGGATGCGCAAGGCCGGGTGGTTTCTTGGGAAGAGATCGTCCGGGCGAGTCGTCAGAAAAGGTCGATCGGGTCGACGTCCAGAGACCAGCGCACCTGGCGCCCACTGGGCATGCCTTCGAGCGTCTGCAGCCAGGGTGTGAGCAGTCGGTGCAGCGGCGCGCGGGCGGAGCTCATCAGCAGCAGTTGGGCGCGGTAGCGGCCGGCGCGGCGTTCCATGGGCGCCGGCACCGGGCCGAGAAGCTCCACGTCGCTGCCCAGCGTGGCCTGCAAGCGCTCCGCTTCGGCGCAGGCCTCATCGAGGAAACCCTCGGCCTGCCCCGGCTTGTGCGCCTCGGCGCGCAGCAGCGCCAGGTGCGCGAAGGGCGGCAGGCCGGCGGCGCGGCGTTCGGCCAGGGCCTGGTCGGCGAAGGCGAAGTAGCCCTGTTCGGTGAGCTGCACCAGCAGTGGGTGGTCGGCCAGGTGGGTCTGGATCAGCACGCGGCCCGGTTCCTCGGCGCGCCCGGCGCGGCCGGCGACCTGCACGATCTGCTGGGCCATGCGTTCGCTGGCGCGGAAGTCGGCGGAGAACAGCCCGCCGTCGGCATCGAGGATCGCCACCAGGGTGACGCGCGGGAAGTGGTGCCCCTTGGCGAGCATCTGGGTGCCCACCAGGATGCACGGCTCGCCTTTATTGATAGTGGCGAACAGGTCGCGCATGGCGTGCTTGCGCGAGGTGCTGTCGCGGTCGATGCGCAGCACGGGATAGTCGGGGAAGAGGATGCGCAGGCGCTCCTCGGCGCGCTCGGTGCCGGCACCGACCGGGCGCAGGTCCACGGTGCCGCATTTGGGGCAGTTGCGCGGCGGCCGCTCGCGGTGGTCGCAGTGGTGACAGCGCAGTTCGCCGCTGCCCTGGTGCACGGTCATCCGCGCGTCGCAGCGCGGGCACTGGCTGATCCAGCCGCAGTCGTGGCACAGCAGGGTCGGGGCGAAGCCGCGGCGGTTCAGGTAGACCAGCACCTGTTGGCCGGCGGCCAGGGTTTCCTTGATCGAGCGTTGCAGCGGCATGGAAATGCCCGAATCCAGCGGCAGGCTTTTCACATCCAGACGCTGGAACTTTGGCTGGTGCGCGCCGCCGGCCCGCTGGGTCAGGCGCAGCAGGCCGTAGCGGCCGCTCTGGGCATTGTGCAGGCTTTCCAGGGCGGGCGTGGCCGAGCCCAGCAGGATCGGCACGTTCTCCAGGCGCGCGCGCACCATGGCCAGGTCGCGAGCGTGGTAGCGCAGGCCTTCCTGCTGTTTATAGGAAGCGTCGTGTTCCTCGTCGATGATGATCAGCCCCGGATTCTTCAGCGGGGTGAACAGCGCCGAGCGGGTGCCGATGATGATGTCCGCCTCGCCGTCGCGGGCGGCGAGCCAGGCGTCGAGGCGCTCGCGATCGGTCAGCGCCGAATGCAGCAGGGCGATGCGTGCGTTGAAGCGGCGCTCGAAGCGCGAGAGGGTCTGCGGGCCGAGGTTGATCTCGGGGATCAGCACCAGCGCCTGCTTGCCGGCCTCCAGGGTTTCGCGGATCAGCTGCAGGTAGACCTCGGTCTTGCCGCTGCCGGTGACACCAGCGAGCAGGAAGCTGTGGAAGCCGCCGAAGCCGGCGCGCACGGATTCGAAGGCGGCGCGCTGCTCGGCATTGAGCGGCAGCTCGGCTTGCGCGAGCCACGGGCCGTGGTGCGGCGGCACGCTGTGGACGCGCACCTCCAGCGAGACCAGCCCCTTTTCCTGCAACAGGTCGAGGCTGTCCTTGTTGATCTGCAACTGGCTGAGCAGTTCGTGGGCGACGCCGTGGGGGTGCTGCTTGAGAACCTTCAGCGTCTCGCGCTGGCGCGGCGCGCGGGCGAGGCGCGGGTCATCCTCGCGGGCGCCGGGTTCGGCATGCCAGAAGCGCTGCTGGCGTGCCTCGGCGGGGTCGCCCTGGCGCAGCAGGTTGGGCAGCGCCCAGGAAAGGGTGTCGCCCAGGCTGTGCTGGTAGTACTGCGCGGTCCAGCGGCACAGCTCCAGCAGGTGCGCCGGCATTGGCGGCTCGCGGTCGAGCACGGCCAGGGCGGGGCGCAGCTTGTCCGACGGGACGTCGGAAGTTTCCACCTTGTCCACCAGCACGCCGACCATCTCGCGGCGACCGAACGGTACGCGCAGCCGCACGCCAGGCTGCAGGCGCGACACATCGACGCCGCGCGGGGGCAGGTAGTCGAACAGGCGGCGCAGCGGCGAGGGCAGGGCGAGGCGTAGAATCGAGGGTGAGGGCACGCGGCGGATTCCGGAGCGGCGGGGAGCGGCGATCTTAGCACCCGGTGACCATCGGTCGAGGCTTGACTTGCGTGGAAAAACAGCTCTGGTATGATCCACGCCCTTAATTTGTGCGGTGCCCGGTAAAGATCCCGCCTGCGGTCCTCGATGACCGTGGCTCGGCTTCTGACAGAGACTGGGTGGCGGCACACCAACCAGAGAGAAGACATCATGAAACCGGAAATCCATCCCGCTTACGAAGAAATCGAAGCTACCTGCAGCTGCGGCAACGTGATCAAGACCCGTTCGACCCTGTGCAAGAGCATCCACCTGGACGTCTGCTCCGAGTGCCACCCGTTCTACACCGGTAAGCAGAAAGTCGTCGACACCGGCGGCCGTATCGATCGCTTCAACCAGCGTTTCGCCATGTTCGGTGGCAAGAAGTAAGATCGATTTCCGGGAAAGGCCCTCGATGGTTTTTCACGGTATCTCGAAAAAGGCGTCCCTCGTGGGCGCCTTTTTTATGGCCGTCTGCTTTGCGGCGGATGCGGCTGCCGCTGCATGCCCGAAGCCTGAGTCGCCCGAAACGGTGCGCGTGGCGCGGGTGGTGGATGGCGACACCCTGAAGCTCGCCGATGGCCGCAGCGTGCGCCTGATCGGCGTGAACGCCCCGGAGCTGGCCCATCGTGGTCGTCCGGAAGAGCCCTTCGCCGTCGCCGCGCAGCGCCGCTTGCAGGAACTGGTGGCGGCCAACAATGGCGAGGTTGGCCTGGTTGCCGGCCGCCAGGGTAAGGACAAGTACGGCCGCGCCCTGGCCCACGCCTATGATTCCCGCGGCGACAACCTCGAATCCCGCCTGCTCGCCGAAGGCCTGGGCTACCTTGTAGCTATTGCGCCCAACACCGACCTCACCGCCTGCCAGCAGCGCGCCGAGCGCGAGGCGCGCAGCGCCGGGCTGGGGTTGTGGAAGCGCACGCCGGTGCAGACCGCGCAGCAACTTCACGACAGCGGCTTTGCCGTGGTTCGCGGTCGCGTCGAACAGGTGCAACGTAACGGCGGTGGCCTGTGGATCGATCTCGATGGCCCGCTGGTGCTGCGTATCGATCCACGGCTGCTGAAGAGCTTCGACAGTGCAACCCTGCGTGACCTGCGCGGTCGACAGGTGGAAGCGCGCGGCTGGGTGATCGACCGGTCCGAGCGCGGTGCAATCAAACCAGGACAGGCACGCTGGATGCTGCCTTTGACCGACCCGGCGATGATGGAGGTATTGCCATGAGCGTGCGCTCGTTCGGAATCCTTGCCCTGCTGGCGCTGATGAGCGTCGTGGCGGGCTGCGCGGTCAACCCGGCCACCGGCAAGACCGACTTCGTGATGATGAGCGAGCAGGAGGAGCTCGGCCTGGGGCAGAAGTACAGCCAGGAAATCCTCAAGCAGTACCCGCGCTACGAGGACGAGAAGCTGCAGGCCTATGTGCAGCAGGTCGGCGAACGGGTCGCCCGCGCCGGCGACCGGCCCAACCTGCAATACCACTTCACCGTCATCGATACCCCGGACATCAACGCCTTCGCCCTGCCCGGCGGTTATGTCTACATCCATCGCGGCCTGATGGCCTACCTGGGCTCGGAAGCGGAGCTGGCCGCGGTGCTCGGCCACGAAGTCGGCCACGTCACCGCCCGCCACAGCGTGCGCCAGCAGAGCCAGTCCAGCGCCTGGAACATTCTCGGACAGGCCGTGGCCATCGGCACCGGGGTTGGTGCTGCCGCCGACCTCACCAACGTGCTGGGCACCGCCTTTGTGCGCGGCTACGGCCGCGACATGGAGCTGGAAGCCGACGGCCTGGGCGCCAAGTACCTGGCCCGCGCCGGCTACGACCCCACCGCGATGATCCAGGTGGTGCGGGTACTGAAGAACCAGGAAGACTTCGCCCGCGACGAGGCCAGGCGCAAGGGCCAGGCCACCCAGCCGGTGGGCTACCACGGCCTGTTCGACACCCACCCGGACAACGATCAGCGCCTGAAACAGGTGGTCGGTCCGGCCCAGGCCCTGGCCGGCAACAGCCAGCACGAAGTTGGCGCCGAACGCTATCTGAAGGCCATCGATGGCATGCCCTTCGGCGACTCCGCCTCCAGTGGCGTGCGCCGCGGGCAGAGCTTCTACCACTCCGAGCTGGACTTCACCCTGACCTACCCGGCGGGCTGGGGCATCCTCAACCAGCCGACCGCCCTGGTGGGCTTCACCGCCGACCAGCAGGCCTACATCGGCATGAAGCTGGTGCAGCGCGATGGCCAGTTGACGCCGGCGGAGTTCCTGCGCAAGGGCGCGGGCGGCCGCCTGGCGGGGGAGGAGAGTTTCCAGCAGGCCGGCCTGGACGTCGCCACCGGCGTGGTGCCCGGCTCGCCGGCGCGCCGTGTCGCGGTGATCTACCAGAAGGACCGCGCCTACCTGTTCGTGGGTGCGGTCAAAGGCCGCGCCTCCCTGGAGAGCGTGGATGACCAGTTCCTGCAGGTGATCCGCAGCTTCCGGCCGCTGCGCGCGGACGAGAAGAAACTGGCGCAACCGCGCCGGATCGCCGTCGTTCAGGTCAAATCCGGGCAGACTGTCGAGGAGTTTGCGAAAGCGGGGCCGGGTCTGGAAACTGACTCGATAAATCGTATACGCTTATTGAATGACTTGTATCCAATCGGCCAGCCAAAATCTGGAGATTGGCTGAAGGTCGTACGCTAGAGGTCTTGACAGCAGGGGCTTGGGCTACCTTGGCAGGTGCGGGCTTTCTGCGTATGCTCGGACCCCCGTCTGTCCAACAAGTAACAAAAGCGGAAGTGCCCAAATGTCTGATCTCAAGACCGCTGCCCTCGAATATCACGCCCAACCCCGCCCCGGTAAACTGAGTGTCGAGCTGACCAAGCCGACCGCCACCGCCCGCGACCTGTCGCTGGCGTACAGCCCGGGTGTTGCCGAGCCGGTGCGCGAAATCGCGCGTGATCCGGAACTGGCCTTCAAGTACACCGGCAAGGGCAACCTGGTCGCGGTCATTTCCGACGGCACCGCCATCCTCGGCCTGGGCAACCTCGGCCCGCTGGCCTCCAAGCCGGTCATGGAAGGCAAAGGCGTGCTGTTCAAGCGCTTCGCCGGTGTCGACGTGTTCGACATCGAAGTCGACGCCGAAAGCCCGCAGGCCTTCATCGATACCGTCAAGCGCATCTCCATCACCTTTGGTGGCATCAACCTGGAAGACATCAAGGCACCCGAGTGCTTCGAGATCGAGCGCGCGCTGATCGAACAGTGCGACATCCCGGTGTTCCACGATGACCAGCACGGCACCGCCATTGTGACCGCCGCCGGCATGCTCAACGCCCTGGAAATCGCCGGCAAGAAGCTGGAGTCCGCGAAGATCGTCTGCCTGGGCGCCGGCGCTGCCGCCATCTCCTGCATGAAGCTGCTGGTGAGCATGGGCGCCAAGGTCGAGAACATCTACATGATCGACCGCCAGGGCGTGATCCACGCTGGCCGTAACGACCTGAACCAGTACAAGGCCGTGTTCGCCACCGAGACCGACAAGCGCACTCTGTCCGACGCCCTGGATGGCGCCGACGTGTTCGTCGGCCTGTCCGGCGCCAACCTGCTGAGCGCTGAAGACCTCAGCCGCATGGCACCCAACCCGATCGTCTTCGCCTGCTCCAACCCGGACCCGGAAATCAAGCCGGAACTGGCCCACGCCACCCGCAATGACGTGATCATGGCCACCGGCCGTTCGGACTACCCGAACCAGGTGAACAACGTGCTGGGCTTCCCCTTCATCTTCCGCGGTGCCCTGGACGTACGCGCCACCCGCATCAACGAAGAGATGAAGATCGCCGCCGCCCTGGCCCTGCGTGACCTGGCCAAGCAGCCGGTACCCAAGGACGTGTGCGACGCCTACGGCGTGAGCGCCCTGGAGTTCGGCCGCGAGTACATCATTCCGAAGCCGATGGACAAGCGCCTGATCACCGTTGTTTCCGACGCCGTGGCCAAGGCCGCCATCGAGACCGGCGTGGCGACCCTGCCGTATCCGAAGCACTACCCGCTGAAGTCCGTCGAAGACGTCTTCAACGGCTGATTCGCAACGGCTCACGAGAAACCCCGCTTCGGCGGGGTTTTTCGTTTCTGGCGGGAGGCCGGGCCCGGAGGGCTATGCTTTAGGGAAGGGCGTCGTCCATTCACTCGCTGCGGCGCCCGCCGGCTGCGGCCGGGAGGCGCCATGTTGAGGCTGCTCCGTCGACTCGCCTGTTTCCTGCTGCTTGGCGCGGGCGGGACGCTGGCGGCTCCCACGGCGGTGGTGCTGGATGTGGACGGCGCCATCGGGCCGGCGACCGCCGACTACGTGGTGCGCGGCATCAGTCGCGCCGCCGACGAGGGCGCGGCGCTGGTGGTGCTGCGCATGGATACCCCCGGCGGGCTGGACAGTGCGATGCGCAGCATCGTCAAGGCGATCCTGGTCAGCCCGGTGCCGGTGGCCGGCTATGTCGCCCCCGGCGGCGCACGAGCGGCCAGTGCCGGGACCTACATCCTCTACGCCTGCCACATCGCGGCGATGGCGCCGGGTACCAACCTGGGTGCCGCGACGCCGATAGCGATCGGTATGCCCGACCCCGAACGCTCGCAGGACAAGGGCGCCGCCAAGCCCGACGACAACCGCAGCACCCTCGAACGCAAGCAGATCAACGATGCCTCGGCCTATATCCGTGGCCTGGCGCAACTGCGCGGACGCAACGCGGAGTGGGCCGAGCGCGCGGTGC
Organism: Pseudomonas sp. PSE14; assembly: GCF_029203285.1. Taxonomy (NCBI): domain Bacteria; kingdom Pseudomonadati; phylum Pseudomonadota; class Gammaproteobacteria; order Pseudomonadales; family Pseudomonadaceae; genus Pseudomonas; species Pseudomonas sp. PSE14. Next base: position 472,160 of record NZ_CP115669.1, read on the forward strand.
GCGAGGCGGTCAGCCTGGCGGCCGACGAGGCGCTGAAGGAGAAGGTGGTGGATGTGGTGGCGCCGGACATTCCGATGCTGCTGACCATGATCGACGGCCGCAGCGTCAGCGTCGAAGGTCACGACCTGCGCCTGCATGTGGCTGGCGCGGCGCTGGTGCAGCGTGAGGCGGACTGGCGGACCAGGCTGCTGGCGGTGATCACCGATCCCAGCGTGGCGCTGATCCTGATGATGATCGGCATCTATGGGCTGATCTTCGAGTTCGCCAATCCCGGCATGACGCTGCCCGGCGTGCTGGGGGCGATCTGCCTGCTGCTGGGGCTGTATGGGCTGCAGATGTTGCCGGTGAGCTATGCCGGCGCGGCGCTGATCCTGCTCGGCCTGGCCTTCATGGTCGGCGAAGCCTTCATGCCCAGCTTCGGCGCCCTCGGGCTGGGCGGCATTGCCGCGTTCGTGGTCGGCGCGTTGATCCTGATCGACACCGAAGCTCCCGGCTTCGGCATTCCCCTGGGGCTGGTGGTGGCGTTGGCGACCATCAGTGCCCTGTTCATCGCCGGCGTCCTCAGTGTTGCGATCAAGGCGCGGCGTCGCACCGTGGTCAGCGGTCCGGCGGGCCTGGTGGGGAGCCTGGCGACCATCCAGTGGGTGGCCGATGACGATCCTTGCGCCGGCTGGGTAGTGCTGCAGGGCGAGCAATGGCAGGTCCACGCCAACCGGCCGCTGCACAGTGGCCAGCGGGTGCGGGTGATGGCGCGTAACGGCCTGAGCCTGGAAGTGGCGGCCAACGACGATTCAGGAGGTGTGTGATGGGTTTTCCCTTCGGGCTCTTGGTGGCGCTGATCCTGCTGCTGTTCCTGGTGCTCAGCGCGCTGCGAATCCTGCGTGAATACGAGCGTGGGGTGGTGTTCCAGCTCGGCCGCTTCTGGAAGGTGAAGGGACCGGGGCTGGTGCTGGTGATACCGGTGGTGCAGCAGATGGTCCGGGTCGACCTGCGCACGGTGGTGCTCGACGTGCCGCCGCAGGACGTGATCTCCCGCGACAACGTCTCGGTGAAGGTCAACGCGGTGGTGTACTTCCGCGTGCTCGACCCGCAGAAGGCGATCATCCAGGTGGAGAACTTCCTCGCCGCCACCAGCCAGCTGGCGCAGACCACCCTGCGCGCGGTGCTGGGCAAGCACGAGCTGGACGAGATGCTGGCCGAGCGCGAGCGGCTCAACATGGACATCCAGAAGGTCCTCGATGCGCAGACCGACGCCTGGGGCATCAAGGTCGCCAACGTCGAGATCAAGCACGTCGACCTCAACGAGTCGATGATCCGCGCCATTGCGCGCCAGGCCGAGGCGGAGCGGGAGCGGCGGGCCAAGGTCATCCATGCCGAGGGCGAGTTGCAGGCGTCCGAGAAGTTGATGCAGGCCGCCGAGATGCTCAGCCGCCAGTCCGGGGCCATGCAGTTGCGCTACATGCAGACGCTGGGCTCGATCGCCGGCGACAAGAACTCCACCATCGTCTTCCCCATGCCCATCGAGTTGCTCAAGGGCCTGCTGGAGCCCGGCGGCAAGTCTACCAAGCCTGACTGAAGGCAAATTCCTTCGGATAGTCAGCGTCTATAGTTCCAGGCTCATGCATTGATGCGTCCATTCCAGGACGAAGTGGGCGCCCTGGGGGAAATGATGAAACCTACCTTGCTGACGGCCCTGACGCTGGCCGTTACCACTGGCCTGCTCGGTTGCGCAGGCGCACCTCAGATGAGCTGGTCGCGAGTGGGCGATTCCGCCCAGCGCGCGGCGGTCAGCCCGGATGTCTGGGCGCCGGTGGCCGGCGCGGCGGTGATCGCCGCCGGTAACTGGGACCACAAATGGCAACGCTCGGCGAGCGATCACGACTGGTTCTTCGGTGGCGATGCCAACCAGGCCGCCGACCGCATGCTCAATCTTGCCACCGGGTTGAGCGTGGCCACTGCCCTGGTCGCTGCGCCGAAAGAGGCGGACACCGAGGAGAAATGGAGCTGGCGCGGGCGCAACCTGGCCCTGCTGGCGGCGGATCGCTACGCCGTGACCGGATTCGTCGAGGAGGCCAAGGAGTGGTCCGGGCGCGAGCGTCCCGATGGCGTTCCCGACGACTCCTTCCCGTCCAAGCACACTGCAGTCACCGCCGTGCACACCAGCTTCACCCGACGCAACCTGGACTACATCGACATGGACCCGACCCTGCGCTACACCGCCAAGGCCGGGCTCTACACGCTCGATGGGCTGACCGCGCTGGCGCGGGTCGAGGGCGACAAGCACTACCCCACGGACGTGCTGGTGGGCATGGCGGTGGGCAACTTCTTCGCCAACTTCACCTACAACCTGTTCCTCGAAGGGCCCGAGCGCGACCGCTACAACCTGACAGTGGTCCCCGAGACCGGCGGTGGCATGAGCCTGCGCGCGGCGATGCTGTTCTGATCGGGTTGGCGTAGCGGCGGGGGCTGCGGCTAGTCTTGCCTGATTCTTTCCCTGAATGAGTGCATCGATGCCGCTGCGCCTGCTGTTGTTGCTGTTATGTCTGATCAGTGTCGCGCCGCGTGCCGATGAAGTGCTGCGTATGGCAGCGGATCGCTGGCCACCCTACGCCGACGTCCGCCTGCCGGGCGGCGGCGTGGCGGTGCACCTGGTGCGCGCGGCCTTGCAGCGTGCCGGCTACGCCAGCGAATACGTCGAGGTGCCCTGGCCGCGCGTGCTGCACGGCGTGCGTGGCGGCGAGTACGACCTGGTGGTGGACGCCTGGTACAGCGCCGACCGCGAGACCTTCGGCGAATACTCAGAGGCCTACCTGACCAACCGCGTGCGCCTGCTCAAGCGCCGTGGCTCGCCCATCACCTTCGCGCACCTTGCCGACCTTCATCCGTACCGGATTGCCGTGGTGCGGGGCTACAGCTATTCCCCCGAGTTCGACCGCGACGCGCAGTTGCAGCGGGTGCCGGTGCTCAGCTTCGCCAACGCCGCGCTGATGTTGCAGGCCGGGCGGGTGGACCTGACGCTGGAGGACGAGGTCACCGCCCGCCACCAGTTCGCTGGAGAGCTGCTGGCGATCCGGGACCAGCTGGAGTTCCTGCCGGTGCCGCTGGCGGAGAAGGGGCTGCATATCCTGGTCAGCCTGCACAATCCCAAGCATGCGCAGATCGTGGCGGCGTTCAACGAGGCCATTCGTGCGATGCGCGCCGACGGCAGTTATGACGCGCTGATGCGGGAGCATGGGTTGTAGGTCAGCCGCGAATCCGTTCGCGAGCAAGCTCGCTCCTACAGGGAAGGACGCGTACTCAGGCTGTTTCGGCCTGCTCCGCGCCAATATCCTTCTTCAGCAGATGTGCCGCCAGCGTACGCAGGGGCGTGAGCTGCCGGCAGATCAGCGCCAGCTGGGTCTGCACCAGGCGATGCGCGTCGTCCTCCTCCTCGGGCAGCTCCTCCAGGCGCTTGGCCAGCGCATCTTCCTCGTCGCTGTAGATCGCCACCGGGCGCCGCTCGCTGAGGCGCGTGGCGATGTCGTCGAGGCTGGCGGTGAGGCGTTCGGCGGCTTCGCCGATCAGGGTGTCGCTCGGCGCCGGCGGCAGGCGGTCGCGGTGCGCGCCGAGGGCGGAAAGGTAGCTGAGCAGTGTGTGGGAGAGCACCAGGAAGCGGAAGCCGATCTCGGCGTCCTTCCGGAAGTGGCCAGGCTCCAGCAGCATGTTCGACAGCGTGGTGGAAAGCGTGGCGTCGGCGTTGTGCGCGTTGCGTCGGGCGGTGCGATAGGCGAGGTCGTCGCGCTTGCCGTTGGCGTACTGCTGCATGATCTCGCGCAGGTAACGGCTGTTGCAGGCCAGGGTGCCGCCGACCAGGCGGTGCAGGCTGCGGCCGTGCCAGTCGGGCAGGACCAGGAGCACCGCCGCGCCGGCGATCAGCGCGCCGAGCAGGGTATCGAACAGGCGCGGCAGGATCAGCCCGTAGCCGTCGCCCACCTGGTTGAAGCAGAACAGCACCAGCAGCGTGATCGCCGCCGTGGCCAGGGTGTAGCGGGTGCTTCGCGTGGCAAAGAAGGCAACCCCGGCAATCACCGCCAGCAGCGACTGGATCAGCGGGTTGGGGAACAGGTCGATCAGCGCCCAGCCGGCCACCAGGCCGATCAGCGTGCCGAAAATTCGCTGCACCAGGCGGATGCGCGTGGCGCCGTAGTTCGGCTGGCAGACGAACACGGTGGTCAGCATGATCCAGTAGCCCTGGGTCGGGTGGATCAGGTGCAGCACGCCGTAGCCGGCGGCCAGCGCCAATGACAGGCGCAGGGCGTGGCGGAACAGCAGCGAGGTCGGCGAGACCTGCAGGCGGATGCGCTCCAGCGCATCCTTGAACGAGCGTGGTGAGCGGTCCAGTAGGGTGCTGTCCTGCTCGTCGTCCAGTGCGTCGGGGTTGCTTGCGCCACTGAGCTTGCGGTCCAGCGTGGTGAGGTTGGCAGCCAGTGCGCCGAGCGAGCGCAGCAGTCCGCGCCAGGCCGGGTTGCCCTGCTGGCGCAGGTACTCCAGCGAGGCGTTGAGGTCGGCCAGGGCCAGTTCGCTGTCGTTGTAGTCGAACGGCTGGCGCAGCTGGATGGCTTTCGCCAGCGCCCTGCAGGCCTTGCCCTGCTGGTTGAGCAGGCGCTGGCAGCGGAACAGCACGTCGCTGTGGAAGAAGGCTTCTGCCAGCTGGTTGTACGGATAGTGCGAGGAGCTGGCGCGCTCGTGGACGTCCTGGGCGATGAAGTAGAGCTTCAGGTAGCGGCTGATCTTCGGGCTCGGCCGGCCGTGGGAGAGGCGCGCGAGAATGGTTTCCTTGGCCTGGTTGAGCGCCACCACCACGCGGCCATTCTGCCGCGCCAGGGCCAGGCGCTGGGCCTCGACGTCGAGCTGGCGCAGCGGCTCCAGCAGGGTCGACTTGATCTTCAGGTACTGGCCCAGTTCGAGGAACAGCCGGGCCAGGCTCTGCTGCACCGGCTGGTTGGCGAACAGCGCGTTCCACAGCACCGACAGCAGGCCGTACCAGCCGGCGCCGATCACCAGCAGCGCCGGCTCGCGCCAGAAGTCGCTGGGCGTGCCGCCGCGCTGGTCGACCCCGATCATGGTGTAGATCGACAGGATCAGCGTGGCCGAGGCGATGGCTGCGTAGCGTTCGCCCAGGGCGCCGAGCAAGGTCATGGCGAAGGTCGAGAGTGCAAGGCCGGCGACGAAAATGAATGGGTAGGGGAACAGCAGCTCCACCGCCAGCGAGGCGATGCTGAAGCACGCCAGGGTCACCAGCAGCGCCTGCAGGCGGCCCAGCCAGTGATCGTCGGTTTCCGCCAGGGCGCTGGCGATGACCCCTAGGAACAACGGGATCACCAGCTCCGGCCGGCCCTGCAGCCAGCACACGAGCATGACCCCGCTCAGGGCGACGAATACCCGCAGGCTGTAGGCGAACTTGTCCAGCGCCCAGAGGCGCCGCAGGGACTGGAGCAGTGGGGAGGAGAACATGCGCGTGCGGGACTTCCGGGTGTCTGCGCTCAGACTAGCGGAACGTCTGCCGCGCTGCTATCGCGAGTGCGACACGCAGCTGTCTTGGCTGCGCAGAGGGGCTTTTCGTAGGAGCGAGCTTGCTCGCGAACGGTGTTTGCCGGCGATACCGATGCCGTGCGGTTCGCGAGCAAGCTCGCTCCTACAGAAGAGCCACTCAGAGAATTCGCGCCTTGAACGAACGGCCCTTGATCTTGCCTTCGTTGAAGTGTTTCAGCGCCTGCCTGGCGACGTCGCGTTCCACGGCGACGAAGGCCTGGAAGTCGAAGATGGCGATCTTGCCGACCTGGGTACCTTTCAGGCCCGCGTCGCCGGTCAGCGCGCCGAGGATGTCGCCAGGGCGCAGCTTGTCCTTGCGCCCGCCGGCGATGGCCAGGGTGGTCATCGGCGGCAGCAGCGGGGCGTCGTTGGCCTTGAGGAAGTCGATGCGCTCCCAGTTCAGCGGCGCGCCCTGCAGGTCCTCGATGGCCTGGGCGCGGCTGGCCTCCGCGGGGGTGACCAGCGACAGCGCCAGGCCCTTCTCGCCGGCGCGGCCGCTACGGCCGATGCGGTGCACGTGGACCTGCGCATCGCGCGACAGTTCGACGTTGATCACCGCTTCCAGCGCGGCGATGTCCAGCCCGCGGGCGGCTACGTCGGTGGCCACCAGCACGCTGCAACTGCGGTTGGCGAACATGGTCAGCACCTGGTCGCGCTCGCGCTGCTCCAGGTCGCCGTGCAGGGCCAGGGCGGAAATCTTGCGGGCGTTGAGCTGCTCCACCACTTCCATGCACTGCTGGCGGGTATGACAGAAGGCCACGCAGGACTGCGGACGGAAATGCTGAAGCAGGCGTACGACGGCATCGAGACGCTGCTTTGGATCGATCTCGTAGAAGTGCTGTTCGATCTGAGTGTCGTCGTGCAGCGCCTCCACTTCCACGCGCTCGGGATTCTTCAGGAACTTGGCCGCCAGTTGCCCGATGCCTTCGGGGTAGGTGGCGGAGAACAGTAGGGTCTGCCGGCGCGTCGGCAACTGGCCGATGATGTCGGCGATGCTGTCGTAGAAGCCCATGTCGAGCATGCGGTCGGCTTCGTCCAGCACCAGGGTGTTCAGGCCGTCGAGTTTCAGGGTCTCGCGGCGCAGGTGCTCCTGCACCCGGCCCGGAGTGCCGACCACCACATGGGCGCCGTGTTCCAGCGAGCCGATCTGCGGGCCGAAGGGCACGCCGCCGCAGAGGGTCAGCACCTTGATGTTGTCGGCGGCGCGGGCCAGGCGGCGGATTTCCTTGGCCACCTGGTCGGCCAGCTCGCGGGTCGGGCACAGCACCAGCGCCTGGCAGCCGAAGTAGCGCGGATTCAGCGGACTGAGCAGGCCGATGCCGAAGGCGGCGGTCTTGCCGCTGCCGGTCTTGGCCTGGGCGATGAGGTCGCGGCCCTTGAGGATCGCAGGCAAGGCGGCGGCCTGGATCGGGGTCATCTCGCGGTAGCCGAGGGAATCGAGGTTGGCCAGCAGGTCGGCCGACAGGGGAAGGCTGGAGAATGCGGAGGTGGTCACGAAAGAGGCCCGGGTGAATCCATATGGCCGCGCAGTGTAGCAGGCGGGCGCCTTCCAGCGGGCCGGGATACCGGCGGTGCAAGGCTTTGCGGCCACTCGTCAGAAAACGCGCGACCGGGCACATATGGTTTTTTATACAGATTCGCTTTCCGCAGATTTTTGTCGTAGAGTGCCTGAACTGTGTTTGCATGGGTCGCCGTCGATCGTGACCTGATGCGGTCGGTTATTCCACCCCGTCCTGCTCGACTCCTTGTAACTCCTTGCAACTCAGTTCCTGGCCACTTGCGTGGCTAATTTCCAATTCGTTCCAAGGAGAACACCATGTCGAATCGTCAGAACGGCACCGTCAAGTGGTTCAACGAGACCAAAGGCTACGGCTTCATTACCCCGGAAAGCGGCCCGGACGTATTCGTTCACTTCCGCGCTATCGAAGGTAACGGCTTCAAGACCCTGGCCGAAGGCCAGAAGGTCAGCTTCGAAGTCGTGCAGGGCCAGAAAGGCATGCAGGCCGAGCGCGTTCAGGTGATCAACTAAGATCCCCTGGCGTCAGCCAAAGAACCCCGGGTGGAAACATCCGGGGTTTTTTATTGCCTAAAGCTGCCGTTATCCCTTCCGGAGTCTCCATCCATGTCGTCGCCTGTCCTCCGCCTGCTGGTCCTTGGTCTGTTCGCCTTTACCGGCACCTGCGCCATTGCGGCCGACGAGCCGGCTCAGCCCGTCCAGCCGGCCCAGCCCAGCACCTGGGGCTGGACCGAGACGATCAAGCTGATGCCCGAGGAGACCGCGCTCAAGGCCCGGCTGGATACCGGGGCGCAGACGTCCACGATGGACGCGCGCAACATCACCCGGATCAAGAAGAACAACGAGCGCTGGGTGCAGTACGACGTGATGGTCACCGACCCCGCGACCGGCAAGGAGCTGCGCCTGCCCTTCGAGCGCAAGATCGAGCGCGTCCTGAAGTTCCACTCCGCCAATGGCGTCGAGCGCAGCCCGGTGGTGCTGATGGACGTATGCCTGGGCAACAAGGTCTACCGTGAGCAGTTCTCCCTGCGCGACCGCCAGGCCCAGGAATTCCCGGTACTGCTCGGCCGCCGCAGCCTGGAGCACATGGGCACGGTGGACTCGTCCAAGACCCAGACTCTGGCGCCCAGCTGCAAGCCCTGATCAGTGCTCGTTGACGTCGTTTTCCGGGTCGACCCGGCGCGGCGTGGTGCGGCCGTCCTCTGAGTTGAGCTGGAAGAAGATCGCCGCCGCCAGCATCGACATCAGTCCGACGCTCAGATAGGTCGCGTGGAAGGCCGACAGCACGTCGCCCTGGGCGCTTTCCAGATCGCCATTGAAGCCCCCCAGCAGCGCCGCCGCACAGGCCACGCCCAGGCCGATGGACAGCTGCATCACCACCGAAAGCAGGCTGTTGCCGGCGCTGGCGTTGTCGTCGCGCAGGTCGATCAGGGTCAGGGTGTTCATCGCGGTGAACTGCAATGAGTTGATCCCGCCCAGCACCGCCAGCTGAACCAGCAGCAGCGGGTAGGAAACGTCCTGGTCCACCAGCCCGAGGCTGGCGATCATCGCCCCCAGCAGCAGCGTGTTGCCCACCAGCAGCCTGCGGTAGCCGAACAGCTCCAGCAGCGGCTTGGCCAGTGACTTGATGACCATGGCCGCCAGCGCCATCGGGATCATGGTCATGCCCGCCTTGGCCGGCGAATAGCCCAGCCCCACTTGCAACAGCAGCGGCGTGAGGAAGGGCAGGGAACCGCTGCCCAGGCGCGCAAACAGGTTGCCCAGCACGCCCACGGCGAAGGTGCGGGTCTGGAACAGCGCCGGCGGGAACAGCGGCGCTTCGATCTTCAGCGCGCGCAGCCAGTAGGCCGCCAGCAGTACCAGCCCGCCCACCAGCAGCAGGACCACGCGCACGTGGGGCATGTGCAGCTCGCCCAGGCCCTCCAGGGCGATGGTGATCAGCACCATGGCGCCGCCGAAGAGCAGGAAGCCGACGCTGTCGAAGCGCGTGGCGCGCACGCCGCGCAGGTCCGGCATCAGGCGCAGGGCGACGAGGAAGCCGACCAGCCCCACCGGCAGGTTGATCAGGAAGATCCAGTGCCAGCTGGCGTATTCCACCAGCCAGCCGCCCATGGTCGGGCCGGCCAGCGGGCCGAGCAGGCCGGGGATGGTGACGAAGCTGAGAATCCGCACCAGTTCGCTGCGCGGGTAGACCCGCAGTATCACCAGTCGCCCCACCGGCATCATCAGTGCGCCGCCGATACCCTGCACCACCCGCGCGCCGACCAAGGTGCCGAGGGTCGGCGACAGCGCGCAGAGCAGCGAGCCAAGGCTGAACAGGAAGATCGCGAAGAGGAATACCCGGCGCGTGCCGAAGCGGTCGGAAATCCACCCGGAGGAGGGGATCAGCAGCGCCACCGTGAGCAGGTAGGCGATCACCACGCCCTGCATGCGCAGCGGGTCTTCGTTGAGCGAACGGGCCATGCTCGGCAGCGCGGTGTTGAGGATGGTGCCGTCCAGGGCCTGCATGAAGAAGGCGATGGCCACCAGCCAGGGCAACAGGCGGGCCACGCGGGGCGTCAGGGTGAAGGGTTCGCTCATGGTCGATCCATCGGTCAGGAATGGCTCTAGCTTAGGGAATCTTGGCGCGACTGGGGAAATCCACGTGCGGATCGCCGCCGGCGGTTCGCAACGCGCTCCAGTGGATCAGCTTCCCCACTCTGGAACCGCTGTGCTAGACCTTTACCGGTCACTTTTTTCCGCGCTTGCGATGGCGTGCCGGGTTTCGCCGCAAACGCCTGGCATGGCGGAACGATGTCACCCCCGGCCGGTCGATATGGCGTCCGGTCGCTTGCCGGAATTCCCAGAGGAGACAGCGATGTCCGTCAAACCCCGAATCACCCTCGCCCTGGCCGCTGTGCTGGCGGCATCTTCCGCATTTGCCTTCAACCTCGGCGACGCCGCCAAGGCGGTGTCCGGTGCCACCGGCGGGAGCACCGCCCAGGTCGCCACCACGCCGCAGACCAGCGGCCTGCTCGGCGCCCTGACCGGCCAGCTCGGGGTCAGCGACGAACAAGCCGTAGGCGGCACCGGGGCGTTGCTGGGGCTGGCCAAGAACAAACTCAGCGGCGGCGACTACTCGCAGCTGCTCAAGGCCGTTCCCGGCCTCGACAAGCTGTCCGGCGCCAGTGCGTTGAGCGGTCTGGGCGGCCAGCTCGGCGGCACGGCGTCCAGCAGCATGCTGGGCAACGTCAGCAGCCTGGGCGATGTGAACAAGGCCTTCGGTGCGCTGGGCATGGACCAGAGCATGACCGGCAAGTTCGCCGGCGTGCTGCTGGACTACTTCGGCAAGCAGGGTGTGAACAGCCAGGTGCTGAGCAGCCTGAGCGGGCTGTGGGGCGCAGGCGCCTGAGTTAGCGGGCCGCCGGACGGCGCGGAACCGCCGGCGGCCCGCTTTGTCATATCGACGACCCGGTCCCTGTTCGGGGCCGGGCATCCTCTCCGGAGCCGTCGATGTTCGCCAAATCCGCCGCTGTCCTGGCCGCCGCCTGGCTGGCCGTATCCCCCGTGTTCGCCGCCACCTTCACCGAGACCGCCGACCCGGCGCCCGCGGCTGAAGCGCCCGCGCAGACGGCCAACGCCTTGCTGGCGAACCTGACCCATCAACTGGGCGTCACCGAGCAGCAGGCCATCGGCGGCACCGGCGCCTTGCTGGGGCTGGCCCTGAATACCCTGAAGGATACCGACAGCACCCAGCTGCAGAAGGCCATGCCGAACGCGCAGCAACTTGCCGGCAGCGGTTCCATGGGCGACCTGGGGGGAATGCTGGGCGGACTGGGCGGCGCTGCGGCACTGCTCGGCGGGATCAACAACCTGCAGGACGTCGACCAGATCTTCGGCGTGCTGGGCATGGACCAGTCGATGATCGGCCGCTTCGCCGGAGTGATCCTCGACTACTTCACCGAACAGGGCCTGAGCAGCCAGTTGCTCGGCACGCTCGGCGGCCTCTGGGGCATGCCCGCATCGCCAGCGCTGAAGGCTCCTGCGGTCAACGGACGCGGGGCATGAGCCCCGCTTCAGAATTCCTCGCGCAGCGCCTCGATGCGTGCGTCCTTCTCTTCCCACAGGCGTGATACCCAGGTCTGCACGTACTGGCGGAATTCCGGATCGTTCTCGTAATCGCCCTGCCACAGCGCAGGGTCGATCTCGCGCGCCTGGATATCCACGATCACCCGTGGCACGCGCCCGCACAGCAGGTCCCAGAAGCCCGGCCGTGGGCCCTTGGGGTAGACCAGGGTGACGTCCAGCAGGGTATCCAGCTGCTCGCCGAGGGCCGCCAGCACGAAGGCCACGCCGCCCGCCTTGGGCCGTAGCAGGTGCCTGTAGGGCGACTGCTGCTGGGCCTGCTTGGCCGGGGTGAAGCGGGTGCCTTCGAGGTAGTTCACCACGGTCACCGGCATGCGCTTGAACTTCTCGCAGGCGGCCCTGGTGATCTCCAGGTCCTTGCCCTTGAGCTCCGGGTGCTTCTCCAGGAAGGCCTTGCTGTAGCGCTTCATGAAGGGGTAGTCGAGCGCCCAGAAGGCCAGGCCGAGGAAGGGTACCCAGATCAGTTCCTTCTTCAGGAAGAACTTGAAGTAGGGCGTCTTGCGGTTGAACGCCTGCACCAGCGCCGGGATGTCGACCCAGGACTGGTGGTTGCTGATCACCAGATAGGAGGTGTCGCGGCGCAGGTCGTCGCCGCCGCGGATGTCCCAGACGGTCGGGGTCATCAGGGCGAAGATGGCCTTGTCGATCTCGGCCCAGGTCTCGGCGATCCACATCACCCCGCGCGAGCAGGCGTCCTTGGCTGCCTGGCCGGGGACCACCAGCTTGAGCAGGGCGATCAGCAGCATCGGGCCGATCAGGACCAGGGTGTTGAACAGCAACAGGAGGCTGGCGATGAGGCCGGCCAGTGTGTGCTTGGAGAGTGCCCGCATGGAGATCCGATTCCTTGTGCGACGGTGGCGCGGCCATGATACGCAGACAATTCCCGTGGCCCAAGCGGGGAGGGTGTGGCGAACCAAGGGCCGTCGTGCTAGTCCTATGCGCACATGCCTCACCCCGGAGACTCCGCGTGAAACGCGCCCTCGCACTGCTTTCCCTGCTCGCCCTCCCCAGCCTGGTGCTGGCCGCTGAACCCAAGCTCTATGGCCGTTACGAATGGGTCAGCCTGCCCGAACTCGACCAGACGCTGCAGGCGAAGATGGACACCGGCGCCTACACCTCGTCGCTGTCGGCCAAGGACATCCAGATCTTCCAGCGCGACGGCGAGGACTGGGTGCGCTTCAAGCTGGCCACCAAGGACGGCGGCGACTCGGTGTACGAGCACAAGCTGCTGCGCATCTCGAAGATCAAGAACCGCGCCGAAGGCGCCGCCGAGGACGAAGAGGAAGACAGCAACCCCGGCCTCAGCCAGCGCCCGGTGATCGAGTTGCCGGTATGCCTGGGCGGCGACCAGCGCACCATCGAGGTCAACCTTACCGACCGCAGCCACTTCAACTACCCCTTCCTGATGGGCACCAAGGGCCTGCGCAAATTCCACGTCGCGGTTGACCCCGGCGAACGCTTCAGCGCCGGCAAGCCGAACTGCTCCGGCGGCTGAGGCCGCGATTGACGCGGTGCCGGGCTTGCGGCACCGTGCCGGCAGTTTCCACGGAGCCGGAATCTCATGCCGCACATCCTCATCGTCGAAGATGAAGCCGCCATCGCCGACACGCTGCTCTACGCGCTGCAGGCCGAGGGCTTCGAGACCACCTGGCTGAGCCTGGCCGGCGTGGCGCTGGAGCGGTTGCAGCGCGAGGCCTTCGACCTGGTCATCCTCGACGTCGGCCTGCCGGACATCAGCGGCTTCGAAGCCTGCAAACGGCTGCGGCGCTTCTCCGAGGTGCCTGTGATCTTCCTCACCGCCCGCGATGCCGAGATCGACCGCGTCGTGGGCCTGGAGATCGGCGCCGACGACTATGTGGTCAAGCCGTTCAGCCCGCGCGAAGTCGCCGCGCGGGTGAAGGCCATCCTCAAGCGCACCGCGCCGCGCGAGACGCCCGCCAGCGCCGCTGCCGGCAACGGTCCGTTCGAGGTGGACGAGGAGCGGGTGCTGATCCGCTACCACGGCCAGCCGTTGACGCTGACCCGCCACGAATTCCGCCTGTTGCAGACCCTGCTGGCGCGCCCGGAACGGGTGTTCAGCCGCGAACAGTTGCTCGATGCGCTGGGCGTGGCCGCTGACGCCGGCTATGAGCGCAACGTCGACAGCCACATCAAGAGCCTGCGTGCCAAGCTGCGCCAGGTCGCCGCCACCGCCGAGCCGATCCAGACCCATCGCGGCCTGGGCTACAGCTACGCGCCGGACAAGAGCTGATGCGCCTGTCGCTGCGGATCTTCCTGGTCTACTTCTTCTTCGTCGGGCTGACCGGCTGGTTCGTTCTGCGCACGGTGATGGACGAGATCCGCCCCGGCGTGCGCCAGTCCAGCGAAGAGACCCTGGTGGACACCGCCAACCTGCTGGCCGAGGTGCTGCAGGCCGACGTGAAGAACGGTACCCTCGACCAGAGCCGGCTTCCCGAGATGCTTCGCGCCTATGGCGCGCGCAGCCCGCAGGCGGACATCTGGGGGGTGAACAAGACGGCGGTGAACCACCGCATCTACGTCACCGATGCGCGCGGCATCGTCCTGCTGGATTCCCTCGGGCAAGCGGTGGGCCAGGACTATTCGCGCTGGAACGACGTCTACCTGACCCTGCGCGGCCAGTACGGCGCGCGCTCCAGCCGCGAGTCGGCGGACGATCCGGAGTCCTCGGTGATGTACGTCGCCGCGCCCATCCGTGACGGCGAGAAGATCATCGGCGTGGTCTCGGTCTCCAAGCCCAACCGCACCCTGCAACCTTACATCGACCGCTCGCAGCGTCGCCTCGCCTGGCTGGGCGCGGGCCTGATCGTCCTTGGCCTGCTGGTCGGCGCGCTGCTGTCCTGGTGGCTCAGCCGCTCCCTGGAGCGCCTGACCCGCTACGCCCAGGCGGTCAGCGAGGGACAGCGCGCCGAGCTGCCGCGCTACCGGGGCGGCGAGATGGCGCAACTGGCCGGCGCGGTGGAGCGCATGCGCGTGCAACTGGAGGGCAAGGCCTACGTCGAGCGCTACGTGCACACCCTGACCCACGAACTGAAAAGCCCGCTGGCGGCGATCCGTGGCGCGGCGGAACTGCTCGAAGGCGAGATGCCGGCCGAGCAGCGTGCGCGCTTCGTCGGCAACATCGCCGGGGAAAGCGAGCGCTTGCAGCAGCTGATCGAGCGCCTGCTGAACCTGGCCCAGGTGGAGCAGCGCCAGGGCCTGGAGGAGCGGGTGCCGGTGGACCTGCACGAGCTGGCCGATGAGTTGATCGCCGAGCGCCTGGCGCGGGTGCAGGCTGTGCAGTTGGCGAACGATATTCCGCAGGAGGTGAGCGTGCTGGGCGAGCGTTTCCTGCTGCGCCAGGCGCTGGGCAACTTGCTGGACAACGCGCTGGATTTCACCCCGGCGGGCGGCGCCATCCGTTTCGACGCGCAGCCGGAAGGTAACGGCTGGCGCGTCGAACTGTTCAACCAGGGCGAGGCGATTCCCGATTTTGCCCTGCCGCGCCTGACCGAGCGTTTCTACTCCCTGCCGCGCCCCTCCAGCGGGCGCAAGAGCACCGGGCTCGGGCTTAACTTCGTCGCCGAGGTGGCGGCGCTGCATGGCGGTGAGCTGCGCGTCGAGAACGCCGAGGGTGGGGTGCGGGCGAGTCTGTCGATCCCGGCGCAGGGCTAGGCGTAGGGCGTATAACGTTCGACGTTATACGCCGTTTGACCTTGATCTCAGTGCACTCCGTGTTCAGCCCCGGAGGCGCCGAGGAGGCAAGGTGTAGCGGCGTACAACCGCGAACGGTTGTATGCCCTACGGCAGCGCCACCCTCCACACAAACTCCACAGACTCTCCACATTCCACTCCCGGCGCCCCCATGTCCGCGCCCCAAGCTCTCCCCGTCCCCATCCCACGGAGAGCCCTCCCCATGAATCGCCAACTCGGCATCAAGCTCGGCGCCATCGCGCTCTTGATCGTCCTCCTGCTGATCCCCCTGCTGATGATCGACGGCCTGGTCGACGAGCGTCAGAACTACCGCGACGAGGTCCTGCAGGACATCGCCCGCAGTGCCAGCTACAGCCAGCAACTCACCGGGCCGCTGGTGATCGTGCCTTACAGCCGCACCGTTCGCAGCTGGCGCATCGACAAGGGCAGCCAGCAGCGCGTGCTGCAGGAGCGCGAGGTGCGCGGCCGCCTGTTCTTCCTGCCGGAGACCTTCCTGCTCGACGGGCAGATGCGCACCGAAGTGCGCCATCGCGGTATCTACGAGGCGCGCCTGTATCACGCCGACAGCAAGGTCAGCGGCGGCTTCGTGCTGCCCGCCAACTACGGCATCGGCAGCGACCTGGAGAGCTATCGCTTCGACGCCCCCCTGCTGGCGGTGGGCATCAGTGATGTGCGCGGCATCGAGAACGCGCCGAAACTGAAGGTCGAAGGTGAGCTGCGCGACTTCCAGCCCGGCACCCAGAGTCAGTTCCTCGGCAACGGCGTGCACGCCGTCCTGCCGTTCAAGGCGAGTGACCGTGAGCAACGCTTCGACTATGCCTTCGAGCTGTCGCTGCTGGGCAGCAGTCGCCTGGACATCATCCCGGTCGGCCGCGACAGCCAGGTCAACCTGGTTTCGGACTGGCCGCACCCGAGCTTCGGTGGCGAGTTCCTGCCCACCGAGCGCAGCACCAGCGACCAGGGGTTCAGTGCGCGCTGGCGTACCAGCTTCTTCGCCACCAACCTGGAAGAACAGCTCAAAGCCTGTACGGCGCCGTCCCAGGCCGACGCCGCCCGCGCGGTGACCGCGGATGACTCGGACCTGGTCCGCGTCGCTCCGGCGGTGTGTAGCGAATTCGGCAATCACCGCTTCGGCGTGGCGCTGGTGGACCCGGTAGACCAGTACCTGAAGACCGACCGCGCGGTGAAGTACGCGCTGCTGTTCATCGGCCTCACCTTCGCCGGCTTCTTCCTCTTCGAAGTGCTCAAGCGCCTGGCCGTGCACCCGGTGCAGTACGCCCTGGTGGGCATGGCGCTGGCGCTGTTCTACCTGCTGCTGCTGTCGCTGTCCGAGCACCTGGGCTTCGAGCTGGCCTACCTGATTTCCGCCGGCGCCTGTGTCGGGCTGATCGGCTTCTACCTCTGTCATGTGCTGCACAGTCTGTGGCGCGGCGCCGGCTTCAGCGTCGGGCTCGCCGGGCTCTACGGGATGCTCTACGCGCTGCTCAGCGCCGAGGACTACGCGTTGCTGATGGGCTCGCTGCTGCTGTTCGGCGTGCTCGGTGGCGTGATGGTGCTGACCCGCCGGCTGGACTGGTACGGCATCGGCAAGCCGGCGCGCGGCGATGACCTGGAGTTTTCCCTGGACGAAGTGCGCGTGCAGCGCTGAGGAGAATCGAGATGCCGAATCTGATGCGTTTTTCCCTGTGCCTGCTGGTTGGCCTGCTGCTCGCCGGACTGTGCCTGCCGGTGCTGATGCTGCTCGGTCGCTTCGACTGGATTGCGCTGCTGGTCGCCAGCGGCAAGCCGTTGGCGCACCTTGCCCTGCTGCTGCCGGGCGGACTCTGGGAGCAGCTCAGCGGGGTGGAGGACGCGGCGCACAATCCCCATGTGCGCTCCTTCCTGGAGATGTGCATGGGCGTTGCGCAGATGGGCTTGCTGCTGGCGCTGCCGATCTACCGCCTGGGGAACAAGTCATGAGCGCCTGGCGCGGATTGCGCGAGGAGCGTGAGATGGGACGGCGGCTGGCACGGCGGATCGCCGGGTTGTTCGGGGAAGTGAAGGGCACGCGGGTGGTGCGGGATGAGCGGTTTCAGCGGCGGGTGGTGTGCCGAACCGGCGTTGCTCGTGACTTTGGGCACTGGGGCTTGCCCCTCACCCCAACCCTCTCCCAGAGGGAGAGGGGGCTGGGCGGTGCCGGATGGCGGGTCTGGAGTTCGCCGGCTCGCTCCTCCGGTGGCATTGCGTAATGGGTATCAGGCCGGCACGGTCGCCTGCAGCGAAGGCCGCTGGCTGACCTCGGCGAACCACTTGGCCAGCCGCGGGTACTCGGCGCGCCAGTCCCAGTGCGGTTGGCGGAAGTCCAGGTAGCCGAGGGCGCAGGCCACGCCGATGGCGGCGACGTCGAAGCGTTCGGCCAGTTCGGTGTGGGCCGGGCCGTCGAAGTAGGCGAGGGTGCGGACGATCTTCAGTTGCTGGTTGTCGAGCCAGGTGTCCCAGTGCTTTTCCAGCGGGCGCATGGCGGTCTCGTAGCGGATCAGCACGGCGGCATCCAGCACCGCGTCGGCCAGCGAGGCCAGGGTCAGGCGCCGCCAGCGGGCCGGGCCTTCACGGGGAATCAGCGGCTCGCCGCTGTGCTGCTGGTCGAGGTACTCGAAGATCACCCGGCTGTCGTGCAGGTCCTGGCCGTCGGCCAGCCGCAGGGCGGGAATCTTGCCGGCGGGGTTGTCCCGCAGCACGCCGGCGTCCGGTGCGATGGGGGTGTGGACGGCGGCGTAGAGTTCGACCTGGTCGAGCTGACCGGTCTCGTGCAGCAGGACCATGACCTTGCGCACGAAGGGCGAGGCGGCGGCGTGGAACAGGATGGGACGGACGCTCATGGGTTCTCCTCGGCGTTCATTCGTGGATGACCACCAGGCGGTCGGTGCCGGATTCGGCGCCCCAGACCTCGCCTGGTCGGCCCAGCAACTGGCGCACGTTGGCGTGCTCGCGGTCGCTCGGATAGGCGGTGAAACGTTCGCTCTGCGGGTCGAAGCGCAGGATGGCGTTGCTGGCGAAGTCGCTCAGCCAGACCTGGTCCATGGCGTCGACGTAGAGGGCATAAGGCTGCGGATGATCGCCCGGCAGCTTCCAGGTTTTCCACTGGTTGTTGTCCGGATCGAAGCGCGCCAGCCGGCCGGCGCTCCACTGGCTGATCCACAGCCGTCCAACCGAGTCGGACCACAGCCGGCGCGGGCCGCTGCCGGCGCTGGGCGTGTCGATGCGGGTGACCTTGTCGCCGACCGGGTCGATATGGCCGAGGTAGTCGCCTGCCAGCGAGGCGTACCAGAGTTCGCCGTCGGGCGTCACGGCGATGCCGTACGGCCCCTTGCCCTTGGGCGCCGCCCAGACCTTGAGTTCGCGGGTCGCGGGGTCGAGGCGGCCGTAGAAACCGTTCTGGCCGGTGAACCACAGAATGCCATCGTCATCGAATACACCGGTATTGAGGTTGGCCTTGGCCGCCTCCCTGGGCAGCGGAATGACTTCCACTCCCAGGCGTTCGCGATCGACGTGGACAATGGCATTGAGCCCGCCGTCGGTGATCCAGGCGTCGCCATTGGGCCCGGCGACCACGCCGTGGGGCGCGGAGCCCTTGCCCAGGTCGACCTGCTCGGTGGCGCCGGTCTGCGGGTCGAGCCGGCCGAGCGCGCCGGCATGCTGCGCGGTGTACCAGATCTTGCCGTCCTCCGTCGGGGCGACATCGTGCGGGCCGGAGCCCTTGGGCAGGTCGAAGTACTTCACGCTGGCGGCGTCGGCGCCGCCAGCCAGCAACAGGCCGGCGAGCAGCAGGGGCAGGGCGCGCAGGGTGGTGGACATGGGGCTCTCCTTGGCGGGTCCGGAAGTGGCTGAGACTGTACGCCGAGCCTGGCGTTCGGCGAAATGTAGGAGTGGAGTGCGTGACAACCATACAACTACTGGGTGCGGCGTGCCGACAGGGTTCGCCGGTCAATGACGACGCCATCGGTTATACCGCGGGCGCGGCCTGGGTGCTGGACGGCGCCACCAGCCTGGGGCCGGGGCTGGTGGATGTGCAGAGCGATGCGCGCTGGCTGGCGCAGTGCGCCAATGGTCACCTGCAGCGCCTGCTGGAGGACCAGCCGGGGTTGCCGACCGAGGCGCTGCTGCGGGCCTTGCAGCAGGGCATCGCCGAGGACTTCCGGCGTGACGCGGGTGTTGCCGCCACAGCGGAGCTGGACCTGCCCTCGGCCTGCCTGAGCCTGCTGCGGGTGCTGGACGACGGCGCGCTGGAGTTGCTCAACCTGTGCGACAGCCGCATCCACCTGGCCTGGGACGACGGACGCGTGGAGAGCTTCGGCGACACACCGCTGGAGGAACTGGACCGGCAATCGGTGGAGCGCCTGCTGGCGCTGCGCGAGAGGCATCCGGACTGGAGCCACGCCCAACTGTTCCAGGCCAGCCGCGAATGGGTGCGGCGCAACCGGGCGCTGGCCAACACGGCGCAGGGTTACTGGGTGCTCGACCCGACCGACCGCTGGCTGGGACAGGTGCAGCGGCGCGTGCTCGATCCCGCGCGGCTGAAGGCGTTCATGCTGGTGACCGACGGCTTCGACCGCCTGCTGGAGTTCCGCCGCTATGACCTGGAGGCGCTGTTCGCGGCGCTGCCCGAGCGCGGTGTGGAGGCGCTGATCGATGAGCTGCGCGCGCTGGAGTCCGCCGATGGCCAGGCGCTGGAACATCCGCGCCTGAAGATTCACGACGATGCCAGTGTGGTCTGGGGGGAAATGCGCCGCTGAGCGTTACCCGGCAGCGCGGCCGGGTGGCAATTACGCAGGAGCGGACTCCGTCCGCGATCCGGGCCGAGTGGCCTCGAGTCGGGACTGGCCATGGTCAGGCGGCGTATAACGCGGAGCGTTATACGCCCTACGGTGAGCTCGACCCTGGCGTAGGGCGTATAACCGTTCGCGGTTATACGCCGGTACACCTGGCCTCCGATTCGCTCCGTGGCTGGGGCAGGCGCCCTCTCATCACCACTTGTAGGTCAGGCTTGCCACCACCTTGCGCTGGTCGCCGTAGTAGCAGTAGTAGCCGTCGCAGGTGGAGATGTAGTCCTTGTTGAACAGGTTGGTGGCGTTGACCTGTACCGACGCGCCATCGAGGCCGCTGGAGAGCTTGCCCAGGTCGTAGTGCACCGCGGCGTCGTACAGGGTGTAGGAGCCCGTGTAGCCGTCGTAGGAGTTGGCCTGGTCGCCGTAGGTGTCGCCCACGTAGCGCACGCCGTAGCCGACGCCGAAGCCGTCGAGGGTGCCGGCGTGCCAGGTGTAGTCGGCCCACAGCGCGGCCTGGTTGCGCGGCACCCGCTGCAGGCGGTTGCCGGCGTAGATACCCTTCTTCACCTCGGTGTCGGTATAGCTGTAGCTGCCGATCAGCTTGAGGTTTTCGCTCAGGTTGGAGTTGGCCTCCAGCTCCAGGCCGGTGACCTTCACTTCGCCGGTCTGACTGGTGACGGAGACGCCGCCGACGTTGTCGGTCACGCTCACGTTCTTCTGCCGCAGGTCGTAGACGGCGGCGGTCAGCAGGGTGTCGCTGCCCGGCGGCTGGTACTTCACGCCCAGTTCCCACTGCTTGCCTTCGGTGGGTTTGAACGACTCGGTGGCGGAGACGTCGGCGCCACTGGCCGGCTGGAATGACTCGGCATAGGACAGGTACGGCGCCACGCCATTGTCGAAGAGGTAGCTCAACGCGGCGTTGCCGCTGAACTTGCTGTCCGACTCGGTACTGGTGGCGTCGCCCTTGTTGTGGAATTCGGTCCCGGTGTGCACCCAGTCCTGGCGGCCGCCCAGGGTCAGGCGCCAGTTGTCGAGGGCGATCTGGTCCTGCACGTAGGCGCCGGTCTGGAAGGTCTTCTGGTTGTAGTCGTAGTAGGCATCGGAGCGCGGTGGACGGACGATGGGCTGGCCGTAGATCGGATCGTTCACGTTGGTCGGCGGAACGTTGTAGCCGTAGATCGCCAGGTAGTTGGTGTTGTTGCGGTTGTGGTCCAGGCCCAGCAGCACGGTGTGCGCGAGCGCGCCGGTGTGGAAGTCGGCCTGGAAGTTGTTGTCCACCACGAACTGGGTGACGTCCTCGTCCACCGAGGTGCTGACGCGGTTGAGGGTGCCATCGTCGCTGACGGTTTCCAGGTAGCCGCCCGGAGTCAGGGCATCGAAGGACAGATCGTTCTTCATGTAGCGCAGGTTCTGGCGGAACTGCCAGACGTCGTTCAGGCGGTGCTCGAAGCTGTAGCCCAGCCACCAGGTGGTGCGGTCGTAGTTTTCCCAGTCCGGGTCGCCCAGGTTCTTGTGGTGCGAGATGTCGCCGAAGGGCGCGTCGTACTTGGTGCCTTTGAGCGGCAGGAACTGGGTGGTGATGCCGGTATCGTCGCGGGTGAACTGGCTGAGGAAGGTCAGGCTGGTGTCGTCGTCCGCGTTCCAGGTCAGGCTCGGCGCGAGGTTGTAGCGCTTGTCCGGGATGTGGTCGATCTGCGTATTGCTGTCGCGCGCCACGCCGCTGACGCGATAGAGCAGGTTGCCCTGCTCATCCAGCGGGCCGGTGCTGTCGAAGTTGATCTGCTTGTGGTTGTAGTTGCCGCCCTGCACCTGGACGGTATTGGACTGCTCGGCCTGCGGGCGCAGGCTGCTCATGTCCAGCAGGCCGCCGGGCGGGGTCTGGCCGTAGACCGAGGAGGCCGGGCCGCGCAGCATGGCGACGCGCTCCAGGTCCCAGGTTTCCAGCTTCGGGTTGGCATAGATGCCGGTGGCCATCGGCAGGCCGTCTAGGAATTGGGTGGGCTTGAAGCCGCGCACGAGCAGCCAGTCGGAGCGGGTATCGCTGCCGAAGCTGCTGGCGACGGTGCCGGGCATGTAGCGCACGGCGTCGTCGATATTCTGTACCGCGCGGTCCTGCATCTGCTCGCGGGTGGCTACGGAGATCGACTTGGCGGTTTCCAGGATCGGTGTATCGGTCTTGGTGCCGATGCGCGAGCGGGTGGCGACATAGCCGACCGCCGGACCGTCCGGGTCTTCCTGGGCGGCGCTGATGGTGGTGGCGGACATCGACAGGGTGTCGTCCGGCGCCGGGCGCAGGCTGTAGCTGCCCGAGCCGCTTTCCACCAGCTCCAGCCCGGTGCCTCGCAGTGCCTGGCGCAGCGCGCCGACGGTATCGAAGCGGCCTTGCACCGCGTGGGCGCTGCGGCCCTGAGCCAATGCCGGGTCCAGGCTCAGGCTCAGGCCGCCTTCGGCAGCGATGCGGTTGAGGGTGCTGGACAGCGGGCCGGCTGGCAGCTGGTAGTCACGCTGCGCATCGGCAGCGAAAGCCGGGGAGCCCAACAGGATGGCCGTGGCCAGCAGGCAGGGGCGGAGCGAAAGGTCGAACGGGCGGCGCATGGACAACGACTCCTGGATGAAACGTTCTCGATGCCTCCTTGCCGAGCGAGAAATGAAAAGTGATAGGGCTGGGTGAAAATTTTTTCGCGGGGACCGGCTTTCGTAGGAGCGAGCTTGCTCGCGAACCGCATAACGCCGGTGCGCCGGATGCTCCGTTCTTGAGCAAGGGCTAGGCGCCCCCCTCGGTCCTACAAGAAAGCGCTCCTCAGCGGCGGGGTACTACGCGCGACCACCAGGGGCCGTGCTTCTCGATCCGCACCGGCAGGCTTGGCTCCAGCGAGCTCAGGGCCAGGCCGATGTCGTGCAGCGGGAAGCTGCCGGTGATGCGCAGGTCGGCCACCGCCGGGTCGATGCCCAGGTAGCCCGGACTTTCCCGCGACAGGCGCTCGACCAGCTCGGCCAGGCGCACGTTGTCCACCACCAGCATGCCGTGGGTCCAGGCGTCGGCGACGGCGCTGTTGGCCTCTACCGGGCCGAGTCCGTCAGGCCTTACGCGCACGTGCTGGCCCTGGGCGATGACCTTTTCCTCCTCCCGCTGTTCGGGGCGTGCGGCAACCGCCGAGTGCAGGACGCTGAGCAGGGTGCCGTCTTCGCCGTCGCGCTCCACCAGGAAGCGCGTGCCCAGGGCGCGCAGGCGGCCGTCGCGGGTCTCGAC
The DNA here is from genome assembly GCF_029203285.1 of Pseudomonas sp. PSE14. Lineage (NCBI taxonomy): Bacteria > Pseudomonadati > Pseudomonadota > Gammaproteobacteria > Pseudomonadales > Pseudomonadaceae > Pseudomonas > Pseudomonas sp. PSE14. The sequence continues at coordinate 495,138 of NZ_CP115669.1, forward strand.
GATGAAGGGCCGGCTGTCGCCGTGGGCGGTTTCCACCAGAATCTCGCCGCTGAGCAACACGATGCGCCGCTGCTCGGCGTCGAAGCGCACGTCCACGGCGGTGCGGCTGTTGAGCTTGACCAGAGTGTTGTCGGGCAGGCGCAGCTCGCGTTGCTCGCCGGTGCCGGTGAGCAGGTCGGAGAAGGCGTACTGCACGGGCAGGTAGCGGTTGCCCACGCCGAGGGCCAGCGCGCCGACCAGCAGCAGCGACAGGCCGCTGCCCGCCAGTCGACGGACCTTCTGCCGTGCCTCCCGCGGTGAGCGCAGCAGGGCGTTGCGCGCCGCCAGGGGCGCGGCGCCGGCGAGGTTGCGGTCGAGCATCCCCAGTTGGCTCCAGGCCCGCGCGTGCTCGCTGTGCTCGGCATGCCAGCGGCTGAACGCCGCCTCGTCATCGGGGCGTGTCTCGCCGGAGCCCAGGCGTAACTGCCAGCTGATGGCCTCGTCGAGCACGCGCAGGGAAACCGGACCTTTCACGTCGGCGTTCCGTACAGCGCGATGTAGCACTGGCGCAGGCCCTGGGCGATGTACTGGCGCACGCGAGGCACGGAGACGCCGAGCAGCTCGGCGATCTCGGCGTGACCCAGGCCGTCCAGGCGGTTGAGCAGGAAGGCCCGGCGTGCGCGGGTGGACAGGCTGCCCAGCAGGCGGTCGATTTCGCGCAGGTCGGCGAGGATCAGGCAGTGCTCTTCCGCTGAAGGCTGCACGGCCTCGGGCAGGTGGTGCAGCTCTTCCAGGTAGGCCTGTTCCAGCGCTACGCGGCGCCAGTGGTCCACCAGCAGGCCCTTGGCGATGGTCACCAGGAAGGCGCGGGGTTCGCGCAGGGACGGCAGCTCGCGGCGGCCGAGCACGCGGACGAAGGTGTCCTGGCTCAGGTCTTCGGCGCGCTGCACGCAGCCCAGGCTACGGTTGAGCCAGGCAGTCAGCCAGTCGCGATGATCGCGGTACAGCACTCCAACGCGTTCGCCATTGCCAATCTGGACGGCCGACACCCCTTGCTCCCCCATGCCCAGGTCGGGCACTAATTTAGTAACGAGAACTATTCGCAAATGATCGCAGACTGCCGCTGGCGCTGCAATCACGCTCGTCGGCTTTTATCGGTCGATCGCCGATGGATCGACGGCGTTCTACAATCGATCCTCTTCCTTCTGGCGGATAACCGATATGCGCGAACCCCTGCTGATCATTGGCTCCTACCTCTCGCCCTACGTGCGCAAGGCGCTGGTCATGCTCGAACTCAAGGGCGTGGAGTACCGCGTCGATTCCGTCGTGCCCTTCTACGGCAACGCCGAGTTCGAGCGCCTGAGCCCGCTGCGGCAGGTGCCGGTGCTGGTGGACGGCGACCTGGTGCTCAACGATTCCTCGGTGATCTGCCAGTACCTGGAGGAGCGTTATCCACAGCCCTCGCTGTACCCGACGGACATCGCCGAGCGTGCCCGTGCCCGCTGGATCGAGGAGTTCGCCGACGCCCGCATGGGCCAGGTGGTGATCTGGCAACTGTTCGACCAGTTGGTGATCGGCCGTGGGGTGTGGGGCCGGGAGCCGGATGCGGCGCTGCTGGAGAAGACCTACCAGCAGGACCTTCCGGCGGTGTTCGACTACCTGGAGGCGCAGCTGCCGGCCCGCGGCTGGCTGTTCGGCGAGCTCTCCATCGCCGACATCAGCGTCGCCTGCTTCATGCGCAACGCGCAGTTCGCCCGTTACGAGCTGGACGCCCAGCGCTGGCCGAAGCTGGCGGCGATGCTCGACGCCGCCTTCGCGCTGCCGGCGTTCCAGAAGCTCAACCTGTTCGAACGCGCCATCGCCCGCACGCCGATCCTGCAGCAGCGCGAGGCCCTGTTGGCCGCCGGTGCGCCGGTCAGCGCCATCAGCCACATGCGCGAGCAGCCGGTGCGCGGGCCGATGAGCCGCAGCTGATCAGGCTTGCTGGAGGAAGCGCCAGAGCCGCTGCGCCACCGGCCCGTGGGAGCGGTCACGGCGACGCGCGGCGACCAGCTCCTCGCGGCGGCCGGGCAGCTGCGCACCGCTGAGGTCGCGCAGGCGCCCAGCAGCCAGTTCTTCTTCAATCAGATGACGCGGCAGGTGGCCCCAGGCCAGGCCGTGCAGCACCAGTTCCTTCTTCATCGCCTGGTCCGGCACCGTGCATTGCGGCGCGCCGTCGAGGGTGAAGTAGTCCACCGGCGGCGAGTGCCGGGCGCTGTCGCGCATCACGCACTGGGTGAGCGCGCGCAGGTGCTCGGGGGTGACGTTTTCCCTATCCGGAAGCAGCGTTGGTGTGATCACCGGGACGAAATCGACGTCGCCCAGGTCGATCCATTCCAGGCGCGGGTCGGCCTTTTCCACGCGGTGCAGGATCAGGTCGGCATCGTCATCCAGTAGCCGCTCCAGCGGGCCGCTGACGCTCTCGAAATACAGTTGCAGACGCGTCTGCGGTTCCTCGGCGAAGAAACGTGCGAGCTTTTCCAGCAGCGCCGGACGTGGACAGAAGTCGCCGAGCACCACGCGCAGTTCGCTTTCCTCGCCAGCCGCCAGGTGCGCGGCGTGGTCACGCAGGTTGCCCAGCTCGCGGAGCAGCCCCTGGGCGCGGCGGTGGAAGGACGCCCCGGCGGCGGTCAGGCCGACGCGGTAGCCGCTGCGGTCCAGCAGCTCGAAGCCCAATTGCCCCTCCAGCCGGGCGACGGCGGCGAAGATCGCCGGGTGCGAACGGTGCAGTCGCTGCGCCGCCGCCTGGAAACCGCCCGCCTCGACGACGGCGTCGAAGCAGTGCAGGTCGTGCAGGGTGAAATCGTGCATGTCAGCTTTCCTGACAATCTGGTTCAGGTCTTTGTAATTTCTTCGGAATCCTGCCGCAACTACCTTCGTCTCCACATTCACTCGAGGAGATGCTCCCATGAGCTCGCTGCACTACCTGACCACCCGCGACAACGCCCGCATCGCCTACCGCCTCGACGGCGCCGCCGAGCTGCCGCTGCTGGTGCTGTCCAACTCCATCGGCACCGACCTGCACATGTGGGATGGGCAGGTCGCCACGTTGACCGAACACTTCCGCGTGCTGCGCTATGACGCTCGCGGCCATGGTGCGTCCAGCGTGCCGCCGGGGCCCTATTCGCTGGCGCGGTTGGGCGAAGACGTGATCGAGCTGCTGGATGCGCTCGGCGTACATCGCGCGCATTTCCTCGGTCTCTCGCTCGGCGGATTCGTCGGCCAGTGGCTGGCGGTGAATGCGCCGCAACGCGTCGAGCGGCTGGTGCTGGCGAACACTTCCGCCTGGCTCGGGCCGCAGGAGCAGTGGGACGCGCGCATTGCCGAGGTGCTGGACGCGGAAGACCTGCAAGGCACCGCCGCCACCTTCCTCGCCAACTGGTTCCCGGCGTCCTGGCTGGCGCAGCGGCGGCCGGAAGTGGAGCCGTTCCGCGCCACGCTGCTGGCGACCAACCGGCATGGCCTGGCCGGTTCCTTTGCCGCCGTCCAGGGGGCCGATCTGCGGGAAGCGCTGAAGGCGGTTCGCCTGCCGACACTGGTGATCGCCGGGCAGTTCGACACCGTGACCGCCGCCAGCCACAGCGAGCTGATCGCCGAGGCGATTCCTGGTGCGCGCCTGCTGACGCTACCGGCGGTGCACCTGTCGAACATCGAGTTTCCCCGCGAGTTCGAGGGCGCGGTGCTGGATTTCCTGCTGGCGCTCTGAACGAAAAGGCCGCCCGAGGGCGGCCTTTGTCTTGTCGGCAGATCAGTGGTGCGCCGCATCCACCGCGATGGGCTCACCGGAAACCTCCGCATAGCTGCGTTTGCGGTCGGCCAGGGCGTAGTGGATCAGCGCGCCCAGGCCGGCGCCGAAGAACCAGGAGAACTGCGACAGCGCGTCGAATGCCGGCACCAGCGCCAGCACGATGGCGATCAGCGCCGCCGGAATGAAGGCCGCCACGGCCCGCAGGTTGACGCCGCCGCGGTAGTGGTAGGCAGCCTCGCGGCTTTCGCTGTAGAGCTCCGGCAGGTTCACCCGGCCACGGCGCACCAGGTAGTAGTCGGTGACGATGATGCCGTACAGCGGGCCGAGCAGGGCGCCCAGGCCGCCGAGGAAATACACGATCACCGCCGGGCTGTTGTACAGGTGCCAGGGCAGGATCAGCACCGCAATGGTGGCGCTGAGCAGGCCGGCGCGGCGGAAGTTCAGCAGGTTCGGCGCGAGGTTGGTGAGCACGTAGGCCGGGGCTACAAAGTTGGCCATGATGTTCACCGCCACGGTGACAATCAGGAACGCCAGGCAGGCCAGCACCAGGCCGGCGGTGTTGGGGATGGCGGCGACGATCTCGGTCGGCCCCTGCACCAGCTTGCCGTCGATGCTGAATTGCGCGCCGGCCAGCACCACCGCGATCAGCGCAAAGCCCAGCATGTTCACCGGCAAGCCCCAGAAGTTGCCCACGCTGATGGTGCGGCGGTCCGGGCAGTTACGGGTGAAGTCGCAGAAGTTGAGGATCATGGTGCCGTACAGCGACACCCACAGCGCGGCGGCGCCGAACACTTTCAGCCACATCGTCGAGCCGGTTGGCGCGTTGCCGCTGGACCAGGAGATGGACAGGCCGCTGCGCCAGTACATCCAGCCCGCCAGGGTGGCGAAGGCGACCAGGATGATCGGGCCGGCGAAGGATTCGTAGCGGCGCACCATTTCCATGCCGTAGGCGAAGATCGCCAGTTGCACGCACCAGATGCCGAGGAAGGTGATCCAGCCCAGGGTGGAAAGGCCGAGGATCGAGTTCTGGTCGTAGGGCTTGAGGTCGGGGGCGATGGCGGTGAGCAGCACGCGCAGGACCACCGAGGCGAGGTAGGTCTGGATGCCGAACCAGGCGATGGCGATTACCGCGCGGATCAGCGCCGGAACCTGGGCGCCATGGATGCCGAAGCTGATCCGGCACATCACCGGATAGGGCAGGCCGGTCTTCTGGCCCATGTATCCGGACAGGTTCATCAGCCCGTAGATCACCAGCGCGCCGAGGGCGAAGGCGGCGAGGATCTGCGCACCGCTCATGCCGAGGGCGAAGAGCCCGATGGCGAAGGAGTAGTTGGCGATGTTGTGCACATCGTTGGTCCACAGCGCGAACAGGCTGTAGCGCCCCCAGCTGCGGCCCTGGGCCTTGGTCGGGGCGAGGTCGGCGCTGTACAGGCGCGGGCTCAGGGTTGGCGCGGCATCATGGCTGGACGCCGCTCTGTCGACAGGTTGGATGGAGGAAGCGCCGGACAGATGAGTGGGACTGGAATTCATGGGCTACTCGGATTTTGTATGCACGGCTTTTTAGGTTTGTATGCAAAAGCCAAATCCGTGCCAGTTCGCGCCGGGCGCGTCCCGATGTCTTTCCGGTCTCGATGGCTGACCCGGCAGGAGCCCTGATTTGGTGCGGGCTTTGCGCCTGTCTGATCGGTCAGGAAAATATTTCTCCAGATTTATCATTGACTTACAGGTCAGGTTTTCTGGTGTGCGGCGAGTGTGTGAATGGGGATTTTGTACACAAAAATTGTGCACAGACGTTACGTGTGGGGATCTGGTGCGACGGCGGGCATCGCGGATGAAGTTAGCTCCTACGAGAACATCGCGTTCTGTGTCCTGCGAGTTCGTGCCGTTGGTTCTCTGATGCCCCTTGCTCTTGTAGGAGCAACTGTCTTCCTCTGAGATATTTGTGCCAACGCTTGCCCTCACCCCAGCCCTCTCCCAAAGGGAGAGGGGGCAGATCGTGCCGGTTGAAGTCGTGGTTTCATCCTGCACCGAACGGTCCCCTCTCCCGCTTGCGGGAGAGGGTTAGGGTGAGGGGCCCTTGATCTCGTAGGAGCGGAGCTTCTCCGCGAAATCGGTGCACGCTGAAGGATTCGCGGACAAGGTCCGCGATGATTCCCGCCGCCCCTCGATCACCTTTCAGAAACCATAAAAAAACCGCCCCGAAGGGCGGTTCTTTCATCGCAGCGCGAAGTTCTTACAGACCGTTCCTGGCCTTGAACTCGCGGCGGCGGCGGTGCAGGACCGGCTCGGTGTAGCCGTTGGGCTGCTTGGTGCCCTCGATGACCAGTTCCAGCGCGGCCTGGAAGGCCACGTTGTCATCGAAGTTCGGCGCCATCGGGCGGTACAGCGGGTCGTTGGCGTTCTGACGGTCCACCACCGAAGCCATGCGCTTGAGGCTTTCCAGCACCTGCTCCTGGGTGACCACGCCGTGGCGCAGCCAGTTGGCCAGCAGTTGGCTGGAGATACGCAGGGTGGCGCGGTCTTCCATCAGGCCCACGTCGTTGATGTCCGGCACCTTGGAGCAGCCGACGCCCTGGTCGATCCAGCGGACCACGTAGCCAAGGATGCCCTGGGCGTTGTTGTCCAGCTCGTTCTTGATCTCTTCCGCGCTCCAGTTGGTGTTCTGAGCCAGCGGAATGGTCAGGATGTCGTCCACCGAGGCCGGTGCACGCTTGGCCAGTTCGGCCTGGCGGGCGTACACGTCGACCTTGTGGTAGTGCAGCGCGTGCAGGGTGGCGGCGGTCGGCGACGGAACCCAGGCGGTGTTGGCGCCAGCCAGCGGGTGAGCGATCTTCTGCTCGAGCATGGCGGCCATCAGGTCCGGCATGGCCCACATGCCCTTGCCGATCTGCGCCTTGCCCTGCAGGCCGGTGGCCAGGCCGATGTCCACGTTGTTGTTCTCGTAGGCGCCGATCCACTTCTCGTTCTTCATGGCGCCCTTGCGCACCACGGCGCCGGCTTCCATGGAGGTGTGGATCTCGTCACCGGTGCGGTCGAGGAAGCCGGTGTTGATGAACACCACGCGCTCGGCGGCCGCCTTGATGCAGGACTTCAGGTTGATGGTAGTGCGGCGCTCCTCGTCCATGATGCCAACCTTCATGGTGTTGCGCGGCATGCCCAGCACGTCTTCGACGCGGCTGAAGATTTCGGCGGCGAAGGCCACTTCTTCCGGGCCGTGCATCTTCGGCTTCACCACGTACATCGAGCCGGTGCGGCTGTTCTTGCGGGTGGTGTTGCCCTTGAGGTTGTGCAGCGCGATCAGGCCGGTGAACAGGCCGTCCTGGATGCCTTCGGGCACTTCGTTGCCCTGGGCGTCAAGGATCGCCGGGTTGGTCATCAGGTGGCCGACGTTACGCACGAACAGCAGGGAGCGGCCGTGCAGAGTCAGCTCGGAGCCGTCGGTCTTGGTGTAGACACGGTCCGGGTTCATGGTACGGGTGAAGGTGCTGCCGCCCTTGGTCACGGACTCGGCCAGGTCGCCTTTCATCAGGCCCAGCCAGTTGCGGTAGACCACGACCTTGTCGTCGGCGTCGACGGCAGCGACCGAGTCTTCGCAGTCCATGATGGTGGTCAGCGCGGACTCCATCAGCACGTCTTTCACGCCAGCGGCGTCGGTCTGGCCGATCGGGCTGGTGGGGTCGATCTGGATTTCGAAGTGCAGGCCGTTGTGCTTGAGCAGCACGGCTTGCGGCTTGGCGGCGTCGCCCTGGAAGCCGAGGAACTGGGCGGCGTTCTTCAGGCCGGTGTCGCTGCCGTTCTTCAGGGTCACGACCAGCGCGCCGTTCTTCACGGCGTAGGCGGTGGCGTCGACGTGGGAGCCGGACTCCAGCGGTGCGGCTTCATCGAGGAAGGCGCGGGCGAAGGCGATGACCTTGTCGCCACGGACCTTGTTGTAGCCCTTGCCCTTCTCGGCGCCGTTCTCTTCGCTGATCGCGTCGGTGCCGTACAGTGCGTCGTACAGCGAGCCCCAGCGGGCATTCGAGGCGTTCAGGGCGAAGCGCGCGTTCATCACCGGCACCACCAGCTGCGGGCCGGCCATGCGGGCGATTTCTTCGTCGACATTCTGGGTACTGGCCTGGAAGTCAGCCGCTTCCGGCAGCAGGTATCCGATTTCCTGCAGGAAGGCCTTGTAGGCGACCGCATCGTGCGCTTGACCGGCGCGGGCCTGGTGCCAGCCGTCGATCTTCGCCTGGAGGTCGTCGCGCTTGGCGAGCAGGGCTTTGTTCTTGGGGGCCAGATCGTTGATTACGGTTTCCACACCTGCCCAGAACTTGCCGGCGTCGACGCCGGTGCCGGGAATGGCTTCGTTGTTTACGAAGTCGAACAGGACTTTGGCGACCTGCAGGCCACCGACTTGAACGCGTTCAGTCATTGCTTGCCTCACTCTGCTCAGGACCAGCTCAGGACACAGGCAAATCGCCTTGTAGTCCGAGCCGCGAAATACTACATGATGCCATGGGAAAAATCAGTGGGCTTGCGTCGCGGTTAGACCAAAGTACGCATCTCAGTCACGTAGCGCTTAATATGTTCGCAAAGTTTTTATGGGTTGTTCCAGATAAATCTTCAAACTGTATACGAATGACTTGATCCGGTACCTGTGGCACCCCGTCGCAGCCAGCGTCGCATGCCCTGCCTATACTGCTTTCTCCGCCCTGGAGAATCCCGCATGTCCGTGACACTTGCCACCCCCGCCGATCTCGACGACCTGGTGCCGCTGTTCTCCGGCTACCTCGACTTCTACGAAGTGCCCGCGCCCCATGCGGCGATCCGTGGCTTTCTCCAGGCGCGCATCGAGCACGGCCAGTCCACCGTGTTCATCGCCCGCAGCATCGACGGCCTGGCCGTGGGCTTCGTCCAGCTCTACCCGTTCTTCGCCTCATTGACGCTGCAGCCGGCCTGGCTGGTCAGCGATCTCTACGTGATGCCAGCCGCGCGTCGCGACGGTTATGGCGAGGCGCTGATGAACGCCGGCCGCGCCCATGCCGAGGCCACTGGTGCCTGCGGCCTGATGCTGGAAACCGCCAAGACCAACCGTGCCGGCCAGTCGCTCTACGAACGCCTTGGTTATCGGCGCGACGAGAAGTTCTACACCTACTGGCTGGATCTTTCCGCCTGACGGAGGCTGCACCATGGATCACCTCGTTCTCACGGTCATCGCCCCGGACCAGCCCGGCCTGGTGGAGCGCATCGCCCAGTGCATCGCCGCCCATGGCGGCAACTGGCTGGAAAGCCGCATGTCACGCATGGCTGGGCAATTCGCCGGCATCCTGCGGGTGGCGGTTCCCGCCGAGGGCTATGACGAACTGGTCGAGGGCCTGCAGGGGCTGTCGGCCTACGGCATCCGCGTGCTGCTGGCGGAAAGCGGCATCGAGCCGGCATGCAACTGGAAGCCGATCCACCTGGACCTGGTGGGCAACGATCGTCCCGGCATCGTCCGCGATATCACGCGTTTGCTCACCGAACATGGCGTCAACCTGGAGCGCCTGACCACCGAAGTCCTGCCGGCGCCGATGAGCAGCGAACCGCTGTTCCACGCTGAAGCGTTGCTGGCGGTGCCACTGACCTTGCCGCTGGAAACCCTGCAGACGCGTCTGGAGGAGCTGGCGGACGACCTGATGGTGGAAATGAATTTCCACAGTGGGGATTGATCCGCTGACCTTCCATCGCTGCCCTGTGCATAAGTCTGTGGGCTCTCTGTGATTGGATTCATGGAGAGCCCATTTTCATTGGGTCTCGTCCATCAGCGCTTATCCACTATCGGTTTCGCCGCTGTGCACAGATCGCGTGGATCGCTCCGTGAGCTTTCTGTTGATAACCAGCTGTACGCCACTGGTGACGAGGCTTTGGTAGCGTTGCTCGTTTTCTGAGCGGTTCTTCCGTTCCCGCCATGGGAGCAGGTGCGCAGGACGCGCCGCCCCGCCGCTGTGCACAAAACCTCTGGATGAGTCTGTGGAAAGGCCGTGGGCTGATGGCTGTAAGCCTTTGTTTGCGCGGCTTGTGAAGAGTTGTCCACGATCCGGTCAGCGCTCCCCGGAAGATTCACAGTGCACGGGGATTAGCCTGTGGAAAAACACTGGGAATTCCGCCGAATCGCAGAAGGGACGTGGCTTTGCGAAGATTGAATGAAAAATGATCGAAGGGTGTACCCGCGAGTCGAGGGATCAGCGTTGAGGCATCGGAGTTGGGGATAAGGGCCCGTGCCAGGCGCTTATCCCCGTTTGTGCGGGATGGTGCTGTGGATAGTCTGGTGGTGGCTTGCTGAAAGCCCCGAAAATCGGGACTTTCAGTAGGGTGGTCAAGGATTGATCAGTTGCCGCGGGACAGGCGATACCAGATGTCCACGCTGTACACCACCAGCGCCAGCCAGATGCAGCCGAAGGAGACCAGACGGGTACTGTCCAGGTGCTCGCCGAACAGGAAGATGGCCTGCAGCAGCACCAAAGTCGGCGCCAGGTATTGCAGGAAGCCCAGGGTGGCGTAGGGCAGGTGGCGGGCGGCGGCATTGAAGCAGACCAGTGGCACCAGGGTGATCGGGCCGGCAGCGGCGAGCCAGATGGCGTCCTTGGTAGTCCAGAAGTCCGCGTGCACGCTTGGGCCGTTGGCAAACAGCACGAGATAACCGATTGCCAGCGGCAGCAGGATCCAGGTCTCCACCACCAGCCCCGGCAGCGCGGCCACCGGCGCCTGTTTACGGATCAGCCCGTAGAAGCCGAAGGTCAGCGCCAAGGCCAGCGATACCCAGGGCACGCTGCCCAGCTGCCACAACTGCTGCGCCACGCCCAATGCGGCGAGGCCCACGGCGACCCACTGCAGCGGGCGCAGGCGTTCGCGCAGGATCACCAGGCCCAGGAGGACGTTGATCAGCGGGTTGATGTAGTAACCCAGGCTGGCCTCGATCATGTGGCCGTTGTTCACCGCCCAGACGTAGACCAGCCAGTTGCTGGCGATCAGCAGGCCGCTGGCGGTGAGCACGGCGATGCGCTTGGGATTCTCGCGCAGTTCCCGCCACCAGCCGGGGTGCTTCCACACCAGCAGGAGCAGGGCGCCGAACACCGCGGACCAGATGGCGCGATGGGTGATGATTTCCAGCGCGGGGATACGTTCGAGCAGTTTGAAGTAGATCGGGAAGAGCCCCCAGATGACATAGGCAGTCAGGCCCAGGGCATAGCCCCGGCGGGGATTGGCGGTAGCCATGGAACATCCTTGGTTAGGCAGCTAATGAGTGGCTGGCTAATTCTAGGGGGCGCGCGGGAGCTTGTCTGTGCCGGGGAGGTGGCCGATGACTGGGGAGCAGTGAATGTGCGTAACGTTGGCTTTACGGGGCGAGCTCTTCGTAGGAGCGAGCTTGCTCGCGAACGGGTTTCCCGGTCGCTCCGGTGTCATGCGGTTCGCGAGCAAGCTCGCCTACAGGGGCTGGGGAGCCGCGAGCGGTCGTACGCCCACTGCGGTGCAGGAGCGGACTCCGTCCGCGATCCGGCCAGCAGGCCGGTAATGAACGCCGGTGTAGGCTCAGAACAACCGCAACGGCTCCTCATCCAGCGCCGCCAGTTGCTCGCGCAGCACCAGCACCTGGTCGCCCCAGTAACGCTCGCTACCGAACCAGGGGAAGCTCGGCGGGAACGCCGGGTCGTCCCAGCGGCGCGCCAGCCAGGCGCTGTAGTGCATCAGGCGCAGGGCGCGCAGGCCTTCGATCAGCGGCAGCTCGCGCGGATCGAAGTCGTGGAATTCCTGGTAGCCGTCGACCAGTTCCGAGAGTTGTCCGAGGCGCTCCTGGCGTTCGCCGGCGAGCATCATCCACAGGTCCTGTACGGCGGGGCCCATGCGGCAGTCGTCGAGGTCCACGACGTGGAAGGTCTCGTCGCGGCACAGCAGGTTGCCGGGGTGGCAGTCGCCGTGCATGCGGATGGGCGTGTAGCTCACGCGCGCGTACAGCTCGTCGATCTTCTTCAGCAGGTCGCGGGCCACGGACTCGTAGGCCGGCAGCAGGCTCCTGGGGATGAAGTTGCCTTCCAGCAGGGTCGCCAGGGACTGGTGGCCGAAGTTATCCACCGTCAGCGCCTCGCGGTGCTCGAAGGGGCGGTTGGCGCCCACGGCGTGCAGGCGGCCCAGCAGTTGGCCGAGACGGTAGAGCTGGTCGAGGTTGCCCGGCTCCGGCGCGCGGCCGCCACGGCGGGGGAACAGGGTGAAGCGAAAACCAGCGTGCTCGAACAGGGTCTTGCCCTCGTGGACCAGCGGCGCTACCAGCGGCACTTCACATTCGGCCAGTTCCGCGGCATAGGCGTGTTCTTCGAGGATCGCTTCATTGGTCCAGCGCCCCGGACGGTAGAACTTGGCGATCAGCGGCTCGCTGTCTTCGATGCCCACCTGGTAGACGCGGTTCTCGTAACTGTTGAGCGCCAGCACGCGGGCGTCACTGAGGAAACCGATGCTTTCCACCGCATCCAGAACCAAGTCGGGCGTGAGGTCGGAGAAGGGATGGGACATGGCAACGATCCAGGCAGTGTGCAGGCCGCCTAGTGTAACCCCGTGAGCGATTTGCCTCAGTGTTCGTTGCAGTGGTGCTGTTTCAGGTAGTCGAGGAAATGTGTGGCCAGTTCGTGCCGATCGCCCCGCACCAGCGTCAGTTCCTGCATGGGCTGTGCCTTGCAGCCGACGGGGAGGGGCTTCTCGCCGTGGCCCTGGTGGTGCAGGTGGGTCAGCGGCGCGGGTTGCGCGCTGAGCAGCAGGTCATAGGGCGTTCCCTGGCGCACCTGTTCACCGAGTTCCTCGTCGGCTCCGCCGATCAGCAGCACCTTGTTGTGGGTGTCGAGCTGGTAGCGGTCCACCAGCGGCTCCAGCGTTGGCATCAGCGCCTGGCTGGCGCCTATGCGCAGCACGTCGGGGCCGGCGTGGCCAGCCAGGGGCAGGGACAGCAGCAGGGGCAGGGCGAACAGGCTGAGCAGGCGGCGCATGGTGGGGCTCCAGTGTGGCTGAACCGCAAGGCCCGCCCGGGAGGGGCGGGAGTCTCTGGCGGTCATTGGAGCGCGGCGCGCTGGCGCGGGGCTTGATGTATGGCAGGGAAACTACAGCGGCGTGCCGAGGATCACCTGGGCTGGGGAGAACTGCGCGCGGACCTGGGCGCCGGGCTTCAGGCGCAGGATTTCGATGCGCTCCGGATCGGTCAGGGCGCAGAGCATCTGCCCGCTGGGCAATTGGATGCGCACTTCGCTGGGGCCGTCGTCGGCCTCGCGGATGTCGTCGATATGCCCTTCCAGTGCGTTCAGCCCATCCGGGCAGGGGATGTGCGGCAGGTCGACGTACAGCCAGCCGGCCTTCATCAGCGCCACCACCGGCTGGCCGTCGCGCAGCTCAAGCTTCTCGGTGCTTTCGCGGGTGACCCGCGCCTGGATGCGCGCGCCGCCGGGCAGCTCGATGCACACCAGGTCGTTGAGCCCGGCGGGCTCGATGGCGCAGATATGTCCGTGCAACTGGTTGCGAGCGCTGGTGCGCATCATCAGGCGGCCGATCAGCTCCAGGTCGGCCTGGTGCTCGACATGCTCGACGATGTGTTCGCGCAGGGCTTCCAGGCGCTGGTAGAGCGCCAGCAGGCGTTCGCCGTCGGCGGTCAGGCGTGCGCCGCCGCCGCCCTTGCCGCCGACGCTGCGTTCCACCAGCGGGCGGTCGGAGAGGTTGTTCAGTTCATCGATGGCGTCCCAGGCGGTCTTGTAGCTCATGCCGGCCGCTTTGGCGGCGTGGGTGATCGAGCCGAGCTGGGCGATCTGCGCGAGCAGGGCGATGCGTTGCGGGCGGCGGGTGACGTGCTGGGTCAGCAGGCTGAGGGTGGTCATGGTTTCGCGAGTGCTTATTGGTATGCGGCGAGGCTCCGTCGCCAGCCGACAAAACGCAAGGGAAAATTGCCGGGAATGTGGACGAGCGGTCGTCTATTCCGGGGCTGGCGTGCGCGCCAGGCAGTAGACGTCGACCCGTCGGGCACCGGCTTTGCGCAGCTCGCGGGCGATGAACTGGGCGGTGGCCCCGGTGGTCAGCACGTCGTCCACCAGCGCCAGGTGCAGGCCTTCTATCCGCGCGCCATCGGCCAGGGCGAAGGCGCGGCGCAGGTTGCGTTTGCGCGCGGCGGCGTCCAGGCCCTGCTGCGCGGGAGTGTCCTGGATGCGCCGCAGCAAGCGGTTATCCACAGGCAGACCCAGGGGGGCGGCGAGCCAGGCGGCCAGCAGGGCGGCCTGGTTGAAGCCACGCTGGCGCTCGCGTTGACGTGACAGCGGCACGGGTACGAGACGATCCGGACGCGGCAGTCCTTCGTCAAAGGCATGTTTCAGGTGGCGCGACAGCAACTGCGCGAGCAGCCGGCCGAAGGGCGCGTTGGCCTGGTGTTTGAAGCGGGTAATCAGGGCGTCGACCGGAAAGCCGTAGCGCAGGGGCGTTTCGACGCGCTGGAAGGCGGGAGCGCGGCGCAGGCATTGCCCACAGGTAAGGCCGGCGACCGGTAGCGGCAGGGCGCAGATCGCGCAGTGCCCGGTGAGCCAGGGCAGGTCATCGTCGCAACCCGGACACAATGGCAGCTCGGCCTGTTCCGTCATCGCACCACACAACAGGCATCGTACGCGTGGGCGCCACCAGACGGGGCGCCATTGCCAGATGGGAGACCCCTGAGAGAACCGCATTCCGCCCCTCCATGGGCGGCGGCTGTCAGTGGATCAGCCAGCTCAGGACCAGCAGCCCCAGCACCGTCCAGATCAGCCCGCCGAAGATCGAGCGCCGCAGGAAGGCGCGGATGCCACTGTAGAGCAGCAGCAGGCCGAGGAAGAGCAGGACGAAGCTGAAGATCGAGACGTCGATTCCGACGGCGCGCGCAAGGCCGTGGAAGAAATCGTCCATGGCGCGCCACAGGCCGCCGAGCACGCCCGACAGCAGATCGACGATGAAACGGATGGCCTTGCCGACCATCTGGCCGAGGCTGTCGAAGAATCCTTCGGTTCCCATCTGGGGATGACTCCTGAATGTCCTGCTGGATTGGAGCGATATCCGGGGCGCCGGGTTCAGCAGATCGTGGCGCATGAATATCGAATTGTTCATTAAGTGATCACTTGTCAACCTGTGTCGCGAGAGTGGTTGACAGCGTCACAGGTCCACATATGATGCCTTGAGCCTGATTCCCCCGGTGGCGCGCCGCCGGGGCACCTTAGACAAGAGGCGCCCCCAAGCGTCGAAGGACTTTGCCGATGAGTGCCACCGCAGCCCAAGTAACCCGCCACGACTGGACCCTTGCCGAAGTCCGTGCCCTGTTCGAACAGCCGTTCAATGACCTGCTGTTCCAGGCGCAGACCGTGCACCGCGCGCACTTCGACCCGAACCGCGTACAGGTTTCCACCCTGCTGTCGATCAAGACCGGCGCCTGCCCGGAAGACTGCAAATATTGCCCGCAGTCCGGCCACTACAACACCGGCCTGGACAAGGAAAAGCTGATGGAGGTGCAGAAGGTGCTGGAAGCGGCAGCCGAAGCCAAGGCCATCGGTTCCACCCGCTTCTGCATGGGCGCGGCGTGGAAGCACCCATCGGCCAAGGACATGCCCTACGTGCTGGAAATGGTGAAGGGCGTGAAGAAGCTCGGCCTGGAAACCTGCATGACCCTGGGGCGCCTGGACCAGGAGCAGACCAAGGCACTGGCCGAAGCGGGCCTGGACTACTACAACCACAACCTCGATACCTCGCCGGAGTTCTACGGCAACATCATCACCACCCGCACCTATGGCGAGCGCCTGCAGACCCTGGCGTACGTGCGTGAGGCGGGGATGAAGATCTGCTCCGGCGGCATCCTGGGCATGGGCGAGTCGGTGGACGACCGCGCCGGCCTGCTGATCCAGCTGGCCAACCTGCCCGAGCACCCGGAATCGGTGCCGATCAACATGCTGGTCAAGGTCAAGGGCACCCCGCTGGCCGAGGAGAAGGACGTCGATCCGTTTGACTTCATCCGCACCCTGGCCGTCGCCCGCATCCTGATGCCGAAATCCCACGTGCGCCTGTCCGCCGGCCGCGAGCAGATGAACGAGCAGATGCAGGCCCTGGCCTTCATGGCCGGCGCCAACTCGATCTTCTACGGCGAGAAGCTGCTGACCACCAAGAACCCGCAGGCCGAGAAGGACATGCAGCTGTTCGCGCGCCTGGGCATCAAGCCCGAGGAACGCGAGGAGCATGCCGACGAAGTGCACCAGGCCGCCATCGAGCAGGCGCTGGTGGAACAACGCGACTCCCAGCTGTTCTACAACGCGGCTTCGGCCTGATCTGCTTTTCTATGTAGGAGCGAGGGGGACGCCCAGTCCTTGATCGCGAACCGCCCAGCAGCTGAGTGCCCTGGAAGCTTGTTCGCGAGCAAGCTCGCTCCTACAGGTCCTCTTCCCGGAGGACCGTCGCCGATTCGGGGTTGCGTATGTCTTTCGATCTCGCCGCCCGTCTGGCCCAGCGCCAGGCGGAGGACCTTTACCGCCGCCGCCCGCTGCTGGAATCCCCGCAGGGGCCGGATGTGCTCATCGATGGCCAGCCGATGCTGGCCTTCTGTTCCAATGATTACCTGGGCCTGGCCAATCACCCCGAGGTGATCGCCGCCCTGCGCGCCGGCGCCGAGCGCTGGGGCGTGGGCGGTGGCGCTTCGCACCTGGTCAACGGCCATTGCGGCCCGCACCACGAGCTGGAGCTGGCGCTCGCCGAGTTCACCGGCCGCCCGCGTGCGCTGCTGTTTTCTACCGGTTACATGGCCAACCTCGGCACCGTCACCGCCCTGGTGGGCAAGGGCGACAGCGTGCTGGAAGACCGCCTCAACCACGCCTCGCTGCTGGACGCCGGCCTGCTCTCCGGCGCGCGCTTCTCGCGCTACCTGCACAACGACGCTGTCAGTCTCGCCGCGCGCCTGGACAAGGCCGAAGGCAACACCCTGGTGGTGACCGATGGCGTGTTCAGCATGGACGGCGATCTGGCCGACCTCCCGGCGCTCTGTGCGCAGGCGCGGAAGAAGAATGCCTGGATGATGGTCGACGACGCCCACGGCTTCGGCCCGCTGGGCGCGACTGGCGGCGGCATCGTCGAACATTTCGGACTGGGCATGGACGATGTGCCGGTGCTGGTCGGCACCCTCGGCAAGGCCTTTGGCACCGCGGGCGCCTTCGTCGCCGGCAACGAGGAACTGATCGAGACGCTGATCCAGTTCGCCCGCCCTTACATCTACACCACCAGCCAGCCGCCGGCCGTGGCCTGCGCCACGCTGAAGAGCCTGGAGCTGCTGCGCGCCGAAAGCTGGCGCCGCGACCATCTCAATGCGCTGATCGCCCGCTTCCGCAGCGGCGCCGAGGCCATCGGCCTGCGCCTGATGGACAGCCCGACGCCGATCCAGCCGATCCTCATTGGCGGCAGCCGCCAGGCCATGGCCCTGTCGGCGGAGCTGCGCGAGCACGGCATCCTGGTCGGCGCCATCCGCCCGCCGACCGTGCCGGCCGGCACCGCGCGCCTGCGCGTGACGCTTTCCGCCTCGCACAGCGAGGCGCAGGTCGACCGCCTGCTCGTGGCGCTGGCGGAAAGCTGGCAGCGCGTGTCGTCTAGCCTTCTGGCAGAGATCGATGCCGAGGAGGGCGATGATGCGTGACCAACTGATCCTGCTGCCGGGCTGGGGCCTGGGCAGCGCGCCGCTGGAGCCGCTGCGCGATGCGCTGCTGGAGCAGGCGCCGCACCTGAACGTGCAGATCGAGCCGCTGCCGACCGATGCCGACCCCAGCGTCTGGCTCGACGAACTGGACGACAACGTCCCCCATGACGCCTGGATCGCCGGCTGGTCGCTGGGCGGCATGCTCGCCGCCGAGCTGGCGGCGCGGCGCGGCGAATCCTGCCGTGGGCTGGTCACCCTGGCCAGCAACCCCTGCTTCCGTCGTCGCGAAGATTGGCCCGAAGCCATGGCCAACGAGGTGTTCGAAGACTTCTTCGAGGCCTTCCTGCTGGAGCCGCAGCTGGTGCGCAAGCGCTTCACCCTGCTGGTCAGCCAGGGCGCGCGCGATGCCCGCACCCTGGCGCGGCAACTTCAGGTGGCGCTGCCGCAACTGGATGCCGCGGGCCTGACCGCCGGCCTGCAGTTGCTCGGCCAGCTCGATACCCGTGCCGCCCTGAGCCGCTATCCCGGCCCGCAGTTGCACCTGTTCGCCGGCAACGATGCCCTGGTGCCGGCCTCTGCCGCCGATGCCCTGCTGGAATGGCTGCCGGACGTCGAAGTCAGCCTGGTGCCCGACGCCAGCCACGGCCTGCCGCTGGAACAGCCGGACGAAACGGCCGCCGCCATCCTGAGATTCATCCACGAGGGCGACGATGCCTGAAAGCAGTCACAGCGTGCTGCCTGACAAGCGTCAGGTCGCCGCTTCCTTCTCCCGCGCCGCTGAGACCTACGATGCGGTGGCCGACCTGCAACGCGCGGTCGGCTCGCAGCTCCTGCAGCGGTTGCCGGGCGAGCTGGCGCCGGAGCGCTGGGTCGACCTGGGCAGCGGCACCGGCTATTTCACCCGCGCCCTGGCGGAGCACTATCCACAGGCCCATGGCCTGGCCGTCGACATCGCCGAAGGCATGCTGCGCCATGCCCGCGATCTGGGTGGCGCTGAGCATTTCATCGGTGGCGACGCCGAGCATCTGCCGCTGCGCGACGGGGCGTGCGACCTGTTGTTCTCCAGCCTGGCGCTGCAATGGTGCGCGGACCTGCCCTCGGTGCTGAGCGAAGCACGGCGGGTGCTGCGTCCGAACGGCGTGCTGGCGTTCAGCAGCCTGTGCATCGGCACCCTGGGCGAGCTGCGCAGTGCCTGGCAGGCGGTGGATGGCTTCGTCCATGTGAACCGCTTCCGCGCGTTCGAGGACTACCAGCTGCATTGCGCCGCCAGCGGGCTGGAGGTGCTGGAACTGCGCACCGAGGACCGCGTCCTGCATTTCCCCGATTTGCGCAGCCTCACCCATGAACTCAAGGCGCTCGGCGCGCACAACCTCAACCCCGGCCGGCCTGACGGGCTGACCGGGCGCGAGCGGGTGCGCGCGCTGATCACCGCTTACGAACAATTCCGCCAGCCCCAGGGACTGCCGGCCACCTACCGGGTGGTCTACGCCGTCCTGCGCAAAATCTATTCTTAGTAGGAGCGGACGCTGTCCGCGATGGCCATTGAGTCGATGGCTAATCCCGGACGCAGTCCGCACCTGCGGAAAAGCACCGAGGTACCTATGTCCCACGCCTACTTCATCACTGGCACCGACACCGAGATCGGCAAGACCACCCTCGCCGCCGGCCTGCTCCATGCAGCGCGGCTGGCCGGATTGTCCACGGCGGCAGCCAAGCCGGTGGCCTCCGGTTGTGAGCGGACGCCCGAGGGACTACGCAACGAGGACGCGCTGGCGCTGCTGGCCGAATGCAGCCTGCCGCTGGCCTACGACCAGGTGAACCCCTTCGCCTTCCAGCCCGCCATCGCGCCGCACCTCGCCGCACGGGAGAAGGGCGTGAAGCTGCAGGTCGAGTCGCTGGCGCCGGCCGTGCGTTCGGTGCTGCAACTAGGCGCCGACTTCACGGTGGTGGAAGGGGCGGGCGGTTGGCGGGTGCCGTTGTCGGGAGAGGAAAGCCTGTCGGACCTGGCGATCGCCCTTGGCCTGCCGGTGATCCTGGTGGTTGGCGTGCGCCTGGGCTGCATCAACCATGCGGTGCTCAGTGCCGAGGCGATCCAGCGGGACGGCCTGCAACTGGCCGGCTGGGTGGCGAACATCGTCGACCCGAGCACGTCGCGCCTGGAGGAGAACCTGGCGACCCTGGCCGAGCGGCTGCCGGCGCCCTGCATCGGCCGGGTTCCCCGTCTGTCGCCGGCGACGCCCTCCGCAGTCGCCGCTCACCTGGACCTGAGCATTCTCGATCTGTAACAACGCCTGGCCGGGCGAGCGGAAGTCTGCTTGAATGGTGGCCATTGGCTGCTTTTGTCCAGGGAGACGCACCGATGGAAATCTCCGGTAATGCATTTGCCGCGGGCCTGAACTCGGTCCAGAGCGGACAGCAGCGCGTCGACCAGGCCGGCGCCGGGATCGCCAGCGCCCGCAGCGGCGCAAGCGACGCCCTGGCGGATCACCTGGTGGACCTGCGCCGCGGCCAGCACGAGGTCGAGGCCGGCGCCAAAGTCATCCAGGCGGCCGACGAAACCCTCGGCACCCTCATCGATATCCGCGCCTGACGTTCGCTTTCCCTCCGTATTTTCTTCCCGCCCTGCCGGCTGTCCTTGTGACGCGCCGGCCGCTCTGCCATGGGCTTTAATCAATCTCAGGACGGCGGCGCGAAGGCCCTCCGGCGGTAGCCCTGCGAGCGTGACCGGGTGGTCGGTCTGCATGCTTGACAAGGGTATGGCGTAAACGTATGTTTCAAACGCCTGTTTGACTGTCGGGATGCGTGCGCGCACCGACTGGGCGGCCGGGAACGATCCCGCACTGCGACCGCAACGACCGGTCGCCCATTAACCAGAACCCTTCGTAGAGGTTTACCGCTATGCCTGATTACAAGGCCCCCTTGCGTGATATCCGTTTCGTTCGCGACGAGCTGCTGGGCTACGAAGCGCACTACCAGAATCTGCCGGGCGCTCAAGACGCCACCCCGGATATGGTCAATGCCATCCTCGAAGAGGGTGCCAAGTTCTGCGAACAGGTAATCGCTCCGCTGAACCGCGTTGGCGACCTGGAAGGCTGCAAGTGGAGCCCGGAAGGCGTGAAGACCCCGACCGGCTTCAAGGAGGCCTACCAGCAGTTCGTCGAAGGCGGCTGGCCGAGCCTGGCCCATGACGTCGAGCACGGCGGTCAGGGGCTGCCCGAATCCCTCGGCATGGCCATCAGCGAGATGGTCGGCCAGGCCAACTGGTCCTGGGGCATGTACCCGGGCCTGTCCCATGGCGCCATGAACACCCTGCACGCCCACGGCACCCCGGAGCAGCAGCAGACCTACCTGACCAAGCTGGTTTCCGGCGAGTGGACCGGCACCATGTGCCTGACCGAGCCGCATTGCGGCACCGACCTGGGCATGCTGCGCACCAAGGCGGAGCCGCAGGCTGACGGCACCTACAAGGTCACCGGCACCAAGATCTTCATCTCCGCTGGCGAACACGACATGGCCGACAACATCGTCCACATCGTGCTGGCCCGCCTGCCCGACGCCCCGCAGGGCACCAAGGGCATCTCGCTGTTCATCGTGCCGAAGTTCCTGCCCAACGCCGAAGGCGGCGTAGGCGAGCGCAACGCCGTTTCCTGTGGCTCCATCGAGCACAAGATGGGCATCCACGGCAACGCCACCTGCGTGATGAACTTCGACGCTGCTACCGGCTTCCTGATCGGCCCGCCGAACAAGGGCCTGAACTGCATGTTCACCTTCATGAACACCGCTCGCCTGGGTACCGCGCTGCAAGGCCTGGCCCACGCCGAGATCGGTTTCCAGGGTGGCATCGCCTACGCTCGCGAGCGTCTGCAGATGCGTTCGCTGACCGGCCCGAAAGCCCCGGAAAAAGCCGCCGACCCGATCATCGTGCACCCGGACGTGCGCCGCATGCTGCTGACCGCCAAGGCCTTCGCCGAAGGCAACCGCGCCATGCTGTACTTCGCCGCCAAGCAGGTGGACATCGTGCAGCGCAGCCAGGACGAAGAAGAGAAGAAAGCCGCTGACGCGATGCTGGCCTTCCTCACTCCGATCGCCAAGGCGTTCATGACCGAAGTGGGCTTCGAAGCCGCCAACCACGGCGTGCAGATCTATGGCGGCCACGGCTTCATCGCCGAGCACGGCATGGAGCAGAACGTCCGCGACAGCCGCATCTCCATGCTATACGAAGGCACCACCGGCGTTCAGGCGCTGGACCTGCTGGGCCGCAAGATCCTGATGACCCAGGGCGAAGCGCTCAAGGGCTTCACCAAGATCGTGCACAAGTTCTGCCAGGCCAACGAGGCCAACGAAGCCGTGAAGGAATTCGTTGCACCGCTGGCCGCGCTGAACAAGGAGTGGGGCGAGCTGACCATGAAGGTCGGCATGGCCGCCATGAAGGATCGCGAGGAAGTCGGTGCCGCTTCGGTGGACTACCTGATGTACTCCGGTTACGCCGCCCTGGCTTACTTCTGGGCTGACATGGCTCGCCTGGCTGCCGAGAAGCTGGCTGCCGGTACCAGCGAAGAGGCCTTCTACCAGGCCAAGCTGAAGACCGCGCGCTTCTACTTCCAGCGCATCCTGCCGCGCACCCGCGCGCACGTTGGCTCCATGCTGTCCGGCGCCAACAACCTGATGGACCTGGCCGAGGAAGATTTCGCCCTCGGTTACTGATCAGCGCCATGGACGGACGGTTCGCCGTCCGTCTGCTGAACAGGAAAAAGCCCGCCATCCGGCGGGCTTTTTCGTATCCGTGGACACGCAAATACCTCCGGAAGGTGCCATCATTACGCCACTTGCCGGTCCGCTGACCTCGAGTCCGGCGTCAATGCATCGGAACCCCTTGTGCGACCCACGGCCCCCTACCGGCTCAGCCACTTCCTTGCCCCCCTGCTGCTGATTCCGGCTGGCATCGTCGCCGGCTCCCTGGCCGAACTCTCCGAATTCTTCATCTCGCTGTTCAACGTCCTGCCGACCTTGTTGCTGTTGCTCGGGGGCGCGCTGTGCCTGGTCTATGGTCGTCAGCGCCAGTTGTTCATGCTGGGGGTGGTGTACATCGCCTACTTCCTGCTCGATACCCAGGTCGACTACTACCGCGCCCATCACACGACGCGACCGGACGCGGCGCTGGTGTTCCACCTGTGCTGTGTGCTGCTGCCGCTGCTCTACGGGATGTACGGCATCTGGCAGGAGCGCATGCACCTGCTGCAGGACCTGCTGGCCCGTGGCGCCGCGCTGCTGGCCGTGGCGGCGACCGCGACGGCGCTGGCACAACGTTTCCCCCAGGGGCTGGCCGAACTGCTCAGCGATGTCTACTGGCCCGCCCTGCACGGGCGCTGGATGAGCCTGGCGCAACTGTCCTACTTCGGCTTCATCCTCGCCTTCATCGCCCTGCTCGCTGCCTACCTGCGCCAGCCACGGCCGCTGCACGCCGCGCAACTGGTGGGGCTGGCAGGTCTGCTGTGGATGCTGCCGAAGGTGTTCATCCTGCCCCACGCGCTCACGGTGATGACCAGCCTGGTGATGCTCAACCTGGCCGGCGCGGTGGCCCATGAGGCGTACCAGATGGCCTTCCGCGACGAGCTCACCGGGCTGCCCGGGCGCCGCGCCTTGAACGAGCGCTTCCAGCGCCTCGGCCAGCAGTACGTGCTGGCGATGATCGATGTGGACCACTTCAAGAAATTCAACGACAGCCACGGCCATGACGTCGGCGACCAGGTACTGCGCATGGTCGCCAGCCAGCTGCGGCGCACCGGCGGGGGCGGCAAGGCGTATCGCTACGGTGGCGAGGAATTCACCCTGGTGTTCTCCGGCAAGTCGGTGGAGGAGTGCCTGCCGCACCTGGACGCGGTGCGTCAGGCCATCGAGGGCTACGCGATGCAGTTGCGCGACCGTGGCAACCGGCCCAGGGACGATCGCCAGGGCCGCAGCAGGCGCAGCGGCAGGGAAGCGCAGACGGTCTCGGTAACCATCAGTGTCGGCGTCGCCGAGCGTGACGGCGAGCGGCGCAGTCCGGAAGAAGTGATCAAGGGCGCCGACCAGGCGCTGTATTCGGCCAAGAGCGGCGGCCGCAATCGGGTGGCAGTGCACGGGCAGGCGCACCGGGGCGCGGTACGCACGGGTTGATGGCTGCTTATGGCCGCGCATTCAGCGCGTGCAGCCTGATTGCCCGGGCGTCCGTGCGCCTTTAGGTTCGAGGTATCCGCGCCACTCTGGCGCCCTGAACCGAACGGAGATTCGCGATGCCCGAGTACAAGGCCCCCCTGCGCGACGTGCGCTTCCTCACCGACGAAGTCTTCGACTTCACCGGCCGCTACGAAGCCCTCGGCGCCACCGACGCCACCCCGGACATGTTCGCCGCCATCCTCGAGGAAGGCGCGAAGTTCTGTGAGCAGGTCATCGCCCCGCTGAACCGCTCCGGCGACGAGGAAGGCTGCCACTTCGACAACGGTGTGGTGACCACGCCCAAGGGCTTCAAGGAAGCCTTTGCACAGTACGTCGAGGCCGGCTGGAACGGCGTTTCCAGCGACCCGGAGTACGGCGGCCAGGGCCTGCCGCCGTCCCTCGGCCTGCTGGTCAGCGAGATGATCGGCGCGTCCAACTGCTCCTGGGGCATGTACCCCGGCCTGACCAAGGGCGCCATGGCCGCCATTCACGCCCACGGCAGCGAGGAGCAGAAGAACACCTACCTGCCGCGCATGACCAGCGCGGTATGGACCGGCACCATGTGCCTCACCGAACCGCATTGCGGCACGGACCTGGGCATCATCAAGACCCGCGCCGTGCCCAACGCCGACGGCAGCTACGCGATCACCGGCACCAAGATATTCATCTCCGCCGGCGAGCACGACATGAGCGAGAACATCATCCACCTGGTCCTGGCCAAGCTGCCCGACGCGCCGGCCGGCACCAAGGGCATCTCGCTGTTCATCGTGCCCAAGTTCAACCTGGACGCGAACGGCGAGGTGGGCCCCCGTAACGCCGTGGCCTGCGGCTCCATCGAGCACAAGATGGGCATCAAGGCCTCCGCTACCTGCGTGATGAACTTCGACGGTGCCCGTGGTTTCCTGATCGGCGAGGCCAACAAAGGCCTGGCCTGCATGTTCACCATGATGAACCATGCGCGCCTGGGCACCGGCATGCAGGGACTCTGCCTCGGCGAGACCAGCTACCAGGGCGCCGTGCGCTACGCCCAGGACCGCCTGCAGATGCGCTCGCTGACCGGTCCGAAGGCGCCGGAGAAGCCCGCCGACCCGATCATCGTGCACCCGGACGTGCGCCGCATGCTGCTGACCATGAAGGCGTTCAACGAAGGCAACCGCGCGCTGGCCTACTTCACCGCGCAGCTGCTGGACATCGAGCACCTGTCCCAGGACGCCGAGGAACGCGAGCGCGCCGCCAACCTGCTGGCCTTCCTCACCCCCATCTGCAAGGCCTTCATGACCGAGACCGGCCTTGAGGTCACCAACATCGGCATGCAGGTGTTCGGCGGCCACGGCTTCATCCGCGAGTGGGGCATGGAGCAGCTGGTACGCGACTGCCGCATTGCGCCGATCTACGAGGGCACCAACGGCATTCAGGCGCTGGACCTGCTGGGGCGCAAGGTCCTCGGCAGCCAGGGCAAGCTGCTGATGGGCTTTACCAAGCTGGTCCACCAGCTCTGCCAGCAGCAGGCCGAGCATCCGCAGTTGAAAGCGCAGGTCGCGCAACTGGCGGCGCTGAACAAGCAGTGGGGCGAGCTGACCCAGAAGGTCGGCATGGCCGCCATGAAGAACCCGGACGAAGTTGGTGCCGCCTCGGTGGATTACCTGATGTTCTCCGGCTACGTGACCCTGGGTTACTTCTGGCTGCGCATGGCGCTGGTCGCCCAGCAGAAGCTGGAGGAGGGTGCCGGCGAGGCGGCCTACTACCAGGCGAAGCTGGTGACCGCCGAGTTCTACTTCAGCCGCCTGCTGCCGCGCGCCCAGGCTCACGTGGCGGCGGCGGAGGCCGGTTCCGACGTACTGATGCGCCTGTCGGCCGAACAGTTCGCCCTGTAAATTGCGCGCCAGACGAGAAGGCCCGCCGTGTGCGGGCCTTTTCGTCACAGCTACATTTCGTGACCAATCTATTGTTGTGTGGTCACAACATGACGCTTAAAGTCTGAAAAGTTGTTGGAGTAAACTCCGGCGGCGTACCTTCGCGTACCTCCTATTCTGATACCGCTGGCTGGCTGATCAGCCGTCGTTTTCGTTCGAGGATTTATCATGGCTGACTACAAAGCTCCCCTGCGTGACATGCAATTCGTCCTCAATGAGGTCTTCGAGGTTGCCAAGCTCTGGGCAGAACTGCCGGCGCTGGCCGAGACCGTCGACGCCGAGACCGCCAGCGCGATCCTCGAAGAAGCCGGCAAGGTCACCGGCGGCGTGATCGCCCCGCTGAACCGCAGCGGCGACGAGGAAGGCTGCAGCTGGAGCGCCGAGGGCGTGAAGACCCCGGCTGGCTTCCCCGAGGCCTACCGCACCTACGCCGAAGGCGGCTGGGTGGGCGTGGGCGGCGCGCCGGAATTCGGCGGCATGGGCATGCCGAAAGTGATCGGCGCCCAGGTCGAGGAAATGGTCAACTCGGCCAACCTGTCCTTCGGCCTGTACCCGATGCTGACCGCCGGCGCCTGCCTGTCGCTGCTCAACCACGCCAGCGAAGAATTGAAAGCCAAGTACCTGCCGAACATGTACGCCGGCACCTGGGCGGGCTCCATGTGCCTGACCGAGCCGCACGCCGGCACCGACCTGGGCATGATCCGCACCAAGGCCGAACCGCAGGCTGACGGCAGCTTCAAGATTTCCGGCACCAAGATCTTCATCACCGGCGGCGAGCACGACCTCACCGAGAACATCATCCACCTGGTGCTGGCCAAGCTGCCCGACGCGCCGGCCGGCTCCAAGGGCATCTCGCTGTTCCTGGTGCCGAAGGTGATGGTCAACGAAGACGGCTCCCTGGCCGGGCGCAACGCCGTGTCCTGTGGCTCCATCGAGCACAAGATGGGCATCAAGGCCTCCGCCACCTGCGTGATGAACTTCGACGGCGCCACCGGTTGGATCGTCGACGCGCCGAACAAGGGCCTGGCCGCCATGTTCACCATGATGAACTACGAGCGCCTGGGCGTTGGCATCCAGGGCCTGGCCACTGGCGAGCGCTCCTACCAGAGCGCCGTGGAATACGCTCGCGAGCGTATCCAGAGCCGCGCGCCGACCGGTCCCGTCGCCAAGGACAAGGCTGCCGACCCGATCATCGTCCACCCGGACGTGCGCCGCATGCTGCTCACCATGAAGGCGTTGAACGAGGGCGGCCGCGCCTTCTCCAGCTACGTCGCGATGCAGCTGGACACCGCCAAGTACAGCGAAGAGCCGGCCACCCGTAAGCGTGCCGAGGAGCTGGTTGCCCTGCTGACCCCGGTGGCCAAGGCCTTCCTCACCGACATGGGCCTGGAAACCACCATTCATGGCCAGCAGATATTCGGCGGCCACGGCTTCATCCGCGAGTGGGGCCAGGAGCAGCTGGTGCGCGACTGCCGCATCACCCAGATCTACGAAGGCACCAATGGCATCCAGGCGCTGGACCTGATGGGCCGCAAGATCGTTGGCAGCGGCGGCGCCTACGCCAAGCTGTTCACCGACGAGATTCGCGCCTTCACCGCTTCGGCGTCGGCTGAGCTTTCCGAGTTCACCGGCCCGCTGAACGCCGCCGTGCAGAGCCTGGACGAGCTGACCGCCTGGGTGCTGGACCGCGCCAAGGGCAACCCGAACGAGATCGGCGCTGCCTCGGTCGAGTACCTGCACGCCTTCGGCTACACCGCCTATGCGTACATGTGGTCCCTGATGGCGCGCGCCGCGCAGGGCAAGGAAGGCCAGGACGAGTTCTACGCCAGCAAGCTGGGCACCGCGCGCTTCTACTTCGCCCGCCTGCTGCCGCGCATCCACTCCCTGACCGCCTCGGTGAAGGCCGGCAGCGAGTCGCTGTACCTGCTGGACGCCGCGCAGTTCTAAGCGCTACGCAAAAGCCCCGCTCCGGCGGGGCTTTTTTATTGCGGGTTATACGGTTTGGTAACCGGGGTATCACGATTACGTGTAAGCCTAGGCTTACAAACACTGGTGGTGATCAGCGTCTGTCTGAAATGTCCTTACGCGGTTAACCTTTTCCTCAGTCAGGACATTGCGCAGGAAGCGCCAACGACAATACGGAAACAAGGGAATCCACCACGGATGGTGGCCAGCACGGACGTCAGGATATCGGTCTGCAAAACCCCGCTTCGAAAGAAGCGGGGTTTTTTCTTGCCTGCGGTTTTTGGTGGGCTATTCGTAGGGCGTACAACCGTTCGCGGTTGTACGCCGATACACCGTGCTTATCGTCGACGCGAGGGGTGAGCTCGAGGCAGCCTTGAAGCTGCGGCTTCGTGCCAGCCTTGGAGTGGTCTGGAGGGCGAGGTTAAACGGCGTATAACGTCGAACGTTATACGCCCTACACGCTGATCCCATCCTCAAACCGCCCCGTCGAGCAGTGACCGCAACAGCTCCACCGTCGGCTGCTGCCGCTGCGCGTCGCGATACACCAGCCCCACGCTCAGCGGAATGCGCGGCTCGCTCAATGGCTTCCACAGCAGGTTCGGATTGCCGTGCATCTGTCGTGCGCGCCCCGGTAGCACGGTGGCGAAGCGGCTCTGCGGCAGGCTGTCGAGGATGCCGCTCATATGGTTCAGCTCCGCCTGCACCCGTGGTCGCCGGCCGATGGCCGCCAGTTGCTCCTGCCAGATCTGCCGGGCGCGGAATTCCTCGCCCAGCAACAGCATCGGCAATTCCGCCGCCTGGGCCAGGGAGACTTTCTTGAAATCCTTCAGCGGATGGTCCGCCGCGATCACCAGTTGCAGCTCGTCCGGGTACAGCTCCACGCCGTGCAGCGCCGGTTGGCGCGGTGGCAGGAAGCCGATGCCGATGTCCAGCTGACCGGCCAGCAGGCGTCGCTCGATCTCCACGCCCGAGAGTTCATAGATGCGTACCTGCACGTGCGGCTGCGCGCTGTGCAGGCGCTCCACCAGGTGCGGCACCAGGTTGGCGTTGACCGTCTGCAACACGCCGATGCTCAGGCTCCGCGCGCTCTGCCCGCGATAAGCCCGCAGGGACTCGCGGGCGCGTTCCAGGCCGTCCAGCAGCGGCACCGCGTGGTTGTACAGCGTGTGCGCGGCGGCGGTGGGCAGCAGGCGCTTGCCGCTGCGCTGGAACAGCGCCACGTCGAGGTTCTGCTCCAACTGGCGGATCTGCTGCGACAGCGCCGGCTGGGAAATCGCCAGGCGTTCGGCGGCACGCCCGACATGGCCTTCCTCATAGAGCGCGACGAAATAGCGGAGCTGGCGAAAATCCATAAGGTCTGCTTATCAACGAAACTGGAAAATCGAAATGGATAGTCACCTATCCAGACCTCTACTCTAGCGCTTGTCCGCTGTCTCAGATGGGTAGACAAAGGTGGAAAGCATCGTCATCCAGGGCGTTTTCATAGGCAAAGTCGAAGAGAGCTGGGGCGGTTTGCTCAGCGACATCGACAAGCTGGAAGCGCATCAGGAAGTCTGGCTCGGCGCCGAGGGGCTGCCGGGGGACGCACGGGCCGACCTGCGCCGCGATGGCGGCCTGGACCGCGCGCTGCACCACTATCCGGCCGAGCACTACCGCCACTGGCGCAAGCAGCACCCGCAGACGCGCTGGCGACAGCCGGCCTTCGGCGAGAACCTGTCGACCTTCGGCCTCAATGAACACGAGGTGTGCATCGGCGACCTGTTCCGCTGGGGCGAGGCGCTGATCGAAGTGAGCCAGCCGCGTTCGCCCAGCTATCGCCTGGCGCGGCGCTGGAACCTGCCCGAGCTGCCCTTCGAGGTGCAGGAGCAGGGGCGCTGCGGCTGGTTCTACCGGGTCCGTCGTGCCGGCATGGTTGCACCCGACGCACCGCTGGAACTGGTGCAACGGCACTACCCGCAGCTCTCCGTGGCGAGCCTGCTGGACTGGTACTTCGGTCACCCGCTGGAACGTACCGGACTGCGCCTGATGATGGCCTGCGACGCGCTCTCCCTGCGCTGGCGCAAGACCGCCGCGCAACGCCTCACCAGTGGCGTGCTGGAAGACTGGACGGCCCGCCTGGCGGGCCCCGAATGTTCGGAGCAGGGCGGCCTGCAAACCTGAGCCGCGCTGCTTCGCAAATGCCCTCGCGCCCGCCTCCGGACGTCGTCTTGGTCCTGTGGGGCGGCTTTTCTTCCCGCCGCCGGCTCCCTCGATGGGGCCGGCGGCGCTGTCATCCCGTCGTAACACCGCGTTCCTAACCTTCCGCGCATATCTTTTACTGACAACCCGAGCCGTCCCGCCGACGGCCGCGCGGAAGGAACCCCTCCATGAGCGAACGATTCCAGGACTTTCACGATCGACTGGCCGCCTTCGATGACCAGGCGGTCAACCCCTCCGGCAACGTGCCGATGAGCGAGCTGATCGACCCGGCCCGGCGCCGCCTGCTGAAGAACAGCCTGGTGCTCGGCGCGGTCGGCTTTCTCGGTGGCGGACTGTTCCCCGGCCGCTCGCTGTTCGCCGCCGATGCTCCGGTGCCGTCCGCGCTGCTGGGCTTCAAGGGCGTGCCGGTGCAGCAGGACCCGAAGTTCGACCGGGTGATCGTCGCCGAAGGCTATACCGCCCGGCCGTTCTTCTCCTGGGGCGACCCGGTGGTCAGCGGCTCCCCGGCCTGGAAGGGCGACGCCAGCGAGGACTGGAAAGCCCAGGAACTGCAGGCCGGCGACAACCATGACGGCATGCACTACTTCCCTTTCCCGGATGCGCCGGACAGCCATGGCCTGCTGGTGATCAACCACGAGTACATCAACCCGACGCTGCACACCAAGGGCCAGACCTTCGAGGATCGCCCCGACGGCTCCCGTGGTCGCCCGGAAGGCGAGGTGCGCAAGGAAATCGCCGCCCACGGCCTGAGCGTGATCGAGGTGAAGAAGGACGCCAGCGGCCAGTGGCAGCGCGTCGAGGGTTCGAGCTACAACCGCCGCATCACCGGCAGCTCGCCGCTGGAACTGTCCGGCCCGCTGGCTGGCCATGACCTGTTGCGCACCGCCAGCGATCCGGACGCCAAACAGGTGCTCGGCACCCTGAACAACTGCTCCATGGGCGTCACGCCCTGGGGCACCTATCTCGCCTGCGAGGAGAACTGGCACCAGTACTTCGTCAACCGCGACAAGGACGACTATGCCAAGCGCGTTTCGCACAAGCGCTACGGCCTGTCCAACGGCCAGTTCAGCAACTACTACGCCTGGGAGGCGGTGGACGCGCGCTTCGACGCCACCCCCAGGGCCGACCAGCCACACGGCGGCCACGTCAACGAACCGAACCGCTTCGGCTGGGTGGTGGAGATCGACCCGTTCGATCCCAAGTCCACGCCGAAGAAGCGCACTGCCGTCGGCCGCTTCTGCCGCGAGTGCTCGACCCTGTCGCTGGGCGCGGACAACCGCATGGCCTTCTACTATGGCGACGACACCAAGGGCGAGTACATCTACAAGTTCGTCCCGGCCGGCAAGTACGACCCGGATAACCGTGCGGCCAATCGCGACCTGTTGGACGAAGGCACCCTCTATGTCGCCCGCTTCAACGCCGATGGCAGCGGCCAATGGCTGCCGCTGGTGCATGGCCGGAACGGCCTGAGCGCCGAGAACGGTTTCGCCAGCCAGGCCGAGGTGCTGGTCAATGCCCGCGCCGCCGCCGACAAGCTCGGCGCGACCCCGATGGATCGCCCCGAGTGGGTCGCCGTGCAGCAGACCACCCGCGAGGTCTACGTCAGCCTCACCAACAACGACGGCCGCGGCAAGAAGCAGCCGGTGGACGCGGCCAACCCGCGCAAGGAAAACCTGCACGGGCAGATCCTGCGCTGGAACGAGGCCGGTGGTGATCCGACCGCGACCCGCTTCCAGTGGGAAGTCTTCCTGCTGGCCGGCGAGCAGAAGGGCTCCGGCGCGCCGGAGAACCTGGTCGGCAGCATCAACGGCGACATCTTCTCCTCGCCGGACGGCCTCTACTTCGACACTGCCGGCCGCCTGTGGATCGAGACCGACTACGACGACGCCGAGAAACCCATGCACGCCATGGGCTGCAACCAGCTGCTCTGCGCCGACCCGCACAGCCGCGAGGTGCGGCGCTTCCTGGTCGGCCCGCGCGGCTGCGAGCTGACCGGCATCACCCAGAGCCCGGATGGCAGGACGATGTGGGTGAACATCCAGCACCCGGGCATCAGCTTCCCGGCCAGCGACGGCAAGAGCATCCCGCGCTCCACGACGCTGGTGATCACCAAGGATGATGGGGGTGTGATCGGGACTTGATGGGTATTGAGGGGAAGGTTTGGCGCCGGTTGTTTTTTACCGCTGGCACCCCGGGAAGGTCCCGTGTTGGGTGTTGCCCTCACCCCAGCCCTCTCCCAAGGGGAGAGGGGGCCGATTGTGCCGGATGACGCCTGGGTTTCATCCTGCTGCGGACAGTTCCCTCTCCCTCCGGGAGAGGGTTAGGGTGAGGGGGGCGCCGAACACTCAAAGCTCGACCTCACCCCCGGCTAGTGCGCACAGCTCGGTGAAATCGAGAATCTCCGTCTCCCGCCCATCCACCCGCACCAACCCATGCTTCTGCAGGCGGGTGAAGCTGCGCGACACGGTCTCCACTGCCAGCCCCAGGTAGTCGCCGATCTCGTTGCGCGACATGCTCAGGCGGAAGCGCGTGGCCGAGAACCCCCGGTCGCGGAAGTGCGCGGAAATGTTCAGCAGGAAGGCGGCAATGCGCGAGTCCGAGTTCAGCCTCGACAGCAGTAGCTTCATCTGCTGATCCTCACGGATCTTGCGGCTCATCATCAGCATGATCTGGTGCGACAGGCCGGGAATCTGGTTCGACAGCGCTTCCAGCTGGCTGAAGGGAATTTCGCTGCACAGCGTGCTTTCCAGCGCTTGCGCCGATACCGGGTAGCTGCCTTCGCCCATGCCGGAGAAGCCGAAGATCTCGGTGGCGAAATAGAATCCGGTGATCTTCTCCAGGCCCTGCTCGTTGGTGGTGAAGGTCTTGATCGAGCCGGAGCGGACCAGGTACACGTTGTGGAACGGGTCGCCCTGGCGGAACACGAAGTCGCCCTTGTTGAGCAGGTGGCCCGGCTTGATGATCGCCTCCAGCTCCTGGATCTTGTCGTCGCTCAAGGTCGGCGGCGCCAGCCGGCAGTTCTTGCAGTACGGTTGCGCTTTGATCATCTGATTCATCCCTATCCCCATGCGCCGGCCCATACGCGTAGCACAGCATTCTCGGGCGTATCGCCCCCCTCAAACCATAGCAACAGACGGCCATCTGTCACTTGCCGGGGGCCAGGAAAAGCCTGCATCGAATGGATTTTTCATTCCGGCTTGACCCTTTCTTGACTGCGCGAACCTCAGTCTTCACCACCGTGCACCATGGGGTCGTTGGGGGGAGCCCACAGTTACTCCGGGTGCCGGTGACGCGGCCGGCGGGAAGGGCGCGCGTCCATTCCGCCCACTTCCGGAGTCTTGCTCGTGAACAAACTGCCACAGATCACCCTGGCCTTCTGGGTGATGAAAATCTGCGCCACCACCCTGGGGGAAACCGCCGGCGACCTGCTGTCGATGACCCTGAACGTCGGCTACGCGATCAGCTCGCTGATCCTCATCAGCGTCTTCCTCGTCACCCTGGTCGGCCAGCTCGCCAGCAAGCGCCATGTGCCCTGGCTGTATTGGCTGGTGATCCTCTCCACCAGCACCGCCGGCACCACCATGTCGGACTTCATGGACCGCACCCTGGAACTGGGCTACGCCAGTGGCTCGGCGATTCTGGTGAGTATCCTGGTGGCGATCTTCGCGGCCTGGCGCTTCAGCGGCACCTCGCTGTCGGTGGACAACATCCGCAGCTTCAAGGGCGAGATGTTCTACTGGGTGGCGATCCTCTTCTCCAACACTCTGGGCACCGCGCTGGGCGACTTCCTCGCCGACGATTCCGGCCTGGGCTTCGCCGGCGGCGCGCTGCTGATCGGCAGCCTGATCGCGGTCGTGGTCCTGCTGCACTACTTCACCAGATTGTCCTCGGTGCTGCTGTTCTGGGTTGCCTTCGTCCTCACCCGTCCGTTCGGCGCGACCCTGGGCGACTTCCTCACCAAGTCCCATGAAAAGGGCGGGCTGGATTTCGGCACCATCGGCTCCTCGGCGATCCTCGCCGGCATCCTGGTGGCGCTGGTGATCGTGGTCAGCATGCGGCAGAAGCGTGAAGAGGAATCCAGCACCGCGGTGCTGGCGTCCTGATACTCGACGCCGCTTTCCGTCGATAAGGGATGCGGTGGGCTAGCCTTGTGAAATTTGTTCTGTTATTTTTCATGAAAAATAAACAAAACAATTTCACGAGGTGGCCATGTTCCTGCGTTCGACCGAGCCGGTCGGTACTTACTATGCCGGCGCCAACCCTGAGCTGATCCAGCCGCGCGAGGCCCTGCGCGAACCGCTGGAATGCGAAGTGCTGGTGATCGGCGCCGGTTTCAGTGGCCTGCACACGGCCCTGCAACTCGCCGAAGGCGGACGCCAGGTCTGCATGATCGAAGCCAGCCGCATCGCCTGGGCCGCCTCCGGGCGCAACGGCGGCCAGGCCCTGCCGGGCTGGTCCAGCGACCTGGGGCCGATCGAAGCCGACCTCGGCCATGAAGGCGCGCTGCGCCTCTGGCAAGGCATGCTCTGGGCCGCCCACGAACTGCGCGACCTGCCGCAACGCCACGGTTTCGACTGCGACTACCGCATCGGCCACCTGTGGACCGCCGTACTCAAGCGCCGCGTCGGCTCGCTCTACGACTGGCAGGCCGAGGCCAACCGCCGCTGGGGCTACGAAGGCCTGCGCTTCGTGCCGCGCGAGGAACTGCCGGAGTGGATCGCCAGCGATCGCTACCAGGCCGGCCTCTATGATCCCCATTCCGCCCACCTGAACCCGCTCAAGCTGGCCTACGGCCTGGCGGGTGCCTTCGAACGCGCCGGCGGGCGCATCTTCGAGCAGACCCGCGCCCTGAGCTTCCGCGAGAACGGCAGCGGCTACGAGGTGACCACTGAACATGGCAGCGTGCGCTGCGCCTCCCTGGTGCTGGCCTGCAACGCCTACATCGACGGGCTGGACCGCGACGTCTCCGAACGCATCCTGCCGGTGGGCACCTACCAGGTCGCCACCGCGCCCCTGGGCGAGGAGCTGGCCCGCTCGCTGCTGCCGAAGAACTGCTGCGTCACCGACAACCAGTTCGTCCTCGACTACTTCCGCCTGACCCCCGACCACCGCCTGCTGTTCGGCGGCGGCTGCACCTACCTGGGCGGCATGCCCAGCGATATCCGCGCCGCCACGCGCCCCTACATCGAGCGGGTGTTCCCGCAGCTCAAGGGCGTGGAACTGGAGTACGCCTGGGGCGGCCACATCGACTGCACCATGCGCCGTACCCCGGACATCGGCCGGCGCGGCGAGCTGTACTGGCTGCAGGGCTATTCCGGCCACGGCGTGCTGCCGAGCCTGGCTGCCGCCCGCGCGGTGAGCGAGGCGATGCTGGGACGCGGCGACGAGCTTGACCTCTATCAACGCATCCGCAATCCCGGGTTCCCCGGTGGTCAGCGATTCGCTGCGCCACTGGAAGCCGTCGGCAAGGCCTGGTATCGATTGCGCGACTTTTTCTGAATCGGATTTCGCCATGACCCAGACGGTCACCAACGAACACCTTGCCACGCTGATCCGCGACCTGCGCAAGCACAAGAACCTCACCCTGGGCGCGCTGGCCGAACAGATCGGCCGCTCGGTGGGCTTCCTCTCCCAGGTCGAGCGCGGCCTGTCGCAGCCCACCGTGGCCGACCTTACCGCCATCAGCGAAGCCCTCGGGGTGCCAACCACCTACTTCTATGCCGGCGACACCCGCCGCGAGCTCGACTGGGTCACCCGCCCGGCCGATCGCCGCACCCTGTACTACGCCGGCGGCGTCACCGACATCCTCGCTTCGCCGAACATGTCCGGTGGCTTCTCCATGCTCGACAGCATCCTCGCCCCTGGCGCCACCAGCGGCGAGGGGCACCTGAACGACAGCTCGGAGCAGGGCGGTTTCGTCCTCGAAGGCGAGCTGACCATCTGGTACGAGGGCGACACCGTCACCCTGCAGGCCAACGACAGTTTCCAGTTGCCGCCGCACAGCCAGTTCCGCTACGGCAACCTCACCGACAAACCAACACGGGTGCTCTGGATCTTCACCTGATTTCCCAAGCCAGCCCGAATGGGTTGATTTAGGAAAACGATCCGGCTGCGCCCCGCACAAAGGCCCCGAGAAAATCATGAACCGCCCGATGTATCCCGACCTGCTCAGCGAAGTCCGCGCCTTCCGCCAGCAATACCCGGACATCCGTTACGTCGACCTGATCTGCCTGGACATTCCCGGTCACTTCTACGGCAAGCGCTACCCCGTCGACATGCTGGAAAAAGTCGCCGCCGGCAGCCCGCTGAAGCTGCCGCAGAATTGCGTGCTGCTGGGCGCGCAGGGCGGCCTGCACCCGATCGGCGATTACTGCTTCAACGACGGCGACCCTGATGCGCCGCGCCGCCTGATCCCCGGTTCGCTCAAGCCGGTGCGCTGGGAGAACCAGCCGCTGGGCCAGATGCTGATCAGTTCCGACGGCACCCACGCGCCCATCGAGTTCGAACCGCGCGAAGTGCTCGCCCGCGTCATGCAGCGCCTGGAATCCAAGGGCATCCGCCCGGTGGTGGCCTTCGAGCTGGAGTTCTACCTGTTCGACAAGAAGCTCGACGCCGGTCTGCCGCAGTACCCGCGCGACCCGCTGTGCGATGACGAGGACGACCAGCCGAACATGCACATCGAGCGCCTGTCGCGCTTCTCCGACGTGCTCCATGAGATCGTCGAGGCTTCCCGCGAGCAGGGCGTGGACGCCAACGTGATCACCGCCGAGATCGGCCCGGGCCAGTTCGAGATCAACTTCGCCCACTGCGACGACGGCCTGCACGCCGCCGACCAGGCCGCGCTATTCGCTCGCGCCACCCGTGGCGTGGCGCTCAAGCACGGCTACCGTGCCAGCTTCATGAGCAAGCCGTACCTGCATGCGCCGGGCAGCGGCATGCACGTGCACGTCAGCCTGTACGACCGCGACGGCAACAACCTGCTCGAGGGCGACAACCAGCAGGCCCTGCGCCACGCCGTGGCCGGCTGCCTGGAACTGCTGCCGCACTGCATGCCGATCTTCGCCGCCAACCACAATGCCTACCGCCGCTACGGCTCCCGTGTGAACGCCGCGAGCAAGGCCAGCTGGGGCTTCGAGGACCGTGATGCATGCATCCGCATCCCCGAATCCGACGGCAAGAACCTGCGCATCGAACACCGCCTGGCCGGCGCCGACGCCAACCCGTACCTGGTGCTGGCGGCCATCCTCACCGGCATGGAACACGGCCTGGAAGCCCAGCGCGAACCCATCGCCCCGCTCAACGAAGATCGCACCAGCGGTATCGACTTCCCCCGCGACATGCTCGGCGCCGTCGCCGCCATGGAAGACCATCCGGTGGTGAAGGATGGCCTGGGCAGCGAGTTCGTCTTCGTCTACTGCGAGAACAAGCGTCACGACCACCTGGACTTCATGAACGAAGTCAGCGCGCGGGAGTACCGCTGGTTCCTCTGAGCCCTCTGCTCCGAGGGTGTGCTTGACCTGTAGGACCGAGGGGGGCGCCTAGTCCTTGCTCGCGAACAAACCCCGCAGCGGGCCCGGTTCGCGAGCAAGCTCGCTCCTACAAAAAGCTCCTTCGTCGCCCCGCCAAGCCTTAGACGCTCCGGCTTCCCTCCCAGAAATGCTCCGCCAGCAGACGTAACGCCCCAGCCAACTCCGCCATGCGTGCCGCACTGCGCTGGCAGGTGCCGGCATTGGCCGCGTTGCTGTCGGCCGATCCACGGATCGCCTGCAGGCTACGCTGCACCTCCTCGCTGGCCGCACCCTGCTGCTCGATGGCCGTGGCGATTTCCAAGCTCATGCGCTGGATCGACGACACCTGCTCGCTGATCCGCTCCAGCGTGCCTGTGGCCTGGCCGGCCTGCTCCAGGCTGGCCAGCGCCTGCTCGCAGCAGTGCCACAGGGCGCGCACCGAATCCTCGGCGCCGCGTTGCAGATTGCCGATCAGCCCCTGGATATCCCGCGCGGACTCCTCGGTCCGCGAGGCGAGCGCGCGTACCTCGTCGGCGACCACCGCGAAGCCGCGCCCGCTGTCGCCCGCCCGCGCCGCCTCGATGGCGGCATTGAGCGCCAGCAGGTTGGTCTGCCCGGCCACGTCGCGGATCACCTCCAGCATCCGCGAGATCGCCTCGCTGTGCGTCTGCTGCTGCTCGACGGCGGCGCAGGCCTGGCGCACGCCGGCTTCCAGTTCGGCGAGCTGGCCACGGGTACTGCGCACGTCGTCATGTCCGGACTGGGTGATGCGCTCGCTGCACTGCGCGGCCACGGCGCTGTGCTGCGCATGGCGGGCCACCTCCTGCACGCTCTGCGCGAGCTCGTGCATGGCGTTGGCCACCTGCTCGGTCTCGCGCTGCTGCAACTGCGTGGCCGCGCTGCCGCCGGCCATGGCGTCGGCCAGCGCCGTGGCGTGCTCGGCCAGTTGCTGCGAAGCGTCGGCCATGCGCCCGACCACCGCGGCAGTTTCCGCCTCCAGCATGCGCAGGGCGAAATCCAGCTCGCCGAACTCGTCGTCTCGCCCCGAGTACAGGCGTTGGCTCAGCGGGTTGTCGGCGATGCTCCGGGCG
The DNA here is from genome assembly GCF_029203285.1 of Pseudomonas sp. PSE14. Taxonomy (NCBI): domain Bacteria; kingdom Pseudomonadati; phylum Pseudomonadota; class Gammaproteobacteria; order Pseudomonadales; family Pseudomonadaceae; genus Pseudomonas; species Pseudomonas sp. PSE14. Next base: position 533,444 of record NZ_CP115669.1, read on the forward strand.
CGTTTGATCAACGCATCGAGCGGGCGCAGACGCAGCCACACCCAGCCGCCGGCGAGCCCCAGCGAAAGCAGGAAACCCGGCAGCACGAAGAAAGGCAAGAAGATCCCCAGCAAGGCCCCAGCCCCTTGAGCAACGCCCAATCCGATCAGCAACTGCGCCATCAGCGGCAAGCGCGGCCGGGACACTCCCGCGCCTTCCCGCAGCTCGGCGTACAGCCGCTCGGCAGCCTCGACCTGCGCGGCGCTGGGCCGCGTGCGCACCGACTGGTATTCCGCCACCCGACCGTTGCGGCGGATCGGCGTGACGAAGGCGCTGACCCAGTAGTGATCGCCATTCTTGCAGCGATTCTTCACCAGCCCCATCCAGCTGCGCCCGGTCTGCAGGGTCTGCCACAGGTGGGCGAAGGCGGCCGGCGGCATGTCCGGGTGGCGGACGCGGTTGTGGTTGAACCCCAGCAGCTCCTCGGCGCTGAAGCCGCTGATGGCGAGAAAGTCCGGGTTGACGTGGCTCACCGCGCCCTTGAGGTCGGTGGTGGAGAGAATATTGGCGTGTTCCGGGACCTCGACCTGGCGCCCGGTGACCGGCAGGTTCAGCTTCATCGCGGCAGCTCCGGGCTGTTCTCGAACAGTGCTTCCGGCGCCTGCGGCCGGCCGAACAGGAAGCCCTGGGCATAGCGGCAACCTTCCTGGTGCAGGAAGTCCAGGTGCGTCTGGCGCTCGACGCCTTCGGCCACCACCTCCAGTCCCAGGCTATGGCCGAGGCCGATGATCGCCCGGCAGATGGCGCTCAGCTCCGGGTCGTCGGGCACGCGGGTGATGAAGCTGCGGTCCACCTTCAGGATGTGCAGCGGGTAGCGCTTGAGATAGCCCAGCGAGGAATAGCCGGTACCGAAGTCATCCAGCGCCAGGCGCACGCCCTGGGCGGCCAGTTCGCGCAGGCAGGCGAGGGTTTCCGCGCCGTCCTGCATCAGCAGGCTCTCGGTGATTTCCAGCACCAGGCTGCACGGCGACAGCCCGCTTTCCGCGAGGATCTGCCGGACCCGCGCGGCGAATCCCGGCTGCTGCAACTGGCGGCTCGACAGGTTCACTGAGCAGTACAGGTCCTTGCGCCCCTCGCGCTGCCAGAGCGCTGTCTGCCGGCAGGCCTGGCGCAGCACCCAGTCGCCGACCCGGACGATCTCCCCGGACTCCTCCAGCACCGGAATGAACTGCAGCGGCGACACCGCCTCGCCTTCGCGGCTCCAGCGCAGCAGCACCTCCACCGCCACCCAGCGGACCTCGTCGCCGTCCAGGCGCACGATGGGCTGGTAGTTCAGGCTGAACTCTTCGTTGCGCAGCGCCTGGGCCAGCGCGCTCTCCAGATCGAGCCGGCGCTGCGCCTCAGCCTGCAGTTCCTGGCTGAAGCGCGCGTACTGCGCCTTGCCGGCCTCCTTGGCGCGGTACAGCGCCAGGTCCGCGGCCTGCAACGTGTCGATGGCCTGGCCGTCGGTGATCAGGCCGGTGATGCCGATGCTGGCGCTGACCACCAGCGTCCGGCCGTCCACGTTCAGCGGTAGGTGCAGGTAATCGAGCATGCGCTGGGCGACCTGCTCGGCATCGTTCAGGCTGGCCAGGTCGTCCAGCAGTACCACGAACTCGTCGCCGCCGAAGCGCGCCAGGTGATCGCCCAGGCGCAGGCAGCGCAGCAGGCGCTGGGCGACCTCCACCAGCACCCGGTCGCCCACCGCGTGGCCGAGGCTGTCGTTGATCAGCTTGAAGCGGTCCAGGTCGATGAACAGCAGCGCGGACTCGCGCGCACCGGGGCGGCGCTGGCGCATCAGCGCCTGCTGCAGCAGCTCGTCCAGGCGCAGGCGGTTGGCCAGGCCGGTCAGCGGGTCGTGGCGCGCCGCGTGGCTGAGCTGGTGCTCGCTGGCCTTGCGCTGGCTGATGTCGGTCTGCGATCCGGCCATGCGCCCGTCGGTGATCACCCCACGCGCCTGCACCCAGAGATAGCCGCCGTCGCGCTGGCGGATGCGGTACTCGTGATTGAGCAGCGGGCTGCTGCCGCGCAGGTGCGCATCGATGGCCTGGCGCAGGCCCGGCAGGTCGTCCGGGTGCACGCGGGCGAACCAGCTGGTGCTGCTCTCGCCCAGGTTGTCGCGGGAGAGGCCGAGCATGCGCGCCCAGCGTTCGGAGACGTAGAGGCGGTCGTTGCCCAGGTCCCAGTCCCAGATGCCGTCATTGGCCCCGCGCAGGGCACGGGCGAAGCGCGCCTCGCTGTCCTCCAGCGCCTGGCGCTGGGCCGCGCCGTAGGTATCGATGGCCAGCGACATGTCGAAGAACACCCGCTTGAGCAGGCTGGAAAAGCTCGCCGTTTCCAGCGCATCGCCCAGCAACTCGTCGAGCATGTGCTCCAGGTACAGCCGATAGGCTCCCAGGTACCACTTCAGTTCCACGCCTACCTGCTGGTGCACCAGCCCGATGCGCAGGCGATCCCGCACATAGTCGGCGCTCTGCGGGGCGTCCCAGAGCTGGCGGTAATACTCGAACTGGCTGCGCTTGAGGCGCTCCAGCGTCGCCGGGTCGGCGAGGATCGCCGCCAGGTGGGGGAAATGGTCGAGATGGTCGTAGAGTCGATCGATGAATTGCCGGTGGCACAGATCGAGTTCACTGGCGCGTCCGTTCAACTGACGGGCATCGTCCTCGCCCCAGTTCAGGTACTCCAGGCGCTGTTCGATTTCCGTCATCGACAGGCCGATGCGCTCGAGCACGCTGTCGAGCTTCGGTCCCAGGCCCATGCTTGGCTCCTTGCGGGTGGCTGGTTTTTGTTCGGGCATGAAAAAAGCGCCGGCTCGTCAGCCGAATGAACGGCGACAAACACGGCGCTTTGTCTTGCAGGCCCACAAGTCCTGCCCGGCAAAGCCAGCTTCCGCAGCAGCGGAACGCGGGTCGGAGAGTTTTACACCAGTGCGCGCGGCCCCGACAACTCCTCCAGCGCGGTGCTGAGCCGGCGCCGCAACTCCCCCAACTCGCGCGAACGGAAGGCGTGGCGGCTGCGCTCCAGCACGCCGATGGCATCGGCCAGCAGCGCATGCAGCTGCGCCGCATCGCTCAAGGGTGCGTCCTTGAACCAGCGACACAGCGGCGCCTGCTCGCAGTCCCCAGGGCCTTCGAGCACCGCACAGGGGAGACCGTAGGCAGCCAGCAACGCACGAACCTGACGGGCCTGCGCCGGGTCCTGGGAGGTGACCAGCAGCTGCACCGGGAACCGGTGGAGAGTCATGACAAAGCTCATTGGTGGCAAAAGGACATCAATTTAATGAGCTGTGGGTATTGAGCATTGATCCCCGTCATGCGCAGGTGGGTCCCGACGATGGTCGGTGTGATGCGGCTCGCATTGTGGGAGGAGAGGGGAAGCCTGGTGGGCTCGCAGCGAGGTGCGGATTTACAGGGAACGCCCCTCTTCGATGAGAGGGGCGCTAGCGGAAATTGAAGGATGAGACCGTGGTAGCCGTTGGCGCGATCTGCCCCCTCTCCCTCGGGAGAGGGCTGGGGTGAGGGGCTGGCTTCACGCCAGACTTCCATGCCGCACCCGTCATCCCCGCGAACGCGGGACGCGGCTTCATCGCGAACAACGCTTGCGCTGGCCCAGCCAGAGGATCAGCGCAGAGAGCGCAGATCCTCTTCCATCAACCGCACCGCATCGCTCCAGCGAATCCAGAGCTTGCCCCGTCAGTCCATCACGCTCATCAGCTGCCCCTCCACCTGCTCCATCTGCCTCAGCAACGCGTAGGGCGATTCGTCAGTTGCTGAGATGAGCATTCGGCCATCTCGTGAGCCGAATAGCGCACTCAATCGGCTCACTGACGTGTGGAAACGAAAAAGCCGCGCATCCGCGCGGCTTTTTGCTGAAAGGGTGGTGGGCCCACACGGACTTGAACCGTGGACCAAAGGATTATGAGTTGCCTAGAAACGCTGCAAGCCCAGTGAAATCGTGCGTAGGTTAGCGCAGGTACAGTGAGCTGGAGGCAGCGTCGTAGAGCGGGTTAAGCGTAATTGAGCGAAATCTGCAAAAGCTGGGCACTGTACCGCCAGTGTACCGATTTTTGTACTGTCGAGACTTTTGAAACCAAGAGCCCTGCCTCCTCGCTGACTGGGAAGGCAGCGCTTGCTTTATCCCATCATCGCTACTTGCGGTCCCTGCATAGGGGGCTGAGGTGCTGGGGCGATATTATTTTGAAAGGGCATTCAGCTCGATATAGTCTGCGCTCTGATAGCTAATGCTGGTGTGAATCTCATCCCCGTTTCGCCCTCGAATCCAGTTGGTATGGTCACATCCGCCAGCTTCTATTTTAAAAAAATCATATGAATAGCCCTCGCTGAGAAAGAAGGCCCTAAGTGCAGGGTAGTTGTCGGAGTTGTTGTCGCACAATATCGCGTTATCAAAGCTTGACTCCCAATGTTCAACTCCATCCTTCAGCATTGCGACATAAGTTTCAGGATGTTGAAGGGCTATTTTTTTGAATTCAATATTTCTATAAGTCATTATTTTCCCTTATGTGGGGGTGAGCATTTGCAGTCTGCAATAATTGTTGCCCTGCTTTGGCATCGCTTGTGTGAGGCGTTTTAACCTATCCGAGTGATTCGTCGAAATAATCGCTGTCGAGTTTCGGCACCTTGTAGAGCTGCGAACTGACGCCAACCTCGTGATCCAGCATCAGGTTGACCAGGCGTTTACCGTCGACCAGCACTAGCCCTTCGACCGAACGGGCGAAGTCGACCGCCTGGGCGGTGAAGCCGGAGGTGGTTATGAATACGCCGCGCTTGGCTTTCTGGCCGGCCAGGGCGCCGTAGAAGGCTTGCAGGTCTGGGCGGCCGACCGTGCTTTGCCAGCGTTTGGCTTGCACATAGACCTTTTCTAGGCCCAGGGCATCCAGCGAGATCACTCCGTCGATACCGCCATCGCCGCTGCCGCCGACCTGCTGCAGGGCCTGACGGTTGGCGCCGTAGCCCAGACGATGCAGCACATCGAGCACGATATGTTCGAAACGGGTCGGGCTGGCTTGCAGCAGGTTGTCCAGCAGGTCGCCGGCGACACTGCCCCGCAGCTCATAAATTGCCTGTTCGAGGCGCTCCTGCGGGCTGCTGGTGGCAAGATTGGCTGGCGTCGGCGTGTCGTCGGTCTCGTCCAACGAGGCGGCATCGGGGGCGGACTTCAGCTTCACGCTTATGAAATTCACCGCCAGATACTCGACCTGCTTGGCGCTGAGCGGGGCCGGGTGGCTTTGGGCGAAGGCGAAACCCGCCTCGGTCAGCTTCCAATAGCCGCGCTTGGCGCTGCTGGAGTAGCCGGCGCGCTTGAGCCGATCATGTGCCCAACCGGCGCGGTTCTTGTAGGTGGCTTGACCGCTGGCGATGGTTTCCTCGCGCTGAGCGCTGTTCAGATCAAGGGCGAGGGCCGCGCCTTCCTGGGTTTCCGCTGCTGTCGCACCGTTCGGGCGAGCCGCAAGAAAGCGCAGGACGGGTTCGATAAACTGGTCGTAGGTCGGTACGGACATTGGCTCTGTATCCTTACATGCGTGTTAGGCAAAAGCTCTTCGTGTTCGCGCAGCTGGACGTGGCGATCTAGCTGATGGTCGAAAAATAACTCGCCCAGCTTCAGTTTTATCAGTGAAGGGCTAGGGTTCCCTCGATAACGGCCCCTCTTTTCTTATCGACGGATACGGTTGAGTAACCACTAAAGTCGTTCACCACTTCGCTGTGTGGGTGTCTAAGGTTCTTCCGGGTTGGGTCGCTGCAGAATACTGCCACATGAGGATCAAACTGCGCGGCATGCCCTGCTGTCCAGTTAGATTTGGCTCCGTGATGTGGCACTTGCAAGCAGGCTAGGCTGGCAATTCGTGAAGATCCTAAATAAGCAAATAGAGCATCAACACTGCGTTGATCGCTGAGGTATCCGTCGCCGGTGTAAAGCACCGACAGTCGCTGCTGTGCCGTAGGGCTAAACGGTAGGTTGATATTGGCTTTTGTCTCCACGCCGCCCGGTCTAATGAAGGTAGAGCCAATTGTTTTAGATACGGTGACTCGTCCAATAGGGCCTGCATAGAGAAAGAGTGAAATACGGTTGCGTGCATGGGCAGAGCTGCCAGTGTGCAGCTCATAGTGAATTTTGATTTCCTTTAACAGCTCAGATCTCTGGCGTTTGGAAATAGCGCTACAAAGCAATAGGTCACGAAGCCCCCTTACATGGGCAACCAAGCACTTGGGCAGTGGGGGGCAAAGATCTAGATCGTTATAGGGCATGAACTCCCAAAACTGAGAAACCTGAATCGTGCCTGCGGGTGCTAACTGCTGAATGGTGCGGATCTGATTTTGGGAAAGCTCTTTAAGTTCTTCGGCAATTTCTGGCTCTAGCTTGGACTCGGTTGCGACATAGCTTCGCCCGACTTCCACCCAAGGCTTAGGTTCGTTGATATCCTCGTAAAACTCCTCAGGCGGTGGGGAATTTGCGGGCACCAGCACTATGGTCTGAATTCGTTCAGGAAAGCGTTTAATCAGGTAGGCAACTGGATTCAGGTAGAAGCCCATGGTGTCACTTTCCAGACGAACACTATCCATAAAGGCCAGCTCAAGCCGCTTCCATAAAGGGATCAGTGGCAAGAGGAGAGTTTGAACTGAAACGCGCTCGAGTAACTCGGTAAGCCCATTAATGTGGTCGCTGTCAAAGTGAGAAAGCGTGACGAGATCAACGCCGTTGCCCATTAACATCGATTCTCCCCCGAACTGGTTGAGCTCAGGAATGAGGAACTTGCTGACGGAGCTGCTTGTCCCGCAGTCGTAGACCCAGCTGAAAGCAGGGGGCGTCCAATTGTGTAATCTATAGTTATGGATGATGCGCCCAGATGCGAATAGTCCCTGGCCCACCGGATGGAATCGATAGGTGATATCGACCATTCGAACTCCATTCGTAAATACAGTCATGCAGCGATTCCGTGCCTCGATTGTGGTTAACGCCTTAGCGAATCACCCGGAGTGACTCGTTAGGGCTAAAGATGGACTCGATGCGGCTCACGCCGAGGCCTTTCTGCCGCGCTTGACCTTGGGTGCGGCGGCGCACTGGGCTTTGATGCGTTCCAGCAGCACGCTGGCCGGTTCGTCGTTCGGGTCTTGTGGGACCAGTTCGCCTCTGAATGCTTTGGCCAAGATGCTTTGGGTCAGGTGGTCGATGCGGCCTTTGGCCGAGGTGACCTTGGCTTCCAGTTGGTCGGCGAAAGCGAAGAGCTGTTCGACGCGGCGAACGATCTCTTTTTGTTCCTCAACGGAGGGTAAACCAAACCGGAAATCAGCAAGCTTTTTCGCGTTGATGTTCGATTGGCTTACGCCATCGGTTTTGACCTGCCAGCAGTAATCTCTCCCCTGCGGACTATTCAGGCAGTAATTCAAAAATTCCGGAGCAAGTGTCTCGCCACACCTTACGCGAATTAGATATCCCGCGTAGATAGCTGGCTGCTCTCCTTTATAAATTGCAGTCTTTCCAACCAGTTCGGGGCTGTTCGTTCTGTTGAACAGTACGTCTCCCGCCTGCAATGAGTACTTCTTGATTTCCTCTTTGTCAGAAGAAAAAACCAGATCGCCCCAATCAAGGCGACCGCCTTGGATATTACCCATGCGTAAGACTGGAATATCGCCAATCGGCTGTGACTTCGAAGAACTGCCATATGAGAAGTCGCGAGCTACCTCGCCTAGACGTACAACAGGCCAGGCAAAATCTTCTGAACACCCAGTTATCGAGCTTTCTTGGGCACCCTCGGAAAAAAACGCCGAACGCCACTCCTCCGTCAATCGCCCGGAAACCGCTGCGGCGAGGACGGATTGGCGGAAGCGTTTGAGCAGCGCTGGGATGCCGTCGATGCGAGCTTTGAGGGTGTCGACCTGGGCCAGCAATTCATCGAGTTTTTGGGTGATGCGGGTTTGTTCGGAGAATGGCGGCAAGGGAAACTGAAAGGCTTCGAGCTTTTCCGAGTCGATGCTTTGTACGGTCGTGCCATCCTTCGAGCACGCAGACAGAATTTCGCCCCCGTGGCTCTTAAGCAGGTAAAACGCGAACTTCGGCGCTATGCCCTCGACTGGCCTCAGAACTTTGATGTCCTGATTGACGGTTAGCTCGGCACTGGCCAAAGCAACCGGGAAAGTGTGCTGAAGAATCCCGCTGCGCGTCACCATCAGAACCGAACCCGCCGGATAGAGCGCCATACTGGCCTCCGCGACGGCTACCTGCGAAATTCGATCCTCGGCGTCTTCCAGCAAATTCCGTTTCATATCCTTGGGCGACACCCAAGGAACATCAGGACTCGACCAGAACACGGGATTGGCTTTCGAAGGAGTCTTGCCGCCGGATAAGCCGCCAAGGTCATTCAGCGAGAAGTAGTTCCACCCACTCGGCAACTCACTCATCCCCGGCCTCCTGCACCACTGAAAGCCCCATCACCTCCGCCATCAACTGCTTCTGCGCCGCCACTTCATCCCCCGCACCCAGCGCTTTCATCAACTCTTCCAGCTCATGCAGGGCTTCGGTCAGTTCGGCCATGGCCTCACCGGCCAACACTTCCGGGGCGGGCAGGTCGGCTGCATCCAGGCTATCGGCATCCTTTAGCCAGCTGATATCCAGGGAGTCGCCGCGTTCGCGGATCTGTTCACGGGTAAACACTCGGAAGCGGCTGAGCTCGCCAATGCCTTCGACATTCTCGGCGCGCGAGCTATTGCCGTTGGGGTCATCGCCGTAGGCGTCCTCGAAGGGCTTGAGGTGTTGAGCACCAAAGGGGGTGCGTTTGCCGAAGCTGGGCATATTGCTGCGTAGGTCATAGACCCAGACGCGCTGGGTGCAGCCTTGTTCCTGGCGCGGGTTGGCGGCAGTGCCTTTCTGGAAGAACAGCACATTGGTCTTTACGCCCTGGGCGTAGAAGATGCCGGTGGGCAGGCGCAGGATGGTGTGCAGGTTGCATTTGTCCATTAGGTCACGGCGCACTTCGGTACCGACGCCGGCTTCGAACAGCACGTTGTCCGGCAGAACCACGGCCGCACGGCCACCAGGATTCAAACCACGGTAGATATGCTGCAAGAAGGCCAGTTGCTTGTTGCTGGTCTTGTAGGTGAGGTCGTCGCGGGTTGGACCGCCACCGCCTTTGGCCGTGCCGAACGGTGGGTTGGAGAGTATTACCTCGACCTTCGGCAGGCTAGCGCCGACCTGGCCAAGGGCGTTGCCCAGATGCACCACGCCTTCTTCGTCGCCTTCCATGCCGTGCAGCAGGGTGTTCATCAGGGCCAGTCGGCGCGTGCCGGGTACCAGTTCGATGCCGATGAAGGCCTTGTTGCGCTGGAAGCTGCGGGCTTTCTCATTGAGGTCGTATAGGTCGTCGGTGTGCTGCTTGATATAGGCATCGGCGGCAATCAGAAAGCCTGCGGTGCCGGCAGCCGGGTCCTGAATCACTTCGCCGGGCTGTGGCTTGATGCAGCGGATAATGCTGTCGATCAGCGGACGCGGGGTGAAGTACTGGCCGGCGCCGGATTTGGTTTCGCTGGCGTTTTTTTCCAGCAGGCCTTCATACAAGTCACCGAGGCCGTCCTGGCGGGCGCTGAACCAGTCGATGCCATCCAGGCTCTTGATCAGTTGCTCAAGGTGGCGCGGCTCTTTCAGGCGGGTCTGGGCGTCGGCGTAGATGGCTGCAATCAGCGGATCTTCGTTCTTGCCCAGGTCGAGCAGCATCTGCCGGTAGTGGTTGAGCAGGTTGAGACCGGATTTTTCGGTGAGATCCGGCCAGCGTGCGCCTGCGGGCAGCTTGTGCTCGAACTGGTTGCCGCTTTGGGCCTGTTCGTATTCCATCTTGATAAACAGCAGGAGCACCAGTTCGGTGACGTAGTCGCTGTAGTTGATGCCGTCGTCGCGCAGCACGTCGCAGAGGTTCCAGAGCTTCTGGACGATGTCTGAGTTGGTCATGGTGGGGTCTCAAACTGATTTATAGGGCCGTGAGCCAAATAGGGGGTGTTATTCGGCTCATCAAGTTGGCGGTGTGATGATGCTCAGGCAGCTGATGTCGTCATCGGTGGGCGGCGCGGGCAGGTTGCCGTTGCGTAAAAAATTCTGTTGTTCCTGGGGGCTAAGGCCTGCCCAGAAGCCGTCAGTGGCCAGCAGCCAATGCTGGTTTGGCTCAAGAGGCCAGTGGTTTATCTCGGGATCGCTTGCACGCCTGGGGCTAAAGCAGCGAGTCAGGCTGTGGCGTGATGGCTCTTGCGCAATTTCTGCGTGAGTGAGGTTGCCTTGCCAGTTGAGGGCGCAGTGCGCGTTGCTCAGCCAGTTGATCGTGCCGCTTTGTTCGATCAGCCCAAGGCAGCAGTCGCCTTCGTGAATGCTGAACGCGGCATCGGCGAGCAGGCATAGCACCAGGTAGCTGCAGGCTGCCTGTGGGTGCTCATCACGCAGTGTCTGATGGCTGCTGGCGATTATCTGCAGTAGCGCTTCGGCCAGTTGCTCTGGGTTCCGCTCAGCTGCAGGCAAGAGGCTGAAGTCATGGGTGAGGTTTGCAAGCAGGGCTTTGGCCAGTTCGCCGCTGCCAGGGTGGCTGCTACTGCCATCAGCGATCAGGTAGAGGCTGGCATGGGCCGGCTCGATATGGGCGCAGGTATCCCGGTTGTCGGCTGTGATGGTGCCGGCCTGGGTGTGCCATTGCAGGGTTGCGCGCATTCAGGTCGCTACCTGGGCGATATGGTGCAAGCGCTGCCAGATAATTTGCTCACGCTCGTTATCGCCACGAGCGGCGTCCTGCACCAGGTAGCCGAAGTCGTTAGTGCCTAGCAGTGCGGTGAGCTTTTCTGCCAGGTAGGCGCGTAGTTCGGGGGCTGCAGCGTCGACTTCCTGCAACAGTTCTTCGCGACCGTTGACCAGGTTGAGAATGTCCTCAAGATCCTGGCTAGCCAATGGGTTCTGCATTCCGCGCCCGGCATAGGCTTCCAGTTTGCTGCCAAGAAAGTAGGGTGGGGTGAATAGGCGAATTCGGCAGCCGCTAGGTAGCGCGTGCCACTGTGCGTTGGCCAGGCCGTCCTTGAACCAGCGGTTATTACAGCCCAGCAGATCGGCGGCTTCGGCATCTTCGGGCATGAAGTCGACCTTCAACTCACCGAGACGCAGGCGGCAGATGACGTCATCCTGCTGTGATTGCCTGAAGCCTTTTTGTTGCAGTTGCTCGACCAGCTTTGGCCACTGGGCATAGCCGGTGAGATGAACAACCAAATCGACATCGTCGGTGTAGCGCACTTCTTCCCGGCTGAGTTCATCAGTCAGCAGCAGGGCTGTCGTGCAACCGCCGACGAATGCAACCTCTTGGCAAAAGTCTTGTGCGAGCGCCTGGGCAACCACTTCGAGCATTTGGATGTTGTGTGTGTGGCTCATGCTTGCAGAACCTTTTCACGCAGAATCTGGTTGGCGAGATTGGCCTCCCTGGCATTACCCAGACGTATTGCATCTATCAAGGCCAGATACTCATATAGGAGAGGGTCTTTCTTGACCGCCCCCGGTACTGTCTTGAATAGGGGAGTAATGGATTGCCCCTTGCGATTGCCGTAAGCGTCTGGCCAGACATGGATAAGGTCGCCGCCGCTCATTAGCTTGTCCTGCAGCACGGGCGCGGAAAAACTGGTGGGGATACCTCGGACAATTTCTGCCGGTTTGACTGGAAATACGTAGCGCAGTCCATGTTCGATAAAACCCAGTAGTGCTTTGCTGTTGACCCGAGGCAGCTGGGTGTTTGGGTCTACACGCAATAACCCGATGTGCTGACAGCGTTTTAGCGCAGAGGCAATTTCGGTTTTGCTGATGCCGAGTGATGCTTGCAGTGCGCGAACGGAGTAGCTGTCGTGGTGGACGGGAGGATCTTGCTCTGAATGATCTTCCCAGCCTTGCCATTGGTCGGATGCGTAGACATCGCCGAGTTTAATTAGCTCTGCAGTTTCGCTATCGAGCCTTTGCTGTAGGCGCTCGCGCTGCTCAAGGCAGATCAACTTGATCAGCAATAGAACGTCTTGACTCTTCATTGCGGCCTCGGCTAGTGACTGTCCTTTGTCCTAGGACTGAGGACAGTCTAAGCGTTCATGTATAGCAGCTGTCAATCACTCAGCTAACTGCTTGCCACAAGTTCTCGTTCAAGGCTTCCAGCACCCGATCCAGGTTGCCGCCCAGGTTGCGATCCAGGGCTTTGAGGCCGCCGTCGTTACGGAAGGCATCGTTGACCTGCTGCGGGTCGATGACCACTTCATGCACCAGTTGCTTGGCCAGGCGATCCAGCCATTTGCGTTGTACGGGCGTCCAAGGTTGCTGGGTGTAGATGGTTTGCATGGCCTTGGCCACGCGTTGGTCGAAGGGCAGTAGGGCTTCGCCGATGGCAGCCTGGCGAATGTAGCCAATGATGCTGGCGGCGATTTCCTGGTTGGTCTGGTTGCGCCAAGCGCTTTTCAGGCTGGCTTCGCTGAAACCGTGCTGGTCGAGCAGCAGGCGGACTTCGCGCAGTTGCTCGCGGGTCAGATCCTTGGGGCGGTTTACCACCACGCCAAGGGCAGCGGACTGGTTGAGTTGGTTGCGAATAAAGTCGTTGAAGCTTTCCAGGTAGTCGGCTGGTTTCTGGTTTTGCCCGTAGTTCTGCTCGCGCACCAGCAGTTCGTCGCTGTGGGTGGAGATAACCGGGTAGTTCTCCGAACCGAGCAGGGCACTGACAGCGGCGAGCTGGTTGATCAGCTGGCTGTGCTGGCGGACGAAGTTGGCCGCTTGCTGCGGGCCAAGGTCGTGCAGGTGTTTATGTAATTGGGCCGGCTCAACGCCCCACACGTCTTGCAGCTCATCGAGCTTTTTCTTCAGCGTGGGTTTGTCCTCGGCCTTGTGCTGGGCCTTGCGCAGGATACGCATCACGCGCTGGCTCAACTGGTCGAGCACATCATGGGCGTGGCTGTTGTCGTCCTGGCTGCCGGGTGCGTCATGGCTGGCGCCGCTGGTTAGTTCGCTGACCAGTTGCTCCAGGCTGATGTTGGGGTTCTTCACCAGGGGCTTCATGGTGTCGACCGCTTCCAGGCTGGCGTAGAGGTCGACGGGGTCGTATATGCGGAATACGGTTTTGCCAATGTCGTCGCAGCGGCGAGTGGCGCGGCCTTTCATCTGCTCGTAGAGGATGCGCGAGCGCACCCGGCGCATAAACACCAGGTTGCAGATTTTCGGTACGTCGATGCCGGTGGTGAGCAGGTCGACGGTGATGGCGATATTTGGGGTGGGCTCGTTCTTGTAGCGGCGAATCAGCGTTTCAACCTTGTCGCTCTGGCCGGTGATGATTTCCACGGCGGCCTGGTTGTACTGCTCGCCGTAGGCTTCTTTGAAGGCGTCGTCGAGTAGGTTTTTGACACGCTCGGCATGGGCCTGATTGACGCAGAAGATCATGGTCTTCTCGTCGCCAAACGGGTCCAGCTCTTTGGCCAACTCGTCGCAGATGACCTTGTCGAAGGCCGGGGTGATCACGCGGCGGTTGAACGACTCGATGTTGAAGGTGAGTTCATCGTCCAATTCGGCTACGTCGACCTCACCGGTTTGAGTGTTGATAACGCTGACCGACTCGCCTTTCTCGAAGCGAATACCGTGCTTGCTGAGTTGGGTTTCGTAGCGAATCGGTGGTTCGTGATCCACCAGCCAGTCGTCGGCCACGGCTTCGCGGTAGCTGTAGGTGAATACCGGTTTGCCGAAGATTTCACTGGTGTGCTTGGCCGGGGTGGCGGTGAGGCCGATGCGGCAGGCGTCAAAGTGGTCAAGCACGCGGCGGTATTGCGAGAGGTACTGGCTGTGATCACGCACTGCCAGCTCGCCTTCGGTCATTTCCTGGTCGAGGGTATAACCCCGATGGGCTTCGTCGACGATGATGCAGTCGAACTCGCCTACGGGCGGTGGGTTGTCTGAGCGGAAGATGCGGCTGACCATGGCCTGCACTGTGGCGACCTGAACGCGGGTTTCGGCCTCGGCGGCCATGTCGCCGAGCTCCTTGATGTCGTAGATCTGCGCCAGGGTGTGGTTTTGCTCAAGCGTGGTGTCGTTGAACGAGTCGATGGCTTGCTGGCCGAGAGCGCTACGGTCGACCAGAAACAGAATGCGCTTAAAGCGTTCAGCCTTTAGGAAGCGATACATCAGGCCAATGATGGTGCGGGTTTTCCCGGTGCCGGTAGCCATTGCCAGCAGACAGTCGCGCTGGTTACTGGCCAGTGCCTGCTCCACGGCCTGGATGGCCTTCTCCTGGTAGTCGCGCAACTTGAGGTAGGTGAAGCCTTCGGCTTTGAGTTTGGCCTCGGCTTCTGCCTGGCTGCGTTTGAGCAGATCAAGCAGATCATCCGGCGTGTGGAAGTCCGGCAGTGGCCGGCGAGTGTTGGCTGGGCTGCGCAGATCACGGAACCAAGTACCCGACTGTTCTGCGAGCTGTTTGATAAAGGGCCGGCCGTTGCAGGCGAAGGCAAAGGGTACGCGGAAGTGGCCACCCTGGCCGTCGCTCCAAGGCTGCGCTTGACCGGCCTGTAGCCAGGGCTGCTGATGCTCGGCGGCGAGGTTGAACTCGCGGGCATAGCGCTCGGCCTGGGGGATGCGGTCGGCGATGTTGATGCGCTTGCGCTTGGCCTCAACGATGGCGATTGGCGTGAGTCCAGCGAATAGCACGTAGTCGGCGCAAGCCTTGGCGTTGCTGGTGGGCCATTCGGCGATGGCCTTGTTCTTACCTTTCTCGGGGCGTGCACCTTTGCTGTAGGTGAGGTCGAGTGAGTCGGCTTCCCAACCGGCTTCGATCAGTTGCTGGTCGATTAGGATGCGGGTGAGGTCTTCGCTCAGGTCAAAGCTGCTGGTGGCGTGCATGGTGCAGTGCATGACCTGCTGCGCAGCCTGCGGCTGAGTCAATAGCTGGAGCTGCAGGGTTTTGATGCGTTGCTCGTGCTCACTGCGTAGCTTGCGCAGCGCAGCTTCGTGCTCGGCAGCCAGCTGCTTATGGCTGCGCGATTCGGCGTCCATTTGCTCGGCGAGTACGGCGTACTCTTCGGCTTCACGCTTGTGCAGCTCTGCCAGCTGCTGGTTGCTCTCCAACTGCTGTGTGGATTCGTTCAATTGCGCCTTGAGTTGTTCGATCTGACTCTGCAAGTCGCGTAGCGGAGCGCTGGGGTCGCTAGGGGTGACGAAGGGGCCGGGTTTGAAGGTGTGGGCGTTCTTGCTAAAAGACTGGTGATACCAGATGGCCAGAGCGCGGGCGACCTTTAGCCCATCCATGGCCTCGCGGTGCTGGGTACGGAACTCGTGGGTGGCTTTGTTACCTTCGACGCGCAGAGTACGGAACAGGCCGCGGATGTTCTGATCTAGCTGGATTTCGCGGCTGAGTTTGTAGAGCAGATCGGCCTGAGTGGTGTTGGTATCGAACTCGATACCGGCGCGGCTAGCCAGATCTTGGGCCAATGCCTCGCCCAACTGGCGCAGTTTGATCAGTGTGGTGTTGGGATCGGCGGCGAATACCTGTTCAGCGGTGCTGGCTAATTGCAGGAACAGCGGGTCGTGTTCCTGAAGAAAAGCGAAGTTACTACTGGCTGCCATGGTCGATCCTTTGAGCCCATTTCCTCTAACTGCGCCAAATTGAGATCTACTGCGCAGAACTACAGGAAGCTTACTCAAGATGGGTGGGGCAGGGGGAGCAAAAATTTAGCTGCTAAATTTCGGCTTTCGTGTTTGCTTCCCGTTCTGTCGCCGGGGCTTCGTGAAGGCCTAACGATTGCTGCAAGTGCAGCCTTACTGGCTTATGGTTCGACGGAGAAGGTAATGAAGCGGAAAGTTATGCACATGCCATTTGATGCGGCAGCGCATCTGAAGGATGAAGAGACGATCAGGGCTTATCTGAGGGCCGCTCTGGATGACCCTACACCCGGGGTGTTGCTGCTAGCCCTGGCGCATGTGAGTCGGGCTCTTCAGATGGGGCCGGTTGGGCTACCTCCACTTCGTTAAGCATCTCCGGCTTTCGTTCGCCTGACTCCATTGAGACTTAGCGACTCACGCCCAGGGAGGTTCTCTTCCCAGATTGCTGGCATTTGCTAGCCAGTAGTGTCAGGCGTTGTTTTTCCAGTAAGGGATCTTGGAAGCGAATGGTCAGGCGCTCCTGGGCTGCCAGCTCTAGGACTTGCTGCTTGAAGTCAGCTGAACCATTCACGCTGAGCGGCTGCCCGAAGCGCTGAACAGCCAGCTTCAGCGCAGTGATCACGGTTTCTGGATCGGCATTACGTGACAGCTGAAGTGCGCTGCCGTCATCGCGAATGGTTGTCTCGCCACATCGGTAGATCAGGGTGCCTTGCTTGGTAATGCTGTCGGGAGGCAGTGCCGGTGAAGGGAGTGAAGTGGCCTTGGCTTCTCCACTCAGGGTGTTGCCCTTGAGGCCGTTGGCACAGGGCCGCGCTCTCAGCGCAGCAAGGGCGTCTGCATCACCGAGGCGTGCTTGGTTCTGTAGCCACTCATGCCAACTGCGTTGGCGGTGTTGCTGGGTCAGCTCACGGCACGCCTGTTGGTGTTGCACTCTTGCGCTGTCGATGTCTGCCAATAACGTTTTGCTGATCTGACCTAAGAGGATCTTCTTGGCCAACCGGTCGGCGCCGGAGAGCTTTAAGGCACTGCGCTTGATGGCTGCTCGACGCTTGGCGTTAGTGATCTGCTGGTCACGGGTAGCCATAGCATCTCTGGTGGCCTTGGTGCGTGCGGCGGCGCAGCTCGTTTGCTCGGCTTGGTAGCGGGCGAACAGCTCGCTGGTGTCCATACGTGAGCGCATGGGGTGCGGCTGATACTGTCGGGCGGGTATCCGATGCTCTTTTGCTCCGTATGCCTGGAATTTCCCTAGGGCCATTTCCAGTTTGGTCTTCGATATGTCCCGCGATACCGAGCTGGCCTTCATGGTGGTGTTGTCTGCGCTGGTAATGACTAGGCCGTTGCCTCGTAGTTGCAGGCTAAGGCCGTTGGTTTGCATCACCTGGTGCAGGGCGCTCCAGCTATCGGCGGCGGTGATTTGTTCCAGGCACTCACGACGAACCCATCCGATGAGGCTTTCAACGCCGGCGGCGTGCTCTAGGTCGCTCGCACGGCCACGAGCTGCCTGACGCTCAGACTGATGGTTGTCGCGCTCTAGGCCGAATTCTTGCTCCAGTGTCTCGCAGAGCTGGTTCAGGGTCTTGTAGTCACGAAAGGGCGAGTGGAGGGTCAGCTTAGATGGATGGATTTTGTTGATGGCCAGGTGGATATGGATGTTGTCGGTATCGTGATGGACGGCGCTGATTCGTTGGTGTTCGGTGTAACCGAGGCCTGTGCAGATACGTTGCTCAATCTGCTCCAGAACCGTTTCGTCTGGCTCTTCGCCAGCGCGGAAGCTGAGGATGAGGTGGTAGGACTTGTCGGTCTCGCAACGCACGTTTCGCGCTTGCGTGGCCGTGACCTCCAAGATGGCATCCTCGACCTCCAGAGAGTGGCAGTTGCTGATCTGTACGCGACCGACACGCTCACGCTTGTCCTGCGGGTCGCACATGTAGCGCACCAGCTCGCTGAAGCTGCTTTTGCGCAGTGAGCGCATGGCTACATGCTTGGCGATCACGGGCGGGTTCTCCGCGCCGCGATGGGGGTGACCAGGACAGCCATGGTTGAGCGTAGTGTCTGCTGGCTTTCTCGAATTTCCTCCACCAGCGTTTGCAGGGTGCGGCTGGTCTGCATCTGCCCGTAGGCGGGGAGGTGGTCATAGTGGGTCAGAGCCAGTTTGAGCAAATTGCCCAGGCGTGCCTGATCGGCATTCACCCTTGCCAGCTCCTCGACGTATTTGTAATCCAGGATGCTGGAGACTTCGTAGCCTTGGCCCACCAGGAGCAAGTAGCGCGATGCGCTGTGCCCAGATGCCTGGGCGTTGCGCAGTATCCGTTCGCGCTCATGAGGTAGACAGTAGACCTTGATGGGCGGCTCCACACGCCGGCTGGTGCTCTCACCCATGGCGTTCAACCTGCCTGTTTGCTGTGACCCCGCAGGGCAGGGTGGGGCCTTGAGTGCGAAGCGCGAATACAGCCTCTTTGTAAGGCGCGCACCGGAGGTGTGGGCCTGCACAAACTACCCTGCCCCGCATCTCAGCGCTTTTAACGTGCCTCTTGTTGACACGTAGCAGTGCAACTCTTGCGTATTGAACGCTGCAGTTGCAGGTTGAACGTGTTTTGAACGCTTTAACGGCAGGTTGTACGCCAGAGGGGCTGTTCATGTTCACTGCAGATGCCCTTTGGTTGCGGTTGAGCTGAACGTAATTGCCTTTGGGCGGGTAGGTTCCTGCTTGGTGGTTTGTGATGGCTGAGGGGCGGTGATCAGTTGTCGGGCGTAGCGACGAAATGCCTGGTAGGTGAATGGAATTCGTTGCTCCTAGTGCAGCAGTTTCCATATGGCGAGCAGTGACCAGCCGCTGCTGTAGGCCAGCTGGATCTCCTCGCGCAGAGAGATAAAAGCGCTGCGGTTGCGAGCGGCGATGCTGGCATCAGGCTTTCGCATAACGTGTGCGGCGATTCGCTCAGAGAGTGTCTTGGTCTTTGTTTGAGCAGATGAGCCTTCCCTCGTAGCTTCCGCGCCGTCATGTGCTTGGGATGTGTTTGTGCCCATATTTCTCCCTCGATGCCGTTGGTTCCATTAGATCTGTGATCTCCGTCATTGGTGGCGCTTGGGCTCGCTTTGCTTCTCGAGCCTCGCACGTAACGCAGCCAGTGATTGGCGACCTAAGTGCTCATCCGGTACGCAATTGTGGTTTCGTACGCTTGCTGCTCTGTTTGGCTCCCTTGGTTGCTGTTTTGCACCGGGCACAAACTCACCAAGCTGAGCCACTTCCACTAGTTTTCGAAGTAACCCGAGAGGGTTTCGGACTCGGCCTGTTGCGATCAGCGCGGCGACTTCGTCGAGGACAAGCTGACGCTGCGGCGCAGGGCACTGGTGCACCAACTTCTGAGCTGCGGCTCGGTTTTGGCCAGATAACTCTGCGGGGATTTTGAGGGGCGGGAGGTGCCCGTTTTGCGCTGTTGTAGGTTCTTTTATGGTTCTTGATGGTTGGGCTGACACGGGTGTCACCCTTTTGCTACCTCTGCTGTCATCCTTTTTGACCTGATTTGTCAGGGTTTCGCTTGCTTCTGGGGCAAAGGGTGGCAGTTTGTCAGGGTTAGTTATCCACAGAGGGTTGACCCGATATTCCGTGGCAAACCCGCGTCCGCCATTACCGTACCGAACCGTGAGCAACCATCCGCTTTCGCGCATTTGTGCGAGATACCGGCGAACGCTGCGCTCGCTCTGACGTGTTTTCTTGGCGATGTAAGCGACGCTGGGGCGGATGTTGGTTCCGTCATCGTGGGCATGGTCGGCATAGGCCAGGGCCGTAAGGAGTTCGCAGCCGCCTGCTGGATAGTGCTCCCACACTAGGCTCGAGATTTTTATGCTCATGATCGGGGCGCTTTATACGAGGGCGGGCGTTTTAGTTGCTGATTCCGTCGTCGATCAGTCTCGCAATGTCCTCCGTGCGAAATAGCACGCGGCGTCCCCATTTCCGCTTGGCTGCGTTGATGCTCCGAGCCCACTCAGTCCTGTTGTCAGAGAGCGTGATTCGGAGCGCTTCTGGGCTTCGATGCATGACTTCTCCCAGTTGCTCGTAGGTCATCAAGATTCCGCAACGCGCGGTCAGAATTTCTTGGGTTGTGGGCATGACGGTGCTCCTTGGTTCAGTTACGGCTAAATCCTAGGAGCATTCCTCTTTCGGTTTTAAGAGTTAAAATTTGGCACTTGAAAAACTCTACAGCCTGCGTGAAGTCTGGGGTTTGATGGGTTTCTGTCGGATTTTTGAATTTCGCATTGAGATCGCGCATTTAGCATGTACGGAAAACATCACCGACCACAGCCTGATGAGGTCGAATTCATCCTTTGCGTAAAGCATGGGTGGTTGCGTGTGCCGATGTGGCGTCCGTTTGTAGCCGATATCTCGCGGCAAGCTTCGGCTGAGGCGTTGAGGCCAATCATTTTCAGGCGGATCTTGAAGGAGCATGTGAGCCAAGTTTTGGAGCGCGTGGTGCGCTATCCCAATCTTGCGGATTACCAGCGGCTGGTTGATGGCTTGAACTCAGCTCTTGTCTTTCTGAATGGACGAAAACTGAGTTGGGTGACGTTTAGCGAAATGGGTCATGCCCTGATCTCTCCAGCTCGGGCTTCTCCTGATTTGCTTGTTTCACTGGGGCAGCTAATGGGGGCAGCGCAGGCGATCAATGTGATCTTTGGTTATGCCCAGGAGGCCCCAGCTCCTTGCTTTTGCTCCATGTGCTGGCGGTTCGTTTTGAACGGCAATAAACACTGCAGGGTGCACCGAGTCCCCATTGGTGGCGTCAGCGAAGAGCAGTCGCATCAGTTGCGGCCTAGGTCTGACGACTACTGGTTTGGGCGTAAGTTGTCGCCGCAATTTACTGATCACCTCCGTAGGCTTTCCAATCAGGCAAGGAAGGAGAAGTTGCGCTCGTGGTGGAAGGAGGCCATTGACGCTGGCCAGATTGTTCCTTGGCTTGAGCGTTATAGGCCGCTGACGTTGCAGCTTGTGGTAAGGCGTGTGGGGAGTTTTGAAGGGGCTGCAGCGCTGCCCACTTTGATTCAGGCGCTAGATGATCACGATCTGGAGGTCGGTGTGCTGCGTGAGCAGAGATCAGCTTTTCACCGCTCTCTACTTGACGAGCGGAAAGCCGTTTTTGATCTGCTGCTTCGTGCCGAGGCGTGGCTTAGCGCTGCTGCAGAACGCCGCGCAGGTTGG
Source organism: Pseudomonas sp. PSE14 (assembly GCF_029203285.1). Classification (NCBI taxonomy): domain Bacteria; kingdom Pseudomonadati; phylum Pseudomonadota; class Gammaproteobacteria; order Pseudomonadales; family Pseudomonadaceae; genus Pseudomonas; species Pseudomonas sp. PSE14. The sequence goes on from NZ_CP115669.1 coordinate 554,295, forward strand.
GGTGGTAGTCGGGTGGGGGCTGGTAGGCCTGAAAAGCGGTTGAAGCGGCCCGCGGTAGAGATCGAGATGCCCTGACCTAATCAAGAGCTGCCAAATGCTCGACAGTCTCTGCTTCTGCATCAGGTAGTGGTTTGGGCGCGCTTGGTGTGTCGGTTAAGGTACGTTGCGCTGGCTGGTCAGCTTGTCCAGTTTGCCTACAAGGTCTTCTGCGCGTAGATGGGTATAGCGTTTGAGCATCTGCATCGACTTATGCCCGCTGATGGCGGACACCTCTTGGTCGGATAAGCCGCCCTCAACCAACCGACTGACCGCCTCGTGCCGCAGGTCGTGGAAGCGCAGGTCGGGCATGCCCAGCTTGGTCTTCAGCAAGCCCCAGGTCTTGGTGAATGCGTAAGGGCTGCGCTTGCCGTTTTTGCCGGGTTCGCCAAAGAACACCAAGTCACAGTCAATCGGCCGAACAGGGTTGTTCAGCGCTGCCTGGAAAGTTTCTGTAGCCCATTTGCTGAGAGGGATGGTGCGTGCGCTGTCGTTCTTGGTGTCTGAGAGGCGCACTACGCGCTTTTTCATGTCGACCTGATGCCTGCGCAGGGATGTGATCTCAGAGGAACGCATGCCTGTTTCCAGGGCGATGCGGACGATCCAGCCGAGCATGGGGTTGCTGTGATTGTTTACGGCTGTCAGCAGGCGGCGTTCTTCTTCTGCAGATAGGCGCCGGTCACGGCCTTCTCCGGGGCTTGGTTTGCGGATGTTCAGCACTGGGTTGAAGCTCAGGCCCAATCCCCACTCCTGAATCGCCACGGTGAACAGGTGGCTGAGCAGGGCCAGCTCCAGGCGCACGGTGTTGTTGCTGGTGGGCTTACCGCGATTGGTGATCGAGGCCAGGCGAGTGTCGCGGTAACTGGCGATGATTTCAGCGGAGAGGGCGGCCATGGAGTATTTGCCCAGGTGGCTGATCAGTTGCTGGGCCTTGGTAGCTTCCGCGCGCTGGGTGGTCGGCTTCTTGGTAGGGCTAATTTCGCTGAGGTAGCGTTTCAGCGCCATTGCCAAGGTCATGCGCTCAGAGCCGCTGCGCTGGATGTACACGCCCCTGACCATTTCGTCTTCGGTGCGGCGTGCCCAGTCTTCGGCGTCTCGTTTGGTGCGGAAGGTTTTGGTGTTGGTTGGCCAGCCGGTTTTGCGTACCAGGGCCTTCCAGGTACCGGCATCCGTTTTGACGATGGTGGCCATCTTTTCCTGCTCCCAAGGTGCGCCGCTGTACCGGCACTGTACTGAATTTGTACCTTTGGACTATAGGACTGGTCTAGCTGATTTTCTCGCGGACATGAAAAAGCCGCGCACTGCGCGGCTTTTGATTTGGTGGGCCCACACGGACTCGAACCGTGGACCAAAGGATTATGAGTCCTCTGCTCTAACCAACTGAGCTATAGGCCCCCAGAAGGCCGGCGGATTATACCGATGCGTTTTCCGGAGCGCCAACCGAGTTCAGTGGAGTGAGGAATCGGTTGGCAAAGGCGTCGGCTGGCAACGGTGGGCTCAAGGCGTAGCCCTGGATCTGGTCGCAGCCTTCGGCTTCGAGGAAGTGTTCCTGGGCCTGGTGTTCCACGCCTTCGGCGATCACGGTGAGGTTCATGCTGCGGCCCAGGGCGATGATGGCGCGGGCGATGGCGGCGTCGTGCGGGTCGTCGGGCAGGCCGTGGACGAAGGAGCGGTCGATCTTGAGGATGTCCAGCGGTAGCTGCTTGAGGTAGCTCAGGGACGAATAGCCCGTGCCGAAGTCGTCGATGGCAAGTTGCACACCGAGGCCTTTCAGGCCGTGGAGGATGTCGAGGGCTTCTTCGGTCTGGTGCATGAGGAAGCTTTCGGTGATTTCCAGCTGCAGGCGCGAGGGCTGCAGGTGGTAGCGGGCGAGCAGGTCGCGGATGCGTTCGATGAGATGGGGCTGGCGCAGTTGCGCGCCGGCGAGGTTGACCGAGAGGGGGCCGAAGGCGGCGTGGCTGTCCTGCCAGCGGCTCATCTGCCGGCAGGCTTCGCGCAGGACCCAGTCGCCCAGCGGCAGGATCAGGCCGTTTTCCTCAGCCAGCGGGATGAAGCGGTCCGGGGATATCGCGCCGAATTGCGGATGTTTCCAGCGGATCAGGGCTTCGGCGCCGACCAGCAGGCCGCTGCCCAGCGCCAGTTTGGGTTGGTAGTAGAGCTGCAGTTGGTCGCTTTCCAGCGCGCGGCGCAGTTCGTGTTCCAGGGCCATGCGTTCGGTGGCCTGGAAGGTGAGTTCGCGGGTGTAGAACTCGACGCGGTTGCGGCCCTGGGCTTTGGCGCGGTACATGGCGGCGTCGGCGTTCTTGACCAGGGTGGCGACGTCGCTGCCGTCGCCGGGGTAGAGGCAGATGCCGATGCTGGCGCTGACGAAGAATTCCTGTTCGCCGGCGATGAATGCGCTTTCGAAGCAGTGCAGCAGCTTTTTCGCGACGTGTTCGGCGTCCACCGCCTGGTGCAGGCCGGGCAGCAGGATGATGAATTCGTCGCCGCCCTGTCGGGCCACGGTGTCGATGTCACGCAGCTGATCCCGCAGGCGATGGGCGATGGATTGCAGCAGCAGGTCGCCGACCGGGTGCCCGAGGCTGTCGTTGATGTGCTTGAAGCGGTCGAGGTCAAGGAAGAGCACGGCGCCCTGGTGGTGGTCTTCCTGGGCTTCCTTGAGCGCGGTGGTCAGGCGGCTTTCGAACAGCAGGCGGTTGGGCAGGCCGGTGAGCGGGTCGTGGTGGGCCTGGTAGTCGAGCTTCGCCTGGGCGTACTTGAGCGTGGAGATGTCGGCGAACACGCCGACGTAGTGCGACAGTTCGCCGTCGGTGTTGTGCACGGCGCTGATGGTCAGCCACTCCGGGTACAGCTCGTGGTTCTTGCGGCGGTTCCAGATTTCGCCCTGCCAGTGGCCTTCGGCATTGAGCTGGTGCCAGAGGGCTATGTAGAAGCTGCTGTCGTGCTGGCCTGAGGAGAGCAGGCGCGGCGAGTGGCCGAGCGCTTCGGCTTCGCTGTAGCCGGTGATTTCGCTGAAGGCGCGGTTGACGGCGATGATGCGTTGGCTGGCGTCGGTGATCATCACGCCTTCTGCGGTGCTTTCGAAGACGGTGGCGGCCAGTTGCAGCTTTTCCTGCATCTGTTGGCGTTCGGTGATGTCGCGGGCGATGGTCAGCAGGCAGTCGTCGCTGCCGATGGTGATGCGGTGGGCGGACAGTTCGCACAGGCGCAGGCTGCTGTCGCGGGTGCGGATCTGTACGGTGAAGTCCTGCACGCGTGAATCCTGGTCGATGAAGCTGAGCAGGCGCTCGCGGTCGGCCGGGTTGGCCCAGAGCCCGAGGCTCAAGGTGGAGCTCTGGGCCACTTCGGCGCGGTCGTACCCGGTGATGCGGGTGAAGCCTTCGTTGACCTCCACCAGCCGCCCGTCGCTGATGCGGGTGATGAGCATGCCGTCGGGGGAGGCGTGGAAGGCCTTGGCGAATTTTTCCTCGGAGACGCGCAGCTGTTCCTGGGTTTGCTTGACCTGGGTGATGTTGCGCACCACCACGACCAGGGCGGGAGTGGCGTCGAGGACGATGTGCTGGGCCGAGAGCAGCCCGGTGAAGCGTTTGCCATCCCGGCGATTGAGGGGGATCTCGATGTTGTCGAGGTTCTGCCCCTGCAGGCGGGCGAGCATCGTCGGCCCCATGCCGGGTTCGCCCCAGATGCCCAGTTCGGTGGAGGTCTTACCCAGTGCCTCGCTGGCGGCAATGCCGATCTGCTGTTCGAAGGTGCGGTTCACGGCCAGCAACCTTCCGTCGTCGCGGCGGGCGAGGACGATGATGTCCGGGCAGTGGTGGAACACCGAGGCGAACTTCTGCTCGGACAGGCGCAGTGCCTGTTCGGTCTGCTTGGCTTCAGTGATGTCGATCATCAGGCCGCGCAGGATCTGATCGTTGCCGTGCTGAATCAGTGTCACGATGTCGCGAATCCACACTACGCGACCATCGGCGGCGAGCATGCGGTAGTCGAAGCTGTGGTTGCGGCCCGCCTGGCTTTCGCTCATGCAGTAGGTAACAGCCTGCTCGGCGTCGTCCGGGTACAGGGTGCGCTGCCAGAAGCCGGGCTCCAGCCAGTCCTTGATCGGGTAGCCGAGCAGGCGTTGGGCGTGGGGGGAGACGTAGGTGAAGCGGTTTGCCGACAGGCGCATTTCCCAGGCGATGGCGGTCAGGCTCTCGACCAGGCCGCGATAGTGCTGCTCGCTGTCGCGCAGGGCCAGTTCGAGCTTTTCCCGCCGCTGCATTTCGCTGCGCAGGCGGCGGTTCATGGTGATCAGCACCAGGACGGTGAAGGCGATCAGCAGGAACACGGGGAGGGCGATGCCGAGCATTTCCCGCCAGATCGGCCGTTTATCGAGCAGGCCGCCCACCCAGGGCTCCTGCAGGGCTTCGATGTCTTCGGGTGTGAGCTCGGCGATAGCCTTGTCGATGATGCCGGCGAGGATGGCCTGGTCTTTCGGAACGGCCATCGCCAACTGGTAGCGGTAAGGCGTTTCGCCACTGATCTGCACCCCTTCGAGCTTGAGCTGGCGCAGGTTCCAGATGCTGGAAGCGAGATCGCCGACGAAGGCATCGACCTGTCCCGTGGCCAGGGCCTGCAGGCCGGCGGCGATGCTGGGCAGCGGTTGCAGGCTGATATCAGGGTGGTTGTTGACCAGCAGCTCATAGGGTGCGTAATGGGCGACCACACCGACCTTCAGCCCATAGAGGTCCGTGAGGTTGCGAGGTGTGGGGCCGTCGTCGCGCGCGAGGATGATGATCGGGAAATCGAGGTAGGGGCGGGTGAACGTCAGGTAGCCCACGCGCTCCGGCGTAGCCATGACGCCGGGGAGGATATTGATCTTCTCGTCGCGGGCCCATTGCAGGAGTTCGCCCCAGTTGGCCGGCTCCACCGGTTCCAGCTGGACGTTCAGGCGTTGGGCGATGAGGTTGGCGTAGCTGGCGGCGAGGCCCTGGTAGTGGCCGTCGCTGTCGCGGAATTCGAAGGGCGGCCAGGAGGTGTCGACGCCCAGGCGCAGGCTCGGGTGTTCCTGCAGCCAGCGCTGTTCCTCGGGTGTGAGGCTCAGGGCGAGCGCCTGCCCGGCCCAGAATGCGAGGCACCACAGTAGAACTGCCTGCAGACGCGGCATGGAGGGCCTCATTCCAGGGGGGGATTACGCCGAAGTGTAGACGTGGCACTTTGCCCAGTGGAAGGCCCCAAAGAAAAACCCCCGGTTTTCGGCCGGGGGTTCTTCATTACTCGTCGAGGAAGGAGCGCAGATGCTCGCTTCGCGACGGGTGGCGCAGCTTGCGCAGCGCCTTGGCTTCGATCTGGCGGATACGCTCACGGGTTACATCGAACTGCTTGCCGACTTCCTCGAGGGTGTGGTCGGTATTCATGTCGATGCCGAAGCGCATGCGCAGGACCTTGGCTTCGCGAGCGGTGAGGCCGGCGAGGACTTCGCGGGTGGCTTCCTTGAGGCTCTCGCTGGTCGCCACTTCGATCGGCGACTGCATGGTGGAGTCCTCGATGAAGTCGCCCAGGTGCGAATCTTCGTCGTCACCGATCGGCGTTTCCATGGAGATCGGTTCCTTGGCGATCTTCAGGACCTTGCGGATCTTGTCTTCCGGCATGTCCATGCGTTCGCCCAGCTCTTCCGGGGTCGGTTCACGGCCCATCTCCTGCAGCATCTGGCGGGAGATACGGTTGAGCTTGTTGATGGTCTCGATCATGTGCACCGGGATACGGATGGTGCGGGCCTGGTCGGCGATCGAACGGGTGATCGCCTGGCGAATCCACCAGGTGGCGTAGGTCGAGAACTTGTAGCCGCGACGGTATTCGAACTTGTCCACCGCCTTCATCAGGCCGATGTTGCCTTCCTGGATCAGGTCGAGGAATTGCAGGCCGCGGTTGGTGTACTTCTTGGCGATGGAGATCACCAGACGCAGGTTCGCCTCGACCATTTCCTTCTTGGCGCGGCGGGCTTTGGCCTCGCCGATGGACATGGCACGGTTGACGTCCTTGATCTCGGCAACGGTCAGCTGCGAGCTGGCCTCCAGGTCGACCAGCTTCTGCTGGTTGCGCAGGATGTCGTCTTTCAGACGCTCGATGGCCTCGGCGTACTTGGGCTTGCCCTTGAGTACGGTGTCGACCCAGGCGGTGTCGGTTTCGTGGCCGGGGAACTGGCGCAGGAAATCGGCACGCGGCATGCGGGCATCACGCACGCACAGCTGCATGATGGCGCGTTCCTGGCGACGGACGCTGTCCAGCGAATCACGGACCTTGGCGACCAGTACGTCGAACTGCTTGGGCACCAGCTTGATCGGCATGAACAGTTCGGCCAGGGCGAGCAGTTCCTCGCTGGCCTGCTTGCTGCCGCGGCCGTGCTTCTTCAGGGCCTTCTTGGCCTTGTCCAGCTGCTCGGAGACTGCACCGAAACGACGGGCGGCTTCTTCCGGGTCCGGACCGCCATCGCCTTCGTCGTCGTCGGAGCTTTCGCCGTCGCCTTCTTCGTCTTCTTCGTCGTCCTTGGCCTTGGCATCGGCGCTGTCGTCTTTCAGGTCGACAGGCTCGACTTCCTCGGCCGGCAGGCTGCCGTCATCGGGGTCGATGTAGCCGCTCAGGACGTCGGACAGGCGACCGCCTTCGGTGACCACGCGGTTGTATTCTTCGAGGATGCCGTCCACCGCGCCCGGGAACTGGGCGATGGCGCTCATCACTTCGCGGATGCCTTCCTCGATGCGCTTGGCGATTTCGATCTCGCCTTCGCGGGTCAGCAGTTCCACGGTACCCATTTCGCGCATGTACATGCGCACTGGGTCGGTCGTGCGGCCGACGTCGCTCTCCACCGCGGCCAGGGCGGCAGCGGCTTCTTCGGCGGCGGCTTCGTCGGTATCGGTCTCCGCCAGCAACAGGGCATCCGCATCCGGGGCTGTCTCGAATACGTTGATCCCCATGTCGTTGATCATGCGGATGATGTCTTCCACCTGTTCCGGATCGGAAATATCCTCCGGCAGGTGGTCGTTGACCTCTGCGTAAGTCAGGTAGCCCTGCTCACGACCACGGGTGATCAACTCTTTGAGACGAGATTGCTGTTGCGCTTTTCCGGACATAACACCCTATCCACTGAAGGTCTTGGCGGGCTGAAATTAAGCCGAGGATTATACCAGATTCGAGGCTTCAGGCGCCAGTTCAGCTCTGGGCGCCTGATGAAGAGGCGGTGCTGTAGTGCTCCCGCAATAACGCTTTCTCTTCGTCGGTCAGTTCACTGGGATTCTTTCGCAGCACGCTTTGCAGGCGGGCTTCGCGGCTGCTGAGCAGTTGGTTGTGTGCAAGTGTAGTAATGGTGTCGCGGAACTGCTTTTCAAGATTGTCCTGACCGATCAGCCATTCTTTCCCCGCCAGCACCTGTAGCAGGCGCCCTTGGGGCGTTCCGTGCCAGCGCGCGATGAGGTGCATCGAGCCCTGTTTCGGATTCTTCTGCAGTGCTTCGACCAATGCCGCGAGCAACTGCGAGTAAGTCTGTCCTTCGTTGGCGAAGTGGCTGGCATCCTCGACCTTCTGCGCCAGCTGCGGATGATGCAGCAGGGTCCGCAGGGCGGTCAGGGTCGGCGATTCGACGCTGATCTCGGTGCGCGGTTGGCGCGGCGTGAAGTCGCCTTTGCGGCCTTTGCCGTCCCACTTGCGATCGCCTTTCCAGGGCTTCTTGCCCGGCTTGCCGCCGCCATTGCCAGCGGGAAAATCCTTCGGCGCCTCGAAGTAGTTCGAAGCATCCTGGTAGTGGTTGTCGCCGTGGTCGGCGAACTGGCCCATGTCGTAGTCGGCGTACTCGTGGGCGTGCTGCTCCGGGCCGTGCGAGGGGGTGGTGGCGCCATGGCTGGCATGGCCGGAACGTGGCGTGCTGATCTGGTTGAGCGCGTCGCTCGATAGTCCGGTGATCTCGCCCAGGCGCTGGCGCATCAGCAGGCGCAGGGTGTTGCCGGGGATCTTCTCCAGCAGCGGCCCGGCCAGGGTTGCCAGGTGCGCCTTGCCTTCCAGCGTGCTGGGGTCGGCTTCCTGGGTGAGCTGCTGGAAGAAATAGTCGGCCAGCGGCTGGGCCTGGTGGGCGAGGCGGGCACGGAAGGCGTCGGGGCCTTCCGCGCGCACCAGGCTGTCCGGGTCTTCACCTTCGGGCAGGAACAGGAAGCGCACCTTGCGCCCGTCCTGCAGGTTGCTCAGCGCCGATTCCAGTGCGCGCCAGGCAGCGTTGCGGCCGGCCTGGTCTCCGTCGAAGCAGAACAGGATGTTCGGCACGATGCGGAACAGGCGCTTGATGTGTTCTTCGCTGGTGGCCGTGCCCAGGGTCGCCACCGCGTTGCGGATACCCTGCTGCGCCAGGGCGATGACGTCCATGTAGCCTTCGACCACCATGATCTCGTCGAGATCCCGGTTGTTCTTCCGTGCTTCGAACAGGCCGTAGAGTTCCTGGCCCTTGTGGAAGACCGGGGTTTCCGGCGAGTTCAGGTATTTGGGTTTGTCGTCGCCCAGCACCCGGCCGCCAAAGGCGATCACCCGGCCACGGCTGTCGCGGATGGGGAAGATCACCCGGTCGCGGAAGCGGTCGTAGCGCTTACCGCTGTCGGGGTTTTCCACCAGCAGACCTGCGTCGAGCATGGCCTTGAGCTGCAGGCTGTCGCCGCCTAGGTTCTTCAGCAGGTTGTCCCAGCCCGGCGGGGCGAAGCCCAGGCCGAAGTCGCGGGCGATCTCGCCGGTCAGGCCGCGGCCCTTGAGGTATTCCACGGCGGCCTTGCGTGCCGGGTGGCTTTTCAGTGCCTGGCGATAGAAGTCTGCGGCGGCGCTGAGCAGCGGGTAGAGCGGCGAATCGACCGGTTGGCGGGGCTTGTTGCCGCGTCGGCCTTCCTCGCGGGGCACGTCCATGCCGGCGCGCTTGGCCAAGTCCTCGACCGCCTGGACGAAGTCCAGCTGGTCGTGGTCCATGATGAAGCCGAGCGCGTTGCCGCCGGCGCCGCAGCCGAAGCAGTAGTAGAACTGCTTGTCGGGGCTGACGGTGAAGGAGGGGGTCTTCTCCTTGTGGAACGGGCAGCAGGCGCTGTAGTTCTTGCCGGTCTTCTTCAGCTGGATGCGCGAGCTCACCACATCGAGAATGTCGGTGCGGTTGAGCAGGTCATCGATGAAGGATTGTGGAATCAGGCCGGCCATAGACTCATCGGAACGCAGGGTGGACCCAAGCATAGCCGTGAGCGGCTAGTCGTGGGCTTGCAAAATAAGCATGGGCTGGAAAAGCAAAAAACTCCGAAGTTCGCGAAAGCGAATCGGAGTGATCGTGCCTTGTTTCAGGCACTCGCCCGGCGAGTGGGCCGGGCGATGCGGAAAGCGTGCGACGTAGCGCTGTAACTCAGTACAGGCGCTCGCGGCGGCGCTGCTCGCGCTGCACTTTCTTGGCGTGACGCTTAACAGCGGCAGCGGCCTTGCGCTTACGCTCGGCGGTCGGCTTTTCGTAGAACTCGCGGCTACGGACTTCGGCCAGTACGCCTGCTTTTTCGCAGGAGCGCTTGAAACGACGCAGGGCTACGTCGAAGGGTTCGTTCTCTTTAACTTTGACGGCGGGCATCCAGGTCGTACCTTCAATGATTACCGGGGGTTTATCGCGCTCCTGACAGTTGGTTCGGGAGTCGGCGGTTTTCAAGGGTTGCGGATATTAAACGTTCGGGCGAAGGAATGCAAAGCCTCCGATCGAAAAGCGCTGGTCCGAAGCCAAGCCGGCGATTATGATGCGCGGCTTCAATTTTGCCCAGAGTAAAGGCTCAAACCCATGCGAGTGCTGGGGTTGGAAACCTCCTGCGACGAAACCGGCGTCGCACTTTACGACAGCGAAAAAGGCTTGCTGGCCGACGCGCTGTTCAGCCAGATCGACCTGCACCGCGTGTACGGCGGGGTGGTCCCCGAGCTGGCTTCCCGTGACCACGTCAAGCGCATGCTGCCGCTGATCCGCCAGGTGCTGGACGAGTCCGGCTGCACGGCCGAAGACATCGACGCCATCGCCTACACCGCCGGTCCCGGCCTGGTCGGGGCGCTGCTGGTCGGCGCTTCCTGCGCCCAGGCCATGGCATTTGCCTGGGGCGTGCCGGCCGTCGGCGTGCACCATATGGAAGGCCATCTGCTGGCGCCGATGCTGGAAGAGCAGCCACCGCAGTTTCCGTTCGTCGCCTTGTTGGTCTCCGGCGGTCATACCCAGCTGGTTCGGGTCGATGGCATCGGTCGCTACCAGCTGCTTGGCGAGTCGGTGGACGACGCCGCCGGTGAAGCCTTCGACAAGACTGCGAAGCTGCTCGGCCTGGGTTATCCCGGTGGTCCGGAGATCGCTCGCCTGGCCGAGCGTGGCACCGCTGGTCGCTTCGTCTTCCCGCGGCCGATGACGGATCGCCCCGGCCTGGATTTCAGCTTCAGCGGCCTGAAGACCTTCGCCCTGAACACCTGGCAGCGTTGTGTGGCCGAAGGTGACGACAACGAGCAGACCCGCTGCGATATCGCCCTGGCGTTCCAGACTGCCGTGGTGGAGACCCTGACCATCAAGTGCCGCCGCGCGCTCAAGCAGACGCATCTGAAGAGTCTGGTGATCGCCGGTGGCGTCAGCGCCAACCAGGCACTGCGCCAGCATTTGGAGAAGATGCTCGGCGAGATGAAAGGCCAGGTGTTCTACGCCCGCCCGCGCTTCTGCACCGATAACGGCGCGATGATCGCCTATGCTGGCTGCCAGCGGCTGTTGGCCGGTCAGAAAGATGGTCCCTCGATCGGCGTGCAGGCGCGCTGGCCAATGGAGTCGCTGCCGGCTGTCTGAATAATGAAGCTGCAAACGACGCGGCACATGCTCTGAGCGGCATGGGCCGTTTTTTCGCTTGCAGCGCGGTTTGCCGGACAGGAAGCTGGTGGATCAGAAGTGACGTTCGCGTCCGGCGATGAGATCGCGCAGATTGCTGCGGTGACGCCAGACGATCAGGCCGGTGAGTACGGTCATCGGCAGGAGTGCCGAAGGTTCCTGCCAGGCCAGCAGCGGCAGGGTCAGTGGCGTGGCCACCAGGGATGCGAGCGAGCTGGTGCGCGAGAGCTTGAAGGTGACCAGCCAGGCGGCTGCCGCGAGCAGCGCAGCCGGCGGGTAGAGCGCCAGCAGCATGCCGGCGGCGGTGGCGACACCCTTGCCGCCACGGAAGTTGAAGTACAGAGGATAGAGGTGGCCGATCACGGCGGCCAGTCCGATCCAGGCCTGTTCCACATCGGTCAGGCCGATCAGTCGGGCGATGAGTACGGGGAGCAGCCCCTTGGCGAGGTCGCCGAGCAGGGTGAGGATGGCGATCTTCTTGCCGGCCAGGCGCAGCATGTTGGTGGCGCCGGGGTTGCCCGAGCCGCTGGCGCGCGGGTCGGCGGTGCCGAACAGGCGACTGAGGAGTACCGCGAAGGACAGTGATCCGAGCAGGTAGGCGAGGATCGCCAAGAACCAGAACATGGTTTCCACCGGAGACGAGGTCGTTTCCGATTCTAACGGGGCGCCGGCCGATTGTCGTGTCGCCTTGGAGCATGCAGTCAGTGGACAGAGTTTTCATCGAGGGGCTGGAAGTGGACACCGTGATTGGCGTCTACGACTGGGAACGGGGTATCCGGCAGTGCTTGCGCCTTGACCTGACGCTGGGCTGGGACAACCGCCCGGCGGCGGCCGACGACGACATCGCCAAGGCCCTGGACTACGCCGTGCTCTCCGAACGGGTCATGGCGTTCGCCCGTGATGCGCATTTCCAGCTGGTGGAAACCTTTGCCGAGCGCCTGGCTGCGTTGCTGATGGCGGAATTCGGCATCCAGTGGCTGCGCCTGAAAGTCACCAAGCCCGGCGCCGTCGCGGCGGCCATCGGCGTGGGTGTGGAGATCGAACGCGGATGCCGCTGACGACGGTATACCTGGGCCTGGGCAGCAATTTCGAGCGCGAGCGCCATCTACTCGCGGGGCTCGAGGCGCTGGATGGCTTCCTTGAGGATATCCGTTGCTCGCCAGTGTTCGAGAGCGAGCCGGTGGGTATTCGCAGCGGTCCCTTTTACAACTTCGTGATCGTGGCGCGCACCGAGCTGCCGCTGGCGGAGCTGAGCCTGCGGCTGAAGCATATCGAGGCGGACAACGGCCGCTATGCGCCGGAGCGCAAGGGCCTGCCGCTGGATATCGATGTGCTGCTGTATGGCGACCTGCATGGCGAGTTCGACGGTCTGACGCTGCCGCGCGCCGAGGTGCTGAAGAATGCCTTCGTACTCTGGCCGCTGGCGTTGCTGGCGCCGCAGTTGAAGCATCCGGGCGTGCAGCGTTCGTTTGCCGAGCTGTGGGCTGAGGCACGGATCGACCAGCGGCTCTGGCCGGTGCCGTTCCAGTGGCGCGGTGCGGAGCTGACCCCGGCGGCGCTGCTTGAGGCGCATCCGGCGGCTTGAACTGCCTGGCTCTTCGTAGGAGCGAGCTTGCTCGCGAACCGCATATCACCGGGCTTATCGGTGAGATTGTTCGCGAGCAGGCTCGCTCCTGCAGGGTTTCTCCGCCGATTCAGTTTGCGTAGTTTTCCTTGTAGGCCTTCAGGGCATTCAGACGCTCGCGCTTGAGCGCTTCGCCCAGTTCGGCACCCTTGTATCCCTTTTCCAGCAATGGCTGCACCGCGACCGCACGGGCGGCCTGTGCCGCACCGCGCAGGTAGTCCGCCTGCGGATATTCACGCTGTTCCAGCCCGTGGCGGCCACGGGCATCCATCTCGCTGGCCTGGAGGAATTCGTCGAAGCGCTGTGGGCGGCGGTAGACGTCGAACGCTTGCAGCAGCTCCAGGATCGTGTTCGGTCGTAGCTCCAGCGCGCGGTGGCAGTGGGTGTGGTACTCGCCGACCAGTCGCGCCAGTTCCTGGCATTCACGCGGCACCTTGAAGCGCGCGTTGATCGCATCGATCAGCGGCAGGCCGAGGTGTTCGTGGGCATGGTGTTTGGGCCAGTCCTCCTGGCGCGTCTCCCCCTTGCCGACGTCGTGTACCAGGCTGGCCCAGCGCACGCTGAGCGGCTGGTCGTGTTCGGCGCACTGGCGCAGGACGGCGAGTACGTGTTCCCCGGTATCCACTTCCGGGTGGTGTTCGGGGGGTTGCGGCACGCCGAACAGCGCATCGACTTCCGGCATCAGCACGGCGAGGGCGCCGCAGTCGCGCAGGACCTGGATGAATACGTCCGGGCGCGACTCCATCAAGGCGCGGGAAATTTCCTTCCAGCTGCGTTCGGCGGTCAGTGCTTCCAGTTCGCCGGATTCGGACAGCTCGCGCATCAGCGCCAGGGTTTCCGGCGCCACGGTAAAGTCCAGCGGCGCGTAGCGGGCGGCGAAGCGGGCGACGCGCAGCACGCGCAGCGGATCTTCGGCGAAGGCGGGAGAGACGTGGCGCAGCAGCCGGGCCTGGAGGTCCTTTTGGCCGCCGTAGGGGTCGACCACGTTGCCCTGGTCGTCCTCGGCCATGGCGTTGATGGTCAGGTCGCGGCGGATCAGGTCTTCTTCCAGGGTGACGTCGGGGCTGGCGTAGAAGGTGAAGCCGCCGTAGCCGCGCCCGCTTTTGCGCTCGGTGCGGGCGAGGGCGTATTCCTCGCCGGTCTTCGGGTGGAGGAATACCGGGAAGTCGGCGCCCACCGGGCGGTAGCCCTGGGCGAGCATCTCGTCGGCGCTGGCGCCGACCACCACCCAGTCGGTATCGCTGAAGGGTTGGCCGAGCAGGCGGTCGCGTACGGCGCCGCCCACCTTGTAGATCTGCATGAAGCTGTCTCCTGTTCTGGGGGATAGCTTCGGGGTTTGCGGCGAGTGGGGCAAGCTCGGTGGCTTCTGGGGATAGAGGCGGTTCGCGAGCAAGCTCGCTCCTCCAACAGCCGGGGTTTGCCCCGTTTGTAGGAGCGAGCTTCCTCGCGAACGGGTGTGACGCGTACCTAGGGCGTAGCGGCGGGCACCTGCTGGAGCAATGCGCCAATGGCGTCCTGCAGCAGGGCGGCGCTGGCGTGGGCGGGGCTGAGGCCGGTGCTGACGGTGCCTTCCCAGAGCGTCTGTTCCTGAGCATCGGTCAGGCGCAGGCGCAAGGTGCCGGTCTCATCGCGCAGGCGATGGATGGCGAGATAGGGCCCCAGCGGATTGGGCGGCGGGGTGTCAACCTTGAACTCCAGCGGCACGTCCTGCAGGGCCAGCCAGTAGTAGACGCGGATCTGCGGCGTGGCGCTTTCCCGGTAGCCGCGTTCGATCAGACCCTGGCGCACCTGGGCATTGATCAGCGGGTAGCGGTTGCGGTAGGGCAGGGCGTCGACGGCACTCTCCGGCGGCATCAGCTGGAAGTCGCGCAGGCTCGACAGGCGCGCGTCGGCCGGATGGGAGACCTGGGCCCGCGGCACCTGGTTGGTGCAGGTCGCGACGGCAAGGCAGAGCAGCAGGATGGCGAACAGGCGCATGGCGATCTCCACGGGGAGTCTCGCCATGCTGGAAGCGGCCCGATACACCGGTCAACCGATCAAATGGGTGGAATGATCAGGTCGAGCCGCGGGTATCCCTCCTCGCTGTCGCGTTCACCCTTTGGGGGCATGTGGAAGGTGTTGACCAGGTTGTCGCCCTGCAGGGTTTCCAGGTGGATGTCGAAGCCCCACAGGCGGTGCAGGTGCTTGAGCACGTCGTCGGTAGAGTCGCCCAGCGGTTTGCGGTCGTGCTGCTGGTGGCGCAGGGTCAGCGAGCGGTCGCCCCGGCGATCGACGTCCCAGATCTGGATGTTCGGCTCACGATTGCCGAGGTTGTACTGCGCTGCCAGGGTTTCGCGGATCTTGCGGTAGCCGTCGTCGTCGTGGATGGCATCGACCAGCAGGTCGTCCTTCTGGTCGTCGTCGAGGATGCTGAACAGCTTGAACTCGCGGATCACCTTGGGCGAGAGGAACTGCAGGACGAAGCTTTCGTCCTTGAAGCTCTTCATGGCGAATTTCAGGGTGGCCAGCCAGTCGCTGCCGGCGATGTCCGGGAACCAGCGCTTGTCCTCCTCGGTGGGGTTTTCGCAGATGCGGCGGATGTCGCGGTACATGGCGAAACCCAGGGCGTAGGGGTTGATGCCGCTGTAGTAGGGGCTGTCGAAACCGGGCTGGTAGACCACGCTGGTGTGGTACTGGAGGAACTCCATCATGAAACCGTCGCTGACCAGCCCCTCGTCGTAGAGGTCGTTGATCAGGGTGTAGTGCCAGAAGGTCGCCCAGCCCTCGTTCATCACCTGGGTCTGGCGCTGCGGGTAGAAGTATTGCGCGACCTTGCGCACGATGCGCACCACTTCGCGCTGCCAGGGCTCCAGCAGCGGTGCGTTCTTCTCGATGAAGTAGAGGATGTTCTCCTGCGGCTCGCTGGGGTAGCGGGCCAGGGATTGCTCCTTGTCCTTGCCGGTGGCCTTGGGAATAGTCCGCCAGAGGTCGTTGACCTGGCGCTGGATCTGCTCCTCGCGCTCCTTCTGGCGCTGCCGCTCTTCTTCGGCAGAGATCGGGTAGGGCCGCTTGTAGCGGTCCACGCCGTAGTTCATCAGGGCGTGGCAGGAGTCCAGCAGGTCTTCCACGGCATCGATGCCGTAACGTTCCTCGCACTTGTTGATGTAGGACTTGGCGAACACCAGGTAGTCGATGATCGACGTGGCGTCGGTCCAGGTGCGGAACAGGTAGTTGCCCTTGAAGAAGCTGTTGTGCCCGTAGCAGGCGTGGGCGATCACCAGCGCCTGCATGCACTGGGTGTTTTCTTCCATCAGGTAGGCGATGCACGGATCGGAGTTGATCACGATCTCGTAGGCGAGGCCCATCTGGCCGCGCTTGTAGTTCTTTTCCGTGCTGAGGAAGTGCTTGCCATAGGACCAGTGGTTGTAACCGATGGGCATGCCGACGGAGGCGTAGGCGTCCATCATCTGCTCGGCGGTGATCACCTCGATCTGGTTGGGGTAGGTGTCCAGCGCGTAACGTTCCGCGATACGGCTGATTTCGCGGTCGTATTGGCGGATCAGCTCGAAGGTCCACTCCGAGCCGGTGGCAATCGGCTGACGCTTGCTCATGCGACGAGCCTCCTCTGGAACAGCTCGCGGAACACCGGATAGATGTCCGAGGAGGAGACGATCTGCTGCTGGGCGAAGCTGTCTTCGAAGCTGTCGCGGATCTTCTCGTACTCGAACCACAGCGCCTGGTGCTCGCGCGGGGTGATCTCGACGTAGGTGTAGTACTGCACGAACGGCATGATCTGTTTCATCAGGATATCGCGGCAGACCGGAGAATCATCGTTCCAGTTGTCGCCATCCGAGGCTTGCGCGGCGTAGATGTTCCACTCGTTGGTGGGGTAGCGCTCGGCCATCACTTCCTGCATCAGCTTGAGTGCGCTGGAGACGATGGTGCCGCCGGTTTCGCGGGAGTAGAAGAATTCCTCTTCGTCCACTTCCCGGGCGCTGGTGTGGTGGCGGATGAACACCACTTCGATCTTCTCGTAGTTCCGCTTGAGGAACAGGTAGAGCAGGATGAAGAAGCGCTTGGCGATGTCCTTGGTGGCCTGGGTCATGGAGCCGGAGACGTCCATCAGGCAGAACATCACGGCCTTGGAAGTCGGGTTGGGCTGTTTGACCAGCAGGTTGTACTTGAGGTCGAAGGTATCGAGGAACGGCACCCGGTCGATGCGCGCACGCATGCCAGCGATCTTCTGCTCCAGTTCCTGGATGTCGCCCAGGTTGTCCGGCTCTTCGCGCTTGAGCCGGTCCAGTTCGGCCAGGGCCGCGCGCAGCTTGCTGCGGGTCGAGCCGGACAGGGCGATGCGCCGCGCGTGGGCCGAACGCAGGGTGCGCACGATGTTGATACGCGAGGGATTGCCCTCGTTGCTGATGCCGGCGCGCACGGTCTTGAAGGTGTCGCTACCGGTGAGATGACGCTTGACCAGGTTGGGCAGTTCCAGGTCCTCGAACATGAAGTCGAGGAATTCCTCCTGGGTGATCTGGAAGACGAAGTCGTCCATCCCATCGCCCTGGTTGCTGGCCTTGCCGCCACCGCGTCCGCCGCCGCCCTGGGGCCGCGGGATGTGTTCGCCGGAGGTGAATTCCTTGTTGCCGGGGTGGACGATCGTCTGCCGGCCGCCACGGCCATGGTGCAGCACCGGCTCGTCGATATCGCGGCCGGGAATACTGATCTGCTCGCCATGTTCCATATCGGTGATGGAACGACGGCTGACGGCCTCCTCCACGGCCTTCTTGATGTGCTCACGATAACGCCGCAGGAAGCGCTGGCGGTTCACCGTGCTCTTGTTCTTGCCGTTCAGACGCCGGTCGATGACGTAGCTCATGAATGCTCCTCAGGGCCTGCTGCGCGGCGGCGTGGAGCCGCCCCGGAGCAGGTCCGAATGCGACGGCGACCGGCGCGACGGAAACCGCCGCGCCGATGGCAGACTACTGCGACTTGCGAACCCGCAGATACCATTCCGACAGCAGGCGCACCTGCTTCTCGGTGTAGCCGCGCTCGACCATGCGTTTGACGAAGTCGTTGTGCTTCTGCTGATCCTCCTTGCTCGCCTTGGCGTTGAAGCTGATGACCGGCAGCAGGTCCTCGGTATTGGAGAACATCTTCTTCTCGATCACCACGCGCAGCTTCTCGTACGACAGCCAGCTGGGGTTCTTGCCGTTGTTGCCGGCCCGGGCGCGCAGCACGAAGTTGACGATTTCGTTGCGGAAATCCTTCGGGTTGCTGATGCCGGCGGGTTTCTCGATCTTCTCCAGTTCCTCGTTGAGGGCGGCGCGGTTGAGGATTTCGCCGGTTTCCGGGTCGCGGTATTCCTGGTCCTGGATCCAGAAGTCGGCGTAGAGCACGTAGCGGTCGAAGATGTTCTGACCGTACTCGCTGTAGGACTCCAGGTACGCGGTCTGGATTTCCTTGCCGATGAACTCGACGTAGCGCGGCGCCAGGTATTCCTTCAGGAAGCGCAGGTAGCGTTCGCGGGTTTCCGGCGGGAACTGTTCCTGTTCGATCTGCTGCTCCAGCACATAGAGCAGATGCACCGGGTTGGCCGCCACCTCATGCGGGTCGAAGTTGAAGACCTTCGACAGGATCTTGAAGGCGAAGCGGGTGGATAGCCCGGCCATGCCTTCGTCGACGCCTGCGGTATCGCGGTATTCCTGGATCGACTTGGCCTTGGGATCGGTGTCCTTGAGGTTTTCGCCGTCGTAGACGCGCATCTTCGAGTAGATGTTGGAGTTTTCCGGCTCTTTCAGGCGCGACAGCACGGAGAACTGCGAGAGCATCTTCAGGGTGTCCGGCGCGCAGTGGGCGTGCGCCAGAGAGCTGTTGACCAGCAGTTTGTCGTAGATCTTGATCTCGTCGGAGACGCGCAGGCAGTACGGCACCTTGACGATGTAGATCCGGTCGATGAAGGCCTCGTTGTTCTTGTTGTTGCGGAAGCTGTGCCACTCCGACTCGTTGGAGTGGGCGAGGATGATGCCGCTGTAGGGCAGGGAACCGAGGCCCTCGGTGCTGTTGTAGTTGCCTTCCTGGGTCGCGGTGAGCAAGGGGTGCAGGACCTTGATCGGCGCCTTGAACATCTCGACGAATTCCATCAGGCCCTGGTTGGCCCGGCACAGCGCGCCCGAGTAGCTGTAGGCGTCGGCGTCGTTCTGCGGGAATTCTTCCAGCTTGCGGATATCCACCTTGCCGACCAGTGCGGAGATGTCCTGGTTGTTCTCATCGCCCGGCTCGGTCTTGGCGATGGCGATCTGGTTGAGGATCGAGGGATGCAGCTTGACCACGCGGAACTGGCTGATGTCGCCGCCGAATTCGTTGAGGCGCTTGGTCGCCCAGGGCGACATCACCGAACGCAAGTAACGCCGGGGAATGCCGTAGTCCTCTTCGAGGATGGCGCCGTCTTCATCCGGGTTGAACAGCCCCAGGGGCGACTCGAACACAGGTGAGCCCTTGATGGCGTAGAAGGGCACGTGCTCCATCAGCTGCTTGAGCTTTTCGGCCAGGGACGACTTGCCGCCGCCGACCGGGCCGAGGAGGTAAAGGATCTGCTTCTTCTCTTCCAGCCCCTGGGCCGCATGGCGGAAGAAGGCGACGATCTGGTCGATGCACTCTTCCATGCCATGGAAGTCGGCAAAGGCTGGATAGCGGCGGATCACCTTGTTGGAGAAGATCCGCGACAGGCGCGAATCGACGGAGGTGTCCAGTAGCTCGGGCTCACCGATGGCCATCAGTATCCGTTCGGCAGCGGTGGCGTAGGCGGTCTTGTCCTGCTTGCAGAGATCCAGGTACTCCTGCAGGGAGTATTCCTCTTGGCGGGTCGCTTCGAAGCGTTCCTGGAAGTGACTGAAAATGCTCATGACGTCTCCTCGCTCGATGCATGGAGCCGGCGCGGGATCGGTCGTGTGCGGGTGCGGTCGGGCCGCCAGTGATGCCGGCGAGAATCCCCCAGAACTCCAACGGAACCTGGCCTCTGCCCTGATCCGCCCCAAATGGTCACTGCCGATTACCCGGAAGCCGGTGTGCCGGCTCTCCCTGTTTTGGATGGCCTGAGGGAAAGGATAGTTCGTTCTCAGACCTGTAAAGGGCGAAAGCGCGAGAAGTTACAGATTTTTTGAAGGGCTATTCCGACTCTTTCGTAGGGGCTTTCAGTCAGAACCGCCTGCGCTGGTATCCGCGGGATAGACGCTGCGCCACAGTTCGAAGCCGCCGTCGAGGCTGTAGACCTCGGAGAAGCCCTGCTGGACGAAATAGGCCGCCGCGCTCTGGCTGGAGTTGCCGTGGTAGCAGACCACGACCAGCGGTGCGTCCATGTCCGCCTCGCGGATGAAGTCGGCCACCGAGTAATTGTCGATGTGCCGCGAGCCGGTGATGTGGCCCATGGCGTAGCTCTGCGGGTCGCGGATGTCGACGACCTGGGCGCCGCCTTCGCGCAGTTGCTGGGCCAGGTCGGGGGCGATGCGCTTGAAGTCGCTCATGTGGGATACCTCGCAAGAGGCGGGGCGCCTGGCCCCGCTGGAATCAGGGGTGTTCGCGGGCGCAACTGCAGTGGATGCGCTCGAGGGTGTCGACGTTCAGCAGGGTCATGCTGCCGCCCCAGACGCAGCCGGTGTCCAGGGCGAATAGGCCGGGGGCATCGCACTGGCCTTCCAGTGCCGCCCAGTGGCCGAAGATGACCTTGCGTCCGGCGGCCTTGCGCTCGGCGTAGCTGAACCAGGGGGCGTAGCCGGGAGGGGCGGTGTCCAGGCCTTCCTTGGATTTCAGGTCGAGCTTGCCCTCGGGGGTGCAGAAACGCATGCGCGTGAAGTAGTTGGTGATCACTCGCAGGCGCTCGATGCCGTGCAGCTTCTTGTCCCACTTGGCTGGCTCGTTGCCGTACATGCCATCGAGGAACAGCGGCAGCTGCTCGTCGTCGCGCAGCACCGCCTCGACTTCGGCGGCGCGCTGCAGGGACTTCTCGATGGACCACTGCGGCGGAATGCCGGCGTGCACCAGGGTGAAGTCGCGCGCGTCGTCGTGATAGACCAGCCGCTGCTGGCGCAGCCACTCGATCAGCTCGGCGCAGTCCGGGGCCTCGATGATCTCGCGCAGGGTGTCGTTCTTCTTCAGGCGCTCGGTGTTGTAGGCCACGGCCACCAGGTGCAGGTCGTGGTTGCCCAGCACGCAGACCAGCGACTCGCGGATGGAGTAGAGGTAGCGCAGGGTTTCCAGCGAGGCCGGGCCACGGTTGACCAGGTCGCCGACCAGCCAGAGCTTGTCCTTGGCGGGGTCGAACTTCACCTGGTCGAGCAGGCACTTGAGCGGTTCCAGGCAACCCTGCAGGTCGCCGACGGCGTAGGTGGCCATCAGTGCAGGGCCCCCGGCACGGCCAGGCGGAACACCGGAATCTCGGCGTCGAAGTGATGGCCGTCGTCGGCGATCATCTGGTAGCTGCCGTGCATGCTGCCCACCTGGGTGGCGAGCACGGTGCCGCTGGTGTAGGTGTGGCTGGCGCCCGGCTCGATCAGCGGCTTCTCGCCGACCACGCCGGCGCCGCGCACTTCCTGCACATGGCCGTTGCCGTCGGTGATGACCCAGTGGCGGGTGAGCAGCTTGGCGGCCTGTTCGCCCTGGTTGTGAATAGTCACGGTGTAGGCGAACACGTAGCGTTGCTGTTCCGGCTGGGATTGCTCCGGCAGGTGGCGGGTGGTGACGCTGACGGTGACGTTGTAGCGCGGATCGCTCATGCGGAAGTGTCCTGCGCAGGGTGGTCGGCCAGGCGGTTGGCCAGGCGGACGAAGTCGGCCACGTCCAGTTGCTCAGGGCGCAGGGTCGGGTCTACGCCTGCGGCTTCGATCTCTTCCACGCTCATCAGGTTGCGCAGGGTGTTGCGCAAGGTCTTGCGCCGCTGGTTGAAGGCTTCGCGGACGATGCGTTCGAGCAGGCGGTGGTCCTTGGCCGGGTGCGGCAGTTCGGTATAGGGCACCAGGCGCACGATCGCCGATTCGACTTTCGGCGGCGGGTTGAAGGCGCCCGGGCCGACGGTGAACAGGTAATCCACGCGGCAGAAGTACTGCACCATGATCGACAGGCGGCCCCAGTCGCCGTTGCCAGGCTCGGCGGCCAGGCGCTCCACCACTTCCTTCTGCAGCATGAAGTGCATGTCCTGGATGATCGAAGCGTGATCCAGAAGGTGGAAGATCAGCGGCGTGGAGATGTTGTAGGGCAGGTTGCCGACCACGCGCAGCTTGTCCTCCGGGGAGGCGACGAGACTTGCGAAGTCGAACTTCATGGCGTCGCCCTGATGCAGGCTGAAGTTGGGCTTGAGGCCGAAGCGCCATTTCAGTTGCGGGATCAGGTCCAGGTCCAGCTCGATCACATCGAGTTTGGCGCCGCTGTCCACCAGGCCTTCGGTCAGGGCGCCCTGGCCCGGGCCGATTTCCAGCAGGTGCTGGCCTTCCTTGGCGGCGATGGCGCGCAGGATGCGGTGGATCACTCCGGCATCGTGCAGGAAGTTCTGGCCGAAGCGTTTGCGGGCGCGGTGTTGGAAGAGTTCGGACATCAAGGGCTCCGGAGGAGCAGCTGGGAGCGCGAGGCTGCGAGCTGGGGACGAAAAACCGTCAGTTTACCAGCCCCGCGCAGCCAGCACGAAACGCTGGCCGAACGGAAGGCGGGATTCAGCGCCGTACGGCGCCGCCTTCGGCCATCTGGTAGGCGGTTTCCAGAGCGACCTGCAGGCTGCCACTGTCGATCCGACCGGTGCCGGCGAGGTCCAGGGCGGTGCCGTGGTCCACTGAGGTGCGGATGATCGGCAGGCCCAGGGTGACGTTTACTGCCGCGCCGAAACCTTTGTACTTGAGCACTGGCAGGCCCTGGTCGTGGTACATGGCGAGCACCGCGTCGCAGTGCTCCAGGTGCTTGGGAGTGAATAGGGTGTCGGCCGGCAGTGGGCCGATCAGCTGCATGCCCTCAGTACGCAGGCGCTCCAGGGTCGGCTCGATGACGTCGATTTCCTCGTGGCCGAGGTGGCCGCCTTCGCCGGCGTGGGGGTTCAGGCCGCAGACCAGGATGCGCGGGTTGGCCAGGCCGAACTTGTCGCGCAGATCGGCGTGGAGGATACGGGTGACGCGCTCCAGGCGCTCCGGGGTGATGGCGTCGGCGATCTGCCGCAACGGCAGGTGGGTGGTCACCAGGGCCACGCGCAAGCCGCGGGTGGCGAGCATCATGACGACCTGGGCGGTGGAGGTCAGGTCGGCGAGGAATTCGGTGTGGCCGGAGAAGGCGATGCCTGCCTCGTTGATCACGCCCTTGTGCACCGGTGCGGTAATCATCCCGGCGAAGTGCCCATCCAGGCAGCCTTGGCCGGCGCGGGTCAGGGTTTCCAGTACGTAGGCGGCGTTAGCCTTGTCCAGCTTGCCCGGTTCGACGGGAGCGGCCAGCGGGGTGTCCCAGACATACAGGCTGCCGGCGGAGGACGGCGTGCTTGGCCAATGATCGGGGCCAACCTCCAGCAGGGTGATGTTCAGCCCCAGCAACTCGGCACGCTCGGCCAGCAGTTGGCGGCTGGCGACGGCGACCAGCGGGTGGGGCTGGGCCTCGCGGGCCAGCAGCAGGCAGAGGTCGGGGCCGATGCCGGCGGGCTCGCCGGGGGTCAGGGCAAAAAGCGCAGAAGTGCTCATCAGGTGATCTCGAATCAGGGCGTTGGAGCGGATGCGCCTACTCTACGACGAAGCTGGACGCGGATAAAAAGAAACCCGGCCATGGCCGGGTTTCTTCGGAGCGACGTGCACTGCTTACTGCTTGATCTCGACGTAGGCTTCGTCGCGGATCTGCCGTAGCCAGGCCTGCAGTTCTTCGTCGTATTTGCGTGCGCGAAGGGTCTGGGCAGCCTGCTGTTCGCGGAACTTGTCGCTGCTGTCGGTAGCGCGGCGGCCGAGGACTTCCAGCACGTGCCAGCCGAACGGCGAGCGGAACGGCTTGGTGACCTGGCCCTGCGGCGCGTTGTTCATCACCTCGCGGAATTCCGGTACCAGGGACTCCGGGTCGACCCAGTTGAGGTCGCCGCCGTTGAGCTTGGAGCCCGGGTCTTCGGAGTATTTCTTCGCCAGTTCGGCGAAGCTCTCGCCAGCCTGGATGCGCTCGTAGAGCTTCTCGGCCAGGCGTTGGGTCTCTTCGTCGCTGCGGATTTCGCTGGGCTTGAGCAGGATGTGGCGGACGTGTACTTCGTCACGCAGCATCTTGCTGCCGCCGCGCTTCTCTTCCAGCTTGAGGATGATGTAGCCGCCCGGGGTGCGCACCGGCTCGGTCACGTCACCGACGGCCAGGCTACCGACCATGCTGTCGAACGGGGAGGGCAGCTGGGCAGCCTTGCGCCAGCCGATCTCGCCGCCTTCCAGGGCGTTATCGCCGGCCGAGCGGGACACCGCCAGTTGGCTGAAGTCCGCGCCCTGCTTGAGTTGCTGGTACAGCTCGGCGGCCTGGCGGCCAGCGGCCTGTACGGTTTCCGGCGAGGCGCCGTCGGGTACCGGGATCAGGATGTTGGCCAGGCGGTACTCTTCGGAGAGCTGGATCTTGCCCATGTCGGAGGCGAGGAAGTTCTGCACTTCCTGCTCGCTGACCTGGATGCGCTCGGCCACGCGGCGCTGACGCACGCGGCTGATGACCATCTCGCGGCGCACCTGCTCGCGGGCGTCGTCATAGGACAGGCCGTCACGGGCGAGGGCGGCGCGGAACTGATCCAGGCTCATGTTGTTGCGCTGGGCAATGGTGCCCATGGCCTGGTTCAGCTCCTCATCGGTGATGCGGATGCCGGAACGGTCGCCAATCTGCAGCTGGATGTTCTCGATGATCAGGCGCTCGAGCACCTGCTGGGTCAGAACATGTTCTGGTGGCAGCGGCGCGCCACGCTTCTGGATGGTTGCACGGACTTCGCGCAGGCGTTGGTCCAACTGGCTCTGCATCACCACGTCGTTATCGACGATGGCGACTACATGGTCCAGCGGAACCACTTCGGCGTGCACGACGGAACTTGCCAACAGCGCGCCCAGCATCAGCGGGCGCAGGGCCTTACATAGCATTGTCTTCACGTTGACGATAACCCTGGATACCTTGGTCGAGGAAGCCTTCCACCTGGTTGCCAACCACGCCGCCAAGGCCTTTCAAGATGATTTGCAGGAATACACCGTGGTCGGCCTTGGACGTCGAGGTCACGTAATCCTCGTCGTCGTAGTCGACCCAGTAGCGAT
Organism: Pseudomonas sp. PSE14; assembly: GCF_029203285.1. Lineage (NCBI taxonomy): Bacteria > Pseudomonadati > Pseudomonadota > Gammaproteobacteria > Pseudomonadales > Pseudomonadaceae > Pseudomonas > Pseudomonas sp. PSE14. The sequence continues at coordinate 579,073 of NZ_CP115669.1, forward strand.
TGATCAGGCGCAGCTTCCAGCAGCAGCTGTCGTACTCGAAGCCACCGAAGGCTTCCAGCGTGCGGCTCTGGTTGTAGTCGAACTGCCAGCGGCCGATGGCGGCCCACTGAGGCACGACCGGCCACATGAACGAGAAGTCGTGCTGGTTGATCTTGTACTGGTCGCTGTTGTATTCGAACTTCCCGGTATTGGGATCGAATCGCTTGGTATCCGAGCGATAGCGGTAGCCGGCGTTCAGTACCTTGCGTGGATCGGCTTCGGGCTGGTAGTGGAACATCAGGTTACCGTTGTCGGTATGGTGCCTGTCCGCATTCCAGTTGAAGTCCGAGCTTGCATACCAGTCATGGTTGAAGCGATAGATGCCAGTCAGGGCGTACGGCGAGCGCCAGGTATCGGCGTCCGGGTTGCTTGCGCCACTGACTGCCAGGTCGTTCTCGGTCAGGCCGGGCAGTTGTACGCGGCGATCGCTGAAGTAGTAGATCTGGCCGGCGGCAATATAGGCGCGCTCGAATCCGTCGTCCTCGATGAAGCGCGAGCCCAGGCCGAGGGACAGCTGGTTGGCGTCGCCGATGCGGTCCTTGCCGGTGAAGCGGTTTTCACGCCACAGCGAATCGTAGCTGAAGGTGAATTCGCCGGTGTCGAAGGTCGGCAGGTTGTCCTGGTTCTTGTACGGCACGTACAGGTACATCGCGCGCGGTTCCAGGGTCTGGCGGAACTTGGTGCTACCAAAGGTGGTGTCGCGGTCGAAGTACAGGCCGGAGTCCAGCTTGGCCAGCGTCAGCGAGCGGTCAGGGCTGCTGTCGTAGTTCAGCCAGGGCTGGTTCTGGGTGATGTATTGCTGACCCTTGCCATCCAGGTCCAGGTCATACTTGGTATAGAGCCCCTTGACGGTAGGGGTCATGAAGCCCCAACTGCGGTTCATCGGCAGGCTGATACCCGGCTCGGCGTGGAAACGATCGCCGGTCGCGCGTGCAAGGCCCTGGATGTTGGTGTCCGGACGCGGTACCTGGAATGTCGGATTGTCTTCGTCGGGAACGTAGAGGCCTTCATCCAGGTCGCGGTCGAAGCGGACCAGCTCTGTGCCGTAAGTGAATTTCAGGCCGCCCGGATTGAACGGCAGCGTACCGTCCAGGGTGAGCTGCGGCAGGCGATCATACGGCGTCACGTCGGTCACGGTCGCCAACTGATAGGCCTGGGCATTCAGGCGCGCGGTGTAGCTGTCGCCGCGGTAGGTCAGCGAGCCCTGCTGGTTCACATAGGTCGGCGAGCCGATGCCCAGCGAGGTGTCCAGGTCCTGGAAGTAGTACGGGTCGCTGATGCGGGTGTAGTCCACCTGCGCCAGCAGACGCGAATCCAGGCCGCTGACGTTCTTCCAGCCATACAGCCAACGGGTGTCGGTGTATTGCGGGAAGTCCTTGCGGTCATCGTTCTTGTCGTTCAGGTAGGCCGCGTTGAACTGGCCTTCACTGGTGTGGGTCAGGTAGCGGAACTCGCCTTCCATCAGCAGGCCACGCTTGACCATGTAACGCGGGTACAACGTGGCGTCGTAGTTCGGCGCCAGGTTGAAGTAGTACGGCGTGGTCAGGGTGAAACCGGTATCGGTCGAGGTGGCGAACGACGGCGGCAGGAAACCGGACTGGCGACGGTTGTCGATCGGGAAATAGATGTACGGGGTGTAGAACACTGGAATGTCCTTCACCCGCAAGGTCGCGTTGGTCGCGGTGCCGAAACCGGTGGCCGGGTTCAGCTTGATATTGTTGCCCTTGAGGACCCAGGCGTTGCTATTGGGTTCGCAGCGGGTGTAGGTACCGTCCTTGAGCTGGATGATCGCGTCTTCCTGGCGCTTGGCGTACAGCGCGCTGCCGCGTACCTGGGCCTGGTGCATGACGTATTCGGCGTTGTCGATCTTCGCAGCGCCGTTGTCCAGTTGCAGCTCGGCGTGGTCGCCGACGATCAGCGCGCCGTTGTCGCGCAGCTTGACGTTGCCGACCAGTTCGCCGCGGTTCTCGGCCTGGTGCAGGTTGGCTTCGTCCGCCTCGACCTGCATGCTGCCCTGGCGCAGGACCACGTTACCCGCGAGGGTGGCGATCTGCTTTTCCTGCTCGTAGCGCGACACTTTGGCCGAGACGTAGGTTGGCGCCTCGTCGTTCGGCGTCTTGTCGTTCATGCCTGGACGCACCGGCTCGACGTATTCGCCGCTGCAGTACGGGCCCATCTCTGCCAACTGGGCGGCGGTCAGCTTCTCACGCGGAACCCAGTCGAGGTGGCTGTAGTCGGTGCTGCGCGACTTCAGGCCACGGCCGCCGGACTGGGTAACCAGTTGCTTGGGCTCTTCAGCGCTGGAGGTCGAGCCGCCGGCCGCCTCGCCGCTGGCGGCGGTGCTGGCGCCCGCACTCACGGCAGTGGCACTGTGTTGCGGACGCGGAATGCTGGTTGCGCTCTCCTGCGGTGCACAATTCCAGGCACCGGAGGCAGAGGGTTGGCAGGCGAACTGCTGACCGGGTGCCGCGGTCACAGAGGCGAGCGGCTGAATAGCCAGCAGGCCACCGGTCACCAGTAAGGGGAATTTTCTACGGAACACGGGGAAATTCACTGCCATCTTGTTAATCCGGGCTTCCTGCAAGCCATCGGCCCAGTGAGGACCGCGAGCCTCTCGATGGGCTCAAAAAGATGCTGGATAATAAAGCATGACCCGCGCAACGGCTAGGGCCGTGGAGAACCCATAAAGATGTCACAGGATGCCCGTTACCAGCAGATGATCGGCTGGTTGGACTTGAGTTTGCCCGCTGTGTTCAATGCCGAAGGTTGGGGCCCGGTGCCCGAGGCGAGCCTGACGCCGGCCAGCAGCGATGCCAGCTTCCGTCGTTATTTCCGTTGGCAGGGCGATGGCCGCAGCCTGATCGTGATGGATGCGCCGCCACCCCAGGAAGATTGCCGTCCCTTCGTCAAGGTCGCCGGTTTGCTGGCCGAAGCCGGCGTGCACGTGCCGAAGATTCTCGCCGAGGATGTCGAGCAGGGTTTCCTGCTGCTCAGCGATCTCGGCCGTCAGACCTACCTCGACGTGCTCAACCCGCAGAACGCCGAGGAACTGTTCGAGCCTGCGCTCGATGCGCTGGTAGCCTTCCAGCAGGTGGACGTCGCCGATCGCCTGCCGGCTTATGACGAAGCCCTGCTGCGCCGCGAGCTGCAGCTGTTCCCCGACTGGTATCTGCAGCGCCACCTGGGCGTTACCCTGGAGGGCGAGCAGCTGGCCGCCTGGCAGCGCACCTGCGACCTGCTGGTGGGCAGTGCGCTCGATCAGCCGCGCGTACTGGTGCACCGCGACTACATGCCGCGCAACCTGATGCTCAGCGAGCCGAATCCGGGGGTCCTGGATTTCCAGGATGCCGTCTACGGCCCGGTCACCTATGACGTGACCTGCCTTTACAAGGACGCCTTCCTCAGTTGGCCGGAGCCGCGCGTGCACGATGGCCTGTCGCGCTACTGGCGCAAGGCACAGGCCGCCGGCATTCCGCTGCCGGAACGCTTCGAGGACTTCCTGCGCGCCAGCGACCTGATGGGCGCACAGCGCCACCTCAAGGTGATCGGCATCTTCGCCCGCATCTGCCACCGCGACGGCAAACCACGCTACCTGGGCGACGTGCCGCGCTTCTTCCGTTACCTGGAAAACGTCATCGCCCGTCGTCCCGAACTGGCCGACCTCGCCGCGCTGCTGGCCAGCCTGCCCAAAGACGAGACACATCCCGCATGAAGGCCATGATCCTCGCCGCGGGCAAGGGCGAACGCCTGCGCCCGCTGACCCTGCATACGCCCAAGCCGCTGGTGCGCGCAGGTGGCGTGCCGCTGATCGAGTACCAACTGCGGGCGCTTCGCCGTGCCGGTTTCGATCAGTTGGTGATCAACCACGCCTGGCTCGGCCAGCAGATCGAGGACTATCTGGGCGACGGCGCGCAGTTCGAGGTGAGCATCCGCTATTCGGCCGAAGGCGAGCCGCTGGAAACCGGAGGAGGCATCTTCAAGGCGCTGCCGCTGCTGGGGGACGAAGCCTTCGTCATCGCCAACGGCGACATCTGGACCGACTTCGACTACGCGAGCCTGCACGGTGCGCTGGCCGAGGACGATCTGGCGCACCTGGTGCTGGTGGACAATCCCGGGCATCACGCGCGCGGCGATTTCTGCCTGCGTGATGGCCGGGTGAGCGACTACCGCGAAGACGAACCGAGTCTGACCTACAGTGGCATCGCCGTCCTGCATCCCGCGTTGTTCGATGGCTGCGAGCCCGGTGCCTTCAAGCTGGCTCCGTTGCTCCGCCAGGCGATGGCAGCGGGGCGCGTGAGTGGCGTCCTGCATGCGGGGCGCTGGGTCGATGTCGGCACCCATGAGCGTCTGGCCGACGTCGAACGCCAGTTGGCGGAGGGCTGAGGTGTTCTGGCCGGGCACATTGCTGGGCCTGCTCGCCGGCTGGGCGCTGGCGAGCATTCCCGGAGCCCTGCTCGGTGGGCTGCTTGGCCAGGTGCTCGATCGCCGTCTGAAAGTGCGCTCGTGGCGCGGATTGCTGGAGCAGTTGCGCGGTGGTCCGCAGGTCGGTGACCGCGAGCTGCTGTTCCTCCTGCTCGGCTGCCTGGCCAAGAGCCGGGGGCGTGTGCATGACGCACACATCCAGCAGGCCCGCGCGGAAATGCTGCGCCTGCAACTGGACGACCATGCGCGCCGCCAGGCCATCGAGGCCTTCGGGCGCGGCAAGAAGGGCGGCGAATTGCTGGAGATCGGCCTGCGCCAGCGGCGCGGCCATGAAGCCACAGCGGAAGGGCTGCTGCTGGCTTGCTGGCGCATGGCCTGGGCGGCCGGTGCGCCGGGTTCGGCGGAGAAACACCTGATCCTGCAATGGGGTGACTGGCTCGGTCTTTCGCGCGCCCGCATTCAGGCCCTGGCCGCGAGCGCGGAGCGGGCGAAGCCAGCGGTGACGCCGCGCGAGTCCTATACCCAGGCCTTGCGCGTGCTGGGCGTGACGCCGGACAGCGAGCCGGAGGAGATCAAGCGCGCCTACCGCAAGCTGGTCAGCCAGAACCACCCGGACAAGCTCGAAGGCCTGGGCGCGAGCCCCGAGCGCATCGCTGCCGCCACCGAGAAAACCCGCGAGATCCAGGCCGCCTACCTGCTGGTCCGGCAGCGTCGCGGCTTCCGCTGAATCAGGGCTGCTCGATCGGCTCCCGGTGCATCGACAGCCAGCCGCGAATTCGGCGGTAAAGCTGTTCCTGCTCGGTGGCGAGGTCGGCGGGCAGGGCGTTCATGCCGATCTGGATGTAGTTCGGTGACTTCTGCCGTTTGCTGGCCTGCAGGCGCCGCTGTGCTGCGGCGCGGTCGGCGGCCTTGTCCTTGTAGTAGAAGTCGCCGGTGGCGAGGTTGAGCAGGGGGACCGTTTCTTCCAGCGATGGCAGGAAGTCGCGCGGCATGGCCGGCGCCACCAGCAGCAGATTCTTGATATCGGCCGGCGCGCGTTCGCCCAGGTAGCGGGTTGCCCAGTAGGCGCCGGTGCCGTGCCCCAGGAGGACGATGGTCCTGGGTTTGTGCTGCTCGGCCAGATCGACCGCCGCCTGGATGCGCGCCAGTACACGCTCGGCGTGGGCCTTGCGCAGCGCCACCGGGTCGGTCGGTGTCGGCGCGCTTTCTGCCGGGCTGGCCTGGGCCGGCTCGGCGCTGCCGGCTTCGCCGGTGCTTTCCGGGGTTGGCGTGGCGTTACCGGCGCTGCCCGTCACTTCCGGTTTGCTGGCACTGTCGGCGGCGGTGGCGTCGGTGTCCGCGCTGGCCTTGTCCGCCGACTCGGCCGGACGCGGCACCGGGGCGGTGCTCTGCGGGTCGGGCAGGGTCACGCTGAGGCTTTGCCAGCCGGCGTCGGGCAGCTTGCGTCGCAACGGGCTGATCGCCACCGGCCAATCGGCGCTTTCGCCGTCGCCGGGGATCAGGATCACCACGCCTTCCGCCTCGGCAGTGTTGGCCGGCAGCCAGAGTGCGAGGAAGCTTTCGTCACCCGCCTGCAGCATCTGCCGCTCCTGTTCCGGCAACTGCCGCTCCAGGCCGCTGGCGTCGTCCTGGCTGCGTTCGCTGACCTGCACCCGCACCGCCGGCGCAGCCGCAGGCTTCTCCTCGGCGGCGGGCTTGGTTGCTTCGGCCCATGTTGTCGACAGGGGCGTCAGTCCGAGCGACAGGCAGAGGGCGAGCAGGGTAGGGCGAGGCAGGTGCGGCATCGGCGATATCCATGTCCAGGGCGGGCGCGAGTGCGGCCAGCCTAGCGGCTGTTATTGGGTTTGTCAGGCGCAGGCCATGCCGGGTTCCACTGGGGTTGCTGTAAGGTATGCCGGCTGTTTACTGGCGCGATCGAATCCTGGGGTGCTGTCGGCATGAGTCGTCTGTTCTGGAAAGCCTGTCTGTTCTGGCTGTGCTGCCTGCCGTTGCTGGTCGCGGCGGAGACCGCTGCGCCGTCGCTGACGCTGGACGAGGCGCAGCGCGCGTGGCTGGCCGAGCACCCGCAATTGCGCGTCGGTACGCTGCTGGAGGCGCCCTATGTGCAGCAGGACCGGCGCCTGCAACAGCTGTCCGGAGCGAACGTGGAATTGCTGGAATGGCTGGCCAAGTCCATGGGAGTGACCCTGCAGTGGCGCACCTATTCGGACCCGGCGGCGCTGGAGCGTGCGGTGCGTTCCGGGGATATCGACCTGGCGCCAGGCATCAGTCAGACGCCGGCGGCGCTGCGCGACTGGCTGTTCTCCGACCCCTATCTGCGCGTACCGCGCCTGGTGGTGGGCGACCGCCGCAGCGGTACCTCGGTGGAGCTGGACAACCTCGGCGATGGTGAATCCGTCGCTGTCCGCGGGCCCGGATCGGTGGTGGATTACCTGCGCGGCACTTATTCGAGCCTTGCGCTGCAGGTGGTCGACAGTGACCGCGAGGCGCTGCGCAAGGTGCTCGGCCGCGAAGCCAACTATGCGGTCATCGACGAGGCGCAGTTGGCGCGCCTGACCCGCGAGACCGAGTTCACCGGCCTCTCGGTGGTGGCCGATATCGGCTACCCGCAGCTGCTGCGCGTCGCCACCCGGCGCGACCTGCCGCAGTTGGCGTCGATCATCGATGCGGCCCTGCGCGCGGTGCCGGCCAAGGACCTGGACCAGCTCCACGAGCGCTGGCTGCAACCGACCTATCCGCGCCTGGGCTCCTCGCCGGGCTTCTGGCAGAACCTCTGCATCCTGCTCGGCCTGCTGCTGGCCTTCGCCACCGGCGCCTTGCTGTTGCAGCGCCGCCAGCATCGGGCGCTGGAGTCGCGCCTGGTCGCGGCGCGGCGCGATATCGAGTTGCGCCAGGCTGCCGAGCAGGCGCTGCGCCTGACCCAGTTCGCCATCGACAGCAGTACGGTGGGCATTCTCTGGGTCAACTGGGACAGCCACGTGCGCTATGCCAACCGCGCCGCCGAGGAAATGCTCGGCTATCTGCCGGGCAGCCTGGTAGATCGCCCGTTGGCGGACCTCGAACCGACCTTGGACATGGACCGTTGGCTCAACCTCTGGCGCCGCGCGCGCAATGCCGACGAGGCGCCGCTGAGCTTCGAGACCCAGTGCCTGCGCGCCGACGGCCAGTGGCTGCCAGCGGATGTCTCGCTGAGTTTCCTGCGTTTCGGCGATTCCGAATACCTGCTGGTGTTCCTCAACGACGTCACCGAGCGCCGCCGCGCCCGTGCCGCGCTGGAGGAAAGTGAGGCGCGCCTGCAGGGCATCGCCGCCAACGTGCCGGGGCTGGTGTTCCGTCTGGAGCCCAACGCGCCGGAGGATGACTCCGACTTCGCCTACATCAGCTTCATCACCGGCGGCAGCGAGACTTCCCTTGGATACGCCCCCGGCTACCTGCGCGAGAGCGGCCTCGGGATCATGGGGCTGGTGGTGCCCTCCGAACGCGACAGCTATCTCGCCAGCCAGTTGCAGGCGGTGGAAAGCGGCAGCAACTGGCGTTGGCAGGGGCGCATCCTCACTCGCAGCCATGAGCCGCGCTGGGTGGACATCAAGGCCACCGTGCGGACCCTCGACGACGGCCGCCTGGCCTGGGACGGCGTGGTCTGGGATATCACCGAGAACAAGCAGATCGAGCTGGAGCTGGGCGAGTCCCGCGCGCAACTGCGCGAATTGTCCGCGCACCTGGAAAGCGTGCGGGAGGAGGAGAAGGCGCGGATCGCCCGGGAAGTGCACGATGAACTCGGTCAGGTGCTCACCGTGCTCAAGCTGGAAACCTCGATGTGCGAGCTGGCCTACGCCGAGCTGGACGGCGGCCTGCGCGAGCGCCTGGACAATATGAAGCGCCTGATCGCCCAGTTGTTCCAGCTGGTGCGCGACGTGGCCACCGCGCTGCGTCCGCCGATCCTCGATGCCGGCATCGGTTCGGCGGTCGAATGGCAGGCGCGGCGCTTCGAGGCGCGCACGCAGATCCCCTGCCTGGTGCAGGTGCCGGAGAACCCACCGGCGCTGTCGGACGCCAAGGCCATCGGCCTGTTCCGCATCCTCCAGGAGGCGCTGACCAATGTCATGCGCCATGCCCAGGCGCATACTGTGGAGCTGCAACTGGGCGTCGAGGGCGACGAGTTGTGCCTGCGCATCGAAGACGATGGCGTGGGCTTCGACCCCGGCGCCACGCGCCAGGGCGTGTCCTTCGGCCTGGTGGGCATGCGCGAGCGGGTGCTGATGTTCGGCGGCACGCTGCAGATCGACAGCCAGCCCGGGGAGGGCACCACGCTGTGGATCCGGGTGCCCCTGGGCAACGACGGTTATGGCGACAACCCTAACGATAATGACAACGAACGGGAGGAGTGGCGGTGATTCGAGTGCTGGTGGCGGAAGACCATACGATTGTGCGCGAGGGCATCAAGCAGCTGATCGGCATGGCCAAGGACCTGCAGGTGGTGGGCGAGGCCACCAACGGCGAACAGCTGCTCGAAACGCTGCGCCAGACTCCGTGCGAGGTGGTTCTGCTGGACATCTCCATGCCCGGCGTCAACGGCCTGGAAGCCATCCCCCGAATCCGCGCACTGAATAACCCGCCGGCGATCCTGATGTTGTCGATGCACGACGAAGTGCAGATGGTCGCCCGTGCGCTGAAGGCCGGCGCCGCCGGTTATGCCACCAAGGACAGCGACCCGGCGCTGCTGCTCACCGCGATCCGCAAGATCGCCAGCGGCGGCCGCTACATCGATCCGGACCTGGCCGACCGCATGGTCTTCGAAGTCGGCCTGACCGACTCGCGGCCGCCCCACGCGCTGCTCTCTGAGCGGGAGTTCTCGGTGTTCGAGCGCCTGGTGCATGGCGAGGGCGTCAACGAGATCGCCCAGCAGTTGGCGGTCAGCAGCAAGACCATCAGCACCCACAAGGCCCGGTTGATGCAGAAGCTCAACGCCAACTCGGTGGCGGACCTGGTGCGCTACGCCATGGAGCACAAGCTCCTTTGAATTGGCCTGTTCGCTGTTTGATCTGCGACAGTTCGCCCGCTGAATTTTCCCCTCGCTCTGTGCGACGTGTCCGATTTTTGTAAGAAGCCGTCTATCTAGCCAGCGTGAGGCAGGGAATCATTGCCCGCTTCATGCGGTACGTCGTGATAACAAGGAGAAGAAGATGTTGCGAGCGGTAAGGGGAGGGCTGCTGGTCGGCCTGCTGGGGAGCGTCGCGCTGCCGGCGCTGGCGGACTATGTCACGGTGATTTCCTTTGGCGGCGCCAACAAGGAAGCCCAGGAAGCGGCCTTCTACAAACCCTTCAAGGCAGCCACCGATACGGCGGTCGTGCACGGCTCCTATAACGGCGACCTGGCCAAGCTCAAGCGCATGGTGGAGATCAGCCATGTGTCCTGGGATGTGGTGGAGGTCGAGGCTCCCGAACTCGCCCGTGGCTGCGAGGAAGGGCTGTTCATGAAACTCGACGCCAAGACCGTCGGCAATGCCGCCGATTTCGTCCCCGGCGCGGTGCAACCCTGCGGCGTCGGCATCTTCGTCTGGACCACCCTGCTGGCCTACAACCAGAGCAAGCTGCAAGGCACGCCCAGCGGCTGGGCGGACTTCTGGGACACCAAGAAATTCCCCGGCAAGCGGGGCCTGCGCTGGGGCGCCAAATACAGCCTGGAATTCGCCCTGATGGCGGACGGCGTGGCACCCAGGGATGTCTACAAGGTGCTCGCCACCGACGAGGGCGTCGACCGCGCCTTCCGCAAGCTCGACGAACTCAAGCCGAACATCAACTGGTGGAAATCCGGGCAGGATCCGGTGCGCGACCTGGCCGACGGCACCGTGGTGATGAGCTCCGCCTACAATGGCCGGATCGCCGCCGCGCAGGGCGAGCAGAAGGGCTTCCGCATGGTCTGGGCCGGCGGCATCTACGACTTCGACTTCTGGGCGCTGCCCTCGGGCGTGTTCAAGAAGGAGCTGGCCGAGCAGTTCGTCCATTTCGCCAGTCAGCCGCCGCAGCAGAAGGCCTTTGCCGAGAATATTTCCTACGGCCCGACCAACCGCAAGGCTGTGGAGCTGCTGGCGCCGGACGTCGCCGCCAACCTGCCCACCGCGCCGCAGAACATCGCCAACGCCGTCGGCATGAACGTAGCGTTCTGGGCCGAGCACGGCGATGCCCTGGAGAAGCGCTTCCAGGCCTGGGCCAAGCGCTGAAGGCGGGTGTCGGACCCGTCGCGCAAGCAGCGGGTTCGATATGCCATTTCGCCACTTTTTGTAGGGCGATCCCTACAAAGCATCCTCTCTAAGCCTTATAGCAATCTCTCATACCGCCCGATTTGCGCGCAGGTCCAGCTTCTCTAGGCTTGAGATCAACGGCATTTACAAAAAAACAAAGGTGCGGTTATGGCCGAGAATCAGGCAAACGATGTGCTGGTGAGCTTCCGTGGTGTGCAGAAGAGCTACGACGGCGAATCGCTCATCGTGAAGGACCTCAATCTGGACATTCGCAAAGGCGAATTCCTGACGCTGCTGGGGCCTTCCGGTTCCGGCAAGACCACCAGCCTGATGATGCTGGCCGGTTTCGAAACCCCCACCGCCGGTGAAATCCAGCTCGCCGGCCGCGCCATCAACAACGTTCCCCCGCACAAGCGTGACATCGGCATGGTGTTCCAGAACTATGCCCTGTTCCCGCATATGACCGTGGCCGAGAACCTGGCCTTCCCGCTGTCCGTGCGCGGCATGAGCAAGACCGACGTCACCGAGCGCGTGAAGCGCGCCCTGTCGATGGTCCAACTCGATACCTTCGCCGGTCGTTATCCCGCCCAGCTTTCCGGTGGCCAGCAGCAGCGCGTGGCTCTGGCCCGCGCGCTGGTCTTCGAGCCGCAACTGGTGCTGATGGACGAACCCCTGGGTGCGCTCGACAAGCAACTGCGCGAGCACATGCAGATGGAGATCAAGCACATCCACCAGCGCCTGGGCGTGACCGTGGTCTACGTGACCCACGACCAGGGCGAGGCGCTGACCATGTCCGACCGCGTGGCCGTGTTCCACCAGGGCGAGATCCAGCAGATCGCCCCGCCGGCCGAGCTCTACGAGCACCCGCGCAACTCCTTCGTCGCCAACTTCATCGGCGAGAACAACCGTATCGCCGGCCAGCTGCAGGCCCGCGATGGCGACCGCTGCACCGTGGGCCTGGCCCGTGGCGAGAAGGTCGAGGCGCTGGCGGTCAACGTCGGCAACGTCGGTGACACCGTCAGCCTGTCGATCCGTCCCGAGCGCGTGCGCCTGAACGGTCACAGCGAAAACTGCGTGAACCGCTTCTCCGGCCGCGTCGCCGAGTTCATCTACCTGGGCGACCACGTGCGCATCCGCCTGGAGGTGTGTGGCCGTACCGATTTCTTCGTCAAGCAGCCGATCGCCGAGCTCGATCCCGCGCTCAGCGTTGGCGATGTAGTACCGCTGGGCTGGGCCGTCGAGCACGTCCGCGCGCTCGATCCTCTGCCGGCGGCGTGACACCAAGGCCCGGCCACTCCCGGGCCTGATGCATCCAAGAAAAACAAACCTGCACACTGTGGAGAGAACAATAATGTCGAAGTCCCTGAAAGCAGCGGGCCTGAAGCTCGCGGCACTGAGCGTCGGCCTGGCCTGCGCGGCCCAGTCGATGGCCGCCACCGACCTGACCGTGGTGTCCTTCGGTGGCGCCAACAAGAACGCCCAGGTGAAGGCGTTCTACGAGCCCTACCAGAAGAGCACCGGCGATAAGATCGTCGCTGGCGAGTACAACGGCGAGATGGCCAAGGTGAAGGCCATGGTCGACACCAACAGCGTCTCCTGGGACCTGGTGGAAGTGGAATCGCCGGAACTGGCCCGCGGCTGTGACGAAGGCCTGTTCGAGCCCATCGACCCGGCCATCCTCGGCAAGGCTGACGACTACGTACCGGGCGCCGTGACCAACTGCGGCGTTGGCTTCTTCGTGTGGTCCACCGTCCTGGCCTACAACGCTGACAAGCTCAAGACCGCTCCGACCAGCTGGGCCGATTTCTGGGACACCCAGAAATTCCCGGGCAAGCGCGGCCTGCGTAAGGGCGCCAAGTACACCCTGGAGTTCGCCCTGATGGCCGACGGCGTCGCGCCCAAGGACGTCTACAAGGTGCTGGCCACCAAGGAAGGCCAGGACCGCGCCTTCAAGAAACTCGACCAGATCAAGCCGAGCATCCAGTGGTGGGAAGCCGGCGCCCAGCCGCCGCAGTACCTCGCTTCCGGCGACGTGGTCATGAGCTCTGCCTACAACGGCCGCATCGCTGCCGTGCAGAAGGAGAGCAACCTGAAGATCGTCTGGAACGGCGGCATCTACGACTTCGACGCCTGGGCCATCCCGAAGGGCGCCAAGAAAGTCGAGGAGAGCCTCAAGTTCATCGCCTTCTCGGTCAAGCCCGAGCAGCAGAAGATCTACGCCGAGAACATCGCCTACGGCCCGGTGAACAAGAACACCGTGCCGCTGCTCGGCAAGGAACTGCTGCACAACATGCCGACCACCCCGGAAAACATGCAGGGCCAGGTGGGCATGGACGTGACCTTCTGGGCTGACTACGGCGAGCAGCTGGAGCAGCGCTTCAACGCCTGGGCTGCCAAGTAAGACGCAGTGCCTGACCGCCGTGGCCGTTCGAGCCACGGCGGACCGGAGTCGCAGCGCCCCCTCGCGGCGGCTCCTCCTGACACCACACCTTGGCCGCTCCCGGGCGGCCTGTTTTACCGGAGTTCGCTATGGCCACCGCTGTGTCCCTGAACGAGGTCGCCGGCACCACCACCCTCAAGCAGCGCCTGGCGCGTGCGGAGCGGATGAACCGTTTGAAGTCCCAGGCGCTGATCCTGCCGCTGCTGGTCTTCCTCCTGCTGACCTTCCTGGTGCCCATCGCGGCGCTGCTCTACAAGAGCGTGAACAACCCCGAGGTCGTCGGCTCGCTGCCGCTGACCGTCAATGCCATTTCCGAATGGGACGGCAAGTCGCTGCCTTCGGATGCGGTGTACAAGGCGCTGAGCGAAGACCTGGTCGCCGCGCGCAAGAACCAGACCATCGGTGACCTTTCCAAGCGCCTGAACATGGAGCTGGCCGGCTACCGCAGCCTGCTGTCCAAGACTGCCCGCGCGCTGCCGTTCAAGGAGCAGCCGGCGTCGTACAAGGACGCGATGGAAGGCCTCGACGAGCGCTGGGGCGACCCGGCCTACTGGCAGGCGATCCGCCGCAACGCCAGCCACGTCACCCCCTATTACCTGCTGGCGGCGCTCGATCACCGTATCGACGACCTGGGTGAAATCGCCCGCGCGACACCCGACCAGTCGATCTACCTGGACATCTTCGCCCGTACCTTCTGGATGGGCGCGGTGATCACCGTGATCTGCCTGCTGCTGGCCTACCCGCTGGCCTACCTGCTGGCCATCCTGCCGACCCGCAAGTCCAACCTGCTGATGATCCTGGTGCTGCTGCCGTTCTGGACTTCGATCCTGGTGCGTGTCGCCGCGTGGATCGTGCTGCTGCAGTCCGGCGGCCTGATCAACGGCGCGCTGCTGAAGATGGGGCTGATCGACCAGCCGCTGCAGCTGGTGTTCAACCGCACCGGCGTGTACATCTCCATGGTGCACATCATGCTGCCGTTCATGATCCTGCCGATCTACAGCGTGATGAAGGGCATCTCCCCCAGCTACATGCGCGCCGCCATCTCGCTGGGCTGCCACCCGTTCTCCAGCTTCTGGAAGGTCTACTTCCCGCAGACCGTGGCGGGCGTCGGCGCCGGTTGCCTGCTGGTGTTCATCCTGTCGATCGGCTACTACATCACCCCGGCCCTGCTGGGCAGCCCGAACGACCAGATGGTCAGCTACTTCGTCGCCTTCTACACCAACACCACCATCAACTGGGGCATGGCCACGGCCCTGGGCGGCCTGCTGCTGTTCGCCACCCTGGTGCTCTACGTGATCTACGGCTGGCTGGTGGGCGCAAGCCGCCTGCGCCTGGGCTGAGGAGAAGAAAATGCTGAGTCCCTACATGTCCCCGGTCGAGCGCCTGTGGTTCTACACCCTGCGCATCCTCTGCGGCCTGGTGCTGCTGTTCCTGGTGCTGCCGGTGCTGGTGATCGTGCCGCTGTCGTTCAACTCCGGCACCTTCCTGGTCTACCCGCTGCAGGGCTTCTCCCTGCGCTGGTACGCCGACTTCTTCAACTCCGCCGAGTGGATGCGTTCGCTGACCAACAGCATGATCGTCGCCCCGGCGGCCACCGTGCTGGCCATGGTCTTTGGCACCCTGGCCTCCATCGGCCTGACCCGCGGCGAGTTCCGCGGCAAGGCGCTGGTCATGAGCCTGGTGATCTCGCCGATGGTCGTGCCGGTGGTGATCATCGGTGTGGCCAGCTACCTGTTCTTCGCGCCGCTGGGGCTGGGCAACAGCTACATCTCGCTGATCATCGTCCACGCGGTGCTGGGCGTGCCGTTCGTGATCATCACCGTGTCGGCGACCCTGCAGGGCTTCAACTACAACCTGGTGCGCGCCGCCGCCAGCCTGGGCGCGCCGCCGGTGCTGACCTTCTTCAAGGTCACCCTGCCGTTGATCGCCCCCGGGGTGATTTCCGGTGCGCTGTTCGCCTTCGCCACTTCCTTCGATGAAGTGGTGGTGACCCTGTTCCTCGCCGGCCCCGAGCAGGCCACCCTGCCGCGCCAGATGTTCAGCGGCATCCGCGAGAACCTCAGCCCGACCATCGCCGCCGCGGCGACCCTGCTGATCGGTTTCTCCGTCCTGCTCCTGCTCACCCTCGAGTGGCTGCGCGGCCGCAGCGAGAAGATGCGGACCGCACCGACTGCCTGATCCACAGTGTTTCGCGGACGGTTTCGTCGCCGTGCTCACCCACAGCGGCGGGATCGATCCGCGATCTTTTTCTCCGCTTTCCCGCCTCATTTACCGCACTTTCTGTATCGGCTATCGGTGCAATCATCAGTACGGCCCCCTTCGAGCCGCCCGAGCGGCTACAATGCGCGCCATCCGTGATTTCGCCCACAGAGGTGCGCCATGCAACCCTACGCCATCGCTCCGTCGATCCTTTCCGCCGACTTCGCCCGCCTGGGCGAGGATGTGGACAAGGTGCTCGCTGCCGGCGCCGACATCGTCCACTTCGATGTGATGGACAACCACTACGTGCCGAACCTCACCATCGGCCCGATGGTCTGCTCGGCCCTGCGCAAGTACGGCGTCACCGCGCCCATCGACGTGCACCTGATGGTTTCCCCGGTGGACCGCATCATCGGCGACTTCATCGAAGCCGGCGCCACCTACATCACCTTCCACCCGGAAGCCTCGCAGCACATCGACCGCTCCCTGCAACTGATCAAGGATGGCGGCTGCAAGGCCGGCCTGGTGTTCAACCCGGCCACCTCGCTGGACGCGCTCAAGTACGTGATGGACAAGATCGACATGGTCCTGCTGATGAGCGTGAACCCCGGCTTCGGCGGGCAGAAGTTCATCCCCGGCACCCTCGACAAGCTGCGCGAAGCCCGCGCGCTGATCGACGCCTCCGGCCGCGACATCCGCCTGGAGATCGACGGCGGCGTGAACGTGAAGAACATCCGCGAAATCGCCGAAGCGGGCGCCGACACCTTCGTCGCCGGCTCCGCCATCTTCAACGCACCGGACTACGCCGAGGTCATCCGCGCCATGCATGCCGAGCTGGCGCAGGCGCGCAAGTGATGAGCGCCGCGCAGCCGTTGTTCGCCGGGCACCTGCCGCGTCTGGTGATGTTCGACCTGGACGGCACCCTGGTGGACTCGGTCCCGGACCTGGCCGCCGCGGTGGACAAGATGCTGCTGGCGCTCGGTCGCCAGCCCGCCGGCCTGGACGCCGTGCGTCACTGGGTTGGTAACGGCGCGCGCGTACTGGTGCGCCGCGCCCTGGCCAACGACATCGAGCACGAGGGGGTTAGCGAAGAGGACACCGAGCGCGCCCTCGAACTCTTCATGGACGCCTACGCCGACAGCCACGCGCTCACCGTGGTCTACCCCGGCGTGGTGGACACCCTGAAGTGGCTGAAGAAGCAGGATGTCGAACTGGCGCTGATCACCAACAAGCCCGAGCGCTTCGTCGGTCCGCTGCTGGACGAGATGAAGCTGGGCAAGTTCTTCCGCTGGATCATCGGCGGCGACACCCTGCCGCAGCAGAAACCCGACCCGGCCGCGCTGCTGTTCGTGATGAAGATGGCCGGCGTGTCGGAGGATGAAGCCCTGTTCGTCGGCGACTCGCGCAACGACATCCTCGCCGCCAAGGCCGCCGGCGTGCGCAGCGTGGGTCTGAGCTACGGCTACAACCACGGCCGCCCGATCACCGAGGAAGCACCGACCGTGGTGGTGGACGATCTGCGCCAATTGCTGCCTTGCTTCGATAAAGGCAACGCGATAGTGTTGCCCGACCACAGCTCCAACCCCGCCAAGCGAGATCGCACCGTGGATACGGCTCCCCACACACTCTGGATGAAAGTCATCAAGGCCCTGGCCCGCTGGCGCTGGCGCGCCTGACATCCCCTGGCCGGTTCACCCGGCGTGTGTGTGCAACCTAGACCGTTTCCTCCTCAAAGCCTGTTCACCCTCTCCCGCACATCGGCGAGATCCTGAGCAGGCTCATATTCCACGAGGCTGATCATGACCCGCGAAGAATTCCAGCGCCTGGCCGCCGAAGGCTACAACCGCATTCCGCTGACCTGCGAAACCCTCGCCGACTTCGACACCCCGCTGTCGATCTACCTGAAGCTTGCCGATGGCCCCAACACCTACCTGCTCGAATCCGTGCAGGGCGGCGAGAAGTGGGGGCGCTACTCCATCATCGGTTTGCCCAGCCGCACCGTGCTGCGCGTGTACGGCCACCAGGCGAGCATCAAGGTCGACGGCGTCGAGACCGAGAGCTTCGAATGTGCCGATCCGCTGGCCTTCGTCGAAGCGTTCAAGGACCGCTACCGTGTACCGACCATCGCCGGTCTGCCGCGCTTCAACGGCGGCCTGGTCGGCTACTTCGGCTATGACTGCGTGCGCTACGTCGAGCAACGCCTGGCGCAGTGCCCGAACCCCGATCCGCTGAACAACCCCGACATCCTGCTGATGGTCTCCGACGCGGTGGTGGTCTTCGACAACCTCGCCGGCAAGATGCACGCGATCGTTCTCGCCGACCCGGCCCAGGCCGACGCCTACGACAAGGGCCTGGCGCAGCTGGAAGAACTGCTGGAGCGCCTGCGCCAGCCGATCACCCCGCGCCGTGGCCTGGACTTCAGTGCGGTCAACGCCCCGGAACCGCAGTTCCGCGCCAGCTTCACCCGCGAGGACTACGAGCGCGCCGTCGGTACCATCAAGGAATACATCCTGGCTGGCGACTGCATGCAGGTGGTGCCGTCGCAGCGCATGTCCATCGACTTCGCGGCTGCACCCATCGATCTGTACCGCGCGCTGCGCTGCTTCAACCCGACGCCGTACATGTACTTCTTCAACTTTGGCGACTTCCACGTCGTCGGCAGCTCGCCGGAAGTGCTGGTGCGGGTCGAGGACGGCGAAGTCACCGTGCGCCCCATCGCCGGCACCCGCCCCCGTGGCGCGACCGAGGAGGCCGACCGCGCGCTGGAAGAGGACCTGCTCTCCGACGCCAAGGAAATCGCCGAGCACCTGATGCTCATCGACCTGGGCCGCAACGACGTCGGCCGCGTGTCCGACACCGGCACGGTGAAGGTCACCGAGCAGATGGTGATCGAGCGCTACTCCAACGTCATGCACATCGTCTCCAACGTGAACGGCCAGCTGAAGCCCGAGCTTTCCGCGATGGACGCCCTGCGCGCCATCCTGCCGGCCGGCACCCTGTCCGGCGCGCCGAAGATTCGCGCGATGGAAATCATCGACGAGCTGGAGCCGGTCAAGCGCGGCGTCTACGGCGGTGCAGTCGGCTACCTTGCGTGGAACGGCAACATGGACACTGCCATTGCGATCCGCACCGCGGTGATCAAGAACGGCGAACTGCATGTCCAGGCGGGTGGTGGCATCGTTGCTGACTCGGTGCCGGCGGCGGAGTGGGAAGAAACCATCAACAAGCGCCGCGCCATGTTCCGCGCCGTGGCGCTGGCTGAACACACCGCCAAGTTGCACGGCAACGGTTGAGTCGCTGACTCGAAAAAAGCCCCGCTTCGGCGGGGCCTTTTCTTTTCCGTAGGAGCGGGTTACACCTGTGTTCTGGATGAGGAGGGATCCCTGCGCAGAACTATCAGGGAAGCAAGACTCTTCGTAGGAGCGAGCTTGCTCGCGAACAGATTTCGCCGGCTGCTCCGTCACTAGGCCGGTTCGCGAGCAAGCTCGCTCCTACAGGGCGTGGCGTTCGGCTCACCCCGCCTGCCGTGCTTCCATCACCTGCAGGTTCGCCTTGCGCCGGGCGAGGGCGGCGTCAGCCTGCTGGGAACGCTCTTCCACATAAGCCGCCAGATGATCCACCGCCACGTACTGCATCGCCTTGTGGCTGTCGTCCAGCGTGGTCACCGGCAGGGCGATGCGCCCGCAGGACAGGGCCTTGCTGAAGTTCTCCCGGTTCAGGTTGCGGAACCAGCGCTCGCGTACCTGCTCCAGCGGCACCAGGACGTCCCCGAAAATCTGATAGACCAGGCTCACCGTCTCCGGGCGCGGGGCGGGGCGAATATCGGCGGTCGACTGCATGGGACTCTCCTGTTCCGATGGTGGTGGCGACAAGTGTAAATATAGCAAAGGTTGTATTTTGCTTCAATCGCCGGCCAAAGAAAAACCCCGCCGAAGCGGGGTTCATGCTGCGAAAGGGCTTCAGCGCACCAGGGTCGGCGCGCGGCGATGGCGCACGGTGGACCACCAGAACACCCAGCCGATCATGCGGATCTGCCCGCTGTCGAACTGCTCCGGCGGGTACTCCTCGTCGGGGTATTCCTCGCGGTTGAAGCTGCGCAGGCGGATACCTCCGCCGGGCAGTCGATAGACGAACTTCACCCGCAACATGCCCTCGTGTTCCAGGGCATAGATCTCGCCGTCGGTGATGTGCGTGGTCGCAGTGTCGATGCCGATGGTGGAGCCATCCATGATCAGCGGCTCCATGCTGTTGCCGGTGAGCTGGGCGCAGATCGCCGCCGCCGGATCGACCCCCGCCGCGCGCAGCGTGGCGTAGGAGAAACGCAGCTTGCGCCCCTCTATCTCGCGCACTGCGGTGCGGCCGGCGCCGGCCGCCAGTTCCACTTCCTTGTACAGGCGTAGTTCCACTTCGTCCTCGTCCAGCGGCGTATCGCTATCCCACGGGTGCAGCGGTTCCAGTCGCAGCGGGCTGCCATCGGCGGGGAGCGTGGCTGGCACGCCGGCGGCTTGCGTAGGCATGCCTTCGCCGGTCGCCAGCCAGGTCGGCGAGACGCCCAGCGCGCTGGCGATCTCGATCAGCTTGCGCGTGCTCTGCGCCTTGCCCGAGGTCAGCTTGTGGATGGTGTTCTGCGAAACCCCGGCGGCTTCGGCCAGGGTTTCCTGCTTGAGGTTGCGCGAGGCCATCGCCTGCTTCAGGCGGTCGGCCAGCGTCGATGAGGGTGTCTTGTCCATGGCCGGCACTCTACCTCCTGGGTTGTAGGCTGTAAATAGCCTTGGTGTTGACTAAATATAGCTATGGTTGTAATCATAAAAACCAGCAGCCCACCGAGCAGACGAGAAACCGGCATGGGCTGACGGGAAGCAACGGCTTCCCCACCGCTGCGGCAAGGAGGCCGCAGGTTGCCTGCAGACCGTGATGCGCGGGGCAGGCTGGAGGGCGCGGGCGGGCCAGGGAGGTGCCGCCCGCGTACCGGCAAGGGACGCTGCCGCGAAGGGCGGGCGTCCGCGACGAACAGATCGCGACTGACCACCCCAGGCGGCCGAAGGCTCGGCGACCACGGAGGGCACGTCGCCAGGAGGACCTTCATGAAGCAACACCCGAACCGCGCCTCGCGGCCCGTCACCCTCGCCCGAGCGGAGGTGCGCCGTGGCTGATATCGCCGACTACGCCAACGACCTGGTGCTCGACCGCATCGAGGACCTGCTGCTCAGCCGCCGGCCGGCGGTGGCCGTCAGCTCCGCCGAGTCCTGCGAGGACTGCGGCGACGACATCCCGCCGGCGCGACGCCTGGCCGCGCCCGGCTGCACCCGCTGCATCGACTGCCAGGCACTGGATGAACTGGAGCGGCGGCACTGAGCCGCCTCGGGAGAAACGCCGTGATCAAACCCATCGACGAAATGCTCAAGCTCTGGGCCGAAGAGATGCACAACCCTGGCAGCGCCGGTGGCGGCTACGCCGGCGGCAACCTGCTGGCAATGATGATCGCCAACAAGGGCGAGATGGTGCGCGGCACGCGGGGCAGCCGGGTGATCCTCGACCGTGTCGCCGAGCTGGACCTGATCATCAACCAACTGCCCGACGAGCAGAAGGACGTGGTCACCGAGCACTACCTCAACCGCGACAGCGAGGCGTCGCAGAAGTACCGGCACTGCCGCTGCAGCCGCAATACCTTCTACCTGCGTTTGCACGTGGCGCACCAGAGCATCCAGTCGCGGCTGATGCGCCGCGCCGCCTGAATCTTTCCCGCCCTCCGAAGCCCGGCCCAGTGCTGGGCTTCGTGCTTTTCGCGTGCAGTGTTGCGCTATGCTCGCGCTCCATGAAAACGCCTATCCTCATTCGCCGCGCCGAACCCGTCGATGCCGATGCCATCCTGCGCATCCTTGGCGAAACCTACGAAGCCACCTGGAAGCCCGCGTTGACTGCCGAAGCCATCGAGCGCTTCGAGTCTTCCGCGCACACCGCCGCCTATGTGCGCGAGCGCCTACCGTTATTCCATGTCGCCTGTATCGATGACGAGGTCGTCGGCCTGCTCGACTGGCGCGACGACTTCATCGATGCGTTGCATGTCTCTGTGCAGCGGCAGCGCCTGGGGATCGGCGCGGCACTGCTGAGTCATGCCGAAGCTGAGATCGCCAGGGCGGGGTATCTCCAGGTTCGACTGGAAACGGACACCTTCAACAACCAGGCGCGCGCCTTCTATGGCAAGCACGGCTACGCGGAAGTCGATTTCTACCCCGACGAGGAGTGGCACAGCGGCTTCACGACGGTGCTGATGATCAAGGCACTCTGAAATTTCCGAAGCCGGATTTCCGCGTTTCGACTGCACATTCCGGTTCGTCATCCACCTATTGCCGTGCATTCCCCAACAAGCCTTGTTCCGGCGGGAATCGGGGGGTACAAAGTAGTCATTCTTGTAAAGGTGCGTCCCCAGGGAGCACAACGCGAAACCCCGAAAAGCCCGGCCACTGAGCCGGGCTTTTTCATGCCCGCGTTTTTCTGATCCGCCGTGGCGGCGGGTGGCCGGCGAGCACGTCGGCAGTCATCCCCGGTTGGCTGATAGCCGCCGGTTTCGCCCGTTCGCGGGCGTCTTTATCCAAGGTGAGCCAATGGGCAACGAACCTCAGACCCTGGCCGACGTGCCTTTGTGGGGGCTGATCTTGCTCGCTGTCGCGGGCGGCATCAGCGGTGAAATGTGGCGCGCCGACAAGGCGGGCCTGGGCGGCTGGCGATTGCTGCGGCGACTGGCGCTACGCTCCGGCGCCTCCATCGTCTGCGGCATGGCCGTGATGTTCCTGGCCATGGCCTGCGGCGCCTCGCTGACGCTGGCCGCCGCCATCGGCAGCTTGACTGCGGCGGCCGGCGCGGAGATCGCCGTCGGCCTCTACGAACGCTGGGCGGCGAAGCGCCTGGGCGTGTGCGAACTACCGCCGAGCGAGCGCGGGCAAGAGTGAAGCTGCAAGGAGACGACATGTCGGAACAACCTTTGACCCTGGCGCTACTGCTCGACACGGTGGAGCAGACGCTGACCGCGCGCCTGACCGAGATCGGCACCTTCCTGCGCGGCCCTTTGCGCAGCGTACCAGTGACGCTCCCTGCGTTGGCGCTGGAGTGTGCCGGCCTGCTGCCGGGACAGGACCCCGGCAATGGCCAGACGGCCCTGATCTGCCAGATGCAGGCGCGCGTCCTGGTGGAGCGTGACGACGAAGCCGAAGCCCTGGCGCTGCGCAACGTCGCTGCGCTGACCATCCTGCTGCGCGCGCAGAACTGGGGGCTGGAACTGGAGCCGGTGAGCTTCATCCAGGCGCAGCCGGAGACTGACGATCCGGCGTTGGCGGCGTGCCGCGTCTGGTTGGTCGAATGGCGGCAGCCGGTGCTGCTGGGCGAGACCGAGTGGCTGTGGGAAGACCAGCCGCCGGGCAGCCTCAGGCTCGGTTTCGATCCCGAAATCGGTCCCGGCCACGAGGACGATTACTTCGATCCGGGAGCCCTGCAATGAACCAGGACTACGTGAGCGCCGAGCACGACCGCATGCTGGCCGCGCTGGTCATGCCCTGCGAAGTGGTGGCGGTGGACCTGGCGGCGGCGCGGGTGCGCGTGCGCTCCGGCGAATGGACCAGCGCCTGGGTGCGCTGGCACGCCCAGGCGGCGGGTGCCGCGCGCCACTGGCGAGCGCCGAGCCTGGGCGAGCAGGGCGTGCTGCTCAGCCCGTCCGGCATGGCAGCCATGGGCACCTTCGTGCCCGGTCTGTTCGGTGCGGCAGCGGCGGCACCGAGCAATCGTGGCGAAGTGGAGAGCTGGCATTTCCCCGACGGCGCGGTGCTGAGCTACGACTGGCAGGCGCACCGCTACGACCTGCAACTGCCGGCCGGCAGCGCCACGGTGAAGGTCGGCGGCACCCAGGTGGTGATCGACCCCGGTGCCGTGAGCGTCACCGCCGCGAGCATCCAGCTGAGCGGGCCGGTGAGCATCAAGGGCGCGCTGACAGTGAACGGCAACATCAGCAGCACCGGCTCGATCATGGACACCGCCGGCAACAGCAACCACCACACCCACTGACGCCTTTCCACTTTCAACCCGGCCCGCCCTGCGCGGGCCTTTGCATTTCTGGAGAACTGCCATGGGCAAACAATCCTGTGCGCACCCCGAGCGGCGGAGGGCATGGCCATGATCGGCATGGATCGACGCAACGGCCAGCCGCTCAGCGGCCTGGCGCACCTCAAGCAATCCATCGAGGACATCCTTGGCACACCGCTGGGCAGCCGGCGCATGCGTCCCGAGTACGGCAGCCGCCTGCGGCGCATGGTCGACTTGCCGGTGACCGAAGGCTGGAAGGGCGCCGTGCAGGCTGAAGTTGCCCGCGCCATCGGCCGCTGGGAACCGCGCCTGCGCCTGAGTTCGGTGCAGGTGACGGCGGTGATGGGCGGCAGCGTTTCGCTGCGCTTGCGCGGCATCTACCTGGGCGACGAAGTCGGCCTGGAGGTGGCGGCATGAGCCTCATCGACCTGTCTCAACTGCCCGCCCCGGAAGTGGTGGAGGACCTCAACTACGAGAGTCTCTACGAGGAGCTGCTGGCGGACTTTCGCCGTGCCATGGGCGAGGGCTGGAACGCCGCGCTGGAGTCCGATCCGGTGGTCAAGCTGCTGGAACTGGCGGCCTATCGGGAGCTGCTGCTGCGCGCCCGGATCAACGACGCCGCCCGTGCGGTGATGCTGGGTTATGCGACCCAGGGTGACCTTGACCAACTGGCCGCTGGCTACAACGTGAAACGCCTGGTGATCCAGGAGGCGGATGCCACGACCTCGCCACCGACTCCGGCCGTGCTGGAAGGCGACGATTCGCTGCGCAACCGCACCCAACTGGCTTTCGACCAGCTTTCCGTCGCCGGCCCGCGCAATGCCTATGTTGCCTTCGCGCTCGGCGCCGACGGGCGCATCGCCGATGTCTCGGCGATCAGCCCGCAGCCGTGCGAGGCGCTGGTCAGCGTGCTGTCCTCCGAGGGCAATGGCGCCGCCTCGGAAGAGTTGCTTCAGGCGGTGCGCAGTGCGCTGAACGATGAAGATGTGCGCCCGGTGGGCGACCGTCTCACGGTGCAGTCCGCCGCTATCGTGCCGTACCAGGTCGACGCGGTGCTCTACATCTACCCGGGCCCGGAAGCCGAGTTGATCCAGCAGGCCGCCGAGGCCTCGTTGCAGACCTACATCGCCACCCAGCGCCGCATCGGCCGCGACATCCGCCGCAGCGCGCTGTTCGCCGCCCTGCATGTGGAAGGCGTGCAGCGTGTCGAACTGGCCAAGCCGGCGGCCGACGTGGTGCTCGACGCCACCCAGGCGGCGTACTGCAGCGGCTACCAGATCCGTGTGGGAGGTTCGGATGAGTAGCCGCCTGCTGCCGATCAACTCGACGCCGCTGGAGCGCGCGCTGGCTGACGTGCAGGTCGGCGATCTGCCTGTGCCGCTGCGCGAGCTCATGGACCCGCAGCGCTGCCCGGTGGTGTTGTTGCCGTACCTCGCCTGGGCCTGGTCGGTGGACCGCTGGGACCCGGCCTGGAGCGAGACGGTGAAGCGCAAGGCGGTGGCCGCGGCGTTCCGCATCCACCAGCACAAGGGAACCATCGCCGCACTGCGGCGGGTGATCGAGCCGCTGGGCTACCTGATCGAGATCATCGAGTGGTGGCAGGGCACGCCCATGGGCGAACCGGGAACCTTCCGCCTGCGCATCGGCGTGCTCGACAGCGGCATCAGCGAGGAAATGTACCAGGAGGTGGAGCGCCTCATCGAAGACGCCAAACCGCTCACGCGGCACCTCATCGGGCTGGATATCAGCCTGGAATCCCAGGGGCGGATCAACGTCGGCTCCGGGCAATACGACGGCGACATCGTCACCGTCTATCCCTACCTCCCGGATGTGATCGAAACACTCGGCAGCTACGGCTTGCCGGGACGGGAGCACACCATCGATAGCTTGAGCGTCTACCCATGGCCGTAACCTACTACGCACTCCTCACCACGATCGGTGCCGGCAAGCTGGCGAATGCCACCGCGCTGGGCACCACCCTGAAAATCACCCAGCTCGCCGTGGGCGACGGCGGCGGCAACGTGCCGACCCCCGACGCCAGCCGTACGGCACTGGTCAACGAAGTGCGCCGGGCGCCGCTGAACCAGCTCAGCATCGACCCGGCCAACAGCGCGCAGATCATCGCCGAGCAGGTCATCCCCGAAGAAGTCGGCGGCTGGTGGATCCGCGAGATGGGCCTGTACGACGAGGCCGGCGCGCTGATCGCCTACGCCAACTGCGCGCCCTCCTATAAACCGCAACTGGCCGAAGGCAGCGGCCGCACCCAGACCGTGCGCATCGTGCTGATCGTCAGCAATGCGGCATCGGTGGAATTGAAGATCGATCCGAGTGTGGTGCTGGCGACTCGGGAGTACGTGGACAACTCCATCGTCACCGCGCTGAATCGCCTGGACTACAAGCAGTCGGTGCGTGCGGCGACTACCGCCAGCATCACCCTGAGCGGATTGCAGACGCTGGATGGTGTTGCATTGGCGGCGGGTGACCGCGTTCTGGTGAAGAACCAGAGCAATGCAGTGGACAACGGCTTGTATGTCGTCGCCGCCAATGCCTGGAAGCGCGCTACAGATGCAGATGAGAGCAGTGAGGTGACGCCAGGGCTGACGGTTACCGTGGAGAGCGGTACTGCACAGGCGGATAGCGTTTGGCAGTTAGTGACCGATGGGGCAGTTGTTCTTGGTACCACGGCGCTGTTGTTCCAGAACATTACCAATGGTTTGGCGAGGCTGGTGTCACCAGCCTTCACTGGAGATCCAAAGGCGCCCACTCCAGTCCAGTTCGACAATGACACTTCGCTTGCAACGACTGAGTTTGTGCAGCGAGCATTGGGCTCGTTCGCCGGTTACGGAGTGATTGTTGCTTCAAGAACTATGACCGCGGCTGATGTCGGCAAGGCATTGTACGTGGGCGTAAATAATCTCACCTTCACGATGCCGACGCCCAATAGCCTCGGGCTACCTCTTGGAGCATCTGTCACGATTTTCACGACAGGGGAGTCGCTGAGCATTGTCCCGGGAGCGGGCGCTACGATAAATCATATCTCCATGGGTGGAACTGCCTTAATCAGGGTCGCGTTTGGGCAGAGTATTACTCTGGTAGCAGTTACTAGCACAACGTGGCAGAGCTTGCAGTCGACTTGTGGGCTAGGGAGCAACGCTGATTTTGTATCGAACCAACAAAGCAACGGTTACCAGAAGTTGCCTGGTGGTTTGATTATTCAGTGGGGCATGGCAAACGTTGCAGCGAATAACGTACCGACAGATCAAACTTTGCCCATTGCATGGCCCAACGGAATGCTGCAGGCGACCGCAAGTTGGGTAGCAACCTCTCCACCGAATGGATCGATTGGCACTGCGGCGCCCGATAAAACGAAGATTTCGCTATTCAACAGTTATTCTTCAGCCGCGCTTAACGTGCGCTGGATAGCGATCGGATATTGAGGAGAGAAATCCATGTATTACTCGAAAGCTACCGGCGGGTTCTATTCTGGCGACATCCACGGCGCGGCCATTCCGTCGGATGCTGTTGAAATTACTGTTGAAGAACGCAATGCGCTCCTGGTCGGTCAGTCGAGCGGATTGCGCATTGAGGCGGATGAGCACGGTCGGCCGACCCTCCGTTCGCCTCTTGTGGACACCAGTCCCGAACGTTATGCCCGCGACATCGCGGTTCGCCGTTACCAGGCAGAAACCGCCGGCCTGAAAGTAGGCGGACTGGCCATTTCTACTGATCGAGAGAGCCAGGGTCTGGTTACCGGCGCTGCTGTGGCCTCAATGCTCTCCCCGGATTATGTGTGTCAGTGGAAGACTGAGGCAGGCTTCGTTGATCTGGATGCAAAGCAAATCCTCAGCATCGCCAGCGCCATACGCGCTCACGTGCAGGTCTGCTTCGATCGCGAGGCCGAACTGCTTGCCCATCTGGAAAACGGGACCTTCGCTCAGACGATGCTCAACGAGGGTTGGCCCACCTGACACAACACCCGTATCCCCGCCCATCGCACCCGCGACCAGGGCACACCCAACCGCCTCCCGGCGGTTTTTTTATGTCTGGAGAAAACCCTATGAGCTTCTTTCACGGCGTCACCGTGACCAATGTCGACGTCGGCGCGCGCACCATTGCGCTGCCGTCGTCCTCGATCATCGGTCTGGTGGATACCTTCACCCCCGAGGCCACGCTGACCGCAAAAGCGGACGTGCCGGTGCTGCTGACCAGCCTGCGTGAAGCGGCCGCCGCCTTCGGTACCGCGTCGGCGATCTACAAGTCCTGCACCGCGATCTTCACCCAGTCCGCCGCGGTGGTTGTGGCGGTCGGCGTGGCCAAGGTGGAGGATGCCGCGCAGCTGACTTCCGCCATCATCGGCACGGTCACCGAGGCCGGCCAGCGTACCGGCCTGCAGGCGCTGCTCGACGGCAAGTCGCGCTTCAACGCCCAGCCCCGTCTGCTGGTCGCGCCGAAGCATTCTGCCACCCAGGCGGTGGCCACCGCCATGGGTGCGCTGGCCGACAAGTTGCGCGCCATCGCCATCGTCGACGGCCCCAACACCACCGACGAAGCGGCCATCGCCTACGCCGGCGAGTTCGGCAGCAAGCGCATCTACCTGGTCGATCCGGGCGTGCAGTACTGGGACACCGCCAGCAGCGCCACCGTCGATGCGCCGGTTTCGGCCAACGCCGCCGCGCTGTTCGCCTGGACCGACAGCCAGTACGGCTTCTGGTCCTCGCCGTCGAACAAGGAGCTGCTCGGCATCACCGGTACCGGCCGCCCCATCGAGTTCCTCGACGGCGACGAGACCTGCCGCGCCAACCTGCTCAACAACGCCAGCATCACCACCATCATCCGTGACGACGGCTACCGCCTGTGGGGCAACCGCACTCTCTCCAGCGACGCCAAATGGGCCTTCGTGACCCGCGTGCGGACCATGGACATGGTGATGGACGCCATCCTCGCCGGGCACAAGTGGGCGGTCGACCGCGGCATCACCAAGACCTACGTGAAAGACGTCACCGAGGGCCTGCAGGCCTTCATGCGCGACCTGAAGAACCAGGGCGCGGTGATCGACTTCGAGGTCTACGCCGACCCGGAACTCAACACTGCCAGCCAACTGGCCCAGGGCAAGGTGTACTGGAACATCCGCTTCACCGACGTACCGCCTGCCGAGAACCCCAACTTCCGCGTCGAGGTGACCGATCAGTGGCTCACCGAAGTTCTGGACGCAGCCTAAGGAGACCTATCGATGATTCCGCAGATCCTCACCAACACCAATCTCTTCGTCGACGGCGTGAGCTTCGCCGGTGACGTGCCGTCCCTGACCCTGCCGACCCTCAAGGTCAAGACCCAGGAGTACCGTGCCGGCGGCATGGATGCGCCGGTCCTGCTCGATGTCGGCCTGGAGGCGATGGAAGCCAAGTTCACCACCAACGGCGCGCGCCGCGAGGCCATGAAGTTCTTCGGCCTGAGCGACCAGGGCGCCTTCAACGGCACCTTCCGCGGCTCCTTCAAGACCCAGAAGGGCGGCACCGTGCCGGTGGTCGCCACCGTTCGCGGCCTGCTCAAGGAGATCAACCCGGGCGACTGGAAGGCCGGCGACCTGGCCGCCTGCACCTACAGCGTGGCGGTCTCCTACTACAAGCTGGAAGTCGAAGGCCGCGAGATGTTCGAGATCGACCCGGCCAACTCGGTGCGCAAGATCGACGGCGTCGACCAGCTCGCCGCCATGCGTAACGACCTGGGCGTCTGAGGAGAACCCTGATGCAAGACTCCGTCAAACAGCCCGCGTGGCTGAGCCTGTCCGAGGACACGGCGGTGGTGAAGCTGTCCCGCCCGACCTCCTGCAACGGCGTCGAGGTCGACGCTCTCACCCTGCGCGCGCCGACGGTGCGTGACATTCGCCTGGCCAGCAAGGTGGCCAGCGACGACGAGGAGCGCGAGCTGCAGCTGTTCGCCTCGCTGCTGCAGGTCAGCCGCCAGGACCTGGAGGGGCTGAAGCTCAGCGATTACCAGCGCCTGCAGCACGCCTACTTTCGCCTGGTGCGAGAGGACGGCGATGAGCTTCGCACTGATGCGCCAGCTGGCGCGGCGACTGGCGACTGAGTCGGGCTTCACGGCCGGCGAACTGGAGCGCATGACCCTCAGCGACCTGCGTTGGTGGCTGGGGAATGAGGTGGGCTAGTTCGCCCTGAAGGGAGCGTCGGGTAACCGGCGCTCCTTTGTCGTCAAAGGGGCAAGTGAAATGAATATGAGTGAGAAGCCGGAACTGGCGATAGGCGCAATCGTGGGTCTGGGCAGCACGCTCGGGAGGGTGGTCGGGGATGCCGCCACGCGCCTGGGCACCCTCGTCGGTTGGCTGGACCCGCGCCTGCCGCTGATGACGCTGGCGAATGAAGTCGAGGTCGTCCAGGACAACCAGGACATCCGCCATCGCGCCAGCGAGCGCAATGCGGGCGAAACGCGGTTGGCGTTGCGGCGGATCATCGACCTGCTGGCGTTGCGGCCGTTGGACATTCGCCTGCCAAAAATCACAGTCAGTATGGCGCCGGCTGCGAGCGCGCCGGCGAACGATTGGCAGCGCCTGGAGACGGCGACCAAGTCTCTGTTTGAATTGAACTCAGTCGGCGACGTTCTGCGCTCCTCGGTCGGCACGACCCTCGCGTTCCGCGGGCGGCTGATGCAAGTGCGCGAGGCAGCGGGGCAGCCATACGATCCGACTGCTGAAGCTGCGCTGAGCGACCGGGTGGTACAGGCGGGACACGACGCCGCGATGCCGCGTGACAAGGTGCTGGATCTCGCGCAAGCCATGGTCGAGCGCAAGATCCCGCTGAGCGACGTGGCCGCGATGCTGCCGGTGGCGGCGAAGTTTGCCCAGGGCCAGGGCGTGTCGACGGAAACTGCGGCCCAGCTGGTCAGTGAGCTGCAGCAGAAGGGCGGCATTAACAACGCGGCGGATCTGGCGCGTGCGCTGAGTGCGGTGGCCTGGCGCGGTCAGAAAGAAGCTCCGTCGGTAGAGCTGTTCAGCCGTGATCTGCTCACTGGGTTGACCACGATCCGGACGGGCGATGCGCAGAAGGTCGAGAGTTTGCTTCAGTCCCGACAAGCCCTTGCTGCCGCGCATGCCGATCTGTTGCAGCAAGGTGTGGAGAAACGTCGCGAGTCGCCGCTGGGCCAGTTGGAGCAGAAAGAACAGTTGATCAGCGGCGCGATGCTGCAGATCGGCGATGCGTTACTCAAGAGCAATGATTTCCTGCTGACCGCGGCGGCGGTGATGGGTGGTGGATTGCTGGCGGTGAAGTCGGCCATCGGTATCAAGCAGTTCGCCCAGGACGCTAGGGGATTGCTGCCCGGGAACTGGGGCAAGCGTGATGTCCAGGACGTCTTCGTCACCAACTGGCCAGCTGGCAGCTTCGGCGATGTGCCTGATCGCAGTCCGAGGGGCAAAGGCAAGGGGAAGTCCGGTGGCAAGACCAGGCCGGAGGGCACCGGCAAGAGTTCACGCGGTAGCATCCTCCAACGTGCGCGATCCACGCTGGGACGCGCCGCCAGTGCCGCTTCCGGATGGATTGGGAGGACTGCGCAGACGGTTCGTTCTTCGCGGGGCGGGCGCGTGGCGGGCGGTATGTTGCGCCGTGGTGCGAGCCTGGCAAGAACGGTTGGCACCTCCGGTGTCGGGCGGGCGGTGGGCGGCCTGGCGCGGGGTGCGGGCACCGCACTGAGGCGTTTCGGACCGGTCAACGCAGCGCTGGCAATTACCGATGTCGCTTCCATCTACAACAGCAATCAGTCGCCACAAGAAAAGGCAGTCGGCTATGGCAAGGCGGGCGGCTCGGCCATCGGTGCGGCTGCTGGTGCTGCGCTGGGCACATTAATCCCGATCCCAGTGGTCGGTACGTTGGTGGGCGGCGCCATCGGAGCGAGCGTGGGCGAGTGGATCGGCGGCAAGGCCGGCGCTCTGCTCGGCCCGTCCGACAACGCTCCGAAACCGCCGCCCGCTGCGCCGCAACCCGCAGCTCCGGCCGCTGCAACACCCGTTGCCAGTGGCCCGCCCAACTGGACCTTCTCGCCGCAGGTCAGCATCAACGTGGCGGGCAATATCGTTAACCCACAGCAACTGCTGGACGAGTTGATCCCGACCCTGCGTCGCCTGATCGGCGAAGCCCAGCAGGAACGTCAGCGCAATGCGCTGTTCGATACCGTCGTCGTGTAAGGAGGCCGCATGACCTATCTGGAACAGTTCCATGCCGGCCTCGACAAGATCGCCGGCGCCGCCACGGCTGCCCGGCGCGACCTGGGGCAGGTCGCTGAGCCGCTGGACAAGGCCATGCTGCACATCCGCAGTGGCGTCTCCGCGCTCGAGGGCTTGCCCGGCGTGACAGCCGAGGCGGCGGCCAAGCTCAAGCGCGTCACCGACGGCGTCCTGCGCGCCCAGGGCAAGCTGCAGAACGTGGTGAACAAGGCCCAGCGCGAGCAGGAAAAGCTGCAGCAGGACATCGACAAGGCCAAGCGCGTCGCTACCGAGGTGAACGAGCGGGTGAAGAAGCTGGGCGAGGAGGTCAGTCGCGCCGGGCAGGCGGTGAACAAGGTCCTGGGCAAGATCGACCCGCGCCTGGGCGACATCCTGCCGACCTCGGTGCTGGCGCCCAAGCTCGATCCCTCCGAGCAGATGTGCAAGGTACCGCAGCACCTGTTGATCATGACGCCGCTGAAGTCGACCGAGCACACCTACTACTTCAACGTCGACACCACCGGCTTCCAACGCCTGACGCGCACCAGCAGCTACGCCTGGAGGGACCAGGCGCGGCTGGGGCGGCGCAGCGCTCAGCAGAGCGTCGGCCTGGGCCCGGAAACCCTCACGCTCAGTGGCGTGGTGATGCCGCTGTTCATCCGCGCCGGCGATACCGCTCAGCGGGTCGGTTGGAACCAGCCGCGCACGCTGCGGGATATCGCGGCGCTGCGCGAACCGGTCCACCTCGGCACGGGCCGTGGCGACGACCTGGGCAACTGGTGCCTGACCAAGATCACGGAGACGCAGGAGGCGCTGTTCGCCAATGGCGTACCGCGTCAGCAAACCCTCGACCTGGAGTTCACCCGCTATGGCGACGACGATAGTCAGAAGCGCTGATGGCGACCTGCTGGACCGCCTGTGCTACCAGCGCTATGGCCACCTCAATGGCTGCGTGGAGGCCGTGCTCGATGCCAACCCTGGACTCGCCGACGAACCGCAACCGCTGCGAGCGGGAGTGATCATCCACTTGCCGGAACTGGCCGCGCCGGCTGACCAGAGCGTGCGCCTGTGGGAGTGACCACGGTTGATCGCTTCCACAACCAGGCCCCGCTTCGGCGGGGCCTTTTCATTCAGGGGGGCTTATGAAACCAGTCTTTCGCATCAGCGCCGACGGTGCGGACATCACCCCGCTGGTCAGTGACCGGCTGATCGAGCTGCAGCTGACCGACAAACCCGGCCTGGAGTCGGACACCTTCCAGATCACCATCGACGACCGCGACGGCGCGGTGATCCTGCCGCGTCGCGGGGCCGCGCTGGAAGTCTTCCTCGGCTACGACGGTGCTCCGCTCACGCGTATGGGCCGCTATGTGGTGGATACGCTGACCTATAGCGGCACGCCGGACAACCTGGTGATCAAGGGCAAGAGCGGTGACATGCGCGGACAAGGCAAGGCCAGCCGTTGCGGCCACTGGGAGGGCGCCAGCCTGGCGAGCGTCGTGGCGGATATCGCGGCGCGCAATGGCTGGCGGGCGGCGTGCAGTGTCGAGACGGTGATCGCGCGTATCGATCAGATCCGCGAGTCGGACTTCAATTTCATCACCCGCCTGGCGCGGCTGTACGACTGCACCGCGAAGCTGGCCAACAACAGCCTGCTGGTGCAGCCGCGTCAGTCCGGCCGCAGCGCCAGTGGCCAAGTGCTGGAGATACCGGTGCTGGGGCGTGGTGATGTCAGCGCCTTCCGCTTCACCCTGGACGATCGCAAGGTGGTGGCGGCGGTGAAGGTGCCTTATCGCGGCGCCGATGGCGTGCAGAGGCAGGTGCGCGTGGCCAACCCGGACGCTCCATCGAAGGTTGCCGCCGAGCATTGTGATCGCCACCCGCAGCCGGACGAAGCGGCGGCCCGGCGTGTCGCCGCCGCACGGTTGGCCGAATTCAATCGCAACAGTGCTGAAGTGCAGCTGGACTTGCCCGGCCGCGCCGATCTGTTCGCCGAGCTGACTGTTGACCTGCAAGGTTTCAAGGCGGGGCTCGATGGGCGCTACCTGATTGACTCGGTCACCCAGCATTACTCTGCCGGCGGCTGGACCACCACGGTGAAATGCAACGGCGGGGCGCAGGGGAAAGGCAAGGCAGGGGAGGGTGGCTGATATGCAAATCGACGAACGCCAGCTGCTGCTGATCCTGCCCAACGCTCGCCCTGTCGCGGGCGTTTTTCTTCCGGCACTCGACGCCGCCATGGGGGAATTCGGAATCGACGCGCCGCCTCGTGCTGCCGCCTTCCTCGCCCAGATCGGCCATGAGAGTGCACAGCTGAGCCGTTGCGTGGAGAGCCTGACCTACAGTGCTCAACGTCTG
The DNA here is from genome assembly GCF_029203285.1 of Pseudomonas sp. PSE14. NCBI lineage: Bacteria > Pseudomonadati > Pseudomonadota > Gammaproteobacteria > Pseudomonadales > Pseudomonadaceae > Pseudomonas > Pseudomonas sp. PSE14. The sequence continues at coordinate 613,055 of NZ_CP115669.1, forward strand.
GCGGCCGTCTGGCCTCGACGTTTTCGCAGCGCCGATGGCTCGCCCACGGCGCTGGCGCGTGAGATCGCCTACCAGCCCGAACGCATTGCGAACATCGTCTACGCCGGGCGCAATGGCAATGGGGACGAAGCTTCCGGCGATGGCTGGCGCTTTCGCGGGCGTGGGTTGCTGCAGGTGACTGGGCGGAGCAATTACCGGGCGGTCGGCGAGGGACTCGCGCAACCCTTTGTCGCGCGCCCGCAGTTGCTTGGCGAACCGCGCTGGGCCTGCCGGTCCGCCGCCTGGTGGTGGCAGCGCCACGGCCTGAACGAGTTGGCCGACAGTGGGCGCTTCGAGGAAATCACTCGCACGATCAACGGCGGGTTGAATGGGCTCGAGGAACGCACGCGGTTGTGGCTGCGGGCACAGGAGGTGCTGGGATGAGTCGCATCAGGCTGGCGCTGGGCGTTGCGGGCATTCTGCTCAGCGGCTATGTCGGCGGTTGGCTGATGGCTCGTTTCTATGGTGGGCAACTGGAACGCTTGCGCCTGGAGCAGGTGCGCTGCAGCGATGCCGGAAAGGCGCTGGAAGCGCAGCTGGCGCTGCAGAACGGGCAGATAGATGCGCTGGAACGGGCCGCTCGCCAGCGCGCGGAGTCCGCCGAGCGCGCCCTGGCTCAAGCTCGCGAGCAGGCGGAAAGCCACGAAGCCGCTGCCAGCCGGCTTCTGCTGGAACGCAGCCAGGGCGAGGAGTGCGCCGTGGTGCGTCAGCTGATCGACCGGGAGCTAACGCCATGAAGCTGCCGCTGCTCGCCCTGCTGCTATCTATTGCCGGCTGCACAAGCACCGTGCCCCAGCCGGTGGAAGTTCGTGTTCCCGTCCCGGTACCGTGCCAGACGCCATCCATCGAGCTCCCCCGATTCGTCACCGCCGACCTGCGCCCGGCGGACGATCTGCAAACCAAGGTACGGGCGTTGCTGGCCGAACGTCAGCAGCACCTGGCCTACGAAACCCGCCTGCGCGCCGCGCTCGATGCGTGCCGCTGAACCTTCCTACCTTCGTCGGCAGGGGCGCCGTGCGTATTGCGCTGGCGCCCGGCCTTGGGCTACTGTTCGGCCATTGCTAGGCGAGACCGCAACCGTGATCCACCGCAGCCGCATCATTACCTCCCTCCTCAAGGCATTCGCCCGTTGGCGCTGGCGCGCCTGATTCCTTCTTTCCCGGCATGACGCCGGTCTCTTCTTACGCGTCCATTCCCTCCATCCGCTGGCATAATTGCCAGATTCGCGCAGCCCGCAGGGCCGCATCGGGTGTCGACGATGGCGCGATCCGAAAGCAGTGCAATCATTGAGGTTCGAGCAGACATGCTGCTGATGATCGATAACTACGATTCCTTCACCTACAACCTGGTGCAGTATTTCGCCGAGTTGAAGGCCGACATCCACGTCATTCGCAATGACGAACTGAGCGTCGACGAGATCGCCGCGCTCAACCCCGAACGCATCGTCCTGTCCCCCGGCCCGTGCACGCCGAACGAGGCGGGCGTGTCCCTGGAAGTCATCGAACGCTTCGCCGGCAAGCTGCCGCTGCTGGGCGTGTGCCTGGGCCACCAGTCCATCGGCCAGGCCTTCGGCGGTGATGTGGTGCGCGCCCGCCAGGTTATGCACGGCAAGGTCAGCCCGGTGTTCCACAAGGACCAGGGCGTGTTCGCCGGCCTGAACAACCCGCTGACCCAGACCCGCTACCACTCGCTGGTGGTCAAGCGCGAGACGCTGCCCGACTGCCTGGAGATCACCGCCTGGACGGCGCTGGAAGACGGCTCGGTCGACGAGATCATGGGCCTGCGCCACAAGACGCTGAACGTCGAGGGCGTGCAGTTCCACCCTGAGTCGATCCTTTCCGAACAGGGCCACGAAATGCTGGCCAACTTCCTCAAGCAGACCGGCGGGGTGCGCGCATGAATATCAAGGAAGCCCTCAACCGCGTGGTCAACCAGCTGGACCTGACCACCGAGGAAATGCAGGACGTCATGCGCGAGATCATGACCGGGCAGTGCACCGACGCGCAGATTGGCGCCTTCCTCATGGGCATGCGCATGAAGAGCGAGACCATCGACGAGATCGTCGGCGCCGTGGCCGTGATGCGCGAGCTGGCCGACCAGGTCGAGCTGGACAGCTTGAAGCACGTGGTCGACGTGGTCGGCACCGGCGGCGACGGCGCGAACATCTTCAACGTGTCCTCGGCGGCGGCCTTCGTGGTCGCCGCAGCGGGCGGCAAGGTCGCCAAGCACGGTAACCGTGCGGTCTCCGGCAAGAGCGGCAGCGCCGACCTGCTGGAGGCCGCCGGCATCTATCTGGACCTAAAACCGGTCCAGGTGAAGCGCTGCATCGAGACCGTCGGCGTCGGCTTCATGTTCGCCCAGGTCCACCACAAGGCCATGAAGCATGCCGCCGGCCCGCGCCGCGAGCTGGGCCTGCGTACCCTGTTCAACATGCTCGGCCCGCTGACCAACCCGGCGGGCGTGAAGCACCAGGTGGTCGGCGTGTTCAGCCAGGCGCTGTGCCGCCCGCTGGCCGAAGTGCTCAAGCGCCTGGGCAGCGAGCACATCCTGGTGGTGCATTCCCGCGATGGCCTGGACGAATTCAGCCTGGCCGCGCCGACCCACGTTGCCGAACTGAAGGACGGCGTGGTCACCGAATACGAAGTGCAGCCCGAAGACTTCGGCATCAAGAGTCAGAGCCTGATCGGCCTGACCGTGGACAGCCCGCAGCAATCCCTGGAGCTGATCCGCGATGCCCTCGGTCGTCGCAAGACCGAGGCCGGGCAGAAAGCTGCCGAACTGATCGTGCTCAACGCTGGTGCCGCGCTCTACGCCGCAGACCTGGCCACCAGCCTGCACGAAGGCATGCAATTGGCCCACGACGCCCTGCACACGGGGTTGGCGCGGGAAAAAATGGAAGAGCTGGCGGCCTTCACCGCCGTTTACCGAGAGGAGAATGCACAGTGAGTGTGCCGACGGTTCTGCAGAAGATCCTGGCCCGCAAGGCCGAAGAAGTCGCCGAACGCCGCACCCGCGTGAGCATCGCCGAGCTGGAGCAGCTGGCGCGAGCCGCGGAAGCACCGCGCGGTTTCGCCAATGCCCTGCTGGAGCGCGCCAAGCATCGCGAGCCGGCAGTGATCGCCGAGGTGAAGAAGGCTTCGCCGAGCAAGGGCATCATTCGCGAGAACTTCGACCCTGCCGATATCGCCCGAAGCTACGAAGAGGGTGGCGCTACCTGCCTTTCGGTGTTGACCGATATCGACTTCTTCCTCGGCAGCGACGCTTACCTCAAGGAAGCCCGAGCGGCCTGCAAGCTGCCGGTGATTCGCAAGGACTTCATGATCGACCCGTACCAGGTGGTGGAAGCCCGTGCCATTGGCGCCGACTGCATCCTGCTGATCGTCTCGGCGCTGGATGACGTGCGCATGGCCGAGCTGGCCTCGGTGGCCAAGGACGTCGGCCTCGACGTGCTGGTGGAAGTGCACGATGCGCTTGAACTGGAGCGTGCGCTGAAGACCTTGGACACCCCGCTGGTCGGTATCAACAACCGCAACCTGCACACCTTCGAGGTGAGCCTGGAGACCACCCTGGACCTGCTGCCGGAAATCCCGCGCGAGCGCATGGTGATCACCGAGAGCGGCATCCTCAACCGCGCCGACGTCGAGCTGATGGAAGTCAGCGACGTGTTCGGCTTCCTGGTCGGCGAAGCCTTCATGCGTGCCGAGGAGCCGGGTACCGAGCTCAAGCGCCTGTTCTTCCCCGAACACAGCAAGGTCAAGCTGGGCTCCGACCCGGATTGATCGTTCCTGCGAACAACAAAAAAGCCGGCGATTGCCGGCTTTTTTGTGTTCTGGGGGGGAGCTTCAGCGAGTGCCGAAGACCACCATGGTCTTGCCCTTCACGTGCACCAGACCCTGTTCTTCCAGGCTCTTGAGCACGCGGCCGACCATTTCGCGGGAGCAGCCGACGATGCGGCCGATCTCCTGGCGGGTGATCTTGATCTGCATCCCGTCCGGGTGGGTCATGGCGTCTGGCTGCTGGCACAGGTCCAGCAGGGTGCGGGCGACACGGCCGGTCACGTCGAGGAAGGCCAGGTCGCCGACCTTGCGGGTGGTCTTGCGCAGGCGATCGGCCATCTGGCTGCCGAGAGTGAAGAGAATCTCCGGATCCTGCTGGCTCAGTTCGCGGAACTTGGTGTAGCTGATCTCGGCAACTTCGCATTCGGTCTTGGCGCGGACCCAGGCGCTGCGCTCCTGGTTGCTGCTGCCTTCCTTCTCGAAGAGCCCCATCTCTCCGAAGAAGTCGCCGGTATTGAGATAGCCGATGATCATCTCGCGGCCATCATCGTCCTCGATCAGTACGGTCACCGAGCCCTTGATGATGAAGAACAGGCTCTCGCAGCGGTCGCCGGCGTAGATGATGGTGCTCTTGGCGGTGAAGCGGCGGCGGTGGCAGTGCGCGAGCAACTTGTCGAGGTTCTTGATTTTGGGTGTAAGGGTAATAGCTACCATGCCCGAGTCCCGGAAAGTAAAAGAGTGGCCTTTGCACAACAGGCGTCTAATGATTTTTTATTCAGTATGAGTGGCGCCGCATGTCCCTGGCTGGATCCCCCTCGATCCCCAGGGCGGCAAGATTGCCCCTTGGTGCAATGACTTGCCTGTAGGTAATTGGGCAAGAGATTAACAGACGACGTGTTACCAACAATGAGAAAACCGGAACATTCGTCGGGGCAATTTCCGAGAGTGTGCCAGTAAAATGGCGCCAGCTTAAGCAATAAATGACAGTGATCCTCGCTGAATTGCGACACAGCTAACAGCCGGCGGCTCCACTGGGCGGTCGAAAGGGCTGTGATAAGCTGGCGCCCCTTTTTTCGGCGGAGTTCTTCTCAATGAAAGCGCGAATCCAGTGGGCTGGCGAAGCGATGTTTCTCGGTGAGTCCGGCAGTGGCCACGTGGTGGTGATGGATGGCCCGCCGGATGCTGGTGGCCGCAACCTGGGCGTGCGCCCGATGGAGATGCTCCTGCTGGGCCTGGGCGGCTGCACCAACTTCGATGTGGTGAGCATCCTGAAGAAGGGACGCCAGCCGGTGGAAAGCTGCGAAGCCTTCCTCGAAGCCGAGCGCGCCACCGAAGACCCCAAGGTGTTCACCAAGATCCACGTGCACTTCGTAGTCAAGGGCCGTGGTCTGAAGGAAGCGCAGGTCAAGCGTGCGGTCGAGCTGTCGGCCGAGAAGTACTGCTCCGCCTCGATCATGCTGGGCCGCGCCGGCGTCGAGATCACCCACGACTACGAGATCGTCGAGCTGGGCTGACAGCCAGGTTCATCCTTTCATCATCAAGGGTGCGCAAACTGTGGCAGAGGTCGCCTGACCTCTGCATAATGCGCCACCTTTTTTCAGGGCCCTCCGGCTCGAAACCAAGCAACCACAATCGCCATCGCGAAGAGGTGTAAACCGTCCTACGCAGGTGCGCCGTACGCATCTGACGGGCATGCTCAACCACGCGGCAGAGCCGCATTGAAGAGAGTTCCCACGGTGAAAAGCAAACTCAAGCTCCACGGGTTCAACAACCTGACGAAGACCTTGAGCTTCAACATCTATGACATCTGCTATGCCGAGACGCCTGAAGACCAGCAGGCCTACGTGCAGTACATCGACGAAGAGTACGATGCCGAGCGTCTCACGCAGATCCTCACCGATGTTGTCGACATCATTGGCGCAAACATCCTGAACATCGCCCGTCAGGACTACGATCCGCAAGGCGCCAGCGTGACCATCCTGATCTCCGAGCAGCCGGTCACCCCGACCGACAGCCAGATCGAGGAATCCCCGGGGCCGCTACCGGAAACCATCCTGGCGCACCTCGACAAGAGCCATATCACCGTGCACACCTATCCGGAGATCCATCCGGTGGAAGGCATCGCGACCTTCCGGGTGGACATCGATGTGTCGACCTGCGGCGTCATCTCGCCGCTCAAGGCGCTCAACTACCTGATCCACCAGTTCGATTCGGACATCGTCACCGTGGATTATCGTGTGCGCGGTTTCACCCGTGACGTGGAAGGCAAGAAGCACTTCATCGACCACGAGATCAACTCGATCCAGAACTATCTCTCCGACGACACGTACGAGGCCTATCAGATGACCGACGTGAACGTGTACCAGGAGAACATGTTCCACACCAAGATGTTGCTCAAGGAGTTCGACCTGGACAATTACCTGTTCGGCGATGCGACCAGCAACCTGTCGCCCGAGCAGCGCAAGCAGGTGGAGGAGCGTGTGCGTCACGAGATGCTGGAAATATTCTACGCGCGCAACATGCCGCGCTGATCGAGCTACTGCGCTGGGAGATACGGCGTTGAAAAGCCGGGCCGAAATGCTCATTTGCTGCAGCAAACTCCGCTTTCATCCCGACTTTTCGCCTTGTCTCTCCTGCGCTCGTAACGCTCGATAGTAGAAACGAAAAAGGGGCACCCACCGGGTGCCCCTTTTTGTTTCCGGCCGGCTCAGATCCGGTAGGTTGACTTGGTCATCACCTTCGACAGCAGGGTCATGCCGAACTTCACCGGCGCGGGGAAGCGCAGGCCGCCGGCCTCGATGGCGCTGGTGGCGTGGTGCTGCTCGTCGGTGCGCATCTGTTCGAGGATGGCGCGGGACTTCTGGTCCTCGGCGGGAAGCTCGGTCAGGTGCTCGTCGAGGTGCTTGCACACCTGATCCTCGGTGGCGGCGACGAAACCGAGGCTGACGCGGTCGCTGATCAGACCGGCGGCCGCGCCAACGCCGAACGACAGGCCATAGAACAGCGGATTCAGCAGGCTCGGTCGGCTGCCCAGTTCGCGGATGCGCTGTTCGCACCAGGCCAGGTGGTCGACTTCCTCGTCGGCGGCGACTTCCATGGCTTTACGTACGTGCGGCAGCTTGGCGGTCAGCGCCTGGCCCTGGTAGAGCGCCTGGGCACAGACTTCACCGGTGTGGTTGATGCGCATCAGACCGGCGACATGACGGGCATCGGTTTCGCTGAGCTCGGCGTCGGGCTGGACGATGGCCGGCGACGGGCGCCCCGGGTGGCCGCTGAACGGCAGCAGGGTGCGCAAGGCGGCATCGGCTTGCAGCAGGAAGCGGTCGGCGGGGGAGTAGTGACGGTCGGCGGACATGGCGCACCTCCGGAAAGAACATTCGCCCGGCAGTTTACCGGATGGCGGATGACAGGTCTTGCCGTGGTGCGCGCAAAGAGTCCCCAGGTTACCTGTCAGCCCGGCGGCCAGTGCATCTGGCGCTGGCCGAGCACGTGCATGTGGATGTGGTGCACGGTCTGCCCACCCAGGTCGTTGCAGTTCATCACCACGCGGAAGCCTTCGTCGCAGCCCAGTTCCTGGGCCAGGCGCTGGGCGGTGAAGAGGATATGCCCGGCCAATGGCTTGTCTGCTTCCTGCAGGTCGTGAAGGGTAGCAATGTGCTTCTTCGGCACCACCAGGAAGTGCACCGGTGCCTGTGGGCCGATGTCGTGGAAGGCGATCACCTGGTCATCTTCATAGAGCTTGCGCGCGGGAATTTCCCCGGCGACGATCTTGCAGAACAAACAGTCCACGGACGTTCCTCCGATCTGGTTGGCTGGAACAGGAGTTTAGCGGCCGTGACCCGCACCGCCCAGGTTCGCGGCGGTATTCGCAAGGAGCCAGCGTGCAGAACGATATCCATGACCTGGGCCTGGTACTCGATTCCAGGGTCAAGCTGATCGTGATCGAGTCCTGGGACGAGCCCCGGGTGTTGGAAACCCTGACCGGCCTTGCCGTGCGCCGCGGGCTCGACCTGCGGCTATGGTCGGCGACCGAGGGCTTGCAGCGCCTGGGCTTCGGCGGCGAGCCGCAGGGCGCGGGCGACAGCCGCGAGGCGGAAACCGCGCTGCAACTGATCAAGGCCGACCCGCAGCCAACGCTCTACGTACTCTGCGACCTGCATCCCTACCTCAATGACACCCCCCGTGCGGTTCGCCTGCTCAAGGAAATCGCCATGGCCGAGGGCACGTTCAAGCCCACGGTGATCCTGGTGTCCCATGCGCTGAAGCTGCCGGCGGAGGTCCAGCGTTTCGCCGCGCGCTTCGCCCTGTCGCTGCCTTCGGAGGACGAACTGGTTGGCATCGTCCGCGAAGAAGCCACGCGCTGGAGCGAGCGCAACAGCGGGGCGCGCGTGCGCACGGACAACCGTACCCTGCGCCAGGTGGTGAAGAACCTGCGTGGCCTGACCCACGGCGAGGCCCGCTCGCTGGCGCGCGGGGTGATCTGCAATGACGGTGCGATCACCCAGGAAGACCTGCCGGAACTCAATCGCACCAAGTTCGAGCTGCTCAACCTCGACGGTGTGCTCAGCTTCGAGCACGACACCGCGCGCTTTGCCGAAGTTGGCGGGCTGGCGAACCTCAAACGTTGGCTCGGCGAGCGGCAGAGCGCCTTCACCGAGGGTAAAGAGAAGGACCTGCCCAAGGGTGTGCTGCTGGTCGGTGTGCAGGGTGGCGGCAAGAGCCTCGCGGCCAAGGCTGTCGCCGGACTCTGGGGCCTGCCGCTACTGCGGTTGGACTTCGGCAGCCTGTACAACAAGTACTTCGGCGAGACCGAGCGCAACCTGCGCGAGGCGCTGCGCCTGGCCGACAGCATGGCGCCCTGCGTGCTCTGGGCGGACGAGATCGAGAAGGGCGTGGCCACCGGCGACCAGGACAATGGCGTCAGCCAGCGCGTGCTCGGCACCCTGCTGACCTGGATGGCGGAACGCAAGGCGCCGGTGTTCATGGTCGCCACTGCCAATGCCATCGACCGTCTGCCGCCGGAACTGGTGCGCAAGGGGCGCTTCGATGAACTGTTTTTCGTCGACCTGCCGGAGCGTGAGGTGCGCATGGATATCTTCCGCATCCACCTGGCGCGCCGCGAGCTGGACGTGGCGCAGTTCGAGCTGGGCGCGCTGGCCGATGCAGCCGAGGGTTTTTCCGGCGCGGAGATCGAGCAGGCCGTGGTCGGCACCTTCTATGCTGCGCAGGCGCGGCAGAAATCGGTGGATCAAGCGCTGCTGCTGGAGGAAATCCGGCGGACGGCGCCGCTGTCGGTGGTGATGGCCGAGGAACTGGCCCAACTGCGGGAGTGGGCCGACGGCCGCACGGTGCGGGCCGACTGAATACGGCTCAGCTGGCCAGCGCCATGCGGTTGAGGCGGCCGGCCAGCTTGCGCAGCGCCCAGCGTGGCAGCAGGCGTACGGCGAAGGCCATCAGACGGTTGCGCCAGCCAGGGATGATGATCGCCGGCGCTCGGCGCAGCGCCCTGACGGTGCGGAAGGCGACCTCTTCGGGTGACATCATCAGCTTGCCGCCATCGAACCGGGAGGTCTGCAGCTCCGCATGGCGGAAGAAGGCGGTGCGGGTCGGTCCGGGGCACAGCACGGAAACCTTGATGCCGCGTCCGCGCAGCTCCTCGCGCAGCCCTTCGGAGAAGTGCAGCACGAAGGCCTTGCTGGCGTAGTAGCTGCTCATCCACGGGCCGGGCAGCAGGCCGGCCACCGACGCGACATTGAGAATCTGCCCGCCGCCGCTGCGCTCCATCATCGCGCCGATGCCATGGCACAGGCGCGCGACCGCGAGGACGTTGAGTTCCAGAAGTTCCTGCTCGCTGGACCAGTCATGGTCGAGGAAGGAACCTGAGGTGCCGATGCCGGCGTTGTTCACCAGCAGCTCAATCTGCCGGCCGCTTTGCTCCAGCTCATGGAGCAGACCGGAAATCTGCAGCGGCTCGGAGAGATCGCAGACGCGGAACAGCACCTCGACGCCGAAGCGCTGCGAGAGCTCGCAGGCGATGCTGTCCAGCGCATCGCGCTGGCGGGCCACCAGGATCAGCGCCTGGCCGCGCCGCGCGAGGGCTTCGGCCAGCGCCAGGCCGATGCCGCTGGAGGCGCCGGTGATGAGGGCAAAACGAGGCATTCAAAGGTCTCTGTGGCGGGGTGGCGTTCGACCACGCCCGCCACGGGTTGTTGCATTACTGGTCGGTGCCGCCGGCGTCGTCGGAGTCGGCGCCTTCGGTGTCGCCGCTGTTGAATTCCTCAGACGGATCGGCCGATGCGGCGGCATCCGGCTCGCCCTGTTGGTACTGGGCTGCGTTGGCGCGCTCGACGTACTGCTCGTAACTGGGAATCGCGATGGCGGCAAGGATACCGACTACCACCGGAACGATCACCATGCTCCAGGCCAGCGCCACCACGCCACGGCTGTTGGGCGGCGGCGGCGGGCCGTAGCGGTTGGCGCCGTCGTTGCCGGGGATCAGCATCATCAGCAGGGGAAACACGCTGCCCACCACCGGGACGATGTTGAGCAGCATCAGCCATCCCGACCAGCCGATATCGTGCAGGCGCTGAATGCCCATCATGACACCGACGATGGCGTAGGCGATGAACACGACTGCCGCCAGCAGCATGCCCAGCGTCTGGGAGATCGCGAAGGCACCGGCCACCAGCAGGAAGATCGGGATGGCGACCAGGAACAGCGCCATGCTCCAGCCCAGATAGCGGACCCGGCCGATCCGGCCTTCGCTGGTGAAGGGCTGAAGTTCGCCGAATTCCGGCAACTCGTCACCGACGCGGGCCTGCGGCGGCGCATAGGGGGACGCGGTCGATGTCCCGGTGCCGGATGTTGCCATGCTGGCGTTCATCTCGGCCTGACGGGCGAGATAGCGCTCGATGATGATGCCGCAGGCACTGCAGTCGCTGGCCTTGAGTTGTACATGCCCGCATTTGGGACAGGTCATCTGGTCATCGCGGAGCGTTTCAGCGGGGGCGCGGCTGGCGAGCGTTGCTTCGTTGGGATGGTCGTCGGTTTCGACCAGGCTCAAGCCTCCTGCCTGCTCCTCGGCTTCCTTGCGGGCGTTGGCGCCTGCGCCGTGCAGGGCTCGGAGGTATTTGTCGGCCTCGTCGTCGGAGAGGTCGCGCTTGAGCACCACCGGTTTGCCGCTGAACAGTGCGTCGATCTTCGACGTGTCACTCTTGAACAGGCGGGCGAGGTTTTCCTTGGCGGTTTCCAGCGGTGTCTGTGGCATCAGCGTGCCGTCGAACACGATCTTGAAGCGGGCTTGGTCCATTGGGGCATCCTTGTCAGCGGGCTGTGGTGAGATCGATACAGCGTAATCGTGCCTTTTGGGGGCAACAAGCTGCCCCGCTATACATATCGGCAAGTGGTGGCGCTGGTCAGACCAGCAGTTGGCCGGGCAGCGTCGTGCTGCGGCTCAAGGCCTGGCGGTACTCGTTGTCGAGCCGGGCGATGAGTTCCTCCACCGACGGCAGGTCATGGATGTTGCCGACCCCCTGGCCGGCCGACCAGACGGTCTTCCAGGCCTTGGCCTCGTCGCTTACCGGCTTGAGCTTCTCGCCATAGTTGATGTCGGCCTTGTCGGTCAGGCGTTTCATGTCGAAGCCGGCGGCCTCCAGGCTCTGGCGCATGAAGCTGGCCGGTACGCCGGACACCGCCGGCGTATGGATGATGTCGGCGGCGCGGGCTTCGAGGAGCATCCGCTTGTAGTCGGTGGAGGCGTTGCTCTCGCGGGTGGCGATGAAGCGGGTGCCGAGGTAGGCGAGGTCGGCGCCAAGCACCTGCGCGGCGAGAATCTCATGGCCGTGGTTGATGCAGCCGGCCAGCAGCAGGGTCTTGTCGAAGAACTGGCGGATCTCTGCGATCAGCGCGAAGGGGCTCCAGGTGCCAGCATGGCCGCCGGCGCCGGCGGCGACCGCGATCAGTCCATCGACTCCGGCTTCCGCGGCCTTTTCGGCGTGGCGGCGGGTGGTGACGTCATGGAAGACCAGTCCGCCATAGCTGTGCACGGCGTCCACCACCTCGCGCACCGCGCCCAGGCTGGTGATGACGATAGGGACGCGATGCTCCACACACAGCGCCAGGTCCGCCTGCAGACGCGGGTTGCTGTGGTGGACGATGAGGTTCACCGCGTAGGGCGCCGCCTTGGGATCGGCGGCCAGGCCCGCCTCGATTTCCTCCAGCCAGGCCTTGAAGCCGCTGCTTTCGCGCTGGTTCAGCGCCGGGAAACTGCCGACGATGCCGCCCTTGCAGCAGGCCAGTACCAGTTGCGGGGTGGACACCAGGAACATCGGTGCCGCCACCAGGGGAACGCGCAGGCGACGGTCGAGCAGGGCAGGCAGGGACATGGCAGTCTCCTCGGACGGCAGAGTCAGAAGGGTTTGATCACCACCAGGATGACGATGGCAAGCAGGAACAGTACCGGTACCTCGTTGAACCAACGGTAGAACACGTGGCTGCGGCCGTTCTCGCCGCGGGCGAAGCGCTTGAGCATGGCGCCGCAGGCGTGGTGGTAGCCGATCAGCAGGACCACCAGGGTGAGCTTGGCGTGCAGCCAGCCCTGGCTCAGCCAGGCCGGGTTCAGGTAGAGCATCCAGGCGCCCAGGAGGATGGTGAGGATCATCGAGGGGCCCATGATGCCGCGGTACAGCTTGCGCTCCATCACGCAGAAGCGCTCCCGGCTGGCGGCATCCTCGCTCATGGCGTGGTAGACGAACAGGCGCGGCAGGTAGAACAGGCCGGCGAACCAGCAGACCACGGCAATGATGTGAAAGGCTTTGAGCCACAGGTACAGCATCGGGACTTCCTCGGATCGGTGATGAGCCGATAGTAGTGGCGCGGTGCAATGGCGTCATCCCTGGTTCTATTACACTAGGGACGTCATCGACCTTTCCATGCGTGGCGCGTTGCCGCGTATGCCGCTCGGCATCCGGCAGATGCCCGACTCGTGCCCATGTCCGATTCCACGCCGCCCCAGAGCACCTCCGAGTCGATTGCCCAGGCTTCGCCGCAGCAGGCGCCGAAGCGCTCATGGCTGCGGCATCCCTTGCTACGACGCTGGCGACGGACTCTGGCTTTCTGGGTGGGGGCCTTGCTGGTGGGGTTGGTGGCGCTGGTCTTCGCGCATCTGGCGGACCTCGCCAGTGCGACGTTTCGCGGTGTGGTCGCGCACAGCCAGTGGTGGCCGTGGCTGGTCTGTCCGCTGGGTTTCGCCGGATTGGTCTGGCTGACCCAGGGGGCGCTGAAAAATACCCGTGGCAGCGGCATTCCGCAGGTCATCGTGGCCCTGGAACAGCGCAGCAGCCGGACCCGCAATGCCCTGCTGTCGTTGCCGATCGCCGTGGGCAAACTGTTCCTCACCCTGTTGGCACTGCTGGTAGGTGCCTCGGCCGGGCGCGAGGGGCCTACGGTGCACATCGGCGCCGCGCTGATGTATTCCCTCGGCAGACGGCTCGGTCTCTATGGCAAGCGTACGGTTTCCGGGCTGATCATCGCCGGTGGCGCGGCAGGCATCGCGGCGGCTTTCAATACGCCGCTGGGCGGTGTGGTGTTCGCCATCGAGGAGATGAGCCGCAGCTTCGAGCAGCGCTTCAGCGGCCTGGTGCTGACTGCGGTCCTGCTTGGCGGCATGGTTACGCTCGGCCTGATGGGCAGCTACAGCTATTTCGGTCGGCTATCCGAGAGCATGCCGTTGGGGCCCGCCTGGATTGCCGTGGTGGCCTGCGGTGTTCTGGGCGGGCTGCTCGGCGCTCTGTACTGTCGCCTGGTCCTGCCTGCCCAGCAGGGACCCCTGAGCTTCATCAGCCGCTGGCGCGGGCGCTGGCCGCTCCGTTTCGCTTTCGTTTGCGGTCTGCTGCTGGCGCTCCTGGGCCTGCTGTCGGGGCAGCACGTGTTCGGCACCGGCTACGCCGAGACCCGCTCCATTCTGGATGGCCAGCCGGTGGTGGGGCATGACTTCCTGCTGTGGAAGTTCACCGCCAACGTGGTGTCCTTCATTGCGGGGATTCCCGGTGGCTTGTTCTCGCCTTCGCTCACCGTTGGTGCCAGCCTTGCCCCCTGGCTTACGCCATTGATTCCCGGCGCGAGCCTGTCGGCGGTGGGGCTGCTGGGAATGTCCGCGTACCTTGCCGGTGTGACGCGCACGCCCCTGACCGCCACAGTCATCACGGTGGAAATGTCCCACAGCCCGGACATGCTGATTCCAATCCTCGCTGCGACCCTCCTGGCCAGCGGCATTTCCGGTCGGTTTACCCCGTTGCCCATTTACCACGCACTCGCCCGTCAGATGCAGGAAACCCTGGCCCCGACCAAAGGGTCTGCCTCCTAGGCACATTCGCTCTGTTCAGCGGGGGCAGCGGCTCATATCATGACTGCCCCTGAATTTGGCCCCATAGGTGGAGTGACAGGTAGATGATCAAGGTCGGTATCGTAGGTGGTACGGGTTATACGGGCGTGGAACTGCTGCGCCTGCTGGCACAGCATCCCCAGGCGCACGTCGAGGTGATTACCTCGCGTTCCGAGGAGGGCGTGAAAGTCGCCGATATGTACCCGAACCTGCGAGGCCACTATGACGGCCTGGCGTTCAGCGTGCCGGACGTGAAGCGCCTGGGCGAGTGTGACGTGGTGTTCTTCGCCACGCCTCATGGCGTCGCTCATGCCCTGGCCGGCGAGCTGCTGGCCACCGGCACCCGGGTGATCGACCTGTCCGCGGACTTCCGCCTGCAGGACGCCGAAGAGTGGGCCAAGTGGTACGGCCAGCCTCATGGCGCGCCCGAACTGCTGCCCGAAGCCGTCTACGGCCTGCCGGAAGTGAATCGCGAGGCCATCAAGTCAGCGCGCCTGATCGCCGTGCCCGGCTGCTATCCGACCGCCACCCAGCTCGGTTTCATCCCGCTGCTGGAAAACGGCCTGGCCGATGCCAGCCAGCTGATCGCCGACTGCAAGTCCGGCGTCAGTGGCGCTGGCCGTGGCGCCAAGGTCGGTTCGCTGTTCTGTGAGGCCGGTGAGAGCATGATGGCCTACTCGGTCAAGGGCCACCGTCACCTGCCGGAGATCAGCCAGGGCCTGCGTCGTGCAGCGAAAGGCGATGTCGGCCTGACCTTCGTACCGCACCTGACCCCGATGATCCGCGGTATCCACGCGACCCTGTATGCCCGCGTCGCCGACCGTGGCGTGGACCTGCAGAAGCTCTATGAAGAGCGCTACGCCAACGAGCCGTTCGTCGACGTGATGCCGGCCGGCAGCCATCCGGAAACCCGCAGCGTGCGCGGCGCCAACGTTTGCCGCATCGCCGTGCACCGTCCGCAGGGTGGCGACCTGGTGGTGATCCTGTCGGTGATCGACAACCTGGTGAAGGGCGCATCCGGCCAGGCGATCCAGAACATGAACATCCTGTTCGGCCTGGACGAGCACATGGGCCTGTCCAACGTCGCGCTGCTGCCGTAAGGACGGATTGCCCCGGAAAGCGGCCGATTGATCTGGACCAAAGGATGAGTTGGATTAGTTGACCGTTTTTCTGGGGTAAGCGGATAATAGCCCGCAATGTTGTAACGTACGGCCTCGGCCGGGAGAGTTGTCACCATGACCATCGAAACCTTCACCCCCACCCCGCTGGTGTTTTCCCACGGCGCTGCAAACAAGGTGAAGAACCTGATCGACGAAGAAGGCAATCCGCGTCTGAAGCTGCGGGTGTTCGTCACGGGCGGTGGCTGCTCGGGCTTCCAGTACGGGTTCACCTTCGATGAGGACACCGCGGACGACGACACCATCGTCGAGCGCGACGGCGTCAGCCTCGTGGTCGATCCGATGAGCTTCCAGTACCTCGCCGGTGCGGAAGTGGACTACCAGGAAGGCCTCGAAGGTTCGCGGTTCGTTATCAAGAACCCGAACGCAGCGACCACCTGTGGCTGCGGCCAGTCCTTCTCGATCTGATGCCGTAGTAATGAAAACGCCGCGCAATAGCGCGGCGTTTTTGTTTGTGCAGTCGGTTCAGGCAGGGTAGAGCGCGCCTAGAATGCGAGGCCCCCGGGCGGCGGTGACCTCCGGGCAGTTGCCGGGCAGGCGCTCGAGGAATCGATGGGCCAGCCAGGCGAAGGCCATGGCTTCCATCCACTCCGGCGGCACGCCGCGGTCGATGCTGCTGATCACGTCTGCGCCAGGCATATGCGCGGCCAGGCGTTGCATAAGGGTGGTGTTGAACGCTCCACCACCACAGACCACCACTTCCTCGCAGCCCGGCTGCGCATCCAGAAGCGCGGCAGCAATGCTGTGTGCCGTCAGCTCCAGCAGGGTCGCCTGCACATCTTCGGCTTTTACCGGGCCGTGATTGGCCAGCAGCGATGTCAGCCAGTTCAGGTTGAAGCGTTCGCGGCCGGTGCTCTTCGGGCCCTTCGCGGCAAAGAAGTCGTCCGCCAGCATCACCCGTAGCAGAGACTGGTCGATACTGCCGCTGGCTGCCCACGCGCCATCACGATCGTAGGCTTCGCCGCGTTGTTCCTGAATCCAGGCATCCAGCAGCACATTGCCCGGGCCGCAGTCGAACCCACGGACGGGCTTGCCGGGGCTGAGCAGGGAGACGTTGCTGAAGCCGCCGACATTGAGGATCGCGCACTCGCGGCTGTCGCTGCCGAACAAGGCCTGGTGGAAGGCCGGGACCAAGGGCGCACCCTGGCCGCCGGCAGCGACATCGCGACGACGGAAGTCAGCCACCACATCGATACCGGTCAGCTCGGCGAGCAGTGCCGGATTGCCGATCTGTACGGTGAAGCCCAGATGCGGCTCGTGGCGAATGGTCTGGCCGTGGCTGCCGATGGCGCGAATCGCACTGGCATCCAGCGTTTCGCGGGCCAGGAGTTCGTTGATGCCTTGGGCCGCGAGGCGAACCCAGTTGTTTTCCGCGAGGGCGGAGCGGGCGACTTCGTCAGGGCCGGAGGAGCAGAGCGACAGGAGGTCGGCGCGAAGAGCCGGCGGCATGGGGAGGTAATGGGACGCGAGCAGCGTGGTCTGCTCGCCTTGCTCGATCAGGGCGATGTCCAGTCCGTCGAGACTGGTGCCGGACATCACCCCAAGATAGAGCGGCATGGCTCAGCGCTTGTTCAGGGCCAGGAAGGTTGCCTTCTCCTGGTCCATGCGAGCGATCAGCGGTTGGGTCTGAGCGAGGAAGCGCTTGCGTTCCGGACCACTCAGCGGGTCGGCCGTCGGCAGTTTGGCGCTCAGCGGATCGACGTGCTGGCCGTTGACCTGGAACTCGTAATGCAGGTGCGGGCCGGTGGCCAGGCCGGTCATGCCAACGTAACCGATGATCTGGCCCTGCTTCACCGCTACACCGGAGCGGATGCCCTTGGCGAAGCGGCTCATGTGGCCGTACACGGTGCGATAGCGCTGGCCGTGCTGGATCACGACGGCGTTGCCGTAACCGCCCTTGCGGCCGGCTTCGAGGATCTTGCCGTCGCCGGTAGCCTTGATCGGCGTGCCGATGGGCGCCGCGTAGTCCACGCCCTTGTGTGCACGAATCTTGTTCAGGATGGGGTGGAAACGCCCGATCGAGAAGCGCGAACTGATGCGGGCGAAGTCCACCGGAGTTCGGATGAACGCCTTGCGCATGCTGCTGCCGTCGGCGCGCAGGTAGCTGGTGTTGCCCTGCCTGGTGGTGTAGCGCACCGCGGTGTATTCCTTGCCGCGGTTGACGAAGCGGACAGCGAGGATGCTTCCGGTGTTGACCTGCTTACCGTTCACCTGCTGGGATTCGTAGATCACATCGAACTCGTCGCCTTCGCGAATATCCTGGGCGAAGTCGATGTCGTAGCCGAGGATGTTGGCCATCGACATGATCAGGTCGTGGGACAGGCCTGCGTTCTTGCCGGCGGCGAACAGCGAACTGTCGATGCGGCCGTGGGCGTAGTTGGCGTGCACCGACGGTTTGACCAGGTCGCGCTTGAAGTCATAGCCCTTGGCGGACTTGCTCAGGCTGATGGTCTCCATGTCGCTGCGCTTGACCTTCAGGCCCTGCAGGTCGCCCTTGGCGTCAATGAGGAAATCCACGTCCTGGCCGACATCGAGACGAGTGAACTGCTTGGCGTCCTTGTTGGCGGCAAGCATGTCGTGCACGACGTTCGCCGGCAGGCCGGCCTTCGCGAACACGTTGGAAAGAGTGTCGCCCTTGCCCACGGTCACGCTCTTCCACGCAGGCTCTGCGGGGGCGGAGGGGGAGGCTTGTTTACTCGAGTCGGCGAGATCGTTCTTCTTTTCCGCGTCTTTTCCGGCGCTGTTCTGGTTATCGGACGAACCTTCTATCTGTGCAAAGGGAGAAGAGCCGTCGTCTTCCGTGACCGGGTTGGGTCGAAGATCGTCTTTTTCCTGAATGATGCGGTCTGTGCCGCTCTCCAGCTCCAGATTGAGCGTGGTCTTCTTCGCCTCGACCTCGGCCGAGGGGAACACCAGCAGAGCCAGGCTGAGGAGCGCTGCTACACCGCTTGCGGCCAGCAGATGGCTCTTCGGGTAGTACGGCGCTTTCTGATCGGATTGCGTCATGGCGTGAGTGGTGTTTTGGGAATGTGAAATAACTGCCTAAAATATAACCAAATTCCTTCAGAGGCAACCCTGCTGACGGGCTTCTGACGTCCTGTCCTCTGGCGCCGGGCAAAACTTGTTTTTAGTGCCTGTTCTTGTATCGTTGGTTCCCTTTCGCAATTCGCAACGTACAGGAAACTGCAATGAAGTCGGTCGAAGAGCAGCTGGCGCTGATCAAGCGCGGAGCGGACGAAATTCTCGTGGAGGCCGAGCTGATCGAAAAGCTCAAGCGCGGCCAGCCCCTGCGTATCAAGGCCGGCTTCGACCCGACCGCCCCCGATCTGCACCTCGGTCACACCGTTCTAATTAATAAGCTGCGCCAGTTCCAGGATCTGGGGCATCAGGTGATCTTCCTGATCGGTGACTTCACTGGGATGATCGGTGACCCCAGTGGGAAAAGTGTTACCCGTCCTCCCCTCACTCGCGAGCAGGTTCTCGAGAACGCCGAGACCTACAAGGCACAGGTTTTCAAGATCCTCGACCCCGCGAAGACCGAAGTGGCCTTCAATTCCACCTGGATGGACCAGCTTTCCCCCGCTGACTTCATTCGCCTGGCTTCCCAGTACACCGTTGCCCGTATGCTGGAGCGCGATGATTTCAGCAAGCGCTATGCCAACAACCAGTCCATCGCCATTCATGAGTTCCTTTATCCGCTGGTTCAGGGGTACGACTCGGTAGCGCTGCGCGCGGACGTGGAGCTTGGCGGCACCGACCAGAAGTTCAACCTGCTGATGGGGCGTGAGCTGCAACGTGCGTACGATCAGGAGCCGCAGTGCATCCTGACCATGCCGCTGCTGGAAGGTCTGGATGGCGTGAAGAAGATGTCCAAGTCCCTGGGCAACTACATCGGCATCCAGGAAGCGCCGGGCGTCATGTACAGCAAGCTGGTCTCCATCCCGGACACCCTGATGTGGCGTTACTTCGAGCTGCTGAGCTTCCGCTCCATGGAAGAGATCGAAGGCTTCAGGAAGGATGTAGAGGCAGGCGCCAACCCGCGCGACATCAAGATCAAGCTGGCCGAGGAAATCGTTGCTCGCTTCCATGGCGAAGAGGCTGCCGCTTCGGCGCACAAGTCCGCCGGTAACCGTCTGAAGGAGGGCGAGCTGCCGGAAGACCTGCCGGAAGTGGAAGTCGCTGCGGCCGAAGACCTGCCGATCGGCGCAGTCCTTAATAAGGCTGGCCTGGTGAAGAACTCCGCAGTCGCTCGCGATCTGCTGTCTTCCAGCGGCGTGCGTGTGGACGGCGAAGTCGTGGATCGCAGCTTTGTCTTCAAGATCGGCGCTACCCACGTTCTGCAGGCCGGCAAGAAGGCCTTCGCACGTGTCACCCTGGTCACCGAGTAAAGAAAGTTTAAAAAAGTCGTTGACGGGTCTTTTTAAGTCCCTATAATGCGCACCACTCCCAGCGACGAAGCGCTGAAAGAGCTTGAAAATCAAGCACTTACAAAGATTCGAAGCTGAGGGTGGTGGTCCGGCAGGTGAATCACTTGCCACTCTTCATTCGCTGCTCCGGCAGTGAATCGAAAAGAAGATCATCGAGGTGCTTGACAGTGAGTTTGATCGCTGTAGAATGCGCCTCCCGCTGGTGAGAAGGCTTCCTTCTCCGAAGCGCAAGCGGTTGAGTAGAAAAGAAAATTTTCGAAAACAACGCTTGACAAGATGAGACGCTGCTGTAGAATGCGCGCCTCGGTTGAGACGAAAGCCTTGACCAACTGCTCTTTAACAAGTCGAATCAAGCAATTCGTGTGGGTGCTTGTGATGTAAGACTGATGATCGACTGATTATCAGCAACGCAAGTAACACTCGTGAATTCGAGAGTTTTAGCTCTTTAAATAGAGCATGCGATTGCTGAGCCAAGTTTAGGGTTTTCGCAAAACCCAAGCAGTATTGAACTGAAGAGTTTGATCATGGCTCAGATTGAACGCTGGCGGCAGGCCTAACACATGCAAGTCGAGCGGATGAGTGGAGCTTGCTCCATGATTCAGCGGCGGACGGGTGAGTAATGCCTAGGAATCTGCCTGGTAGTGGGGGACAACGTTTCGAAAGGAACGCTAATACCGCATACGTCCTACGGGAGAAAGCAGGGGACCTTCGGGCCTTGCGCTATCAGATGAGCCTAGGTCGGATTAGCTAGTTGGTGGGGTAAAGGCCTACCAAGGCGACGATCCGTAACTGGTCTGAGAGGATGATCAGTCACACTGGAACTGAGACACGGTCCAGACTCCTACGGGAGGCAGCAGTGGGGAATATTGGACAATGGGCGAAAGCCTGATCCAGCCATGCCGCGTGTGTGAAGAAGGTCTTCGGATTGTAAAGCACTTTAAGTTGGGAGGAAGGGCAGTAAGTTAATACCTTGCTGTTTTGACGTTACCAACAGAATAAGCACCGGCTAACTTCGTGCCAGCAGCCGCGGTAATACGAAGGGTGCAAGCGTTAATCGGAATTACTGGGCGTAAAGCGCGCGTAGGTGGTTTGGTAAGATGGATGTGAAATCCCCGGGCTCAACCTGGGAACTGCATCCATAACTGCCTGACTAGAGTACGGTAGAGGGTGGTGGAATTTCCTGTGTAGCGGTGAAATGCGTAGATATAGGAAGGAACACCAGTGGCGAAGGCGACCACCTGGACTGATACTGACACTGAGGTGCGAAAGCGTGGGGAGCAAACAGGATTAGATACCCTGGTAGTCCACGCCGTAAACGATGTCGACTAGCCGTTGGAATCCTTGAGATTTTAGTGGCGCAGCTAACGCGATAAGTCGACCGCCTGGGGAGTACGGCCGCAAGGTTAAAACTCAAATGAATTGACGGGGGCCCGCACAAGCGGTGGAGCATGTGGTTTAATTCGAAGCAACGCGAAGAACCTTACCTGGCCTTGACATGTCCGGAACCTTGCAGAGATGCGAGGGTGCCTTCGGGAATCGGAACACAGGTGCTGCATGGCTGTCGTCAGCTCGTGTCGTGAGATGTTGGGTTAAGTCCCGTAACGAGCGCAACCCTTGTCCTTAGTTACCAGCACCTCGGGTGGGCACT
Source organism: Pseudomonas sp. PSE14 (assembly GCF_029203285.1). NCBI lineage: Bacteria > Pseudomonadati > Pseudomonadota > Gammaproteobacteria > Pseudomonadales > Pseudomonadaceae > Pseudomonas > Pseudomonas sp. PSE14. Next base: position 634,504 of record NZ_CP115669.1, read on the forward strand.
CTAAGGAGACTGCCGGTGACAAACCGGAGGAAGGTGGGGATGACGTCAAGTCATCATGGCCCTTACGGCCAGGGCTACACACGTGCTACAATGGTCGGTACAGAGGGTTGCCAAGCCGCGAGGTGGAGCTAATCCCACAAAACCGATCGTAGTCCGGATCGCAGTCTGCAACTCGACTGCGTGAAGTCGGAATCGCTAGTAATCGTGAATCAGAATGTCACGGTGAATACGTTCCCGGGCCTTGTACACACCGCCCGTCACACCATGGGAGTGGGTTGCTCCAGAAGTAGCTAGTCTAACCGCAAGGGGGACGGTTACCACGGAGTGATTCATGACTGGGGTGAAGTCGTAACAAGGTAGCCGTAGGGGAACCTGCGGCTGGATCACCTCCTTAATCGAAGATCGCAGCTTCTTCATAAGCTCCCACACGAATTGCTTGATTCACTGGTTAGACGATTGGGTCTGTAGCTCAGTTGGTTAGAGCGCACCCCTGATAAGGGTGAGGTCGGCAGTTCGAATCTGCCCAGACCCACCAATTGTTGTGGTGTGCTGCTGATCCGATGGGGCCATAGCTCAGCTGGGAGAGCGCCTGCTTTGCACGCAGGAGGTCAGGAGTTCGATCCTCCTTGGCTCCACCATCTCTAAATCGTCGAAAGCTCAGACAGGAATGTTCGGTGTAACGAACCTTGCTGTCTGGTCTTTGTGCCAGAACTGTTCTTTAAAAATTTGGGTATGTGATAGAAGTAGACTGAATAATCTCTTTCACTGGTGATTATTCAAGTCAAGGTAAAATTTGCGAGTTCAAGCGCGAATTTTCGGCGAATGTCGTCTTCACGTTCGAGACTGTAACCAGATTGCTTGGGGTTATATGGTCAAGTGAAGAAGCGCATACGGTGGATGCCTTGGCAGTCAGAGGCGATGAAAGACGTGGTAGCCTGCGATAAGCTTCGGGGAGTCGGCAAACAGACTTTGATCCGGAGATCTCTGAATGGGGGAACCCACCTAGGATAACCTAGGTATCTTGTACTGAATCCATAGGTGCAAGAGGCGAACCAGGGGAACTGAAACATCTAAGTACCCTGAGGAAAAGAAATCAACCGAGATTCCCTTAGTAGTGGCGAGCGAACGGGGACTAGCCCTTAAGCTTCTTTGAATCTAACAGAACGCTCTGGAAAGTGCGGCCATAGTGGGTGATAGCCCCGTATGTGAAAGGTTCTTTGAAGTGAAATCGAGTAGGACGGAGCACGAGAAACTTTGTCTGAATATGGGGGGACCATCCTCCAAGGCTAAATACTACTGACTGACCGATAGTGAACCAGTACCGTGAGGGAAAGGCGAAAAGAACCCCGGAGAGGGGAGTGAAATAGAACCTGAAACCGTATGCGTACAAGCAGTGGGAGCCTACTTTGTTAGGTGACTGCGTACCTTTTGTATAATGGGTCAGCGACTTATATTCAGTGGCGAGCTTAACCGTATAGGGAAGGCGTAGCGAAAGCGAGTCTTAATAGGGCGATTTAGTCGCTGGGTATAGACCCGAAACCGGGCGATCTATCCATGAGCAGGTTGAAGGTTAGGTAACACTGACTGGAGGACCGAACCCACTCCCGTTGAAAAGGTAGGGGATGACTTGTGGATCGGAGTGAAAGGCTAATCAAGCTCGGAGATAGCTGGTTCTCCTCGAAAGCTATTTAGGTAGCGCCTCACGTATCACTCCAGGGGGTAGAGCACTGTTTCGGCTAGGGGGTCATCCCGACTTACCAAACCGATGCAAACTCCGAATACCTGGAAGTGTCAGCGTGGGAGACACACGGCGGGTGCTAACGTCCGTCGTGAAAAGGGAAACAACCCAGACCGTCAGCTAAGGTCCCAAAGTTGTGGTTAAGTGGTAAACGATGTGGGAAGGCTTAGACAGCTAGGAGGTTGGCTTAGAAGCAGCCACCCTTTAAAGAAAGCGTAATAGCTCACTAGTCGAGTCGGCCTGCGCGGAAGATGTAACGGGGCTCAAACCACACACCGAAGCTACGGGTGCATCGCAAGATGCGCGGTAGAGGAGCGTTCTGTAAGCCTGTGAAGGTGAGTTGAGAAGCTTGCTGGAGGTATCAGAAGTGCGAATGCTGACATGAGTAACGACAATGGGTGTGAAAAACATCCACGCCGAAAGACCAAGGGTTCCTGCGCAACGTTAATCGACGCAGGGTTAGTCGGTCCCTAAGGCGAGGCTGAAGAGCGTAGTCGATGGGAAACAGGTTAATATTCCTGTACTTCTAGTTACTGCGATGGAGGGACGGAGAAGGCTAGGCCAGCTTGGCGTTGGTTGTCCAAGTTTAAGGTGGTAGGCCGAACACTTAGGCAAATCCGGGTGTTCAAGGCCGAGAGCTGATGACGAGTCGTCTTTTAGATGATGAAGTGGTTGATGCCATGCTTCCAGGAAAAGCTTCTAAGCTTCAGGTAACTAGGAACCGTACCCCAAACCGACACAGGTGGTCGGGTAGAGAATACCAAGGCGCTTGAGAGAACTCGGGTGAAGGAACTAGGCAAAATGGCACCGTAACTTCGGGAGAAGGTGCGCCGATGAGGGTGAAGCATTTACTGCGTAAGCCCATGTCGGTCGAAGATACCAGGCCGCTGCGACTGTTTATTAAAAACACAGCACTCTGCAAACACGAAAGTGGACGTATAGGGTGTGACGCCTGCCCGGTGCCGGAAGGTTAATTGATGGGGTTAGCGAAAGCGAAGCTCTTGATCGAAGCCCCGGTAAACGGCGGCCGTAACTATAACGGTCCTAAGGTAGCGAAATTCCTTGTCGGGTAAGTTCCGACCTGCACGAATGGCGTAACGATGGCGGCGCTGTCTCCACCCGAGACTCAGTGAAATTGAAATCGCTGTGAAGATGCAGTGTATCCGCGGCTAGACGGAAAGACCCCGTGAACCTTTACTGTAGCTTTGCACTGGACTTTGAGCCTGCTTGTGTAGGATAGGTGGGAGGCTTTGAAGCGTGGACGCCAGTCTGCGTGGAGCCAACCTTGAAATACCACCCTGGCATGCTTGAGGTTCTAACTCTGGTCCGTCATCCGGATCGAGGACAGTGTATGGTGGGCAGTTTGACTGGGGCGGTCTCCTCCTAAAGAGTAACGGAGGAGTACGAAGGTGCGCTCAGACCGGTCGGAAATCGGTCGCAGAGTATAAAGGCAAAAGCGCGCTTGACTGCGAGACAGACACGTCGAGCAGGTACGAAAGTAGGTCTTAGTGATCCGGTGGTTCTGTATGGAAGGGCCATCGCTCAACGGATAAAAGGTACTCCGGGGATAACAGGCTGATACCGCCCAAGAGTTCATATCGACGGCGGTGTTTGGCACCTCGATGTCGGCTCATCACATCCTGGGGCTGAAGCCGGTCCCAAGGGTATGGCTGTTCGCCATTTAAAGTGGTACGCGAGCTGGGTTTAGAACGTCGTGAGACAGTTCGGTCCCTATCTGCCGTGGACGTTTGAGATTTGAGAGGGGCTGCTCCTAGTACGAGAGGACCGGAGTGGACGAACCTCTGGTGTTCCGGTTGTCACGCCAGTGGCATTGCCGGGTAGCTATGTTCGGAATAGATAACCGCTGAAAGCATCTAAGCGGGAAACTAGCCTCAAGATGAGATCTCACTGGGAACTTGATTCCCCTGAAGGGCCGTCGAAGACTACGACGTTGATAGGTCGGGTGTGTAAGCGCTGTGAGGCGTTGAGCTAACCGATACTAATTGCCCGTGAGGCTTGACCATATAACACCCAAACAATTTGTGTGTTCGATGGTGAAGTCGACGAACCGAAAGTTCGTGTGAACCGCAAAGACTGTCACATACCCGAATCTGGATGAGCGTGTGCGAATGCCACGAGCGTCCTAAAGAATTGCTTGACGACCATAGAGCGTTGGAACCACCTGATCCCATCCCGAACTCAGCAGTGAAACGACGCATCGCCGATGGTAGTGTGGGGTTTCCCCATGTGAGAGTAGGTCATCGTCAAGCTCCTATCCCAAAGCCCCTGGTTAGCGAAAGCTGGCCGGGGGTTTTGCTTTGCGCGCGGGAAAACCGGTGTTTTGCTGCATAGGCAAGTCCGGCATGCCTCTATATGATGCGTGCCTGAATATTGCGGGGGTGATATGCAGACCTTGCTGACATTGCTGAGCGATGGCCGCTTCCATTCAGGAGAAGAGCTCGGTGCTCTGCTCGGGGTAAGCCGAAGTGCCGTCTGGAAACGCCTCGAAGGTCTCGAGCGCGACTACGGGATGGTCGTGCAGAGAGTGCGCGGTCGTGGCTATCGCCTGGAAGAGCCACTGAGCATCATCGCGCCCAGGCAGGGCTTCGGCCCCTGGCCGCTGGATGTGCTTTTCTCCATCGACTCCACCAACGCTGAAGTGCTGCGGCGCCTAGCCGCGGGCGCGGCTGCGCCGTTCGCTATTCTGGCGGAGCGCCAAACCGCCGGGCGCGGCCGGCGTGGGCGTCAGTGGGAAAGCCCATTCGGCGCCAACATCTATTACACCCTTGGCATTGCTGTTCGAGGTGGTGCGAAGGAGCTCGAAGGGCTGAGCCTTGTGGTAGGGCTTGCTGTTGCGCGCGCCATTCGCTCCCTGGGTGTTGCCGATGTCGGGCTCAAGTGGCCCAACGACGTCCTGGTCGGTGGCAGGAAGATCGCCGGCATACTGCTGGAGCTCACGGGAGATCCCGCCGATATCTGCAGCGTCGCCATTGGTATCGGCATCAATGTGAATATGCGCAAAGCCGAGACTATTGATCAGCCCTGGACGTCGCTGCGTGAGGCGCTGGGTGTGTTGCTCGATCGTAATGCGCTGCTCGCAGAGTTGGAGTTGGAGCTTGCCCAGGTGCTTTCCCGCCACCGCGAGCAAGGTTTCTCTGCCAGCCTCGAGGAGTGGGAGTCTCTTCATCTTTGGCAGGGGAAGCAGGTCACGCTATCCACTGCCGCCAATAATATCGTTGGGCGCGCGTTGGGCATCGATGAGCGAGGCGCTTTGCGCCTTCTGGTCGATGGGCAGGAGCAGCGTTACAGCGGAGGCGAGCTGAGCCTGAGGTTGTCTGATGATTCTTGAATTGGATTGCGGTAATAGCCTGATCAAGTGGCGTGTGGTCAGAAAACACGATCTGGTGACTGTTGCCGGGGGCGTGGCCGATTCTGATCCGGCGCTGCTTGCACAGTTGCAGGCAAACGGCGCTCTGGATATTCGCTATTGCCGCATGGTGAGTGTGCGCAGTGAGCAGGAAACCGAGGCGCTGCGCAGCTCGCTCGAAAATGCGTTTCCCGTCTCAGTCCAGGTTGCCGCGCCGGCGAAAGAGCTCGCTGGCGTCGTGAACGGCTATCGCGAATACCAGCGTCTGGGTATGGATCGTTGGCTTGCACTGGTGGCAGGGCATTGTCTGGCGGGGCGTGGTTGTCTGGTGATCGATCTCGGCACTGCGGTGACTTCCGATCTGGTTGATGCCTCCGGGCGCCACATGGGCGGTTACATCGCCCCTGGGATGCCGCTGATGCGTAGCCAGTTGCGGACGCATACACGCCGTATTCGCTATGACGATGAGGCGGCCCATGAGGCGTTGCAGAATCTGTTGCCGGGTCAGGAAACCTCTGAAGCGGTGGAGCGTGGTTGCGTTCTGATGCTTCGGGGTTTCGTGCGCGAACAATGCGCCCTGGCCAGCCAACTGCTGGGCGACGAATGTGCGGTGTACCTCACCGGGGGGGATGCCGAGCTGGTGAAGGACGAGCTTGCGCGCGCCGTGGTGCTTCCGGATCTGGTGTTTCTCGGCCTGGCGCTCGCCTGCCCGATTGAGTGAGTCTGATTGATGCGTTGGTTCTTTCTGTTCCTGTTGGCATTGAACGTCTTTTATTACGTATGGCATCAGCAGCAGGCGCCGCTCCGTCCCAAGGAAGTTGCGCCCCTGAGTCTGTTCCATAGTGAGCAGAAGAATATTCGCCTGCTGAGCGAGTCGAGCGAGGCGCCCCAGCGCCGGCAGGCTGATGAAAAGCCGGCGGCCCCGGCGTCGGCCTGCCTGTTCCTGGGGAGCTTCCCGGCCGAGGAGCGCGCCCGGCTGCTGGCGCAGCGACTTATCAGTCTGGATGTGCAGGCGTCGGTGCAGACGGTGGATGCGGCTGCCGGTATGGATTATTGGGTATATCTGCCGCCCCTGGCTTCACGTCAGGCATCGCTGTGGCAGCTGCGCGAGCTGCAGGCGCGAAAGATCGACAGCTACATCATTACCGAGGGTGACCTGGCGGATGGCATCTCGCTAGGGATCTTTCAACGCAAGGACTCCGCGGACAGTATCGTGGAGCGCCTGAAGTCGGCAGGCTATGACGCGCTGATCCGCGAACTGGCGCGCTCGCAGCACGATTATTGGGTGCAGGTCGCCCCCGATAGCAGTCGCCTGGTGGACGATTCCCTGGTGCGCCAATTGGCTCCGGATTTCCCAGAACTGCAAAAACAAACAATGCCATGCAAAAGCGTTGCAAGCCCTCAATAGTTTGAATAGAATGGCGCCCGCTTCACAGGGGTGACCTGAAAAGGGAAAACACTGGAAGCCGTTGTCGAAGAGCTAAGCTCAAGTTTTTTAAAGAAAAACAGTTGACAACGCGGTGGCAGGCTGTAGAATGCCGCCTCACTCGGAGGGGTTCCCGAGCGGCCAAAGGGATCAGACTGTAAATCTGACGTCTCAGACTTCGAAGGTTCGAATCCTTCCCCCTCCACCAGTTTCAAGCGTGAGCCTCAAGCTCCGCGGGTATAGTTCAGTGGTAGAACCTCAGCCTTCCAAGCTGATGATGCGGGTTCGATTCCCGCTACCCGCTCCAAGTTTGTTGCTTATGTCTTGCTCATGTAGCTCAGCTGGTAGAGCACACCCTTGGTAAGGGTGAGGTCAGCGGTTCAAATCCGCTCATGAGCTCCATCTCGCAAAGGCAGATATGAAAATATCTGCCTTTGTTTTAATGGTGACGTGACTTTCTCAATTCCTTACGGGAGGCGGTCAAGATGGCTAAAGAAAAGTTTGAGCGTAACAAGCCGCACGTAAACGTCGGCACCATCGGTCACGTTGACCACGGTAAAACCACTCTGACCGCTGCTCTGACCAAGGTCTGCTCCGAGACCTGGGGCGGCTCCGCTCGCGCTTTCGACCAGATCGACAACGCGCCGGAAGAGAAGGCTCGTGGTATCACCATCAACACCTCTCACGTTGAATACGACTCGCCCGTTCGCCACTACGCGCACGTAGACTGCCCGGGCCACGCCGACTACGTGAAGAACATGATCACCGGTGCTGCCCAGATGGACGGCGCGATCCTGGTTTGCTCGGCTGCTGACGGCCCCATGCCGCAGACCCGCGAGCACATCCTGCTGTCCCGTCAGGTAGGCGTTCCTTACATTGTCGTGTTCCTGAACAAGGCCGACATGGTTGACGACGCCGAGCTGCTGGAACTGGTCGAGATGGAAGTTCGCGACCTGCTGAACACCTACGACTTCCCGGGTGATGACACCCCGATCGTCGTGGGTTCCGCTCTGATGGCTCTGAACGGTCAGGACGACAACGAGATGGGCGTTTCCGCCGTGCGCAAGCTGGTAGAGACCCTGGACTCCTACATCCCCGAGCCGGTTCGTGCAATCGACCAGCCGTTCCTGATGCCGATCGAAGACGTGTTCTCGATCTCCGGTCGTGGCACCGTGGTAACTGGTCGTGTTGAGCGTGGCATCGTCAAGGTTCAGGAAGAAGTGGAAATCGTCGGCATCAAGGCGACCACCAAGACCACCTGCACTGGCGTTGAAATGTTCCGCAAGCTGCTCGACGAAGGTCGTGCTGGTGAGAACGTCGGCGTCCTGCTGCGCGGCACCAAGCGTGAAGACGTAGAGCGTGGCCAGGTTCTGGCCAAGCCGGGCACCATCAAGCCGCACACCAAGTTCGAGTGCGAAGTGTACGTGCTGTCCAAGGAAGAAGGCGGTCGTCACACCCCGTTCTTCAAGGGCTACCGTCCGCAGTTCTACTTCCGTACCACCGACGTAACCGGCAACTGCGAGCTGCCGGAAGGCGTTGAGATGGTAATGCCGGGCGACAACGTGAAAATGGTTGTCACCCTGATCGCTCCGATCGCCATGGAAGATGGCCTGCGCTTCGCGATCCGCGAAGGCGGCCGTACCGTTGGCGCCGGCGTGGTTGCCAAGATCATCGAATAATCGATTGATCTTTTCCCCTCAGGCCGGCATAATGGTCGGCCTGACTTTGTTCTAGGCCAGTAGCTCAATTGGCAGAGCGGCGGTCTCCAAAACCGCAGGTTGGGGGTTCGATTCCCTCCTGGCCTGCCAGATTCCTCAAGATCTGGCACTTCTTTAAACGGGATTCCTAGCAGATGAATGCGAAGGTAGAAGCCAAAGAGTCGCGTCTTGATCTCTTGAAGTGGCTTGTGGTTGCGGTGCTGGTTGTGGTGGCGGTGGTTGCCAACCAGTATTACTCGGCGCAACCGATCTTCTATCGCGTTCTCGGTATTCTCGTAATGGCTGCTGCTGCAGGTTTCACTGCGCTGCAGACCGTCAAGGGGCGTGCATTCTTTACTCTCGCTAAAGAAGCTCGCGCCGAGATTCGCAAGGTTGTATGGCCGTCTCGTCAAGAGACAACTCAGACCACGCTGATCGTAGTGGCAGTAGTGCTGGTAATGGCGCTGGTGCTTTGGGGGCTCGACTCCCTGCTGGGTTGGCTGGTTTCCATGATCGTAGGTTAAGGGTGTTCCGTGGCTAAGCGTTGGTACGTTGTGCATGCTTACTCGGGTTACGAGAAGCATGTCATGCGCTCGCTGATCGAGCGGGTCAAACTGGCCGGCATGGAAGACGGGTTTGGTGAGATTCTCGTCCCCACCGAAGAAGTCGTGGAGATGCGGAACGGCCAGAAGCGCAAGAGTGAGCGCAAGTTCTTCCCCGGCTATGTCCTGGTGCAGATGGAAATGAACGAGGGTACTTGGCACCTGGTCAAGGATACTCCTCGCGTCATGGGCTTCATTGGTGGTACTGCCGACAAGCCGGCTCCGATCACCGATAAGGAAGCTGACGCCATCCTGCGTCGCGTTGCTGATAGCGGTGACAAGCCGAAGCCGAAGACCCTGTTCGAGCCGGGCGAGACCGTTCGTGTGATCGATGGTCCGTTCGCTGATTTCAACGGCGTCGTCGAAGAGGTTAACTACGAAAAGAGCCGCATCCAGGTCGCTGTGCTCATTTTCGGTCGCTCTACCCCGGTAGAGCTGGAGTTCAGCCAGGTAGAGAAAGTTTAACTGGCACAATGAATCCCACACCCCGCAGCCATAGGCTGCGGGGTTTTGTCGTCATTGGGATAAACGCGAAAGCAACCGGGGAGCCCGTCAGGGCGCTTGACCCGAATTTGGAGTAGCAAATGGCTAAGAAAATCCAGGCTTACATCAAGCTGCAAGTAAAGGCCGGCCAGGCCAACCCGTCGCCGCCCGTCGGCCCGGCTCTGGGTCAGCACGGCGTGAACATCATGGAATTCTGCAAGGCGTTCAACGCCAAGACCCAGGGCATGGAACCTGGTCTGCCGACTCCTGTGATCATCACCGTTTACAGCGACCGCAGCTTCACCTTTGAAACCAAGAGCACCCCGGCATCCGTTCTGCTGAAAAAAGCAGCCGGCATCTCCAGCGGCTCCGCTCGTCCGAACTCCCAGAAAGTGGGCACTGTTACCCGTGCTCAGCTGGAAGAGATCGCCAAGGCCAAGCAGGCTGACCTGACCGCTGCTGACCTGGACGCTGCCGTACGTACCATCGCTGGCTCCGCGCGCAGCATGGGCCTGAACGTGGAGGGTGTGTAATGGCTAAGCTGACCAAGCGTCAAAAGGCTATCGCCGAGAAGGTTGAAGCTGGCAAGCAATACGGCTTCGAAGATGCCGCCAAACTGCTGGCCGAACTGTCGACCATCAAGTTCAAGGAATCCGTAGACATCGCCATCAATCTGGGCGTTGATCCGCGTAAATCCGACCAGGTCGTACGTGGCGCCACCGTTCTGCCGAACGGTACCGGCAAATCCGTACGCGTTGCCGTCTTCACCCAGGGTCCGGGCGCTGAAGCTGCTCTGGCTGCCGGTGCTGACAAGGTCGGTATGGACGAACTGGCTGCCGAAATGAAGGCCGGTGACCTGAACTACGACGTCGTCATCGCTTCCCCGGACGCCATGCGCGTTGTTGGCCAGCTGGGTCAGGTCCTCGGCCCGCGCGGTCTGATGCCGAACCCGAAAGTCGGCACCGTGACTCCGGACGTCGCCACCGCCGTCAAGAACGCCAAGGCCGGTCAGGTACGTTTCCGTACCGACAAGAACGGCATCATCCACGCTTCTGTTGGCAAGATCGACTTCGAGCCGGCCAAGCTGAAGCAGAACGTGGAAGCGCTGCTGAGCGATCTGAAGCGTCTGAAGCCGTCCTCCTCGAAGGGCGTGTACGTTCAGCGCGTAACCCTGAGCACCACCATGGGCCCGGGTCTGCAGATCGATCAGGCTTCGCTGGAAGGCTGATGAACTAAGTCGAACAGTGGGTTCGCCCACTGTTCGCAGGTATTGGGGTCCCTGCCTGGCGGGGGCTGTCCAAGACCGTAGGCGGCGCAAGCCTTAAACCTCAAGCCTACGCAGATGGTGCTCCCGATTCGTTAACCGAATCAGACACCAAAACGCCGTCCGGCTCCGGCTGGACGAATCGGTAACATCCAGGAGTAAACCCGTGGCAATTAAACTCGAAGACAAGAAGGCCATCGTCGCTGAAGTCAACGAGGCTGCCAAAGCCGGTCTGTCCGCTGTCGTGGTTGATGCACGCGGCGTGACTGTCGGCGCAATGACCGGACTCCGTAAAGAGGCCCGCGCAGCTGGTGTGTACGTGAAAGTCGTACGTAACACCCTGCTCAAGCGCGCCGTTGAAGGCACTCAGTTTGAAGTGCTCAACGACGTGTTCAAGGGCCCGACCCTGATTGCTTTCTCCAACGAACATCCGGGCGCTGCCGCTCGTATCTTCAAGGAGTTTGCCAAGGGTCAGGACAAGTTCGAGATCAAGGCGGCCGCGTTCGAGGGTCAGTTCCTCGCAGCCAATCAGATCGACGTGCTGGCGACCCTGCCGACCTACAACGAAGCTGTTGCACAGCTGATGAGCGTCATTCAGGGCGCTACCAGCAAGCTGGCTCGTACTCTGGCGGCAATTCGCGATCAGAAAGAAGCTACCGCAGCCTAAGGCTCGGCAACTCCTTTCAACCTTTTTTGTTTAATTCGATGGCCTTAGGCCGTCACCCAATACAGGAATTAGAGTCATGGCTCTGACCAACGAAGACATCATCAACGCCGTATCCGAAATGTCCGTCATGCAGATCGTTGAACTGATCAAGGCGATGGAAGAGAAGTTCGGCGTTACCGCTGCTGCTGCTGTTGCTGCTGGCCCGGCTGCTGGCCCGGCTGCTGCTGCTGAAGAGCAGACCGAGTTCACCATCGTCCTGGCCGAAGCTGGCGACAAGAAAGTGAACGTGATCAAGGTCGTTCGTGAACTGACCGGCCTGGGCCTGAAAGAAGCCAAGGCTGTCGTTGACGGCGCCCCGGGCGTGGTCAAGGAAGGCGCTTCGAAAGAAGAAGCCGAAGCTGCCAAGAAAGCCCTGGAAGAAGCAGGCGCCAAGGTCGAGCTCAAGTAAGTTCGGACCTTGCGTCTACAGCCCGAGCGTTAAGCGACAGGCTGATGGCTGGTGGCAATTGCCACCGGCCTTTTTCCGTTATGGGTGGGGTGCCGTGGGTGCCCCTCCATAACGCGAAAATCCCGCCCGAGTGGCGGCGCAAACCTAGGGTTTGCACGATTTTTGGGCTGCTCCCTGCGAGGGAGAGGCCAAACAAGCAGGTGACCAAGCTGGGGAACGCTGATGGCTTACTCATACACTGAGAAAAAACGTATCCGCAAGGACTTTAGCAAGTTGCCGGACGTCATGGATGTGCCGTATTTGCTGGCCATCCAGCTGGATTCCTATCGCGAATTCCTGCAGGCCGGCGCGAGCAAGGACCAGGTTCGAGACATCGGCCTGCATGCGGCCTTCAAGTCCGTTTTCCCGATTATCAGCTATTCCGGCAATGCTGCCCTGGAATACGTCGGCTACCGTCTGGGTGAGCCGGCATTCGACGTCAAGGAATGCGTGCTGCGCGGTGTGACCTTCGCCGTCCCGCTGCGTGTGAAAGTGCGCCTGATCATTTTCGACAAAGAATCGTCGAACAAAGCGATCAAGGACATCAAGGAACAGGAAGTCTACATGGGGGAAATCCCCCTGATGACCGAGAACGGTACCTTCATCATCAACGGTACCGAGCGCGTCATCGTTTCCCAGCTGCACCGTTCCCCGGGTGTGTTCTTCGACCACGACCGTGGCAAGACCCACAGCTCCGGCAAGCTGCTGTACTCCGCTCGCATCATCCCCTACCGCGGCTCCTGGCTGGACTTCGAGTTCGATCCGAAGGACTGCGTGTTCGTCCGTATCGACCGTCGCCGCAAGCTGCCGGCGTCCGTCCTGCTGCGCGCGCTGAACTACAGCACCGAGGAAATCCTCAACGCGTTCTATGACACCAACGTCTTCCAGATCAAGGGCGAGACCCTGAACCTGGAGCTGGTGCCGTCGCGTCTGCGTGGCGAGATCGCCAGCTTCGACATCAAGGATGCCAGCGGCAAGGTCATCGTCGAAGCGGGTCGTCGTATCACTGCGCGCCACATCAACCAGCTCGAGAAGGCTGGTATCACCCAGCTGGAAGTGCCGTTCGACTACCTGATTGGCCGTACCGTGGCCAAGGCCGTCGTGCACCCGGCTACCGGCGAGATCATCGCCGAGTGCAACACCGAGCTGACCGTCGACGCCCTGGCCAAGATCGCCAAGGCCCAGGTCGTGCGTCTGGAAACCCTGTACACCAACGACATCGACTGCGGTCCGTTCATCTCCGACACGCTGAAGATCGACTCCACCAGCAACCAACTGGAAGCGCTGGTCGAGATCTATCGCATGATGCGTCCTGGTGAGCCGCCGACCAAGGAAGCTGCCGAGACCCTGTTCGGCAACCTGTTCTTCAGCGCCGAGCGTTACGACCTGTCGGCCGTTGGCCGCATGAAGTTCAACCGTCGTATCGGTCGCACCGAGATCGAAGGCCCGGGCGTACTGAGCAAGGAAGACATCGTCGAGGTCCTCAAGACCTTGGTTGCCATCCGTAACGGTAAAGGCATCGTCGACGACATCGACCACCTGGGTAACCGTCGTGTCCGTTGCGTCGGCGAAATGGCCGAGAACCAGTTCCGCGTTGGCCTGGTGCGTGTAGAGCGCGCGGTCAAGGAACGCCTGTCGATGGCCGAAAGCGAAGGCCTGATGCCGCAGGACCTGATCAACGCCAAGCCGGTGGCTGCTGCGATCAAGGAATTCTTCGGTTCCAGCCAGCTGTCGCAGTTCATGGACCAGAACAACCCGCTCTCCGAGATCACCCACAAGCGCCGCGTCTCCGCACTCGGCCCAGGTGGTCTGACCCGTGAGCGCGCAGGCTTCGAGGTTCGTGACGTACACCCGACCCATTACGGCCGCGTGTGCCCGATCGAAACCCCTGAAGGTCCGAACATCGGTCTGATCAACTCCCTGGCTACCTACGCCCGCACCAACAAGTACGGCTTCCTGGAAAGCCCGTACCGCGTGGTGAAGGAAGGTCTGGTCACCGACGACATCGTCTTCCTCTCCGCGATCGAAGAAGCTGACCACGTCATCGCTCAGGCGTCCGCGACCCTGAACGAAAAAGGCCAGCTGATCGACGAACTGGTAGCCGTGCGTCACCTGAACGAATTCACCGTGAAGGCGCCGGAAGACGTCACCCTCATGGATGTTTCGCCGAAGCAGGTTGTTTCCGTCGCTGCCTCGCTGATTCCGTTCCTCGAGCACGACGACGCCAACCGTGCACTCATGGGTTCGAACATGCAGCGTCAGGCTGTACCGACCCTGCGCGCTGACAAGCCGCTGGTAGGTACCGGCATGGAGCGCAACGTCGCCCGTGACTCCGGTGTCTGCGTGGTTGCTCGCCGGGGCGGCGTGATCGACTCCGTCGATGCCAGCCGTATCGTGGTGCGCGTGAACGACGACGAAGTCGAGACTGGCGAAGCCGGCGTCGACATCTACAACCTGACCAAGTACACCCGTTCCAACCAGAACACCTGCATCAACCAGCGTCCGCTGGTGCAGAAGGGTGACAAGGTTTCGCGCAGCGACATCCTGGCCGACGGTCCGTCCACCGACATGGGTGAACTGGCTCTGGGTCAGAACATGCGCGTAGCGTTCATGCCCTGGAACGGCTTCAACTTCGAAGACTCCATCTGCCTGTCCGAGCGCGTGGTCCAGGAAGATCGTTTCACCACGATCCACATTCAGGAACTGACCTGCGTTGCCCGTGACACCAAGCTCGGCCCAGAAGAAATCACCGCGGACATCCCGAACGTGGGTGAGGCTGCGCTGAACAAGCTGGACGAAGCCGGTATCGTCTACGTCGGCGCCGAAGTGCAGGCCGGCGACATCCTGGTCGGCAAGGTCACCCCGAAAGGCGAGACCCAGCTGACTCCGGAAGAGAAGCTGCTGCGCGCGATCTTCGGTGAGAAGGCGTCCGACGTGAAGGACACCTCCCTGCGCGTGCCGACCGGCACCAAGGGTACCGTCATCGACGTACAGGTCTTCACTCGTGATGGCGTAGAGCGCGACAGCCGCGCCCTGTCCATCGAGAAGATGCAGCTGGACGAGATCCGCAAGGATCTGAACGAAGAGTTCCGCATCGTCGAAGGCGCGACCTTCGAGCGTCTGCGTTCCGCTCTGGTCGGTGCCAAGGCCGACGGCGGTCCTGCCCTGAAGAAAGGCGCAGAGATCACCGACGAGTACCTGGACGGCCTCGAGCGCGGCCAGTGGTTCAAGCTGCGCATGGCGGAAGACGCTCTGAACGAGCAGCTGGAGAAGGCCCAGGCCTACATCAGCGACC
The DNA here is from genome assembly GCF_029203285.1 of Pseudomonas sp. PSE14. Lineage (NCBI taxonomy): Bacteria > Pseudomonadati > Pseudomonadota > Gammaproteobacteria > Pseudomonadales > Pseudomonadaceae > Pseudomonas > Pseudomonas sp. PSE14. Next base: position 649,530 of record NZ_CP115669.1, read on the forward strand.
GCCGTCAGATGCTGGACGACAAGTTCGAAGACAAGAAGCGCAAGCTGCAGCAGGGCGACGACCTGGCTCCGGGCGTACTGAAGATCGTCAAGGTCTACCTGGCCATCAAGCGCCGCATCCAGCCGGGCGACAAGATGGCGGGCCGCCACGGTAACAAGGGTGTGGTCTCGGTGATCATGCCGGTCGAAGACATGCCGCACGACGCCAACGGTACTCCGGTCGATATCGTCCTGAACCCGCTGGGCGTACCGTCGCGTATGAACGTCGGTCAGATCCTCGAAACCCACCTGGGCCTCGCGGCCAAGGGTCTGGGCGAGAAGATCAACCGCATGCTCGAAGAGCAGCGCAAGATCGCCGAACTGCGTGCCTTCCTGAACGAGATCTACAACGAGATCGGCGGCCGCCAGGAGAACCTGGACGAGCTGAACGATAACGAGATCATCGCTCTGGCCAACAACCTCAAGGGTGGCGTGCCCATGGCTACCCCGGTGTTCGACGGTGCCAAGGAACGCGAGATCAAGGCCATGCTGAAGCTGGCCGATCTGCCGGAGAGCGGCCAGATGCGTCTGTTCGATGGCCGCACCGGCAACCAGTTCGAGCGTACGACCACCGTTGGTTACATGTACATGCTCAAGCTGAACCACCTGGTCGATGACAAGATGCACGCACGTTCCACCGGCTCCTACAGCCTGGTTACCCAGCAGCCGTTGGGTGGTAAGGCGCAGTTCGGTGGCCAGCGTTTCGGGGAGATGGAGGTCTGGGCGCTGGAAGCCTACGGTGCCGCCTACACCCTGCAGGAAATGCTGACCGTGAAGTCGGACGACGTGAACGGCCGTACCAAGATGTACAAGAACATCGTGGACGGGGATCACCGCATGGAGGCCGGCATGCCCGAGTCCTTCAACGTGCTGATCAAAGAGATCCGCTCGCTCGGCATCGATATCGAACTGGAAACCGAATAACACGTGACGTCAGAACGGTGCGGCTGGTCAAGGCCAGTCGCACCGGGTCCGTGAGGAGGAAAGGCCTTGAAAGACTTGCTCAATCTGTTGAAAAACCAGGGTCAAATCGAGGAGTTCGATGCCATCCGTATTGGTCTGGCCTCGCCCGAGATGATTCGTTCCTGGTCCTTCGGCGAAGTTAAGAAGCCGGAGACCATCAACTACCGTACCTTCAAGCCGGAGCGCGATGGCCTGTTCTGCGCCAAGATCTTCGGCCCGGTGAAGGACTACGAGTGCCTGTGCGGTAAGTACAAGCGCCTCAAGCACCGCGGTGTGATCTGCGAGAAGTGCGGCGTGGAAGTCGCCCTGGCCAAGGTGCGCCGTGAGCGCATGGGCCACATCGAACTGGCCTCGCCGGTCGCCCACATCTGGTTCCTGAAGTCCCTGCCGTCCCGTATCGGCCTGCTGCTGGACATGACCCTGCGTGACATCGAGCGCGTGCTCTACTTCGAGAGCTACGTGGTGATCGATCCGGGCATGACCACCCTGGAGAAGGGCCAGCTGCTGAACGACGAGCAGTACTTCGAAGCCCTCGAAGAGTTCGGTGACGACTTCGACGCCCGCATGGGTGCGGAAGCCGTTCGCGAGCTGCTCAACGCTATCGATCTGGAGCACGAGATCGGCCGCCTGCGCGAAGAGATTCCGCAGACCAACTCGGAAACCAAGATCAAGAAGCTGTCCAAGCGCCTGAAGCTGATGGAAGCCTTCCAGGGCTCCGGCAACCATCCGGAGTGGATGGTGCTGACCGTCCTGCCGGTGCTGCCGCCGGACCTGCGTCCGCTGGTTCCGCTGGATGGCGGCCGCTTCGCGACTTCGGATCTGAACGATCTGTATCGTCGCGTGATCAACCGTAACAACCGTCTGAAGCGCCTGCTCGACCTGGCCGCTCCGGACATCATCGTGCGCAACGAAAAGCGCATGCTGCAGGAAGCCGTCGACGCCCTGCTGGACAACGGCCGTCGCGGCCGTGCCATCACCGGCTCGAACAAGCGCCCGCTGAAGTCCCTGGCTGACATGATCAAGGGTAAGCAGGGTCGCTTCCGTCAGAACCTGCTCGGTAAGCGCGTGGACTACTCCGGCCGTTCGGTAATTACCGTAGGTCCGACCCTGCGTCTGCACCAGTGCGGTCTGCCGAAGAAAATGGCCCTGGAGCTGTTCAAGCCCTTCATCTTCGGCAAGCTGGAAGGTCGTGGCATGGCCACCACCATCAAGGCCGCCAAGAAGATGGTCGAACGCGAGCTGCCGGAAGTGTGGGACGTTCTCGCTGAAGTCATTCGCGAACACCCCGTACTGCTGAACCGTGCGCCGACTCTGCACCGTCTGGGCATCCAGGCGTTCGAGCCGGTACTGATCGAAGGTAAAGCCATCCAGCTGCACCCGCTGGTCTGCGCCGCATACAACGCCGACTTCGACGGTGACCAGATGGCCGTGCACGTTCCGCTGACCCTCGAGGCTCAGCTGGAAGCGCGCGCGCTGATGATGTCCACCAACAACATTCTGTCGCCCGCCAACGGCGAGCCGATCATCGTTCCGTCGCAGGACGTGGTAATGGGTCTGTACTACATGACCCGTGAAGCGATCAACGCGAAGGGCGAGGGCATGGCTTTCGCAGACCTGCAGGAAGTTGACCGCGCGTACCGCAGCGGCCAGGTGTCCCTGCACGCCCGCGTGAAAGTGCGCATCAACGAGAAGATCAAGAACGAAGACGGCTCCCTGACCGCCAACACCCGCATCGTCGACTCCACCGTCGGCCGTGCGCTGCTGTTCCAGGTTGTCCCGGCCGGCCTGCCCTTCGACGTGGTCAACCAGTCGATGAAGAAGAAGGCGATCTCCAAGCTGATCAACCACTGCTACCGCGTGGTGGGTCTGAAGGACACCGTCATCTTCGCTGACCAGCTGATGTACACCGGCTTCGCCTACTCGACCATCTCCGGTGTGTCGATCGGCGTGAACGACTTCGTCATCCCGGACGAAAAGGCCCGCATCATCGATGCCGCCACCGAGGAAGTGAAGGAGATCGAGAGCCAGTACGCCTCCGGCCTGGTAACCCAGGGCGAGAAGTACAACAAGGTGATCGACCTCTGGTCCAAGGCCAACGACGAAGTGTCCAAGGCGATGATGGCCAACCTCTCGAAAGAGAAGGTGACCGATCGCGAAGGCAAGCAGGTCGATCAGGAGTCCTTCAACTCCATGTACATGATGGCGGACTCCGGTGCGCGGGGTTCCGCGGCCCAGATCCGTCAGCTGGCCGGTATGCGTGGCCTGATGGCCAAGCCGGACGGCTCCATCATCGAGACCCCGATCACCGCGAACTTCCGTGAAGGCCTGAACGTACTCCAGTACTTCATCTCCACTCACGGTGCTCGTAAAGGTCTGGCGGATACCGCACTGAAGACTGCGAACTCCGGTTACCTGACCCGTCGTCTCGTCGACGTGGCCCAGGACCTGGTCGTGACCGAGATCGATTGCGGCACCGAGCATGGCCTGGTCATGTCTCCGCACATCGAAGGCGGCGACGTGGTTGAGCCGCTGGGTGAGCGTGTACTCGGCCGTGTGATTGCACGCGACGTGTTCAAGCCGGGCAGCGACGACGTCATCGTCGAAGCTGGCACCCTGATCGACGAGAAGTGGGTCGATTTCCTCGAGCAGATGAGCGTCGACGAAGTCGTTGTGCGCTCGCCGATCACCTGCGAAACCCGTCACGGCATCTGCGCCATGTGCTACGGCCGCGATCTGGCCCGTGGTCACCGCGTGAACATCGGTGAAGCTGTCGGCGTTATCGCCGCCCAGTCGATCGGTGAGCCGGGTACCCAGCTGACCATGCGTACCTTCCACATTGGTGGTGCGGCCAGCCGTACTTCCGCCGTGGACAACGTACAGGTCAAGAACGGCGGCACCATTCGCCTGCACAACCTGAAGCACGTAGAGCGTGCCGACGGCGCCCTGGTAGCGGTTTCCCGTTCCGGTGAGCTGGCGGTAGCCGACGACTTCGGTCGTGAGCGCGAGCGCTACAAGCTGCCGTACGGTGCGGTGATTTCCGTGAAGGAAGGTGACAAGGTCGATCCGGGCGCCATCGTCGCCAAGTGGGACCCGCACACCCACCCGATCGTCACCGAGATGGACGGCACCGTGGCCTTCGTGGGCATGGAAGAGGGCATCACCATCAAGCGCCAGACCGACGAACTGACCGGTCTGACCAACATTGAAGTGATGGATCCGAAGGATCGTCCGGCTGCCGGCAAGGACATCCGTCCGGCCGTGAAGCTGATCGACGCCGCAGGCAAGGATCTGCTGCTGCCGGGTACCGACGTACCGGCCCAGTACTTCCTGCCGGCAAACGCACTGGTCAACCTCAACGATGGCGCGAAGGTGCGTATCGGTGACGTTATCGCGCGTATCCCGCAGGAAACCTCGAAGACCCGTGACATCACCGGTGGTCTGCCGCGCGTTGCCGACCTGTTCGAAGCTCGTCGTCCGAAAGAGCCTTCGATCCTGGCGGAAATCAGCGGCACCATTTCCTTCGGCAAGGAAACCAAGGGCAAGCGCCGCCTGGTCATCACTCCCACCGACGGTAGCGATCCGTACGAGGAGCTGATTCCGAAGTGGCGTCACCTGAACGTGTTCGAAGGTGAACAGGTAAGCCGTGGTGAAGTGATCTCCGACGGCCCGAGCAACCCGCACGACATTCTGCGTCTGCTGGGTGTCAGCTCGCTGGCCAAGTACATCGTCAACGAGATCCAGGACGTTTACCGTCTGCAGGGCGTGAAGATCAACGACAAGCACATCGAGACCATCCTGCGTCAGATGCTGCGCAAGGTCGAAGTGGCCGAGTCGGGCGATTCGTCCTTCATCAAGGGCGACCAGGTCGAGCTGGTACACGTGCTGGAAGAGAACGAAGTACTGGGTACCCAGGACAAGTTCCCGGCCAAGTACGAGCGCGTCCTGCTGGGTATCACCAAGGCCTCGCTGTCCACCGAGTCGTTCATCTCGGCGGCATCCTTCCAGGAGACCACCCGCGTTCTCACCGAAGCGGCGGTCACCGGCAAGCGCGACTTCCTGCGCGGCCTGAAGGAAAACGTGGTCGTGGGTCGTCTGATCCCGGCAGGTACCGGCCTTGCTTACCACAGCGAGCGCAAGCGTCAGCGCGATCTCGGCAAACCGCAGCGCGTCAGCGCGAGCGAAGCCGAAGCTGCACTGGCCGAAGCGCTCAACCTGAGCGGTAACTAAGCCTCAAACGAAGCCCCGGTTGTCTTGACAACCGGGGCTTCGTCTTGACGGTGTACAGGAAGCTCTTTAGTATCTTGTACCCCGAAAATTGGCAGGGCTCACGCTCTGCCCATTTTCGTTTTTAAGTGTCGTAAGACAATCAGTGGAGCTATAGATGGCAACTATCAACCAGCTGGTGCGCAAACCGCGCAAGCGCCTGGTAGACAAGAGCGGCGTTCCTGCCCTGCAGAACTGCCCTCAGCGTCGCGGCGTATGCACCCGCGTATACACCACCACCCCGAAGAAGCCGAACTCCGCACTGCGTAAAGTGTGCCGTGTTCGTCTGACCAACGGTTTCGAGGTTTCCTCGTACATCGGTGGTGAAGGTCACAACCTGCAAGAGCACAGCGTAGTGCTGATCCGTGGCGGTCGTGTAAAGGACCTCCCGGGTGTGCGTTACCACACCGTGCGCGGTTCGCTGGATACCTCCGGCGTTAAAGACCGTAAGCAGGGTCGTTCCAAGTACGGCGCCAAGCGTCCGAAGTAATTTTGTTTTCCTATTTGCTGAGTCGATAAGAGTAAGGTCGGGCCTGGTCCCGAGCTAACCTGAAGACCGTTTGAGGGCTTATCAATGCCAAGACGTCGTGTAGCGGCCAAACGTGAGATCCTGGCCGATCCGAAATACGGAAGCCAGATTCTGGCCAAGTTCATGAACCACGTGATGGAAAGCGGCAAGAAAGCCGTTGCCGAGCGTATCGTTTACGGTGCTCTGGACAAGGTCAAAGAGCGCAGTAAAGGTGACCCCCTGGAACTCTTCGAAAAAGCACTCGACGCCATCGCTCCGCTGGTCGAAGTGAAGTCCCGCCGTGTTGGCGGTGCTACCTACCAGGTTCCGGTCGAAGTACGTCCGTCCCGTCGTAATGCACTGGCCATGCGTTGGCTGGTGGACTTCGCCCGCAAGCGTGGCGAGAAGTCCATGGCCCTGCGCCTGGCTGGCGAGCTGCTGGATGCCGCTGAAGGCAAAGGCGCTGCCGTCAAGAAGCGTGAAGACGTGCACCGTATGGCTGAAGCCAACAAAGCGTTCTCGCACTACCGCTTCTAATTACGGCATCAATACTTCTGCGAGGGCTTTATGGCTCGTAATACAGCAATCAACCGCTACCGGAACATTGGTATCTGCGCCCACGTTGACGCGGGCAAGACCACCACTACCGAGCGGATCCTGTTCTACACAGGTCTCAGCCACAAGATGGGTGAGGTACACGACGGCGCTGCTACCACCGACTGGATGGTGCAGGAGCAGGAGCGTGGTATCACCATTACTTCCGCTGCGATCACTACCTTCTGGGAAGGTTCGCGCGGCCAGTACGACAAGTACCGCGTAAACGTCATCGACACCCCCGGCCACGTAGACTTCACCATTGAAGTTGAGCGCTCCCTGCGCGTACTGGACGGCGCCGTCGTTGTGTTCTGCGGCACCTCCGGCGTTGAGCCGCAGTCCGAAACCGTATGGCGTCAGGCCAACAAGTACGGTGTTCCGCGTATCGTTTACGTGAACAAGATGGACCGCGCTGGCGCCAACTTCCTGCGCGTCGTCGGTCAGATCAAGAACCGTCTGGGCCACACCCCGGTTCCGGTTCAGCTGGCCATTGGTGCAGAAGATGACTTCCAGGGTCAGATCGACCTGATGAAGATGAAGGCCATCTACTGGAACGAAGACGACAAGGGCACCTCTTACCGTGAGGAAGAGATCCCTGCCGAGCTGGTCGATCTGGCCAACGAGTGGCGCAACAACATGGTCGAGGCTGCTGCCGAAGCCAACGAAGAGCTGATGAACAAGTACCTGGAAGAGGGCGAGCTGTCGATCGAAGACATCAAGGCCGGCCTGCGTCAGCGTACTATCGCCTGCGAAATCGTTCCGGCTGTCTGCGGCTCCTCCTTCAAGAACAAGGGCGTGCCCCTGGTTCTCGACGCCGTTATCGACTTCCTGCCTGCTCCGACCGAGATTCCGGCGATTCAGGGCGTCCACCCGGACAGCACTGATGACAACGAAATCCACGACGAGCGTCCGGCTGACGACAACGCTCCGTTCTCCGCTCTGGCGTTCAAGATCGCTACCGACCCGTTCGTAGGTACTCTGACCTTCGTTCGCGTCTACTCGGGCGTTCTGGAGTCCGGCCAGTCGGTCGTCAACTCCGTCAAGGGCAAGAAAGAGCGCGTTGGTCGTATGGTGCAGATGCACGCCAACCAGCGTGACGAGATCAAAGAAGTACGCGCTGGCGACATCGCGGCTCTGATCGGTATGAAGGACGTCACCACCGGTGACACCCTGTGCGACATCGAGAAGCCGATCATCCTCGAGCGTATGGACTTCCCGGAGCCGGTAATCTCGGTAGCTGTAGAGCCGAAGACCAAGGCTGACCAGGAGAAGATGGGTATCGCCCTTGGCAAGCTGGCCCAGGAAGACCCGTCGTTCCGCGTCAAGACCGACGAAGAAACCGGCCAGACCATCATCTCCGGTATGGGTGAGCTGCACCTGGACATCCTCGTCGACCGTATGAAGCGCGAGTTCGGCGTCGAGGCCAACATCGGCAAGCCGCAGGTTTCCTACCGTGAAACCATCTCCAAGGACAACGTAGAGATCGAAGGCAAGTTCGTTCGCCAGTCCGGCGGTCGCGGCCAGTTCGGTCACTGCTGGATCCGCTTCTCGACTCCGGATGTGGACGAGAAGGGCAACATCACCGAAGGTCTGGTATTCACCAACGAAGTCGTGGGCGGTGTGGTTCCGAAGGAATACATCCCGGCGATCCAGAAGGGTATCGAAGAGCAGATGAAGAACGGCGTTGTTGCCGGCTATCCGCTCATCGGCCTGAAGGCTACCGTGTTCGATGGTTCCTACCACGACGTCGACTCCAACGAGATGGCGTTCAAGATCGCTGCTTCCATGGCGACCAAGCAACTGGCCCAGAAGGGTGGTGGTAAGGTGCTTGAGCCGATCATGAAGGTAGAGGTGGTGACTCCTGAGGACTACATGGGCGATGTGATGGGTGACCTGAACCGTCGTCGTGGTCTGATTCAGGGGATGGAAGACTCGGTCTCCGGTAAGGTGATTCGTGCCGAGGTTCCGCTGGGCGAAATGTTCGGTTACGCAACCGACGTGCGTTCCATGTCCCAGGGTCGCGCAAGCTACTCTATGGAATTCTCCAAGTACGCCGAGGCTCCGTCGAACATCGTCGAAGCTCTCGTTAAAAAACAAGCTTGATTCAGCCCTTTAAGTACGAGGTTTACTGTCGTGGCTAAGGAAAAATTCGAACGTAACAAACCGCACGTCAACGTTGGCACCATCGGTCACGTTGACCACGGTAAAACCACTCTGACCGCTGCTCTGACCAAGGTCTGCTCCGAGACCTGGGGCGGCTCCGCTCGCGCTTTCGACCAGATCGACAACGCGCCGGAAGAGAAGGCTCGTGGTATCACCATCAACACCTCTCACGTTGAATACGACTCGCCCGTTCGCCACTACGCGCACGTAGACTGCCCGGGCCACGCCGACTACGTGAAGAACATGATCACCGGTGCTGCCCAGATGGACGGCGCGATCCTGGTTTGCTCGGCTGCTGACGGCCCCATGCCGCAGACCCGCGAGCACATCCTGCTGTCCCGTCAGGTAGGCGTTCCTTACATTGTCGTGTTCCTGAACAAGGCTGACATGGTTGACGACGCCGAGCTGCTGGAACTGGTCGAGATGGAAGTTCGCGACCTGCTGAACACCTACGACTTCCCGGGTGATGACACCCCGATCGTCGTGGGTTCCGCTCTGATGGCTCTGAACGGCCAGGACGACAACGAGATGGGCGTTTCCGCCGTGCGCAAGCTGGTAGAGACCCTGGACTCCTACATCCCCGAGCCGGTTCGTGCAATCGACCAGCCGTTCCTGATGCCGATCGAAGACGTGTTCTCGATCTCCGGTCGTGGCACCGTGGTAACTGGCCGTGTTGAGCGTGGCATCGTCAAGGTTCAGGAAGAAGTGGAAATCGTCGGCATCAAGGCGACCACCAAGACCACCTGCACCGGCGTTGAAATGTTCCGCAAGCTGCTCGACGAAGGTCGTGCTGGTGAGAACGTCGGCGTCCTGCTGCGCGGCACCAAGCGTGAAGACGTAGAGCGTGGTCAGGTTCTGGCCAAGCCGGGCACCATCAAGCCGCACACCAAGTTCGAGTGCGAAGTGTACGTGCTGTCCAAGGAAGAAGGCGGTCGTCACACCCCGTTCTTCAAGGGCTACCGTCCGCAGTTCTACTTCCGTACCACCGACGTAACCGGCAACTGCGAACTGCCGGAAGGCGTTGAGATGGTAATGCCGGGCGACAACGTGAAAATGGTTGTCACCCTGATCGCTCCGATCGCCATGGAAGATGGCCTGCGCTTCGCGATCCGCGAAGGCGGCCGTACCGTTGGCGCCGGCGTGGTTGCCAAGATCATCGAGTAATCGCTGATCCGCTCCAGAAAAAGGGACCCCTCGGGGTCCCTTTTTCGTTGAGTTGGTTAAATATTGACACCCCCAAGGTGCATCCGTACAATTGCGCCTCCTTTTAACGGGCGGAGTCCGTCCGTTGGGAATGGCAACTTGGAGTCTGAGGTCAAATGCAAAATCAACAAATCCGTATTCGGTTGAAGGCTTTTGACCATCGCCTGATCGACCAATCTACCCAGGAAATCGTGGAAACCGCGAAACGTACTGGCGCTCAGGTGCGTGGTCCGATTCCTCTGCCGACCCGCAAGGAACGTTACACCGTGCTGATTTCCCCGCACGTCAACAAGGACGCTCGTGACCAGTACGAAATTCGTACCCACAAGCGTGTTCTCGACATCGTTCAGCCGACCGACAAAACCGTCGACGCGCTGATGAAGCTCGACCTTGCTGCTGGCGTCGAAGTACAGATCAGCCTCGGCTAATGCCTTCGGCATTGGTCGTGTAACGCTCTGAAATGGGCGGCCATAGCGGGTGAAAGCCCCGTACACTAAAGAGGTTCTAAAGATGACAATTGGTGTTGTCGGTCGTAAGTGCGGCATGACCCGCATTTTCACCGAAGATGGTGTCTCCATTCCGGTCACGGTCATTGAGGTCGAGCCGAATCGCGTCACCCAGTTCAAGAACGAAGAGAGCGATGGCTACCGTGCGGTCCAGGTGACTGTCGGTGAGCGTCGTGCTTCCCGTGTGACCAAGGCGCAAGCCGGTCACTTCGCCAAGGCGAATGTCGCCGCCGGTCGCGGCGTGTGGGAATTCCGTCTGGACGAGGAAGCCTACAACGCCGGTGATGCAATCACCGTCGAGCTGTTCCAGGCTGGCCAGCTGGTAGACGTTACCGGCGAGTCCAAGGGTAAAGGCTTTGCCGGTACCATCAAGCGCTGGAACTTCCGTGGTCAAGATAACACCCACGGTAACTCCGTTTCCCACCGCGTCCCGGGTTCTATCGGCCAGTGCCAGACTCCTGGTCGAGTGTTCAAGGGCAAGAAAATGTCCGGCCACCTGGGTGCTGAGCGTGTAACCGTTCAATCCCTGGAAGTCGTACGTGTCGATGCAGAGCGCAATCTGCTGCTGGTCAAAGGTGCCGTTCCCGGCGCTACCGGTGGTGATGTGCTGGTGCGTCCGGCAGCCAAGGCTCGCGGTTAAGAGAGGAAGCTGAGATGCAACTGAATGTAAATGGCGCTCAGGCGATCGAAGTTTCCGAGCGTACCTTTGGCAGCGAATTCAACGAGACTCTGGTTCACCAGGCTGTCGTCGCCTACATGGCTGGCGGTCGTCAGGGCACCAAGGCTCAGAAGACTCGTTCCGAAGTCTCCGGCGGTGGCAAGAAGCCGTGGCGTCAGAAGGGCACCGGTCGTGCTCGTGCTGGCACCATTCGCAGCCCCATCTGGCGTGGCGGCGGCGCGACCTTCGCAGCCAAGCCCCAGGATCACTCCCAGAAGCTCAACAAGAAGATGTACCGCGCTGCTCTGCGCTCCATCCTCTCTGAGCTGGTTCGTCTGGATCGTCTGGTTGTCGTTGCCGACTTCGCTGTCGATGCGCCGAAGACCAAGGGTCTGGTCAGCAAGCTGGAAGGCCTGGGCCTGAAAGATGTACTGATCGTCACCGAAGGCGTCGATGAGAACCTGTACCTGGCAGCTCGCAACCTGGCCCACGTCGATGTACGTGACGTCCAGGCTTCCGATCCGGTCAGCCTCATTGCCTACGACAAGGTGCTGGTCACCGTGTCTGCCGTGAAGAAGTTCGAGGAGCTGCTGGCATGAACCAGGAACGCGTATTCAAGGTGCTGCTGGGCCCGCATATCTCCGAGAAGGCCACTGGCCTGGCGGACGGCAACAGCCAATTCGTTTTCAAGGTTGCCACTGATGCAACCAAGCTGGAAATCAAGAAGGCCGTAGAAAGCCTGTTCGGCGTGAAAGTACGTCGCGTCACCACCCTGAACGTTCAGGGCAAGACCAAGCGTACCGTTCGCGGCCTGGGCAAGCGTAACGACTGGAAAAAAGCGTACATCGCTCTCCAGCCGGGCCAGGATCTCGATTTCGCAGCTGGCGCTGAGTAAAGGGGTGCATCATGGCAATCGTTAAATGCAAACCGACTTCCGCTGGTCGTCGTTTCGTCGTCAAGGTAGTGAACCAGGACCTGCACAAAGGTGCTCCGTTCGCTCCCCTGCTCGAGAAGAAGTCCAAGTCGGGCGGCCGTAACAACAACGGTCGTATCACCACCCGTCATATCGGTGGTGGCCACAAGCAGCACTATCGTCTGGTCGACTTCCGCCGCAACAAGGATGGCATCCCTGCCATCGTTGAGCGCGTTGAATACGATCCGAACCGTACTGCTCACATCGCTCTGCTGAAATACGCGGACGGCGAGCGTCGCTACATCATCGCTCCGAAAGGCGTGGTGGCTGGTGATCAACTGATCTCCGGTATCGGCGCTCCGATCAAGGCCGGCAACAACATGCCGCTGCGCAACATCCCGGTGGGTAGCACCATCCACGGTATCGAACTGAAGCCTGGTAAAGGCGCTCAGATCGCTCGCTCCGCTGGCGCTTCGGCTCAGCTGGTTGCCCGTGAAGGTGCATACGTAACCGTACGTCTGCGTTCCGGCGAAATGCGCAAAGTCCTGGCTGACTGCCGTGCGACCCTGGGTGAAGTCTCGAACTCCGAGCACAGCCTGCGTTCGCTGGGTAAAGCTGGTGCCAAGCGCTGGCGTGGCGTTCGCCCGACCGTTCGTGGTGTTGCCATGAACCCGGTCGACCACCCGCATGGTGGTGGTGAAGGTCGTACCTCTGCTGGTCGTCATCCGGTATCGCCGTGGGGTCTTCAGACCAAGGGTAAGAAGACTCGCGCGAACAAGCGTACCGACAACATGATCGTCCGTCGCCGCAAGTAAATAGAGGGATACGACAGTGCCACGTTCTCTGAAAAAAGGTCCTTTTATCGATCTTCACCTGCTGAAGAAGATCGAAGTGGCGGTGGAAAAGAACGACCGCAAGCCGATCAAGACCTGGTCGCGCCGTTCGATGATCCTGCCGCACATGGTTGGTCTGACCATCGCTGTCCACAACGGCCGTCAACACGTGCCGGTCCTGGTCAACGAAGACATGGTCGGTCACAAACTCGGCGAGTTCGCTGCTACCCGCACTTATCGTGGGCACGCTGCGGACAAGAAAGCCAAGCGTTAAGGGGTAAGGAAGATGGAAGTAGCCGCTAAGCTCTCGGGCGCTCGTATCTCCGCCCAGAAAGCCCGCTTGGTCGCCGACCAGATCCGCGGGAAGAAGGTGGGCGATGCGCTCAACCTCCTGGCTTTCAGCAACAAGAAAGCCGCCGAGATCATGAAGAAAGTGCTGGAGTCGGCCGTGGCCAACGCCGAGCACAACGAAGGCGCCGATGTGGATGACCTGAAGGTCTCCACCGTCTTCGTCAACGAAGGTCGTTCGCTCAAGCGCATCATGCCGCGTGCCAAAGGCCGTGCTGATCGCATCGTCAAGCGGTCTTGCCATATCACTGTCAAGGTTGCGGACAAGTAACGGAGTCGATCAGATGGGTCAGAAAGTACATCCCAATGGCATCCGCCTGGGTATCGTCAAGGAGCACACCTCCGTTTGGTACGCAGATAAGCGCACTTACGCCGATTATCTGTTCGCCGACCTGAAGGTACGTGAGTATCTCCAAGACAAACTAAAAAGCGCGTCCGTAAGCCGTATCGATATCCATCGTCCGGCTCAAACTGCACGCATCACCATCCACACCGCTCGTCCCGGCATCGTGATCGGCAAGAAAGGTGAAGATGTTGAGAAGCTGCGTCAGGACCTGACCAAGCAAATGGGTGTGCCTGTGCACATCAACATCGAAGAGATCCGCAAGCCGGAACTCGACGGTATGCTGGTTGCGCAGAGCGTAGCTCAGCAGCTGGAGCGTCGCGTTATGTTCCGTCGCGCCATGAAGCGCGCTGTACAGAACGCCATGCGCATTGGTGCCAAAGGCATCAAGATCCAGGTAAGCGGTCGTCTGGGCGGCGCTGAAATCGCTCGTACCGAGTGGTATCGCGAAGGTCGTGTGCCCCTGCACACCCTGCGTGCCGACATCGACTACGCAACCTACGAAGCGCACACCACCTACGGTGTGATCGGTGTGAAGGTTTGGATCTTCAAAGGCGAGGTCATTGGTGGCCGCCAGGAAGAGCTGAAGCCTGTAGCGCCCGCTCCTCGTAAAAAAGCTGCTAAGTAAGGAGTACGCAAATGCTGCAACCTAAGCGTACGAAGTTCCGCAAGCAAATGACCGGTCACAACCGTGGCCTGGCTCATCGCGGTTCCAAAGTCAGCTTCGGCGAGTTCGCCCTCAAGGCAACCAGCCGTGGCCGTCTCACCGCGCGTCAGATCGAGTCCGCACGTCGTGCGCTGACCCGTCACGTTAAACGTGGCGGCAAGATCTGGATTCGCGTATTCCCCGACAAGCCTGTTACCAAGAAGCCCCTGGAAGTACGTATGGGTAAAGGTAAGGGCGGCGTCGAGTACTGGGTAGCCCAGATTCAACCGGGCAAGGTCCTGTACGAGATCGAGGGTGTATCCGAAGAGCTGGCGCGTGAGGCATTCGCCCTGGCTGCTGCAAAGCTGCCGCTCGCCACCTCCTTTGTTAAGCGGACGGTGATGTGATGAAAGCGAATGAACTTCGTGAAAAATCCGTTGAGCAGCTGAACGAGCAACTGCTCGGCCTGCTGCGCGACCAGTTCAATCTGCGCATGCAGAAGGCAACTGGCCAGTTGGGGCAGTCTCACCTGCTCTCGCAAGTGAAGCGCGACATCGCTCGCGTTAAAACTGTGCTCAACCAGCAAGCAGGTAAGTAATCATGGCTGAAGCTCAGAACACCGTCCGTACGCTGACTGGCCGCGTCGTCAGCGACAAGATGGACAAGACCGTTACCGTTCTGATCGAGCGTCGCGTAAAGCACCCGATCTACGGCAAATACGTGAAGCGTTCGACCAAACTGCACGCCCACGACGAAACCAATCAGTGCCGCGTTGGTGACCTGGTCACCATCCGCGAGACCCGTCCGCTGGCCAAGACCAAGGCCTGGACCCTGGTTGATATCGTCGAGCGCGCGGTTGAAGTCTAAGGGTCGGAGATAGAAGATGATTCAGACTCAATCCATGCTCGATGTCGCTGACAACAGCGGCGCGCGTCGCGTAATGTGCATCAAGGTACTCGGCGGTTCCCACCGTCGTTACGCCGGCATTGGCGACATCATCAAGGTCACCGTCAAGGAAGCGATTCCGCGTGGCAAGGTGAAGAAGGGCCAGGTAATGACTGCCGTGGTCGTTCGCACCAAGCACGGCGTACGTCGTACCGACGGTTCCATCATTCGCTTCGACGGCAACGCCGCCGTCCTGCTGAACAACAAGCAGGAGCCGATCGGCACCCGTATCTTCGGGCCGGTGACTCGTGAACTTCGTACCGAGAAGTTCATGAAGATCGTCTCCCTTGCCCCTGAAGTGCTGTAAGGAGTAGCCGTCATGCAAAAAATTCGTCGTGACGACGAAGTCATCGTCATTGCCGGCAAGGACAAGGGCAAGCGTGGCAAGGTGCTGAAAGTTCTCGCTGACGACCGTCTGGTCGTTGGCGGTGTGAACCTGATCAAGCGCCACACCAAGCCCAACCCCATGCTCAACCAGCAAGGCGGGATCGTCGAGAAGGAGGCGCCTCTGCACGTCTCCAACGTCGCCATCTTCAACGCTGAAACCAACAAGGCTGACCGCGTTGGCTTCAAGGTCGAAGACGGTAAGAAGATTCGTGTCTTCAAGTCGACCCAGAAACCGGTTCAGGCTTGAGGGAGCTAGGTAGATCACCATGGCACGATTGAAAGAAATTTATCGGAAGGAAATCGCTCCCAAGCTGAAGCAAGAGCTTCAGCTGGCGAACGTGATGGAAGTTCCGCGCGTTACCAAAATCACCCTGAACATGGGTCTTGGCGAAGCTGTTGGTGACAAGAAAGTCATCGAGAGCGCCGTAGCCGATCTGGAAAAGATCGCGGGTCAAAAGCCGGTCGTGACTTACGCTCGTAAGTCCATCGCTGGCTTCAAGATCCGTGAAGGCTGGCCGATTGGCGTGAAAGTCACCCTGCGTGGCGACCGCATGTACGAGTTCCTGGACCGTCTGCTGTCGATCTCCCTGCCGCGCGTACGTGACTTCCGCGGTCTGAACGCCAAGTCCTTCGACGGTCGTGGCAACTACAGCATGGGCGTCAAAGAGCAGATCATCTTCCCGGAAATCGATTACGACAAGATCGATGCCCTCCGCGGTATGGATATCACTCTGACCACCACCGCTCGTACGGATGATGAAGGTCGTGCCCTGCTGCGCGCCTTCAACTTCCCGTTCCGCAACTGATTGGAGTAGGACCATGGCTAAAGAGAGCATGAAGAACCGTGAGCTGAAGCGTCAGCAAACGGTAGCCAAGTACGCCAAAAAGCGTGCCGAGCTGAAAGCGATCATCGCTAATCCGAACTCCTCCGCGGAAGAGCGTTGGAATGCCCAGGTCGCCCTGCAGAAGCAGCCCCGTGACGCGAGCGCCAGCCGCCTGCGTAACCGCTGCCGTCTGACCGGTCGTCCGCACGGCTTCTACCGCAAGTTCGGTCTGAGCCGTAACAAGCTGCGCGAAGCTGCAATGCGCGGCGACGTACCGGGTCTGGTGAAAGCCAGCTGGTAAGTCGTTAGCGGAGCCGGCAACGGCTCCGTTGATCGCTTAACGAATCAAGCCCCCTCGTGGGGCTTGATTCGTTTTTGAGCGATCTCTAGAATACCCGGCTCCCCCGAGCCAGGGGTTTTGTGCGCCTGGTGTTTTGAGGGCGAGTAAAGAAGTTGAAGGCTTATCTTTTGTATCAGGAGCATTAAGCCCATGAGTATGCAGGACCCGTTAGCAGACATGCTAACTCGCATCCGTAATGCCCAGATGGCTGAGAAGACCGTCGTGAGCATGCCGTCTTCCAAGCTGAAAGCGGCAGTCGCCAAAGTCCTCAAGGACGAAGGTTACATTGCGGATTTCCAAGTCAGCGCCGAGGCCAAGCCTCTGCTGTCGATCGAGCTGAAGTACTTCGAAGGCAAGCCTGTCATCGAAGAAGTGAAGCGAATCAGCCGTCCTGGCCTGCGCCAGTACAAATCCGTAGACCAGCTGCCGAAAGTACGCGGTGGCCTGGGTGTGTCGATCGTCTCCACCAACAAGGGTGTGATGACTGATCGTGCTGCCCGTGCCGCTGGTGTTGGTGGCGAAGTGCTCTGCACTGTGTTCTAAGGGGAATCAGCATGTCTCGCGTTGCTAAGAACCCCGTCAAGCTGCCCGCCGGCGTTGAAATCAAGCTGGCTGGCCAGGAGCTTTCGATCAAGGGTGCCAAAGGCGCTCTCGAGCTGAAAGTCCATCCGTCCGTCGAAGTCATTCAGGACAACGGTGAGCTGCGTTTCGCTGCGCGTAACGGCGACCAGCAGACCCGTGCCATGGCCGGTACCACCCGCGCTCTGGTCAACAACATGGTGATCGGCGTCAGCCAGGGCTTCGAGCGCAAGCTCCAGCTGGTCGGCGTTGGTTACAAGGCGCAGGCCAAAGGCCAAGTGCTGTCCCTGGCTCTCGGCTTCTCCCACCCGGTTGATTACGAACTGCCTGCCGGCATCGTAGCGGAAACCCCCAGCCAGACCGATATCCTGATCAAGGGCATCGACAAGCAGCTGGTGGGTCAGGTAGCTGCGGAAATCCGCGACTTCCGTCCGCCGGAGCCGTACAAAGGCAAGGGCGTGCGTTACGCCGACGAAGTCGTCCTTCGTAAAGAAGCCAAGAAGAAGTAGGGCATAGCAAATGAGCGTCAAGAAAGAAACCCGTCTGCGCCGCGCTCGCAAGGCACGCCTGAAGATGCGCGAACTGGAAGCCGTACGCCTCTGTGTGTACCGCTCCGCCCAGCACATCTACGCCCAGGTCATTGCGGCCGATGGCGGCAAGGTCCTGGCCAGCGCCTCGACCCTGGACAAGGAACTGCGCGAAGGTGCCACCGGCAACATCGACGCAGCCAAGAAAGTTGGTCAACTGGTCGCCGAACGCGCCAAGGCTGCCGGCGTCACTCAGGTGGCGTTCGACCGTTCTGGCTTCAAGTACCACGGCCGTATCAAGGCCCTGGCTGATGCCGCTCGCGAAGGCGGTCTGGAGTTCTAAGTTATGGCAAACAACGATCAAAAGCGCGACGAAGGCTACATCGAGAAGCTGGTTCAAGTTAACCGCGTCGCCAAAACCGTTAAAGGTGGCCGTATCTTCGCCTTCACCGCGCTGACCGTGGTTGGCGATGGCAAGGGCCGTGTTGGCTTCGGTCGTGGCAAGGCGCGTGAAGTGCCGGCCGCCATCCAGAAAGCCATGGAAGCTGCTCGCCGCAACATGATCCAGGTTGATCTGAACGGCACCACCCTGCAGTACCCGACCAAGTCCGCCCATGGCGCCTCCAAGGTGTACATGCAGCCGGCTTCCGAAGGTACCGGTATCATCGCCGGCGGCGCCATGCGTGCTGTCCTGGAAGTGGCCGGTGTGCAGAACGTTCTGGCGAAGTGCTACGGCTCCACCAACCCGGTGAACGTGGTCTACGCAACCTTCAAGGGCCTGAAGAACATGCAGTCCCCTGAGTCGGTAGCGGCCAAGCGTGGCAAGAGCGTCGAGGAGATTCTCTAACCATGGCAACTGTCAAAGTTACCCTGATCAAGAGCGTGAACGGCCGTCTGGCCAATCACAAGGCTTGCGTCAAAGGCCTGGGCCTGCGTCGCATTGGTCACACCGTTGAGGTTCAGGACACTCCTGAAAACCGCGGCATGATCAACAAGGCCTACTACCTGCTGCGTGTGGAGGGTTAATCCATGCAACTGAACGATCTGCGTTCCGCGCCGGGTGCCCGTCGCGAAAAGCACCGTCCGGGCCGTGGCATCGGTAGCGGTCTGGGCAAGACCGGTGGCCGTGGTCACAAAGGTCAGACCTCCCGCTCCGGTGGCTCCATCGCTCCGGGCTTCGAGGGTGGTCAGCAGCCGCTGCACCGTCGTCTGCCGAAGTTCGGCTTCAACTCGCTGAAGGCCCTGGATCGCGCAGAAGTGCGTACCTCCGAGCTGGCCAAGGTCGAGGGTGATGTCGTAACCGTGCAGGCCCTGAAGGATGCCAACGTGATTAACCAGAACGTACAGCGTGTGAAAGTCATGCTGTCCGGCGAAGTTACTCGCGCAGTCACCCTGAAAGGCATCGGCGCCACCAAAGGCGCTCGTGCGGCTATCGAAGCAGCTGGCGGCAAAATCGAGGACTAAATGGCTAAGCAAGGTGCTCTCTCTGCGCTGAGCAACGGTGGTGGTTTGTCCGAGCTCTGGGCACGTCTGCGTTTCCTGTTCCTGGCGATCATCGTCTATCGGATCGGCGCGCACATCCCAGTCCCGGGCATCAACCCTGATCGCTTGGCGGCACTGTTCCGGCAGAACGAGGGGACCATTCTTAGCCTCTTCAACATGTTTTCCGGCGGCGCGCTGGAGCGCATGAGTATCTTTGCACTGGGGATCATGCCGTACATCTCGGCATCGATCATCATGCAGCTCATGACCGCTATCAGCCCGCAGCTGGAGCAGTTGAAGAAAGAGGGTGAGTCTGGGCGTCGCAAGATCAGCCAGTACACCCGCTACGCAACTCTCGCTCTGGCACTCGTCCAGGCCATCGGCATGTCCGTTGGTCTGGGCAGCCAGGGTGTGGCCTTCTCCAACGACTTCGGCTTCTACTTCGTGTCGGTCACCACCTTCGTGGCGGGTGCACTCTTCATGATGTGGCTGGGTGAGCAGATCACCGAGCGGGGTGTCGGCAACGGCATCTCCATGTTGATCTTCTCCGGTATCGTCGCAGGCCTGCCCCGAGCAATCGGTCAGTCCTTCGAGTCTGCGCGTCAAGGTGACATCAACATCTTCGCCCTGATCGCCATCGGCCTGCTGGCCGTGGCCATCATCGCGTTCGTTGTATTCATCGAGCGTGGTCAGCGCCGTATCGCCGTGCATTACGCCAAGCGCCAACAAGGCCGCAAGGTGTTTGCCGCCCAGACCAGCCATCTGCCGCTGAAAGTGAACATGGCGGGTGTAATCCCCGCGATCTTCGCCAGCAGCATCCTGCTGTTCCCGGCATCCCTGGGTGCCTGGTTCGGTCAGTCGGAAGGCCTTGGTTGGCTGCAGGACGTCGCGCAAGCGATCGCTCCGGGGCAGCCGCTGAACATTCTGCTGTTTAGTGCAGGGATCGTCTTCTTCTGCTTCTTCTACACAGCGCTGATGTTCAACCCGAAGGACGTGGCGGAAAACCTCAAGAAGTCCGGTGCATTTATTCCGGGTATTCGTCCGGGCGAACAATCGGCTCGCTACATCGATGGCGTGCTGACCCGTTTGACCATGTTCGGTGCCCTGTACATGACGGCTGTGTGTCTGCTGCCCCAGTTCCTGGTCGTAGCTGCCCACGTACCGTTCTACCTTGGCGGGACCTCGTTGCTGATCGTGGTCGTGGTTGTGATGGACTTTATGGCCCAAGTACAATCGCACCTCGTTTCTCACCAGTACGAATCCCTCATGAAGAAAGCCAACCTGAAGGGCTATGGCAGCGGCCTGCTGCGCTGACCCGTAAGGTTCGAGGAGTCACTGATGAAAGTTCGTGCATCGGTAAAGAAGCTGTGCCGTAACTGCAAGATCATCCGTCGCGAAGGCGTCGTTCGTGTGATCTGCAGCGCGGAGCCGCGTCACAAGCAGCGCCAAGGCTGAGTGTGAACCACGCGTTATAACCCGGCAGCTAGTGTGCTGCCGGGTTGATTATTTGTTTTTACAGCGCTAATATCCGCGCCCTTTCTTGGCTTCCTGGGCGCCGGGTAGCTGTCAATTGGAGTTTTTCTGAATGGCCCGTATTGCAGGCGTAAACATTCCGGATAACAAGCACACTGTTATCTCGCTGACCTACATCTATGGTGTCGGTCGCACTACCGCACAGAGCATCTGTGCAGCCACCGGCATCAGCCCGGCTGCAAAGATCAAGGACCTGAGCGAAGAGCAGATTGATTCGCTGCGTACCGAGGTGGCCAAGCTGACCACCGAAGGTGACCTGCGTCGCGAAATCAACATGAACATCAAGCGTCTGATGGACCTCGGTTGCTACCGCGGTCTGCGTCATCGTCGCGGTCTGCCGGTTCGCGGTCAGCGTACCAAGACCAACGCGCGTACCCGTAAGGGCCCGCGTAAGCCGATCCGCAAGTAATCGCTTAGGAATTTAGTCATGGCAAAACCTGCTGCTCGTCCTCGTAAGAAAGTCAAAAAGACGGTGGTTGACGGGATCGCGCATATCCACGCGTCCTTCAACAACACCATCGTTACCATCACCGACCGTCAGGGCAACGCCCTGTCCTGGGCTACCTCCGGTGGTTCGGGCTTCCGCGGCTCGCGTAAGAGCACTCCGTTCGCTGCCCAGGTAGCGGCCGAGCGTGCCGGCCAGGCAGCTCTGGAATACGGTCTGAAGAACCTCGACGTCAACGTCAAGGGCCCGGGCCCGGGCCGCGAATCGGCTGTACGTGCGCTGAATGCCTGCGGTTACAAGATCGCCAGCATCACCGACGTAACCCCGATCCCGCACAACGGCTGCCGTCCGCCGAAAAAGCGTCGCGTGTAATAGGAGACAGTGAGAAATGGCTCGTTACATTGGTCCCAAGTGCAAACTGTCTCGCCGCGAAGGCACTGATCTGTTCCTGAAGAGCGGCGTTCGTGCCCTCGACTCGAAGTGCAAGGCAGAAAACGTTCCTGGCCAGCATGGTCAGCGTCGTGGTCGTCTGTCCGACTACGGTCTGCAGCTGCGCGAGAAGCAGAAAGTCCGCCGCATCTACGGCGTTCTGGAACGTCAATTCCGTGGCTACTATCAGGAAGCGTCCCGCCGCAAGGGCTCCACTGGTGAGAACCTGCTGCAGCTGCTCGAGTGCCGTCTGGACAACGTCGTCTACCGTATGGGCTTCGGTTCCACTCGTTCCGAATCCCGTCAGCTGGTGTCCCACAAGACCATCAGCGTGAACGGTCAGACCGTTAACATCCCGTCCTACCAGGTCAAGGCTGGTGACGTCGTTGCTGTTCGCGAGAAGTCGAAGAACCAGCTGCGTATCGCCCAAGCCCTGGAACTGTGCGCCCAGCGCGGTCGCGTTGAGTGGGTCGAAGTGGATAGCGACAAGAAGTCCGGCACCTTCAAGAGTGTCCCGGCTCGTGCTGATCTGTCCGCCGACATCAACGAAAACCTGATTGTCGAGCTCTACTCCAAGTAAGGGCTAGAAAATAGGTGCATCCATGCAGAGTTCGGTAAATGAGTTCCTGACCCCCCGCCACATCGATGTGCAGGTGGTCAGCCAAACCCGCGCCAAGATCACCCTCGAGCCCCTCGAGCGTGGTTTCGGCCATACCCTGGGCAACGCGCTGCGTCGCATCCTGTTGTCCTCCATGCCTGGCTGTGCAGTGGTCGAGGCCGAGATCGACGGCGTACTCCATGAGTACTCCGCCATCGAAGGTGTGCAGGAAGATGTCATCGAGATCCTGCTCAACCTGAAAGGCCTGGCCATCAAGCTGCACGGCCGTGACGAAGTGACGCTGACCCTGGCGAAAAAGGGCTCGGGTGTGGTGACCGCTGCCGATATTCAGCTGGATCATGATGTCGAGATCGTCAACGGTGACCATGTTATCGCCCACCTGGCCGATAACGGCGCGCTGAACATGAAGCTGAAAGTCGCTCGTGGCCGTGGCTACGAGCCGGCTGATGCCCGTTCGAGCGATGAAGACGAAAGCCGTAGTATCGGCCGTCTGCAGCTCGACGCCTCGTTCAGCCCCGTACGTCGTGTTGCCTACGTGGTCGAGAACGCCCGTGTCGAACAGCGTACCAACCTGGACAAGCTGGTCCTCGATCTGGAAACCAACGGCACCCTGGACCCTGAAGAGGCTATCCGTCGCGCCGCTACCATCCTGCAACAGCAGCTGGCAGCGTTCGTGGACCTCAAAGGCGACAGCGAGCCCGTCGTTGAAGAGCAGGAAGACGAGATCGATCCGATCCTGCTGCGTCCGGTCGATGACCTGGAGCTGACCGTCCGTTCGGCCAACTGCCTGAAGGCAGAGAACATCTACTACATCGGTGACCTGATTCAGCGCACCGAAGTAGAGCTGCTCAAAACGCCGAACCTGGGCAAGAAGTCCCTGACCGAAATCAAGGACGTTCTGGCCTCTCGCGGTCTGTCCCTCGGTATGCGCCTCGACAACTGGCCGCCGGCAAGTCTCAAGAAAGACGACAAGGCTACTGCCTGATCGTCGTAGCTACCGAACGTAAAGTTTGGAAAGGAATTGAACCATGCGCCATCGTAAAAGTGGTCGTCACCTGAGCCGCACCAGCGCGCACCGCAAGGCTATGTTCCAGAACATGGCTGTGTCGCTCTTCGAACACGAACTGATCAAAACCACCCTGCCCAAGGCCAAGGAACTGCGTCGCGTTGCCGAGCCGCTGATCACCCTGGCTAAAGTGGATAGCGTTGCCAACCGTCGTCTCGCTTTCGATCGTACCCGTTCGAAAGAAGCCGTAGGCAAGCTGTTCAACGAACTGGGCAAGCGCTACGCCAACCGTCCGGGCGGCTACCTGCGCATCCTGAAGTGCGGCTTCCGCGCCGGCGACAATGCCCCCATGGCATACGTCGAACTGATTGACCGTGCTGTTGGCGGCCAAGCAGTAGAAGCTGCAGAGTAAGGTTTACGCCTTACTTATAAGAAACCGGGCCTTGTGCCCGGTTTTTTATCGCCTATCGAAAAGTATTTCTCTATCGATGGGCTCGAATCAATAAATTGGCTCATTACCCATCTCCTCGACGATCCTGACTTCGCCGACTTCCACCGCTAGCTGAGCTGGATCAACAGCCGCAACGCCGGTGGAGGCGCTTAATTGTCCGATCGGGATGTCGGGCAGCGCTCACCCTTCCGGTGACGCATTGGCTGCCGCACAGACCGCCGTTTAGGAGAGTAACGATGAGCGACAAAACCCGCCTGACGACCGCTGCTGGAGCGCCGGTCGCCGATAACCAGAACGTCCAGACCGCCGGCCCGCGGGGGCCGATGCTGCTGCAGGACGTCTGGTTCCTGGAGAAACTGGCGCACTTCGATCGTGAAGTGATTCCTGAGCGCCGCATGCACGCCAAAGGCTCGGCCGCCTATGGCACCTTCACCGTCACCCACGACATCACCCGCTACAGCCGGGCGAAGCTGTTCTCCCAGATCGGTAAGCAGACTCCGTTGTTCCTGCGCTTCTCCACCGTGGCAGGCGAGCGCGGCGCGGCGGATGCCGAACGCGATATCCGTGGCTTTGCCCTGAAGTTCTACACCGAGGAAGGCAACTGGGACCTGGTGGGCAACAATACCCCGGTCTTCTACTTCCGCGACCCGCTGAAATTCCCTGACCTGAACCACGTGGTGAAACGCGACCCGCGTACCAACCTGCGCAACGCCACCATGAAGTGGGACTTCTTCTCGCATCTGCCTGAAGCGCTGCACCAACTGACCATCGACTTCAGTGACCGCGGCCTGCCACGCAGCTACCGTCACGTCCACGGCTTCGGCAGCCACACCTTCAGCTTCATCAACGCCAGCAACGAGCGCTTCTGGGTGAAGTTCCACTTCAAGACCCAGCAAGGCATCGAGAACCTGAGCAACGAGGAAGCGGCGAAGCTGGTCGGTGCCGACCGCGAGAGTTCGCAGCGCGACTTGTACGAGGCCATCGAGCGTGGCGACTTCCCGCGCTGGACCATGTACGTGCAGGTGATGCCGGAGAAGGAAGCGGCGACCTACCGCTACAACCCGTTCGACCTGACCAAGGTCTGGCCGCACGGTGATTATCCGCTCATCGAGGTGGGCTACTTCGAGCTTAACCGCAACCCGGCGAATTACTTCGCCGAGGTCGAGCAGTCCGCGTTCAGCCCGGCGAATATCGTCCCCGGGATCGGCTTCTCGCCGGACAAGATGCTCCAGGGGCGCCTGTTCTCCTACGGCGATGCGCACCGCTACCGTCTGGGCGTGAACCACCACCAGATCCCGGTTAACGCCGCGCGCAACAATCCGCGCATCTACCACCGCGACGGCGCCATGCGGGTGGACGGCAACAATGGTGACATGACCGTCACCTACGAGCCGAATAGCTTCAGCCAGTGGCAGGAGCAGCCGGACTACTCCGAACCGCCGCTGACCCTGGAAGGCACCGCCGATCACTGGAACCACCGCGTCGACGATGACTACTACAGCCAGCCGGCCGCGCTGTTCCGCCTGTTCGACGAGGCTCAGCGGCAGCGGCTGTACGCCAACATCGCCGGTGACATGGCAGGCGTGCCGGAAGCCATCCAGCGTCGTCAGCTCGCGCTGTTCTTCAAGATCGACCCGGCCTACGGCGAAGGTGTCGCCAAGGCGCTCGGTCTGAAGCTGGACTAAGCTCAGGCATCGGAACACGCCGCCCTCTTCGGAGGGCGGCTTTGTTTCCGGCCAATTACGGGCTTGAC
The DNA here is from genome assembly GCF_029203285.1 of Pseudomonas sp. PSE14. NCBI lineage: Bacteria > Pseudomonadati > Pseudomonadota > Gammaproteobacteria > Pseudomonadales > Pseudomonadaceae > Pseudomonas > Pseudomonas sp. PSE14. The sequence goes on from NZ_CP115669.1 coordinate 674,829, forward strand.
CCCGGTCATCCCCAGCCGGACCATAGCGCCGTTTAATTTGCTGTCACGTTCCAGGGAGAAGGCTGATGCAAGGCCACGCCGAGGTTATCGACTATCTGAACACGCTGCTGACCGGTGAGCTGGCCGCTCGCGACCAGTACTTCATCCACTCGCGGATGTACGAGGACTGGGGCTTCACCAAGCTCTACGAACGCCTCAACCACGAGATGGAAGAGGAAACCCAGCACGCCGATGCCTTGCTGCGCCGCATCCTGCTGCTCGAAGGCACACCTCGCATGCGTCCGGACGACATCCACCCAGGCAAGACCGTACCGGAGATGCTCGAAGCTGACCTCAAACTGGAGCGCCATGTGCGCGCCGCCCTGGCCAAGGGCATCGCCCTGTGCGAGAAGCACAAGGACTTCGTTACCCGCGACATCCTCCGCGTGCAGCTGACCGACACCGAGGAAGACCACGCCTACTGGCTGGAGCAGCAGCTTGGGCTGATCCAGAAAATGGGGCTGGAAAATTACCTGCAGTCGCAGATCTGATCCGCAGCTTCGGTTCGACAAAAGCCCCCGGCGCTCAGGCTCCGGGGGCTTTTTTATTTGCGCGCGGAGCACGCTTTTGTAGGAGCGAGCTTGCTCGCGAACAGAGCTTCCCGGCGACTCCGTTGTTGGGCGGTTCGCGAGCAAGCTCGCTCCTACGAAGAGCAGAAAAAAGCCCCTGCGCCGATTGGCAGCAGGGGCTTTTTCATGCCGGCGCGGATCAGGCCCGATCGCGCTCCAGCAGCGGTTTGAGGAAGCGTCCGGTGTGCGACGCCTCCATGTCCGCGACCTGCTCCGGCGTGCCAACGGCGATGATCTGGCCGCCCTTGGAGCCGCCCTCCGGGCCGAGGTCGACCAGCCAGTCGGCGGTCTTGATCACGTCCAGGTTGTGCTCGATCACCACCACGGTGTTGCCGTGGTCGCGCAGGCGGTGCAGCACGTCGAGCAACTGCTGGATATCCGCGAAGTGCAGGCCGGTGGTCGGCTCGTCGAGGATGTACAGGGTCTTGCCGGTATCGCGCTTGGACAGCTCGCGGGACAGCTTCACCCGCTGCGCCTCACCGCCGGACAGCGTGGTCGCGCTCTGGCCCAGCTTGATGTACGACAGGCCGACGTCCATCAGCGTCTGCAGCTTGCGGGCGATGGCCGGGACGGCGTCGAAGAACTCGCGCGCGTCCTCGATGGTCATGTCCAGCACCTCGGTGATGCTCTTGCCCTTGTAGCGGACTTCCAGGGTCTCGCGGTTGTAGCGCTTGCCCTTGCAGACGTCGCAGGGGACGTAGATGTCCGGCAGGAAGTGCATCTCCACCTTGATCACGCCGTCGCCCTGGCAGGCTTCGCAGCGGCCGCCCTTCACGTTGAAGGAGAAGCGCCCCGGGCCGTAGCCGCGCGAACGGGCTTCCGGTACGCCAGCGAACAGCTCGCGGATCGGTGTGAACAGGCCGGTGTAGGTCGCGGGGTTGGAGCGTGGCGTGCGACCGATCGGGCTCTGGTCGATGTCCACCACCTTGTCCAGGTGCTGCAGGCCGTCGAAGGAGTCGTGCGGCGCGACCTCCAGGCTGGTGGCGCCGTTGAGCGCGGTGGCGGTGATCGGGAACAGGGTGTTGTTGATCAGCGTCGACTTGCCGGAGCCGGACACCCCGGTAACGCAGGTGAACAGGCCGACCGGAATCTCCAGGTTGACGTTCTGCAGGTTGTTGCCGCGCGCGCCCTTGAGCTTGAGCAACTGCTTCTTGTTGCGCGGCGTGCGCTCGGCCGGAACCAGGATCTTGGTGCGGCCGGACAGGTATTTGCCGGTGACCGAGTCCGGATGATCCATGACCTCCTGCGGTGTCCCCTCTGCAACGATCTGCCCACCATGCACGCCGGCGCCGGGGCCGATGTCGACCACGTAGTCGGCCAGGCGAATCGCGTCCTCGTCATGCTCGACCACGATCACCGTGTTGCCCAGGTTGCGTAGGTGGGTGAGGGTGCCCAGCAGGCGTTCGTTGTCGCGCTGGTGCAGGCCGATGGAGGGTTCGTCGAGGATGTACATCACGCCCACCAGGCCTGCGCCGATCTGGCTGGCCAGGCGGATGCGCTGGGCCTCGCCGCCGGACAGGGTGTCGGCGCTGCGATCCAGGGTCAGGTAGTCGAGGCCGACGTTGACCAGGAACTGCAGGCGTTCGCGGATCTCCTTGAGGATCTTCGAGGCGATCTCGCCGCGGCGGCCGGTCAGGGTCAGGCTCTCGGCGTATTCACAGGCGGTGCCCACCGGCATCGAGGTGATCGCCGGCAGCGTCTTGTCGCCCACCCACACGTGGCGCGCCTCGCGGCGCAGGCGGGTGCCGTGGCAGTCCGGGCAGGGCTGGGTGCTGAGGAACTTGGCCAGTTCCTCGCGCACGGTGGCCGACTCGGTCTCGCGGTAGCGGCGCTCCAGGTTGGGCAGGATGCCTTCGAACGGGTGCGCGCGTTTGACGATGTCGCCGCGGTCGTTGAGGTAGCGGAATTCGACGTTCTCGCGCCCCGAGCCGTTGAGGATGAACTTCTGGTGCTCCGGGTCGAGGTCCTGGAAGGGCTCTTCCAGGCTGAAGCCGAAGTGCCCGGCCAGGGAACCGAGCATCTGGAAGTAGTAGACGTTGCGCCGGTCCCAGCCGCGGATCGCGCCTTCGGCCAGGGTCAGTTCGCCATTGACTACCCGGCGCGCGTCGAAGAACTGCTTCACGCCTAGGCCGTCGCAGGTCGGGCAGGCGCCGGCCGGGTTGTTGAAGGAGAACAGCTTGGGTTCCAGCTCGCTGATCGAGTGGCCGCAGATCGGGCAGGCGAAGCGGGCGGAGAAGATGATTTCCTCACCTTCTTCATCATCCATGGGCGCAACCAGGGCGATGCCGTCGGCCAGGTTGATCGCCGTCTCGAAGGATTCCGCCAGGCGCTGCTGCAGGTCGCCGCGCACCTTGAAGCGGTCCACCACCACGTCGATGGAGTGCTTGAGCTTCTTGTCCAGCTTGGGCAGCTCGTCCAGCTCGTAGAGCTTGCCGTTGACGCGGGCGCGGACGAAGCCCTGGGCGCGCATTTCCTCGAACACCGCCAGGTGCTCGCCCTTGCGCTCACGGATCACCGGGGCCAGCAGCATCAGCTTGCGGCCTTCGGGCAGCGCCAGCACCTGGTCGACCATCTGGCTGACGGTCTGCGCCTCCAGCGGGATGTCGTGGTCCGGGCAGCGCGGAATACCGACGCGCGCATAGAGCAGGCGCAGGTAGTCGTAGATCTCGGTGATGGTGCCCACGGTGGAGCGCGGGTTGTGCGAAGTGGATTTCTGCTCGATGGAAATGGCCGGCGACAGACCTTCGATGGTGTCGACGTCAGGCTTTTCCATCATCGAGAGGAACTGCCGGGCATAGGCCGACAGGGATTCCACGTAGCGGCGCTGGCCCTCGGCATAGAGCGTGTCGAAGGCCAGGGAAGACTTGCCGGAGCCGGACAGGCCGGTGATCACGATCAGCTTGTCGCGGGGCAGAGTCAGGTCGATGTTCTTCAGGTTGTGGGTACGTGCCCCACGGATGAGGATCTTGTCCACAGCGGCCTCGCATGGCGGGCGAAAACCGCTGAGTATACGGCCGGCCATCCGTGTGCGGCAAAGTCGCGCGAGTGTGCTGGCAGGCGGCAGGACTGGTAGAATGCGCGGCTATTTTTCGGCGTTGGCGACAGCCGGCCCTTCGCGGAGTGGAAGGGCACGCCGTCACGGGGGCACTGAAGCGCAACCCCGACATCCGTCTTCCCATGAGGGGCTTATGCACGATTCCCACACTGAGCGCATGAGTGGCACCGAAACCCGCGCGGCCGCCGGCCTGTCCCTGGTCTTCGCGTTCCGCATGCTCGGCATGTTCATGGTCCTGCCGGTCCTGGCGACCTATGGCCAGGATCTCGCTGGCGCGACTCCGGCCCTGATCGGCCTGGCCATCGGCGCCTACGGCCTGACCCAGGCCATCCTGCAGATTCCCCTGGGCACCTTGTCCGACCGCATCGGCCGCCGGCCGATCATCGTCGTCGGCCTGCTGGTATTCGCCGCCGGCGCCGCGCTGGCGGCCAACGCCGACTCCATCTGGGGCATCATCGCCGGCCGTGTGCTGCAGGGCGCCGGGGCGATCTCCGCCGCCGTGATGGCGATGCTTTCCGACTTGACCCGCGAGCAGCACCGTACCAAGGCCATGGCGATGATCGGCATGAGCATCGGTGTGTCCTTCGCCGTGGCCATGGTTGCCGGCCCGGTGCTGACCCACTGGTTCGGCCTGCACGGCCTGTTCTGGTTCACCGCCGGCATGGCCCTGGTGGGCATGCTGATCATCCTGTTCGTTGTGCCGACCCCGGACCATCGCATGCAGCACCGCGAATCCAGCGTGGCCAGGCAGTCGCTGATCCCGACCCTGAAGAACGGCGAACTGCTGCGCCTGGACGCCGGCATCCTGGTCCTGCATGCCATCCTCATGGCCAGCTTCGTGGCCCTGCCGCTGGCGCTGGTAGAGCGCGCCGGGCTGCCCAAGGAGCAGCACTGGTGGGTGTACCTGACCGCGCTACTGGTGGGCTTCTTCGGCATGGTGCCGTTCATCATCTACGCCGAGAAGAAGCGCCAGATGAAGCGCGTGCTGAGTGGCGCGGTGGCGACCCTGATGCTCTGCGAGCTGTACTTCTGGGCGTTCGGCGACAGCCTGCAGGAACTGGTGTTCGGCATCATCGTCTACTTCACCGCGTTCAACCTGCTGGAGGCCTCGCTGCCGTCCCTGGTGAGCAAGGTTTCGCCCGCCGGCGGCAAGGGCACGGCGATGGGCGTGTACTCCACCAGCCAGTTCCTCGGCGCCGCGGTGGGCGGCATTCTGGGCGGCTGGATGTTCCAGCACGGCGGCCTGAACGGGGTATTCATCGGCTGCGCGGTCCTTGCTGCCATCTGGCTGGCGATTGCTGTTACCATGCGTGAACCGCCGTATGTAACGAGCATTCGTCTGCCTCTTTCCGATGAGGCGCTGCGCGATGCCTCGTTGGCCGAGCGTTTCAAGGCATTGCCCGGTGTGAGCGATGTGATGGTGGTCATCGAAGAGGCCGCCGCTTATGTCAAAGTAGATTCCCAACAAGTGGATCGCACGTCCCTCGAGCGCCTGGCTGGCGCCGAGCCGGCGACGTGCTGAAGCCTTTAGGAGAGCGTCATGGCCCGTGGGGTTAACAAAGTCATTCTGGTGGGTAACGTCGGTGGCGATCCGGAAACCCGTTACATGCCCAACGGCAACGCGGTGACCAACGTCACCCTGGCCACCAGCGAGAGCTGGAAGGACAAGCAGACCGGCCAGCAGCAGGAACGTACCGAGTGGCACCGCGTGGTGTTCTTCGGTCGCCTGGCGGAAATCGTCGCCGAGTACGTGCGCAAGGGTTCGCAGATCTACGTCGAAGGCAGCCTGCGCACTCGCAAGTGGCAGGGCCAGGACGGTCAGGACCGCTACACCACCGAGATCGTGGTCGACATCAACGGCAACATGCAGCTGCTCGGCGGCCGTCCGGGTGCCGGTGGCGACGACGCTCCGCGCGCCCCGCGTGAGCCTCAGCAGCGCCCGCAGCAGGCACCGCGTCCGGCCCCGCAGCAGCAGTCCCAGCCCGCTCCGCAGCCGGCCCCGGACTACGACAGCTTCGACGACGACATTCCGTTCTAAACCCAACGGTTGGAGTCACCAAGAGCGCAGCCTTCGAGCTGCGCTTTTGCGTTTCTGGGACGCTCGTTTTGGCGAAGGTCCGCAACAGTCTTTCTCGAAAGCGACTATTTAATTAGCTAGCTAATTAAATGATTCTGGAATTGCCTTGATGTGTGGCAAAACCGGAGAAGAAAAGACATGAGCATTACAGTGACCGAGCGTGACGACGACCATAAATCCCGCGAGTTCCGCGCCCTGGGCGGGCGTTGCTGGGATGTGTACCAGGAAGGCCAGTTGGTCGGCATCTTCCATACCGAGCGTGAGGCGCACGCCTACCGCACCTCTCTGGAATTGGAGACACGCCACCGCCAGGCGGCAGAGTTCTAGTCAGACCGGAGCAGAAGGCCCCGCCAAAGCGGGGCCTTCTGCCGTCGGTGGATCAGTGCGGGCGTTTTCGCAGTTGATGCGCCGGAATGCCGAGCAGCAGGATCAGCGCGCCGATTGCCAGGGTTACGCCGATCACGTCGAAGGCCAGGTACAGGCTGCCGGTGGCGGTCTTGATCGCCCCGACCACGATCTGGCTGATCACCCCCGCCAGGCCGCCGATGGCGCTGATCACCGCGATGCCGCCGGCTGCCCGTGTCGGGCTGAGCAGCGCCGGTGGGATGGTCCAGAACAGCGAGAGGGCGGACATCGCCGTCGCTGCGCCGACGGTCATCAGGATCACCGAGAGCAGCAGGTGGCCCTGGACGAGGCCGAGCAGGAAGAAGCTGCTGGCGCTGACCAGCATGGTCGCGCCGACGTGCCAGCGGCGCTCCTGGCGTTTGTCCGAGCTGCGGCCGAGCAGGTACATGCCGACGATGCCCACCGCGTAGGGCAGGCTGGCGAGCAGCCCGATGGACCTCAAGTCCTCCACGCCGAAGCCGCGGATCAGTGTCGGCATCCAGTACGACACGGTGTTCGAGCCGCTGTAGACGCAGAAGAACACCAGCCCGGCGATGTACACCCGCGGATCGCGCAGCACGTCGAGCAAGCGACCGTGGTCGCCGGATTTTTCCGGCTCGGTGGCCAGTGCGGCTTCCAGGCGGTCCTTCTCCTCGTCGCTCAGCCATTTCGCGTCGCGTGGGCGATCCGCCAGCCAGTACCAGCCGAACACCCCCAGCAGCATGGCGGGGATGCCTTCCAGGACAAACAGCACCTGCCAGTCGCGCAGACCCATCCAGCCGTGGAAGTGGGTCATGATCCAGCCGGCCAGTGGTCCGCTGGTGATGCCGGCGACCATCGCCGACATGATGAACACGGCGGTGATCCGGCCGCGCAGTTCGCTGGGGAACCAGTAGGTGAGGTAGAGAATGACGCCCGGGAAGAACCCGGCTTCGGCGACCCCGAGGAAGAACCGCGCGACGATCAGTTGGTTGGCGGTGGTGACGAAGGCGGTGGCGACGGTGACCATGCCCCACAGCACCATGATCCGTGTGAGCGTGGCGCGGGCGCCGACGCGCTGCATGTACAGGTTGCTGGGCACCTCGAAGAGGATATAGCCCAGGTAGAAGATGCCGGCGCCGATCCCGTAGGCGGCCTCGCTCAGGGCGATATCTTCGGCCATGCGCAATTTGGCGAAGGAGATGTTGAGGCGGTCGATGGCGTTGATCGCGTAGGCGACGACCAGGAATGGCAGCAGGCGCCAGATCACCTTGCGGTAAAGCGCCCGGGGCGAGGCCGGCGAGTTGGTCGTGGGCGACGCGGTCGTCTCGAACGTTTGACTCATGGTTGCTCCTGCTGGCGTGGCCAGATTGTTCTTGTTGTGTTCGCAAGCGGACAGGAGCGTCGAGGATAGGAGGGTGGTCTCGCGGCAGAACTCACCCGAAGGGGGGGTATAGGGGGGGGTATTTGTAAGAGGAAGTTGCAGGGGCCGGGCCCCTGCAACGACTGGACGGTGCGATCAGAACTGGTAGTTCACCGTTGCGGTGACGTTGCGTTTTTCGCCGAAGTAGCAGAAGTCCAGGCTGTAGCAGGACGCCACGTAGTCCTTGTCCAGCAGGTTGTTGGCGTTGAGGCTGACGTCCAGCCCCTTCAGGCCGACGCGGGACAGGTCGTAGCCGATGCGCGCATCCACCAGGGTGTAGTCCGGCACGCGCAGGGTGTTCTCCTTGTCCGCCCAGGTCTCGCCGACGTAACGGGCGCCGCCTCCAAGGGAGAGGCCATCTAGCGGGCCTGCGTCGAAGCCGTAATCGGCCCACAGCGAGGCCATGTGCTTGGGCGCCTGGTTCGGGGTGTGGCCCTGGTTGCCGTCCAGAGACTTCGTGTAGGTGATGTCGGTGTAGGTGTAGCTGCCGAGCACCTTGAGGTTGTCGGTGACCTGGGTGTGGGCTTCCAGCTCGAAGCCCTGGGAGCGCACTTCGCCCACGGAGGTGTAGAAGTTGTCCTGCGGCTCCTTGGAGGCAACGTTCTCCTGGGTGATGTGGAAGATCGAGGCGGTGTACAGGCTGCGGCTGCCCTCGGGCTGGAACTTCAGGCCGGCTTCCCATTGCTTGCCCTCGGTCGGCTCCAGCGGCGTGCCGGACTGGTCGGAGTAGGCGTTGGGGTTGAACGACTCGGAGTAGCTGATGTACGGCGCGACGCCATTGTCGAACAGGTACAGCGCACCGACGCGTCCGGTGAATTTCTTCCAGTCGTCGTCGGCCTTGCTGCCGGTGCTGCGGTTCTTGTCCTCGACCGTCACCCAGTCCTCGCGCATGCCGAGGGAGAAGCGCCAGTTGTCGATGTCGATCAGGTCCTGCAGGTAGACGCCGGTCTGTTCCAGGCGACGTGTGTGGTTGTCGTCCGGGTAGTAGCTGATGGCGTCGTTGCCATAGTGCGGATTGAACGCATCCAGCGGGGCGGCTTGGCCGGAGGACCAGTCCACGCTGGTGCGGCGGCGCTGGTAATCCAGGCCCATCAGCAAGGTGTGTCTGGCGGCGCCGGTGTCGAACTCGGCCTGGGCCATGTTATCCACGATGTACGCCTGCAGGTGCTCACGGGCGCCGGAGAAGTAGCGGTTCAGGGTGTTCTCGTCCGGCGCGCTCCAGCCGTACGCATAGACCTGCGAGAGGTCCACGTCGGAGTCCAGATAGCGGAAGTTCTGCCGCGCGGTCCAGACGTCGTCGAAGCGGTGCTCCAGCTGGTAGCCAAACAGGCGCTGGGTGCGGTCGAAGTCGTCCTGGCTCGGCTCGCCGTCGAAGAACTCGCGGGAGATCTTCTGGCCGTTGTGGTGGAACAGTGCGCCATCAGCCGGTACACCGCCGTGGTAGCCGCCGTTCGGGTCGTGCTGCAGGTAACCCTGCAGGGTCAGCGTGGTGTCGTCGGTGAAGTCGATGGCCAGGGTCGGGGCAATGGCGTAGCGCTCTTCCTTGACGTGGTCGAACTGGGTGTCCGAGCCCTTGCCCAGGCCGACCAGTCGATAGGCGATGCGCTTTTCCTCATCCAGCGGTCCGCTGAAGTCGAAGCCCATTTCCTTCTGGCCCATGTTGCCGACGGTACCGGTGATCTGGTGGTAGTCCTCGTACAGCGGCTTCTTGCTGGTCAGCGCCACCAGCCCGCCCGGCAGGCTGCGGCCGTAGAGCACTGAGGACGGGCCTTTGACCACGTCGATGCGTTCGAGGAAGTACGGGTCGATCTGCATCGAGCTGAAGGTGCCGCTGTCGCCCATGGCCTTCAGGCCGTCGAGGTAGATGTTGTCCACGCTGTTGTCGGCGAAGCCGCGCATCACCACGTAGTCGTAGCGGTTCGATGCGCCGACCTGGCCGGTGAAGATGCCGGGGGTGTAGCGCATGGCCTGTTGCACGGTCTTGGAGGCGGTGTCGTCGATCTGCTCGCGAGTGATCACCGAGACGCTCTGGCTGGTTTCCAGCAAGGACTTGGAGGTCTTGGTGGCGATCTGGCTGTGGGTTGCCAGGTAGCCGTCTTCCTCGCCCAGCGCGTTGCCCAGGGCGAACACGTCGCTGGAGGGCATGGCCAGCACGTCGGTCGGTGCGGCGGGGCGCAGTACGTAGTTGCCGTTGCCCTGGTCCGCGGCCTCCAGCGGCGTATCCACCAGCAGGCGCGACAGGCCCTGGTCTACCGAATAGGTGCCGTTCAGGCCGGCCGAGTTCAGCCCGCGCGTCTGCTCCGGGGTGGCCGACAGGGTAATCCCCGCCTTGCGGGCGAAGCTGTTCAGCACCTCGCCCAAGGGCCCGGCCGGAATGGCGTAGGCGCGGCTGTTGGTGATGGCGGCAGCGTCGGCGGCCAAGGCGGTCAGCGGCAGGCTGGCGCCCAGGCTCGCACAGAGCAGGGCGCCGCGTACGGCATGGGCCAGGCGGTTGGCGCTGGACGGGGTGGGGGACGGCATCGGGACGTGAACGGCTCGCATGGATGGGGTTCCGGAGAGGAAGGGAAATGAACGGGTTATTCCTCCTTGCCGGCCGACGCGGCGAAACCCGACAAAAATAATTCTCGATTGCGAAGAAATGTTACCCAAGGCCGAACTCGACGTGCTTTGCTACCCCGGCTAAACGGCGGATAACGTCGAACGTTATCCGCCCTACGTTCCAGCGCGGGCTCAGCTCCGTGCGCTCACCGTCACCCACCAACCCGTACGCTTCTCCACCCGCACGGGAAGCGTCTGCGGCAGCAGGGCCAGCAATTGATCGGTGTCGTCTAGGCGGAACACCCCGGAGAGGCGCAGGTCGGCCACGCTCGCATCGCAATGCAGATGCCCATGGCGATAGCGACCGATCTCAGCGAGGAAGTCCGCCAGACGCATGTTGCGGGTGACGATCAGGCCGTCGACCCAGGCGCAGCTGTCCATGTTGCTGCGCTCGGCCAGCAGGGCGCTGTCGCCGTTGATCTCGTAGGTCTGCCCGGCCTTGGCGATGGCGGTGGCCTGGCCGCGCACGCGTGGGGCGATGGCCACCGAACCGTCCGCGACGCTCAGGCGCGTGGAGCGCTCGTCCTGGCGCAGGACGAAACGCGTGCCCAGTGCCTCGAACAGGCCGTCGCGATTGCTCACCCGCAGTGGCCGCGCGGCATCCTTCGCCGTGCTCAGCAGCATCTCGCCGCGCTCCAGAAGCAGCAGGCGCTGGCGCGAGTCGAAGCGCACGTTCACCGCGCTGTCGGTGTTCAGTTGCAGCACGCTGCCGTCGGCCAGGGTGAAGCGCTTGCGCTCGCCGGTGGCGGTGCTGTAGTCGGCCATCCAGCGTTGCCAGGGGGCGACCTCGCGGGCCAGCCACAACGCTGAGGCACCGATCGCGAGGGAGGAGAGCAGCTTCAGCGCCTGGCGCCGCTGCAAGCGCTGGGTGGTGTTCTCCAGCGCCATGCGGGCGCCCGGCACGGCCTGGTAACCGGCTGCCAGTTCGCTGTTCAGCGCCTGCACCCGCAGCCAGGCGGTTTCGTGTTCGGGGTTGGCCTGGCGCCAGTGCTGGCAGGCGCTGAGCAACTCAGGGGCGGGATCGCCGTTCAGGCGCAGGGTCCACTGGATCGCCTGTTTCACCACCCGTGGATCGGGCGCGAGGCTGGCGCCGTTCATTCGGCGTACCGCAGCTGGTAGCAGTGGAACAGCGCTTCGGCGACGTAGCGCTCCACCGAGCGCACGGAGACGCCGAGCTGCTTGGCGATCTGCGCATGGGGCAGGCCCTCGCATTGGGCCAGCAGGAAGGCGCTGCGCACCTTGGGCTTGAGGCCGTCGAGCAGGCGGGCGATGTTTTCCAGCAACTGCAGGATGCTCTGCCGTGCCTCCGCCGAGGGCACTTCCGCTTGAGGCAGATGGGCGATGGCGTCGAGGTAGGCGCGCTCGAGTTCCTCGCGCCGCCAGTGGTCGATCACCAGGCCGCGGGCGATGACCCGCAGGAAGGCGCGCGGCGTGTGCAGTTCGATGCGCTCGGGCTTGAGCAGCACGCGCACGAAGGTGTCCTGGGCCAGGTCCGCGGCATCGGCGGCATTGCCCAGCCGGCTGCGCAACCAGTTGTGCAGCCAGCCGTGGTGGTCACTGTAGAGCGCGTGGACATCGAAAGTGGATGACATGGGCGAGCGAAATGCTGCAAATGATAATTTGTCGCATTTTCAATAAGCCATTGGCCATTTGCAAGCGTGCTCGCCGGATCGGTGTTGTTGTAGGAGCGAGCTTGCTCGCGAACAGATTTCCCCGGTAGCTGCGGTGCCGGAACGTTCGCGAGCAAGCTCGCTCCTACGAAAAGCGGCCATGCCGGCCTTCAGCGGTACCAGCGCGGCGTATACACCCAATCGCCGCCCCCTGCGCGGGGGAAGCGGCGGGTCAGGGACGAGCCGACGATTACCAGGGTGCGCATATCCACCATCTCCGGCACCAGCTCGCCGAGCGTCAGCACCCGCAGTGCCTCGGCTGGGCGGCCGATATCGCGGCCGAGCACCACCAGGGTTTCCGGCGCGCGGTGCTGGCGGACGATCTCCAGTGCGCGCCCCAGTTGCCATGGGCGTGCCTTGGAGATGGGGTTGTAGAAGGCCATGGCCAGGTCGGCGGCGCCGGCATGGTCGAGTCGCTTCTCGATCGTCTCCCAGGGCTTGAGGTTGTCCGACAGCGAGATCAGACAGAAATCATGCCCCAGCGGCGCGCCGGCCTTGGCGGCGGCGGCCAGGGCGGCGGATACACCCGGCAGCACCTCCAGCTCCACGCCGTGCCAGTGCGGATCGCTGCTTTCATGCAGTGCTTCCATCACCGCAGCGGCCATGGCGAACACGCCGGGGTCGCCGGATGAAATCACCACCACCCGCCGTCCGCTGGCGGCCAGCTCGAAGGCGTGGCGGGCGCGCTGCTTTTCTTCGCGGTTGTCGGTGCAGTGGCGTACCTGGTCGTCGCGCAGTGGCTCGGCCATGTTCACGTAGGTTTCGTAGCCGAGCAGGTCCTGCGCCTCGTCCAGTGCGCGCCGCACGGCGGGGATCATGAAGTCGCTGGCGCCGGGGCCGAGGCCGATCACGCTGAGCCGCCCGCGCGGCTGGCCGATGCGCTCGGCTTCGGCGGGCGTCGCGGCGCGGAGCAGATGGAAGGAGTCGCCGTGCAGCACGTCCGGCGGCAGTGCTTCATCTTCGTGGATAAAGCGCAGTGGAACGCCCAGCTCGGCGGCGGCACCAGCCAGGGCGGGATCGGCCATGCGGCAGCGCGGCGCCACCAGCGCGGCCAGTGATGCCTCGGCCAACCCGGCTTGCACCATACCCTGGCGGATGCGCTGGGGTAACTGCGAATCCACCAGCGTGACGTGGGCGAGCACGATGCGCGGATGGATACGCAGCTCGTTCTGTGCAATGCCAGTGGCGCGCGCGTCGATGCGCAGGGTGTGCGCGGCGTCCTCGGCCAGCGGCAGGTCCAGCTCGTCCAGCCAGGGCGCGTCGCCTTCGATGCGCAGGGTATCGCCGCCCAGCAGGTCGGAGACGAAGCGTTTGCCTTGCTCGATATCGGCCAGGGCATAGCCTTGGGGCGGGTCGAGCAGGCAGGCGCCGAAGCGCAGTTCGCCGCTGGTAGTGATCGCTGGCGCCACATCCAGCGCGGCGGCGATCTCGCGGGCCATGCGGTTCACCCCGCCCAGGCCGCCGAGCAACGGCACCACGGCGCTGCCGTCTTCGGCGACGGCCAGCACGGGAGGCTCCGCGCCCTTTTCGACGAGCAATGGAGCGAGGGTGCGGATGACGATGCCGGCAGCGCACAAGGCGATGATCGGGGTGTCCTCGCGGTACAGCTGGCGCAGGGTATCGCCGAAGTTTGCGTAGGACTCGTCGGCGCCTTCGACGCGGTCCTTCAGGCCCAGCACGCGCGCCTGCGGATAAACCCCCTGGAGGCGTCGCGCGGTGGCCAGCGCACCCTGGCCGAGAATGACGATGGCGGCGCGCATCAGCCGTTCCACCGCTGGCCGGGGATGACGATCATCGAGAAGTAGGGCGAGGCCATCGGGTCCACGTCGTCCAGCGCCACAATGCGCTGCTCGCGCATGGTGGCCCGCTCGACGTAATGGGCGCCGCCGTCGCGGCCCAGTTCGCGCAGCACGCGGCGGACCTTGTCGAAGTTGCGCCCGAGCTTCATTACCACTGCCGCATCGGCGTCAGCCAGGCGGCGCTTGAGCTCGTCTTCGGGCAGCACGCCGGACAGCACCGAAAGGCTCTGGTTGCGGTACACCAGCGGCACGCCGAGCACCGCCGCGCTGCCGAGCATGGAGCAGACGCCGGGTACGACTTCGGTGTCATACCGCTCCGAAAGACGGTCGTGCAGGTACATGTAGGAGCCGTAGAAGAACGGATCGCCCTCGCAGATCACCGCCACGTCGCGGCCGGTGTCCAGGTGCGCCGCTACTTGTGCCGCGGCAGTGTCGTAGAAGTCGCTGATCACCCCTTCGTAGGTCAGCGGAGGTTCCAGCTTCTCGGTGGTCACCGGGTAGACCAGCGGCAGGCGTTGCTGCGTTTCCAGCAGGTGCTCCTCGATGATGGCGAAGGCGTTGCCGCCCTGGCCGGCATGGTGCTTGGCCTTGGCCACGAAGTAGCCGATCACCGGGGAGGCGCGCAGCAGGCGCAGGGCCTTGAGGGTCAGCAGTTCCGGGTCGCCCGGGCCGACGCCCAGGCCGATGAGACGGCCAGCCATCATTCCACCTCCGTGGCCAGGGCGTTCACCGCGGCGGCCGCCATCGCGCTGCCGCCGCGGCGACCGCGGACGATCACGTAGGGCACGCCACGGCTATCGGCGGCGAGGGCGTCCTTGGACTCCATGGCGCCGACGAAACCCACCGGGAAGCCGAGGATCAGCGCGGGTTTCGGCGCGCCTGCATCGAGCATTTCCAGCAGGTAGAAGAGGGCGGTCGGCGCGTTGCCGATTACCACCACGCTGCCTTCCAGGTGCTCGCGCCAGTGCTCCAGCGCCACCGCCGAGCGGGTGTTGCCCAGCTCGCGGGCGAGCGCCGGAACGTCCGGATCGTTGAGCGTGCAGATCACCTCGTTGTGGGCCGGCAGGCGCGCGCGGGTGATGCCCTCGGCGACCATCCGCGCATCGCAGAGGATTGGCGCGCCGTTGGCCAGGGCTGCACGGCCGATGGCACCGGCACCTTCGGAGAAGCGCAGGTCCTGCACCACATCGACCATGCCGCAGGCGTGGATCACCCGGACGGCGAGCTTTTCCAGATCGGCGGGAATGCCGGACAGGTCGGCTTCGGCGCGGATGGTGGCGAAGGATTGGCGATAGATCGCCTGGCCGTCGCGGATGTAATCAAGCATCGGTGGGGACTCCGGGCGCGGCGAGCAGGTCGCCGGCGGCATCGAGGGAAAGGTTGCGCGCCAGCGGCTGGCCGAAGCCGGCCACGCCATCGGCGCGACGGAACAGGTCATAGCGGCCGTCGGCGACGGCCAGCAGGGTGTAGGGCGCGACGTGGGCGGCGGCGCAGGAACGTGGGCAACCGCACAGGTGCACGCCGGCCGGAGGCGCGTGGCGCAAACGCTCGGCCAGGCGCAGGGCATCGGCCTTGGTGTCGGCCAGTCCGCGCGCGCAGCCGCTGGAACCGCTGCAGGCGACGATGCGCGACAGCGGCTGTGCGGCTTCGGTCAGCAGCCGGAGGTTCGCCAGCGCAGCGAGCACGACGGCAGCGTCGGACTGGGCCACATCGGGGAGGATCAGACTTTGCCAGGGCGTCAGACGCAGTTGTCCGCCACTGAAGCGCTCGGCGAGATCGGCCAGGCCGAGCAGCAGGGTGCTGTCGAGCCGTCCGAGGACGAATCCTGCGCCGACCATGGCGCGGTCCGGCTGGCGCTGCGGATGAATCCCGAGGTGCGCAAAGGCTGTCGGCGCAGGACGACGCCAGTTATCCACAACCGGGCCGAGTTGCAGGGCGAAGGGCAGGCGTTGCTGCAGGTGCTCCAGCAGCGTCTTGTCGCCGAGCGTTTCGCGCAGATGGCGCATGCGCGTCTGGCCATCGCCGGCGAGATCGAGGAACAGGTGCAACAGGGTTTCCACCAGCAGTGGCACCTGCTCGGCGGTGACAGCGGCGAGGGCGGGGCGATCCGTCTCGTTTCGTGGTGGGCAACCGGCCAGGCCGAAGGCGAACAGCGGCGCCGCAGCGTCGGAAATCGCCGACAGCCAGATATCGTTGGGATGCTCCAGCATTGCCAGCGCTTCGCCGCCGTCCAGCTGGATGCCGAACTTGGGTGACAGGCTGTGGAAGCGCGGGGTGTCTTCCAGCAGATCGAGCAACTGGTGAGCCAGTCGCCTGGCGTCGAATGCCATGTCCAAGCCGAGGGCCGGGCTGACCAGCAGGTTGCGCACGTCGTCGGCCGCCAGCTCGCGCGGGCCGAGGCCAGCGGCCAGCAGCTCGCGGCTCAGCGTGTTCTCGATACCGGCGTGTATGCCACGGATCTGCAGGTTGGCGCGGTTGGTCGCTTCCAGCACGCCGTCGGCATGGCGCTTGGCTGCCTGGGCGATGGCGCGCGCGGCGCGGGCATCGAGTTGTCCACAGGGCAGCTTGATGCGGCAGATGCCGCCATCGCGGGAGGGCACGATGCGCAGCAGGCCGGGGCAGGCTGACGGACGGACGGGCAGAACGGAGGATTCGTGCACTGAGGTCACCAGGGCTGGGTCGCGGTGACCTGCGAATCCCCCACGGGGGACTTCACGACACCGATACACCCCGCTCGATGTCCGCACGCGCGACTGGTCTCGTCGGCAGGTCTCCTGGCTGACAGGTCGTCATCCTGCGCGGCCTTCCCGGTTACCCAGTGGCCTGATCGACTGCATGAAAAAGATCATCATGCGGTCGGATTGCGCGGACTCGCTGCTTACAGTTGCGGGGGCAGCCACGGTTCAACCGTGTTCCCTCTTCGGCTCTCGGATGCATCGCCTTCAAACAGCGAAGCGTCCTACGAGCACCGACGATGCGGGTATTATGCCTGCTTTGCCCGAGGGCGGGACAAGCCTGCCCGTCGGATCGATCGCCGCACCCCTTCAGAGGAATTCCCATGACGCCTTGGCTGACCATCGTCGGCATCGGCGAGGACGGTTACGCCGGCCTCGGCAAGGCCGCGCGCCGTGCGCTGCTCGGCGCCAGCGAGGTGATCGGCGCGCCGCGCCAGCTGGAGCTGCTGCCGCACTGCCTGCGGGCCAATCGCCAGGCCTGGCCGAGCCCGTTCAGCCTGGAGCCGGTGCTGCGCCGGCGTGGCCAGCCGACCTGCGTGCTGGCCAGCGGCGACCCGATGTGGTTCGGGGTTGGCGCGAGTCTCGCCCGTCAGATTCCGGCTGAGGAGGTGCTTGTGCTTTCCGCGCCGTCCTCCGCTTCGCTGGCCGCCGCGCGGCTGGGCTGGGCGCTACAGGAGTGCACCTTGCTGTCCCTGGTGGCTCGCCCCTTGGCGGCGCTCAATGCGCAGATTCATGATGGTGCGAAGCTGCTGATCCTCAGTAACGACGGCAACAGCCCGGCCGCCATTGCCGCGCTGCTGCGCGAACGCGGTTTCGGCCCGAGCCGGATCAGTGTGCTGGAACACCTGGGTGGCGAATCCGAGCGGCGTATCGATGGCCTGGCCAGCGATTGGTCGCTGAACAGCAGCGCCGCCCTGAACCTGGTGGCGGTGGAATGCGTGGCTGGCGCCGATGCCGTTCGCCTGCCGCTGACCACCGGCCTGCCGGATGACGCCTTCCGCCACGACGGCCAACTGACCAAGCGCGACGTGCGCGCCGTGACCCTGGCGCGCCTGGCGCCCAGGCCGGGCGAGCTGCTCTGGGACGTCGGCGCCGGCTGCGGCTCCATCGGTATCGAATGGATGCGCGCCCATCCGAGTTGCCGCGCCCTGGCCATCGAGGCGAACGATGGGCGCCAGGAGCACATCCGCTTCAACCGCGACGCCCTCGGCGTGCCGGCGTTGCAGCTGGTCTGCGGCGCGGCGCCGGAGGCGCTGCAAGGGCTGGAACGCCCCGACGCGATCTTCATCGGCGGCGGCGTGACCGTGCCGGGCGTCCTCGAACATTGCTGGGAGCAGCTCAAGCCGGGCGGCCGTCTGGTCGCCAACGCCGTCACCCTGCAAAGCGAGGCGCTGTTGGTGAGCTGGCGCGAGCGCATCGGTGGCGAACTGACTCGTCTTGCCGTGGCCCAGGCCCTTCCGCTGGGTGGTTTCGATACCTGGCGCGCGGCGTTGCCGATTACCCTGTTGGAAGTCTGGAAACCGCTGGCCGACTGAACCATGCGTGACGAAACCCCCGAGGAACCCCGCCCACTACGCAGCGGCTACACCACCGGCAGCTGCGCCACCGCCACCAGCCTTGCTGCGGCGCGCCTACTGCTGACCGGCGAAGCCAGCGACGCGGCGCAGATCGCCTTGCCCAAGGAACGTCTCGCCACCCTGCGCCTGGAGTTCTGCCGGCTGACTGCCGAGGGGGCGGAGGCGGGCACCCTGAAGGATGCTGGCGACGACCCGGACGTCACCCACGGCGCGCTGGTCTTCGCCCGCGTTGCGTTGAGCGCCGAAGCGGGTGTGCGCTTCCATGCCGGCGACGGTGTCGGTACGGTCACCAAACCCGGCCTGGTGCTGGCGGTGGGCGAACCGGCGATCAACCCGGTGCCGCGCCAGATGATGCACGACAACCTCGCCGCCCTGGCCGCCGAATGTGGCTACACGGGCGGCTTCGAAGTCACCCTCGGCGTCGAGGGCGGCGCCGAGCTGGCGCTGAAAACCATGAACCCGCGTCTGGGCATTCTCGGCGGGCTGTCCATTCTCGGTACCACCGGGATCGTCCGGCCGTTCTCCTGTTCGGCCTACATCGCCTCGATCCAGCAGGGCATCGACGTCGCCCGCGCCAACGGCTTCCGCCATCTCGCCGCCTGTACCGGCAACGCCAGCGAGGACGCCATGCGCCGCCGCTACGGTTTCGACGACACCGCGCTGATCGAGATGGGCGACTTCGCCGGCGCCGCCCTCAAGCACCTGCGCAAGGCGCCGGTGGAGCGCTTCAGCGTCTGCGGCGGCTTCGGCAAGATCAGCAAGCTCGCCGCCGGCCACATGGACCTGCACAGCCGACACTCCAGTATCGACCTGCCGCAGCTGGCGGAGTGGGCGGCGGAGATTGGCGCGTCGGCGGACCTGCAACAGCGCATGCGCGAGGCCAACACCAGCCAGCAGGCGCTGGCGCTGTGCCGCGAAGAAGGAATTGCCCTGGGGGACGCCGTTTGCGCCCGCGCACTGGCGTTCGCACGGCGTATCGTGCCGGCCGAAGTACGGCTGGAAGTCTTCGCCATCGACCGCCAGGGCAACCTGGTCGGCGAGTCCCTGGAGGCTCGATGAAGCGTGTCCTGCTGCTGGGTGGCATCGGCGAGGCGCTGGCCGTTGCGCGTCGGCTGGGACCGCGACACCTGTACAGCCTCGCCGGGCTGGGCAAGGTACCGGACGACCTGGCCTGTGAAGTGCGCGTCGGCGGCTACGGCGGCGCGGAAGGATTGGCTGCGTTCATCCGTGAACAGGGCTTCGACCTGCTGCTCGACGCGACCCATCCCTATGCCGCGCAAATCAGCGCCAACGCCGCCCGCGCCGCACAACTGGCCGACGTGCCCTGCTGGGCGTTGCGCCGTCCCGGTTGGCAAGCCGGTGCCGGAGATGACTGGCGCGAGGTGGCCGGCTGGCCGGCGCTGATTGCCGCGCTGGAGCGCTTCCGCCGGCCGCTGTTGACGATGGGCCGCGAGCCCCTTGAGCACCTCGACGAGATTCCCGTGCACCAGCACTGGACCGTACGTTGCCTGCAAAGCCTGCCGGGCAACGGGCGCGCCGAGGTGCTGGGTGCGCGCGGTCCCTTTACCCTCGACGGCGAGCGCGAACTTTTCGAGCGTCTGGGCACCGACGTGCTGGTCAGCAAGAACAGCGGCAGCCAGGCCACCGAGCCGAAGCTGCAGGTCGCCCGCGAGCGGGGAGTGCCGGTGCTGATCCTGGCGCGGCCGCCGTTGCCGGAGGTGGATCGGACATTCGAGAGCGTCGATGCGCTGTGGGCTGCGCTGGAGCCGTTCACCTAGCGCCGGGTTTCGCCGGCATTACGTCGCGCTCTATGCTGTCTGCCATTTTCACAGGGAGTGACGATCATGCTGCGAATCCTCGGACGCGCCTCTTCGATCAACGTGCGCAAGGTGCTCTGGACCTGCGCCGAGCTGGATCTGCCCTACGAGCGGGAAGACTGGGGCACGGGCTTTCGCTCCACCGCCTCGGCGGAATTCCTTGCGCTCAATCCCAACGCCATGGTGCCGGTGATCGTCGACGGCGACTTCGTGCTCTGGGAGTCCAATGCCATCTGCACCTACCTGGCCGGCCAGTACCCACGCAACGACCTGCTGCCGACCTCGCCGCGCGAGCGGGCGCGGGTGGAGCAATGGATGGGTTGGCAGGCCACCGAGCTGAACAACGCCTGGCGCTATGTATTCATGGCCAAGGTGCGCAACAGCCCGAGCCACACCGACGAATCCGCCGTCGCCCTGAGCGAGGCGCAGTGGAACCACTGCATGTCGATCCTCGACCAGCAGTTGCAGAACACCGGTGCTTTCGTGGCCGGTGAGCGCTTCACGCTTGCCGACATCGTGCTCGGTTTGTCGGTGAACCGTTGGTACCTGACACCCATGCAGCGTCCTGACCTGCCTGCCGTGGCCGCGTACTACGAGCGGCTCAGCGAGCGACCGGGGTTTCTTCTGTATGGGCGGAATGGGGAGCCTTGAGGGCTGGAGAGAGGCGGCTCCCAGCGCTAGCCCGCTGAAGCTTCGTCGATGCGCCGATACTCCGCCCCCAGCTCGTCCGCCAGCTTCCGCGCGCGTCCCAGCCGCACCGCGCCACCTTCGATATCCACCAACAGACTCGGGCAGGGCAGGGGCTGCAACGCCGGCCAATCCCGCAAGCGGCCATCGGTGAGCACCAGCAGCCGCTGATGCTCGCCCGGCTTCTGCCGCTGGCGCTTTTCCAGCCAGTCGCGGGCCTGCTGCAGTGCTTCGATCAACGGAGTGCCGCCGCCGGCACCGAGCTGTTCCAGCCAGGTCTGCAATTGCGCCGAAGCTTTCTGACCTTGCCACAGCCAGCGCGGCTGAGCGCCCGTGGCGTGGAGTACGGCGAGGCGGGCGCGTTGGCGGTAGGCTTGTTCGAAGGTCTCGGCGAGCAAGCCTTTGGCCTGTGCCAATGCGCCGTGGCGGCGGGTGCTGGCGGAGGCGTCGACTATCACCAGCCAGAGTTCGGCGGGCTTGCGGCTGCGGGCGCGCAGCACCAGGTCGGCGCGATGTTGCGGGCGGCCGTTACGCAGAGTGGCGGGCCAGTCGATGCGGCCGAGCGCGCCCTGTTGGCGGGCGCCGCTGCGGCCGCCGGCGAGCTGGCCGGGTCGGGGGTTGGCATCCGCGCCTGGGGCCGGGCGCGGGCGGATGCTCAGGGCTTTTTTGGCCAGCCCGTCAGTTGCCGGCGTTCGCCCATGGCGACGCTCTGGGCAGGCATTTCGCCCCACTGGCCTTCGCCGTTGGAGGCGCTGGACGGCGCCTGGGCCTGACTGGAAGAGGACTGCGGCGGCGTAGTCGATTGCGGCGGTGCATGGCGACGGCGATGGGCGAGGGCGAAGTGCTCGACCGCGTCGATGTCCTGCGCCTCGATGGCGTTGGCACCGCGCCAGGCGGCATGGGCACGGGCGGCGCGCAGCCAGACCAGGTCGGCACGCAGGCCGTCGACGCCGGCGGCGTGGCAGCGCTCGGCGATCTCGTTCAGCGCAGCGTCATCCAGGGCAATCGCGGCAAGGCGTTGGCGTGCCTCGACGCAGCGCTGTTGCAGTGCCTGCTGGGCTTCCTGCCATTGATCGAGAAAGGCCTGCGAATCGCCATCGAAGGCCAGGCGGCGCCGGACGATCTCGGCGCGCTCGCTCGGCGCCGGCGTGCCTTGCAGTTGCACCTTGAGGCCGAAGCGATCCAGCAGTTGCGGGCGCAGTTCGCCTTCCTCGGGGTTCATGGTGCCGATCAGCACGAAGCGCGCCGGGTGGCTGTGGGACAGGCCGTCGCGCTCGATCAGGTTGATGCCGCTGGCGGCCACGTCGAGCAGCAGGTCGACGAGGTGGTCGGGCAGCAGGTTCACCTCATCCACATAGAGCACGCCGCCGTGGGCGTGGGCCAGCACGCCGGGGGAGAACTGTGCGCGGCCTTCACCCAGCGCCGCATCCAGGTCGAGGGTGCCGACGATGCGCTCCTCGCTGGCGCCCAGCGGCAGGGTGACGAAGCGCCCGCCGTCCAGCAGGTCGGCCACGCCACGCGCCAGGGTGGACTTGGCCATGCCGCGGGGCCCTTCGATCAGCACGCCGCCGATGGCCGGATCGATGGCTGCCAGGCACAGGGCCAGCTTCAACTCATCGGCGCCGACGACGGCAGCCAGTGGGAAATGGGGAAGGGCGGTCATGGGGATTTCCTGCGGATTTCGTCCGTGCATGGTAGCGAACCGGGCGTACGACGCGCGACTCATGTCCATCGCCTTCATAGAGACAAGTCATTGATCGGCGCGCCGCGATGCAGTAAGTTGAGCCCCATTCCACGGAGAACATCATGCCGTCCAGCCTGTCCATCCAGTCCCTCGCCCGCCTCGGTGCCATTGGCTCCGCGGTCGTTCGCGCGCAGGTTCTGGCCGCGGCTGCCGGCTATTTCTTCTATGGGTATTGGTTTAGCCAAAGGCGCGCCTGATACCCCACAGGCGCCCTAGCAAGCAGGGTCGCCAACCAGACAGATTCACGAAACCCCGGTCGGCAACCCGACCGGGGTTTTTGTTTTTCCGGCCCACAAGGCCAACGAATTGAACCGAGCCAAAACGCTCAGACAGAGGATCGACACATGAACACCACTTATTACCGCTATTACCGCAACTCCGACTGGCGATTTAGCAGCGCGCTGCGTGCCACCCAACGAGCCTTGCCACGAACACTTAGATAGAGCGCCGAGCGCGGAAAGAACACCGCGCCGGCCAAGGATGCCAGTCAGATGAACGCTTCCACCTCCACCCTGATCCGCCACGATATCCAGCAGTCCGCCGAAGTCCTGGACCTGCCCTTGCCCTCCGCTCGCCGCCGCGAACAACCGCTGCCGAGCCCCGTCGAACTGCGCCAGCGCCTGCCGCTGTCCGCCGCCATGGCCCACCGCGTCCGCGAAGGCCGGGAGGCGATCCGCGCCGTACTCGACGGCCGCGACCCGCGCCTGCTCGTCGTCATCGGCCCCTGCTCGCTGCACGACCCCGTTTCCGCCCTCGAATACGCCGACCGCCTCGCCGAACTGGCGCCGCAGGTGAGCGACCAGCTGCTGCTGGTAATGCGCGCCTACGTCGAGAAACCACGCACCACCATCGGCTGGAAAGGCCTGGTCTACGACCCGCAGCTGGACGGCACGGGCGACATGGCCGGCGGCCTGGAACTGTCGCGCCGGCTGATGCTGGGCATGCTCGAACGTGGCCTGCCGATCGCCACCGAACTGCTGCAACCGCTGGTGGCTGGCTACTTCGACGACCTGCTGGGCTGGGCCGCCATCGGCGCGCGCACCAGCGAATCCCAGGTGCACCGCGAGATGGTCAGCGGCCTCGACCTGCCGGTGGGCTTCAAGAACGGCACAGACGGCAGCATCGGCATCGCCACCGATGCCATGCGCTCGGCCGCTCACCCGCACCAGCACTTCGGCATCGACGCGCTGGGCCGGCCTTCACTGGTGCAGACCCAGGGCAACCCGGACACCCATCTGGTGCTGCGCGGCGGCCACGCCGGGCCGAACTTCGATGCGCAGAGCGTGCAGCAGATTCGCCAGGGGCTGGAGAAGCTCGGCATCGAGCCGAGCATCATGGTGGATTGCAGCCACGCCAACAGCGGCAAGGACCCGCTGCGCCAGCCGGCGGTGCTGGACAGCGTGCTCGACCAGCGCCTGGCCGGCGATGCATCGCTGCGCGGCGTGATGCTGGAGAGTCATCTGTTCGACGGCTGCCAGCCGCTGTCCGGTGAGTTGCGCTACGGTGTCTCGATCACCGACGGCTGCCTGGGCTGGAGCGGCACCGAGGCGCTGTTGTTGAGCGCGGCCGAGCGTCTGCGTCGCGGCTGATACCAAGGTGGCGGCGTACAACCGCGAACGGTTGTACGCCCTACGCTCGAATGCTTTTCGTAGGAGCGAGCTTGCTCGCGAACATGCCCCCGCAGCGGAGGCGGGTTCGCGAGCAAGCTCGCTCCTACAAAATCAAAAGCCCCTCACCCTAACCCTCTCCCGCAAGAGGGGGAGGGGACAGTGACGTGCAGGGGGAACCGGGGTGCCAGCCGGCAGGATCGGCTCCCTCTCCCTCAGGAGCGGGGCGCGCAGCCAGGGCTGGGGTGAGGGAATGCAATGGCGCGAGATTCCGCGGTACAAAGACGGCGTGACATACCTCACTGCTCTTCGCTGTCCACCAGCAGGTTCTCCAGCGTCTCGCGATACTCCCCCGGCTCCTCCCACAACCCGCGCTGCTGCGCTTCCACCAGGCGTTCGGCGATGTCGCGCAGGGCTTCGGGATTGTGCTGGCGGATGAACTCGCGGGTGTCGTCGTCCAGCAGGTAGGCGTCGGCCAGCAGGCGGTACTGGTGGTCGTCCACCAGTTCGCTGGTGGCGTCGAAGGCGAACAGGTAGTCCACCGTCGCGGCCAGTTCGAAGGCGCCCTTGTAGCCGTGGCGCTTCATGCCGGCGATCCATTTCGGGTTCACCGCGCGGGCGCGCACCACGCGGCCGAGTTCTTCCTTGAGGGTGCGGATGCGCGGGTTGTCCGGCTGGCTGTGGTCGCCGTGGTAGCTGGCCAGCGCCTGGCCCTGGATGACCTCGGCGGCGGCGAGCATGCCGCCCTGGAACTGGTAGTAGTCGTTGGAATCGAGGATGTCGTGCTCGCGGTTGTCCTGGTTGTGCAGTACCGCCTGCAGGCCGGACAGTCGCTGGGCGAAACGCTCGCGCGCCGGGGTGCCGTCATCGCCGCTGCCGTAGGCGTAGCCGCCCCAGTTCAGGTAGGCCTCGGCAAGGTCGGCGCGGCTGTCCCACTGGCGCGATTCGATCACGCCCTGCACGCCGGCACCGTAGGCGCCGGGTTGGGCGCCGAAGATGCGCCAGCCGGCCTGGCGGCGGGCTTCATCAAGCGCCAATCCCTCGGCTTGCAGGCGTGCCTGATCGGCCCGCACGCGAGCGGCCAGTGGGTTCAGGTTGTCCGGCTCGTCCAGCGCGGCGACGGCCTGCACGGCGGCGTCGAACAGGCGGATCAGGTTGGCGAAGGCGTCGCGGAAGAAACCCGAGACGCGCAGCGTCACGTCGACCCGCGGGCGGTCGAGCAGGCTGATCGGCAGGATCTCGAAATCCTCCACGCGCTGGCTGCCGGCCTGCCACACCGGACGCACGCCGAGCAGTGCGAGGGCCTGGGCTATGTCGTCGCCACCGGTGCGCATGGTCGCCGTGCCCCACACCGACAGGCCGAGCTGGCGCAGGTGATCGCCGTGATCCTGCAGGTGGCGTTCGAGCAGGCGGCTGGCGGACTGGAAGCCCAGGCGGAAGGCGGTCGGCGTGGGCAGGTTGCGCACGTCCACGGTGAAGAAGTTGCGCCCGGTGGGCAGCACATCGACGCGCCCGCGACTGGGTGCGCCGCTGGGGCCGGGCGGGACGAAGCGGCCGGCGAGACCGGCGAGCAGGTGGCCGATTTCACTGGCGCCGCAGGCGTCGAGCGTCGGCGCGATCTGCTGCTGAAGTTGCGTGAGGACCGCCGCGCTGGCGCTGCCGGGCGCGCTGACCGAGCCGTCGATCAGGCGCAGGGCGAACAGCTCCAGGCGCTCGCGGGTGTCACCGTTGCTGCGCCAGGGCTCGTCGCTGACGGCGGTCAACAAGCCAGGGCGCAGACCTTCCCACGGCTCGGCGAAAGCTTCGTCCAGCGGGTCGCGACCCAGCTGCAAATCCTCGCTCAGTGCGCGCAGCAGGCTGGCGTTGCCGCCGCGTCCGTCGCCGCGCGGAATGCGTACCAGCGACAGCAGCGTGTCGCGGCGCAACTCGCCCACGGGTGATTCGCCGAACACATGCAGACCGTCGCGAATCTGCGATTCCTTGAGGTCGCAGAGGTAGGCGTCCAACTGCGGCAGCCAGCTTTCCGGGTCGTCGCTCAGTTGCAGGCCCAGCTCGCGGTCCAGCGCGGTCTCGCGCACCAGCGTGAGGATGTCGCCACGCAGCTCGCTGGCGCGGCGCGGGTCGAGCAGGGAGGCGTCGTAGTATTCGTCGGCAAGGCGTTCGAGGTCGCGCAGCGGGCCGTAGTTTTCCGCGCGGGTCAGTGGCGGCATCAGGTGGTCGATGATCACCGCCTGGGCACGGCGCTTGGCCTGCGCGCCTTCGCCGGGGTCGTTGACGATGAAGGGGTAGAGGTTGGGGAGCGGGCCGAGGATCGCGTCCGGCCAGCACTCTTCCGAGAGCCCGACGCCCTTGCCCGGCAGCCATTCCAGGTTGCCGTGCTTTCCGACGTGGATCACAGCATCGGCGCCGAACACTTCACGCAGCCAGAAGTAGAAGGCGAGGTAGCCGTGGGGCGGCACCAGTGACGGGTCGTGGTAGATCGCCGCCGCGTCGAGCTGGTAGCCGCGCGCTGGCTGGATGCCGACAAAGCCCAGGCCGAAGCGCAGGCCAGCGACCATCATCCGGCCGCTGCGGAACATCGGGTCCTGTTGCGGCTCGCCCCAGCGCTCGCGCACGGCTTGCTGGTTGGCCGCGGGCAGGCGCGCGAAGCAGGCGAGGTAGTCGTCCAGCGCCAGGCTCTGCGCGCAGGGGCGCAGGTCGAGGCTGTCGAGGTCGTTGCTGACGCCGCCGAGCAGTTGCTGGATCAGCGCCGTGCCGGAATCGGGCAAACCGGCGACCGGATAACCCTGAGCCTCCAGCGCACTCAGGATGTTCAATGCGGCGGCCGGCGTGTCGAGGCCGACGCCGTTGCCGATGCGGCCATCGCGGGTTGGATAGTTGGCCAGGATCAGCACCACGCGCTTGTCGGCATTGGCCTTGCGCGCCAGCAGCATCCAGCGCCGCGCCAGCTCGGCGACGAAGTCCATGCCTGGCAGGTGCGGCAGGTAGCAGACCACGTCGCTCTGGCTGCGCTCGCTGCGCCAGGCCAGGCCCTTGAAGCTGATCGGCCGGGTGATGAGGCGGCCATCCAGTTCCGGCAGCGCGATGTGCATGGCCAGGTCGCGCGGGCCGAGGCCCTGCGGGTTGGCGCGCCAGAGGTCGAGGTTATCCAGCGAGCAGATGGCTTGCAGCACTGGCACATCGCGCCGGAAAGGACGCTCCTGTGGGGCTTCCGGGTTCGACTGGGCGAAGCCGGTGGTGTTGATGATCAGCTCGGCGTCGGCGCTATCGAGCAGGCTTTCTACCGTCGCCAGGCACGCGGCTTCCTTGAGGCTGGCCACGGCGATGGGCAGTGGGTTGATGCCCTGGGCCTGCAGGCGTTCGCAGAAGGTGTCGATAAAACCGGTGTTCGCCGCTTGCAGGTGCGTGCGATAGAACAACAAGGCGGCCACCGGGGACTCGGGGTGCCAGTCGACCTGCCAGCGGGCGAGGTCGCTGCTGCCAATCTGCGGGTGATAGACCGCCACGCGCGGCAGGGTTTGTGGCTCGCTCCAGGCGTAATCGCGTTGCAGGTGACGGTTGGCGAGGCAGGCGAAGAACTGCCGGGCGTTATCCATGCCGCCCTGGCGCAGGTACTGCCAGAGGCGTTCGGCATCCTGCGGCGGGACGCTGCACAGGGCGCTGAGCTCGGGGTCGGGTTTGTCGTCGCCGGGTACCGCGATCAGCGTGACGCCTCGCTCGGCCAGCGCCACCAACTGCTCCATGCCGTAGCGCCAGTAACCGACTCCACCGTGCACGGAAATCAGGATCACCTTGGCGTGCTGCAGCACCTCGTCGACGTAGAGGTCCACCGAGGCGTGGTTCTGCAACTGCATGGGGTTGGCCAGGCGCAGGCTCGGGTAATCCTCCGGCAGTTCGCGGGCGGCCTCGGCGAGCAGCGCCAGGTGCGAGTCGCCGCTGCAGAGGATCACCAGGTCGGCGGGCGTCTGGGCCAGGTCGGCGATGCCGTCGTCGGGGACGAAGCCGCCGGGTTGGGTGCGCAGCAGGTGCATGGAACTCGCTCTGTGGTGGCTATCTGTAGGAGCGAGCTTGCTCGCGAACCAGCCCAGCTTTGGTATCATCGGGTAACGCTGTTCGCGAGCAAGCTCGCTCCTACACGATCAGGAGAGGGCGGTACGCAGCTCGTTGGCGATGGTGGCCTGGTCCAGTTCCTGGCCGATCACTACCAGGCGCGTGGCGCGGTTTTCATCGCTGCGCCAGGCGCGGTCGAAGTGCTTGTCGAAGCGCTTGCCGACACCTTGCACCAGCAGGCGCATGGGTTTGCCGGGGATGGCGACGAAGCCCTTGATGCGCAGCACGGCGTGGCGTTCGACCAGCGCGTTCAGTGCATCCAGCAGGGCGCGCTCTTCCACTTCCGGGAGGTCGACGTGGAAGGAGTCGAACTCGTCATGGTCATGATCTTCATGGCCCTCGTGGTCGTGATGCGTCGGGCGGCTGTCGATGTGCAGCTCGGCCTCGGCATTCAGACCCAGCAGCACGGAGAGCGGCAGTTGGCCGGAATTGGCTTCGACGATCTTCACTGCCGGCGGCAGTTCCTCGGCGACTTCGGCGCGCACGCGGGCCAGGGCGTCGGCGTCCAGCAGGTCGGCCTTGTTCAGCACCACCAGGTCGGCGCTGGCCAACTGGTCTTCGAAGAGTTCGTGCAGCGGCGATTCGTGGTCCAGGTTCGGGTCCTGCTTGCGCTGCTCGTCGACCTGCTCGGGATGGGCGGCGAAGGTGCCGGCGGCCACGGCCGGGCTGTCGACCACGGTGATCACCGCGTCCACGGTGCAGGCGTTGCGGATTTCCGGCCACTGGAAGGCTTGCACCAGCGGCTTGGGCAGGGCGAGGCCCGAGGTCTCGATGAGGATCTGGTCGAGCTCGCCGCGGCGCGCCACCAGCTCGCGCATCACCGGGAAGAATTCTTCCTGCACGGTGCAGCACAGGCAGCCGTTGGCCAGTTCGAAGACGCGGCCGACCGCTTCTTCTTCGCTGCAACCGATGGAGCACTGCTTGAGGATTTCACCGTCGATGCCCAGCTCGCCGAATTCGTTGACGATCACCGCGATGCGGCGGCCTTCGGCATTGTCGAGCATGTGGCGGAGAAGGGTGGTCTTACCGGCACCGAGGAAGCCGGTGACGATGGTGACGGGGAGTTTGGCCAGGGTTTTCATGCGCGCCTCGCAAGCGGAAGTTGGAAGGCGGATGAAGGGCGCGAGCGCGGGTTCGCCGCGCAACGAAGGTCGCCACCGGATCACCCCGCCCGGTTGTCTGTTGATAACGAACCGGTTCTGGATCTCGCGAGCTAGAGCCAGGCAAGGCGGAGGATCGCCGGGGACGCGGAGTTGACTGTAGTCAATGAGCAGTCCACGGCGATCCTCCAACGCAGCATGGCCGACGCGCAGCAGATCGAAAACCAGTCACGAGGCAGGTCTCCTGGCTCACAGCCCTCTGTCGTCCCTTCGCCTTCCCGCCCGAATCGGCAGTGGCGCGTGAAGAGACAGGCTGTTCACAGTTGCGGGGGCAGCCGTGGCGCATCCGAAGATTTCCACGTTCCCTCTTAGCTCCGGCCAGCGCCGGAGAACCTCGAAGGGCAGAAGGCTACGCAGCGATGACGGGGCGGTCAATCGCCGGGGATCGGTTGCCGCGCGGTTGACGCTCGCGGGGCTTCGTGGTCAGCTAGCGCGGTTTCAGGTGTCTCGCGCCGTCGCGCGCGAGGTGAAACGGGAAGCCGGTGCGTCCACAAGGACCAGTCCGGCGCTGCCCCCGCAACGGTAGGCGATCGTAGGGTCATCAGTAGTCACTGTGCGCACGCATGGGAAGACTGACCCGCTTGGCCACGAGCCAACGTCGCAAGCCCGGAGACCGGCCTGGAATGCTTCGTTTTTTGGCAAACCCGCGGTGGGCGGGCGCAGGCCGTGGCGCGACCTTTTGGCGCGTTCGAATGCGTTCAACCTCTGCGTTCTCTACTTTGATTTCTAGAGGGAACGTTCATGTCCAGCAGTATCCTGACGCAACAGGCGTCGAGCACTTCCATCCCCCTTTCCAAGCGCATCGCCCTGGCCGTCGGCGCCAGCCTGCTCGGTGCGCTGCTGGTGTATTTCGCCGGTTTCTCGCATCTGGAGGCGGTGCACAACGCTGCCCACGATACCCGTCATAGCGCGGGCTTCCCCTGCCACTGATCTGTGTGGGCTGCGTGTAGACGCGGCTGAGTTGAAGCGTCCCTGGCTGCTCGTTCGATGCGGTCACGGACATGCTTTGCCTGCCATACGCGGCCCGAGAGTCCGGAGAACTGCAATGATCAAACGTATCGCCCAGACCGCCGGTTTCGCCGGTCTGATCGCGGCGCTGGTGCTGACTGTCGTCCAGTTGCTGTGGGTATCCCCGCTGATCCTCAAGGCGGAGACCTATGAGAAATCCGAGCCGGTAGCGATGGCCGAACACAGTCATGAGCACGCCGACGGTGCCGCCGCTGGCCACCATCACGACGCGGAAGCCTGGGAGCCGGAAGACGGCTGGCAGCGCATCCTCTCCACCACCGGCGGCAACCTGGTGGTCGCCGTGGGCTTCGCCCTGATGCTGGCCGGCCTGTTCACCCTGCGCGAACCGGGCAAGACCTCCGAAGGCCTGCTCTGGGGCCTGGGCGGTTTCGCCGTGTTCACCCTGGCGCCGTCGTTGGGGCTGCCGCCGGAGGTTCCGGGCACCGCCGCCGCTGAGCTGACCCTGCGCCAGACCTGGTGGATCGGCACCGCCGCGTCCACCGCCGCCGGCCTCGCACTGTTGGTGTTCGGCCGCAACTGGGCACTGAAGATCGTCGGTGTCGCGCTGTTGGTGGTGCCCCACGTGATCGGCGCGCCGCAGCCGGAAGTGCATTCCAGCCTCGCGCCGGAAAGCCTCGCCCATGAGTTCATCATTGCCTCGCTGGTCACCAACGCGGTGTTCTGGGTGGCGCTCGGCCTCGTTGCGGCCTGGCTGTTCCGCCGCTTCGCGCCGTCGACCTGATCCACGCGCTATGCTCGACCCCGCAGCCGGCCCAGCCGACTGCGGGGTTTTTCATTTGGAGGAGAGTGACGATGACGCTGGTTGCCGGCCTCGGTTGCCGCCGGGGCTGCCCGCTCGATGAACTGCGTGCCTTGCTGCGGGAGACGCTGGCCGAGGCCGGGCTCGACGAGTCGAACCTCACCGCGCTGGCCAGTGCCACGCTGAAGGCCGACGAGGAAGGACTGGCCGCCCTGGCCGCCGCGCTCGACCTGCCGCTGGCGCTGTTCACGCCGCAACAACTGGCCGCTTGCGAGAAACACCTGGGTGAGCCCTCCGACGCGGTGCGCGCGGCGACAGGCAGCGCCAGCGTGGCCGAGGCCGCGGCACTGCTGCAGGCCGAAGCCCAGGGCGGTGCCTCGGCACGCTTGCTGGTGGGCAAGCGCCGCAGCGAGCAGGCCACCTGTGCGCTGGCCTTTGTCCCCGTTGAGCCCCAGGAGCAACCATGACGGTCTACTTCATCGGCGCCGGTCCGGGCGATCCGGAACTCATCACGGTCAAGGGCCAGCGCTTGATCCGCTCCTGCCCGGTGATCCTCTACGCAGGCTCCCTGGTGCCGCCGGCGGTACTGGAAGGGCATAACGCCGAGCGCGTGGTGAACACCGCCGAGCTGAATCTGGAGGAGATCGTCGCGCTACTGGCGCAGGCCCACGCCGAGGGCAAGGATGTGGCGCGCGTGCACTCCGGCGACCCGTCGCTGTACGGCGCCATCGGCGAGCAGATTCGCCAGCTGCGCGAGCTGGATGTTCCCTACGAGATCATCCCCGGCGTCACCGCCACCTCCGCCTGTGCGGCGATTCTCGGCTGCGAGCTGACTCTGCCG
Organism: Pseudomonas sp. PSE14; assembly: GCF_029203285.1. NCBI lineage: Bacteria > Pseudomonadati > Pseudomonadota > Gammaproteobacteria > Pseudomonadales > Pseudomonadaceae > Pseudomonas > Pseudomonas sp. PSE14. The sequence goes on from NZ_CP115669.1 coordinate 706,468, forward strand.
GACATTTCCCAGACGCTGATCCTTACCCGCTATGCCAGCAAGACGCGCATGCCCGAAGGCGAATCCCTCGCCGAGCTGGCGCAGCATCGCGCAACCCTGGCGATTCACCTGGGCGTCGGCCAGCTGGAATCCATCGTGGCCGAACTGCTGCCGCACTACGGCGCGGATTGCCCGATCGCGGTGATCCATCGCGCCAGTTGGCCGGATCAGGACCAGGTCACCGGTACTCTGGGCGACATCCTGCCCAAGGCTGCCGCCAAGGGCTTCCGTCGCACGGCGCTGATTCTGGTCGGCAAGGTGCTGGGGGCAGAGGGCTTTACCGATTCGTCGCTGTACAGCGCCGGGCATGCGCATCTGTATCGAGGCGGCTCTTTGTAGGAGCGAGCTTGCTCGCGAACCAGCCCAGCGTTGGTATCGCCGGGTAACGCTGTTCGCGGGCAAGCTCGCTCCCACAGAGGCCATCAGGTTCAATCGTCCAGCGGCTCCAGCTCGCTGAGCTGTTCGTCAATCATCGCCTTCAACTGTTCTGCCGCCAGCGGCTTGTGCAGCAACGGCCAGCCGTGGGCGGCGGCCTGGGCGAGCAGGTGCGGGTCGGTGTCGCCGGTGACCAGCACGGCGGCGATCCAGTCGTCGTCATAGTGGGCATGCAGACGGGTGATGGCGTCGATGCCGGTCTGGTGGTCGCGCAGGCGATAGTCGCTGATGATCAGGTCCGGTTTCTCCCGCGCCGCCGGGTCGTCCAGCAGGTCGGCGACGTCGGCGACGATGACGTGGCGGTAGTCCCAGCTCTGGAACAGCAGACGCAGGCCTTCGCGGTTTTCCGCGTCGTCCTCGATCACGTAGATCAGCTTGTCCGTGCCGACCACCGTGCGTGGCGGTGGGATTTCCTCTTTGCGCGGCTGCACGGCGGTGGCGCGGGGCAGGCTGATCATGAAGACGCTGCCGTGGCCTTCGCGCGAATGCAGCGCCAGCGGGTGATCGAGCAGGCGAGCGGTGCGCTGGACGATCGCCAGGCCCAGACCGAGGCCCTTGCTGCGGTCGCGCTCGGGGTTGTTGAGCTGGTGGAATTCCCAGAACACCTTCTGTCGCTCGCGCTCGGGAATCCCCGGCCCGCTGTCCCAGACCTCCACACGCACCAGGCGGCCACGGCTACGCCAGCCGATCAGCACGCCGCCGCGGTCGGTGTAACGGATGGCGTTTTCCACAAGGTTGCGCAGGATGCGTTCGAACAACGCAGGGTCCGACTGTACGAACGGCGCGCCCGGCCGCACGCGCAGACTCAGGCCCTTGTCGGCGGCCTGCACGCTGCATTCCTGCTGGATGCGTTCGAGCAGTTCGGCGAGGGAGAACGTCTGCAGGCTGGGCTGGACGATGCCGGCATCCAGGCGCGAGATGTTCAGCAGCGCGTCGAACAGCGAGCCCTGCGCGGCTAGGGCACGGGAGATGTGGTCGACGAGGTTCTCGCTGGCCTCGTTCAGTGGCTGTTTCTTCAGCGCGCCCAGGTACAGGCCCAGGGCGTAGGTCGGCTGGCGCAGGTCGTGGCTGGCGCTGGCGAGGAAGCGGGTCTTGGCCTGGTCGCTACGTTCGGCGGCCTCTTTTTCGATGCTCAGTTTCTGCAGCAGTTCGATGTTCTCGAAGCGCAGCAGCAGCGAGTCCACCAGGGTCGCGTGGAAGCGGTAGGCGAAGGCGATGATGGTGAAGGCGTAGAGCAACGCCGCCGCGCCAAGGGTCTTGCTCAGGGCGTCGGGCAGCAGCACCAGCAGGCTGGCGAAGGGCAGGGCGAAGGCCGGCAGGATGAACAGGTAGAACAGCGGCAGGACGATGCTGTAGGCGTTCATCACGCCGGTGCCCAGGCCCAGCAGGACGACCACCACGTACATCTGCATCGACGGCGGCAGCACGGTCATCCAGTAGGCGGCGGGCAGGCCCCAGAGCAGGCCGGACAGCCCTGTGGTGATCATCACCTGGATCAGCCAGCGGCGCCGGGGATCCGCGCCGCTGTCGCGCAACTGGTCGTAACGCCACAGCAGCCACAGGCGGGCGCCGCCGAGCAGGGTTTGTGCGGCGAACCAGGCCAGCAGCGACTCCAGCGGCAGAGCGCCCTTGAGCACCCAGGTGGTGAGGCCGGCGACCAGGTAGGCAGCGATGATGGAGAAGGGCGAGTTGCGCCGCAGCACGTCGAACTGTTCGGCGCGCACCGCTTCGGCGTAGGGGGATTGGCTGAGATCGCGCTGCCAGAGGTTCATCGGGCCGTCCGTGGACTGTCAGTGGGCACTGACTGTATAGCAACGACGGTCGGGCAAGCCCAGCGCTTTCAGGCCCGCCAGTGGTCGCCGCGCGACGCCATTCCCCGCCGCAGGTACCAGCGCACGCCCCAATGCACGCCAAGGGCGGCGCACACCGTCAGCAGTATCGTCAGAGTTTCCGCATCCATGACCGTTTCCCTCGTCCGGGTTCCTGCCTGACAGGGTATTCCTGCGACAAACCGCCGCACAGGTACAGATTCTTTCCGAATGTGCGGAGCAGTCCTGCAACGATCAGCCTTGCAGCGAGTGAATGATCCGTCCGAGGGTTTCCATCGCCTGCTCGCTACGGGCTGTCCACGGGTGGCCGTAGTTCAGCCGCAGGCAGTGGCCGAAGCGTCTGGTGGCCGAGAAGATCGGCCCCGGCGCGAGGCTGATGCCCTGGGCGAGGGCGAGCTGGAACAGCTTGAGCGCGTCGATCTGCTCGGGCAGCTCCAGCCACAGGAAATAGCCGCCGCTGGGGCGGGTGACGCGGGTGGCGGCGGGGAAGTGCCGGGCCACGGCGGCGAGCATTGCGTGCTGCTGGCTTTCCAGGGCGTGGCGCAGCTTGCGCAGGTGACGGTCATAGCCGCCGTGCTGGAGGTAGTCGGCGATGGCGGCCTGGGCCGGCACCGAAGCTGACAGGCTGGTCATCAGCTTGAGCCGCTCGATCTGCTCGGCGTAGCGCCCGCCGGCCACCCAGCCGACCCTGTAACCCGGCGCCAGGCTCTTGGAAAACGAGCTGCAATGCATGAACAGGCCTTCGCTGTCGAAGGCCTTCACCGGCTTGGGCGCCTGGGCGGCGAAGTACAGTTCGGCGTAGACGTCGTCCTCGATCAGCGGCACCTGGTGCTTTGTCAGCAGGGCGGCGAGGGCGCGTTTCTTGTCCTCGGCCATGCTGGCGCCCAGCGGATTCTGGAAGTTGCTCATGAACCAGCAGGCCTTGATCGGCAGGCGCTCCAGGCTGTCGGCGAGCACGTCGAGGTCGATGCCCTCGCGCGGGTGCACGGGAATTTCCACCGCCTTCAGTTTCAACCGCTCCAGCACCTGCAGGCTGGCGTAGAAGGCCGGCGCCTCGATGGCCACCAGGTCGCCCGGCTGGGTCACCACTTGCAGGCACAGGTTCAGCGCTTCCAGTGCGCCGTTGGTGACCACCAGCTCCTCCACCGGCAGCGGCATGCCGCCGACCATGTAGCGCAGGGCGATCTGCCGGCGCAGCGCGTGGCTGCCCGGCGCGAGGTCGGCGACCACCGAGCGCGGGTCCATGTCGCGCACGGCGTGGGCCATGGAGCGCGCCAGGCGCGGCAGGGGGAAGAGTTCCGGTGCGGGGAAGGCCGAGCCGAAAGGCACGGTGTCCGGGTCCTTGATGGAACTGAGTACCGAGAACACCAGTTCGCTGACGTCCACTTCGGTGGTCTGCGCGTCGTGGCGGGCGATTTCCGGCTCGGCCAGGGCGCGCTGCACGTGCTCGCGAACGAAGTAGCCCGAGCGCGCGCGGGCGACGATCAGGCCGCGATCCTCCAGCAGGTAGTAGGCCTGGAACACGGTGGAAGCGCTGACCCCGTAGGTGCGGCTGGCGTGCCGCACCGAGGGGACTTTCTGGCCGGGGGCGAGCACACCGCTGCGGATCAGGCCGGCGATCTCGTCGGCGAATTTCTCGTAGCGCTTCATCTTGTCCTGCACGGCGGCCTGAGGGGCGGAAGAATCCGCCCACTCTAGGCGCTGTGCCGAGGTCACGCCAAGCTCCCGCGCCATCTTCAGCGCCTCGGTGAGACGAAGGTGCTGGCGGCGTCGATCACCTCATTGCCGTCGCTGACCCTGAAGTGCAGCGGCACCGAGCCGCCGGCGCTGCTCTGCGCCAGGCTTGCCACCGAGATGGCGAAGTCACGGATCTCGCCCGGCTGCAGCGTCAGCTCCGGCACGCCCTGCAGGCGGTAGCCGGCGCCGTCGGCGAGGCTCAGCTGGTAGTGCTGCGGCTGCTGGGTCTTGTTGATCAGCTTGAGGTTGTAGATGTTCTCGATCTCGCCGGCGGCGTTCTCGCGGAACAGGCCACGGTCGCGGGCGACGTCGAGGTTGATCAGCGGCCGCGCTTCCAGCGCCCAGACGAACGCACCGATCATCACCAGCAGCACCGCCGCGTAGCCGATCAGGCGCGGGCGCAGCAGGTGGGTCTTGCCGCCTTCCAGCGCGCGCTCGGAGGTGTAGCGCACCAGGCCGTGGTCGTAGCCCATCTTGTCCATCACCGAGTCGCAGGCGTCGATGCACGCGGCGCAGCCGATGCAGGCGATCTGCAGGCCGTCGCGGATGTCGATGCCAGTGGGGCAGACCTGCACGCACTGCTGGCAGTCGATGCAGTCGCCCAGGCCGAGGGCCTTGGGATCGGCGTCCTTTTTGCGTGCGCCGCGGGATTCACCGCGTGCCGCGTCGTAGGAAATGATCAGGGTGTCCTTGTCGAACATCACGCTCTGGAAGCGCGAGTACGGACACATGTGGATGCACACCTGCTCGCGCAGCCAGCCGGCGTTGGCGTAGGTGGCGGCAGCGAAGAAGGCGACCCAGAAGGTGCTTTCCAGGTCGAGCCTGAGGGTGAACAGGTCTGCCACCAGCGGCCGCACCGGCGTGAAGTAGCCGATGAAGGTGATCGCCGTGACCAGGCTGATCAGCAACCAGAGGCCGTGCTTGGCGCCCTTGCGCAGGACCTTCTCGGCGCTGACCGGGCCCTTGTCGAGCTTCATGCGCTGGTTGCGGTCGCCTTCGGTGACCTGCTCGGCCCACATGAAGATCCAGGTCCACACGCTCTGCGGGCAGGTGTAGCCGCACCAGACGCGGCCGGCGAACACCGTGATGAAGAACAGGCCGAAGGCGGCGATGATCAGGATCGCCGAGAGCAGGATGAAATCCTGCGGCCAGAAGGTCGCGCCGAAGATGTAGAACTTGCGCTCGGGCAGGTCCCAGAGCACCGCCTGGCGGCCGTTCCATTGTAGCCACAGGGTGCCGAAGAACAGCAGGAACAGCAGCGCGCCGCCCAGCCGGCGCAGGTCGCGGAAGCGTCCGGCGAAGCGCTTGGTGTAGACCGTCGGGGTGACGGCCGACAGTGGTTTCGGCGGCGGGGTGAAACGTTGTGGTGCGTCGATCTCGATGACCTTCGCGGGGATTCTTTCGCTCATTGTCGTGGCCCATCAGGCAGAAGAGGCGCCGCGACTGTACGAACCGTTCTGCACCCGAAACAGATTCAGGTTCGCCGGAAAAAACCATATCAGATGGCGAAATCCGCCCTGTGCCGCGTCGCTGCGGGGTTGGCGCCATACGTGATAAAGCGCCTGATCGGGCCTGTTGCGGCAACTGGTCGCAGGCCCGTCGGGGCAAGCATCGCTCGCATCTGATCCGGTTTTTCCCGTTCGATCTGCCGCTGTTTTGCACAACAGGCGCCGGCCATAGTTCGGTCAACCGAAAAGTGGCGCGTCCGACGACAGAAGCAGGCCGCCACGCAACGATCCGAAGGTGGCCTGGCGATGTACCGATACGACGATTACGACCGCGCCCTGGTGCGCGAACGGGTGGCGCAGTTCCGCGATCAGGTGCAGCGGCGCCTGAGCGATGAGCTGAGCGAAGAGGAATTCCTGCCACTGCGCTTGCAGAACGGCCTGTACCTGCAGAAACATGCCTACATGCTGCGGGTGGCGATTCCCTACGGCACTCTGTCCAGCGAGCAGATGCGTACCCTGGCCTGGATCGCCCGCGAGCACGACCGTGGCTATGGCCACTTCACCACGCGGCAGAACATCCAGTTCAACTGGGTGGAACTGGCGCGTGTGCCGGACATCCTCGAACGCCTCGCCGATGTCGAGATGCATGCCATCCAGACCTCCGGCAACTGTGTGCGCAACATCACCACCGAGGCTTTTGCCGGGGTTGCCGCCGACGAGTTCCTCGATCCGCGCCCGCTGGCGGAAATCCTTCGCCAGTGGTCCACGGTGAACCCCGAATTCCTGTTCCTGCCGCGCAAGTTCAAGATCGCGATCTGCGCCGCCGAGGAGGACCGCGCGGCGGTAATGATGCATGACATCGGCCTCTACCTGCGCCGCGCAGAGGACGGCGAGCTGCGTCTGAAGGTGCTGGTCGGCGGCGGGCTGGGGCGCACGCCGATGCTCGGCCAGGTGATCCGCGACGACCTGCCCTGGCAGCACCTGCTGTCCTACGTCGAAGCCATCCTGCGCGTGTACAACCGCCACGGCCGGCGCGACAACAAGTACAAGGCGCGGATCAAGATCCTGGTGAAGGCGCTGGGCATCGAGGCGTTCTCCCGTGAAGTGGAGGAGGAGTGGCAGCACCTGCGCGACGGCGAGGCGCAACTCACCCTCGACGAATACGAGCGCGTGGCGGCCGCATTCGATCCGCCGGTCTACGCTCCTGCCGACGAACTTGCCTACGGCACGGCGCTGGCCGCCGACGCCGCATTCGCCCGCTGGGTTTCGCGCAATGTGCGCCCGCATCGCGTGCCGGGTTATGCCAGCGTGGTGCTGTCCACCAAACCGGGCGCCGAGGCGCCGCCGGGGGATGTCACCGCCTCGCAGATGGAGCGCGTGGCCGACTGGGCCGAGCACTTCGGCTTCGGCGAAATCCGCGTCGCCCACGAACAGAACCTGGTGCTGCCGGACGTGCGCAAGGCAGATCTGTACGCACTCTGGCGGGAGGCCTGCGACGCCGGGTTGGGCACGCCGAACCAGGGCCTGCTCACCGACATCATCGCCTGCCCCGGCGGCGACTTCTGCGCACTGGCCAACGCCAAGTCGATCCCCATCGCCCAGGGCATCCAGCAGCGCTTCGAGGACCTCGACTACTTGCACGACCTGGGCGACCTCAGCCTGAACATCTCCGGCTGCATGAACGCCTGCGGACACCACCATATCGGCAACATCGGCATCCTCGGCGTCGATAAGAACGGCAGCGAGTGGTACCAGATCACCCTCGGTGGCGCGCAGGGCGTGAACAGCGCACTGGGCAAGGTGATCGGTCCGTCCTTCAGCGCCGCCGAGGTGCCGGACGTGATCGAGGCGCTGATCCAGACTTACGTGGCGCAGCGCGGTGCTGGTGAGCGCTTCGTCGAGACGGTGGAGCGCATCGGCCTGGAGCCGTTCAAGGCGCGGGTCTACCGCCAGACGGAGGTGCCGGCATGAAGAACCTGATTCGCTTGCAGGATGGCGTGGCGCAAATCGATGCCGAGGATGCCTGGACTCTGCTGCGCGAGGTTCCCGAGGCATTGCCCGAGGGCCAACTGATCCTGCCACTGGAGCAGTGGCTGGCTGGAACACCCTGTAGGAGCGAGCTTGCTCGCGAACAGAAAATCCCGGGTGCACCGGAGCTGGGCGGTTCGCGAGCAAGCTCGCTCCTACAAACGCAGGGGGTCTGGCTGGCGCCGGAAGATGATCCGCAAAGACTGATCGGCCGGCTGGACGAACTTGCGCTGATCGCCATCGACTTCCCCAGCTTCCGCGATGGCCGTGGCTACAGCCTGGCCTATCTGCTGCGCAGCCGGCTGGGCTGGCGCGGCGAACTACGCGCCGTGGGCGACGTACTGCGCGACCAGTTGGCGCACATGCGCCAGTGCGGTTTCGACGCCTTTGCCGTGCGTGAGGACAAGTCCGTGGAGGACGCCCTGAAGGGTCTTGCCGGCCTCAGCGTCCTCTATGGGCGCTCGGTCATCGAGCCGCGCCCGCTGTTCCGGCGCCGCTCCTGACGAGGCGCAGCGGGTCGGCCACGCTTGACGCTATGCCGGGGCACAGGAAAAATGCGGGCATCACCCTCCGGCGCCCGTGCGTGCCGGCGGTAACCCACGGATTCGAGTGACCCCCAGAATATGCGCATGCGCCTGATGCTGTTGGGTGGCGGTAATGCCCTTGGACAGGCGCTGATCCGCCTTGGCGCCGAGGAGGACATCGGCTTCCTCGCCCCCCGGCCGCCCGAAGGGGGCTGGGACGCTTCCAGCCTCACCGTCCTGCTGGATGAGACCCGCCCCGACGCGGTGATCAACCTTGCCTACTACTTCGACTGGTTCCAGGCCGAGAGCGTCAGCGATGCCCGCCTGGCCAGCCAGGAGCGCGCGGTGGAGCGCCTGGCCGAACTCTGCCAGCATCACGAAATCCTGCTGATCCAGCCCTCCAGCTACCGCGTATTCGATGGCGCCCGCGCCACCGCCTACAGCGAGAAGGACGAGCCGCTGCCGCTGGGCCCTCGCGGCCAGGCGCTGTGGCGCATGGAGCAGTGGGTCCGGGCGACCTGCCCGCGCCACGTACTGCTGCGCTTCGGTTGGCTGATCGACGATAGCCGCGAAGGTTCGCTCGGTCGCTTCCTAGAGCGCGCCGAAAAGGAACAGGTGCTGTTCCTCGCCGACGACCGCCGTGGCAACCCGACGCCGGTGGACGACGCCGCCCGGGTGATCCTCTCGGTGCTCAAGCAACTCGACTGCCAGGCGCCGCTCTGGGGCACCTACCACTACGGCGGCCTGGAGGCCACCACCACCCTGTCCCTGGGTCAGGTGGTGCTGGGCGAGGCTCGCGCCTTCCATGCCCTGGCCGTACAGGAACCGAGCCCGCAGGCCCACGCCGCGCGTCCGGACGCCAGCGACGAGCCGCAGCACGCGGTGCTCGCCTGCAAGAAGATTCTTCATACCTTCGGCATCAAGCCGCGCGCCTGGCGCGCCGGCCTGCCGGCCCTGCTGGATCGTTACTATCGCCATGTCTGAACGTCTTTCCCCTTCCGCGCAGCCGATCCTCATCACCGGCGGTGCGGGGTTCATCGGTTCCCACCTGGCGGACGCGCTGCTGGCGCGGGGCTTTGCCGTGCGCGTGCTGGACGACCTGTCCACCGGCAAGCGTGAGAACCTGGATGCGCGCGTCGAACTGGTGGTCGGCAACGTCGCCGACGAGGCGCAGCTTCGTCGCGCGGTGAGCGGATGCCAGGCCGTGGCGCATCTGGCGGCCGTTGCCTCGGTGCAAGCATCGGTGGACGATCCGGTGGCGACCCACCGCAGCAATTTCATCGGCACCCTGAACCTCTGCGAGGCCATGCGCCTGGAAGGCATCCAGCGCGTGCTGTTCGCCTCCAGCGCCGCGGTCTACGGGCAGAACGGCGAAGGCGCCGCCATCGACGAGGACACCGCCAAGGCGCCGCTGACGCCCTACGCCTCGGACAAGCTGGCCAGCGAGTACTATCTGGACTTCTATCGCCGCCAGCATGGCCTGGAGCCGGCGATCTTCCGCTTCTTCAACGTCTACGGGCCGCGCCAGGACCCGTCGTCGCCCTATTCGGGGGTGATCAGCATCTTTGCCCAGCGCGCCGAGCAGGGCCTGCCGATCACCGTGTTCGGCGATGGCGAGCAGACTCGTGATTTCATCTACGTGGGCGACCTGGTCAAGCTGCTGGTGCAGGCGCTGCTGGCCGATGATGTGGCCGAGTCGGCGATCAACGTCGGGCTGGATCAATCCACCAGCCTGAACCAGCTGCTGGCCGAGATCGGCAAGCTCACCGGCGGCCTGCCGCAGGTCACCTACGCAGCTCCGCGTGCCGGCGATATCCGCCATTCCCGTGCGAACAACCGCCGTCTGCGTGAACGCTTCCAGTTGGACGAGCCCACGCCGCTGGCGGAAGGTCTCGCCCAACTGATTACCACCAGGGTTTGTTGATCGCCAGCACGAAGATGCCGGCCAGCGAGCCCAGCGCCAGAACACTGAGCGCCGCCTTGCGCGGTCTCGATGCGCTGCGCAGGGCGAATGCCGCCAGCACGATGTAGAACACCAGCAGGCCGATCTTGGCCTGCAGCCACACCGGCAATGGCCAGGGCATCGCCAGATGCACCAGGCCCAAGGCGCTGAGCAGCAGCAGGGTATCGATCAGGTGCGGCAGGCCGCGCTGCCAGCCCGAGGGGCGCTTGCCCCACCAGCTCAGCCCCAGGCGCAGGACGAAGAGCAGGCTACTGATGATCGCAAGGCTGACGTGCAGTGCTTTGAGTTCGAGGTACATGGCAATTCCCTGAAGACGAAAAAGGCGCCCTTGGGCGCCTTTTTCATGTTTGCTCCGTCAGAAACGGTAGCCGAAACCGACCATGTAAACCCAGGGGTCGACGTCAACATCGACCTTGGTTTTCTTCACACCCAGAGCGGACGGGCCGTCGACGCTGGCCTTGGTGTCGATGTCCATGTACCAGACCGCGGCGTTGACGAAGGCGTGCTCGTTGAGCATGTAGTCCATGCCCAGTTCGGCGGCCAGGCCCCAGGAGTCCTGCAGCTTCAGGTTGCTGAAGCCCTGGTCCTTGCGGTTGCTGGCCAGGTCTTCGTCGAAGAAGGTGGTGTAGTTCACGCCCAGGCCGCCGTAGGGCTGGAAGGCGGAGTTGGTGCCGCCCATGGGGTAGTACTGCAGCAGCACGGTCGGCGGCAGCTGCTTGATGTCGGCCAGCTTGCCGTCCAGGCCGGAGAGGCCGGTAGCCTTGTTCAGGCCCTTGACGTCGACCTGGTGCTTGAACGGAGTGGCGGCGACCAGCTCGACGCCGATCTTGTCGGTGAGCAGGTAGGCGAAGGTCAGGCCCAGCTGGGTGTCGCTGTCGACGGTGGCCTTGGTGCCGCTGACCTTGGCGCCGTCGAGCTTGATGTCGGAACTGCTGTCGTCCGGGGCTACGGTGGCGATACCGCCGCGAACGAGGAAGTCGCCCGCCTTGTGGCCGCGGATGGTGTCAGCCTGGGCCACGACGGGGGCCGCGACGGCGAGTGCAAGAAGCGAGGTGGTGAGCCAGGACTTACGCATGATGAGCTCCATATCTCTTTGGTATAAGTGTTGGTGCTCAGGATAGTAGAGAGTGCTAAAAACGCATTTTTGATTTGGCTCAATAAAGCCCCCAAGCTTCGTAGTATCGCGGGGTGCGGTGAAATGTCGCGCTTTACTCGCCGGTGTATTCGTAGGGTTCGATGCTGCTGGCCTGCATCTGGTAGCCCGCCTCGGCCAGGTCGCTTTCCACGGCCTTCACGCTGAGCTTGCCGATGACCCAGAAGGGCTGGTACAGCTCGTCGACTTTTACGCCCTTGCCGCCTCGAACATAGACGATCTGGTTGGACGGAGGCGGCGGCACGTGGATACAGGCGCCGTAGTAAGGCACCAGCAGGAAGTCGCGCACGCTCTGGCCGTCCTCTTCCACTTCCAGCGGCACGATGTAGCCCGGCATCTTCACCTCCTGGCCGTCGAGGGCCTGTACCACCGGGGCGTTGGGCGTCTGCTGCTTCACCGCCGGGCCGCTCTCCGAATTGAGTACATCGGAGAGCTTGGACAGGTCGTGCAGCGGCACGGGCGGCGGGGGCGGCGGCGCGCCCTCGGGGATCAGCTCGGGCCAGGTCAGCTCGCGCGGCGCCGCCCACACGGCGGCGCTGGTCAGCATCAGCAGCAGGAACAACAGGCGGCGCATGGGGCTTCCTCAGAGGCGGATCGAGAGGCCATCGGCCAGCGACTGCCGATAGGCGCGCCACGCCGGCACACAGCCGATCAGCAGCGCGGCCAGGAGTATGCCGCCCAGCAGGGTCCATTCATAGGCGCTGGGCAGCGCCAGTGGCAGGAAAATGCCGTAGTTCGCCTGTACATATGCCTGGCTGCCGGCGATGCCGGCGTAGAGCAGCCCGACGCCCAGTGCCACGCCCGCCAGCGCCAGGGCGAAGGCTTCGGCCACCAGCAGGCTGAAGATGTGCCAGGGCCGCGCGCCCACCGAGCGCAAAATGGCCATTTCGCGGCGGCGCTCGTTGAGGCTGGTGAGGATCGCCGTGAGCATGCCGATCAGGCCGGTCAGCACCACGAACAGCGAGACCACGAACAGCGCCTTCTCCGCCGTACCCATCAGGCCCCAGAGCTCCTGCAGCGCCACGCCCGGGAGGATCGCCATCAGCGGCTCGCCGTCGTATTCGTTGATCTGCCGCTGCAAGGTGAAGGTGGCGACCTTGCTCTTCAGGCCGAGCAGGAAGGCAGTGATCGCCTTGGGCTGCAGGTCCATGCTGCGTGCCTGGTCTTCACTGATGCGCGCCGCGCCGCGTGCGGGGACGCCGTTCTTCCAGTCGACGTGCAGCGCCTCCATGCCCTGCAGCGAGATGTGCAGGGTGCGGTCCACCGGCGTGCCGGTGCGTTTGAGGATACCGACCACGGTGAACGGCTTGTCGTCGTGCTGCACCAGGGCGATGGTGCTGACGCCGTGGGCCAGCACGATCTTGTCGCCCAGCTTGTAGTGCAGCGCCTCAGCGACTTCCGCACCCAGCACCACGTCGAACAGGTCCTGGCCGAAGGGCCGGCCCTGGGCCAGTTCCAGCGTCTGCCCGCGGCCGAAGCGGTAATGCTCGAAATAGCCGGTGTCGGTACCCATCACCCGGTAGCCGCGGTGGGAGTCGCCCAGGGAAATCGGGATCGCCCACTTCACCAGCGGGCTGTGGGTGACCGTCTCGTAGCTTTCCCAGCGGATGTTGTTGGTGGCGTTGCCGATGCGGAACACCGAGTACAGCAGCAGGTTCACCGAGCCGGAGCGTGCGCCGACGATCAGGTCGGTGCCGGAAATGGTGCTGGCGAAGCTGGCCTTGGCCTCGGTGCGCACGCGCTCCACCGCCAGCAGCAGGCAGGCGGAGAGGGCGATGGCGAAGATGGTCAGCAGCGCGGTGAAGCGGCGGTTGGAAAGGCTGGCGAGCGCCAGGCGCAACAGGTACATGCTCAGATTCCCGGAGCGCGGGCGGCGCGGTTGAGGTCGGCGAGGGAGACGCTGCGGTCGAACAGCGGCGCCAGGCTCTGGTCATGGCTGACGAACAGCAGGCTGGCGCCGGCCTCGCGGCATTCGGCGAACAGCAACTGGAGGAAGGCTTCGCGGGCGTCCGCATCCAGCGCGGAGGTCGGCTCGTCGGCGATCACCAGCTCCGGCTGGCCGATCAGTGCGCGCGCTGCGGCAACGCGTTGCTGCTGGCCGATGGAGAGGCTATCGGCGCGGCGCTCGATCAACGCCGCGTCGCCCAGGCCCAGGTGCTTGAGCAGCGTTTGCGCCGCCTTGGCCACGCTGCCGTGGCGCAAGGTGGCACGTTCGGCCCGACTGCGTGAGAAGTGGCAGGGCAGCTCGACGTTCTCCCGCACCGAGAGGAACGGCAGCAGGTTGAACTGCTGGAAGATGTAGCCGGTGTGGTCGACGCGAAAATGATCCCGGCGCGCCGACTTCATCTGCGCAATGTCCTCGCCCAGCAGCTTCACGCTGCCGCGTTGGGGGCGCTGCACGCCGCCGAGCAGGCCGAGCAGGGTGGTCTTGCCGCTGCCTGACGGGCCCTTGAGGAACAGGGTTTCGCCAGGGGCCAACTGGAAGGCGGGGATATCCAGCAGCTCCACCTGGCCGGGCCAGGCGAAGCCGAGGTTGTCGAGTTCGAGCAATGCGGTCATTTCGGCGATTCAGAAGTTCAGGGTCGGGTTGGCAGCGGTCAATTCTGCACCTTGCTGGCCGCTCGGGCCGATCAGTTGTACCTGAATTTTCTGGGTCGTCGGGAAGCGCTTGAACAGCGGGGCGAAGTCGAGGGTGGCGAGCTCCTGCGGCTGGGCGCAGGTCAGTTGGTAGTGGGCGTGGATATCGGCGTGCTGATGGCCTTCGTGCTCGTCGTGGTCGTGATCATCGGCCTCCGGTGCATCGCCGAACAGCGGGCTCGACAGCTCCACCGACTGCACGCTGCATTGAGCCGAAGCGGGGAGCTTGACCAGTTGCAGCGGTTGCTTGAGCTGGGCTTGTGTCGTAGCGACGGTGGCCTTGTCGGCGGCGCTGGTGGCGGCGTGCTCGAATCCGACGAGGTTCATTGCCGGGCTGTCCAGTTCCAGCTCCAGGGTCTTGCCGTCGAGCGCGGCGTTGAGCTGGGCGACGCCATGCTCGTGCTTGCCGAGGCTGCCGTGTTCATGTTCGTCGTGGGCTTGTGCGGCAAAAGGCAGCAGGGCGACAGCGAGGAGCAGGGGGCGCATGGGAGAACTCCACAGATGAATGATTTTGTTACGTTATAACAGATGAATTATTAACGCCAGCTTAGCGTGGGTTTGGCGTGGCGCCGATGCCGTGGGAGCATGCGCGAAAGGCCGCGAGGAGAAGGGCGATGCTGAGAATCAAAGGCACCATCGGCGATTGGCCGGTGGACCTGACCGTGGAGATGGACGATGCCGATTGGGCGCGTCTGGCGCAGAACCTGCCGACAGCGGCCGTTGCGCCCGCCGCACCGGCAACGGTGTCGAGCGGTCCGGCTGATCAGCTGTGGCTGGCCGCGCAGGACCTGCTGCGTCGCAGTGGCAGCAGCGAAGGTCCGCAGTTGATGAATGAGCTGGAAGCGCTGGCCGGCAGCGCGGGGGCGGCGAAGGGTTTGCTGGTGCGCCTGCGGCACAGCCCGAAGGTGAAGATCGAGGTGCGCGAGGGCGTGCAGGTCTTCAACTGGGCGGAGGAGTAGAAGCTTTTCGTAGGAGCGAGCTTGCTCGCGAACAGCCCCGCTGCGGGTTTGGTTCGCGAGCAAGCTCGCTCCTACAAGGTCGATTTCCCGCCGCGAACGCGGCGGCGGATCGATCAATACAACACGTTCGCCAGTTTGCGGCGGTAGGCGATCACCAGCGGGTGGTCATTGCCCAGCAGGTCGAACACCTGGACCAGCGTCTTGCGCGGCAGGTCTTCGCCGTAGCTGCGGTTGCGCACGAACAGCTTGAGCAGGGCGTCCATGGCCGCCTCGTACTGCTGGCGGGCCAGTTGCTGGATGGCCAACTGGTAGGTGGCCTCGTCGTCGTTGGCGTCGGCGGCCAGGCGGGTCTTCAGCGCGGCGGCGTCGGGGAGGTCGGCGGCCTGGCGCAGGAAGGTCAGCTGCGCCTTGGCAGCGGCCAGTGCCTGCTTGTGGTCGTCGCTCTTCACCGCGTTGAGCACGGTTTCGGCTTCACCCAGCTCGCCGCGCTCGGCGAGGCAGCGGGCGTACAGGATCAGTGCGGCGGCGTTGGTGTTGTCTTCGCCCAGCAGAGCCTTGAGCTGGGCTTCGGACTCGGCGAAACGGCCTTCGTTGAAGGCGGTCTGTGCGGCCTCCAGCGGATCGGCGGCGGCCGGCGCCGGGGGCTGCACGTGCTGTTCGAGCATCTGGCGGATTGCTGATTCCGGCTGCGCGCCGGCGAAGCCGTCCACCGGCTGGCCGTCCTTGAACAGCACCACGGTGGGCAGGCTGCGGATGCCGAAGCGCATCACGATGTCCTGCTCGACGTCGCAGTTGACCTTGGCCAGCAGCAGCTCGCCCTGGTAGGACTCGGTGATCTGCGCCAGCAGCGGCATCAGCGCCTTGCACGGCGCGCACCAGTCGGCCCAGAAGTCCACCAGGACCGGCTTGACGAAGGAGTTCTCGATGACGACCTGATCGAAGTTGGCGATGCTGGCGTCGAAGATGTAGGGCGTATCGCTCATGGGGGATCTCGGGCGAGTGGGGCGATGAAGAGGTTGCCACTATAAGTGGGGGCGGTGGGGAACGGAAACAAGCTCCCGGTTAGCGCCCGGCATGAATCAACGCACCAACGTAGGATGGGTGGAGCCTAGGCGATACCCATGCTGTCGGAGCGCTAATTGATGGGTATCGATTCGCTCCACGCCATCCTACAGAAGCGTTCCCGGTTCAGCCGCGCCGCGCGTGATACAGGCTGACGTGCCTGAACTCCGCCGGTTCCGCCAGGTCCGGCCAGGTGCAGCCTTCGAGGATCCCCAGGCGCTGGTACAGCGGATGGCTGAAGTCGCGCACCCGAGAGTCGGCCACCAGGGCTTCGCGGCCACGGCTGAGGAATTCGTCCAGTAGCGGCAGGTTGGCGCGGTCGTAGAGCACATCGGCAACGATGATCAGGTCGAAGCGGTCGGCTTCCTTGAAGAAGTCGTCCGAATAGCTCAGCTCAACGCCGTTCAGCTCGGCATTGGCGCGGCAGGCTTGCAGCGCCAGCGGGTCGAGGTCGCAGGCCACCACTTCGGCGGCACCTGCCTTGGCGGCGGCGATGGCGGCGATGCCGGAGCCGGCGCCGAAGTCCAGCACGCGCTTGCCCCTCACCCATTCCGGCTGTTCCGCCAGCCAGTGCGCCAGCACCAAGCCGCTGGCCCAGCAGAAGCACCAGTAGGGCGGTTCTTCGAGGATGCGCCGGGTTTCGTCCGGGCTGAAGGCACGATCCATGTTCTGCGCGTCGATCAGCCAGAGGTCGATGTCGGTGCCGGGCAGACGCTCGGCCGCCAGGCGGGCGTCGCCCAGCAGGTCGCTCAGCGCTTGCTGTAGTGGCAGCGGCGCGGTCACGGCGCGCGCTCCAGGCGCAGCTCACCGAGGGCCTGGGTTTCCGGCTGGGTGATGCGCACCGGCGGCAGGCGCCAGGCGAGCTGGCCGGACTGCGAGACGCGGGCGTGCAGTTCGACACGGGCGCCGGTCGGGAAGGATTGCGGGTTGAATACCAGGCGGAAGGGCAGGGCCTGGCCGGTGGCAATCAGCTTCTCGCTGGAGAGCAATTGTTGCGGGCGGTCGCGCTCATCGATCACCAGCAGGGCCAGTTCCACTTCGCCTCCGGCGGGCAGGTAGCCCTGGCGGCTGCTGAGCAGGCCGGTCAGCGCGCGCATGTTGGCCGGCACCGGGGCTTCGGCCGCGGCGGCACGGGCGGGCGCGGATTGCGGGGCCTGCGACGGGGGCGCCGGCTTGTCGCTGGAACAGGCAGCGAGCAGGGCAATGAGGGACAGGCAGAGAAGACGGGCGGACATGGGCGGACTCCATCGCGGCGCATTTCCAGGCGGGCGCCTGTATAGCCTAAAGCGTCCGGCTTGTCTCGGGGAGGCCAGGGTTTCATTGGCAGAGCGATGCGCTACCATGAGCCTTTCCCTCATTCGTACAAGACTCGCCATGCATTGTCCCTTCTGCGGCGCCCACGACACCAAAGTCATCGATTCGCGCCTGGTCGCCGAAGGCGATCAGGTCCGCCGGCGCCGTGAGTGCCTGAACTGCGGCGAGCGCTTCACCACCTTCGAGACCGCTGAACTGGTCATGCCACGCCTGATCAAGCAGGACGGCAGTCGCCAGCCATTCGACGAGGACAAGCTGCGCGCCGGCATGCAGCGCGCGCTGGAGAAGCGTCCGGTGAGCATCGAGCGGCTGGAGGAGGCGCTGGCGCACATCAAGCACAAGCTGCGCGCCACCGGCGAGCGCGAAGTGAAGTCGCGGGTGCTGGGGGAACTGGTGATGGCCGAACTGCAGAAGCTCGACGAAGTCGCCTACATCCGATTCGCCTCGGTCTATCGCCGCTTCCAGGACCTCAACGAGTTTCGCGAGGAGATCGAGCGCCTGGCCCGCGAGCCCTCGAAAGAATGAGCGACCTCGACCCGATGAACACCCTGGACGAGGCCTGGATGGCCCGTGCCATCGAACTGGCGCGCAAGGGCTGGTATTCCACCCATCCCAACCCCCGGGTCGGCTGCGTCATCGTGCGTGACGGCGAAGTGGTCGGCGAGGGCTGGCACGTGCGCGCCGGCGAGCCGCACGCCGAGGTCCACGCACTGCGCCAGGCCGGCGACAAGGCCCGTGGCGCCACCGCCTACGTCACCCTGGAGCCGTGCAGCCACTTCGGCCGCACGCCGCCCTGCGCGGATGCGCTGGTGAAGGCCGGCGTGGCGCGGGTGGTGGCGGCCATGCAGGACCCCAATCCGCAGGTTGCCGGCAACGGCATGCGGCGCATCGCCGACGCGGGCATCGCGGTGCGTTCCGGCGTGCTGGAGAGCGAAGCCCGTGCGCTGAACCCCGGCTTCCTCAAGCGCATGGAAACCGGCTTGCCCTTTGTGCGGGTGAAGCTGGCGATGAGCCTGGATGGCCGCACCGCGATGGCCAGCGGCGAGAGTCAATGGATCACCGGCCCGGCGGCGCGCCGGGCCGTGCAGCGGCTGCGTGCACAGTCGAGCGTGGTGCTGTCCGGCGCCGATACCGTGCTGATGGACGATGCGCGACTGACCGTCCGCCCCGGCGAGCTCGGGCTGGATGCCGAGCAGAGCGAACTGGCGATGCGCCGTCCGCCGCTGCGGGTGCTGATCGACGGGCGCCTGCGCGTGCCGCTGAGCGCCGCATTCTTCCAGGCGGGGCCGGCACTGGTGGTCAGCACGCGAGAAGCCTCGGACTATGCCCAAGCCGGTCACGACCAGCTGGTGCTGGCCGGTGATGACGGTCGGGTCGACCTGCCTGCCCTGATGGCCGAGCTGGGCCGCCGTGGCGTCAATGAAGTGCTGGTGGAAGCCGGCCCGCGCCTGGCCGGAGCATTCGCCCGCCTGGGTCTGGTCGACGAATACTGCATCTTTATGGCGCCCAAGCTGCTCGGTTCGTCCGCGCGCCCGTTGCTGGAGCTGCCGCTGGAGCGCATGGCCGAATCCCGCGAGCTGAAGATCAGCGACATCCGCGCGGTGGGCGACGACTGGCTGGTCACGGCCCGCCCGCGCTGACGGCCGCATTCGTCGCCCGGCGAATGCGGGTGACTGAATAAACAGAACCTTCCGACTTGTGCCGGCCTGTGGTAAAACGCCACACGCGGTTGACGTTGTAAACGACCGCGATTGACGTTCTCAGGGCGGGGTGCAAGTCCCCACCGGCGGTAATGGCGTGCAATACGCCTAGCCCGCGAGCGCTTGTCACGACCGGTTCGCCGGATGTGCAAGGTCAGCAGACCCGGTGTGATTCCGGGGCCGACGGTAACAGTCCGGATGAAGAGAGAACGGGATGAGCCAACGGGGCGTGCCTGTGCACGTCCGCGAAATCCCTTCGATCCGATACGCCCTGTTTTCTAACCAAAACAGGAGTTCGCCACTATGCAACATCTTTCCCAGTTGGCTTCGCGGGCCTGCCGGCCAGCCGCCTTCGTCGTGCGGGAGGCAACATGTTCACCGGCATAATCGAATCCATCGGCAGCATCGCCTCCATCACCCCAAAGGGCGGTGACGTCCGGCTGTACGTGAAGACCGGCAAGCTCGACCTCGCCGACGTCAAGCTCGGCGACAGCATCGCGGTCAACGGCATCTGCCTGACCGCGGTGGACCTGCCCGGCGACGGCTTCTGGGCCGACGTCAGCCGCGAGACCCTGGCGCGCACCGCTTTCGCGCAGCTCAAGGTCGGCAGCCGGGTGAACCTGGAAAAGGCCCTGACCCCGACCACCCGCCTGGGCGGCCACCTGGTCAGCGGTCACGTCGACGGCGTCGGCGAGATCGTCAAGCGCGAGGAAAACGCCCGCGCCATCCAGTTCACCGTGCGCGCGCCGCGCGAGCTGGCCAAGTACATCGCGCTCAAGGGCTCGATCACCGTGGATGGCACCAGCCTGACGGTGAACGCGGTCAATGGCGCCGAGTTCGAGCTGACCATCGTTCCGCACACCGTGCAGGAAACCATCATGGCCGACTACCGCCCCGGGCGCCTGGTCAACCTGGAGGTCGACCTGCTGGCGCGCTACCTGGAGCGCCTGCTGCTGGGCGACAAGGCCGCCGAACCCGCTGCCGGCTCGACCGGCATCACCGAAGCATTCCTGGCCGAAAACGGCTTTCTGAAACACTGATAAGGCTTGTCCCCGTATGGCACTCAACAGCATTGAAGAACTGCTCGACGACATGCGTCAGGGCAAGATGGTCATCCTCATGGATGACGAGGACCGCGAGAACGAAGGCGACCTGATCATCGCCTCCGAGTGCGTCCGCACCGAAGACATCAACTTCATGGCGCGCTTCGCCCGCGGCCTGATCTGCATGCCGATGACCCGCGAACGCTGCGAACGCCTCGGCCTGCCGCTGATGGTGCAGCGCAACGGTTCCGGCTTCGGCACCAAGTTCACCGTCTCCATCGAGGCCGCCGAGGGCGTCACCACCGGCATCTCCGCCGCTGACCGCGCCCGCACCGTGCAGGCCGCCGCGGCGAAGAACGCTGTCGCCGCCGACATCGTCAGCCCCGGCCACATCTTCCCGCTGATGGCCCAGCCCGGCGGCGTGCTTGCTCGCGCCGGCCACACCGAGGCGGCCTGCGACCTGGCGCGCATGGCCGGTTTCGAGCCCTCCGGCGTGATCTGCGAGATCATGAACGACGATGGCACCATGGCCCGCCGCCCGGAACTGGAAGAGTTTGCCCAGCAGCACGGCATCAAGATCGGCACCATCGCCGACCTGATCCACTACCGCCTGATCCACGAGCGCACCGTCGAGCGCCTCGCGGAACAGCCGCTGGACACCGAACTGGGCCAGTTCAAGCTGATCACCTACCGCGACTCCGTGGAAGGCGACGTGCACCTGGCGCTGACCCTGGGCAACGTCTGCGCGGAAGAGCCGACCCTGGTTCGCGTGCACAACCCCGACCCGCTGCGCGACCTGCTGATGGTCAACCAGGCGGGCCGCTGGAGCTTGCGTGCAGCCATGGCCAAGGTGGCCGAGGCCGGCACCGGCGTAGTCCTGCTGCTGGGCCACCAGGTTGGCGGCGAGGACCTGCTGGCGCACGTCCGCGAGATCACCAACGCCCATGCTCCGGTGCAGAAACCGACCACCACCTACAGCACCGTGGGCGCCGGTTCGCAGATCCTGCGCGACCTGGGTGTACGCAAGATGCGCCTGATGTCGGCACCGATGCGCTTCAACGCGATATCCGGTTTCGATCTCGAAGTAGTAGAATACCTGCCCGCTGAATGAACCCTACCGCCGTGCCCTGGCACGGCGGTGCCGTTCTTCTACCCTATTTGCGGAGCGTCACGAGACGCTCCGGCTCTTTAACAGACGAGACCTGCCCATGACCCTGAAGACCATCGAAGGTACCTTCATCGCCCCCAAAGGCCGCTTCGCCCTGGTGGTTGGCCGCTTCAACAGCTTCGTGGTGGAAAGCCTGGTGGAAGGCGCCATCGACGCGCTGGTGCGCCATGGCGTCGCCCAGAGCGAAATCACCGTGATCCGCGCTCCGGGCGCCTTCGAAATCCCGCTGGTAGCGCAGAAAGTCGCCCAGCGCGGTGAGTTCGACGCCATCATCGCCCTCGGCGCGGTGATCCGTGGCGGCACCCCGCACTTCGAATACGTAGCCGGCGAATGCACCAAGGGCCTGGCGCAGGTTTCCCTGCAGTTCGGCGTGCCGGTCGCCTTCGGCGTGCTGACCGTAGACTCCATCGAACAAGCTATCGAGCGCTCCGGCACCAAGGCCGGCAACAAGGGCGCCGAAGCTGCCCTGTCCGCCCTGGAAATGGTGAGCCTGCTGTCGCAGCTGGAGGCCAAGTGAGCCAGGACAGCGGTACTCCGGCCAAACCCGCCAAGCCCAACAAGATCGCCATGCGTCGCAAGGCTCGCAGCCTCGCGGTGCAGGCCCTGTATTCCTGGCAGATGGCGGGCCAGCCGCTCAACGAGATCGAGGCCGCCTTCCGCGTCGATAACGACTTCAGCGATGTCGACGGCGCCTATTTCCACGAAATCCTCCACGGCGTGCCGCGCCTGAAGGGCGAGCTGGACAAGGAGTTCACCCCTTGCCTGGACCGCGCGCTGGAAGAGATCGACCCGGTCGAGTTGGCGATCCTGCGCCTTTCCACCTACGAGCTGCGCAACCGCCTGGACGTACCCTACAAGGTCGTCATCAACGAAGGCATCGAGCTGGCCAAGACCTTCGGCGCCACCGACGGACACAAGTTCGTCAACGGCGTGCTGGACAAGTTGGCCCCGCGCCTGCGCGCCGCCGAACTGCGCGGCGCCAAGCGCTGAGAACCTGTCCATGCTCTTACTGCGAGACCGTGATCGGAACTCATGCGCTGCTCGGAATCCTCATTTATGGCTCATAAACTCCGGTTCCTGTGCTGCTCTTCGTTCCGCTGACGGCCTCTCGCTACAGATCCTGAACAGGTTCTGAGCATGGGTGAGTTCGAGCTGATCCGTCGCTACTTCGCCTCGGCCGCCTGTGCGGCCGGCGGCGAGGTAGTGGCATTGGGGATCGGCGATGACTGTGCGCTTCTTGCGCCCAAAGCCGGCGAACAGCTGGCGATTTCCACCGATACCCTGGTCGCCGGCGTGCATTTCCCCGCTGTCTGCGATGCCTTCCTTCTTGGCCAGCGCGCCCTGGCGGTCTCCGCCAGCGACCTGGCCGCGATGGGCGCCTCGCCCATCGGCTTCACCCTGGCCCTGACCTTGCCCGAGGCTGACCCGGCCTGGCTCGAAGGTTTCGCCCGTGGCCTGAACCTGAAGGCCCAGGAGTGCGCCATGGCGCTGATCGGCGGCGATACCACTCGTGGCCCGTTGTCCATGACCATCACCGTGTTCGGCGCCGTGCCCGCCGGGCAGGCGATCACCCGTGCCGGCGCCCGGCCGGGCGACCTGCTCTGTGTCGGCGGTGCGTTGGGCGAAGCGGGCGGCGCGCTGCCGCTGGTGCTGGGGGAGCTTTCAGCCGAGCCGGCCATCGCCGAGCCGCTGCTGGCGCGCTACTGGTCGCCCCAGCCGCAACTGGCGTTCGGCCAGGCTCTGCGGGGCATGGCCAGTGCGGCGCTGGATGTTTCCGACGGACTGCTGGCCGACTGTGGGCATATCGCCCGAGCTTCCGGTGTGGCGCTGGTCATCGAGGCCGAGCGTTTGCCCGCGAGCGCGCCGCTGGAGGCGCTGCTGGGTGCCGAGCGCGCACGACAACTGAAGCTCGGCGCGGGGGATGATTACGTACTGGCCTTCACGCTGCCGCCCGAGCACTTGCCCGTTCTTTCCGCGAACTGGCCGCAACTCTGTGTGGTCGGTAGGGTGGAGGCCGGCTCCGGCGTTCGCGTGCTGGACGCGCAGGGGGCCGATATCACGCCGCGCCAGGGCGGCTACCTGCATTTCATGGAGTGACCGTGACAGAACACCCCGACCAGGCTCCCGCACAGCCCGTGCCCCATTCGGTATGGAGCAATCCCTGGCATTTCCTGGCCTTCGGCTTCGGTTCCGGCACCCTGCCCAAGGCGCCCGGCACCTGGGGCTCGCTGGTTGCGCTACCCTTCATACCACTGTGGCAGTTGCTCCCGGACTGGGGGTATTGGCTGATGCTGGGCGTGACCATGCTGTTCGGCTTCTGGCTATGCGGCAAAGTGGCGGACGACCTGCGGGTGCATGACCACGAAGGGATTGTCTGGGACGAGATGGTCGGCATGTGGATCACCCTCTGGCTGGTGCCGGAAGGCTGGTGGTGGCTGCTGGTCGGGTTCGTGGTGTTTCGCATCGTCGATATTTCCAAGCCCTGGCCGATCAGTTGGGTCGACCGCAACGTCCATGGCGGCGTGGGCATCATGCTCGATGACGTGCTGGCCGGCGTGTTCGCCTGGCTGGTGATGCAGGGGCTGACCTGGGGTTGGGCCCGCTGGCTGATCTGAGGAAGATCGATGCGCCGACTGCTGTACCTGCTTTGCGTACTGTGGTGGCTGCCGGCATGGGCGGATGGCCCGCCCACTGAAATTCGTGTCGCCAGCGAAGCCTGGGTCAACTACACCCAGGCCGATGGCCGTGGGTTGGCCTGGGATCTCCTGCGTGCCTTGTACGAGCCGCAGGGCGTGCGCCTGGTCCCGCGCAGCGAGCCTTATGTGCGCTCGGTCGGCCTGGTGCAGCGCGGCGAGGCGGACGCCTGGGTTGGCTCCTATCGTGACGAAATCAGCAACGTCATCTACCCGCGCTGGCCCTACGACGTCGACCCCATCGGCGCGCTGGGGCGCAAGGATTCCCCGGCGCCGACGTTGGCCGACCTGGCCCGCTTCCGCCTGGCCTGGATGCGCGGCTACGCCTTCGACCGCTACCTGGATCACCTGACACAGCGCAACGAATTGCAACGCCGCAGCTCGGCATTGCCGATGCTCGCTAACCGGCGAATCGACTATTTCATCGATGCCCGCCCCGAGTTGGAGGAAATGCTCCAGGGCAAGGGCGTCGATGCCAGCGTCTACCGGATCACCGATATCGCCTCGATTCCGCTGTATCTTGGCTTTGCCAACAACGAACGCGGCCGCGCGCTGGCGCAGCTGTTCGATGCGCGTATGCAGGTGCTCTATCGCAGTGGCGAACTGGAGCGCCTGTTCAAGCGCTGGCATTGGCCCTATGCCCCGTTGAAGCCGCTGCTGCCACCCAAGGAGTGATCGTGATGCCGCGCCTGTTCCTGCTGTTCTGCCTGTCCTTCTGCTCCGCGCTGGCGCTGGCTGCGCCCCAGGTGCGCGTGGTGGGGCTGTTCCCCGGAGCGGCGGTGCTCAACATCGATGGCCAGCGCAAGCTGCTCAAGGTGGGCCAGACCGGTCCGGAAGGCATCCAGTTGATCAGTGCCGACGCCCACAAGGCCGTGCTGCGCGTCGGCGGTATGGAGCAGAGCTACGCGCTGGAGCGCGAGTACAACGACGGCGGTTATTCGGCGCCGGCGGCGCGCACCGAGATGAGCATCGCCCGCGGCAACGGAGGCCACTACTGGGTCTCCGGGACCATCAACAACCAGAGCGCGCAGTTCCTGGTGGACACCGGCGCCACCTCGGTGGCGATGAACGAAGGCCAGGCACGCCGCCTGGGTATCGACTACCGCGCCGTTGGCACACCCATGATGGCCTCCACCGCGAGCGGCACAGCCAGGGGCTGGAAGGT
Source organism: Pseudomonas sp. PSE14 (assembly GCF_029203285.1). Classification (NCBI taxonomy): domain Bacteria; kingdom Pseudomonadati; phylum Pseudomonadota; class Gammaproteobacteria; order Pseudomonadales; family Pseudomonadaceae; genus Pseudomonas; species Pseudomonas sp. PSE14. Next base: position 731,365 of record NZ_CP115669.1, read on the forward strand.
TTCGCTCAACAGCGTGAAGCTCGGTGGCGTCGAGGTGCTGGGCGTGGAAGCGGTGGTGCTGGAAGGCGAATTCCCCACCGAAATCCTGCTCGGCATGAGCTACCTCAACCGCGTGGGTTGGCGTGAGGATCAAGGGATGATGTACATCCAGGCCAAGCATTGAGAGCTTGCCCAGAATCTGCTGCGCGCCGCTTCCATCGATAGCGTCGATGCTTATCTTGCAGAATTCGCAATGACGGTGCGGCCGGCGCTGCTGCTACAATGCCGGTCCTCCTTCCTTAGATAAATCTTTCAGGAGTTTCCGGTGTCTGTCGTTTTCGTCGCCGCCTCCAAGCTGCCCACTCCCTTCGGCGAGTTCACCATGCATGGCTTCCTCGATGAGGAAACCGGCAAGGAACACGTCGCCCTGACCATGGGCCAGCTCGACGACGGCCTGCCGGTGCTGGGACGTCTGCACTCCGAGTGCCTGACCGGCGATGCGCTGTTCAGCCTGCGCTGCGACTGTGGTTTCCAGCTCGAAGGCGCACTCTCGGCCATCGCCAAAGAAGGTCGCGGCGTGCTGCTGTACCTGCGTCAGGAAGGCCGTGGCATCGGCCTGCTCAACAAGATTCGCGCCTACGCCCTGCAGGATGAGGGTGCGGACACCGTGGAAGCCAACCTGGCCCTGGGTTTCGGCGCCGACCAGCGCGACTACGCCATGTGCCTGCCGATGCTCAAGCACCTGGGCGTCTGCTCGCTGAAGCTGATGACCAACAACCCGCGCAAGGTGAAGGCGCTGGAAGGCTACGGCCTGACCGTTGCCGAGCGGGTGCCGCTGCAGAAGGGCCTGAACCCGCACAACAAGCGCTACCTGGCGACCAAGGCCGGCAAGCTCGGCCACATGCTGGGCAACATGCATCAGGGCGAAGCCGAGGCCGAGGTCGAAGCTTCGTGAACCGCGCCGTCGCGCGGCGCCGGCTGAATCTGATCTGGTGGCTGCTGCTGGCCCTCGCGCTGGCGCCGCAGCATCTGCTGCTGGCGCTGGTGGGTGAAACGGGCTGGTCTGAACAGCTGGCCACGCCGGTTTTCGTCGCCGGGCTGATCTCGATGTTCTTCACCCTGCCGCTGTTCCGTGGCTACAAGCGCGCGCTGGTCGCCGCGCAGAACGCCCGTGACTCCGCCGAAGAGCCCGCGGCCTGGCAGGCGCTCGGCGCCGCGCAACGCCGTGGCGTGCTGGTCGGCAGCCTGCCGGCCTGGCTCGGTGCTCTGGCGGTGCTGGTCGACCTGAGTGGCGTCGCCGTCCTACTGCTGGGGCTGGCCAGCCTGGTCATCCTCTGGCTGTACCGCATTCCCCGCCAGCTCGTCTGAATGCGTCGTCTCCTCTGCCTGCTTTCACTGCTGCTGGCGCTGCCGTTGGCGGCGGCGGAGCGGGTGGTCAGCCTGGCGCCGTCCCTCACCGACATGGTGCTCGAACTCGGCGCGGCCGACCGGCTGGTCGGCGTGCTCGATGGTGGGCCGCGTCCGCCGGGGCTGGATGGCCTGGCGTCGGTGGGGCGTTATGGGCAGGTGAATCTGGAGCAGGTGCTCAACCTGCGCCCCGATCTGCTGCTGGTGTGGCCCGGCGCCGTGCCGGAAGCGCAGTTGGCGCGGCTGAAATCCTTCGGTATTCCCCTCTACATCGCTGATCCCCATCGCCTGGAGGACGTCGCGCGGCAACTGCGCGAGCTGGGCGAGCGCCTGGGCCGGCAGGAACAGGGACAGGTGCTGGCGAAGCATTTCGAAGAGCGTTTGCAGACGCTGCGTAGCCAGTTCCACCGGGAGCGGCCGCTGAAGGTGTTCTATCAGGTCTGGAATCGCCCGCTCTACACGCTGGGCGGCAACCAGATCATCAGCGATGCGCTGGGCGTGTGCGGCGGCCGCAACCTGTTCGCCGACCTCAGCCTGCCGGCGCCGCAGGTCAGCCAGGAGGCCGTGCTGGCGCGCGATCCGGAGGTGATCCTGGGGGGCAGCCATGCCGAGCTGCAATCCTGGACACAGATGCCGCAGCTCACCGCCACGCGCCTGGGCCAGCTCTGGCCCATCCCCGACAAGAATCTGGAGCGACCGAGCTACGCGATGCTCGATGCCACCGAGAAGCTCTGCCGGTTGTTGGCGGGGGCCAAGGTCACGGACTGAGTGGGGTGGGTTCGCGAGCGCCTGTATCAGAACCCCTCCAGCACGATCTTGCCCTTGGCCGTATTGCTCTCCAGCAGCGCGTGGGCGCGGCGCAGGTTGGCCGCGTCGATTCGGCCGAAGTGCTCGCCCAGGGTGGTCTTCAGCACGCCGCTGTCGATCAGCCCGGCCACGCGTTGCAGCAGTTTGTGCTGCTCGATCATGTCGTCGGTCTGGAACATCGAGCGGGTGTACATGAACTCCCAGTGCAGCGACAGGCTCTTCTGCTTGAGCAGGCGCACGTCGAGGTTCTCCGGGTCGTCGATCAGCGCCAGGCGGCCTTGCGGGCGCAGGCTGGCGACGATCTCGGCCAGGTGCTGTTCGGTCTGGTTCAGGCTGGCCACGTGGGTGACTTCGCCGATGCCGATGCGTTTGAGCTCCTCGCTCAGCGGTTTGCGGTGATCGATCACGTGGTGCGCGCCGAGGTTGCGCACCCATTCCTGGGTTTCCGGCCGCGACGCGGTGCCGATCACGGTCATGCCGGTGAGCTGGCGCGCCAGTTGGGTGAGGATCGAGCCAACGCCGCCGGCCGCGCCGACGATCAGCAGGCTCTGGCCCTTGCTGGCGCTGCCCTCGGCTACCTGCAGGCGGTCGAACAGCAGCTCCCAGGCGGTGATGGTGGTCAGCGGCAGGGCGGCGGCATGGGCGAAGTCGAGACTCTGCGGCATATGGCCGACGATGCGCTCGTCCACCAACTGTAACTCGGCGTTGCTGCCGGGGCGGGTCAGGTCGCCGGCGTACCAGACCTTGTCGCCCGGCTTGAACAGGCTGACTTCGCTGCCCACCGCGCGGACCACGCCGCTGGCGTCCCAGCCGAGCACCTTGTACTGGCCTTCGGCGGGCTGGGCGCGCAGGCGCACCTTGGTGTCCACCGGGTTGACGGAAATGGCGCGGACCTCCACCAGCAGGTCGCGCGGGCCGGGCGTGGGCTCCGGCAACTGGATGTCGATCAGGGCGTTCGGGTCGCTGCTGGGCAGGCTCTGGGTGTAGCCGATGGCTTTCATGGGCGTTCCTTTCAGTCGATGCGGTTCATCAGGCGAATGTCGAGTTCCGCCAGGTCAGGTTCGGAGGCCTTCAGCAGGGCCTGGAAGTGCGGGCTCGCTTCGTGTTCGGCGAGGGCGTCTTCATCACGCCACTGCTCGATCATGTAGATCAGATCGGCGTCCTTGATGTCGCGGTGCAGGTCGTACTGCAGGCAACCGGCTTCGGCGCGGGACGGCGCGAGCATGTCGTGCAGGTGCTGCTGCAGGCTGTCCGCGCGGCCGGGCTTGGCGCGAATGATGGCGATCAGGGTCAGGCTCATCCGTAAGGTCTCCAGGTGCGTTGAAGGTGAAGGCATGCTGCTCTCTTTCGCCATCAAGAAAAACCGCGTAAGTAGAGAGTCTCTTTCAAAGGAATTTTGAAAATGTTGCGTTTCGACGACCTGCAGATCTTCGTCCGCACCGCCGAACACGGCAGTCTCTCGGCCGCGGCCCGCGAGCTGGAACTATCGCCGGCGGTGGCCAGCGCGGCGCTCAAGCGCCTGGAAAGCGAGTTGGACGTGCGGCTGTTCGCCCGCTCCACCCGCAGCCTGCGCCTGACCGCCGAGGGCGAGCTGTACCTGGCCCATGCCCGCGCGGCGTTACAGAGCCTGGATGATGGCCGCCAGTTGCTGGCCGGCGGCAAGAGCGAGATCGCCGGCAACTTCCAGGTCTCGGCGCCTTCGGATTTCGGCCGCAACGTGCTGCTGCCCTGGCTCGACGAGTTCCAGACACTGCATCCACGGATGAACCTGCGCCTGCTGATCAGCGACCGCCAGGCCGATCTCTACCGCCAGCCGGTGGACGTGGCGTTCCGCCTGGGCTTGCCGGGGGATTCGAACCTGGTGGCGCTGCCGCTGGCCCCGGACAACCGCCGGGTACTCTGCGCCGCGCCGGACTACTTCACCCGCCACGGCAAGCCCAGGCATCCGGACGAGCTGCAAAAGCACAACTGCCTGCTCTACATGCTCGGCGGCCGCGCCCATGAGCGCTGGCGCTTCAGCGACAGCCGCAAACAGCACGAGGTGACGGTGCGCGGTGACCGCCTCTGTGATGACGCGGACGTGGTGCGCCGCTGGGCGGTCTCGGGGCAGGGCCTGGTGTACAAGTCCTGGCTGGACGTGGCGGCTGACGTGCGCGCCGGCCGCCTGGAGGTGGCGTTGGCGGACTACCTGGGCGAAGCCACGCCGATGAATCTGTTCTGCACCCACCGCGCGCAGCTCAGCCGGGCGGTGACTCAGCTGCGCGAGTTCATCCAGTTGCGCTGCGCCGAGCTGATGCGGGATCGGCCCTGGGCGTAAACCCTAGAGGGGCTGGTAGCGATGAATGGCGCTGCCCAGGCCCCAGATGCTGGCGAAGGCCAGCAACATCAGGACGGTCGGCAGCAGGCTCCACCACAGGCGGGGCGCCAGGGCTGACAGCTCCAGGCGGCGCTGGCTTATCCACAGGCTGGCGGCGCACACCGAGGCGCCGAGCAGGGCGCCGGCGGTGATGTCGCTGGGCCAATGGGCGCCCAGGTAAACCCGCGAAATGGAGATGAAGGCCGCCGGGATGACTGCCAGCAGCATCCAGGTCAGGCGCACGCGCGGGCTTTTCTCGCGGCTGGCCAGCACGCCGAGCACCAGGAAGAAGGCGAAGGAGGCCGATGCGTGGCCGCTGGGCATGCTGAAGGCCGACAGCGGGTCGGCGATCACCTCGGGGCGGGCGCGCCCGAAGAAGTGCTTGAGCGTGGTGTTGAGCAGCGCCGTGCCGACCAGGGTGCCGGCGGCGAAGATGGCGTGGCGCCACAGGCGCAGCACGGCGAGGAGCAGGGCGAGGAGGGCGCCGGCGATGAACTGGGTGCGGAAGTCGCCGACTCGGGTGACGGCCACCATCACCTCATCCAGCCAGCCCTGGCGATGCTCCTGCACCAGCGCCATCAGGCCGTGGTCAAGGGCGTCCAGGTGCGGCCAGCCGACCAGCATGGCGATCAGCAGGGCGAAGCAGCCAATGGCGCCGATCAGCGGTGCGTTGCGTTCCTTGCGCAGTTCGGCGTGGATGATCAGCGCCAGCACCGCCGCGATGCACGCGGCAACCACCCCGGCCTCCGCCCAGAAACCTTCCGGCAGCGGCAGCCGCATGGCGGCGCCGGTTGCCCAGCCGGGCACCAGGTAGGCGATGGACCAGCCGGCAGCGGCGACGATCGAGACGGCGAGGAAACGGCCGAAGGGCATGTCGAGCATGCCGGCGATCATCGGCAGGAACGGCCGCAGCGCGCCGATGAAGCGGCCGACCAGCAGGCTGGCGACGCCGTAGCGGGCGAAGAAGCCCTCGGCGCCGGCCAGCCATTCCGGGCGATGGCGCAGCACAGGCAGGCGGCGGATGTCCTGGTGGAAGTGGCGGCCGATCCAGTAGGACGAGATATCGCCCAGCAGGCCGCCGAAGAACGCCAGCGCCAGGGTTTCGCCCAGACCCAGGATGCCGCTGCCGGCCAGCACGGCGATGGCGAAGAGCATCACCACGCCGGGCAGGAGGATGCCGATGATGGCGGCGCATTCGAGGAAGGCGACCAGGAACAGGACCCCGGCAAGCCATTGCGGGTGGGTGGCCATCCAGGTGTTGAAGGCAGCGAGGTCGATCATCGCAGTGGGGCGTCCTGAGTTTCGAGCAGGTGGTAGTCGCGTCCTTCGACCTGTCCGCGACGCAGCGGGTTGCGCGTGCAGAAGGGGGCGAAGGCGGCATCGACGAAGCGGTATTGCAGGTGTTCGTCGCGGCCGTGGGGAATGCCCAGGCGCGCGGCCTGGATGACTTGCGCGGGGTGCTCGCCGAGGTCGTCGACGAACAGTCGCTGCGGATCGAAGCGCTGGGCGTCCCAGTCCGGCACCTTCAGGCCCATGGCGCGGCAGAGCAGGGTCTGGCCGGCGCAAAGCTTGCCGATGGGGCGCTCGCTGCCGTCGGCGGCCGGGTTGAGCTGGCGCATGCAAGCCAGGGCGGCGTCGCCGGAGATGCGGTCCATCCAGGGGTGTCCGGACTTGATCAGCACGGCGTTGCCGGCGCCGCCGGCGCTGAAGTTGAGCGAATCGCCGCCGCGCGCGTAGTACATATAGATGTGCCCGCCGTCGAGGAACAGCGCCTTGCGCTTCTCGGTGTAGCCGAGGGATGCGTGGCTGCCTTTCTCGGCCAGGTAGTAGGCTTCGGTCTCGATGATCCGCGCCGACAGCCAGAGGTCGCCGACCCGGTGGCGGATCACCTTGCCCAGCAGTTCCCGGGCGACGGTGAGCGCATCGCGGTTGAAGAAGGTATCCGGCAGGGGATTGGCGTCGGGCCAGGGCAAACTTAGGTTGGGTTCGTCGGGCATCGGATTGTCGGGCCAGGAGAGCCGGTCTTAGGCTGGCGAATCATAACAACAAGAATCTTAACCATGGCTGAACGCGTCCGGGCCGACAGCGCCCACATCACTCCAAGCGCGCACTACACCGGTTACGTGTGGTTCCGCCATCAACTGGCCGAACCGGCCTTCGCCACGACCTTCGGCCGCTGGGTGCATGGCTGCGTGGCGCCGATCAACTGGGGCGCGCGCATCGGCTTCGGCCTGAATATCGAAGACTTCCTGCTGCAGCGTCATTTGCTGATCGACGCCCGGCTCTCCCAGGCTATCGAGCAGCGCGGGGTCACCCAGGTGGTGGAGATCGCCTGCGGGTTGTCGCCCCGTGGCCGGCGCTTCCGCCAGCGTTATCCACAGCTCACTTACCTCGAGGCCGACCTGCCGCCCATGGCTGCGCGCAAGTCGGAGCTGCTGCAGGAGCAGGGCTGGCTCGACGGCAAGCACCGCGTGCGGCCCGTGGATATCCTCGCCGAGCACGGCGAGCAGAGCCTCGGCGCCCTGCTGGCCGGGCTCGACCCGAGCCGTCCGGTGGTGGTGATCACCGAAGGGCTGGTGAACTACTTCCAGCGGCCGGTGATCGAGGGCTTCTGGCGACGGCTGGCGGAGGCGCTGCGGGTATTCCCGGAGGCGACCTACCTGACCGAGCTCTATCCTGACCTGCGCGAGCATCCGCGCTACCGGCAGATTCGCTGGGGTGTGGGGCTGATCGGGCGGCTGACTCGGGGCGGGTATCCGCTGCATTACCGCAGTGCCGGGGAGATCGGCGAAGCATTCCGCGGCTGCGGGTTCGGCCGGGTGTCGGTGCTCGATCCGCAGGTGGATGGCGCGGGGTTGGGCTTGCCGAAGGGGCGGATGCCGAGTCTGGTGCGGGTGATCGAGGCGCGGGTTTAGATTCTGGGCCGGGCGGTTCGCGAGTAAGCTCGCTCCTACAAGGTCCCGGATGCACCGGAGCCGCTTTTTGTAGGAGCGAGCTTGCTCGCGAACGGTGCCAGGTCGTAGGGCGGATAAAACGGAACGCTTTATCCGCCACCTCTCTTCGATTGACCCGGCTGATGGCGGATAACTCCCGAGGCGTCATGCGCCCTACGGGGATTATTTATCAGGCTGCGAAGGCCCCCTGCTGCATCGGCACCACCATCGCCGCCAGCGCCGCGCTGGCCTGTGGGTCGCCGTGGGCGAAGATGAAGGCCAGGCCGTCGCCGCTGTAGCGCAGCGGCAGGATATCCAGCTCGGGCAGGTCGGCGGAGGCCAGCTTCCATCCCCGTGCCGGGCGCTCGGCTGGCAGTTGGACGCGAATCAGCCCGCCGAAATACCCCAGCTCCGCCAGCTCGCAGCGCCATTCGCCGCCTTCGCCATTGCGCAGCACGGCACGGGTGTCGGACGGCGCCAGGCGCGGTTCGAAACGGCGCTCCAGATGCAGCAGTTGCTGACGCTGGAAGCGTGTGCTGCCCGCCGCGCTGCGGGGCAGGGCTTCACCTCGCAGGAAGGGGTTGTACAGCCGGGCGCAGGCGTCGCGGCGTTCGAACTGGGCCAGGTGGTCGGCGTTGTGGATCAGGGCGAATTGCGCGTCCGCACAGGCGTGGGCGAACTCGGCGTGCTCCCACGGCTGGGTGAAGTGATCGTATTCGCCGGCCAGCACCAGGGTCGGGCACTGCGGATGGCGGTCGAAGCCGCCGAAGGCCAGCAGGCGCTGGCTGTTCTGTCGGTAGCGCTCGATTTCCGCCGGGGTCAGGCGCTGCAACTGCCGCAGCAGGGCCTTGCGAAATACCGGGGAGACACCGGTATCGGCCAGGCGCAGCGGGTTGATCAGGCCGGTCAGCACGCCGTAGGCGAAGGGCTCCTGCTCGCCCAGCTCCAGGCGGGCCAGGGCCTCTTCCAGCAAGGCGCGGGCGCCGGGACGGCCGAAGGCGGTGATGCCGGCCAGCAGCAGGCGCGCGCAACGCCGTGGGTGGCGGGCGGCGAACAGCGCCGCCAACGCAGAGCCGTAGGACAGCCCGATGGGCATCAGCGGCGGCAACTGCAGGGTCTCGGCGAAGGCGGCGATCAGGTCAGCCAGGTCTTCCAGGCTCAGCTCTGGCGCCAGTTGCAGGTTGCCGCCCTGGCTGGGCAGGTCGAGCAGGATCACCGGATGCCCGGCGAGCAGCTCGGAGACCTCGCTGGCGAAGGAGCGGAAGCTCTGGAACGCGCCCCCCAGCAGCAGTACCGGCGGCCTGGGGTCGTCTTCCCGCGAGGAGAAGGCCTGGTAATGCAGTTGCCAACCGTCCAGATCGAGCACCGCGGGAGCGGCGCTCAGCGTCTGGGCGCTGTAATCGGTGCGATAGCGCATGGCAGTTCTCCGGCGGTGGGCCGCCTCTTGTTGTTCTTCCCTGGCGCCGTGTGATGGAGGCACGGGGGCATTTCGCACCAGGGCCTGCAGCCGTTCAGGCGAGGCCGATGCGAAACGACTGCAGGCCCTGAGCAAAGTAAACAGTGGATACGAATTTGTTTACCCAACCTTCGGGGGGCGATGTGCGAGGGGAACGGCCTGGGTGTCACCGTTTCGCCGCCGGGCGCCTGGGCGTGCGCAGGGATGGCGTTACCCGGATGGGCGTGAAACGGCCTGTCTACCGGCCGGCTGCTGTGGCTGGCCGGTAAGGGCGCGGTCCCGCTATAATCGCGCATTTCCCTCACGCAGACGCGTTAGATCATGACCGAGTCCGTTCTCGACTATATGAGCCGCCTGGGCCGCGCCGCCCGTGAAGCGTCGCGCGTTGTCGCGCGCGCCACGACCGCGCAGAAGAACCAAGCCCTGCTGGCCGCTGCCGATGCCCTGGACGCCGCCCGCGCCCAGCTGACCGAAGCCAACGAAAAGGACTTGGCCAACGGCCGCGCCAATGGCCTGGAACCAGCCATGCTGGACCGCCTGGCCCTGACCCCGGCACGCATCGACGACATGATTGAGGGCCTGCGCCAGGTCGCGTCGCTGCCGGACCCCATCGGTGAGATCCGCGACATGCGCTACGTGCCGTCCGGCATCCAGATCGGCAAGATGCGCGTGCCGCTGGGCGTGGTGGGGATCATCTACGAATCCCGTCCGAACGTGACCATCGACGCCGCCAGCCTGTGCCTGAAGTCGGGCAACGCGACCATCCTGCGCGGAGGCTCCGAGGCGATCCATTCCAACCAGGCCATCGCCGCCTGCATCCAGCAGGGCCTGGCCGCCGCCGGTCTGCCGGCGAGCGCCGTGCAGGTGGTGGAAACCACCGACCGCGCTGCCGTCGGCGCGCTCATCACCATGCCCGAGTTCGTCGACGTGATCGTTCCGCGCGGCGGCAAGAGCCTGATCGAGCGCATCAGCCGCGACGCCAAGGTCCCTGTGATCAAGCACCTGGACGGCATCTGCCACGTCTACATCGACGTTGCCGCCGACCTGGACAAGGCGATCCGCGTCGCCGACAACGCCAAGACCCAGCGCTACGCGCCGTGCAACACCATGGAGACGCTGCTGGTCCACTCCGGCATCGCCGACCGCGTGCTGCCGCCGCTGGCCGCCATCTACCGCGACAAGGGCGTGGAGCTGCGCGGCGACGCCGCCACCCGCGCGCTGCTGGGCAACGACGTGCTGGAAGCCACCGAGGAAGACTGGCGCACCGAGTACAACGCGCCGATCCTGTCGATCCGTATAGTCGATGGCTTGGAACAGGCCATCGAGCACATCAACACCTACGGCTCGCAGCACACCGACGCGATCATCACCGAGAACTTCACCGACGCCCGCCGCTTCCTCACCGAAGTGGATTCGGCCTCGGTCATGGTCAACGCCTCGACCCGCTTCGCCGATGGTTTCGAGTACGGCCTGGGCGCGGAGATCGGCATTTCCACCGACAAGCTGCACGCCCGCGGCCCGGTCGGCCTGGAAGGCCTGACCAGCGAGAAGTACGTGGTGTTCGGCGACGGGCACGTGCGCACCTGATGAAGAAGGCGCGTCCCCGGCGGATCGGCCTGTTCGGCGGCACCTTCGATCCGGTGCACATCGGCCACCTGCGCAGCGCGGTGGAGATGGCAGAGCAGTTCGAGTTCGACGAACTGCGCCTGATGCCCAACGCTCGTCCGCCGCACCGCGACACCCCGCAGGTGAAGCCGGCGCAGCGGCTGGCGATGGTCGAGCTGGCGGTGGCCGGCGTGGCCCCGCTGGTGGTCGACGACCGCGAGCTCAAACGTGACAAACCCTCCTACACCATCGACACCCTGGAGTCGCTGCGTGGGGAGCTGGATGAGCAGGACCAGTTGTTCCTGCTGGTCGGCTGGGACGCATTCTGCGGTCTGCCGACCTGGCATCGCTGGGAAGAGTTGCTGGAGCACTGCCATGTCGTCGTGCTGCAGCGCCCGGATGCCGACAGCGAGCCGCCGGAAGACCTGCGCGACCTGCTGGCGGCGCGCAGTGTTGCCGACCCGAAGGCGATGACCGGCCCGGCCGGGCAGATCACCTTCGTCTGGCAGACGCCGCTGGCAGTTTCCGCCACCCAGATTCGCCAACTCCTGTCGCAAGGGCGCTCGGCGCGCTTCCTGGTGCCGGACGCGGTGTTGAACTATATCGAGGCACACGGCCTGTACCAGGCGCCTCACTGATCAAGTTAGAGAGTCATTCAATGCAAACCGAACAACTGGTCGAGCTGGCCATCGCCGCTCTGGAAGATCTCAAGGCGCAGGACATCACCGTCATCGATGTGCGCGAGAAAACCAGCATCACCGACGTCATGGTCATCGCCACCGGCAGCTCCGGCCGCCAGGTCAAGTCGCTGGCCGACAACGTGCTGGAGAAGGTCAAGGAACAGGGCGTCAAGCCGATTGGCAGCGAAGGCCAGGAAGGCGGCGAGTGGGTTCTGATCGACCTCGCCAACGTCGTGGTCCACGTCATGCAGCCGGCCACCCGCCAGTTCTACGACCTGGAGCGCCTGTGGCAGGGCGCCGAGCAGAGCCGCGCACACCACAGCGCCGAGTAAGTCCGCCGTGCGTCTGCGTCTGATCGCGGTCGGCTCGCGCATGCCGCGCTGGGTGGAAGAGGGCTGGCAGGAGTACGTCAAGCGCCTGCCCTCGGAGCTGTCCCTGGAGCTAGTGGAAATCCCGCTCAACACGCGTGGCAAGAATGCCGACGTGGCGCGGCTGATTCGCCAGGAAGGCGAGGCCATGCTGAGCAAGGTCCAGCCCGGGGAACGCATCGTCACCCTGGAAGTCGAAGGCAAGCCCTGGAGCACCCCCCAGCTGGCGCAGGAGCTCGACCGCTGGCGCCTGGACGCGCGCACCGTCAACCTCATGGTCGGCGGGCCGGAAGGCCTGGCGCCGGAGGTCTGCGCGCGCAGCGAACAGCGCTGGTCGCTGTCGCCGCTGACCCTGCCGCATCCGCTGGTGCGCATCCTGGTTGGCGAGCAGATCTACCGCGCCTGGACGGTTCTGTCCGGGCACCCCTACCACAAGTAGTCGTAGCCGTTTTCGATGCCGCAGCCGATACAGCTCAAGGACCACGAGAAGGACGCCCGCCTGGTCCGCGCCCGCGTCATCGTCGGCGGGGTGGCGATCTTCCTGCTGGCGCTGGTGCTGGTGGCGCGCATGTATCACCTGCAGGTGACGCAGTACGACTACCACTCGACGCTGTCGGAAAACAACCGAGTCCACGTCCAGCCGATTCCGCCCAACCGCGGGCTGATCTTCGACCGCAATGGCGTGATCATTGCCGACAACCGTCCCAGTTTCAGCCTGACCATCACCCGCGAGCGCACCGAGAACCTCAAGGACACGCTCAAGACCCTGGTGGACATCCTCGGCCTCACCGAGGAAGACCAGGCCATCTTCGAGAAGCGCATGAAGCAGGGCCGCCGGCCGTTCGAACCGGTGCCGATCATGTTCGAGCTGTCCGAAGAGCAGATCGCCCGCATCGCGGTGAACCAGTACCGCCTGCCCGGCGTCGACGTGGCCGCGCAGTTCGTCCGCCATTACCCGCTGGGCGAACACTTCGCCCACTCGGTCGGCTACGTCGGGCGGATCAACGAGGCGGAGCTCAAGAAGCTCGACCCGGTGGCCTATTCCGGCACCCACCACATCGGCAAGACCGGCGTGGAGAAGTTCTACGAGAACGAACTGCACGGCACCGTGGGTTACGAGGAAGTAGAGACCAACGCCCGTGGCCGCGTGCTGCGCGTGCTCAAGCGCACCGAGCCGGTGTCCGGCCGCGACATCGTACTGAGCATCGACAGCAAGCTGCAGGCCAAGGCCGAGGAGGCCCTGGCCGGCCGTCGTGGCGCCATCGTGGCGATCCAGCCGTCCACCGGCGACGTGCTGGCGATGGTCAGCCAGCCGAGCTACGACCCCAACCTGTTCGTCACCGGCATCAGCTTCAAGGACTATTCCGCCCTGCGCGATTCCGAGGACCGCCCGCTGTACAACCGCGTGCTGCGCGGCCTCTATCCGCCGGGCTCGACGGTAAAACCGGCGGTGGCCATCGCCGGCCTAGACGCCGGCGTGGTGACGCCCTCCACCCGTGTGTTCGACCCCGGCTACTACCAACTGCCGAACTATGACCACAAGTACCGCAACTGGAACCGCTCGGGCGATGGCTGGGTGAACCTGGAAACCGCGATCATGCGGTCCAACGACACCTACTTCTACGACCTGGCCCACAAGCTGGGGATCGACCGCCTGCACGACTACATGAGCGAGTTCGGCTTCGGCCAGCGCGTGGCCCTGGACATGTTCGGCGAGGCCGAGGGCCTGATGCCCTCCCGGCAATGGAAGCGCGCGCTGCGCCGCCAGGCCTGGTTCCCCGGCGAGACGCTGATCCTCGGCATCGGCCAGGGCTACATGCAGGCCACGCCGCTGCAACTGGCGCAGATGACCTCGCTGATCGCCAACAAGGGCAAGTGGATCCGTCCGCACCTGGCCAAGACCATCGACGGCCAGCCGCCAGTGGACCCCGAACCGATGCCGGACATCCTGCTCAAGGACCCGAACAACTGGAGCCTGGTCGACAATGGCATGCAGCAGGTGGTCCACGGTGCCCGTGGCACCGCGCACAAGGTCGGCGCCACCGCCGTCTATCGCATCGCCGGCAAGTCCGGTACGGCGCAGGTGGTGGCGATCAAGCAGGGCGAGAAGTACGACCGCTCCAAGCTCCTCGAACGGCACCGTGACCACGCCCTGTTCGTCGGCTTCGCCCCGGCGGACAACCCGCAGATCGCCGTGGCGGTGATGGTGGAGAACGGCGAGTCCGGCTCCGGCGTCGCCGCACCCGTGCTCAAGCAGGTGATGGACGCCTGGCTGCTCGACGAGAACGGCAAGCTCAAGCCTGAATACGCGCCCCAGGCCACGGCGGAGGCCGCCAAGCCATGACCAAGAACGGCAATTTCGACCGCACCCTGTCCAACGAAGACGTGATGAAGCGGCGCTCCAGCCTGTTGCAGCGCCTGCACATCGACGGCCTGCTGCTCCTGCTGCTGGTGACCCTGGTCTCCGTCGGCCTGTTCGTCCTCTATTCGGCCAGCGGCAAGAGCTGGGACCTGCTGATCAAGCAGGCGTCATCCTTCGGCCTGGGCCTGGGGGCTATGTTCGTACTGGCGCAGATCGAGCCGCGCTTCCTCGCCCGCTGGGTGCCGCTGGGCTACCTGATCGGCGTGGCGCTGCTGGTGGTAGTGGACGTGATGGGCCACAACGCCATGGGCGCGACCCGCTGGATCAACATCCCGGGGGTGATCCGCTTCCAGCCGGCGGAGTTCATGAAGCTGTTGATGCCCATGACCATCGCCTGGTACCTGTCCAAGCGCTCGCTGCCGCCGGGCTTCAAGCACAGCGTGGTGGGCCTGGCGCTGATCGTGGTGCCCTTCGTGCTGATCCTCAAGCAGCCGGACCTGGGTACCGCCATGCTGGTGCTGGCCTCCGGCGCCTTCGTGCTGTTCGTCGGCGGCCTGCGCTGGCGCTGGATCATCATGGCCGTGTCGGCGGCGGTGCCGGTGGCGGTGGCCATGTGGTACTTCGTCATGCACGACTACCAGAAGCAGCGCGTACTGACCTTCCTCGACCCGGAAAGCGACCCGCTGGGCACCGGCTGGAACATCATCCAGTCCAAGGCCGCCATCGGCTCGGGCGGGGTCTTCGGCAAGGGCTGGCTGCTGGGTACGCAGTCCCATCTGGATTTTTTGCCCGAAAGCCACACGGACTTTATCATTGCCGTGCTCGGCGAAGAGTTCGGCCTGGTCGGGGTGTGCCTCCTGCTGGTGCTGTACCTGCTGGTGATCTACCGGGGGCTGTGGATCACCGCCCAGGCGCAGACGCTGTTCGGCAAGCTGCTCGCCGGCAGTATCACCATGACCTTCTTCGTGTATGTGTTCGTCAACATTGGTATGGTCAGCGGGTTGTTGCCAGTGGTGGGGGTTCCGCTGCCCTTCATTAGTTACGGCGGAACTTCACTGGTGACCCTGATGTCAGGGTTCGGGGTTTTGATGTCGATCCATACCCATCGCAAGTGGATCGCCCAGGTTTGATGACAAGAGTGAAGAAAGGGATGCAAGTATTGCGCGCCTGGGCTGCCAGGGGAGTGCATTGGGTCGGAATCGCGGGGGCGATCGGCATGTCCGGTGCCGCTGCCGCGGGCGACTACGATGGCTCGCCGCAAGTGGCCGAGTTCGTCAGCGAAATGACCCGTGAGTACGGCTTCGCCGGCGAACAGCTCATGGCGTTGTTCCATGACGTGGAACGCAAGCAATCGATCCTCGACGCCATCTCCCGCCCTGCCGAACGGGTGAAGACCTGGAAGGAATACCGCCCGATCTTCGTCACCGACGCGCGCATCAACCGTGGCGTGGACTTCTGGAACCAGAACGCCGAGGCCCTGGCTCGCGCCGAGCAGGAATACGGCGTGCCGGCCCAATACATCGTCGCCATCATCGGCGTAGAGACCTTCTTCGGCCGCAACACCGGCAACTTCAAGGTGATGGACGCGCTGTCCACCCTGGGCTTCGACTACCCGCCGCGCGCCGACTTCTTCCGCAAGGAACTCAAGCAGTTCCTGCTCCTGGCCCGCGAACAGCAGGTCGACCCGCTCAGCCTGACCGGCTCCTACGCGGGCGCCATGGGCCTGCCGCAGTTCATGCCAAGCAGCTTCCGCGCCTATGCCGTGGACTTCGACGGCGACGGCCACATCAACATCTGGAGCGACCCGACCGATGCCATCGGTAGCGTCGCCAACTACTTCAAGCAGCACGGCTGGCACACCGGCGAACCGGTGGTGTCGCAGGCCGAGCTGGGCACCTCCACCGCCGAGGATGCCATCACCCAGGGCCTGGAGCCGCAGCTGAACCTCGGTCAGCTACGCTCTCAGGGCTGGCGCACCCATGACGTACTGCGCGACGACCTGATGGTCACCGCCATGCGCCTGGAAGGCGACCAGGGCTCCGAATACTGGGTCGGGCTGCCGAACTTCTATGTGATCACCCGTTACAACCGCAGCGCCATGTATGCCATGGCGGTCCATCAGCTGGCTGGCGAGATCGCCAAGGCGCGAGGTGTCCATTGAGCAAGCGAATCGCAAGTCCCGGCCTCTGGTCGCTGGCCGCCTGCGTTGGCCTGAGCACTGTGTTCCTCGCCAGTTGTACGGGTAACCGCGCGCCGCAGCAGCAGCCAGTCGCCAGCAGCGGCATTTCCGGCCCTTACGACTACAACCGCCCGCATCGCGACGGCGCGCCCTGGTGGGACGTCGACGTTTCGCGCATCCCTGATGCCGTGCCGATGCGCCACAACGGGCCGGTGAAGAACAACCCCTACACCGTGCTGGGCAAGACCTACTACCCGATGAACGACGCACGTACTTACAACGTGGTAGGCACCGCGTCCTGGTACGGCACCAAGTTCCACGGCCAGGCCACCGCCAACGGTGAGCAGTACGACCTGTACGGCATGACCGCCGCGCACAAGACCCTGCCGCTGCCCAGCTACGTGCGCGTCACCAACCTGGACAACGGCAAGAGCGTGATCGTCCGGGTCAACGACCGTGGTCCGTTCTATTCCGACCGGGTGATCGACCTGTCCTTCGCCGCGGCGAAGAAGCTCGGTTACGCCGAAACCGGCACCGCGCGGGTCAAGGTCGAGGGTATCGACCCGGATCGCTGGTGGGCCTCCCAGGGCAAGTCGCAGCCGATGATCATGGCGCTGCCGAAAATGGCCCCGCAGCAGCCGGCCGCCGCGCAGCCACAGGCCGTGGCCATGGCGCAATCGATCGAAACCTACACCCCGCCGCCCACGCAGCACGCAGCGCCCGTGGCGCCGGTTCAGATCGACTCAAAAAAAAACGCTTCATTACCAGCCGATGGCCTGTATCTCCAGGTGGGTGCCTTCGCCAACCCGGACGCTGCGGAGCTTCTCAAGGAGAAGGTCGGCAGCCTGACGGGGGCGAAATCCTTTATCAGCTCGGTCGTGGTCAACCAGCAGACCTTGTACCGAGTGCGCCTGGGGCCGATCAACACGCAGGATGAAGCAAGCCGGATGCAGGACAGCATCCGCGTGGCCAATCTTGGCCAACCCAAGCTCGTGCATCTGGACTGAGTCTCCACGGCACGAGCCGCAGTGGTCCGTAGAGGCCGCGGCATGAGTTCCCCCACGAGGGGATTGTTTGTTTGACCATTAGTGAACCCCAGAGAAACGGATGAACATCTTCAACATCGCCAAACGCCTGTCATTGCTTGTGCTGCTCAGCGCCCCCGTGGCCAGCTGGGCCGCTGAAGTCGTTCCCGCCGCGCCGCAACTGGCGGCCAAGGCCTGGGTCCTGATGGACGGCGCCAGCGGCCAGATTCTCGTCGAGAACGCCGGCGACGAGCGCCTGCCCCCGGCCAGCCTGACCAAGCTGATGACCGCCTACATCGCCACCAAGGAAATCGAAGGCGGCCGCATCGCCGAATCCGACATGGTCACCGTCAGCGAGCATGCCTGGCGCACCGGCGGTTCGCGCATGTTCATCAAGGTCGGCTCCCAAGTTTCGGTGAGTGACCTGCTGCACGGCATCATTATCCAGTCGGGTAACGACGCCTCTGTCGCCCTGGCCGAGCACATCGCCGGCAGCGAAGACGCCTTCGCCGACATGATGAACACCACCGCGCAGAAGCTGGGCATGACCAACTCCCACTTCATGGACGCCACCGGCCTGCCCAACCCGGACCACTACTCGTCCGCCAAGGACATGGCCGTCCTGGCCCGCGCCATCATCTACGGCGAGCCGACCCACTACGCCATCTACGCGCAGAAAGAGTTCTTCTGGAACAACATCAAGCAGCCCAACCGCAACCTGCTGCTGTGGCGCGACAAGACCGTCGACGGCCTGAAGACTGGCCACACCGACGAAGCCGGCTACTGCCTCGTGGCCTCCGCCGTGCGTGACGGCCAGCGCATGATCGCCGTGGTGTTCGGCACCAACAGCGAACAGGCCCGCGCCGCCGAGACCCAGAAGCTGCTGACCTATGGCTTCCGCTTCTTCGAATCGCAGACCTTCTACAAGAAGGGCGCCGAGCTGACCAAGGCCATGGTCTGGAAGGGCTCCGAGCACGAAGTCAAAGCCGGCCTGGCCGAAGACCTGACCATGACCGTACCGCGCGGCCAGCTCAAGCAGCTGCAGGCCAACATGGTTGTCGAGCCGAGCCTGATGGCCCCGATCCAGCAGGGTCAGGTGATCGGCAAGGTCGAGGTCAAGCTGGGTGACAAGGTCGTCCGTACCTCCGACCTGGTCGCGCTGAACGCCGTTGAAGAAGGCGGCTTCTTCCGCCGCATTTGGGACAGCCTGCGCCTGTTCTTCTACGGCCTGTTCAACTGACCGCCCGTCCCGGCCTTGTACTTTTGTATACAAAGCCGGGATTGATCCTCACGCGCAGTCGCAAACTCGGGTAAAATGCCCGCCTGCGACTGCGCGGTCCCCCCGTGGCCCGGCAGCCGTCGTCCGATCCACCCGGAGCGACCTCATCCAGGGCGCTCATGCGGAGGCGGGCCACCCGCCCGCGAGTGCCATGACTGATACCACCAATACCGTCGACCCCCTCAATTCCGGGAACGAGCAGCCCGCGCCGAAGATCGAGTTCCCCTGCGAACGCTATCCGATCAAGGTCATTGGCGACGCCGGCGAAGGCTTCTCCGACCTGGTCGTCGAAATCATCCAGCGCCACGCGCCCGACCTCGACGTCACCACCCTGGTCACCCGTGACAGCCGCAACGGCCGCTTCCTGTCCGTGCAGGTGCTGATCACCGCCACTGGCGTCGACCAGTTGCAGAACATCCATAAAGACCTGCGCGCCACCGGTCGCGTCCACATGGTGCTCTGATGGGCGAAACGCTGGGATTTCGTGAGTTGGGCATGTTGCCCTACGAGCCGACCTGGCACGCCATGCAGCGCTTCACCGCCGAGCGCGAGCCCGCTACGCCCGACGAAGTCTGGCTGCTCGAACACGAGCGCGTCTTCACCCAGGGGCAGGCCGGCAAGGCCGAACATGTGCTGTTCCCCGGCGATATCCCGGTCGTTCAGGTCGACCGCGGCGGCCAGGTCACCTACCACGGCCCCGGCCAATTGGTGGCTTACCTGCTCCTCGACGTGCGCCGTTCCGGCATCGGCGTGCGCGATCTGGTCTCTCGCATCGAACAGAGCCTCATCGGTCTGCTGGACAGCTACGGCGTGAACGCTGTGTCCAAACCCGATGCTCCGGGCGTCTATGTTGACGGCGCGAAGATCGCATCCCTCGGCCTGCGCATCCGCAACGGCCGCTCCTTCCATGGCCTGGCGCTGAACGTGGACATGGACCTGGAACCCTTTCGACGCATCAATCCCTGCGGTTACGCAGGCATGGCCATGACCCAGCTGCGAGAGCTGGCGGGCCCCATCGCATTGGCCGATGTGCGCGAGCGCCTGCGTGGCGAACTCGTCCAGCGCCTTGGCTACGCAGCACAGAAGACCCTAACGGGCGGGATCTAACCTAGATGAGCACTGTTGTGGACAACCCGGGTCAGGCTGCCCCAGCCGCCAAGCCGGGCAAGGTGGAAGTCGGCGTGAAGCTGCGCGGCGCGGAAAAGGTCGCGCGCATTCCGGTGAAGATCATCCCCACCGAGGAACTGCCGAAGAAGCCCGACTGGATTCGCGTGCGCATCCCCGTTTCGCCCGAAGTCGACCGCATCAAGCAACTGCTGCGCAAGCACAAGCTGCACAGCGTCTGCGAGGAAGCCTCCTGCCCGAACCTGGGCGAATGCTTCTCCGGCGGCACCGCCACCTTCATGATCATGGGCGACATCTGCACCCGCCGTTGCCCCTTCTGCGACGTCGGCCACGGCCGGCCGAAGCCGCTGGACGTCGACGAGCCGAAGAACCTCGCCATCGCCATCGCCGACCTGCGCCTGAAATACGTGGTGATCACCTCGGTGGACCGCGACGACCTGCGTGACGGCGGCGCCCAGCACTTCGCCGACTGCCTGCGCGAGATCCGCAAGCTGTCCCCGGGCATCCAGCTGGAAACCCTGGTCCCGGACTACCGCGGCCGCATGGATATCGCCCTGGAAATCACCGCCAACGAGCCGCCGGATGTGTTCAACCACAACCTGGAAACCGTGCCGCGCCTGTACAAGTCCTCGCGTCCGGGTTCCGACTTCGAGTGGTCGCTGGACCTGCTGCAGAAGTTCAAGCAGATGGTCCCCCACGTACCGACCAAGTCCGGCCTGATGCTCGGCCTGGGCGAAACCGACGAGGAAGTCATCGAAGTCATGCAGCGTATGCGTGAGCACGACATCGACATGCTCACCCTCGGCCAGTACCTGCAGCCCTCGCGCAACCACCTGCCGGTGCAGCGCTTCGTCCACCCGGATACCTTCGCCTGGTTCGCCGAGGAAGGCGCGAAGATGGGCTTCAAGAACGTCGCTTCCGGCCCGCTGGTGCGTTCCTCGTACCATGCCGACCAGCAGGCGCACGGGCACAAGATCGGCTGATCGAGCCTGTTCCAAACAAGGCCGCCTCCCGCCAGGGACGCGGCCTTTTGTTTTATCTCAGCCCAGCATCGGCATCGCTGAACTGCCCGCCGCGCTTCGCCCCTCCACATAACGGTTCATATCGCGCGAGGCCATCGCTAATCATCAATGCCCCCGGAAATACTGAAATCTTTGAATTTCAGCTCGATTCGCTTCGAACAAGAAAATTCTGATAGGCCATGAAGAGTGAGCCGACATCGCCCAGGTTCTCCAGTCCGGAAAATGGCCCGTGTCGCGAGCCCCCATCCAACGGGGAGCGACATGTGCCACGGGGGAACAACGATGTGGCTCGACTCCCTGGAAGGAGCACCCCCGGCCTCCCAGAACACTGCTGAGAAATTCAAATGAAAAAGCTGCTCGTAGCTGCCCTGGTCTCCGCTGCTTCCATCAGTGCTTACGCCGCTGACGTCAAAGTCACCTTCGACGGCGAAGTGGTTGACCAGACCTGCAAGATCAATGGTTCCGACCCGATGGTCGACGTCGCTGTCACCCTGCCGAAGGTCGGTGCGACCTCCTTCTCTGTCAACTCCCGAGTTTCCGGCGCGAAGAAGTTCGACCTGACCCTGACCGACTGCACCGCTGCCCCGACTCTGCGTTGGGAGCCGCTGCCGAACGTTGACCTGACCACTGGCGCCCTGAAGAACCTGTCCACTGGCGGTTCCAACGTCCAGGTCCAGGTTCTGAACCAGGCCCAGCAGGTGATCGACCTGAACAACGACGCTGGCTTCCCAGTGACGCTGGACGCTTCCAACAGCGCCACCGTGAGCTACTACGGCCAGTACTACGCCAACGTGCTGCCGGCCACTACCGGTCTGGTCAACACCTACGGCTACATCACCCTGACCTACTAAGGTCGTGCGGCCGCTGTGCCGCATCGGGTGGCTGCAATACCCGTCGGGAGCGCTTCGCTCCCGACGTCCCTTCTCAAAGGTTGGTGTGTGATGTTCAAGCTCTCTTCCAGATCCCTGTGGTTTGCCGGCTGCATGGGCGCAGTCGTCCTGTGGTCCAGCATGGTCAGTGCTGGCATCGTGATCACTGGCTCCCGCGTTGTTTACCCCGCCAAGGACAGAGAAGTGACGGTCAAGATGACCAATAACGCAGAAGAGCCGTCACTCGTTCAAGCCTGGGTCGACAAAGGCAATTCCAAGCTGACGCCCGACAAGGCCGATGGCCCGTTCCTCATCACGCCACCCATTACCCGGGTGGAGCCGAAGAAAGGGCAGGCGCTGCGCCTGGTCTACACCGGCGATGACGCTGCTTCCAAGAAGCAGGAAACCGTTTTCTGGCTGAACGTGCTCGACGTTCCGCCCATGCCCAAGGACAAGGAAGCCAACTTCCTCCAGGTGGCAGTCCGTTCGCGCCTCAAGATCTTCTATCGCCCTGACGGCCTACCCGGCTCCCCGGCTGAATCGGCCCAGGGCCTGAAATGGTCAGTGGTCCAGACAGGCGGCGGCTATGCCGTGCGCGCCACGAACGGCGGTGCCTTCCACGTCTCGCTCTCGACCATCACTGTGCAGGCCAATGGCAGGTCGTATCAGGTCAAGCCTGAGGACGTGAAGATGGTCGCTCCCGGTGCCAGCGAGACCTTCCCGGTTCAAGGGCTGAATACCGCACCCGGTGCTGGAACCCAAGTCGACTACCAATGGGTGAACGACTGGGGTTCCCCGCAGAAGGTTGAAGCCAAGCTCTGACCGCCTGATTCCGCCAGTTGAGCCAAGCGCCGGCTGGCGGCCCTAGCGAACCAAATGCGTTTCCACCCTGCACACCCAGCCTTCGTCCGGGTGTGGACTTGCTCGTCCGCAAGAAGACGGATCAACAGAGAAAACGATTATGGATATCACGCAAGGCCCCTTCACCCAGCAACGTACCCCATTGGCGGCAGCGATCGCCATGGGGTCGACTTGGCTCCCTGTCGCCATGGGATGTTGTCTGCTGTACGGAGTCTTGCTCGCTTTTGGCGTGGCCTCCGCCCTGGCGGATGACGCGCCTGCCGTAAAGCGGAGTTCCAGCTCCCTGGAGGTCGCTGAATTCAACCCGAGCTTCTTCGACCATGGCGGCAGCGTGCCGAGCGTGGACGTTTCCCGTTTCGAGAAAGGGACACCCGTCGAGCCCGGCGTCTATCGCCTGGACATCTACGTCAACCAGTCCTGGGTGGGACGGATGCCGGTACGCGCGGTGTCTGAAGGTAGCGGCCGGGACGCCACCTCGACCTATTGCATCAAGAGCTCCCAGTTCGCCGAACTGGGCGTCGATGTCAGCAAGCTTCCGCCAGAAAAGCAGAAGTTGATTACCGGTGACTGCGTTGATTTCAATGCGGTCGTCCCTTCGGGCAAGCTCGATGTGGACCTCTCCGAACTCTCCGCCAGCATCTCTGTGCCGCAACTGTATCTGGGCCGGCAAGTCCACGGTTACGTCGACCCATCAGAGTGGGACAGTGGCGTAACCGCCGGCTTCCTCATGTACGACACCAACGTCTACAAGAGCGATAGCCAGGGTTCCGACTCGACCAACTATTACGCGGGCATCAACGCGGGTGTGAACCTGGGCGAATGGCGTGCCCGCTATAACGGTAGTTACAGTCGCAACGAAACGGATAAAAGCAAGACAACAAGCAACTACAACTCCATCAGTACCTACGTCCAACGTGACGTTACACCGTTGAAGGCGCAGTTCACCGCCGGTCAGTATTACACCGACAGTGCCGTGTTCGACTCCGTGCCCTACACCGGCGTGCAGCTCGCCAGCGACGATCGCATGTTGCCGGATTCTCAGCGGGGCTTCGCGCCCAACATCCGTGGCGTGGCGGATACCAATGCGCGGGTGCGGGTAAAGCAGGGCGACAACGTCATTTATGAAACCAGCGTCGCTCCCGGTCCGTTCGAGATCAACGACCTTTACAACACGGGATATTCCGGCGACCTGACGGTGGAAATCACCGAGGCCGATGGACGCGTGAAATCGTTCCTGGTGCCGTTCGCGTCGATCAACCAGCTCGTCCGCCCAGGTATATCCCGGTACAGCGTAACGGCGGGCAAGTATCGCGATGACAACCTGGATCGTGAGCCCAACTTCGCTCAGGGCACGTACCAGTACGGTATCAGTAACTACTTGACTGCCTATACCGGCGGCATCGTTGCTGAGGACTACGCGGCGGCCCAGGGGGGCCTGGCGTTGAGTACTTCGCTGGGGGCCCTGGCGGCGGACGTAACACAGTCCAAGGCCAAAGACCTGAATGACAGCCAGTACGGCCTGAAAAAGGACATGAGCGGCCAGAGCTACCGCGTGACCTACAGCAAGCTGCTGGAACCGACGAATACCAACTTCACTATCGCTGCCTATCGCTTCAACAGCGAAAACTACCTGAGCTTCCAGGACTTTGCCCAGGCTTGGGGTACTGACCACCAGAACAACTACAACCTGTATCGCCAGCGTAACCGTTATCAGCTAGGTATCAACCAGCCGCTTACGGATCGCAGCTCCTTGTACTTCAGTGGTTCGAAGCAGAACTACTGGAACAAGGGCAGCAGTGATGCCAGTTTCCAGGGTGGCGTCAACACGGGCTTTAACTGGGGATCGATGTCGCTATCGGCCTCACGTACCAGCAACCAGGACGGTGAATACGACAACACCTATATGCTGAGTGTGACCGTTCCCATTGGTTTGGGTAATCGCCATCCGATGTCGCTGACGAGTAACGTCAACTTTACCAACGGCAAGAACAACAGCATTCAGACCAGCCTGAACGGCTCGGCAGGTGACGACAACCAGATTGCCTACGGTGTTTACGGGTCCGGTAACAAGTATGACGGCGACCGCACCTACAACAGCGGCGCAAACATTTCCTACAGCGCGCCGGAAGCTATTTACAACGCCAACTTCAGTACAGGTGACGGATACAAGCAAGTAGGACTTGGCGCTCGCGGATCGGTCGTCGCACACCCTGGTGGCATCAACTTCTCGCAGAACCAGAGCGAAACCATGGCCGTGGTCGAGGCCAAGGGGGCTGAAGGTGCGTCCATCAGCACCAACGTCGGTGCCAAGGTTGCCAAAAACGGCTATGCCGTCGTTGGCGGGCTGACACCCTACCGTCGTAATGACATTGACTTGGATCCTAAGGGTACTTCCAAGGATGTTGAGCTTGAGGTGACCTCCCAGCAGACAGCGCCGCGCTATGGCTCGGTGGTCATGCTGAAGTATTCCACCATCACCGGTGCCCCTGTCCTCATGCAGGTGGTGCGGGATAGTGGGGAGGCCATCCCCATGGGCGCCGAAGTGTTGGATGCGAAAGGCAACAATCTGTCCATGGTTGGTCAAGGCGGCAGGATATTCCTGCGGGGCCTGGAGCCGAAGGGCCGTTTGTTCGTCAAGTGGGGGGATGGCTCCGGGCAAACTTGCCAGATCGATTACTCGTTGCCAGCTCAGAGCGATGACAAGCTCCCCTTCATGAAGGTGAGTTCGACCTGCCGGGCGATTCTGGATGCACCTAAAGTTGCCGGGCGCTAATTACTGATCGTAATTGTCTGAATTGTTAATTCGGAAGTAGGTGTTCAATGGGTTTGCATGAGATATATGGGAAGAGGTGGTGGTTCAGCGATACGCTGCTGCGGGTAATCCTTGTCTGTTCGATTGTGGCTCTCATGTCGGGCAAGGCAGTGGCTGCAGCCACCTGTAGTGGCAATCCAGCACCGGATACGTTCAATTTTCCATCGGCAATCTCCGTGCCTCGTGATAGTACACAAGTGACGGCCCTTACCGGTTGGGTTGCGGGCCCATCCGCTACAAACTGGTGGAATTGTAATACTTCTAATAACTCTAATACCGGTTCTGCTGTTTTTAAGCCTGCCAGCGCAAATGCTTCCTACTCGGATGGCAGCGGTACGTACACAGTCTGGAAAACCAGCAAGGATGGGGTTGGCTTTGTACTTAAATATAATGTCTATGCGAATGGTTGCGGGTGGGCTGGCTGGAATGGGCTGGTTTCAAGTACGTATCCCTATGGATATAACGCCTGTAACGCTGATGGAGCTATAACCAACGGTGGCCAAGTACAGATTCGTCTCGTTCAATATGGACAAATCACTGCGGGGATGCTCGTTGGCGGCGAGCTAACACGTGCGGTGGTTTATGTGGATGGAAGTTATGGGGCGCAAGGCGGCCCAAAACAATTTATGACATCTCCGGTACAGTTCAACGTACTGATGTGCCAAGTGGACTCTGTGGATCTGCAATTGGCCGACTCGTATGTGTGGGACTACGCCTCGACGACAGAGGTTAAGAAGAAGCCGCTACAGATCCAGGTCAAGAATTGCCCATCGGGCATGAATGTTATTCGCTACGAACTGGAGCCCATTGGAGCGAGCATCATCAGTTCTACAAACGGTACTTTCAGCAACCAATCCGGCCCAGGAATGGCTGGTGGAGTGGGAATTAGGATCACCGATAGTACCGGAACCAACCCGATCAGGTTTGCAGACTCCAGCTATACGTTGGCGGGCTACAGTCCGACCAGCGGAAACTCAATGTTGCCGATCAACCTGAATGTGGCTTATTACAGAACCGGTACTGCGGCGCAAGTAACGCCCGGGCAAGTGGTCGGGCTTGTCCAATTGACGATGCTTTATCTTTAATACGTAAAATTCAAGAAAGGTGAGGTTGATATGAAAAAAATTCTTGCTGCTGCTGGGATATTTTCCTGCGCCGCCAACGTATACGCGGCAATACCGGACGCGCAAATCAATATTACTGGTAAGGTTATCGACGGAACTTGCACTATCGCAGGCACTGGAAGCGCCCCGACTCAGATCAACGTACCGCTGAGTTCGGTCATGAGCAGTGATTTTGCGGCAGTGGGCGCGCTGAGCAAGAATCAGAAGTCGTTCGATATCGTATTGACCAACTGCCCGACGGCCACCACCACAATGAAGTGGGACGCGGCCGTGAACGTCGATGCCGCTGCCGGTACGCTGAAGAACACCAACTCGAGCGGCACCAGTGCACAGATTCAGTTGTTCAAGAGTGATGGCACTACCGCCATCAACCTGGTGAACGATCCGGGCGTCAGCTTCACTACCACCAGCCAGACGTTCACCTATGTAGCCAAGTACTATGCCAAGGCGCTGCCGGTGACTGGCGGGGATCTCTCGACATTTACCTACCTGTACCTTACGTACAATTGACCTATCGGCGTGCGTCGATAAGCCAGGTGAAAAAGGGCCCTTTCAGGGCCCTTTTTCTGCGCCTTTCAATCGCGCAGACGGTCCAGCAGTGCTTGGGTCGGATAACCGTCTGCCGGCCAACTGATGGTTTTCTGGAAGGCGCGAATCGCCTGCCGGGTATTGGCGCCGATAATGCCGTCTACGGAACCGGGGTTGAAGCCGCGATCCATCAGCTTCTGTTGAAGTTCGATACGCTCGCTCCGGCTGAGTGGCGCCTCATCGACTGGCCATTGTCCCGCCAACTGTCCGCCGCCCTTGAAGCTGTCAGCCAGCAGACCGACAGCCAGGGCGTAGGAGGTTGAATTGTTGTACTTGAGGATGGCGCGGAAATTGTCCGTGACCAGGAAGGCCGGGCCGCGATGGCCTGCCGGCAGTAGCAGCGAGGCGTTGGTGGCCGCGATGGGCTGATTGGCGCTCACTGGCCGCACTCCCAGGCGCTGCCATTCGGCGATGGGTTTGCGGATGCCCATGTCCGCTTCGGCGTAGTCGAAGCCTTGGGGCAGGCTTACTTCGAAGCCCCAGGTCTGGCCACGCTGCCAGCCCGAAGCGTGCAGGTAGTTAGCAGTCGAAGCCAGGGCGTCGCTGGATGAGCCCCAGATGTCGCGTCGGCCGTCCCCGTCGAAATCCACCGCGTAGCGGTTGTAGGTGGTGGGGATGAACTGGGTCTGGCCCATTGCGCCGGCCCAGGAGCCAATCATGTTGCTCGCCGGCACGTCGCCGTGCTGGAGAATCTGCAGGGCGGCGATCAGCTGGTCGCGGCCGAATTCCGGGCGGCGACCTTCGTAGGCCAGGGTGGCCAGCGAGCGGATCACGTTCTTGCTGCCCATCTGCTGGCCGAAGTTGCTCTCCATGCCCCAGATGGCCATTACCGCTTCGCGGTCGACACCGTAGGTGCTGTCGATGCGTTGTAGCGCATCGGTGTTCTGCAGAAGCCGGTCCTGGCCGTTACGCACCCGCGCCGCTGAAACGGCACCTTCCAGGTATTGCCAGATCGGGCGGGTGAACTCGGGCTGGCTGCGGTCGGCGGTAATCACGGAATCATCCGGCTCGATGCCAGCGAAGGCCGTATCGAAGGTGTGGGCGCTGATGCCGGCGGCCATGGCCTGGCTGCGGAAATCGTCGCGCCACTGGGCGAAGCTTTGTGTCGGTTGCGTGGCGAATGGGGTGCCAGGCGTGCCTTGGGGTGGCGCCTCGGCACAGGATGACAGCAGGCCGAAGGTGGCCAGGGACAGAGCGGCGACGAGCAGGCAGCGTTGGCCGACAACAGATGGAACGGGCTTGCGCATTGCTCTCCTCGAGTACTGGCAGGGGAGCGGCCACCATAGCATGGCCACTGTGAAGCGTCTGCGCTGGGCAGAAGCAACGGGTCTGCAGGCTTCGATGGCAACGGTAAAGGAAAATTCCCGAGGTCGCGCAGTGCCCGCCGGGCGGCACGGGGGTGGCCAAGCCGCTATTGCTTGGGCTGGGTTCCGTTTTCCTGATCGACCTTGGGCGCACTCTGGTCCAGTTCCTTGAGCATATCGTCATAGGCGGCGCAGTCGTCCGGGCGTTGCTCGCTGGAGCGAGATTTCTTCATTTCCGCGAGTTTTTCGTTGAGCTTCTGCGCACGCTGGGGATCGCTGCGGGTGACTTCGGTGACCTTGGCGGCGACTTGCCTGCCCTTGGCTTCGGCTTCCTGATCGGAGCAGAACGCATGGGCGGATAGGCTGAAGGGTAGGGCGAGGATGGCGACGATCAGGGGCGCTTTCATGTGCGGACCTCCTTGGCTTGGCTGTCCGGTTGAAAGCTAAAGGGTGCGGAGGGTTCAGGTTTTCTGACGTTTTCAGGCCGCCAGAAGCGAAGAAGCCTCCCAATTGTGGGAGGCTTCGCGGCGGTAGCTGCCTTTGCCTTTGAGGGGCTTTTCCTGGCGGCTGCGGAACAGCGGTTGCGCGACCAGGGATTTGGCCTTGTTCGGCCGTTTGGAGTGCTTTGCCATCATGATGTCCTCATCGAGACCGGCCTCTTGCCGGCGCGCGAATGTTCTGCCTATTTGGCACGTATGTCCAACGCCTTTGGTCAGTCGATGGGCAGACCAAGGCCGGCAGGTGGCATTTGGGGCTACTCTGGCAGCGGCGTACCTTTTGACGTAATGGACAAGAACGAGGACAAGGGCGATGAAGTTTCTCTGCATGATCTACTTCGACGAGCGCAAGGCGGCTGAATTGCCGGAGGCCGAGCTGCGCGGCATCGTCGATGAATGCATGACCTACAGCGAGCAATTGCGACGCAGCGGCAACTACATCGCCGCCAACGCGCTGCTACCCACGCCCACGGGCCGGACCCTGCGCGGTCAGGGCGAGCGGCTGGCAATCACTGACGGTCCCTTCGCGGAGACCAAGGAACAGCTCGGCGGCTTTTACCTGATCGAGGCTACCGATATGGAAGAGGCCCAGCGCATCGCTGCGAAGATTCCGCCAGGGCGACTGGGCTGCGTGGAGGTTCGGCAGGTGCGGGAATGGGAATGACGCTGATTGGCCGGCCGGCTTAGCGCACTACGGGGCGATTCGGGGGCATCGGCTGGAAACGAAAAACTCCAGGCGTTTGCTGTGCAGGCAACAGCGAGCGCATGGCGAAGGAGGCTGTGGGATTGTCGCCAACGTTGTAACAGTCCTTTTCGGGCGCACGGCTATGGGCGAGCCAAGGGCTGAGCTAGGTTAATAGCTAGCCAACTATCGCCACGGCGCGCAGGGACTGCCTCGCCATCGGCTGGAGATGTCTCATGCAGCAATGGTCCCCGACCCAGCGCAATGTGGTGATCGCTTCGGTGCTCGCCTGGACGCTGGATGCTTTCGATTTCTTCCTGCTGGTCTTCGTTCTCACCGACATCGCCCAGACCTTTCACGTCGGTCTGCCGCAGGTCTCGCTGGCGATCCTGCTGACCCTGGCGGTGCGGCCTATCGGCGCGCTGCTATTCGGCCGCTCCGCCGAGCGATACGGCCGACGGCCGGTGCTGATGATCAACATCCTGATCTACTCGCTGCTGGAGTTGGCTTCGGCTTTCTCACCAAACCTGACGACTTTCCTCATCCTGCGCGTGGTTTACGGCGTGGCGATGGGGGGGATCTGGGGCGTGGCGTCGTCACTGGCGATGGAGACCATCCCAGAGCGCTCCCGCGGCATGGTGTCAGGGTTGTTCCAGGCCGGTTACCCGGCCGGCTACCTGATTGCCTCGATCGTCTACGGTCTGTTCTTCGTAGTCCTGGGGTGGCGCGGGATGTTTATTCTCGGCTGTCTGCCGGTGGTGCTGGTGGCGTTCATTTGGTTCAAGGTGCCGGAGTCACCAATCTGGCAGGCGGCGCGTGAGCGCAAGGAGTCGACGCCGTTGTGGCCGGTACTGCGCAAGCAATGGAAGCTGTGCCTGTACGCGGTGCTGCTGATGGCGTGCTTCAACTTCTTCAGCCATGGCACCCAAGACTTGTACCCGACCTTCCTGAAGGTGCAGCACGGGTTCGATCCGCACACGGTCAGCCTGATCGCGGTGGCCTATAACATCGCTGCAATCCTGGGCGGTATCCTGTTTGGCAGCCTGTCCGAGCGTATCGGGCGGAAGAAGGCGATCATCTGTGGCTCGCTGCTGGCGCTGCCAGTCCTGCCGCTGTGGGCCTTCAGCCATGGCGCGGTGGCGCTGGGTCTGGGCGCCTTCCTCATGCAGTTCATGGTGCAGGGAGCTTGGGGTGTGATTCCCGCGTACCTCAACGAGCTCGCTCCGGTGGGTACGCGGGCAGTATTGCCGGGGTTCGTCTACCAACTAGGCAATCTGGTCGCTTCGGTGAACGCCCCGCTGCAGGCGGAGATTGCAAAGAGCTACAGCTATGGCACGGCAATGGCCATTGTGGCCGGAGTCGTGGCGGTGTTGATCTGCATGCTGATCAGCACCGGGCGCGATACACGGGGAGTGGCGCTGGATCGGGGCGGGGAGTCGCGTCGGGCGCCGCTGGTACATTCTTGATGGATGGGCGGTGCGAGCAAGCTCGCTCCTACGATGAGCCTGTACGCATTCCTTTAGAAGTGAGCTTGCTCGCGAACCCGTCGTAGACCGGATATCAGGCCGATGGCAGGCTGATGCGCTGTCCGGCGACCAGCAGCGCGAGGCGGGCGAGACCGCTCCAGGGATCGCCCTGTGCCTGCCCCTTGATCTGCGCATCGATCAGCTGAGCATCCTGCAGCATCTGGTTCCAGCGGCTGCCGGTGTGGCGCTGCAGGGCGCGGGTCATCAGTGGGCGGCGTTTGTCCCAGATGGGGGGGCGGGCCTGGCTGAAGGCCTTGTCCAGCGGCACACCCTGGCTGAATTGTTGCGCCAGGGCCGCGAGCACGCGGATTTCCCGGGCCAGGGCCCAGAGAATCACCGGGGGCTCCACGCCCTCGCCGCGCAGGCCCTCGAGCATGCGCAAGCAATGTGCCGCTTCGCCGCCGAGGGCTGCATCGATCAGGCCGAAGACGTCGAAGCGCGCACTATCGGCCACCGCCGCCTGGACGGTGGCGGCATCGATCTGCTGACCTTCGGCCAGCAGCTTGAGCTTTTCGATTTCCTGGGCGGCGGCCAGCAGGTTGCCTTCCACCCGGGCGGCGATCAGGTCTACCGCTTCCTGGCTGGCGGCCAGTCCCGCCTGGGACAGGCGCTGGCGAATCCACTGCGGCAGCTGGTGCACGTCGATCGGCCAGATCTGGATGAACTGGGCGCCGTCGCCATCGATCAGTGCCTTGGCCCACTTGGTCTTCTGCGTGCTGCCGTCGAGCTTGGGCAGGCTGACCAGCAGGACGGTGTCCTCCGGCGGGCGTTGCAGGTATTCCAGCAGGATAGCCGCGCCCTTGTCGCCGGGCTTGCCGGATGGCAGGCGCAGCTCGATCAGGCGCTTTTCAGCGAACAGCGAGAGGCTGGCGCCGGCTTCGAGCAGCTGGCCCCAGTCGAAGTTGGCTTCGGCGTTGAATACCTGGCGCTCGCCGAAGTCACGCTGGCGGCAGGCCGCGCGAATGGCGTCGCAGGCTTCCTGGCAGAGCAGCGGTTCGTCGCCGCTGACCACATAGACGGGGGCCAGGTTGCCTTGCAGGTGCTTGGCGAGTTGTCCGGGATTGAGCTTCATGATGAAAAAGGGGCCGGTTGTCCGGCCCCTGTCTGTCACTCGGCTTTCGGGAATTCGATCGGCGACTGCTGCGGCTGGGCCTTGGCGGCATCCTCCGCGGCTTTCTGCGCGTCCGCTTCGGCCTTGGCCTTGGCATCGGCCTTGCGTTGCAGCTCATCCAGCTGGGCCGGGGTGATCATCTGCAGGCGCATGGCCATCTGCTGGACCAGGTCGCGGCGCATTTCTTCGCGGATCTGCGCGGCTTCCTGATCGGAGCCGACCAGGTTGTTCTCGTCCTGTACGTAGACCTTGCGCACCTGCACCTGGCCATTCATCAGCAGCAGGTTGTTGGTACCGCGGATTTCATAGTCCAGGGTGTTGGTCAGCTGGTTTTCCGCGCTACGTGCCGAGCTGGTGTAGCTGACGGTACGATTGGTCACGTCTTCGCGCGCGAGGATGACGTGGTAAGGCGCGCGGGAGACGACTTTCACGCCGCTGCCTTCGAGCACTTGCTGGAGCTGCTTGACCGTTTCGCCATAGGCATTGCGGGCGGTCAGGTCGACTTCCTTGAGCGCAAAGTTCGTATCGCCCATGCCGCGCAGGTGGAAACCGCAGGCGGTCAGCACGCTGGCCAGGCCGATCAGCGCGAGGCTGGTCAGGATACGTTTCATCAAGCTTCCCTCACTCCTGTTGATCCGGGGTGCCCGTGGCCAAGGTGCCACGGGCGAATAGGTCTTTTCCAGCGTTGGTGTTAGTTGGCCACGATGTTGACCAGCTTACCCGGAACCACGATCACCTTGCGGATGGTCAGGCCGTCAGTGAAGCGCAGTACGTTCTCGTTGGCACGCGCCGAGGCTTCCACCTCTTCGCGGCTGGCGCTGGCGGGCACTTCGATGTGGCCGCGCAGTTTGCCGTTGACCTGCACCACCAGTTGCAGGCTGTCCTGCACCAGGGCGGCTTCGTCGACCTGCGGCCAGCTGGCGTCGATCACTGCGCCGTCCTTGCCCAGCTCCTGCCAGATCACGTGGCAGATGTGCGGGGTGATCGGGGCGAGCAGCAGGGTGACGCTTTCCAGGCCTTCCTGCAGCAGAGCGCGGTCGGCGTCGGTGGCGGTCGGGGCCTTTTCCAGTACGTTCATCAGGGTCATCACGGCGGCGATGGCGGTGTTGAACTTGTGGTTCTGGCCCACGTCCTGGCTGGCCTGGCGGATGGCCAGGTGGATGGAGCGGTGGATGGCCTTCTGCGCGTCGTCCAGGACGGATTTGTCTACGGCGCCGGCGGGGCCTGCGTTGACGTGGGCCTGGGCCAGGCGCCAGACGCGGCGCAGGAAGCGGCTCGCGCCTTCGACGCCGGAGTCGGACCACTCCAGGCTCATGTCTGGCGGCGAGGCGAACATCATGAACAGGCGGCAGGTGTCGGCGCCATAGGCGTCGATCATGGCCTGCGGGTCCACGCCGTTGTTCTTGGACTTGGACATCTTCTCGGTGCCGCCGATTTCCACCGGCTGGCCGTCGGTCTTCAGGCGCGCGCCGATGACCTTGGCCTTGGCGTCACGCTCGACTTCCACGTCGGCCGGGTTGAACCAGTCCTTGCTGCCGTTCGGGTTGGTGCGGTAGTAGGTCTCGGCGACGACCATGCCCTGGGTCAGCAGGTTCTTGAACGGCTCGTCGGAGTCGATCAGGCCTTCGTCGCGCATCAGCTTGTGGAAGAAGCGCGCGTAGAGCAGGTGGAGGATGGCGTGCTCGATGCCGCCGATGTACTGGTCAACCGGCAGCCAGTAGTTCGCGGCCTTCTTGTCCAGCATGCCGTCTTCGAACTGCGGGCAGGCGTAGCGGGCGAAGTACCAGGACGACTCGACGAAGGTGTCCATGGTGTCGGTTTCGCGCTTGGCCGGCTGGCCGCATTTCGGGCAGTTGCAGGAGTAGAACTCGGGCATCTTGGCCAGGGGCGAGCCGGCGCCGTCCGGCACCACGTCTTCAGGCAGGACGACCGGCAGCTGGTCGGCCGGGACCGGTACGTCGCCGCAGGCGTCGCAGTGGATGATCGGGATCGGGCAGCCCCAGTAGCGCTGGCGGCTGATGCCCCAGTCGCGCAGGCGGAACTGGGTGCGCGCCTGGCCCAGGCCCTTGGCGGCGAGGTCGGCGCCGATGGCGTCGAATGCGGCCTGGTAGCCGAGGCTGTCGTACTTGCCAGAGTTGACAGTGACGACGGTGTCGTCCTTCAGGCCGTACCACTCTTTCCAGACGGTCGGCTCGAAATCATTGTCGGCGCCAACCTGGGCGATCACCTGCTTGATCGGCAGGGCGTACTTGTTGGCGAATTCGAAGTCGCGCTCGTCGTGGCCCGGCACGGCCATCACGGCGCCTTCGCCGTAGGTCATCAGGACGTAGTTGGCGATCCAGACCGGCAGCTTCTCGCCGGTCAGCGGGTGCTCGACGAACAGGGAAGTGGCGACGCCTTTCTTCTCCTGGGTGGCGATGTCGGCTTCGGCGACGCCGCCGCGCTTGCACTCGTCGATGAACGCCTGCAGTGACGGATCGCGCTGGGCGGCGAGGGTGGCCAGGTGGTGCTCGGCGGCCACGGCGACGTAGGTGGCGCCCATCAGGGTGTCCGGACGGGTGGTGAAGACCTTCATCTGGCCGGCTTCGCCGATGGAAGCCTGGTCATAGGGGAAGGCGATCTCCATGCCGCGGGACTTGCCGATCCAGTTGCGCTGCATGGTCTTGACCTGTTCCGGCCAGCCCGGCAGGTGGTCGAGGCTTTCCAGCAGCTCTTCGGCGTAAGCGGTGATCTTGAAGTAGTACATCGGGATTTCGCGCTTCTCGATCAGCGCGCCCGAACGCCAGCCACGGCCGTCGATGACCTGCTCGTTGGCCAGCACGGTCTGGTCCACCGGGTCCCAGTTCACGGTGCCGTTCTTGCGGTAGATCACGCCTTTCTCGAACAGGCGGGTGAACAGCCACTGTTCCCAGCGGTAGTAGTCCGGCTTGCAGGTGGTGACTTCGCGGGACCAGTCGATCGCCAGACCCAGGCTGTTGAGCTGGGACTTCATGTAGGCGATGTTGTCGTAGGTCCAGGCTGCCGGCGCGACGTTGTTCTTCATCGCGGCGTTTTCCGCCGGCATGCCGAACGCGTCCCAGCCCATCGGCTGCAGGACGTTCTTGCCCTGCATACGGTGATAGCGGCTGATCACGTCACCGATGGTGTAGTTGCGCACGTGCCCCATGTGTAGCTTGCCGCTCGGATACGGGAACATCGACAGGCAGTAGAACTTCTCCTTGCCGGCGACTTCGTCGACGCGGAAGGAGTTGTGTTCGTTCCAGAACTTCTGGGCCTGGGATTCGATCTCGAGAGGCTGATATTGCTCGTGCATGGCGCGATTTGAACCTGTACGGAAAAGAAGTGTGCGGCCGGGGAGGTCGAGTGGCCCTCCGCTCACCGACCCCTGAGAAGACATGGGCCGGGCGGCTACAGAAAGCCTCGTAGCATACATGACCCCCACCCGAGCCGGTAGCCCGCGCCGTTTGTCGCACGCTCGGTGTGGCGCAGGGTGGGCCGCTAAGCTTTGGCTGAGGGCGGGAGGTTTCCGCCTGTCTTGAGGTGACTGATGGCTGAGTTGCATCGCGCAAGTGCTTCGGGTTCCGGTCTGTATGAACGGTTGTTGCAACGACTGGCGCTGGCTCTGGATGAGGCCGATACCGCTGAACGTTTACGAGACGAATGCCCGGTCGAGCTGGAGCTGCGCGGCCTGAGCAGTGCGGAAATGCAGCTGATCCGTGCCTATCTCGATCAGGATGTGAACTGGCTGCGCGGCTGGCATGCTGCCGCAGAGGAGTTGGCGCTACTGGAACAGGGGCCGGCACGGACATCCCGCCCGCCGCGCCACGTCACGCCGCCCAGCAGCCGCCCACGGCTGATAGGGCGTCCGCATCCGCAGCAGCTGCAATGCGCGTTGTGCGGCACGCCGGTGGCCTGGAGTCGTAGCCAGGGCGTGCTGCCTTGCACGTCCTGCGGTTCCCAGTTGTTCCGCAACGCAAAGGCGCGCTGATCGCGCGGTGATCCGTTAGGCTTGGCGC
Organism: Pseudomonas sp. PSE14; assembly: GCF_029203285.1. Lineage (NCBI taxonomy): Bacteria > Pseudomonadati > Pseudomonadota > Gammaproteobacteria > Pseudomonadales > Pseudomonadaceae > Pseudomonas > Pseudomonas sp. PSE14. The sequence goes on from NZ_CP115669.1 coordinate 767,338, forward strand.
TCGACAAGGAGTCGCCAATGCCGCTTCGCTACGTTCTCAAACAGATTCTGATGCCGCCAGGACTGCTGCTTCTGCTGCTGCTCCTGGCCTTTGTCCTGCGCCGACGTTTTCCCCGTTTCTCGGTCCTGTGCTTCTTCACCGGCTTTCTTGGCCTGTTGGCGATGAGCCTGCCGGTGACCGTGGAGTGGGGCGCGCGCCAGCTGGAGCAGCAGGCGCCGCTGAAACAGGCGGACTGGGCTGGGCTGGCGCAGCGCGCCGACGCCATCGTGGTGCTGGGGGCCGGCCGGGTGCGCGGCGACCGCGCCTGGGACGAGGACCAGCCCGGCCTGATGGCCCGCGAACGGTTGCGCTACGCCGCCCGCCTGGCCAAGGCCAGCGGCTTGCCGGTGCTGACTTCTGGCGGCCTGCACTACGGAACGCCGCCCACGGAGGCCGACATCATGGCCCGCAGCCTGAGCGACGACTACGGCGTCGAGGTGCGCTGGCAGGAAGGGGCGAGCCGCACGACCTGGGAGAATGCCCAGCTCAGCGCGCCTATCCTGCGTGAGGCCGGCATCCGGCGCGTGGTTCTGGTGACCCAGGCGGCGCACATGCCGCGCGCGATGTGGAGCTTCGAGAAGGCGGGTTTCGAGGTGGTTCCGGCGCCGGTTGGCTATATCGGCGTGGACAACGCCCGGCCGCTGGGCGGCTGGCTGCCGGAAGGGCGCGCCATCTGGCAGAGCGAGCAGTTGCTCAACGAGGCGATCGGGTTGGTGGGTTACCGGGTGTTTTATCGATAGGGCACGCCGATTGGCCTTGGTTTCAGATCGCTCCGGGCTCAGCCACGGAGCCGGTCGAGGGGCCGGGTGTATCGGCGAACAACCGCGAACGGTTGTTCGCCCTGCGTTCGGGTGAGCTTCTGACTTCACTAAGGAAAAGGGCCTCTCACGAGGCCCTTTCTTTGTGCGGTCAGCGGAACAGGCGGCGCTCTTCTGGATGCGTCTTCCGCCGCACCAGTGCCCATACCAGCAGCACCGAACCCAGGATCACCAGCGGCCAGACGCGCCACTTGAGATAGGGCGTCAGGCCCTGCATCGGTACCACTTCGCCGTGCAGCACGCCTTGCTGGAACTGCGGGATCTGCACCGCCAGCTTGCCGAACGGGTCGATCAGCGCGGTCACGCCGTTGTTGGTGCCGCGCACCATCCAGCGGCCGGCTTCGAGGGCGCGCATCTGTGCCATCTGCAGGTGTTGCAGCGGGCCGATGGAGGTGCCGAACCAGGCGTCGTTACTGATGGTCAGCAGCAGCTGGCTCTGCGCCGCCAGTTCAGCGGCGAACTCCGGATAGACCACTTCGTAGCAGATGTAGGGCGCGATGCTGTAACTCTTGGCCTTGAGCAGCGGCTGGTCGGCCGGCCCACGGGCGAAGTCGGACATCGGCAGGTCGAAGAAGGCGATCAGGCCGCGCAGCAGGTCCTGCAGGGGCACGTATTCGCCGAAGGGCACCAGCTTCTGCTTGAGGTAGTCGCCGCTGCCGTCGCCAACCACGGTGATGCCGTTGTAGTAGCGCACGCCCTCGGCCGCCTTCTGGCGTACGGGCACGCCGGTGATGAGCGCGGCCTTCTTGGCGGTGGCAACTTCGTTGATCATTGCCAGGTAGCCGGTGGCCTGGTCCTTGAGCACGGGCACGGCGGTTTCCGGCCAGATGATCAGGTCGACGCCGTTCTGCTCGGCGGTCAGGTCGCGGTACAGCTCCAGCTGATGGGTTACGGCCTTCGGATCCCACTTCATTTCCTGGGCGATGTTGCCCTGTAGGGCGGCGACCTTCAGAGGGGCGCCGGCCGGGGTGGTCCAGGCGTGGCCCTTGTAGGCAATGCCGACGGCCCAGGGGGCGATCAGCAGGATCAGGCCGGCGACTAGGCGTGCGGGGCGCTGGGTGAGTGCTGGGATGTTGATGATCAGCGCGCCGGTGAGAGCGATGCTGAACGACACCAGCCACACGCCGCCGATGGGCGCGAGCCCCGCCAGCGGCCCTTGCAGCTGGCTGTAGCCGGCGTAGAGCCAGGGGAAACCGGTGAGGAACCAGCTGCGGAACAGCTCCAGCGCCACCCACAGCGCGGCGAAGGCAAGCGCGTCGCTGACTGGCGCGTTGTTGCGGCGGAACAGGCGCGCCCAGGCCCAGGCGGGCAGGGCGAAGAAGAAGGCTACCCCAGCGCTGAAGCCGATCACCAGGAAGGCGGCCAAGGGCCCTGAGGCACCACCGAAGTCGTGGATGCTGAAGTAGATCCAGCTGGTGCCGGCGATGAACGCACCGAAGCCATACCACCAGCCACGCCACAGGGCGGAGCCGGCGGTGGTGCCGCGTAGGCCGAGGTAGAACAGGGCGAGGGACAGCAGCGCCAGCGGCCAGTAGCCGAACGGAGCCAGGGCCAGCGGGGTGAGCGCGCCAGCGGCCAGGGCGAGCAGATGGCCTGGCAGGCCGGGGCGGGTGATCCAGCGCATCGGGAATCCTTGTTGCGGTTAAGCGATGCGCAAGAGTAATGGAGAGACGAACGGTAGGCTATGGGGATGCAAGCCAAAAGCCATGAGCCGGTTGCGGCAGGGTGTTGCAGGAAACGTCGGAGTTATTTGTAGGAGCGAGCTTGCTCGCGAACCAGCCCCACTGCGGGACATGTTCGCGAGCATCGGCGTACAACCGCGAACGGTTGTACGCCCTAAGCTCAGTCCTGCAGCGGGGTCAGGCGCAGCAGGTGCAGGCGGCGGCTGTCCGCGTTGAGCACGCGGAAGCGGAAGCCGCCCAGTTCGGTGGTCTCGTTGCGCTTGGGCAGGTGGCCGAAGGCACTCATCACCACGCCGCCAACGGTGTCGAACTCCTCGTCGGAGAATTCCGCGCCGAAGAAATCGTTGAAGGCTTCCACCGGGGTCAGCGCCTTGACGATGAAGTCGCCGCTGGGCAACGGCTTGATGTAGCTGTCTTCCTCGACGTCGTGCTCGTCCTCGATGTCGCCGACGATCTGCTCCAGCACGTCCTCGATGGTCACCAGGCCCGCCACGCCGCCATATTCGTCGATGACGATGGCCATGTGGTTGCGGTTGGCGCGGAACTCACGCAGCAGCACGTTCAGGCGCTTGGACTCGGGCACGAAGGTGGCCGGGCGCAGCAGGTCCCTGATGTTGAAGGCGTGGTTCTGGTCGTGGAGGATCAGCGGCAGCAGATCCTTGGCCAGCAGGACGCCCATGATGTCGTCCAGGCTCTCGCCGATCACCGGGTAGCGCGAGTGCGCCGCTTCGATGATGGCGGGGAGGAAGTCGGCGGGCTTCTGCGTCGACTTGATAGTGATCATCTGCGAACGCGGGATCATGATGTCGCGGACCTGGAGGTCCGCCACCTGAATCGCGCCTTCGACGATGGACAACGCTTCGCTGTCGAGCAGCTTGTTGTCGTGGGCTTCGCGCAGCAGCTCAAGCAGCTCCTGGCGGTTTCTCGGCTCATGGGCAAAAGCCTGGGTGATCTTGTCCAACCACGACTTGTGCCCATTGCTCGATCGGTCTTCGCTCATCTTTCCTTGCTCAGTGGCGTTTATTCTTCATCGGCCGCGTACGGGTCCGGGTGACCCAGTTCGGCCAGCAATTCCCGTTCCAGGCCTTCCATTTCCTCGGCTTCGGCATCTTCGATGTGATCGTAGCCGAGCAGGTGCAGGCAACCATGGATGACGAGATGGGCCCAGTGGGCCTCGAGGGATTTGCCCTGTTCGGCGGCTTCGCGCTGCACCACCGGGGCGCAGATCACCAGGTCGCCGAGCAGCGGGATGTCCAGCAGCTCGTCGGGAACGTCGGCGGGGAAAGACAGTACGTTGGTGGCGTAGTCCTTGTGTCGCCAGGTCTTGTTCAGTTCGCGGCCTTCACTTTCATCCACCAGGCGGATGGTCAGCTCCGAGTCGTTCTGGCGCTGGCGCAGGGCCAGTTCGCACCAGCGGCGGAAGTCGGCTTCGCTCGGCAGGCCGGGCGCTTGCGAGGCGACCTGCAGGTCCAGTTCAAGCATGCTTGTTGCCTTGGCTTTCGACGCCGGTCAGGCGGTTCTCGTAGGCGTCATAGGCATCGACGATGCGCTGCACCAGCGGGTGACGCACGACGTCCTTGGACTTGAAGTGGGTGAAGCTGATGCCGGGCACGTCGCGCAGCACTTCCATCACGTGCTTGAGGCCTGAACGGGTACCGCGCGGCAGGTCGACCTGGGTGACGTCGCCGGTGATCACCGCGGTGGAGCCGAAGCCGATGCGGGTGAGGAACATCTTCATCTGTTCCATCGTGGTGTTCTGGCTTTCGTCGAGGATGATGAAGCTGTTGTTCAGCGTGCGGCCGCGCATGTAGGCCAGCGGCGCAACTTCGATCACCTGGCGCTCGATCAGCTTGGCCACGGTCTCGAAGCCGAGCATCTCGTACAGCGCGTCGTAGAGCGGGCGCAGGTATGGGTCGATCTTCTGCGACAGGTCGCCCGGCAGGAAGCCGAGTTTCTCGCCGGCCTCGACTGCCGGGCGTACCAGCAGGATGCGGCGGATCTGCTCACGCTCCAGGGCGTCCACGGCGCAGGCCACGGCGAGGTAGGTCTTGCCGGTGCCGGCCGGGCCGATGCCGAAGTTGATGTCGTGATCGAGGATGGCCTTCACATAACGCTGCTGGTTGGCGCCGCGCGGACGGATGTGCGCCTTGCGGGTCTTGAGCGTTACCAGGGGCGCTTCGGGGGCGTTGACCAGGTCTTCCAGGCCGGATTCCTGCAGGAACAGGTGGACCATGTCGGGCGTCAGTTCGGTGCCGTTCTGGGCCTCGCGGTAGAGGCGCTGCAGAAGATTTTCGGCCGCTTGGGTGCGGTCCGGTTCACCGACCAGCTCGAACTGGTTGCCGCGGTTGCGGATCTCGATGTCGAGGCGCTTCTCGATCTGGTGCAGATGCTCGTCGAACTGCCCGCACAGGTTGGCAAAGCTGCGGGCCTCGAAAGGTTCGAGCATGAAACGATGAATATCCAGAGGGGCGTTCAAGGTGTTGTCTAAGTCGCCATGTTGCGAAAGGGGATGGTCGAAGAATAACCCCGGGCGAGCGAGTACGAAAGTTCGGACGCCATCGGGGGTATTCAGCGGTCGATGATCAGTGGCGTGCTTCCACGAGGGTGGCGCGCAGCGAGTTGGGCAGCGCCTCGTAGATTTCCACGTCGACGAACTGGCCGATCAGGCGCGGGTTGTCGCTGCGGAAATTCACCACGCGGTTGTTCTCGGTGCGGCCCTGGAGCTGGCCGGGGTCGCGCTTGGAGTAGTCGGTGACGAGGATGCGCTGGACGGTGCCGACCATCCGTCGACTGATCTCGAAACCCTGCTGTTGCAGGCGGCTGTTGAGGATCAGCAGGCGCTGCTTCTTCACCTCTTCCGGGGTGTCGTCCACCAGGTCGGCGGCCGGGGTGCCCGGGCGCGAGCTGTAGATGAAGGAGAAGGAGAAGTCGAAACCGACGTCCTCCACCAGCTTCATGGTCTGCTCGAAGTCCTTGTCGGTCTCGCCGGGGAAGCCGACGATGAAGTCCGAACTGATGCAGATATCCGGCACCGCCGCCTTCAGCTTGCGGATGCGCGACTTGTACTCCAGCGCGGTGTGGTTGCGCTTCATCGCCGCGAGGATGCGGTCGGAACCGGCCTGCACCGGCAGGTGAACGAACTTCACCAACTGCGGCACTTCGGCGTGGGCGGCGATCAGCGCGTCGGAGAATTCCAGTGGGTGCGAGGTGGTGTAGCGGATGCGCTCGATGCCATCGACCTCGGCGACCACGCGGATCAGCTCGGCGAAGTCGGCGATGCGGCCGTCATGGGTCTGGCCGCGGTAGCCGTTGACGTTCTGCCCCAGCAGGGTGACTTCCTTCACGCCGTTCTCGGCCAGGTGGATCACCTCGGCGAGCACGTCGTCGAACGGGCGGCTGACTTCCTCGCCACGGGTGTAGGGCACCACGCAGAAGGTGCAGTACTTGCTGCAGCCTTCCATCACCGAGACGAAGGCGGTGGGGCCGTCGACGCGGGGCTCAGGCAAGCGGTCGAACTTCTCGATTTCCGGGAAGGACACGTCCACCTGCGGTTTGCGGGTGGCGCGGGCGGCGTCGATCATCTCCGGCAGGCGGTGCAGGGTCTGCGGGCCGAACACCACGTCGACGTACGGCGCGCGCTCGCGGATCGCCGCACCTTCCTGGCTGGCCACGCAGCCGCCGACGCCGATCACCAGGTTCGGATTCTGCTGCTTGAGCACGCGCCAGGCACCCAGCTCGGAGAATACCTTCTCCTGGGCCTTCTCGCGGATCGAGCAGGTATTGAGCAGGATCACGTCGGCTTCTTCAGCCTTCTCGGTGATTTCCAGGGCCTGGTGTTCACCCAGCAGATCGGCCATTCGCGAGCTGTCGTACTCGTTCATCTGGCAACCGTGGGTCTGAATGAAAAGCTTCTTGGCCATGGAATCTTTCTAAGCTGGTTAAAAAATGACCGCGCATTATATGCCTCGGCGCTGGTGTCTGCCACCGCTGGCTGAGTGGGGCGGACGCGGCTGTGCTATGCTGCGTGCCCATTTTGCAAAGCTGTCATCCTTCGTTCATGAGCAAGCGCGAGAACCCGATCTACAAGGTGGTCTTCCTCAATCAGGGCCAGGTGTACGAGATGTATGCCAAGCAGATCTACCAGAGCGATCTGTGGGGCTTCCTGGAGATCGAGGAGTTCGTATTCGGCGAGCGCACCCAGGTGGTGGTGGACCCCAGCGAGGAAAAGCTGAAGGCGCAGTTCGACGGCGTCATCCGCAGCTTCGTGCCGCTGCACTCGATCATCCGCATCGACGAGGTGGAGCGTCTGGGCACCGCGAAGATCAGCGAAGCCAAGATGAGTGGCAACGTCATGCCGTTCCCCATGCCGATGCCGGGTAAGGACAACTAAGCCTCCGCGCGGTTTCGCTTTTCGCAGGAGCGAGGGGGACGCCTGGTTCTTGCTCGCGAAGCGCTCAGTGCCTATGTAAGTCGTGTAGCCCTGTTCGCGAGCAAGCTCGCTCCTACAAAGAGCAGGCGTGATTCAGGGCAACGGCGAGAACGGCGAGTTGCCGGCGGTCTGCAGTTCGATCAGGTAATTGCGGAAGATCTGGCCGAGCACCTTGGTGGCGATGTCCAGCTCGTCCTTGTTCATCTGCTCGGCGACCAGGTCGGCGCTGTCCATGGCGTCTTCGGCGCCGTTCACTGCCGCCATCTTCAGCACGATGTAGGCCTGCACGTTGTTGGCCTTCACCCCTTCACCGCGGAAGAACATGGTGCCCAGGCGCAGCTGGGCATTGGCGTGGCCTTGCAACGAGGCTTTCTCGAACCAGTGCAGCGCGGCCTGGAAGTCGCGCGGGGCGAGGTCGCCGGTGTAGTAGAACTCGCCCAGCTCGTACTGCGCTTGCGCATCGCCGCCATTGGCTGCCTGCTGGCAGCTGGCCAGAGCCTGTTGCAATTGCTCGGGGACGGTGTTGAGGACGCAGCGGCCGGTCGCCGGAATCAGCAGCGAGTTACCGCCCGCCTGGGTCAACAGGGGGAAGGCGAGCAACAGGCAACCCAGTAGCAGGGTACGACCGGTGCGGTACATGGGGAACAGCGGCCTCCAGAATCGGGGCGGGCAAAGCCCGGCCGGCGAAATGCGCCAGCTTTCACATTATGAAATAAGCGGGCGCTTCCTTACAAAGTCTTTACCTTCTTTTCTGTTTTTTCTGCAGAAGCGGTGAAGGCGGGGGAGGAAGGCGTAACGCGGGAATAAAGGCGGGGTAGAGCGGAAGGCGCCCGTTCGGGCGCCTTCGCAGGGACTTACTTGAGCGCGGCGAAGGCGCGCTCGGCGGCGTCCAGGGTCAGCTTCAGCTCGGTTTCGCCGTGGGCGATGGAGGTGAAGCCGGCCTCGAAGGCGCTCGGCGCCAGGTACACGCCAGCGTCCAGCATCAGGTGGAAGAAGCGCTTGAAGCGTTCCACGTCGCTGCCCATCACGTCCTCGAAGGTCACGATGTCGTCGGCGCCGGTGAAGTACAGGCCGAACATGGCGGCGCCCGCCCGGGTGGTCACGAAAGGCACGCCGGCGGCGTCAGCGCGCTCCTGCAGGCCTTGCAGCATACGGGTGGTGTAGGTGGTCAGCTCGTCGTGGAAGCCCGGACGGCTGATCAGGCGCAGGGTGGTCAGGCCGGCGGCCATGGCCAGCGGGTTACCCGACAGGGTGCCGGCCTGGTAGACCGGGCCGAGCGGGGAAATCTGCTCCATGATCTCGCGCTTGCCGCCGAAGGCGCCCACTGGCATGCCGCCGCCGATGATCTTGCCGAAGGTCGACAGGTCCGGAGTGATGCCGTAGTGGGCCTGGGCGCCGCCCAGGGCCACGCGGAAGCCGGTCATCACTTCGTCGAAGATCAGTACCACGCCGTGCTGGTCGCACAGGCTGCGCAGGCCTTCGAGGAAGCCCGGGGCCGGCGGCACGCAGTTCATGTTGCCGGCGACCGGCTCGACGATGATGCATGCCACTTCCTTGCCGACTTCGGCCAGGGTCTTCTCGACCGCGGCGATGTCGTTGAACGGCAGGGTCAGGGTGTGCTTGGCGAAGGCCGCCGGTACGCCCGGGGAGTTCGGTACGCCGAAGGTCAGGGCGCCGGAGCCGGCTTTTACCAGCAGGCTGTCGGAGTGGCCGTGGTAGCAGCCTTCGAACTTGATGATGCTGTCGCGGCCGGTATAGCCACGGGCCAGGCGGATGGCGCTCATGGTGGCTTCGGTGCCGGAGCTGACCATGCGCACCATGTCCATCGACGGAACCAGGGAGCAGACCAGGTCGGCCATTTCCACTTCCAGCGCGGTCGGTGCGCCGTAGGACAGGCCGTGGTCGAGCTGCTTGCGCACCGCGTCGAGCACGTCCGGGTGGCTGTGGCCGAGGATCATCGGGCCCCAGGAGCCGACGTAGTCGACGTAGCGCTTGTCATCCTCGTCCACCACATAGGCGCCTTCCGCATGCTTGAAGAACAGCGGGGTGCCGCCGACGCTCTTGAACGCGCGCACCGGCGAGTTCACGCCACCGGGGATGTGTTTCTGGGCATTGGCGAAAAGCGTTTCGGAACGGGACATGGGTGTACCTCGCGAAGCTGTCGGGTGCCGGGCGCGGATGGCGCGCTCAGCGGGTTTCGAAGAGTTGGCTGAAGGCGCGGGCGCGCTGTTCGACCTCGGCCGGGGCGTCGGCGGCGAACAGCGCGTGGATCACGGCGATCATGTCGGCGCCGCGGGCGATCAGCTCGGGCGCGTTGTTCAGGGTCACGCCGCCGATGGCCACCAGCGGCACGTTGAAGCGGGCCTTGGCCTGTTCCAGCAGTTCGACGCTGGCGGCCGGGGCGCCGGGCTTGGTCTGGGAATTGAAGAAGCGGCCGAAAGCGACGTAGCTGGCGCCTTCGGCGATGGCCTGCTCGGCCAGTTCCAGGCTGGCATGGCAGGTGCCGCCGATCACCGCGTCGCGGCCGAGCAGGGCGCGTGCGGCGGCCAGCGAGCCGTCGGTCTGGCCCAGGTGCACGCTGACGCCCAGGCGCGCGGCCAGTTCGGCGTCGTCGTTGATCAGCAGCGTGGCGCCGTAGCGCGCGCAGAGTTCGCGCAGGGCCTCGGCTTCACGCAGGCGGCGCGAGGCGTCGTCGGACTTGTCGCGGTACTGCAGCAGTTTCGCGCCGCCTTTCAAGGCCGCTTCGACGTAGGGCAGCAGGCGGCCGCCGTCGAGCAGCTGGCTGTCGGTGATGGCGTAGAGTCCGCGCAGTTTCATCAAGGCCTCGATCTTCTGGTGCGGTGGATCAGTTGCAGTAGTCCAGCGGCAGGCGGCGCGGCACGTACTGGCCGTGGCCGGGTGCTTCCGCGTCGCGCAGGGTGCGCCAGGTGTAGTCCAGGGCGCTGCGCACCGCGCTCACCAGTTCCTCGCCCAGGGCCAGGCGGCCGGCGAGGGTGCTCGCCAGGGTGCAGCCGGAGCCGTGATAGCTGCCGGGCAGGCGCTGGCAGGTGAAGGTGTGGCGCTGGCCGTCGCGGGTGTACAGGCGGTTGTGCACTTCGGATTCGTCACCATGGCCGCCGGTGATCAGCAGATGCTGGATATAAGGCAGCAGCTTCTCGGCGCACTCGTCCGCCGTGCCCTCGGGCAGTTCGGCAAGGATGCGCGCTTCGGGCAGGTTCGGCGTGGCGATGGCGGCGATCGGCAGCAGCCGCTCGCGCATGGCGTAGCCAACATCATCCTTGCCCAGTGAGCCGCCGCCACCGGCGCGCAGTACCGGGTCGCAGACCAGCGGCACGCCCGGCAGGGACTGCATGATCTCGACGACCGTGTCGACCATCTGCACCGAGCCGAGCATGCCCAGCTTGACCGCGGCCACCGGCATGTCGGTGATCACGGCGTTGGCCTGGGCCAGCACCCACTCGCGGTCGAGCACGCGGAAGTCGGAAACGTTGACGGTATCCTGAACGGTCAGCGCAGTGACGGTCGGCGCCGCGTGGCAGCCTTGGGCGATCAGGGCTTCGATATCGGCTTGCAGGCCGGCACCGCCACTGGGGTCGTGGCCGGACAGGCAGAGCACTACGGGACGGGAGGTTGGCGTTTTCATGGCGCGGGAGCTTATCACCAAAACGTGGCCTTGAGCTGACCGAACGGTCCGATCCGCATCGCCCGGCCGAACCCTGGCCGGAGGGTCGAATGCCACGTGGCACAAGGCCTGTGCTAGAGTTCGCCGATTCCAACACAACGCCTCTACGGCGCGCCGAAGCGGGAGATGGGGCTCCCCGGCGCGGCTGTCGGTGGCACTGCGGGGCACCATGCGGCATTGGCTGATCTTCCTGATCCTTCTCATCCTCTCGCCAGTGGCGAGCGCCATCAGCTTCGACGAACATGTCGGGCGATTGCCCCTGGGCCGGGCAATGGATGTCTTCGAAGACGTGCGCGGCACGGCCGATATCTCGGAGATCAGTTCTCCGGCGCTGGCGGCCAGCTTCCGCCGGCACGAGCGCGACGTGCTCAACGCCGGCTACTCGCGTTCGGTGTTCTGGCTGCGCCTGGACCTCGACTACCAGCCCCAGGCTTCCCGAGACCCCGCCAACTGGCTGCTGGAACTGGCCTACCCGCCGCTGGACAAGCTCGACCTCTACCTGCCCGACGGCAAGGGCGGCTTCCAGCTGGCGCAACGCACCGGCGACACCCTGCCCTTCGCCAGCCGGCCGATCCGCCAGAACAACTACCTGTTCGACCTCAAGCTGGAGCCCGGCAAGCCGCTGCGGGTGTACCTGCGCCTGGAAAGCCAGGGCTCTATCCAGGCGCCGCTGACGCTCTGGTCGCCCAAGGCCTACCTGGAAGAGCAGCCGGGGCGCATTTACGTGCTGGGCATCATCTATGGCGTGCTGCTGGTGATGCTGATCTACAACCTGTTCATCTTCCTCAGCGTCCGCGACACCAGCTACCTCTACTACATCCTTTATATCGCCTCGTTCGGCCTCTACCAGATCTCGGTCAACGGCGCCGGCATCGAGTACTTCTGGCCCAACAGCCCCTGGTGGGCCAATGCCTCCACGCCTTTCCTGATCGGCTCGGCCGGGCTGTTCGGCTGTCAGTTCGCCCGCAGCTTCCTGCACACCCGCGAGCACAGCCTGTGGATCGACCGCCTGCTGCTGGTGCTGATGGGGGTTGGGGCGCTGGTGATGACCCTCGCGCTGACCGTCAGCTACGCCGTCGCCCTGCGCCTGGCCACCTACCTGGCGCTGGCCTTCACCGTGGTGATCTTCACCGCCGGCATTCTCGCCTGGCTGCGCGGCATGCGCGTGGCGCGCTACTTCATCTTCGCCTGGAGTGCCTTCCTGCTCGGCGGGGTGGTCAACACGCTGATGGTGCTCGGCCTGTTGCCCAACGTCTTCCTCACCATGTACGCCAGCCAGATCGGTTCGGCGCTGGAGGTCGGCCTGCTGTCCCTGGCGCTGGCGGACCGCATCAACGCCATGAAGGAAGAACGCACCCGCATCCTCCAGGAGACCAGCCGCAAGCTGGAGCAACTGAACCTGGAGCTGGCCAGCAGCAACCGCCTGAAGGACGAATTCCTCGCCACCGTCACCCACGAACTGCGTACGCCCATGAGCGGGGTGATCGGTTCGCTGGAACTGATGCAGACGGTGCCGATGGACATCGAGCTGGCCCAGTACCACAAGACCGCCACCGGTTCGGCGCGGGACATGATGCGCATGGTCAACGACATTCTCGCACTGCTCGAACTGCAGGCCGGCAAGCTCTACCCGCGCCGCGAGCCGTTCAGCCTGCGCGGCCTGTGCGATGGCCTGCGCGCCCAGTACGCGCCGCGTGCCGAGGAGCGGGGCCTGCGCTTCGTGCTGCAACTGGACGAGAGCCTGCCCGATACCCTTGAAGGTGACGCCGGCAAGCTGGCCCAGGCGCTGGGCTATCTGATCGACAACGCCATCAAGTTCACCCATCACGGCGGGGTCAGCCTGCGCGTCAGCGGCGAGCCCAATGCGGAAGGCCTGGCACTGCGCCTGGAGGTCCAGGACAGCGGGATCGGCTTCGCTACGCCCTCGGATGGCGCGCTCTACCAGCGTTTCTACCAGCTCGACGGTTCGCTGACCCGCGAGTACGGCGGCCTGGGCATCGGACTGGCGCTGTGCCGCAAACTGGTCGCCTTGCTGGGCGGCGAGCTGTCCCACGAGTCCACGCCTGGACAGGGCAGCTGCTTCAGCCTGACCCTGCAGGTCGGCCAACCGGTGCAGAGCATCGCCCCGCCGCCACGCCGCGCGGGAGGGCAGGCGCTGCGTAGCCCGGACCAGTGCACCGTGCTGGTGGTGGAAGACAATGCCATCAACCAACTGGTTATCCGCGGCATGCTGCTCAAGCTCGGCTACCGCGTGCGTACCGCCGACAACGGCGCCGAAGCCATCGAACTGCTGCGCCGCGAAGCCGTCGACGCGGTGCTGCTCGACTGCCAGATGCCGGTGATGGATGGCTTCGCCACCTGCCGCGCCCTGCGCACCCTGCCGCGCTGCGGCGACCTGCCGGTGCTGGCGATCACCGCCCACAGCCATAGCGGTGACCGCGAGCGCTGCCTGGCCGCCGGGATGAGCGACTACCTGGCCAAGCCGGTGAAGTTCGAGGAATTGCAGACGCTGCTGCATGACTGGTTGCTGTGCCAGCCTGCGCTGCCGAGTCACGCCTGAGGCCTGGCTTGCGTAGGAGCGGGCTTCGTCGGCGATAGCTTCGTACTGCTTTGTGCCGTGGGGTTCGCGAGCAAGCTCGCTCCTACAGGTCTGCTCCGGCGCGCTCTTCGTAGGAACGAGCTTGCTCGCGAACCGTTCCCATGCCGGAGGCATGGCCCCTCACCCCGGCCCAAATAAAAACGCCGCGATACCAACAGGCATCGCGGCGCTCTTTGGGGCGAACGGTCCCCCAGCCGAAGCTGGGAGGCCGCTGCGGGTCAGGTTCAGACCTTGACGACCCAGCCTTCCGGGCCTTCCACGTCGCCGGTCTGGATGCCGGTCAGCTCTTCATAGAGACGACGGGTTACCGGGCCGACGTCTTCGCGGCTGTAGAACACGTGCAGCTTGTCGTTGTACTGGATGCCACCGATCGGAGTGATCACCGCAGCAGTACCGCAGGCGCCGGCTTCCTTGAAGCGCGCCAGGTCGTTGATCTCCACGTCGCCTTCGATCACCTTCAGGCCCAGGCGGTCAGCCGCCAGCTCCATCAGCGACAGGCGGGTGATACCCGGCAGCACCGAGCTGGAACGCGGGGTGACGAACTCGTTGTCGTGGGTGATGGCGAAGAAGTTGGCCGAACCCACTTCCTCGATGCGGCTGTGGGTGGCCGGGTCGAGGTAGATGCAGTCGGCGAAACCGGCCTTCTTGGCCTGGGAACCCGGCAGCAGGCTGGCGGCATAGTTGCCACCGACCTTGGCGGCGCCGGTACCGTGGGGCGCGGCGCGGTCGTAGGTGGAGATCATGAAGTCATGGGGCTTCATGCCGCCCTTGAAGTAGGCGCCGACCGGGATGCAGAACACCGAGAAGATGAACTCCGGAGCCGGACGCACGCCGATGTTTTCACCCACGCCGATCACGAACGGACGCAGGTACAGGGCACCACCGGAACCGTATGGCGGAATGAAGCGCTCGTTGGCGCGGACGACCTGCTTGCAGGCGTCGATGAACTGCTCTTCGGAGACCTGCGGCATCAGCACGCGGGCGCAGCTGCGCGCCATGCGCGCGGCGTTCTGGTTCGGGCGGAACAGGTTGATCGAGCCATCCTTGCAACGGTAGGCCTTCAGGCCCTCGAAGCACTGCTGGCCGTAGTGCAGCGCCGTGGAGCCCTCGCTGATGTGCAGGGTGTTGTCCTCGGTCAGCTTGCCGTCGTCCCACAGACCATCGCGCCAGTGGGAGATGTAGCGGAAGTCGGTCTTGATGTAATCGAATCCGAGCGAGCCCCAATCGATGTCTTTTTGTTCCATGGTTGCCTCATTCAATGGGATTACCGAAGGCTCGCCTGCAAGGGAGCGACAGGCGAGCATCCGGACAGATGATTTCGGGACCCTGGCGGCGGGCGCGGCCTGAATCGACCAGGATTCGGCTGCGCGGCGGGAACGGTGTCCACCGCTTGATGGTCGCCACCAGGACTCCACCAAGACTTGCCATGATACCGGCGATATTCGCGGCTGTGGGCACTCGCAGGTGAATATCCCTGCCATCAGTCGCATCGGGAACCGAGCGACACCCCCGATCGGACGTTGCGCGGGGTTGTCCTGATAGTCGCTACCGCTGGCGCTTTTGCCCCTTTGGTCAAGTCCTGAAGCATGGTTCACTGCTTGAAAGTCCTGAATCCGGGTTCAGAGCATGGCCTACCGTGTCACTGAAGCGCGCCAGCGCCGAGACGTCGAGGAGCGCGAGCGGATTCTTTCCCTGGCGCTGGCCCGCGTGGCCGACGGCGGTTTCGCCGCGCTGACCATGCAGACCTTGGCCGAAGACGCCGGCATCGCCACCGGCAGCCTGTACCGGCACTTTCGCGGCAAGGGCGAGTTGGCCGCCGAGGTCTTCGCCCGCGCCAGCCAGCATGAAGTCGATGCCCTGGCCGAGGCGCTCCACGCGCCTGAAAAGGCCGCCAAACGCCTGGAGCACGGCCTGCGCCAGTTTGCCGCGCGGGCCTGGGGCAGCCGCCAACTCGCCTTCGCGCTGATCGCCGAACCGGTCGATCCCGAAGTCGACGAACAGCGCCTGATCTACCGCGAAGCCTACGCGGCGTTGTTCGTGCAGCTGCTGGAGCAGGGCATCGCCCAGGGTGAATTCCCGCCCCAGCCCGTTCACCTGGTCGCCGCCTGCCTGGTCGGCGCCATCGCCGAAGCCCTGGTCGGGCCTCTGTCGCCGCCGGCGCGCGCCGCACGGGATGCCGGCCAGCCCGGTGCGTCGCTGGCGCATGTCAGCGACGCCCTCGTCCATTTCTGCCTGCGCGCCGTCGGTGCGTCCCTTTCCGCTATGCAATCGCCTGCCAAGGAGGATCAGCCATGAGCCTGCACCAGTACGCCGAAACCCATGAAGTGACCAACCAGGTACCGCCGCTGGACGGCGCCAACCTCTACCGCGTCGACCTGCCGCTGCAGGAGTGGGTACGCCGTTACGAAGGCGGCTGGGCCGAGCAGAAGCTCGACGCCTACGGTGCGCTGGCCGGCGGTCCGCTGATGGCGGCGGGCTTCCTGGCCAATGAGAACAAGCCGGTGTTCAAGTCCCACGACCGCTACGGCCACCGCATCGACCTGGTGGAATTCCACCCGGCCTACCACGAACTGATGCGCGCCTCGATCGAAGCCGGCATCCCATCCATGCCCTGGACCGACCCGCGTGCCGGCGCCCAGGTCGCCCGCGCCGGCCTCAGCTACCTGCACAGCCAGGCCGAAGCCGGCACCGGTTGCCCGCTGACCATGACCTTCGCCAGCGTGCCCGCCCTGCGCCTGCAAGCGGACATCGCCGAGAAGTGGCTGCCGAAAATCCTCTCCACCCAGTACGACCCGCGCAACCTGCCCATGGAGCAGAAGAGCGGCGTGACGATCGGCATGGCCATGACCGAGAAGCAGGGCGGCACCGACGTGCGTGCCAACACCACCCGCGCCTACCCGGTGGGTATCCCCGGCCCGGGCCAGGCCTACGAGCTGGTCGGCCACAAGTGGTTCTGCTCTGCGCCCATGTGCGACGCCTTCCTTACCCTGGCCTACACCGACAAGGGCCTGACCTGCTTCCTGCTGCCGCGCCACCGCCCGGACGGCAGCCGCAACGAGTTCTACATCCAGCGCCTGAAGAACAAGCTGGGCAACTGGTCCAACGCTTCCAGCGAAGTGGAGTACCGCGGCGCGCTGGCCTGGATGATCGGCGAGGAAGGCCGCGGGGTGCCGACCATCATCGAGATGGTCGCCATGACCCGCTTCGACTGCATAATCGGCTCCAGCTCGCTGATGCGCCAGGCACTGACCCAGGCCGCGCACCACTGCGCCTACCGCCAGGTCGGCGGCCGCGTGCTGGCCGAACAACCGCTGATGCAGAACGTGCTGGCCGACCTTGCCCTGGAAAGCGAAGCCGCGCTGGCCCTGACCATGCGCATGGGCCGCGCGCTGGACCGGCTGCACGACGAGCAGGAAGACAAGTTTGCCCGCCTGGTCACCGCCGTGGGCAAATACTGGATCTGCAAACGCGCCCCGGCGATGATCAACGAAGCCGCCGAATGCCTGGGCGGCGCCGGCTACGTCGAGGACACCATTCTTCCGCGCCTGTACCGCGAGGCGCCGGTCAACTCCACCTGGGAAGGTTCGGGCAACGTGCAGTGCCTGGACGTGCTGCGTGCCCTGTCCAAGGAGCCCGGCGTGCTCGACGCGCTGTTCGCCGAACTGGGCGACGGCCACGGCGATGCGCGGCTCGCGTCCTTTATTGGCAACCTCAAGGCGTCCTTCGCCGACACCCACGACATCCAGTACCGCGCCCGCCAGCTCACCGAAAACGTGGCGGTCGCCCTGCAGGCCAAGCTGTTGCTGGAGGCGGGCAACGCGACGGTCTCCGACGCCTTCATTGCCAGCCGCCTGAGCGACGGCGGCCGCGTCTACGGCACCCTGCCGCGCGGGGTGGATGTGGCGGCGCTGGTGGCGCGCTCGACGCCGCATCTGGTCTGAGGAAATTTCAGTAGAAGCTTTCGGGTTGAACAGTTGTTTGTCGATCAATAGGTTGCACGGGGAGGATTCTTCGCTGGTGCCGGGATGAGTCTCGCTGGTCTTCATTTCCGTGCAGGCAGCTCAGCAGTGAGATTGCCTTGGTTTATAACTGCAACTAAAATTAGTTGCAGCTGGGAGAGGGTATGTCTCAGCATGAGAAGCTGCTGGCAAAGCTATTGAACAAGCAGTCCGTGCTTACCTGGCAGGAACTGGTGGTGTTGCTCCACGGGCTTGGCTATCGGAAGCTCGAGGGCGATGGCAGTCGGGTCAAATTCGATAATGGCGACCCGCGAGCAATGATCAACCTGCACAAACCCCATCCCGGCAATGAATTGAAGGCCTATGCCAGGCGCCAGGTGATCGAACATCTGAAAAGCGGAGGACTGATTCGATGAACAACCTGCTACAGCACCGAGGCTATTACGGGTCCATCGAGGCCAGCCCCGAGGACAACTGCCTGTTCGGCAAGCTGCTGTTCATCCGGGCCCTGGTCAATTACGAGGGCGAGACGGTCGCCGAGCTGGCCGGCGCGTTCCGCGCTGCGGTCGATGATTACCTGGCCGACTGTGCTGCAACGGGCGTAGAGCCTGAGATTCCCTGCAAGGGATCTTTCAATGTTCGCGTAGGGCATGAACTGCATATGGCGGCCAGCATTGCGGCTATCCAGCAGAACATCACACTGAACGATCTGACCCGCCGGGCGCTGAGCGAGTACATCGAGCAGCACGCCTGAGAGCTTTCTCCCGTTTCGTCGGGCGCATAACGCGCTAGCGGCTATCTGTCGGGAGGGTTCCGGCGGATAACCAGTTCCAGGTTATGCGCTCTACGGAATCGACAGGCGCCAACGTAACGAGCGCCACCAGCCGGTTAGTGAGCGTTTGTCGTGCTTGGGCTGCAGTAGTTGCGGCACATTGGTGTAGCGGACCCAGAGCGGGTCGTTCCATTCTGTTCGCCAGCTTCACATGCGTCGCTAGACGCAAGCGCGCCCAAATGATCGGGCCGTCAAACCCGGCTGCGGGATTGACCGCAGCGCCGGCCAATCTACCGAGGGCGCCTGGGCAAACAAGGCACCGCCGGCAGCTTGGGACGCCCCGTCACGCGATATGCGAAAACGGAACAGGCACCGGTTCATTGGCGCTGTCATCCGCACTTGCAGGCGCGGATTCTGTCATAAGGTTTATTCAACCTTTCCGCTCATCCTGCCGGTACGAAATCTGTCATCCCTTTCCGTGACGGAAGCAGGCAAGATGGGGCTGATCGTTCAGACAGGATGCCCACCATGAGTCTTTCGACTGGCGACGAGCTCTTCGTCGCCCAGACCGCCGAAGAGGCCGTCGACCAACTGGCCGTGCTGCACGAGCGGGCCACCGGCGCCCTGAACCAGGCGCTCAAGCGCTACCTGAAGGAGCGCGTGGTGCCCGACGCCGAGCAGCGCAGCCTGTTCCGTTACCCGGAGTTGCGGGTGATCTACCTGTGTCAGGGCGAGGTGCCTTCCACCACCCGTGCCTATGCCAAAGTCCAGGTGCCCGGCACCTACGCGGTGACCATCACCCAGCCCAAGGCCTTCCGCAAATACCTGCTGGAGCAGCTGCGCCCGCTGATGGAGGACTTCACTGTGCGGGTGGAGGTCGGCGTCAGCGACCAGAACATTCCTTACCCGTACGTGGTGGAGCAGGGCGACGAACTGGGCGGCTCCGGGGTGACCGCCGCGGAGCTGGCGCGGGTATTCCCCAGCACGGACCTGTCCGCCACCTCCGATGGCATCGCCGACGGCCTCTACGAGTGGGAGGGCGCCGACCCGATGCCGCTGGCGCTGTTCCACGCCGCGCGTACTGATTTCTCCCTGCGCCGCCTGGTGCACTACACCGGTAGCGACTGGCGCCACGTGCAGCCGTGGATCCTGCTGACCAACTACCACCGCTACGTCGACCAGTTCATCCACCTGGGGCTGGAGCGGCTGCGCGACGATCCGCGTTTCGTGCGCATGGTGTTGCCGGGCAACGTGATCATCGAACGCGGCATGGACGAGGGCGAGGCCAATGCCATAGTCGCAGGTGTCGAATGGCATCGCTTCCAGATGCCGGCCTATCACCTGATCGCCGAGGATGGCGACGGCGTGACCCTGGTGAACATCGGCGTCGGCCCGTCCAACGCGAAGAACATCACTGACCACCTGGCCGTGCTGCGTCCGCATTGCTGGTTGATGGTCGGCCACTGCGGCGGCCTGCGGCAGTCGCAGACCATCGGCGACTACGTGCTGGCCCACGCCTACATGCGCCGCGACGGCATCCTCGACCGGGTGTTGCCGCCGCACATCCCGATCCCGGCGTTGGCCGAGGTGCAGTTGGCGCTGCAGGAAGCTGCCGCCCTGGTGACCGGCGAGCGCGGCGACCAGCTCAAGCGCCGCCTGCGCACCGGCACCGTGCTGACTTACGACGACCGCAACTGGGAGCTGCACTGGGCCCAGGAGCGCCCGCTGATCAACCTGGCGCGGGCCATCGCCGTGGACATGGAGAGCGGCACCATCGCCGCCCAGGGTTACCGCTTGCGGGTGCCCTACGGCACGCTGCTGTGCGTCTCGGACAAGCCGCTGCACAGCGAGATCAAGCTGCCCGGCGCCGCCACGGCCTTCTACCAGCGCGCGGTAAGCCAGCACCTGTCCATCGGCATCGCCGCCGTCGACCTGCTGCGTACCCAGCTCAACTCGCTGCACTCGCGCAAGCTGCGCAGCTTCGACGAGCCGCCGTTCCGCTGATCCCAGAGCGCGGCGGGGCACCGCTTGCCCCGCCGCCAGCCGCAGGAGGTGGCTGCCGATGACCGATCCTCGCAAGACACCGGCGGGCCGGGTGCTCGCCCTGCTGGACCTGACCTCGCTGAACGATGGCGATGACCTGCAAAGCACCGTCGACCTCTGCCGCCGGGCGCTGACGCCCTATGGCGAAGTGGCGGCGGTGTGCGTCTGGCCGAAGCTGGCGCACATCGCGCGGCGCACGCTCAACACCCTGGGCGGACGCGGTGTGAAAGTTGCCAGCGTGTGCAACTTCCCCGCCGGCAGCGCGTCCCTGGCCGACGTGGTGGAGGAGGTGCGCAGGACGCTGGCCGAAGGCGCCGACGAGATCGATCTGGTCTACCCGTGGCGCCGGCTCATGGCGGGCGGCCCCTCCGGTGCGGTGGAGCTGATTCGTGCCTGCAAGACGCTGTGCGGCCCTTATCATCGGCTCAAGGTGATCCTCGAAACCGGCGAGCTCGCCGATCCGGAGCTGATCCGCACGGCCTGCCGCGAGGCCATCGCCGGCGGCGCCGACTTCCTCAAGACCAGCACGGGCAAGGCGGCGGTGAACGCTACGCCGGAAGCCGTACGGGTGATGCTCGAATGCATCGGGGAAGCCGGTGGCAAGGTGGGCCTGAAGGTTTCCGGCGGCCTGCGCACCCTGGCCGATGCGCAGCGTTACCAGACACTGGTGGAGGAACGCTTCGGCGCTGCCTGGATCACCCCGGAGCACCTGCGTTTTGGCGCCTCGTCGCTGCTGGATGATCTGCTGCGCGAGCTGGGTGTGGATGCGCAACCCGTGTCCACTCGTAACTATTGATCGGCGTGCGTTGACGAGTTTCGGGGCGCGCCTAGAATGCTCGCCTCGCGCGCCATGGGGAACCGTGGCGCGGCCCTCCGGTCGGACCTTCGCCGACCCTTTCGCTGGTGATCCCATGTCCTTCCGCGCCCCCTCGCACCTCACCAATCCCTTGCGCCGATTCGCCCGCCGGCTGGTGGAAGGCGGCACCCCGGAAGTTGCCGCGCCATTGCCGCTGCCGGAAAGCCTGGCCGGCGAGCCCTGGTTCTCGGTGGGCAAGGCGGTGGAAGGTCTCGGCGGCGAGCGCGTCGACGGCTGGTGCCTGGAAGAGTGGCCGGGCCTGGCCCTGCGCGCCCGCTTCAGTGCCTGCTGGCGCGATGCCCAGGGACGGCTGTGGAACGTGCTGCCCGGTGGTGGGGCGATCGCCTTCCTGCCCGATCCGAAACGCCGCTACGAAGGTGTGCCGCTGGCCGAGCAGTTCCACGCCCTGGAACGCGACGAGTTGCTGGAGGACTACCTCTGGCTCTGCCGCGAACTGGCGCGCAACCCGCTCGACGACGAGCAGCGGGAAATCCGCGAGGGCATGCGCCTGCGTCTGGAAAGCTGGCTGGAGTTGGGCGGCCGGGGTGACAAACCGTGTCCGTGCAACAGCGGCAAACGCTATCGCAGCTGTTGCAGCAAGCGGGTGCGCGAGAGCTGAGGCGGCTCTTTGTAGGAGCGAGCTTGCTCGCGAACGAACTTGCCGGCGGCTGCGGCGTTGTGCGGTTCGCGAGCAAGCTCGCTCCTACAATGTCACCCACGGCAGCGGTGCTATGTGCCACTGGTCCCCCGGCTTGGGCGCCCGGAAGCGCTCGGTCGCAACGCCGTGCTGCTCCAGCGCCCGAGCCAGGTCGCTGACCGGCGTGAACTGCCCTTCGTCGCTCAGGCGGAAGGTGCCGAAGTGGATGGCCATGCTGCACTGCGAGTCGAGCTGCTGGTGCGCCTGCACGGCGTCATCCGGGTTCATGTGGTGGTGGCGCATGAACCAGCGCGGCTCGTAGGCGCCGATGGGCAGGGCGGCAAAGCGCATTGGGCCGAAGCGCTGGTGCATCAGCTTGAACTCCTCGCCCAGGCCGGTATCGCCGGGGAACAGCACCGGGCCGTCCGGCGATTCCAGCACGAAGCCCAGCCACAGGGTGCGGTTGGTGTCGCGCCGCGAGCGCGCCGACCAGTGCTGCGCGGGCACGCCGGTGAGCAGCATGCCTTCGGGCAGCGGCAGGCTTTGCCACCAGTTCAGCTCCGACACGTCATTGAAGCCGCAGGCGCGGATCAATTCGCCGTTGCCCAGGCCGGTTACCACCTTTGCCTCCGGGAAGCGCCGCGCCAGTTCGCGCAGGCTACCGATGTCCAGGTGATCGTAGTGGTTGTGGCTGACCAGGATCAGGTTGATCGGCGGCAGTTCGTCCAGCGCCAGTCCCGGCGGGTGATGGCGGCGCGGACCAATGAAGCTGAACGGGCTGGTGCGTTCACACCACAGTGGGTCGGTGAGGATGTTCAGCCCGCGATGCTGGATCAGCAGGGTGGCGTGGTTGATGTAGGTGACGCGCAGCTCTTCGCCGCTGACCTGGGCCTGTACGTCCGGCCGCGTGGCCGGGCCCGGCTGGTCGATCCAGGGCGTCTGTCGTCCACGCTCGCGCTGCCATTTGAGGAAGGCGCGCAGGCCGTGGTGCGGCCGGCGGTCGAGGTTGTGGAAGCGTTGGCCGTCGAAGTTCGCGGTTTGCGGGCCACGGTAACGGGCGCCGAGGCGGCCGCTGAGATTGCGCAAGGTGATCAGCCAGGTGGGGTGGCTCATGGGCGTGCTCTTGCAGGGAGGGCTCGGCACAACCTAGCATGCCGGGCAATCGCTTCACCCCCATCTCCGGTTACCAGTCTTTTCACCATGCCCCGTCCGCCTCGTCCAGTTTCCCGTCGTTCCGCTCCCCGTCCTGCGCCGCGCCGCGTGGCCAAGGCGCCGCCGGCACAGCCACGGCTGATCCTGCTGAACAAGCCGTTCGACGTGCTGACTCAATTCAACGATAGCGAGGGCCGGGCGACCCTGAAGGATTTCGTCGAGGTACCGGGCGTCTATCCCGCCGGACGGCTGGACCGCGACAGCGAAGGCCTGTTGCTGCTGACCAACGACGGCCGCCTGCAGGCGCGCATTGCCGATCCCAAGCACAAGCTGCCGAAGACCTACTGGGTGCAGGTAGAGGGGGAGCCGAGCGACGAGCAGCTGGAACAACTGCGCAAGGGCGTGCAACTCAATGACGGCCCGACCTTGCCGGCCGAAGCGCGGCGGCTGGAGGAGCCGCAGCTGTGGGAGCGCAACCCGCCGGTACGGTTCCGCAAGTCGGTGCCCACGGCCTGGCTGGAACTGGTGATCCGCGAGGGCCGCAACCGCCAGGTGCGGCGGATGACGGCGGCCGTTGGCCTGCCAACCCTGCGTCTGGTGCGCGTGCGGATCGGGCCGTGGAGCCTGGACGGCCTGCAGCCGGGGCAGTGGCGGGAAGTCAGCCCCGATCTCTGACGACCGGGGCGGGCGCGGGAGCGGGCGTCAGAAGCCGCCTTCGAGCCCCGCGACGACGACGGACTTGATCAGGAAACCCAGTACACCCAGGCCCAGGGCGAAGAACAGCACCATGGTGCCCATGCGGCCGGCTTTGGACTTCTTCGCCAGATCCCAGACGATGAAGGCCATGAACAGGATCAGGCCGGTGACCAGGCCGTACATCATCCAGTCTTCGAAACTTTCGTTCATTGCTGCTCCTGCCCGGTGCGGAGGTTGTCCGAGGGACGCCGGGGCTGAGGGTGGTGGTGGAGAAGGCGCGCATTATACGCATCTGGTTGTTTGATGATCAGGGGTGCTCAGAAATTGATCAGTTCTTGCTGTGGGAGGGGGGGAACGCCCCGAAAATTCCCGCTGCGGCGCGGCTGGCGGGGAAATTTCCGGTAATGGATTGGTCTTGCGGGACGCGGGGTGCGGTGCTGTGTCGCAGGGGAGGCGGAGGTTGTAGGAGCGAGCTTGCTCGCGAAGGGGCTGGCGCCGGGTTTGCGGCCGAATCGCGGACAGAGTCCGCTTCTACGTAGGCGCCATGCATCGGCATCCACCTGTGGGGTTGGATTCCTTAGCGATGGATTTCGCGGACAAGGTCCGCTCCTACGGGAGCCCAGCTCGCCCTTTGTTCTGGTTTCGCCCTTGAGGATTTCCAGAGAAATATCCGCACACGCCGGAGCGCCCCTTCAGGAGGCCGAGTGGGATCGGAGTTTCAGGGGTTGAGCGGCATGGATGCCGCGAGAGCGTCGTTGGGCCATGGATGGCCCGTCAAGGGGGACGCCTAGTTCGTGCCCCTGAAACTTCGATGGAACGAGGGAAACGGAGCGAAGCGAAGTAACAGCCGAAGGCTGGCCCGAAGGGTGAGCGAAGCGAATCAGTCCCGCGAAGCGGGACCCGGATGATGGGGCAAAGACCTTTGGTTACTTTCTGTGGGGCGGCCATCCGTAGTTTGAGAAAGTGACTCGCCCGAGGGGGCGAAACAAGAAATCCCAGCGCGCGCCGAAGCGGCGCAGAAACGCCGAGCAGGAATCGAGGGCCTCGCGGGCCATGCCTGCGAGCGGAGGTGAGGCAGGCGATAAGGCACCAGCCAGGCTCGGTTCGCGAGCAAGCTCGCTCCTACGAAGAACGTCAACTCTGCGATCAAACCCGCAAGTGATCCAACGGCAACTCGGTACTGGCCAACACATTGCGTAGCACGAAGCTCGATCGCACGCTGGTCACCCCTTCGATGCGGGTCAATGTGCCGAGCAGGAAGTGCTGGTAGCGTTCCATGTCCGGCACCATCACCTTGAGCTGGTAGTCCGCGTCCATCCCGGTCACCAGGCTGCATTCCAGCACTTCCGGGCATTTGCCGATGATCTGCTGGAAGTGCTCGAAGCGCTCCGGGGTGTGGCGGTCCATGCCGATCAGGACGAAGGCGGTGAGGCTCAGGCCGAGCTTCTTGCTGTCGAGCAGGGCGACCTGGCGGACGATGTAGCCGTCGTCTTCCAGCTGTTTGACCCGTCGCGAGCAGGGGGAGGGCGACAGGCCGATGCGTTCGGCGAGCTCCTGGTTGGAGATGCGCGCGTCGCGTTGCAGTTCGGCAAGAATGCGCAGGTCGTAGCGGTCCAGCTTGTCCATGAAAACCCCGTGTATCTATTCAATTGCGCTTGTGGCGTAATTTTTAGCTATTTATTGCTCAGCTAATGCCTTTATGAGCAATCTTAGCAATCATTTCCCCGCTCTGTCGCCGTAGTATTTCTTCCAGATTCACAGCCCGGACATCACGTCCCCTGCGATCCGCCCAATCAGGCGCTTCGCGGCCCGCCGACCCAACAGGATCGCGCCGGCCACCGGGCTACGCACTGCCCAGAAGGCGGAGCGAGGTGAGCCGGCGCCAACAGCGACGAGCAGGACGAGATTCCGAAAGGGAGGCTGACGAGCCTCCCTTTTTCTTGCCCGCGATTTCTCTGCCATCTTTACCCTGACTTTACTCAGCGCCTTGCAATACGCGGTCTGTGCCGTGGTCTATGGCATTGTCGCATCACTGTTTTCGGCCGAGGCCGAAGTGAGGGTTCCATGAAGTCGGGCATCTGGCCGTTCGCCGGGGTTGCCATGCTCTCCCTGGCCATTGCTGCCCAGGCGTTGGCAGCCGAGCCGCCGGACCTCTCCGGTCAGTCCCAGGGGCGGCCTGCCGCCGGCCAGGGCAACAATGCCGGAGGCGGGCGCACGCCCATGTCCCATGAGGGACCGGGCCGGCCCATGGGCAATTGGCAGCAGCGGCCGCCGGAGAGCTCCGGCGGGCAATGGCAGGGCCGCCCGCAAGGTAACGGCAACGGCCAGTGGCAGGGCCACCCCCAGTGGAATGGCAACGGCCAGTGGCAGGGGCGTCCCCCCGTCAACAACGGCGGGCATTGGCAGGGTAATCCAGGGGGCGATCATGACTGGCATGGCAACCCACCGGGCAACAACGGTGGGCAATGGTCTGGACGTCCGCCCGTCAATAACGCCAATCCAGGGATTCGCCCGCCGAGCGGAAACGACCAGTGGAAAGGCCGTCCCATCGGCGCTGGCACCACCCAATGGCAGGACGATCATTCCGATCGACCGGGCTGGCAGGGAGGCTCGCGTCCACCGCCCGGTGGCTGGCAGGGGCGCCCGCCGCCGTCCCATGGCAACTGGGGGCCGCATCCCTCGTACTGGCGTCCGGGCTACGTGGTGAACAGCGTGCCGGCGGGGCATTACCGGGTGCCTTATCGCGGGTCCGATTACTTCTTCGGTGACGGCTACTGGTATCGCCCCTATGGTTCGCGCTACGTGGTGGTAACGCCGCCTTATGGAGTGCGGGTGCGCTATCTGCCGTCGTACGCCGAGCAGGTCTGGATCGGCAGCATCGGCTACTTCCTGGTGGCGGGGACCTATTACCTGTGGCAGGCCGGTTCGCAGGAGTACGAGGTGGTGGCGCCGCCGATGGAGCAGCCGCTGGTGGCGCAGTCGTCCTACGACGTGATCGCCTACCCGCTGTATGGCCAGGGGCCGGAACAGCAGAATCGCGACCGCTACGAATGCCACCACTGGGCCGCCAGCCAGAGCGGCTTCGACCCGGCCTCGGCGACCTACGCGCCGCCGGCCTATGTCGCCGACAACTACCGCCGCGCCCTGGGCGCCTGCCTGAGCGGACGCGGCTACAGCATCAACTGATGGTCTCTTTGCCCACCACTTCCTGCGGGTCGGCGTGCACCAGCACCTCGGCTCGCGGGAATTCCTTGTGGATCGCCAGCACCGCCTCGTCGCACAGCTGATGCGCCTTGGACAGGGTCAGTTCGCCGGGCAGTTCCAGATGCAACTGGACGAACCAGTGGGTGCCGGAAATCCGCGTGCGCAGGTCGTGGGCGCCGAGCACGCCGGGCACTTCGCGCACCAGTTCGAGCATCCGCGTGCTGACATCCGGCGGCAGCTCCTCGTCCATCAGCACGGCAACCGATTCGCGGGCGATCTGGAAGGAACTCCAGAGGATGTACAGGGCAATGCCCAGGCCGAAGATCGCGTCCATCTGCTGCCAGCCGAATTGCGCCAGCAGCAGGGCGACCAGGATGCTGCTGTTGAGCAGCAGGTCCGAGCGGTAGTGCAGGGAGTCTGCGCGGATCGCGTTGGAGCCGGTGATCTTCACCACGTACCCCTGCACCGCCAGCAGGGCGGCGGTGAGCGCCAGGGACAGCAGCATCACCGCGATGCCCCAGCCGGCCGATTCCACCGGTTGCGGATGCTGCAGGCGGTCGATGGCCTGGGTGCCGACCAGCACCGCGCTCACCGCGATGAACAGTGCCTGGGCCAGCCCCGAGAGGGACTCGGCCTTGCCGTGGCCGTAGCGGTGATCGTCGTCAGCCGGGCGGATGGCGTAGTGCACCGCCAGCAGGTTGAGGAAGGAGGCTGCACCGTCGAGCAGCGAGTCGGTCAGGCCGGCGAGCAGGCTGACCGAGCCGCTGAACCACCAGGCGATGGCCTTGGCCACCACCAGTGTGATGGCCACGCCGAGCGACGCGAAGGTCGCCAGCCGCAGCAGTTGGGAGTGGCTGGCGTGGGTGATCATGTGTCCATGCGGTTGGGTAGGAAGTAGATGTAATCCAGCAGCGGCGCCTTCTGGCCGATGGCGGTCAGCGCCGCGCTCATCTGGCCGCGGTGGTGGGTGCCGTGGTTGACCAGGTGCTGGACGATGTTGGCCAGGCTCTGGCGGTGCGCCTGGCCGGCCATGTTGCGGTAGTCCAGCGAGCTGCCGAGGGTGGCGTCGGTCTGCTTGTCGAGCCACAGCCGCCAGGCGTCGACGCCCTCCTTGAGGAATACTGCGAGGCCATCGCGGTCAGGGGCCGCCTCGGCATCCAGCCGCTCGAACTGCCAGGGCTCTCGCTGCACACGGGCGAACCAGATGCGATCGACCACCGCCAGGTGATTGAGGGTGCCGTGCAGGCTATCGAAGAACAGCCCGCGCGGCGCGCGATAGGCCGCCTCATCCAGAGGCTCGACGGCCTCCAGGATGCGGTCGTAGGCCCACTGGTGGTACGCCAGGAGTTGACGAAGGTGTGAAGCGAGAGCGCCGTGCATATCAGGCCTCCGGGTGCAGACCCAGGCTGGCGAGTTGTTGGAGGCTGCCGCTGCGCTGGATCAGACGCGGGTCGTCCAGGGGCAGGCTGCGGCCGGTTTCACGCTCGAGGATCGCCTTGAGTTTAGCCTTGTCCACGGTGCCGTCTTCACTCACTGCATCCTTGAGCTTTTCCGGCGCGACCGAGTACTTGGCATCGGGCAGGTAGATGGCGCCGGTAGCGAAGTCTACGCCGAAGGCGATCAGGCCCGGGATGATGTAGAACAACAGACCGATGGCGTCGAAGGCGACGATGGCCGGGTCGACACGACCGTCGATCTGGCCGCGGCGATCGGGGTAGAACAGGGTGCCGCAGGCCGTCAGCTGACTGAACAGGGTGGCGCAAAGAACCGCGCAGGACACACGGGTGGCGAGACGCATGGAGAACCTCCGGGAGGATGATGCGAATAACTATATCAACGAGCCCATGGCCATTGCTGGTGGATTCGCACGCTGTGGCGGGCTCGTTGCTTCTAAGACTGCCAAGTCGACCTTGCGGTTCGCCCGGTATAATCGCCGGCCCCCGCGTCAGCCGGGTTACCGCACCGTGAAAGCTTGAATCAGGAGCCGGCATGAACGCCCTTCCCATCGACAGCGTCCTCCCCGAGTTGCGCCAGGCACTGGCCGCGCGCCACGAGGTGGTGCTGGAAGCGCCACCCGGCGCGGGCAAGACCACCCGCGTGCCGCTGGCGCTGCTCGATGAGCCATGGCTGGCCGGGCAGTCGATCCTGATGCTGGAGCCGCGCCGCCTGGCCGCCCGCGCCGCCGCCGAGCGCCTGGCCGCCGAGCTGGGCGAGAAGGTCGGCGAAACCGTTGGCTACCGTATCCGCCTCGACAGCAGGGTCGGCCCGAAGACGCGCATTGAAGTGGTCACCGAAGGCATCCTCGCCCGTCGCCTGCAGGACGACCCGGCGCTGGACGGCGTCGGCCTGGTGATCTTCGACGAATTCCACGAACGCAGCCTCGACGCGGATCTGGCCCTGGCGCTGACCCTCAACGGCCGCGCACTGCTGCGCGACGAGCCGGCGCTGAAGGTGCTGGTGATGTCCGCGACGCTCGAAGGTGAGCGCCTGTCCGCGTTGCTCGACGACGCCCCGGTGGTGCGCAGCGAGGGCCGCATGTTCCCGGTGGATATCCGCTGGGGCCGGCCTTGGCAGGCCGGCGAATTCATCGAACCGCGCGTGGTGCAGACGGTACAGCAGGCGCTGGCCGACGAGTGCGGCAGCCTGCTGGTGTTCCTGCCCGGCCAGGCGGAGATTCGCCGGGTGGCCGAGCAACTGGGCGAGGCGCTGGCCGGTCGCCCGGAAATCCTGATCTGTCCCCTGCATGGCGAGCTCGATCTCGACGCCCAGCGCGCCGCCATCGAGCCCGCGCCGGCGGGCAAACGCAAGGTGGTGCTGGCGACCAACATCGCCGAGACCAGCCTGACCATCGACGGTGTGCGCGTCGTGGTGGATGCCGGGCTGGCGCGGGTGCCGCGCTTCGATCCGGGCAGCGGCATGACCCGCCTGGATACCCAGCGCATCTCCCGCGCCTCCGCCACCCAGCGCGCCGGCCGGGCCGGGCGACTGGAGCCTGGCGCCTGCTACCGGCTGTGGTCCGAAGCCCAGCACGACCAACTGCCGGCCTATGGCACGGCGGAAATCCTCCAGGCTGATCTCGCCGGATTGGCCCTGCAACTGGCGCGCTGGGGCGTCGCCCCGCAGGAGCTGGCCTGGCTCGACCTGCCGCCGGCGGCCGCTTATGCACAGGCGCTCGATTTGCTGGAGCGCCTGGGCGCGCTGGCCTCCCGCGCCGGCGGCGGCAGCCTGACGCCCCACGGCCAGGCCATGGCCGAGGTGCCGGCGCACCCGCGCATCGCCCATCTGCTGCTGCGCGGCCATGCGCTGGGGCTGGGCGCGCTGGCCTGCGATCTCGCCGCGCTGCTCGGCGAGCGTGACATCCTGCGTGGCAACGACGCCGACCTGCACCACCGCATCGCCCTGCTGGCCGGCGAGCAGAATGCCCCGCGCGCCAGTCGCGGTGCGGTGCAGCGGGTGCGGCAGCTGTCCCGGCAGTTCAAGGGCTACCTGCGTGGCCCGGCCCGCGAGGTGGTGAGCGATCCCGATCATCCCCGTTGGCTCGGCGGCCTGCTGGCATTCGCCTACCCGGACCGCATTGCCCGCCAACGCCGCGCCGGCGGTGGCGAATACCGCCTGGCCAACGGCCGCGCTGCGCAGTTCGGCGAGCCGGACGCGCTGATGAAGGAGCCCTGGCTGGTGATCGCCGACCTGGGCAGCCGACAGGGCCAGCGCGAGGAGCGCATATACCTGGCGGCGGCGTTGGAGCCGGCATTGTTCGAGTCGATCCTGGCCGAGCAGGTCAGCGTCCACGACGAATTGGACTGGGACGAGCGCGAAGGCGTGCTGCGCGCCGAGCGCCAGCGCAAGGTCGGCGAGCTGGTGCTGGCCACGGAAGCCTTGCCCTCGCTCGACGAGGAGGCCCGCAGCCGCGCATTGCTCGGACTGGTGCGGCGCAAGGGCCTGGAGCTGCTGCCGTGGACGCCGGAACTGCGCCAGTGGCAGGCGCGGGTCGCGCTGCTGCGGCGACTGGATATCGAGGGCAAGGGCGAGAGCGAGTGGCCGGACGTCAGCGATGCGGCCCTGCTGGATTCGCTGGAGGACTGGCTGCTGCCGTACCTGGGCAAGGTTTCGCGGCTGGCGCACTTCGCCAACCTGGAGCTGGCCGGGATTCTCCATGCCGTGCTGCCCTGGCCGCTGCCGCAACGATTGGACGAGCTGGCGCCGCGTACCTTGCAGGTGCCGTCTGGTTCAAATATTCGCCTGGACTACACCGAGTCCCCACCAGTGCTCGCGGTTCGACTGCAGGAGCTGTTCGGCCTGGCCGACACGCCGCGCATCGCCAATGGCCGGGTGGCGGTGAAGCTGCACCTGCTGTCGCCGGCGCAGCGGCCGGTGCAGGTGACCCAGGACCTGGCCAACTTCTGGCGCAGCACCTATGCCGAGGTGAAGAAGGACCTGAAGGGACGCTATCCGAAGCATTACTGGCCGGATGATCCGCTGATCGCCGAGCCGACGGCGAGGGCGAAGCCGCGCAAGGGGTGAGACCGGTGCGCTGGATTGCCCTCATCCCAGCCCTCTCCCAGAGGGAGCTGTCCGTGCCGGCGGATGATGCGGTTCAAGCCGGAGCGTAGGGCGTATAACGTTCGACGTTATACGCCGTTTGACCTTGATATCGGGGCTCTCCGAGTTCAGCCCCGGCACCAGCGACGGGACAAGGTGAATCGGCGTACAACCGCGAACGGTTGTACGCCCTACGGCAACTGCATTTCATATCCCGCTGCCTGCAACTCGTCGTAGGCGTGGTCCAGTTGTTCGCGCAGCCGTTCGGCATCGGGCGCGTGGCGGGAGACGATCAGCTTGGTCGGCACGCTGTACAGGGTGTCGAAGGCCAGCGGCGCCATGTTCAGCTCCCTTCGGGCCTGCTCCACAGGCGCCTGGTAATCGATGAGGTAATCGCCGCGGTCGCGCTCGAGCATCTGCAGCGCCGCCACATGGGTGCTGGTGCGGTGCAGCTCCAGTTTCAGGTGCGGGTCGTCCAGCAGGTCGGTGATCGGCTTCCAGTAGCTGTAGCCGCTGATCAGGATGATTCGGCTGCCGGTCAGGCCCTGCGGCAGTCGAGGCGCGGCGTGTGATGGCAGTCGGTAGAGGTTGAGGTCGACGTGGCCGAGCGTGCGCTCGCACTCAAGCGTACTGCCGACCAGCTCGGGCTTACCGGGGGCGCCGGCCCACAGCTGTACGCTGCCGTCCTGCAGACCGAGGTACAGGCGCGCGCTGGGCAGCGAGCGGAAGTTGGCGCGGTAGCCGGCCTTGAGCAGGATGCGCCGGACCAGGTCGGCGCCGCTGCCGCGGGTACTGCCATCCGGGGCGGTGTAGGTGTAGGGCGGGAATTCGTAGTAGCCGACGTCCAGCACCGGCAGCGGGCGCGGCAGGCGGTTGGCCAGGGTCGGGAGGTCACTGGCGCTGGCGTGTAGGCAGAACAGCATGGCGATCAGCCAGGCGATCAGCCAGGCGATACGGCGAAAAAGCATGGCTACCTGCGGTGGGGCTTGTCGTTATTGTGCGCGGCTGGCGCAGCATGCGTCGGTGCCTGCGTGCTGTCCAGCGCCGGCCGGTGCACTCGTGCGGCAACACTCAGTGCGGCAGCAGGAAGCGCCCGTTGAGCGGCAGGTGGTTGGAGATGCGCAGGGTGTCGTTGCGCCGCACGCTGGCGTCGAGGCGGCTCAGGCGGGGGCTGTAGAACAGGTAGTCGAGGGTGCGGTCAGGGTTGTGCACGCGCGGGTCGTTGGGGAAGTGGGTGTACCACTGCGCCTGCTCGGCGCCGCTGGATTCCTGCACCGCCGGGATCACCGGGTAGCGCGCCGCCAGCAGGTTCAGCTCGCTGTTGGCGCGGTAGGGCGCGCGCAGCACCTCGGGCAGGTAAGGGTACTGGCCCAGCGGCAGCAGGCCGAGGTCGCCGCCCAGCAGCCAGGGGCTGCCGGTGGTCTGCAGGGCGTTGAGGTGGGCTTCCAGGGCTTCGACCTGGCGCTGCGGGGTGTCGTCGCCGTTGGGACGCTCCAGGCGGGTATTGATCACCGTGAGCTGGCCGCCGCCGCGGATCGGCAGCGTGCTTTGCAGCAACGCGGGTTGCGGGGCGAACAGGCGTAGCAGTGGGATCGACGAACGCTGCGGCAGGGCGATGCGCTCGCCGCCGGCGATCTGGAAGCGGCTGAAGGTCACCAGCTTGCGCCCGGCGCTGCCGAACACGTGAGGGTTGGGATCGAAGCGCGCCTTCCAGTCGAAGGCGGCGGTGGAGCAGGGGTAGAGGTCGGTCAGGCGGTCGCCGATCAGTGCCTGCTGGTCCTGCTTGCCAGTAGCCGCCGCGCCATCGTCGACCTCCTGCAGCAGCACGATGTCCGGCGCTTCCTCGCGGATCACCCGCACCACCTCGTCGAGGCTGTAAGCGATGTCTTCGGCGCTGGGTTTGTCGTCCGGGCCGACGGTGTCGGGCAGGTCGTCCCAGAAGATGTAGCGCTTGCCGGCCAGGTACTGGACGTTCCAGGTCATCACCTTGAGCATCTGCCCTGGTTGCAGCTGCGGCGCCGGTGCGCGGCATTGCGCGGCCACCGCCTCTCGTTCGGCGGGACGCCAGGCCAGCAGCCAGGCGCCGGCGGTAGCGGCGAGTAGCAGGAGGATGAGCAGCAGGAACAGGATGCGGCGTGGCAGCGAGAGGTTCATACAGCCTAGGGACTATCCTTGATGTGCGAGAGGATAGTGTTTGTGACCGCGCATTTCACCTGCGCGTTTCCTTCGCGAAGCATCCTGCAACCTTGAGGCGTGGCTGCGCCGGGAGGTTCGTTCCATGACCGAGGCGCTGATTGCCCAGCGCGGACCCTATGCGGTGGAGGTCCACGCCGGCGAAGACTATTTCTGGTGCCGCTGCGGCCGTAGCGCCAACCAGCCGTTCTGCGACGGCTCGCACAAGGGCACCGGCCTGTTTCCGCTGAAGTACCACGCACCGCGGGACGAGCTGCTGTTCTTCTGCGGCTGCAAGCACACCCACACGCCGCCGTGCTGCGACGGGACCCACGCATCCCTCTGAGGAGGTCGGCATGCCGCGCAAGCTCTTCACCCATCAGGCCTATCGGCACAAGGTGGTGCTGGTCACCGGCGGCTGCTCGGGGATCGGCCGTGCCCTGGCGTTGCGCTTCGCCCAGGCCGGCTCGCACCTGGTGATCCTCGACCTCGATCAGGCGGCGCTGGACAGCCTGGTCCAGCACCTGCGCGAGCACCACAACATCGAGGCGCTCGGCCTGCGCTGCGACATTGCCGACGCCGAGGCGGTGCGCCGCTGCATAGCGCTGGCCATCGAGCGCTTCGGCGGCATCGACGTGCTGGTGAACAACGCCGGCATCACCCACCGCAGCCAGTTCGCCGACACGGACCTGACGGTGTTCCAGCGGGTCATGGCGGTGAATTTCTATGGCGCGCTGCACTGCACCCAGGCGGCGTTGCCCAGCCTGCTGGCGCGGCGCGGGCAGATCGTCGTGCTCAGCTCGCTGACCGGCTTCGCGCCGCTGCTCTACCGCAGCGCCTACAACGCCAGCAAGCATGCGCTGCACGGGCTGTTCGACACGCTGCGCATGGAGCTCGACGGCACGGGCGTGGCGATCACCCTGGCCTGCCCTGGCTTCACCGCCACCGACCTGCGCAAGAACGCGCTGGTGGGCGACGGCTCGGTGATCCGCCAGCCGGCGGTGGTACTGGGCGCCGAAGTAGCCTCGCCGCGCGACGTGGCCGAGGCCATCTACCAGGGTGCGCTGCGCCGCAAGCGGCTGCTGGTGCTGTCCAACGTCAACTGGCGGGCGCGGGTGCTGGCCAGGTTCTTCCCGCGGCTGTTCGAGAAGCTGCTGGTGCCGAAGATGTCGGGGCTCAAGCCGGGGCATTGATCCCCCGACCGGGTACGAACCCTTGTAGGAGCGAGCTTGCTCGCGAAGTTTTTTGAGCGCCAGTTGGCGCTGTTCGCGAGCAAGCTCGCTCCTACAGGTAGAGCCGCTCAATGCGAGTGCGAGTCGAATCCGCCGCCCGCCAGCGCCATGTCCCAGAACGAGGCTTCGACCTTGTGCCCGTCCAGATCGCGGATGAAGCAGCCGTAGTAGGGATCGCCATAGAGCGGACGCGGGCCGGGGGCGCCTTCGTCGGTGGCGCCGGCGGCTATCGCCGCGCGGTAGAAGGCGTCCACTTCCTCGCGGGAGTTGGCCATGAAGCCGACGTGGGTGCCGTTGCCGACGCTGGCGGGTCGCCCGTCGATCGGTGTCTGTACCCAGAACTCCGGAAATTCGCGGCCGTAGGCCACGGCGCCGGGGTGTTCCATGATCGGCTGGCAGCCCAGGCTGGGCAGCACCGCGTCGTAGAACGCCTTGGCGCGGGCGTAGTCATTGGTGCCAATGGAAATGTGCGAAATGCAACTGGGCGGGTAGCTCGGTTGGTCGCTCACGGGGAGTCTCCAGTCAAAAGGCGGGAGGCTCCAGCGTAGAAGGCGAACGAACCGTTCGCCGTGGGGAAGTGTTGCCGATTGCTGCGGGCCTCAGGCCTCGCGCCCTTCGTTTTCCTCGCGCCCGGGGCCGAGGATGAAGATGCGGTAGGCCGCCACCGTCACCAGCAACTGGAAGAAACCGCTGAGCGAGTGCAGCAGCACGCCCAGGCCGGGCGAGTCCTGGGCGACCTGGCTGATCCAGCCCTCCGCCATCCAGACCGGCGCGAGGATCACCAGGGTGGTGGTGAGCAGCAGGAAGAAGTGCCCGGTGGTCAGGCGGAAGCTCTCGCGCATGGCGTCGATGGGCGAGTTGCCGCGCTGCACCAGGAGGAATTCGGAAAAGGTCATCTTGACCATGAAGAACAGTCCCGGCAGCACGTAGAGCGCCAGGCCCACCAGGATCAGCAGCGAGCTCAGCGCCGAGAGCAGGGCGAACGCCGGCCACAACCGCAGCGCCGCATTCCACAGCTCGCGGACTCCCCGCTCGCGCCCCTCGCCGGCATCGATCATGAAGAGAATCAGGCTGGCCGTGTACAGCGGATAGAACACCAGCCCGGCGGCCATGCCCCAGGGCGCGAAGTTCTGCGAGTCGACGTTGACGTCGATCTGCTGCTGGACCAGCGTTTCCACGATGATCCACGGCAGGCACAGCGGTAGCAGCGTGCCGATGTGACGGGTGAAGAAGAACCAGGTGTCGCGCAGGACTGAGATGGGATTCATCGGCATGGGAGACGGATCGACGGGCCTCGACTCTAACTTAAGCAAACCTTCAGTTGAAGGTAGGACATTTCCGTCACCGGAACTTGTTTTTTGCCGTCCCGATCCAATCTTCTGTTCAACACCCCGCTCACTCGAGGCCCGCCATGAATTCCGAAGAGCAATCCCTGATCGATGGTCTGTTCGCCCGCCTACGCGACGCCGAGGCGCAGACCGCGCCGCGCGACGCCCAGGCCGAGGCACAGATCAACCGGCATCTGGTGCAGCAGCCGGCGGCGCCTTATTACATGGCCCAGGCGATGCTGATCCAGGAAGCGGCGATCAAGCGCCTGGATCAGCGCGTCAAGGAACTGGAAGCCCAGGCGAAGGAGAGCCGTCCGAGCAGCGGCGGCTTCCTCGCCGGCCTGTTCGGCGGTGGCCAGAGCCAGGAGCCGCGCCCGGCGCAAACCCAGCAGCGCCCAGACGGCTGGGGGCAGACGCGTTTCTCCCAGCCCGGCGGCAGCGCCGGTTACGCCAGCAATCCCAACGACTTCCGCCCGGCCCAGCCTGCCCAGGCCGCGCCCCAGGGCGGCGGTTTCCTGCGCGGCGCGCTGCAGACCGCGGCGGGCGTGGCCGGCGGCGTGATGGTGGCGGACCTGCTGACCAGCATGTTCCACCACAACCAGCCGCAGGAAATCGTCGAGGTGATCCAGGAGCAGGCGCCGGTGCAGCCGGAGCCGTCGAACTTCGATGACTCGCTGGGCGAAGGCGATCGCTACGCCGACAACGGCGACAACTACAGCGATGGCGATGACACCAGTTTCTTCGACGACGACGGCGACATGTTCAGCTGATCGAGCCTGAGCTGTCCCGCCCGCCGGGACTGGCGGGGGGCGGGGCGCTGCGTCGATAATGCGCCCCCGCTGCTTTCGTTCCGGAGTTTTCGTTGAAGTCCATCGCCCTGTTCGCCGACGTGCAGAACCTCTACTACACCGTGCGTCAGGCCTACGGCTGCCACTTCAACTACGCGGCCCTGTGGGCCGAGCTGAGCGCCCAGGGCAGCATCGTCCAGGCTTACGCCTATGCCATCGACCGGGGCGATGCCAGGCAGCAGCAGTTTCAGCAGATCCTGCGCAAGCTCGGCTTCACCGTGAAGCTCAAGCCCTACATCCAGCGCGCCGATGGCTCGGCCAAGGGCGACTGGGACGTGGGTATCACCATCGACATTCTCGACGCCGCGCCCAAGGTAGACGAGATCGTCCTGGCCTCCGGCGACGGTGATTTCGACCTGCTGCTCGACCGCGTCCGTGCCGGCGGCACCGACGCCACCGCCTATGGCGTGCCGGGCCTCACCGCCCAGGCGCTGATCCGCGCGGCCAGCCGCTACGTGCCTATCGAAGGCGCGCTGCTGCTGCGTTCCTGACCCTTGCGGCTACAATGCCGCCCATTCCGATTCGTTTCTGCGAGCGCTCCATGACCTTCGCCACCCTCGGCCTGATCGATCCTCTCCTGCGCGCCCTCGACGGGCTCGGTTACCAGAACCCGACGGCGGTGCAGGCCCAGGCCATCCCCGCCGTGCTCAAGGGCCGCGACCTGCTGGCCGCCGCCCAGACCGGCACCGGCAAGACCGCCGGTTTCGCCCTGCCGCTGCTGCAGAAGCTGTTGCAGGAAGGCCCGCAGGTGGCGGCCAACTCCATTCGCGCGCTGGTGCTGGTGCCGACCCGCGAGCTGGCGGAGCAGGTGCACGAGAGCTTCCGCGCCTACGGCCAGCACGTGCCGCTGCGCACCGCCGTGGCCTACGGCGGGGTCAGCATCAACCCGCAGATGATGAAGCTGCGCAAAGGCGTCGACGTGCTGGTGGCGACTCCCGGCCGCCTGCTCGACCTCTATCGGCAGAACGCCCTGAAGTTCACCCAGCTCCAGGCCCTGGTGCTGGACGAAGCCGACCGCATGCTCGACCTGGGCTTCGCCCGCGAGTTGGATGAAGTCTTCGCCGCGCTGCCCAAGCGCCGGCAGACGCTGCTGTTCTCCGCGACCTTCTCCGACGCCATCCGCCAGATGGCGCGCAATCTGCTGCGCGACCCGCTGACCATCGACGTGGCGCCGCGCAACACGGCGGCCAGGACGGTGAAGCAGCATCTGGTCACGGTGGACAAGAAGCGCAAGGCTGAACTCTTCCTGCACCTGCTGCGCGAGCAGGGTTGGCGCCAGGCGCTGGTGTTCGCCAAGACCCGCAAGGGCGTCGACGAACTGGTCGGCCTGTTGCAGCAGGAGGGCATACGCGCCGACTCGATCCACGGCGACAAGCCGCAGCCGGCGCGCCTGCGCGCCCTGGCGCGGTTCAAGGCCGGCGAGGTGGACTTCCTGATCGCCACCGACGTCGCCGCCCGCGGCCTGGACATCGAGGAGATGCCGCTGGTGGTCAACTTCGACCTGCCCATCGTCCCCGAGGACTACGTGCACCGCATCGGCCGTACTGGCCGCGCCGGCGCCACGGGGCAGGCGATCTCGCTGGTCTGTGCTGACGAAGTACAGCAACTGGCGGCCATCGAGACGCTGATCGGCCAGACCCTTCAGCGCCGCGACGAGGACGGCTTCGAGCCCGACCACCGGGTGCCGGTCACCGCGCCGGGCGGCCAGGTGCTGAAGAAGCCGAAGAAGCCCAAGCAACCCAAGGTGCCGGACGGCAAGCAGGGCAAGGTGCACCTGGGCTCGCTGCTGGATGACAAGCCGCAGGTCAAGGCGGTGCGCAAGGCGCCGGGGTTCGGGCTCGGTGGTAAACCGGCCGGCGGCAAGCCCGTCGGCGGAAAGTCGTCTTCTGGCAAGCCGGGTGGCGGCAAGGGCGGTCGCCGCCCGTGAGCCGATAAGGCGCGCGCCTGCTCCATTGCGGTGCGAAGCAGGGGGCTGAGTCCGGGAAATTCGTGGCATTCGGCGGTGTGGCGCAAAAGCTGCATTTCCGTGTGGAATCCCGAACGCCTATAGTGTGCCCATCGCGCACACAACAAGAACGACAGCCCATGCGCCACAAGGAACTCAAAGCCTGGACCGGCGGAGTCGCCCATTTGCTCCCGCTGGCCCCCGGTCGTCCGCGTCTGCTCGGCCTCAGCCAATGGCTGCAACAGGTCTGCGCGGTGGATAACTTCGTGCTCTTCGTCTACGAAGGCAACCACCGGCCGCTGGACCTGTTCGACACCTTCCCGGCCGATGTCCGCCACGTCTATGTCGAGGACTACCAGGTCGGCCCCTACCTGCTCGATCCCTTCTACCTCGCCTGCACGCGCAACCAGGCACCGGGGCTATGGCGTCTGCGCCAGTTCGCACCGGACCACTTCTACCTGGGCGAGTACTACCAGACCTACTACCAGCAGACCGGCCTGACCGAGGAGATCGCCTTCTTCGTCGATCTGGCCGACGGCGCCACGGCGGTGCTCTCGCTGATGCGCAAGACCTCCAGCCCCGCCTACAGCCGCGACGAGATGCAGTTGCTGGAGTGCGCGCGCCCGGTGGTCGAGCAGGTGGTGCGCGAGGCCTGGGAGCTGCGGCGTGCGCAACCGCGCCCGGCGCAGGACCTGGACTACCAGATCCGTGAGGCCTTCGACCAGTTCGGCGCCCAGGTGCTCACCGCCCGCGAGCAGGAAATCGTCCAGCTGCTGCTGCGCGGCCACTCCAGCGCCTCGGTGGCGGAGCAGTTGGACATCAGCCCCGGCACGGTGAAGATCCACCGCAAGAACATCTACGCCAAGCTCGGTATCGGCAGCCAGTCGGAGCTGCTCGGGCTGTTCATCCGCGAGCTGGCGGGGCGGGATGCGGCGGGTGGGATGCTTGCGGTGGGCTAACCCGTAGGGCGTACAACCGTTCGCGGTTGTACGCCGATACACCTTGAGTCGTGACGGCTCCACGGCTGAGCCCGAAGTGCCCTGAAGCCGGCACCAGTGCCGGGACCGGAGTGCCCGGAAATCAAGGTCAAACGGCGTATAACGTCGAACGTTATACGCCCTACGCTCCGGACGACATTCGTGCCGTGCCTTCCGTCCTTCTGTAGGAGCGAGCTTGCTCGCGAACCGCCCAGCGTCGGAGTCATCGGGAAGTCTGTTCGCGAGCACGCTCGCTCCTACAGAAAAAAGCTCAATCCCGCCATCTATCCCCCGAGGGATATATACACCCCGAAAGCCCCATTGCTAGCGTGACCACCAACAAGAACAAAGTGGGAGCGCGGTGATGGAGAGCGGTCAGGACTTCGATATCGAATTCCGTAACGTGGTCAAGCGCTACGGCAGTGTGCCGGCGGTGAACGGCCTGAGCTTCAAGGTGAAGCGCGGCGCCTTCCATTCTTTCCTCGGCAGCTCCGGCTGCGGCAAGACCACCACCCTGCGGATGATCGCCGGCTTCGAGCAGCCCAGCGAAGGCGAGGTGCTGCTGGCCGGCAAGGCAGTGGCCGGCGTGCCGGCGCACCAGCGCCCGGTGAACATGGTGTTCCAGCACTACGCGCTGTTCCCGCACCTGACGGTAGCCGAGAACATCGCCTACGGCCTGCGCTACCGCACGCCGCGCCCGGACCGCGCGCAGCAGCGCCGCATGGCCGACGAGGCGCTGGAGATGGTGCGCCTGTCCGGCTTCGGTACGCGCAAGCCGCACGAGCTTTCCGGCGGCCAGCAGCAGCGCGTGGCGCTGGCTCGCGCGCTGGTGAACAAGCCCACCGTACTGCTGCTCGATGAGCCCTTGGCTGCGCTCGATCGCAAGTTGCGCAAGGAGATGCAGTCGGAGCTGCTGCGCTTGCAGCGCGAGGTCGGCATCACCTTCGTACTGGTCACCCATGACCAGGAAGAGGCGCTGTCGATGAGCGACAGCATCAGCATCATGAAGGACGGCCTGATCATCCAGACCGCCACCCCCGAAGCGCTCTACGAAACTCCGGCGAGCCGCTACGTGGCCGACTTCATCGGCGAATCCAACCTGTTCTCCGGTACCGTGCGCCGCTTCGAGGGCGAGCGTGTGGTGCTGAGCACCTCGGCTGGCTTGGAGTTGAGCAGCCCACCGACACCCACTGGCCCCTCGCTGGCGCCCCAGGCCGAGGGCTGCATCGCGGTGCGCCCCGAACTGGTCGGCATCGCCGCCGCCGATTCGGACCTGCCGCGCGACGTGCGCCTGAAGGGCCGTGTCGAGGACCGCATCTACCTGGGCAACCTCACCGAATACCGCGTGCGCACTGACGCCTTCGGCATCGTTTGCGTGCGCGTGCCACGCAAGGCCGGTGGTGAAGTCGAGGCGTTCGAGCACGGCGCGCCGGTGCAGGTCGGCTGGAACCAGGCCAGCGGCCTGGCCATGGCTCTGTGAATTCAACGATCCAACCATAACGACAATCAGCAGACAGGCGGGGAGTGACGATGGACAAGAAGAGCTTCATCAAGACGATGCGCAGCTGGGAGAACGGCTCCATCACGCGGCGCGAGTTCCTTGGCAAGACCGGCCTCGGGCTGGCGATGGCGGTGGTCGCCGCCAACACCCCCGGTCTGCTGACCGGCAAGGCCTATGCCGGCGAGAGCACCGCCATTGGCGACCGTCTGGCCCTGGCCACCTGGCCGAACTACCACAGCCAGGAAAACTTCGACGCCTTCGCCAAGGCCACCGGCGCGCGGGTGCAGATGAACGTGTTCGGCTCCAACGAGGAGATGCTCGCCAAGCTGCAGGCCGGCGGCAGCGGCTGGGACGTCTTCGTGCCGACCAACTACACCATCAGCACCTACGTGAAGCTCGGGCTGATCGAACCGCTGGACCTCTCGCGCATCCCCAACTTCGATCCCAAGGCCTTCCAGGAACGCTTCATGGCCCAGGGCACGGTGGACGGCAAGGTCTACGCGGTGCCGAAGAACTGGGGCACCACCGGCATCGTCTATGACGCCAGCAAGGTCAAGGGCAATCCGGATTCCTGGAAGCAGTTCTGGGACCTGACGCTGACCAGCGCCTCCGGCCGCACCATCGTCCACGACTACCAGCTCACCGCCATCGGCAACGCACTCAAGTACTACGGCTACAGCTTCAACTCGCTCGACCCGAAGGAGCTGGCCGAGGCCGAGAAGCTGCTGATCCAGGCCAAGCCGCACCTGTTCGCGATCAACTCCGACATCCAGCCTTCGCTGCGTAATGGCGACGCCTGGATGGCCATGGCCTGGACCGGCGACGCCTCCCAACTGCACCGCGACAACCCGGACATGACCTTCGTGCTGGGCAAGGAAGGCGGCGAGATCTGGAGCGACTTCTTCGCCATTCCCAAGGGCGCCGAGCACAAGGACGCCGCCTACGCGTTCATCAACTACCTACTCGACCCGCAGCACAACAAGCTGGAGGTGCTCGCCCACGGCTACCCGAGCGGGGACAAGCGCGTCGATGCGCTGCTCTCCCAGTCGATGCTCGACGACCCGATCATGTACCCGGCGGCCGAGCGTCTGGCGCCGCTGGAATTCGGCGCTGCGGCGACTCTCACCAGCCCGGCGCGCGCCGAACTGATGGCGCGGTTCAAGGCCGCCTGACGGGGGCTTCATGTAGGAGCGAGCTTGCGCGCGAACCCGCCCAGCTCCCGAGCTGCCGGGAAACTCATTCGCGAGCAAGCTCGCTCCTACAGGAGAGGGCTCCGAGCAACTCCTATGCGTAGGGAATCGAACATGAACATCGCTGTCAGCGCTCCGTTGCCGCAGACCCGGGCGGCCCCCACGGTCTCGCGCGCGAAAAGCCTCGGCCGTCGCGTCACCTTGCTGCTGCTCTTGCCGTCCACACTATGGTTCCTGCTGCTTCTGCTGATGCCGCTGGTGATCATCCTGGTCTTCAGCTTCGGCGAACGCAGCGCCGTGGGCGGCTACGGTGGCGGGCTGACGCTGGAGAACTACCTGAACCTCGGTTCCCGTGCCCAGGCCTTCTGGAACACCCTGACCCTGGCGCCGCTGGGCACCCTGGCCTGTCTGCTTGCGGCCTATCCACTGGCCTACTTCCTCGCGGTGAAGGTGCGGCGCAACAAGTCGCTGCTGCTCACGCTGGTGATCGTGCCGTTCTGGACCAGCTTCCTGATCCGCACCTACGCCTGGATCTTCATCCTCAGCGGCCGGGGCATCCCGGCGCTGCTGGAGAGCTTCGGCATCGCCGACGTGCGCCTGATCAACACGCCCTATGCGGTGCTGATCGGTATCGTCTACGGCTACCTGCCGCTGATGGTGTTCCCCATCTACGTGACCCTGGAGAAGCTCGACAAGCGCCTGCTGGAGGCCTCCGGCGACCTCGGCGCGAGCGCCTTCGAGACCTTCCGCCGGGTCACCCTGCCGCTGTCCGCGCCGGGGGTGATCACCGGGGTGATGCTGGTGTTCATCCTGCTCATGGGCGAGTTCCTGATCCCGGCGATCCTCGGCGGCGGCAAGGTGTTCTTCGTCGGTAACGCCCTGGTCGACCTGTTCCTGCAATCGCGCAACTGGCCCTTCGGCAGCGCGGTGGCGATGACCCTGGTGGCGATGATGCTGGTGATCATCGGCGTCTACCTGAAACTCGTGGCCCGCTTCGGCGGCTCGCGCAACGACGGGGTGCTCTGACATGTGGCTGCGCAGTTACTCCACCTCGGTCTACCTGTTCCTCTATGCGCCCATCGCGCTGATCATGCTCTTCGCCTTCAACGCAGGGCGCAGCGGCCTGAGCTTCCAGTGCTGCTCGGTACAGTGGTTCGGCCGCGCCTTCGGCAACCCGTTCATCATGGAAGCGCTGGGCAACAGCGCCATGATCGCCACCTGCTCGGCGCTGATCGCCACGCTGTTCGGCACTCTCGCGGTGTTCGGCCTGCAGCGGGTCGGCAAGCGTGTGCGCCTGTTGTTCGACGCGCTGACCTACTGCGCGATCATCGTGCCGGGCATCGTCATCGGCATCGCCACGCTGATCGCCTTCATCACCCTGTTCGACGTGATCAACCCGCTGTTGGCGCTGCTGGACATCGGCCTGCCGA
Source organism: Pseudomonas sp. PSE14 (assembly GCF_029203285.1). NCBI lineage: Bacteria > Pseudomonadati > Pseudomonadota > Gammaproteobacteria > Pseudomonadales > Pseudomonadaceae > Pseudomonas > Pseudomonas sp. PSE14. The sequence goes on from NZ_CP115669.1 coordinate 811,068, forward strand.
AACTCAACATGGGCTTCGGCACCGTGGTGGCGGCGCACTCGCTGTTCACCATGGCGCTGGTGATGGTGATCGTTCGCACCCGCGTCGAAGCGATGGACAAGTCGCTGCTGGAAGCCTCCGCCGACCTCTACGCGCCGCCGCTGGACACCTTCTGGCGGGTGACCCTGCCGCAGATCGCCCCGGCCATCCTCGCCGGCTTCCTGCTGGCGTTCACCTTCAGTTTCGACGATTTCATCATCGCCTTCTTCGTCGCCGGCTCGGAAACCACGCTGCCGATCTACATCTTCTCGTCGATCCGCCGGGGCATCACGCCGGAGATCAACGCCATCTCCACGGTGATCATCTGCGCCTCCCTGGCGCTGCTGTTCACTTCCCGCTACCTGCAGAACCGCCGCACCGGCGTTCAGGCCGCCTGAGGGCCGACTTCTAGGAGACTCGAGGATGCGTGACCAGCTCTATATCAACGGGCAATGGGTCAGGCCGGACCTGGGTGGCAGTTTCACCAGCTTCGACCCGGCCAACGGCCAGGCACTGCGCGAAGTGCCGGCGGCCACCGAGGAAGATGTCGACCATGCGGTGCGCGCTGCGCGTACCGCGTTCAATCGCGGCTGGGGGCAGAGCCGTGGCAGCGAGCGCGCCGAGTGGCTGGAGGCGCTGGCCGGGGAGCTGGAACGCAACCAGGATTCGCTGGCGGAACTGGAAGTGCGCGACAACGGCAAGCCGCTGCCCGAGGCGCAGTGGGACGTGGCCGATGCCATCGGCTGCTTCCGCTACTACGCCGAGCTGGCGCGCGAGCTGGACGAGCGCCAGGATCAGGCTCTGCCCCTGCCCGACGAGCGTTTTCGCTGTCGTATCCGCCAGGAGCCGGTGGGCGTGGCGGGGCAGATCATTCCCTGGAACTATCCGCTGCTGATGGCAGCCTGGAAGGTCGCGCCGGCCCTGGCGGCGGGCGCCACCTGTGTACTCAAACCATCGGAACTGACGCCGCTGAGTGCGCTGGAACTGGCCGCCGCGGCGGACGCCGTGGGCCTGCCGGCGGGTGTGCTGAATGTGTTGCCGGGCCTCGGCGCGGACGCCGGCGGGCCGCTCAGCCAGCATCCGGGTGTGGACAAGCTGGCCTTCACCGGCAGCGTGCCGACCGGCTCGCGGATCATGTCGGCGGCGGCCCAGGACATCAAGAACGTCAGCCTGGAGCTGGGCGGCAAGTCGGCCTTCATCGTCTTCGACGACAGCGATGTCGAGGCGGCGGTGGAGTGGATTCTGTTCGGCATCTTCTGGAACCAGGGCCAGGTGTGCAGCGCCACCTCGCGCCTGCTGGTGCAGGAGGGCATCGCGCCGCGCCTGATCGAGCGCCTGGTGGAAGCGACCCGCGCGATTACCATCGGCAATGGCCTGGAGCCGGGCGTGCTGCTCGGCCCGCTGGTCAGCCAGGGGCAGCATGAGAAGGTGCTGGGGTTCGTCGAGAAGGGCAGCGTCGGTGGCGCCCGGTTGCTCACCGGCGGCAAGCGCCCGACGGGGCTGGACCAGGGCTGGTTCATCGAGCCTGCGATCTTCGACGAGCCGACCGAGGACGCGCTGATCTGGCGCGAGGAAATCTTCGGCCCGGTGCTCTGCGTGAAGCGCTTCAAGACCGAAGCCGATGCCCTGCGCCTGGCCAACGACAGCCGCTTCGGCCTGGCTGGTGCGGTGATGTCGGGCGACCCGCAGCGCGCTGCGCGGGTGGCTGATGGGCTGCGCGCGGGGATTGTCTGGGTCAATTGCTCGCAGCCTACCTTCACCCAGGCGCCCTGGGGCGGCATGAAACAGAGCGGCATCGGCCGCGAGCTGGGCGTGTGGGGACTGGAGAATTACCTGGAGGTGAAGCAGGTGACCGAGTACGTCTCGGAGCAGCCGTGGGGGTGGTACTTGAAGTAGGCGAGAGCGTAGGGCGAATAACGCCTAAGGCGTTATCCGCCGCGGTGTTCGGTGTGTCTGCGCCGCTTCGGCGTACTCGGATGTTTCTTGTTTCGCCCCCTCGGGCGAGTCACTTGTCCAAGCGCCGAAAAGTAACCAAAAGGCTTGCCCCTCCATCCGGTTTTTCGCTTGGGGCGAAAAATACCCTCGTCGAATCGAAGTTTCAGAGGCACGCTGCGAAGGGCCATTCCTGGCCCATCGCAGCTCTCGCGACATCCATGTCGCTCAACCCCTGAAACTTCAATTCAACGAGGCCTCCTGAAAGGGGCCGGCCGGAGTGATCGGATATTTCTCTGGAAGTCTTTAAGAGCGAGAGCCAGGGCGGAAGGTGCGCTCCCGTAGGAGAGACGGGGGCGCCTAGGCGTCCCCTCGATCCTACGAAGAGCCTTCCAGGCACTATGCCCAGGCAGGGCTCACAGCGGCCGCTGCATGTAGCGGTGGCTGGAGACGCCGGGCAGCGTCGAGGTGCGCTCGACCTGCACGTTGAAGCCGAGGCGCTCGTAGAGTGCCTGGGCCCTGGGATTGGCCACCGAGACATCCAGCGCCGCCATCGGCAGGCCGAGGTGGCGGCCTTGCTGCAGGAAATGGTCGATCAACTGGCTGCCCAGCCCTTCGCCGCGTAGGTCCGGGGTGACGCCCAGGTGCGCCAGGTACAGCGTGCGCCGGGGCGGCGGGCAGATGATCCGTTCCAGTTGCAGGCCGCGGACTATCACCCGCGGCGAGGCGAGCCCGAAGTAGCCGAGGATCTGCCGGGTCGCCGCGAGCATGTAGCCCAGGTTCACTTCGCCGCCGAACACCGTTCCCGCCGCCACCACCTCACCGTCCCGCTCACCGACCCAGTGCTGGCGCCAGCCGAACTGGCCACCGCCCTGGAGAAAGGCGTAGCGCAGGAAGTCCTGAGCGCTGTTGCGACCGGGGCGAGCGAAGGCGTAGTCGAAGGCGTCGGGGCCGGAGCTGTAGATCAGTGGGATGGTGGCGTCGACGTCGGCAGGGCAGGCACGGCGGAAGGTCAGTGGCATGCAGGCGACTCCTGGGTGGGAGTCTGCAATCTAGCACCATAGTTCCAGTTGTGCAGTGCTCAGTTTTCCCGCTGCAACCAGCGCAGGGCGCCGAGCCCGGCGGCGCGGCCACTGGCGAAGCAGGCAGTGAGCAGGTAGCCGCCGGTGGGCGCTTCCCAGTCGAGCATCTCGCCGGCACAGAACACGCCCGGCAGTGCCTTGAGCATCAGGTTTTCGTCCAGCGCCTCGAAGGTCACCCCACCGGCGCTGCTGATGGCCTCGTCCAGCGGACGGGTGCGAACCACGGTCAGCGGCAGGGCCTTGATCAGCGTGGCCAGGCGTTGCGGGTCGGCGTAGTCGGCGGCTGTGGACAACTCCCGCAGCAGCCCGGCGCGCACGCCGTCCAGACCGAGGCGGCCACGCAGGTGGTTGGCCATGGACTTGGAGCCGCGCGGCTGCGCTACGGCCTTCGCCACCTGCTCCTGGCTGCGGTTGGGCAGCAGATCGAGATGCACCGTGGCGCGGCCGTGCTGTTCGATGCACTCGCGGATCGCGGCGGACAGTGCATAGACCAGGCTGCCTTCGATGCCGCCGGCGGTGACTACGAATTCGCCTTGGCGGGGTTCGCTGCCGGCGATGGACATGGCTACCGGTTTGACCGGCGCGCCGGCGAACTTGTCGCGGAAGAACTCGCTCCAGCCCTCTACCTCGAAACCGCAGTTGGCTGGACGCAGCGGCGAGATATCCACAGCGCGCTCGGCCAGCAGTGGTACCCAGGCGCCGTCAGAGCCCAGGCGCTGCCAGCTGCCGCCGCCCAGGGCGAGCACGACGACGTCGGCGCTGACACTTCGCTGACCTTCCGGGCTGTCGACCAGCAGGGCGCCCTCGGCAGCCCAGCCCAGCCAGCGGTGGCGGGTGTGGATAACCACGCCGGCGTCGCGCAGGCGCTTGAGCCAGGCGCGCAGCAGCGGCGCGGCTTTCATGTCGGTGGGGAAGACGCGGCCCGAGGTGCCGACGAAGGTGTCGATGCCCAGGCCGTGAATCCACGCGCACAGCGCCTGGTTGTCGAAGGCATCGATCAGCGGCGCGAGGATTTGCGCGCGTTTCCCGTAGCGCGAGAGGAAAGGCTCGCGCGCCTCCGAATGGGTGATGTTCATGCCGCCCACGCCGGCCAGCAGGAACTTGCGCCCGACCGACGGCATGGCATCGAACAGCTCGACCTTCACGCCGGCGCCGGCCAGGATTTCGGCGGCCATGAGGCCGGCGGGGCCTCCGCCGATGATGGCAGCGGTACGAGGAGTGGGGGCTGGGGTGTGGGTCATGCGGTGGCCAGGCGGGAAGGTGCGATCGGGGCGCAATTCTAGCGCAGCGGCCTCGCCCGGCGGCTGAACATTTTCCAGCCAGTGCCGCGGAACGCCGGGCGCATCGGCGCTGCACGCGCTTTCCCGCAGCTTATCCACAGGCTGCTCCACAGTTGCCGTGGACAACCGCGGGCGTGCGGAGGGGCGCGGATCATCCACGGAAGCGGATCGCTCTGCCGTTCCGTGGTTCTCAGTTGGAGGTGATTACGAGAATTCCTACAAGGGATCGGGAGGGCGCCTAGTTCTGGCGCTTTTGTGAATCCATCAGCATGCCGGCCTGTTGCAAAAACGGTCCTGTCTGTCGATGAAAGTGCGTGATTATCTCCGTTCCCATGAAGCTCACCTGTGGAGTGAGGGCAACGATACCCGAGTGCGCGTCAATGGCGTCGATATCGTCATTCGACGGCTGCCCAGCGATGAGATTCGCGGCCTGTTGAACGAAGCCGTGGCGCACATGCTGGTGCGCCTGGAAAAGAACATCCGGCCATCGAAGCTGAAGTTCGAGCAGAAGCTGCTCGAACGTATCTCGCTGCAGGTGGCGTTGCACAACCTCTATGTGTTCACCAACTGGAGCCGCTTCCTGCCGCGTTATCTGGATTACTCCGGCCCGCTGCGGGCTCAGGAGCTGCTCAAGCACCATGTGCCGGAACAGGTGCTGGGCGTCTGCGAGAAGGTCTTTGGCGCGGATGCCCGGCAGCGTGCGGCGGTCCTGCTGGGGTTCTCCGAGCAGGAGCTGACGCGCTGGGAGCAGCAACGCCTGCCTTCGCGCATGTGCACCAACAACTCGCGCTACCGCGTGAGCTGAAACTCCCTCGCCACCCGGCTGGCGCTGTGGTGCAGGATGCCATGGCGCCGCGCCAGGGCCTGGCGGTCCTTGTCGTAGCCGCCGCCGATCACGCCGACCACCGGGATGTCGCTGGAAAGACAGCGGCGGATGACATGCTCGTCACGCGCGGCCAGCCCGGCATCGGTGAGTTGCAGGTAGCCCAGGGCGTCGTCCTTGTGCACGTCCACGCCGGCGTCGTAGAGCACGATGTCCGGCTGGTACAGCGGCAGCAGGTAGTCCAGCGCCTCCTCGACCACCTTCAGGTACTGGGCGTCGCCCAGGTGCAGCGGCAGGGGAATGTCCCAGTCGCTCTGCGCCTTGCGCGCGGGGAAGTTCTTCTCGCAATGCAGTGACACCGTCACCGCATCCGGCACGTTCTCCAGAATGCGCGCGGTGCCGTCGCCCTGGTGCACGTCGCAGTCGAAGATCAGCACGCGGTTGGCCTTGCCGCTTTCCAGCAGGTACAGGCTGATCACTGCCAGGTCGTTGAAGATGCAGAAGCCCGAGGCATGGTCGTAGTGCGCGTGATGCGTGCCGCCGGCCAGGTGGCAGGCCAGGCCGTGCTGCAAGGCCAGCTCCGCGCTCAGCACCGAGCCGCCGACCGCGCGTACGGTGCGACGGGCCAAGGCTTCGGTCCAGGGCAGGCCGAGGCGGCGCAGTTCCTCACGACTCATCTCGCCGCTGCAGTAGCGCTCGATGTAGGCGCGGTCGTGGGCCAGGGCGAGGATGTCCACCGGGCAGAGTTCCGGGCGCAGCAGTTCGGCATCGCCGACCAGCCCGCTGTCCACCAGATGGTCGCGCAGCAAGCGGAACTTCTCCATGGGGAAGCGGTGGTTGTCCGGGAACGGCGGACTGTAGTCGTCGTGGTAGACCAGGGGCAGTGGCATGGTGTCGGCAGATCGGAAGAGACACCACAGGTTACGTCGGCGGAGCGCGCAGACGAAAGGGCCGGCAGTGCGCCGGCCCTTTTGCGTTCAACCTTCGCTGGACAGTGCCGCGCCGCGGCGCTCGTTGCGACTGGTGGCCACCGCGACCGACCACAGCACGAAGCCGCCGATGGCCAGCAGGCTGCCGACCCAGCCCGGCGAGGTCCAGCCGTAGCCGGCCGCCAGGGCCAGGCCGCCCAGATACGGGCCGAGAGCATTGGCGAAGTTGAATGCCGAGTGATTCAACGCCGCTGCCAGTCCCTGGGCATCTTCGGCAACGTCCATCAGGCGGGTCTGCAGCACGGTGCCCAGGGCGCCGCCGAAGCCGACGAAGAACACGCAGATGGCGATGGTCCAGATGTTGCCGGCGGTGAACGGGAAGATCGCCAGCACCACCGCACTCCACACCAGCAGGCCGCCGGCGGTGGGCATCACGGCGCGGTCGGCGAGCACCGGGATGAACAGGTTGCCCAGGGTCATGCCGACGCCGAACACCGCCATCACCAGCGGCACGACACTCGGCGAGACGTGGGTGACGGCGCCGAGGATGTCGGCCAGGTAGGTATACACCGCGAACAGCCCGCCAAAGCCGATGGCGCCGATACCCAGGGTCAGCCAGACCTGCCCGCGCTTGAGCGCACCCAGCTCGCGCAGCGGGCTGGAGTCCGGCTCGGCCGGCGAGTACGGGGCGAACAGGCGCACGCAGATCATGGTGGCGACGCCCAGGGCGGCGACCAGGGCGAAGCTCCAGCGCCAGCCCACGGCCTGGCTCAGCCAGTTGGCCAGCGGCACGCCGATGATGGTGGCGACGGTGAGGCCGAGGAACATCCGCCCGACCGCCACGGTGCGCCGGTGCGGCGGCACCACGGAGGCGGCGACCAGCGCGGCGATGCCGAAGTAGGCGCCGTGGGGCAGGCCGCTGATGAAGCGGAACAGCAGCATCCAGTGGTAGGTCGGCGCCAGGGCGCTGAGTCCGTTGCCGGCGGCGAACAGCGCCATCAGCAGCACCAGCAGGGTGCGCCGCGGCAGGCGCGCGCCGAGCACCGCCAGCAGCGGCGCGCCGACGACCACGCCCAGGGCGTAGGCGCTGATCACGTGGCCGGCGGTCGGGGCATCGATGCCCAGGGCCGGGGCGAAGTAGGGCAGCAGGCTCATGGTGGCGAATTCGGTGGTGCCGATGGCGAAGCCGCCGACGGCAAGGGCGAAAAGCACCAGGGCCGTACTGCGTGGCAGTCCGGAGGTGGAGGTGGTCATGGGGTTTCCTTGGTCTTTTTCGAGGTGCGCCGTGGCGGCGCGGCTGTCTGCTCAGGGCACGGTCAAGGCAGTGACCGACAGCGAGGGAGCGACAAAAATACCAGAAGCGGGCGGGGCTGTGCTGAATCGATTGCGCTGGCCGGACGGACTGCGTCCGCCAGACACGTCTGCGGGTATCATGGGGCTCCCGATTAAAACCGAAGGCCCGTCGATGGATATCCCCAGCCTGACCACCGAGCGCCTGCTGCTGCGACCCTGGCGTGCCGCCGACCTGCCGGCTTTCGCCGCGCTGAACGCCGACGCCGAGGTGATGCGGCACTTCCCCGCCTGCCTGAGCCGCGAGGACAGCGACCTGCTGGCCGCGCGCATCCTGCTGCACTTCGACGAGCACGGCTTCGGTCAGTGGATTGTCGAGCGCCGCGAGGACGAAGCGTTCATCGGTGTGCTCGGGTTGGCGCGAGTGTCCTTCGACGCACCCTTCACCCCGGCGGTGGAAATCGGCTGGCGCTTCAATGCCGCTTATTGGCGTCAGGGGTACGCGCTGGAAGCGGCCCGCGCGGCGCTGGCGTTCGCCTTCGAGCGACTGGGGCTGGATGAAGTGGTGGCCTTCACCGTGCCGGCCAACCTGCCGTCCCAGGGACTGATGCAGCGCCTGGGCATGCAGCGCGATGAGGCCGCTGACTTCGAACATCCGCGCCTGCCGGAAGGCCACGCGTTGCGTCAGCACGTGCTGTACCGAATCCGCCGGAAAGATGCGGTATGACTCCTGAAGACGGCGTGCGCGCCTACCACGAACTGAGCCGGCACCGTCCGGAGCGCTTCGCCCCCGGCCCCGGCCAGCTCGATTGGGCGACCCAGCCGGCGCCGTTTCGCCGCTATGCCGGTGCTCGCCTCATCGAACTGCTGCACCGGCCGCAGGAGGAATCGCCCGGCTACGACCAGGTGTTCGCCGGGCCCATCGGTCAGCCGGCGCCGCTGAGTCTCCAGGGCGTCTCGCAGCTGCTCTACGACAGCCTGGCGATCTCCGCCTGGAAAGAGGCCGGTGGCAGTCGCTGGGCGCTGCGGGTCAATCCGTCCAGTGGCAACCTGCACCCGACCGAAGCCTATCTGCTGCTGCCTTCCGGGGCTGTGGATAACGCCGCGCTGCTGGCGCACTACAGTGCCGGCGAGCATGTGCTGGAGGTGCGCGCCGAGCTGCCCGCGCCCCTGGCCGAGCAACTGGACGCCGCGCTGCCCGCCGGCGGCTTCCTGCTGGCGCTGGCCAGCATTCCCTGGCGCGAGGCCTGGAAGTACGGCGAGCGCGCCTACCGCTACTGCCATCACGACCTTGGCCACGCGCTGGCCTGCCTGAGCATCGCTGCGGCGATCCAGGGCTGGGAGGTTCGCCTGCTGCGAGGCGTGGCCGAGTCGCGGCTGGATGCGCTGATCGGCCTGGACCGCGAAGGCTTCAGCGAACGCGAATGCGCCGACGCGCTGCTGTGGATCGGTTCGGCGCAGGCGGCCGAGTTCCCATTGCCGGAGCCCCTGCTCAAGGGGCTCGTCGAACTGCCGCTGGCCGGCGTGCCGAATCGCCTGTCGCGGGATTATCGGCACTGGCCGGAGCTGGAGCGCGTGCATCACCTGTGTCGCGCGCCGATGTTGCCCGCGCGCCAATGGCGCGCCGCGAAAGCCGATCCGGCTGTGGATAACCCCGGCCTGCCGCTGCGCCCGATCCTGCATCGCCGGCGCAGCGCGCAGTCCATGGATGGCCGCAGCGGTATTCAGGCTGAGCTGCTGTATGCCTGGCTGCGCCGCCTGTTGCCGGAGCGCTCGCCGGTGCCGTTCGCCTGCACGGGAGAGCCGACGCGCATCGACCTGCTGCTGTTCGTCCACCGCGTTCAGGGCCTGGAGCCGGGGCTGTACTGGCTGGGCCGCAGTGGTCGCTCGCCGGGCGGGTTGCGTGAGGATTACCTGTGGCAGCCGGTGACGGAGAGCGGTGTGCCGCTGTACCGCCTGCTGTCCGGCGATGCGCGCGGGCTGTCGGCCTTCCTGTCCTGCGGGCAGGACATCGCTGGCGACGGCTGCGTCGCCTTCGCCATGCTCGCTGATCTCGACGCCGCGCTGGCCGAGGGCGCCTGGGCCTATCCGCGCCTGTACTGGGAAGCCGGGCAGGTCGGCCAGCTGCTCTACCTGGAAGCCGAGGCGGCGGGCCTGTCGGGCACCGGCATCGGCTGCTATTTCGATCCGGCGCTGGACGAATTGCTCGCTGGCGGTCCGGACTGCCCGGTCAGCCTCTATCATTTCACTATCGGCCGCGCGGTCTGGGATGAACGCCTCACCAGCCTTCCTGCCTACAGCGCGCCACGCCGACCCCCACTTCAGCAAGACCGCAATTGAGGAAACAACGCGCATGACCCAGATCCTGGACAACCTGGTGGCTCTGCTGAGCCTGGAACAGATCGAAGAGAACCTGTTCCGCGGCATGAGCCAGGACCTCGGGTTCCGCCAGCTCTACGGCGGGCAGGTGCTCGGCCAGGCGCTGTCGGCGGCCAGCCAGACCGTCGACCCCGAGCGCCACGTGCACTCGATGCACGGTTACTTCCTGCGTCCGGGCGACGCCAGCAAACCCGTCGTCTACCAGGTCGACCGCGTGCGCGACGGCGGCACCTTCAGCACCCGCCGCGTCACCGCGATCCAGAAGGGCCAGCCGATCTTTGCCCTGAGCACCTCGTTCCAGACCGACGAAGGGGGCTTCGAACATCAGATCACCATGCCCGACGTGGTCGGCCCGGAGAACCTGCCGACGGACCTCGAGCTCAAGCAGCGCAGCGCCCAGCAGTTCCCCGAGCGCATCCGCGACAAGCTGCTGTACCCCAAGCCCATCGAAATCCGCCCGGTCACCCAGAACGACCCTTATGACCCGGTGGTCGGCGAGCCGATCAAGTACCTCTGGCTGCGCGCCGACGGCAAGCTGCCGGACGTGCCGGCGCTGCACAAGTACATCCTCGCCTACGCCTCGGACTTCGGCTTCCTCACCACCTCGCTGCTGCCCCATGGCCGCTCGGTGTGGCAGAAGGACATGCAGGTCGCCACCATCGACCATTCCGTGTGGTTCCACCGCGACCTGCGCGCGGACGAGTGGCTGCTCTACGCCATCGACAGTCCCTGGGCCGGCAATGGCCGTGGCTTCGTTCGCGGCAGCGTGTTCAACCGTGACGGCCAATTGGTCGCTTCGGCGACCCAGGAAGGCCTGATCCGCCACCGCGAGGATTGGTCGTGAGACTCGACGAGATACGCCACTGGGTGTTCGACATGGACGGCACCCTGACCCTGGCGGTGCACGATTTTCCGGCGATCAAGCGGACCCTGGGCATTCCCCAGGAGCACGACATCCTCTCCCATCTCGCGGCACTGCCGGAGGACGAGGCGGCGGCCAAGCACGCCTGGCTGCTGGAGCACGAGCGCGAGCTGGCGGAGGCCTCCACCGCAGCGCCCGGTGCGGTGGCGCTGGTGCGGGCGCTGCATGGCGCGGGCTATCGCCTGGGTATCCTGACCCGCAATGCCCATGAGCTGGCGCTGATCACTCTGGAGGCCATCGGCATTGGCGATTGCTTCGCCGCCGAGGATGTTCTCGGCCGTGGCGAGGCTGATCCGAAGCCCAGCCCGGACGGCTTGCTGCGTTTGGCGTCGCGTTGGGATGTGGCGCCGCAGCGGATGCTGATGGTCGGCGACTATCGCTTCGATCTCGACTGCGCCCGCGCGGCCGGGGCGCACAGTGCGCTGGTGAACCTGGCCGACAACCCCTGGCCGGAACTGACCGACTGGCACGCGCAGGATTGCGCGGAGCTGGGGCGGATGGCGGGGCTCCTCTCTTAAGCTCGCTCCTATGCGGGTACGCGAGCAATGGTTAGGCGCCCCCCAGCGGCTCGGCATGCCCCGGTCTATCTGTGCACGCCGAACCTGTAGGAGCGAGCTTGCTCGCGAACAGCCCTCTGCACCGATGCTCCCTGTAGGAGCGGACTTTGTCCGCGATTCGCGGGCATGGCCCGCTCCTACGATGTCGGGGAACGTCGAGCCGTAGGATGGGTGGAGCCTAGGCGATACCCATGCGGTCTATACAGGGGCTGATGGGTATCGCTTCGCTCCACGCCATCCTACAAAAGCACTACGCCTTACAACTCCGGCGTCCAGGTCACCGCCAGCAGCGCGGTGCGGCCTGGCTCCTGGTACGGGCGCGCTTCGCCCATGAAGTCCATCGGGCTGGTCGGGCGCAGGTAGTCGCCCAGGGCGTAATTGCGGTCCAGGGCGTTATCCAGCTTCAGGTCGAAGCGAATCTCATCGCTGGCCAGCCAGCTGGTGCGCAGGTCGAGCACGCCGTAGCCGGCGAGTTCTCGCGTGTTGGCCGCGTCGTCATAACGCTGGCTGACCGCGCGCCAGGAGCCGCCGACGCCGTAGGCGCCGAACTGGCGGTCGAGGTCCAGGCTCAGGGTGCGGCGCGCACGCGTGGGCAGGGTGTGGCCGGTGTCGCGATCGCGCGGGTCGATCAGGCTCAGGCCGAGGTTCGCCTGCCAGCCCAGGACCTCGCGGGCGACGCTGGCCTCGAAGCCATTGATGCGCGCCTTGGCGATGTTCTCCGGCTGGTTGCTGGTGCTGTCCCAGGCGATCAGGTCGTCGACGTCGGTGCGGTACAGCGAGGCTTCCAGGTGGGTGCCGGAAAAATCGCCGCGCCATTGCAGCTCGTAGGTCTTCGAGGTCTCGGGCTTGAGGTTGGGGTTGCCGGCGCCGGGGTAGTAGAGGTCGCTGAAGGTCGGCGCACGGAAGCCTTCGCCGTAGCTGGCGATCCAGCTCTGGTTGTCGCCCACCGGCAGGCTGAAGGCGGCGTTCCAGCTGTTCTGGGTGCCGTAGACCTGGTTGTCGTCGTGGCGCAGGCCCAGTTCGGTGCCGAAATGTTCGCCCTTGAAGCTGTGCTGGGCGAAGAAGGCGTGGTTCTCGCGCCGGTCCTGGGCGAACTCGGTGCTGCCTTCGACCCGGTCTTCGTACCAGTCGGCACCCAGGGCGAGCTGGTTGGCGGCGTCCAGTTGCAGGCGGTTGATCCAGCCGGCCGAGTGGCGGGTGGTTTCCAGGGTGCCGTTGTTCCAGCTGTCGGCGGCGCCCACGGCCTTGTTGCGGTCGAAGCTGCGGCCCAGTTCCAGGCGGCTGTTCCAGATGTCGGTGAGCTGGCCTTCGAGGTAGCCGCTGTAGCTGCTGACGCGGAATTCGTCGCGCGGCAGGCCCGGCTCGAAGTTGTAGGCGTCGTCGTATTCGTTCTTGCCGCGCTGGTCGTTGAGGTTCAGGCCGGCCTTCCAGTCCTCGTTGAAGCGGTGGTCGAGGTTCAGGTGCACGGCCTTGTTGCGCTGGGCGTCGTCGTCGCTGTCGGCGCCGACGTTGTCGCTGGTGCGGTCCCAGCCATCGCTCTCGTCGAGGCTGCCGCCCAGGTTGAAGGTGGTGCGCTCGTCGCCGCCGGAGAGATTCACGCTGCGTTCGAAGGTGCCGTGGCTGCCGGCCGCCAGGCGCAGTTCCGGGTGCAGCCCGGCCTCGCCACGGCGGGTGAAGATCTGGATCACGCCGCCGATGGCGTCGGCGCCGTACAGCGACGAGCGTGGACCGCGGGTCACTTCCACGCGCTCGATGTTGTCGATGCTCAGGTAGTCCAGGCGGGCGATGCCGGTGCTGGCCGAGGCGACGCGCTGGCCGTCGACCAGGACCAGCGTCTGCGCGGTGCTGGTGCCGCGAACGGAGTAGGAGACCACCCCGCCGGAGCTGCCCATCTGCACGCCGGGTACGCGCTTGAGCAGTTCGGGCACGCTGCGTACCTGCAGACGTTCGATGTCCTTGCGGGTGAATACGCTGTTGGCGGCGGTGGCCTGGGCGCGCGGCTGGACGTGGCGGCCGGAGGTGATCACCAGGGCGGGCATGGCGTAGACGTCGCCGGTCGGAACGGCGGCATCGGCGAAGGCCAGGCCGGGCAGCAGGCCGGTGGCCAGGGCGAGTCGGGTCAGTTTCATGGATCGTCCTCAAAAGCGGTCGGATGACTTTCGAGGAGGGCGTGGCAAGGGCGGCGGGCCGCGCTTGACGGTGCGGCCCTCCGCAACACCTGTCGGGGCGTACGAGGGCGGTCTCCGGGCTGCCGACACTCACGTCTGCGGCCTTCCCATGCGGATGCACAGTGGCGGTTCGCAGCGCGGCAGGCCGGGGCCTGCGGTCGGTTACCGTTGCGGGGGCAGCGCAGGTCTTTCACCTGCTTCCCGTTACCTCGAACGAAAACGGGCGCACCTTAGTCGGTGCGCCCGTCACTGGCAATACTCCGGGAGAGGCATGCGCTCAGCGGTTGCCGAGCGCCTCCAGGCGAGCGCTCACCGAGCGTTCGATGCCGGCAGCGTCAAGACCGCACTCGGCGAGCATCTGCGCGGGCTTGGCGTGCTCGACGTAGTAGTCCGGCAGGCCCAGGTGCAGGATCGGCTGCAGGATGTTCTCGCGGGCGAGGAATTCGCTGACGGCGGCACCGGCGCCACCCATCACGGCGTTTTCCTCGAGGGTCACCAGCAGGTCGTGGCTGGCGGCCAGCTGGCGTACCAGTTCCTCGTCCAGCGGCTTGACGAAGCGCATGTCGGCGACGGTGGCGTCGAATTGCTCGGCGACTTTCAGCGCCTCGGCCAGTTGCACGCCGAACACCAGGAAGGCGACCTTGCCGGCCTTGCCTTCGCGGCGCACCACGCCCTTGCCGATCTCGACCGGTTCCAGCGCCGCCTCGATGGGGGCGTTGGGGCCGGTGCCGCGCGGGTAGCGCACCGCCGCCGGGCCTTCGAAGTGATGGCCGGTGGTGAGCAGCTTGCGCAGTTCGTTCTCGTCGCTGGGGGTCATCACCAGCATGCCGGGGATGCAGCGCAGGTAGGACAGGTCGAAGCTGCCGGCGTGGGTCGGGCCGTCTTCGCCCACCAGACCGGCGCGGTCGATGGCGAACAGCACGTCGAGGTTCTGCACCGCGACGTCATGGATCAGCTGGTCGTAGCCGCGCTGCAGGAAGGTGGAGTAGATCGCCACCACGGGCTTGGCGCCGTCGCAGGCCATGCCGGCCGCCAGGGTCACGGCGTGCTGCTCGGCGATGGCGACGTCGAAGTAGCGGTCCGGGAATTTATCCGCGAAGGCCACCAGGTCCGAGCCTTCCTTCATTGCCGGGGTGATGCCGACCAGGCGCGGGTCCTGGGCGGCCATGTCGCACAGCCACTGGCCGAACACGCTGGAGTACTTGGGACCGGATGGCTTCTTCGGCTCCGCCGGGGCCTTGATCGGCTCCAGCTTGGTAATGGCGTGGTAGCCGATGGGGTCGATCTCGGCCGGGCCGAAGCCTTTGCCCTTCTTGGTCACCACGTGGAGGAACTGCGGGCCGTCCAGGTCGCGCATGTTGCGCAGGGTGGCGATCAGGGTCGGCAGGTCGTGGCCGTCGATGGGGCCGACGTAGTTCCAGCCCAGCTCCTCGAACAGGGTGCCGGGGACCAGCATGCCCTTGGCATGTTCCTCGACCTTGCGCGCGATCTCCCAGGCGCCCGGCAGGCGCGAGAGGATCTTCTTGCTGCCCTCGCGCATGCTCGAATAGGTGCGGCTGGAGATGATCTTGGCCAGGTAGTTGGACAGGCCGCCGACATTCTTGGAGATCGACATGTCGTTGTCGTTGAGGATCACCAGCATGTTGGCCTTCACGTCCGACGCGTGGTTGAGCGCCTCGAAGGCCATGCCGGCGGTCAGTGCGCCGTCGCCGATCACCGCCACCGACTTGCGGCCCGAGCCCTGCATACGCGCGGCGATGGCCATGCCCAGCGCGGCGCTGATGGAGGTGCTGGAGTGGCCGACGCCGAAGGTGTCGTACTCGCTCTCCGAGCGGCGCGGGAAGGCGGCCAGGCCGTCCTTCTGGCGCAGGGTGCCCATGCGCTCGCGGCGGCCGGTGAGGATCTTGTGCGGGTAGGCCTGGTGGCCGACGTCCCACACCAGGCGGTCGTCGGGGGTGTCGAAGACGTAGTGCAGGGCGACCGTCAGCTCGATCACGCCGAGCCCGGCGCCGAAATGGCCGCCGGTCTGGCCGACGCTGTACAGCAGGTACTGGCGCAGTTCGTCAGCGAGGGTCAGCAGCTCCGCTTCGCCCAGCCGGCGCAGTTCGACCGGCGTGCTGGCGCGGTCGAGCAGGGGCGTGGCGGGGCGCTCGCGGGGAATCTCGTGGAACGTCGTGGGCATCAGGCTGATCGTTATGAGAAGGCAAAAGATGCGGGAGTTTACCTGATGCTTGGGATTGGCCCAAGCAACGTGGGGCCAATCCATCGGCTGACCGGATGGTCGGATCGCAGTCGCGGGCTGTGCCGAAATCGTCGTCGGGCTAGCCGATTGTGCGCAAGCGGTGGGAAGCCGGAGCGGCCACTGTAGGCCGGAACGGTCCGGCGGCGGATTGCCGCAACGGACGTAGACGATGGGTAAGGATTGAGGAGGACGGCGTGACCCGATTGAGCCTGGAAGCATTGCGCGAGCTGTCGGTGGCGATCCTGCGCCACCACGGTTTCAGCGAACCCCACGTGCAGGCAGTGACCGACACCGTGCTGGCCGGTGAGCGCGATGGCTGTACGTCCCATGGCGTCTGGCGGTTGCTGGGTTGCATCCATACGGCGCGCGCCGGCAAGGTGTCGCTCGATGCCGTGCCGGAGCTTTCGGAGCCCGCGCCGGCGCTGGTGCGCGTCGATGCCAAGGGCGGCTTCTCGCAGTGCGCTTTCGATCTTGGCTTGCCGAAGCTGGTGGAGAAGACGCGCAGCCAGGGCATCGCCGCATTGGCGATCAATCATTGCGTGCACTTCTCGGCGCTCTGGGTGGAGATCGAGCGGATCACCGCCCACGGCCTGGTGGCGCTGGCGGTCACGCCGGCCCAGGCCTACGTGGCGCCGGCGGGCGGAACGCGGCCGTTGTTCGGCACCAATCCCATCGCGTTCGGCTGGCCGCGGGCCGGGCAGAACCCCTACGTCTTCGATTTCGCCACCACGGTCGTGGCGCGTGGGGAAATCCAGCTGCACGAGCGCGAGGGCAAGGCGATTCCGCTGGGCTGGGGCATCGATGCCGACGGCAACCCCAGCACCGACCCTGGCGCCGTGCTCGAGGGCGCCATGCTGACCTTCGGTGGGCACAAGGGCTCGGCACTGGCGACCATGGTCGAGCTGATCGCCGGGCCCTTGATTGGCGACCTGACCAGTGCCGAGTCCTCGGTCTTCGATGCCGGGACGAAGTCGTCGCCTTATCACGGCGAACTGCTGATCGCCATCGACCCCACGCGCTTCCTTGGCGCCGATGCCGCGCAGCACCTGGCGCGGGCGGAGACGCTGTTCGAATCCATCGTCGACATGGGCGCGCGCCTACCCTCGCAACGCCGCTTCGCCGCGCGTGAGCGCAGCCTGGCCGGGGGCGTGGAGATCAGCGATTCGCTGGTTGCCGATTTGCAGGGGCTGTTGGCGTAGGGCGTATAACGCTCCGCGTTATACGCCGTTTGGCCTTGATCGCAGGGCGCTCCGAGTTTGGCCTTGGCGCGGGCGATGAGCGGAGGTGATGCGGCGTACAACCGCGAACGGTTGTACGCCCTACGTACTGGGCTCGCAGCGGTGGTTGGTTCGCGAGCAAGCTCGCTCCTACAAAGAGCCCCGCATAAAAAAGCCCCGGCGCCAGGCCGGGGCTGATCGTCGGTGCGGGACTGGCCGACATTCACTCCCTCACCGACGAACCCTCAACGGGACAACGGCTCCCGTGTCGTCTCGCCATCCACCAGCCGGGCGATGCCCAGCGGGTTGGCGTCCTTCAGCGCATCGGGCAGCAGCGCGTCGGGGTAGTTCTGGTAGCACACCGGACGCAGGAAGCGGTCGATGGCCAGGCTGCCCACCGAGGTGCCGCGCGCGTCGGAGGTGGCCGGGTAGGGGCCGCCATGGACCATCGCGTCGCAGACTTCCACACCGGTCGGGTAGCCGTTGAGCAGCAGGCGGCCGGCCTTGCGTTCCAGCAGCGGCACCAGCGCGGCGAAGTGCGCGAGGTCGGCGGGCTCGGCGATCAGGGTTGCGCTGAGTTGGCCGTGCAGGCCATCCAGGGCGCGGCGCAGTTCGGCCTCGTCGGCGACTTCCACCAGCACGGTGGTCGGACCGAAGACTTCCTCCTGCAGCAATTCGTCGCCCTCCAGCAGCAGGCGGGCGTCGGCCTGGAACAGTTGCGGCCGCGCCTGCCGGCCTTCCTGCACCTGTCCGGCGAGGTGGCGCACGCCGGGGTGGGCGTGCAGGCGCGCCAGGCCCTGCTCGTAGCTCTTCAGGGTGCCGGCGTTGAGCATGGTTTGCGCCGGGCGCTGGCCGAGTTCGGCGATCAGCTGGGCGGTGAACAGGCTGAAGGCCGGCGAGGCGATGCCGATGACCAGGCCGGGGTTGGTGCAGAACTGGCCGCAGCCGAGTACCACCGAGTCTGCCAGTTCACGGGCGACTTGCTCGCCACGCGATTGCAGGGCGGCTGGCAGGACCAGCACCGGGTTGATGCTGCTCATCTCGGCGAACACCGGGATTGGCTGCGGGCGGGCGGCGGCCAGATCACAGAGCGCACGGCCACCTTTCAGCGAACCGGTGAAGCCCACGGCCTGGATCGCCGGGTGCTTCACCAGCGCCTCGCCGACGCCACCGCCGTAGATCATGTTGAACACGCCGGCCGGCATGCCGGTGGCTTCGGCCGCGCGAACGATCGCTTCGGCGACCCGCTCGGCGGTCGCCATATGGCCGCTGTGGGCCTTCACCACGACGGGGCAGCCGGCGGCCAGCGCGGCTGCGGTGTCACCGCCGGCCGTGGAGAAGGCCAGGGGGAAGTTGCTGGCGCCGAATACCGCCACCGGACCGACGCCGGTGCGGTACTGGCGCAGGTCTGGGCGCGGCAGCGGCTGGCGCTCGGGCAGCGCGCGGTCAATGCGGGCGCCGTGGAAGTCGCCGCGGCGCAGCACCCTGGCGAACAGGCGCATCTGGTTGGCGGTGCGGCTGCGCTCGCCCTGGATGCGTGCGGCGGGCAGGGCGGTTTCGCGGCAGACGATGGCGATGAAGTCGTCGTCCAGTGCCTCCAGTTCGCGGGCGATGGCGTCGAGGAATTCGGCGCGGCGCTCGGCGGGCAGGTTGCTGTAGAGCGGGAAGGCGGCTTCGGCGGCGAGAGCGGCGGCGTCCACCTCCTCGGGTGTGGCTTGCACGAAGGCGCGGGGCAGTGCATCGCCGGTCGTGGCATCGAGGCTTTGCAGGCGGATGCTGCCGGCGCCGCCGCGGCGGCCGGCGATGAAGTTGCGGGCGAGTTCGGATGTCATCGGGGGCTCCGGATCAGGATTGGGCGTGGCGGGCGGCGGCTTCGGCGTCCACTTCGCGCAGTGACTTGCCACGGGTTTCCCGGGTCAGGCCGACGGCGACCAGGGAGATGAGCGAGGCGCCGACCAGGTACCAGGCGATCGGGGTGGAACTGTTGTATTCCTTGAGCAGGCTGACGGCGATCAGCGGCGCCAGGGAGCCGGCGAATATCGGCGCCACCTGGTAGCACAGCGACAGCGCGGTGTAGCGCACGTGGGTGGGGAACAGCTCGGCCATCAGCGCCGAATAGGGCGCGTAGGTCATCGACTCGATGGCCAGGCCCAGGGCGATGGCGGCCATGATCAGCCAGTCGTTGCCGGTGTCCATCATCGGGAAGCCGACGAAGCCCCACAGTGCCGTAAGCACCGCGCCGGTCAGGTACACCGGTTTGCGCCCGACGATGTCGGACAGGTAGCCCATCAGCGGGATCATGAAGAAGTGCAGCAGATGCGCGCCGAACATCAGCAGGAGGATCTGCGAGGTGTCCTTGTGCACCACGAGCTTGAGGTAGGTGATGGAGAAGGTGACCACTGTGTAGTAGAGGATGTTCTCGGCGAAGCGCGCACCGATGCCGACCAGCACCGCGCGCCAGTGGCGGGTGACGACTTCCACCACGCCCAACTGGGCCTGCTGGACGTGCTGCTGGTGTGCCTGGGCTTCCTTGAAGATCGGCGCGTCGTCGACGCGGCTGCGAATCCAGTAGCCGATCAGCACTACCACGGCGGAGAACCAGAAGGCCACGCGCCAGCCCCAGTCGAGGAACTGCTGTTCCGACAGGCCACTGGAAAGCAGCAACAGGGCGACGGTCGCCACCAGGTTGCCGGCCGGCACCCCGGCCTGCGGCCAGCTGGCCCAGAAGCCCCGGCGATCGTCCGGGCTGTGTTCGGAGACGAGCAGGATCGCGCCGCCCCATTCGCCGCCGAAGGCGAAGCCCTGGATCAGCCGCAGCAGCACCAACAGGACTGGCGCGGCGTAGCCGATGGTCTCGAAGGTGGGCAGGCACCCCATGAGGAAGGTGGTGATGCCGACCACGATCAGGCTGATCTGCAGCAGGTGCTTGCGGCCCAGCTTGTCGCCGTAGTGGCCGAACACCAGGCCGCCCAGTGGGCGGGCGAGAAAGCCCACGGCGTAGAGGGCGAAGGCGGCGATGATGCCGTCGATGGGGCTGTCGGTCTGGCGGAAGAACAGCTGGCCGAAGACCAGCGCCGAGGCGGTGCCGTAGAGGAAGAATTCGTACCACTCGGCCACGGTGCCAGCCATGGCGGCGGCGACCACGCGTTTCAGGCCGGCGGGTGCGTGGGTGGTTTCGCGGGGCAGATCACGGGATGCGGCGGTCGTCGTGGAGGTCATGGCGGTGGGGCTCCGTTGGTCCACGGTGGAAGGGGCGGTTGGGGTGTCCCTCACCCTCGCCTCTCCCGGGGAGAGGCGAGGCGGTGCCGGCGGAGATTACGCGGTCTGCCGGCACCGGCTGTGAGGGGGCGCAGTCGGGCTCAGAGCCCTACGTCAGGCAGCTTCGGCCGGGTGGTCAGGGCCTTGGCCATGATCCGCTCGACGTGCTCGCGGTCGGCCCCTTGCAGCGCCAGGCGTGGCGGGCGGGTGAGGGCGGTGCCGCGGCCGGCGATCTCTTCGCAGAGCTTGATGCACTGCACCAGGTCCGGACGGGCATCGAGGTGGAGGATCGGCATCAGCCATTCGTAGATCGGCATGGCCTCTTCGAAGCGACCGGCCTTGCACAGGCGGAAGATGGTCTCGCCTTCCTGCGGGAAGACGTTGGACATGCCGGAGATCCAGCCTTCGGCGCCCACCGCGATGCTTTCCAGCACCACGTCGTCGAGGCCGGCGAAGAGGATGAAGCGATCGCCCACTTCATTGCGCACGTCGATGAAGCGGCGGGTGTCGCCGGAGCTGTCCTTGAAGCAGACGATGTTCTCGCAGTCGGCCAGGGAGATGAGGATGTCCGGGGTGACGTCGTTCTTGTAGATCGGCGGGTTGTTGTAGACCATCACCGGCAGGTCGGTGCTGGTGGCCACGCTGCGGAAGTGCGCGGCGGTCTCGTGCGGCTTGGAGGAGTAGACCAGCGCAGGCATGACCATGAGGCCGTCGACGCCGACCTTCTGCACCGCCTTGGCCACCTGGGAGGCGCCGTGGCTGGTGAACTCGGCGATGCCGCAGATCACCGGCACGCGACCGCCGGAGGCGTCCTTGGCAACTTCGGTCACGGCCATCTTTTCCTCGATGGTCAGCGAGGTGTTCTCGCCCACGCTGCCGCACACCACCAGCCCGGACACGCCGTCGCGCACCAGGTTGGAGATCACCTTGTGGGTGGCGTCCAGGTTGACCGAGAAATCGTCGTTGAACTGAGTGGTGACCGCAGGGAAAACACCGCTCCAATTAACCTTCTTGCTCATGTTGCCTCCAATTGGCGTATTTCGTATACGAAATGAGTTGGAGATATCCGCTGCATTTCGTCATTCGACCCGTTGCGCGGGTCCGTTGGGTGCCGCTACGCGGCGAAAGGGGTGGGTCAGTAACCGTTGGGCCAGGTGTCGGAGAGCCGGTAGCCTTCGGGCCACGGATCGTCCGGGTCGAGCAGGTGCTGGTGGGTGCCGGTGATCCAGGCACGCCCGGCGATGCGCGGGTGGATGGCCGCCTTGCCGCCGACGTTGGTGAGGCCGTCGATGCGGCAGTGGAACTGCGAGCCGATGATCGAGTGACCGACGAAGCGGTCGCCGTCCTTCAACTGGCCCTTGGCATGCAGCACGGCCATGCGTGCCGAGCAGCCGGTGCCGCAGGGCGAGCGGTCGATCTTGCCGGGGCGGATCACCACGGCGTTGCGGCCGTGCAGTACGCCGTCGATGCGCTCCACCGGGGCGGCCAGCTGGCAGAAGGAGATGTGTGCCCAGTCGCGGTTTTCCGGATGGACGAAGCCCAGCTGCTGGTTGGCGGCGTGGGTGATCTTCAGCCCGGTGGCGACCAGGTCGGCGGCCTCCGAGGCGTGCAGGCTGAAGCCCAGCGCGTGGGCGTCGGCGATGACGAAGCTGTCGCCGCCATAGGCGGTGTCCACCTGCAGCGAGCCGAGGCCTTCCACCTCGATCCAGGCGTCGAGCTTGTCGGCGAAGGAGGGCAGGTTGCGCACTTCTACGCGCTGCACCTTGCCATCCTTACAGTCGGCCACGGCCTCGATCAGCCCGCCGGGAGCTTCCAGGGTCAGGCGGGTCTGCGGTTCCTGCATCGGCAGGATGCCGCTATCGAGCAGCACGGTGCTCACGCACAGCGAATTGGAGCCGGACATCGGCGGGGTGTCCGCCGGCTCCATGATGATCCAGCCCATCTGCGCGCGCGGGTCCTTTGCCGGGACCAGCAGGTTCACGTGGCGGAACACGCCGCCGCGCGGCTCGTTGAGGACGAAGTTGCGCAGCGTGTTGTCGCTGGCGATCCAGCGCGACTGCGCCCACAGGGTGTCGCCCGGCGGCGGGGCGACGCCGCCGACGATGACGTCGCCGACCTCGCCTTCGGCGTGGCAGCTGACCACGTGGATGATCTTGCTCGAACGCATGTCTATCTCCTGACTTTGTGCCGCCTGCCTTCCCTCACCCCAGCCCTCTCCCGGAGGGAGAGGGAGCAGGTCGTGCCGGCTGACGCTGTGGTTTCACCCTGCTCCGAACAGTCCCCTCTCCCGCTTGCGGGAGAGGGTTAGGGAGAGGGGCTCTTGTTTCTAGTTCACCGACCGAAGGAACTCCGCCGTCTCCGCCCGCTGCGGATTGCCGATCACCTGCTCCGGTGCGCCGATTTCATGCACCAGGCCATTGCGGAAGAACGCCACGCGGTCGGACACGTCGCGGGCGAAGCGGATTTCGTGGGTCACCAGCACCATGGTCATGCCTTCCTCGGCGAGCAGGCGCATGGTGTCGAGCACCTCGCCCACCAGCTGCGGGTCGAGCGCCGAGGTGGCTTCGTCGAACAGCATGTAGTCCGGCGACATGGCCAACGCGCGGGCGATCGCCATGCGCTGCTGCTGACCGCCGGAGAGCTTGTTGGGGAAGACCTTGAGCTTGTCGCCCAGGCCCACGTGCTTGAGCTGCTTCACCGCCATCGCCTCGGCTTCTTCCTTGCTCTGGCCGAGTACCTTGCGCGGGGCCAGCATGACGTTCTCCAGCACGGTGAGGTGCGGGAAGGCGTTCCATTGCTGGAAGACGATGCCGATCTTCTGCCGCAGCCTGTTCAGGTCGGTGGTCCTGGCATGGACCTCGGTGCCGTCGACGCGGATCTTGCCGCGCTGGATCGGCTCCAGGCCGTTGATGCACATCAGCAGGGTGGACTTGCCCGAGCCCGAGCCGCCGATGATCGAGACCACTTCGCCTTTCTTCACGGTCAGGCTCACGCCCTTGACCACTTCGAGATCGCCGTAGGCTTTGTGCACGTTGTCGATTTCAATCATTTTCCTGCCACCTTCTTTCCAGACGGGTGCCGAGGCGCGCCACCACCCAGCTCATGAGGTAATAGATGATCCCGGCGATGCATAGCACCAGCAGGGGCTCCTGAATGCGCGTGACGATGGTCTGCGAAGCGCGCAGCAACTCGACGATGCCGATCCACATGACCAGCGCGGTGTCCTTCATCACCCCCAGCACCAGGTTCAGCCAGCCGGGGAAGGCCACGCGGGTGGCCAGCGGCAGGACGATGTAGCGCAGGTCCTGCCAGTAGGAGAGGCCCAGCGAGCGGCTGGCGCGGCGCAGGTTGGGCTGCACGGCGAGGATGCCGCTGCGGACGATCTCGGTGCAGTACGCCGCCGCGTAGATGCCCAGCACCAGGCAGCCGACGGAGAAGGCGCTCCAGTTCAACCCGGCGATGCTTTTCAGCGAGTTGAACAGCACGAACTGGATCAGCAGCGGCACGCTGCGGAACAGGTCGAGGAACCAGCCCAGCGGCAGGCTGGCGCGTGGCAGGGTGGCGCGCAGCCAGCCCAGCAGCACGCCGGCCAGGGTGCCGATGAGCATGGCGGCGATGGTCAGCTTGACGGTGACCCAGGCTCCCTGGAGGAGGAACTGCAGGTCATTGGCGGTGAAGCTCGTTTCGAACATGCCGTGCCTCCCTTAGTAGCGGAACAGACGCCAGCCCAGCAGGCGGGCGGCCGCCACGATGACCTTGGCGATGATGTAATAGAGCACCGCGGCCAGGGCGAAGTACTCGAAGGTGCGGAAGGTGCGCACGTTGAAGTCCTGGGTGACGCCGGTGAGGTCGTTGTTGAGCCCCACCACCACGCCCAGAGAGGTCATCAGCACCGCCCAGACCATCTGGTTCGTCAGCGGGTAGAAGACGATGCGCAGCAGCTGCGGAATGACGATCAGCCGGTACGCCTGGAAGGCGCTCATGCCCAGCGAGCGCGCGGCGCGCATCTGGGTGTCCGGCACGGCTTTCAGGCCGCCGCGGAAGTTCTCCGCGAGGTAGCCCGCGTTGTTGAAGGTGATCCCCGCCAGCAGCGCCACCCAGGAGCTGACGTGCAGGCCGAAGGAACCCAGGCCGAAGTACAGGATGTAGATCTGGAACAGCGACGGGGTGTTGCGCGCGATCGATACCCAGGTATCGGCGAAGCCCTTCAGCCACGGATTCTTCATCTGCCGCATGACGGTCAGCAGCAGGGCGATGAGCACGCCCAGGAGCATCGACAGGGCGGCGGTCTCCAGGGTCACCAGGGCGCCGCCGAGCATGTCAGGCAGCGCCTTGAAGGCGGAGCGCCAGTGGAAGCTGTAGTTGAACATCAGTGTGCCTCCCCGCTCAGCCAGGCCGGCACGCCACCGTCGGCACGTGCGCTGCAGGCCGCCTCGACGCACGCAGCCAGGCTGCCGAAATGCACCTGACGGCCGGCCAGGCCCGGACCGTAGTGGGCGTATTTCGCCGAGTTGGTGATCAGCGTGGTGCAGTGCGGCGGGATGATCGGCTCGCCGAGCATGCACCAGCAGGTGTCGTTGACCAGCAGTGCGCCGAAGTCCTGCAGCACCTGCACGTGTCCCGCTGCCCGCGCCTGTTCCTGCACGGCGCGGCCGAGGGTGATGACCAGCGCGACGTCCGGATGCTTGCGGCGCCCGGCCAGCAGTTGGGCGAGGCTGGCGCATTCGCTGGCGGAGAAGTGCGGGTTGCCCAGGGACACCAGCTGCACGGTCGGCTCGCTGGCGCGGTCCAGCTCGCGCCAGGTGGCGACCAGGTCCGCCGGGGTGACGCGCAACTGCTGGCGCGGCGCCTGGCCGCCGAGGGCGGTGGCGACGTCCGGCGCTTCCGGGGTTACTCCGGCAACGTGGAACATCGGCGCCGCCGAGGTGGTGGCGAAGGCCGCACCGAAGGCTTTCAGCGCGTCGCTGTCCGGGGCCAGCGCTTGCAGGCCTTCGACCACCGGGATGCGGCTGCCGCACAGCGAACCGATGTGGTAGCCGAGCAGCGGGTAGAGCGACTCGTCATGGGCCGCCGGCAGTTCGACATCCACCCGCAGCGTGGCCAGTCGGCCCTCGTCGCGGTGACTGCCGACGTTCGGCGCGCGGCCGGTGAGGGCGATGCAGATGTCGAGGTAATCCGGGTACTTCAGGGTGCGCGCGCCGAGCACGCTGTTGGCGTACACCACGGCGTTGGACTCGGCCCAGACCACCTGGTCGCCGAGGCCCGGCGCGCTGTCCAGCAGGTAGGGCGCGCAGGTGTAGCTGAGCTGCGCGCCCATCGCCATGTAGGCGTCGCCCACCGCGCTGGCGGGCTCGCCGAAGTCCTTGTCTACCCCCAGCTCGCGCCAGCGGCGGTGGTCCACGGAAATCGAATTGAGGGTGGTCGGCACGCGGACCTTGGCGCCCCATTCCACCAGTTGGCGGGCGAAGCGCAGGCTCGCGGGGCCGGTGTAGATGCAACCGTCGATGTGCGCCTGGGTCACGTCCAGCAGGTCCTTGGCGCCTTGCAATGCGGCCATGCGCAGGAGGATCTGCATGGCTGCCTGGGCCGCCTTGCCGTGCGCGCCTTCGAGCAGGGCGCGATCATCGGCGTCCAGCGCCAGGCCCTCGGGCAGTGGTCCGGCATCGCTGGCCATCACGCCCCGCCAGTCATCGGCGGGGCGCTGTGGATGGAGCGTTACCCGGTCATCTTCGATGCGCGCCCAGACACCGCCGGCGAGCCGCTCGAAGCCGTCACGCCCCAGGCACAGCACCGGGATCGCGCGGCCGAACAGCACCTGCGCCACCAGCACGCCGAGGGTGAGGATTTCGTCCGGCTCGGCCAACAGCAAGGCCGCTGGCGCGTGGCCATTGAGCAGCATTTCCAGCATCACGCTGCTGCCGGTGCAGGAGCCGCGTCCGCAGGGGATCGCCAGCACCCGGCCGGACAGCAGGCTGCCGCTGAGCGGGTGGTGGCGGTCGATGACTTCGCTCGTATAGGGATCGACGCCACCCCACAGGCTCAGCCCCGTCCCCGCGTACAACAGCGCCCCCTCGGCGCTGCCGCCCATCAGGACGCGGCCGCTGAGGGCCTCGTCCATAACGTCTGATGCATGCATCGAAGACATCATCGGTCTGCCGTCAGTAGTACACGTGGGGAACGGTGAGTTCGACCGGGGTACCACCGACCCACTTGTCGTACAGCTCGGCGTAGCGGCCGGTGCGCACCTGCTGGTTGACGAACAGGTTGAGGTAGTTGATCAGGCCGAACTCGTTGCGCTGGGCGGCCAGCGACACATAGTCGATGACGTAGGGCGCATTGCCCGCCACTTTCAGGCCCTTGTACTTGCCGGACTTCAGGGTGGAAGCGGCGACGGTGTTGGTGACCACGGTGGCGTCGATGTGGCCCTGGGCGACGGCGAGGATGGTGTCGTTCTGGGTCTGGTAGGCGCGGAAGCTGCCGTTGCCCCACTTCTTCACGTCCTTCTCCAGGGCGATGGCTTCATAGGTGCCGCTGGTGTTGCCCACCGGACGGCCCTTGATGTCGGCGTAGCTGTTGATGCCGGTGTCTTCGCGGGTCAGCACTACCATCTGGAAGGCGAAGTAGGGCACGGTCATGCCCACGGTCTTGGCGCGCTCCAGGGTGTCGGAGGTGGAAGCGACGATGACGTCGGCGCGGCCGGAGACCAGCGCCGGGATGCGGTCGGGGAAGGGCGTTTCGACGACTTCGGCGGTGACGCCGAGGACTTTCGCCAGGTCGTTGCAATAGTCGACGTCGAAGCCCACCGGGTTGTTCTGCGCATCGCGCGAGCCCATGGGCGGGAAGTCCAGGGTCACCGCGCAGCGCAGCTTGCCGGATTCGATGATGTCGTCGAGCTTGTCGGCCTGGGCCTGACTGATAAGGAAGGTACTGGCAACAGCGGTGAGGGCTACAGCGATTCGACTGAATTTCATGGGGGCCTCGCTCTGGTCAGTGTTGTGCAGTGATTTTTGTATTAGGGATTTCGTATACGATATTTTCTAGAGCAAGGCATGTGCCAGAAATCGTCCGAGCGGGTGTCGTGGGACGCAGGCCCCGCCGTTGAGGGGGCGGACCCTTGGTAAGCGAGGGAAGTGGCTGAAGGGATGCTTCCGAAGGCTGTTACCGAATGAAGCAGGCGAGTGTTTCGCTGCCCCGAATGGAAGCACTGCGAGTCAGCGCAGCGTGGCCTGCGACTCGCGGTACTGGGTCGGCGACAGCCCGGTGAGGGCGCGGAACTGGCGGCTGAAGGCGCTGTGGTCGGTGTAGCCGCAGCGCAGGGCGATCTCGGTGATCGGCAGGTCTTCGGTGAGCAGGCGGGTGGCGGCGCCGAGGCGCGCCTTGTGGATCATCTGCCGTGGCGTGAGCTGGAAGATGCGCTTGCAGTGACGCTCCAACTGGGCGACGGACAGACCGGCCAGCTCGGTGAGTTCACTGAGGTTGATCGGCTTGTCGAAGTGCTCGCGGATATAGGCGTCCACCGTGGCCAGGCGCTGGTATGCCGGATGGGTCGATTGCGCCGCCTGCAGGTCGCTGGAGATGCCGGCCATGCCGATGACGTTACCTTTTGCATCGCGCAGCGCCAGCTTGTGGGTCAGGCACCAGCCGGGCTGGCGTGCAGGGTAGAGGTGCAGTTCCAGCTGGTCGCTGAGCTGCCCGCCGGTTTCCAGCACGCGGCGGTCCTGCTCGGTGTAGATCGGCCCGAAGCGCGAGGGGAAGACGTCCTCGGCGGTGCGCCCGAGCAGCTCGCCGGCATCCTTCACGCCGCAACGCCGTGCCAGGGTCCGGTTGACCATCACGTAGCGCGCGGCGGTGTCCTTGATGAAGAACACCACGCCGGGCATGGCGTCTAGCAGCGGGGTGATCTGCTGCAGGGTCTGCAGCAGGCTGTCCAGGTCGCGGGCGCCCTGGGGAATCAGGTCGTGCATCGGGAAGCGGCTTGGCTGTCGGAACACGGCTGAAGATACGGGACGAATACGCCAGGGGGAAGCTGCGTGTGCGTGCGTAGGGCGGGAGGTAGAGACGGCGAATAAAGCGTGCCGCTTTATCCGCCTTACGGGGTGCGATGTGTGAGGCGGACGTAGGGCGCATAACGCCTCAAGCGTTATCCGCCACTCGCCGCTTGTGCCTTCAGTCTTCGGCCAACTGCAACAAGGTTTCCACCCGCGCCGGGCTGAACGGCGGGCGCGGCGCCGGCGGTTGCCAGCCGAACAGTTGCTGCGCCGCCGCGCCACACACGCGGCCCTGGCAGGCGCCCATGCCGCAGCGGCTGGCGAGCTTGGCGGCGGTCCAGTCCGGTTTGCCGGCGAGGGCCGAGTAGGGCACGTCCTCGCAGCGGCAGACCAGGGTGTCCGGCTCGGCCAGTTGGCTCAGGCGCGGGGCGAGGGCGAAGTCGCGCCGCAGTGCATCGGCGAAGCCCTGCCAGCGCTGGCGCTGCGGCCACAGTGAGCGGGCGTGTTCGTGTTCGCCCACGGCTGCATGGCCGGCAATGCTGCCTTCCACCAGCGCCAGTTCGGAGCCGCCGAAACCGGTGCATTCGCCCGCCGCGTAGATACCGGCGCGGGTGCTCGCCTGCCAGGCATCGATGCGGATCGCGCCGTTCTCGATGGTGCAGCCCAGCGCCTGGCCGAGCTGGGTGTTGGGGACCAGGCCGAACCCACAGGCCAGGCGGTCGCATTCGATTTCCACCACCTTGCCGCCCTGGTTCAGGCGCACGGCTTCGAGACGGTCGCAGCCCAGCGCGGCGACCACATGGCTGTCCGCGCGGTAGGTCCGGTCGTAGAGACCGAAGGACTGCAGCAGCTTGTTCGGCCAGCGCGGCAGCTTCATCGCGAAGCGCGCCAGCGCAGGCCACGAAGCCTGCTCGGCGATGCGCAGGACGCGGGCGCCGTTGCTGCGGGCGGTGCCGGCACTGGCCAGCAGCAACGGTCCGCTGCCGGCGATCACCACGCGTTGCCCGTCGACCGGCATGCCGCCCTTGATCAGCGCCTGCAAACCGCCGGCGCCGGTAACACCCGGCAGCGTCCAGCCGGGGAAGGGCAGCAGCAGTTCGCGGGCGCCGGTGCAGAGGATCAGCTTGCGGTAATCCAGCCGCCAGCCGCGCTCGGCATCTTCCAGCAGCAGACCCTGTTCGCCGGCCAACGCCACCACGCGGGTGCCGTTGTGAATGCGGATATTGGCGCAGGCGACAACCTTCTCGCGCAATTCGATGGCCGCGCGCGGCAGATGCGCATCCGGACCGTCGCGCCAGATCTGGCCGCCGGGCAACGGATTGTCGTCGAGGATGACGATGTTGGCGCCGCTCGGTGCGGCAGCGAGAGCGGCGGACAGCCCGGCCGGGCCGGCGCCGACGATGACGATATCGGCCACTGCGCTCATGGGCGGGTCTCCACCTGCATGCCGTCGCGGCACAGGGTCTGGCAGGCCAGGCGGCGCTGGCCGTCGATGCTCACCCGGCATTCCTGGCAGACGCCCATGCCGCACAGCGGCGCGCGGCGTTGGCCGCTGACCGAGGTGCGGGTGGTGCCGTCGCCACCCAGGGCGAGCGCGGCGGCCACCGTGGTGCCGGCGGCGACCCGCAGCGGGCGGCCGTCGAGGATCAGGTCAGGCATGGGCGGTGACTCCGAGGAAGCGGCGCGGGGAATAGGGTTCGGCGGCCAGCGGCAGTGGCTCGTCGCACAGTTGCGCGGCGAGCAGGTCGGCGGTGCCGGGGGCGGTGGTCACGCCGAGGCCTTCGTGGCCGACCGCCAGCCACAGGCCGGGGCGTTGCGGGTGTTCGCCCACCAGCGGCAGGCCGTCCGGGCTGGCGGCGCGGAAGCCGGCCCAGCTGCGAATTACGTTGAGGTTGGCCAGGCCCGGCATGTAATCCACGGCGCGGCGCAGCATCTTCGCCAGCATCCAGCCTTCCACCTGCGGGTCGGTGGTGCCGAACTGCCGGGAGGCGCCGATGAACAGTTGCCCGGTCGGGCGCGGCTGGATATTGCAGGCCACCGACGGCCCGCTGGCGTTGTGCGCGCTGGTGACGTAGCCCAGCTCCACCAGCGTGCGGCGCACCTTGCCTGGGTAGCGGTCGGTGATCAGCAGATGCCCCTTCTTCGGCTCGATGGGCAGCCCCGGGCACAGCTCGCCGGCCTGGATGCCGTTGGCCAGCACCACGGCCCTGGCGCTCAGCCACTGGCCGTTGTCCAGGCGCACGCGGGGTTCGTCGATCTCCACCACCTTGGCCTGGCGCTGGCGGATCGGCTTGCGCGCCGATTCCAGCAGCCAGGCGGTGGCGCGCGGTGCGTAGAGAATGCCGTCGCCGGTGATCTCCAGCCCGCCGTGCAGATCGGTGCGCAGCTCGGGTTCTTCCCGCTGCAGCTCCGCGCCGTTCAGCAGCCTGGCAGCCACGCCGTGCTCGCGCAGCACGGCGAACTTGCGCTCGGCTTCGGCCATCTCTTCGTCATTGGCCGCCAGCCACAGCGTGCCGTTGCTGCGATAGGCACACTCGGCGGGCATGTCGCGGCCCCACTCGCGCCAGCGTTGCAGCGAGTAGTCGCTCAGTGCGAGTTCGGCGGCGTTGTCGTCGAGCACCAGCAGATGGCCCATGCCGACGGCGGTGGCGCCGGGCAGGCGCGCGTCCAGCACCAGCACGTCCAGCCCACGCTGGGCGAGGGCGTGGGCGCAGGCGGCGCCGACTATGCCGGCGCCGATGACGATGATGTCGGCATCGCTCACGGGCGGATGCCCCAGGCGAAGGGATCGTCCTCTTCCAGCAGCAGGGTGGCTTCGGCGCTGATGTTGGCGCGGCCACGGATGGTCGGGATGATACGCCCCTCGGCCGGCTCGCCGGCCCATTCGAAGCGGCCCTCGAACTGGCTGCCGATCACGCTGGCCTGGCGCCAGGCTTCGCCGGCTGCGAGCTTGCCGTCGGCGGCCAGGCACGCCAGCTTGGCGCTGGTGCCGGTGCCACAAGGGGAGCGGTCATAGGCCTTGCCGGGGCAGAGCACGTAGTTGCGGCTGTCGGCGTCGGGGTCGTCGGCGAACAGCTCGATATGGTCGATCAACCCACCGTCTTCGCCACGGATGCCCTGGTCCTCCAGCGCCTTCTGCACGGCGACGGTGTAGGCGGTGAGCGCTTCGAGATTGTCCCCGGCCACGCGCAGGCCGTGCTCGGAAATCAGGAAGAACCAGTTGCCGCCCCAGGCGATATCGCCGCGCACCAGGCCATGACCGGGCACTTCCACCGGCACCTGCTTGCGGTAGCGGTAGGCGGGCACGTTGCGCACACTCACCGAGCGGTCGTCGTGCAGGGTCGCTTCGACCGTACCCACCGGCGTCTCGATCTTGTGCGTACCGGGACCGATGCGCCCCAGGTGCGCCAGCGAAACCACCAGGCCGATGGTGCCGTGGCCGCACATGCCCAGGTAGCCGGTGTTGTTGAAGAAGATCACCCCGGCACAGGCGCTCGGGTCCACCGGCTCGCAGAGCAGTGCACCGACCAGCACGTCGCTGCCGCGCGGCTCCAGCACCGTGGCGGCACGCCAGGCGTCGTGCTCCTTGGCCAGCCGCGCGCGGCGCTCGGCCATGCTGCCGTTGCCCAGATCGGGAAAGCCGTCGAGCACCAGGCGGGTGGGTTCGCCGCCGGTATGGGAATCGAGAACCTGGATGCGTTTCATGCTGCCCCCTGAGGTGTCTTGTTGTAGACCCTAGGGTGGCGCGGGGAGGTTCGGAGGGCTTGAGGGTTTTCCGCCGGGCCGATGATGAAATCGGCACAGCGGTGTCTTTCGATCAGCTCGGCGTCGGTCGGTTTGGCAGGTGCTCGTAGAGCGTGCGGCAGACGCCATTGATGTGCTCTTCCAGCAGTCGCGCCGCCAGTTCGCCGTCGCCGGCGCGGCAGGCGTCGAGAATGTCGTGGTGCTCGTGGTCAGCGCGCTCCTTGCCCGCGGACAGACTCATCTGCATCCGCAGGTAGCGTTCGAGCTTGTCGTGGATCGAGCGGATCAGGCCGACGAGGTACGGCCGCTGCGCTGGCTCGTAAAGGCATGCATGCAGCTCCCAGTTCAGCTCGGCCCAGCGACCCACGTCATCCTCGCCGACGAACTC
Source organism: Pseudomonas sp. PSE14 (assembly GCF_029203285.1). Lineage (NCBI taxonomy): Bacteria > Pseudomonadati > Pseudomonadota > Gammaproteobacteria > Pseudomonadales > Pseudomonadaceae > Pseudomonas > Pseudomonas sp. PSE14. Next base: position 843,285 of record NZ_CP115669.1, read on the forward strand.
GGCACAGATGCGCTCGGCGCGCTCGAAGGTCTCCGCGGTCATGTTCGGCACCGCCAGGCGGATCGCCTGGGCTTCGAGGATCACCCGCACCTCGAACATCTGCGCCAGTTCCGGCTCGGAAATCTTCGTCACCAGCGCGCCCTTGTTGCGCTGGAATTCCACCAGGCCTTCGGCCTCCAGGCGCTTGAGCGCCTCGCGCACGGGAATCTTGCTGACGTTGAACACCTGGGCGATATCGTCCTGGCGGATCGGCTCGTTTTCCGGCAACTGACCGGAAATGATCGCCTCCCGCAAATGCTTGGCGATAATCTCCGAGGCGGAAGGAACGATGCCCAGGTTGGGCGCGTTGCGCAGGGGTAGCGTCACGAGGCGCTCCGATCAGGTGGATAGTGTCGAATATTGTATACGAAACGACCAGGGCACAGGGAGGGCCCGCTGATCGGGCGCTTCACGCCAATGGACACGCAAAGCGCGTGCCCGGTAACAGGGATCAGTTGCGGCGGTCGACGATATAGCGGGCCAGCGCGCGCAGCGGCTCGGCGGAGTCGCCGAAGCCTTCCAGCGCGGCCAGCGCCTGGTCGCGCAGGGTCAGGGCATAGGCCTTGGCGGCGTCGAGGCCGAGCAGGGCGGGGTAGGTGGGCTTGTCGTGGGCCTGGTCCTTGCCCTGGGTCTTGCCGAGGGTGGTGGTGTCGCTTTCCACGTCGAGGATGTCGTCCTGCACCTGGAAGGCCAGGCCGATGGCTTCGGCATAGCGGCGCAGCGCTTCCAGATCGGCAGCGCCGGCACGGCCGCTGGCCAGGGCGCCGAGTTGCACGCTGGCCTCGATCAGCGCGCCGGTCTTGTGCCGGTGCATGGTTTCCAGAGCCGCCTGGTCGATCTTGCGGCCCACGGATTCCAGGTCGATCGCCTGTCCGCCGACCATCCCGGCGGAGCCGGCGGCGCGCGTCAGGATCAACAGCATGTCCAGGCGGGTCTGGGCGTCCTGCGGATTGAGGTCGGCGTTACCGATCACCTCAAAGGCCAGAGTCTGCAGACCGTCACCCGCGAGAATCGCGCAGGCTTCGTCGAAGGCGATATGGGTGGTCGGCTGTCCACGACGCAGGTCGTCGTCGTCCATCGCCGGCAGGTCGTCGTGCACCAGTGAGTAGGCGTGGATCAGCTCCACCGCACAGGCTGCGCCATCGGCGCGCTCAAGCTCCCCACCCAGCGCTTCGCAGGCCGCGTAGGCCAGCAGCGGGCGCACGCGCTTGCCGCCGTTGACCACGCTGTAGCGCATGGCGGCATAGATGCGGGTGAGCTCTTCACGGGGGGCGACGAACAGGGTTTCCAGCGCAGCATCGACACGCGCCTGGCAGCGCGCCTGGTAGGCAGAAATCATGCGTCTTCGCCTTCCGGATCGAAGGGCGCTTCGCTCAACTCGCCGTCGCGCTCCAGCAGGATCTGCACCTTCTGCTCCGCCTGGGTCAGCGCAGCCTGGCAATCACGGGTCAGGCGAATGCCCTGCTCGAAGGCACCCAGCGAATCCTCCAGCGACAACTCGCCGCTTTCCAGACGCTCCACCAGCGTTTGCAGTTCGGCGAGGGACTGTTCGAAGTCAAGGGAAGCTTTCTTGCGGGCCATGCGGACATCTCGGCGGGGTATTCGGAAACCTCGCGACACTAGCAGAGACGGGGCATGCGGGCAAACCAGGAAGCCTACTTGCACCCCGTCGTCCGTCCCTCGCACCCCGACGTCCGCCGTTTCTGAAGGGCGGCGCCCATGTCCTTCAGAAGATTGCGCCGAATCTGTACCCCTACCGAGAAGCAGGAAAGTCCCTCGGTCGCAATATCGCCTCATTGAGCGTTCGAGTTCTTACAGATGCGTCCGTGGTCAATGTCTGGAGCCAGGGTAGGCGACTTCCTTAATGCAGTGGGAAATGTCCTGAACGGCTGTGCCTCTCTGGTTTGCCGTTGGCGAGTTACTCCATCGTAGAGAAAGAGCCAATGCCCTGCGGCGCGTCGCAGGGCATTGCTCGACCACTACCGAGAAATGGAATTCATGGGCCCTGAACCGACGGTGCGAGCAGGGGTGTTGAGCTGTGGATTCCAGCCACATGTACCTCCGTAGCGCATGGTTGCTGCGGGGGAGTCCGGAGAGAATATGGCTTCGAACAGCTTCCAAAACGAAGTACCCAAGGCACGCGTCAACATCAAGCTCGACCTGCATACCGGCGGCGCCCAGAAGAAGGTCGAGCTGCCGCTCAAGCTGATGGTGATGGGTGACTACAGCAACGGACGAGAGCACCGCCCGTTGTCCGAACGCAGCAAGATCAACATCGACAAGAACAACTTCGACAACGTGCTTGCCGAGTTCTCCCCCAGTCTGAAACTGGCGGTGGAAAATACCTTGGCCAATGACGCCTCGGAATCCGCCGTCGAGCTCTCCTTCCAGAGCATGAAGGACTTCGAGCCCGAGCAGGTCGCCCGCCAGATTCCGCAACTGCGCGCCCTGCTTGCCATGCGCAACCTGCTGCGCGACCTCAAGTCCAACCTCCTGGACAACGCCACCTTCCGCCACGAGCTGGAACGCATCCTCAAGGACGACGCCCTCAGTGACGAACTGCGCGCCGAACTGGCCGCACTCGCACCGCACGACGCCCGATAACGCATCCGGATACTCGAAGGAAGGTCCCTCATGTCCGTAGAACATACCTCCGCCTCCACGCGCGGCGCCGCCGTACTGAGCGAAGAAAACCAGGGCGTCTACGCCGCGCTGTTCAGCAAGATCAACCTCAGCCCCATCAGTGAACTGGGTGGGCTCGAGGCCTACCAGAATACCGAGGCCCTGTCCGAGGCCTCCGCCGATGAGCGCGTCACCGCCGCCGTCAGCGTGTTCCTCGATCTGCTCAAGAAGTCGTCGCAGAAGGTCGAGCGCCTCGACAAGACACTGCTGGACGAACACATCGCCTCGCTGGACGCGCAGATCAGCCGGCAGCTCGACGCAGTCATGCATCACCCGGACTTCCAGCGCGTCGAGTCCACCTGGCGCGGCGTCAAGTCGCTGATCGACCAGACCGACTTCCGCCAGAACGTGCGCATCGAACTACTCGATATCAGCAAGGAACACCTGGTGCAGGATTTCGAGGATGTGCCGGAGATCGCCCAGAGCGGACTCTACGTGCATACCTACACCCAGGAGTACGACACCCCCGGCGGCGAGCCCATCGCGGCGGCCATCTCCAACTACGAGTTCGACCGCAGCCCGCAGGACATCGCGCTGCTGCGCAACATCTCCAAGGTCGCGGCCGCGGCCCACATGCCGTTCATCGGCTCTGTCGGTCCGGCGTTCTTCGGCAAGGAGTCGATGGAGGAAGTCGCCGCCATCAAGGACATCGGCAACTACTTCGACCGCGCCGAGTACATCAAGTGGAAGTCGTTCCGCGACAGCGACGACGCCCGCTACATCGGCCTGACCATGCCGCGTGTCCTGGGGCGCCTGCCCTATGGTCCGGACACCCTTCCGGTGCGCAGCTTCAACTACGTCGAGAGCGTCAAGGGCCCGGACCACGACCGCTACCTGTGGACCAACGCCTCGTTCGCCTTCGCCGCCAACATGGTGAAGAGCTTCATCAACAATGGCTGGTGCGTGCAGATTCGCGGTCCGCAATCCGGTGGCGCGGTAACGGACCTACCCATCCACCTGTACGACCTCGGCACCGGCAACCAGGTGAAAATTCCCTCGGAAGTAATGATCCCGGAAACCCGCGAATTCGAATTCGCCAACCTGGGCTTCATCCCGCTGTCGTATTACAAGAATCGCGACTACGCCTGCTTCTTCTCGGCCAACTCGACCCAGAAGCCGGCGCTGTACGACACCGCCGATGCCACCGCCAACAGCCGGATCAACGCACGTCTGCCGTACATCTTCCTGCTCTCGCGCATCGCTCATTACCTGAAGCTGATCCAGCGCGAAAACATCGGCACCACCAAGGATCGCCGCGTCCTGGAGCTGGAACTCAATAAGTGGATCGGCGGGCTGGTCACCGAGATGACCGACCCCAGTGATGACCTGCAGGCTTCTCACCCGCTGCGCGACGCCAAAGTGATAGTCGAGGACATCGAGGACAACCCAGGCTTCTTCCGCGTCAAGCTGTATGCCGTGCCGCACTTCCAGGTGGAAGGCATGGACGTCAACCTGTCGCTGGTTTCCCAGATGCCCAAGGCCAAGGCCTGATCCATCCCATAGGGAAAACACGTCATGTACATCGACCGCCCCCTATGGGCTGCGGGGACATTATTGTCCCCGCAGCAGTTCCAGCAGCAGGCGCGCTGGGAAGCCTGGACCAACGAATGCCTCGCCCATCTATCTCTGGTGCACCCCTGGGGAGTGCTGGCGGTGGCATTCGACATGGACGCTTTGCGCCTGGGGAAACTGAAAGCTTCTCGTCTGAACGTTCGGATGCCGGATGGCACCCTGATCGACACCGACCGGGTCGATCAGCTGCCCCCGGCGCTGGAGCTCTCCCGACTACTGCCGGACGGCACCCAGAGTGCGGAGCTGCTGCTGGCCTTGCCGCTGGAGCAGGCCAATGGCAACAACTGCGTGCTCGAGGGCGGCCGGGCGGATCGTCCGACCCGCTATCGCCAGGAGTGGCGTCAGGTTCAGGACCTCTACGGCGATGAGTCGCAGTCGATCGGCGTGCTGGAGCACCAGCTCAGCCTGCGCCTGGCCAGCGACGACAATGGCGACTACTTGACCTGCCCGATCCAGAGGTTGACCCGTGACGGCCAGGGCGCCTGGACACTGGATGCGTCTTACGTACCGCCTCTGCTGAGCTTCGCCGCGCATCCGGGGCTGCTGACGCAACTCGATAATCTGCTGACCCAGCTTTCGGCCAAGCGCCAACGGCTGATGGGCATGCGCCGCGAAAGCAACCAGCGCATGGCCGATTTCGCGGTGGCCGATGTCTCGCTGTTCTGGCTGCTCAATGCCCTCAACACCTACCAGCCCGTCCTGGCGGACCTCAAGCTCCATCCCGGCCGTCATCCCGAGCAGGTCTACCTGGAGCTGGCGAAGCTGGCCGGCAGCCTGCTGACCTTCTCCCTGGAGCACGACATCGAGCGGATTCCAGCCTATCGCCATGAACAGTTGGAGGCGGTTTTCCCGCCGCTGATGAGCACCATCTCGACCCTGCTGGAGGCCAGTCTGCCATCGCGGGTCGTCGCGCTGGTGCTGGAAGCCAGCGGCGCCAATCGCTGGAAGGTCTCGCTCGATGACCCGCGCCTGCGCGATCCCGATGGCGTCGATTTCTACCTGTCCGTCCGCTCGCGACTGTCGGTGGCGCAACTGCAGAGCCAGTTCCCGCGACTGTGCAAGGTGGGCACTCCGGATGACGTCGATCATCTGGTCAACGCCGCGCTCGATGGCGTTCCCCTGCGTCCGCTCAATCACGTCCCGGCCGCGATACCGCTGCGCCTGGAGAACCAGTACTTCGCGCTGGATCTGGGACACCCCAAAGGAAGGGCCATGCTGGAGGGGGGCGTATGTGCCTTCTACGTTCCCGCGACGCTGCTCGACGCCCAACTGGAACTGTTCGCGGTGTTGCGCACATGAGTCTGAAAGCCGAAAAGCCGAAGCTGTCGTCGGTGGATGTCGACGCACTGCTGCAGGACAGCTACCTCCTGGTCGTGGAGCTTCGCGAGGGGGCCTCGGCAGTGAGCGGCCGGGATCTATGGAAGCGCTGTTCGAGCCAGGTCGAACAGGTACGCCAGCAACTCGCGGATGCGGGCGTGAGCCAGCGCAGTATCGATTACATCAGCTATGCCCAGTGTGCCCTGCTGGACGAAACGGTGCTGGGCGCCGTCGAGGGGGACGCCCACTCTGAATGGGCCGGAGAACCCTTGCAGGCGAGCTTCTTCAATCGACACGAGGCGGGGGTGTTCCTCTACGAGGACATGCGTGAGGTCCTTCGCGAGCCGGCACCGGACCAACAGGTGCTGACGGCTTTCCAGCGCGTCCTGATGCTGGGATTCAAGGGGCGCTACCCGGAACCGAATCACCCCGAGCGCGAGCAACTCCTGGCGACGCTGAACGCGCAGGTCGCGCCCCTGGCAACGCACTCCGCATTGATCTCGCGCGCCGGCCGTACGGGCGGTCTCTTCCTGCAGCGCTGGCTTGCTGCCCCGTTGCTGCAGATCATGCTGGCCGGCTTGCTGCTGGCCGGCGCCTGGTGGGGACTGAACCACCTGCTGGGCAAGGCGATTGCCCGGTTGCTGCCCGGATTGGTGTGAGGAGCGCGCATGAGGTTGAAGCTGACGCGAGCCCTCTGGACCTGGGCAGCCTTGCTGGCCGTGGGGTTGTTGTTCGTCATTCCGTTGGCCGCCTGGCAACGGGGGCTGGGTGCGCTGGTCATTGCCGTCCTGCTCCTGCTGGTGTGGCTCTGGGCGGGGCGGCAAGCCGCCAGACACCGTCAGGATCTGGCGCTGGCCGATGGTGCCTCGTTGCCGCCGGCTGGCTATCGGCAACCCGTGGTGCTGGTCTGCGGTGACGGCCTGCGGAGCCTGTTCGAGATGAGCAGGGGCGACGCGATCACCCCACGCACCACCCAGCGGGGCTGCTATCTGCCCGTGGACGACCTCGATCAGTTGCCGCGCATGGTCGACGGCATCCTCGCCCATCGGCCGCATTGGAGCCGACAGCTTTGCGTCCTCCATGTCATCAACCCGGGGGAGCATGCCGATGCAGGGGCACTGGCCGGACAGGTCCGTGCCTTCCGTCACCAGCTGGCGCTGGCCCGGCGGCGAGGTGGCGCCTTGCCGTTGCTACTGGCGACCTACCTGCAAAGCGGCCAAGGTACGGGCTCCTGGTTCAGCTGGGAGGCGGGGGGGCAGCAGCCGGTTGTGCGTGAAGCCGGCGCGCTTGCCGGCCTTGCCGAATGGCAACGACAGGCACCGGACCACCAGGGCGCGGCGGCACGCCTGCGCAGCGCCGTCCAATTGGACGGCCTCGCCCGATGGCTGGCCGAGAACGTACTCGATCACCTCGTCAGCCGCGGCACGAGTGATCCCGCCTGTGTCGCCACCGCTTGCGCAATCGCGCTCGTGCCGGCGCTGCCCGGTCGTGTCGCCGGCAACCTCTGGCAACACTGGCTGCAGGAGCGGACGGCGCTGGTCGAGGCGCCGGGGCGGGAGCCAGGCAAGGGAGCTGCGCTGCCTCTGCCCGACTCCTTGCTGGCTCTGCTGCCGGTGACCTCGCAAGCCACGCCGCTGCGTCGTGCCGGCCTTGCCGCACTCTGGCTGTTCGTGGCCGCGGGACTGGTGGCGATGGCCAGTTCGGCCTGGCAGAACACACTGCTGGCGCGCCAGGTCAGCGATGACCTTCGCCGCTACCACGACATTCCCCAGCCCGAGCATCGCGACCAGCCCGAGTTCGCCCAGCGAGAGGCGGCCATGACGGTACTGCGCGAGGACGCCGCCCGCCTGGACGCCTACTACCGCCATGGTGAGCCGTTACACCTGGGCCTTGGCCTGTACCAGGGCGAACGCCTGCGCAATCTGCTGTTGGCGGCCATCACCGCCTACCGGTTGCCGCCGAAGGCTCCAGTCGTGGCGAAGATTCCCGCCCCTGTCCGCCTGGACAGCCTGTCGCTGTTCGCCGTGGGCAGCGCAAAGCTCAAGCCTGAATCCACCAAGGTGCTGATCAACGCCCTGGTCGACATCAAGGCCCAGCCGGGCTGGCTGATCGTGATCGCCGGGCATACCGATGCCACCGGCAACGCCGAGCACAACCTCGAACTGTCCCGTGCCCGCGCGGGCGCCGTGCGCGACTGGATGCAGCGCATGGGCGACATCCCCGACAGCTGCTTCGCCGTACAGGGTTTCGGCGCCCAGCAGCCGATCGCCAGCAACGACACCGAGATCGGACGCGCCGCGAACCGGCGCGTCGATATTCGTCTGGTTCCGGAAGTGGGGGCCTGCGTGCCCACCGCGGCGGCGCCGGATCGAAAGCATCAGTCGCATTCCGCGGCTTTCAACCTCTGAGAGAAGGAGCTTCACATGGCAATTCCCGTATACCTCTGGCTGCAGGACGACGGCGGCGCGGACATCAAGGGTTCGGTGGACGTGCAGAAACGCGAGGGCAGCATCGAGGTCGTCGCCCAGGATCACAGCCTGTACATCCCCACCGACAACAACACCGGCAAGCTGACCGGAACCCGGGTGCACACCCCGTTCCTGTTCACCAAGGAAATCGATGCCTCCAGCCCGTACCTGTACAAGGCCGTCACCACTGGCCAGACCCTGAAGAGCGCCGAGTTCAAGTGGTATCGCATCGACGACGCCGGCCAGGAGGTCGAGTACTTCATCACCAAGCTGGAGAACGTGAAGGTGGTGAAGGTCGCGCCGAAGATGCACGACATCAAGGACCCGGCCAAGGAGAAGCACAACCACCTGGAACAGGTCGAGCTGCGCTACGAGAAGATCACCTGGACCTACAAGGACGGAAACATCATCCACGCCGACTCCTGGAACGAGCGCCAGAGTGCGTGATGCCAGGTTAGACCGGTAGACGGCCCCATTCTGCCGGTTCCGGTGCGCCGGGTTGAGCGTCCGTTCGCGGGCGCTCAGCCAGGCACATCGAGTCGCCCTCCGGATACTCCAGCGCCACGCCCGTACAAGGAAGCACCCCCATGGTCCAGAACTCCGCCAGCCTGCTCCGTCGACTCAACCCGTATTGCGCGCAGGCACTCAGCGCAGCCGCATCGCTGTGCCAGAGCCGCGCCCACGCACAGATCACCATCGAACACTGGCTGCTCAAGCTGCTGGAGCAGGGCGAGGGCGACCTGACCCTGATCGCGCGTCGCTATGAGTGGGACCTGGATGCCCTCTGGCAAGGGCTGCTCGAGCATCTGGACCGCCTGCCGCGCAGCGTGCGCGACAAACCCCAGCTCTGCGCGAAGCTGCAGCAACTGATCAGGAACGCCTGGCTTCGTGCCTCGCTGGAAGAGGACACCGACCGCCTGCGCTCCGTGCACCTGCTCGCGGCCCTGATGGATACACCCAGCCTGCTCGAATGCCAGGAGGCCTGGCCGCTGCTGAGCCTGGGCGAGGTCCAGTTGCAGCGCCTCCTGCCGCTGCTGGATCAGCACTCCGAGGAGCGTCCGCAAGTCCAGCAGGAGGCGGCCCTGGCGGAAGGCGAAGCGGGAGGGTTTTCCGCCCCGACCACCACTGTGGCCGGGAACGATGCCCTGGTCGCCGTGCTTGACCGGTTCACCCAGGATGTCACCGCCAAGGCGCGGGAAGGGTGCATCGACCCGGTGTTCGGTCGTGACGACGAAATCCGCCAGGTCATCGATATCCTCAGCCGCCGGCGCAAGAACAACCCCATCCTGGTCGGCGAGCCCGGGGTCGGCAAGACCGCTCTGGTCGAAGGGCTGGCCCTGCGTATTGCCAACGGCGACGTGCCCGACAGCCTCAAGCCGGTGAGCGTGCGCACCCTCGATCTTGGCCTGCTGCAGGCCGGGGCCGGGGTCAAGGGCGAGTTCGAGCAGCGCCTGAAGAACGTCATCGATGCGGTACAGCAATCGGAAACCCCGGTCCTGCTGTTCATCGACGAGGCCCACACCCTGATCGGCGCCGGCAACCAGGCAGGCGGCGCCGACGCGGCGAACCTGCTCAAACCCGCCCTCGCACGCGGCGAGCTGCGCACCATCGCCGCGACTACCTGGAGCGAATACAAGCAGTACTTCGAGCGTGACGCGGCGCTGGAGCGCCGCTTCCAGCAGGTCAAGGTCGACGAGCCGGACGACGCCAATGCCTGCCTGATGCTGCGTGGCCTCAAGGCGCGCTATGCCAGCCACCATGGCGTGCACATCGAGGATGCGGCGGTGCAGGCCGCCGTCAGCCTGTCACGCCGTTACCTGACCGGCCGGCAACTGCCCGACAAGGCCGTGGACCTGCTGGACACCGCCAGCGCCCGGGTGCGCATGAGCCTCGATTGTGAGCCCCAGGAACTGGTGCGCCTCAAGGCCCGGCAGGCGGCGCTCGAACTGGAGCAGCAGGCGCTGGAAGCCGATGCTCGCTTCAGCGGCAATCCCGCCACGGAACGCCTGGGCGAGATCGCCACACAGCAAGCCGAATTGCAGCAGCGGCATGCCGAACTGGAACGGCAATACCGCCAGGAACTCGACCTCAGCCTGCAACTGCTGGCCGCTCGGCAAGCCGAGCCGGTGCAGGCGGACCGCTGCGCCGACCTGCAGCGGCAGTTGGAGGCTGCCCAGGATGGCGAGCCTTTGCTCTCGCTGGATGTTGGCGCGCGCAGCGTCGCGGAGGTGATCGCCGACTGGACCGGCGTACCGCTGGGCAGCCTGCTCAAGGACGAACAGGCCAGCCTGTTGGAGCTGGAGCAGCACCTCGGTGAGCGAGTGATCGGCCAGGACCACGCACTCGCTGCCCTGGCCCAGCGCCTGCGCGCCGCGCGCACCGGGCTGACCGAGGAAAAGGCCCCGCAGGGCGTATTCCTGCTGGTCGGCACCAGCGGCGTCGGCAAGACCGAAACCGCGCTGGCGCTGGCCGACTGCCTGTTCGGCGGCGAAAAGTCGCTGATCACCCTGAATCTCTCCGAATACCAGGAGGCCCATACCGTCAGCCAGCTCAAGGGCTCTCCGCCGGGCTACGTCGGCTATGGGCAGGGCGGGGTGCTCACCGAGGCTGTACGCCAACGGCCCTACAGCGTCGTGCTGCTCGACGAAGTGGAAAAGGCCCACCGCGACGTGCTCAACCTCTTCTACCAGGTCTTCGACCGCGGCTTCATGCGCGACGGCGAGGGGCGCGAGATTGACTTCCGCAACACCGTCATCCTGATGACCTCCAACCTCGGCAGCGACCTGCTGCAGGCCTGCCTGCAAGAGCGGCCCGACGCCACCGACGGAGACTTGCAGGAGCTGTTGCGCCCCACCTTGCGCGACCACTTCCAGCCCGCACTCCTGGCACGCTTCCAGACCCTGATCTACCGGCCGCTGCTGGGCGATTCGCTCAAGCGCATCGTCGCCATCAAGCTCGCCCAGGTCGTCCGTCGCCTGCAACGCCACTACGGCCTGGCGTGCCACATCGACGAAGCGCTGAGCGATGCGGTGGTATCTGCCTGCCTGCTGCCCGACACCGGCGCCCGCAACATCGACAGCCTGCTCAACCAGCAGATCCTCCCTGTACTCAGCCAGCAATTGCTGCAACGTCAGGCCGCCCGCCGCAAGACCCATGGCGTGATCCTGGGCTACAGCGACGAAGACGGCATCACCCTGCATTTCACCGATCCGCAGGACGAGGCACAGCCCGTCCTTGAGGAGGCCTGATCATGCTCGACAACATTCGTCCCTTCTTCGATCACAGCCGCCACAAGCTCTGGGTCCGCAACCTCGACGCCCCGCTCGACGTGCTCGCCTTCGTCGGCGAGGAAGCGTTGAGCCGGCCCTTCGACTACCGCATCGAATTCACCTCGACGCAGAAGGACATCCCCGCCGACCAACTGCTCGGCCAGGACGCCCGCTTCAGCCTTTGCCCACCGCCCACGCCCGTGCCCTTCGTGGGGCTGCAAGTGCCAGCGGAACAGCCTCTGCGTACCCTGCATGGCGTGATCACCGGCCTGCGCCGCCTCTCCGGTTCCAACGACGAAGCCCTCTATGAAGTGACCCTGCAACCGCGCCTGGCACTGCTCGGGCGCGGCCGGCAGTACCGCATCTACCAGCACCAGTCGGTGCCGGAAATCGTCGAAGGCATCCTGCGCAGCCGCCACGACTTCGAAGGCCAGGACTTCTTTTTCGACTTGAAGCGCGAGTACCCCAAGCGCGAACAGGTGATGCAGTACGGCGAGAGCGACCTGGCTTTCATCCAGCGCCTGCTTGCCGACATCGGCATCTGGTACCGCTTCACCGCCGACGAGCGCCTGAACATCGACGTGGTCGAGTTTCATGACGACCAGCGCAACTACCAGTTCGACGTCAGCCTGCCGCTGCGCCCGCAGTCGGGCACCAGCAGCAGCGGGCAGGATGCCGTCTGGCAACTGCAATCGCGCCACGGCGTGGTTGAGAAAAATCTCCACATCCGCTCCTACGACCCGCGTCAGGCCAACGTCTATCTGGAAGGCGAGGTCGACCAGACCCGCGGCGACAAAACCACCTACGGCGAGGCCTATCACTACGCCGAGCCCTACACGGTGCTGGGCGACGCCATCGACCAGGCCGAAGACCTGCAAAGCGAGTCGGGCTACTTCTATGCCCGCCTGCGCCACGAGCGCTACCTCAACGACCACACCCGCCTCAGCGGCCACACCAGCAGCGCCGCCCTGGCGCCCGGCCAGGTCCTGAAAATCGACGGCAGCGCACCGGAGGCTTTCCGCCCCGGCGCGGTGATCACCCACCTGCGCACCAGCGCCGCCCGGGATCGCAGCTTCGAGGCCCGCTTCGACGCCATCCCCTATTCGGAGGCTGTCTGCTTCCGTCCGCCGCTGCTGCCCAAACCGATCATCGCCGGCACCATCCCCGCCCGCGTCACCAGCCCGCAGCCCAACGACCTCTACGGCCACATCGATATCGAAGGCCGCTACAAGGTCAACTTCTTGTTCGATCGCGATACCTGGCCCGCCGGCCAGGAGAGCATGTGGTTGCGCCTGGCGCGGCCCTATGCCGGGGAAACCTACGGCCTGCATTTCCCGCTGATCCAGGGCACCGAAGTGGCCGTGGCCTTTTTCGAGGGCCAGATCGACAAGCCCTACATCGCCGCGACCCTCCACGATAGTCAGCACCCCGACCACGTCACTCTGAAGAACTATCAGAGAAACGTCCTACGAACTCCTTCAAACAACAAGCTGCGCATGGAGGACCGGCGCGGCGAAGAGCACATCAAGCTCAGCACCGAGCACAGCGGCAAGAGCCAGCTCAACCTCGGTCATCTGGTGGACGCGCAACGGCAGAAGCGCGGCGAAGGCTTCGAGCTGCGCACCGATGGTTGGGGTGCCATCCGCAGCGGCAAGGGCATGTTCATCAGCGCAGATGTGCAGGCCAAGGGTCAAGGGCACGTTCTGGACATGAGCGCCGCTGTAGCCCAACTCAACAACTCTCTGGAACTGGTTAAGGCGCTGGCCCAAAGCGTTTCGGTGTCGGGGGCTCTGGCGGCTGATGTACAGGCACAGCAAGCACTCAAGCAAGCCTTGACCAATCTGGCCGATGCCGGGTTGGTTGCATCGGCGCCGGCGGGCATGGCGCTGACCACCCCAAAGAACCTGCAACTTACCAGCGGTCAATGTCTTACCGCGACAGCAGGTGAGTGCGCCGACTTCAGCGTGTTCAAACGCTTCACCGTGGCCGCCGGAGAGGCCATCAGCCTGTTCGCCCAGAAATTGGGCCTCAAACTGTTCGCTTCCCGTGGTCCTGTGGATATCCAGGCGCAAAGCGACGCCATGACCATGCAAGCCGACAAGAACATGAGCCTGAGCAGCATCAACGGCGAAATGGTCCTCAATGCCGAGCACGGCATCACCCTGGTCAGCCGCGGCGCATACATAAAACTCAAGGATGGCTCCATCGAAATTGGCGCTCCCGGTGAGCTGCGTATTCGCAATGATCAGATCACCTGGGGAGGATCAGCCTCCCTCGACAAAGCCTTGGCTCCCATGACCCTGGAAGACCCGATCTACACGAATCCGACCCAGGGCGGCTTCCAGGTGTTGGACCAGGTCACCGGCAAACCCAAACCTTACGTGGCCTATCGCCTCGAAGCCGAGGACGGCGCCGTTATTCGCGGCGTTACCGACGAGAACGGCTACACCCAGAGCCACTACGGCCTCACGTCCCAGAACATGAAATTGTTCTTTGAATGAGCAAGGAGGCAGAAATCATGTCTGAACCAGAAAAACCTGTGGGCGAGGGTAAGACCTCTAAGCAAAACACTATCGTGCAGGTCAAGCATCAATCGGGGCAGTGCTACTTCCGCACCGATACTGAAGAGGTGGTCATTATCGGTGCCGAGGCGGCGGGAGAATTCGAAGAGCATTGGCAGGACATGTTGCTCCTCATGGATGCCTTCCACCAGGCCAAGGCCAGGTTTTCCGCCGCGGTGGAGCGCTATGGAGTGGCTCATTCGCAATCCCAACCGGTGCCGGCCGCCTCGGACAAGCAAATGATGTCGGTCACCCAGGCCGAGCAGGACTTACAGAAGAAGCGCGAAGCGCTACAGAAGAAGCTCGGTGAGTTTTCCCTCGATGGCATGAAATACAACGACGTTGTTGAACTGCTGCCGCTCAAGGACACCCGCAGGAAAGAGAAACAGGCCAATGGCAAAAGCAAAGCCGTGGGCCAGCGTTACGTCTACGTGACCAAGAAATATTACGACCAGAACCAAAAGAAGTTCCGTCAGGTTTCCTTGAAGTCCGCTGATAAAAAAACCGGCAAGGAAAGTATCTACTCGCGGGACAGCCATGGCCGCGTACGCATCGATACGCAAAAACTCAAAGAACAGCTGAAACTGAAATGGCCCAAACTCAAGGCCGAACTCAAAGACGTGCCGGGCATGGAAGAGCTGCTCAAGGCGACTAACAAGGAAGGAACAGCATCCTGGGAGGTCTTCGGCACTGACCTGTTCGGCTGGGCTGATACCTGGAACAAGAGTGCCAACTACAACAAGGCAGTTACCGCCGCAGTCGACGTGGATATTTCGGCTGGTGCGCAGTTCATGCGCTACGCCACCAACCTTGGCGCCAGTGCGGAGTTCAACCCAGCCGAAGGTAAAGCGTCGATTCAAGGAGAGGCCAAAGCCAGCCTGGCCGTGGCATCAGGTGCCGCGGCCATCGAGCTTTTTGTGCCAAGCCGCGTTGGCTGGCCACTTTCGCTGAAATACAACAACGACACCCGGCTGTTCGACCTGGGCAAGTTCCGCGTGAAAGTGGCCTTGCAAGCCGCCGCTTTCGTGGGCGCCTCGGTGCAGTTGGAGGCTCAGTTGCAAGTCGTGACCTCGCCCAATAAACAACAACAGGCCCTCACCGGCCTGCCCGGTGGGCGATTGCCAAGCTTCCGGGAGCAGGCCACGACGGGAAAGGTGTTCTTCCAGCAACTGGATAAAGAGGACCAAGGCCTGCAAGCGTCCGCTGAAGTGTTCGTTGGCGCCCGCGCTGAGGGTGCGCTCAAAGGCAGCATGCAGTGGTTGAAGCCTACCGCTCCGGAGAATATGCAAAAAGCATGGGGCGGGTTGCTTAAATCCACCGGCGACTTTACCGACTTCTGCACCATCGGAGGCAATATCGCAGGGTTGGCCGGTGCGGGGGCCGGAGGGAAGTTTCACTGCACCTTCATCAACGGAAAGTTCTGTTTCCACGCCGCCGCCAGTCTGTGCTGGGGGCTGGGTGCCAAGGGGGGATTCATTGGCGAGGTGGGCGTGCTCAATATCCTGGAGTTTCAGGTCTGGTTCGCCTATCAACTGTACAGCTTGGATTATGCGTTTTTTAAGATTGTCGCCGAAGACGCATTCAATGCATTTACTCATTATTGCATTTTGCAAATCGACGCTGTGGCCGATGATGTTTATAAGAGATATGGAGATCTGAAATATTCAGCAGAAAGCGTTTTTAAAGAATTTTCAGTGTTCTTTGATTTAATGGTGGATGAAACAAAAAGGAATAGGGAAGCGTCGAAGAGACGGAATCAATTGGCCAGAAATACGATCAATAAAGAAGGCGATCTCCTGCACTTCACCCCGGAGGCCAAGGGGTTGTTGCTTTACCTGCTCACCCGTCATGGTACTTGGGATCATCTGGATACCGATAACCGTGGCACGGCGTTGCTGGACATCTACCCCGAGCGAAAAGACGCAATTATCTGTGTGCTCCGCAGCATCCAGACCCGCCGGGAGTGGGACCTGGTGCTTTGCCGGATGACTGCCTCTACGGCTACTGCGACCGATAATAGAGGTTGCGATATGGACAAGGTAAGGCAGCACAGGCAGCAGTTGATCGAATTTCTCGACGAAGGCTTCAACCGCAGCGGTGACTTGATCAAGAAAGAACAGTCCCTGGGGGCGACTGTTTCCCAGGAGACGGGCGCGGTTGAGTTGGATCGCATTTATGCGAGGCTGAAGAAAACGCCAACACTGGGCTACGCCTTGGCAATGAACAATACGGATTTTTACAGGCTTCACCAGGAGTCGAACCCGCATTTTCCTCAGCGCTGTACGTTTGGCCCGTGCGAGTCTGAACCCAGTCAGTTGGCGTGATCATCAGGAATCATCATGAGTAACCTCAAACTCGCGGTGGGTTGTTGTGTTTGTCTGGCTTTGTTTGGCTGTGAGCAAAAGGCCGAGACGCAACATGGCGCTGCAGAAGCCGTTTCCTCGGCGAATCTGGATGACTTCATTCGTACCACCAAAGCCAATCTGGTGTTCGTGAAAGGCGGCGAATTCCTGATGGGTGACTTTGGCGTGGAGTATGGGCCGGAGAAGCTTCCCTATGATTCGAACCCGGACAGCAGTCCGCTGCATCGGGTCGAACTCACCAGCTATTCCATCGAAAAGTTCAAGATCACCAATCAGGCGTATCAGGTTTATCTCAAGGCCAATGGATTACAGTTGAGAAGTGGAAATAAAAAACTTGCGCTAATCAGTAGCCCACCCATGAACCCAGCGCATATGGACTGGCATGAGGCCGAGCATTACTGTCAGTGGCTAGCCAGCGTGACCGGCCAGCCCTTTGCCTTGCCTACCGAGGCGCAGTGGGAATACGCCGCCCGCAGTCGTGGCCAATTTCTGATGGTGGCCACTGACGATGGGACTTATAAGATCACAGATGATGATCGCCCCAAAGGCATCAATATTTCCACCTCGCGAGACCGTGGCGATTTTGCTGAGCAGCAGGGCTGGAAGACAGGAATCCTGATATCGCTACCAGTCGACCGATTTCCTCCCAATCCGTTGGGGCTGTATTCCATGACTGATAATGGCCTGGAATGGGTAAAGGACTGGTATGACCCAAATTACTATAAAATTTCTCCGATTAAGGATCCACAGGGGCCGAAAGAGCCTACCTTCAAAGATAAGTCCTCGAATGAAAAATACGCCAAGGTATTGAGAGGTATTGACTATCCCGATGCTCGCTGGGGAGGGGGGCTAAGTGTAAAGAGAAGTTATGATAATCCAGAGGCAGATAATGGTTTGTTTGACGGGGAAACTTCTGTAGTGATTACTGATAAAACGGCCCGCTGTGCTGTTAATAACCCTGATCCGGTTAAGTAGATCTGCTGGTCACGTGTGCGAATGTCAGGAATCATCATGAATAACTTCAATCTCACCCTGGCTTGTTGTATTTGTATGGCTTTGCTGGGTTGTGAGCAAAAGGCCGAAACCCAACATGGCGCAGCGGAAGCCATTTCCCCGGTGAACCTGGACGACTTCATCCGTACCACCAAAGCCAATCTGGTATTCGTGAAGGGTGGCGAATTCCTGATGGGTGACTTTGGTGTCGAATACGGGCCGGAAAAGCTTCCTTATGATTCAAATCCGGACAGTAGCCCGCTGCATCGGGTCGAACTTACCAGCTATTCCATCGACAGGTTCAAGATCACCAATCAGGCGTATCAACTGTATCTGAAGCTGAATGGCTTATCCATGCGAAATGATGACGACAAACTTACGCAGATCAGTAGCTTCCCGATGAACCCCGCGCATATGGACTGGCATGAGGCCGAACGGTACTGCCAGTGGTTGGCCAAGGTCACCGACCTGCCCTTTGCCCTGCCCACCGAGGCGCAATGGGAGTATGCCGCCCGCAGCCGCGGCCAATTCCTGATGGTGGCTACGGACGATGGGACTTATAAAACCACGGATACCGATGAGCGCCCAAGAGGCATCAATATTTCCACATTTCGGGATCGTGGCGAATTTGCTGAGGAACAGGGCTGGAATACGGGAATCTTGACTCCGCTGCCGGTCGACCGGTTTCCCCCCAATCCGTTAGGGTTATATTCGATGACCGATAATGGCTGGGAGTGGGTCAAGGATTGGTATGACCCGAACTACTATCAAACGTCCCCGGTCAAGGACCCGCAGGGGCCGAAAGAACCTGTTTTCAAAGCTGAATCAACCAATAATAAATATGCCAAGGTAATGCGGGGTATTGATTATCCTAATGCCCGCTGGGGCGGTGGTCTGAATGTTCAGCGAAAATATGCTAATCAGGAGGCGGATTTTTATAGTGTGGTTAATAATCGGGATTTAATATCGCTTTCCGACAAAACTGTTCGTTGTGTTGTAAACAGTTCCGATCCCATTAAGTAGCAATGTCGGTCAAGGCGCGTGAATGCCCAGAGTCATCATGAATAACCTAAAACTCCTGGCGGGTTGTTGTATTGGTCCGGCGTTGCTGGGCTGTGAGCCAAAGGCCGAGACCCAGCACGGCGCGGCTGAAGCCGTTTTCTCGGCGCATTGCGTGGTGAATGGTGATGCGCCTGTGAAATATGCCGCCAGCATGTGGCGTCGAAAAACGATGTTATGTCTTGATGGTCAGTGAGCATGTCATTGGTTGTTACTTTGGGTTTTTCAAGGAGGAACGTGTGAGCGGAAATAAGTTAATAAATATCATAAAATATGTGTTCGCGGCGGTTGGGCTTTTGCTTCTGATAGGAGCTGTTTTCATCTATGGCCGTACACAAGAAGCGATGAGCGTTGCTGTTCTGGTTATTTTGGGGGTAGTGTTTCTGGCCATTGGTGGCGGAATCATCCTGGCGGGACGATGGAAGGCCGCGCGCATAGCTTATTTGCAGCAGAATGGTGTGCTGGTCTCTGCGGATTTTCAATCCGTAGAGATAAACCAGAGCGTGTCCGTCAATGGTCGAAACCCTTATGTGATTGTCTGCCAGTGGCTCAACAAGGAAACCTCCGAGCTTCATTTGTTTGAAAGCGACAATATATGGTTCGATCCTTCGGACTATATCGAGCGCGACACCATCGAGGTGTTGGTCGATCGTGGTAATCCCAGCAAGTACCACGTCGATATCTCGTTTCTTCCGCGATTGGCGAACTGACCCTCTGAAGAGGGATGGCAAGGGGGGGGTATGCGCGGTGTTATTCGCATAGGCGACAAACTTTCATCCGGCGGCGAAGTCCTGGCCGCTGCCAGCGGTATGAAATTCATGGGGCGCGATGTGGCTTGCAAGGGCGACAGGGTACGCTGCGCGCTGCATGGGGTGAACGAGATCGCCGAGGGCGATGAAGCTTCCAGGCGAAATGGCCGGCCCATTGCCCTGCATGGGCATCGTTGTCTCTGCGGCTGCACTTTGATTTCTTCGTTGCCCAACGCGGGGAGAGGGTGACGTGCCGATTGACCTGCGGGCATTGCCCGAGCCGCTGTCTATACCGCCAGAGCCCAATGGCTTGCGCTGGTGGCTGATCATTCTGCTTTGTGCCGCTGTGGGCGGTTTGTTGGTGACGTTGTTCTGGCCATTGGACAGCCGTGGTGCGTCCCTCTGGTTCTGGTGTTGTGCAGTGGTCTTTCCCTTGATCGCGGGCCTGATGCTCTACGCCCTCCGCCGACAACTGTTCGAGGGGCAACTGGACTACGTGGAAGGCTGGAACGAGGCCCGTGACGAACAGCGGCAGGCATTGATCGAGCGTGGCCAGCGTCGTCTGGTGTTGCTGGCGGGCGCCTGTTGTACGGCGGCTGGGAATAACAAGCTGGCACAGGCGTTGCGCGCGGGAAGTATCCCCTTGCAGCCGGTCTATCAGGAAGCACAGGCCTGCACGTTACGGCTGAGCCAATTGCAGCCCGCCGCGGCGAGCCTCTCCGTGGATGAGTACATCCAGCGGTTATCGGGATACCTGCGGCAGGTCGTCCAAGGGATCGAAGAGGAATGGCGCACCTGTGCTCAGGGCGTCTCCACCCGTCTGCGTATTCGACATAGCGGCGTGCTTTCAGATGAGCAGGTATTAATGCTGTGGAATGCGGCCGGAGGTGATCGGCATACCGTCGGACCAGTCGTTTTTGCGGAGCAGGACGACGGCCTGCTTTGGCTGGATGACTGGCTGGACATGTCCGAGCCCGTTGACCTGCTGTTGTCGCTGGAGATCAACGCCTACCTCGAACCGATGGATGGCTATGCGGAGTCGGTGTCAGCCGTCCTGCTGGGGCGGCCTGAGTGGTGCACCAAGTGCAAGGTCACGCCCGAGGTCGTTGTTCATCGTCCGGTGCGTATCGGCGAACCCAAGGCGTCGTTCGAGGACGCCCTGCGTTGGGGCGGCCTGCTCGATGCTGAGGATGGTTACTTCTTATGGTTGAGCCAGTTGCCGGAGTCCTTGGCAGGGGAAATGGCCATTGTCATGTCGGGGGCTGGCCATCCTCCGGATCAGGGCAAGACACTGGATCTCGACGGAGTGCTGGGTCTGGCTGGCTGTGCCGTCGGCAACCTGACTTTGATCGTGGCAAGTGAGCAGGCCAGGACAGAGCGTGAGGCTCAGCTGGTTCTGCTCGGAGATACCTCATCGCAATGGTGTGTCGTCAGGTCTGCCTGAACGGATGTGTATAGGGATGTAACGTGAAACAGAAGCGAAGCAGTATCTGGATAGTGGTGCTCTGCGCGCTGGTTGTCGGCCTGATTTTCATTTGGGTGGATAACCCATTGCTCGGGACGAGGGGTGAAGCGGAGAAGTTGAAGTGGTCGATAGCACTGTTGTCAGGGTGTATCGGTCTGTTGTTCTTCGCAGGTCTGGGGCGTTGGGGATATCGACGGGTAGGAGCGCTGGATGTTTTCTCCCGTAGTGGTGCTGCTGAGAAGAAGCTGCGTTCAAAGCCCGCAGGGTCTTCAGCCGATTGGATGGTTGCAATTATAACCCACCTACGTCGCAACCTTGGCACCTTCGGCTTCTTCTGGCGCCACAAGGTTCGTCTCCTTCTCGTCGTTGGCGAGCCCGATCAGATCAAGGCCATAGCCCCCACCCTGGCCGAGCAAAAGTGGCTGGAAGGCGAGGGCACTGTCCTGCTCTGGGGCGGCAGCTTGCAGGGTGCTGTGGATGAAACCTTGCTCCAGCAATGGCGCAAGCTCTGCCCGCGCCGGCCGCTGGACGGCATCGTCTGGGCGCTGAGCCGGGAGCAGAGCGCCGAGCCCGTGCATATTGGCAACGCCATTTCTCATCTGCAGAACATCACCCAACTGATGCGCTGGCAGGCTCCGGTGCATCTCTGGGAAGTCCGCGAAAGTTCATGGGGACAGGACAAGCGTCCGGTCGAGCCGGTGGGCTGCCGGCTGTCCCCACGGCTCACCTCGGCGCAGCTGGAAAGCAGCCTGAGCCGCCTCGAGCCGCCCCTGCGCGAAGCCGGCCTGGCGCAGATGCAGGATGACCCTCGTCACGACTTCCTCCTGCGCCTGTCCCGCGACCTGCGGGCCGAAGGTATTACCCGCTGGACGCACGCCTGGGCCCAGCTGCAACGCGGGCGCGGCGTGGCGGTGAGCGGGCTGTGGTTCAGCCTGCCGCTGCGCGAGACCGGCGTTGGCATGAAGAACCGCTGGCAGGTCGACCCCGCCTGGCGCGGCGTGCTCGATGGCAAGACCCTGGGCGGCCGGCCACGCGGCTGGACCCTGCCGCGCGCCGGCAGCGCCGTGCTGCTCGCCCTGGCCGCGCTCTGGGGCCTGGGTATGCTGCTGTCCTTCGCCAGCAACCGCGCGCAGGTGGCCGAGATGCAAGTCGCCCTGGCGACCCTCGACCAGCCCCGCGAAGGCGATGCGCAACTGATCGCCCTCAACCAACTGGTCCACGAACTCGACCGCCTGGACTACCGCGCCAGTCACGGCGTGCCCTGGTACCAGCGTTTCGGCCTGAGCCAGAACGACGGCCTGCTCGAGGCGCTCTGGCCGCGCTACGTGAGCGCCAATAACCGACTCATGCGCGACCCGGCGGCGGCCAACCTCAAGGCCGAGCTGGCCGACCTGCTCCGCCTGCCACCTGCCAGCCCCGAGCGCGCTGCCGGCGCCAAGCTGGCCTACGACCAGCTCAAGGCCTATCTGATGATGGCCCGCCCGGAGCGGACCGACGCCGCCTTCCTGACCAGGACCCTCACCGCCGCCGAGCCGGGCCGCGCCGACATCACCACGGGCGCCTGGCAGGGCATCGCCCCCAACCTCTGGCGCTTCTATGCCGAGCACCTGGCGGCGCACCCCGACTGGCGCATCCCGGCCGATCCGGTCCTGGTCGCCCAGTCCCGCCAACTGCTGCTCGGCCAGTTGGGCCAGCGCAACGGCGAAAGCGCCCTCTACCAGAAGGTCCTCGACGAGGCGGCCAACCACTATCCGCCGCTGGGCCTGCAACAGATGGTCGGTGATACCGACGCCCTCGCGCTGTTCTCCACCGAGGCAGAAGTCCCCGGCGTCTTCACCCGCCAGGCCTGGGAAGGGCAGATTCGCCAGGCCATCGACCAGGTCGCCGAAGCACGCCGCGAAGAGATCGACTGGGTGCTCAGCGATGACCGCAGGACCCTGGCCGCCGAGCTGACGCCCGAGGTCCTGCGCGAACACCTCACCTCGCGCTACTTCCAGGACTACGGCAGCGCCTGGCTCGAGGTCCTCAACAGCCTGCGCTGGCACCAAGCCGACAGCCTCGCCGACGTCATCGACCAGTTCACCCTGATGGCCGACGTGCGCCAGTCCCCGCTGATCGCTCTGATGAACACCCTGGCCTACCAGGGCCAGGCCGGCCAGCGTAGCCAGGCGCTGAGCGATTCTCTGATGAAGTCCGCGCAGAAGCTCATTGGCCAGGACAACGCCCCTGCCATCGAGCAGAACACCGAGCGGCCGCGCAGCCCGCTGGACGACAGCTTCGGTCCGCTGCTCGCCCTGCTCGGCAAGAGCGTCGAGCCCAGGGGCAACGACGACAGCCTCAGCCTGCAAGCCTTCCTCACCCGCGTCACCCGTGTGCGCCTCAAGCTTCAGCAGGTGAGCAACGCCCCCGACCCGCAGGCCATGACCCAAGCCCTGGCACAGACCGTATTCCAGGGCAAAAGTGTCGACCTTACCGATACCCAGTCCTACGGCAGCCTGATGGCCGCCAGCCTGGGGGCGGAGTGGGGCGGCTTCGGTCACAGCTTGTTCGTCCAGCCCCTGGAGCAGGCCTGGCGGCGCGTGCTGCAACCCTCCGCGGCCGGCCTCAACAGCCAGTGGCAGCGGGCGATCGTGCACCCCTGGGACAGCGCCTTCGCCGGTCGCTATCCCTTCGCCGCTACCGCCAGCGACGCCTCGCTGCCGATGCTCGGGCAGATGATCCGCACCGACTCCGGGCGCATCGCCCAGTTTCTTGCCCAGCAACTGGGCGGCGTGCTGCGCAAGGAAGGCAACCACTGGGTGGCCGACACCGCCCACAGCCAGGGCTTGCGCTTCAACCCCGAGTTCCTGCGGGCGGTCAACCAGCTCAACGATCTTGCCGACGTGCTCTATACCGACGGCGGCATGGGCATTGGTTTCGAGCTGCAGGCCAAGCCGGTGCGCAACGTGGTGCAGACCACCTTCATCCTCGATGGCACCCGGCTGGAGTACTTCAACCAGTTGGAAAGCTGGCAACGCTTCGACTGGCCCGGCGCCAGCGACCACCCCGGTGCCAGCCTGAGCTGGACCAGCGTCAAGGCCGGTGAGCGATTGTTCGGCGATTACCCCGGCACCTGGGGGCTGATCCGTCTGCTGGAGCAGGCCCAGGTCACCGCGCTGGACGACAGCCAGACCCGCTACCGCCTGGTCCTCACGGCCCCTGACAAGCTGGAGCTGACCTGGAACCTGCGCACCGAACTGGGCGCCGGCCCGCTGGCGCTGCTGCAACTGCGCGGCTTCAAACTGCCGGCGCAGATTTTCCTCGATGAGGGCGCGGCGCCGATGCCGGTCGCCGATACGGGAGCTTTCCAATGAGCCTGTCGGCCTTGATCAGCAGTTGCCTGGGTGAGCGCGATGCGCTGGCCATGGCCCGCCAACAGGCGTCGGACTGGGAGTCCTGGCTGGAGCCCGTGGACAAGCGCTCGGCGGTTGGCGAGGACCCGGGTTACGACGATGACTTCCAGCGTATGCGCGAGGAGGTCAACAAGCTCTCCGGCGCCGATGCGGAGCGGGTGGCGGAGCTGGCGGAAAAGCTCCTCAAGGGGCGTTGCAAGGACTTGCGCGTTGCGACCTATTACCTCTGGGCGCGCTTGCAGAAGGACGGCGAGGCGGGACTGGCCGATGGTCTTAGCCTGCTGGCCGCCCTGGTGGAGCGCTTTGCCGCCGAGGTGCTGCCGACCCGTGGCAACAGCCGGCGGATGGCAGTGGAGTGGCTCGCCAGCGGCAAGGTGCTGGACAGCCTGTCGCTGTATCCGGAGGTGGTGAAGGCCGAGGCCGAACGTACGGTCGCCGCACTGGCCTGGCTGGAGCATGGCTTGAAGGCCTGGCCGGAGGATCAGCGGCCGGCGCTGGGGCCCCTGTATGCCGCGTTGTCCAGCCGCCTGGCGCAGTCCGGCGGGGTGGATGCGCTGGTGCCACAGAATAGCGCCACCCACGAGGCGAACGTGCAGAGCAACGCGCCGGTGGTCGCCGCCATCAAGTCCGGCCGTGACCTGCTGGACGGCGGCCGGGCGCTCGCCGGATACCTGCGCGACCAGCCGCTGGGCTGGCTGGCGGCGCATCGGTTGATGAAGAGCCTGCGCTGGGACACGGTGCACCAGGCGCCGCCCGAGGAGGCCAGCGGCAACACCCGGCTGGCGCCGCCGCGCAGCGACTACCGGGCGCAGCTCAAGCGGCTGTACCTGCAACAGAGCTGGAGCGAGCTGCTCGATCAGGTGGAGCGTATCTATGCCGAAGGGGTGAACCACTTCTGGCTCGACCTGCAGTGGTACCTCTGCCAGGCGCTGGGCAAGCAACCGGCGCCCCAGGATGGCTGGGCCGATATCGTCAAGCGCGACCTGGGCATGTTCCTCGATCGCCTGCCGGGCCTGGAGACCCTGCGCTGGAATGACGGCACCCCCTTCGCCGACCAGACCACCCGCGACTGGATCGCCCAGCATGTGAGCGGCAACCGTCCGCTGCAATGGCTGCCGGCGCCCGCCAACCCGGTGCCGGTGGATGCCGACATCCTCGCCCTGGAAGGCGAGGCCTTGGCCCAGGCCGACAGCGACGGCGCGGAAGCGGCCCTGGCCTGGCTCGGCAGCCGGCCGGGCGTGCAGACCGGCCGCCAGCGCTGGCTGGTGCGGCTGTTGATGGCGCGGGTGGCCGAGCAGTGCGGCAAGGCCGACCTGGCCATCCACCTGCTCGACGAACTGGAATCCACCGCACAACGTCAGGCGTTGGCCGAGTGGGAGCCCGATCTGACCTTCGAGGTTCAGGCTCGTCTGCTTAAGCTGCTGCGCCTCAAATCCCAGCGCAATGATGCGGACCGGCAGGCGCTGGGCCGGCGCATGGATGCCTTGCTGGCCGCCCTGGTCGGCATCGACCCGGTACGGGCCGCCGTGCTCTGCGGCTGAGCTTCACTATTTCAGGATGCGTGTTGTGGACATGGACAATCTGACACTGCGTTACTTCGACGCGGAGATGCGCTATCTGCGCGAAGCCGGGCAGGAATTCGCCGAAGCCTTCCCGGACCGCGCGGCGCTGCTCAACCTCGACAAGCCGGGCGCCCGCGACCCCTTCGTGGAGCGCCTTTTCGAGGGCTTCGCCTTCCTCATGGGGCGGCTGCGCGAGAAGCTCGACGACGATCTGCCGGAGCTGACCGAGGGACTGGTCAGCCTGCTCTGGCCGCACTACCTGCGCACCATTCCCTCGCTGTCGATCATCGAACTGGCCCCCGATCTGCAACACATGAAGCGCAGCGAGCCGATCGAGAAGGGCCTCGAAGTCCTGTCGCAACCGATCGGGCCGCAACGCACCCGCTGCCGCTACACCACCACCCGGGACCTGACCCTGCAGCCCCTGGCGCTGGACTCGCTGCGCCTGGCCTACGAGCCCGACGGACGCGCCGTGCTGCGCCTGCGCTTCGCCTGCGGCCCGATGACGGACTGGGCGCAGGTGGACCTGAGCGACCTGCCGCTGTACCTCAATGCCGATGCGCCGCTGGCCAGCGCGCTGCACCTGGCCCTGACCCGTCATGCCCAGGCGCTCCACGTGCGCTTCCCGGGCGCACCCGAACGCCTGCCGCTGGAGGGGCATTTCGCTCCCGGCGGCTTCGGTGAGAAGGATCGTCTCTGGCCCAAGGGCGACAGCGCCTTCAGCGGCTATCAGCTGTTGCTGGAGTACTTCAGCTTCCGCGAGAAGTTCATGTTCGTCACCCTGCATGGACTGGAGCAGGTGCGCGTTCCGGCGGGGGCGCCCTGGTTCGAGCTCGACGTGGTGCTGGCCGAGGCCTGGCCGCGTGATTTCGAGCCAAGGGCCGAGCATCTGCGCCTGCATGCCGTGCCGGTGATCAACCTGTTCGCGCTGGAGGCCGACCCGCTGCAACTGGACCCGTTGCAGAGCGAATACCTGCTGCGCCCCATGCGCCTGCAGGACGGCCATACGGAAATCTATTCGGTGGACCGGGTCACTGCTTCCCGGAATGCGGAGCGCGAGGACTATGTGCCCTTCACCAGCTTCCGCCACAAGGGCGGGATGCTGCGCGACGAGGCGCCGGAGCGCTACTTCCATACGCGCCTGCGGCGGGCCGCGAACGGGCTGCACGATACCTGGCTGATCCTCGGCGGCGAAGGTTTCGACGCCGATCGCCTGCGGCTGGACGAGAGTCTCTCGCTGCGGCTGACCGGCACCAACGGCCAGTTGCCGCGCAAGGCGTTGCAGAGCACCCTGCTCGACACCCTGGTGCAGTCCACCCAGGCCGGTCTGCGGGTGCGCAACCTGTGCGCGCCGACGCTGCCCTGTTACCCGCCCAACCGCGACCGCTTCCATTGGCGAGTGCTCAGCCACCTGGGCTCGAACTTCCTGCCGATGCTGGACAACGCCGATGTTCTTCGCGGCACCCTGGCGCTCTACGACTGGACCGGCAGCGAGCTGAATCGCCGACGGCTGGAGGGCATCGTCGAAGTCCGTCATCACCTGATCCAGCGCTTCGAGAAAGGCTTCCTGCTGCGCGGGGTGGATATCGAAGTCACCCTGGATGCCAATGGTTTTTCCGGCGAGGGCGACATCAGCCTGTTCGGCGAAATGCTCAGCCGTTTCTTCGCCCTGTATGCCGACATTCACCTGTTCAACCGGCTTACGCTGATCCTTCAACCCACCGGTAAGTGTTTGCGATGGAACGAGAACCACAGCCAGCGTATTCCCGGCTGAACGCCAGCGGATTGCTGCAAGCCCTGGATGGGCGCGTGGCGCAGGCCAACCTGTTTCGCTTCTGCCAGTTGCTGGAGCGGGCACTGCCGGGGCAGCCGCCGCTGGGCAGCACCTCGCGCCCAGGGGATGATCCGGTACGCTTCCGTCCCGACCCCGGCATGGGGTTTCCCGCGAGCGAACTGAAAGCCATCGAGGCGGGCGAGGGCCCCGCCACGGTGCGTACGCGCCTGCTCGGCCTGTATGGCGTGGATGCGCCGCTGCCGACCGCCTACCTGGACGACATCGCCCAGCGCCGCGAAGGGCACGAGGCGCTGGAAGCCTTCCTCGATATTTTCAATCATCGGGTGTTCACCCAGTTCTACCGGATCTGGCGCAAGTATTCGTACCCGGCCACCTTCGAGGCCGGTGGCACCGATGCCACCTCCCAGTGCCTGCTCGGGCTCATCGGCCTGGGCATTCCCGGCACTGCCGGCCACGTCGCCACGCCCATTTCGCGCTTCCTGGCCCTGCTTAGCGTGATGCGCCTGCCGACCCGCAATGCCGAAGGCGTGGTGGCGTTGGTCAAGCTGCTGGCGCCCAACACCCGGGCAAGGGTGACGCCGCACTGGCCGCAGCGGGTCGAGCTGGCGCAGCCAGCGAGCCTGTCGTCGAGCCGGCCGGTCAGCTTGTCCCAGGGCACGCCGCTGGGCAGCGTGGGGCACGACGCCAACAACCAGCTGCACCTGGCGCTGTTCACCGAGGACCGCGACGAAGCCCAGGGCTGGCTGCCCGGCGCGCCGTTGCACAACGATCTGCGGGTGCTGTTGCGCGTCTATCTCGGCTGGCGTTGCACGGCGCGGTTGCAGCTGTCACTGCCGCTGTCCTGCCTGCCGGAGCCGCGCCTGGGGCGGGCGCCGGTACTGCTGGGCATGACCGGGGTGCTGGGCCTGGATGGCAGCACCCGCGTGTGCGGGCAGGAGTTCGTCACCATCAATCTGGGCCGTTACCAGGGCCTGGTGCTCAATCCCGAGGACAGAGAGACAGAGCATGTCGCCTACCGTTTTTAAGCTGTTGCTGCTGACCCTGCTGGGCTCGGTGCTCAGCGGCTGCGGCCTTTACCAGACCGTTTCGGATACTTCCGCCTCCATTGCCAAGTCGGTGTTCTACAAGCAGGTGAAGACCCTTCACCTGGACTTCACCGGCCGCGCCGCGATGAACACGGACAGCCGCGACATGTCCGGGCTGTCGGTGCCGACGCTGGTGCGGGTCTATCAGTTGCGCGATGACAAGACTTTCGCGGCGGCCAGCTACGATGGCCTGCTGAGCGGTGGTAGCGCCGCGCTGGGCGCCGACCTTCTGGACGAGCGGGCCGTGGTGGTCAAGCCCGACGAGGGTGCGCAACTGAATGTGCCGATGGACAAGGCCGCGCAGGTGGTCGCCGTGGTGGCGCTGTTCCGTCAGCCGGATACGACGGAGAACAGTTGGCGCCTGGTGCTCGCCAGGGACGAGCTGGACCCTGACAAGGCGCGGGTGATCGAGCTGGGCGACAACCGCCTGAGCCTGCGCCCGCTGTCCAAGCAGGAGTAACCGATGGCTGAGCACAGTCCATCGCTCTACGAAATGCTCCTGCAGAATTTTACCGGCGAGCTGGAGCTATACCGGGTGCGCGAGGAGGACCAGCCGATTCTGTCGGTCCTCGACAACCTGCAGCGCATCCTCAACAGCCGCGCGGGCTCGCTCAGCCATCTGCCGGACTTCGGCCTGCCCGACATGGGCCAGATACTCCAGGGCCTGCCGGCCGCGGCGCACGGGGTGATGGGCAGCCTGACCCTCACGTTGCTCAAGTACGAGCCGCGCCTGGCGGAGCTGAGCATCCAGCTGCTGCCGCAATCCCGGCCGGGGCACCTGGAGTACAGCCTCGATGTGCGCCTGAAGAGCGGTGAACGGGCGACCTTCGGCACCACCCTCGCGCCGGCGGGCAAGGTCCTGCTGCGCCACCTGAAACGGCAGAACTACCTGCCGCTATAGCCCTCACGGATGGATGGGAAATGAGCGCCCTGGCTGAACTCGGAATCCGCCCCGGAAGCGACCCCCGTGGACGTCGTGAATTTACTGTGCTGTGCGATGAGCTGGCGAAGCTGAGCCATCCCGCCCGCCCGGACGTCGACTGGGCGAAGGTCGAGCACTATTGCCTGGGGCTATTGCAGAGCAACGGCGGCGACTTGCAGACGGTCGCCTTCCTCGTTCTGGCGCTTGGCCATCGGCATGGGATTGCCGGCCTGGCTGAGGGACTGCAACTGCTGGAGCGGTTGTGGGCCGATGGCGCTGCGCGACTGTGGCCGCCACAGATGTCGGCGCGGGTGGACATACTGGCGTGGCTGTTTGCCCAGTTGCAGCCGCTGCTGCGGGGGCTGGACGTCGGTGCGCGGGATCTGCCGGCAGTCGACCAGGTGGCAACGGGGCTCGCGCAGCTAGATGAGGATATTCGCCGATGCAGCGAAATCCCGCTTGCACCCCTCCAGGCGTTCCGTCAGCAGCTCGACACCCTCGCTACGCGTCTGGAGTGCAGCGCCGGCAAGGCGACATCGAGTGGTCGGGTGGTGGCTCGAGTTGCGCTCGGCGAGCCAGCGATACGGGTGTCGGAGACTGAAGTAGTAATCAGTCCTGCCGTTCCGGTACCAGCGGTGATGATGCTGGAGACTCCGGCATTGGCCCAAAATCCTGAGGAGCCCAGGCGCGCCAGCGTTCGTCGAGGAGTATGGTTGGCGGCCCTCGCCGCGGCGTTCCTGTTGATCGGGATTCTGGGATGGCTTCATGGACAGCCCGCCTGGAGGGCGCAGCAGGCGAGCGGGGCGAACGAACCTATGTCCGCCGAGCAAGCTCCGGCTGCCATCACCGAACCGCTCCGGCTGGACAGCCGACTGTTGTTCGCCTCCGGCAGCGCGCAACTCAAGTCCGATGCGACCAAGGTGCTGGTCAATGCGCTCGCGCACGTCAAGGCCCAGCCGGGATGGCGGATCGTCGTTGCCGGTCATACCGATGCTTCGGGCGATGCACAGAGAAACCTGCAGTTGTCGCGCGAGCGTGCCGCCGCGGTGCGTGACTGGATGCAGAAGATGGGGGACATCCCCGAGGACTGCTTCGCCGTTCAGGGCTATGGAGCTAGTCAGCCGATCGAGAGCAACGAGACCGAGGCTGGTCGCGCTGCCAATCGACGTGTCGATATCCGGCTGCTGCCCGAGCGCGAGGCCTGCAGGGTCAATAGGGAATAGCTCGATCTCAGGCGCTCTGGCTCGGGCGGTGGTAGCGCTTTTCGCGGGCATTAAAAAAGCCGGCTTGTGGCCGGCTTTCAGGGGGTGGTCCAACCTTACTTCTGGTAAAGCAGACCGCCTTGATTCTGTGGCGACGCAGTGAGCTGCTCGCGGGGCGCAGATAGTAGCAAAGCCGGAACGAAAAACCTAATCCCGGTCATGAAAAAGCCCCGCCTGGGCGGGGCTTTTCGCTGCGCGGACAATCCGCGCGACCATCACTTGGCCTGGAAGGCGGCGACGGCTTTGGTGATGTAGTCGTGAGCTTGTGCAGCGTTGCCCCAGCCCTCGACCTTCACCCACTTGCCCTTTTCGAGATCCTTGTAGTTCTCGAAGAAGTGCTTGATCTGCTCCAGCAGCAGGGCCGGCAGGTCGGTGTATTCCTTCACGTCCTTGTACAGGACGGTCAGCTTGTCGTGCGGTACGGCGATCAGCTTGGCGTCGCCGCCGGCTTCGTCGCTCATGTTCAGCACGCCAACCGGACGGGCGCGGATCACGGAACCCGGAGCGACCGGGTAGGGGGTCACGACCAGCACGTCCAGGGGGTCACCGTCGTCGGCCAGGGTGTTCGGGATGAAGCCGTAGTTGGCCGGGTAGAACATCGGGGTGGCCATGAAACGGTCGACGAACAGGCAGTCGGTGTCCTTGTCGATTTCGTACTTGATCGGCGCGTGGTTGGCCGGGATCTCGATGGCGACGTAAATGTCGTTCGGCAGGTCTTTGCCAGCCGGGATGCTGCTGTAGCTCATGGACGACTCCAGATAGTGGTCGGGCCGAAAAAGTGCGGCGGATTATAGGCAGATTGCCGTGTCCAAGCCACAGACATCGCCTAGTGCGCCTGAGTTTCCTGATATTCGGGGTGCTCGGCCTGAAGCAGGTGCAGGCGCGAAAGCGGATCTTGCCGGTAGAACAGCGAAAGCTGTTCATAGACTTTGGGATAGGCCTCCTGAAGGAGGTCGGGGGCGGTGAAGAAATACTCGCTGGTGACGGCGAAGAATTCCGCTGGATTTTCGGCCGCGTAGGGGTCGATGGCGGTGTGCGCCTGCGGATCGCGGTCGAGCTGGCGGTTCATGTCGTCGTAGGCGCTCTGCATGGCGGAGGCCCAGTCGGTGACGCGCATGTCGCGGTGCAGCGGTGGCAGGCCGTTGGCGTCGCCGTTGAGCATGTCCAGCTTGTGCGCCAGTTCGTGGATCACCAGGTTGTAGGCGTCCCAGCCGCCGCCGCTTTCCACGCCGGGCCAGGCAAGGATCACCGGGCCTTGCAGCGAGGTCTCGCCGGCGCGCTCGTCGTCGAATTCGTGAATGACGCCGGCCGGGTCGCGGTGTTTCTGCGGGCTGACGAAGTCGTCGGGGTAGAGCACCAGTTCGTGGAAGCCCTGGTACCAGTTCAGCTCCGGCAGGTGCAGCAGCGGCAGTTGCGCCTGGGCGGCGAGCAGCAGGCGGCGAAAGTCGTCCAGTTCGACGCCGGGCAGGGCGGAGAGGTGTTTGTCGCGCAGGAACAGCAACGCCCGCTCGCCGAGCAGGCGCAGTTCGTCATCGTTCAGGCCATCGAGGATCGGCAGGTGCCGGCGTACCTGCGCCCACAGCTGCGCATCCAGCGGATGGCGGGCGAGGAAGCGCCGGCGGCGCCAGTCGCTGAAGGACCACATGGGTGGCTCAGCGCTCGCCGGTCTGGGCCTTGGCCGACGGGCGCAGCTTGTGGCGGATGACGCCGATGATCATGGGCAGCAGGGAGAAGGCGATGATGCCGATGATCATCAGCGAGAGGTTCTGCTTGATGAACGGCACGTTGCCGAAGAAGTAGCCCAGGGTCACCAGGCCGCCGACCCAGGCCACACTGCCGGCCACGCTGAAGGCCAGGAAGCGCAGGTAAGGCATGTACGCCATGCCAGCGACGAAGGGCGCGAAGGTGCGCACGATGGGCAGGAAGCGCGCCAGGGTCACGGTCTTGCCGCCATGGCGCTCGTAGAAGGCGTGGGTCTGGTCCAGGTAGTCGCGGCGGAAGACCTTGGAGTCCGGGTTGCTGAACAGGCGTTTGCCCAGGGTTCGGCCGATCACGTAGTTGGTGCTGTCGCCGGTGATGGCCGCAACCAGCAGCAGACTGCCGAGCAGCCAGGGGTCCATGCCGCCGGTGGCGCAGATGGCGCCGGCGATGAAGAGCAGCGAATCGCCCGGCAGGAAGGGCGTTACGACCAGGCCGGTCTCGCAGAAAATCACCAGGAAGAGGATGGCGTAGATCCAGGTGCCGTAGTTGGCCACCAGCATCGACAGGTAGGTGTCGAGGTGGAGAATCAGGTCGATCGGGTTGAAATCCATGAGAAGCCTGTTTTGACAGCGGGGTGAACAGCCGGGGTGCGCATTATAGGGACGGTTGCGCGCCGGGAACGCGGTTCATCGCGTCCTGCGACGAACGTCAACTCAGGATATTACAGGTGGAAGGTGAAAATTCGGTTGGGGTGATGGCTGAAATGCCCTGTGACAAATGGGGCGGCCCGCCTCGTTTGGCGATAGGCCAACGTCAGAGCAGGCTCGCCTGCCAGCTCAGCAGCTCAGGCCTGGGGGCGCCGCCGAAGTGCTGCGCAGGCGCGGTGGAGGGCCTCGGCAACTGTTTGGCGATGGGATGGTCCGCCACTTCCCGGGAGCGCATGGCGGTTTCCAGGTGCGCCTCGGCGATCAGTTGCTGCAGGCGCCCGCTGCGGCGCAGGGTGCGCAGGCTGCGGTCGAGGCTGGCCGCCAGCTCCTCGCCATCGGCGCGCTTTCTGGGGACCAGGACGTAGAGCGGCTTGATGTCCAGCGGCGGCTCCACGAAGACCAGTTGGTCGCGCAGGGCCGGGGCGTTCTGGGCGAGCAGCTGATAGCCGGTATAGCGGTCCACCACCGCCAGGTCGATGCGTCCGCGCAGGAGTTTTTCCAGGTTCTGCCAGTCGTTGCTGACCACTTCCTTGCTGAGGAAGTCGGCGGCGTCGAAGGCGCTCTGGTTGACGTAGCCGCGCACCACGCCGATGCGATAGGGGCGCAGGCTGTCGAGATCGCCGGGGACGATCGGCAACGCATGGTCGCGGCGGCGGAAGAAGCCGAGTTGGGAGTCCAGCAGTGGCATCGAGGTGTAGAAATCCCGGCTGCGGTCGGCGGAGAGGTAGGCTGGCATCAGCGCATCGAAACGCCCTTCGCGGGTTTCGTTGAGTGCCCGCTGCCAGGGCAGGAAGATCAGTTCGGCCTGGTCGCCATTGAGCGCCAGGGCCTCGTCGAGGATGCGGGCGGCAAGGCCGTGCCCGGGCAGGTCGGGGCCGACATAGGGGGCCCAGTCCAGCGTGGCGATGCGCAGGGTCTGCGCCTGGCCGGCGGAGCACAGGAGCGCGAGGAGGAGGCTGGCGAGCAGGGGACGACGCATGGCTTCCCTTTGCTGGTGAGGATGGCGAGGCGATGGCCGGTCATCACTCTAGTGCGCCCGGCCCGCCGACGCCAGCGGGCCTCGGGGCCGCCGTCAGGTCAGGTCGTCGCTGATCGGCAGGATGTAGTTCTTGAACTCGGTGTCCTCGTGGAAGCCGATGGACTCGTAGACCTTCTGCGCCACTTCGTTGTTGACGCTGGTGGAGACGCGCATGCGCACTGCCTGGGTCTCGCGGGCCATCTGTCGTGCGGTCTGCAGCAGGTGGTCGGCTACCAGCTGGCGGCGCGCTTCCTCGGCGACGTAGATGTCGTTGAGGATCCATACGCGCTTGAGGGACAGGGAGGAATAGCTCGGGTAGAGCTGGCAGAAGCCCAGCAGCTTGCCGTCATCGTCGTCCGGCAGGGCCAGGTAGATCACCGATTCCTTGCGGCGCAGGCGCTTTTCCAGGAATTTCCGCGAGGATTCGGGGTAGGGCAGCTTGCCGTAGAACTCACGGTATTTGACGAACAGCGGCGCGAGCAGATCGAGGTGGTCGAGCGTGGCTTGCACGATACGCATGGGCGGGCCTCGGCGTGGTGTGAATGGGCTGGTATGGCAATGCAGGGGCTATGCCAGCGGATAGCCAACACGTCCGATGCTGCACCAGAAATTGTTGAAAGCGCAATCCAAGCAAGCGTTTGATCTGGTCTGGTTGGCAGACCATTCCCCGCAGCCTGTAGGCGCGAGCTTGCTCGCGAAGGTTTGCGGGGTGGTGACAGGGTGTCGATGTGCTGGTGGTAGGCAAGGGCTGTAGGAGCGAGCTTGCTCGCGAACCGCAAGGCGCCGAGCTCCCCGGCTGGAGGGTTCGCGAGCAAGCTCGCTCCTACGAAGAGCCGTTCATGTCGGCTGTCGCAGGGCTTCAGGTCAGCAGGAAATTCGCTCCGGGCCCTGTGCCTTCCAGCGTCGGCAGTTCCGCCTCGTCCTTCAGGTTCACCCCCGACAGTTGCCGGCGGCACGCCTCGCGCATCAGGTAGAGCAGGCGGTGGGCGGCCAGGCCGTAGCTCAAGCCTTCGAGCCGCACGTTGGAGATGCAGTTGCGGTAGGCGTCGTTCAGGCCGACCTTCGGCGCCCAGGTGAAGTACAGGCCGAGGCTGTCGGGTGACGACAGGCCCGGACGCTCGCCGATCAGGATGACCACCATCTTCGCCCGCAGCAGTTCGGCCACTTCGTCGGCCACGGCAACGCGCCCCTGCTGTACCAGTGCCACCGGCGAGAGGCTCCAGCCTTCGTTGCGTGCCTGTTCTTCCAGGCGTTCGAGGAAGGGCAGGCTGTGACGTTGCACCGCCAGCGAGGACAGGCCGTCGGCGATCACCACTGCCAGGTCGTAACCCTGGGGATGGCGGTCGGCATGGCGGCGCAGGATTTCCGCCGACTCTTCGTTCAGCCTGCGGCCCAGGTCGGGGCGTTGCAGGTAGATGTCGCGGTCGGCGGCGGCGCTGTGCAGCTGCAGACATTCGCGGCCGCGTTCGGCCAACTGCCGGGCCAGGCCTTCACGGTCGAAGGGCAGGTGCACGGCATCGCGGGCCTGGGCGTGGGCGAACTGGAAGTCCAGTTGCGCGCGGGTTGGCAGGCTGGTGCCGGCGCGGCCCAGGGCGATCCGCGCGGAGGTCAGGCGGCGCAGTTCCTGCCAGGGGTTGGGGATGTAGCTGTCGCTCATCGAGGCCTCCTCAGGACAACTGCGCCAGCGCGTGGCGGAAGGCGGTGGGCAACTGGCCGGCCATGTGTACCCGGCCGTCGCGCTGGTGGAGGATTTCCATGCGTTCCAGCCAGGCTTCAAACTCCGGCGCGGGCTTCAGGCCCAGCACCTGGCGCGCGTAGAGCGCGTCGTGGAAGGAGGTGGTCTGGTAGTTGAGCATCACGTCGTCGGAACCGGGGATGCCCATGATGAAGTTGATGCCGGCTACGCCCAGCAGGGTCAGGAGCATGTCCATGTCGTCCTGGTCGGCCTCGGCGTGGTTGGTGTAGCAGATGTCGCAACCCATGGGCACACCGAGCAGCTTGGCGCAGAAGTGGTCTTCCAGGCCCGCGCGGATGATCTGCTTGCCGTTGTACAGGTACTCCGGGCCGATGAAGCCGACCACGGTGTTCACCAGGAACGGCTTGAAGTGCCGCGCCACCGCGTAGGCGCGGGTTTCGCAGGTCTGCTGGTCGACGCCGTGGTGGGCGTTGGCCGACAGCGCGCTGCCCTGGCCGGTCTCGAAGTACATGAGGTTGTCGCCCAGGGTGCCGCGCTTCTGCGACAGCCCCGCCTCATAACCTTCCTTGAGGATCGACAGGCTCACGCCGAAGCTGGCGTTGGCCGCCTCGGTGCCGGCGATGGACTGGAACACCAGGTCCAGCGGTGCGCCGCGGTTGATCGCTTCGATGGAACTGGTGACGTGGGTGAGCACGCAGGACTGGGTGGGAATCTCGTAGCGCTGGATGATCGCGTCGAGCATTTCCAGCAGGGTGCAGATCGATTGCAGGCTGTCGGTGGCCGGGTTGATGCCGAGCATGGCGTCGCCGTTGCCGTAGAGCAGGCCGTCGAGCACGCTGGCGGCGATGCCGGCCGGGTCGTCCGTGGGGTGGTTGGGTTGCAGCCGTGTGGACATCCGCCCGCGCAGCCCCATGGTGTTGCGGAAGCGCGTGACCACGCGGATTTTCTGCGCCACCAGCACCAGGTCCTGCACGCGCATGATCTTCGACACGGCCGCCGCCATCTCCGGCGTCAGCCCTGGCGCCAGGGCGCGCAGGCTGGTTTCGTCGGCCTGCTCGCCCAGCAGCCAGTCGCGCAGGCCTCCCACGGTGAGGTGGCTGACCGGCGCGAAGGCCTGACGGTCGTGGGTGTCGATGATCAGCCGGGTGACTTCGTCGCTCTCGTAGGGGATCAGCGCTTCATCGAGGAAACGCTTGAGCGGGATGTCGGCCAGCGCCATCTGTGCGGCGACACGCTCGGCGTCGCTGCCGGCGGCGACCCCGGCGAGGCGGTCGCCGGAGCGCGCCGGGCTGGCCTTGGCCATCACCTCGCGCAGGCTGTCGAAGCGCCAGGTCTGGCCTCCGACGCTGTGGACGAATCCGGACATGCAGACCTCTCTCAGCCCTGGCTGGCGAAGGATGCGTCGGTGCCGCGATTGAGGCTGACCACGATGCTGCAGCAGGAGATGCCACCGATCATCAGCACCAGGAACACCGAGGCGATGACGCTGTTGAACCAGAGCATAGCGGCCAGGCACAGCAGCGCCAGAGCGAGGGCGATGCCGGGCACGACCGGGTAGCCGGGGGCGCGGAAGCTGCGCTCCAGGTTCGGCTCGCTGCGGCGCAGCTTGAACAGGCTGAACATGCTCATGATGTACATGACGATGGCGCCGAATACGCTCATGGTGATCATCGCAGCGGTCAGGGTCATGCCCTGCAGGCTGATCAGACCATCGCTGAAGATCGCCGCGATGCCCACCGCGCCGCCGGCGAGGATCGCCCGATGCGGGGTCTGGAAGCGCGAGAGTTTCGCCAGGCCGCGGGGCAGGAAGCCGGCGCGGGCGAGGGCGAAGAACTGCCGGGAGTAGCCCAGGATGATGCCGTGGAAGCTGGCCACCAGGCCGAACAGGCCGATCCAGACCAGCATGTGCATCCAGGTGGAGTTGTTGCCGACCACGGCCTTCATCGCCTGCGGCAGCGGGTCGTTGATGTTCGACAGGGTGCGCCAGTCGCCCACGCCGCCGGCGAAGATCATCACGCCGATGGCCAGCGCGACCAGGGTGAGGATACCGGCGATGTAGGCGCGCGGGATGGTGCGTTTCGGGTCCTTGGCTTCCTCGGCGGCCATGGCCGCGCCTTCGATGGCGAGGAAGAACCAGATGGCGAAGGGGATCGCGGCGAAGATGCCGGCCATCGCCGGGGCGCCGAACACGTCGGAGCCGGCCCAACCGTTGAGTACGAAGTTGCTGAAGCTGAAGCCCGGTGCAACCACGCCCATGAACACCAGCAGCTCGGCCACCGCCAGCACGGTCACCACCAGCTCGAAGGTGGCGGCGATGCTCACGCCGAGGATGTTAAGGGTCATGAAGATCACGTAGGCGCCGGTGGCCGCCCACTTCGGATCGAGTCCGGGGAACTGCACGTTGAGGTAGGCGCCGATGGCCATGGCGATGGCCGGTGGGGCGAAGACGAATTCGATCAGGGTGGCGACGCCGGCGATCATCCCGCCGGTCTTGCCGAAGGCGCGCAGGCTGTAGGCGAAGGGACCGCCGGCGTGGGGGATGGCGGTGGTCAGCTCGGTGTAGCTGAAGATGAAGCAGGTGTACATCACCGCCACCAGCAGGGTAGTGACGAGGAAGCCCAGGGTACCGGCGGCGGCCCAGCCGTAGCTCCAGCCGAAGTACTCGCCGGAGATCACCAGGCCCACGGCGAGCCCCCAGAGATGCAAGGTTCCAAGCGTCGGTTTTAGTTGTGATGCGCTCATCGTGATTCCTCTTTCCCCCAGGGGGCGTGGACGGATACCTGAGCCTCGATGGTAGTGGCGCAAAGCCTCGCGAGACTTGACCGCTGGAACCGGCTTTCGCCGCGCAGGGTCAACTGGCTGTTACCCATCGCCCCACACAGGGCGTAGCGCCCGATCATGGTGCTGAAATCGTGCCAGGTGCCCCAAGCTGTGGCAGCTGCAGGCCAGGCGTGGCGCTGTGTCCGGCGCTTTGGCCAATGCGCGAGAGGCACGGGATTTGCTTTGTATAAAGGTCCCCGTTTTCAGGGGGATCGAGTGCCTTGTGTGTTTCATAACAAGATCGGTAACCGTCATGAGCCAGCCCCTGTTCTCCCATCCCGGCCTGAGCGTGCCTCTGGCCAACAACATCGGCGTGCTGTCCGCTGCGGCCAGCGGCCTGGGGCGCTTCATCGGCGACCAGGGTGGCGACATCGATCGGGTCTTCGGTCGCGCGGGCATCGATCCGGAACGCCTGCTGCATCCCACCCTGAGCCTGGCGCTGACCAACTATTGCCAGGTGCTTGAGGAAGCGGCGCGACAGTCCGGTTGCGACAACTTCGGGCTCCGTTACGGCGAGCAGTTCCGGCCCCGAGAACTGGGCCTGCTGGGCTATGTCGGGCTCTGCTCGGAGACGCTGGAGGGCGCGCTGAAGAACTTCGCCGCCGCCTTCCCCTATCACCAGCACGACACCCTGATCCGCCTGGTGGACTGCGGCGAGTGCTATCGCTTCGATTACCAGGTGCGCCATGGCGCCATTCTCGACCGCCGCCAGGATGCCGAGCTGACCCTGGGCATGGTGCTGAACCTGATGCGCCATGTGCTCGGCCCCGAGTGGGCGCCGCGCGCGGTGAGCTTCGAGCATGCGCGCCCCGAAGGCTGGCAGGAGCATGGACGGGTGTTCGACGCGCCGGTGCTGTTCCAGCGCGGCTGCAATTCCATGCTGATTCCCAAACGCGACCTCTACGGCCGGCAGATGCCGGAGCGCGACGCCAACCTGTTGTTCCTGGTGCAGGACGTGATCCGTCGCCTGGGCGAGCAGGGCGGCGCGCCGAACCTGGTGGAGGATGCCGGCACGCAGATTCGCCTGGCGTTGAGTGAGGGCGAGCCGTCGCTGGAGATCATTGCCGAGCAGCTCGAACTGACTACGGCCGGCCTGCAGCGCCGTTTGCGCGAGGCCGGGCTGAGCTTCAGCCAACTGGTGGAGAACACCCGTCGCGAGTTGGCGCTGCATTACCTGCGTCAGCCGCAACGGCCGATTTCCGAACTGGCGCCGCTACTGGGCTATTCCGAGACCAGCGCTTTTTCTCGTGCGTTTCGCCGGTGGTTCGGCGTGAGTCCGCGGCAGTGGCGTAGCGACGCGAGCTGATCGGCCGCGATCCGGTCCTGCGAACCGATCCCTCTCTGTAGGAGCGAGCTTGCTCGCGAACGGATTTCCTGGCGGCACCTGAGCTGGGCGGGTTCGCGAGCAAGCTCGCTCCTACAATTCCGCACGATATTCAAACCAGGTACAGGATCGGACTTCGTTCGCGATGGTCCGAGCCGCCGTAGAACATCGCGGACGAAGTCCGCTACTACGAAAGACATCCCGTCGAACCCTTTTCCCGGGCATAAAAAAGCGCGGCCCGCAGGCCGCGCAAAGATCGATTGGAGAGAATGCCCGGCTCGCGCCGGGCGGGTGGATCAGAAGAAGCCCAGCGGGTTGATGTCGTAGCTCACCAGCAGGTTCTTGGTCTGCTGGTAGTGGTCGAGCATCATCTTGTGAGTCTCGCGGCCCACGCCGGATTTCTTGTAGCCACCGAACGCGGCATGCGCCGGGTACAGGTGGTAGCAGTTGGTCCACACACGGCCGGCCTTGATGCCACGGCCCATGCGATAGGCACGGTTGATGTCGCGGGTCCAGAGGCCGGCGCCCAGGCCGTACTCGGTGTCGTTGGCAATCGCCAGCGCCTCGGCCTCATCCTTGAAGGTGGTGACACCGACGACGGGGCCGAAGATTTCCTCCTGGAACACGCGCATCTTGTTGTTGCCCTTGAGCAGGGTCGGCTGGATGTAATAGCCGCTGGCGAGGTCGCCGCTCAGGCGCTCGACCTGGCCGCCGGTGAGAACCTGCGCGCCTTCCTGCTGGGCGATGTCGAGGTAGGAGAGGATCTT
The DNA here is from genome assembly GCF_029203285.1 of Pseudomonas sp. PSE14. Classification (NCBI taxonomy): domain Bacteria; kingdom Pseudomonadati; phylum Pseudomonadota; class Gammaproteobacteria; order Pseudomonadales; family Pseudomonadaceae; genus Pseudomonas; species Pseudomonas sp. PSE14. The sequence goes on from NZ_CP115669.1 coordinate 883,873, forward strand.
CTCGTACTGCTGCTGCGAAGCCTGGGCGCCGACCATGGTGTCGGTGTCCAGCGGGTCGCCGCGCTTGATCGCCTTGACCTTCTTCATCACCACTTCCATGAACTGCGGGTAGATGGACTCCTGCACCAGCGCGCGGGACGGGCAGGTGCACACCTCGCCCTGGTTGAAGAAGGCCAGCACCAGGCCCTCGGCGGCCTTCTCGATGAAGGTCGGCTCGGCCTGCATGATGTCTTCGAAGTAGATGTTCGGGCTCTTGCCGCCCAGCTCCACGGTGGACGGAATGATGTTCTCGGCGGCGCATTTGAGGATGTGCGAGCCCACCGGGGTCGAGCCGGTGAAGGCGATCTTGGCGATGCGCTTGCTGGTGGCCAGCGCCTCGCCGGCTTCGCGGCCGAAGCCCTGGACGACGTTGAGCACGCCCGGCGGCAGCAGGTCGCCGATCACTTCCATCAGCACGCAGATGCCCAGCGGGGTCTGTTCGGCCGGCTTGAGCACCACGCAGTTGCCGGCGGCCAGGGCCGGGGCGAGTTTCCAGGCGGCCATCAGCAGCGGGAAGTTCCACGGGATGATCTGACCCACCACGCCCAGCGGCTCGTGGATGTGGTAGGCGACGGTGCTGTCGTTGATCTCGGCGGCAGAGCCTTCCTGGGCGCGGATGCAACCGGCGAAGTAGCGGAAGTGGTCGGCGGCCAGCGGGATGTCGGCGTTCAGCGTTTCGCGGATCGGCTTGCCATTGTCCCAGGTCTCGGTGATGGCCAGCAGTTCCAGGTTCTGCTCGATGCGGTCGGCGATCTTCAGCAGGATGTTGGAGCGGTCCTGTACCGAGGTGCGGCCCCAGGCGTCAGCGGCGGCGTGGGCGGCGTCCAGTGCCTTGTCGATGTCGGAGGCGTCAGAGCGGGGGAATTCGGCGATAGCCTGGCCGTTCACCGGCGAGGTGTTGGTGAAGTACTGACCCTTTACCGGCGGGACGAATTCGCCGCCGATGTAGTTGCCGTAGCGCGCCTTGAAGGAAACGATGGCGCCTTCGGTACCGGGGTGGGCATAACGCATGGTCGAATCTCCTGGGTCTTGTGCTTGTTGGGGAGGACGTTGAACAAGCGTAGAGCAAGGGCCGGGCCATGCCAGCGCAAGCCGCGCCGCACAAGGCCTCGGGACTTTCGCCGGGGGTTGCTGAAACGCCCGCTGTGGCAGGCCTGGGACAGTGCGTCGTGACACTTTGTCCCATATTCGTGACAGTCGTGACCTGACGGTCGGACAGGCGTTGCATTGCCCGGGCACGTGGAGGATGCTGTCCGAGGTTCGTGGCCGATTCATGACGGCGACGGACCTTCGGGGCTGCCTCCCCGTCCCCATTGCGGAGAACAACAAGAATGCGTGCCAACGATATGAGCCGCCACGCCCGCCAGGTCATGACCGTCGCCGAGGGCCGTGCTCGTGCCGGCGCTCCCGGCGCCGACCCGTCGATCGCCCGTTCCTGGATGCGCTGCCTGGAGCAGTACCACCTGGACCCGGCGCAGACCATGGCGCCCACCGTGCTGGAACATGCCCGCATGCTGGAGCGCCGCGAGCGCCTGCAGCAGGTGCTGGAGATTGCCAGCGGCGAGATGAACAGCCTGCACCAGCAACTCTCCGGCGCCGGCCATGCCGTGCTCCTCACCGACTCCCGTGGCGTCATCCTCAACTGTGTCAGCGAGGCGGCCGAACGACGCACCTTCGAGCAGGCCGGCCTTTGGCTGGGTGCCGACTGGAGCGAGGCGCGCGAAGGCACCAACGGCATCGGCACCTGCCTGGTCGAGCGCCAGGCGCTGACTATCCACCAGGACGAACATTTCCGCAGCCGCCACACCGGCCTGACCTGCTCGGCGAGCCCGGTCTTCGACCCCCAGGGCGAACTGCTGGCGGTGCTCGATGTGTCCTCCGCCCGTCGCGATGCCTCGCGGCAAAGCCAGTTCCACACCATGGCGCTGGTCAACCTGTCGGCCAAGGCCATCGAGGGCTGTTACTTCCTGCGCCATTTCGAGGACCAATGGCTGCTGCGCTTCCACCTGCAACCGGACGGTCTCGGACTGTTCAGCGAAGGCATGCTGGCCTTCGACGGTAACGGCCGCATCCTGGCGGCCAACCAGAGCGCCATCAACCTGCTCGGCAGTCATCGCGAGAGCCTGCTCGGACGCTCGCTGGAACAGTTCTTCGATTGCCGGCTGGACGACCTCTTCAGCCGCGCCGATCCGCAGCCCAGTGCCAGCTGGCCGCTGCGCACCCATTCCGGCCGCATGCTGTACGCTCTGCTGCGCGGGCAGCGTCCGGTACCCGCGGCGCCGGTGCTGCCGCGTGCACCGCTGGCGAAGGGGTTGTGCATCGATGATCCGCAACTGGCCCATGATTTCCGCCGGGCGCTGAAGGTCTACGCCCACGACGTGCCGCTGTTGCTGCAGGGCGAGACCGGCACCGGCAAGGAAGCCTTCGCCCGCGCCGTGCATCAAGGCGGCGAGCGCGCCGGCAAGAGCTTCGTCGCGCTGAACTGCGCGGCAATCCCCGAATCCCTGATCGAGAGCGAACTGTTCGGCTATCGCGGCGGCAGCTTCACTGGCGCACGCAAGGAAGGCATGCGCGGCAAGCTGCAACAGGCTGACGGCGGCACCCTGTTCCTCGACGAAATCGGCGACATGCCGCTGGCCCTTCAGACACGCCTGCTGCGGGTGCTGGAGGAGCGCCAGGTGGTGCCCATCGGCGGCGAGCCGCAGGACGTGGATATCCGCCTGATCAGCGCCAGCCACCGCGACCTGGAGGCACTGGTGGCTAGCGGGCAGTTCCGCGAAGACCTCTACTACCGGCTCAACGGCCTGGTAGTGGCTTTGCCGCCGCTGCGCGAGCGGGCAGACCGGGATGCGTTGCTCGACCATCTGCTGGCCGAGGAGAGCAAGGGCCGTGCGGTGCGCCTGGAGGCAGATGTCCGCCGCCACCTGCTCGACTATCCGTGGCCGGGCAACGTGCGTCAGTTGCGCAATGTGCTGCGGACGCTGTGCGCGCTGTGCGAGGGCGGGCGCATCCAGATGGCCGACCTGCCGCCGGACCTGCGCCGCGCGCCGGCCCCCGCTGCCGTCGCTACGCCCGTCGTGGCAAGCGAGGAGGGTGGCGATGCACTGGGCAATGCCGAGCGCCTGGCCCTGCTGGAAGTGCTGGAGGCGCATCACTGGCACGTCAGCCGGGTGGCGCAGCAACTGGGCATCAGCCGCAACACGCTGTACCGCAAGCTCAACCGCCACGGACTGAGTCGCCGAACCTGAACAGGACGGTCCCCGTAGGAGCGGACTCTGTCCGCGATTGGCCCGGTGCCATGCGGTTCGCGAGCAAGCTCGCTCCTACGAAGAGCACGCGCGCGAACCTGTAGGAGCGAGCTTGCTCGCGAACAGATGCCAGGCTTGAGATGGATTCCCCCGGCTGACTTCGCCCCTTCACCGAAGGAGCGTAGGGCGTATAACGTTCGACGTTATACGCCGTTTGACCTTGATCGCAGGGCGCTCCGGGCTCAACCAGGCGCTGGCGGCAAACAACGGTGTAGCGGCGTACAACCGCGAACGGCTGTACGCCCTACGGTTCGCTCCCGTGACGACATTCTCCGCCCACTGGGAACCGCTTTCCCACCTCGTCGTCTGATGCCCCGGCGGCGGGCCGCGCGGGGGCGCGCTGTGCTACTCTGCCGCCCATTCGAAGCGCCTGGAAAGGCTTGATTGCAGGAGTCTGCATGCATATCCACATCCTCGGCATCTGCGGCACCTTCATGGGGTCGCTGGCCGTCCTGGCCAAGGAGCTTGGCCATCGCGTGACCGGTTCCGACGCCAACGTCTACCCGCCGATGAGCACCCAGCTCGAAGCCCAGGGCATCGAGCTGATGCAGGGCTATGACCCGGCGCACCTCGATCCGGCTCCGGACCTGGTGGTGGTCGGCAACGCCCTGTCGCGCGGCAACCCCGCTGTGGAATACGTCCTGAACAAGGGCCTGCCCTATGTTTCCGGCCCCCAGTGGCTGGCCGACCACGTGCTGCAAGGCCGCTGGGTACTGGCCGCCGCCGGCACCCACGGCAAGACCACCACCAGCAGCATGTTGGCCTGGGTGCTGGAGCACGCCGGGATGAGCCCGGGCTTCCTGATCGGCGGCGTGCCGCAGAACTTCGGTGTCTCCGCGCGCCTGGGCGGCACGCCGTTCTTCGTGGTCGAGGCCGACGAGTACGACAGCGCCTTCTTCGACAAGCGCTCCAAGTTTGTCCACTACCACCCGCGCACGGCGATCCTGAACAACCTGGAATTCGACCACGCGGACATCTTCCCCGACCTCGTCGCCATCGAGCGCCAGTTCCACCACCTGGTGCGGACCATCCCCGGCGAAGGTCTGATCATCCATCCCACCTCCGAAACCGCGCTCAAGCGCGTGATCGACATGGGCTGCTGGACTCCGGTTCAGACCACCGGTGAAGGCGGCCAGTGGCAGGCGCGCCTGCTCAGCGAAGACGGCTCGCACTTCGAGGTGCTGTTCGACGGCCAGGTGCAGGGCACCGTGGACTGGGAGCTGACCGGCCAGCACAACGTCGCCAACGCCCTGGCGTGCCTTGCGGCGGCCCGCCATGTCGGCGTGGTGCCGGAGCTGGGTTGCGCCGCGCTGTCGGCCTTCAAGAGCGTCAAGCGGCGCATGGAGAAGGTTGCCGAAGTCAACGGCGTGACCATCTATGACGACTTTGCCCACCATCCGACCGCCATCGCCACCACCCTCGACGGTCTGCGCAAGCGCGTCGGCGATGCGCCGGTGATCGCCGTGGTCGAGCCGCGCTCCAACTCCATGAAGCTCGGCGCCCACCGCGACGGCCTGCCGGAGTCCGTGGTGCAGGCCGACAGCGTGTTCTGGTACGCCCCGCCGAACCTCGGCTGGGACCTGGCCTCCACCGTCGCCAGCTCCACCGTGCCGACCCAGGTGTGCGACTCGCTGGACGCCATCATCGCGGGCGTGAAAGCCATCGCCACGCCAGGCACCCAGGTGGTGATCATGAGCAACGGCGGTTTCGGCGGCCTGCATGGCAAGCTCGCCCAGGCGCTGGAGGGCTGATCCATGGCCGGAGCCGAACGCGTCACCCTCGCCATGACCGGCGCCTCGGGCGCCCAGTACGGCCTGCGCCTGCTCGACTGCCTGGTGCAGGAGGACCGCGAGGTGCACTTCCTGATCTCCAAGGCCGCACAACTGGTGGTGGCCACCGAGACCGACGTGACCCTGCCGAGCAAGCCGCAGGCGATGCAGGCTTTCCTCAGCGAATACACCGGCGCCGCTCCCGGGCAGATCCGCGTGTACGGCAAGGAAGACTGGATGGCCCCGGTGGCCTCCGGCTCCGGCGCGCCGAGCGCGATGGTGGTGGTGCCCTGCTCGACGGGGACGCTCTCGGCCATCGCCACAGGTGCCTGCAACAACCTGATCGAACGCGCCGCCGACGTGGCGCTGAAGGAGCGCCGCCAGCTGATCCTGGTGCCGCGCGAGGCGCCGTTCTCCAGCATTCACCTGGAGAACATGCTCAAGCTTTCGAACATGGGCGCGGTGATCCTGCCCGCGGCACCGGGCTTCTACCACCAGCCGCAGACGGTGGACGACCTGATCGACTTCGTCGTCGCGCGCATCCTCAATCAACTGGGCATCCCCCAGGACATGTTGCCGCGCTGGGGCGAACACCATCTTGTCAGTGACGAATAAGCTCCTCGCCGCCCTGTTGCTGCTGCAACTGGGCGGTTGCGCCACCGTGAAGACCCTCAACGCCGCCAAGCCCGACGCGCCGCTGATCTATGCCGGCACCCGGCTGGACTGGTATTCGCTCAATGGCGGCTGCTGCCCGATGGACCGCTTCGGCGTCGAGGCTCCGGCCTATCCCGCGCTGGACCTGCCGGGCAGTGCGCTGCTGGATACGCTGTTGCTGCCGTTCTCCATCGCCGCGGAACTGGGTGTCGGCCTGCAGGTGCGCGGCGGGAACTGACGGCCGCAGGGAGGTAGGGCGTATAACGTTCGACGTTATACGCCGTTTGACCTTGATTTCAGGGCACTCCGAGTGTCACCCCGGCGTCGATGATCAGTAACGGCTTATCGGCGTACAACCGCGAACGGTTGTACGCCCTACGTTGGAGCGGATAGGCGATGGCGGGAGTTACTTGCCCAGCCTGCGCAGTTCGTCCGATTCGACGACGCGGGTGCCCTTGCCGGTTTCCAGCGCCAGGCGCCAGAGCGCGCGGGCCAGGGCGCAGGCTTCGATGCCGTGCAGCTTGCCCGGCAGGATGCGGGCGAAGGGGGCGGCGAGTAGTTCGGCCAGGCGTACCTCTTCGCGCTGGCCCAGCAGCAGGGAGGGGCGGGCGATGGTCAGCTGCGGCCAGCCTTGCTGGCGCAGGGCGTCTTCCAGCTCGCCCTTGACCCGGCTGTAGAAGATCGACGACTTGCTGTCGGCGCCCAGCGCGCTGATTACCACATAGTGCCGCGCGCCCAGCTCGAGGCCACGGGCGCCCAGCGCCAGGGGCAGGTCGAAATCGATGTTGCGGAAGGCCTCTTCGGAGCCGGCCTCCTTGATCGTGGTGCCCAGGCAGCAGAACACGGTGTCCACCGGCCGGGTCAGGTCCGGGATCAGCTCGGCCAGCGGGCCGATGGGGTTTTCCAGGCGCGGGTGTTCGGCCAGCTTCCGTCGGGTGGGGGCCAGCACGCGCTTCACGGTGGGTTCGTTGAGCATCCGGTCGAGCAGGTGTTCACCCGTGAGGCCGGTTGCTCCGGCAAGCAGGATATTCGTCGGTGTTGAGTACATCTGTGTTTCTCCCTGACACACTGACAAGCTTAGTTGCCGGCCTACTGTTTTGCTTGTACGGCGACGCTCTTGGCATCGAGTGGCATATGGCGCTGCTGGGCACGCAGGGCCTTCCAATGGTTTAGAACCGCCGCTGGCGCCCAAAGTTGCGGCTCGGATGGTTCGAACTGTTCCTCCTTCTCGCGCCGGGCGACCGTGTCGCTGGCCTGCGCGAAGGCTTCCTTGAGGTCGTCCGTCTGTTGGAAGGCCTTGGCGAACAGCGCGTCACCGAAGTAGGTGAAGTCGGCCTCTTCGGAGCAGCCGAAGGATACCCGGTCGCTGCGGGCGGCGGTCATGATCAGGGTCTTGTCGTCCTTGAGCGCGGGGATGAAGCCGCCGCTGTAGCAGGCCGATATCACCAGCACCTTGTAGCGGTCCTTCAACGGCGCAAGCAGGGTGGCCAGTTCGCTGGCCGGCAGGTCGTCGAGCTTCAGGCCCGGCATGTCGAGCACCAGTTGGTGGTCCTGGGAGCCGTGGCTGGTCAGGTAGAGGAAGATCATGTCTTCGGGCCCGCTACGTTCGGCCAGCATACGCAGGGTGCGGGCCAGGCTTTCGCGGGTGGCCATCGGCCGGTCGGTGAGATGGTCGCGGTGGTTCACCAGCGTCACCACACCCTGGGCGCCGAAGCGCTTGCCCAGCAGGTTGGCGACATAGTCGGCCTCGCGCAGGAAGACGCTCTGCTTGCCGTCGCCGCCCAGACTCAGGCCGTAGAGCTCGATGGCTGGCGTGGACGGCGGGATGGCCGTCAGCGCCTTCTGCAGCAGCGGGCCCTGTTCCAGCAGGCCGATTTCCAGCGCGTTGGGCAGTAGTGCGCCGTGCTCGTCGCGTGTGCGCTGGCCGCGGCTCCAGCTGCCGCGCTGAACGCTGCCGTCGCTGCGGGTGAGGGTGCCGTCGCCGGAGTATTCGCCACGGGCGAAGCCGCCGCGGTAGACCTGTCCGTCAGCCTGGCTGAGGGTGCCCTTGCCGTCGAAGCGCCACTGGCGGAACTCGCCCTGGTAGCGGCTGCCGTCGCTGCCGATGAACTCGCCCGTGCCGTCCAGCGAACCTTCCTTGAAGTTGCCGAGCCAGACGTCGCCGGCGAGGTTCTGGAAGCGTCCCTTGCCGTCGAACTGATCGTTGCGGAACTCGCCGCTGTAGTGGTCGCCGGCATCGTCGCGGAAGGTGCCCTTGCCGTTGAGCGTGCCGTTCTTGAATTGTCCGGTGTACTGGTTGCCGAGGCTGTCCACGCGCGCGCCTTCGCCATTGGCTTCGCCGCCTGCGAACCAGCCCTGGTGACGGGTGCCGTCGGGCAGTTCGAGGGTGCCCGCGCCTTCGTAGCGGCCCTTGCGGAAGCCGCCGCTGTAGCGGGTCTGGCCCTGGGTCAGACGACCTTCGCCGTCGAACTCGCCTTGCTTGAACTGGCCGTCATAGGTGCTGCCGTCGGCGAACTGCAGATGCCCCCGACCCTCGAACAGCCCCTCGCGAAAGGCGCCGACGTAGGTCGAGCCGTCACCGCCGCGCCACTTGCCCTGACCGTTCTGCAGGCCCTTGTCGAATTCGCCGTCGTACCAGGCGCCGTTGGGGTAATCCAGGCGGCCTTTTCCCTGTAACTGGCCGTGCACCAGTTCGCCACGGTAGCGCGCACCATCGGGCAGGCGGCCGTCGGGCGGTGTCAGGGGCTCGCCTTCGCCGCAGGCAGCAAGGAGCAGGGCGAGGCCGAGGGGCAGGAGGTGGCGAGGCATGGGAATCTCGAATCGGAGGAGGGACGCGCCTTCAGTGTGGACGCAAAAAAGCCCGCGGGCGCGGGCTTTTTTCAGCGAGTCCCGATCAGGTCCACTGGGTTAGCTTGTTGCCCTCTTTGTCCTTGAAGGCGCCGACGATGATCATGATGAAGTCGACCAGCGTCCAGATACCCAGGCCGCCCAGGGTGAGGATCTGCAGGATACCGGTGCCGATCTTGCCCACATAGAAGCGATGGGCGCCGAAGGTGCCGAGGAAGAAGCACAGCAGGAAGGCGGGGAGAATGCGTTTTTCGGTCATGGGACTGTCCTTGTGAATGGCCGGGGCCGCCCTGACTGGCGACCGCCGACATTCTAGTCCATTACCGTCAGGAAATATTTCAGACGAAGCACAGGCTCAGGGATTCGGCGATGTAGGCGGGTTTGGCCTGGCCGTCGATTTCCAGGGTACAGCGGGCCTTGATCAGCCACTGGCCGGGGTTCTTCTCGGTGATGTCGCTGATGGTCACTTGCAGGCGCACGCGGGAATTGACCGGCACGGGCTGGATGAATCGAACGCTGTCCAGGCCGTAGTTGACCACCATCTTGGGGTTCTCCGGCAGCACCAGCAGGCCTTCGCAGAGCTTGGGGATCAGCGACAGCGAGAGGAAGCCGTGGGCGATGGTGCCGCCGAACGGGGTCTTCTTCGCCTTTTCCGGGTCGACGTGGATGAACTGGTGGTCCTCGGTGCACTCAGCGAACTGGTTGATACGCTCCTGATCGATGGTGATCCATTGCGAGTGGCCCAGGTCCTTGCCGATGTAGTCCTTCAGTGCGCTTACGGGTACGAATGCCATGTTTCCTCCGGGGAGTGCGTTTTTTTCTTCTAGTGCGTCCAGCAGAGCGTAAAGCAGCCCGTAGATCAGCATGGGTACCGGGTGCGGTCAAGCCGGCCGGACATTCATGCTTTGGGCGAATGCCGTGCCATAGCGGCGCCCGGCTGGGCATAATGGCGCCTCCTTGCGCTGGAGATGTCCCCATGCTGTTACGTGGCCTGACCTGGCTGGTGCTGTTCCAACTGCTCGGCACGGGTCTGAATGCTCTCATCCTGCACATGATTCCCGGCCCCATCATTGGGCTGGTGCTGCTCTTCCTGTACCTGGTGTGGAGCGGGGAAGTGAGTGCGCCGGTGAACGAGGCGGCCGGCTCGCTGCTGCGCTATCTGCCGCTGCTGCTGGTGCCGGCGGCGGTCGGGGTGATGGCTTACGCCAAGCAGATCGCCGCGGACTTCTGGGCCATCGTCGGGGCGCTTGCGCTGTCGCTGCTGGTGTCCTTCGTGTTCGCCGGCTGGCTGATGCAGAAGCTCATCGACCGCCAGCGCAAGCAGAAGGAGAACGCCTGATGTTCGACTGGCAAGGTGCGGTGAACGCCGTCATTCACCATCCGCTGTTCTGCGTCGGCGTCACCCTGGGTGCCTACCAGCTGGCACTGGCCGCCTACGAGCGTACGCGCTGGGTGTTCCTGCAACCGGTGCTGGTGTCGATGCTGATCGTCATCGGCGTGCTGCTGGCCTGCGGCATCGACTACGCCGAATACAGCACCAGCGCCAAGGTGCTCACCATTCTTCTCGGCCCCGCCACCGTGGCCCTGGCGGTGCCGCTGTTCCTCAACCTCAAGCGCATCCGCCAGCTGTTCTGGCCGACCCTGATCACCCTGGTGGTGGCAGGGCTGTTCGCCACCGGACTGGGCATCGGCCTGGGCTGGCTGTTCGGCGTCGACCACGAACTGCTGATGAGCCTGGCGCCCAAGTCGGTGACCTCGCCCATCGCCATGCTGGTGGCCAGCCAGATCGGCGGCGTGGCGGCGCTGGCGGCGGTGTTCGTGCTGATCACCGGCGTGCTCGGTGCCATCCTCGGTCCGGAACTGCTGCGTCGCGTCGGCGTGCATCATCCGGCCGCGCAGGGCATGGCGCTGGGCATGACCGCCCACGCCGTGGGCACCTCCCGCGCGCTGCAGGAGGGCGAGGAATGCGGCGCCTTCGCCGCCCTGGCGATGAGCCTGATGGGCGTGGCCACTGCAGTGCTGCTACCGTTGGCGGTAGCGCTGATTGCCTGAATTGCCCAATGGAGTACCCATGAGTTTTCCGCTCTTCCCCCTCAATACCGTGCTGTTCCCCGGTTGCCGTCTCGACCTGCAGATCTTCGAGGCGCGCTACCTGGACATGATCGGCCGCTGCATGAAGCAGGACGCCGGTTTCGGGGTGGTGGCCATCGTCGAGGGCGAGGAGGTCGGTGATGCGCCGGAGCGCTATAGCCTGGTTGGTTGCGAAGCGCGTATCCGCGACTGGCAACAGCGACCCAATGGGCTGCTGGGTATTCGCGTCGAAGGTGGCCGGCGTTTCCGCGTGCTTTCCGCCAATGTGCAGCCGGATCAACTGACCGTGGCCGAGGTGGAGTGGCTGGACGAACAGCCCGACCAGCCGCTGACCAAGGAGCACGACGACCTGGCTGCGCTGCTGGAGGCGCTGTCCATGCACCCCATGGTTTCCGCGCTGGAGATGGGCGGGGAGGTCAACGGTCAACAGGAATTGGCCTGTCAGCTCGCCTACCTGTTGCCCTTCGAGCGCGACCAGAAGCAGGTGCTGCTGGAGATGGACGACCCGACCGTGCGCCTGGCGCGGATTCAGGTTTTGCTGGAGCAGTTGCAGGGCGATTTTGTTGCCTGATGGGGCTCCTACAGGGATACATCGGCGCGCTGGTTGGCCCTCACCCCGGCCCTCTCCCAAGGGGAGAGGGAGTCCGCGCTTGATAGATCGGGTCTCCAGGGAACGACGCATTTTTCGCCTGCTCCGAACGGCCCCCTCTCCCTCTGGGAGAGGGTTGGGGTGAGGGAAAGCCCGGGCACCATCCTCACCGGAAACGACAAGGCCCGCGAATGCGGGCCTTGTGCTTTCAACGGTAGAGCCTGCGATCAGAACGAATCCCCCGGCACCCGCACCCAGCCTTCCATGAGGATGCGCGAGCTGCGGCTCATGATGGCCTTGGTCACGGTCCACTCGCCGTCCACCTGCTTGGCCTCGGCGCCTACGCGCAGGGTGCCGGAGGGGTGGCCGAAGCGCACCGCAGTACGTTCGCCACCACCGGCGGCGAGGTTCACCAGGGTGCCGGGAATGGCGGCGGCGGTGCCGATGGCGACGGCGGCGGTGCCCATCATGGCGTGGTGCAGCTTGCCCATGGACAGCGCGCGCACCAGCAGGTCGACGTCGCCGGCCTTCACCTGCTTGCCGCTGGAGGACAGGTAGTCCTTGGGCGGGGAGACGAAGGCGATCTTCGGCGTGTGCTGGCGGGTCGCGGCCTCTTCCGGGGTCTTGATCAGGCCCATGCGCAGTGCGCCGGCGATACGGATCTTCTCGAAGCGCGCCAGCTGCTCGGGGTCGCCATTGATCGCTTCGCGCAGCTCGGTGCCCTTGTAGCCGATCTCCTCGGCGTTGACGAAGATGGTCGGGATGCCAGCGGTGATCATGGTCGCCTTGAAGGTGCCGATGCCGGGGACTTCCAGGTCGTCCACCAGGTTGCCGGTGGGGAACATGGCGCCGCCGTCTTCACCGTCGTCGGACGGGTCGAGGAATTCCAGCACGATCTCTGCGGCGGGGAAGGTCACGCCGTCCAGTTCGAAGTCGCCGGTTTCCTGCACCTGGCCATTGGTCACGGGCACGTGGGCGATGATGGACTTCTGGATGTTGGCCTGCCAGATGCGCACCACGCAGGTGCCGTTGTCCGGAATGCGCGACGGGTCGACCAGGCCGGCGTGGATGGCGAAGGAACCGGCGGCGGTGGAGAGGTTGCCGCAGTTGCCGCTCCAGTCGACGAAGGCCTTGTCGATGGAAATCTGGCCGTAGAGGTAGTCGACGTCGTGATCCGGCTGGCTGCTCTTGGACAGGATCACGCACTTGCTGGTGCTGGAGGTCGCGCCGCCCATGCCGTCGATGTGCGCGCTGTACGGATCGGGGCTGCCGATCACGCGCATGAACAGCTTGTCGCGCGCCGCGCCGGGCACCTGGCAGCGCTCGGGCAGGTCCTGCAGGCGGAAGAACACGCCCTTGCTGGTGCCGCCACGGATGTAGGTGGCGGGGATCTTCACTTGGGGTACGTGGGGCATGGGTCGGGTCCCTGATTGTTCGATGGGGCTGCCCTCTCCCTAACCCTCTCCCTGAAGGGAGAGGGGACCGTTGGGTGCAGGTTGAAACCATGGCATCAGCCGGCACGGACAGCTCCCTTTCCCTTCAGGGAGAGGGCGGGGGAGAGGGGCTTTCAACCCGGCCCGCACTCGGCAGGCCGGAGCCGTTACATCACGCCACGGACGACTCGAGGAAGTCCTTGGCGAAGCGCTGCAACACGCCACCGGCCTTGTACACCTTCACTTCGGCAGCGGTGTCGAGGCGGCAGGTGACCGGAACTTCGACGACTTCACCATTCTTGCGATGGATGACCAGGGTCAGGTCGCAACGCGGCGAGACGTCGCCCTTGATGTCGTAGGTCTCGGTGCCGTCCAGGCCCAGGGTTAGGCGGGTGGTGCCCGGCTTGAACTCCACCGGCAGCACGCCCATGCCCACCAGGTTGGTGCGGTGGATGCGCTCGAAGCCTTCGGCCACGATCACTTCCACGCCCGCCAGGCGAACGCCCTTGGCCGCCCAGTCGCGGGACGAGCCCTGGCCGTAGTCGGCGCCGGCCACGATGATCAGGTTCTGCTTGCGGTTCATGTAGGTTTCGATGGCTTCCCACATGCGCATGACCTTGCCTTCCGGCTCGACGCGGGCCAGCGAACCCTTCTTCACCTCACCGTTCACCACGGCCATTTCGTTGACCAGCTGCGGGTTGGCGAAGGTGGCGCGCTGGGCGGTCAGGTGGTCGCCGCGGTGGGTGGCGTAGGAGTTGAAGTCCTCCTCCGGCAGGCCCATTTTCGCCAGGTACTCACCGGCGGCCGAGTCCGCCAGGATGGCGTTGGACGGCGACAGGTGATCGGTGGTGATGTTGTCCGGGAGGATCGCCAGCGGACGCATGCCCTTGAGCGTGCGCTCGCCCGCGAGTGCGCCTTCCCAGTACGGCGGACGGCGGATGTAGGTGGACATCGGGCGCCAGTCGTACAACGGGCTTTCCGCTTCCTGCACGCTGCCCAGATCGAACATCGGGATGTAGATCTGCTTGAACTGCTCGGGCTTCACGCTGGAGGCGACGATGGCGTCGATCTCTTCGTCGGACGGCCAGAGGTCCTTCAGGGTGACCGGGTTGCCATTCTTGTCGGTGCCCAGCGGGTCCTGCTCGATGTCGAAGCGCACGGTACCGGCGATGGCGTAGGCGACCACCAGCGGCGGCGAGGCGAGGAAGGCCTGCTTGGCGTAGGGGTGGATGCGGCCGTCGAAGTTACGGTTGCCCGAAAGCACGGCGGTGGCGTACAGGTCGCGGTCGATGATCTCTTTCTGGATCGCCGGATCCAGCGCGCCGGACATGCCGTTACAGGTGGTGCAGGCATAGGCGACGATGCCGAAGCCGAGCTTCTCCAGCTCCGGCAGCAGGCCGGCTTCTTCCAGGTACAGCTTGGCGACCTTCGAACCCGGCGCGAAGGAAGTCTTCACCCACGGCTTGCGGATCAGGCCCAGCGCGTTGGCCTTCTTCGCCACCAGGCCGGCGGCGATGACGTTGCGCGGGTTGGAAGTGTTGGTGCAGCTGGTGATGGCGGCGATGATCACCGCGCCGTCGGGCATCAGGCCCTGGGCTTCTTCACTCTTGCCGGCTGCCAGCTTGGCTTCGTCGGCGATGCCGCGCTCGGCCAGTGCCGAGGTCGGCAGGCGGCGGTGCGGGTTGGACGGGCCGGCCATGTTGCGCACGACGCTGCCCAGGTCGAACTCCAGCACGCGCTCGTACTCGGCGGTTTCCAGCGCGGTGCTCCACAGGCCGAGGGTCTTGGCGTAGTTCTCCACCAGCGCTACCTGCTCGGGCTCGCGGCCGGTGAGCTTGAGGTAGTCGATGGTCTGGCCGTCGATGTAGAACATCGAGGCGGTGGCGCCGTATTCCGGGCACATGTTGGAGATGGTCGCGCGGTCGCCGATGGTCAGGCTGTCCGCTCCCTCGCCGAAGAACTCGACGTAGGCGCCGACCACGCGTTCCTTGCGCAGGAACTCGGTCAGGGCCAGGACGATGTCGGTGGCGGTGATGCCCGGCTTGCGCTTGCCGGTCAGCTTGACGCCGACGATGTCGGGCAGGCGCATCATCGACGGGTGGCCCAGCATCACGGTCTCGGCTTCGAGGCCGCCGACGCCGATGGCGATCACGCCCAGGGCGTCCACGTGCGGGGTGTGCGAGTCGGTGCCGACGCAGGTGTCGGGGAAGGCCACGCCGCCACGCGCCTGGATCACCGGGCTCATTTTCTCCAGGTTGATCTGGTGCATGATGCCGTTGCCGGCCGGGATCACGTCGACGTTCTTGAACGCGGTCTTGGTCCAGTCGATGAAGTGGAAGCGATCCTCGTTGCGGCGGTCCTCGATGGCGCGGTTCTTCTCGAACGCGTCCGGGTCGAAGCCCGCGGCTTCCACGGCCAGCGAGTGGTCGACGATCAGCTGGGTCGGCACCACCGGGTTGACCTTGGACGGGTCGCCACCCTGTTCGGCGATGGCGTCACGCAGGCCGGCGAGGTCGACCAGCGCGGTCTGGCCGAGGATGTCGTGGCAGACCACGCGCGCCGGGTACCAGGGGAAGTCCAGGTCGCGCTTGCGGTAGACCAGCTGCTCCAGCGAAGCGGTCAGGTCGGCGGGCTCGCAGCGGCGCACCAGCTGCTCGGCCAGCACGCGGGAGGTATAGGGCAGTTTGTCCCAGGCGCCGGCCTGGATGGCATCGACCGCCTCGCGGGCGTCGAAATAATCCAGCGCGGTGCCGGGCAGGCGTTTGCGGAATTGAGTGTTCATCATTTGCGGTCCTTGAGCGGCACGAACTGCAGATCTTCCGGGCCAACGTAGTTGGCGCTCGGGCGGATGATCTTGCCGTCGATGCGCTGCTCGATGACGTGGGCGGACCAGCCGGCGGTACGGGCGATCACGAACAGCGGGGTGAACATGGCGGTGGGCACGCCCATCATGTGGTAGCTGACGGCGCTGAACCAGTCGAGGTTGGGGAACATCTTCTTGATTTCCCACATCACGCTTTCCAGGCGCTCGGCGATGTCATACATCTTGGTGTTGGACTGCTCGACGGACAGCTGGTGAGCGACTTCCTTGATCACCTTGTTGCGCGGGTCGGATACGGTGTAGACCGGGTGGCCGAAGCCGATCACCACTTCCTTGCGCTCGACGCGGGCACGGATGTCGGCCTCGGCTTCGTTCGGGTTGTCGTAGCGCTTCTGGATCTCAAAGGCCACTTCGTTGGCGCCGCCGTGTTTCGGGCCGCGCAGCGCACCGATGGCGCCGGCGATGCAGGAGTACATGTCCGAGCCGGTACCGGCGATCACGCGGGAGGTGAAGGTGGAGGCGTTGAACTCGTGCTCGGCGTACAGGTTCAGCGAGGTGTGCATGGCGCGCACCCAGGACTCGCGCGGCTTCTGCCCGTGCAGCAGGTGCAGGAAGTGGCCGCCGATGGAGTCGTCGTCGGTCTCGACGTCGATGCGCTTGCCGTTGTGGCTGAAGTGGTACCAGTAGAGCAGGGCGGAACCCAGGGAGGCCATCAGCTTGTCGGCGATGTCGCGGGCGCCCGGATGGTTATGGTCGTCCTTCTCCGGCGACAGGCAGCCGAGCACGGACACGGCGGTGCGCATCACGTCCATCGGGTGGGCGGACGGCGGCAGGGTTTCCAGGGCGGCCTTGACGCCGGCCGGCAGGCCGCGCAGGGCTTTCAGCTTGGCCTTGTAGCCGGCCAGTTCGGCGGCGTTGGGCAGCTTGCCGTGGACCAGCAGGTGGGCGATTTCCTCGAATTCGCAGCGGTTGGCGAAATCCAGGACGTCATAGCCACGGTAGTGCAGGTCGTTGCCGGTGCGGCCGACGGTGCACAGGGCAGTGTTGCCAGCGGCGGTGCCACTCAGGGCCACGGACTTCTTGGGTTTGAAGGCGGTGGTGGTTTCTGCGGTAGCGCTCATCGCGTGTCTCCTCATCAAATCCGGTTGCTTGTTCTTGTTCCGCCGGCACAGGCCGTACGGTCGGTTCGAATCTGGTTGGCGAAAGCCGCTCGGGCTTCGCCGTGGCGTAGGGCGAATAACGCGAAGCGTTATCCGCCGTTACAGCCGATGGTGGATAACGCCTGGGGCGTTATGCACCCTACGATTCGTCCAGGCCTGGCCTGAACGAACGGAAATCACTTCTTGCCAGCAGCGAACAGCGCGTCGAGCTTCTGCTCGAAGGCGTGGTAGCCGATGCGGTCGTACAGCTCGGCACGGGTCTGCATCAGCTCGATCACGTTCTGCTGGTGGCCTTCCTGGCGGATTGCGGTGTACACGGCTTCGGCGGCCTTGTTGGCGGCGCGGAAGGCCGACAGCGGGTAGAGCTGGATGGCCACGCCGACCGAGGCCAGCTCGTCGCGGGTGAACAGCGGGGTGGCGCCGAACTCGGTGATGTTGGCCAGGATCGGCACGTTCAGCGCATCGACGAAGCGCTTGTAGGTCGGCAGGTCGTAGGCGGCCTCGGCGAAGATGGCATCGGCGCCGGCTTCGACATAACGCTGGCAGCGTTCGATGGCGGCGTCCACCCCTTCGGCCTGGATGGCGTCGGTACGGGCGATCAGGAAGAAGTTCGGGTCGGTCTTGGCATCGGCGGCGGCTTTCACGCGGTCAGCCATTTCCTCGACGGAGACGATTTCCTTGCCCGGACGGTGGCCGCAACGCTTGGCGCCGACCTGGTCTTCGATGTGGGCGGCGGCGGCACCGGCCTTGATGAGGCTCTTCACGGTGCGCTCGATGTTGAAGGCGCTGGGGCCGAAGCCGGTGTCGATGTCCACCAGCAGCGGCAGGTCGCAGACGTCGGTGATGCGACGCACGTCGGTGAGCACGTCATCCAGGGTGTTGATGCCCAGGTCCGGCAGGCCGAGGGAACCCGCCGCCACACCGCCACCGGAGAGGTAGATGGCCTTGAAGCCGGCGCGCTTGGCCAGCAGCGCGTGGTTGGCGTTGATCGCGCCGATCACCTGCAGCGGCTTTTCTTCGGCAAGGGCGTCACGGAAACGTTGGCCGGCGGTCTTGTAGCTCATTGTTCACCTCGTACGTTGGCTGTCTTGGCTTGGGCGTCCAGGTAGTGACGCTCCACATTGCGTTTCGAGGCGCCGATGTGACGGCGCATCAGCAACTCGGCCAGTTCGCCGTCACGATCGGCGATGGCATCGAGAATCCGGTGGTGCTCGGCGAAAGCCTGGCGCGGCCGGTTGGGCGTCGCCGAGAACTGCAGGCGGTACATGCGCACCAGCTGGTACAGCTCGCCGCAGAGCATGCGGGTGAGGGTGCGGTTGCCGCTGCCCTGGATGATCCGGTAGTGGAAGTCGTAGTCGCCTTCCTGCTGGTAGTAGCCGCGCCCGGCCTGGAAGGCCTCGTCACGCTCGTGGGTGTCGAGCACCCGGCGCAGCTCGTCGATCTCTTCCTGGCTCATGCGCTCGGCGGCCAGGCGGCAGGCCATGCCTTCGAGGGATTCGCGGATCTCGTAGAGTTCCAGCAGCTCCTCGTGGCTCAGCGACACCACCCGCGCGCCGACGTGCGGTACGCGCACCAGCAGCTTCTGGCCTTCCAGGCGGTGGATTGCCTCGCGCAGCGGGCCCCGGCTGATGCCGTAGGTGCGCGCCAGCTCCGGCTCGGAAATCTTGCTGCCGGGGGCGATCTCGCCTTTGACGATGGCGGACTGGATCTTGCGGAACACGTGTTCCGAGAGGGTCTCGCTGTCGTCCGAAACCAGGCTTGGCAGAGTCAGGCTATCGTTCATGGTGTCGACAATCTTCTTGATGTGCGGCGAAAGCTACCTCTCCAATGCGCCTTGGTCAATGAAGATTTGATGAAGTGTCGACAATCGTCTAACAGGCCCCTGGGTTTATACCCGTGTGGACAGGTCCGGCGGCGATGCTGTCCGCGAAAATGGCGGATATCCCCTCGTCAGCCGCTGTGCCGGCGCCGCTCAGGCCCGCTAGGATCGGGGGAAAAACGGAGATCGCGTGCATGCAACTCTACGACCGCTATGTGCTGCCCCGGCTGATCGATTTCGCCTGCGGCCTGGGCGATGTGATGAAGCAGCGCTCGCTGCTGGTGCCCCGCGCCCATGGCCGGGTACTGGAGATCGGCATGGGCACCGGGCTGAACCTGTCGTTTTACGATCCGGCGAAAGTGTCGACAATCGTCGGGGTCGACCCCGCGGCGCAGATGCAGAAGCTCGCCCGCGAGCGCGTCGGGCGCATTGGCATTCCGGTGGAGATGGTGGCGCTGGAGCTGGGCGAGATCCGTGCCGACACCGCGAGCTTCGACAGCATCGTCTGCACCTTTACCTTGTGCAGCATTCCCGATGCCGTGGCGGCGCTGAAGGAAATGCGCCGGGTGCTCAAGCCGGGTGGCGAGTTCCTCTTCTGTGAGCACGGCCTGGCCCCGGACGCCAGCGTGCGCGCCTGGCAGCACCGACTGACACCGGTGTGGAAGCCACTGGCCGGTGGCTGTCACCTCGACCGCGACATGCCGGCGTTGATCCAGGCCGGCGGCTTCACGCTGCGCGAGCTGGTCCAGGACTACCTGCCGGGCCCCCGGCCGATGACCTACGTCTACCGCGGCATGGCTGACTGAGCGAACTCAGGCGGCGCGGTGCAGCGGAGTGACGCTGAGGATGTGCGAACTGGCGAGGAACAGGTCCTGTACGGCGCCGCTGGGCGCCTCGCGGCTCTGGCAGTCGTCCAGGCGTACCATGGCGGGCGCATGGCCCTGGTACAGGGCGAGGAAGTCTTCCCGGCTGATGCGGCCACGAAGAATGCGTTGCGGGCGGTAGGGAGACCAGGTCTCCACTTCGACCCAGAGGCTTTCGGGATCGTCATGCATGGCGGATGGTCCGGTGGGAAAAGTAGCGTGCCTACCCTGAGACACCGGACCTGCGCCAAATTCCTCAGGGGGCCCCGATAAATTTGTAGAAAATTATTTTCTCCAGGCCGTGCGCCCTACAGCGACGCGGCATAAGCCGCTGCCCAGTCCCTGGCGAAGGCCTCGAACGGAGTCGCCGTGGTGTTGGCCGGCGAACGTTGCTCCCGTGCCCGTACCCGCCCGTTGTTGATCGCTTCGGCCAGCTCCGCGTAGCAGCCTGCCACGCTGGCGGAGAAGCCGGCCTGTTGCAGGACCCCGGCCAGTTCCTCTGGCGATACCTGGATATAAGGCAGCTGCGGTTTGCCGATGGCGGCGCCGAGCAGGCGGGTGGCCTCGGCGTAGCTGATGTCCCGCTGGCCGAGCACTTCGCGGGTCACCACGCCTTGCCAGTCGCCTTCGAGCAGGGCGTGGCTGGCGGCGGCGGCCACGTCGGCGGTGGCGACCATCGGCACGGGCACGTCCGGCGCCACCGCGTCGCTGTAGCAGTCGTAGGCGCGGACCACTTCCAGCGCGCCATAGAGGTTCTCGAACAGTGCGCCGGAACGCAGCATCAGTACGCTCACCTCTGGCGGCAGCGTGTGCAGGCGCTGCTCCTGGTCATGCATGCTGATGATCGGCCCGCTGCCGGACGGTACGTCCGCCCCGACGCTGCTGAGAAACACCACGCGGCGCACGCCGCTGCGGCGGATGGCCTGCAGGATGGCCTCGCCCTGGGTGGCCTGTTGCTGGCGGTAGTCTTCGGTGTCCGGGCCATAGGCCAGGAGGGTGTAGACCGCCTCGGCGCCCTGGAAGGCCTGGCCGAGGAAGTCGGCATCGTCCGGCTCGCCAACCGCAATCTGCGCGCCGGCGGCGGCCAGCGGGGCGAGGCGTTCGGCGCTGCGGCCGAGGGCGCGGACCGGCACGCCGGCGTTGAGCAGGGTCTGGCAGATTCTCGAACCGGTGCGACCGGTGGCGCCCATTACGGTGATCATGGCGATGTCCTCGTGGAGGGCCTGTCCCGCGGCGCCCGCCGTGGGTTCGTTGGCCTGGGTTCAGTCTCTCGCTGGAGGGCTGGACGGTTAATGCCTGGAGGTCGCCGCTTCATGCTCATTCGTCCAAATGTGCTGGACGATCCACGGGACGAGGGCCAGTCTCGAATCCATGAGCCAGCCTGAAACCCTTCCTGACGCCACCGCCCCCTGGGCCTCCGTCGATCCCCTGGGCGAGGCCCTACACTTCCTGCGCATGAGCGGCACCTTCTACTGTCGCTCGGAATTCACCGCGCCCTGGGGGCTGGACCTGCCGGCCATGCCGCAGTGCCTGATGTTCCATGTGCTGACGGTGGGCAAGTGCTGGCTGGAGGCCGACGGCGCCGAGCCGCGCCGTCTGGTGCCCGGCGACCTGGTGCTGGCGCCCCATGGCGAGGGACATCGATTGGTCAGCGCACCGGGTGAAGCGGCGGCGGGGCTGTTCGACCTGCCGCGCGCCTATGCCAGTGATCGCTACGAGGTGCTGCGCCAAGGCGGGGGCGGCGAGCCGACGGCGATGATCTGTGGCGCGGTGCGTTTCGACCATCCCGCGGCGCTGCAACTGGTGCGTTTGCTGCCGCCTGTGCTGGAGGCGCGGATCAGCGATCCCGGACAGCGCGACTGGCTGCTGAGCACTTTGCGGCTGATGGAGAACGAGGCACGGGCGATGCGTCCGGGCGGGGAAACGGTGATCACCCGCCTGGCCGATATCCTGGTGATCCAGGCCATCCGCGCCTGGATCGAGCAGGACCCGGCGGCGCAGACCGGTTGGCTCGGTGCCCTGCAGGACCGCCAGCTGGGCCGCGCACTCAGTCTGATCCACCGCGAGCCGGCGCGGGCCTGGAGCCTGGCGGCGTTGGCCGGGGCGGCGGCGATGTCGCGCTCGGCGTTCGCCGCGCGCTTCGCCGAGAAGGTCGGGATGCCGGCCATGCACTACGTCACCCGCTGGCGCATGCACGTGGCGCTGGGCTGGCTGCAGGAGCGGGAGATTGCCGTGGCGGAGCTGGCCGAGCGCCTCGGTTACCAGTCCGAGGCGGCGTTCAGCCGGGCGTTCAAGCGTTGTATCGGGGTATCGCCGGGGAGCGTGCGGCGCAGTGCATAAGAGCCTGCCGCTCGCGTCGGCGTTGATTCGTAGGAGCGGACCTCGTCCGCGAAATCCATCGCGGCGGAATTCGTTCTGGCGGGGACACGCGTTGGCGTTGCGCGAGATTGCTCTACGGCATTCAGCCTTCCGTGAGAGAGCGGCGGCGGGACTTCGCGGACAAGGTCCGCTCCTACGACATACATCTGCACTCCGGACGGCCCTCACCCTAACCCTCTCCCAACGGGAGAGGGAACCGTTCGGTGCAGGATGAAACCTTCGTGTCAGTCGGCTCGGACTGCCCCCTCTCCCTGAGGGAGAGGGCTGGGGTGAGGGGGATGCATCGGCACGGACTCCCCGGAAGAAGGCAGTTGCTCCTGCAACGGCGCCGGCGTCAGAGCTGAATATCGTCGCGGATCAGCACGCAGGTGCAGCCGTCGTTGTCTTCGCTCCAGTCGTGCAGGAAGTACATCTGGATCTTGCCGGCGTCCATTACCGCCAGGAAGTCGCCGACTTCCGGAACGAAGAAGCCCGGCGTGCCCGGCTCGGCTTCGGATTCGAGGCGTGCGTTGAAGAACAGCGCCGGGTCGGCGTCGTCGTAGAAGTCTTCGCGTTCGGCGGCGTCCCACTCGGCGGGGGCTTCGAAGGGGCCGAGGAAGAGCACCTTGGCAGTGCCCATGTCCAGCTCTTCGGCGTCCGGATCGTTGTCGTCCGGGCGGTAGACGTCGGCATCCAGCGCGTCGGCGCTGGCGAGGATGGCGCGGCGTGCGGCCATGCGCTGCTGCGGGTCGACGCCGGCATCGGCGCAGAGCTGGTTCCAGAGGATTTCGGCTTGGGTGGACATGGGGGCTCCCGCTCGTGCGGCCGGTGGAAAGGGCGATAGTGTCGGGGACAGTTCCCGGCAGATCAATGGGGCGCGCCGCCGCGTGGCATTACCTTTGTAGGAGCGAGCTTGCTCGCGAACGCTTTCAGGTGGATACCACGGCTTCAGGCAGGTTCGCGAGCAAGCTCGCTCCTACCAAAAGAATTTGCGTTCACTCGCCCTTCAGGCCGTACTTCTTCACCTTGTCGAACAGCGTGGTCTTGGCCATGCCCAGGGCGTGCGCGGCCTGGCTGAGGTTGCCGGCGTGGCGCTCCAGGGCGGTGGACAGCAGGCTCTTCTCGAAGGCCTCCACGGCTTCGGCGAAGCGCGGCTCGCCGGCGTCCGGACCGAGGTTGCCGCCGGCCAGCACCGGCAGGCCGAGGGCGAAGCGTTCGGCGACGTTGCGCAGTTCGCGCACGTTGCCGGGCCAGTCGTGGGCCATCAGGGTGGCGGCGGTGGCGTTGTCGATGACCGGCGCCGGGCGGTCGAAGCGCAGCGAGGACTGCTGCAGGAAGTGTTCGAAGAGCATCAGGATGTCTTCGCGGCGTTCGCGCAGCGGCGGCAGGTTGAGGGTAACCACGTTGAGGCGGTAGTAGAGGTCGCTGCGGAAGCTGCCGTCGCGGCCCATGGCAGCGAGGTCGGACTTGGTGGCGGCGATCACCCGGCAATCCACCCGGATCAGCTCGTTGGAGCCCAGGCGTTCCAGCTGCTGCTCCTGCAGCACGCGCAGCAGC
Source organism: Pseudomonas sp. PSE14 (assembly GCF_029203285.1). Lineage (NCBI taxonomy): Bacteria > Pseudomonadati > Pseudomonadota > Gammaproteobacteria > Pseudomonadales > Pseudomonadaceae > Pseudomonas > Pseudomonas sp. PSE14. Next base: position 907,181 of record NZ_CP115669.1, read on the forward strand.
TTGATCTGCAGGTTCAGCGGCATGCTCTCTATTTCGTCGAGGAACAGGCTGCCGCCGTCGGCGTGCTCGATCTTGCCGATGCGGCGCTTGCCGGCGCCGGTGAAGGCGTGGGCTTCGTGGCCGAAGATTTCGCTGTCGATCAGGCTTTCCGGCAGGCCGCCGCAGTTGAGCGCGACGAAGGGCTTGGCCTGGCGCCGGCTGTAGTCGTGCAGGCAGCGGGCGACCAGTTCCTTGCCGGTGCCGGTCTCGCCTTCGATGAGCACATTGGCCGAGGTGTCGGCGACGTTGGTGATCAGCTCGCGCAGCGCCTGCATGGCCGGCGAGCGGCCGATCAGCCGGCTTTCCAGGGCCTGGCGGCCGGCCAACTGGCGGCGCAGCTGGCTGACCTCGCGGGTCAGCGCGCGCTGGGCCAGCGCCCGGCGCGCGGTGTCGACCAGACGTTCGGGGGAGAAGGGTTTCTCCATGAAGTCATAGGCGCCGTCACGCATGGCCTTCACCGCCATGGCGATGTCGCCGTGGCCGGTGATCAGCACCACCGGCAGGCTGGGGTCCAGCGCCTTGAGCTTCTCCAGCAACTGCAGCCCGCCCATGCCGGGCATGCGGATGTCGCTGACGACGATGCCGGGGAAGTCGGCGCCGATCTTCTTCAGCGCTTCCTCGGCGCTGCCCACGCCGTCGCTGTCGATGTCTTCCAGGGCCAGCGCCTGCTGGCAGCCGAGCAGTACGTGCGGGTCGTCCTCGACGATCAGTACGCGCAGGGATTCTTCGCTCATACGGGATTCTCCAGGGCAGGCAGCAGCGGCAGGTAGAGCTCGAAGGCGGTGCCGCCGGCCTCCGGGTAGGCCACGCCCAGGCTGCCGCCGGCGGCGGTGGCGAGGCTGGCCGAAAGGGTCAGGCCCAGGCCCAGGCCGAGTTCGCCGGGCTTGGTGGTGAAGAAGGGTTCGAACAGGTGCGCGCGGGCATCCTGGGGGATGCCGGGGCCGTTGTCGCGTACGATCAGGCGATAGCGGTCGTCACCCTCGATGCGGCCTTCCAGCCAGAGCTGGCGGTCGTCCTGCGGGCTCATGGCGTCCAGGGCGTTGGCGATCAGGTTGACCAGTATCTGCTCCAGGCGGGTCTGGTCGATGGCCAGGCGGGCGTCGGGGAAGTCGCGGTGCAGGCTTACCGGCACCTCCTTGAGGCGCACCTGCAGGACCATCATCGCGGCGTCCACCGCCTTGCCCAGGCTGGCCTGGCCGTGGTCGTCGGCGCGCCGGGCGAAGGCGCGCAGGCTGGCCGTGATGCGACCCATGCGGTCGACCATTTCGTTGATGGCGACCAGGTTGCTGCTGGCGATATCCAGCTTGCCGCGCGCCAGGAAGCGCACGGTGTTGCCCGAGAGGGTGCGCAACGCCGCCAGCGGCTGGTTGAGTTCGTGGGCGATGCTGGTGGACATCTGCCCGATCACCGCCAGCTTGCCGGCCTGCACCAGGCGGTCCTGGGCCTTGCGCAGGGTGTCCTCGGCCTGGCGGCGTTCGCGGATCTGCTCGCGCAGGTGCTGGTTGCTGGCGCGCAGGTCGCTGGTGCGTTCGGCGATGCGTCGCTCCAGGGCGTTGTTGGCCTGCTCCAGTGCCTCGCGGGCGGCGAGGCGGGTGGCGATGACCTTGCGCCGCTCGTTCGAGGCGATCAGCAGGAAGGCCAGCAGGGCAAAGCCCAGCGCGGCGAGCATGCCGTGGATCATGGCTTCGCGGCGCACGTCGTGCAGTGGGCTGAGCAGGGTGAAGTTCCACGAGGTGTCGTTGAGGCGGCGGGTCTGCATCAGGTAGCTGACGGGGTTGTGGCCGTCGGCTTCCGGCGACTGTGGCGGGAAGCTGATTTCCTCCACGCCGTCGCCAAGCGAACGGCGTGTAAGCGGCTGCCATTCGTTGAGCGCCCACCAGTAGTACTGCAGGCTGCGCGCCATGCGTTCCTTGTCGTCGGCGCTGAGCGGGCGCACGGCTTTCAGGCGCAGGGCGGGATCGCTGGAGAGGATGATGATGCCGTTCTCGTCGCTGACGAAGGCTTGCAGGCGGGCTTTCTGCCAGCGCTCTTCGAGCGCATCCATCTTCACCTTGACCACCGCCACGCCGATGATCTGGTCGCCGCTGACCAGACCATGGGCCAGGTAGTAGCCGGGCTCGCCGGTGGTGCTGTCCATGCCGTAGAAGCGCCCCGGGCGGCCGGCCATGGCGTCCTGGAAGTAGGCGCGGAAGGACTGGTCCTCGCCCTGGTAGCTGTCCACGTTCTGCCAGTTGCTGGTGGCCAGCACCCGCCCGGAGGTATCCAGCAGGTAGATGGCGCGGCTGCCGGCGCGGCGGTTCAGGCCTTCGAGGTAGGCGTTGACCAGGTTGCGGTTGTAGGGGGTGGGGTCGAGCAGCAGGCGCGTGACGTTCTTTTCCAGCTCCAGCACGCTGGGCAGGTAGGAGTAGCGGCTCATCTCGCTTTCCACGCCGCGGGCGTGCAGCTCCAGCTGGCGTTCGCCGCTGCCGATCAGGGCGCGGGTGCCGGCGCCATCACTGATCAGGTAGCCGCCGTAGCCGAAGCCCAGGGTGAGCAGGAGCAGCAGGATAGGCAAGAGGAGGTTGCGCAGCAGGCGTGGTTTCACGGTGAGCGGCGGTGGCAATGGGCTGGGAGGGCATTGCATCACAGTCGTCCGGGCCGAACCAGCCCAGTGCCGGGGTGCGGCAATGGACTGGTTCGGATACCACATGGTGCGCGTTCCGGGGATCAGGGTTTGACCACCAGCCCGACGCCGCGGCCACGCGGATCGGAGGCGGTTTCCAGCGACTTGCCGTCGACGCGGATGGCCTGGATGTCACCCATGTTCCAGCCCTGGTCTTCCAGGGTGTAGCCCATGGCCTTCAGCTCGTCGGCGACCTTGCCGGTGAGCGGTGCGTAGGCGTCGAAGTAGAGGGTGTCCTTGGGCAGCAGCTGGTGATGCACGCGCTGCGCGGCCACGGCCTTCTCCAGGGGCAGGTGGTAGTCGTAGACGTTGTTCAGCACCTGGAAGATCGAGGTGAAGATCCGCGAGCCGCCGGGAGTACCCAGCACCAGGCTGACCTTGCCGTCGCGGGTGACGATGCTCGGGCTCATGGAGGAGAGCATGCGCTTGCCCGGCTCGATGGCGTTGGCGTCGCTGCCCACTACGCCGAAGGCGTTGGCCACGCCCGGCTTGGCGCTGAAGTCATCCATCTCGTCGTTGAGCAGGAAGCCGGCGCCCTTGACCACCACGCCGCTGCCGAAGTCCCAGTTCAGGGTGTAGGTGTTGCTGACGGCGTTGCCGTCCTTGTCGACGATGGAGAAGTGCGTGGTCTGGTGCGGCTCCAGGCCCGGACGGACTTTCTCGGTGGGCGAGATGGCGTTCGGGTTGACCTCGGTGGCGCGCTTGGCGATGTACGCCGGGTCGGTCAGCTGGGCCACCGGCACCTTGGAGAAGTCCGGGTCGCCCAGGTAGTCGGCGCGGTCGGCGAACACGCGCTTCTCGATCTCGGCCAGCAGATGGATGTACTTGGCGGAGTTCAGTTCCACACCCTTGAAGTCAGCGGCGCGCTGCTCCTTGATACCGATCAGCTGGGCCAGGGCGATACCGCCGGAGCTGGGCAGCGGCGCGGTGTACAGGCTGTTGCCCTGCCAGTCGATGCGCATCGGTTCGCGCCACTTGGCCTCGTAGCCGGAGAGGTCTTCCTGGGTGATCAGGCCGCCGTCGTGCTTCATCTGCGCGACCAGCAGCTTGGCGGTCTCGCCCTTGTAGAAGTCGTCCGGGCCCTTGTCGGCGATGCGCTCCAGTGTCTTGGCCAGCTCAGGCTGCTTGAAGGTCTGCCCCGGCTTCATGGTGCCAAAGTAGTCGCCGAAGTTGGTCTTGCCGTTGAACAGCGCGATGGCGTCCTGGCGGTACTGGTACTGCTGGTCGGCGACCTTGAAGCCAGTCCTGGCGTAGCCGATGGCCGGGGTCAGCAGTTCGCTCCACTTCAGCTTGCCGAAGCGCTTGTGGGCTTCCCACAGGCCCATCACGGTGCCGGGCACGCCGGCAGCCTTGGTGCCGACCAGGCTGAGGTTCTCGATCACCTCGCCCTTGTCGTTCAGGTACATGGTCTTGGTCGCGGCCTTGGGCGCGATCTCGCGGTAGTCGAGGAAGTACGGCTTGCCGTCGACGTACAGGGTCATGAAGCCGCCGCCGCCGATGTTGCCGGCTTCGGGGTAGGTGACTGCGAGGGTGAAGGCGGTGGCGACCGCAGCGTCGACGGCGTTGCCGCCCTTCTTCAGGATCTCGGCGGCGACCTTGGCGCCGTACTGGTCAGGCGCGGCCACCGCGCCGCCGTCGAGGGTGGCGGCGAAGACCGAGGAGCTGGCGGCGAGGATCGCGACGCCCAGGGGAAGTTTCGTGAAGTGAAGCAGGCGCATGGGTTTTCCTTATTTATTGTTGTGCTTGCGGTGAGGCTGAACGCCCCGGCGAACCGGGGCGTTCGGGTAGAACAAGAAGCTGGATCAGTGCGGCAGGATCTTGGCGAGGAACTGCTGGGTGCGCTCGGCACGGTTCTGCAGGTCGCCGAAGAACTCTTCCTTCGGACAGTCTTCGACGATCTGCCCACGATCCATGAAGATCACCCGGTCGGCGACCTTGCGCGCAAAGCCCATCTCGTGGGTCACGCACATCATGGTCATGCCTTCCTGGGCGAGCTGGACCATCACGTCGAGCACCTCGTTGACCATCTCCGGGTCCAGCGCCGAGGTCGGTTCGTCGAACAGCATGACGATCGGGTCCATGGCCAGCGCGCGGGCGATCGCCACGCGCTGCTGCTGGCCGCCGGAGAGCTGGCCGGGGTGCTTGTGGGCATGGGCCTTGAGGCCGACGCGGTCGAGCAGCTTCATGCCCTTGTCCATCGCCTCTTCCTTGCTCCGGCCCAGGACCTTGCGCTGGGCGATGGTCAGGTTCTCGGTGATGGACAGGTGCGGGAACAGCTCGAAGTGCTGGAACACCATGCCGACGCGCGAGCGCAGTTTCGGCAGGTCGGTCTTGGGGTTGGCGATGGAGGTGCCGTCGACGGTGATGTCGCCCTTCTGGAAGGGTTCCAGCGCGTTGACGCACTTGATCAGGGTCGACTTGCCCGAGCCGGACGGACCGCAGACCACCACCACTTCGCCCTTGGCGACCTGGGTGTTGCAGTCGGTGAGAACCTGGAAGTCGCCGTACCACTTGCTGACGTTATCGATGGAGATCATACGGTTAACCTTTTCTGCAGGCGCTTCACGCCGAAGGACGCGGCGAAGCTGATGACGAAGTAGACGAGACCGGCAAAGATCAGGAACTCATGGGGCTGGCCGATGATGTCGCCACGGGAGCGAGCGGCGTTGAGGAAGTCCATCAGGCCCACCGAGTACACCAGCGAGGTGTCCTGGAACAGGATGATGCTTTGCTGCAGCAGCAGCGGGGTCATCTTGCGGAACGCCTGGGGCAGGATGATCAGGCGCATGGCCTGGCCATAGGTCATGCCCAGGGCGTAGGACGCGCCGATCTGGCCCTTCGGGATGGCCTGGATGCCAGCGCGGACGATCTCGCAGTAGTAGGCCGCCTCGAACATCATGAAGGCCACCAGGCACGAGGTGAACGCACCCACCGGGGTGTCCTGGCCGGTGATCCAGCGCAGGATGAAGGGCACCGCGAAGTAGAACCAGGTGATCACCAGCAGCAGCGGGATCGAGCGGAAGTAGTTCACGTAGAAGCCGGCGATGTTCGACAGCAGCTTGCTGTTGGACAGGCGCATCAGCGCCAGGATGGTGCCCAGCACCACGCCGCCCAGCACGCCCAGCGCCATCAGCTGCAGGGTGGTGAGCATGCCTTCCCACAGGCCGGGGAGGGCGGGGACGATCTGACTGAAGTCCATCATTTACCTCCCACGGAAATCAGGCCCGGTACCGCGACCTTCTTCTCGACCATGCGCATGGACAGCATCAGGCTCATGTTCAGGGTGAAGTAGATCAGCGTGGCCAGGGTGAAGGCCTCGAACAGGTTGGCGCTGAACTCGGCGGTCTGCTTGGTCTGTGCCAGCAGCTCCATGAGGCCGATCAGCGACGCCACCGAGGAGTTCTTGAAGACGTTGAGGAATTCGGAGGTCAGCGGCGGAATGATGATGCGGAAGGCCTGCGGCAGCAGCACGTGGCGGTAGATCGCCGGCAGGCGGAAGCCCATGGCGCTGGCGGCGGCGAGCTGGCCCTTGGGCAGCGCCTGGATGCCGGTGCGCACCTGTTCGCAGACCCGCGCGGCGGTGAACAGGCCCAGGCACACGACGACGCTGACGAAGGCCGAGGTTTCCGGCGCCAGGCCCAGCTTGAACCAGTCCTGGATCGGCTGCGGCAGGTAGTCCGGCACCAGGAAGTACCAGATGAACAGCTGCACCAGCAGCGGCACGTTGCGGAACAGCTCCACGTAGGCGGTGGCGATGCCGGACAGCCAGCGGTTGGGCAGGGTGCGCATCACCCCCAGCAGCGAGCCGAGCGCCAGGGCGATGACCCAGGCCGCGAGCGAGACGGCGATGGTCCAGCCAAGGCCGGTGATGTACCAGTCCAGGTAGCGCTCATCGCCGATCCCGGTGGACTTGAAGAACACGCCCCAGTCCCAGTTGTAGTCCATGTCGGGTTTCCCCTCAGAGTCGTTCACGCTCCGTTGCGCGGAGAGTGAACAGGTATTTGTATTCACGGCACGAAGCCGGAAGCGGGCATGCAGCGGCCCGCCACCCGCGGGTAGCGGGTGTTCCGGCATCGTCATCAGGAGGAGTGGGCCGGGAGCGCAGGGCCTGCGCTCCCGATCCCCCGCGTGGCTGTGCCTTATGGGCGCAGCCGCGCGCGACCGTTACATCTGCTCGGCAGACTTGTCGGTCGGAGTGGCGATCAGCTTCTTGAGCTCATCGCTCATCGGGAAATTGAGGTTCAGGTTCTTCGGCGGGATCGGCTTCATGAACCACTGGTCGTAGATCTTGTTGACTTCACCCGAGGCGAAGGTGTCGGCGATGGCCTTGTCGACCACCTTCTTGAACGGTGCGTCGCCCTTGCGGACCATGCACGCGTAGATTTCGTAGGACTGCGGCTTGCCGACCACGTGCCAGTCGGCCGGGTTCTTGGCCTTGGCCATTTCGCCGTAGAGCAGCGCGTCGTCCATCATGAAGGCCACGGCGCGGCCGGATTCGAGCATCAGGAAGGACTCGCCGTGGTCCTTGGCCGAGATGATGTTCATGCCCATCTTCTTCTCGGCGTTCATCTGCTTGAGCAGGCGCTCGGAGGTGGTGCCGGCGGTGGTCACCACGTTCTTGCCGTTCAGGTCGGCGAAATCGTTGATGCCCGAGGTGGTCTTGGTCAGCAGGCGAGTGCCGACTTCGAAGATGCCGACGGAGAAGTCGACCTGCTTCTGGCGCTCCAGGTTGTTGGTGGTGGAGCCGCACTCGATGTCCACGGTGCCGTTCTGCACCAGCGGGATACGGGTCTGGGAGGTGACCAGGTTGTAGCGCACCTTCAGGTCCGGCAGGTTCAGCTCTTTCTTCAGGGCTTCGACGACCTTCAGCTGCAGGTCATGGGAGTAGCCCACTGGCTGGCGCGGATCGGTGGCGAGGTAGGAGAAGGGGATGGACGCGTCACGGTGGCCGAGGACGACGGTGCCGGAGTCCTTGATCTTCTTCAGGGTACCGGTGAGCTCTTCAGCGACGACGGGAGTGGCGAGCAGGGCTGCGACAATGGCGGCGCCCAACGCACGGGGTGCGAAACGCATGGAATCTACCTCGACTGGTTGTGTTTGTTATTCAGTCCTGCGACTGGCGAGGGGTAGCCATGCCGCATGCTCGGGATTGACAGGAGCAGGCTCTGTGCCAACTTCTGCACCTGTTTTTAAGTGACTGAATATAAAGGATATTTTGATTTATAGCCGAGACTGGTGCGTGGCGCGCTGTTCGGTAATCCGGATATTCGACGAATTCACGTTCGGAAATCCGAACGATTGCTGCCGGAGCTTCGCCTGGGAACTTTGCCTGGAGGCCGCGCCAGTGTCGGAACCGCCGGAGCGAGGCGGCGGTTCCAGGGGGAGTGGCTTCAGTCCTGGTCGCTGGCCTGTGCGGCGGCGAGTCCCTCGCGGCGCAACAGCTCGCGCTTGCGCGGCAGCCCCCAGCGGTAGCCGCCTTCACCGGTACCGCCGACCACCCGGTGGCAGGGCACCAGCAGGCCGACATTGTTGCTGGCGCAGGCGCGGGCGATGGCGCGGGGATGGCTGCCCAACTGTTCGGCCAGCTCGCCGTAGCGCCGCGTTTCGCCGCTGGGGATGCGCGTGAGGGCGCGCCAGACGCGCAGCTGGAAGGCGCTGCCGTGCAGGTCCAGCGGCAGGTGGGCGGCCTGTTCGGGCTCCGCCAGCTGCGCCAGGACCTGCTGCAGCCAGTCGCCCAGACCCGCATCGTCGCGCACGCGCTCGGCGGCGCCGAAACGCTCGGCCAGTTGTTGTTCCAGCTCGCTGGCCTCGTCGGCGAACAGCAAGGCGCAGACGCCCTTGTCGGTAGCCGCCAGCAGCATCTGTCCGAGCGGGCAGGGTGCGATGACGTAGCGCAGGCGTTCTCCTGCACCTTTTTGCCGGCGCTGCGCCGGGGTCAGCGGGGTGGCGCTTTCGTAGAGGGCGCGGGTCCCGGAGTAGCCGGCTTCCAACGCCGCATCCAGTACCGAGCGCGCTTGCGGCAGGGCGGCGGCCAGGCGCTGTTCGCGGCGTGACTCGGCCCAGGCGCGCGGGGTCAGGCCGGTGCGTGCCTTGAAGGCGCGGGCCAGGTGCGAGGCGGAGAGACCGATGCGGCCAGCCAGTTCGTCCAGGGTCAGTGGCTTCTCCGCGCGGTCGAGCAGGTCGCAGGCCGCGGCGACCAGTGCATCCAGCTGCTCGCGGGGGCTCGGGCCGTTCGGCGAGCAGCGCTTGCACGGGCGGAAACCGGCGGCCTCGGCGGCGGCCGGGCTTTCGTGGAAGGCCACATTGCCACGCGAAGGCCGGCGGGCCGGGCAATTGGGGCGGCAGTAGACGCCGGTGGAGCGCACGCTGAAGACGAAGCGCCCCTCGAAGTGCGCGTCCCGCTCGCAGACGGCCTGCCAGCAACGCTCAGGGTTCAGTTCGAGGCTCATCATGGTGGGTCTCCATGGAATTCGGCGATGGGGAAATTGTCTGTCCGCCGTTGCGGGCGGGCAATCCGCATCGCGTTTTCAAACTGCGGGCTACGCTTGCCGATGTCCGCCTTCAGAGAGCGTTGCCTTGCTGCGATTCTGCTTCTGCTGCCTGCTGCTCGTCACGCTGTATGCCCCGGTGCATGCGGCGAGCCTTGCGTTGAACGAACAGGAACGGGCCTTCGTCAGTGCCCACGAGCCGATCCGCGTCGGCCTGTTCCGCGCCGGTTGGCCGCCATTCGAGGTGATCGACGAGTTCGACCAGTTCCACGGTATCAGCGCCGACTACCTGCAGTTGATTTCCGAGCGCCTGGGCATGCAGGTCCGGCCGGTGATCTACAACACCTGGGAAGACGTGCTGGCCGCCGTGCATGCCGGCGAGGTGGACCTGGTGCCGTCGGTGGCGATGACCGAGGAGCGCAAGCGCTTCCTCAGTTTCAGCCAGCCGTACCTGTTGACCAGCAGCCTGATCTTCGCCCGCCGCGACAGCACCATCCGCGTGCTCGACGACCTGTCCGGGCGGCGGGTGGCGGTGGAGCAGGGTTATGCCGTGCAGGAGCTGCTGACGAAGGCCGTGCCTGGCGTCGTCTTCGTGGTCAGCGACGATTCCTCCAGCGCCTTGAAGGCGGTTTCCACCGGCAAGGCCGATGCCTATGTAGGCAACCTGATCACCTCCACTTACCTGATCGAGAAACTGAGCCTGAGCAACCTGGAAGTCCGGGGCGACAGCGGCCTGGGCAACAGTCAGGTGCGCTTCGCCGTGCGCAAGGAACTGGAGCCGCTGGTACCGTTGCTCGACCGCGCCCTGGGCAACATCAGTCGCAGCGAGGAGGAGGCGATCCAGGCGCGCTGGCTGCCGTCTCTGAACGTGTTCGACTGGATGCACCTGTTGCAGATCGCCTGGCCCTGGGTGGTGGGTGTGCTCGCCCTGCTGGCCTTCGTCCTGGTGTGGAACCGGCGGCTGTCGATCCAGGTCGCCGAGCGCGCCCGTGCCGAAGCCGAGGAGCGCCGCCAGCGCAGCACGCTGCTGGCGCTGATCAACGCGATCCCCGACCCGATCTGGTTCAAGGACACCCAGGGCCGCTACCTGGGGGTCAACCAGGCGTTCGCCGACTGCCTGGGGCGTCGCCCGGACGAGATCGTCGGGCGCAGCGACCGCCAGCTGTTCAGCCGCACTGCCGCCGCCGGCCGGCACGACCGCGACCACCAGGCGCTGACCGGCAGCGGGCCCTATGCCAGCGAGGGTTGGGTGATCTACCCGGATGGCCGGCAGGTGCTGTTCGATACCCTGCGCAGCGCGTTCCAGGATGACCACGGGCGCCTGCTGGGGCTGGTCGGCGTGAGCCGCGACGTCACCGCGCGCAAGTCCACCGAAGTCGCCCTGGCCCAGGCCCGCGACCTCGCTGAGGAGGCCGCGCAGCTCAAGAGCGACTTCCTGGCCAACATGAGCCACGAAATCCGCACGCCGCTGAACATCATCATCGGCCTTGCCCACCTGCTGCAGGAAACCACCCTGGACGAGCAGCAGCTGGACTACCTGGGCAAGATCCAGGGCTCGGGTCAGTACCTGCTGGAGCTGATCAGCGACATCCTCGACCTGTCGCGGGTGGAAGCCGGCAAGCTGGAGTTCGAGCACATCGATTTCGACCTTGAACGCATGCTCGGCGAGTTGTTCGACCTGCTCAGCATCCGCGCGGCGAGCAAGGGGCTCGCGGTGCGCTGCGAGATCGACCCGCGGGTGCCGGCCAAGGTGGTGGGCGACTCGCTGCGCCTGCGGCAGATCCTGATGAACTACGCCAACAACGCGCTGAAGTTCACCGAGCACGGCGAGGTGGTGCTGGTCGTCGAACTGGAGGAGGAAGACGAGGACAGCCTGCAGCTGTACTTCGGCCTGCGCGATACCGGCATTGGCATCTCCCCGGCGCAGCAGGGCCGGCTGTTCGAGTCGTTCCGCCAGGCCGACAGCTCGATCACCCGGCGCTACGGCGGCTCCGGTCTGGGGCTGGCGATCTGCAAGCGGTTGGCCGAGGCGATGGGCGGCAGCGTCGGCGTGGAAAGCGAGGCGGGGCAGGGCAGCCTGTTCTGGTGCCGCCTGCCGATGGGACGGGTGGACGATGCGGCGGAAGTGAACCTGGACAGCATCAGCCATGCCGCGCCCCCGCTCCCCGAGCCAGCGGCAAAGACGGTGGCGCCCGCGCCGACCTCCAGCGGCGACGGGGTCGAGGTTGAGCGCGTCTGCCGGCGCCTGGCGCAGTTGCTGGCGGCCGACGACCCGCGTGCCGGGCGTTTGCTGGGCGAGCGTGCAAGCCTGCTGCGCAGCGTCTTCAATGAGGGATACGAGGGCATCGCGACGAACGTCAGGCGCTTCGAGTTCGAACGCGCCCTGGAGCATCTGGTGAATCTCGCGAGGGAGTGCGATATCAGGATCTGAACGCCGGCGCGGATGAATGGTCCGATCCGGCGCCGCGTGGCAGTCTGAACAATTAGAGGGGAATGCGATGGATAGCATGCTGGACCGGCCCGAACAGGAGCTGATCCTGGTGGTGGATGACCAGCCGGACAACCTGATGCTCATGAGCGAGCTGCTCATGGATCGCTATCAGGTGCGCGTCGCCTCCAGCGGCGCCAAGGCGCTGCGCCTGGTGCAGAGCGATCCGCGCCCGGACCTGGTGCTGCTCGACATCATGATGCCGGAGATGGACGGCTACGAGGTCTGCCGCCAACTCAAGGGCGACCCGGCTACCCGTGACATCCCGGTGATCTTCCTCACCGGCATGGTCAACGCCGCCGATGAGCAGAAGGGCCTGGACCTGGGAGCAGTGGACTACATCACCAAGCCGATCAGCCCGCCGGTGACTCTGGCGCGCATCCGCGCGCACCTCAACCTCAAGGCCAACGCCGACTTCCTGCGCGACAAGAGCGAGTACCTGGAGCTGGAAGTGCGCCGCCGCGCCCGCGAACTGCAAGCCATCCAGGACGCCACGCTGGAGGCCATGGCGACCCTCTGCGACCTGCGCGACAACGCCCACAGCCAGCACCTGGTACGCATCGAGCATTACATGCGCCTGCTGGGCAGCACCCTGGCGCTGCGCAACGAGTTCTCCAACGAGCTCTCGGTGGAAAACATCGAACTGCTGGCGCGCTCGGCGCAGTTGCACGATATCGGCAAGGTCGCGGTGCCCGACCGCATCCTGCACCACCCCGGCCAGCTCGACGAGGCTGACCAGGCGATCATGCAAAGCCACACCACGGTGGGGCACGACGCCCTGGCGGCGGCCGAGCGCAAGCTGGGCTATCCGGCCGACTTCCTGCGCTATGCCAAGGAGATCGCCCGCAGTCACCATGAGCGCTGGGACGGCGCGGGGTATCCGGAAGGCCTCTCCGGCGAACGTATTCCGATGGCCGCGCGAATGCTGACGCTGATCGACTGCTACGACGAGATGACCAGTCGCCACGCCTACCGCACCTCGCTGGGCCCGGACGAAGCGGCGGCGAAGATCAAGGCCGGCGCCGGCAGCCAGTTCGACCCGCGCATGGTGGAGGCCTTCAGCGAAGCCGCCGAAGGCTTCGCCAGCATCGCCCTGCGCTACGCCGACAGCGACGAGGCCCTGGGGCTGGAATTGCTGCGCCTGGAGGACGCTGTGATCGAAAACATCGAACTGACGCCGCCCGCCCCCTGATGGCGCTGGGCGACTGCCGGGGATTGCCGTATAAGGTGCGCAGCGCCCGTAGAGAGGTATGCCAGGAAGCCCGATGAAGACCCCGAAACGCATTGAGCCGCTGATCGAAGACGGACTGATCGACGAAGTGTTGCGACCGCTGATGAGTGGCAAGGAAGCAGCGGTCTATGTGGTGCGCTGCGGCGATGAGCTGCGCTGCGCCAAGGTCTACAAGGAAGCCAACAAGCGCAGCTTCCGCCAGGCCGCCGAGTACCAGGAAGGGCGCAAGGTGCGCAACAGCCGCCAGGCGCGCGCCATGGCCAAGGGCAGCAAGTACGGCCGCAAGGAACAGGAGGAGGCCTGGCAGAACGCCGAGGTCGCCGCGCTGTTCCGCCTGGCCAATGCCGGCGTGCGGGTGCCCAAGCCCTACGACTTCCTCGACGGCGTGCTGTTGATGGAAATGATCGCCGACGAGGACGGCGATGCCGCACCACGCTTGAACGACGTGGTGATGGAGCCGGAGTTGGCGCGCGAATTCCACGCCTTCCTGATCCGCCAGATCGTGATGATGCTCTGCGCCGGCCTGGTGCATGGCGACCTGTCCGAGTTCAACGTGCTGGTAGGGCCGGATGGCCCGGTGATCATCGACCTGCCCCAGGCGGTGGACGCCGCCGGCAACAACCACGCCTTCCGCATGCTGGAGCGTGACGTGGGCAACATGGCCGCCTACTTCGGCCGCTTCGCCCCGGAACTGAAGTACACCCACTACGCCAAGGAAATGTGGGCGCTTTACGAGGAAGGGAAACTGCTGCCGGATACCCCGCTGACCGGCCATTTCGACGATCCCGAGGACGAAGCGGACGTCGACTCCGTACTGCGCGAAATCGCCGACGCCCTGCGCGAACAGGCCCGCCGCGAGGCCGGTCGCGCCGCCCAGGACACGCCGCAGACCCGCGACGAACCGCCGCCTCCGCCGTGGGAGCAGGCTTGATCGGGTTGAACGACCCTTCTGACATCCTGACGCTGATCGCGGCCCAGCCCGAGCGCATGCGCCTGCTGCGCGGCGTGCGCGATCACGGCCCGGCCGACGCCTGGATCGGCGCCGGCTTCGTGCGCAATGCCGTGTGGGATGCGTTGCACGGCTATATCGACCCGACGCCGCTGGCCGATGTGGATGTGCTGTATTTCGCCGAAGACTGCCTGGACGCCGAAGCGGACGACACCTGGGAGCGCCGCTTGCGGGAGGCTTGCCCGGGCGCGCCCTGGTCGGTGCGCAACCAGGCACGCATGCATTTGCGCAATGGCGATAGAGCTTACCGGGATTGCGCCGACGCACTGCGGCACTGGGCGGAAGTCTGCACGGCGGTGGCGGTGCGTTTGCGTGGCGACGCGCTGGAATTGCTGGCACCGTTGGGCGTCGACGATCTGCTGAACCTGCGTGTTCGGCCAACCGAACGCTTCCGCACGAAGCCCGAAATATACCGCGAGCGCCTCGCCGCCAAGAACTGGCTGACCCACTGGCCCAACCTGCAGATCGAGCTCCTGTAATTGTCCTTATCCGGGAAGTCTGTGCCTGGGCTTTCCCCCACACCCTACGAGAGCAAAAGCCCTGACGCTCTGTTTGCCCCCGGCTTCAGGGCCTTCCGAGTCCAGCCCGGTCGCGGCGACGTAACGAGGCAAACTGTACGGCGCCAACTGTATCCATACAGCGGCCGGCCAGACTGGTAGCGTTACCCCATCCCACCCCGAGCTACCCGCCATGCCCCTGCGCCATATCCTGCTCGCCCTGCTGGTCACCCTGATCTGGGGCGTCAACTTCGTCGTGATCAAGGTCGGCCTGCACGACTTCCCGCCGCTGCTGTTCTGCGCCCTGCGCTTCGCCCTGGCCGCATTGCCGCTGATCTTCCTGCGCGGCCCGCTGCCCGCGCCGTTCTGGCGCATCGTGCAGATCGGCCTGCTGCTGGGTGTGGTGAAGTTCGGCCTGCTGTTCGTCGGTATGCACCTGGGCATGCCCGCCGGGCTGTCCTCTCTGGTGCTGCAGAGCCAGGTCTTCTTCACCGTGCTGATCGCCGCCGCACTGCTGGGTGAACGCCCCACCCCGCGCGCCTTGCTGGGCCTGGCGCTGGCCGCCGGCGGGCTGCTGCTGATCGGTCTGGAGCGCCCGCTGGGCGACAGCCTGCTGGCCTTCCTGCTGGTGATTGCCGCGGCCCTGGCCTGGGCTTTCTCCAACATCGCCACCAAGCGCTCCGGCGCCAGCGACATGTTGCGCCTGATCAGTTGGGTCAGCCTGATCCCGCCGCTGCCCTTGCTGGTGCTGTCGTGGATATTCGAAGGTCCCGAGACGATCGAGCATGCCGTGCTGAATATCAACTGGACCGGCGCCGGCGCGCTGCTCTACATCGCCTTCCTCGCCACCACCGTCGGTTTCGGCCTGTGGAGCTTCCTGCTGCGCCGTTACCCGGCCAGCCAGGTCACGCCGTTCGCGCTGGCGGTGCCGGTTTCCGGCCTGCTGTCGGGGTGGCTGTTCCTTGGCGAAGCGCTGACCACCCAGGACTGGATGGCCTGTGTACTGGTCTTCGTCGGCCTCGCCGTGACCGTGCTGCCGGCGTCGCTGTGGCGCCGCCGTACGACAGTGAGCGCCCAAGGCTGACCCGTACCTACAAAAGCGTCAGATTGCTGTGCCGCGGTGATCCATCACCAGTTGTCTTGGGGCATCAGTGAGAGACTGGCCGCTGCGGTTCGCGGCCGAGTTTCTCGCAGGTAGCCAGGTAGTCGTCCACGGCCTCTTCGAACGCCCCACGCAACTCGCTCACCGACTCGCCGTGAAAACCCATCACGTCGCGGATACCGGCGATGTGGCCGATGAACAGCCCGTCGTCATCGCTGTATTCGATGCGGGCGGCGTAGCCTTGATATCTCATGAAGGAATTGTCCCGCTCTGTTGGGCAGTCGTTCTGCCCTCGGGCTTTGGTATCTATCGGTAACCGCGATGACCACAAATCGGACGGGGCGCTCAGCCCTGTCCGAAAGCTCCTCAATGACAGCAATTCCCCGACTCGAGGTCCTTCAGGATCGGGCAGTCCGGGCGATGGTCTCCCTGGCAGTGGTCGCTCAGTTCCTGCAGGGTGTCGCGCAGGCTGCTGAGTTCGGCGATCTTGCGGTTCAGTTCGTCGATGTGCCGGGCGGCCAGGGCCTTCACATCGGCGCTGGCGCGCTGGCGGTCCTGCCAGAGGGCGAGCAGGTGGCCGACTTCCTCCAGGGAGAAGCCGAAGTCCCGCGAGCGGCGGATGAACGCCAGGGTGTGCAGGTCCTGCTCGCTGTAGTGGCGGTAACCGCTGGCGCTGCGGCCGGCGGGGGCGAGCAGGCCGATGGATTCGTAGTAGCGGATCATCTTTGCGGTCAGGCCGCTCTTCTTCGCCGCTTCGCCGATGTTCATGCCGATTCCTCTCGATCGAACGCCCCGCTTGCGCGGGGCGTGGGTGTCACTGGTGATCCTGCGGTTTCCAACGCTTGAGCAGCAGGGCGTTGCTCACCACGCTGACGCTGGAGGCGGCCATCGCCGCGCCGGCGACCATGGGGTTGAGCAGGCCGAAGGCGGCCAGGGGGATGCCCACCAGGTTATAGATGAAGGCCCAGAACAGGTTCTGGCGGATTTTCGCGTAGGTGCGCCGGGAGATGTCCAGCGCCGCCGGCACCAGCCTCGGGTCGCCGCGCATCAGGGTGATGCCGGCAGCGTGCATGGCCACGTCGGTGCCACCGCCCATGGCGATGCCCACGTCGGCGGCGGCGAGCGCCGGGGCGTCGTTGATGCCGTCGCCGACCATGGCCACCACCTTGCCGTTCTTGCGCAGGGCACCGACTACCTCGGCCTTGTCGCCGGGCAATACTTCGGCGTGCACGTCGTCCAGGCCCAGTGCATCGGCCACGACCTTGGCGCTGCCGCGGTTGTCGCCGGTGATCAGGTGACTGGCGATGCCGCGCTGGCGCAGGGCGTCGATGGCGGGCTTGGCGCCGTCCTTGAGGCTGTCGCCGAAGGCGAACAGGGCCACCACGCGGGCCTGCGGCTCGCGCTCGATCAGCCAGGACAAGGTGCGTCCCTGGGTTTCCCATTTCTGCGCGGATTCCGCCAGGTCGCCGGGCGGCAGTTGCAGTTCGTCCAGCAGGCGGCGGTTACCCAGTGCGAACAGGCGACCGTCGACCTGGCCCTGGATGCCGCGTCCGGCCAGCGCCTGGATGGCGTCGGCGGTGGTGGGGGCCAGACCGCGCTCGGTGCAGGCATCGAGCACGGCCTTGGCCAGCGGGTGTTCGCTGCCGCGCTGCAGGGCGCCGGCCAGGGCGAGGGCCTGGGCTTCGTCAGAGGCGGCGAGGTTGGTGACGCGCGGCTGGCCGGAGGTGAGGGTGCCGGTCTTGTCGAAGGCCACGGCGTCGACCGCATGGGCGACTTCCAGGGCCTCGGCGTCCTTGATCAGGATGCCGTGTTTCGCCGCCACGCCGGTGCCGGCCATGATCGCGGTGGGAGTGGCCAGGCCCAGGGCGCATGGACAGGCGATCACCAGCACCGCCACGGCGTTGATCAGCGCATGTTCCCAGCCGGCGCCGGCGAGCAGCCAGCCGACCAGGGTAACCAGCGCGATGCCGATCACTACCGGGACGAACACGTTGCTGACCTTGTCCACCAGCTTCTGGATCGGTGCCTTGGCGGCCTGGGCGTCTTCCACCAGGCGGATGATCCGCGCCAGCACGGTCTCGCCGCCCAGGGCAGTGGCCTTCACCCGCAGCACGCCTTCGCCGTTGATGGCCCCGCCGGTGACGGCATCGCCCACGCCCTTGGCCACCGGTACGCTCTCGCCGGTAATCAGCGCCTCGTCGGCATGGCTCTGGCCGTCGAGCACCTCGCCGTCCACCGGGAAGCGCTCGCCGGGGCGCACCAGCACTTCATCGCCCAGGCGCAGCTCGGCAATGGCGACGTCTTCCTCGATGCCGTCGCGGACGCGGGTGGCGTGTTCCGGGCGCAGGGCTTCGAGGGCGCGGATGGCGGCGGCGGTCTGGCGCTTGGCGCGGCTTTCCAGGTACTTGCCGAGCAGGATCAGGGTGATGACCACGGCGCTGGCTTCGAAGTACAGGTGCGGCATCTGCCCTGGCGCTGCGGCGTACCAGAGGTACAGGCTCAGGCCGTAGCCGGCGCTGGTGCCGAGAGCGACCAGCAGGTCCATGTTGCCGCTGCCGGCGCGCACGGCTTTCCAGGCGGAGACGTAGAAGCGCGCGCCGATGAGGAATTGCACGGGTGTGGCGAGCAGGAACTGCACCCAGGCCGGGAGCATCCAGTGCAGGCCGAACCAGTCGCCGATCATCGGCAGCACCAGCGGCAGCGACAAGGCGATGGAGGCAGCCAGCCACCAGCGTTCGCGAGCCAGGCGGGCTACCTGCGGGTCGACGCTGCGCTGGTCGGATTCAATGGGGCGGGCCTTGTAGCCGGCCTTGTCGACAGCGGCGATCAGCTCGGCGATATCTACCGCGCCGAGCAGGTCCAGGTGGGCGCGCTCGCTGGCGAGGTTCACGCTGACCTCGCGTACGCCGGGGACCTTGCGTAGGGCGCGCTCGACGCGGCCAACGCAGCTGGCGCAGGTCATGCCGTCGATGGCCAGCTCCAGGCTGTGCGCCGGCACTGCATAGCCGGCCTGTTCGACAGCTGCCACCAGGGCGGGCAGGGTGTCGCCGTTGGAGGGGCCGGCCAACTGGATGCGTGCCTGCTCGCTGGCGAGGTTGACGCTGGCTTCCTGCACGCCGGGTACCTTGCGCAGGGCGCGTTCCACGCGGCCGGCGCAGCTGGCGCAGGTCATCCCGGAGACCGGGAGGTCGAGTTCGATGGAGGTTGCGCTGTTCATGGGGCTCTCCCTGAAGTTCCCCAACAGGATCAACCTTGACACAAGGGTAAGGTCAACCCCTTCCCTGCGGTCCCTTGCCGCAGGTCATTGCTCCCCGTTCAACCGCCGCTGGAAACCGGCGTCAGGTACAGGCCGCTCTCGCTGTTGGCAATGCGGAACTTGCGCACCTCGCCGGCGCGCAGCATCACCGACTGTGCGCGCAGCGGCTCGATGCCGCCGTGGCAGAGGCCGGAGTTGGCGGTCTGCAGGCGCAGGGAGGTTTCGCCCGGCGGCAGGTTGAGGGCGACCTCGCCTTCGGGCTGCAGGCGCGAGACCTTCTGGTCCTGCACGTAGAGGTCGATGTCGCAGGCGGTGCCGGTGTCCAGGCGTTCGCGGCTGACGATCAGCACGGCGTAGGCCACTGGTTGGGCATCGGGGACCGGCCAGGGACTGGGCGTGGCGGGCGCCGGCTGGGCAGGAGGCGGCGGGGCCGGTGGCGTATCGGACGAGCCGTCGGCCTGCGCCAGTGCGCAGACCAGCAGGCCGAGGGTGAAAAGGAGGGAACGGCGCATGGGCGTTCTCCGGGAGGGGATCATCCGGGCAGCTTGGCTGAGAGCCTGACGCAGGACAAGCGTGTGGAAACAAATCACCAGGGGGCTTGACCTTGCCACGAGGGGAAGGTCGAGACTGCGTCCAGCGAATCATCACACGACAGGAGCTTTCCCATGCATACCTTCCAAGTCAAAGGCATGAGCTGTGGTCACTGCGTCCGCGCCATCACCCAGGCTGTCCAGGCTCTGGATGCGGCCGCGGAAGTCCAGGTCGACCTGGGGCAGGGCGAAGTGCGCGTCGCCAGCCGCCTGGACGAGGCGGCCATTCTCGCAGCGATCCGCGAAGAGGGTTACGAGGCCAAGGCGGCCTGAGTCTTCTTTCCTTCTGTCCTTCTTTCGTTCCTTCCGGGCCGGTTCCACGCCGGCCCATCAGGCCGGGGGCGCGTTCCAGTCGCGCACCAGCCCTCTGAACAGCACATCGAACAGGAAACGGGTCTCCCGCTCCGCGTCGAACAGTTCCGGGTCGCGCAGCCAGTCGCTGAGCAGGCCGAAAATCATCGCATGCACCGCGCGCGAAGCGATCTGCGGCGTCACGCCCGGCATCAGCCGACTACGGCAGCTCTCGCGGGTGAACAACTGCTCGCACAGTTCGATGAATTGACGGATGAAGTGGTTGTGGCGTTCCTCCGCATCGCGCAGTTCGTCGGTGAACTCGCAGCGTTGCAGCAGGATGGTGAGGATGCGCCGGCGTTGCGGGTGGCGCGCCAGGTTCTCGATGACTTCCACGCTCAATTCGAACAATGACTGTATCGGGTCGTGCCCGTCGCAGCCGGAGAGACGTTGTGCCAGTTGCTCGGGCGGCAGGCGTACCTGGTTGAGCAGATCGTTGAACAGATGAGCCTTGTTCTGGAAGTGCCAATACACCGCGCCACGGGTCACGCCGGCACTTCTGGCGATCTCCTCCAGGCTCGTGTTGGAGACGCCCTTGGCCAGAAACAGTTGCTCGGCCGAGTCGAGAATCGTTTGGCGCGTCTTTTCCGAATCTTCTTTAGTTCTTCGCATGGCACTTACTGGTATACAGGCTAGGATCACTACTCAGTTGGCAGTTTACTGATTTTAAAGTACGAACAGTCCCTTGCAGGCACTGGCGCAAGTGAACTCCTCTCAGTCAATATTCCTACCGCTTCGTTATTTTTGTCATTCCATGGAGAGGTTACATGCAGTTCGTCCGCCGTTTGCCCGTTGCAATTGCTGTATTCGGCATACCTGCCTTGTTCGCCACGGCGCTACAGGCTGAGGACAAACCTGCTGCTGCCGCACCGCCTCCGCCGCCGGTGACCGTGGAAGTCGCCAAGAGCTCCGTCGTCCCCGTGACGCTGGAATACGCCGCCCGCACCGCCGGTTACCGCGAAGTCGAGGTGCGTGCCCAGGTCAGCGGCATCCTGCAACGCCGCACCTATGAAGAAGGCCGTCCGGTCAAGGAAGGCCAGGTGCTGTTCCGCATTGATCCGCGTCCTTACCAGGCCGCGCTGGGCCAGGCCCAGGGAGCGCTGGCGCAGGCCCAGGCGCGCTACCGCCAGACCGACCGCGACTTGCGCCGTATCCGCGAACTGCAGAAGAAAGGCTTCGCCAGCGAGAGCGAGCTGGACCGCTACATCTCCAACTTCGAACAGGCCAAGGCCGACGTCGAAGCTGCCCGCGCCAACGTGCAGGCCAAGCAGATCGACCTGAACTACACCACGGTGACCGCGCCGATTTCCGGCATGGCGAGCAAGGAAGTCCGCTCCGAAGGCAGCCTGGTGGCCGCGGCTGATCCAGGCTCCAGCCTGCTGACCAAGCTCACCCAGCTCGACCCGGTGTACGTCAACTTCGCCTACCCCGACACCGAGGCGGCGCGCCTGCGCGACGGCGTGCAGAGTGGCCGGCTGAGCCTGCCCGCGGACGGCAAGCTGAGCGCCGAGCTGCACTTCGGCGACGGTAGCCAGTACCCCATCGAGGGCGTGGTCGATTTCACCGACAGCTTCGTCAACACCGGCACCGGCACTGTGAATGCCCGCGCCGTGGTGCCCAACCCGAAAAACCAGCTGATTCCCGGCCAGTTCGTACGTGTGCTGGTCAAGGGCATCACCCGCAAGAACGCGGTCACGCTGCCCGAGCGGGCGCTGGCCCAGGGCCCGCGCGGCACCTTCGTCTACGTCGTGGACAAGGACGGCTTCGCCCGCGTGCGGCAGGTCACCACCTCGCAGACCGTGGATGGCCGCTGGATCATCGACGCCGGCGTGGATGCCGGTGACCGGGTCATCGTCGATGGCCTGATCAAGGTCCGTCCCGATCAGCCGGTGAAGCCGGTCGAAGGTGGTGCGCAGCCCTCTGCGGCCAATACTGCCCAGACCCAGTCCTAAGGAGCGCCCATCGTGATTTCGCGCTTCTTCATCGATCGTCCGATCTTTGCCATGGTGATCTCCATCGTCATCCTGCTCGGCGGGATGGCGGCCATGCATGCCCTGCCGATTGCCCAGTACCCGGAGATCCTGCCGCCGCAGGTGTCGGTGACCACCAACTATCCGGGCGCCAGTTCGCAGGTGATCGCGGAGACCGTCGCTGCGCCGCTGGAGCAGGAAATCAACGGCGTGGAAGGCATGATCTACCAGCTGTCCACCTCGGACAGCAGCGGTGCCATGACCCTCACCGTGTACTTCCAGGTCGGTACCGATCCCGACCAGGCCACCATCAACGTCAACAACAAGGTGCAGGCCGCGCTGGCCAAGCTGCCGCAGGAAGTGCGCCGGCAGGGCGTGAAGGTGCAGAAGAAGTCCTCGGACATTCTGCAGCTGGTCATCCTGTACTCGCCGGACAACTCGGTCGATCCGGTGCAGATCAGTAACTACGCGCTGATCAACGTGATCGATGAACTCAAGCGTCTGCCCGGCGTGGGCGACGTCACCCAGTTCGGCGCCAAGGACTACTCCATGCGCATCTGGCTGCGCCCGGACAAGCTGGCGCAGTACAACCTGACGCCGACCGACGTGGTCAACGCCGTTCAAGAACAGAACTCGCAGTTCGCCGCCGGCAACTTCGGCAAGGAGCCCCTGCACACTCCGCAGGACTTCACCTACACGGTGAGCACCCAGGGCCGCTTCTCCGATCCTAAACAGTTCGAGAACATCATCCTGCGTACCGACAGCACCGGCGCCAGTCTGTTGCTCAAGGACGTCGCCCGGGTCGAACTGGGGGCCCAGGACTACTCGATGAAAACCACGCTGAACGGCCAGCAGAACGCGGCCTTCGGTGTGTACCTGCAACCCGGCGCCAACGCCCTGGATACCGCCGAGGCCGTGCGCAGCACCATGGACCGGCTGTCCAAGCGCTTCCCGCAGGGCATCGTCTACACCATCCCCTACGACACCACGGTGTTCGTGAAGGTGTCCATCGAGGAGGTGGTGCACACCTTCTTCGAGGCCCTGGTGCTGGTGATGCTGGTGGTCTACCTGTTCCTGCAGAACGTGCGCGCCACCCTGATTCCGGTGCTGGCGATCCCGGTGTCGCTGGTCGGTACCTTCGCCGGCATGTACCTGCTGGGCTTCTCCATCAACCTTCTGACCCTGTTCGGCCTGGTGCTGGCGATCGGCATCGTGGTCGACGACGCCATCGTGGTGCTGGAGAACGTCGAACGGGTGATGCGAACGGAGAAGCTCGGCCCACGGGAGGCGGCGATCAAGGCGATGGAAGAGGTGACCGGGCCGATCGTCGCCATCGTCCTGGTGCTCTGTGCGGTGTTCATCCCGGTTGGCTTCCTTGGCGGTCTCGCCGGGCAGATGTACCAGCAGTTCGCGATCACCATCGCGGTGTCGGTGGTGATTTCCGGCATCGTCGCGCTCACCCTGTCACCGGCGCTCTGCGCACTGATCCTCAAACCCGAGCACAAGGAGCCGGCAGCACCGTTCCGCTGGTTCAACCGCATGTTCGACAAGGCCACCGAAGGCTATGGCGCCGGTGTGCAGTTCTTCCTCAAGCGCGCCTCCATCGGCCTGCTGCTGGTCGGCGGGATGATCGCGCTGCTGGTGGTGCTGTTCGGCCGGGTGCCCGGCTCGCTGGTGCCTGACGAAGACCAGGGTTACGTGCTCAACGCCTACCTCCTGCCGCCGGCTTCCTCGCTCAAGCGTACCGAGGATCTGACCGGGGCGGTCTCCGATCAGTTGCGCAAGCACCCGGCGGTCAAGGACGTGGTGACCTTCTCCGGCCTGAACATCCTGACCAACACCAACGTCACCAGTGCTGGTGTGTCTTTCGTGACCCTCAAGGACTGGAAGGAACGTGAGGAACCGTCGCTGGACGCGCGCAACCTGACGCGCACCTTCATGGGCATGGGCATGCGTGAGCAGGACGGCGTGACCCTGAGCTTCAACCCGCCGCCGATCACCGGCATGTCCACCACCGGCGGCTTCGAGGCCTATATCCAGGACCGCAGCGGCGGCACCCCCGAACAGTTGCAGGCGATGGTGCAGAAGTTCATGGCCGCGGCGGCCAAGCACCCCGAACTGGCTGGCGTGACCACCACCTTCAACGCTGACGTGCCGCAGTACTACATCGACCTGGACCGCACCAAGGCGCGCGCCTTCGGTGTCGCGATCGACGATGTGTTCACCGCCATGCAGGCGACCTTCGGCGCATACTACGTCAACGACTTCAGCCTTTACGGCCGTACCTGGAAGGTGAACCTGCAGTCCGAGTCGGACTTCCGCCGCAAGCCGGAGGACCTCAAGCAGGTCTACGTGCGCTCCGCCACCGGCGACCTGGTGCCGCTCTCGACGCTGGTGGAGGTACGCCGCATCCTCGGTCCGGATACCTTCTCGCGCTTCAACGTGTTCCCGGCGGCCAAGCTGCTCGGCGGTCCGGCGCCGGGCTACAGCTCCGGCCAGGCGTTGGCGGCGATGCAGCAGGTGGCCGACGAGACCCTCGGCGAGGACTACATGCTGACCTGGATCGGTTCGGCCTACCAGGAGCTGGAAGCACAGGGCTCGGGTAGCCAGGCTTTCCTCTTCGGCCTGATCCTGGTGTTCCTCATCCTTGCGGCCCAGTACGAACGCTGGTCGCTGCCGCTGGCGGTGGTCACCGCGGTGCCCTTCGCGGTATTCGGCGCCATCCTCGCCATCTGGCTGCGCGGCCTCGATAACGACGTGTACTTCCAGGTGGGCCTGGTGACGCTGATCGGTCTGGCGGCGAAGAACGCCATCCTGATCATCGAGTTCGCCGTGCTCTGCCGCGAAGAACAGGGCATGGGCCCGATGCAGGCGGCGCTGGAAGCGGCCAAGCTGCGCTTCCGCCCGATCGTCATGACCTCGCTGGCCTTCATCCTGGGTTGCGTGCCGTTGGCGATCAGCACCGGCGCGGGCTCGGCCAGCCGTCACTCGATCGGTACCGGCGTGATCGGCGGCATGCTCGCCGCTACCCTGCTGGCGACCTTCCTCATCCCGATGTTCTACATGCTGGTGGAGTCGCTGTCCGACAAGCTCGCCGCCCGCAAGAAGAAGCCTGCGGAGGCCGAGGGTCACAAGGCCTGAAGCCAGGGCGGACCGGCAATGCGCCGGTCCGCCTACCATCTTTTCGGGAATTGATTAGTGAGCTTGCTAATTTCCCGACCATTGTCACAATGCAAGGCTTCGTCGCGCAGCGCGCTCGCGGCAGAACCTTACACCCCGTCCGCCCTGGCGCCTGAGCCGCCATCGCCGGTGTGTGCCCAGGTGACTTCATGAATCTCCGTATCCTGCTGATCCTTGGCGCCTTGAGTGCCTTCGGGCCAATGGCCATCGATTTCTATCTGCCCAGCTTCCCGGCGCTGGCGCACGCCTTCGACACCGACGTCGAGCACATTCAGCTGAGCCTGTCGGCGTACTTCGCCGGCCTTGCCATTGGCCAACTGCTCTACGGTCCGTTGGCCGATCGCATTGGCCGGCGCATTCCGCTGTTGCTGGGGGTGAGCATCTTCACCCTGGCCTCGCTGGCCTGCGCCTTCGTGCCGAACCTTGAGTGGCTGATCGCTGCGCGATTCGTCCAAGCGCTGGGGGGCTGCGCGGGCATGGTGATCTCGCGGGCGGTGGTGCGTGATCTGTGCGACCCGATTGCCGCCGCCAAGGCCTTTTCGCAACTGATGCTGGTGATGGGGCTGGCGCCGATACTCGCGCCGTTGTGCGGCGGCCTGCTGCTGGACCTGGCCGGCTGGCAGTCGATCTTCTATTGCCTGATGCTGTTCAGTGCGCTGGCCGGCGCGGCCATCGCCCTGTGGTTGCCGGAAACCATCCCGGCGGGCCCACGCGCCCCCTTGCGTGGGGCAGGGCGGCAGTATCTGTCGCTGTTTTCCGATCGCTCCTTCCTCACCTACGCGCTGACCGGCGGCGTCGCCGTCGCGGGGATGTTCTCCTACATCGCCGGCTCGCCCTTCGTGTTCATCCAGCTCTACGGCGTACCGGCCGAGCACTACGGCTGGATCTTCGGCAGCAACGCGGCGGGGTTCATCCTGATGGCGCAGGTGAACGCACGGCTGCTGCGCTATCGCGGGCCGGGTTTCTGGTTGCGCAGGGCGGTGTGGGTGTACTTCGCCTGCGGCGCGACGCTGCTGGCGATCACCCTGGCGAGGCCGGCTGAACTGTGGCCGCTGCTGATCCCGCTGTTCGGCGCCATCGCCTGCCTGGGCTTCCTGCTGCCCAATGCTTCGGCCTGTGCGATGGCCAGCCAGGGGCGGCACGCCGGAAGCGCGTCGGCCCTGATGGGGAGTCTGCAGTTCACCGTGGCGGCGGGCGCCTCGGCGCTGGTCGGCGCGCTGCACGATGGCTCGGCGCTGCCGATGGCCCTGGTGATCACCGCCTGTGGTCTGGCGGCCGCGCTGCTCGGCTGGTCCAGCGGACAGATCAGCGAACGCGCCGCCTGAACTGAATCAGCCCGCGGCGCGCTGGCGCAGCTCGGGCAAGTGGTGCGGTGCCCGCAACCGGGCTTCCAGGGTATCGACGAAGGTGCGAGCTTCCCGCTCGCTGCGGAAGCCGACGGCCTGTTGATCCAGGCAGACTTCCCACGGCTGGTTCTTGTTGGCGGAGGACGGGCGAACGAGGATGTGCATGATGGGCACCCCTGGACGGTCTCTTGAAGGGAATCTCAGTGTAGACCCGTCACCGAACGGTAAAGGATGCGACACGGGGTCGCCGACGGCCGGCCGGTCCGCCTTTCATGCGCCGCCGCGGCCCTGGCTCAGGCGCCTGCGGTAGGCGCTGGGCGAGAGCCCCATCACCTTGCTGAAAAGTCTTGAAAAGTAATAGCTGTCGTCATACCCGACGGCCTGGCTGACCTGTGCGATGCCGCAGGCGCTGCTGTCCAGCAGTTGGCAGGCGTATTCGATTTTCAGGTGCAGGAAGTGCTGGATCGGCGTGCGCCCGGTGAGCGCCCGGTAGCGGTTGACGAAGTGGAACTTGGAGAGGTTGCAGAAGGCCGCCAGCTGCGGCAGTTCCAGACGTTGGTGCAGGTTGTCGCGCATGTAGGAGTGCAGGCCATCCAGGTCGAGCCCGGCATCGCGAACCGGGCGCAGCAGCGGCAGTTGGCAGAGCAGGGCGCGCAGTCGGCTGGCGGCGAGCAGGAACGGCTGGAAGCGGTAGCCGCTCAGGCGCGCCTCCAGCAATTGGGCGAAGCCGCTGACCAGGATGTGCTGCAGGCCCCAGTGGCGGACCGGCGAATCTTCGTAGCCGGCGGCATGGCGCAGCCAGTCGGCGCCGTCGCCGCGCAGGTGCACCCAGTGGATCGTCCAGGGATTGGCGGGATCGGCATGGTAGGCGTGGGCCATGCCCGGTGGCAGCCAGATCAGGTCGCCACAGCCGACCGCCTGGGTCCGCCCCTGGGCAGCGAGTTCGCCCTGGCCTTCGCTGCAGTAGATCAGCAGGTGATCGTCGTGCTGCTCGCGGCTCATCTGGTGGTCGCGGGCGCGCCGGTAGTGGCCCAGGGAACTGGGATAGAGGTCGCGGCTGAGCGGGTGGGTGGAGAGCTTCTGCAGCAGTGTCGGCGGTAGCACCAGACGCAGGCTGTCGGCGGGAAGGGGCCAGTCCGAGGTTCTCGACATATGAGTAGTCCGCTCAGCAATTTAATCCAGCAAGAGCACAATTTAGTCGATCTCCGGCGCTGTGTGCCGGTGATAGCTTTGCCTTTGCGCGAAGTGTTCTGCCGTCCCTTGCGCAATAAAAGCCGGCTGTCGTCTGAGAGCGGTCGGCGTACGACCAAAGGTTGATGGTGGGGTGGTAAACCCCGGCCATACTCGTTGTTCGACCTCGATAACAACAAATAAGAGGCTCAGATGATGAACTACCGGCAGTGCTACGACCGCTCCATTGCGGAGCCGTCCTCCTTCTGGGCCGAGCAGGCCCGCCGCGTGGCCTGGTACCGCGCCCCGCAGGACACCCTGCAGTCCCTGCCCGACGGCAGCCACCGCTGGTTCGCCGATGGCCGCCTGAACTCCAGCTACCTCGCGCTCGACCGCCAGATCGAACTCGGTCGCGGCGAGCAGACCGCGCTGATCTATGACTCCCCCGTCACCCGGACCCAGCAACGCTTCACCTTCCTCGAGCTGCGCGACGAAGTCGCCCGCCTGGCCGGCGCCCTGCGCGCGCTGGGGGTGGAGCGGGGCGATGGGGTGATCATCTACATGCCGATGGTGCCGCAGGCCGCGATGGCGATGCTCGCCTGCGCGCGCATCGGCGCGGTGCACTCGGTGGTATTCGGCGGCTTCGCGCCCTACGAACTGGCGCTGCGCATCGACGACGCCAAGCCCAAGCTGGTCCTCACCGCCTCCTGCGGGCTGGAGTTCGACCGGGTCATCGAATACAAGCCGCTGGTGGACAAGGCCCTGGAGCTGGCGCTGCACCAGCCCGCCCATGTGCTGGTGCTACAGCGCCCGCAGGCGATGGCAGAACTGTTCGCCGGGCGCGATCTCGACTGGCGCGAAACCCTGGCCCGCGCCCAGCCGGCGGAGCCGGTGGAACTGGCCAGCGGCGACCCGCTGTACATCATGTACACCTCCGGCACCACCGGGAAACCCAAGGGCATCGTGCGTGACAACGGCGGCCATGCGGTGGCGCTGCACTATGCGCTGCCGACCATCTTCGGCCTGCAGCCGGGTGATGTCTGGTGGGGTGTTTCGGATGTCGGCTGGGTGGTTGGCCACTCGCTGATCGTCTATGGCCCGTTGATGAACGGCTGCACCACGGTGTTCTACGAGGGCAAGCCGGTGCGCACACCGGATGCCGGCAGCTACTGGCGGGTGATCGAGGAGCACAAGGTCAACAGCCTGTTCTGCGCGCCCACGGCGATCCGCGCGATCCGCAAGGAAGACCCCCACGGCGATCTGCTCAAACGCTACGACCTGAGCTCGCTGCGCCACCTGTTCCTCGCCGGCGAGAAGCTCGACAGCAGCACCCAGCACTGGCTGGAGGAACTCACCGGCAAGCCGGTGCACGACCACTGGTGGCAGACCGAGACCGGCTGGCCGGTGACCGCGCCTTGTACCGGCCTGGACGGCCACGACCTGCGCGCCGGCTCCACCAACCGTGCGGTGCCCGGCTACCACGTGCAGGTGGTGGACGACGAAGGCCACGTGCTGGGCCCGAACGAGCAGGGTTCCATCGTCATCGCGCTGCCGTTGCCGCCCGGCTGCGCGCAGACCCTGTGGAATGATCATCCGCGCTACCTGCAGGCCTACCTGAAGACCTATCCCGGCTATTACCACACCGGCGATGGCGGCTATGTGGACGAGGAGGGCTTCGTCTACATCATGGGCCGGACCGATGATGTGATTAACGTCTCCGGCCACCGCCTCTCCACTGGCGAGATGGAGGAGCTGCTGGCGCTGCATGATGCGGTGGCCGAGTGTGCGGTGCTGGCCGTGGCGGACAATCTCAAGGGCCATGTGCCGCTGGGCCTGGTGGTGCTCAAGGACGACGCCAGGATTGCCGAGGACGTGTTGCAGCGCGAGCTGGTGGCGCTGGTGCGCGAACGCATCGGTGCACTGGCCTGTTTCCAGCGCGCGGTGGTGGTCAAGCGCCTGCCCAAGACCCGCTCCGGCAAGATACTCCGCGCGGTGTTGCGCAAGATCGCCGATGGCGAGGAATACGCGCCGCCTTCCACCATCGACGACCCGAGCATCCTTGGCGAGATCGCCGAGCGCCTGGGCGCGGCCGGGCTGGCCAAGGCGAGCTGATCCCACGCGCCGGCCTTGCCGGCGTCTTTCCAGGGCCGCCTTCGGGCGGCCCTTTTTTATCCGCCGTCCCTGGTCAGGGTGGGTGGTGGCCAGGTGCTTCTATACTGTTCGATGAGCCTCTACGAGTGGTATTGCGGCTATGGTCACGGTCACCCAGGACATTCTCGACGAGGAAGAACGGGCGGCGCTGCGGGAAGTCACCGCGTCGACCCCGCGCAAGCCCGTGGTACTGCTGGTCGATGATGACCCCGCGGTACTGGCTGAGATGCGCGAGCTGATCGAGACCGCCAACATCCATTGCCTGGTTGCACACAGCGCCGCCAGCGCGTTGCGCCGCATCCGCCGGGACGAGTCGGACATCGACCTGCTGATCACCGACCTGCAGATGGAGCGCAAGGGGGCGGGGCTGGAGTTGATCCGCGAACTCAACGCCATCGGCACCTTCCTGCCGATCATCGTGCTGTCGGGCCAGGCCGATACCCGCGATGTGATCGAGGCGATGCGGCTGAACGTGATGGATTTCATGCTCAAGCCGGTGGACCCGGCGTACTTCCTGAGCACGCTCAATCGTTGTTTGTAGGAGCGGACTCTGTCCGCTCGGTGCAGGATGAAAACGCGGTGTCAGTCTGCACGGTCTGCCCCCTCTCCCTGAGGGAGAGGGCCGGGGTGAGGGGGAAAGCGCAGGCACAGATTGTCCGGAGATAGACAGTTGCCCCTACGGATGGCGGCGAGCGTGTAGGGCGTACAACCGCGAACGGGGGATTACAGCGCCTGCGCCTTGAACGTATCGCACTTGCTCGGCGAGCCGCTCTGGAAGCCCAGTTTGAACCAGCGCACGCGCTGCGCCGACGAGCCGTGGGTGAAGGAGTCGGGCATCACAGTACCGCGCGCCTGGCGCTGCAGGTGGTCGTCACCGATGGCGTTGGCGGCGTTCAGCGCTTCTTCCACGTCGCCTGGCTCCAGCCAGTTCAGACGCTGCTGGGCGTGGTTGGCCCAGACCCCGGCGAAGCAGTCGGCCTGCAGTTCCTGGCGCACCGACAGGCCGTCGGCGCCCTCCATGCGCGCGCCGCGCTGGCGGGCTGCCTGGATCTTGGCGGAAATGCCCAGCAGGTTCTGCACGTGGTGGCCGACCTCGTGGGCGATCACGTAGGCCTGGGCGAAGTCGCCGGCGGCGGAGAACTTCTGCTCCATCTCGCGGAAGAAGCCGAGGTCGAGGTAGACGCGATGATCGCCCGGGCAATAGAAGGGCCCGACCGCCGAGGAGGCGAAACCGCACGCGGAGTTCACCCCGCCGTTGAACAGGATCAGCTTGGGTTGTTCGTACTGTGCGTTGCTGCGGGCGAAGATTTCGCCCCAGGTGTCCTCGGTGTCGCCGAGGATGGAACGGACGAATTCCACCTGCGGGTCGTTCGGGTTGGCCGGCTTGCCCTGCACCGGGCGGCTCGGCGCCTGTTGCGAGACATCCATCTGGCCGAGCAGCGAGCCGAGGATCTGCATGGGGTCCTGGCCCATCAGCAGGCCGACCACCACGACGATGGCCACGCCGCCCAGGCTGAGGCCGCGTCCGCCGATGCGCGGGCCGCCGCCACCGCCCATGCCGCCTGCCCCGCCATCAGAGCCATCCCGTGCGTCCACCACGTTGTCGCTACGTCGTCCTTTGCGCCAGAGCATGGCGGCGTCTCCTTGAGGAAGTTGATTCAGTGTTGTCGCGAGGGGCGTGCGCCGCCAGCCCGATCGTCAGGCCAGGCGGTGCAGCAGTTCGGCGCGGGCGAGCAGTTGTACATCGCCGCCAACGCGGACCTCGTCGTCGTGCCCGACCAGTACGTCGAGGCGGCTCGGGCGGCCGACGAAGCGGCCCTGGGAGAGGTGGAACGGCTCGCCATGGCGGGCCTTGCCCAGCTCCACCAGGTAGGCGGCGACGGGGCCCGCGGCGCTGCCGGTGGCGACGTCCTCGATGATGCCGGCGCCATCCCAGGTACGGCCCTCGCGGTTATCCACATCCAGCACGAAGACAAAGGCGGCGTGGAGCTTCGCCAGCTCGGCGCTCAGGTCCGCGCGCTGGCGCACCCGTCCCAGCGCTTCGCCTTTCACGGGCAGCAGCACGTAGGGCAGGCCGGTGCTGACCACGGCGGCGGGGTAGTCGGCGAGGTCGGCGGCGGACAGCGAGAAGGCCTCGGCAAACCCTCTTCGCGTCTCGTCATCCAGCACATCGCCGAAATCCGCCGCACCCTGGTTCATCTCGGCGTGGAAGCCGGCACCACGCTTGCGGGTGGCGACCTTCACGTCCTTGGCGGGCAGTTGCAGGGTCCAGAGTTCTTCCTCGCCGCGCTGGTGCAGGTGGTGCAGCAGCGCTGCGGCACCCAGCACCGGGTGGCCGGCGAAGGGCAGCTCCTCGTCGACGGTGAAGATGCGCGCCGAATAGGTATCCAGCGAGGCGGAGGGGAACAGGAAGATGGACTCGAACTGACGCAGCTCCTGCGTCAGCGCCAGAAGCGTCGAGTCTGGCAGGCCGCGCGCGTCGGGAAACACCGCCAGGCCGTTGCCGCTCAGCGGCTGTTGCGCGAAGACGTCGAGCTGCCAGTACTGAAGGGGGGACATGGGACTCCAGGGGCCGCATTTGAGCGGCCGATAAGAAAAACTCGACAGCCAGCCTAGCGAGCTATATGTTCGCCGACAAGAAAGCGCAGGTCACAGCGCCGCGCTTTCCAGGCCACCGCAGTGGCCGGCGTCGCTCGGACGGTTCCGGGCGCCTACGTTCATCAGAGGACACCATGACTGAACCCCGTTCAGCTCGTCGCTTTGCGCGCATCGATCGCCTGCCCCCCTACGTTTTCAACATCACCGCCGAACTGAAGATGGCTGCCCGCCGCCGTGGCGAGGACATCATCGACCTGTCCATGGGCAACCCGGACGGGGCCACGCCGCCGCACATCGTCGAGAAGCTCTGCCAGGTCGCCCAGCGCGAGGACACCCACGGCTATTCCACCTCCCGTGGCATTCCGCGCCTGCGCCGCGCCATCTCGCACTGGTACCGCGATCGCTACGACGTGCAGATCGACCCCGAGTCCGAGGCCATCGTCACCATCGGCTCCAAGGAAGGCCTGGCGCACCTGATGCTCGCCACCCTGGACCACGGCGATACCATCCTCGTGCCCAACCCCAGCTACCCGATCCACATCTACGGCGCGGTGATCGCCGGTGCCCAGGTGCGCTCGGTGCCGCTGGTGCCGGGGATCGACTTCTTCAACGAGCTGGAGCGGGCGATCCGCGAATCGATTCCCAAGCCGAAGATGATGATCCTCGGCTTCCCGTCCAACCCCACCGCGCAGTGCGTGGAGCTGGACTTCTTCGAGCGCGTGGTCGATCTCGCCAAGCGCTACGACGTACTGGTGGTGCACGACCTGGCCTATGCGGACATTACCTTCGACGGCTGGAAGGCCCCGTCGATCATGCAGGTGCCCGGCGCCAAGGACATCGCGGTGGAGTTCTTCACCCTGTCCAAGAGCTACAACATGGCCGGCTGGCGGATCGGCTTCATGGTCGGCAACCCGGAGCTGGTCTCGGCCCTGGCGCGGATCAAGAGCTACCACGACTACGGCACCTTCACCCCGCTGCAGGTGGCGGCCATCGCCGCGCTGGAAGGTGATCAGCAGTGCGTGCGTGACATCGCCGACCAATACCAGAAGCGTCGCGACGTGCTGGTGAAAGGCCTGCACGAAGCCGGCTGGATGGTGCAGAACCCCAAGGCATCGATGTACATCTGGGCGAAGATCCCCGAGCCGTATGCACACCTGGGCTCGCTGGAGTTCGCCAAGAAGCTGCTCAAGGACGCCAAGGTCTCGGTGTCGCCGGGCATCGGCTTTGGCGACTACGGCGATGACCATGTGCGCTTCGCCCTGATCGAGAACCGCGACCGCCTGCGCCAGGCGGTGCGGGGGATCAAGGCGATGTTCCGCGCCGACGGCCTGTTGCCGGCGAAGGCGGAATAAAAAAGGGGCGGCCAACTGGCCGCCCCTTTCATTTGCAGCATTTCCCGGTAGCAGCGAGCCGAGTCAGTGCGCGGGGTAGTCCGCCAGCACTTCACGCTTACCGGTCCTGGTCAGGCCAACCACCTGGTAGGCGTCGTGGCGGTCGCCCATTTCCATGCCCGGCGAGCCCACCGGCATGCCGGGTACGGCGGCGCCGGCCAGGTCCGCGCGCTCGCGTAGCTTGAGTACGTCGGCTGCCGGCACATGGCCCTCGACGAACTTGCCGTCGATCACCCCGGTATGGCACGAGCCCATGCTGTAAGGCACGCCGAGTCTGGTCTTCACTGCACTCATGTCCGCCTCGACATGGTCGTTGACGGTGAAACCGTTGCTTTCCAGGTGCTTGATCCAGTCCTTGCAGCAGCTGCAGTTGGCATCGCGGTGAACGTCGATGGTCAGCGGCTCGGCGGCCTGGGCGGCGCCGGCGACAAGGGCGGTGAGCAGAAGCAGGGTACGCATGGTGGAAACCTCGAGGACCGGAAGCGCTCGAGGATACTCCCGGTGGCTGGACCACCCCATCCATCAGCTGTATCTATATATGACGGAGGCCCCGAACTTGCCGCGTCTTCCGGGGTCTCTAGCTGATCGGTGATGCGTCCGCGGCACTGGGTCGCAGGTGTGGACGTGTTGGAAATGGCTGTTCGGCCAAGGAGAAAGAGCATGCTCTTCGCCCGTCTCGTCCTGTTGGTCCAGGCTCTGGTGTGGGGTGGCCTGGGGCTGCTGTATTGGATACGCCCCTACGAAATGGCCAACCTCAGCGGCATGCTGCTGATGGAACCTTCCTCCGTGAGCGATGCCCGGGTGTTCTATGGCGGGCACCAGTTCGCCCTCGCCCTGTTCCTGGTATTCGCCCTGCGCCGCCGCCTGCTGGTGCGCCCGGCGCTGATCCTGGTGATCCTGGTGCAGCTCACCCTGACCCTGTCGCGCCTGCTGATCGCCTGGACCGAAGGCGGGATGGCGGTGGATGCGCAACTGGCCGGCGTCATCTATCGCGGGGTGATTTCCGCACTGGCGATCTTCGCGCTGTATTGGCTGGAGCGGCAGTCGCGCAACCGCTCGACCCCGCCCTCGACCAGGAAGCCTGATGACCATGACGAGCCGGACGAGCATCGCGCGGACTTCGAAGGCCTGTGAGCCGCGGGAGGCAACGGTTGTCTCCGGATGAGCGGCGCGGCTCAACGCACCCGGAATGCCGGGTTACCCCGCGTGTCGTGCTATCGTATTGATTTTGCGGAAGAACCGGTGCGGGGCCAAAGATGAAGTTCGTACATCAACGTGAACACCTGAACGAAGGCGATCTGGTGGTCATCGAGTGCTCCATGACCTGCAACATCCGCCTGATGACCGACGCCAACTTCCGCAGCTTCAAGAACGGCGGCCGCCACGCCTACCACGGCGGCGCGTTCGACCGTTTCCCCGCGAAGATCAAGGTGCCCAGCACCGGCTACTGGAACGTCACCATCGACACCGTGACCCGCCGCGCCATCAGCGTCACGCGCAAGGCCGACTTCAAGTACAGCATCAAGTTCGTCCGCAAGTCACCGTCCAACTACAGCTGATATCCAGAGTCTCTCTCAGCGTCCGGCGTGCGCGGGGAATTCCTGCAGCAGCCGGGCGATGGCGTCGTCGAACGCCTGCTGGGTCAGGGACGGATCGTGCAGCTGGCGCGCCACCTGGGCCTGGAGCAGCACCTCACCTGAGGCTTCGTCGAGAATCCGCAGGGCCAGCCGGGCCTGTTCGGAGTCGGCGATCTGCGTCTGGGTGATCACGCCCGCCTGGGTTGCCACTGGCCGCTGGACCACCCCGGTCTGGGTATCCAGCCCGAGCATGTAGATCACCCGCATGTCCCCCGCGCTTTCCTGGTAGCGATAACCCTTGGCCTCCAGCGCCCGGCGGACGCCGAGGTCGAAGCGGTCTTCGAGGTCGTCGCGGTGGCCCGGCGCGCGCACGGCCTGGATGAAGAAGGTGCTCTGGTGACCGTCGGCGCTCGGCGAGACGCTGACGGTGGCGGGGTCGCTGGCGCAGCCGGCCAGCAGGAGGAAGAGCAGGGGCAGGATCAGGCGGGACATGGACGGTACTCTGATTATTGTCCCCCTAGCCTAGCCCCTGGCGCGGAG
Source organism: Pseudomonas sp. PSE14 (assembly GCF_029203285.1). NCBI lineage: Bacteria > Pseudomonadati > Pseudomonadota > Gammaproteobacteria > Pseudomonadales > Pseudomonadaceae > Pseudomonas > Pseudomonas sp. PSE14. The sequence continues at coordinate 942,817 of NZ_CP115669.1, forward strand.
GGTGCCGCCCAACCCTTGGTTGGGCGGCCCGCTGTTGGGCGAAGAGTGCTCAGCGGCGGGTCAGCAGCACTCCGGCTTCCATGTGGTGGGTGTAGGGGAACTGGTCGAACAGGGCGCAACGGCTGACCCGGTGGGTGTCGTGCAGCTGGGCGATGTTCTGCGCCAGGGTCTCCGGGTTGCAGGAGATGTACAGGATGCTGTCGAAGCGGCGGGTCAGCTCGCAGGTGTCCGGGTCCATGCCGGCGCGCGGCGGGTCGACGAATACGCTGCCGAAGTCATAGGACTTCAGGTCCACGTAGGCCAGGCGGCGGAACGGGCGCACGTCGTTGAGCGCCTGGGTCAGCTCCTCGGCGGACAGGCGCACCAGGGTCACGTTGTCCACGGCGTTGTCGGCCAGGTTCGCCAGGGCGGCGTTCACCGATGTCTTGCTGATCTCGGTGGCCAGCACCTTGCGCACACGGGTGGCCAGCGGCAGGGTGAAGTTGCCGTTGCCGCAGTACAGCTCCAGCAGGTCGTCGTCGCGCTGGCCCAGGGCTTCGTACGCCCAGTTGAGCATCTTCTGGCAGACCTCGCCGTTGGGCTGGGTGAAGGCGCCCTCCGGCTGGCGGTAGCGGAAGCTGCGGCCGGCGACGGTCAGTTCTTCATTCACGTAATCACGGCCGACGACCAGGCGCTTGCCACGCGAACGGCCGACGATGCTGACGCCCAGCTCCGCAGCCAGCTTCTCGGCGGCGGCCTGCCAGGCAGCGTCCACCGGGCGGTGGTAGCAGAGGGTGATCAGCGCGTCGCCCGCCAGGGTGGTGAGGAACTCCACCTGGAACAGCTTGTGGCCCAGCGTCGGCTCGGCCCAGGCGGCTTTCAGGCGCGGCATCAGTTCGTTGATGCGCTGGCTGGCGATGGGGAACTGCTCGATCAGGATCGGCGTGTGCTTGTCGCCCTGCTCGAACATCGCGTAATGGCGTGCCTCGCCCTCGCGCCACAGGCGGAACTCGGCGCGCAGGCGGTAATGCTCGCGGGGCGAATCGAACACCTCCGGCTCCGGCGCGGCGAAGGGCGCCAGCAGCTCGCGCAGGCGGGCGGCCTTGTCGGCCAGTTGGCTGTCGTATTGGGAGGGATCGAAACGCGGACTGCTCATGGGGCGGGTAACTCGTGTGGAGGCGGCGGCATTTGATGGGTATCGCTTCGCTCCACGCCATCCTACATCAGTGCCGCTTGTAGGATGGGTGGGGCGCAGCGATACCCATGCCGCGAAAGAAAAATCAGGCGTTGAACCAGCCCAGCTTGATCACGAAGAGCACGGACAGGATGACCAGCGCCGGGTTCAGCTCGCGGAAGCGGCCGGACAGGATCTTGCAGGCCGTCCAGGTGATGAAGCCGAAGGCGATGCCGTTGGCGATGGAGAAGGTCAGCGGCATGGCCAGCGCGGTCACCACCACCGGGGCGGCGACGGTCAAGTCGTCCCAGTCGATCTCGGCCAGGCCCGAGGCCATCAGCACGGCGACGAAGAACAGCGCCGGCGCGGTGGCGAAGGCCGGGACGTTGCCCGCCAGCGGGGCGAAGAACAGTGCCAGCAGGAACAGCACGGCGACCACAATGGCGGTCAGACCGGTGCGGCCGCCGGCGGAAACGCCCGCCGCCGACTCGATGTAGCTGGTGGTGGTGGAGGTGCCCAGCAGCGAGCCGAACATGGCGGCGGTGCTGTCGGCGATCAGGGCGCGGCCCATCTTCGGCATGTGCCCGTCCTTGCCCATCAGGCCGGCGCGCTTGGCCACGCCGATCAGGGTGCCGGAGTTGTCGAACAGGTCGACGAAGAGGAAGGCGAAGATCACGCTGGTCAGGCCGATGTCCAGGGCGCCCTTGATGTCCAGTTGCAGGAAGGTCGGCGCCAGAGACGGCGGCATCGACACCACGCCTCCGAACTTGGAAACGCCCAGGGCGATGGCGATGAAGGTCACCACCAGGATGCCGATCATCACCGCGCCGGTCACGCGGCGGGCTTCCAGGGCGACGATCAGAATGAAGCCGAGGATCGCCAGCAGCGGCTCGGGCTTGGCCAGGTCACCCATGCCCACCAGAGTGGCAGCGTTGGCGACGACGATGCCCGATTCCTTCAGCGCGATCAGCGCGAGGAACAGGCCGATGCCCGCGGCAATGGCCGAGCGCAGCGCCAGTGGGATGCTGTTGATGATCCATTCGCGGATGCGGAAGATCGAAATGATGAAGAACATGCACGCGGAGAGGAACACCGCACCGAGCGCCACCTGCCAGGTGTGACCCATGTGCAGGACCACGGTGTAGGTGAAGAAGGCGTTCAGGCCCATGCCGGGAGCCAGGGCGATCGGGTAGTTGGCGATCAGGCCCATCACTGCCGAACCGATGGCGGCGGCAAGGCAGGTAGCGACGAAGATCGCGCCCTTGTCCATGCCCGTCTCGCCGAGGATGCTCGGGTTGACGAAAAGGATGTAGGCCATGGTCAGGAAGGTGGTGATACCCGCCAGGATCTCGGTGCGCACATTGGTGTTGTGCGCCTTGAGTTGGAACAGCTTTTCCAGCATGTTTGGCTCCCCGTGACGCTCTCGCGCCGTTATCGTTCTGGCCGGGAAAAGCAAAGTGCATGCCCAGATGGGCCCTGCGCCTTTTCTTGTGACCGGCAAAAGGCGCGCATGATACCAGCTCGTCCTGCACCGGAGAATTTCTGACCGGACCGCCAGCATCCGTTCGTCATCCAGCATAGTCGCGGGTGCCGACCAAGGGAGTGCAACTTGTGCCACGAAGGTGGTCTGACTCTCTATGACCCTGGCCTGACTGGCCGTTCTGCCTGACTCGCATCCGATGAAACGCTCGATACCGTTCCTATTCGCCACGCTGCTGGCCGCCTGCGCCGGTGCTCCGCCAACCGCCCCGCAGCACAGCTTCGACGTCCACGCCTTGGCCGAGCGCCCCTCGGCCAGCACCCGCACCCTGGCCGACCCGCAGGGTAAGGCGGTGCTGGTGACGACCCAGCCGACCCTGACCCAGCGCGACGTACAGCAGGCCGAACTGGCCAGCGTCGCCGACGGCAAGCCGGCTGTGCGGGTGCAGTTCACCCCCGACGCCAGCCAGCGCCTGGCACGCCTGACCCGCGAGGAGCAGGGCAAGGCCCTGGCGGTGGTGATCGATGGGCAACTGCGCCTGTTGCCCAGGGTCGAGCGTCCGGTGACCGATGGCCGGGTCACGCTGCAGGGCTTCGCCAGCCAGGCCGAGGCAGAAACGCTGGTGCGGCAGCTCAATGAGCTACGACAGGTTCCGGTGCAGCCGGAGCAGAAGTCGGGTGGGCAGCCGTAGCTTCTTTATAGAGATGCCCGAGGGAAGTGGCTTTTCGTAGGGCGAATAACCTGGAACAGGTTATCCGCCGATAGCCCGGTGGCGGATAACGCTGGCGCGTTATGCGCCCTACGACGCTGACTCCCACCTCAAATGAAAAAGCCCGGCAGATGCCGGGCTTCTTCGTATCGCGGTTCGCGGGTTCGGCTTAGGCGCCGTATACCGGGAACTTGGCGCAGATGGCCTTGACCTTCTCACGCACGCTGTCCACCACGGACTCGTCGCCCATGTTGGTCAGGATGTCGCAGATCCAGCCAGCCAGCTCGCGGCACTCGGCTTCCTTGAAGCCGCGAGTGGTGACGGCCGGGGTGCCGATGCGCAGGCCGGAGGTGACGAACGGGGAACGCGGGTCGTTCGGCACGCTGTTCTTGTTCACGGTGATGAAGGCGCGACCCAGGGCAGCGTCGGCGTCCTTACCGGTGATGTCCTGCTTGATCAGGGACAGCAGGAACAGGTGGTTCTGGGTGCCGCCGGAAACCACGTCGAAGCCGCGCTCGATGAACACGCTGGCCATGGTCTGGGCGTTCTTCAGGACCTGCTGCTGGTAGGCCTTGAACTCGGGCTGCAGGGCTTCCTTGAAGCACACGGCCTTGGCGGCGATCACGTGCTCCAGCGGGCCACCCTGGGCGCCCGGGAAGACGGCGGAGTTCAGCTTCTTCTCGATCTCTTCGTTCTTGCGAGCGAGGATCAGGCCGCCGCGCGGGCCGCGCAGGGTCTTGTGGGTGGTGGTGGTGACCACGTCGGCGAACGGCACCGGGTTCGGGTAGACGCCAGCGGCGACCAGACCGGCCACGTGGGCCATGTCGACGAACAGGTAGGCACCGACCTTGTCGGCGATGGCGCGGAAGCGGGCGAAGTCCAGCACCTGGGAGTAGGCGGAGAAGCCGGCGACGATCATCTTCGGCTTGTGCTCGACAGCCAGACGCTCGACTTCGTCGTAGTCGATCAGGCCGTTGGCGTCGATGCCGTACTGGATGGCGTTGTACAGCTTGCCGGAGGAGGAAACGCTGGCGCCGTGGGTCAGGTGACCGCCGTGGGCCAGGCTCATGCCCAGGATGGTGTCACCGGCGTTGAGCAGGGCCAGGTAGACGGCGGAGTTGGCCTGGGAGCCGGCGTGCGGCTGGACGTTGGCGTAGTCGGCGCCGAACAGTTGCTTGGCGCGGTCGATGGCCAGTTGCTCGACGATGTCGACGTACTCGCAACCACCGTAGTAGCGCTTGCCCGGGTAGCCTTCGGCGTACTTGTTGGTCAGCACCGAACCCTGGGCTTCCATCACCGCCGGGCTGGTGTAGTTCTCGGAGGCGATGAGCTCGATGTGCTCTTCCTGGCGCTGGGCTTCCTGCTCCATCGCGGCGAAGAGTTCGGCATCGTAGCGGGCGAGGGTCAAATCACGGCTGAACATGGCGGTCCTCTTAAGGATCGGGTGCTGGGGAAAGGCGCGCATTCTAACCCAAGGCGGCTGTGCTGGCACATGAAAGGCGGTCATGTGGCTGACAAGCGGGGTTCAAGGCCAGTAGGCGCGCGGAATTGGGAGCGGTTCAACACCGATGGCGGGCCGGATGTAGGAGCAGGCCGTACCTCTGCGGGGAGACCGCAGGGCCTCAGCCCAGCAGGAAGATGGCATTGCTGGCGAACAGCGCAGCGAACTGGTCCGCCGGCACCGGGCGGCCGAAGAGGAAGCCCTGCACCTCGTCGCAACCGTGCTGGCGCAGGAACTCCAGCTGATCGTGGCTCTCCACGCCCTCGGCGATCACCATCAGGTTCAGGCTGTGGGCCATGGCGATGATGGCGCGGGCGATCTGCGCGTCCTGTTCGCCGTGGGGCAGGCCGTCGACGAAGCTGCGGTCGATCTTCAGCACGTCGATGGGGAACTGCTTGAGGTAGTTGAGCGAGGAGTAGCCGGTGCCGAAGTCGTCCACCGCGATCGCCAGGCCCAGGCGCTTCAGACCGCGGAGAATCTGCATGGCCTGGGACACGTCGCTCATCAGGATGCTTTCGGTCAGCTCCAGCTCCAGGCACGCCGGCGGAATGCCAGTGTCGCGGAGGATGCCGGCGATGCGCTCGCCCAACTGGCCGTCGGCGAACTGCCGGGCGGAGAGGTTCACCGAGATCTTCGGCACCCGCACCTTGTCGCGGTGCCAGGCCTTGAGCTGCAGGCAGGCCTGCTCCAGCAGCCAGTCGCCGACCTGGGCCACCAGGCCGAGCTCTTCCAGCACCGGGACGAACTCCGTCGGCGGGATCAGCCCGCGCTTGGGATGCTGCCAGCGCAGCAGCGCCTCCGCACCGGTGAGGCGGCGGCCGTCACCGGTGAACTGCGGCTGGTAATGCAGGATGAATTCTTCCTGCTCGATGGCGCGGCGCAGGTCGCTTTCCAGTTCCAGGCGCTCCAGCGCGCGGGCGTTCATCTCGGCCTGGTAGAACTGGAAGTTGTTCTTGCCCATCTCCTTGGCGTGGTACATCGCCGTATCGGCGTTCTTCATCAATTGGCTGAGCTCGGCGCCGTCCTGCGGCGACAGCGCCACGCCGATGCTGGCGGTGACGAAGAATTCGCGGCCTTCGAGGGTAAAGGGACGGGCGAGGCTGGCGAGGATCTGCTCGGCCACCTGGATCGCCTGCCGGAGCGCCCGCTCACGGTCGCCCTGGCCGGGCAGCAGCAGGGTGAACTCGTCGCCGCCCATGCGCGCCACGGTGTCGTCGTCGCTGACGCAGTGGCTCAGGCGCTCGGCCACTTCCTTGAGCATGCGGTCGCCCGCGGCGTGGCCGAGGGAGTCGTTGATCGGCTTGAAGCGGTCGAGGTCGAGGAACATCAGCACCACCCACTGCTGGTGCCGCTCGGCCTGCAACAGCGCGGTGTGCAGGCGGTCCTGGAACAGCGTGCGGTTGGGCAGGTGGGTCAGGGCGTCGTAGTAGGCCAGGCGGTGAATGCGCCGCTCGCTGGCCTTGCGCTCGCTGATGTCGCTGAAGAAGCAGACGAAGCTCACCAGGTCGCCTTCCTCGTCGTGCACGGCGGTGATGCCGACCCAGGACGGATACAGCTCGCCGTTCTTGCGCTTCTGCAGGATCTCGCCTTCCCAGCTACCGCTTTTGCGCAGGCTGTCCAGCACGTGCTTGAGCTGGTTGGCCTCCTGGCGGTCGGCGGTGAGCAGGCGCGGCAGCTGGTCCAGCACTTCCTCGGCCTGGTAGCCGGTGAGGCGGGTGAAGGAGTCGTTGATCTGCACGATGTAGCCGACCGGGTCGGTGACCATGATCGCCGCCGTGGAGTGCTCGAATACCGTCGCGGCCATGCGCATTTCGCGTTCCGCGCGGCGCTGCTGGCTGATGTCGCGGGCGACGCCGAGCAGGCCCTCGAAGCAACCGTGGTCGTCCCACATCAGGGCGATGCGCAGCTCCACCGGAATCTTGTGCCCATCGGCATGTATGCAGTCGAGGGTGAACAGCTGCGGCTCGGTGTTCTCGCGCAGTTCGGCGAGGCGCGTGGGCTCGCCGATGGCGTCGTGCAGCCGCTCCAGCAGTGCGCTCAGGCGTTCCAGTTGCGCCGGGTTGGCGGCCACCTGCTGGAAGCCGTTGTGCAGCACCCAGTCGGCGCTGTAGCCGAACACCTGCTGGATCGACGGGCTGACATAGTTGAGCTTGACCTGGGCGTCGGTGGAGACGATCACGTCGCTGATGCTCTCGGCCAGCATGCGGTAGCGGCGGCTGCTCTCGCGCAGGGAGTTGTGCGCCTCGACGGTGTCGGTGATGTCCTTGGCCACGCCGATCAGCCGGGCCACGCGGCCGGCGGCATCGCGGGTGAAGGCCTGCTCGCGGACGTCGAACCAGTGCCAGCTGCCGTCGCGGTGGCGCCAGCGCAGCTGGCTGTCGAGCAGCAGGCCGTCGCCCACCACCTGCTGCAGGTTGCGCACGCGCCAGTAGTATTCGACGTCGTCCGGGTGCAGGACCTTTTCCCAGAAGCGCTCGCCCATCGCCCGCAGTTCGTCGGCGCTGTAGCCGAGCTGGTAGCCGAGGTTGTGATTGCTGAAGATCACCCGGCGCGCGGCGATGTCGTGGATGTACAGGGTGTCGGGCACCGCGCGCACCGCGTCGGACCAGAACTTCTCGCGCTCCACCAGCGACAGTTCGACCTGCTTGCGCGAGGTGATGTCGGAAAGGCTGAGGGTGACCGCGTGGAAGTCCTGGATCATCTCCGGCACGCGCAGTTGCAGCCAGAGGTGGCGCTGCTCGCCCTGGCGCGTCTGGATGCAGGCTTCCAGCTCGATCATGCCGTGGCCGGCCAGCACCGCGTCGAGCATCTTGCTGCGCACCCCGTCCGGGCGCATGCCGGCGCTGCCGAACAGCACCTGCCAGGCCTGCTCGGTGGTACTGACGCCCATCAGGCGCTTGGCGACGTTGTTGATTTCGGTGATGCGCACCTGGCGCAGCAGCCCGGGCAGGCGCTCGGGTTGCGCGGCAATCCAGTCCTGCAGATCGTTCTGCCGGCGCAGGTTGAGGTCCACCAGGTTCTGCCGCAATGCCGACAGGTCGAGCACACAGAGGGCGACGCCGACGCCGTCGAAGATGTCCTGGTAGCGTCGCCGCGTCTCTTCGAGGATGTGCAGCGCCTGCTGCTCCTCGGTGACGTCGCGCAGCACCCAGACCTGGCCGCCATGCGCGAAGTTGTCGCGCAGCAGCCATGGCAGCTCGGCGGCGAGGGGATTGTCGTCCAGCGGGCGGCGGCTGACCGCGAACAGGCGCGCCTGCCCGGTGTGGGTGACCCGGACCAGTTCTGTGCTGCCGTTGTCCAGCAGGCTGGCCTCGCCGCCCTGCTGGGCGCCCAGCCCCGGCAGGAGTTCCAGCAGATGATGGTTGGCGGCCTGGTCGGCCGGGATGCCGAACAGTTGCTCCGCCTGCGGGTTGAGGTAGGCAAGGCGGCCGTCGGCGCGGGTCACCAGCACCCGTTCGTCGATGGCGCCCAGCGCCTGCGCGGCCTGGCGCAGGCGTTGCTGGGAGTCGACGGTCAGCGCGCGCAGGTTCTGTTGTTCACGCTGCAGGCGCAGCAGGGCGCCGCCGGTGACGCCGGCGAGCAACAGCAGCAGCGCCAGTTCCCCGACCAGCCGCGGCAGCAGCGCGGTGCGCACGCGCTGGGCGTCGAACAGCGGGCGCAATTGCCAGTCGGTGTTCGGGATCGGCAGTGCGGCGAGGCTCTGCGCCTGTTCCAGCGGCGAGGCGGCGGTAAGCGGGCCGGGACGCGAACCGCTGGAACGGCCGAGGACCTTGTGCCGTACCTGGTCTTCGAGAATCCACGGCGGCGCATTCGGGCGCAGTTGCGCGCTCCAGCCACGGCGGGCGAGCCGCTCGTCGAGGCGGATGATGCTGTCCCCTTCGCCGGGCTCGGTGGCGCGCAGCCAGATGTAGAACACGCCGCCGTTCTCTTCGCTGAAGGCGTAGTGATAGTCCTGGTGGCCGCCGCGCTCGCGCAGGGCGACCAGGAAGGCTGCGTCCTTGAAGCCGATGGCGGAGTCACGCCGCGGTACGCCGTTGCTGCCCAGGCGCACCAGGCTGTGGAAGGCCGGATAGATGCGGCGCAGCCCGCTGAGCAGGGCGGGCTCGCCGTCGATGTCGCCGCGGTCGTCGCGTTGCTTGAGCAGGGCCTGCGCAGCCATGGCCTTGAGCTCCAGGGTCAGCGAGATACGCTGGGCCAGTTGCTCGCTGTGCAGCGTCACTCGCTCGCGTTCGAAGCGCTCCTGGTTACGGAACTCCTGGTGCAGCTGCCAGGCCAGCAGGCCGAGCATCAGCAGCACCAGCAGCAACAGGGCGGTCCGGGTCGCCACGCGGCCAGGTCGGGTCAGGGTGTCCGGGGATGGGCGGGGTGTTGTAGACAAGGACCTGTTACCTGGGGGGCGATACGGCGGAATTCGGCACGGTTAGGATGCCCGGAAGTACGGCGATGTGCCAGTACGGCCGACGAGCGTCGTTTGCCCTTCCTGGCCCATTCCGGTAGCTTTGCCGCACGCGCGCGGGTAAACATGACCGCGCCATGATTCGCGCGAAGGCCCTGAACCGGCCTTCTGCGCCCGCCGGTGGGGCGCTCCACCGTATCCGGCCAGCAGCGCCGGCACTGCCGCAGTCCATTCCGGCTCATTCCGATCACTTTTCATCTCAGAAGTCAGGTATCCATGGCTCAATACGTCTACACCATGCATCGGGTCGGCAAAGTCGTACCGCCCAAGCGTGAAATCCTCAAGGACATCTCCCTGTCATTCTTCCCCGGCGCCAAGATCGGCGTGCTCGGCCTGAACGGCGCGGGTAAATCCACCCTGTTGCGCATCATGGCTGGCGTCGACACCGAGATCGAAGGTGAAGCCCGCCCGATGCCGGGCATCAACGTCGGCTACCTGCCGCAGGAGCCCAAGCTCGACCCGCAGGCCACCGTGCGTGAAATCGTCGAAGAGGCTGTCGGCCAGATCAAGGCCGCCCAGGCCCGCCTGGATGAAGTCTATGCCGCCTACGCCGATCCGGATGCCGACTTCGACGCCCTGGCCGCCGAGCAGGCCAAGCTGGAAGCCATCATCCACGCCTCCGACGGCCACAACCTGGAGCGCCAGCTGGAAGTCGCCGCCGACGCCCTGCGCCTGCCGCCGTGGGATGCCAGGATCGAACACCTCTCCGGTGGCGAGAAGCGCCGTGTAGCACTGTGCCGTCTGCTGCTGTCCGCCCCGGACATGCTGCTGCTGGACGAACCGACCAACCACCTGGATGCCGACTCCGTCGCCTGGCTGGAACACTTCCTCCACGACTTCCCGGGCACCGTGGTGGCGATCACCCACGACCGTTACTTCCTCGACAACGTCGCTGGCTGGATCCTGGAACTGGACCGTGGCCACGGCATCCCGTTCGAAGGCAACTACTCCGGCTGGCTGGAATCCAAGGCCAACCGTCTGGCCCAGGAAGCCAAGCAGGAAGCCTCCCACGCCAAGGCCATGAAGGCCGAACTGGAATGGGTGCGCCAGGGCGCCAAGGGCCGTCAGGCCAAGTCCAAGGCCCGTCTGCAGCGCTTCGAGGAAATGCAGTCGCAGGAATTCCAGAAGCGCAGCGAGACCAACGAGATCTACATCCCGGCCGGTCCGCGCCTGGGCGACAAGGTCATCGAGCTGCACAACGTCTGCAAGGGCTACGGCGATCGCGTACTGATCGACGACCTGTCCCTGAGCATTCCCAAGGGCGCCATCGTCGGCGTGATCGGTGGTAACGGAGCGGGTAAATCCACCCTGTTCCGCATGCTGACCGGCAAGGAGCAACCGGACTCGGGCACCATCGAGATCGGCGATACCGTGCAGATCGCCAGCGTCGACCAGAGCCGCGACAGCCTGGAAGGCACCAAGACCGTATGGGAGCAGGTCTCCGACGGTTTCGAGCAGATCAAGATCGGCAACTACGAAGTCCCGTCGCGCAGCTATGTCGGCCGCTTCAACTTCAAGGGCGCCGACCAGCAGAAGTTCGTCAAGGACCTCTCCGGTGGTGAGCGTGGCCGTCTGCACCTGGCCCTGACCCTGAAGCAGGGCGGCAACGTGCTGCTGCTCGACGAACCGTCCAACGACCTCGACGTGGAAACCCTGCGTGCGCTGGAAGAAGCACTGCTGGACTTCCCCGGCGCCGCCATCGTGATTTCCCACGATCGCTGGTTCCTGGACCGTATCGCCACCCACATCCTCTCCTACGAGGACGACGGCAAGGTGACCTTCTTCGAAGGCAACTACACCGAGTTCGAAGCCGACCGCAAGAAGCGTCTGGGCGACGCGGCTTCCCAGCCGCACCGCGTGCGCTACAAGAAGCTGGCGTAAGCCGCTGCTGCATGAAAACGGGGCCTTCGGGCCCCGTTTTCGTTTCCGCGTTTTTCTTCCCGGCTCTTCAGCGGCTGCGCTTGAGATCGTCCAGCGCGCGTTGCTGCTCTTCCAGCCGGCGCTCCAGCTTGTCGATCAGCCGTGCCTGGTCCGCCAGGGTGCGCTGCTGTTCTTCGAGTTGCCGGGCCATGCGCTTGAGGTCGTCGGTACTGAAGTCCGACTTGTGAAGCGTCTCGCTGTCGAAGGTATCCGCCACCAGCAGTGTCCCGGACTGGGTGAAGTTGCCCAGCTTCATGGCCGCCTGGGCGGGAAGGCTGGCACTGGCGAGTGCTGTGCTCAGCAGGAGAACGGCGAGTCGGGTGGTCATGGCGCTCCTCATTCGGCTATTTGTTTGCATGCGATTTCTATTGATTTTGTATACAAAAATCTGGTTTTCTGCACATGCCGGCGAGCCTTGGTTTATATATTTGCACCAAAAAGATTCATAAAAGCGTCACCTTGCACTATCTGTGTGCGTTTCAGCTTGTTAGAGTCTGCCGGCAAAAAAGCATCACATAACCAGAAAAGTACCGGTGTAGACATGACGCAATCCGTTGACTCGTTCCTTGAGCGCCTCAAGCGGCGCGACCCCGATCAGCCCGAGTTCCACCAGGCGGTGGAAGAGGTGCTGCGCTCCCTCTGGCCGTTCCTCGAAGCCAATCCGCACTACCTGGAAGCCGGCATCGTCGAGCGTATCGTCGAACCCGAACGCGCGATCCTGTTCCGCGTACCGTGGGTGGATGACGCCGGTCGTGTGCGAGTCAACCGTGGTTTCCGCGTGCAGATGAGCAGCGCCATCGGCCCGTACAAGGGCGGCCTGCGTTTCCATCCCTCGGTGAATCTGGGCGTGCTCAAGTTCCTGGCCTTCGAGCAGGTGTTCAAGAACTCGCTGACCTCCCTGCCCATGGGCGGCGGCAAGGGCGGTTCGGACTTCGACCCCAAGGGCAAGAGCGACGCCGAAGTCATGCGCTTCTGCCAGTCGTTCATGAGCGAGCTGTTCCGCCATGTCGGCGCGGACCTCGACGTGCCGGCCGGTGACATCGGTGTGGGCGCCCGCGAGATCGGCTACCTGTTCGGCCAGTACAAGCGCCTGTCCAACGAATTCACCTCGGTGCTGACCGGCAAGGGCCTGGCCTACGGCGGCAGCCTGATCCGCCCGGAGGCCACCGGCTACGGCTGCGTGTACTTCGCCCAGGAAATGCTCAAGGCGCGCGACAGCGGCTTCGACGGCCAGCGCGTGGCGATTTCCGGCTCCGGCAACGTTGCCCAGTACGCGGCACAGAAAGTGATGGAACTGGGCGGCAAGGTGATCTCGCTGTCCGATTCCGAAGGCACCCTGTTCGCCGAGGCGGGCCTGACCCTGGAGCAGTGGGAGGAAGTCATGGAGCTGAAGAACGTCCGTCGTGGTCGTCTCAGCGAAATGTCCGGCCCCGGCCTGCGCTTCCTCGCCGGCCAGCGTCCGTGGGCGCTCGCCTGCGACATCGCGCTGCCCTGCGCCACCCAGAACGAACTGGATGCCAACGACGCGCGCACCCTGCTGGCCAACGGCTGTGTCTGCGTGGCCGAGGGCGCCAACATGCCGTCGACCCTGGAGGCTGTGGATATCTTCCTCGAGGCCGGCACCCTCTATGCACCGGGCAAGGCTTCCAACGCCGGCGGCGTGGCCACCAGCGGCCTGGAAATGAGCCAGAACGCCATGCGCCTGCTGTGGACCGCCGGTGAAGTGGACCAGCGCCTGCACAGCATCATGCAGAACATCCACCATGCCTGCGTCGCCTACGGCGAAGAGAATGGCCGGATCAACTACGTGAAAGGCGCCAACATCGCCGGCTTCGTCAAGGTCGCCGACGCCATGCTGGCGCAGGGCGTGGTCTGATCATTCCGGCAGCATGAAGAGCGGGCCCATCGGGCCCGTTTTTCATTCCAGTTGAGGAGCATGCCGTAGGAGCGGACTTTGTCCGCGATCGCCCGAGCGAACGAGCATCGCGGACGGAGTCCGCTCCTACGGGTTTGCGATATCGACGTTTCATTCGCCACGCAGGGCGCGCCCTAGTGCGCGGTCCTTCTCCTGTTTCCACTCGCGGTCACGATCGCTCTGGCGCTGCGACTCATAGCGCTGGCGCTCCTGGCTGACGTACTGCCCCTGACATTGCTGGAAACCGTCGCCCCAGCCCAACGCATACTGCTTGTCCGCCAGGTAGCGCGGCACGCTCTTGCGGAACTCACCGGTGATGGCACCCGCCGCCTGGCGACCACTGCTGCAACCGTCGTCGAAGCCGTCGGCGTAGGCGGGCGGATAGCCCTGGGCGATGAGCGTCTGGTGGGTGGTCTCGCAGCCGGCCAGCGGTGCGAGCAGAAGCAGAATGAGGATGGCGCGGGGCGCCATGGGAACTCCCGTGTGCCAATGGGCGGGCGCACGCGCCGGATGGAGAGGCACGTCCCGGCAGGGGACGTGTCAGCAATCTATCCGGCGAGCTGTGAGGAACGCGTCAAACCGGTGTGATGCGGATGTGCTGGCCACCTGCCGAATGGGCCTGGCAGTCGATTCGTACGGGCAGGAAAGCTTCGATTACCGCGCGGTTGCTCCGCAAGTGATCGCTCAGCAGCGGAGTGGTGAAGCTGCCGCCGCCTGCCAGGGCGATCGGCAGCAGCAACTGATCCGCCAGGTGTTCGTCGACGGCGGTACCGCTGGTGCGCCACGCATCCGCCTGCTGCAGCGCCTGGCCGGCAACCCGCTCGGCGCTGACGCCCGGCTGGCCGAAGGCGCAGAACACCAGCGTCAGGTGCTCGCACTCGATATCCAGCAGCAGGGCGTTGCCCGGCCCCTGGTCCTCGGGCAGGCGCACTACCTTGGTGTTGGCGGCGCTCCATCCACGGTGGCGGCGGACCCGTTCCAGTTCGCGTTCGGCAACGTGGCCGGGTACGCCCGTCAGCAGGGCGCGGGCCGAGCGGGAGCGCTCGGCGCCAGCGACCATCAGGTGCAACGGCTGTAGCTCGCTGGGCAGCACCCTCACCACCAGCTCGCCGCCTCCCGCCGGCATGAAGCCGTGGCGCAGCAGCTCGAAATCCACCCTCGCACCCATGCGCCGCAGCAGTGGCAGCCAGGTGCGCTCGATGAAATCGGCCGGCGGCGCCAGCGGGTTGTGGGTGCCACCGCTGATCGCCAGGCTGCTCGGTGCGTCGGCGAACAGCAGCGCCGGCAGCAGGGTCTGCAGCACCAGCACGGCGCTGCCCGCACTACCGATGGCGAAGCGGTAGTCGCCGCCGAGGATCGCACCAGGACGGAAGGTCAGGCTGCGCGAACCCAGCTCCGCGCCTTCCACCGTCGCGCCGCAGATTTCCGCCGCCGCCCGCACCGCCGTGAGGTGCTGGCGCAACAGCCCTGGCCGCGAACGCCGGCCACGGATGTTGATAATGCGCAGCGGCTGTCCGCTGATCATCGACAGGCTCAGCGCGCTGCGCAGGATCTGGCCGCCGCCTTCGGCGCCATCGAGTTCGATCCTGTCCTTGTTCATCACGTACTCCTTGCGTACGTCCATACCTGCTCGCGCAGGTACTCATCCAGCCGCGACATGTCGTTGCTCCCTTCGCGCGGCGCGCTCAGTGTTTCCGCCCGCTGCAATTCCGCTTCGATCAACCGATGCAGGGCCGGGCGTGCCGGCCCGTATTCGGCCTCCACGGCCCGCCTCTTGAGCGTCAGCAGCTCGTCCACCTCGGCCCGTTGCGCTGCATCGTGCAGGGTGGCTTCGAGCAGGCTTTCGAACACCATGGGCGGCATGCCAAGCCCCAGGTCGATCCAGCGTACGGCGAGCAACGGGCGCAGCACGTAGAGGTACTTCTTGTAGCGAACTTCCGCCCCTTGCAGGTAGCCACGGAAGTTCTTCCGCGCCATCGACAGGTAGTGCGCCCGCGCCGCAGCGGGCGAGTAGAACGCCTGCGCCAGTTGGCGCAACCCGTCAGTCGCTGCGGCCTCGCAGCGATACACCAGCGGCGAGTCCAGCCATTCCAGCAGCGTCGGGTTGGATTTGCGCAGCAGACGCAGTGTCTTGCGCAGCTCCCAGCCGCTGAGGTCCAGCTCGTCGGTCAGCGGACGCTCCAGCACGTCGCGCGGCTCGCTCACGCGCAGGTACCACTCCGGTTGATGCACATAGACGAAGCGCACGTCGTAATCGCTGTCCGGTGAGGCGAAGCCCCAGGCACGGCTGCCGGATTCGCACGCGTAGAGCACGGTGACGTCGCGCTCCTGTTCCAGTCTTTCCAGTTCTTCCAGCACCCGTTCGCGCATGGCGGCGGGGAGTGGATGTCGTTCTTCCTTGCTCATCTTCCGATTCCTTGTCTTGCAGTCGAGGCGGGCCGTATTCGGCGCGCCTCGCGCTATCCCTTCACGCACACCACCTGACGCAGGGTATGCAGCACTTCCACCAGCTCGCGCTGGGCCGCCATCACGGCGTCGATGTCCTTGTAGGCCATGGGGATCTCGTCGATCACGTCCTTGTCCTTACGGCATTCGACGTGGGCGGTGGCGCGCACCTGGTCTTCCACGGTGAACAGCTTCTTCGCCTTGGTGCGGCTCATGGTCCGGCCGGCGCCGTGGCTGCAGGAGCAGAAGGCTTCCTCGTTACCCAGGCCGCGGACGATGAAGCTCCTGGCGCCCATCGATCCCGGAATGATGCCGAGCTGGCCTTTCTGCGCGGACACCGCGCCCTTGCGGGTCACCAGCACCTCTTCGCCGAAGTGGCGTTCCTTCTGTACATAGTTGTGGTGGCAGTTCACCGCTTCCAGGCTGGCCTCGAACGGCTTGCGGATCACTTGCCGCGCGGCGGCGATCACCGCGCGCATCATCAGCTCGCGGTTCTGCCGGGCGAAGTCCTGGGCCCAGCCCACGGCTTCCACGTAGTCGTCGAAGTGCCGGCTGCCTTCCTCGAAGTACGCCAGGTCGCGGTCCGGCAGGTTGGCGATGTGCTGGCGCATGTCGGCCTGGGCCAGTTCGATGAACAGGTTGCCGATGGCGTTGCCCACCCCGCGCGATCCGCTGTGCAGCATGAACCACACGCGGTCGGCCTCGTCGAGGCAGACCTCGATGAAGTGGTTGCCGGTCCCGAGGGTTCCCAGGTGGTGGCGGTTGTTGGTCTTCTCCAGCTTCGGGTACTTGGTGGTGATCGCCTTGAAGCGACCGGCCAGCGCCTTCCACGCGTCATCGGCGTGATCCGGCACGTTTTCCCAGGCGCCCTGGTCGCGGCGGCCGAAGGTCTTGCCGTGGGGCACGGCCTTCTCGATGGCGCTGCGCAGGCCATGCAGGTTGTCCGGCAGGTCGGCGGCCATCAGCGAGGTGCGCGCGGCGATCATGCCGCAACCGATATCCACGCCAACTGCTGCCGGGATGATGGCGCCCCGGGTGGGGATCACGCTGCCGATGGTCGAACCCTTGCCCAGGTGCACGTCCGGCATCACAGCCAGGTGCTTGAAGATGAACGGCATCTTTGCGGTGTTCATCAGTTGCTGGCGGGCGTCGTCCTCGACCGGCACGCCCTGGGTCCAGAGCTTGATCGGCTTGCCGTTGGTGACTTCCAGCAGCTGGAAGGTCTTGTTGCTCATGCTTTGACTCTCTTCTGTTCGGTGGCGAGCCGGCCGGATGCGGGTTGCGCCCGGCCGTCGCGAATTCGTTTGTTCAATCGGCACGCCCGGCAGCGAATCGCGGTGGAGTAGACCTGCCCTTTGCAGTCCTCGTACCACCATTTCTGCTGTGCGGCGGTCCAGGTTTCCCGGGCTCCACAGTCCTGGCAGCTAAAGGTTTTATCCTCATACCAGCCGCGCTGGACGAAAAGCGGATCGCCATAGCTGTTGTAGGGCGCCAGCTCGGAGCGGGTGACCGGGAAGGTGCCGACAGGAGCGACCGGGGCCATGGGCTGTTCGGCGGGCCGAGCCCTCTTTGCCTTGCGCCGCTCCCGCGCCAGACGAATTTCCTGGCGGCGTTGCTTGTTGCTTTTCATGGCGCCTTCCTCTTTGCCGGACAGGCCTTGTTCAGGCCTGCTTCAGCGTTACCAGTCCATTCAATACCTGATCCAGGCCGCCGAATACCGAGATGCGGTCGATTCGTTCGGCCACCCGTTCCAGGGTTTCCAGTTCCTTCAGGCGCAGGGCGGTGGGGTTTTCTTCCATCACCTTGGCCGTGTTCAGCAGCGAGCGGGTCGCCGAGGTTTCCTCGCGGCGGCGGATCACGTTGGCCTGTGCGGCCTTTTCCGCTTCCACCACCTGGGCCAGCAGCGCCTTCATCTCGCCCGGCAGGATGATGTCGCGCACGCCCAGGCCGCTGACCTCGATGCCGGTGCCCGCCAACCGCTCGGCGAGGTGGGCGCCGACCGACTCGTCGATGAGCTGCTTGTTCTCCAGCAGCTCATCCAGCGAGCGCGTACCCACCGCCGCTCGCAGGCCGAACTGCAGCTCGCGGTACAGGTGCTCCAGCGGCTTGGACAGGCGCGAGTACGCCGTCAGCACGTCGCTGTAGCGCCAGTTGGCGGCCAGGTTCAGGCGCAGGCTCACCTTGTCGCGGGTGAGGATTTCCTGGCCGCTGACTTCCAGCGCCTGGATGCGCGTATCGATCAGCTCCACGCTCACCTGGCGGTTGTAGCGCCAGAAGCCGTACTGGCCCGCCGGCAGCAGTTCGATGACCGCGCCGTCGACCTTCAGCACGCCGACCTGGTAGGCCGGCACCTGTGCCATCAGCACCGCATCCAGGCCGGCGAGGCTGCGGCCGCGCAGGTTCGGCTGGCTCAGTTGGGCCAGCAGCGGGGCGGCCAGTCGGTAGTCCTGGCTCAGGTCGATGCGCTCCAGGCGCTGTTCGGTCTGGCCCTTCCAGTACAGCCGGCGGCTGCCCGGCGGCAGGATTTCCGCCAGCACACCGTCCTCGAAACGCAGGCCTGCCTCGTTCTCGGAGAGGTCCATACGGGTGAAGTAGCGTTCGACGAGCACCGGTTCGGACTGGCGCAGATAACCGGCCAGGCGGTGCTCGAACAACGGGGTGTTCAGGCTGAAGGTTTCCACGCTCAGGCGGTTGTACAGGTCCAGATGGCGGTGGATGCCCGGCTCGAGGATCGCCAGGAAATCGCCCTCGGCGTACAGCAGGCCGCGTTCGTTCTTCTTCACGGTAAAGCGCTTCAGCAGTTTCATTTCTCTCTTCCTTCTTTTCTCTTTGTCCTGGTGCCGGTGCTCGCCGGCCCGCCGGGTGGCGTGGATGGAGCCTGCGAGAGGCGGGCACTGCGGACGTCCTGTCCAGGTGACCGATTCCTTCGGCCAGCACCTGCCTTGTCGCAAGCCCGATTCGCGTACCGGGCGGGCCGGCGGTGGCTTCGGGTCCCTTGCGTTGTTCAGCCATCCTGGCTGCTGGCGCATGTCCCGTTGCCGCACCGGCGGGGTGTTGCATTCATGAGTAGCTGCCTTAACAGGGCAGTGTTCGAGCGGGAGTCGAACCCGCGACAGGCCATTCCTTCGATGGCTGCTCTACCGGACTGAGCTATCGAACGGCGCGGGCAGGATTCGAACCTGCGACGGTTCCCTCCAAGGGGAGTGCTCTACCAGGCTGAGCTACCGCGCCATCGACCGTGACTGCTGCAGCGGCATGCGCGAAGCCAACACCAGGGGTGGGCTCGGGCACCGGCGGGAGTTGGAGTCCCTGCCCGTGGGCTGCATCAGCGATGCGGTCGAGAGGGATATAGCGAGGGACGTGCCAGGTTTGTCCTGGTCTGCCTGAGTTTTTATTCAAGTTGTTGATAAATAACGATTTAATTATTTTTACTGGTTTTCAGTATGCCGCTACGACTTGGTGGTTTTCCTGATTTATGGATATCCTTGAATCGGTATTTATCTTTTTGGATAAAAGATGCAGACGAAGAAAACCGTCGCCATTGGCTTCCTTGGCTCGACCCTGGATCGCGTCGGCAAGGGCGCGGCACGCTGGCAGAAGTGGCGGCCCACCGTTGGCTTGTGCCAGCAGCAGGACCTGCTGATCGACCGCCTGGAACTGATCCACGGACTGGATGCACGGGACGTGAGCCTGGCCGAGCGCATCGCCGACGATGTCCGGCACATCTCGCCGGAGACTGAGGTGCGCCTGCAGCCTATGGCGCTGCGCAACCCGTGGGACTTCGAGGAGGTCTACGGCGCGCTCCACGATTTCGTTGCCGGCTACGCCTTCGATACCGAGCACGAGGATTACCTGGTGCACATCACCACCGGGACCCACGTGGCGCAGATCTGCTGGTTCCTCCTGACCGAGGCGCGCTACCTGCCGGCGCGGCTGGTGCAGGCCTCGCCGTCGCGGCGCAAGGATGAGGCGCGGCACCCGGAAGGGACGGTTGCCGTGATCGACCTCGACCTGTCGCGTTACGACCGCATTGCCACGCGCTTCCGCCGCGAGCAGGAGGAGAGCCTGGCCTTCCTCAAGTCCGGTATCGCTACGCGCAATGCCGCATTCAACCGTTCCATCGAGCAGATCGAACGGGTCGCCGGGCGCTCCCGCGCGCCGATGCTGCTGATTGGCCCGACGGGCGCCGGCAAGTCCTTCCTCGCTCGCCGCGTCTACGAACTCAAGCGCGCCCGGCACCAGTTCCAGGGCCGTTTCGTCGAGGTGAACTGCGCGACCCTGCGCGGCGATGGCGCCATGTCCGCGCTGTTCGGGCACATCAAGGGTGCGTTCACCGGCGCGCAGAATGCCCGCGAAGGCCTGCTGCGCTCGGCCGACGGCGGCATGCTGTTCCTCGACGAGATCGGCGAGCTGGGGCTGGACGAGCAGGCCATGCTGCTCAAGGCCATCGAAGAGAAGCGCTTCTTTCCGCTGGGCTCGGACCGCGAGGTGGGCAGTGACTTCCAGCTGATCGCCGGCACCCACCGCGACCTGCGCGAGCGCGTCGCCCAAGGACTGTTCCGCGAGGATCTGTTCGCCCGCATCAACCTCTGGACCTTCGATCTGCCGGGCCTGGCCGGGCGCCGCGAAGACATCGAGCCGAACATCGACTTCGAGCTGGAGCGCCACGCCCGCGAGCAGGGCCGCCTGGTGCGCTTCAACCGCGAGGCGCGCACGCGCTACCTGGCTTTCGCCAACTCGGCGCAGGCGTTGTGGAGCGGCAACTTCCGCGAGTTGTCGGCATCCATCACACGCATGGCGACCCTGGCTGACAGCGGGCGCATCGATGAGACGCTGGTGGAGGAGGAGATCGGCCGGTTGCGGCTTTCCTGGGGCGCCGCGCAGTCGGAGGGCAGTGTAGAGGCGCTACTGGGCGAAGGCGCCGAGGCGCTGGACCTGTTCGACCGCCTGCAACTGGAGGCGGTCATCGCGGTATGCCGGCAGGCACGTAGCCTGTCCGACGCCGGGCGCCAGCTGTTCGCCGTTTCGCGTCAGGAGAAGCAGAACCCCAATGACGCCGACCGCCTGCGCAAGTACCTCGCGCGGTTCGGCCTGGATTGGGCGGCGCTGAAGGACTGAGGCGCGTGGCGCCTCAATAGTGGTACCAGCGCAGCTCCAGCATCACCTCGTTGACCGGGGTGGCCAACTGGCTGAACTCGCGCTGGGCCGACAGGCGCAGGCCGAGGTTGCGGCCCAGCTCCACCTGCTGGCCGAAGCTCAGGCTGCGGCGCACTTCGCCGTTGTGGAAGTAGTCGCCCTTGGCTTCCAGGGTCAGGTTGCCCAGCGGGTTGCTCCACAGCAGGCCGGTGTCGAAGCCCAGCGCCGGGGCGATGGTTGCGGCGAAATCCTGGTTGTTCTCGATCCGTGCGGTGCCCAGCGCATAGGCCTGCAGCTCGTCGCTGAGCTTCCAACTGCCGCCGGCGCCGCCGTTGAGGTGGCCGACCAGGGTGTCGTGGTCGTCGTCGCTGTGCTTGCCGAGCACCCGTTCCCAGCCGCCGGAAACCTGCCAGGAGAGCGGTTTGAGCAGTTCGTTGCGCGGCGTCATCGAGCGGATGGTGACCAGGTCCAGTTGCTGCAATTGCCAGCGATTGCCCTCGTACTGGCGCAGCTTCATCTGGCCGATTTCGATCTGCGCGCCGAGGGGGAAGCCGTACTGGTTGTCGGCGAGGTCGTGGTAGGCCATGCGCAGGCCGTACTGGGCAAAGGCTTCGCCGTCGCGGCTGCCGGCGCCGAGCTGCCAGGTGCGCGATTCATGGCCGTCTTCCGGCTGGCCGGGGCGCTCCACGGTCAGGGCTGGCGGCGGGTTCTGGTTGATAGCCTTGAGCAGGTTGTAGCTGCGCGAGGCGGTAGAGGCGTCGCGCTCCTGGCCGGTGGCGCGGTAGCGCACCAGGCGGAAGGCGGTGTCCTGCACCAGCGCCTGGCGGTCGGCGGGCAGGGCCTTGAATTCGGGGCTGTCGAGCAGCCGGTCATCGTCCGCCAGTTGGTGTGCCAGGACCTTCTCGTCGTGGCTCAGCGGCGCGCCGCGGGCAAGCAGTTCGCGCTCGCGGGAGGGGCGGTAGTCGATGCGGTCGATCATCCCGGCGTTCTTCACCGCGCGCACGGTGTCGGTGGGGATGGCGGTGAGCGGGAACTGGTCGGTGAGTTCGGTGCCGGGGCGGGCGATTTCCAGCAGTTCCAGCAGGCGGAACGAGCAGTTCTCGTCGAAGAAGTAGTACTTGAAGCGGACCTGCTTGAGCTCCCAGACGTGCTCGACCATCCGCCCGGTTTCTTCAGGGTTCAGGTTGAGCCGGTATTCCCAGAGGTCGCGGTTCTCCAGCCGGCTGTACTCGGAGAGCTTCTCGCGGTACGGCACCAGGGCGAACAGGCCGGGGTAGCCGCCCATCAGGCCCTTCCAGGCGTAGAGGATGCTGTTGTCCATGCCCTCGATGTAGGCACCGAAGTTCAGCGCGTAGCTCAGCAGGGCGGTGTTGTCGGAGTCGACATCGGCCTGGTCGATGCGCAGCAGGGTGTGGCCGAACATCGACGATGGACTGTTCAGGTAGGCCGCCGGGAACACCAGCACCGCGCTGTGCGGATTGATGTCGGTGTACCAGGTCTTGTACTCCTGGCAGGCCACGGACGGCAGGTCGTCGAGTTGCAGTTGCTGGCGCAGCCAGCGGGTGCGCGCTGGGTAGACGCACTGGGCGTGCTTGTCGCCGAGTTCGGCGGGGGCGTAGAGCGCCTTCACGGTAGCGGCCAGTTCGGCATCGGGGTGCTGCTCGCCGTCGGCGGCGAGGAAGAACTTCGGGTCGTCGACGAAGCTGCGCCAGCCGCCCAGCCTGGTGTGTTCGTAGTGACCCAGGGCGAGCCAGTAGGGTTCGCTGGCCAGTGCCTGCAGGCGCTCTGGAGCGATCTGTGGTGCGGCGAACAGTGGGGTGCAGGCGCACAGCGCCATCCAGGGCAACAGGCGTTTGGGCATGGAGGGGGCTACTGGAAGGGGAGGAGAGAGCCCACCGTGGCGGTGGGCTCGCGCGTGGCCGTCAGGCCTGTTCGGCGTACTTGGCCAGCTGGGCGTCCTGCTTCAGGACAGCCTGGGTGTTGGCGTACACGTCTTCCGCGGTGACGTCGGACTTGTTGAAGATCTGGGCGAAGTGCTGGTGGGTCACTTCGGCGAAGTGCGCACGATCCTGCGGCTGCACGCCCAGGACTACGGCGTAGGTGGTCAGGGCTTCGCCGTTACCCTTGGCCATGTCTTCGGACAGCTCGTCCATCATGCTGCTGAGCACGATCATCGGCTTGCCGCCGTAGGTCAGTGCGCCGTTGGTGTGGCAACCGTTGGTGCCGGTGGTCATGCCGAAGGTGTTGTTGCCGCTGGTGCCGTTGGTGGTGGCCGCCAGGACGTGAGTAGCGGTGCCGCGCTGGCCCTTGAAGAGCATGTTGCCCCAGCCGCAGCCGTCGCTACCGGGAGCGTCGGCCATAGCACTCAGGGAGGCGGTGGCGAGGAGGG
The DNA here is from genome assembly GCF_029203285.1 of Pseudomonas sp. PSE14. NCBI lineage: Bacteria > Pseudomonadati > Pseudomonadota > Gammaproteobacteria > Pseudomonadales > Pseudomonadaceae > Pseudomonas > Pseudomonas sp. PSE14. The sequence goes on from NZ_CP115669.1 coordinate 965,921, forward strand.
TACCGATCAGAATCCTTTTCATCGTTTTTCTCTCTTTTCTTGAATACGGGCAGGTGTCGCTGACAGCAAACAGCGCCGCCTGAAGCTTTTAGGAATGAACTCGGGGTGTCAAGGAAGCCGGTGCTCTCCTGTACGGCATATTCACGCTTTCTGCCGCCGCCGGCAGGTTATTGATCGGCATCAGCGGCGGTTGTCTTGGAACGGGCCACACTGGAAGGAGTTCCCCTTGCAAGGAGGTCGCCATGGCCGATTTCGATCCGCGTCCGCGCCTGGATCAACTGGCGATAGAGTATTCCCGGCGTGCCGAGGCGATCCGTCGCGATCTCGGCCGGACCCATTCGCCGGACTTCGCCGAGCAGGCCCAGCAGCGGCAGAACGACGACGTCCTGCGCGCGCTGCTGGCGGAAGCGGAGGCGGGCATGCGGCTGGTCGGCCTGGCGCGCCTGCGCCTGGCTGACGGCACCTACGGCTTCTGCGCGCGCTGCGGAGAGCCCATCGAGGCGCGTCGGCTGCAGGCGTTGCCGGCGGCGGAGCACTGCCTGCGCTGCGCCGATGAAGTGGACTGAAACTGTCACCAATACCGCCTTGCCAGTGGCGCGCGGGCGGCGCGAGAATGCGGGCAACTCTCCGCGGCTTCGTGCCGCCCGAAGCAAGGATTTCCGATGCCCGATTCCGTTGCTGCAGGCCTGCGCCTGGCGCCCGATGAACTGACCCGTCCCTTCTTCCCCGAACAATTCCCCTTCACCACCACCGACGAACTGGAGCCCTTCCTCGGCGTACTCGGCCAGGAGCGCGCGGTGGAGGCATTGCAGTTCGGCGTGGCGATGCCGCGTCCGGGGTACAACGTGTTCGTCATGGGCGAGCCGGGCACCGGTCGCTTCTCGTTCGTGCAGCGCTACCTGAAGGCCGAAGGCAAGCGTCTGCCGACCCCGGCGGACTGGGTCTACGTCAACAATTTCGATGAATCCCGCGAGCCGCGTGCCATCGAGCTGCCGCCGGGCAGCGCGGCGGACTTTGGCGCCGACTTCGATCACCTGATCGACAATCTGCTCGCCACCTTCCCCTCGGTGTTCGAGAACCCGGCCTACCAGCAGAAGAAGAGCGCCATCGACCGCGCCTTTAACCAGCGCTACGACAAGGCCCTGGACACCGTCGAGCGCCTGGCGCTGGAGAAGGACGTCGCGCTGTACCGCGACAGCGCCAACATCGCCTTCACCCCGATGAGCGACGGCAAGGCTCTGGACGAAGCCGAATTCGCCCAACTGCCCGAGGCCGAGCGCGAGCGCTTCCACGCCGACATCGCTGAACTGGAAGAGCACCTGAACGAAGAACTGGCCAGCCTGCCGCAGTGGAAGCGCGAGTCCAGCAACCAGCTGCGCCAGCTCAACGAAGAAACCATCACCCTCGCCCTGCAGCCGCTGCTGGCGCCGCTGGTGGAGAAGTACAACAACAACTCCGGTGTCAGCGCCTACCTGCAGGCGATGCAGCTGAACCTGCTGAAGACCGTGGTCGACCAACTGGTGGACTCCGACCGCACCGATCCGCAGCGCAAGCTGGGCCTGCAGGAGCAGTACGCGCCCAACCAGGTGATCGGCCACCATGCCACCAGCGGTGCGCCGGTGATCTTCGAGTCGCACCCGACCTACGACAACCTGTTCGGCCGCATCGAGTACGCCTCCGACCAGGGCGCGCTGTACACCAGCTACCGCCAGCTGCGTCCGGGCGCGCTGCACCGCGCCAACGGTGGCTTCCTGGTGCTGGAGGCGGAGAAGCTGCTCAGCGAGCCGTTCGTCTGGGATGCGCTCAAGCGTGCGCTGCATTCGCGCCAGCTGAAGATGGAGTCGCCGCTGGCAGAACTGGGCCGCCTGGCGGCCATGAGCCTGACGCCGCAGGTGATCCCGCTGAACATCAAGGTGATCATCATTGGTTCGCGGCAGATCTACTACACGCTGCAGGATCTCGATCCGGACTTCCAGGAGATGTTCCGCGTCCTGGTGGACTTCGACGAAGACATCCCGCTGGGCGAGGACAGCCTCGAACAGTTCGCCCAACTGCTGAAAACCCGCACCTCGGAAGAGGGCCTGGCGCCGCTGACCAGCGCCGCCGTCGCCCGCCTGGCGACCTATAGCGCGCGCCTGGCCGAGCACCAGGGGCGCCTGTCGGCGCGCATCAGCGACCTGTTCCAGCTGGTCAGCGAGGCGGATTTCATCCGCCAGCTGGCGAATGAGACGGTGACCGACCTCGGCCACATCGAGCGCGCCCTGAAGGCCAAGGAGACCCGCACCGGACGGGTGTCCGGACGCATCCTCGACGATATGCTGGCCGGCATCATCCTGATCGATACCGAAGGCGCCGCGGTCGGCAAGTGCAACGGCCTGACCGTGCTGGAAGTCGGTGACTCGGCTTTCGGCGTGCCGGCGCGGATTTCCGCCACCGTCTACCCCGGCGGCAGCGGCATCGTCGACATCGAGCGCGAGGTGAGCCTCGGCCAGCCGATCCACTCCAAGGGCGTGATGATCCTGACGGGCTACCTGGGCAGCCGCTATGCGCAGGAATTCCCGCTGGAGATTTCCGCGAGCATCGCCCTGGAGCAGTCCTATGGCTACGTGGACGGTGACAGTGCCTCGCTGGGCGAGGTCTGCACGCTGATCTCCGCGCTGTCGCGCACGCCGCTGCGTCAGTGCTTCGCCATCACCGGCTCGATCAACCAGTTCGGCGAGGTGCAGGCGGTCGGCGGGGTCAACGAGAAGATCGAGGGCTTCTTCCGTCTTTGCGAGGCCCGTGGCCTGACCGGCGAGCAGGGAGTCATCATCCCGCGCTCCAACGTCAGTACCCTGATGCTCGATGAGCGTGTGCTGCAGGCGGTTCGCAACGGCCAGTTCCATATCTACGCTGTTCGCCAGGCCGACGAGGCGCTGAGCCTGCTGGTCGGCCAACCGGCCGGTGCGCCGGATGCCAAGGGCAATTTCCCCAAGGGCAGCGTGAATGCCCGTGTCGTCGAGCGCCTGAAGGAGATTTCCGAGCTGGGCATGGAGGAGGACGAGAAGGAAAAGCCGGTCAAGGAAGCCGTGGCGAAGGCCAAGGCGGCGAAGGCGCCGGTGGAGAAGGAGCGGGCGCGCAAGAAGAAGGACGCCGACTGAGCAGAACCTGATCAGGCGGCTCCGCACCGCGCGGGGCGGCGCTCCGGCGCTACTGCCCCCGTGCAGTTCACATGCTTATCCACAGCCTGCGTGGATAAAACGGCGCTTTCGCGTGTCGGAACCTGGGTGTAGTCTCGAACTCAGGACCGCCGCGAGGGTGCCGCCATGCCGCGTAACCTCTGCCTTATCCGCCCCTGTCTGGGGCTGACCACGCGAATCGAATGCGCGATCAGGCCGTTGGCCGGAGAGAATGGACTCTGGACCTTGTTGTGCGCGGCCGGCATGGCCGGTGCACAACCCACCGCCATCAAGGCGCAAGGCCCGTTCTTCGGGCCCTTCGTCGCCGAAGGCGTGCTTGAAGCGATTTCCGACTGCCTGGCCCAGCAGGGCTATATCAAGGCTTGCGATCCACCGATCTGGCAGTTGCACCTGCAAGCCGAGCTGCGCCGTCTGAATGGTGAGCGCAGCCGCAATCTCGGGAACTATCAGTTCCGTCCCGAATCCTGATGCGGGACGCCGCCTGAGCAACGGACGCTCGTGCTGCCTGGCTTTCGCCTGCCGATCCCGGGCAGTCGACATATTTGTCCACAGAAATACGGGTCAGCTCCGAAATCGCCTTCAGCTATACTTCGCACCTTCCGAACAGCCCCTCGAGAGCCATGGAACGCTTCGTCGAAAACTCCCTGTACGCCGCCCGCTGGCTGCTGGCGCCGATCTACATCGGCCTGTCGCTGGCGCTACTGGCCCTGACCATCAAGTTCTTCCAGGAAATCCTCCACATCCTGCCAAGCATCTTCAGCATCGCCGAGGCGGACCTGGTGCTGGTGCTACTGTCGCTGATCGACATGGCGCTGGTTGGCGGCCTGCTGGTGATGGTGATGTTCTCCGGTTACGAGAACTTCGTTTCCCAGCTGGATATCGACGAGAGCAAGGAGAAGCTCAGCTGGTTGGGCAAGATGGACGCCAGTTCGCTGAAGAACAAGGTGGCCGCCTCCATCGTGGCGATCTCCTCGATCCACCTGTTGCGCATCTTCATGGACGCCAAGAACGTCCCGGACAACAAGCTGATGTGGTACGTGATCATCCACCTCACCTTCGTCCTCTCCGCGTTTGCCATGGGTTACCTGGACAAGGCCACGCGCCACGACCACTGATCCCGAAAGGCTCCCTCCAGCCGCCCGGCCGTTGTGAAACGGACGGGCGGCTGCGTTTCCGCCTTGCGGTGACGGGTAGCTGTACAAGACTTTTTGCATGACGCCACGTGCAGGAGGTACCCCATGAACCTCGAGGAACTGACCAATCGCTCTCTGGCCGGGGATATCGACGAAATCAACCTGGTGTCGCTGGAAGGCGATATCTATGTGCTGGAGGCCCGAATGGGCGGCCGTTTCTATCCGGTCCAGGACGTGATGGGGCACGTGCTCAGCGTGCGCTCCGTCGAGCATGCCCGCGAGGTGCTGCATGCCGTGCCGACGGTACCGTTCCGGTTGGTGCACGCGGTGGTGCATGACGAAATGGTCGGCATGCAGGAGGAACTCGATATCGGCGATGGCGTGCTCATCCCGCTGCACTAGGCCTGCGGCGGTGGGGGCGGCGAATCATCTGTGCTAGGCTGGCGGCCCTTTTTTGAACCCCCAGCGGAGCGCCGCCATGAGCGAACTCAACCTTTCCACCGACGAAGCCCGCGTCAGCTACGGCATCGGCCGTCAGCTCGGCGACCAGTTGCGCGAGAACCCGGTTCCGGGCATGTCCCTCGACGCTATCCTGGCCGGCCTGTCCGACGCCTATGCCAGCGTGGAAAGCCGCGTGCCGGGCGAAGCCCTGTCCGCCAGCTTCCAGGTGATTCGCGAGCGCATGCAGGCCGAAGCCCAGGCGAAAGCCGAAGCCGCCGCCGCCGTTGGCCGTGAGTACCTGGTGGACAACGCCAAGCGTGAAGGCGTGACCGTCCTGCCGTCCGGTCTGCAGTACGAAGTGCTGGTCGCAGGCGAAGGCGCCAAGCCGTCCCGCGAAGACACCGTGCGTACCCACTACCACGGCACCCTGGTCGACGGCACCGTGTTCGACAGCTCCTACGAGCGTGGCCAGCCGGCTGAATTCCCGGTGGGCGGCGTGATCGCCGGTTGGGTCGAGGCCCTGCAGCTGATGAATGCTGGCAGCAAGTGGCGTCTGCACGTGCCGAGCGAGCTGGCCTATGGCGGCCAGGCTGTCGGCAGCATCCCGCCGCACAGCGTGCTGGTGTTCGACGTCGAGCTGCTGGATATCCTCTGATATCGGGCGGTTCACTGCGGAGTGCCGTCCCTGGCAACTCCGCAGGAAAAAGGGGCGCTCCGGCGCCCCTTTGTGCATCCGCCTCCCGGGCGGCGGAGCACTGACGACGCATCCGGCGCCGCCGTAATCCCCCAAGCGCCTCAGCGCAGTGCGCGGGCGTAACAGAACAGGAACAGGTTGCGCACCAGTTCCTTGAGCACGCCGGGCTCGCTGGTGGAGAGTTCCGAGAGCTCCAGTCCGCCCTGTTCGCGTAGCTCGTCCAGCGCCTCTTCCTCCAGCACCGCGCAGACTTCCCCGGTATCCCGATGCAGGATGCGCAGGTAGGGATGCGGGCGATCCAGCCAGGCGTCGATCATGTAGGTCATGGCAGTTCCTCCGTGTGAATCGTTTATTGAGAATAATTCTTATTATCGTAATAGCAAGTCCCAATCGAAGATTTTTCTGCGCGGACGATGATCCCTTGCTCCGAGTCAACAGAAGGGCAACAAAAAGCCCGCCGCGGCGAACCGGGGCGGGCTTTTGCGAAACGGCGGATCAGTGTGTGCGGGCGACAGCGAACTCGGCCAGCTCGATCAGTGCGGCGCGGTATTCGTTGTCCGGCAGCACCTTCAGGCAGTCGATGGCGCGGGCGGCGTACTCGCGGGCCAGGTTGGCGGTGTAGTCCAGGGCGCCTGCGGCCTCGACGGCGGCGCGGATGCCTTCCAGGTCCTGGCTGCCGCCCTGCTGGATGGCCTTGCGCACCAGTGCGGCCTGTTCCGGGGTGCCGTCGCGCATGGTGGCGATCAGCGGCAGGGTGGGTTTGCCTTCGGCCAGGTCGTCGCCGACGTTCTTGCCCAGGGTGGTGGCGTCGCCGCGGTAGTCGAGCAGGTCGTCGACGAGCTGGAAGGCGATGCCCAGGGCATCACCGAACAGGCGCAGCGCTTCGGACTGCTCGGCCGGAGCGTTGGCCAGCGCGGCAGCGCTGTGGGTCGAGGCTTCGAAGAGCATTGCGGTCTTGCCGCGGATGACTTCCATGTAGGTTTCTTCGGTGGTGCTGGCGTCGCGCACCTTGGTCAGTTGCAGCACTTCGCCTTCGGCGATCACGCGGGTGGCCTGGGAAATGATGCGCATCACCGGCATGGAGCCCAGCTCGACCATCATTTCGAAGGAGCGGGCATAGAGGAAGTCGCCCACCAGCACGCTCGGCGCGTTGCCCCACTGGGCGTTGGCGGTAGCGCGGCCGCGGCGCAGGCCGGAGGCATCGACCACGTCGTCGTGCAGCAGGGTGGAGGTGTGCAGGAACTCGATGGTAGCGGCCAGCAGCTTCAGATCATCGCCCGAGTAGCCCAAGGCCTTGCCCGAGAGCAGCACCAGCAGGGGGCGCAGACGCTTGCCGCCGGCGGAGATGATATAATCGCCGATCTTTTCCACCAGGGGAACGCGGGAAGTGAGCTGGCGGCGGATAATGCCGTCGACGGCGGTGAAGTCGTCCGCCACCACGCGATAGAAAGCCTGGGGTTGCATGAAAGACAGCGCTCCTCGTAGATTGCGCGGCATGCTAGGTGCCGGGGGTAGGGCTGTCAAGGCAAGGCCCCGGGAGGCTTGATCCGGGCAATCGCTTTGCGTACAATCGCGGCCCCGAACTTCCATGGCATACCCTGCCTTACGCAATTGCACGGGCGTCCTTTCCGGCCCCATGCAGCCATGCCGACCGATTCCTCTTTCTATAAAGCGTCGGGTGAGCAGGTCTAACGGAGACATCCAGATGTACGCAGTAATTGTTACTGGTGGCAAGCAATACAAAGTCACCGAAGGCGAATTCCTCAAGGTCGAGAAACTCGACGTCGCCACCGGCGAAGCGATCAACCTGGATCGCGTTCTGCTGGTCGCCAATGGCGATGACGTCAAGATCGGCCTGCCGGTGGTAGAAGGCGCGAAAGTGACCGCTGAAGTGGTTTCCCACGGTCGTCACGACAAAGTGCGCATCATCAAGTTCCGCCGCCGCAAGCACCACATGAAGCGTCAGGGCCACCGCCAGTGGTTCACTGAAATCAAGATCACCGGCATCCAGGCCTAATTCCTTTTCAGGAGATTGACTCATGGCACACAAAAAAGCTGGCGGTAGTACCCGCAACGGCCGCGATTCCGAAAGTAAACGCCTTGGCGTGAAGCTGTTCGGTAGCCAGGCTGTGAAAGCAGGCAACATCATCGTGCGTCAGCGCGGCACCCAGTTCCACGCTGGCTACGGCGTTGGCATGGGCAAGGATCACACCCTGTTCGCGAAAATCGACGGCGTGATCAAGTTCGAAGTGAAAGGCGCCTTTGGCCGTCGCTATGTAAGCGTCGTCGCTGCCTAAGCGAGCCCTCACTGAAAAAGCCCTGTCTCGCGACGGGGCTTTTTTGTTTCTGGCGTTTCCAGGCGAGGTGCTGTCGGTTCGGGCGTTTGCGCGGACTTGGCTGTATCCTATGCTCCTTTTCTTATTTTCAACCCGCCGGCTCGGCGGGAGGCGTTCGCAATGAAATTCGTCGACGAAGTATCCATCCACGTGAAAGCCGGTGACGGCGGCAACGGCCTCATGAGCTTCCGCCGCGAGAAGTTCATCGAGAAAGGCGGTCCCAACGGCGGTGACGGTGGTGACGGCGGCTCGGTGTTCCTCGAGGCCGACGAGAACCTGAATACCCTGGTGGACTACCGCTACACCCGCCGTTTCGACGCCCAGCGCGGCGAGAACGGTGGCAGCAAGGACTGCACTGGCGCCAAAGGTGACGATCTCGTCCTGCCCGTGCCGGTCGGCACCACCATCATCGATGCCAACACCCAGGAAATCATCGGCGACCTGACCACTGCCGGTCAGCGCATCATGGTGGCCCAGGGCGGCTGGCACGGTCTGGGTAACACCCGCTTCAAATCCAGCACCAACCGTGCGCCGCGCCAGACCACTCCGGGCAAGCCCGGCGAGGCCCGCGACCTCAAGCTGGAGCTGAAAGTGCTGGCGGACGTCGGTCTGCTGGGGCTGCCGAACGCCGGCAAGAGCACCTTCATTCGCGCGGTGTCCGCCGCCAAGCCGAAGGTCGCCGACTATCCCTTCACCACCCTGGTGCCGAACCTGGGCGTGGTCAGCGTTGGTCGCTTCAAGAGCTTCGTGGTCGCCGACATTCCCGGCCTGATCGAAGGTGCGGCCGAAGGCGCCGGTCTGGGTATCCGCTTCCTCAAGCACCTGGCGCGTACCCGTCTGCTGCTGCATATCGTCGACATGGCGCCGCTGGACGAGAGTGACCCGGCCGATGCCGCGGAAACCATCGTCAATGAGCTGGAGAAGTTCAGCCCGGCGCTGACCGAGCGTGACCGTTGGCTGGTGCTGAACAAGATGGACCAGATCCTCGAGCCCGAGGAGCAGGAGCGTCGCAAGCAGGACGTGGTTGCGCGTCTGGGCTGGGAAGGTCCGGTCTACGTGATCTCCGCCCTGGAGCGCGAAGGTACCGAGGCCCTGAGCCAGGACATCATGAAGTACCTCGACGAGCGCACCTTGCGCATCGAGGAAGAGCCGGCCTACGGCGAAGCCCTGGCGGCGCTGGATCAGCGCATCGAGGACGAGGCCCGTGCCCGTCTGCAGGCGCTGGACGATGCCCGTGCCCTGCGTCGCGCCGGCCTGAAGAATGCCGACGATCTGGATGATGATGATTTCGAGGATGACGAAGACGACGGCGATGGGCCGGAAATCTTCTACGTGCCTTGATCGGAACGGCGCCTGCTGGTCCGGATGAAACGTGTGAAGCCTGACTTCTAAGGTTGAGGGTATGCGTGAGAAGGTCACCGGCGCCAAGCGCTGGGTAGTCAAGATTGGCAGTGCATTGCTGACCGCCGACGGTCGCGGTCTGGATCGCGACGCCATGGCGGTTTGGGTCGAGCAGATGGTCGCGCTGCATTGCGCGGGCGTTGAGCTGGTGCTGGTGTCTTCCGGTGCTGTTGCAGCGGGCATGAGTCGCCTGGGTTGGGTTTCCCGACCTAGTGACATGCACGAGCTGCAGGCCGCCGCCGCGGTAGGGCAGATGGGGCTGGTGCAGGCCTGGGAGTCCAGCTTTGGCGTGCATAACCTGCAGACCGCCCAGGTGCTGCTGACCCACGACGACCTCTCGGACCGCAAGCGTTACCTGAATGCGCGCAATACCCTGCGTACGCTGGTCGATCTCGGTGTGATCCCGGTGATCAACGAGAACGATACCGTGGTCACCGACGAAATCCGCTTCGGCGACAACGATACCCTGGCGGCGCTGGTGGCCAACCTGGTCGAGGCTGACCTGTTGGTGATCCTGACTGACCGCGATGGCATGTTCGACGCCGATCCACGCAACAATCCCGATGCGGAGCTGATCTTCGAGGCCCGTGCCGATGATCCTGCCCTGGATGCGGTAGCTGGCGGAACGGGCGGTGCGCTGGGTCGCGGTGGCATGCAGACCAAGCTGCGTGCGGCGCGTCTGGCGGCGCGTTCCGGTGCGCATACGGTGATCATTGGTGGGCGCATCGAGCGCGTGCTGGATCGCCTGCGTGTCGGCGAGCGCCTGGGTACCCTGCTGACGCCCGAGCAGAGCCGCAAGGCGGCGCGCAAGCAGTGGCTGGCGGGGCATCTGCAGATGCGTGGCACGCTGGTGCTGGATGATGGTGCGGTCAAGGCTATTGCCCATGATCACAAGAGCCTGCTGCCGGTTGGTGTGAAAACCGTGCAGGGTAGCTTCCGTCGCGGCGAGATGGTGGTCTGTGTGGATCAGCAAGGGCGTGAGATTGCTCGTGGCCTGGCCAACTACAGCGCCCTTGAGGCGCAGAAGATCATCGGCCAGCCGACCGATGCCATCGAGAGCCTGCTCGGTTATGTGGATGGTCCGGAGCTGGTCCATCGCGACAACCTGGTGCTCGTCTGAGGGGAAATCCATGCGCAAGGGATTGATGGCGGCGCTGATGCTGCTGCCGATGCTGGCGAATGCCGAAGAGATCGGTGAAGTGTCCACGGTCTTCAAGTGGGTTGGTCCCAACGACAAGATCCTGGTGGAGGCTTTTGATGACCCCAAGGTCGAGGGTGTCAGCTGCTACCTGTCCCGCGCCAAGACTGGCGGCGTGAAGGGCGGGCTGGGGTTGGCGGAGGATCGCGCCGAGGCGTCGATCTCCTGTCGTCAGGTCGGCCCGATCCGTTTCGTCGGTGAGCTCAAGGATGGCGAGGAGGTGTTCAAGCAGCGCACCTCGCTAGTGTTCAAGAGCATGCAGGTGGTGCGTTTCTTCGACAAGAAGCGCAACGCGCTGGTTTATCTGGTCTACAGCGACCGGGTGATCGAGGGCAGCCCGCAGAATGCGGTGACGGCGATTCCGATCATGCCGTGGCCGACCAAGTAAGCGAGAAGGGCGGGTGACCGCCCTTTCTTTTTGCCTGCAAGAAGGCTTTGCCTGTGGATAACTTGTTTGAGAGGTGAATCGCAGGCAATAAAAAACCGGCCCTGGGGCCGGTTTTTCAAGAACGGAACGCTTACGCGGTGGCCAGGGCCTTCACGTGGGCGTTCAGGCGGCTCTTGTGGCGAGCGGCCTTGTTCTTGTGGATGATGCCTTTGTCAGCCATACGGTCGATAACCGGTACAGCAGCAACCAGAGCGGCCTGGGCCTTCGGCAGGTCCTTGGCGTCGACTGCTTTGACTACGTTCTTGATGTAGGTACGAACCATGGAACGCAGGCTGGCGTTGTGGCTGCGACGCTTCTCAGCCTGTTTGGCGCGTTTTTTGGCGGAAGGTGTGTTGGCCACCGTCGAGCTCCTCGAGAAAAACTTGGGATGTTGCGAATAAATTAAGGCCGCGAATAATGCCGTTGCATCAGGGCCTTGTCAAGGGTATGAGTCGCTGCCGACGAGTGGTGCGACGGGCGCACGCTGTCCGGCAGATGGGGTGATTTATTCGCCCCGCGGCCCTACACTGCTGCGCTTCGCCTGGCGGATGAGCAGTCGCTCGGAGCCAGTGCCGCACCCGGCAGGGGCGGCCATTCTACCAGTTCTGGACGCTATGAACCTACTCAAGTCGCTGGCCGCGGTCAGCTCGATGACCATGATCTCGCGGGTGCTCGGTTTCGTGCGCGACACGATAGTTGCCCGCATGTTCGGCGCCGGCATGGCCACCGATGCCTTCTTCGTCGCCTTCAAGCTGCCCAATCTGCTGCGCCGCATCTTTGCCGAGGGCGCCTTCTCCCAGGCTTTCGTGCCGATCCTGGCGGAGTACAAGACCCAGCAGGGCGAAGAGGCGACGCGTACCTTCATTGCCTACGTGTCCGGCCTGCTGACGCTGATCCTGGCGCTGGTCACCGCGCTGGGCATCCTCGCCGCGCCCTGGGTGATCTGGGTGACGGCCCCCGGCTTCGTCGACTCGCCGGAGAAATTCGAGCTCACCAGCGCCCTGCTGCGGGTGACCTTTCCTTATATCCTGCTGATCTCGCTGGCGTCCCTGGCGGGGGCGATCCTCAATACCTGGAACCGCTTCTCGGTGCCGGCCTTCGTGCCGACCTTGCTGAACGTCAGCATGATCCTGTTCTCGCTGTTCCTCACGCCGTACTTCGACCCGCCGATCATGGCGCTGGGCTGGGCCGTGCTGGCCGGTGGCCTGGCACAACTGCTCTACCAACTGCCCCATCTGAAGAAGATTGGCATGCTGGTGCTGCCACGCATCAACCTGCGCGACTCCGGCGTGTGGCGCGTAATGAAGCAGATGGGCCCGGCGATCCTTGGCGTCTCGGTCAGCCAGATTTCGCTGATCATCAACACCATCTTCGCCTCCTTCCTGGTGGCCGGCTCGGTGTCCTGGATGTATTACGCTGATCGCCTGATGGAGCTGCCGTCCGGCGTGCTCGGCGTGGCGCTGGGCACCATCCTGCTGCCGTCGCTGGCCAAGACCTACGCCAGCGACGATCGTCACGAGTATTCGCGGTTGATGGACTGGGGCCTGCGCCTGTGCTTCCTGCTGGTGCTGCCGTGCTCCCTGGCCCTGGCGGTGATCGCCGAGCCGCTGACCGTTGCGCTGTTCCAGTACGGCAAGTTCAGCGCCCATGACGCCCTGATGACCCAGCGCGCGCTGATCGCCTACGCCGTCGGCCTGCTCGGGATCATCCTGGTGAAGGTGCTCGCGCCGGGCTTTTATGCGCGGCAGAACATCAAGACGCCGGTGAAGATCGCGCTGTTCACCCTGGTTTCCACCCAGTTGATGAACCTGGTGTTCATCGGTCCGCTCAAGCACGCGGGCCTGGCCCTGGCGATCAGCCTGGCGGCGTGCCTGAACGCCGGGCTGCTGTATTGGCAGTTGCGCAAGCACCAGTTGTTCGATCCGCAGCCGGGCTGGGGCAAGTTCATCGCCAAATTGGTGGTATCTGTACTGGTGATGTGTGCCGTGCTGGTCGGCATGATGTACGTCATGCCGGCCTGGGACGAGGGCGGGATGCCGATTCGCCTGGTGCGCCTGGGGGCGTTGGTGGTGGCCGGGGTGATCGCCTATTTCGGTATGCTCGCGCTCCTGGGCTTCCGCCTGCGGGACTTCTCTCGCCGCGCGGTGCTGTAACCTTCGCCGGGCAAAGCATTGCATCCGTTTGCGGCGACGGCATTTTGCCTGTCGCGCGGCGACGGGTGTGGGTATAATCGACCACTTTCTGAGCAATACGCGCGCTATGCAGCTGCTTCGAGGCCTTCACAATCTGCGGCCCCTGTCCGGGGGCTGTGTCGCCACCATCGGTAACTTCGACGGCGTCCACCTTGGTCACCAGGCGATCCTGGGGCGTCTGCGCGAGCGTTCGCTGGAGCTGGGCGTGCCCAGTTGCGTGGTGATTTTCGAACCGCAGCCGCGTGAATACTTCGCCCCGGATGCGGCGCCTGTGCGCCTGACCCGCCTGCGCGAGAAGCTCGAACTGTTGCGCCAGTACGGCGTCGATTTCGTCCTCTGCCTGGCTTTCAATCGCCGTCTGCGCGAGTTGTCGGCGGCCGAGTTCGTCCGCCAGGTGCTGGTGGAGGGTCTGCGGGTCCGCCATCTGGAAGTGGGCGATGATTTCCGCTTCGGCTGCGACCGTTCCGGCGACTTCGCCTTCCTGGTCAACGCCAGTGCGGAGCAGGGCTTTACCGTCGAAGCTGCGACCACCGTGGAAGTCGACGGCATGCGCGTGAGCAGCTCGCGCATCCGCAAGGACCTCGCCGACGGCGACCTGCACATGGCCGAGCGCCTGCTGGGTCGTCCATATCGCCTGAGCGGCCGTGTGCTGCACGGGCAGAAGCTGGGCCGCACACTGGGTTCGCCCACCGCGAACATCCAGCTCAAGCGCCGCAAGGCGCCGCTCAATGGGGTTTACCTGGTCAGCACGATGGTGGCTGGCCAGCGCTGCAACGGGGTTGCCAACATCGGCACCCGACCGTCTGTGAATGGCGACGGCCGGCCCCACCTGGAAGTGCATCTGCTGGATTTCGCTGGCGATCTTTACGGCCAGCATCTGGACATCACTTTCCACCAGAAGCTGCGTGATGAGCAGCGTTTTGCCTCGCTGGAGGCACTCAAGGCGGCCATCCTCGCCGACATCGCCGCCGCCCGGGCCTATTGGCTGGGCCAACCGCTTGATTGAAGATCCTGAACAGGCCCTGAGATGACCGATTACAAAGCCACTCTGAACCTTCCCGAAACCGACTTCCCGATGAAAGCCGGCCTGCCGCAGCGCGAGCCGCAGACCCTGAAACTCTGGAACGACATTGGCCTGTACCAGAAGCTGCGGAAGATTGGCGAAGGTCGCCCGAAATTCGTCCTGCACGATGGCCCGCCCTACGCCAACGGCAGCATCCATATCGGTCACGCAGTCAACAAGATCCTCAAGGACATCATCGTCCGCTCCAAGACCCTGGCCGGCTACGACGCCCCCTACGTGCCGGGCTGGGACTGCCACGGCCTGCCGATCGAGCACAAGGTCGAGACCACCCACGGCAAGAACCTGCCGGCGGACAAGACCCGCGAGCTGTGCCGTGAATACGCCGCCGAGCAGATCGAAGGGCAGAAGGCCGACTTCATTCGCCTGGGCGTGCTGGGCGAGTGGGACAACCCCTACAAGACCATGGCGTTCGCCAACGAAGCCGGCGAAATCCGCGCCCTGGCCGAGATGGTCAAGCAGGGCTTCGTGTTCAAGGGCCTGAAGCCGGTGAACTGGTGCTTCGACTGCGGTTCGGCCCTGGCCGAGGCGGAAGTGGAATACGCCGACAAGAAGTCCGACGCCATCGACGTCGCCTTCCCTGTGGAAGACGAAGGCAAACTGGCCGCCGCGTTCGGCCTGGACAGCCTGCCCAAGCCCACCGCCATCGTCATCTGGACCACCACCCCCTGGACCATCCCGGCCAACCAGGCACTGAACGTCCACCCCGAATTCACCTACGCGCTGGTCGATACCGGTGAGCGCCTGCTGGTGCTGGCCGAGGAACTGGTCGAGTCCTGCCTGCAACGCTACGGCCTGGAAGGCCAGGTCATCGCCACCGCACAAGGCGAAGCGCTGGACCTGATCCGCTTCCGTCATCCGTTCTACGAGCGTTTCTCGCCCGTCTACCTGGCCGAGTACGTCGAACTGGGCGCCGGCACCGGCGTGGTTCACTCCTCTCCGGCCTACGGCGAGGACGACTTCCGTACCTGCAAGCAGTACGGCATGGTCAACGACGACATCCTGAGCCCCGTGCAGAGCAACGGCGTGTACGTGGCCGACCTGCCGTTCTTCGGCGGCCAGTTCATCTGGAAGGCCAACCCGGCCATCGTCGCCAAGCTCGATGAAGTCGGTGCGCTGCTCAAGCACGCCAGCATCAGCCACAGCTACATGCACTGCTGGCGCCACAAGACCCCGCTGATCTACCGTGCCACCGCGCAGTGGTTCGTCGGCATGGACAAGCAGCCGGAAGCCGGCGCCACCCTGCGTGAGCGCGCGCTGCAGGCCATCACCGAAACCGACTTCGTGCCCAACTGGGGCCAGGCGCGCCTGCACGGCATGATCGCCGGCCGTCCGGACTGGTGCATCTCGCGTCAGCGCAACTGGGGCGTGCCGATCCCGTTCTTCCTGCACAAGGCCACCGGCGAGCTGCACCCGCGCACCGTCGAGCTGATGGAAGAGGTTGCCCAGCGCGTTGAACAGTCAGGCATCGAGGCCTGGTTCAAGCTTGACGCCGCCGAACTGCTGGGCGATGAAGCCGCGCAGTACGACAAGATCAACGACACCCTGGACGTCTGGTTCGACTCCGGCACCACCCATTGGCACGTGCTGCGCGGCTCCCACGCCGAGCTGGGCCACGCCAGCGGTCCGGCCGCCGACCTCTACCTGGAAGGCTCCGACCAGCACCGCGGCTGGTTCCACTCCTCGCTGCTGACCGGCTGCGCCATCGACGGCCACGCGCCGTACCGCCAGCTGCTGACCCACGGCTTCACCGTGGACGAGTCCGGCCGCAAGATGTCCAAGTCCCTGGGCAACGTGATCGCCCCGCAGCAGGTCACCGACACCCTGGGTGCCGACATTCTGCGCCTGTGGGTTTCCGCCACCGACTACTCGGGCGAGATGGCGGTTTCCCAGACCATCCTGCAGCGCAGCGCCGATGCCTATCGCCGCATCCGCAACACCGCGCGCTTCCTGCTGTCCAACCTGTCCGGCTTCGACCCGGCCAAGGACCTGCTGCCCAACGACCAACTGCTGGCCCTGGACCGCTGGGCCATCGACCGGGCCCTGCTGCTGCAGCGCGAACTGGAAGAGGCCTACCGCGACTACCGCTTCTGGAACGTCTACTCCAAGGTGCACAACTTCTGCGTGCAGGAGCTGGGCGGCTTCTACCTGGACATCATCAAGGACCGCCAGTACACCACCCAGGAAAACAGCGTCGCCCGTCGTTCCTGCCAGACCGCGCTGTTCCACATCGCCGAAGCCCTGGTGCGCTGGATCGCCCCGATCCTGGCCTTCACCGCCGAGGAAATCTGGAGCTTCCTGCCGGGCGAGCGCGCCGAGTCGGTCATGCTGACCACCTGGTACGACGGCCTCTCCGAACTGCCGGCCGACGCCGAGCTGGACCGTGCCTACTGGGACGAAGTCATGGCCGCCAAGGCTGCCGTGAACAAGGAACTGGAGAACCAGCGCAGCGCCAAGACTATCGGCGGCAACCTGCAGGCCGAGATCACTCTCTACGCCGAGGACTCCCTGGCCAAGCGCCTGGAGAAGCTGGGCAACGAGCTGCGCTTCGTGCTGATCACCTCCGCCGCCGCCGTCGCGCCGCTGGCCGATGCGCCGGCCGACGCGGTTGAAAGCGAACTGCCGGGCCTGAAGCTGAAGGTGATCAAGTCCGCCCATGCCAAGTGCGGCCGTTGCTGGCACTTCCGCGCTGACGTGGGCAGCCACACCGCGCACCCGGAGCTGTGCGGCCGTTGCGTCGAGAACATCGATGGCGCCGGCGAGGTTCGTCACTATGCCTGATCGTTTCGGCCGTCTGCCCTGGCTGTGGATCACCGTGCTGGTGTTCGTGCTGGACCAGGTCAGCAAGGCTTTCTTTCAGGCCGAGCTGACCATGTACCAGCAGATCGTGGTCATCCCCGACCTGTTCAGCTGGACCCTGGCCTATAACACCGGCGCGGCCTTCAGCTTCCTGGCCGATGGCTCGGGCTGGCAGCGCTGGCTGTTTGCCCTGATCGCCATCGTGGTGAGCGCCGTGCTGGTGGTCTGGCTTAAGCGCCTGAAGCGCGGCGAGACCTGGCTGGCCATCGCCCTGGCCCTGGTGCTGGGCGGTGCGCTGGGCAACCTATACGACCGCATCGTGCTCGGTCACGTGGTCGATTTCATCCTGGTGCACTGGCAGAACCGCTGGTATTTCCCGGCGTTCAACCTGGCCGACAGCGCCATCACCGTCGGCGCCATCATGCTGGCGCTGGATATGTTCAAATCGAAGAAGTCCGGAGAAACCGCCCATGGCTGAGTTTTCTGAAACCATTCAGCGTATCGGTGCGGATACCCAGGTCACCCTGCATTTCGCCCTCAAGCTGGAAGACGGCAACGTCGTCGACAGCACTTTCGACAAGCAGCCGGCCACCTTCAAGGTCGGCGACGGCAACCTGCTGCCGGGCTTCGAGCAGGCACTGTTCGGTCTCAAGGCCGGCGACAAGCGCACCCTGACCATCGAGCCGGAGCTGGGCTTCGGCCAGCCGAACCCGGCCAACGTCCAGGTGATGCCGCGCGACCAGTTCCAGGACATGGAGCTGGCCGAGGGCCTGCTGGTGATCTTCAACGACGCCGCCAAGACCGAGCTGCCGGGTATCGTCAAAGCCTTCGATGACCAGCACGTCACCATCGACTTCAACCATCCGCTGGCCGGCAAAACGCTGGCCTTTGAAGTCGATATCATTGACGTGAAATCTGCCTGAAGGAGCAGGCGGTCCGTGTAGACGGGCCGCTGTGCACCCGGCGAAGAACTCCTGCCGGCCCCTTGTGGGCCGGCTTGCTTAGCACCCGAGGCCACCATGCAAATCAAACTCGCCAATCCCCGCGGCTTCTGCGCCGGCGTCGACCGGGCGATCGAGATCGTCAACCGCGCCCTCGACGTGTTCGGCCCGCCGATCTACGTGCGCCATGAAGTGGTGCACAACAAGTTCGTGGTGGAAAACCTGCGCAACCGCGGCGCCGTGTTCGTCGAGGAACTCGACCAGGTGCCGGACGACACCATTGTCATCTTCAGCGCCCACGGTGTCTCTCAGGCTGTGCGCAAGGAAGCCGAGAACCGTGGTCTGAAGGTCTTCGATGCGACCTGCCCGTTGGTGACCAAGGTGCATATGGAAGTCGTGCGCTACAGCCGCGACGGCCACGAATGCATCCTGATCGGCCACGAAGGCCATCCGGAAGTGGAGGGCACCATGGGGCAGTACGATGACTCCAACGGCGGCGCCATCTACCTGGTGGAAGACGAGGAGGATGTGGCCGCACTGGAGGTTCGCAACCCCGAGGCGCTGCACTTCGTGACCCAGACCACCCTGTCCATGGACGACACCTCCAAGGTGATCGACGCCCTGAGGGCGAAATTCCCTCACATCCAGGGCCCGCGCAAGAACGACATCTGCTACGCCACCCAGAACCGCCAGGACGCGGTGAAGGAATTGGCCGACCAATGCGACCTGGTACTGGTGGTGGGCAGCCCGAACAGCTCCAACTCCAACCGCCTGCGCGAGCTGGCCGAGCGCATGGGCACCCCGGGCTACCTGATCGATGGCGCCGAGGACCTGAAGAAGGAATGGTTCGATGGCGTGCAGCGCATCGGCATCACCGCAGGCGCCTCGGCCCCGGAAGTCCTCGTGCGTGGTGTGATCCAGCAGCTTCGCGAGTGGGGCGCGGAGCCCGAGGTTGAGCTGGATGGCCGGGAGGAGAACATTACTTTCTCGATGCCCAAGGAATTGCGGGTGAAGGCTGTGTGACATGAAAAGCCCGCCATACGGCGGGCTTTTTCTTTGGCTCAGCGCCAGCAATCCTCGGTGGTCTTGCCGCTGCCGGTTCTTCCTTTCTCACCCTGGGCGTTCAGGGTCAGATTGCCGCACTTGGTATCACCGAACTGTTGAACGGCGGTCAGCGTGTAGCCTCCGCCGCCTCCCGCCACTTGCAGCCGGTACTTGCCGGTCTCGGAGATTGTGTTGCTGCCGTCGGTGCGCATGCCCAGCTTGCTGATGTCGGCGGTGCTGGTCACGTAGCTGTTGTTCTGGGCGAAGTAGCGCTCCTGGCGCGCCGCGGCATCGTTCAATGCGGCCTGACCTTCCGCCCGGTTTCCCCGTTTGACGTACTCCTCGTAGCTCGGATAGGCGATGGCGGCGAGGATGCCGATGACGACCACCACGATCATGACTTCAAGCAGGGTGAAGCCGGTCTGAACACGTTTCATCAAATACTCCGTTGAAGCTGGGTTGCGGCTCATTCCTGGTCCTCGACTCTGCGCCAGCTCTGTCGACCGAGGCTGGTCGGGTCCGGGTGGATGTTCACGCACTCCTGTCCGGTGCAGTACTGGTACGAGCTGTCCGAGTTCTGGGAGATGGTCCCGCCGCCTTCACCGTCCTGGCGGATCGCCGAGATGTTGCTGGTGCCGACGTCGCCTGTGGGCTGGTAATCGAAGGCGTGCTGGGGTGTTCTGCCTCCGGTGAAAGGGTTGAGCGCGTAAGTCCAGTTGGCGGCGCCGTCACCGCAGGGGTCGTCATTGGGCACCAGCGACTGGAAGAACAGGGTCCGCCCCAGTTGCGCCATGTTTTCCACAACCATTTCACCGTCGGTCCGGGTCAGGTTCAGGTACCAGCCGTTCTGCGCGGACTGACTGCCCGAGGCCTGCCAGCGCACGTTGTTGTCGCTGATCACACGCCCTTGCCGGGTTGTTCCATCGGCGGCAACAGTGGTTTGCGTAACAATGCTCTGCGCTTGCAAACTGCCGCGGGTGATGGCGGGGTTGCTGGCTTCCTCGCCCAGGGTCTGTTTGTCCCAGATGCCGTAGACGCTCTGGGCCATGCTCTTGTCGCCTTCCTTGTCGTCGGTGTCGAAGAACTTGCCCGTGCCGAAGATCACCAGGTAGCCCGTACCGGTAGGGTGGCGTACCAGGCTGGGGGCGGAGGTGATGGGCTGCCGGCTGCCGGTATCCGCCACGGCCTTGAACAGCGGTTTGCCTCCATAGGCCACTTCGAAGGCCGCGATGGCGTTTTCGCCGTCGTCCTCGGTGGTAAATGGGGTGGTGGTGCTCCGGCCGTTGCGTAGCAGGTCGAAGCGCCAGACGTTGCCTTGCAGGTCGCCCGCGTAGGCGTAGTCGGCCACGCCGTCGGCGTTGTAGTCGCCGAGCTTGGGGGTGGACAGGCCGTTGGCGACCCCGTCGGTACCTTCGACTTCCAGGCTCTTGAGCAAGGTGCCTTGCATCGCATCGACGATGAACAGGGCGGCCTTGCCGTTGGTGTTGCCGTCGCTTTCGTAGCCGTTGCCGAAGACCACGGCCCATTTACCGGTATGCAGGCGAGCGATGGTCGGTTGCGAGAAGCTGTAGCCCATCTTCACCGCCGCATCATTGGGAAGGCGGCTGTCGTCGAATTCCCACAGCAGTTTCTCCTGTCCGGGCGTGGTGATGTCCAGGGCGAAGATGGCCTTGCCACCGCCCTTCAGGGTGCCGACCAGGACCGTGCGCCATTCGCTGCCGTCGTACACATCGGCGACGACGGGAGTGCCTTCCACATAGAACTCGTGGCTGTAGTTGGCGCTGGTCAGCTTGTTCAGCTTGGCGAACACGGCGCTTGGGATGAACGCGAACTCCTCGGCACCGGTAAGGGCATTGAATCCATGCAGCATGCCGTCGTTGCCGCCCACGTAGACACGGGGCGAGCGGTCGGCAATGGTGGTCGCAAAGGTGGAGTAGGCGGTGTTTCCCTCCAGACGGTTGCTGAAGCTGACCAGGTAACGGGGGCCATTCACGACGGCGGGGCTGGAGGAGTAGAAGTCACCCAGGACACCGCTGCGCTGACGGAAGGTGGTGCCTTCGCCACTACGGTTGCCACGCAGGTATTCCAGGCGCTGCTGTCCCTGGGTGTCGGCGGCATTGGCGTTTGCCGGGTCCCGGCTAAGCAGGTTGGCCAGGCTGCCGGTGGTGCTGCTGGTGCCTGCATTTTCCCAGGCGAAGTCGACCAGCCCGCTGTTGGAATTTCCCGCTATCTTGATCGCCCGGCTCTGCCAACTGGGCACGCCCGCCTTGGCGCTCCAGATCTGGGTGGTTTCAAAAGCGTTGCTCTGGGCGTTCCAGGTTTTCTCGAAGCGCTTCACGTCCCCGGACCAGTGGTCGTCGCTGGCGTAGGAGGTTTGGTAGGAAACGGTCTTGACCGTGCCGTTGTCGTTCTCGTCCGTGCTGACCTGGCCGGAGTTGATGGCCGGGCGTGCGGCGGTGGACTTGCGGTCGGCGATGCGCGAAAGAATGTCGGAGAAGGCCTGTACCATGGCCTCCGGGCTGTCCACGCTGAAGAACTCGCCGCGCGAGTTGATCGCGGCGTGCCACAGGTCGTAGACGTTGTTGGCGGCGTTGTCGCCCGAGGCGGCAGCCGGTGGCCAGGTTGCCGTACCGGCGGCCAGGGCGGCATAGCCGGCCCCCTTGTGGGTGGCGCCATCCCAGGGAATGTTCGTGCGATTTAGCGCTTCGGACAGTCCCAGGCCCATGATGAAGTTGGACATGTGTTGCCAGGTCGCCGGGTCATTGCGGGCATCCCAGTAATCGGTCGTGGTGTTGTTGCTCTTGAAGGGCGTGTAGGCCGGCACCTTGTTGGCCAGGTTGGTATTGAGGTCCGTGGACCAGTAGTGCATGGCGAGGTCAGCCAGGGTGTTGGACGTGGCGTCGTAGTAGGGGGCGCCCTGACTGTATGCCCGGCCGTCCGGCAGGTTGAAGGTGCCGGCGTCGTGGCGGAAGTCGCTTGGCGCGCTGGCCGATTCGTTCCACAGACCGTCCGTCATCATGATCTGGTAGCTGGCACGGCAGGCATAGGTATTTTGCGAGGTGTTGCCGGTGCCGCCGGGCGTCTTCTGCCAGGGTGTGGCCGTCTTGAGGAATTCGCCCGCGCGCTTCATTGCCGCTGGCAGGTATGTGCTCTGGTCGAAGTTGATGTTCTGCAGCCAGGCATACAGTTGCCCCTTGTGCGCTGGCGTATAGGCCTGGAAGGTGTTGTCCCGGCAGTTGCTGTCGGTTCCGTCGAAGCTGACGCAGCGACCCAGGCCTTGCCAGCTCAGGCGCACCGCAGGAGACAGGTCGTAGAAGGCCAGCGCCGCGGCCGAGATCGTCGCCAGAGCGCGGTTTCGGTAGAACGAATACCAGTTCGCGAAGTTCTGCTGCTCGGCAGACGTTACGAACCTCAGGCTGTAGCAGTCGTCGTTAGCGGTGGTGCAACCGGCATTAGTGGAGTTGTAGGTGTAGTAGTAGGCCGGAACTCCTTTTTGAGCGAGGCTGGCCGACAGCGTATTGCCGTTCACGCTGCAATCTGTGGCAATGGCGCTGGTGGAGCCTGGTACGGTGGCGGAAGCGGTGCAACTGACTGTCGTGGTGCATCTTCTCCCGCAAGTCTGGGTAGAGGTGCGCTTGAAGGTGAAATCGATGCCGCCTGGTGTGGTCACAGTCGTGGTGCCATCGACGGTCGCGGTGACGGATGCCTGGAAGTCAGCTGCCGGGTTTTCCGCCAGTCGGTTACTGGTGCTGCTGTAGCCGTAGCTCGTGGCTTGCCCACTTTCGAGCACGTAAGTCCAGGTGACCTTGTAGTCGTTGGACATATTGATGGTGCCGCGTGCGCTGTTGTAGCCGTTGACCTTCGCCGAGGTAAAGCTGGTGCTCAGTGGGACTTCATTGCCCGAGGTGTCGAACACGATCGGGGCGCGATAAGTCACAGCGGGGTTATAGGCGAGCGGGTTGAAGGCGCTGGACTTGGCGCGCCGGGTGGCGCTGTAGCTGTTCTTGTTGTCCGGGGCGAAGGCCCAGCGCATGCTGCCGGAGTCGTCGAGTGTCAGCAGCATGTTGGGGGCGACACCCACGGTCAGGCTCAGAGGGCTCTGGGAGACGGCGGCAAAGGAGTTGGCGGCGCAGAGCAGGGTGACGCCGAACACTGCGCAGGAGAGCGTCTTGATGCAGGGGTGAAGACGAGAACGGTGCATGATGTCAGCCATTAATTATTAAGGCCAAGATAGATATTGGCGTGTGTCGACTGGAGATAGAGGGCGTCCCCTGCCTTGCCATTGTTGAGGTAGAAGTAGGTGCCCTGGCCTTCCGCGGCCATGCCGTATTCCGCGTTGACCGCCGTGTTTCCGGTTTCGACCGCCAGGATGCTGTTCCAGGAGGCCGGGTACTGGGTATTGGCTTGGGTCGTGGTCCCTGGGTCGGTGCCGCGATAGGGCATCCAGAGCAGGCCGCCCTGGGATTCGGACTTGAGGAAGTCGTCGGTAGCTTCCTGGGGCTGATCGACGAAGGTGAGCAGGTGGGCGTCGTCGATCGCCAGCAGGCACGGCTTGTTCAGGCCATTGGCTTTCAAAGTGTTCGACTTGCTGCAGTTGTCGGCGCTGGCTTCCAGCTTCTCGACGAGGTAGCCCGGACCATAGAAGCGGAACTCGGCCTCGCGCAGGGCCGCATCGGCAACATTCTGCAGTTTCGTGTCATGGGCACGATGGGCAGTGAGGCGTGTTTCCATGGTCACGCTGCGCATGCTTCCGATGGCCAGCAAGGTGAGCAGCAGCATCATGACGAGCGCGACGAGCAGTACCGCACCGCGCTGGGAGTTGCGGGTAGGGGCTGTCATGGCATGAAGTTCCTGATGGTCTGGGTGCTGCTGGCAACCTGATAGAGGCTTTTATTGTCCGCTTTCTGGATGCGGCTCTTGGTAGCGTCCGCTGCGGTAGCCAGCCAGTCGCTGAGCACTTTCGAATCGTCGCTGTCGCGCTGCCTATCGCGGCTCGCGAGCAGCAAGGCGTAGCGCACGCTTCGAATGGCGCCGCTGTCCGGCGACCAGTCGGCTTGCGGGATATAGGACGACACCTTCTTCTCCATGACGTCGTTGCTGCCGACTCCGAAGTCCAGGCGCAGATCGGCGATACCGGTGAGCAGTTCACCATACTGGGGAGTGGCGGTGTTCAGGCTCTTGCACAGTAGGCGGCCTTGCTGAAGTGCGCCCTCGCTCGGTTCGTACTTGAATGCCAGAAGGGTCAGGTCGCCTTCGGAAGCGGGCGCCGACGGAAAGGCCTTGTCGTATTCGACGCCACTAGCCTCGCCCTGGCAGTCCAGCTCCTCGCTGGCTTGCGGTTGGTAGCGAATACAGAAACCGGTGCCTTCGCTGGCGGCGAGCCCGGTGATGGCGTGCCCGGCTTTGAAAGCCTGGCATCCACCCCCGGCGGCGCGGGCGGGAAAAACTGCTTCGAGCAGCGTGGAAGGATTGCGGCGGTAGCCTGCCTTGCCTAGGTAATGATTGATCGTCAGCGTGGCGAAACGACCGTTTTCCAGGTTGCCCGCCTGGTTCTGCTGGAAGGCGTAGCTGCGCCGGTTGTCGAGATAGATCTGGGTGATGCCGAGGATCAGGAAGCTGCTGATTGCGAGCGCGATCATCAGCTCGACTATCGACAGGCCGAGTTGGCGCTTGGTGCTGGTCATGGCTCTACTCGAACGGTGTAGGTGCAAACGGTGGCGTCGGTTTCTGCGGCGTCCAGGCAGGTGCCCTCCCGTACCTGCCAGGCGAGGCGGATTTCGATCATCGAGCCGGCATTCGCGTTGCACTGTCCGGGGGAGGGACTGCGGCAGATGTACATGTCGCTGGCGAAGAGGTCCGCGCCGCCGGGCAGTGCTGTCTTGACCTTGTCGGCCCAGCAATCGCGCTGCTCCTGCGCCGTTTTCGCGATACGGGTCGGGCTGGACACGCAGTTCTGGCGGCCGGAGAAGTCTTTCCCCTCAGCCTTGTAGAACAGAGAGGCGGTCTTCATTGCACTGTTCATGGGAGTCTTCGGTGGCGTGTTGCTGAAAAGCTCCTGGGGGTTGGCGCGAATGATCTCGATCAGGTCGTTGGTCAGTTCGACGGCGGCGTTACGCTGTACGGAATCCTGGGTGTACTGGATGCTGCGCCCTTGCAGCGCCACCATGCCGAGTACGCCGACGGTGGTCAGGAGCAGCGCCACGAGCACCTCGATCAGGCTGAAGCCTTTGCTGGTCGTCATGGCGTTCCTCACAGGGTGCAACTGTCCAGGGGCGTTTCGTCCGCATCCTTTGTCCCCTGACGGAACAACTTGATGGCGCCGCTTGCCTGGACCTCCAGATACAGCCCCGTGGCGGTGTCGTCGTTGTGGCAGATGGTGAGAGTGGTAGCCGTTGCCGTACCGTTGCTCCTGAACTTGATCTCGTCGGCGCTGGCTCGGATCCGGGTGAGCTCGGGGTTGCTCTTGAGCTGGCGCAGCGCATCGCCGTCACCGCGCTTGACGCTCCAGACGTCATCGCTGCCGGCGGCGGTGATGGTGGCCTTCTGGCTCACGGCCTCGCCTCGGGCATAGAGCAGCAGGGACTTCAACTCATCTGCCTGGGTTTGCAGACGACTGCGTTCGATGGTCGAGGTGAAGCTGGGGACGGCTAGCGCGGCGAAAATCGCCAGCAGGGTCACCACGATCATCAATTCGACCAGCGTGAATCCGGCCGATCCCATTGGGCGCGACATGGCGCATTCCTCGCGTTTTAAGTCGCGGCAATGCTGCCGTCTGTCGTAGGAAAAGTCCTATCTAGACGGATGACCGTTCGCGATAGCGCGATGTTCGGTCATGCGATTTGCTCATATGTGACAGGTGTCGCGATGCGAGTGTGACGCATGTCAGTGGGGGCAAAGTGGGTCCGCCTCGCTGGATTCCCGACGAATTCTTCCGGCCCTGTTGATCACGATCCGGGCTGCAGATTGTGTACTGGCGCAGAGCACGAAGTGCCCGGAATGGAATGCCCCGTTGGGCTGGGCGCTGTAGCCGCCAGGTGTGTAGTGGACGTAGCGGCGGGAGGTGCTGTCGGGGATAACGGTGATGGGCGAAATGGCCGTGTGAGTCGCCAGCAGTTGCTCGGAGGGTTCACGAATACCGTTGTTGTTGCGGTCGACGAACAGCGTCCAGCCTTGTTCCCAGTTTCCATCCAAGGCCGCGATGCTAACCGGTTGCCCGCTCAGCACGGCCGTCGTGCGTGCCTGATTCAGTGCGCTCTGCAGCTCCTGCGTGGCGACCTGCAGCCGATGCTCCTCCAGGAGTCGGCCGAATCCTGGCGCCGCGAGGGAGAGGACAATGGCCAGGACTGCCAGGGTCACCAGCAGTTCGATGAGGCTGAAACCGTTGCGTTTGAACATGTCCCGTCCCTGGTTCGTGGGTCTGTCAGGGAGTATTGGGGCTGCCTGTTTTGTGGCGTCTGAAACCGTTGTAGGGCGCTTCCGGGGTGGTTGCAGTTGTCGCCCGTCACCCGGTCGCTCCCGTTGCCCGGTATAGTGCTCGACTGCCGATTTCCCTTTGGTTTTCCGTAAGTGATGTGGGGGCGTTGTATGCCGGATGTGATCGTGGTGGGCGGCGGGGTCGTCGGGCTGTTGTCTGCCTGGACCCTGGGACAGGCCGGGGCCGAGGTATTGCTGCTGGAACGCGGCGAGACCGGGCGCGAGGCGTCCTGGGCCGGCGGCGGGATCGTTTCGCCGCTCTATCCCTGGCGCTACAGCCGGGCCGTGGCCAATCTGGCGCACTGGTCGCAGGACTTCTATCCAGGCCTCGGCCAGCGGCTGCTGGCGGACACCGGGGTGGACCCGGAAGTGCATGTGACCGGCCTGTACTGGCTCGATCTGGACGACCAGGATGAAGCGCTGGCCTGGGCCCGTGCCCAGGGGCGTCCGCTGTCGGAGGTGAGCATTTCCGCCGTGCACGATGCCGTACCCGTGCTGGGGACGGGGTTCAGCCGGGCTGTGTACATGTCCGGCGTTGCCAATGTGCGCAACCCACGCCTGGCCAGGTCGCTGCGCGAAGCGCTGGTGCGCATGCCGAACGTTTCCGTGCGCGAGCAGGTCGAGGTGACCGGCTTCCTTCAAGCCGGAGAGCGGGTACAGGGTGTGCGTACCGCACAGGGCGATTTCACTGCGGATTCGGTCGTGCTGGCAGCGGGCGCCTGGAGCGGTCAGTTACTGGCGAAGCTGGGGCTGGAGCTGCCGGTGGAGCCAGTGAAAGGGCAGATGATCCTGTACCGCTGCGCGCCCGACTTCCTCTCCAGCATGGTGCTGGCCAAAGGGCGCTATGCGATTCCCCGGCGCGACGGCCACATCCTGGTGGGCAGCACCTTGGAGCACGCGGGTTTCGACAAGACGCCGTCCGCTGAAGCGCTGGCCAGTCTGCGTGCATCGGCGGAAGAGTTGATCCCCGCGTTGGCGGAGCAGGAGCCGGTCAAGCACTGGGCGGGCTTGCGTCCGGGGTCGCCGCAGGGCGTTCCGTTCATTGGCGAGGTGTCGGGCCATCGCGGCCTGTGGCTGAACACCGGGCATTACCGCAACGGTCTGGTGCTGGCGCCGGCGTCCTGCCAGTTGCTGGCGGACCTGATGCAGCAGCGCCCGCCGATCATCGAGGCGGCGCCCTACGCGCCGGAAGGGCGCCTGGTAGCGACGCCCATCGTCTGAGTCCAGTGGGGATCAGTCGATCCCCAGCTTCTTCAACCGATAACGCATCGAGCGGAAGGTGAGCCCGAGTCGCTGTGCTGCCGCGGTGCGGTTCCAGCGGGTCTCTTCGAGGGCCTGCATGATCAGCTTGCGCTCGATCTCCTCCAGGTAGTCCTCGAGGTTGTCGATCTGCGCGAGACTGGCCTGCCCGCCATTGTCGCCACCGGTGCTGGTTTCGGCCAGGCGCAGGTCCTGCGGCTGGATCACATCGTTCTCGCACAGGGTGTAGGCGCGCTCGAGCATGTTCTCCAGTTCGCGCACGTTGCCGGGGAAGCGGTAGCTCTTGAGCTTCTCCAAGGCGTCCGGGCTGACTGTCGCCACGGGCAGCCCGGCATCGCCGGCCAGGCGCTGGAGTACGCGTTCGGTGAGCAGCGGAATGTCCTCGCGGCGCTCGCGCAACGGCGGCACGCGCAGTTCGATGACGTTCAGGCGGTAGTAGAGGTCCTGGCGGAAACGGCCGGCGGCGACTTCCGCCGCGAGGTCCTTGTGGGTTGCACAGAGGACGCGCACGTCCACTGAATTTTCCTGTTGGCCGCCGACGGCGCGCACGGCCTTCTCCTGGATCGCCCGCAGCAGTTTGACCTGCATGGGCAGGGGTAGGTCGGCAACCTCGTCGAGGAACAGGGTGCCGCCGTTGGCGGCCTGGAACAGCCCCTGCTTGTCCTCCACGGCGCCGGTGAAGCTGCCTTTCTTGTGACCGAAGAATTCGCTTTCCATCAGCTCCGAAGGAATCGCGCCGCAGTTCACCGGGACGAAGGCGATATTGGCGCGCGGGCCCTGTTCATGGATCAGTCGGGCGACCAGTTCCTTGCCGCTGCCGGATTCGCCGCTGATGTAGACCGGTGCCTGGCTGCGCGCCAGCTTGGCGATCTGGTTGCGCATCTGCCGCATTGGGGGGGAGTCGCCCAGCAGTCGGTTGTCCACCGGTGCCTCTTCGGCATCGGGGAAGCGCAGGCGCAGCGCCGTGCTGACCAGCTCGCGCAGGCGTCCCAGGTCGACCGGCTTGGTGAGGAAGTCAAAGGCGCCGGCCTTGAGTGCCTGCACGGCGGTGTCCAGGCTGCCGAAGGCGGTGATCATCGCCACCGGGGTTTGCGGGTGGCGCTGCTGGATGTACTGCACCAGGTCCAGCCCGGTGCCGTCGGGCAGGCGCATGTCGGTGAGGCAGAAGTCGAACGGTTCGCGGGCCAGGAATTCGCGCGCTTCCTTGACGTTACGGGCGCTGCGGGTATCCAGCTTCATGCGGCCGAGGGTGATCTCCAGCAGCTCGCGGATATCGGGTTCGTCATCGACGATCAGGGCTTTTTGACGACTCATGCTCATTGCGTGTTCTTAGCTTTGTTTGCGTGGATGGGCGAAGGTGAGGCGGAAGCAACTGCCACCCTCGTCACGCGTTTTATAGTCCAGGCGCGCCTGGTTGCTTTCACAGAGCTCCCGGGAGATGTACAGCCCAAGACCTGTGCCCTTGCTTTCGGTGGTGAAGAACGGCTCGAACAGCCTCCCCCGCTGCTCCGCAGCAATGCCCTGGCCATCGTCGAGGACTTCCAGGATCGGCAGGTCGGTTTCGCTGTCGCGGAACAGGCGCAACCACACCTGGCCAGTGCCGTTTTTCTTGGCGCTGTACCGTAACCCATTCTGGACCAGATTGGTCAGCACCTGCGTCAGCTGATGCGGGTCCATGCGCGTCTGCACAGCGCCGGGCCCGGTTTCGACATGCAGCTGCTGGTTTTCGCGCAGCCCCTCACGCTGTTCGTCGACGAAACGTTGCAGCCAGTATTTCAGGTCGAGCGCTTGGGGTTCCGCCTGGCGTCGGCGGGAAAGCTGCAGCACGTTCTCGATCACCAGGTTCATCCGCCGCGACTGGTCCTGGATGATCTGTGTCAGTCGTCGATCCGGCGGATCGAGCTCTTCGGACTCCAGCAGCAATTGCGCGGCGTGGCTGATGGCGCCCAGGGGGTTGCGGATCTCATGGGCGATGCCGGCGGTCAGGCGGCCGAGCGAGGCGAGCTTGAGCTGCTGAGCCTGCTGGGCGATCTGCGAGATGTCCTCGAGGAACATCAGGGTGTGCTGTTCATTGCCGCGGTGCAGGGGGATGAAGGCAGGCTGCACGCTGGGCGCGGTGTCGTGTGGTTGCAGGCTGGGGGGCCGCAGGGCGGGGTTCTGCTGCCACAGCCGCAGGCTGTTGAGCAGCGCCGGGCTGTGCTCGGCCAGCGGCTGCCCTGTCAGTTCCTGTCCGCCGAGCAGTGTGGTGGCGCTCTGGTTGGCCAGCAGCACGCGCTGCTGATCGTCCAGCACAAGGATGCCGGTACGCATGCGCTGGAGGATCAGGGCGTTGAGTTCTTCGAGGTTGGCTACCGTGGCGGCCCGTTGTTCCGCGAGGTTTTCGATGACCTGTTGGCGGCGCGCCAGCGCCTGGATCAGCAGCGCCGAGGCGAAGCACAGGGCGCCCAGCCCGCCGGCCTGTACATAGTGGTTGAAGGCGATCTCCTGGGTAAGGCTGATGTAGAAGGTCAGGTAGATCAGCCCGATGGACGCCAATGCGGCGATCAAAAGGCCTATCCGGCCGCGCAGCAGGATGTTGGCGATGGCGACGGCGATCACCATCAGCGTGCCAATACCGCTGGGGACGCCGCCGGCGGTGTAGAACAGCCCGCTGAGCATCAGCACGTCGAGTGCCGCCAGGATGAACAGCGGCATCAGATGCCGGGGCGCCGGCATCAGGACGGCGATCAGGATGTTCACCACCAGGTAGGTCCAGCAGCCGATGTGGAACAGTTCGGTGTGGGCGAGCTTGAGGACTTCGCCGTCAAGGTTGCTGGAAATCAGCAGTACCAGGACCAGACCGATGGTCAGGCGGTACAGGTGATACAGGCGCAGGACGCGCCGTCCCTGCCCGGTGAGCGAAATGCCTTCAGTGGCCACGGTCTGCACGGTCCTGCTCGAGATGAGCGCGGCTGCAGTACCAGTTGCTCTCGTCCTGCAGGGCATTGCTGCGTGGGACGTGCACTCCGCACTGTGCGCAGCGCACCATGGGCACCGTTTGCTCCTCGCGGGGCTCCGGTGTGCTGGGGCGGGCGGGGCGGGTGGCCTTACGCCACAGCCACCAGCCGAGCGCGAACAGTAGGATCCAGAACAGCAGGCGGGTCATGGCGTTCCCTTATTCCATAGAGAGCCGCAGTGTATCCAAGGCGTGGGTTCGCGCACAGAGACGTGGTCCGCGCCGGCGGACGATCGCCCACGAAAAAGGGAGGCCGAAGCCTCCCTTGATCAGCGCATCTTCGCTATTCAGTCGAAGATGCCGAAGGTCATGTAGCTGAACCAGGAGCGGTCGTTGCTGCCGCTGTTGCCTTCGGACTCGTGCTCTTCTTCCTGCACGTCCGACTGGTTCTCCGGTTTGAGCTCCGCCGGAATCTGCTGCTCGGCGTCTTCGTACTGCTTGATCACGTCCTTGCTCGCCTGGGTTTCCATGTGCGGCGGGGCGTCGTTGGTCTCGATCAGGCCCAGGGTCGCCTTGGCCAGCCAGGAACGGTTGTCGGCCTCGTCCTCGCGCGGGACGAACTGGCCGTCCTTCAGGCTCGGGTTGTCCGGGTAGTTCAGCTTCAGGGTCTGCAGGCTGGAATCGGCCAGGTCGTTCATGCCCAGGCGCTGGTAGGCTTCGACCATGATCGCCAGGCCATCGCCGACGGCCGGGGTTTCCTGGAAGTTTTCCACCACGTAGCGGCCACGGTTGGCGGCGGCGACATAGGCCTGGCGCTTGAGGTAGTAGTGGCCGACGTGCACTTCATAGGCGGCCAGCAGGTTGCGCAGGTAGATCATGCGCGCCTTGGCGTCCGGGGCGTAGCGGCTGTTCGGGAAGCGGCTGACCAGTTGCGCGAAGTCGTTGAAGGAATCACGGGCGGCACCCGGATCGCGCTTGGTCATGTCCAGCGGCAGGAAGCGCGCCAGCAGGCCACGGTCCTGATCGAAGGAGGCCAGGCCCTTGAGGTAATAGGCGTAGTCGACGTTGGGGTGTTGCGGGTGCAGGCGGATGAAGCGCTCGGCGGCGGAACGCGCGGCCTCGGGCTCCATGTTCTTGTAGTTGGCGTAGATCAGCTCCAACTGAGCCTGTTCCGCATAGCGACCGAACGGGTAGCGGGACTCCAGCGCCTTCAGCTTGGCCACGGCGTTGGTGTAGCTCTTGTTGTTCAGATCGTCCTGGGCCTGCTGGTACAGCTGGCTTTCGCTCAGGTTCTCATCCACCTTCTCGCCCTTGGAGGAGCAGGCGGTGACGAAGGCGAGGATGGCGATCAGCAGCAGGTGTTTCACTTGCATGGCGGCTTGCGTCCCTGGACGGTCGGCTGTCGCGGCCGCAACCGTCTGTTATGATTGGCGCCCCAGGGGGATACCCCTGGGACAAAGGCCCCGTATTTAACCACAGCGCGCAGCCGAACCAAAAGGCCGCGCGCCCTTCGTGTCCCGCCATGTCCGATATCATCCAACTCGCGGCAGAAGTGCCGTTCGACCTCGGTGGTCAGCGTCTCGACCAGGTCGCCGCCCAGCTCTTCTCCGATCACTCCCGCTCGCGCCTGGCCAGCTGGATCAAGGACGGCCGCCTGAAGGTGGATGGCGCCGTGCTGCGTCCGCGTGACACTGTTCACGCCGGCTCGCGCCTGGAACTGCAGGTGGAGCTGGAAGCCCAGGGCGAGTGGAAAGCCCAGGACATCGAGCTGGACATCGTCTATGAAGACGACCACATCCTGGTCATCGACAAGCCGACCGGCCTAGTGGTTCACCCCGCCGCCGGCCATCAGGACGGCACTCTGCTCAACGCGCTGCTGCACCACGTGCCGCACCTGGCCAACGTGCCGCGCGCCGGCATCGTGCATCGCCTGGACAAGGACACCACCGGTCTGATGGTGGTGGCCAAGACCCTCGAAGCCCACACCAACCTGGTCGCGCAGTTGCAGGCCCGTACCGTCAGTCGGATCTACGAAGCCATCGTCACCGGCGTGATCGTCTCCGGCGGCACCGTCGATGCGCCGATCGGCCGCCATGGCGTGCAGCGACAGAAGATGGCCGTGGTGGACGCCGGCAAGGTCGCCGTCAGCCACTACCGCGTGCTGGACCGCTTCCGCGCCCATACCCACGTGCGAGTGAAGCTGGAAACCGGCCGTACCCACCAGATCCGCGTCCATATGACGCATATCGGCCACCCGCTGGTGGGCGACCCCACCTACGGCGGGCGTTTCCGCATTCCGCCGGGAGCGAGCCCGACCCTGATCGAATCCCTGCGCGACTTCCCGCGCCAGGCCCTGCATGCGCGCTTCCTGGAGCTGGACCACCCGGCGACCAACGTGCGGATGAAGTGGGAGTCGCCGCTGCCGGATGACTTCACCTGGCTGCTGAGCCTGCTGCGGCAGGATAACGAGTCCTTCGTATGAACCCCTGGCTGACGCCCGACTGGCCGGCCCCGGCGAATGTTCGCGCCTGCGTGACCACCCGGGCCGGCGGCGTCAGCGCGGAGCCCTTCGACAGCTTCAACCTGGGGGACCATGTCGGCGACGAGCCGGCGGCCGTTGCGGAAAACCGTCGGCGCCTGACCTCGGCGTTGGGTTGCCAGCCGGCGTGGTTGAGCCAGGTACATGGCATCGAGGTGGTCGAAGCCGATCCGTCCGTCGTTGCCACGGCGGATGCCAGCTGGAGTGCTCAGCCCGGTATCGCCTGCACCATCATGACCGCCGATTGCCTGCCAGCGCTGTTCTGCGACCGCGCCGGCACCCGCGTTGCCGCCGCCCACGCGGGCTGGCGCGGGCTGGCCGGCGGCGTTCTGGAAGCTACGGTCGACGCCCTGGGCGTTGCGCCGGGCGAACTGCTGGTCTGGCTCGGCCCGTCCATCGGTCCACAGGCTTTTGAGGTCGGCGCGGAAGTGCGCGACGCCTTCCTCAAGGATCACGCTGAAGCCGAACGCGCCTTCCTGCCCAGCGCCAATGCCGGCAAGTACATGGCCGACATCTACGAGCTGGCGCGCATCCGTCTCGCCGCCAAGGGCGTGACGGCGGTCTACGGCGGCGGTCTGTGCACCTTCACCGATACCGAGCGCTTCTATTCCTACCGCCGCAGTTCCCGTACCGGTCGCCTGGCCAGCCTGATCTGGCTCGCCTGACTGGCTTGTTGTAGGAGCGAGCTTGCTCGCGAAGCGCTTGATGCCGTGGTGTCAGGCGAAGTTCGTGAGCAAGTTCGCTTCTACAGGTTCCGCCCCGCAAGTGGCTCGCAGGTCCGCTCCTACGGTTCTTTCGAAAGCACGAACTGACGGGTGTCATGGCCAAATGGCTTGAACCGACCAAAATCGTCCTTATCTATCTGGCATCCCGGCGGGCTTTGTCGTGACCAGGAGCACTCATCGCTCCGGCCCGCTATAGAAAGGAA
The DNA here is from genome assembly GCF_029203285.1 of Pseudomonas sp. PSE14. Classification (NCBI taxonomy): domain Bacteria; kingdom Pseudomonadati; phylum Pseudomonadota; class Gammaproteobacteria; order Pseudomonadales; family Pseudomonadaceae; genus Pseudomonas; species Pseudomonas sp. PSE14. The sequence goes on from NZ_CP115669.1 coordinate 999,922, forward strand.
GGACGACCCTCATGCGAATAGACCGTTTGACCAGCAAGCTGCAGCTTGCACTCTCCGATGCCCAGTCCCTGGCCGTTGGACATGACCACCCGGCCATCGAGCCGGTGCACCTGATTTCCGCCTTGCTGGAACAGCAGGGCGGTTCGATCAAGCCCCTGCTGATGCAGGTCGGCTTCGATATCCCAGCCCTGCGCAGCGCCCTCAATAAAGAAATGGACTCGCTGCCGAAGATCCAGAGTCCCACCGGCGATGTGAACCTGTCGCAGGACCTGGCGCGCCTGCTCAACCAGGCTGACCGCCTGGCCCAGCAGAAGGGCGACCAGTTCATCTCCAGCGAACTGGTGCTGCTTGCCGCTATGGACGACAGCACCAAGCTCGGCAAGCTGCTGGGTAGCCAGGGCGTGTCCAAGAAAGCCCTGGAAAACGCCGTGGCCAACCTGCGCGGCGGCGAGGCGGTCAACGACCCGAACGCCGAGGAGTCGCGCCAGGCGCTGGACAAGTACACCGTCGACATGACCAAGCGCGCCGAGGACGGCAAGCTCGACCCGGTGATCGGCCGTGACGACGAAATCCGCCGGACCATCCAGGTCCTGCAGCGCCGCACCAAGAACAACCCCGTTCTGATCGGCGAGCCCGGCGTGGGCAAGACCGCCATCGTCGAGGGCCTGGCCCAGCGCATCGTCAACGGCGAAGTGCCCGATGGCCTGAAGGACAAGCGCCTGCTGGCGCTGGACATGGGCGCGCTGATTGCCGGCGCCAAGTTCCGCGGCGAGTTCGAGGAGCGCCTGAAGGCCGTTCTGAACGAACTGTCCAAGCAGGAAGGCCGGATCATCCTGTTCATCGACGAACTGCACACCATGGTCGGCGCCGGCAAGGCCGAGGGCGCCATGGACGCTGGCAACATGCTCAAGCCAGCCCTGGCCCGTGGTGAGCTGCACTGCGTGGGCGCCACCACTCTGGACGAATACCGCCAGTACATCGAGAAGGACGCCGCCCTGGAGCGTCGCTTCCAGAAGGTCCTGGTGGACGAGCCGAGCGAGGAAGACACCATCGCCATCCTGCGTGGCCTGAAAGAGCGCTACGAGGTGCACCACGGCGTGACCATCACCGACGGCGCGATCATCGCCGCGGCCAAGCTCAGCCACCGCTACATCACCGACCGCCAGCTGCCGGACAAGGCCATCGACCTGATCGACGAGGCCGCCAGCCGCATCCGCATGGAGATCGACTCCAAGCCGGAAGAGCTCGATCGTCTGGATCGCCGCCTGATCCAGCTGAAGATCGAGCGCGAGGCGCTGAAGAAGGAGGACGACGAGGCCACCAAGAAGCGCCTCGCCAAGCTGGAAGAAGACATCGCCAAGCTCGAGCGCGAGTACGCCGACCTCGAGGAAATCTGGAAGTCGGAGAAAGCCGAGGTCCAGGGTTCCGCGCAGATCCAGCAGAAGATCGAGCAGGCCAAGCAGGAAATGGAAGCGGCCCGGCGCAAGGGCGACCTGGAAACCATGGCGCGCATCCAGTACCAGACCATTCCGGACCTGGAGCGCAGCCTGCAGATGGTCGACCAGCACGGCAAGACCGAGAACCAGCTGCTGCGCAACAAGGTGACCGACGAGGAAATCGCCGAGGTCGTGTCCAAGTGGACCGGCATCCCGGTGTCCAAGATGCTCGAAGGCGAGCGCGAGAAGCTGCTGCGCATGGAAGACGAGCTGCACAAGCGCGTCATTGGCCAGAACGAGGCCGTGGTGGCCGTGGCCAACGCGGTGCGTCGTTCCCGTGCCGGTCTCGCCGACCCGAATCGTCCGAGTGGCTCCTTCCTCTTCCTCGGCCCGACCGGGGTGGGCAAGACCGAGCTGTGCAAGGCCCTGGCCGAATTCCTCTTCGACACCGAGGAGGCGCTGGTGCGCATCGACATGTCCGAGTTCATGGAGAAGCACTCCGTGGCCCGTCTGATCGGAGCGCCTCCGGGCTATGTCGGCTATGAAGAGGGTGGCTACCTGACCGAGGCGGTGCGCCGCAAGCCGTACTCCGTGGTGCTGATGGACGAGGTGGAGAAGGCTCACCCGGATGTCTTCAACGTGCTCCTGCAGGTCCTGGAAGACGGCCGTCTGACCGACAGCCATGGCCGTACCGTGGACTTCCGCAACACCGTGATCGTGATGACCTCCAACCTCGGTTCGGCGCAGATCCAGGAACTGGTCGGCGACCGCGAAGCCCAGCGTGCGGCGGTGATGGATGCGGTGAATGCGCACTTCCGTCCGGAGTTCATCAACCGGATCGACGAGGTGGTGGTCTTCGAACCCTTGGCCCGCGAGCAGATCGCCGGCATCGCCCAGATCCAGATGGGTCGCCTGCGCAAGCGCCTGGCCGAGCGCGAACTGAGCCTGGAGCTGAGCAGCGAGGCGATGGACAAGCTGATCGCCGTCGGTTTCGATCCGGTCTACGGCGCACGCCCGCTCAAGCGTGCGATCCAGCGCTGGATCGAGAACCCGCTGGCGCAACTGATCCTGGCCGGCAAGTTCCTGCCGGGCGCGAAGATCCACGCCAAGGTGGAGAACGACGAGATCGTCTTCTCCTGATCCACTGCACAAGAAAAAGCCCCGCACTGCGGGGCTTTTTCTTGTCAGGACCTGCACGGGCGAACTTGCTCGCGAACCTTTCAGCGCCGGCTCAGCGGTCCTCGCGCGACTCCGCCAGCAGGCTGAGCAGGCGCTCCAATATCAGGGCCTGATCCTCGGCGAGGTCGATGATATGGAAGCCCGCCCAGCCCAACTGGCCGTCGGAGCCCCCGCGGCTCCACAGGCAGTCGGCGCCCAGCTGGATCTCCCCGATGCCATCCAGCGGCGGCCGTGGGATCAGGCGGCAGTCCCAGACCGAGTCGACGTTCGGCACGTCCACGCCGCAGAGCATGAAGCCCTCGCTGGAGAGGTCGGCGAGGCGTCCGAGGCTGCGCCCGGAGTGGCGGTCGAAGACCTCTACGGTCAGCCCGGTCTGGTGCCGATGGTGCTGGCGACGTTCACTCATCGAGTGTTCCTCGGTTCTGTCCCGGGGAGCGCCCGGTGATACGTTGCAGGACCCGATAGGCCATATTCAGCGCGCGATCCATCAGGGGAGTGACATGGTCCGTGGGGGCCAGGCGAACTTTGCCTGCGTCCATGTCCCGTGCCAGCTGTACCAAGGGTTTGACTGCGACGCGTTGGCCGGTGTGATCGACGAACATGTAGTTGCGGGTAGTCGGGCTGAACCACGACAGCTTGAGTCGACGAGCCGGTGTGACATCGTTGAATTCGAACCAGGTACCGAACTCCACCTGCGCCAATTCCTTGAGCAGTCCACGCGCACGCTCGGACAGGGGCTCGCCGGTATTGCGGTCGAGGCTTTGGCCTTCCGCGCCGAGCATGACCCCCAGCGGGCTTTCGGGCAGTTCCTGCCTGAACTGGGCCGCGACCTGCGGCTGCTGCGCCTGGACCGCGTGCTGGCAGGCGACCAGATCCTGCAGCAGGCGGCGGATGCCATCCTCATGGTAGCCGCCGAGCAGCTCCAAACCCTTTTGCAGCTCGTCCAGCAGGCCCAGCCGCAGCGCCTGCAGGTGCTCGCGTCCCGCCTCGTCCAGCGGGGTGACGCTCCAGGCCAGTTGCTCGCCCACTTCGCAGGCGCGCTTCCACTCGTCGCTGTGTTCGCCGGCACGCAGTGAAATGAAGGTCAGCGCATCGCACCAGCTCTGTTCCAGGAAGTTACGCACCAGCGGCGGCAGGTCGCGGCCTCCGGTGATCGCGGCAATGGCCTCCAGCGCCTGCTCGCGGGCGGCCAGCAGGCGGTCGCGGCCGCGTACCGCTTCCATGGCGCGGCGTTCGCGCAGCTCCACCTTCTGTCGCAGGTTGGCGACAAACTCATTGAACTCGCCGAGCAGCGCATCGAACAGGTCGAGGTCGCCGACGAAGTCCTGGATCACCCGCTCCACCACCCAGTGCATCTTAGCCAGCAGGCTGCGCTCCTCATCCTCGCCGCCATAGATCACGCCGGCCTGGGCCATGGCATTGAGCAGCTTGCGCGCCGGGTGGTGGTGCTGGGTGAACAGTTGCTTGTCCTGCAGGGCGACCTTCAGATACGGCGTGTGCAGGTGGGAGAGGGTGGTCTTGCAGCTGTCGGGCAGGTTTTCGTCGTCGAGGATGAAGTCGAAGACCATCCCCACCAGATCGATGACGTCGGCTTCCTGATCGGTCAGGCGGGTATTGCCGGGTTGTTCGGCACCGGCCTCCAGCTCGCGCTGCAGATCGGCCTTCAGGGCGTCCACCGGCTGTGGCTGGCGCAGGCGCTGAGCCATTTCCTGGGCCGACTCGCGCTGCAGGCGGTTCAGCGCTTCGAGCAACTCGCTGGCGCTGTAGGTGGTGGTGGCTGCTTCGGCGGAGGGGCCGAAGCTGACGATGCTGTGGCTGTTGCCGAACAGCGTGGCCTTGGCGCCGCGCCGGCGGAACTCGGCCAGCAGGACCGCCAATCCACCGAACAGCGCGTTACGATCGGCTGGCGGGAGGTCCGGCAGGTCAGCGACGTCGTAATGGTGGGGCTGCAAGGGCGGTGCCGGTGCAGTGTCGGGCGCAGCGCTGCTCGGCTCGGGCGGGGCAGGGCGCGGCGCCGGGGTTGGGGGCTTATCGGGCACCCGGTACCTGAGGTTCGGCAGGATGCCGGCGTCGATCAGGCGCTGGTTCAACTGATCGTAGAGCGGCGCCAGGTGCTGCATCACCTGCTGATCGAACAGTACATAAAGGATGGTTTTGACGCGCAGGGGAAAGGCGGCCTGTGCCAGCGTTTCGCCATAGGCCCGGGCGATGGCCTGGGGGCCGAAGGGATTGCGGTCCTCGCCGATCCTGCTGCCGTTGTTCAGCAATGCCAGGCGCTGGCCGAGCGTGAACAGCGACTGGACGCACTGCGCCTTCACCTGGTTCACCATATTGATGATGAGCAGGGTCTCTTCGTATTCGTCGTGTTCGATCAGCGTCAGCCGATCCGCATCCAACTGGTCATAAGGGTCGTCGGCAGGCAGCGTGCCTTCGAGGAAGTCGTTCAGGCCCTGGGCGATGCGTTGGTGATAGAAGCGCTCCAGGGCCGGCCGCTCCTTGCGAACCTGGCGCATGGCGTCGAAGAACAGCGCCTGTACCTGATTGTTCTCGGCCTTCTCGGCGCATTCGAACAGTGTGTCGTCGATTTGGGAAAAGACATTACCGAGCAGTTCGGCCAGGCGGTTCATCGCCATTTGCCGACAGGCTTGCATCAGCTCGCCGAACCGCGGCTGGATGACGCGACTGGCGATCGATGAGGGCGGAGGGGTGTCCTTGGTGCTCATGCTCTTCCTGTCCGTGATCGGCCCGTTACACCCGTGGAGATCACATCGGTTATTCATGCAGATATAGCAATCCGCCTGCTCCCATGCAAAGAAGAGAAAAACTTTTTGGATCAGAGTGTTGACAGCCGTTTCGATATACGTAAAATGGCGCGCCTCTGATACGGGAATCCGGTGAAGCCGGAAGAAAGTAGAAGAGATTGGAAGGCTCGTCGTTCCGCGATAGCTCAGTCGGTAGAGCAAATGACTGTTAATCATTGGGTCCCTGGTTCGAGTCCAGGTCGCGGAGCCAACTTCCAAGCGGGGTATAGCGCAGTCCGGTAGCGCGCCTGCTTTGGGAGCAGGATGTCGGGAGTTCGAATCTCTCTACCCCGACCAAATATGGGTCGTTAGCTCAGTCGGTAGAGCAGTTGGCTTTTAACCAATTGGTCGTAGGTTCGAATCCTACACGACCCACCATATTCAAGGCGCCTGCATCGCCAGGCGCTGGAAGCGGAATCAAAAGCCGCTTCACCAAGAAAGCCCACCTTCATAGGTGGGCTTTTTTGTTTGCGCTGTCCAGCGATCCTCTTTCGCCATCCTGCCAGTGCCTGTGTGGACACTCGGCTGTCCAAGGCCTCTGTCCGACATCATCGCGAGCCCGCCGTCCCACCTCGTATGGTGTGATTTCGCAAGCACCTGATAACGATAATCAGAAAATCAGCCCGCCTTGTCGGAGTGTTCCGATCTTCTCGCTGGTGGCGGAAACTTAAGCTTTTCACCTCGAAATGTGTCCCTCCCGAGGTGGGTTTAAATGGCAGTGGAAACTATCGGTCTTGTCGCCGTCTCTGAGAATGCAGCCAGGAAGGTTGCAGTCAAGGCCGGTGGAAAGATCAAGGCACATGAAGGTACCAAGTACCTTCTCCAGGTAGAAAACAACGATATCGCTCCCGAGAACGTCACCGTCAAGCGCGAAGGTGATGACCTGCAGATCACCTTCGAGGGCAGCGAAAAACCTGATCTGACCATCCAGAACTTCTTCGCTGACGGCATGGATGGCCAGCTCTACGGGGTTGCCGAAGATCGTCAGTTGTATGCGTATGTGCGTACCGATGGCGAAGGCTTCGACGGTCACCTGCTGGTGGCCGATGGTGAGTCCGCCCCCATTAGCCTGGGCGGCGACTCCCTGGCGGACGGCAGCCCTTACCTGGCGTCCACCTTCGAGGAGGCGGCGGGCTTCGTCATGTGGCCCTGGCTGCTTGGCCTGGCTGGCGTAGGTGCCGCTGCCGCAGCCATCATCCATCACAACAACGATGACGGTCATCACCACACCGCGACCAGTCCTGCGCCGAGCAACTCCGTCGCTACCGACGGTGTCGGCCCGATCCAGGGCCAGCTGTCCAACGGCGATGTCACTGACGATGCGCATCCGGCCCTCTCCGGCAATGGCGTACCGGGCGCAATCATCCACATCATCGACAATGGCCAGGAAATCGCTTCCACCACCGTGTCGCCGGATGGCGTCTGGTCCTATACCGCAGAACTGGCCGACGGCCTGCACAACATCGATGTCACCCAGGAGCTCCCTGGCGAGAAGCCCAGCGCCCCGCTCAAGGTGATCGATCTCGTCGTTGACACTGTCGCTCCTGCCGCTCCAGAGGCCTGGCTTGCTCCTGCCTCGGGCAGCGATGTCAAGGGCGACGACGTCACCAGCAACCAGACACCGACGATCGATGGCAAGGCCGAGCCGGGTGTCGACGTGGCCGTTACCTTCTCGACGGGTGAGGTGATCCATGCCAAGGCCGACGAGAATGGCGACTGGTCATTGGCCCCGACCCAGGCGCTGCCCGCGGGCAACAACGAAATCTCCCTCATTGCCACCGATCCGGCGGGCAACCAGAGCGAGACGACCCTTCTTCCCATCACTATCGAAACCCCGGCCTCGACCACGCTGAAGGGCGGTGATGTGACCAGCGACGTCGCCCCCAACGACAGCGCCCCGGTGATCGCCGTTAGCGACTTCGCGCCGGGCGACATCATCCACCAGATCGATGGCGGGACCGGGCAGGACAGCACCCCGGTCGCCAGTGCAGTAGCAGAGGGCTACGGCAGCAACGCCAGCCTGCTGGATACAGGCTCGATGAGCACCCCGGTCGGGGCCTACGTCATCCAGTCGTTCTCCTATGAGTCGACCGGCAACACTGCCGGCCGTATCGAGGTCACTGGTGATCAGGTCTCCTCGTACGTCACCAGCAATCCTGCCTCGGTCACGCCGGCGGCGGGTGGCGATGCCCTCTCGATGCCCACAGAGCCCCCTGCATACGCTGCCCACGACTCGACTCACATCTTCGCTGGTTCTGGCCTCGATACGCTGGAACTGGCTGGCGCCAACCAGGGCCCGGATCTGCGGGGGCTATCCGCAGACAACGGTCAGGTCAGGATCGAGAAGCCCGACTTTGCCGGCGACAAAGCACTCACCGTCTCCCTCAACGACGTGCTGAGTCAGGGGGAGAGCGACCTGTTCCAGAAGGGTAGCGAGTCCAAGGTAACGGTGGACGGCGATGCCCTGAATGGCCACCCCGACCACGGCTCGGCTACCTGGCAGGACACCGGCACCACCACGCTCGGCAGTTCGATCTTCCAAGGCCACAGCCAGCTGGACGCCGAGGCCCTGATCAAGCAGGCCGTCGCCAGCAGCATCGTCTAACGCCCCTGTCCCGAATCCCTGCGCTTCGTCCCTGTCGGCGGAGCCAGCCAGAGAGTTTTGAACATGAAATCGACTATGACCGGAATTGGTGTGCCGAAGCACAGACGCCAACTGCCCGCGACCCTGGCGACCCTGGCGGTGATCGCTGGTTTCCACTCCCCCCTGAGCCTGGCGTTCGAGCCCAACCCGAAGATCTACGGCGAGATTTACCAGAAAGTGGGCTCCGTCGTACCCCAGCAGGCCCAGATCGTGATGTTCCGTGGCAAGGATGGCGGCAAGGACGCAGCCCACGTCTACATCGACGGCCAATTGCATAGCGCCTTGATGCCGGGCGGCTACACCGTGTTCTGCACCCCGGCGGGTGAGCACTCGCTGGAGTCCTACATCGGCGATGCGCCGGGGTATACCGGCAAGCGCAACCCGCAGAGTTACGCCAGGCTCGACGGTGGGCAGACCTATGTCCTCGAAGCGCCTGTCGGTCCTAACCAGAGCACCCCCATCGTGCATACCGGCAAGGATGCCGAGCAGAGCCTCGAAGGCCTGCACCGCCAGATCCAGTTGGTCAGCCGCGCCAGTTCCGTGGTGCCCTGCAAGACCGAGACGCAGAGCAAACTGAGCCTGCGCAGCGACATGCTGTTCCAATTCGCCAAGGGCGGCTACGACGACCTGACCCCGGAAGGCCATGACGTCCTGCGTGAGGTGGTAGAGCAGATTCAGCAACTGCGCGATAGCATCAAAGGTATCGATGTGGTGGGGCACGCCGACCCGATCGGCAGCTCGCAGACCAACGTGAAACTGTCGCGTCAGCGCGCCGAAACCATCCGCCGCGTGCTGCTGGAGCAGGGCCTTGCCAGCAATCTGGTTGAGGTTTCCGCCCGTGGCAGCGACGAACCGGTGGTGCAGTGCGATAGCGGTTCGCGCAAGGAACTCATCGCCTGTAACGCGCCGAACCGCCGCGTGGAGCTGGTCATCCTGGGGGTTGCCGGCAAGTAGCAGCCTCTAGCTGTCCTGCTCTGCTTCCCATCGGGGCGCGTATCGCTGCGCGGCCCTGATGGGGTGTTTCTTTCAGCTCTCTGTTTCTCTGCGGGCCGTGCAATACGACTAAGCAGGTGAGGGAAAGGTACGTCAGCCCAATCAGGGTTTTCCGATGCCGCCGGAAACGGCGCATTTCTACCATGCGCACAGCTTTTCCCTTTACTCGTGAAGGTGTGCCCATGAGTCCTTCCCTGACGCCCGACGCAGCAGTCGATCTGGGCGTTGCCTCCGAAAGTGACAGCCTGCTGGCCGCCGTGCGCTGGTTCTGTGCGCACTTCAAGCGGCCGACGAGTCTTGCGTCTCTGCATGCCGGTCTGCCGCGCGACCAACGCCTGAAACCGAGCCTGGTGGTGCGCATGCTCGAGCAGGCCGGCATCGGCGCCGGCTGGGTGAAGCGTCGCCCCGCAGAGCTGTCGTCCTATCTTTTTCCGCTGATGCTGCTGTTCCGCAATGGCGAGGCGCGCATCCTGGTGGCCCGCCGCGGTGAGCAGTTCGAGCTGATCGTTCCCGAAGCCGGTGGTAGCACCATCACCCTGAGTGCCGAGACGCTGCAGGAACACTACCTGGGCTATGCGCTGCTGGTACGGCCCAAGCCGGCAGCGGATGCGCGCACCGAGATTCCGCGCGGGGAGGGCAAGGGCCACTGGCTGTTTTCCACCCTCTGGAACTATCGCCGCTACTACTACAGCAGTGCGCTGGCGACGGTGCTGATCAACATCCTGGCGCTGGCCAGCACTTTCTTCATCATGAACGTCTATGACCGGGTCGTGCCCAACCAGGCGTACGTCACCCTGTGGTCTCTGGCCGCCGGTGTGGTTCTGGCGATCGGGTTCGAGTTCACCTCTCGCCAGGTGCGTGCTTACCTGATCGATACTGCCGGCAAGAAGGCCGACCTGATCCTGGGGACGAAGCTATTCCGCCAGTTGCTGGAAGCACGGCTGGAGTACAAGCCGCCGTCAGCGGGTTCCTTCGCTAACCAGTTCCGTGAGTTCGAGTCGGTGCGTGATTTCATCACGTCGGCATCGCTCGCCACCCTGGCGGACCTGCCGTTCTGCCTGCTGTTCGTCTTCGTGCTGTTCGTGATCGGCGGGCCGCTGGCGCTGGTGCCGCTGGGCTCGATGATCGTCCTGCTCGGGGTGTGCGCCTACCTCCAGCTGCCGCTGTCGCGCTTCATGAAAGAGAACCTGCGGGAGGCCTCGCAGAAGCACGGTTTGCTGATCGAGGCGATCGAAGGTGTCGAGACCCTCAAGGCGGCCCATGCCGAAGGCAGCATGCTGCGGCGCTGGGAAGACTTCAGCGCGCAATTGGCCGCTTCGACGATCAAGTCCAAGTCCCTGTCGAACATGGCTGCCAACGCAGTCTCGCTGATCACCCAGATGACCACGGTGATCCTTGTCCTGTGGGGCGTCTACCGCATCGGCGACGGTGACATGACCCTGGGCGTGCTGGTCGGCATGGTGCTGCTCAGTGGCCGGGCGCTCGCCCCGCTGGCCAGCGCGGTGGGTCTGGCCGTGCGTTACCAGCAGGCGAAGACCGCGCTGAACTCCCTGAACCAGCTGATGGAAATCCCCACCGTACGCGACAACAACCGCCGCTACCTGGAGGCGCCGAAGAACGCGATGCTGTCGCTGCGCAAGCTGAAGTTCTCCTACCCGGCCCCGCCGATGCAGCCACGACCCACGGTGCTGAACAACATCGACCTGAGCATCCGGCACGGCGAGCGCGTCGCCATCGTCGGCAACATCGGCAGCGGCAAGTCGACCCTGCTGCGCGTCATGGCTCGCCTGTACCAGCCGGTGGAAGGCCAACTGCTGATCAACGGCATCGATGCCGAGCAGATCGACCCGGCGGACTGGAATTCCACGGTGGGGTTCGTTGGCCAGGACGCGCGGCTGTTCTTCGGTTCGCTGCGCGACAACCTGCTGATTGGCAATCCATCGGCGAGCAGCGAGGAAATCCTCCATGTGGTGCGCCTGACTGGACTGGACGCCGTGGTGGCCAGCCATCCCCTGGGCTTCGACCGCCCGGTGGGCGAGATGGGCCAGGCGCTCTCCGGCGGACAGCGGCAACTGGTCGCCCTGGCGCGCGCCCTGTTGCTGCGCCCGCAGGTGCTGCTGTTGGACGAGCCCACCAGTGGCATGGACATGCAGACCGAACGCCTGTTCCTGCAACGCCTGGAGGCGGCCACCCAGGGCTGCACCGTGGTGGTGGTGACGCACCGCTTCTCGGTGCTGGGGCAGGTCGACCGCCTGATCGTCATGAACGCCGGCCAGATCGTTGCCGACGGCCCGAAGGATGAAGTGCTGCGCGCCCTGCAGGCCAACAACAGCACTGCGCCGGACAAGGCTCCGGCCGCGACCTGGTGAGCGGATCATGACGAATAGCCAAAACAGATCGGCAGCGGTGCCGGTTGTCGCGCAGTCCGAGAAGGCCGTGGCGACGATGGACGTCACGCCTTACGCAAAGGAAGTCGCACGGCTGCGCGACAACGATATTGCTTATGTCTCGGACTTGCAGGCTGCACTGATCGAGCAGAAGACCACGGCGAGCACCGTGGTGCTGCTGCTGATCGCGTCGGTGTTCAGCGGGCTCATCCTGTGGGCGTACTTCGCCCGGGTGGAGGAGATCACCCGTGGCGAGGGCAAGGTGATCCCCTCCAGCCGCGAGCAGGTCATCCAGAGCCTGGAGGGCGGCATTCTCGAGCAGATGAATGTCCGCGAGGGCGATGTGGTGGAGGCCGGGCAGGTCCTGCTGAAGATCGACCCGACCCGGGCCAGCGCAAGCTACCGCGAGGCGCAGTCCAAGGCGCTGGCGCTCAAGGGCCAGTTGGTGCGCCTGCGCTCGGAGGCCTACGGCCAGCCCCTGGTGTTCCCGCCGGATGTGATGGCCGTGCCTTCGATCGTGGAGGCAGAGACCCAGGCCTACAACGCCCGCAAGCATGCGTTGGACGATGGCGTTGCCGGTCTGCAGAAGAGCCTTTCGCTGGCCCAGGGCGAACTGACCGTTTCGGAGCGACTGGCCAGGCAGGGCCTGATCTCGGACGTGGAGATCCTGCGCATGCGCCGCCAGGCCAACGAGTTCAACCTGCAGATCAGCGAGCGTCGCAACAAGTACCGCTCCGAGGCAAACGCCGAACTGACCCGGGTTGAGAGCGAGCTCGCCCAGTCCGTGGAAAACGCGGCAGGGCGTGAGGACGTGATGAAACGCACCACGCTCACGGCGCCGGTCAAGGGCATCGTGAAGAACGTCCGCGTCACCACCATCGGCGGTGTGATCCAGCAGGGCCAGGACATCATGGAGATCGTTCCGCTGGAGGATCGCCTGCTGGTGGAGGCCAAGATCCGTCCGGCCGACGTGGCTTTCCTGCGCCCCGGTCTGCCCGCCACGGTGAAGATTTCCGCCTACGACTTCGCGATTTACGGCGGCCTCACCGGCAAGGTCGAGCTCATCAGCCCCGACACCATCAAGGACGACGAGATGGCCCGTCAGGGCCGTCCGGATACCTCCTTCTACCGGGTGCTGATCCGCACCGACGAAGCCGAGCTGAGCAAAGGCGACAAGCGCTTCCCGATCATCCCCGGCATGACCGCGACCGCGGAAATCCGGACCGGAGAAAAAACCATCCTGGATTACCTACTCAAGCCCGCGCTGAAGGCGCGTGAGGCCTTCCGCGAGAGATGATGAAAATGAAACGCCCTGAACAGACCTCGAAGAACCCTCGTACTCGATCCCGGTTCGGCCGCTCGGCGCTCGCCGCCACGCTGGCTTCACTGGCATCCATCGCGGGGGCCGATGCGGCATCGTCGGATGACTACAGCGGAGCGCTGAGCTTCTACTCCACGCCCAAGGAGCGAGCTGCGGTGGAGTCCGATGCCTCTCAGGCGATGCCCGTCGCAGCACCGGCAGCCCCGGAGTCGGCTCCGCTCGCAAAGACTGCCGCCGCCGAGCCAGCAGCCATCGCTGATACCGAGACAACACCGGCCAAGGCCCCTGAAGCACGTCCGACCGCCCCGAAGCCCGCACTGGACCTGAGCCCGCCGGTGGGCATTGGTACCGGCACCCTGTATGGCAACGGAGGAACGGCGTCGGCCTCGGGTATGGGGCAGGCGGAAGCCTCGCTCGCCTACCTCCGCGAGATGGTGAATACCGCGCTGCGCATCAGCCCGGAGATGAAGCAGGCCGACGCCAACTGGCTGGCCGCCAAGGGCGATGTGGATGAGGCCAAGGGCGAGCGCTGGCCTCAGGTGCAGATCAGCGCCAGCTCGAAGACGCTGCAGTCCAGCAGGAGCGACTACGGCAACGATGGCAGCACGACGGTGCAGATGGTGACGCCGGTCTATGACTTCGGGGCGATCCGCCACACCATCGACAGCCGCAGCAATACCGCCAATGCCCAGGAAGAGGCGAAGGGCCAGGCGCAGGTGACGGTTGCCTACAACACCGCCTCGGCGGTGGTAGAGCTGGCCCATCAGCAGGATGCGCTGGAGATCAGCGATCGTTATGTGGCGCGCATGCGTGAACTGGTGGACATGCTGTCGAAGATTGCCGTCGTGGATCCCGGCCGCGGCAGCGAGGTGGTGCAGGCACGTTCACGTCTGCTGCAGGCGGAAACCGCCCGCGACATGGTGCAGTCCAAGCTGCAGGAAACCAGAGTGACCTTGGCCAAGCTGGTGGGCGAGGAGGTGACCGTGCCGGCGGGTGTGAAGTGGGATTGGTCGCCAATGTCGTTGGACCAGGCGCTGGAGCTGCTGCCGGAGCAGCCCGTGTTGCGACAGGCGCGTTGGGAGAAGGAGGCGGCGCTGGCCAATGCCGAGTCGGTGAAGTCGTCGCGCATGCCCAAGCTGAACTGGGTGGTAGGGCGCAGCACCGGCAACAGCATGCTCGACAACAACGAGCCCTGGTCGACCGGCCTTGCCGTGGAGTGGCAGGCGTTCTCCGGTGGTTCGGCGTCGGCGGCGCAGCGCGCGGCCTATGCACGGGCGAGCGCGGCCGAGGAGAAGATGGAGGTGACCCGTCGCGAGTCGGAGTACCGCATCCGCAATCTGGTCGAGCAGCGTGACCTGTCGGCGGCGCGCGCTGATGACTACAAGGCGCTGCTGACGGAGTCCGACCGGGTGCGCAAGATGTTCTATGACCAGTGGTATCACCTGGGCAAGCGCACATTGCTGGATGTACTGATTGCTGAGAACGAGTACTACACGCACCAGATCGCCGCGTCCGATACCTACTACAGCGCCAAGGCTGCCGACCTGCGCATCCGCGCGGAAACCAGTGGCCTGATGGCCTGGCTGGCGCCGGGCAATGAGCCGTCTAGCCACTGATCGCGGGCGGTTCATGTAAGGACCGTCCCGCCCGGTTCACCCACTTTTTCCTGGCATGCCCGCTTCGGTGGTCGTGGAAGTTCAACTCGTTCCTGCTGTGCGGGACGGGCATGCCGAGGAGCGGATCGCCGGGTACGATCGTCACAACTTGAAGCAGTTTGTCCCTTGCAAATGTCGCTGTGCGTCGATGTGTCGCAGGGTGTGCGCAGTGCTTCGACGACTTTCGCGAAGGTTCTTGATCGCCATCATGGCAAGGTCTTTGCCAAGTGTTTCACAAGCCGGGTTCGCTTTCCTCGCAATGGCTTTGAAAGCCGCGTTTTTCATGGATCTGACACAATTTCGTGGCACCCGCGGACCGGCCTTTGGCAGGCAGGTAATACCCTTTCCCAGCTTGCGTGAATTGCTCATTTTCTGAGCGATTCAGGCCGCCACTGTTTCCCGCGTTGAGAAAATATCTTGTTAAAAATGAAAGGCCGAGGCCTTGAAAGGCATTTCTGAAATGCTTTGTAATACCCGCCGTCCATTTCCTACCCCCAAATCGCTGAGTCGCACTGACGCAGATCATGGCCAGTGTTCACCCTTCGGTGCAGCGGCATAACAACAGGGGGCTGCCATCGGTGGGCTCCTGTCATAAGACGAGTCGGGCAATCCGCTCGTGCATCCGGTGTGCGACGCGCGCGTTCTAACGAGCCGCCAGTCCAGACACCACACGCTGAATACTCACGGAACGAATCAGCTGACGAAATCGGTTTCGCATCGCGAAGACCGGGCGATCTCCCTTTGCCTGGAATCCTTGCGGCCGCGTTCGTGAATCCATGACAGCCCTGGCAGGCGGCTTGGAAAAGTCGCGGGTAACGAGTCCTCGTGCAGTGCGTGGCGAAGGCTCATGGGCGGTGAAGCGATTTTCATCCACTAAGGCCGCAAGATGAAAAAAGAGCAGTACACAGGAATTTTGAAGAGACTTGCGTGGCTGCCGATGCTGATGCTCGGTGGTTGCAACATGGCGCTGTTCGACCCGAAAGGGCAGGTCGGCGCCGACGAGAAGTCCCTGATCATCACGGCAACCCTGCTGATGCTGATCGTGGTGGTGCCGGTCATCCTGATGACCTTCGCGTTCGCCTGGAAATACCGGGCTTCGAACACCAAGGCCACCTACATGCCGGACTGGTCCCACTCGACCAAGATCGAGCTGGTGGTGTGGCTGGTTCCCTGCCTGATCATCGCCGTGCTTGGCTGGATCACCTGGGAGAGCACCCACAAGCTGGACCCCTACCGTCCGCTGGACTCCGAGGTCAAGCCGGTGACCATCCAGGCCATCTCGCTGGACTGGAAGTGGCTGTTCATCTACCCGGAACAGGGTATCGCCACCGTCAACGAAATCGCCTTCCCGAAAGACACCCCGGTGAACTTCCAGATCACCTCGGATTCGGTGATGAACTCCTTCTTCATCCCGCAGCTGGGTAGCCAGATCTACTCCATGGCCGGGATGATGACCAAGCTGCACCTGATCGCCAACGAAGAAGGCGTGTTCGACGGCATCTCCGCGAACTACAGCGGCGGCGGCTTCTCGGGTATGAAGTTCAAGGCCATCTCCACCTCCGAGCAGGGCTTCCAGGAATGGGTCGCAAAGGTCAAGTCCTCGCAGCAGACCCTGAACCTGGATCAGTACCCGGAACTGGTGAAGCCGACCGAGAACGTCCCCGCGACCTACTTCTCCACCGTCAGCCCCGAGCTGTTCTCCAGCGTGCTGAACAAGTGGGAACACGCCGGCCACGAGATGGCCAAGGCCCACAAGCTCAAAGAAGAGCAGGCCAACGGCGAGCACGGCGACGCTGCCCATGACGAGACCGCCATGGCGGGCCACGACATGAGCAACATGCCGGGCATGCAAATGAATCCGAGCCAGGAGTAAGCACAGATGTTCGGGAAACTGACACTGTCGGCCGTGCCGTATCACGAGCCGATCATCGTCATCACGCTGGCCGTCGTCGCCCTGCTGGGCCTGGGCGTGTTCGGCGCGATCACCTACTACCGCAAGTGGACCTACCTGTGGACCGAGTGGCTGACGTCCATCGACCACAAGAAGATCGGCGTGATGTACATCATCGTCGCCCTGATCATGCTGCTGCGCGGCTTCGCCGACGCCATCATGATGCGCGGCCAGCTTGCGCTGGCTGAAGGCGCCAACCACGGTTACCTGCCGCCGGAACACTACGACCAGATCTTCACCGCTCACGGCGTGATCATGATCATCTTCATGGCCATGCCCTTCATGACCGGCCTGATGAACCTGGCCGTGCCGCTGCAGATCGGCGCGCGCGACGTGGCGTTCCCCTTCCTGAACTCGCTGAGCTTCTGGCTGCTGGTCGTCAGCGCCATGCTGGTGAACGTCTCCCTGGGCCTGGGCGAATTCGCCCGTACCGGCTGGGTCGCCTACCCGCCGCTGTCCGAGCTGGCCTACAGCCCGGGCGTGGGTGTGGATTACTACATCTGGGCGCTACAGATATCGGGCATGGGTACCTTGCTCACGGGTATCAACTTCCTGGTGACCGTGTTCAAGATGCGTACGCCCGGCATGAAGCTGATGCAGATGCCGATCTTCACCTGGACCTGCACCTTCGCCAACATCCTGATCGTTGCGTCGTTCCCGATCCTGACCGCGGCCCTGGGCCTGCTGTCGCTGGACCGCTACTTCGACATGCACTTCTTCACCAACGAGCTGGGCGGCAACGCCATGATGTACATCAACCTCTTCTGGGCCTGGGGCCATCCTGAGGTGTACATCCTGATCCTGCCGGCGTTCGGTATCTTCTCCGAGGTCACCGCGACCTTCGCCGGCAAGCGCATGTTCGGCTACACCTCGATGGTGTGGGCGAGCGCCGCGATCACCTTCCTCGGCTTCACCGTGTGGCTGCACCACTTCTTCACCATGGGTTCGGGCGGCGACGTCAACGGCTTCTTCGGCGTTGCGACCATGCTGATCTCCATCCCGACCGGGGTGAAACTGTTCAACTGGCTGTTCACCATCTACCGTGGCCGCCTGCGCTTCAATACCCCGATCCTGTGGACCCTGGGCTTCATCGTCACCTTCACCATCGGTGGCATGACCGGCGTACTGCTGGCCATTCCGGGCGCTGACTACCTGCTGCACAACAGCCTGTTCCTGATCGCTCACTTCCACAACACCATCATCGGTGGCGCGGTGTTCGGCTACCTGGCCGGCTTCGTCTTCTGGTTCCCGAAAGCCTTCGGCTTCACCCTGGACGAGAAGTGGGGCAAGCGTTCCTTCTGGTGCTGGCTGGTCGGCTTCTACATGGCCTTCATGCCGCTGTACATCCTCGGCTTCATGGGCATGACCCGTCGCCTGAACCACTACGACAACCCGATGTGGAAGCCGTACCTGGTGGTGGCCTTCTTCGGCGCCGTGCTGATCTTCTTCGGTATCGCCTGCCAACTGATCCAGCTGCTGGTATCGATCAAGAACCGCAAAGCACTGGCCGACGTGACCGGCGACCCGTGGGGCGGCCGTACCCTGGAGTGGTCCACTTCCTCGCCGCCGCCGTACTACAACTTCGCCGAGCTGCCGCACGTCAACGACGTGGACGCGTTCCACGACATGAAGCAGACCGGTACCGCGTACCGCAAGCTGCCGGCCTATGCCCCGATCCACATGCCGAAGAACACCGCCGCTGGTTTCTCCATCGCGCTGTTCGCCTTCATCTTCGGCTTCGCTGCCATCTGGCACATCTGGTGGCTGGTGGGTGTCGGCTTCGTCGGCATGATCGCTTCGGTCATCGTCCGCAGCTACGTCACCGACCTGGACTACTACGTCCAGCCGGATGAGATCGAGCGCATCGAAAACGCTCATTTCCAGAAACTCGCTACTGCGCAGGTATAAGCCATGTCGACGGCAGTACTGAACAAACACCTGGTCGATACGCACGAAGCGGCGCACGACCATGACCACGCCCACGACAGCGGCGGCATGACGGTATTCGGCTTCTGGCTGTACCTGATGACCGACTGCATCCTGTTCGCGAGCGTCTTCGCTACCTACGCCGTGCTGGTCAACCACACGGCCGGCGGCCCGAGCGGCAAGGACATCTTCGAACTGCCCTACGTGGCCGTCGAAACCGCGATCCTGCTGATCTCCTCCTGCACCTACGGCCTGGCCATGCTGGCCGCGCACAAGGGTGCCAAGGGCAAGGCCATCGCCTGGCTGGGCGTGACTTTCCTCTGCGGTGCCGCGTTCATCGGCATGGAACTCAACGAGTTCCATCACCTGATCGTCGAAGGCTTCGGCCCGAGCCGCAGCGCCTTCCTGTCGTCCTTCTTCACCCTGGTCGGCATGCACGGCCTGCACGTATCGGCAGGCCTGCTGTGGATGCTGGTGCTGATGGCGCAGATCGGCACCCGTGGCCTGACCGCGCAGAACAACACCCGCATGATGTGCCTGAGCCTGTTCTGGCACTTCCTGGACATCGTCTGGATCTGCGTATTCACCGTCGTCTACCTGATGGGGGCTCTGTAATGACCGCTGCTGCACATCACCACGACTCCCACGGCGCCGGCCACGACAGCCATGGCGCCGGTCACGGCAGCCTGGGTTCGTACGCCATCGGCTTCGTGCTCTCGGTGATCCTGACCGCGATCCCGTTCTGGATGGTCATCGACGGTGGCTTCTCGCGTCACGCCACCCTGCTGACCATGGTGATCCTCGGCCTGGTCCAGGTCGTCGTGCACCTGATCTGCTTCCTGCACATGAACTTCAGCTCCGAAGGCCGCTGGAACGTCATGGCATTCATCTTCACCGCCATCATCATCCTGCTGGTGGTCGGTCTGTCGCTGTGGATCATCTACACCGCAGACACCCTGATGATGCCGATGCCCTGAGGGCCGATGCTGTGAAACTCAAGCGTTATCTCCTGGTCGCGAAGCCGGGCATCATCTTCGGCAACCTGATCGCAGTGGCGGGGGGATACTTCCTCGCCGCCCGCGGCAGCGTTGACCCGATGCTGCTGCTGGCCACAGTGATCGGCCTGTCCCTGGTCGTTGCCAGTGGTTGTGTGTTCAACAACTGCATCGACCGCGACATCGATCGCTTCATGGAGCGTACCCGCAGCCGTGTCACCGTGACCGGGCAGATCTCGCTCACGGCCGCCCTGGCCCATGGCGTGGTGCTCGGTGTGGCGGGCTTCGGCCTGCTGGCGTGGAAGACCAACGTGCAGGCGACCTTGCTGGCCGCGTTCGGCTTCTTCGTCTACGTCGTGCTCTACAGCCTCTGGCTCAAGCGCAGCTCGGTCTACGGCACGCTGGTCGGCAGTCTCTCCGGGGCCATGCCGCCGGTGGTGGGTTACTGTGCCGCCAGTGGTCACTTCGACATGGGCGCGGCGGTGCTGCTGTTGATCTTCTGCCTCTGGCAGATGCCCCACAGCTACGCCATCGCGATCTTCCGCCTCAACGACTACCGCGCCGCCGGGATTCCCGTGCTGCCGGTGGAGCGGGGCATCGAAGCGACCAAGAAGCAGATCCTCTACTACGTACTGGCCTTCGGCCTGGCGACCTTGCTGCTGACCGTGACCGGCTTCGCCGGCTACGGTTACCTGGCGGTGGCGCTGGCGGTCAGCGCCTGGTGGCTGTTCATCGCGGTGAAAGGCTTCAGTGCCGAAGATGACCGCCGCTGGGCACGTCAGTTGTTCGCCTTCTCCATCATCGCGATCAGCGTGCTGAGCCTGATGATGTCCATCGACTTCCAGGCCATCCCGGCCCAGTCGATGCTGGCGGCGCTGTAAGGCTGCTCGGCTGCAACGAAAAAGCCGCCCCTCGGGGCGGCTTTTTTGTGCCTGGTATTTATCGGCGATACAGCTTTGTGTAGGAGCGAGCTTGCTCGCGAACCGCCCGGTGCCTGGAGCTGTCGGAGAGAGCGTTCGCAGGCGGGCGCGCTAGGAGCGACGGTCAGTGCGTGCCCGCGGTTTTCCCTCTCCCTAACCCTCTCCCTGAAGGGAGAGGGGACTGTTAGGTGCAGGATGAAACCATTGTATCAGCCGGCATGGTTAGCTCCCTCTCCCTTCAGGGAGAGGGCGGGGGAGAGGGTTGAGCCTTGCGCGGGATTTCCTTGTGCGGGCTCCGTCCGCGCTCACTGTTCGATCAATGCAGCTTCAAGCGTGGCTCGGTACTGCGCCCGATACGGTCCGCAATCATCAGCAGCGCCGTGCGGAACGGCCCGTACAGCGCCATCTGGTGCATGCGGTAGAGCGACACGTAGAACATCCGCGCCAGCCAGCCTTCCAGCTTCACGCTGCCCATCAGGTTACCCATCAGGTTGCCCACCGCGCTGAAGCGCGACAGCGAGATCAGCGAGCCATAGTCGGTGTAGCGGTACTCCGGCAATGGCTTGCCTTCCAGCTTCGCGAGCAGCCCCTTGGCCAGCAGCGAAGCCTGCTGGTGCGCCGCCTGGGCGCGTGGCGGCACGGTGCGTTCGCTGCCATCGCCCATCGGGCAGGCGGCGCAATCGCCGAAGGCGAAGATGTTGTCATCGCGGGTCGTCTGCAGGGTAGGGCGAACCACCAGCTGGTTGATGCGGTTGGTCTCCAGGCCGTCGATCTCCTTGAGCAGGCTCGGCGCGCGGATGCCCGCCGCCCAGACCTTCAGGCTCGCCGGGATGAACTCGCCCACCGCCGTGCGCAGGCCGTCGGCCGTCACTTCCTGCACCGCCGAACCGGTGAGCACGCGCACGCCGAGCTTCTCCAGCGTCTGGTGCACCGGTCGGCTGATGCGCTCGGGCAGCGCCGGCAGCACGCGCGGACCGGCCTCGATCAGGGTGATGCGCATGTTCTGCGGCTGGATGCCGGTCAGGCCATAGGCCGCCAGTTCCTGCGCGGCGTGGTGCAGCTCGGCGGAGAGCTCGACCCCGGTAGCACCGGCGCCAACGATGGCGACGCTGATCTGGTCGTCCTTGTCCTGCCCGGCGTGGGCGCGCAGGTAGTGGGTCAGCAGCAGCTTGTGGAAGCGCTCGGCCTGCTCGCGGGTATCCAGGAAAATGCAGTGATCCGCGGCGCCCGCGGTGCCGAAGTCATTGGTGGTACTGCCGATGGCGAGGACCAGGCTGTCGTACTCCAGGCTGCGCGCCGGCACCAGCTCCACGCCTTGCTCGTCGAGCGTGGCGGCGAGCTGGATGCGCTTGCCGACGCGGTCCAGGCCGGTGAGGCGGCCGAGCTGGAATTCGAAGTGGTTCCATTTCGCCTGGGCGACGTAGTTCAGCTCATCCTCCGAGGAGTTGAGCGAGCCGGCGGCGACTTCGTGCAGCAGGGGTTTCCAGATATGGGTGAGGTTGGCGTCGACGAGCGTAATGCGCGCCTTGCCCTTTTTACCCAGGGTGCGGCCGAGACGGGTCGCGAGCTCCAGCCCGCCGGCGCCGCCGCCGACGATCACGATACGATGGGACATGTTGCATTCTCATAGCTTAGGGAATCCTGTATCGGCCCGTGGCGGCACGGCGCTCACGCAAGGTAGGCCAGGAGGCGGCTCAGCAAACCCAGGGCGATGACCACTGCAAGCAAGGCCCCCATCATCAGCCAGGGCTTGAAGGGGGCGCGCTGGACCTGGTGGACGGGGGAGCTGAGGTACTGATCGACCTTCTGCTGGTCTTCGGGGCTCAAGCGACTGGGCATGGGCGGCCTCCGTTTGTAATGCCGAGCATTCTAGTAGGGCTCGGGCGGCCCCTCAATGCACAAAGGGGCGAGCGGGCGTGCCTCAAAGGCCGACACCCATGTCGAACAGCACGGTGCGGCCGAGGCTGCCGCGCAGAAAGTCCGGTGCGTCGGTATGGGCGAACAGCACGCGGGCGAAGGTGGGGCCGACGATCGACAGCGAACGCCAGCCCTGGCGCAGGTATTCCGTGGGCGGCGGAAAAGGGGTGTTGAAGTCCGCCGTCTCACGCTTGAGGCTGACGAAGGCGAGCAGGTCCAGGTCGCGCAGATCGATGCCGCGCTCGCTGTAGTTGTGCGCTTTCTTGCGCAGCGTCGGCGCCAGGCGGGCCTGCAGGTCCGCGCAGGGAATCCGCCGTGGGCGCTGCTCGCGGCGGATCAACTGGTTGATGCTCTGCGCCATGCGCCGGCGCAGCAGTTCCTCGCGCCATTCCTCGTTGAGCCGCCGGCCCTGGTCGAGCACGAAGAACACCTCGAAGCTGGCGTCGCGAAACAGCACGTCCGGCGGCTGCTGCGCCGGCGCGATGAAGTCTTCCTGGCGATAGGGGACCTTCAGTGCCTGCAGCAGGCGCTGGCAGGCCCAGCACTCCCGCTCCCACTTGCGGCCGTTGGAGAGGAAGTCGTTGGCTTGTTCCGCCTGGCGGGTCAGCAGGCGCAGGTAGTCGGACTCATTCATGCCTTCAGCATAGTTGCTGTGCATCGCAGAGGCGTTGCTGAATCGATGGGGCGGCGGGATGGACGCCCGGTGTAGACTGTCGCGAGCCATGACACCGAGGTCGCGATGCTGCTTCGCTCCGCCGTTCCCGACGATCACGCTGCCCTGCGCGCCCTGTGGGAGCGCACGCCGGGCATCCAGTTGCGCCGTGACGACGACTACGAGCCCTTTGTCCTCTACCTGCGACGGAACCCCGGGCTGAGCCTGGTGCTGGAGGAGGGTGACCAGGTGATCGGCAGCCTATTGGCTGGCCATGATGGGCGCCGGGGCTATCTGCAGCATCTGGTGGTCGACGAGGCTTTTCGTGGACGCGGGCTGGCGCGGGCGCTGCTCGACGAGGCGCTGGCCCGTCTGGCCCGCGAAGGGATCGGCAAGTCGCACGTCTTCGTGCTCAGGGATGCGCCCGAGGCCCTTGCCTTCTGGGAGGCCCAGGCGGGGTGGGGGCGGCGCGAGGATCTACAGGTTTTCTCCGTGGGAGGTTGAGCGTGAAACGATTGTTGAGTGGACTGCTGTTCCTGCTGCTGTCGGGCACCGTGCTGGCGCAGGAGACGATTACGGCGAGCGGCTGGACCTTGCTGGACCAGTTCGACAAGCCCTACACGGCCAGCCCCGAACTGCGGGTGGTACTGATCGCCCGTGACATGACCGGCAGCAAGCTGGTCAAGTCCGCTCTCGAAGGCCGCCCCGCCGACTATCTCGAAGCCCGGCATGCGGTGTTCGTCGCCGACATCAGCCGTATGCCCGGGCCAATCTCGTCGATGTTCGCCGTACCCGCCATGCGCGATTACAGCTACCGTGTGCTGCTTGATCGCGACGCGCGTATCGCCAACCGCTTCAGCGCGCAGCCGGAGGGAGTGACCTGGCTGCAGCTGGAGCAGGGCAGGGTGGTCGGCACTCGCCGCTTCGATAATGCCGAGGCGCTGCGCCAGGCCTTGGAGCGCGGCACGCCGTGATTGCTGCTCAGCTGCTGTCCGAAGAAACCCTGGAACTGGGCTGGGCCATCTATCTGCCCGTTCTGGCCTGGGCCGCCTGGCGCGCGCCCTGGCTGGAGCTGATCAGCGACTTCCGCCGCCAGCACCTGGTGTTCGGCACCATGCTCGGGCTGTTCCTGCTGTGGCTGGTGCGCCGGGATTTCGCCTCGGGGGTGTCCTTCCACTTCATCGGCATGACTGCCGTGACCCTGCTGCTGGATTGGCCGCTGGCGATCGTCGTCGGGCTGGTGGCGCAGATCGGCCTGTGCGTGATCGATCGACAGGACTGGGCCGCCATTGGTATCAACGGCATCCTGCTGGTGCTGATCCCGGTGCTGATCACCGAGCTGGCCGCCATTTTCGTCGAGCGCCGGCAGCCGCGGAACCTGTTCGTCTACATCTTCTGCTCGGGGTTCTTCCCCGCTGCGCTGGCGGCCCTGTGCAGCCTGATGCTCGGCCTGGGGCTGCTGTGGATGGATGGCCTGTTCCCCATGCCGCCGTGGATCGAGGACTTCATCGGCTACCTGTGGCTGATCATGTTCCCGGAAGCCTTCATCAACGGCACCATCGTGACCGGGCTGGTGGTCTTCTATCCGGACTGGCTGGAAACCTTCAATCGCACGCGCTACCTGCAGGCCCCCTGGAAGGATGACGATGGGTCGCGCTGATGTTCGGCCATCGGCCAGGCGCATCGCCCCTGTCGTTTGATCCAGGTCAGTTCGGAAACGTCCTACGATCGGGGAAGCTTGGCGCCCCATTCGCGAGGAGATTGCCGATGAGCATTCATAGCTGGGCAGAGCAGCGTCTTCAGGAGTTGCTGATCGAGGCGGAGGCGGCGGGGCAGGACCCGCAGTTGGTGGTGCGTGCGCTGCTCAGTGCGGCGGTGCGTGCCAACGCACAGGTGCGTACCGAGGAGGACCTGGGGCACGAGCTGCACTTCCTCGCTGACAATCTGGACGAGGAAAGGGACTACGCCTTCATGCGTCCCTGAACGAAAAAGGCCCGCAGATGCGGGCCTTTTTCATGGGGGCTCAATGTCCGCGCGGCTTTTCCAGGTCGCCGGAGAACAGCTCGTCTTCCAGGTTGTCGCCGGGGATGGCGTGTTCTTCGGCGGCCCAGGCGCCGAGGTCGATCAGCTTGCAGCGGTGCGAGCAGAAGGGGCGGAATTCGCTCTTCGCGCTCCACTCCACGGGGGCGCCGCAGGTGGGGCATTCCACGGTCATAGGTTGGCTCATGGTTGTCCTCCACGCAGGCCGAGATAGAACTGATGCAGGCGCTCGACCTGCTGGTGCAGGTGCGCGAGATCGCCGTCGTTGAGCAGCACGTCGTCCGCGTGCTTGAGTCGGTCTTCGCGCACGGCCTGAGCCTTGAGGATCGCGCGGACCTGTTCTTCGGACACCTTGTCCCGACGCATGGTGCGTTCCAGTTGCAGGTGTTCCGGGGTATCCACCACCAGCACGCGCTGGGTCATGCGGTGCTGCCCGGACTCCACCAAGAGCGGCGAGACCAGGATGGCATAGGGTGATTCGGCGCGCGCCAGGTTCGCGGCGATTTCCTGGCCGATCAGCGGGTGCAGCAACTGCTCCAGCCAGCGCCGCTCTTCCTCCGACGTGAAAATGCGCTCGCGCAGGGCCGCGCGATTGAGCTGGCCGTCCGGCAGCAGCACCGCATCACCGAAGCGGTCGACGATCTTGCCCAGGGCAGGACGGCCGGGTTCGACCACCCAGCGCGCGGCATGATCGGCGTCCACCATGTGTACGCCCAGCGTGGCAAAGTGCTCGGCGGCGGCACTCTTGCCGCTGCCGATACCGCCGGTCAGGCCCAGAATCCAGGGTTTCATGGCTCTCCTTCTTGCCGGCCCAGCGACCGTCAGAACGCGCCGAACGGACTCGGCGCGAGGGAAGGCTAGTGGAAACCGGCGAACTGCAGATAGGTCGCGGTTATTTGATCACCCCAGAGCAGCGCAATCCAGCCGGCAATGGCCAGATAAGGGCCGAAGGGGATCGGCGTACTGGTTTCGGCCTTGCGCAGGCGCAGGGTGATGATGCCCAGCACCGCTCCCACCAGGGACGACAGCAGGATGGTCAGCGGCAGCACCTGCCAACCACCCCAGGCGCCGAGCATGGCCAGCAGTTTGAAGTCGCCGTAACCCATGCCCTCCTTGCCGGTGAGCAACTTGAACAGCCAGTACACCGACCACAGGCTCAGGTAGCCGAACACCGCGCCCCAGAGCGCATCGCCCAGACTGGTGAACAGTCCGAAGTAATTGACGATCAGGCCCAACCACAGCAATGGCAGTACCAGCGCATCTGGCAGCAACTGGTGATCGACGTCGATCATGCTCATCGCCAGCAGCCCCCAGCCGAGCAGCAGCATGGCGCCGGCCTGCCAGCCGAAGCCATAGTGCCAGGCGATGAAGGCCGAGAGCGCGCCACAGGCCAACTCGATCAGCGGGTAGCGCTTGCTGATCGGAGCCTTGCAGGACGAGCACTTACCACCCAGCGCCAGGTAGCTCACCACGGGAATGTTTTCCCAGGCCTTGATCTCGTGGCCGCAGTGCGGGCACTGGGAGTTCGGGAGAATCAGGTTGTAGGTGGGCTGCGGCTCGCCTTCCGGCAGATCGAGAGCCAGACGTGCTTCGCGCTGCCAGTCACGCTCCATCATCCGCGGCAGGCGATGGATGACTACGTTGAGGAAACTACCGACCAAAAGCCCGAGTACGAGCGCGCATAAAACAAAGGCCAGCGGGGTGCTGGCCAGGAAGTTGAGGACTGACATGTGGCTTATACGACGTTGCCCAGTTGGAAGATCGGCAGGTACATGGCGATGATCAGGCCGCCGACCAGCACGCCGAGTACGGCCATGATCATTGGCTCCATCAGCGTGGTGAGGTTGTCGACGGCGTTATCGACTTCCTCCTCGTAGTAGCTGGCGACCTTGTCCAGCATGGAGTCCAGCGAGCCGGACTCCTCGCCGATGGCGGCCATCTGGATAGCCATGCTCGGGAAGACGCCAGTGGTGCGCATGGAGAAGTTCAGTTGGGTACCGGAGGAAACGTCCTGTTTGATCCTATTCACCGCATTACGGAATACCACGTTGCCGGTGGCACCGGATACCGAGTCCAGTGCCTCCACCAGGGGAACGCCTGCTGCGAAGGTGGTGGAGAGCGTACGCGCATAACGGGCGACGGAGGACTTGTAGAGAATGTCTCCGACGATGGGGAGCTTCAGTATCGAGCGATCCACGCTGTCTCTGAATTTCTCCGAGCGCCGATGGGCTTCTTTAAATGCGAAGGTGATGGCGGCTATTGCAATCAATACGATAAACCACCAGTCCTGCAGTACTTCGGAAATGTAGATGACCATTCGGGTGAACGCAGGAAGCTCTGCTCCGAAACCGGCGAATACCGATTGGAATTGCGGTACTACCTTGATCAGCAGAATGGCCGACACGATGATGGCGACGACGATGACCGCAATGGGATAGGTCATGGCCTTCTTGATCTTGGCCTTGAGCGACTCGGTCTTTTCCTTATAGGTTGCCACACGGTCGAGCAGGGTTTCCAAGGCGCCGGACTGTTCGCCCGCGTCCACCAGGTTGCAGTATAGGTCGTCGAAGTATTGTGGCTTCTTGCGCAGGGAGTTGGCCAGACTGTTACCGGCGGCGACCTCCTGTTTGATTTCATCTACCAGCTTCCGCATGTTCGGGTTCTCGAATCCTTCGCCAATGATGTCGAAGGATTGCAGCAGCGGAACACCCGAACTCATCATGGTTGCCATCTGCCGGGTGAACAGGGCGATGTCCAGCGGCTTGATCTTCTTACCCTTGCCCAGTAGTGAGACGCCCTTTTTGCGCACCTTGATCGGGTTGATACCTTGCTTGCGCAACTGAGCCTTGATCAGTGCTGGGCTGGTCCCCGAGAGTTCCCCTTTGATCTTCCCGCCCTTGCGATCAGTGCCTTCCCAGGTAAAGACACTGGTCTTCAATGCTTTTTCCGCCATGGATTAATCCTTGGTCACGCGGTTGATTTCCTCGAGGCTGGTAATGCCCTGCATGGCTTTCAGCAGGCCCGAGGTGCGCAGATCGTTGAAGCCTTCTTTGCGGGCTTGTTCGGCGATCTGAATGGAATTGCCTTCTTCCATGATAATCCGCTGTAGTGCCGGCGTGATTTTAACCACTTCATAAATACCCACACGCCCCTTGTAGCCGTTCTTGCAGTTTTCGCAGCCGACTGGGGAATAGAGCTTGAACGAACCTACGCGGTTTTCCGGAAAGCCTTCGTGAAGCAGGGTTTCGCGCGGTACGTCGTGTTCCTGCTTGCAAGTTGGGCAGAGCTTGCGTGCCAGACGCTGGGCAATGATCAGGTTAGTCGATGTGGCGAGGTTGAAGGAGGCAACCCCCATGTTCAGTAGGCGCGTCAGGGTTTCCGCGGCGCTGTTGGTGTGCAGGGTGGACATCACCATGTGCCCGGTTTGCGCGGCCTTGATGGCGATTTCCGCCGTTTCCAGGTCGCGGATCTCACCTACCATGATCACGTCGGGGTCCTGACGCAGGAAGGCGCGCAGGGCTTGGGCGAAGTCCAGGCCCTGTTTCGGGTTGACGTTGACCTGGTTGATGCCTTCCAGGTTGATCTCCACTGGATCTTCCGCAGTCGAGATATTGATATCTGGCGTATTGAGGATGTTCAGGCCGGTATAGAGGGATACCGTCTTGCCCGACCCGGTGGGGCCGGTCACCAGGATCATGCCCTGCGGCTTTTTCAGCGCATCGAGATACAGCTGTTTCTGTCCCTCCTCGTAGCCCAGGGCATCGATACCCATCTGCGCGCTGGCCGAGTCGAGAATACGCATCACGATCTTTTCGCCCCAAAGGGTGGGCAGCGTGTTGACGCGGAAGTCGATGGACTTGGTCTTGGATACGCGCATCTTGATGCGGCCGTCCTGCGGCTTGCGGCGCTCGGAGATATCCAGACCGGCCATCACTTTGAGTCGGGCGGAGATGCGGCTGACCAGTTGCACCGGCGGTTTGGCGACTTCCTGGAGCATGCCATCGGTACGGAAACGCACCCGGTAGACCTTCTCATAGGGCTCGAAGTGCAAGTCGGAAGAGCCGCCCTTGATGGCGTCGAGCAGCATCTTGTTGACGAAGCGCACCACGGGCGCGTCGTCGGCATCGCCGCCGATGTTTTCTTCCTTGCGCTCGGCATTACCGCTTTCGATATCCAGGCCTTCCAGGTCGACATCGCCTAGGTCGTCCAGCCCACCGGTAACGCTCTCGAAGAGTTTCTCGATGGCGTCGCCGAGCCGATCATCCTCCACCAGGATGGCTTCGGTGGTTAGGCCTGTGCTGAACTGGATGTCGGTGATCGCTTGGTGGTTGGTCGGGTCCGACAGGCCGACGAAGAGCTTGTTTCCTCTGCGCCACAGAGGGAGGACGCGGTGTTGGCGAACGAGCTTCTCGCTGACCAATTCTTTGGGAAAGCTATCTCTATCCAGACTGCTCAGATCACAAAAGGCGACGCCGAACTGGTCGGCGGCCAACTCCATCATCGGGCGGCTTTTCACCAGCTTGTTCTGCACCAGGTAGGTCACCAGCGACAGCTTGTTGCGCTGTGCCTGCGATTGGGCCTCTCGCGCGGTATTCTCGTCGAGCAGTTGAGACAACACCAGTTGCCGGGCAAGGCCGGACAGGACGACTTGATCGTTCATGGGGAAATAGCCGGATAGAGGGTATTAAGCCTTATAACGCAGTTGGTGGGAGGTGCCAAATTGGTCGAATCCTGCTGCCGAAATTTGTCACTTCCTGCGTAATTTCGTTTCTTGCTATCTGAAACTCCCTATGTAGGCTCAGGTTTTGGGTGTATGACTTTTTGGCATGGAAGCTGCTTTCTCAAGAATAGGTCCTAGGACCGTACCTAAAAACCTGGAGAGAACTATGAAAGCTCAAAAAGGCTTTACCCTGATTGAACTGATGATCGTGGTGGCGATCGTTGGTATCCTGGCGGCTATCGCCCTGCCGGCCTATCAGAACTATATGAAGAAGGCTGCTTATACCGAAGTAACCGCTGCAATGGCTCCGTTCAAACTGGCTGTCGATGAGTGCTATGCGGCCGCTACCGGCGCTAACGCTGCTGCAAAGCTGGGTACTTGTGATGCTGGCGCCGGTGGCGTACCGGCTGCTCCGGCGACTAGTACCACCAAAGCATTCAACTCCCTGGATGTTGTCGATGGTGTGATCACTGCCACTCCGAACGCCTACAAGGGTATTCTGGCTACTGAAACCTGTGTTCTGACTCCGACCGCTGATGGTGAGCGTTTGGTATGGAACTACAGCGGCGCTTGCTTAACTGCTGGCTACGTCAAGAACTAAGTTGGTTTTAGGTAGGCAGGTAGGCTGTGGCATCACATGATTAAGTCTTAATTGATAATGCATGCGATGGGTGCTAGTTTACCGCCGCCGCCGGTGTAGCTCAGTCGGTAGAGCAGCTCATTCGTAATGAGAAGGTCGGGGGTTCGATTCCTCTTACCGGCACCAGCTTCAACAAAAGCCCCGCTTTCGAGCGGGGCTTTTGTTTGTCTGCGATTCAGCTTTCGACATAGCCGTTGGGGTTGTGGCTCTGCCAGTTCCAGGCGTCGCGGCACATGTCTTCGATATCGCGGGTGGCGCGCCAGCGCAGTTCGTCGACGGCCAGGCCGGGGTCGGCGTGGTAGCTCGCCACGTCGCCCGGACGGCGATCGAGGAATTGCCGGGGTAGCGGATGGCCGCAGGCCTTTTCATAGGCGTCGATGATTTCCAGCACGCTATAGCCGCGTCCGGTACCGAGGTTGAAGGTGCGGATGCCTTGGGCGCCGTCCAGCCAGCGCAGGGCGCAGAGGTGGGCGTCGGCGAGGTCGCAGACGTGCAGGTAGTCGCGCACGCCGGTGCCGTCGGGTGTCGGGTAGTCGCTGCCGAATACCTGGATGAAGGGCCGTCTGCCGGTCGCCACTTGGGAGACGTAGGGCATCAGGTTGTTGGGGACGCCATTGGGGTGTTCGCCGATCTGTCCGCTGGCGTGGGCGCCGACCGGATTGAAGTAGCGCAGGATGGCGATTTTCCATTGCGGGTCGGCGTGGGCGATGTCGCGTAGCGCGATCTCCGCCATCAGTTTCGACTGGCCATAGGGGCTGGCCGGTGCCGTGGGGGCGTCCTCGCGGATAGGGCTTTGCGCGGTGAGCCCGTAGACCGTGGCGGAGGAGCTATAGATGAAGCGCTTTACACCGTGGCGCTGCATGACCTCGCACAGCGGCAGGGTGCCGGCGAAGTTGTTCTGGTAGTAGCTGATCGGTTTGGCGACCGATTCGGCAACGGACTTCAGGCCGGCGAGGTGGATGGTCGCCTCGATCGCATGTTCGCTGAAGAGCCGTTCGAGCGTGGCTTCGTTGCGGATGTCGCCTTCGATGAAGGGAATGGGCTGCCCGGTGAGCTGCTCGATCCGCCGTAGAGGGATGGTGGAGCTGTTGCAGAGGTTGTCCAGGATCACAGGGGTGAAGCCCTGCTTGATCAGCTCCATGCAGATGTGGGAGCCGATGTAGCCACAGCCCCCGGTCAACAGAACCTTTCTCGTCATGATCTCGCCAATGCTTCCCTGTGCCGATTCGGCCGTCCTCGAATTCTCTCAGAGGCGGTCGAACCGACCCTATGCAGGGCGGCGTGATCGATTTGGCAACTTGGCGATTGGGCGGGGATCGCCGAAGGTGACGGCTCTTTCTCTGTGTAGGAGCGAGGGGGACGCCTAGTCCTTGCTCGCGGACCGCCCAAGCGCCGAGGTCACCTGGAAAGCGTTCGCGAGCAAGCTCGCTCCTACAGAAAAGCGCAAAGGCCTTTCCAGCGCAGTCGTACCGACGCGCAGCAGGGCGTGAGCAGGTTCTTACAGGCTCAAGCGCATCGACAGATCCAGCGCCTTCACGTCCTTGGTCAGGGTGCCGATGGAGATGTAGTCCACACCGGTCTCGGCGACGGT
Organism: Pseudomonas sp. PSE14; assembly: GCF_029203285.1. Classification (NCBI taxonomy): domain Bacteria; kingdom Pseudomonadati; phylum Pseudomonadota; class Gammaproteobacteria; order Pseudomonadales; family Pseudomonadaceae; genus Pseudomonas; species Pseudomonas sp. PSE14. The sequence continues at coordinate 1,031,690 of NZ_CP115669.1, forward strand.
GCGCAGGGTCGCCTCGGTGATGCCGCCGGAGGCTTCCAGCTTGGCGCGACCGGCCGTGAGAGCGACGGCGGTGCGCATGTCATCCAGGCTCAGCTCGTCGAGCATGATGATGTCGGCGCCGGCGTCCAGGGCCTGGCGCAGCTCGGCGAGGTCTTCCACTTCGATCTCCACCGGCTTGCCCGGGGCGATGCGGTGGGCCTCGGTGATGGCCTGGGCGATGCCGCCGCAGGCGGCGATGTGGTTTTCCTTGATCAGGAAGGCGTCGTACAGGCCGATGCGGTGGTTGTGGCAGCCGCCGCAGGTGATCGCGTACTTCTGCGCCAGGCGCAGGCCGGGCAGGGTCTTGCGGGTGTCGAGCAGCTTCACGCCGGTGCCGTCGACCAGGTCGGCGTAGTGGCGCGCGCGGGTGGCGGTGCCGGAAAGCAGCTGGAGGAAGTTCAGGGCGCTGCGCTCGCCGGTGAGCAGGGCGCGGGCCGGGCCTTCGAGGGTGAACAGGGTCTGGTCGGCGCTGACTCGCTCGCCGTCCTTGACCTGCCACTTCACCTGGACGCGCGGGTCAACCTGGCGGAAGACCTCGTCGACCCAGGCGCTGCCGGCCACGGTGGCGTTCTCGCGGGTGATGATGCGTGCGGCGGCGTTGCGCTCGGCGGGGATCAGCTGGGCGGTGATGTCGCCGCTGCCCACGTCTTCGGCCAGGGCGGCGCGCACGTTGGCCTGTATTTCCCCGGAAAGCTCGGCGAGGGTGAGGTTCGGCATGGAGGGCTCCTGTTCGCAGTGGCGGGATTATACGGGCGGCGGGCTCTTGCGGGTATCGATTGGCGTTTGGCTCTGGCCGATCATCTGTCAGACAAACGGCAGCGGAATCGGCGTGAATTTCTTCAAGTTTGCGAGAAATGACTCTTGGTTGTTCAAGAAGCTTCCCTATAATGGACTCGAACAGCCCTACTTTTTGACGCCACGAATTTGACGTTAAGGACAACGCTTCGATGACTGTTGGTACCGCCAGCCAGCCCCGCCAGGGCTGACGGCAGGAGACGTGTGATGCAGAAGGATGCGAACGCGAACGTAGTGCCGCTGAACAAGCCGGCAGCTTCCGAACAGTCGCCGAATTCGTTCGCCGGGCGTTTGCCGGCGGCGCTGGTCAGTGTGCGCGACAAAGTCGCCATCCAGCTGCGTCAGGCCATGCAGGCGCTGTTCGACAACGCCGACGATACCCTGTTCGAGATGGCGGATCGCGCCTCCAACAACACCGAGCAGAGCGCCTATTTCGAAGCCATGCGCGACCTGCGCCTCAAGCGCAAGAGCATCGAACGCGGCTTCCTGCAGAAAGTCTTCGAGCAATTCGCCAGTCTCGGTCAATACGAGATCGGCAGGTCGTCGCCGTTGGAGTCCGTCTCCTACGACAATCTCAGCCTGGTCCAGAACGATGAGCTGGAGGAGGCTGTGGCGCTGGATGCCATGGTCGGCAAGGTCATGAGCCGCGATGGTGTGGCGCTGGGGCACCTCACGACCCGCCTCAACAAGCTGGTCAGCAAGAAGGTCGAGGACAAGACCAACCCGCTGGGCCCGCGCCTGCTGAGCGAGGCGTTCCTCGAGGCATGTCAGGGGCTGGGCGTCGAGATCAAGGTCAAGCTGATCATCCTCAAGCTGTTCGACAAGTATGTGCTGGCCGAGGCCGAGCAGCTGTATGCCGAGGCCAACCAGACGCTGATCGCCCTCGGCGTACTGCCGGAACTCAAGAACGTGCCGCTGCGCCGTCCGCCGCAGCGGAGCGCCCCCAGCCAGGCTGCTAGCGCGGCGCCGGTGGCTGGCGCGGTGGAGCAGACCGGCACGCAGTACCTGGACAGCGAGTCCCAGGCGGCTTTCGCGGCCTTGCAGGACCTGCTCTCGCAGGTGCGCGGCAGCACCGTCGCGCCGAGCCGCGCAGTGCCCGCCGACGCGGTGCCGATCACCAGCAACGACCTGATGCGCCTGCTTTCCCACCTGCAATCGCACTTGCCGGCGCAGACCATCGATGAGATTGATGTCCGCCAGCACCTGGATCACCTGCTGACCCGCGTCAGCTCCAAGAGCGGCCGCTCCCGCGTGGTTGGCCAGGTCGACGAGGACGTCATCAACCTCGTCTCCATGCTCTTCGAATTCATTCTCGATGACCGCACCCTGCCGGACTCGCTGAAGGCCCTGATCGGCCGCATGCAGATTCCGATGCTCAAGGTCGCGGTGCTCGACAAGACCTTCTTCAGCCGTGGCAGCCACCCGGCGCGCCGCCTGCTCAACGAGATCGCTTCGGCGGCCCTGGGCTGGGCCGAGCAGACCGACGGCCAGCGTGACTACCTGTACCAGAAGATCGAGCAGGTGGTGATGCGCCTGCTGAACGACTTCGTCGACGACCCGGCGATCTTCTCCGAACTGCTCGACGAGTTCATCGCCTTCACGGGCGACGAGCGCCGTCGCAGCGACCTGCTCGAACAGCGCACCCGCGACGCCGAGGAAGGCCGCGCCCGCGCCGAGCTGGCGCGCCAGGACGTGGAGCAGGTGCTCAATGAGCGTCTGCTGGGCCGCACCCTGCCGGAAGTGGTGGTACGTCTGCTGCAGGAAGCCTGGAGCAAGGTGCTGCTGCTGACCTGCCTCAAGCACGGCACGGCTTCCACCGAGTGGGAGTCCGCGCTGGCCACCATGGACGATCTGATCTGGAGTGTGGAACCCCACGAAGATCCGGATTCGCGCCTGCGCCTGCTGGAGATGGTCCCGCAACTGCTCAAGTCGCTGCGCGAAGGGCTGGCTTCCGCCGCCTTCGATCCGTTCTCCACCGGGGAATTCTTCAGCCGCCTGGAAGGGCTGCACGTACAGGCCTTCCAACGCTACAAGCAGGCTGAAGAGCGCAGGGCGGCCGCTCTGGACGACGATCTGCCGCTGCTCGACGAGCCGCTGGAAGCCACGGCGGAGGTCACCTCGGCCGCGCTGCAGCCGGCGATGGTGGCGGTGGTCGCGGAAATCGTCCTCGCTACGCCTGACGAAGTCCGGGCGGAGGAGTCCGAACAAGTGCTCGCCGATGACGACGAGTCGCTGCGCCGGGTCGACGATCTGCGGGTCGGCAGTTGGGTAGAGATCCAGGAAGACGAAGAGCACAAGCTGCGCTGCAAGCTGGCGGCGGTGATTCGTCCGAGCTGCCGCTACATCTTCGTCAACCGCACCGGCATGAAGGTGCTGGAGAAGACCCGCATGGGCCTGGCCCTGGAGTTCCATCGCAATGCCGTGCGCCTGCTGGACGACGCGCTGTTGTTCGACCGTGCCTTGGAGTCGGTGATCGGCAATCTGCGCCGCCTGAAGAACGCCTGAGCGCACCGCGCCCTGCGGTGCGCTGATCGGCGAGTTCATTTCCCCGTGCCGCTGCTTTAGAGTGGGGTTCTGCCAAGGAGCCCCCATGCAGCTCGATCCCCTTACCGGCTGGTGCCAAGGCGCCCAGCATTGCCCCTCGCCGAACTTCAACGCCCGCCCCGACGGCGAGGTGGTGTCGTTGCTGGTGATCCATAACATCAGCCTGCCGCCGGGCCAGTTCGGCACCTGCAAGGTTCAGGAGTTCTTCCAGAACCGTCTCGACGCCGACGAGCATCCCTATTTTGCCAGCATCGCTGTCATGACCGTTTCGGCGCACTTCCTCATCGAGCGCGACGGTTCGCTGTTCCAGTTCGTGTCGTGCAACGAGCGGGCCTGGCATGCCGGCGTGTCGCGCTTCGACGGGCGCGAGAACTGCAATGATTTTTCCATCGGCATCGAACTGGAAGGGACCGACTGCGATCCGTATAGCGATCGCCAGTACGAGGTCCTGGCGGAACTGACCCGGCAACTGATGGCCGGCTATCCGGCCATCACCCCGGCGCGCATCCAGGGGCATTGCGACATCGCCCCCGAGCGCAAGACCGACCCGGGCGAGGCGTTTGACTGGGCCCGCTATTTCGCCGCCATCGGTGCAAAGGAGTCGATATGAGTTTCCTGGTGTTGTTGCTGGTGCTGGCGGTCGAGAAGCTTTCCGCCTGGCGCGCGCGGTTGCAGCGCGACAGCTTGTGGCTTGGCTGGCTGGAGACAGTGGGCAGTGTTCCGTCGCTGCTGGCGAAGCCTTGGCTCGGACTGCTGGTCGCCGTGTTGCCGCCCTTGCTGCTGCTCGCCCTGCTGCTGACCCTGCTGGAGCCCGTCGCCTATGGGCTGCTGGCTTTGCCGGTGCACCTGCTGGTGGTGGTCTGGAGCCTGGGGCGCGGCGACATCCTGCGGGCCATCGGCCCCTTCCGCGATGCCTGGCGCCGCGAGGACGCCCAGGGGGCCTACCACGTCGCCGAGCGCGACCTCGGCGTGCAGGCCGACAACGACGACGAGCTGCTGGCGCAGGTGCAGGGCACGCTGGTGTGGCAGGCTTATCAGGCATTCTTCGCGGTGATCTTCTGGTACGCCTTGCTGGGCCCGGTGGCGGCGCTGACCTACCGCCTGCTGGCCATCGCGGCGGAGCAGGGGCGGCACGCGGAACTGCGCGAGCGCGCCGTCCAGCTGCGCCATGCGTTCGACTGGCTGCCGGCGCGGGCGCTGGTGCTGAGTTTCGCCCTAGTGGGCAACTTCGTCGCCGTCAGCGGCAGCCTGCTGCATGACCTGCTGGCCTGGGACGTGCCCGCTGCCCGGCTGCTGGCGCGTGCCGGCTACGTGGCTGAGGATTTCAATGAAGGCGGGTTGGGTGCCAAGGGCGTCGCCAGCCTGGATGCGCTCTGGCAACTGCTGGTGCGTTCGGCGGTGCTCTGGTACGCCGTGTTCGCCATCTGGACCCTGCTGCTGTAAGCCTGTTTCCGATCTGCCGCGCGTCGGCACGACTGTAGGAGCGAGCTTGCTCGCGAACCGCACAGCCTCGTAGCTGCCCGGCAATTCCATTCGCGAGCAAGGACTGGGCGTCCCCTTCGTTCCTACAGGTTTGGCTCAGCTTCGGCGGATAAGCAGAGCTGCTGTAAGTGCCTGATGCCGGCCGCGCTGCCGTTGGTCCGGTGATGGCATTTTAACCTTAAGTTACAGAACTCCCTGCCGATATCAGGTACACAGAAGCCTGTGCGCGCCGATCCGGTCTGTGATGTTCATCACGAGCCGTTCCGGCGAGCGCGCGTGCGGCGTGCACCAGCCCAGGGCGCGCCTGCCATCCCCGACAAGCGACATAACAATAACGGGAACAGGAGACGTCTTTGTGAGGACTGTGCTCTATCCGGCCATCGCGCTGATGAACCGCCTGAGCTTCGGCATGAAGTTCAGCCTGATCAGCGTGCTGTTTTTCCTGCCGATGCTGATCACCAACTTCTACCTGGTGCGCGATTCCTATCGCCAGTTCGTCAGCACCCGCGCCGAACTTCAAAGCCTGCAGCTGATCGGCGATGGCCAGCAGATCCGCCGCAACGTCGAAGCCTATAACGACCTCCTGCAGATCAACAGCGTGCTCGGCCAGTCCAGCAAGGGCAGCGGCATCGATGGGCGCGTCAGCAAGGTGCACAAGGAATTGCTGGCGCAGATCGCCGCGCTGCAGCCGGTCACCCAGGATGCCGAGCAGGTCGCCGAGTTCAACACCCGGCGCGATGAACTGCTCAGCTCCCTCAAGAGCGTGGAGAGCGAAGGCTCGCTGCAGAGCAAGGCAGCCACGGCGGCACGCATGGTCAACCAGGCACAGGTCTTCAACAAGCTGCTGCTGTCCCATGGCGGGCTGAGCCAGGACGACGCCCGCGACGTGCGCCAGCTCGCCGAACTGATCACCGTCGTCACGCCGCACATCACCCAGACCCTCAGTGTGGGCCGCACCATCGGCTCCAGCGCATTGGGCCAGGGCTTCCTCAATTCGGCTTCCAGCGAGCGCTTCAATGACCTGCTGCAGGACCTGGAAAAACTCCACGTCGAATACGGTCTGAAGCTGCAGGACGCCCTGGGTGGCAGCGCTGCCGCCCAGGCCGCGCTGTCCGCCGATGCCGAGGCCAGCCGCGAGACCCTGAAGAGCCAGGGCAAGCTCTTCGAGGACAAGGTGGTGATGGCCGACACCCTCGACACCCCCTGGGCCGATTTCTACGACCAGGTCAGCCGCGCGATGGACAAGACCTACCGCCTCGACGACCAGGTCCTGGCGTTCGTCGATCACGCGCTGCAGGAGCGCCTGGCCAGCAAGCAGCGGCAGATGCTGTTGCTGGTGGTGGCGCTGCTGGTGGTGTTCCTCGCCATCGGCTACCTGTACAGCGGCTTCTACGTGTCCACCCGCACCACCCTCAAGAGCCTGGGGCAGATGATGGAGCGCGTTGCCTCCGGCGACATGACGGTCACCTTCCATGCTCAGAGCCGCGACGAACTCGGCGAGCTGGGGCAGGCGTTCAACCAGACGGTGGCGAGGATTCATGACCTCATCGAGCAGGTCGGGCGCACCGTCGCCGAGGTCGAGCGGCAGACCGTACGGGTCGAGTCGGTGTCCGCCGAGAGCAACCAGGCGGTGACCGGCCAGCGTAACCAGATCGAGCAGGTTGCCACGGCGATGAACCAGATGGCAGCCACTGCGCAGGAGGTCGCACGCAGCGCCGCCGTGGCAGTGGGCAGCGCGCACAACGTCAATCAGGAGACCGCCAGCGGGCGCGCCCTGGTGGCGTCGCAGGTCGGCAGCATCCAGCGCTTGGCCGGCGAGATCGACGAGTCGGTGGCGGTGATCAACCAGCTGGCGGCCGACAGCGCCTCCATCAGCCGCGTGTTGGATGTGATCAAGGGCATCGCCGAGCAGACCAACCTGCTGGCGCTCAACGCCGCCATCGAAGCCGCGCGAGCCGGCGAGCAGGGCCGCGGCTTCGCGGTGGTGGCCGACGAGGTGCGGACGCTGGCCAAGCGCACCCAGCAGTCCACCGAGGAAATCGAGCAGATGATCGCTCGCCTGCAGAATGGCGTCGGCGCGGCGGTGAAGGCGATGGGCAGCAGCCACCACACCGCCGACGGTACCGTGAGCCAGTCGGAGCAGGTGCAGCTGGCGCTGGAGAACATCCTCCAGGCGGTGGGCGCCATCGTCGACCAGAACCAGCAGATCGCCGCCGCCGCCGAGCAGCAGACGGCGGTCGCCCATGACATCGACCAGAACATCGTGCAGATCAACCAGGCCGGCGAGCGTACCGCCGAAGGCGCCAGCGAGACCGAGCGCGCCAGCCGCGAGCTGACCGGGCAGGTGGTCGAGCTCAAGCGCCTGATCGGCGCGTTCCGGGTCTGAGAAAGGGTTTTCATCAGCAGCCCGGTATCCGCGCGAGCGCAAGGACGCTTCCCCATCTCGCGGATGCCGGGTTGTCGGTGAATTCACTCCATGCTGGGCCGTGCGTGGGGCGTGTAACGCTCCGCGTTATACGCCGATTGGCCTTGGCCGGGCGCCCCACGGTTTCCAGTGGTCGCGCGGGATCGATGGGTATCGCACTCCACTCATCCTACGGGGCCGATCTGAAGGTCTGACGGTGGGCAACGACTGTAGGAGCGAGCTTGCTCGCGAACCGCCCAGCCTCCAATTCATCCGGTAAATCCGTTCGCGAGCAAGCTCGCTCCTACAAAAGAGCCGTCGGCTCACTTCCAGCCGAACAACTCCATCGCATTGCGCGTGCTGGCGCTCGCCAGTTCTTCCGGGCTGATGCCCTTGAGCTCGGCCAACGCCGCGCAGATTTCCGGCAGATGTTCGGGGCTGTTGCGCTGGCCGGGGTACATGGCCGGCGCCATGTCTGGAGAGTCGGTTTCCAGCACGATGGATTCCAGTGGAATCTCCGGCACCACCTTGCGCAGGCGGTTGGCCTGCGGCCATGTCGGTGCGCCGCCCAGCCCCAGGCGAAAGCCCAGTTTGAGGTATTCGCGGGCCTCCTCGCGGCTGCCGGCGAAGGCATGGATGATGCCCTGGCGCCGGGGCTTGAAGCGCTTGAGGGTGGCGATCACCGCCGCGTGGGAGCGGCGTACGTGCAGCAGTACTGGCAGTTCGAAATCGATGGCCGTGCGCAGTTGCTCCTCGAAGATTGCCTGCTGACCGTCGCGGTCGAGGTCTTCCAGGTAGTAGTCCAGGCCGATTTCACCCACGGCGCAGAGCTTCGGGTGGCCCGCCAGGCGCTCCAGCCAGTCCCGCAGCGCCGTCAGGTGCTCGGGGCGGTGGCGCGCCAGATAGATCGGATGCAGGCCGAGGGCGGCATACAGGTCGGGCTCCTGCTCGACCAGCGTCCAGACGTCTTCCCAGTTCTCGCGGAATACCCCCAGCAGTACCTGACGGATCACCCCGCGCTCCCGGCTGCGCTGAAGCACCGCCTGACGGTCGTCGGCGAAGTCCGGGCAGTCGAGATGGTTGTGGGTGTCGATCAGCTGCATGGCCTCACTCCGTGCGTAGCTTCAGAGTGCGCGCCACCGGATGGACGCCGGGGGTGTAGCTGTTCTGCTCGATGGCGCCCAGTGCCAGGTCCAGGGCGCGCTCGGCGATCAGGGCGTGCTGCTGGGAGATCGCGTTGACCTTCAGCGGGACGAAGTCCAGCAGTTGCGTATCGCCGAAGGTGGCGATGCGCAGCCCCGCCGGCCAGCCGTCGGGCAGCGCCTGGAGTACGTCGAACACGCCTTCGAGCAGCACGTAGGAAGTGGTGATCAGCGCGTCGGGCAAGTGGCCCTGGCGTGCCAGCAATTCTTCCATCAGTTGGCGGCCACAGGCTCGGCTGAAGGTTTCGCCGTGCTCGACGAGGACCTGCCCCTTGAACTCGCGCAACGCGCTGCGGAAGCCCGCCGCGCGCTCCTGGCTGATGATCAGCTCCGAACGCGCGCCGAGCAGGGCGATGCTCTGCGGCACGGGTTCGAGCAGGCTGGCCGTAAGGCGCTGGCTGGCCTCGCGGTCGTCGCTGACCACCGAGCAGAAACGCTGCGGATCGAGCTGGCGGTCCACTGCGATCACCGGCACGCCGATGCCCTGCAGGCGGGCCAGGCTGTCGTCGTTGCCGGGCAGGCAGCTGGCGACGATCAGCGCATCGCAACGCCGTGCGCGGAACAGATTGAGTACCTGGCGCTCGGTGTCCGGCTCGTCGTCGGAGCTGGCGATCAGCAGCTGGTAGCCACGGGCCCGGGCGCCCTGTTCGAGCAGCTTGGCCAGCTTGGCGTAGCTGGGGTTTTCCAGGTCCGGCAGGACGAAGCCGAGGGTGCGTGTCTGGCCGCGGCGCAGGCTGGCGGCCTGCTGGTCCGGGTGGTAGCCGTGCTCTTCGATCACCGCGCGCACGCGCTCCACCGTGGCGGCGCTGATGCGGCGCTGCACGGCCTTGCCGTTGATCACATAGCTGGCGGTGGTGACCGAAACACCGGCCAGGCGGGCGATATCACTGAGTTTCAGCACGATGGGTTGCCGACAATTGGGGGCTTCAAGGATCACGCATTATCGAGTAACGTTCCAGTCTCAATAGGTGAAACGATTCAGCATTGCCCGTGGCCATTGCCTGAAGACCGCTCCGGCGGTCGAGAAAGCCACAGGTTCTAAGCTGTTCACCATACAAGCGGATGACCGCCCCAAGCGCCGACGCGCCAGAACGCCGGCGAGGAGAACGCGATGCTCGAACTGAACGCGCAGCAGGTTCGCATGGACCAGCGCGCCGCCGACAAGCAGGCCGCCCTGGCGCTGCTCGGCGCGGCCCTGGAAGATGACGGACTGGTCGCCGCCGGCTATCTCGCCGGCTTGCAGGCCCGCGAGGCGCAGGGCTCCACCTACCTGGGGCAGGGCATCGCGATTCCCCACGGCACACCGGATACCCGCCACCTGGTGCAGCGCACCGGCGTGCGTCTGATGCACTTCCCCGAGGGCGTCGCCTGGGGGGACGGCCAGACGGTGCACCTGGCCATCGCCATCGCCGCCAAGTCCGATGAACACCTGCACCTGCTGCAACTGCTTACCCGTGCGCTGGGCGATGGCGAAATGGGCGAGGCACTGCGTCTGGCCGAGAGCCCCGAGGCGCTACTGCATCTGCTGTGCGGTGCGCCACAGGCCTTGTTGTTGGACAGCCAGCTGGTCGGGTTGGGCGTCGCCGCCGAGGACTTCGACGAGCTCACCGTGCTGGGCGCGCGCCGGCTGAAGAAGGCCGGCTGCGTCGAGCCCGGTTTCGCCGCCGAACTGCATGGCAGCGAAGCGCTGCCGCTGGGCGACGGGCTCTGGTGGCTGCATAGCGCCGAGCGCGTCTCGCGGCCGGGCCTGGCCTTCGTCACCCCGCAGCGCGAGCTGAACCATGCCGGCCTGCCGGTGCGCGGGTTGTTCTGTCTGGCCAGCCAGGGCGACTCGCACCGGGCGATGTTCGAACGTCTGTGCGACCTGCTGGTGGACGGTCGAGCCACCGAGCTGGCGCGGGCCACGACCAGTCGTCATGTACTGGAGGCCCTGGGTGGTGAACTACCGGTGGACTGGCCGAGCGTGCGGGTGCCACTGGCCAACCCGCATGGCCTGCATGCTCGCCCGGCGCAGGTGCTGATGCTGCTGGCGCGGGACTTCGAGGGTGAGATTCGCGTGCGCATCGCCGAGGCCGACAGCGCGCCGGTGTCGATCCGTAGCCTGAGCAAGCTGCTCAGCCTGGGCGCACGGCGGGGGCAGGTGCTGGAGTTCTTCGCTGAACCCGAGATCGCCGAGCGCGCCCTGGAGGCGGTGCGCCTGGCGGTGGAGCAGGGGCTGGGCGAGGAGATCGAAGCGCTGCCCGAAACGCCGGAGCCGGCTGCCGTCATGGTCGAGGTTACCGAAGCGGAAACCGTCATGGCGCCGGAGGCGGGCAGCCGTTTGCAGGCCATCGCCGCATCTCCCGGTATCGCCAGCGGTCCTGCCTATGTGCAGGTCGAGCGGCCTTTCAAGTTCGCCGAGCGTGGCGAGTCGATCGAGGTGGAGCGCCAGCGTCTGGATGAGGCGCGCGAGGCGATTTCCGCCGAGATCGAGGCCCTGGTGAAGCGCACCCAGGTCAAGGCCATCCGCGACATCTTCGTCACCCACCAGGCGCTGCTGGAGGACCCGGAGCTGGCCGACGAGGTGCAGGCTCGGCTGGCCGAGGGGGCGAGCGCCGAGGCGGCCTGGAGCCGGGTGATCGAGCGCGTCGCCAGCGAGCAGGAAGCGCTGCGCGATGCCTTGCTGGCCGAGCGCGCGGCCGACCTGCGGGACGTTGGCCGGCGGGTGTTGGCGCGCCTGTGCGGCGCACAGAGTGCCGCCGCGCCGGAGCGTCCCTACATCCTGGTGATGGACGAGGTCGGCCCTTCCGACGTGGCGCGGCTGGACCGCGAGCGGGTGGCCGGCATTCTCACCGCGCGCGGCGGGGCCACCTCGCACAGCGCGATCATCGCCCGCGCGCTGGGCATTCCCGCCCTGGTCGGCGCCGGTGCGGCGGTGCTGGCGCTGGAACCCGAGACCCTCCTGTTGCTCGATGGCGACCAGGGGGAGCTGCGGGTGTCGCCGAGTGCGGAGTGCCTGGCGGAGGCCGAACGCCTGCGCGACCAGCGCCGGCGCCGTGCCGAGCGCGCCGAGGCGCGCCGTCATGAGCCGGCGATCACCCGAGACGGCCATGCCGTGGAAATCTGCGCCAACCTGGGCGACACCTCCGGCGCCGTGACGGCGGTCGAGCAGGGCGCGGAAGGCGTCGGCCTGCTGCGCACCGAATTCGTGTTCATGGACAACCCCCAGGCGCCCGATGAGGCGACCCAGGAGGCCGAGTACCGCCGCGTGCTCGATGCCCTCGGCGGGCGCCCCCTGGTGGCGCGTACCCTCGACGTGGGTGGCGACAAACCGCTGCCGTACTGGCCGATCCCGCGGGAGGAGAACCCTTACCTCGGTGTGCGCGGCGTGCGTCTGACCCTGCAGCGCCCGCAGATTTTCCAGACCCAGTTGCGCGCCTTGCTGCGGGCCGCCGCCGGGCGTCCGTTGCGCATCATGTTCCCGATGGTCGGGCAGGTGGAGGAATGGCGGCAGGCCCGCGATCTCACCCGGCAGCTCTGCGCGGAGCTGGGCGGCGAGCATGACCTGCAACTGGGCATCATGGTCGAAGTGCCTTCGGCGGCGCTGCTCGCGCCGGTGCTGGCCCGCGAAGTGGACTTCTTCAGCGTCGGCACCAACGACCTGACCCAGTACACCCTGGCCATCGACCGTGGCCATCCGACCCTGTCGGCGCAGGCCGACGGCCTGCACCCGGCGGTGCTGCAATTGATCGACATGACCGTGCGCGCCGCCCATGCCCACGGCAAGTGGGTAGGCGTATGCGGCGAGCTGGCGGCGGATGCGCAGGCGGTGCCGCTGCTGGTGGGGCTGGGGGTGGACGAGTTGAGCGTGTCGGCGCGCAGTATCCCGCTGGTCAAGGCACGGGTGCGCGAGCTCGATCTGCCGATGGCCCGCGAGCTGGCGCAAACCGCGCTGGCATTGGGCTCCGCCGCCGAGGTGCGCGAATGCGTCGCCCAGGCCCTGCCGGAGGTGAACTGATGGCGCGCATCCTCACCATCACCCTGAATCCCGCGCTGGACCTGACGGTGCGCCTGCCCCGGCTCGAGGTCGGCGAGGTCAATCGCAGCGAGTCGGTGCTCAGCCAGGCGGCTGGCAAGGGTCTGAACGTTGCGCAGGTGCTGGCCGATCTCGGTCATTCGCTGAGCGTGACCGGCTTCCTCGGTGCGGACAATGCGGCGCCTTTCGAGGCGCTGTTCCAGCGCCGTGGTTTCGTCGACGCCTTCGTCCGCGTGCCGGGGGAAACCCGCAGCAATATCAAGCTGGCCGAAGGCGACGGGCGCATCACCGATATCAACGGCCCCGGCCCGGAGGTGAGCGCCCGCGAGCAGGACGCCTTGCTCGATTGCCTCGGCCGGATCGCCAGCGAGCATGAGCTGGTGGTGGTCGCCGGCAGCCTGCCGCGCGGGGTCGATCCCGACTGGTTGCGTGAGCTGTTGCTACGGCTCGGGCGGCGCGGTCTGAAGGTGGCATTCGACAGCAGTGGCGCGGCCCTGCGCGCCGGGCTCGACGCGGCGCCCTGGCTGATCAAGCCCAACGATGCCGAGCTGGCCGAAGCCTGTGGACAACTCCTCGACACGCCGGCGGCGCTGGCCGAGCAGGCCGAGGCGCTGCGGGCGCGTGGCATCGAGCAGGTGGTGCTGTCCCAGGGCGCTGATGGTGTGCGCTGGTTCGGCCCGCAAGGCAACTGGCGGGCGATTCCGCCCAGGGTCGAGGTGGCGAGCACGGTGGGCGCGGGTGACTCGCTGCTCGCCGGTATGTTGCACGGCCTGCTGGTTGGCTGGCCGGCCGAGCGCGTGCTGCGCCACGCCACGGCGGTAGCGGCGCTGGCGGTCACCCAGTTCGAGTTCGGCATCGGCGATGCGCCGCGCCTGAACCAGATCGAAGACGGCGTGCAGGTTCAGGCCCAGGCCTGAGTCGCGCCGCATCCAGAACAACAAGAGGTTATGACGATGAACCTTGCCCTTATCACGGCCTGCCCGAACGGCCAGATCACCAGTGTGCTCAGCGCACGCCTGTTGCGCGCGGCGGCCGAGCGCCTGGGCTGGGCGGTGTGCGTCGAGCAGCACGACCCGCAGCATCCCGAACGCCAGCTCTCCGCGGCGCAGATCGCGGCGGCCGACTGGGTGCTGGTGGTCAGCGCGCAGCCGCTGGACCTTTCGCGCTGCATTGGCAAGCGCCTGCTGCAGGCGCGTCCGGCCGAGGCGCTGGCCGATCCCGCCGCCTTCCTCCAGCGCGCTGCGCAGGACGCCGTCGTGTGGCAGGGCGAGGAGCGACCGAGCGTTTCCACTGAGGTGGCGCGTGCCGCGAAGTTGGTGGCGGTCACCGCCTGTCCGACCGGTGTGGCGCACACCTTCATGGCCGCCGAGGCGTTGCAGCAGGCAGCGCAGCAGATGGGCTACGAGCTGAAGGTGGAGACCCAGGGTTCGGTGGGTGCCCGCAATCCGCTGAGCGCCGAGGATATCGCCGGCGCCGATGTGGTGCTGCTGGCGGCGGATATCGAAGTGAACACCGAGCGTTTCGCCGGCAAGCGTATCTTCCGTTGCGGCACGGGTGTCGCGCTGAAGCAGCCGCAGGCGATCCTCGATCGCGCGTTGAAGGGGGCGGCGGCGGAGTCCGCCGCGACGGCCGGCAGCGGCGCGACGCCGGGGAAAAAGGAGGCGCGCGGGGTGTACAAGCACCTGCTCACCGGCGTGTCCTTCATGCTGCCGATGGTGGTAGCGGGCGGCCTGCTGATCGCGCTGTCCTTCGTCTTCGGTATCGAGGCGTTCAAGCAGCAGGGCACGCTGGCCGCCGCGCTGATGCAGATCGGCGGCGAGGCGGCGTTCAAGCTGATGGTGCCGATGCTCGCCGGCTACATCGCCTGGTCCATCGCCGACCGGCCGGGCCTGGCGCCGGGGATGATCGGCGGCCTGCTGGCGAGCACCCTGGGCGCGGGCTTCCTCGGCGGCATCGTCGCGGGCCTGCTGGCCGGGTATTCCGCGCGGGCCATTGCGCAGTGGATTCCGTTGCCGGCCAGTGTCGCGGCGCTCAAGCCGATCCTGATCATTCCGCTGCTGGCCAGCCTGTTCACCGGGCTGGTGATGATCTACGTGGTGGGTTCGCCGGTGGCCGCGATGATGCGTTCGCTGACCGACTTCCTCGCCGGCATGGGCACCACCAATGCGGTCCTGCTGGGGCTGCTGCTGGGCGGGATGATGTGCGTCGACCTCGGCGGGCCGATCAACAAGGCGGCCTATGCGTTCTCAGTCGGCCTGTTGGCCTCGCAGAGCTATGCGCCGATGGCGGCGGTGATGGCGGGCGGCATGGTCCCGCCGATCGGCATGGGCATCGCCACCCTGCTGGCGCGGCGCAAGTTCGCCCAGAGCGAGCGCGAGGCCGGCAAGGCGGCGCTGGTGCTGGGGCTGTGCTTCATCTCCGAGGGCGCGATTCCCTTCGCCGCCAAGGACCCGCTGCGGGTGATCCCGGCGAGCATCGTCGGTGGCGCGCTGACTGGTGCGCTGTCGATGCTGTTCGGCTGCAAACTGCTGGCGCCCCACGGTGGGCTGTTCGTGCTGCTGATTCCCAACGCGATGAATCATGCGCTGCTGTACCTGCTGGCGATCGCCGTGGGCAGCGTGGTGACCGGTGTGCTCTATGCCGTGCTCAAGCGCTCGGAAGCGGCGCCGATGATGGTGATGGGGGAGCCCGCTCGGTAGGGCGTATAACCGTTCGCGGTTATACGCCGATGCGCCTGGCTTTGCCGCCCGCTCCAGGATCGAGCCCGGAGTACCCTGGGGCCCAGGGTCGAACCGGTTTCAAGGCCAGGCCCGGAGTGCCCTGGGATCAAGGTCAAACGGCGTATAACGTCGAACGTTATACGCCCTACGGGGTGAGGCATCGCGTGGCGCCAAACCCGTAGAGGCGGACAGTGGCGCTTCAGGCGTGGCGCTTCTGCACGTGGTTCTGCAGCGGAGCCGGCACCGGCAGGCGGTGCGAGTCACCGCGGCCCATGGCGAAGTATTCGAAGCCATGGCGCGCCATGCGCTCCGGGTCGAACAGGTTGCGGCCGTCGAAGATCACCGGCGCCTTCAGGCGGCTGGCGATCAGCTCGAAGTCCGGCGCCTTGAACTGCCGCCATTCGGTGCAGATCACCAGGCCGTCGGCGCCGCCGAGGGTCGCTTCGGGCGTGCCCATCAGGGTCAGGCGCTCATCGTGACCGTACAGGCGCTGGGCTTCGGGCATGGCCTCGGGGTCGAAGGCGCGGACCTTGGCGCCGGCGGCCCAGAGCGCTTCCATCAGCGTGCGGCTCGGCGCATCGCGCATGTCGTCGGTGTTGGGCTTGAACGACAGGCCCCAGAGGGCGAAGGTGCGGCCCTTGAGATTGCCGCCGTAGTAGCTGCTGATGCGTTCGAACAGCTTGCTCTTCTGCCGCTGGTTCACCGATTCCACCGCCCGCAGCAGATCGCTGGAGCAGTGCGCTTCCTCGGCGCTCTGGATCAGGGCCTGGACGTCCTTGGGGAAGCAGGAGCCGCCGTAGCCGCAGCCGGGGTAGATGAAGTGGTAGCCGATGCGCGGGTCGGCGCCCATGCCCTGGCGCACGGCCTCGATGTCGGCACCCATGTGCTCGGCCAGCTCGGCGATCTGGTTGATGAAGCTGATCTTGGTTGCCAGCATGCAGTTGGCCGCGTACTTGGTCAGCTCGGCGCTGCGCAGGTTCATGCTGATGATGCGGTCGTGGTTGCGGTTGAACGGCTCGTAGATCTCGCGCATCACGTCCATCACTTCCGGGCTCTCGCAACCGATGACGATGCGGTCGGGTTTGCGGCAGTCGGCCAGGGCAGAGCCTTCCTTGAGGAATTCCGGGTTGGAGACGATCTCGAACTCCAGCGTCCGGCCGGTCTCCGCGAGCACCTGCTGCACGTGGGCCTTGACGCGGTCGCCGGTCCCCACGGGAACGGTGGACTTCTCCACGATGACCACTGGCTGGGTACGGTTGCGGGCGATGCCTTCAGCGACGGCCAGCACGGCGCGCAGGTCCGCCGAGCCATCGGGCAGCGGCGGCGTGCCCACGGCGATGAACTGCACCCGGCCATGGGCGGTGGCTTCGGCGACGTCGCTGGTGAAGTGCAGGCGGCCGGCCTCCAGGTTGTCCTTCACCAGTTCGGCAAGGCCGGGCTCGAAGATGCTGATGTGCCCGCGCTTGAGCTTGGCGATCTTTTCTTCGTCGATGTCCATGCACAGGACATCGTGGCCGACTTCCGCCATGACGGCGGCCTGGACGAGCCCCACATAGCCGATACCGAATACGCTGATTTTCATGCTGTGCTCTCCCGCTGAGGGCTCATGACCGGTTCAGGGGTCATTCGTACTGTGTGATTTTTTGGCGAGCGTCGCCGGATTTGATGACGTTTGTTCCATTGCCGCGACGCGGTGCGTTGATGGTGATCACACCGGCGATGACCAGGCCGACACCCAGGGTGCGCGCCAGGCTCAAGGGCTCGCCCAGGCCCGGCAGCCACGAGGCGCCGAGGTAGACGAGGGCATAACTGAGGCTCAGCAGCGAATAGGCGCGGCTCAGCGGCAAATGGTTCAGGGCGATCAGCCAGCAGAGCATCGACAGCGCATAGGCCAGCACCGCGCCGGCCAGCACCAGCAGGGCGGCCAGATCGAGGCTGCCGAGCGCATCGAGCCACTGCGAGGGCGCAGGCAGGCGGGTCATGCCCCAGCGCATGCCCAGCTGCGCACCGCTGACCAGCACTACGCTGCCCAGGGCGAGACCGATGCCGCGCCAGACGCTCATGACTGCAACCCCAGCAGGGCCACGCCGGCGACGATCAGTGCGACGCCGCACCAGTGGCGGGCATCGATGTGCTCGCGGAACAGCGCCCGCGCGGCAAAGGTCACCAGTACGAAATTCAGGCTCAGCATCGGGTAGGCCAGCCCCACGTCCAGGCGTTGCAGCAGCAGCAGCCAGAGCAGCAGGCCGCCGCCCAGGCAGCTGACGGCCAGCAGCAGCCAGGGACTGAGCAACTGCGTCAGCCAGTCCAGGTCACGGCCTCGCCAGCTTTCCACCGCGAGCTTCTGTGCGATCTGCCCCAGGCAGGTCAGCAGGCACACACTGGCGAGCAGCAAGGCGATCATGGCGCCGCCTTCGGGATCAGCAGGACGACGAGATGGTTCTGCCGGAAGCTGATGGCGTCCTTCGGCATCTGCTTCAGGTCTTCCTCGTCGCTCGCGCCGTTGACCCGCAGCAGCACGCCGACGGAGCCCTTGGCGCGGGCCTGGGCGATCCAGGCCTGGGCATCGTCCAGGGTGATGCTGCGGCCGGCGCCCTCGGGATAGCCGAGGCCGTACTTCAGCTCGCCCACGGTATTGAGCAGGTTCACGTCGCTGCGCCCGGTGCGCCAGGCCAGGGCGGTGGCGGCGCCAAGGTCGTTGCTCAGCAGGCTGTCGGCACCGCGCAGCTCATCCAGGTGTTCGCGGACGAACTGGTCGGGCATCTTGCTGTTGACCATGGTATTGGGCATGGCCGCCGGCAGCAGCGCCACCAGAATCCACAGGCCGAACGCCGAGGCGGCCCACAGCCGGGTTGGGCGCAGCAGTTGCAGCGCGCCGCAGACCAGCCAGGCGACGCAGACGATGCCGACCATCACCACGCTGGGCGTTTCGTCCTTGTACAGTGGATGGCGCAGTTGCAGGACTACCAGCGCAATCAGCGCGGCCAGGCCGATCAGCAGATTGAGCGCGCCGTTCAGGCGCAGCATCCGCTGGCGACCCTGTTGCAGTGCATCCGCGAGGCTGTCGGCCATCAACAGGGCCAGCGGGGCGAAACACGGCATGATGTAGGTCGGCAGCTTGCCCTTGGCCAGGCTGAAGAACAGGAACGGCATGGCGAACCACAGCAGCAGGAAGCCCAGCCGGGGATCGCGCAGGCGGGTGGCGCCCTTGCACAGCGCGGGAACGATCAGCACTGCCCAGGGCAGGGCGCTGGCGAACAGTAGCGGCACGAAGAACCAGATGGGACGGCCATGTTGTGCGTCCTCGCCGGCGAAGCGGCGGATGTGTTCGTGCCAGAAGAAGAAATTCCAGAAGTCCGGCTCACGGGCGTAGATCAGCAGCGCCCAGGGCAGGCTCACCAGGACGGCCACCAGCACGGCCAGCGGACCGTAGCGCAGCAGGTCCATGAAGCGCCCATTGAGCAGCGCATAGGGCACGCCGACGATTACCGGCAGCAAGAAAGCGAGGAACCCCTTGGTCATGAGGCCCATGGCGCACGCCGCGCCGAGCAGGCTCCAGGCGGCGATGCGCGCGCGTGTCGCGGTGGCGTCAAAGGCGAACCAGAGGGCGGCGAGGCTGAGGTTCACCCAGAGGGTGAACTGCGGGTCGAGGTTGGCGTAGCCGGCCTGCCCGGCGATCAGTCCGAAGCTGGCGTAAAGCAGCCCCGCGGCCCAGGTGCGGCGCGGATCGTTCCACAGGCGCCGGGCCACCAGCAGCACCAGCAGGGTGCTGAGGGCGCTGACCAGGGCCGAGGCGAAGCGCACGCCGAACAGGTTCTCGCCGAACACCGCCTGGCTCGCGGCGATCAACCAGTAGCCGCCGGTGGGCTTCTCGAAATAGCGCAGGCCGAGCAGGTGCGGCGACACCCAGTCACCGCTTTCCCACATGGCCTGGGCGATCTGCGCGTTGCGGGTCTCGTCGGGAATCCACAGGCCGTGGAAGCCCAGCGGCAGCAGGATACAGAGCAGGAAAGCCGCCAGCAGCGTCGGGTAGGCGAGGCGCTTCATGCCTGTTGTACCCCCAGCCAGCCTTCGCGGCCGGCCAGTTCGCCACGCACCAGGCGGGCGACGGGCAGGCTGGCGGGGTTGTCCGGCAGCAGCCGGCCCAGGGGGTGGAACTGGATGTCGTCCTGCCGGGCGCGCCTGAGCAACTGACGGAACATGTCTGCCATGAGAATCCCTTCTACCTCGGCATGGATGGTGTAGACGTTGAGCGCGTTCTTGCGGAAGCGCTGGAGGATGAAGTCGTTGAAGTCGGCGGCGGACACCTGTGGCCCCACCACTTCATCAAAGGTCGGCAGGTCCACCGGGATTTGCGGCGCACCGATGCGGCCGTCGTCGAGCCGGGGGCGGAACAGCGCGGTGCCGCGGCAATCGCTGTTGTAACGGAAGCCGAAACGCTCCTTGGCCTCCACTACGCGCTCGTCGGCGCGCCAGCCGGCGGCGGCGGAACAGTCGATCGGTTTGCCGATGATGTCGGCGAGGGTGTCGACGCCCTGGCGAATCTGCTCCACCAGTTGCTCGGGGCTCCAGCGCCCGGCGTTGGCCTGCCAGCCGTGATGGTCCCAGGCATGCAGGCCGATTTCATGGCCGGCTTCACTGGCGCGTCGCATCAGGTGGCCGAGGTCGCGGCCGATGGGTTTGCCCGGCCAGGCGGTGCCAGCCAGGAGGATGTCCCAGCCGTACAGCCCGGCGGCGTTGGAGCGCAGCATTTTCCACAGGAACTGCGGCCGGATCAGGCGCCACAGGTGGCGGCCCATGTTGTCCGGGCCGACGCTGAAGAAGAAGGTCGCCTTGATGCCGGCTTCGTCGAGGATATCCAGAAGCCGGGGCACTCCTTCACGGGTGCCCCGGTAGGTATCCACGTCGATACGCAGTCCTGCCTGCATTACGCGATGCTTTTGCTTTTCAGCGGCACGGCGTGCGCTGCGCCGCCTTCGCGCTCGGCGAGGGCTTCGCGCAGGAAGAAGTCCAGCGTCTTGCCGATGGTTTCGGTCAGCTCGACGGTGGGCTCCCAGTCCAGCAGGCGGCGGGCGTTCTTGATGCTCGGCTTGCGGTGCGACACGTCCTGGTAGCCGTCGCCATAGAAGCTGCGGCTTTCCACTTCGCGGAAGCCGGCAAACGGCGGGAACTGGTCGCGCAGCGGGTGGGCTTCGAACTGACGCAGCAGCTCCTCGCCCAGCTGGCGGATGCTGGCTTCGTTGTCCGGGTTGCCGATGTTGACGATCTGCCCGTCGCAGCGGCCGCCTTCGTTGTCGATGATGCGGGCCAGGGCTTCGATGCCGTCGTTGACGTCGGTGAAGCAGCGCTTCTGCGCGCCGCCATCCACCAGGCGGATCGGGGTGCCTTCAACGAGGTGCAGGATCAACTGGGTGATGGCGCGGGAGCTGCCGATGCGCGCCGAGTCCAGGCGATCCAGGCGCGGGCCCATCCAGTTGAACGGACGGAACAGGGTGAACTTCAGGCCCTTCTGGCCGTAGGCCCAGATGACGCGGTCGAGGAGCTGCTTGGAGACCGAGTAGATCCAGCGCTGCTTGTTGATCGGCCCGACCACCAGGTTCGATTTGTCCTCGTCGAAGTTGGTGTCGGTGCACATGCCGTACACCTCGGAGGTGGAGGGGAAGATCACGCGCTTGTTGTATTTCACGCAGTAGCGGACCAGCTTGAGGTTTTCCTCGAAGTCCAGCTCGAACACGCGCAGCGGGTTGCGGGTGTACTCGATGGGGGTGGCGATGGCCACCAGCGGCAGGACCACGTCGCACTTCTTGATGTGGTACTCGATCCACTCGGTGTGGATGCTGATGTCGCCTTCGACGAAGTGGAAGTCCGGGTTGCTGCGCAGGCGCTCGATGGCGTCGGAGCCGATGTCCAGGCCGTAGACTTCGTAGTTGCCGTCGCGCAGCAGGCGCTCGGACAGGTGGTTGCCGATGAAACCGTTGACCCCGAGGATCAGTACGCGGGTCTTGCGCTTGGCCTTGCGCGCCGCGCCGTACAGGCGCGAGCCCTCCACCAGGCCCATTTCGCGGGCCAGTTGCGGGCCGGCGAGGAACAGGCCGGCGTCGCCCTGCTGGCCGGAGAGGATTTCCAGCGAGTCTTCGCCGCAGGCGATGCGCAGCGGATCTACGCTGAGCACCGAGCCGGGCGCCTGGCCGCCATTGCCGCTGGAGACGCGGGAGCTCCAGACGATCAGCTTGCGATCGCCCACGGGCGCGAAGGCGCCGGGGTAGGGCTGGGTGACCGCGCGGACCAGGTTGTGCAGCTCGCGGGCCGGACGTTGCCAGTCGATGGCGCCGTCAGCCGGGGTACGGCGGCCGAAGTAGCTGGCGCGGGACTCGTCCTGCGCGACTTCGGCGAGCTCGCCTTTGGCCAGCTTGGGCAGCGCTTCGTCCAGCAGTTCGCGGGAAGCCTGGCGCAGCTTGCCGTGGAGGATCAGTGCGGTGTCGTCCGCGCCGATCGCCACGCGCTGCTGGGCGAGGATGGCGCCGGCGTCGGCGCGCTTGACCATACGGTGCAGGGTGACACCGGTCTCGGTCTCGCCGTTGACCAGCACCCAGTTGGCCGGCGCGCGGCCACGGTAGCGCGGCAGCAGCGAGCCATGCAGGTTGAAGGCGCCTTCGGAGGCGCAGGCCAGCAGCTCCTCACCGAGCAGGTTGCGGTAATAGAAGGAGAAGATATAGCGCGGCTGCAGTTCGCGGATGCGCGAGATCCACAGCGGGTGATTGACGTCTTCCGGAGCGTGCACGGGGATGCCATGGCGCGCGCAGAGCTGCGCGACGGAGCCGTAGAAACGGTTTTCCTGCGGGTCGTCGGCATGGGTGAAGACAGCGTCGATCTGGTAGCCGGCGGCGAGCAGCGCTTCGATGCCGGTGCAGCCGATGTCGTGGTAGGCGAAGACGATGGTCTGCTGGGTCATGGCTGGAGAGACTCGAGAGAAGAGGAAGAAGGGGTGCTTGTGCGGGTTTCGAGCGTGGTCCGCTGGCGGACGATGCGCTCGATGAAGAAGCGCGGGCGAGCGCGCACGTCGTTGTACATGCGGCCCAGGTATTCGCCGAGCAGGCCCATGCCCACCAGTTGCACGCCAGTGAAGGTGAACAGCACGGCGAACAGGACGAAGACACCGTGGCCGGCCCAGGCGGCGCCGAAGATCACGCGCAGGATGACCAGCAGCAGGGCGAAGCCGAAGCCGGCCGCCGCCATGGCGCCCCCCACCAGCGACAGCAGGCGCAGCGGGGTGGTGGTCATGCAGGTGACCAGGTCGAACATCAGGTTGATCAGGCGCATGAAGTCGTACTTCGACTCGCCGTGTTCACGCTCGGCATGGGCGACCATGATCTCGGTGGTGTGACGGGCGAAGCTGTTGGCCAGGATCGGGATGAAGGTGCTGCGCTCGCGGCAGGCCAGCATCGCCTTGACGATGCTCGCGCGGTAGGCGCGCAGCATGCAGCCGTAGTCGCTCATGGCCACGCCCGTGGAGCGTTGCACGGCGAGGTTGATCAGCTTCGACGGCCAGCGGCGCAGGGCCGAGTCCTGGCGCTTCTGGCGCACGCTGCCGACCACGTCGTAGCCCTTGGCGGCTTCCTCCACCAGGCGCGGAATTTCTTCCGGCGGGTTCTGCAGATCGGCGTCGAGGGTGATGATCACGTCGCCCCGGCACTCTTCGAAGCCGGCCATGATCGCCGCGTGCTGGCCGTAGTTGCGGTTGAGGATCACCGCGACGACGTGGCTGCCGGGGGCCTCGGCGGCCTCAAGGAGCATGTCGGCGGAGCCGTCGCGGCTACCGTCGTCGATCAGGATGATCTCGTAGTCGCGGCCCAGCTTCTCGCAGGCGGCGCTGGTGCGACGCAGCAGCTCGGGCAGGCTGGCTTCCTCGTTGTACACCGGGATGACGATGGACACGAGGTTGATCGGATAGGCTTTCACGATGGCGTTACCGGGTGATGGTTTCGATAGCTTCCACCACGCGGTCGAGGTCGCCGGTGGTCATGTCGGGGAACAGCGGAATGGAGCAAAGGCGCGCCGAGTTCCATTCGGTGTTGGGCAGGCTGACCCCGGGGAAGCGCTGGCGGTAGTAGCTGTGCAGGTGGCTGCCGATGAAGTGGATGCCGCTGCCGATGCCGCGTTGCTGCAAGGCCTGCATGAAGCCGTCGCGGTCGATGCCGCAGCGCTCGGCATCGATGCGCAGGATGTACAGGTGCCAGGCGTGCTGGTGCGGGTAGTCGGGCACGCTCAGCGGCTCGACCGGCAGGCCGGCCAGGCGCTCCTGGTAGGCCGCTGCCAGTTCGGCGCGGCGTGCGTTGATCGCCTCCAGGCGGTCGAGCTGGACCAGGGCGATGGCCGCGTTGATGTCGGTGAGGTTGTACTTGAAGCCGGGCTCGATCACCTGGGCCTGCGGCTTGCGGCCGTGGGTCAGGCGGTCGTAGGCGTCCACGCCCAGGCCATGGAACTTGAGCATGCGCACGCGATTGGCGAGGGCGTCGTCGTCGGTTACGAACATGCCGCCCTCGGCGCAGGTCATGTTCTTGATCGCATGGAAGGAGAAGATCGCGGTGCCGGTCTGGCCAACGGGGCGGCCGCGGTAGCGGGTGCCGGCGGCGTGGGCGGCGTCTTCGATCACGGCGATGCCGTGGCGCTGCGCCAGCGCGTTGATCGGGTCCATGTCGGCGGGTGCGCCGGCGTAGTGCACCGGGATGATGGCGCGGGTGCGCGGGGTGATCGCCGCTTCGATGCAGGCAGCGTCGGTCATCAGGGTGTCGCGGTCGACGTCGACGAACACCGGGGTCGCGCCCAGCAGGCAGATCATGTTGGCGGTGGAGACCCAGGTCTGCGACGGGGTGATCACCTCGTCGCCCGGGCCGATGCCCAGCGCCAGCAGGGCCAGGTGCATGCCGCCGGTGGCCGAGGCGATGGCCACGGCGTGCTTGCAGCCGATGGATTGGGCGAAGCGCTGTTCCAGCTCCTGGTTCTGCGGGCCGGTGGTGATCCAGCCGGAGCGCAGTACCTGATTGACCGCCCGAATCTCCTCGTCACTGATGCTGGGGCGGGAGAAGGGGAGGAAGTTCATGTCCATGTTATGGGGCCTGCTGGGCCGGAGCCGCGCTATTTGAGTGTAGGAAAGTTATCGAGGCATACGTTAAGAACCCGTTAAGTGCTTGTGGTGAAACTGTAATCCTGCTCGCCGAAGGGGCTTCATCGGCAATCCGAGCCGGGATGGGGGAATTCCGGGGCATCCTGAAAACGACATTGGAGTGTCGGTAATCGCTGTTGAACACTCGTTCATTCCTGCGTATGTTGGCCCCACGCTCTGACGGACAACAACACCAATACCCGTCGGACATTCCGTCATTCGGATGAGGTTCTCGCATGCGTTATTCGTCGCTTGTGGACAGGATGGTCGGACCCGGCGTCGCCGCCTGGGACATTCACTACGCGGCCATCGCCGCCCAGCGTGAAGGCCGGGATGTGATCGTCCTGAGCGTCGGTGATCCGGATTTCGCCACACCGGACTTCATCACCGAGGCCGCCGTCACCTCGCTGCGTGCCGGCGATACCCACTACAGCGACGTGGCCGGGCGTCCGGAGCTGCGCCAGGCCATCGCCGCGTTGCATGAACGACGCTGCGGACAGGCGACGGCGGCCGAGAACGTCATCGTCGTTGCCGGCGCGCAGAACGGCCTGTTTGCCGCCGCCATGTGCCTGCTGGAACCGGGGGATGAGGTCATCGTCTTCGACCCGGTCTACGTCACCTACGAAGCCACCCTGAAGTCCACCGGCGCCGTGCTGGTGCCAGTGCCGACCCGCGCCGGCAACGGTTTCCGCCCCGAGGCCGCCGACCTGGCCGCTGCCATTACCCCGCGCACCAAGGCGATCTTCTTCGCCAACCCGAACAACCCCACTGGCGTCGTGCTCAACCGCGAGGAGCTGCTGGCCATCGCCGAGCTGGCCCGCGCCCACGATCTCTGGGTGGTGGTCGACGAGGTTTACGAAGGCCTGACCTTCGAGCGCGAGCACCAGAGTTTCGCTGCCCTGCCGGGCATGGCCGAGCGCACCCTGAGCATCGGCAGCCTGTCGAAATCCCATGCGATGACTGGTTGGCGCACCGGCTGGGTGGTCGCCAACCCGACGCTGGTCGCTCACCTGGAAAACCTTGCGCTGAACATGTTCTACGGCCTGCCGGGGTTCGTTCAGGAGGCCGCGCGGGTGGCCGTCGAGCGGCACGACGAGGTGGTGTCGTCGATGCGCGAGATCTATCGCCGTCGCCGTGACCTGGTGGTTGCCGCGTTGAGCGATTGCCCGCGGGTGAAAGTGCTCCGGCCCGAAGCCGGCATGTTCGTCATGGTGGACGTGCGCGACACGGGGCTGAGTTCGCTGGACTTCTCCTGGCAGCTGTTCCATGCCACCGGCGTTTCGGTGCTGGATGCGGCGGCCTTCGGCCCGCAGGCGGAAGGTTTCGTGCGGCTGTCGTTCGGCTTGAGCGACGAGAGCATGGCCGAGGCTTGTGCGCGGATCATTCGCTTCGTCGAATCGCTTCCCGCAAGTGCCCGACCTGTAGGAGCGAGCTTGCTCGCGAACGCTCTTGATGTTTCCGGTGCAGAGGCAGGTTCGCGAGCAAGCTCGCTCCTACAAGAGCCGCAGCAGCCCGCGACGAAGCCGGTGATCGAGGTCCGCGATCTGCACAAGCGCTTCGGCGACTTCGAGGTGCTCAAGGGCGTGTCGCTGTCGGCCCGCGAGGGCGGGGTGATCTCGCTGATCGGCGCCAGTGGCTCGGGCAAGAGCACCCTGCTGCGTTGCATCAACATGCTGGAGATTCCCAACCAGGGCACGGTCACCGTCAACGGCGAGACCATCGGCCTGACCCAGAACCGTCACGGCGAGCCGATGGTGGCCGACCAGAAGCAACTGACGCGCATCCGCTCGCAGCTGGGCATGGTGTTCCAGAACTTCAACCTGTGGCCGCACCGCACGGTGCTGGAGAACCTGATCGAGGCGCCGACCTTCGTCCTCCACGAAAGCAAGGCGGAGGCCCGCGAGCGCGCCGAGGCGCTGCTGGAGCGTGTCGGCCTGGCGGAGAAGCGCCACGTCTACCCGGCCTTCCTCTCCGGCGGCCAGCAGCAGCGCGTGGCCATCGCCCGTGCGCTGGCGGTACGGCCGAAGGTCATGCTGTTCGACGAACCGACCTCGGCGCTGGACCCGGAACTGGTAGGCGAAGTGCTGCGGGTGATCCGTTCGCTGGCCGAGGAGGGGCGGACCATGATCCTGGTCACCCACGAGATGGCCTTCGCTCGCGATGTGTCCAGCCACGTGGCGTTCCTCCACAAGGGCCTGATCGAAGAGGAAGGCACGCCCGAGGAAGTCTTTTCGCGGCCGCGCAGCGAGCGCTGCCGGCAGTTCGTCAACGCGCACCAGAATCGCTGACCGATGCCGCGCAGTCGGCGCATCGATGAGCGTGACCCATAACAATCGAAAACAAGGCAGGGGATCACGATGAACAAGAAAGGTCTGTGCAACTGGGTGGTGGGTGCAACGATGCTCATGGCCGGCGCGGTAAGCGCGCAGGCCGAGACGATCCGTTTCGCCCTGGCCGCCGAACCCTATCCGCCCTTCTCGCAGAAGCAGCCCGACGGCAGCTGGGCCGGCTTCGAGCCGGACCTGATCCGCAAGGTCTGCACCGAGATGAAGGCGACCTGTGAGATCGACGAAGTGGCCTGGGACGGCATCATCCCAGCCCTGCTGGCGAAGAAGATCGACGTGATCTTCAACTCCCTGTCCATCACCGAGGAGCGCGAGAAGCAGATCGCCTTCAGCCGCCCCTACTACGACACCCCGGTGGGTGTAGCCGCGCCTCAGGCCATGGACCTGCAGATCAGCCCCGAGGGCCTGAAGGGCAAGACCATCGGCGTGCAGATTTCCACCGTCAGTTCCAACTACCTGAAGAAGTACTACGAGAAGATCGCCGACGTGCGCTACTACGACACCCAGGACTCGGTGAACGCCGACCTGGTGGCCGGACGCATCGACCTGATGATGGCCGACGCCATCGCCGTGGCGACCTTCCTCAAGTCGCCGGACGCCCAGGCGGCCGGGATCGTCAGCAAGGGCGAGGTGAAGCACGACCCGCTCTTCGGCCGTGGCGTCGGCGCCGGCCTGCGCAAGGAGGATACCGCGCTCAAGGCCCGGGTCGACGAAGCCATCGGCAAGCTGCTGGCCAGCGATGACTACAAGGCGCTGTCGGACAAGTACTTCGGCATGAGCGTCGCGCCCAAGCAATAACCCCCGGACGTGAGCTGATGGACCCGCGTCCGCTCCGGGCGCGGGTACGGCACTGAGCCTCCAATTACGGTGAATGCCATGCAAAGCATCTTCGACCTGATCGGCTTCGGCGCCACGGGCTGGGGCCCGGCGCTGCTCAAGGGGCTGCTGGTTACCCTGCAGATTTCCGTCGGCGCCTTCCTGGTCGGCCTGTTGATCGGCCTCGGCGCGGCCAGCGCCAAGATCGGCGGACCCCGGCCGTTGGCGATGCTCGCGCGCGGTTACACCACGCTGTGCCGGGCGGTGCCGGAACTGCTGCTGATCCTGCTGCTGTTCTATGTCGGCTCCATGGGCCTGAACGAGCTCTTCGCCTGGCTCGGCTTCGGCGAGGTGAAGCTCAACGGCATGATGGTGGCCATCGTCGTGCTCGGCCTGGTGCAGGGCGCCTATGCCTCGGAAATCTTCCGTGGCGCGATCCAGGCGATCCCCTACGGACAGATCGAGGCCGCACGCGCCTATGGCATGCACGGCTTCGGCCTGTTCCGCCGCGTGACCCTGCCGATCATGGCGCCCAACGCGCTGGCCGGCATGGCCAACCTCTGGGTCAACCTGATCAAGGACAGCGCGCTGATCAGCGTGGTGGGCACCAACGAGTTGCTCTACACCGCCAAGCAGGCCGCCGGCTCCACCCGGCACTACCTGACCTTCTACCTCACCGCGGCGGCGCTGTACTACGTGCTCACCGTGCTTTCCAACCTGTTCGCAGGCTACCTGGAGCGGCGCTTCCGCCGCTGGATTCCGGCGGTTTGAACGAGGCGCGGCAATGAACGAACACTGGCTATTCGTCTACGGCACCCTGCTGCTCAAGGGGCTGGGCACCACCCTGGTGATCCTGCTGATCTCCGCCATCCTGGGCTTCGCGCTGGCACTGGGCGTGGCGCTGGCGCGGATGTCGCGCAACTTCCTGGTCTCGCGCCTGGCGCTGGCTTACACCAGTGTGATCCGCGGCACGCCGCTGCTGGTGCAGATCTACATCTTCTACTACGGCCTGGGCAGTCTGTTCGCGCAGTTCCCGCTGATCCGCGGCAGCTTTCTCTGGCCCTACCTGCGCGATGGCTTCTGGTACATCGTCATCGCGCTGATCCTCTCGGTCGGCGCCTATGTCGGCGAGGTGGTGCGTGGCGGGCTGCGGGCAGTGCCGCGCGGTGAGCTGGAGGCCGCCTCGGCGTTCGGCATGAATCGCACGCTGGTGCTCTACCGCGTCTGGCTGCCCCGGGCGATCCGCCTGCTGCTGCCGACCCTGGCGGGGGAGAGCGTGATGCTGCTCAAGTCCACCGCGCTGGCGTCCACCATCGCCGTGGTCGACCTGCTCGGCGCGGCCAACGTGGTGCGCGCGCAGACCTTCCATGTCTACGAACCGTTGCTGCTGGTGGCGGCGATCTACATCTGCCTGACCTTCATCATCGAAGCCGGCTTCTCCGTGCTGGAGCGCACCACGCCGATTCGCCGCGAGGCGCAGAGCACGACGTCGCGTTCCTGGCTGGGCAAGCGGCGGCCGCGTACGGCTGTTTGATAGTGGATTCATGCTCGCATCACGATCTCGCGAGCTGGAGCTGGAGCTGGAGCTGGAGCTGGAGCTGGAGCTGGAGCTGGAGCTGGAGCTGGAGCTGGAGCTGGAGCTGGAGCTGGGTTAGGCGGGGGGGGCTCGAGGAGCGGAGTTTACGCCAGTAAATGAGCATCTGAGAGCGCCGCCCAAGGACATCCAGCCGACGCGCAGCAGATCGTCAGGCATAGGCGCCGCGACGTAGCCCTTCAACCCAGCAACGGCTGAGTTCCAGGCCGTCCGCGGCGCTGAAGGTGGCGGGGTTCAGGCACCACTCCAGCCACAGCCCGTCGAGCATGGCGGAGAGGCCGATGGCGGCCAGGCGCGGTCGTGCCACGGTGAAGCCTTCGGCCGCAGCGAGGTCGCTGATGAGTGTTTCCAGGATGGCGAGGTAGCTCTGATAGCCGCGTTCGTGAGCGTCGTTCACCGGCGGCGAGTGACGGATCAGGCTCCAGAACACCACCCAGGGGCTGAGCAGGTCGGGGTCCAGGACCTGGGGCGAGAAGGAGCCGGTGAGGAAGGCTTCCATGCGCGCCGCGGGGTCGTTGCCGGCGGCGTCGACCTGTTCGTAGAGCGCCTGGGTGACTTCGCTGGCGAGGGTCTCGTAGGCCTGGGCGACCAGCGCGTCGATGCTACCGAAGTGGTGGTTCACCAGGCCGACGGCGACGCCGGCTTCCTTGGCGATGCGGCGCACCGAGATGCCCGCGTGGCCATCGGCGACCAGGCACTTGAGGCAGGCGCGCACCAGGTGGTCGCGACGTTCCTCGGAGGTGGCGCGCTGGGCTTTCTGGCGAGGCATGTCCAAGGGGTGTCCTTGCGGGCTGGTAATGACTGGCTCCGATACTAGGAGGCGCCGAAGAAGATTTCCATGGGCGATTCGGACAGAGGCCCGACAAAAGGAGAGTGCATATGATCGAGGACGTTTCCTTCAGCGTACCCGGGGATTCCGGGGCCGAGTTGTGCGTACGCGCCTGGCGTGTCGATGGCGGCAGACCAGGGCCGAAGGTGCACCTGCAGGCAGGGGTGCATGCCGATGAAATCGCCGGGATGCTGGTGCTTCACGAATTGCTGCCGCGCCTGCGCGAGGCAGCGCAAAATGGCGCGTTGAACGGCAGCGTGACGGTGGTGCCGCAGGCCAATCCGATCGGCATCGGGCAGTTCCGCCAGGGGCGCATACTCGGCCGTCATCATGATGCGAGCGCGCGCAATTTCAACCGTGGCTTCCCCGCGTCGGCGTCGGCTCGCGGCACCTTGGACAACCTCTCGCTGTGGCAGAAACGCCTGGCCGAACTGGCCGCTCCGGCAGACATCGTGCTCGACCTGCACACCGACGACGAGGCGCTGCCGTACGTCTATCTGCACGAGTGCTTCTGGCCGGCCGGCCAGGACCTCGCCGCAGCGCTGCGTGCGGAACTGGCGATCATCTGGGAGGGCGACAGCGACGGGGCGTTCGAGGAGGTGGTGATCGCACCCTGGCTGGCCGAGCAGCGTTTCGCCGGACGTCTGGTGGCCACGGTCGAGCTGCGTGGGCAGGGCGATGTCAGCGACGCGCTGGCACAGCAGGATGCCGATGGCCTGTACCGCTTCCTCGGCGCCCGTGGTGTGGTAACCGATGCCGGGCCATTGCCTGAATGGAAAGGCGTCGCCACGCCCATCGGCTTCATGGAAACCGTGTTTGCACCGGCTGCTGGAGTGCTGGTGTTCGAGCGTGAGTTGGGCGAGTACATCGAGGCGGGCGAGCGCTTTGCGCGCATCGTTTCGCACCCTGGCGACTCAAGTAGTGAGCACATCCTGCGGGCACCGCAGAGTGGATTGTTCGCCACTCGTTACCGTGACCGGCTGATTCCCCAGGGTGCTATCGCGGGCAAGTTTACCGGCACAGGGCCTTCGAGCACTTGGATTGCCGGGGCACTCGATCCTTGATGGGGGCTCCTACGCTCAATTCCGTGCATCAGCCTGCCCTCACCCTGACTCTCTCATGGAGGGTGAGAGGACCGTTCGATGCGGGATGAAACCCTAGCCTCAGCCGGTACGGATAGCTCCCTCTCCCTTCAGGGAGAGGGCTGGGGAGAGGGTATACAGGCTGACGTCGAAGCCGAGCTTGGCTCTGTTCCCCCTCCCTAACCCTCCCCCTGAAGGGCGAGGGGACCGTACGGAGCGAGGTGGTGCATCGAGCCAGACGGAAACGAAATTGCAAAGTAGCCGATCAGCGCCAGCAAAAACGCCCGCGCAAGGCGGGCGTTTCAAAGGGCGGCGAACTCAGTGGTGTTCGCGGGTGGCGCGGAAGGTGATGTCCGGCCAGCGCTCTTCCATCAGGCTCAGGTTGACGCGGGTCGGGGCCAGGTAGGTGAGGTGGCCGCCGCCGTCCACGGAGAGGTTCTCCATGGCCTTGTCCTTGAACTCCTTGAGCTTCTTCTCGTCCTTGCACTCGATCCAGCGCGCCGACCAGACGTTGATCGCCTCGTAGGCGCACTCGACCTTGTATTCCTCCTTCAGGCGGCTGGCGACGACGTCGAACTGCAGCACACCGACGGCGCCGAGGATGATGTCGTTGTTGCGCTCGGGGAAGAAGACTTGCGTCGCGCCTTCCTCGGCCAGTTCCTGCAGGCCCTGGCGCAGCTGCTTGGACTTCAGCGGGTCCTTCAGGCGCACGCGGCGGAACAGTTCCGGGGCGAAGTGCGGGATGCCGGTGAAGCCCAGCGCCTCCCCTTCGGTGAAGGTGTCGCCGATCTGGATGGTGCCGTGGTTGTGCAGGCCGATGATGTCGCCGGCGTAGGCCTCTTCCAGCTGCTCACGCTCGCTGGAGAAGAAGGTCAGCGCGTCGGCGATCTTCACGTCCTTGCCCAGGCGCACGTGGCGCATCTTCATGCCCTTCTCGTACTTGCCCGAGCAGATGCGCATGAAGGCGATGCGGTCGCGGTGCTTGGGGTCCATGTTCGCCTGGATCTTGAACACGAAGCCGGAGAACTTCTCCTCGGTCGGCGCCACGGTGCGCTCGTGGGTGCCGCGCTCCAGCGGTTGCGGGGCCCAGTCGACGATGCAGTCGAGCACCTGGTCGACACCGAAGTTGCCCAGTGCGGTACCGAAGAACACCGGGGTCATCTCGCCGTTGAGGAAGGCCTGCTTGTCGAACTCGTGGCAGGCGCCCTGCACCAGTTCCAGCTCTTCGAGGAAGTTCTCGTAAAGGTCGCCCAGGTGCGCGCGGGCTTCGTCGGAGTCGAGCTTGTCGATGATCTTCGTCTCGATGCGCTCGTGGCCGTGGCCGGGCACGTAGACGATGATCTTGTCCTGGGCGAGGTGGTACACGCCCTTGAAGTCCTTGTAGCAACCGATCGGCCAGGTGATGGGCGCGGCCTTGATCTTCAGGACGGCTTCGATCTCGTCGAGCAGTTCGATGGGGTCACGGATGTCGCGGTCGAGCTTGTTGATGAAGCTGACGATGGGAGTGTCGCGCAGGCGGCAGACTTCCATCAGGGCGATGGTGCGCGGCTCTACACCCTTACCGCCGTCGAGGACCATCAGCGCCGAGTCCACCGCGGTCAGGGTGCGGTAGGTGTCTTCGGAGAAGTCTTCGTGGCCGGGGGTGTCGAGCAGGTTGATCATGTGCTCGCGGTAGGGGAACTGCATCACCGAGGTGGTGATGGAGATGCCGCGCTGCTTTTCCATCTCCATCCAGTCGGAGGTGGCGTGGCGGTCGGATTTACGCGACTTCACGGTACCGGCGACGGCGATCGCCTTGCCCATCAGCAGGAGCTTTTCGGTAATGGTGGTCTTACCGGCGTCGGGGTGGGAAATGATCGCGAACGTGCGGCGTTTGGCGACTTCGGCGGCCTGGATGGTCATGGATGCGTGCCTGGCTGGAATCGATGATGGGCCCGGATCGGCCCAAAAGCGCGGGATTATAACGGGAAATGACCGGTCGATCAGCGCCACCGGGCACCCGGTGGCCGACGCGCGTTCCCGGCGGTCCCTCCGGAGGGGGAATCGGCAATCGAATCCGAGGCCATCGACTCACCGGTCATGACCTCTTCATCCGGGCGGGAATAGGTCGGTCGGACAGCCCCTGTCACTCTCTTGAAACCCGCGTCTGTGCAGCATTTCATGACGTTTTGTTAAGGATTTGAAACGAAACGCCGGATCGCGACAAAGGGTTATGAAAAAGCGGCAATTTTTGATTGATCTGTGGTGCCTGTGGTCCTAAAGTTCGCGCCCGAACGCTCATGCTGGAAACGATCCATCCGGCTCAAGTACTGACGACGAGAGGTTGCCGACCCGGCGACTCCGCGCCCCGAGAGGGGCAGGGAGCCCAGGAGAAGTCGGAACCGGTAATGCTCGGCGACATGCCTTGGGAAGTAGGCGAACCAAAGTGGGGAAACTGATCAGGCGTTCGTGGCTCGAAAGTAAAAGAGCCGTCCCTCTTTTCAATTGCGTGTTTTGCCATTTGGAGTCCCAACCATGTCCATCAAGGTCGAGGATTACTTCGCCCCGGAAACCTTCCAGCGCATGAAGGCGTTTGCCGACAAGCAGGAAACCCCCTTCGTCGTCATCGACAAGCAGACCATCGCCAACGCGTACGATCAGCTGACCGACTGCTTCCCCTTCGCCAAGATCTACTACGCGGTGAAGGCCAACCCGGCCACTGAGATCACCGAGCTGCTGCGCGACAAGGGTTCTAACTTCGACATCGCCTCGATCTACGAGCTGGACAAGGTGATGAAGACCGGCGTGGGCCCGGAGCGCATCAGCTACGGCAACACCATCAAGAAAGCCCGCGACATCCGCTACTTCTACGAGAAGGGCGTGCGCCTGTTCGCCACCGACTCCGAGGCCGACCTGCGCAACATCGCCAAGGCCGCGCCGGGCTCCAAGGTCTACGTGCGCATCCTCACCGAGGGTTCCACCTCCGCCGACTGGCCGCTGTCGCGCAAGTTCGGCTGCCAGACCGACATGGCCATGGACCTGCTGGTGCTGGCTCGCGACCTGGGCCTGGTGCCCTACGGCGTGTCCTTCCACGTTGGCTCGCAGCAGCGCGACATCGGCGTATGGGACGCGGCCATCGCCAAGGTGAAGGTCATCTTCGAGCGCCTGAAGGAAGAAGACGGCATCGAACTGAAGATGATCAATATGGGCGGCGGCTTCCCGGCCAACTACATCGCCAAGACCAACAGCCTGGAAACCTACGCCGAAGAGATCATCCGCTTCCTCAAGGAAGACTTCGGCGACGAGCTGCCGGAAATCATCCTGGAGCCGGGCCGTTCGCTGATCGCCAATGCCGGCATCCTGGTCAGCGAAGTGGTGCTGGTGGCGCGCAAGTCGCGTACCGCCGTGGAGCGCTGGGTGTTCACCGACGTGGGCAAGTTCTCCGGCCTGATCGAAACCATGGACGAGTCCATCAAGTTCCCGATCCACGTGGAGAAGCAGGGCGAGCTGGAAGAAGTGGTGATCGCCGGCCCGACCTGCGACAGCGCCGATATCATGTACGAGCACTACAAGTACGGCCTGCCGCTGAACCTGGCTGCCGGCGACCGCCTGTACTGGCTGTCCACCGGCGCCTACACCACCAGCTACAGCGCGGTGGAATTCAACGGCTTCCCGCCGCTGAAGGCGTTCTACCTGTAAGCTTCAGGCTCGAATGAAAAGGCCCCGCGATGCGGGGCTTTTTCGTTTCTGGAATGACGCGTAGGGCGTACAACCGTTCGCGGTTGTACGCCGATGCACCGTGCCTTGCCGCCGGTGCCGGAGCTGGATTCGGAGTGCCCTGATATCGCGGTCAAACGGCGTATAACGTCGAACGTTATACACCCTACGGTGACCAGCGGACTTCGTCCGTGATGGAACACGGCGCGAGGGCGGATCGCGGAAGGAGTCCGCTCCTACGAGATGCATCTGCGCTCGGGTTGGCCCTCACCCTAACCCTCTCCCAGGGGGAGAGGGGACCGTCCG
Source organism: Pseudomonas sp. PSE14 (assembly GCF_029203285.1). NCBI lineage: Bacteria > Pseudomonadati > Pseudomonadota > Gammaproteobacteria > Pseudomonadales > Pseudomonadaceae > Pseudomonas > Pseudomonas sp. PSE14. The sequence continues at coordinate 1,066,722 of NZ_CP115669.1, forward strand.
GTGCAGGATGAAACTACTCTGTCAGCCGGCACGATCTGGCTCCCTCTCCCTGAGGGAGAGGGCTGGGGTGAGGGGGAAAGCCCTGGCACAGATTCAGCCGGGACAAGACAGTTGCTCCTGCGAAAAACCGTCGCATCGGGAAATGAAAACGCCCCGCATTGCGGGGCGTTTTCACGATCTGGATCGACTCAACCCTTGTTGGGTTGCGCTTCCGGAGCCTGGGCGGTATCCGGCGACTTGGATTCCTTGACGATCTCCTGCTGCGGCGCGGCCTGGGTCGGCGGCAGCTTATCGAACTCGCGCAGGCCATCCTTCTTGTACGGGTCGCCGATCCAGCGCGGGGCCACGGCGAACTGGTCGCTGACCAGGCTCTTGACCGGCTCGAAGCGGTCGTAGCTCAGGCCCGCCAGATCCGACAGGGTGTGGATCAGGTGCGAGCTGCTGTACGGACGGTTGGCGGCCGCCTGCAGGTCGCGCGGGTGCGCTGCCTGCCAGCTGGGCGAGGTCCAGACCATGAACGGAATGGTGTACATCGGCCGGGTCGGGGCGCCTTCGTTGCGGCCCAGGCGGTCGTGGTTGCCCGAGCTGTAGACATCCTCGCCGTGGTCGGAGAGGTACAGCAGGAAACCGTTCGGGTCGGTCGCGGCGTAACGCTTGATCAGGCTGGAGACCACGAAGTCGTTGTACAGCACGGCGTTGTCATAGAAGTTGTAGGTTTCCACCTGGTCGTCCGATAGCGCCGAGGGCACGCCCTGGCGGTCCTTGAACTGGGCGTACTGCTCCGGATAGCGGTAGCGGTAGTCCATGTGCGTGCCGAGCAGGTGGATGACGATGAACTTCTTCTGCGCCGGGTCCTGCAGGGCCTTCTCGAAGGGTTCGAGCACCACGCCGTCGTACTGGCTGGCGTTCTGGTTGCGCTGGTTGTTCAGGTAGAACTGCGCATCCGTCTGCTGCGAGAAGGTGGTGAGCATGGTGTTGCGCTTGGTCATCGTCTGCTGGTTGGTGATCCAGAAGGTCTTGTAGCCTGCCTGTTTCATCAGGTTGATCAGCGACGGATCGGTGAGGAACTTGTCGGGGTTCTGCTCGTCACCGAAGGTGAGGATCTGCTGCATCACCTCGATGGTGTAGGGACGCGGCGAGACCACGTTCTGGAACACCGTCAGGTTGTGGCCCTCGGCCGCCGCCAGGGCGTCGAGGTTCGGGGTGGTTTCGCGCGGGTAGCTGTACAGGTGCATGTGCTCGCGGGTGGTGGATTCACCCAGCACCAGTACCAGAGTGCGCGGCGCTTCGCCGCTGCTGTCCTTGAGGTTCTGCAGCGGCGGCAGGGAGGCGTTCTGCTCCAGCAGCTTCTGCATGTTGTCCAGCTGCTGGCGGTACTGGGCGTAGCCCACGACCAGTTGCCAGGGCACGGCCGGCTCCATGCGCTGCTGCACCTTCTCCAGCGCCTCGGCGAAGCTACGCTCCTGGGTGACCATCTGCTTGTAGAAGGGGTAGACCAGGTTCATCACCACCAGCAGCACGGCCACCGGCACGCGGGTGTAGAGCGGCAGGGTGACCGGGCGGATGCGCCGCCACAGCAGTACCGCGACCACGCTGTAGACCAGCAGCGCCAGGCACAGCCAGAGGCTGAAGTACTGGCTGAAATACTCGCCGGCTTCGGCGGTGTTCGATTCGAACATGACGAAGATGACGCTCTGCGAGAACTCCTGGCGGTAGATGCCGAAGTAGCTCAGGCCCACCAGCGAGGCGCCCCACAGCACCAGGCCGATGACCGCCGAAATTCCGCGGGTGAAGCGCGGTAGCAGCAGCACCGGAGCGAGCCACAGGCTGCTGAGGAAGAAGGCGTCACGGAAGCCGGCAAAGCCGGTGGTGCCGGTCGCCAGGATCAGCAGTTGGGTAACGCCGGAGAAGTACCAGAAGAACAGGAGTAGCCAGCCCAGGCCGGCCCAGTCGACGCCTTTACGGGCAGAAGGGGAATTAGTGGTAGACACACACGCCTCGTCGATTCGGGACAGAAGGCTGCAATCCCGCAGCCGAAAAAGCCGGAGAGGTTAACAGGAGTGAGGTGAAAAATGCGTCAAGTTGCGGCGATCCTAGGCTGGACGTAGCGAATCCAGACGTATTCCGTCGGATTCATCGCCCAGTTCGGCGGCACGCTGGCCATAGGCGTGAGCCAGCTGACGCAAGGCTTCCTGTGGGGACCGGGCCAGTTGATCGCGGGCGACCCGCAGGAAGTTCAGGTTGCCACCCTGCAGCGCGCGCTGCAGCCAGGGCAAGGCGCCTTCCAGGTCGCCGGCCTCGGCCAGCACCGTGGCGTGGCTGAACTGCCCACGGAAGTCACCGGCCTCGGCGGAGTGCCGGTACCAGCGATGGGCGGCCTCGGCATCGCGGGGGACCACCAAGCCTTCCTCGTAGAAGCGGCCGACCAGATTCATCGACTTGGCGTGCCCCAGTTCCGCCGCCCGGCGGTATAGCGCCAGGGCGTGCGCCTCGTCGCGTGCCACGCCGCGTCCGGTGGCCAGCAGGTTGGCCAGGTTGTACATCGCCCAGTCCAGGCCGGCTTCGGCGGCGAGCGCGTAGTGGCCGGCGGCTGAGGTGGGGTCGGCGGCGCAACCCCAGCCGTGTTCCAGGCAGCGGCCGAGCATGTTGCGCGCCATGCTGTGGCCGCGTTCGGCGGCGATGCCGAACCAGGTCATGGCCAGCGATGGGGCGCGCTCGATGCCGCGGCCGTCGAGGAGGATCTGGCCGAGCAGCGCCTGGGCTTCCAGCTCGCCGTCGCGAGCGGCGGCGAGGATCAGCCGGGCAGCCTGGCGTGGGTTGTCGGCGAGCTGGCCATTGAGGTCTTCAACGGCGACTTCTTCGGTGCGGCGCAGGACGAAGCTCATGGGCGGTCAGACATCCACCCAGCGGCGCAGCAGGTTGTGGTAGGTGCCGGTCAGTTCGACCAGCGCCGGATGCTCGGGCACGTCGCGGGTCAGCGCCTGGATCGACTGGTCCATCTGGAACAGCAGGGCGCGCTGGCTGTCCTCGCGCACCAGGCTCTGGGTCCAGAAGAAGGAGGCGATTCGCGCGCCACGGGTCACCGGGTTGACCTTGTGCAGGCTGGTGGCGGGGTAGAGCACCAGGTCGCCGGCCGGCAGCTTGACCTGCTGGGTGCCGTAGGTGTCCTGGATCACCAGTTCGCCGCCGTCGTAATCCTCGGGGTCGCTGAAGAACAGGGTCGAGGAGACGTCGGTGCGTACGCGCTCGCGGCCGCCCTGGACGTCGCGCACGGCGTTGTCGATGTGGAAGTCGAAGGAGCCGCCGCCGGTATAGCAGTTGAACAGTGGAGGAAAGACCTTGTGCGGCAACGCGGCGGACTGGAACAGTGGGTTGCTCCACAGGCGCTGCAGCATGGCCTCGCCGATCTCGCGGGCCAGCGGGTGGTCCTGCGGCAACTGCAGGTTGTGCTTGGCACGGGCCGACTGGTAGCCGGCGGTAGCCTTGCCGTCGCCCCATTCGGCCTGTTCCAGGGCGGCGCGAATACGCACCACTTCCTCGCGGGTGAAGATGCCGGGAATGTGCAACAGCATGGGGCGGTTCCGTCGGTGCCTGAGAAGTTGGCAATGATAATGATTTGCAATAGACGACTACAACCGCCATGCCCTGTCATTGGTCAGTCATGAAATGTAAATCTTGTAAATCATACGCGTATGAGAATAAGTAGTAATTGATATGAATTCTTAATTGCACTAGATTGCGCGGCCTTCATGAGCCCCTGGGGAGGGATTTGCAATGTCGCGCCAATCGTCCGATCTCGTCGGCAACACGCCGCGCCTCTTGGCATCCGCCGTCGGTGTCGCCATCACCGCCATGTCCGGCAGCCACCTGGCCCATGCCGCCGAATCCTCGGAGAAGAAGCCGAGCCAGGACGTATTGTCCCTGGACGCCGATACTGTCGTCGGCACCCAGCAGGACCCGACCACCTACAACGTCGAGAAGTCCGCGTCGAAGAAATACACCGCCCCGCTGCTGGATACACCGCGCTCGGTGACCGTGGTGCCGCAGCAGGTGATCAAGGACACCGGCGCGCTGACCCTGCAGGACGCCCTGCGTACCGTGCCGGGCATCACCTTCGGCGCCGGCGAGGGCGGCAACCCCACCGGCGACCGACCGTTCATCCGTGGCTTCGACGCGCAGAGCGACACCTATGTCGACGGCGTACGCGACACCGGCGCGCAATCCCGTGAAGTGTTCAACCTGGAACAGATCGAAGTCAGCAAGGGCCCGAACTCGGCCTTCGGCGGCCGTGGCGCGGCCGGTGGCAGCCTGAACCTGATCAGCAAGCAGGCCAAGGCCGGCAACTTCACCGACGGCAGCTTCACTTACGGCTCCGACCAGACCCGCCGCTACACCCTGGACACCAACCAGGAGTTCCTCGACGGCAACGCCGCCTTCCGCCTGAACCTGATGACCCACGACCAGAACGTCGCCGGCCGCCAGGCGGTGGACGCCAGCCGCTGGGGTATTGCGCCTTCGCTGACCTTCGGTCTCAACGGACCGACCCGCGTCACCGTCAGCCACTACCACCTGGAGAGCGACGACACGCCTGACTCGGGCATCCCGTACGCCAAGAGCGCCGACCGCAGCAAGCACAACCCCGACAAGCCGGTGAACGTCGACCGTGACAACTTCTATGGCCTGGAGGACCGCGACTTCTCCAAGAGCCGCGTGGACACCAGCACCATCACCTTCGAGCACGACTTCAACGACAACCTGAGCCTGCGCAACACCACCCGGTACGGCACCAGCCACCAGGACTACATCATGACGCAGCCCGACGACAGCCAGGGCAACGTCAACAATGGCACCGTGTGGCGGCGCAACAACAACCGCATCAGCACCACCACCACGGCGACCAACCAGACCGACCTGTTCGGCGAGTTCTACCTGGCCGGGTTCAAGAACAGCTTCACCACCGGTCTTGAGTTCAGCCGCGAAGACAGCAAGCGCGATGGCTACACGGTCGACACCAACACCGGCCTGAACACCAACAAGTGCCGTCCGTCGATCGTCGGCGCGCCCAGCGGCTACAACTGCACCAGCCTGGAAAACCCCAACCCGCACGATCCGTGGAACGGCAGCATCACCCGCAACTACAAGCCGCTGAACACAGTCGGCACCACCAAGGCGATCTACGGCTTCGACACCATCGACCTGAACGAGCAGTGGCAGATCAACGCCGGCGTGCGCTTCGACAGCTTCGAAACCACCGCGAAGAACCACGGCGCATCGCCCGCCACCAAGTTCGAAGACAGCTCCAACTTCTGGAACTGGCAGGCCGGCGTGGTCTACAAGCCGGCGCCCAACGGCAGCATCTACGCGTCCTACGCCACCTCGGCGACGCCGCCGGGCGCCATGCTGGACAACGGCAACACTTCCAACGCGGTGGACGCCTTCTCGGTGAAGAACAACCTGGAACCGGAAGAAACCACCAACTACGAGATCGGTACCAAGTGGAGCTTCCTGGATGAGCGCCTGGAGTTGACCGGCGCGATCTTCCGCACCGACAAGGACAATGCGCGCATCCTGGTGGCGTCGCAGACCTACGACAATGCCGGCCAGTCCCGCGTCGATGGCCTGGAGCTGACCGCCAGCGGCAAGCTGACCGACAAGTGGAAGGTCTTCGCCGGCTACAGCTACCTCGACAGCGAACTGGTGAAAGCCGGCAAGACCGGCCGTAACGGCAACATCACCGCCAACGTGCCGTCCAACGATGGCAACGAAATGCCCAACACGCCGAAGAACAGTTTCAGCCTGTGGACCACCTACGACGTCCTGCCCAACGCCACCATTGGCGGCGGCACCTTCTACGTCGACAAGGTGTATGGCGACGTGGCCAACACCATGTACGTCCCGGACTACTGGCGCTACGACGCGATGGCCGCCTACAAGCTGAGCAAGAACGTCGACTTCCAACTCAATGTGCAGAACGTCTTCGACAAGAAGTACTTCGACAAGGCCTATGCCTCGCACTACGCGACCCAGGCGGCCGGCCGCACCGTGCTGTTGTCCACCAACTTCCACTTCTAAGGTTCGCCTGCTGGCGAGCCACCCCGGCCGACGCTCCTTGGCCGGGGTTTTTGTGTGAGTAAGCCCTGGGTAAAGGTTGAAAAAGACGGCTGTATTTGCGAGCCGTTCTCAATAAAATCCCGCTCCATGTAAAAGTGCGGCACGACGTGAGGCCACGGTGTTGAAGAAAGTCTGGTTCCAGTTGCATTGGCTGTTCGGTATCAGCGCAGGTTTAGTCTTGGCGCTGATGGGCCTGACCGGGGCGATGCTGTCGTTCCAGGATGAAATCCTGCGCGCCGTGAACCCTGCCAGCCTCACCGTGGAAAAGCGTGCCGAGGGCACGCTGCCGATGGACGAACTGATCCGCCGGGTGGAAAGCGCCGAGCCGGGCAAGAAGGTCGCCTTCGTCTGGGTGAACATCGACGGCGACCAGGCCGGCCGCCTCTTCTACACGCCCAAGCCCGGCCAGCGCCGCGGCGAGTCGCGCTACGTCGACCCGTACACTGCGGGCTTCCTGCCGGCGCCCAAGGGCGAAGGCTTCTTCAACTTCGTCATGCAGCTGCACCGCTTCCTCGCCGCGGGCGAGGCGGGCAAGCAGGTCACCGCCGCCTGCACGCTGATCCTGCTCTACCTGTGCCTGTCCGGCCTGTACCTGCGCTGGCCGCGCAAGGCCTTGAACTGGCGCGCCTGGCTGACCCTGGACTGGGCCAAGAAGGGCCGCGCGTTCAACTGGGACCTGCACGCCGTGGCCGGTACCTGGTGCCTGGCGTTCTACCTCCTGGCGACGCTGACCGGCCTGTACTGGTCCTACGACTGGTACCGCGACGGCCTGTTCAAGCTGCTCGACGACTCGCCGGCCGGCCAAGCCAAGGGCGGCCAGCGCGGCGGCAAGCGCGGACCGGCGCCGGAGGGCCCGCCGCCGGTGGTCGATGCCAGCGCCGTCTGGGCCACCATCCAGCAGGCCGGCGGTCCCGCGATGGTTACCTACAACTTGCGCCTGCCGCCAGTGCAAGGCCGGCCCGCCACCGTCTTCTATCTTTTGGACGACGCAGCCCACGAGCGCGCCTTCAACGAGATGACCATCGACCCGGCCAGCGGCAAGCTGCTGGCCCACAAGCGCTACAACGACAGTTCCTTTGGCAAGCAACTGCTGACCAGCGTCTACGCCCTGCACGTGGGCAGCTATTTCGGCCTGCCAGGACGAATCCTGATGATGCTGGCGAGCCTGTCGATGCCGCTGTTCTTCATCACCGGCTGGCTGCTCTACCTCGACCGCCGCCGCAAGAAGCGCGCGGCCCAGGCGGCGCGTGGGGAACTGAACCATGACACCCGCGCCGATGCCTGGCTGGTGGGCTATGCCAGCCAGAGCGGCTTCGCCGAGCAACTGGCCTGGCAGAGCGCTGGTCAATTGCAGGCCGCCGGTCTGCCGGTGCGAGTCGAACCGCTGGCGAAGCTGGACCGTGCGCAGCTGGAGCAGACCCGCAACGCCCTGTTCGTGGTCAGCACCTTCGGCGACGGCGAGGCCCCGGACAGCGCCCGCGGCTTCGAGCGCCACCTGCTGGGCCAGCGCCTCGGGCTGGCCGACCTGCGCTTCGCCGTGCTCGCCCTGGGCGATCGCCAGTACGACCACTTCTGCGGCTTCGCCCGCCGCCTGCAGGGCTGGCTGCAAGGGCAGGGCGCGCACACGCTGTTCGATGGCGTCGAAGTGGACAACGGCGATGCCGCCGCACTGCACCACTGGCAGCAGCGCCTCGCTGAGCTTTCCGGCGCCGCGCCGCAGGCGGCGTTCAGTGCGCCGGCCTTCGAGGTCTGGACGCTGGCTGGACGTGAGCACCTCAACCCGGGCAGCCAGGGCGAGTCCACCTGGCTGCTGCGCCTGGCCGCGCCGAGCGATTCGCAGATCGACTGGAATGCCGGCGACCTGGTGGAAATCGTCCCGCGCCAGCCACAGTTCCTGGTCAACGCCTGGCTGGGATGCCTGGGTCTGGACGGCGAGTCGCGCATCCAGGCCGATGGCCTGGCCGCCTCGCTGAGGGACGCCCTGGCCGGCTGCCTGCTGCCGGCCAATCTCGAACACCTGGTCGGCCTGCACGGCCAGGCGGTGTACGACGCGCTGATCAAGCTGTCGGTGCGCCAGTACTCCATCGCCTCACTGCGCAGCGATGGCGCGCTGGAACTGATCGTGCGCCAGGAACAGCACGCCGATGGTTCGCTGGGCATCTGCTCCGGCTGGCTGACCGAGTACCTGCCGGAGGGTGGCAGCCTGCTACTGCGCTTGCGCCGCAACCGCAGCTTCCACCTCAGTGAGGACGACCGTCCGCTGATCCTGATCGGCAACGGCACCGGTATCGCCGGCCTGCGCAGCCTGCTGCGCGCCAGTATCGCCGAAGGCCGCCGACGCAACTGGCTGCTGTTTGGTGAGCGCAATATCGCCCATGACTTCTACTGCCGCGAAGAGCTGGAAGGGGCATTGGCGCGGGGCGAACTGCAACGCCTGGACGTCGCCTTCTCTCGCGATCAGGCCGAGAAGGTCTACGTGCAGGATCGCCTGCGTGCCAACGGCGACGTGCTGACCCAGTGGCTGGACGAGGGCGCGGTGATCCACGTCTGCGGCAGCCTGCAGGGCATGGCCGAAGGAGTCGACCGTGCGCTGCGCGAGATGCTCGGTGATGCCGAGGTCGAGGCGCTGCTGGAGAGCGGGCGTTATCGGCGCGATGTGTACTGAAAAAGGCTAGGTTCCCTCGTAGGAAGTACAACCGTTCGCGGTTGTACGCCGTTTCACCTAGGCTTGCCGCTGGCGCCAGGGCCAGTTCGGAGCGCCTTGAGATCAAGGTCAAACGGCGTATAACGTCGAACGTTATACGCCCTACGGGTAGGAGCGGATTCCGTCCGCGATGCTTTTCGACCTGCGCCCAAACAAAAAGGCCCCCGCAACTGCGGAGGCCTTGATGGCAGGGGCCGTGCTCAAACCCAGATGATCACCGCCAGCAGCGCTGCCAGGAAGCCCCACTTCTCCAGGTAATACAGCTTGCGGTTGCGCTTCTTCAGCGCCTTGCCGTGCAGGCGGATCTTGTACAGCGAGGCGAAGGCACGGTTGATGCCGCCGGTCTTGTCGCTCGCGTCGTTCGGCGAGGCCGCGGCGGCCATCACGCTGCGGCTGAACCAGCGATTGAACACCGTAGCCCAGCGGGATTTCAGCGGACGTTCGATGTCGCAGAACAGGATCACCCGGTCATGCTCCGTGGTGTTCTCGGCGTAATGGATGTAGGTCTCGTCGAACACCACCGCCTCGCCGTCGCGCCAGTGGTAGCGCTCGCCGTCCACTTCGATGAAGCAGCCGGGATCGTTTGGCGTCATCAGCCCCAGGTGGTAGCGCAGCGAACCGGCATAGGGGTCGCGGTGGCGCACCAGGCGCGAGCCCGGCGGCAGCTCGGCGAACATTGCCGCCTTGACCGAGGGAATCCGCCGCAACAGCTCGGTGGTCTTCGGGCACAGCGCGTCGGCGGAGGGATGGCTGTCGTCGTACCACTTCAGGTAGAAACGCTTCCAGCCGGTCTTGAAGAAGGAATTGAAACCCACGTCGTTGAGCTGCTCGGAGCGCTTGATGCTGCCGGCGTCGCGCAGGTGCAGGGCTTCGCTGCGGATGGTTTCCCAGTTCTCCGTCAGCAGGCGCATTTCGGGGAATTCGTCGGTCGCCAGGTACGGGCGGCTCGGCACCCGGGAGAACAGGTACATGATGCAGTTGATCGGCGCGAGGAAGCTGGAGTGGTCGGTCAACTGGCGCGAGAATTTGTGGCGCACCCGCCCACGCAGGTGGACATAAAGGATGCTCAGGCCGAACGCGGCCAGAAGGGCGGCTTTGATCATGCGAAAGACGATTTCCACTGGTCTAGACAGGGAATGGTACTCCTCCGAATCGTGACTGAGTATTCTCCGAAGGCCAAAGGCCAGCGTCTGCTTTAACCTGTAGGAACTTTCGAAAGATGGTGACCCCGATGACCGAACGCACCTCGCGGATTCTGCTCAACTGCGACATGGGCGAAAGCTTCGGTGCCTGGCGCATGGGGGACGACGCCCATGCCATGCCGCTGATCGACCAGGCGAACCTCGCCTGCGGCTACCACGCAGGCGATCCGCTGACCATGCAGCGCACCGTGCGCCTGGCGGTGGAGCACGGAGTGAGCATCGGCGCCCATCCCGCCTACCCGGACCTCGCCGGGTTCGGCCGCCGCCACCTGAGCTGCTCGCCCGAGGAAGTGCAGGCGCTGGTGCTCTACCAGGTGGGCGCGCTGGACGCCTTCTGCCGCGCCGCCGGCACCCGCGTCGACTATGTGAAGCCCCACGGCGCGCTGTACAACGACCTGGTGCGCGACGATGCGCTGCTTTCGGCCGTGCTCGATGCCTGCGCCGCCTACCGCAAGGGCCTGCCGTTGATGGTCCTGGCGCTGGCCGACAACGGCCGCGAGCTGCAACTGGCCGACGCCGCCGACGTGCCGCTGATGTTTGAAGCCTTCGCCGACCGCGCCTACCTGCCCGACGGCCAGCTCGCCCCGCGCCGCCTGCCCAATGCCGTGCACCACGAACCGCAGCGGATTCTCGACCAGGCCCTGGCCATCGCCCGTGGCGAGCCCTTCCCGGACATCGACGGCAAGCCGTTGCGGCTGCGCGCCGATAGCCTCTGCGTGCATGGCGACAACCCCGAATCCCTGGCGGTGCTGCGGCGCCTGCGTGGCCTGCTGGACCAGGCATGATTCGCGTCGAGCCCTTTGGCGCCCAGGCGCTGCTGATCACCCTGGCCGAACAGCCCGACGACGCCCTGCCGCTGCGCATCGCACGCCTTGCCAAGCGTCTTCGTTCCGAATTGGGGCTGGTGCTGACCGACTGCGTGCCGGGTTGGACCACCCTCCTGTTGCACTACGACCTGCTGCGCATCGACCTGCCACAACTACAGCGCCGCGTGCGGGCTGCGCTGTCGGACTGGCCGGGCGACGCCATCGTGGAATCGGTGGGGCGCCTGCATGAGATCGCCGTGTGGTACGCCGGCGACGACCTCGACGACGTTGCGCGCCTGTGCGGACTCAAGCCCGCGCAGGTGATCGAGCTGCACGCCAGCCGCGATTACCGCGTCGGCGCCATCGGTTTTGCACCCGGTTTCGCCTACCTGGGCGAGCTGGACGAACGCCTCGCCCTGCCGCGCCGCGCCACCCCGCGCACCCGGGTGCCGGCCGGCAGCCTGGCCATCGCCGAGCGGCAAACGGCGGTTTATCCACAAGCCTCCCCCGGCGGCTGGCACCTGCTGGGGCGTACCGCGCAGCGCCTGTTCGACCCGCGCCGGGAGCCACCTTGCCCATTGGCAGTGGGCGACCGCGTGCGTTTCGTACCCATCGACGAAGCGGCCTATCGCGCCGCCGGCGGTGAACCATGAGCCTGAAGGTGCTCGCCTGCGGCCCGCTGTGCCTGCTGCAGGACGGCGGACGCCACGGTTGGCAGGGATTGGGCGTATCGCCTGGCGGCCCTGTGGATAAACACGCGGCGGCCTGGGCCAATCGCCTGCTGGGTAACGCCCCAGACGCAGCGCTGCTGGAGATCGCCCTGGGCGGCGCGGAGCTGGAGGCGCAGGTGGATACCTGGCTGGCACTGTCGGGGGCAGAGCTGCCATTGAGCCTCGATGGCGAACCGTTGCCGGCCTGGTCGCGCTTTCGGGTACGGGCGGGTCAGCGCCTGAAGCTGGGCTTCGCCCGTGCTGGACAGCGCGCCTACCTCGCCGTCGCGGGCGGCTTCCGCGCGGAGCCGGTGCTGGGCAGTGTCTCGACCCAAACCCGCGAGCGGCTGGGCGGCCTTGCCGGTAACGGCCAACCCTTGGCGGTGGGCGATGTGCTGGCGTGCGTCGCGGATGACGAGCGTTTCACGCGTGGCGCCAGCGTGCCCTGGCCGTACCAGCCGGATTACCGCGAAGCGCCCATACTGCGCGTGCTGCCCGGCCCGGATACCTTCACCGACGAACAACGCAAGACCTTCTTCGACCAGCCCTGGCGGATCAGCCCGCAATCCGACCGCATGGGCGTGCGCCTGCGCGGCGAGGCACTGGGCGCGCCGCGCCGGCAGTGGTCATTGGGCGTGGTGGAAGGGGCCATCCAGGTACCGCCCGACGGCCAGCCGATCATCCTGCTGGCCGATCGGCAGACCATGGGCGGCTATCCCATGCTTGGCGTTCTGCACCCGCTGGATATCGGTCGCCTGGCGCAATGTCCGGCGCACAGCGAAGTGCGCTTCACCCCGGCGACGGTGGAGCAGGCCCAGGCGGACCTGCGCGCGTTCCTGCGCTTCTTCGCTACCTAGGCAGGTGCCGCAACGGCAGCGGCGCGGATTCCTTCACGGTCTGGATCGCGAAGTTGCTGCGGATGTCGCTGACACCCGGCAGCTTGAGCAGGGTGCCGGTGAGAAATTGTTCGTAGGCGCGCAGGTCCGGTAGCACCACTTGCAGGAGGAAGTCCGACTCGCCGCTGACCAGGTGCACCGAAATCACTTCCGGCAGGTCTATCACTGCCTGGCGGAACGCGGCGGCGCTGGTGTCGCTGTGGCGCTCGACCTTCACCCCGACGAACACCGTCAGGCCCAGCCCGACTTCGTCGCGGCCCAGTTCGGCGTGGTAGCCACGGATCATCCCGGCTTCTTCCAGCAGGCGCACCCGGCGCAGGCAGGGGGAGGGCGAGAGGCCGATTTCCTCGGCCAGTTGCACATTGGTCAGGCGGCCATCGCGCTGCAGGGCGGCGAGGATGCGGTGGTCGTAGGCATCCAGCTTGATGTTTGGCATAAGTGAAGAGTTTTGTGTGTATGGATTGGCAGGGTATGCCAATCAGTCTGCCAATCATGGTCGAATACGCAAGCACCTGCCTTGGCCTTCGGGCATAGAATCCTTATCCGCGATCACCTTTGCGGAGTTGCTTCTATGGATATCGGTGTGTTCCTGCTGGCCCTGGCGATGGTCTATCTGCTGCCGGGGCCCGACATGATTCTCCTGTTGCACACCGGCGCCCGCGAAGGTTGCCGGGCCGCGCTGGCGACCGCCGTCGGGCTGGCGTTGGCACGCGGCTGCCACGTGGCGCTGGCGGCGACCGGCCTGGCGCTGCTGTTCCGCACGGCGCCCTGGACCTTCGATGCGGTGCGTATCGTCGGCGGTGTGTACCTGGCGTGGATCGGCCTGCAGTTGCTGCGTGCGCCGGTGGGCCTCACTGTGGAAAGCGCCGAATGCGCGAAGACCCCGACGAGCTATCGGCGGGCCTTCCGCCGTGGGGTGCTGACCAATCTGCTGAACCCCAAGGCACTGCTGTTCTGCTCCGTGCTGCTGCCGCAGTTCATCCAGCCGCAGAACGGCCCGCTGGCCGTGCAGTTCGCGCTGCTGGGCGGCGTGTTGGTGATGGTCGGGTTGGGTTTCGACAGCTTCTACGCGCTCAGCGGCGAGCGTATGGGGCGCTGGTTGGCGCGGCATCGGCTGATGCAGCGGGTGCAGCAGTGGGGCTTTGGCGGGGTGTTGCTGGGCTTTGGTGTGCGGCTGGCGCTGATCCGTGATCTGTAGGGCGTATAACGCTCCGCGTTATACGCCGATTGGCCTTGGTCGCGCTTCGCTCGGGGGGAGCCGGGGCGTTGGCCAAGCTCGACCACCGTGTCGGCGATGGCATCGGCGTATCGGCGTACAACCGCGAACGGTTGTACGCCCTACAGGTCTTCCGGCTGGATTTTCCACAGGCGGGCTACCGTGGGCTTCTGCGGATTGCGCGCGACGACCAGCAACCCGAGGTCGCCGCCGCGCAGTTCCTTCAGGAGTTGCTCGCCCGTGCGTTGTTTCATGCTTTCGGCCAGATGGCCCAGGGCGATGGCCGCCGCCGCCGGATGGGTGGCGACGGGCACGTAGCCGCCGTCATCCATGTCCAGCACGACGTGCTTCTCGCCGGGCTCCGGGGTGGGGATGTACAGGCTGGTCTTGAGCAATTGGGCCATGGCCGCGTCGCGCTGTGCGGCGGAGAGTTGCCCCGGCGGCAAGGCGCGCTCCAGCGGGTAGAACTCGTCCTTTGGCGCCGCTGGCGGTTTCGCCTCGGGAGGCTCTGCGGGTGCCTTCGCGGGGGCGGGTTTGGGCGGCGGTGGCGGCGCCGGCGCGGCGAAGTCCAGCTCCTCCTGGTCGAGACTCTCCCAGTCGATCTGGTCGAGGTCGAGGTCTTCCTTGATCTTCTTTTTCGGCGTCGCCTTCTTCCGCGAGCCCACGGCTGCGCGCAGGTCGAGTCGCCGCTGGCGTTTCCACCGGTGGATCTGGACGTTGGCGATGATCGCGGTAACGAGGATGAGCAGGAGGAAGAACAACAGCATGACTGGCGTGGCCCTGTGGATAACGGCCACTGCAGTGCAGGACAGTGGCGGGACGCCACCCTAGCGGGACAGGCCGGATCAGGCGGTAGGCCTGTTCCTGATGCGCGGTAGGACGCAGCTGAAGCCGAAAGGGTGGGCCGGCCTAAGACCGGCCCACCGCCTTTCAGTTCAGGAATTGCTCCGCGTGGTGGCACGCCACCTGGCGCTCATCCAGCACCCGCAGCTCCGGCACCTCGCTCTTGCAGCGTTCCGTCGCATACGGGCAGCGTTTGTGGAAGGCGCAGCCGCTGGGCGGGTTGAGCGGGTTGGGGAGTTCGCCCTGGATCTTGATCTTCGGCTTGTCCGGATCGGGGTGGATGGCCGGGGTCGCCGACAGCAGGGCCTGGGTGTAAGGGTGCAGCGGGCGTTCGTAGAGCTTGTCCGCCGGGCCCATTTCCGCGGGGCGGCCGAGGTACATCACCAGCACGTCGTCGGCCACGTGGCGGACCACGGCGAGGTTGTGGGAGATGAACACGTAGGCGGTACCGAACTCCTGCTGCAGGTCCATGAACAGGTTGAGCACCTGGGCCTGGATCGACACGTCCAGCGCCGAGGTCGGTTCGTCCGCCACCAGCACCTTGGGCCGCAGCATCATGGCGCGGGCCAGGGCGATGCGCTGGCGCTGGCCGCCGGAGAACATGTGCGGGTAGCGCTGGTAGTGCTCGGGGCGCAGGCCGACCTGCTTCATCATCGCCTGCACGCGCTCGCGGCGTTCGGTGCGTGACAGGTTGGTGTTGATCAGCAGTGGCTCGGCCAGCTGGTCGCCGATCTTCTGCCGTGGGTTGAGCGAGGCGTAGGGGTTCTGGAAAACCATCTGCACGTCGCGGCGCAGTTGCTTGCGCGTCTCGTGGTTGGCGCCTTTCACCTCGTGGCCGGCGATCTGCAGGGAGCCGGAAGTGGGCTCCTCGATCAGGGTCAGGGCGCGCGCCAGGGTGGACTTGCCGCAGCCGGATTCGCCGACCACGGCGAGGGTCTTGCCGGCCTGCAGGTCGAAGGACACGCCATTGAGCGCGCGGACCAGGGCGTGCGGCTTGAATACACCCTGGGAGATTTCGTAGTGACGGGTGAGGTCGCGGGCGGTCAGGACGGCGTTCATCGGGCCACCTCGGTGTTCAGGTTGAGCGGGTAGAAGCAGCGCACGGCGCCGCGTGCATGGGGTTCCAAGGCCGGACGCACGGCACGGCAGTTGTCCTGCGCGTAGGGGCAGCGCGGTGACAGCAGGCAGCCCTGCGGGCGGTCGTACTTGCCGGGGACGATGCCGGGCAGGGTGGCCAGGCGTTCCTCGCCGGCGCTGTGCTCAGGAATGGCCTTGAGCAGCGCTTCCGTATAGGGATGGGTCGGCGCGTCGAACAGCGCCGGCACCTGGCCGATCTCCACCGCTTGCCCTGCGTACATCACGCAGACGCGCTGGGCGGTCTCGGCGACCACGGCGAGGTCATGGGTGATCAGGATCAGCGCCATGCCCTGGTCGCGCTGCAGGTTGAGCAGCAGTTCCATGATCTGCGCCTGGATGGTCACGTCCAGCGCGGTGGTGGGTTCGTCGGCGATCAGCAGCTTGGGCTCGCCGGCAATCGCCATGGCGATTGCCACGCGCTGGCTCATGCCGCCGGAGAGCTGGTGCGGGTAGGCGTCCAGGCGCTGGGCGGCGCCGGGGATTTCCACCCGTTCGAGCAGTTCCAGGGCGCGTTGGCGCAAGGCCTTGCCGCGCAGGCCGAGGTGCAGCTTGAGCACTTCCTCGATCTGGTAGCCGACGGTGAAGCTGGGGTTGAGCGCGGTCATCGGGTCCTGGAAGACCATGGCGATGTCCTTGCCGACGATGCGCCGACGCTCGCGGCCCTTCAGGCGCAGCATGTCGGTACCGTCGAACTGCATGGCGTCGGCGGTGATGATGCCGGGGGCGTCGATCAGGCCCATCAGAGCCATCATGGTCACGGATTTGCCGGAACCGGATTCGCCGACGATGGCCAGGACTTCGCCCTTGTCCACCGAGAGGTCGAGGCCGTCCACCACCGGGACGGCATTGCGGTCGCCAAAGCGTACCGAGAGATTGCGCAGGTCGAGGAGGCTCATACGGCGGTCTCCATCAGGTTCTTGTTCTTGTAGGAGCGAGGGGGACGCCTTAGTCCTTGCTCGCGAACGGGGAACGCAGGGGGCTGCAGGTTCGCGAGCAAGCTCGCTCCTACGAAGAGCACGAGAGTTTTCATCCGGGAGCTCCTCACGCCGCGTTCTTCAGCTTCGGGTCCAGCGCGTCGCGCAGGCCGTCGCCCATCAGGTTGATCGCCAGCACGCTGAGCAGGATGGTCAGGCCGGGCAGCGAGACGACCCACCAGGCGCGCTCGATGTAGTCGCGCGCGGAGGCCAGCATGGTGCCCCACTCGGGGGTCGGCGGCTGCACGCCCAGGCCGAGGAAGCCCAGGGCGGCGGCATCGAGGATGGCCGAGGAGAAGCTCAGGGTGGCCTGCACGATCAGCGGCGCCATGCAGTTGGGCAGCACGGTGACGAACATCAGGCGCAGGGTGCCGGCGCCGGCCAGGCGCGAGGCGGTAACGTAGTCGCGGTTCAGCTCGCCCATCACGGCGGCGCGGGTCAGGCGCACGTAGGCCGGCAGCGAGACGATGGCGATGGCGATCACGGTGTTGATCAGGCCTGGGCCGAGGATGGCGACGATGGCCACCGCCAGCAGCAGCGAGGGCAGGGCCAGCATGATGTCCATCAGGCGCATGATCACCGGGCCCAGGCGGTTGGGCGAGAAACCGGCGAACAGGCCGAGGATGATGCCGGGGATCATCGAGATCACCACCGAGGCCAGGCCGATCTTCAACGACAGTCGCGCGCCGTGCATCAGGCGCGAAAGCAGGTCGCGGCCCAGTTCGTCGGTGCCCAGCAGGAAGCGCATCTGCCCGCCTTCCTGCCAGGCCGGCGGGGTGAGCAGGTACTCGCGGAACTGCCAGCTCGGGTCATGGGGCGCCACCCAGGGGGCAAACAGCGCACAGAACACGATGACCAGCATGAACAGCAGGCCGCCGACCGCGCCCTTGTTGCGCGAGAAGGCTTGCCAGAATTCTTTCAGTGGGGAGGGGTAGACCAGGCTCGGGTCGCTGGCGGGAGCTTTGGCGTTGGCATTCATGGCGTGGGCTCCTCAGCGTTGGTGGCGGATGCGTGGGTTGGCCAGACCGTAGAGGATGTCCACGGTGAAGTTGACCAGGATCACCAGGGTCGCCACCAGGAGGATGCCGTTCTGCACCACCGGATAATCGCGGCGGCTGATCGCGTCGATTAGCCATTTGCCGATGCCCGGCCAGGAGAAGATGGTCTCGGTGAGCACTGCGCCGGCGAGCAGCGTGCCGACCTGCAGGCCGAACACGGTGAGTACCGGGATCATGGCGTTGCGCAAGGCGTGGATGAACACCACGCGGGCCGGCGACAGGCCCTTGGCGCGGGCGGTGCGCACGTAGTCCTCGCGCAGCACTTCGAGCATCGCCGAGCGGGTCATGCGGGCGATCACCGCCAGCGGGATGGTGCCCAGCACGATGGCCGGCAGGATCAGGTGGCGCACAGCGTCTACGAACGCGCCTTCCTCGCCGGAGAGCAGGGTGTCGATGAGCATGAAGCCGGTTTTCGGCTCGATGTCGTAGAGCAGGTCCAGGCGCCCGGACACCGGGGTCCAGCCCAGGCTCACGGAGAACAGCATGATCAGGATCAGGCCCCACCAGAAGATCGGCATCGAATAGCCGGCCAGGGAGATCGTCATCACCCCGTGATCGAACAGTGAGCCCCGTTTGAGCGCCGCGATCACCCCGGCCAGCAGGCCGAAGGTGCCGGCGAACAGCAGGGCCGCCAGCGACAGTTCGAGGGTGGCGGGGAAGAGGGTGAGGAACTCGTTCCACACGCTGTCGCGGGTGGTCAGCGATTCACCCAGGTTGCCCTGGGCAAGGTTGCCGATGTAGTCGAGGTACTGCTGGTAGAGAGGCTTGTCGAGACCCAGGCGGTGCATGGCCTCGGCGTGCATCTGCGGGTCGACGCGGCGTTCACCCATCATCACTTCCACAGGGTCGCCCGGAATCAGGCGGATCAGTGCGAAGGTCAGGAGGGTGACGCCGAAGAAGGTCGGGATCAGCAGACCGAATCGGCGTGCGATGAAACTCAGCATGGTGGTTGAGGACTCCTCATCGAGCGGCTACTCATCGGGGGTGCTGATGGCGCCGGTTTCTTATTGCTTCACCTGGATGTCGGCGAAGTTGTTGGTGGTCAGCGGGCTGATGGTGTAGCCCTCGATATTGCTGCGTCGCACATTGAACAGCTTAGGATGCGCCAGGGGAATCCATGGCGATTGTTCGTGGAATAGGGATGTCGCCTTTCTATACAGATCTGCCCGTTTGGCCGTGTCATTCGTCTGACGGGCTTCCTGAATCAGCGTTTCGAAGGCCTGATCGCACCAGAACGCGTGGTTTTCCCCGGATTTCGCCGCGGCACAGGAAAGGTTGGGCGAGAGGAAGTTGTCCGGGTCGCCGTTGTCGCCGGCCCAGCCGCCGTACAGCGACAGGTCGTGCTCGCCAGCCTTGATGCGCTTGATCAGTTCGCCGAACTCCAGGGTGCGGATCTGCAGGTCGATGCCGACCTTGGCCAGATCGGATTGCAGCATCTGTGCCATCTGCGCAGCGTTGGGGATGGTCGAGGAGCTGCCGTTGCGGGTCAGCAGGGTCAGCTTGAGGTTTGCAACGCCCGCTTCCCTGAGCAGCGCCCTGGCGCGCTCCGGGTCGTGCGGCCAGTCCTGGATGTCGCTGTTGTAGCCCAGCATGCTCGACGGGTAGGGGGTGATCGCCGGTGTGACCGCATCGGCGCCGTACACGGCGTCGAGCATGGCCTTCTTGTCGACGGCGAGGTTGATCGCCTGGCGCACGCGCACGTCATCCAGCGGCTTGTGTTTCGTGTTCAGGGCGACGTAGGTGGTCAGCAGGGCGTCGATGCTGTCCACCGCCAGGTTCTTGTCCTGCTGGAGTACCGGCACGTCGGCCGGCTTGGGGTAGAGCGCGATCTGGCACTCGCCGCGGCGAATCTTCTGCAGGCGGACGTTGGAGTCCGGGGTGATGGCGAACACCAGGTTGTCGATGGCGGGTTTGCCGCGGAAGTAGTCCGGGTTGGCGCGATAGCGCACCTGGGCGTCCTTGGCGTAGCGGCTGAAGACGAACGGGCCGGTGCCGATGGGCAGGTTGTTGATCTGGCCCTGCTTGCCGGCGGCGAGCAGCTGGTCGCCGTATTCGGCGGAATAGATCGAGGCGAAACCCATGGCCATGTCGGCGAGGAAGGGCGCTTCGGGATGGTTGAGGGTGAAGCGCACGGTGTGGTCGTCGAGCTTGTCCACCGACTTGATCAGGTCGCGCATGCCCATGGCATCGAAGTAGGCGTAGCCGCGCACGGCGGAGGCGTGCCAGGGGTGCTTGGGATCGAGGGCGCGCTGGAAGGTCCAGAGCACGTCGTCGGCGTTCAGTTCGCGGGTCGGCGTGAAGTACTCGGTGCTGTGGAACTTCACACCCGTGCGCAGGTGGAAGGTGTAGGTCAGCCCGTCGGGGCTGACCTCCCAGCGTTCGGCCAGGGACGGTACCAGTTCGGTGGTGCCCGGGCGGAAGTCCACCAGGCGGTTGAAGATTGCTTCGCCGGCGGCGTCGTTGGTCACCGCACCGGTGTACTGGACGATGTCGAAGCCTTCCGGGCTCGCTTCGGTGCAGACCACCAGGTTCTGCGCCAGGGCGGTGCCGCTGCCCAGGAGGAGTAGCAGGGGAAGAGCGCGCGAGAGGGACATGGCGAATCTCCTTACAACGATGGGCTAGTCGGCAGGCGGAGGCGAAGGCGGGTACGCCGCCCGGTCTCGGCCGGGCTGGCGTTCAGGCGGTGGTCAGGGATGGTTGGCCACGCCGTAGAAGGAATTGCGTCCGAAGGGGCTGATCAGGAAGCCCTGCACCGACTTGCGCATGGGCTGGTAGACGGTGGAGTGGGCGATGGGGCTGATGGGCAGCTGCTGCGCCAGCAGTTGCTGGGCCTTCTGGTAGAGGGCGACGCGCTGGTCGTGGTCGGTGGTGGCCTTAGCCTGGCGCACCAGCTTGTCGTAGTCCGCGTCGCACCACTTGGAAACGTTGTTGCCGCTCACAGAATCGCAGCCGTAGAGCGTGCCCAGCCAGTTGTCCGGGTCGCCGTTGTCGCCGGTCCAGCCGAACAGCATGGCGTCGTGTTCACCGGCGTGGGCGCGCTTGATGTACTCGCCCCACTCGTAGGTGACGATCTTGGCCTTGATGCCGACCTTGGCCCAGTCCGCCTGGATCATTTCGGCCATCAGCTTGGCATTGGGGTTGTACGGGCGCTGTACCGGCATGGCCCACAGGGTGATCTCGGTGCCTTCGGGCACGCCGGCCTTCTTCAGCAACGCTTTGGCCTGTTCCGGATCGTAGGCCTGGCCCTTGATCGCGCTGTCATAGGACCACTGGGTCGGCGGCATGGCGTTCACCGCCAACTGACCGGCGCCCTGGTAGATGGCGTCGATGATCGCCTGCTTGTTCAGCGCCATGTCCAGCGCGCGGCGCACGTCGGTCTTGTCCAGCGGGGCATGGGTGACGTTGTAGGCCAGGTAGCCGAGGTTGAAGCCCGGCTGCGAGGGCATGTTCAGGTTCGGGTCCTGCTTCAGCGCTTCCAGGTCGGCCGGGCGCGGGTTCAGGGTGATCTGGCACTCCCCGGCCTTGAGCTTCTGCACGCGCACCGAGGCGTCGGTGTTGATGGCGAAGATCAGGTTGTCGACCTTCACGTCCTCCGGCTTCCAGTAGTCCTTGTTGGCCTTGAAACGGATCAGCGCGTCCTTCTGGTAGCGGCTGAACACGAAGGGACCGGTGCCGATTGGCTTCTGGTTGATCTCGGCGGGCTTGCCCTGCTTGAGCAACTGGTCGGCGTACTCCGCGGACTGGATCACCGCGAAGTTCATCGCCAGGTTCTGGATGAATGCGGCGTCGACGTCGTTGAGGGTGAACTTGACGGTCTTGTCGTCGAGCTTTTCCACCTTGGCGATGTTGCGGTCCAGGCCCATGTCGGTGAAGTAGGGGAATTCGGTGGGGTACGCCTTGCGGAACGGCTGGTCCTTGTCGAGCATGCGGTTGAAGGTGAACAGCACGTCGTCGGCGTTGAATTCGCGGGTCGGCTTGAAGTAGTCGGTGGTGTGGAATTTCACGCCCGGGCGCAGGTGGAAGGTCCAGGACTTGCCGTCGGCGGAGGTCTCCCAGCTTTCAGCCAGGGCTGGCTGGGCTTCGGTGCCGCCGCGCTGGAACTGCACGAGTCGGTTGAACAGGGTTTCGGAGGTGGCGTCGTAATCGGTGCCGGTGGTGTATTGGCCGGGGTCGAAGCCCGCCGGGCTGCCTTCGGAGCAGTACACCAGGCTGGAGGCGGCATGGGCCGCGGAGCCGGCGAGCAACAGCCCGCCCAGGGCGATTGCGTGCAGGGGATTACGTCGCATCTTGCGCATTGCCTGACCTCATTCTTGTTCTTTTTCAGGGCCGGCGAACCGATAAGGTCCGGGACCGACTCGGGCGGACGACCCGGATAGGGGCGTCCGTAAACGGCCGGAGAGCGTCTGCCCAGGCCGTCGCAGAAGTTAAGTCAGGCTGAAATTAAGTTCAACTTAAAATTCAGTGCGGCTGAAAGTTTTCCAGCCCATGGGGTCAGGTCGCGAGATGTTCGCCGAACAGTGGCAGGGTGGTGACCGAGAGCATTTCGGCGACGCTGTCACCGGCATTGCGCAGGCAGTGACGCTTGCCGGAATCAAAGTGCACGGAATCGCCCGGACCCAGCGGGTAGGTGTGGCCGTCGATCTCATAGGTGATGCGCCCGCTGAGGACGTAGGCGAATTCCGAGCCGTCGTGGGTGATCAGTTCCGATTCGTAGCCCACCGGGACCGTGACTTTCACCGCATTCAACTGATTGCCGGGAAAGCTGCTGGACAGTCGCTCGTAGCTCAGCGGCTGGCCTTCGATGGTGTAGCGCACGCGCTCGCCCTGGTGCGAGTCCGGCGGAATCTGCTGCGGCGAGTCGAACAGCGCGTTGAGCGGCACGTCGAGAGCCTTGGCGATGCTCGCCAATGACGACAGCGAGACGCCGGTGAGATTGCGCTCGGCCTGGGACAGGAAGCTGGCGGTAAGGCCCGATTCGGCGGCCACCTGGTTCAGGGTTTTCTTCGCCGCGCGCCGATAACGGCGCAGGCGTTCTCCGATACGATCTGCGGACATTGGCAAGGCTCTTGTGGGACGCGGGCAGCATACCAGCGTCGTCGCTGGCTGAAAGCATCGCGCCATGATGGGGTGGAAAATCGGGCGAAATATACCCTCGGCTGAAAAGTCTTTGACCCAAAATTTCAGTGCTGCTTAAATTTCTGCCATTTCCGTTCCCGCAGGGAGAGTCGCATGACACTGGGTGTAGGGGGCGCAAGCCCTGAACAAGCGCTGGCCAGGTTGCAGGTGATGACCGATGGCGCCGAGCCAATCGCGCTGGCGGAATATCGCCTGCGCATCGAGCGCCTGCAGCAACTCATGCAGGCCCAGGGAATGGCAGCGGTGTTCATCGATGCCGGCAGCTCGCTGTTCTATTTCACCGGGTTGAAGTGGAGCCCCAGCGAGCGGATGGTCGGCGCACTGGTGCCGGCCCGTGGCGACGTGCATTACATCGCTCCCGCTTTCGAGGAGGGCACGGTACGTGACCTGCAGGTGCTGCCCGGCAGCATCAGCGTCTGGGCGGAACACGAAAGCCCGTTCACCCTGCTGGTCGAAATGCTGGCGGAGATCGAAGTGCGCGACGGCGCGCGAGTCGGGCTTTCCCACAGCCTGCCGTTCGGCATGTACGAGCGCCTGCGCCAGGCGGCTGGCGGGCTGCAGCTGGTGGATGGCGGTGCGCTGGTCGAGCAGTGCCGCCGCTGCAAGTCGCCGGCCGAGCTGGCGCTGATGCAGCGTGCCAAGGACATGACCCTGGAGGTGCATAAGGCCGCTGCCAGCATCCTGCGTGAAGGCATTACCACCACCGAAGTGACGCGCTTCATCGAGGCTGCGCACAGGAAGGTGGGGGTGCCGGGCTCGACTTTCTGCATCGTGCTGTTCGGCGAGGACAGCGCCTTCCCCCATGGCGTACGCCAGCCGCGTCCGTTGCGCGATGGCGACATGGTGCTGATCGACGCCGGTTGCCAGCTGTACGGCTACAACTCGGATATCACCCGCAGCTACGTATTCGGCACGCCCAGTGCGCGTCAGCGCGAGTTGTGGAACCTGGAGAAGGCCGCGCAGCAGGCGGCCTTCGACGCCGCGTCGCTCGGCTCGCCCTGCGAACAGGTGGATGCCGCCGCGCGGCGTTGCCTGGAGGCCGGCGGCCTGGGACCGGACTACGCCTTGCCCGGCCTGCCGCATCGCACCGGTCATGGCATCGGCCTGGATATCCACGAAGGGCCGTATCTGGTGCGTGGCGACAGCACGCCACTGGACGTTGGCATGTGCTTCAGCAACGAGCCGATGATCTGCGTGCCGGGCGAGTTCGGCATTCGTCTGGAGGATCACTTCTACATGACGGCGGACGGTCCGCGCTGGTTCACCCGGCCGAGTCATTCGGTGGATGATCCCTTCGGCCTGGAAGGCTGAGCGCTTTCGTAGGAGCAACAGTCTTCTATGGTAAGTCCGTGCCACTGAATTCCCCTCACCGCAGCCCTCTCCCAGAAGGAGTAGGGGCAGATTGTGCCGGCTGACGCAGTGGTTTCATCCTGCACCGAACGGTCCCCTCTCGCGCTTGAGGAGCGGGGCGCGCAGCCAGGGTTAGGGTGAGGGGCTCTTGATCTTGTAGGAGCGGGCTCTGTCCGCGAGGCTCTTCTGGGTTGGGTGTTTCAGCGCCGCTTCGGCGTGGGCTGAGAGGTTTTGTTTCGCCCCCTCGGGCACGTTACTTCTTCCAAACGCCGAAGAAGTAACCAAGAAGGCTTGCCCCTGCATCCGGGTCCCGCTTCGCGGGACTTCCCTCGCTCCATCGGAGTTTCAGGGGCCCGCGTCGACGGGCTATCCATGGCCCAACGACGCTCTCGCGGCATCCATGCCGCTCACCCCCTGAAACTCCGACTCCACTCGGCCTCCTGAAGGGGCGCTCCGGTGTGCGCGGATATTTCTCTGGAAGCCTTCAAGAGCCAGAGCGGGAGTCCGCTCCTACAGGTAAAACTCAGGGGCTCAGTTCGACCCGCGAGAAGTTGTTTGCGCCCAGGGGGCTGAGGGTGAAGCCCTTCACCTCCGGGCGCACCACTGCGAACTGCTTGGGATAGGCCAGGGCGATCCACGGCGCCTCGCGCTGGAAGATCGCCAGCGCCTGGCGGTACAGGCCGGCGCGGACGTCCTGGTCGGTGCTGGCGCGGGCCTGACGCAGCAGTTCGTCGAACTCGGCGTTGCACCAGCCGGCCTGGTTCTCGCCGCTCCTGGCCGCCGCACAGGACAGGTTCGGCGTGAGGAAGTTGTCCGGATCGCCGTTGTCGCCGACCCAGCCCATGAAGATCAGGTCGTGCTCGCCCTGTTTGGCGCGCTTGATCAGTTCGCCCCATTCGAACACGCGGATGTCTGCGTGGATGCCAATCTTCTCCAGGTCATCCTGCAGCATCTGCGCGCCGATACCGGGGTTGGGGTTGGTCGGGCCACCGCCGGGGCGGGTCCAGATCGACAGCTTCAGGCCGGGCTTGATGCCGGCTTCCTCCAGCAGCTGTTTCGCCCGTGCCGGATCGTGGGGCCAGCCCTTGAGCTGCGGGTCGGAACCCCAGAGTGTTGGCGGGTAGGGCGCGACGGCCGGGGTCGCGGCGCCTTCGCCGAACTGTGCCTTGAGGTAGGCGTCGCGGTCGAAGGCGAGGTTGATCGCCTGGCGCACGCGCACGTCGTCCAGTGGCTTGTGCCGGGTATTGAGGGCTACGTAGGCCACCAGCAGGGAATCCAGTTCCTCCACCTTCAGGTTTGGTGCCTGGCGCAGTGCGGGGATGTCCGTGGGCTTGGGGTAGACGGCGATCTGGCAGTCGCCGGCCTTGATCTTCTGGATGCGTACGTTCGGATCGGGGGTGATCGCCAGCAGCAGGCGGTCGATCTTCGGCTTGCCGCCCCAGTAGTCCGGGTTGGCGTTGAAACGGACCTGGGCATCCTTCTGGTAGCGCTGGAAGACGAACGGCCCAGTGCCGACAGGCAGGTTGTTCAACTGCTCGGCCTTTTGCGCCGCGAGCAGCAGATCGCCGTATTCGGCGGAATAGATGGAGGCGAAACCCATCGCCAGATCGGCGAGGAAGGGTGCTTCCGGGTGCCTCAGGGTGAAGCGCACATGGTGGTCGTCGAGCTTTTCCACCGCGCTGATCAGAGCCGGCAGGCCCATCGCCTCGGCGTAGGGGAAGCCGCGCGGGGCGAGCTTGTTCCAGGGGTGTTGCGGGTCTAGCTGGCGCTGGAAGCTCCAGAGCACGTCGTCGGCGTTGAACTCGCGGGTCGGCGTGAAGTAGTCGGTGTTGTGGAATTTCACACCCTGGCGCAGGGCGAAGGTGTATTGCAGGCCGTCGTCGCTGATCTCCCAGCTTTCCGCTAGCGCGGGCACCAGGCGGGTGCTGCCGGGGGCGAATTGCACCAGGCGTTCGAACACCGTCTCCGCAGACGCGTCGGCAGTGGTGGCGGCGGTGTACTGGGTGATGTCGAAGCCTTCCGGACTGGCCTCGGTACAGACCACCAGGGACTGGCCGAAGGCCGGCGCGCAGCCGAGCAGGCTGACGAGGGTCAGGCGGATAAGCGCAGTGCGCACGGCGGATTGCCGGAGAAAAGGCCGCCGGAGGACCCGGCGGCCATTGGCCTTACTTGCCTATGCTGACGCCGTAGAACGAGTTCAGCGCGAACGGGCTGATCTTGAAGTCCTGTACGGTCTTGCGCATCGGCTGGTACACGGTGGAGTGGGCGATCGGGGTGATCGGCACCTGCTCCTTGAGGATGTGCTGGGCCTGCTTGTACAGCTCGGTGCGCTTGGCCTGGTCCGGGGTGCGCTTGGCAGCCTTGATCAGCTTGTCGTAGGACTGGTCGCACCATTTGGAGAAGTTGTTGCCGTCCACGGCATCGCAACCGTAGAGGGTGCCCAGCCAGTTGTCCGGGTCACCGTTGTCGCCGCTCCAGCCGATCAGCATGGCGTCGTGCTCGCCACCCTTGGCACGCTTGATGTACTCGCCCCATTCGTAGGTGACGATCTTGGCCTTGATGCCGACCTTGGCCCAGTCGGACTGCAGCATTTCCGCCATCAGCTTGGCGTTCGGGTTGTACGGGCGCTGCACCGGCATGGCCCACAGAGTGATCTCGGTGCCTTCGGGCACGCCGGCCTTCTTCAGCAGTTCCTTGGCCTTTTCCGGGTTGTAGCCGGCATCCTTGATGCTGTCGTCGTAGGACCACTGGGTCGGCGGCATGCCATTCACGGCGAGCTGGCCGGCGCCCTGGTAGACGGCGTCGATGATCGCCTTCTTGTTCACCGCCATGTCCAGCGCCTCGCGCACTTCCAGCTTGTCCAGCGGCTTGTGCAGCACGTTGTAGGCGATGTAACCGAGGTTGAAGCCCGGCTGCGACGGCATGTTCAGGTTCGCATCCTTCTTCAGCGCTTCCAGGTCGGCCGGGCGCGGGAAGAGGGTGATCTGGCACTCGTTGGCCTTGAGCTTCTGCATGCGCACCGAGGCGTCGGTGTTGATGGCGAAGATCAGGTTGTCGATCTTCACCTCACCCTTGTTCCAGTAGTCCGGGTTGGCCTTGAAGCGGATCATCGCGTCCTTCTGGTAACGGCTGAACACGAAGGGACCGGTGCCGATGGGCTTCTGGTTGATGTCGCTGGCCTTGCCCTGCTTGAGCAACTGGTCGGCGTATTCGGCGGACTGGATGGAGGCGAAGCTCATGGCCAGGTTCTGGATGAAGGCGGCGTCGACGTCGTTGAGGGTGAACTTGACGGTCTTGTCGTCGACCTTCTCCACCTTGGCGATGTTCGCGTCCATGCCCATGTCGGTGAAGTAGGGGAATTCGGTCTGGTACGCCTTACGGAACGGATGGTTCTTGTCGAGCATGCGGTTGAAGGTGAACAGCACGTCGTCGGCGTTGAATTCGCGGGTCGGCTTGAAGTAGTCGGTGGTGTGGAACTTCACGCCCGAACGCAGGTGGAAGGTGTAGGTCTTGCCGTCATCGGAGACTTCCCACTTCTCGGCCAGGCCGGGGATGACCTGGGTGCCGCCCCGCTCGAACTGGGTCAGGCGGTTGAACACGGTTTCCGCCGAGGCGTCGAAGTCGGTGCCGGTGGTGTACTGGCCGGGGTCGAAGCCCGCCGGACTGCCTTCGGAGCAGTAGACCAGGTTGTTGGCGGCGTGAGCGAACAGCGGTGCGCTGGCGATCAACCCAGCGGCAATCATGGAGCGGATGACGGCGTTCTTACGCATACGGACCTCTGGTTATTCTGGTTGTCATCGAGGAACAGCCTTGTGGGCTGCGTTGCGTGAAACTATGCACGGCACATGCCGTGCGCAAGCTGCTGGCGGGGATGAGTGTAGAAGTTGTGACGCGAGTGCAAGGGAATGTCGCAATTTCGACAATGGAAACCGCGTGGTCAGGTCGCGGCGTCCTGGTCTTCGGCGATGCCGTGCCAGGATAAGGGAGTTGCCGTTACCGCTGGGCCACGGAAGCGGCCCAGCGGTAACGATTCAGATCAGGGCATCTGCACTTCGATCGTGCCGTCGGCGCTGACCACGACCTGGCTGGTGCCGGCTTCGATTTCCTGCGCCGGGGCGCCGCCGTAGCTGTCGGCTTTCATTGCCGCCATGCGCATCACCGGCATCGGGCGCGGCGTACCGGAGGTGTTCAGGTTCAGACTGACCAGCTTGTAGCCCTTGCCGCCGAGCGCCTCGGTGAGTACCTGGGCGCGGGCCTTGAAGGCGCCCACGGCGTCTTTCATCAGCGCGTCTTCATTCTTCACCCGGGTGGCATCGGCGATGCTGAAGTTCATGCTGCCCATCTTCAACTTGCCGAGCAGGTCGGCGGTGAGCTGCGAGAGGGCGGCGAAATCGGCGCTCTCCAGGCGGATTTCCGCGCGCTCGCGCCAGGCGGTGATTTTCTGGCCCTTGTCGTCATACACCGGGTAGCTGTTGCGGCTGCCCAGGCTGACGGTCACGCCCTTGACCTTGCGCGCCTGCTCCAGGGCGGCGTTCAGGGTGGTGGTGGTTTCGCCGGCCAGCTTGGCCGGATCGTTAGCTTGCCCTTCGGTGAACAGGGTCACGTGCATCAGGTCGTGGGCGACTTCCTGGCTGACCTCGGCGCGCAGCGAAACCTGGTTGTAGCGAGGTTCGTCTGCCAGGGCTCCCAGGCTGGTGGCGCACAGGGCGATGGCGGCGGCGATGGCGGTGAAGGGTTTCTTCAGTACAGACATGGATGACTCCTTGCTCCAGAAAATGTCCCGGCCACAGCGTAGTAGAGGCTGTGGCGAGGACTGTCAGACCCTTTGACGGAGATTCGTTCCCCAGAGGGTTAAGAGCGGGTGTCACCAATTGTTTCCGACCGCCAGGACCCGCGCTGGAGTATGCTGTGGCGCTATGCCGCATAAGTTGGAGGGGGCTCTTGGCTATACTCGCGCAAATTCCGGAATTCACCATGCGCACACCGGTTTTCCAGCTTTCCGCCAGTCGTCAGAACCTCCTGCATCTGACGCTTATCCGTATCCTCGTGCTTGCCGCCCAGGCCGGTTCCGTCGGGCTCGCCTACAAGGCCCAGCTGATCCAGCTGCCATGGCTGGCCCTGAGCGTGACCCTCGGCGTTTCCCTGGTGCTCTGCCTGGGCACCGCGCTGCGCCTGCGCGGTCCGTGGCCGGTGACCGAGCTGGAATATGCCGTCCAGCTGGCCTGCGACCTGCTTATCCACAGCGTGCTGCTGTATTTCTCCGGCGGCTCCAGCAACCCCTTCGTTTCCTATTACCTGGTGCCGCTGACCATCGCCGCGGCGACCTTGCCCTGGCTCTACACCATCGTTCTCGCCGGCCTCGCACTGGCCAGCTACACCGTGCTGCTGGTGTGGTTCCACCCGTTGGAGATGGCCGCCGGGCAACGCGACAACCTGCTGGTCTATGGCATGTGGCTGAGCTTCGCCCTGGCCGCCGCGCTGATCACCTTCTTCGTGGCGCGCATGTCCGAATCGCTGCGCCGGCAGGAGCAATTGCAGGCTCAGCGCCGCGAGGAAGGCATGCGCGACCAGCAACTGCTCGCCGTGGCCACCCAGGCCGCCGGCGCCGCCCATGAACTGGGCACGCCGCTGGCGACCATGAGCGTACTGCTCAAGGAATTGCGCCAGACCAATGCGGACCAGCCGCTGCTGCAGGAAGATCTCGCCCTGCTGCAGGAGCAGGTGAAGCTCTGCAAGGACACCCTGCAGCACCTGGTGCGCGCCGCCGAGGCCGATCGCCGGCAGGCGGTGGTCGAGCAGGGCGCCGACGAATGGGTGGACGCGGTTCTGCACCGCTGGCACCTGATGCGTCCGGAAGCCAGCTATCGCTACCAGACCCTCGGCAAGGGCAAGGCGCCGCGCATGGTTCCGCCCACCGACCTGAGCCAGGCGCTGCTCAACCTGCTGAACAACGCCACCGACGCCTGTCCGGACGACCTGGATGTTCGTCTGGACTGGGATGCCGGGGAAATCTGCCTGAGCATCCGCGACCAGGGGCCAGGCGTTCCACTGGCCATTGCCGAACAGCTCGGCAAGCCTTTCTTCACCACCAAGGGCAAGGGTTTCGGCCTCGGCCTGTTCCTCAGCCAGGCCAGCGTGACGCGGGCGGGCGGTACGGTGAAGTTGTACAACCATGAAGATGGCGGCACTCTGACGGAGTTGCGTCTGCCAAGAAGCTATGGCGTGGCTTGAGGGCCACGTCTGCGAGGAAGTCCCATGAGCGAAGAGATCCAGTTCGAAGGCGAAGAGCAGCCCCACCTGTTGCTGGTGGACGACGATGCCACCTTTACCCGCGTCATGGCCCGCGCCATGACCCGCCGCGGGCTGCGGGTGTCGGTCGCCAGCTCCGCCGAAGAAGGCCTGGCCCTGGCCAAGGAGGACCTGCCCGATTACGCCGTGCTCGACCTGAAGATGGACGGTGATTCCGGTCTGGTGCTGCTGCCCAAGCTGCTGGAGCTGGACCCCGAGATGCGGGTGGTGATCCTCACCGGTTACTCCAGCATCGCCACTGCAGTGGAGGCCATCAAGCGCGGCGCCACCAACTACCTGTGCAAGCCGGCCGACGCCGACGACGTGCTGACCGGGCTGCTGTCCGAGCACGCCAACCTGGATACCCTGGTGCCGGAAAACCCCATGTCGGTGGATCGCCTGCAGTGGGAACATATCCAGCGCGTACTGGCCGAGCACGACGGCAACATCTCCGCGACCGCCCGTGCCCTGGGTATGCACCGGCGAACATTGCAGCGTAAGCTGCAGAAGCGCCCGGTGAGGCGTTAAGTAATCGATAACACGAGGAGCGCCAACTGAGCGCTCCTTTTATTTTCAGCCGTGCGAGCTTGATTCCATGACCGACAGCGCCGAATACCGCGCGGCGAACGACGCCGTTCGCAGCCATTTCTTCCACCGGGTCTGGCAACTCACCGCGCCCTACTGGCGCAGCGAAGAAAAGGGTACGGCCTGGCTGCTGCTGATCGTGGTGATCGCGCTGTCGCTGGTCGGCGTGGCCCTCAGCGTCTGGCTCAACAGCTGGTATCGCGACTTCTACAACGCCCTGCAGAACAAGGACCTGAAGAGTTTCATCCACCTGATGCTGATGTTCTGCGGCATTGCGGCGGTGTTCATTCTCACGGCGGTCTATCGCCTGTACCTGACTCAGATGCTCACCATCCGCTGGCGCCGCTGGCTGACGGAGAAGCACTTCGCCGCCTGGCTGGGGGACAAGAACTACTACCGCCTGGAGCAGCGCGGTCACACCGACAACCCCGACCAGCGTCTCTCCGAAGACCTCAACAGCTTCACCGACACCACCCTGACCCTTGGCCTGGGCCTGATCCGCAACCTGGTCAGCCTGGTGTCCTTCTCGGTGATCCTCTGGGGCGTGTCCGGCAGCATCGAGCTGTTCGGCATCACCATCCCCGGCTACATGTTCTGGGCCGCGCTGCTCTACGCGGCGGTCGGCAGCTGGCTGACCCACCTGATCGCCCGTCGCCTGATCGGCCTGAACAACCGCCAGCAGCGCTTCGAGGCGGACCTGCGTTTCGGCCTGGTGCGGGTGCGCGAGAACGCCGAGAGCATCGCCCTGTACAACGGCGAGGCCAACGAGAACGAACGGCTGATGACGCGCTTCCGCAATGTCTGGGGCAATTTCTGGGAACTGATGAAAGTCCAGAAGCGCCTGACCTTCTTCAGTTCCGGCTACGCGCAGATCGCCACCGTGTTTCCCTTCATCGTTGCCGCTCCGCGCTATTTCTCCGGGCAGATCCAGCTCGGCGAACTCATGCAGATCAACTCGGCATTCGGCAACGTGCAGGACGGTCTGAGCTGGTTCATCGATGCCTATGCCAGTCTCGCCACCTGGCGCGCTACCTGTGACCGTCTGCTGAGCTTCCGTGGCGCGATGGCCGAGACGGCCAACGAATCGGCCAATATCGACGTGCGCAAGAGCGGCGACAACCTGCAATTGCAGAACCTCAGCCTGAGCCTCGGCAGCGGCCGCGAGCTGCTGGAGCCGGCCAGTCTGGTGGTGAACCCCGGTGAACACGTGCTGATCGGCGGACCCTCCGGTGGCGGCAAGAGCACCCTGCTGCGCGCGATGAGCGGTCTGTGGCGCTACGGCAGTGGTGTGGTGCAGATGCCCGAGGCGCGCTGCCTGTTCGTGCCGCAGAAGCCCTACCTGCCGATCGGCACCCTGGTGCAGGCGCTGAGCTACCCGGAACAGCCCGACCAGCACAGCGTCGAGCGACTC
This sequence comes from Pseudomonas sp. PSE14, assembly GCF_029203285.1. Classification (NCBI taxonomy): domain Bacteria; kingdom Pseudomonadati; phylum Pseudomonadota; class Gammaproteobacteria; order Pseudomonadales; family Pseudomonadaceae; genus Pseudomonas; species Pseudomonas sp. PSE14. The sequence continues at coordinate 1,099,149 of NZ_CP115669.1, forward strand.
CAGGAAGTCCTGCGCCTGTGCCGCCTGGAGGCGCTGGTCCCGCGCCTGGACGAAGCCGATCACTGGCAGCGGGTGCTGTCCCCCGGCGAGCAGCAACGCCTGGCCATCGCCCGCGCCTTGCTCTACTCCCCAAGCTGGCTGTTCCTCGACGAGGCCACCTCGGCCCTGGACGAGGCCGACGAAGCGGCGGTTTATCAGGTGCTGTTGGAACAACTGCCGGGCGTCACCCTGATCAGCATCGGCCACCGTGGCAGCCTCAAGCGTTTCCACCCCAGGCAGTTGCGTCTGGAAGATCGCCGGCTGCGGGAAATGGAGGCGGTACTGCCGGCCTGATGGCAGTTTGATTCCCTGGCAGAGTGTGATCTGGTTAGTAAGAAACGTCTGAAAGTTATCTCAAAAGGGATTATTTCTTCTTAATTTCTTACATTTTCCAGTGTTTAGTCGCTGCGAAATTTTCAATAACAGGTACCCTGTGCGCCCCGGCCGGGCTCTGCCCGGCTTCACGGCAGTTCAACGGTACCGTCATGAAGTCCCTTTCCCCGTCACGGCAGGCCCTGACCCGCTCGGACCTGCGTCTGGTCGATCCGCGCCGGCTCCTGCTGGGGGCTGCCTGCGTGTCGCTGGTGGTGGCCGTTGCGGCTTTTGCCGGCGGTATCTGGGTGGGGCGTGCCCATGTCGAGCCCGCAGCGCAACCCGTCGTTCAGGCCGAAAGCAGTGCCGAGGAGCCGGAAGAGCGCTTTGCCGCCGAGCGTATCGGCCAACTGTCCGGGCGCCTGCAGGTGCTGGAAAAGGACGCCGCCTACCTGCTGCAGGCCGTCGACAGCCATGAAGAGATCGCCCGCAAGCTGTCGAAGCTCGATCCCGCGCTGGCTCCGCAGGCCAAGGCGCCTGCGGCCCGGCATCCGGTTGACGGCGAGGGTGGCATCCTGCTGCCGCCGCGCCCCTGCGCCGAGCCACTGCCGTCGGCCGATATCGAGCAGAACGAGCGTTCCGCCCGCTGCCTGCGTCGCGTCTTCGATCAACTGATGGACCAGGTTGCCCGGCGCAGCGCCGATTTCATGGCCATCCCGGCCCGCCGGCCGATGGAGGACGCGCGCCTGGGCTCGCCCTTCGGCAACCGTGTCGACCCCTTCAATCGCCGCCTGGCCTTCCATTCCGGCCAGGACTTCTCGGCCCCCACGGGCAGTCCGATTCACGCCGCCGCCGGCGGTCGCGTGATCGTCGCCGACCGTAATCCCTCCTATGGCAACCGTGTCGAAATCGACCATGGCAATGGCCTGGTGACTCGCTACGCCCACGCCTCGAAGCTGCTGGTGAAGGTGGGCGATGTCGTGCTGCCGGGGCAGGAGATCGCCAAGGTGGGCTCCACAGGGCGGTCCACCGGGCCGCACCTGCATTTCGAGGTGCTCTACCACGGTGAGTTCGTCGACCCGCAGAACTTCCTCTCTCTGGGCGGCATGGAGATCGACAGTGATGGCCTGGCCTCGGACTAGGAAACCTTCCACGCGGGACCTGCTGCGTGCCGAACACCAGCCCCACGTTCCACGCAGCCAGGCTCGGGTGGGGATGATTGCCCTGCTGTTCTGCGTTGCCCTGGCCGCGGCGCTGGTGGGGGCCTACCTGCTGCGTACGCACGATGATGGGCAGGCGCGCCAGCGTATCGAGGCGCTGGAAGCGGAGAACGCCAGCCTGACCGCAGCGCTGGAGGAGCGGCGCCTGCAAGGCGAAGAGGACCAGGCCAATCGCGAGCAACTGATGCGCCGGATCGACGCGATGTCCGCCGAGATCAAGAAACTGAAAACTGAGCTGGCCTTTTTCCGCCAGCAGAAACCTGGCAAGTAGTCCCTCGAGGAGGACAGATGTTCGGCAACAGCAAAAAGAAGGCGCCGCAGGTGTCGGTGGACAAGTTCTCCAGCCTGCTGTCGGGCAATGTCTCATTGGTAGGGGACTTGCAGTTCGAGGATGGCCTGAAGATCCTCGGTACCGTGAGGGGCAATGTCAGCCACAAACCGGGCGCGGCTAGCTTGCTGGCGCTGAGTGCGGAGGGGCGGATCGAGGGCAACGTGAGCAGTTACGACGCCCTGATCGACGGTACCATCATCGGCGACCTCCATGTCGAGCATCTGCTGGAGCTGCACTCCAATGCCCGTGTCGTCGGCAACATCCAGTACCGCCAGCTGAGCATGGAGAATGGCGCCACCGTGGATGGCAAGCTGACCCGCCTGGCCGATGGCGAAGCCCCCAAGCCGCTGGAGCTGCCCGCGCCGGTGCGCGAAGAGGCAGCCGAGGCCTGATTTGCCCCGACGGGACCGGTACTTAGCTTGCTATGATTACCCTTCCCACCGTCCTGAACGTTCCGCCTCATGCTCGCTCTCCTGCTCCAGACCTTCGGCATCACCGCCCCGGTCTTCGCCATGCTGTTCCTCGGAGTGCTGCTGCGCCGCGTGGGGGCGATCAATCCGGAGTTCATCCAGACCGCCTCGGCACTGGTGTTCAATGCCACCATGCCGGCGATGCTGTTTCTCGGCATCTACCACTCCGACCTGCACAGCGCGGCGCGCCCGGCGCTCCTGCTGTACTTCTGCGTGGCGACCCTGGTGGGCTTCCTGCTCGCCTGGGGTTGGTCGATCTGGCGCGTGCCCCGCGCAGACCGCGGCGTCTACACGCAGGGCGCGTTTCGCGGCAACAACGGCATCATCGGCCTGGCGCTGGCCACCAACCTCTACGGTGACCACGGCCTGGCGTTGGGCTCCGTTCTCGCCGCCCTGGTGATCCTCTGCTACAACACGCTCTCGTCGGTGGTGCTGGCGATCTACAGCCCGAGCATGAAGTCCGACCCCTGGAGCATCTTCAAGAGCGTGCTGCGCAACCCGCTGATCCTCGGCGTGCTGGCGGCGCTGCCGTTCTCCTGGCTGCAGATCGCGCTGCCGGCCTGGTTGCTGACCTCTGCCGACTACTTTGCCCAGATGACCCTGCCGCTGGCGCTGATCTGCATCGGCGGTACCTTGTCGCTGGCGTCACTGCGGGAAAGCGGCGGCGTCGCGCTCAGTGCAAGCCTGATGAAGATGGTCTGGCTGCCGCTGGTCTGCACCGTCGGCGCCTGGTCCTATGGGTTTCGTGGTGCAGAGCTGGGCGTACTCTTCCTCTACTTCGCCAGCCCGACGGCGGCCGCCAGCTTCGTCATGGCCCGTGCGGCGAACGGCAACCATGAGCTGGCCGCCTCGATCATCGTGATCACTACCTTGGCGGCAGCGGTAACCACCAATATCGGCATCTTCCTGTTGCAGTGGGGCGGCTGGATGTAATCGCCGACGAGGCGTATTTGCGGATCGCCGAAGTGCGACAAATATGAAGAGTCTTGTAAGACTTTGCTGAAAGACAGCACTGTGCCGCCAAGACGCAGTGAAGTTCATTTATTCGTTGTACAAGAACGGTTACATTTGGCGATCTTCTGCACGATCAAGGATTGTTCATGCACCCCACACGCCGGATTCTGTGTGCCGCCTTCTGCCTGCCGGCCTGTCTGCTGGCGGCCGTGGTCGCTGCCGAGCCGGGTGCCGAGCTGAACAGCCCAACCGCCGGCTGGCGCTATTCCGGCCTGACCGATGATCCCAGCGTGCCCCGCGTGGCCTATCCCACGCCGCCCATCGACCGTGGTGGCGTGCGCGGCCGCAGCCTGATCGAAGGCCACCTGCGTGAAGTGTCCGGCGTCGACCGTGCCCAGCGCCTGGTGGTCAACGGCAATCCGCTCCCTCTGTATACCGACGCCGAAGGCAAGTTCGTCCGCCCTTACAATTTCGGCGCGGGCAGCAACAGCGTCGCGGTGAGCAGCGACCAGGGCAAATCCCTCAAGCGCCTCCAGTTCTATGAGGCCAACAACAGCCGCGTGCCGCCGCGCATCCGCCTGGCGCTGGGCTGGAACGACCCCAAGGCGGAACTCGACCTGCATATCGTTACACCCGACGGCCAGCATGCCTTCTGGGCCCATCCTCGCCTGAGCAACGGCGGTGGCCTCGACCCGGACGGCGTCGACGGCCCCGGCCCGGAAATGTTCACCATGGCCGCGCCGCTGCACGGCACCTACCTGGTCTACGTGAACTACTGGGGCAACTACAGCGCCAGCCAGGGTTACAACTTCCAGGAAGGCAACCATGAGCAGGACGTGATCACCGCCGAGATCAACCTGGTGTTCAACGAAAATACCGTCAACGAGAAGCGCGAGACCTTCGTGGTGCCCATGCGCACCATCGGTGATCTGGTGCTGGTGAAGACCTTCAACTACTGAATTCGCCCCTCGCAGGGATGACACGGGACAAGCGATCCATGAGCGAAAACACGCCCTCCAGCAGCCAAGACAGCACTCCCACGCCTCCGGCAGCCCAGGCCCCGCGCCGTGGGCCGCTGATCGCCATCGGCGTGGTCGCTGCCGTGCTGGTCGCCGGCGGCCTGGCCCTGGCCTTCGGCCTGATCCCGGCTTTCCACTCCGCGCCGGTCGGCACCCTGGAAGCGCCGGAGAGTCCGGAAGCAGCCCGCGATCTCACGCGCCCCGATGCCCTGATCGAGAGCGCCTCGCTCAGCCAGTTGCCCAAGGCGGTGCTGGAAGTGCCGCTGCTGCGCGACGTGCTCACCGAGGATTTCGTCTTCTACTACGAGAACAACGCCGATCGCCTGGGTCTGACCGGGACCCTGCGGCGCATCGTCTACGAGCACGACCTGACCTTGAAGGACAGCGTGATCGAAGAGCTGCTCGACCAGCCGGCCCAGGTCGCCCTCTGGCGCGGCGCCGATGGCCGACTGCGCGACTTCATGGTGGTACTGCGCCGTGGCGGCCTGGCCAAGCTCCTGGAGCCGCTGGCGAAGGTCGCCGCCGACGACAGCCAGCTCAAGAAAGTGTCGGAAATCCAGGTAAAAGGTGCTGCCACGCCGGTCTACAGCCTGCGCTACGGCGCTGAGAAGAGCGTGCTGTTCGTTTCCCGTGGCGACCAGATGCTGGTGTTGTCGAATCCGAAGATGCTGTTCACCGCCGCCGACGAAAGCGGCTTGGGTGAGCCGGACACCGCCATTGCCAAGGACCTGGGCACCCTGCTCGAAGGTGAGCCGCTGTTCGCCAAGGACTTCGCCCTGGAGCCGCGCGGCGAGTTGAAGCAGCGCATCACCCTGGGCGCCAGCGTGCTCGCCATGGGCTACCAGCGCTTCATCCCGACCTTCTCCGGCGTGCGTTTCGAGCAGGGCAAGGATGGCTGGCACAGCTATCTGGCGCTGAGCGAAGTCGCCCGCCAGCCGGAGCTGGATTTCACCCCGGTGTGGCAAGCCATGCCCATGGGCGCCAGCGCCTGCGTGGCGTTGCCGGTGACGCCGGGCCTGTATGACAGCATGCTGGTGAAGCTGGGCGCCGAGCAGAAGATGGCCGCGTCCTTCTCCGAGCACCTCTCCGGTGCTGCTGGCCTGTGCTGGTACCCCGATTCGCGCCTGCACTCGCCGCTGCTCGCGGTGAAGCTCGACGCCCCCGCCAGCCCCGAGCTGGACGAGGAACTGGGCAAGCTGTTCGGCAGCATGATCGGCGCCTATGAAGCCAATGTGGAGGGTGGCGCTTTCGAGGTGGAAAGCCGCGCGGAGGGTGACGGTCGTCTCTGGCAGCGCCAGGTCAGCTCGCGCTTCGGCCAGTACCCGGCCAGCGAGGCGGAGAACCCCGACCAGGTCAGCGGCAACGGATTCTTCCGTGTCAGCATGCTGCGCGATGGCAACACCCTGCTGTTCTCCATCGACGACAAGCTGCTCGACAAGGCGCGCAACACCCTGGCCAAGCGTTTCCCGCCGCTGGCCGACGTACTGCCGAAAGACGCCGTGGTGCCCGCGTACCTCGCGCCGAAGACGCTCTCCGAACTGCTCCAGCGCGAAACCCTCGACAGCCTGCCGCAGGATATCGAGCCGGTGTTCCGCAACGCCGCCGACACGCTGCTCCTGCCGCGCCTGAAGACCCTCGCCGGCAACGGCTCCTACGCCCTGACGCTGCCGGCCGGCAGCGAGCCCAGTGGCGAATGGGAGTGGCTGCCGCTGGACTGGAAGGCGCTGTGATCCGAAAGCCACTGACGCTGCTCGCAGGTCTGCTGGTCGCCACCTTGGCGCAGGCGGCTGAGCCAGCGCTGGATGCGCAGCAGACCCAGGTGTTCCGCGCCTGGTTCGTGCGCATCGCCGAGGAGCAGTTGCGCCGCGGCCCGAACCCGCGCTGGTACCAGCAGGACTGCGCGGGCCTGGTGCGCTTCGCCGCCAACGAGGCGCTGAAGGTGCACGACGCCAAGTGGCTGCGCGCCAACGGCATGTCCAACCGCTACCTGCCGCCGGAGCTGGAACTGTCCGCCGCGCAGCGCAACCTAGCGCAGAGCTGGCAGCAGGGCGGCGGCAAGACCGGCCCCTACGTCAACGCGATCAAACTCATTCAGTACAACAGCCAGTTCGTCGGCCGCGACCTCAACCAGGCGCGGCCGGGCGACCTGATGTTCTTCGACCAGGGCGATGACCAGCATCTGATGATCTGGATGGGCCGCGACATCGCTTATCACACCGGCACTCGTACGGCGACCGACAACGGCATGCGCTCGGTCAGCCTGCAACAACTCATGACATGGAAGGACACCCGATGGATACCCGACGAATCCAATCCCAACTTTATCGGCGTCTATCGCTTGTCCTTCCTGACCCGATGAACGTGCTGCGCGGCGTTGCCGCTGCCCTGGCCTGCGTCGGCCTGTTCGCCGCCGCGCCCGCACTCGTGCAGGCGGACGACGACGTCCCGGCCAGCGGCTACACGCCCATGGCCGGCGAGTCGTTCTTCCTGCTCGCTGACTCGAGCTTCGCCTCCGACGAAGTGGCCAAGGTGCGCCTGGAAGCGCCGGGCCGCGATTACCGTCGCTACCGCATGGAGCCCTACGGCGGCGCGGATATCCGCGTCTACCGCATCGACCAGCCGCTGGACTTCCTCAAGCGCCAGAAGAACCTGCACCGCGTGCTATCCGAAGGACAGTTCAAGGGCGAGGGCCTGTCCAACACCCTGGCCTACCTGTGGGACAACTGGTACCGCAAGTCGCGTCGGGTGATGCAGCGGACATTCTCCTACGAGTCGCGCCATCAGGTCACCGAAGTGGTGCCCGAGCTGAAGATGGGCAACGCCATCGCCGCGCCGACTCCCTATGACGCGCAGCCGCAGTACGCGCCGATTCCCGGCCTGCCGATGGTCAGCCAGTTCCGCTACCCGCTGTGGGACGCCAAGCCCATCCAGCCGCCGAAGGACGTGACCCTGATGGGGTCGTCCAGCGAGTTCATCAACGTCGCGCCGGGCAACGTCTACGTCCCGCTGGGCAAGCTCAAGCCCGGCCTGTACCTGGTCGAGGCGCTGGTGGGCAAGTACCGCGCGACCACCGTAGTGTTCGTCTCCAACAGCGTCGCCGTGAGCAAGATCGCTGGCAACGAGCTGCTGGTGTGGACCGCCCGCAAGCATGAAGGCACGCCGGTGGGCGGCGCCAAGGTGCTGTGGACCGACGGCCTGGGCGTGATGAGCAGCGGCAGCAGCGATGCCGATGGCCTGTTGCGCCTGCAACACGTCAGCCCCGAGCGTTCCTTCGTGATCGGTGAGGACGAGGAGGGTGGCGTCTTCGTCTCCGAGAACTTCTATTACGACAGCGAAATCTACGACACCAAGCTCTACGCCTTTACCGACCGCCCGCTGTACCGTCCGGGCGACTGGGTGTCGCTGAAGATCGTCGGCCGCGAGTTCAAGAACTCCCGTGAATCGCAGGCGCCGCAGAGCGCGCCGCTGCGCCTGTCGGTGATCGACGCCGCCGGCACCACACTGCAGACCCTGGACCTCAAGTACGACGCCAAGAGCGGCACCAACGGTCGCTTCCAGCTGCCGCCCAACGCTGTCGCCGGCGGTTACGAGCTGCGCTTCGACTACCGCGACCAGACCTACAGCAGCGCCTTCCGCGTCGCCGAGTACATCAAACCGCACTTCGAGATTTCCCTGGACCTCGCCAAGCCGGACTTCAAGACTGGCGAGCCGGTGAAGGGCAACCTGATCCTGCTCTACCCGGACGGCAAGCCGGTGGCCAACGCGCGCCTGGAGCTGAGCCTGCGCGCCCAGCAGCTGTCCATGGTGGACAACGAGCTGCAGTACCTCGGCCAGTTCCCCGTGGAACTGTCCAGCGCGCAGATCACCACCGACGACCAGGGTCGCGCCGCGCTGGAGCTGCCGGCGGCGGAGAAGCCCAGCCGTTACATGCTCACCGTGTTCGCCAGCGATGGCGCCGCGTACCGCGTCAAGACCAGCAAGGAAATCCTCATCGAGCGCGGCGCCGCCCGCTACCGCGTGAGCGCGCCGCAGCGCTTCAGCGCCGCCGGCGACAAGGTCGAATTCAGCTACGCCGCCGAGCAGCAGACCCGGATCCAGCCGACCGCCTACCGCTGGCTGCGCCTGGAAGACCGCAGCAGCGGCGACGGCGCGGTGGCCGACGGCAAGTTCGCCATCACCTTCGACAAGCCCGGTACCTACAGCGTCGAGCTGCGCGACAAAGCCGGCCAACTGCTCGGCGGCACCGGCCACTCGGTCAGCGGCGACGGCGTGAAGGCCGTGCCGGGCACCGTGGAAATTGTCCTCGACAAGCCTGAGTACAAGGCCGGAGAGGAAGCCTTGGCGCTGATCACCTTCCCCGAACCGGTGGACGACGCGTTGCTGTCGCTGGAGCGCGACAAGGTCGAAGCCACTGCGCTGCTGTCCAAGGGCGGCGACTGGCTGAAGCTGGAGAAGCTCAACCCGACCCAGTACCGCGCGCGCATTCCGGTGAAGCCGGACTTCTCGCCGAACCTGACCTTCTCCGTGCTCTACACCCGCAGCGGCGACTACAGCTTCCAGAACGCCGGCATCAAGGTCGCCGTGCCGCAGGTGGACATCGCCGTCAGCACCGACAAGGAGCGCTACGAGCCGGGTGAGACGGTCACCGTCAACCTTGATACCCGCTACGACGGCAAGCCGGTCTCCAGCCACCTCACCGTGAGCGTGGTGGACGAGATGATCTACGCGCTGCAGCCGGAGATCGCCCCAGGCATCGACCAGTTCTTCTACCACCCGCGCCGCAACAACGTGCGCACCAGTGCCAGCCTGTCCTTCATCAGCTACGACGTCGCACTGCCCGGTACGCCCAGCGCCCCCGGCCGCGCCAACCGCAGCGAGCGTGGGGTGAAGGTGCTGGAGCGTCCGCGCCGCGAGGAAGTGGACACTGCTGCATGGGAACCGGAGCTGGTCACCGATGCCAACGGCAAGGCCCAGTTCAAGTTCCGCATGCCCGACTCCCTGACCCGCTGGCGCATCACTGCCCGCGCCATGGATGACGAAGGGCAGGTGGGTCAGAAGAAACAGTTCATCCGTTCCGAGAAGCCGCTGTACCTGAAGTGGAACGGGCCGAAGCGCTTCCGCAGCGGCGATGCGCCGGATCTGGGGCTGTTCGTCTTCAACCAGGGCGAGCAGGACACCAAGGCCGAACTGCTGATCCGCGCCAATGGCGCGGAGAAGACCCAGGCGCTGGAGCTCAAGCGCGGCGTCAACTACATCGCCCTGCCGCAGCAGCCGTTGAGCGATGGCGACTGGAGTGTGGAACTGCGCCAGGACGGCCAGGTGCGCGACAGCCTCGGCGTGCATTTCAGCCTGGTGGCCGACAGCTGGCAGGTGCTGCAGTCCAAGCCGCTGCAGGTGAATGCGCAGAACACCCCGCTGCAACTGCCGGCGGATGCCCGCGACGTAACCCTGCGCCTGGATGACAGCGCCCAGGCGCTGCTGCGCGGCAACCTTGATTCGCTGCTGAACTACCCCTGGGGAGGCGTCGAGCAAACCGCCAGCCAACTGCTGCCGCTGAGCATCGCCTACCCGATGCTGTCGGGCGGCGAGCCGCGCGTGCGCGACCGCCTGCGCCTGATCATGCAGACCAGCCGCCTGCGCCTGGTGCAGATGGCCGGCCCGGACGCCTACTTCACCTGGTGGGGTGGCGAAGACAACGACGCCTTCCTCACCGCCTACGCCTACTACGCCGACTGGTACGCCAGTCGCGCGCTGGAAATCCAGCTACCGCCGGATCACTGGCAGCGCGTGCTGGAACTGTATTCCGCGCGCGCCAGCGCTACGCCGCTGCTGCAGCGCGCGCTGATCCTGGCCTTCGCCCGCGATATGCAGTTGCCGGTGCAGACCCTGGTCAGCGGCCTGCTCACTGACCTTGAGAACGCCGGCAACGGCGAAGCGGCGAAATCCGTGAACGACTTCGATATCGACGACAGCCTGGTCATGGGCCAGCCGGACTCCGAGCTGGGTCTGGCCGTTGCCCGTGTGCTGACGGCCAGTCTGGCCGAGCAGAGCAAGGTCGCGCCGCCGAAAGGTTTCGCCAGGCAGCTGGACTCCGCGCGCCTGAAGGTCAACACCAGCGACCAGCCCTTTGCCCGCGCCGTACAGCTGTATAGCGGCACTGTGGACGCCAACCGCGCCCGCGAGCTGCTGCTGAGCCTGGCGCCGCAGCAGTCCACCGTCGAACGCGCCCTGGCCCTGGCCTGGATGCAACGCGCCGTGGTGGCCGCGCCGGCCGCTGAGCTGCCCAAGCCGGCAGCCGACTGGAAGGAAGGCCATAGCACCACGGGCGATGCGTTCTGGAAGTGGCAGGGCAAGGACGTTCCGGCGCAGCTCGACCTGACCGCCGCGCCGTCGCGCCCGCTCAACGCCTCCGTCACCTTCCGCAGTGCCGAAGCGCCGGCTAGCCAGTTGCCGGTGACCATCAAGCGCCGCCTGCTGCGCCTGGTACCTGGTGAAGAGGCTTTCGCCTTCAACGCCGAGGAGCTGGGCGACAAGCCGCTGTCCAGCGACGAGCTGTACCTGGACGAAGTGACCCTCACCACCGACCAGGCACAGGCCCTGCGCTATGGAATGCTGGAAGTGCCGCTGCCGCCGGGTGCGGACGTCGAGCGCACCACCTGGGGCCTGCAGATCAGCGGCCTGGGCGGCGCCGAGGCGACCAGCCTGGAGCGCGCGCGCAACGAACCGGGCGACCTGTTCTACGGCGTGCCGGTGGATACCCTGGGCGGCGAGCTGCGCTTCCGTCACCTGGTCCGCTTCTCGCAGAAGGGCAACTTCGTGCTGCCGCCGGTGCGCTACCAGCGGCTTTATGCGCCGCAGGAGCAGGCGTTGGAGCAGCAACCGGCCCTGGCGAAGATCAAGGTCCAGTAAATGCGCGTGCGCATCGCCGGGCTGATCCTGTTGTTGCCGCTGTGCGTCCAGGCGGCGCCCAGCTCGCAGGAGCAGGCGCAGCTGGCCTGGCGTACCGCGCAGGGTGACGAACTGCTGCGCCTCGGGCCGCAGCAGGTGCTCGATCGTCAGCCACTGCCGGCTGACCTGCGTGCACCTTTGGGTAGCCTGTGGAAGCTGTTCGTCTACGCCTGGCTGAACGACACCGGTCAACAGGAGCCGGCCTACCGCTGCCGAGGCGAGGACAAGGAAGAGGTCTATTGCTGCACGGCAGGGCAGAGCATCGAGCGCGACGCCGCGCTGGTGAAGTCCTGTGGCCTGTACTTCCAGCCCCGGCGCCTGGGCATCGACGGTTCGGTCTGGCAGCAATACTGGCAGGCGCGCCATGCGCCGGATTGGATCACGCAGCTGGACAAGCTGACGCCGCAGACCGACGTGCCGGTCGTTGAACTGCTCGATCAGTTGCAGCACCTGCCAGCTCAGGAACAAGCGAGGAAGGTGCTGCTGGACGTCAGTCTCGCAGCCGATGACGGACGAGCACCGGCCGCGTTGGGCGGACGCCTGCGGGTAAAAACCTGGAGTTGGGACGAGAACGGCGAGCGCGAAGGTGGCTTCGCCGGCTGGTTGGTGGATGGCACGCCCCTGTGGGCGCGCGGGCCGGGCACCAGCAAGACCGTGCTGGCGACCTACGGCAATGCCATCGGCGCCGCGCTACCGGCGCCCTGGCCGCGCGATCCCGGGCGTTGCGTGGAGGTCAGCCTGTTCAGCCGTTATCCGCTGAAAGAGGTCTATGACGCACGTAACCAGCCCGCTGCCGAAGGTCTGCTGGCAGGCCGGCAGAACGTGCTATTCGCCAATGGCGTTTACCTTGACGTGAGCAGTCACGGCGATCTGTTCCTCGAGCGCGGCGCCCAAGGTCCGCGCCTGACCGCACGCCTGTCCCGCGAGGAGTACGTCGCCCGCGTACTCGACCGCGAGGCTTCTGCTACACCGCCGGAAGCGGCCAAGGCGCTGGCGGTGACTATCCGCACTTATCTGTTGCAGAACGGCGCCCCGCGCGGCGACTGCTTGAGCATCGACGACAGCAGCCAGCGCCAGCGTGTGGCGCCGCGACCGGCCAGCGAGGCGGCGCGTGACATCGCTGCCTGGACCGCCGACCTGGTGCTGGCCGGCGGCACCGTCACCTATCACTCGGACGAGGTGGGGCAGTCGAAGCTGTCCTGGCGCGACGCTCAGGAGCAGGCCGCCAAGGGGCTGCGCTACGACGCCATTCTCGCCCGCGCCTTCCCGCGTACCAGCCTCAGTCGCTGGAGCAACCCCATCGCCGCCTGCCAACCGCTGCCCGAGGCCGAGCGTTGGCTGCAGGCTCAGCGCCGCACCTGGCGCCCTCGCCTGGAGGGCGAACCGGGATACGAAGAATTGCAGTCCTTCGCCGTATGCCGCCTGAGCAGCGGTCGGCCTTACGTCGATCGCGAACGCCAGCGCATCTACGTACGCGGCCTGTATTCCCAGCAGGACCGGCTCGACCTGGCTCATGAATACCTGCACCTGGCTTTCCAGGCGCACCCCAATGGACAAGACGAGGGCTACGTGGAAAGCCTGGCCCGTCGCCTGATACTGGAATGATCGTCATGAAACTCGCCCATGCGCTCCGCCTGTCCCTGCTCGCCAGCCTGATTCCGCTGGGCGCACAGGCCGCCGAATCGCCGATCCACATGGATACGCCGCTGGGGGGCTGGCGCGCGGGTGACGGCGATAAGGCCGACTTCCGGCAGACGGTGAACTACCCGGCATCCTCGGTGAATTCGCGCTCGGACCAGTCCGACACCGCGCGCATTCGTGGCGAAATCCGCTCGCTGCCCAAGGACAGCAGGGAGCCGGCGCGGCTGGTGGTCAACGGCGTGGCCATGCCGATGCGGGTCGAAAGCGACGGCAAGTTCGACCGGCCGTTCGCCTTCCCGGCGGGTTCCAACAGCGTCGAGGTCATCAGTCCCGACGGCCAGCAGCGCAAGCGCGTGCAGTTCTACCACGGCGGTGGCGGTGGTGAGGTGCCGGCCAAGCTGCGGGTCATGCTGTCCTGGGACTCGGATAACACCGACCTCGACCTGCACCTGGTGACGCCGGATGGTGGGCACGTCTGGTACGGCAACCGCTCGTTGCCCAATGGCGCGGCCCAGGACGTCGACGTGACCACCGGCTACGGCCCGGAAATCATCGCCAGCTCGACCCCGCTCAAGGGCCAGTACCTGGTCTACGTGAACTACTACGGCGGCGGCTGGAGCGAGGACGAGAGCTCCGGCGATGTGAATGCAGCCAAGCCTCTGACCACGGCGCAGGTGACCATCGTTACGGAGGAGGGAACGGTGAACGAGAAGCAGGAGTCCTTCCTGATCCCGATGCGGCAGCCGGGTGAGCTGACGTTGGTGAAGCGGTTCAGTTATCCATAAAGCCGAAGCGCCGGGGATTCCGGCGTTTGTAGGGGCGGGCTGCGCCCGCGAGGCTTTGGGGCTCGGCGTTTCTGCGCTGCTTTTGCGTGCGCTGATATATCTGGTTTCGCCTCTCGGCGAGTCCCTTTTGGCAAACGCCCCAAAAGGAACCAAAAGGTCTTGCCCCTCCATCCGGTTTTTCGCTTAGGCGAAAAATACCCTCGTTGAATCGGAGTTTCAGGGGCACGCCGCGAAGGGCCATCCCTGGCCCATCGCGGCTCTCGCGGCATCCATGCCGCTCACCCCCTGAAACTCCGCTTCAACGAGGCCTCCTGAAAGGGGCATCCGGAGCGTTGGGATACTTCTCTGGAAGTCTTCAAGAGCCAAGAGCCAAGAGCCAAGAGCCAAGAGCCAAGAGCCAAGAGCTTGAGCCGAAGCTCGATGCGCTTTTCGTAGGAGCGAGCTTGCTCGCGAACCGCTGCACTGCGAACTTCCTTGTAGGGGCGGGTCATGCCCGAAAACAGCGCCTATCGGCACTGCTGAAAGTCAGGCCTTCTGGTCCGCCTGCCAGGCGTCGATCACTTCCTGTGCCGCGCGGAAGGCGTCGATGGCCGCCGGGACGCCGGCATACACCGCGCAATGCAGCAGCGCTTCGCGAATCTCCTCCACCGTGCAGCCGTTGTTCAGCGCGCCGCGTACATGGCCTTTGAGCTCCTGCGGGCACTTGAGCGCGGTCAGTGCCGCCAGGGTGATCAGGCTGCGGGTCTTGCGCGGAAGGCCTTCGCGGTTCCAGACACCGCCCCAGGCGTGTTCGTTGACGAAGTCCTGCAGCGGCTGGGTGAACTCGGTGGCATTGCCCAGGGCGCGGTCGACGAAGGCGTCGCCCATCACTTCGCGGCGAACCTGCTCGCCGGCCTTGCGGTTGTCGGTGCTCATCCCTACTCCTAGTCGAGGCTTTCCAGGCGCACTGGCGCGGTGCCGGAGCGCAACATGTTGAGTTGTTCGGCAGCGGCGCGCGATAGATCGATGATGCGCCCTCGGCGGAAAGGGCCGCGGTCGTTGATCCGCACCACGACGCTACGGCCGTTGTCCAGATTGGTGACTTTCACCTGGGTGCCGAAGGGCAGGGTGCGGTGCGCGGCGGTCAGGGCGTTCAGGTTGAAGCGCTCGCCGCTGGCCGTGCGCTTGCCGTGGTGCGCCTTGCCGTAATAGGAGGCAGTACCCTCGGCGCGGTAGCCGCGGCCGGAGACGTCCGAGTCGCGGTCGTACGATGTGCTGCTACAGCCGCCCATCAGGGCCAAGCCGGCAAGAAGGAAGAGGGTAGGGAGTGAACGCCACATAAAGGAGCTTCCAGGGGGACGATTTACCCGGTGCTGATGGGTTCCGAGCTGAAATGCCTGTCGCAGCGCCAAGTTTTCCAATCCGGCCATCCCTGGCCGGTCGTTCGCCGGGCCAACGCAAGCGTTGGCACTCTTCTGGAAAAGAAGGGGCGGATTACCCTTCGAGCTTTTTCTTCAGCAGTTCGTTCACTTGGCCGGGGTTGGCCTTGCCTTTCGAGGCTTTCATCGCTTGCCCGACGAAGAAGCCGAACATCTTGCCGCGCTTGGCTTCGTCGCTGGCGCGGTACTGTTCAACCTGCTCGGCGTTGGCCGCCAGCACTTCCTCGAGCATCTTGTCGATGGCGCCGGTGTCGGTGACTTGCTTCAGGCCCTTGGCTTCGATGATCGCATCGGCCGAGCCTTCGCCCGCCGCCATCGCCTCGAAGACCATCTTGGCGATCTTGCCGGAGATGGTGTTGTCCTTGATGCGCAGGATCATGCCGCCCAGGTGCTCGGCGGAAACCGGCGACTGCTCGATCTCCAGGCCGTCCTTGTTGAGCAGGCTGGAAAGCTCGCCCATCACCCAGTTGGCCGCGAGCTTGGCGTCGGCGCAGATGGTCTGGACCTGTTCGAAGTAGTCGGCCATCTCGCGGCTGGCGGACAGCACGCTGGCGTCATAGGCGGACAGGCCGTACTGGCTCTCGAAACGCTCGCGCTTCTGGTCCGGCAGTTCCGGCAATTTGGCGCGCAGTTCGTCGAGGAAGGCGCGCTCGATCACCACCGGCAGCAGGTCCGGGCAAGGGAAGTAACGGTAGTCGTTGGCTTCTTCCTTGCTGCGCATGGAGCGCGTTTCGTCCTTGTTCGGGTCGTACAGGCGGGTTTCCTGCACCACCTTGCCGCCGTCCTCGATCAGATCGATCTGGCGCTGCACTTCGTGGTTGATCGCCTTCTCGATGAAGCGGAAGGAGTTCACGTTCTTGATCTCGGCACGGGTGCCGAACTCGGCCTGGCCCTTCGGGCGCACCGACACGTTGCAGTCGCAGCGCAGCGAGCCTTCGGCCATGTTGCCGTCGCAGATGCCCAGATAGCGCACCAGCGCGTGGATCGCCTTGACGTAGGCCACGGCTTCCTTGGCGCTGCGAATGTCCGGCTCGGAGACGATCTCCAGCAGCGGAGTGCCGGCGCGGTTCAGGTCGATGCCGCTCATGCCGTGGAAGTCTTCGTGCAGGCTCTTGCCGGCGTCCTCTTCCAGGTGCGCGCGGGTGATGCCGACGCGCTTGACGGTACCGTCTTCCAGGGTGATGTCGAGGAAGCCCTTGCCGACGATGGGATGGTCCATCTGGCTGGTCTGGTAGCCCTTGGGCAGGTCCGGGTAGAAGTAGTTCTTCCGGGCGAAGACGTTGCGCTCGGCGATTTCGGCGTTGATTGCCAGGCCGAACTGGCAGGCCATGCGCACGGCCTCCTGGTTCAGCACCGGCAGGGTGCCGGGCATGGCCAGGTCGATCAGGCTGGCCTGGGTGTTCGGCTCTGCACCGAAGGTGGTGGCGCTACCGGAGAAGATCTTCGATTGGGTGGAGAGCTGTGCGTGGATTTCCAGCCCGATTACTGTTTCCCATTGCATATCGTAATCCTTCCTCAGAACCCGGCCGGTGCTTGTTTATGCCAGTCGCTGACCAGTTGGTACTGGTGCGCGACATTGAGCAGGCGGCCTTCCTGGAAGTATGGCGCGAGCAGTTGGACACCTATCGGCAGGCCGTCGACGAAGCCGGCGGGCATGGACAGCCCCGGGATGCCGGCGAGGTTGGCGGTGATGGTGTAGATGTCTTCCAGGTACTGGGCGACCGGGTCGTTGTTCTTCTCGCCCAGTTTCCAGGCCGGGTTCGGCGTGGTCGGGCCGAGGATCACGTCGACTTCGGCGAAGGCGCTGACGAAATCGTTCTTGATCAGGCGACGAATCTTCTGAGCTTTCAGGTAATAGGCGTCGTAGTAGCCAGCCGACAGCGCATAGGTGCCGACCATGATGCGGCGCTTCACCTCGGCGCCGAAGCCTTCGGCGCGGGAGCGCTTGTACAGGTCCTGCAGGTCCTTCGGGTCCTCGCAGCGGTAGCCGTAACGCACGCCGTCGAAGCGCGAGAGGTTGGAGCTGGCTTCCGCGGGCGCGATCACATAATAGGCAGGGATTGCGTGCTGCATGTTCGGCAGGGAGATCTCCTTGACCACCGCGCCGAGCTGCTTGAGCTGCTCGACCACCTTCATCACCGCGTCGGCAATGCGGCTGTCGAGGCCGGCGCCGAAGTATTCCTTCGGCAGACCGATGCGCAGGCCGGTCAGTGGCTTGGCCAGGGCGGCCAGGTAATCGTCAACCGGCTGGTCGACGCTGGTGGAATCCTTCGGATCGAAGCCGGCCATGGCGCCGAGCATCAGTGCGCAGTCCTCGGCGGTGCGGGCCAGCGGGCCGCCCTGGTCGAGGCTGGAGGCGTAGGCGATCATGCCCCAGCGGGAAACGCGGCCGTAGGTCGGCTTGATGCCGGTGAGGTTGGTCAGCGCGGCCGGCTGGCGGATCGAGCCGCCGGTGTCGGTGCCGGTGGCGGCCGGGATCAGGCGCGCGGCCACGGCAGCGGCGGAGCCGCCGGAGGAGCCGCCCGGTACGCGGGAGGTGTCCCAGGGGTTCTTCACCGGGCCGTAGTGGCTGGATTCGTTGGCCGAGCCCATGGCGAACTCGTCCATGTTCAGCTTGCCCAGGCTCACGGTGCCGGCGTCAGCCAGGCGCTCGACGACGGTGGCGTCGTAGGGCGAGACGAAGGCATCGAGGATCTTCGAGCCGCAGCTGGTGCGCACGCCCTGGGTGCAGAACAGGTCCTTGTGGGCGATCGGTGCGCCGAGCAGGGCGCCGGTTTCGCCTTTGGCGCGCCGCTCGTCGGCCGCCTTGGCCTGGGCCAGGGCGCTTTCTTCGGTGACGGTGATGAAGCTGTTCAGCTGCGGGTCGAGCTGCTTGATGCGCGCGAGCAGGGCAGTGGCCAGTTCCTGGGCGGAGAATTGCTTGTCGGCGAGTCCGCGGGCGACTTCGGCGAGGGTCAATTGATGCAGCATGTGTCCGTGTCCTTCTCGCTTACTCGATGACTTTCGGGACGAGGTAAAGCCCGTCTTCCACGGCCGGCGCGATGGCCTGGTAGGCGTCGCGGCGGTTCTCCTCGGTGACGGCGTCGGCGCGCAGGCGCTGCGTGGCTTCCAGCGGGTGGGCCAGGGGCTCCACGCCGTCGGTGTCGACGGCCTGCATGGCGTCGATCAGGCCGAGGATGTTGTTCAGGGTGTCGGTGGTGCGCGAAATGTCGGCTTCCTCCAGGCCCAGGCGGGCGAGGTGGGCGATCTTTTCCACGTCGGGGCGTTCAAGCGCCATCGGGGTCTCCAGCTAGAGCGGCCCGGTTCGAACTGGACCTGGCCGGAAGGATTTTGTGGGGCAGGGAACAGAACCCGCGGCGGACGGTCGAAGGCCGCTGGGACGGGCCTGCGGGCCCGAAAAACGAGGAATCTAGCATAAATTGCCGCCTTGCCCAAAACCCCCGTCATTGTTAGAGTTTGCCGCACTTTTTTACCCGCGCATTTTTCACCCACGCTCCACCTACGGGTTTCTTTCCAATGTTCAAAAAACTGCGTGGCATGTTTTCCAGTGATCTGTCGATCGACCTGGGCACTGCCAATACCCTTATTTATGTGCGCGAGCGCGGCATCGTCCTGAACGAACCGTCCGTGGTCGCTATTCGTAGCCACGGCAGCCAGAAGAGCGTGGTAGCGGTCGGTACCGAAGCCAAGCGCATGCTGGGCCGTACCCCGGGCAACATTGCCGCCATTCGTCCGATGAAAGATGGCGTGATCGCCGACTTCAGCGTCTGCGAGAAGATGCTGCAGTACTTCATCAACAAGGTTCACGAGAACAGCTTCCTGCAGCCCAGCCCGCGCGTGCTGATCTGCGTACCGTGCAAGTCCACCCAGGTGGAACGCCGCGCCATCCGTGAATCGGCCCTGGGCGCCGGCGCCCGTGAGGTGTATCTGATCGAAGAACCGATGGCCGCAGCCATCGGCGCCGGCCTGCCGGTGGAAGAGGCCCGTGGTTCCATGGTCGTCGACATCGGCGGCGGCACCACCGAGATCGCCCTGATCTCCCTCAACGGCGTGGTCTACGCCGAATCCGTCCGCGTCGGCGGCGATCGCTTCGACGAAGCCATCGTCACCTACGTGCGCCGCAACTACGGCAGCCTGATCGGCGAATCCACCGCCGAGCGCATCAAGCAGGAAATCGGTACCGCCTTCCCGGGCGGCGAAGTCCGCGAAGTCGACGTCCGTGGCCGCAACCTGGCCGAAGGCGTACCGCGCAGCTTCACCCTGAATTCCAACGAGGTGCTCGAAGCGCTGCAGGAATCCCTGGCAACCATCGTCCAGGCGGTCAAGAGCGCGCTGGAGCAGTCCCCGCCGGAACTGGCTTCCGACATCGCCGAGCGCGGCCTGGTGCTGACCGGTGGTGGCGCGCTGCTGCGCGACCTGGACAAGCTGCTGGCCCAGGAAACCGGCCTGCCGGTGATCGTCGCCGAAGACCCGCTGACCTGCGTGGCTCGTGGCGGCGGCAAGGCGCTGGAAATGATGGACCGTCATTCGATGGACCTGCTTTCCACCGAATAAGGTGGGGAGTCCTGTAGAGGTCGGTTGACGTTTAGCCCAGGCGGGTGAAACTTCAACCGACTTTGCACAGCTAGGAGCCGGTCATCAAACCGATATTCTCCAAAGGGCCCTCGCTGGGCGCGCGCCTGCTGGTGCTCGCTGTCCTGTCGGTCGCCTTGATGGTGGTCGACGCCCGCTTCGATTATCTGAAACCGGTACGCAG
Source organism: Pseudomonas sp. PSE14 (assembly GCF_029203285.1). NCBI lineage: Bacteria > Pseudomonadati > Pseudomonadota > Gammaproteobacteria > Pseudomonadales > Pseudomonadaceae > Pseudomonas > Pseudomonas sp. PSE14. The sequence continues at coordinate 1,119,042 of NZ_CP115669.1, forward strand.
CCAGATGGGGCTCGTGCTGAGTCCGTTCTATGGCATCGCCGACTTCCCCGTTCGTGCCTGGGAAGGCGTGCGTGACCAGTTCACCAGCCGCAGCGAGCTGCTGGCCGAAAACGAGCGCCTGAAGGCTGAGCAACTGCTGATGCAGCGCCGCCTGCAGAAGCTGGCCACTCTGACCGAACAGAACGTTCGCCTGCGCGAGTTGCTCAACTCCTCCGCGCTGGTCGACGACAAGGTGCTGGTGGGCGAACTGATTGGCGTTGACCCGAACCCCTTCACCCAGCGCATCCTGATCGACAAGGGCGAGAAGGACGGCGTGTTCCAGGGCCAGCCGGTGCTCGATGCCAGCGGCCTGATGGGCCAGGTGGTCGAGGTGATGCCGTACACCGCGCGCGTGCTGCTGCTGACCGATACCACCCACAGCATTCCGGTGCAGGTGAACCGCAATGGCCTGCGCGCCATCGCCGTGGGCACCGGTAACCCGGAGCGCCTGGAACTGCGCTACGTGGCCGATACCGCCGACATCAAGGAAGGCGACCTGCTGGTCAGCTCCGGCCTGGGTCAGCGCTTCCCGGCCGGCTATCCGGTGGCTACCGTCAAGGAAGTGCTGCACGATACCGGCGGGCCGTTTGCCACTATCCGTGCCGTGCCGACCGCGAAGATGAACCGCAGCCGCTACGTTCTGCTGGTCTTCACCGACAGCCGCACCCCCGAGCAGCGCGCCACCGATGCCGCCGAGGCGCAGGCCGAGGCCGACCGCAAGGCCGCCGAATCCACGGCTCCTGCTCAACCTGGAGCAGCCGCTCCGGCGCAGGATGCCACTCACCCGGCCACTCCGGCGGCCCCGGCTGCGCAGCCGGCGCATCCAGCCGGTGCGAATGGCGCCGCGCCTGCTGTCCCGGTAGCCCCGGCTGCGGCGCAGCCCGAAGCAAGGAATCGCCACTGATGGCCACCCAAGGCTCGCGAAACGGCTGGGCGATCTGGCTCAGCCTGCTTCTGGCGCTGTTGCTCTCCGTCGCACCGATGCCCAGCTTCATGGAGATCGGCCGCCCGCTCTGGCTGGCGATGTTCCTGACTTACTGGGTGCTCTACCTGCCGCACAAGGTCGGCATGCTCAGCGCCTGGGTACTGGGGCTTGCCGAGGACGTGCTGTACGGCACCCTGCTGGGACAGAACGCACTGATCCTCAGCCTGATCATTTTCCTGGTGCTATCGCTGCACCAGCGTTTGCGGATGTTCCCCATCTGGCAGCAATGCCTGGTGTTGCTGGTGGTGTTCGGCCTGGCGCAACTGGTCCAGCTGTGGATCAGCGCATTGACCGGCAATCGCCCCCCGACCCTGGTGTTCCTGTTGCCGGCGCTGGTCAGTGGCCTGCTCTGGCCCTGGGTCTATACGCTGCTCCGGGCCCTGCGTCTGCGCCTGAACATCAACTGAGGCCCCGCTGCGGGGCGTTTCGTCGGGCTTGGCGCCAGTCGCGCCGGGCCGGCTTCGGGAGTCTCTGATGTCCCAGTTGTACCTCGCTTCCAGCTCGCCGCGCCGCCGCGAGCTGCTGACCCAGATCGGCCTGCCGTTCCATATCGTGCCCGCCTCCGTCGACGAGACGCCGCAAGCCGGTGAGTCGGCCGTCGCCTATGTCGAGCGCCTGGCGCGCGAGAAGGCCCTGGCGGGTCTGCATTTCCTGGCGCAGCGGGCGGATGTCTGCGTGCTGGGAGCCGATACCGCCGTTGTGCTCGATGGACGCATCCTCGGCAAGCCGGCCGATCGTGCCGAAGCGCTGGGCATGCTGCAGGCGCTCTCCGGCCGCGAGCACGAGGTGCTCACCGCGGTGGCCGTGGCCAATCGCGACCGCTGCGAGGCGAGAGTGGTGAGCAGTCGCGTGACCTTCCGAAGCGTTTCGATGGAAGAGGCCGAACGCTACTGGGAGACTGGCGAGCCCCATGACAAGGCCGGTGGCTATGCTATCCAGGGGCTCGCGGCGGTGTTCGTGAGCCGGGTGGAAGGCAGCTACAGCGCCGTAGTCGGCCTGCCACTGTGCGAAACTGCGGCATTGCTGGCTGACTTCTCCATCCCTTGCTGGCAGTCTTGATCACGAAGTAGCGCTGCACGACTCCGGGCGCGATAAGGAAGGGCGCATGAGCGAAGAGATCCTGATCAATATCACGCCGATGGAATCGCGCGTGGCGGTGGTGGAGAACGGCGTCCTGCAGGAGGTCCACGTCGAGCGCACGCTGCGCCGCGGGATCGTCGGCAACATCTACAAGGGCAAGGTCGTGCGCGTGCTGCCGGGCATGCAGGCGGCCTTCGTCGACATCGGCCTCGAGCGCGCGGCCTTCATTCACGCGGCGGAGATATCCACCCGCGAAGGCAGCGCCGTGGAGAGCATCAGCGCCCTGGTGCACGAAGGCCAGAGCCTGGTGGTGCAGGTCACCAAGGACCCCATCGGTACCAAGGGCGCGCGCCTGACCACCCATCTGTCGATTCCCTCGCGCTACCTGGTCTACATGCCGCGCACCAGCCACGTCGGCATTTCCCTGAAGATCGAAGACGAAGTCGAGCGCGAGCGCCTCAAGCAGGTGGTGGCCAAGTGCGTTGCGGCCGAAGGCATCGTCGAACAGGGTGGTTTCATCCTGCGCACTGCCGCCGAGGGGGCCGGGGAGGACGAGATCCTTGCCGACATCCGCTATCTGCGCCGCCTGTGGGACCAGATTGCCGCACAGATCCAGACCGTCGGCGCGCCGACGCTGATCTACGAGGACCTGTCCCTGGCCTTGCGCACCCTGCGCGACCTGGTCAATCCGCGCATCGAGAAGATCCGCGTCGATTCCAGGGAGAACTTCCAGAAAATCACGCAGTTCGTCGAAGAACTGATGCCGGAAATCGCCGATCGCCTGGAGCATTATCCCGGCGAGCGGCCGATCTTCGACCTGTACGGGGTCGAGGATGAGGTGCAGAAGGCGCTGGAGCGCAAGGTTCTGCTCAAGTCCGGCGGCTACCTGATCATCGACCCGACCGAGGCGATGACCACCATCGACGTGAACACCGGCGCCTTCGTCGGCCATCGCAACCTCGAAGAAACCATCTTCAAGACCAACCTCGAGGCCGCCACCGCCATCGCCCGCCAGCTGCGCCTGCGCAACCTGGGCGGGATCATCATCATCGACTTCATCGACATGGAAGACGAGGAGCACCGCCGCCAGGTCCTGCGGACCCTGGAGAAGCAGCTCGAACGTGACCATGCCAAGACCAACATCATTGGCATCACCGAGCTGGGCCTGGTGCAGATGACCCGCAAGCGCACCCGCGAAAGCCTGGTGCAGGTGCTCTGCGAGCCCTGCCCGAGCTGTCAGGGGCGCGGCATGCTGAAGACCGCCGAGACCATCTGCTACGAGATCTTCCGCGAAATCCTCCGCGAGGCCCGCGCCTATCAGGCCGATTCTTACCTGGTGCTGGCTAACCAGAAGGTGGTCGATCGCCTGCTCGACGAGGAGTCGGGCAACGTTGCCGATCTGGAAGTCTTCATCGGCCGCACCATCAAGTTCCAGGTCGAGGCCATGTATTCCCAGGAACAGTACGACGTTGTCCTGCTTTGAGAGGCAGGTCCCAATGTCTTGGCTTTACATGGAATGCCGCTCTGGAACGGGCGGTTGCGGAGCTTTCTCTGACGCACACTGTCAGACGGGGTTCGCTACTGCATGGCTGGGAACCAGCACGATGACCGTTTACCTTCTGCCACGAGCGCCTGCCTGACATGGGGCGCCTGTTCGCCGCGTCGCTGCGCGTGTTCCTGGGGCTGCTGGCCCTGGGGCTGGTGCTGCTTGCGCTGTACGTCAGCCTGGGGCGCCAGCTGGTGCCGCTGGTGGCCGAGTACCGTGACGAGTTGGCGCAGAAGGCCAGTGCCCAGCTCCGCCTGCCGGTGACCATCGGCGGGCTCGAAGGTCACTGGCAGGACTTCGGTCCGATCATCGTGGTCCGCGATATCCAGCTGGGCGCTGGCAACGATGCGCTGCGCCTGGAGCGCGTGCACCTGACGCCGGACTTGCTCGGCAGCCTGATGGCGCGCCAGCCGCGCATCGACAGCCTGGAGCTGGAGGGCCTGCAGCTCACCCTGCGGGAAGACGAGCAGGGCCAGTGGCATGCCGACGGGCTGCCCAGCCACGGTGACAGCGATCCGCGCCAGCTGGTCGATCTCCTGCTGGCGCCGCGCCGCCTGTCGCTGATGGACAGCCAACTGACCGTGCTGCCGCAGGGCGCGGAGCCCCTCTCGCTGAGTTATGTCGGCATGACGCTTCACAGCGGCAGTCGTCAGCATCTCGATGTGCGGTTCACGTTGCCGGGCGGTGAGCCGGTCGCGGCTCGGCTGGACGCCCGCCTGAATCGCGACGACTGGCGGCAGAGCTCGGCGCAGGCCTACCTGAGCCTGCCGCAGACGGATTGGTCGAGGTGGCTGCCCGAGCGCCTGACCGGTGCCTGGAGGCTCTCCGAGCTCAAGGCTGGCGGCGAGTTCTGGGCCAGCCTCGAAAAGGGGGTACCGGTATCGGGTGTAGCGCGCCTCAACGCGCCGTCGATCAAGGCTGCGCTGGGCGAACAGAAACCGGTCAGTGTGAGCGACCTGGGCGTGAGCCTGTATTACCAGCGCAATGGCGAGGACTTCGACCTGCGCGTTGCCGACCTGGCAGCCAACCTGGGTGATATCCGCTGGGGTGAGGTGGAGCTGTCGCTGACGCGGCGGATGAAGGACGAGGAGCACTGGCAGCTACGGGCCGATCGCCTCGATCTGACCCCGCTGGGCCCGATGATCACTGCCCTGGCGCCATTACCGGACGCCGCCATCGCCTGGTTGCAGGGCCTGAAACCGCACGGCGTGCTGCACAACGTCAATTTCGACTACTGGCCGCAGCGCGCCGGCGCCGAACGCGTCGCCTACGCCGCCAACCTGGAGAAGGTCGGCGTCAGTGCCTTCCATGACGTGCCCGCAGTGGACAACGTCGACGGTACCTTCAGCGGCAACCTTGGCGGCGGCACGCTGGATGCCAATGCCCAGGACTTCATGCTGCACCTGGCGACCCTGTTCCCTGAACCCTGGCATTACCGCACCGCCCACGCGCGGCTGTTCTTCCAGTTGAACGACGAGGCTTTCACCCTCGGTAGCCACCTGATGCAGGTCGAAGGCGAGGAGGGCACTCTTGCCGGTGACATGCTGATCCGCCTGATGCGTGATCCGACACTGGAGGACTACATGGACCTGCGCGTCGGCATGAGTAACGGCGATGCGCGTTTCACCAGCAAGTACCTGCCCACCGTCATTCCGCAGATGAGCAAGGACCTTGCCGCCTGGCTCAAGGGTTCGATCAAGAGCGGGCGTATCGAGCAGGGCTACTTCCTCTGGCAGGGCTCGCTGCAGAAGGGCGCGGCGCCCGAGGCGCACGCGATGAGTCTGTATTTCAAGGTCCACGACGGCGTGCTCGACTACCAGCCGGGCTGGCCGGGGCTGAGCAAGGCCGAAGGCGAGGTGCGGGTCGAGGACAGCGGTGTGAGCATTACCGCGCGCTCCGGCCAGATACTGCAAAGTCAGGTTCGCGATGTGTCGGTGGAGATTCCCCACGTGCCGAGCGGCGAGGTTTCCCATCTGCACGTCGACGGCGATATCGACAGCAGCCTCGGAGACGGCCTGAAAATCCTCCAGGATTCGCCCATCGGTGCTCAGCACACCTTCGAGGGGTGGAGCGGCGACGGCAAGCTGGCAGGCCACCTCAAGCTGGATATCCCGCTGGCCAAGGAACAGGCCCGGCAGGCGCGGGTCATTGTTGACTTCGCCACTGACTCCGCGCGGCTGAAGATCGCCAAGCCCGAGCTCAATCTCGAGCAGCTCAAGGGCAAGTTCCGCTACGACACCGACAGCGGCCTGAGTGCGCAGAACGTCGCGGCCCAGGCCCTGGGGACCAGGATTACCGGTAGCATCCGTGCTGAAGGACGCAGTGGCGATCCGCGCACCCGGGTGTTGGTGGGTGGGCAGATGCCGATGAAGGCGCTGCTGGACTGGGGCAAGGTGCAGAAGCAGCTGCCAGTTGACGGCCGCGTGCCGTTCCAGCTCAATCTCCTGTTGGCGGGCAAGGACAGTCAACTGCAGGTCGCCTCCAACCTGCAGGGGGTGACCATCGATCTTCCGGCGCCGTTGGGCAAGACGGCCACCGAGACCCGTGACAGCGAATGGCGCATGACCCTCGACGGCGCTGAGCGGCGTTACTGGGCAACCTATGGCGACCGCGCCAGCCTGGCCTATGCCGCGCCGGCGGACAATCCGCTCGCAGGGCGAGGCGTATTGCGCCTGGGCGGCGATCCGGCGGTGCTGCCGAATTGGAGTGGCGTGCAAGTGCGCGGCCGCATCGATGAAGTGGATGCCGATGCCTGGCAGGCGGTCTTCAAGAAGTACGCCAACAGCGGCGTCGAAGGCGCATCCGGCTTGCTGCGCGGCGCCGATCTGCAGATCGGACGCTTCAAGGGCTTTGGCCAGAGCCTGGACAATCTTGGTGTCGACCTCGCGCGGGTCGATAGCAGCTGGCAGCTGGGCCTGGTCAGCTCGTTGGTGTCTGGCAAGATCACCTTGCCCGATGGCGGCAGCCGGCCGATCCAGGTCCAGCTCGATCGTATCGATCTGCCCAAGGGCGAAGCCATCGACTCGCCTGGCGCGGTGGAAGCGCCTGATTCCATGGCCAACATCGACCCGCGTACGCTGCCGGCGATGGATGTGTCGATCCGTCAGGTCAGCAAGGCCGGCAAGCCAGTCGGCGCCTGGAGCTTCAACCTGCGACCGACCCCTACCGGCACCAGCTTCAACAATGTGGCGCTCGACCTGCGAGGCCTGGAGCTCAAGGGCACCTTGCGCTGGGACGGCATGGCTGGTTCGTCGCGCAGCAGCTTCAACGGGCGCCTGGACGGCAAGAACCTTGCCGATGTGCTCAAGGCCTGGGATTTCGCGCCCAGCGTCACCAGCGAGCGCTTCCGCGTCGACATCAACGGCAACTGGCCGGGATCGCCGGCAGCGCTGAACTTGCGGCGCTTTGGCGGCAGTATCGATGCCAGCCTGCGCAAGGGCCAGTTCGTCGAAGTGGAAGGCGGCGCCAACGCCCTGCGCGTATTCGGCCTGCTCAACTTCAACGCCATCAACCGCCGCTTGCGCCTGGACTTCTCCGACCTGCTGGGCAAGGGGTTGAGCTATGACCGGGTGAAGGGCGTGCTCACGGCCACCGATGGCGTCTACTTCACCCGCGAGCCGCTACGCCTGGACGGTCCGTCGAGCAACCTGGAGCTGAACGGGACGCTGGACCTGGCCCATGACCAGATCGACGCCAAGCTGCTGGTGACCTTGCCGGTGACCAACAACTTGCCACTGGCGGCCCTGATCGTCGGTGCTCCCGCCGTGGGCGGCGCGCTGTTCGTGGTGGACAAGCTGCTGGGCGACAAGGTATCTCGCTTCGCCAGCGTGCAGTACAGCGTGAGAGGGCCGTGGCAGAGCCCCGCCATCACCTTCGAGAAGCCCTTCGAAAAACCCCATTGAGCAGAGTGTCCGGTGTTCGGTTAGCATGAACCCAGGACTCAGCCGGAGCCCAGGGCCTGCTCCCGTTTCGACGCGACCGCGCCGGAGCCGCATTTTGCGCAGGGCAAGGCACGAGGAGGGTGGTTTGGTGATTCCAAATGAGCGACGAGTAACGCGGCACTGCGCAAAATGCGGTCCGTCCCTTCGGGTTGCGCGGCAAATCACGCCATGCGTCGTTGCGGGACTTGAAAAGGGAATGACCATTTCCTGCGTCCCACGCCTAGCCTGGCGTGATTTGACGCAGCAACGCGGTTCTCGTCGAAATGGGAGCAGGCCCTGATATGTCCATCGCAGTCATCCAGATGGTCAGCCAGGACGATGTCCTGGCCAATCTCGCCGCCGCCCGTCGCTTGCTGGAACAGGCTGCCCGTGGTGGCGCGCGCCTTGCCGTCCTGCCGGAAAACTTTGCCGCCATGGGCCGTCGCGATCTTGCTGATCTCGGCCGTGCCGAGGCGCAAGGGTACGGGCCGATCCTGCCCTGGTTGAAAAGCACCGCCCGTGACCTCAGGTTGTGGATAGTCGGCGGAACCCTGCCACTACCGCCTGCTGGCCAACCGGAGGCCAAGGCCAACGCCTGTTCGCTGCTGATCGACGATCAGGGCGAGGTGGCGGCGCGCTACGACAAGCTGCACCTGTTCGACGTGGATGTCGCCGACGCCCGTGGCCGCTATCGTGAGTCGGATGACTACGCCTTCGGCCAGCGCGTGGTGGTGGCCGACACACCGGTCGGGCGCCTGGGGCTGACGGTCTGCTACGACCTGCGCTTCCCCGAGCTCTACACCGCACTGCGCGAGGCCGGCGCGGAACTGATCAGCGCACCGGCGGCCTTCACCGCGGTGACCGGAGCAGCGCACTGGGAAGTGCTGGTCCGCGCCCGCGCCATCGAGACCCAGTGCTACCTGCTGGCGGCCGGGCAGGGTGGCACACATCCCAAAGGTCGGGAAACCTGGGGGCAATCGGCGATTGTCGATCCCTGGGGGCGTATCCTGGCTGAACAGGCCAAGGGCGAGGCCGTGCTGCTGGCCGAGCGGGACAGCGAGGAACAGGTGGCGGTCCGGCAGCGTATGCCGATTGCCCGGCACAGACGATTTTTCCCGCCGGTCGAACCGCGACCGGCGCGTACGGAGTAGATATGAGCGAACTGTTGTCATCCGTCAGCCAGCACCTGCTGGCCCCTGGTGGTCTGGACATCGAGCGGTTGTCGCCGGTGCTGCATGAACTCAGCGGTCCGGGTATCGATGCGGCCGACCTGTACTTCCAGAGCCAGGTGTCCGAGTCCTGGATGCTCGAAGACGGCATCGTCAAGGAAGGCAGTTTCCACATGGACCAGGGCGTCGGCGTGCGTGCGCAGTCCGGCGAGAAGACCGGCTTTGCCTACAGCAACGCCATCACCCATGAGGCGCTGATCCAGGCTGCCCAGGCGGCGCGCTCGATTTCCCGCGCCGGACAGAATGGCAAGGTGCAGGCGTTCAACGCCGTGGTGCCGCAACGCCTGTATGCCGGCGAGAACCCACTGGACGTGCTCAGCCGCGCTGAAAAGGTGGAGTTGTTGCAGAAGATCGATGCCGCGACCCGCGCCCTCGACCCGCGCATCCAGCAGGTCACCGTGAGCCTCGCTGGTGTCTGGGATCAGGTATTGGTCGCCGCGACGGATGGCTCGCTGGCGGCGGATATCCGTCCGCTGGTGCGCTTCAACGTCAGCGTCATCGTCGAACAGAACGGCCGTCGCGAGCGTGGTGGCCACGGCGGCGGCGGACGTACGGATTACCGCTACTTCCTCCAGGAAGACCGGGCCATGGGCTACGCCCGCGAGGCGCTGCGCCAGGCGCTGGTCAACCTGGAAGCCGTTCCCGCGCCGGCCGGCAGCCTGCCGGTGGTGATGGGCGCCGGCTGGTCCGGCGTGCTGCTGCACGAAGCGGTGGGCCACGGCCTGGAAGGCGACTTCAACCGCAAGGGCAGTTCGGCCTACAGCGGCCGCATCGGTGAGCAGGTCGCTTCCAGCCTGTGCACCATCGTCGACGATGGCACCCTGGCCGGCCGTCGTGGTTCGCTGTCGGTGGACGACGAAGGCACGCCGACGAACTGCAACGTGCTGATCGAGAACGGCATCCTCAAGGGCTACATGCAGGACAAGCTCAATGCCCGCCTGATGGGCGTGGCGCGCACCGGCAACGGTCGCCGCGAGTCCTATGCGCACCTGCCGATGCCGCGCATGACCAACACCTACATGCTGGCCGGGCAGAGCGAGCCGGAAGAGATCATCGCCAGCGTCGAGCGCGGCATCTACTGCGCCAACCTAGGTGGCGGCCAGGTGGACATCACCAGTGGCAAGTTCGTCTTCGCCACCAGCGAGGCTTACCTGATCGAGAACGGCAAGATCACCCGCCCGGTGAAGGGCGCGACCCTGATCGGCAACGGTCCGGAAGTGATGAGCCGGGTGTCCATGGTCGGCAATGACCTGGCGCTGGACAGCGGCGTGGGCACCTGCGGTAAGGACGGCCAGTCCGTGCCGGTCGGTGTCGGTCAGCCGACCCTGAAGATCGACGCCATCACCGTCGGCGGCACGGGCGCCTGAGGCCGTTGCGGGCAGGGCTGGAGACGAAGGACGCGGCCGCTCAGCGCAGGCCGCGTTTGAGTTCGTCCAGCTCGCGGATGTACTTGAAGATCTTCCGCGCCGCCGCCGGAGGCTTGTTGTGAGCGGCCTCATGCTGGGCGTGGCGGATCAGCTGCAGCAGGTGCTGCCGGTCGCTTTCCGGGTATTCGCCGAAGAACGCGGCGAGTGCGTCGTCGCCACCGCTGATGAGGCGGTCGCGCCAGCGCTCCAGGGCGTGGAAGCGTTCGTTGTACTGGCGGGTGGAGCTGTCTACCTGTTCCAGCAGGGCAACGATGGCGTCGATGTCCTGATCGCGCATCAGTTTGCCGATGAACTGCCGGTGGCGCTTCTTGGCGGCGTTGGCCTTGTGCTTGGGTGCTTCGTCCAGTGCGCGGCGCAGTGGATCGGTCAGCGGCATGCGGTCCAGCAGGTCCGGCTTGAGCGTCGTCAGGCGCTCGCCGAGGTCCTGCAGGGCGTGCAGCTCGCGTTTGACTTGCGACTTGCTCTTCTCTTCGAAGAGGGAGTCGTCATCGTGAATTTCAGCCATGGCGGGGGTCTCGTTGAAAACGCCGCCATGATAACGAGTCGAGGGCCGCTTGTCCGGCCCGAGCAGGTCGCCGAAGCCCAAGAGGGCGTAGCGGCCGGTACATGAACAGGAGAGGCACGTAATGAGCGAACACAACCCGGCGGTCAGCCCGGACGTCCTTCCCGAGCTGCGCGAGCAGGTCGAGCGGATCATTGCCGAGGCTTCCCGGCAGGGCGCCAGCGCCTGCGAGGTGGCGGTTTCGGTGGAGCAGGGATTGTCCACTTCGGTACGCCAGGGCGAGGTGGAGACCGTCGAGTTCAACCGCGACCAGGGGTTCGGTATCACCCTGTACGTCGGCCAGCGCAAAGGCTCGGCCAGCACCTCGGCCACCGGCGCTGACGCCATTCGCGAAACCGTGGCGGCGGCGCTGGCCATCGCCAAGCACGCTTCCGAGGACGATTGCGCCGGGCTCGCCGATCCGGCGCTGATGGCCCGGAATCTGCCGGACCTGGACCTGTACCACGCCTGGTCGATCACCCCGGATCAGGCGGTGGAGCGCGCGCTGGCCTGCGAAGCGGCGGCCTTCGCCGCGGATGCGCGGGTGACCAAGGCCGATGGCACCACGGTGAACACTCACCAGGGCTGCCGCGTTTACGGCAACAGCCACGGCTTCGTCGGCGGCTACGCCAGCACCCGGCACAGCCTGAGCTGCGTGATGATCGCCGAAGGCCAGGGGCAGATGCAGCGGGACTACTGGTATGACGTCAACCGCCGTGGTGATCTGCTGGCGAGTTCCGAGTCGATCGGCCGTCGTGCTGCGGAGCGTGCCGCCAGTCGCCTGGGCGCGCGGCCGGTGGCTACCGCCGAGGTTCCGGTGCTGTTCGCGCCGGAGGTCGCGGTGGGGCTGTTCGGTCACTTCCTGTCGGCGATTTCCGGCGGCAGCCTGTACCGCAAGTCGTCGTTCCTCGAAGGTACCCTGGGGCAGCGTCTGTTCCCCGAGTGGCTGACCCTCGATGAGCGCCCGCTGCTGGCCGGAGCGCTGGGCAGTGCATCATTCGATAACGACGGCCTGGCCACTTATGCCAAACCCTTCGTCGAAGGCGGCGATCTGGTTTCCTACATCCTCGGCACCTACTCCGGCCGCAAGCTGGGCATGCCCAGCACCGCCAATGCCGGCGGTGTGCACAACCTGTTCGTCAGCCATGGTGACGAGGACCAGGTGGCGCTGATCCGTCGCATGGGCCGCGGCCTGTTGGTGACGGAGCTGATGGGGCAGGGCGTGAACCTGGTGACCGGCGACTATTCCCGTGGTGCGGGCGGTTATTGGGTGGAGAATGGCGAAATCCAGTTCCCGGTGCAGGAAGTCACCATTGCGGCGAACCTGCGCGATCTGTTCCGCAATATCGTGGCCATTGGCAATGACGTGGAGTTCCGCGGCAACCTGCACACCGGCTCGGTGCTGGTTGAGCGCATGACCGTCGCCGGCAACTGATATTGCTGCCCATGAAAAAGCCCGCCATCTGGCGGGCTTTTTCATTCGTGTAGAGCCGCTCCTGGCGCTTACTCGCCTTCGTCGAAGTAGTTGTTGATCAACTCGGCCAGTGCGCCCAACGCCTCATTTTCCTGCTCGCCTTCCGCGGCAATGTGCAGGTTGGTGCCCTTGCCGGCGGCCAGCATCATCACTGCCATGATGCTCTTGCCGTCGACGGTGCTTTCCGGGTTGCGCCCCACGCGAATCTGGCAGGGGTATCGTCCCGCGACGCCGACGAATTTGGCCGCCGCACGGGCGTGCAGACCAAGCTTGTTGATGATGGTGATTTCAAGGGCGGGCATCGCGAGGGGCTGTCCTTTGTTGTGTGTTGCTACTAGCTCAGGTCGCGGTGGCGAATCTGCACGTTGGTGAGGGTTTCCTTGAGGGCCTTGCCAATGCGCTCGGCCAGGTAGGTCGAGCGGTGCTGGCCACCGGTACAGCCGATGGCAATGGTGACATAGGCCCGGTTACTCGCGGCGAAGCGCGGCAGCCATTTGTTCAGGTAGCCGAGGATGTCCTGATACATCTCCTCGACGTCGGGTTGTGCGGCCAGGTACTCCTGAACATCCGCATCAAGCCCGGTGTGCTCGCGCAGTTCGGGTTTCCAGTAGGGGTTGGGCAGGCAGCGCACGTCGAACACCAGGTCGGCGTCCACCGGCATGCCGCGCTTGAAGCCGAAGGATTCGACCAGGAAGGCGGTGCCCAGTTCTGGCTTGTTCAGCAGGCGCAGCTTGAGCACGTCGCGCAGCTGATAGAGGTTCAGATGTGTGGTGTTGAGCTTGAGGTCGGCCAGGTCGGCAATCGGCGCCAACAGATGGGCCTCGTCGGCGATGGCTTCGGCCAGCGAGCGGCTGTCGGTGGTCAGGGGGTGCCGGCGGCGCGTCTCGGAGAAGCGTTTGAGCAGGGTTTCATCATCGGCATCGAGGTACAGCACATCGCACTGGATGTGCTTGTCGCGAGCCTCCTGTAGCAGTTCGGGGAAGCGCTGCAGCTGGCTGGGCAGGTTGCGTGCGTCGATGGAGACGGCTACCTGCGGGTGAAGCAGTTCGGTATGCAGCAGTGCGCGTTGTGCAAGGTCCGGGAGCAGGCTGGCGGGCAGGTTGTCGATGCAGTAGAAACCGTTGTCTTCGAGCACGTTGAGCGCGGTGCTCTTACCCGAGCCGGAACGTCCGCTGATGATGATCAGGCGCATGATCAGTGGCCGTTCTGGAAGTCCACGACGATCCGGTACAGCTCCTCGCCGTTGGCGGCGTGGCGCAGGCGGTCACGGACGTCGGAACGGTCGAGCATGGAAGCGATCTGGCGGAGCAGTTCCAGGTGCTCTTCGGTGGCGGCTTCGGGCACCAGCAGGACGAATACTAGGTCGACCGGCGCGCCGTCGAGGGCATCGAAGTCAACCGGATGGTCCAGGTGCAGGATGGCGCTGATGGGGGACTTGCAGCCAGGAAGGCGGCAATGCGGAATGGCGATGCCATTGCCGAAACCAGTGGAGCCCAGGCGTTCCCGGGCCACCAGATTTTCAAAGATGTCTTGCGCGTCGAAACCTGGCAGCTCGCGAGCTACCAGGTTTGCGATTTGTTCAAGGACGCGTTTTTTGCTGCCGCCCGGCACGTTCACCAGGGAACGGCCGGGGGTCAGGATTTGCTCAAGTCGAATCATAGGGAGGGGTTAACGAACACCAACTCCCTGCTGGCGTTCGAGGTATTTTTCCTTGTGCTTGATCAGTTGGCGGTCGAGCTTGTCAGTGAGCAGGTCGATGGCCGCATACATGTCTTCATGTTCGGCACAGGCCACTACTTCGCCACCTGCGATGTGCAGGGTGGCTTCGATTTTCTGCTTTAGCTTCTCGACCTCCATGATGACCTGAACATTGGTGATCTTGTCGAAGTGGCGCTCCAGTCGTCCGAGTTTTTCGCCGACATAGTCGCGCAGGGCGTCGGTCACATCCAGTTGATGTCCACTGATGTTGACTTGCATACCGCTTTCTCCTTATTGCCCGTGTGTAAGTGGCAGGTTAGGTGGCCTGCCGCCGGAACACTTTGGCGTGGATCAACGTCATACCAGTCGCTTGCGTTCGCTGGAGGGAGCAATCCCTAAGGACTCCCGGTACTTGGCGACGGTGCGACGTGCCACTTGAATGCCCTGTGCCTCCAGTAAACCAGCGATCTTGCTGTCGCTCAATGGCTTTTTCGGACTTTCCGCCGCGACCAGTTTCTTGATGATCGCGCGGATGGCGGTGGACGAGCATTCGCCGCCCTCGGAGGTGCTGACGTGGCTGGAGAAGAAGTACTTCAGCTCGAAGATGCCACGCGGGGTGTGCATGAATTTCTGCGTGGTGACGCGCGAGATGGTCGACTCGTGCATGCCCACGGCTTCGGCGATGTCGTGCAGGACCAGCGGTTTCATCGCTTCCTCGCCGTATTCGAGGAAACCACGTTGGTGCTCGACGATCTGGGTCGCCACCTTCATCAGCGTCTCGTTGCGGCTCTGCAGGCTCTTGATGAACCAGCGCGCTTCCTGCAGCTGGTTGCGCATGAAGGTGTTGTCGGCGCTGGAGTCGGCGCGGCGCACCAGGCCTGCGTACTGCGAGTTGACCCGCAGGCGCGGCACCGCTTCCTGGTTCAGTTCCACCAGCCAGCGTTCGTTATGCTTCCGGACGATGACATCCGGCACCACGTACTCGGCCTCGCCGGACTCGATCTGCGAGCCGGGACGCGGGTGCAGCGACTGAATCAGCTCGATGGTTTCGCGCAGCTCGTCTTCCTTGAGCTTCATGCGCCGCATCAGCTGGCTGTAGTCGCGGCTGCCGAGCAGGTCGAGGTGGTCGGAGACCAGCTTCTGGGCTTCGTTCAGCAGGTAGGTGTTGGCCGGCATCTGGCGCAGCTGCAGCAGCAGGCATTCGCGCAGGTTGCGCGCGCCAACGCCGGCGGGCTCCATCTGCTGCACGCGGCGCAGGACGACTTCCACTTCGTCCATCTCCACGCCCAGTTCGGGATCGATGGAGGCGAGGATGTCGTCGAGGGATTCTTCGAGGTAACCGTCGTTGTTGATGCCGTCGATGATGCTCAGGCCGATCAGGCGGTCGGTGTCGGACATCGGGGCCAGGTTGAGCTGCCAGAGCAGGTGGCTCTGCAGGCTTTCACCGGCGGAGGTGCGGGCGGTGAAGTCCCACTCGTCATCGTCGCTGGCGGGCAGGCTGCTGGCGCTGGTCTGGTAGATGTCTTCCCAGGCGGTATCGACCGGCAGCTCGCTGGGAATGCGCTCGGCCCACTGGTCCTCGTCGAGGCTGTCGGCAGTGGGCGTGGTGCTTTCCTGATAGTTGTCCTGGATGTTGCTGCTGGCGGTGGGGGCGGACTCGGCGCCATCGGCCATGGGGTCGCTGTTGTCGTAGTCCTCGCCGTCTTCCTGGCGCTCCAGCATGGGGTTGGACTCCAGGGCTTCCTGGATTTCCTGCTGCAGGTCCAGCGTGGAGAGCTGGAGCAGTCGGATGGCCTGTTGCAGCTGCGGAGTCATCGTCAGCTGCTGGCCCATCTTGAGGACGAGCGATGGTTTCATGGCTGGAACTAGGCACCTTGTTCGCTGGCGCAGCAAGCGCCATATCCACGACTACGGACGCCGGGGCGCCGCGAGGAAGCAAATTATATGCCTGAGTCTGGACGCTTTGCCTAGGGTCTGTCGACCTTTCGTTACAACCTGATTATCGGGCGATTTCGAGGCGGCCCGACACGCGGCGCCGGATGCAGGTCCGGGCCGTTAGCGGGGGAGGCGCGGCGCCGCCTGGAGGGCGGTCGCTGGGTCAGAGGCGGAACTCGTGACCCAGATAGACTTCCTTCACCAGATCGTTGGCGAGGATGGTCTCGGCGCTGCCTTCGGCGATCAGTTGACCGTCGTTGACGATGTAGGCGGTTTCGCAGATATCCAGCGTCTCGCGGACGTTGTGGTCGGTGATCAGTACACCGATACCCTTGGCCTTTAGGTGATGGATGATCTGCTTGATGTCGCCGACGGAGATCGGGTCGACGCCGGCGAAGGGTTCATCCAGCAGGATGAACTTCGGCGAACTGGCCAGGGCGCGGGCGATTTCCACGCGACGCCGCTCGCCACCGGACAGGCTCATGCCGAGGTTGTCGCGGATGTGGTGGATGTGGAATTCCTCGAGCAGGCCCTCCAGGGCTTCCTGGCGGCCGCTGCGATCCAGGTCGCTGCGGGTTTCGAGGATCGCGCTGATGTTGTCGGCCACCGATAGCTTGCGGAAGATCGAGGCTTCCTGCGGCAGGTAGCCGATGCCGGCACGGGCGCGGCCGTGCATGGGCAGGTGGGTCACGTCCTGGTTGTCGATACGGACCACACCCTGGTCTGCACGGACCAGGCCTACGATCATGTAGAAGCAGGTGGTCTTGCCCGCTCCGTTGGGGCCGAGCAGGCCGACGATCTGTCCGCTGTCGATGCTCATGCTGACATCGCGGACCACTTGCCGGCTTTTGTAGCTCTTGGCGAGGTGCTGGGCGGTGAGCGTAGCCATTACTGCGCTTGATCCTGCTTTTTCTTGGGCTGGATGACCATGTCGATACGCGGGCGCGGCGTGGTCACCTGGGCGCCAGTGGCGCGGCCTGCGTTGACGATCTGGCGCTGGGTGTCATAGACGATCTTCTCGCCTTCGAAGGTGTTGCCTTCCTGGATCACCTTGGCCTGGTCGATCAGTACGACGCGGTTCTGGGTGACGAAATACTGGATCGTCAGGCCATAGGCCTTGGTGATCTCTTTCTCCGGCGAAGGCTTCTGCTCGAAGTAGGCGGGCTTGCCTACCGAGGTCACGACCTCGATATCGCCGTTCTTGTTCTGCTTGAGCGTGACAGTGTTGCCGGTCAGCTTCATGCTGCCCTGGGTCACCACCACGTCACCGCGGTAGACGGCAACGCCTTGCTTGTCGTCCAGTTCGGCGCTGTCGGCCTGGACGCGGATGGGCTGTTCCCGGTCGGTGGGAAGGGCCCATGCGGCGGAGCTGCCGATGGCGGCGGCGAGGCTGAGGAGAAGGGGGAGGGTGTTAACGAGCCTCATGCTGACCTCTTACGTTGGACAGCAGGAGCATCCGGCTGTCTTTCAGATACGCTTTCATTCCAACAGCCGTGGTCACACCGTTGGGTTCGGTGATTTTCACGGGCTGGTCAGTCTGCGCATAGTCCTTGTCCGGGAACACCGTCATCCGGCTAGTGTTGAGCAGCAGCGTGCGCTGTTGCGCATCGGTGCGCGCCACGCGCACGTCGTCGATCAACTCGACCTGCTTGCCCTCGGGGCCGACTTCGGCGCGAACGCTCTGGACATGCCACGGCTGCGGTTCCTGTACGCGGTAGAAGTACAGGTCCGGCGTGGTGACCATGGTCACGTCGGTCGCTTTCAGGTGTTCCAATTTGTCTGCGGTCATCTCGTAGGCGAGCGTACCGTCGACGCGGTACTGCACGCTGTGGGCGTTGACCGCGTAGAAATCGATGGCGTCGTTGGTCTGCGACTTGAACTGGCGCTCGTTGAAGTCCAGGCGGACGTTCCAGTAGTAGCCGAGTGCAATCAGCAGGACGGCGATCAGGGCGAGCAACAGCTTCTGGCGGAGTGTCTTGGGCATGTTCAGCTCTAGAGGTACGCGTTCTGGGCAGCTTCGAGATTGCCCTGGGCGCGCAGGATCAGCTCGCAGAACTCGCGGGCCGCACCTTCGCCGCCACGTGCCTGGGTGACACCATCGGCGTGCTGGCGGACGAATGGGTCGGCGCTGGCCACTGCCATGCCCAGGCCGGCGCGGCGAATGGCGGGCAGGTCGGGCAGGTCGTCACCCAGGTAGGCGACTTCCTCATAGCCTAGACCGAGTTCGGCGAGCAGTTCATCGAGGGCGACCAGCTTGTCTTCACGCCCCTGGAACAGGTGGGTGATGCCCAGGTTCTTGGCCCGGCGCTCGACCACCGGGCTCGAGCGGCCGGTGATGATCGCGGTGCGCACGCCGGAGGCCATGAGCATCTTGATTCCATGGCCGTCCAGAGTATTGAAGGTCTTGAATTCGCCGCCGTCGGGCAGGAAGTAGAGCTTGCCGTCGGTCAGCACGCCGTCGACGTCGAAGACCGCCAGGCGAACGGCCTTGGCGCGCTGCAGCAGGTCGGCGCTCATTCAGATCACTCCCGCGCGGGTCAGGTCGTGGATGTGCAGGACGCCCACCGGACGATCTTCCTCATCGACCACGACGAGGACGCTGATCTTGTGGTCATCCATGATTTTCAAGGCTTCGGCGGCCAGCATGTCGGGACGCGCGGTCTTGCCGTGGACGGTCATGACCTGGTCGATGCTCACCTGGCGCACGTCCAGACCCTTGTCCAGGGTGCGGCGCAGGTCGCCGTCGGTAAAGATGCCGGCCAGCGTGCCCGCATCGTTGAGGACGATGGTCATGCCCAGGCCCTTGCGGGTCATTTCCAGCAGCGCGCCGCTGAGCGAGGTGCCCTGCAGCACCTGGGGCAGCTCCTCGCCGACGTGCATCACGTTCTCGACCTTGAGCAGCAGGCGGCGGCCCAGCGCACCACCGGGGTGCGAGAAGGCGAAGTCCTCGGCGGTAAAGCCGCGGGCTTCCAGCAGGGCGATGGCCAGGGCGTCGCCGAGCACCAGCGACACCGTGGTCGACGAAGTGGGGGCGAGGTTCAGCGGGCAGGCTTCCTGCTCGACGCTGGCGTCCAGGTTGACCACCGCGGCCTTGGCCAGCGGCGACTCCGGATTGCCGGTCATGCTGATCAGGGTGATGCCCAGGCGTTTGATCAGGGGCAGCAGGGTGACGATTTCAGCGGTCGAGCCGGAGTTGGACAGCGCGATGACCACGTCGTCACGGGTGATCATGCCCATGTCGCCATGGCTGGCTTCAGCCGGGTGGACGAAGAATGCCGGTGTGCCGGTGCTGGCCAGGGTGGCGGCGATCTTGTTGCCGACGTGCCCGGACTTGCCCATGCCGACCACTACCACGCGACCGGTGCAGGCCAGCAACAGCTCGCAGGCCTGGGTGAAGTTCGCGCCGATGCGCGCCAGCAGTGAGTCCACGGCGTCGCGCTCAAGACGGATAGTGCGTTGCGCCGAGTGGATGAAATCGTGTTTCTGGCTCATGTTCGAAAGGCGTGGGGCGAAATGAAGGGCGAGATTATAACGGGAAAGTGCCAAACGCTCATTACACACATTCTTAATGTGAGCGTATTTTGCTGAACATTGCCTTAACGACCCCTGTGCAGGCCTTGGGGCGCGGCTTGCCGGGGTGCTATAGTTCGCGGCCGTTCGGCCTGTCACGCCGGGCCGTGCTCTCGTCGTGGGGGTGGGCTACAGGGACAGTGCCGTGATGCAAGGAGTTCTATGAGCACGAACGACCAATACGCTGTCGAGTTGAAGGGGCTGACCTTCAGGCGCGGCCAGCGTGCGATTTTCGATAACGTGGACATCCGCATCCCGCGCGGCAAGGTCACCGGGATCATGGGGCCCTCGGGTTGCGGCAAGACCACCCTGTTGCGGCTTATTGCCGCCCAGCTGCGCCCGTCGAAGGGCGAAGTGTGGGTCAACGGGCAGAACCTCCCCACGCTGGGGCGCAGCGACCTGTTCGACATGCGCAAGCAGTTCGGCGTGCTGTTCCAGAGCGGTGCGTTGTTCACCGACCTGGATGTCTTCGAGAACGTCGCCTTCCCGCTGCGGGTGCATACCCAGCTTCCTGAAGAGATGATTCGTGACATCGTCCTGATGAAGTTGCAAGCCGTGGGTCTGCGCGGGGCGGTGGAGTTGATGCCGGACGAGCTGTCCGGCGGCATGAAGCGCCGCGTGGCGCTGGCGCGGGCGATCGCGCTGGATCCGCAGATCCTCATGTACGACGAGCCTTTCGTGGGGCAGGACCCGATCGCCATGGGCGTTCTGGTGCGCCTGATCCGCCTGCTCAACGATGCGCTGGGCATCACCAGTATCGTGGTATCCCACGACCTGGCGGAGACCGCCAGCATCGCCGACTACATCTATATTGTCGGCGACGGCCGCGTGCTGGGGCACGGGACGCCGGATCAGTTGCAGCAGCTCGACGATGCGCGCGTGCGCCAGTTCATGAAGGGCATCCCCGACGGTCCCGTGCCGTTCCATTATCCTGCCCGCGATTATCGCGTCGATCTGCTGGGAGAACGCTGATGCGCAAGATTTCACAGCTCGAGCGAATTCGTCTGCTCGGGCGCGCTGGCCTCGATGTCCTGGAGGCGCTCGGCCGTTCGACCCTGTTCCTGGTGCATGCGATCTTCGGTCGTGGCGTTCACAGCGGTGCCTTCCAGTTGCTGGTCAAGCAGCTGTACTCCGTCGGTGTGCTGTCGCTGGCGATCATCGTGGTGTCCGGGCTGTTCATCGGCATGGTGCTTGCCCTGCAGGGCTACAACATCCTGGTGAGCTATGGTTCCGAGCAGGCGGTTGGCCAGATGGTGGCCTTGACCCTGTTGCGTGAACTGGGGCCGGTGGTGACGGGTCTGTTGTTCGCGGGGCGTGCCGGTTCGGCGCTGACCGCCGAAATCGGCAACATGAAGTCCACTGAACAGCTGTCGAGCCTGGAGATGATTGGCGTCGATCCGCTCAAGTACATCATTGCGCCGCGCCTGTGGGCCGGTTTCATCTCCATGCCTCTGCTGGCGACTATCTTCAGTGTCGTCGGCATCTGGGGTGGGGCAATGGTCGCGGTGGACTGGCTGGGCGTATACGAAGGTTCCTACTGGTCGAACATGCAGAACAGCGTGCTGTTCACCAAGGACGTCCTCAATGGTGTGATCAAGAGCGTGGTGTTCGCCTTCGTGGTGACATGGATCGCCGTCTTCCAGGGCTATGACTGCGAGCCCACCTCGGAAGGTATCAGTCGCGCAACGACGCGCACCGTAGTCTATGCCTCCCTGGCCGTGCTGGGGTTGGACTTCATCCTGACCGCTTTGATGTTTGGAGACTTCTGATGCAAACCCGCACCCTGGAAATCGGTGTAGGCCTGTTCATTCTGGCCGGTCTGCTGGCCCTGCTGCTGTTGGCCCTGCGGGTCAGCGGTCTGACCATCGGCAACACGGGCGACACCTACAGGCTGTATGCCTATTTCGACAATATTTCCGGCGTTACCGTGCGTGGCAAGGTGACCATGGCTGGCGTGACCATCGGCAAGGTCACCGCGATCGACCTGGATCACGACACCTACCGCGGTCGCGTGACCATGGAAATCAACCGCCAGGTGAACAACCTGCCGGACGATTCCACCGCATCCATCCTCACCGCAGGTCTCCTGGGTGAGAAGTACATCGGTATCAGCGTCGGCGGCGACGAGGAGTTGCTCAAGGACGGCGATACCATCAAGGACACCCAGTCCGCCCTGGTGCTCGAAGACCTGATCGGCAAATTCCTGCTGAATTCGGTCAACAAAGACGACTCGAAGAAATGAGGATTGATTCCATGTTGAAAACCTTGCGTCGTGGCCTTCTGGTCGTGCTCGCCATGCTGCCGCTGTTCGCTCAGGCCGAGCAGACCGCACAGCAAGTGGTACAGCAGACCGTCGACAGCCTGCTGACTGATCTGAAAACCAACAAGGCCAACTACAAGGCCAATCCCCAGGCGTTCTACGACACCCTGAACCGCATTCTCGGCCCGGTGGTGGATTCCGAGGGCATCGCCAAGGGCGTGATGACCGTCAAGTATTCGCGCGGCGCCACTCCGGAGCAGATCAAACGCTTCGAGGAAGCCTTCAAGAGCAGCCTGTTCCAGTTCTACGGCAATGCCCTGCTGGAGTACGACAACCAGACCATTCGCGTGCTGAACACCGGCAAGCAGGACCAGGACCGCGCGTCGGTGAACATGGAAGTGGTCGGTACCAATGGTGCCGTCTATCCGGTGCAGTACACCATGGTCAACCAGGGCGGCAACTGGCGTCTGCGTAACGTGATCATCAACGGCATCAACATCGGCAAGCTGTTCCGCGACCAGTTCGCCGACTCCATGCAGAAGAACCGCAATGACCTGGAGAAGACCATCGCTGGCTGGGGCCAGGTGGTTGCCAATGCCCAGGAAGCGGCCAAGGGCCAGAAGCCGGAAGGCGGCGCCCAATGAGCCAAGGCAGCATCACGCAGCGCGCCGATGGCGAGCTCGCGCTGGCCGGTGTGCTGGATTACAGCACCGGGCCTGCGCTGCGCGAGCAGGGCGGTTGCCTGATCGCCGCGAGCAAGGCCGGCGCCCTGCGCCTGGACTGCTCGGCAGTGGAGCGTTCCAGCAGCGTCGGTTTGTCGCTGCTGCTGTCCTTCACCCGTGATGCGCGCAAGGCCGGCAAGACGCTGCAGATCGTCGGAATGCCCAACGACATGCAGGAAATCGCCAAGGTTGGCGGTCTCCTGGAGATCCTGCCGCTGCAGCACTGACGTACGAAGCAAAGCCCTCCGTCCGCGACTTCCCCTGGCGGGGTTCGCAGGCGGGGGGCTTTTTTGTATCATGGCCGACCCGCGCGCGTAGGGCGCCGAACGAGGTTGAGCATGCAGGCCGTAGAAGTCAAAAACTTCCTGGAATCGAAACTGTCAGGTACCCAGGTTGAAGTGGAAGGTGAAGGCTGCAACTTCCAGTTGAACCTGATCAGTGACGAACTGGCCGGCCTGAGCCCGGTAAAACGTCAGCAGCAGATCTATGCCCACCTGAACGAGTGGATCGCCTCCGGCGCCATCCATGCCGTCACCATGAAATTCTTCAGCCGCGCCGCCTGGGCCGAGCGTTCCTGAGCCCACGGGGAAACATTGCAATGGATAAACTGATCATTACCGGCGGCACTCGTCTCGATGGCGAGATCCGCATCTCCGGCGCCAAGAACTCCGCGCTGCCGATCCTCGCTGCGACCCTGCTGGCGGACACCCCGGTGACCGTCTGCAACCTGCCGCACCTGCACGACATCACCACCATGATCGAGCTGTTCGGCCGCATGGGCGTGCAGCCGATCATCGACGAGAAGCTCAACGTCGAAGTCGACGCCAGCACCATCAAGACCCTGGTGGCGCCCTACGAGCTGGTGAAGACCATGCGTGCGTCGATCCTGGTGCTCGGTCCGATGGTCGCCCGCTTCGGCGAGGCCGAAGTCGCGCTGCCCGGCGGTTGCGCTATTGGTTCGCGTCCGGTGGACCTGCACATCCGCGGTCTGGAAGCCATGGGTGCACAGATCACCGTCGAAGGCGGCTACATCAAGGCCAAGGCTCCGGCCGGCGGTCTGCGTGGCGCGCACTTCTTCTTCGATACCGTCAGCGTGACCGGTACCGAGAACATCATGATGGCCGCTGCGCTGGCCAATGGCCGTTCCGTGCTGGAAAACGCAGCCCGCGAGCCCGAGGTCGTCGACCTGGCCAACTGCATCAACGCCATGGGCGGTGATGTGCAGGGCGCCGGCACCGATACCATCGTGATCAACGGCGTGAAGCGCCTGGGCGGCGCCAAGTACAGCGTCATGCCCGACCGTATCGAGACCGGCACCTACCTGGTTGCCGCCGCCGCCACCGGTGGTCGCGTCAAGCTGAAAGACACCGATCCGACCATCCTCGAGGCCGTGCTGGCCAAGTTGGTTGAAGCCGGCGCGCACATCAACACCGGCAGCAACTGGATCGAGCTGGACATGAAGGGCAACCGGCCGAAGGCGGTAAACATCCGCACCGCGCCGTACCCGGCATTCCCGACCGACATGCAGGCCCAGTTCATTTCCCTGAACGCCATCGCCGAGGGCACCGGCGCGGTCATCGAGACCGTGTTCGAGAACCGCTTCATGCACGTCTATGAAATGAACCGCATGGGCGCGCAGATCCTGGTCGAAGGCAACACCGCCATCGTCACCGGCGTTCCGCAGCTCAAGGGCGCACCGGTCATGGCGACCGACCTGCGCGCGTCCGCCAGCCTGGTGATCGCTGCGCTTGTGGCCGAAGGCGACACCATGATCGACCGCATCTACCACATCGACCGTGGTTACGAGTGCATCGAAGAGAAACTGCAACTGCTCGGGGCGAAGATTCGCCGCGTGCCGGGCTAGGGCTGAGCCAGACCATGCTGACGATTGCCCTGTCCAAGGGCCGCATCCTCGACGACACCCTGCCGCTGCTCGCAGCGGCAGGCATCGTGCCGACCGAGAATCCGGACAAGAGCCGCAAGCTGATCATCCCCACCACCCTCGATGACGTGCGCCTGCTGATCGTGCGCGCCACCGACGTGCCGACCTATGTCGAGCACGGCGCCGCCGACCTCGGCGTCGCGGGCAAGGACGTGCTCATGGAGTACGGTGGCCAGGGCCTGTACGAGCCGCTGGACCTGAAGATCGCCAACTGCAAGCTGATGACCGCCGGCGCGGTCGGTGCGCTGGAGCCCAAGGGGCGCCTGCGCGTGGCCACCAAGTTCGTCAATGTCGCCAAGCGCTACTACGCCGAACAGGGCCGCCAGGTCGATGTGATCAAGCTGTATGGCTCCATGGAGCTGGCACCGCTGGTCGGCCTTGCCGACAAGATCATCGACGTGGTCGACACCGGTAATACCCTGCGTGCGAACGGCCTGGAGCCCCAGGAACTGATCGCGCACATCAGCTCGCGCCTGGTGGTGAACAAGGCCTCGATGAAGATGCAGCATGCTCGCATCCAGGCGCTGATCGACACCCTGCGTGAAGCGGTGGAGTCTCGACACCGGGCGTAATTCCTAGCGCGGCCGTCTGGCTGCGTCCGCCTATCCGTGTCATAGCCAAATTTTCTCGGGTGCCCGCACGGTAGGCTTGATAGTCTTGCGGCGCCCGAGATCATGCCAATTAAAGAGGCCAGCTATGACCGCACCCTTCGCTATCCGTCGACTCAACGCCGCCGATCCGGACTTCGCGCGTCATCTGGACCATCTGCTCTCCTGGGAAAGCGTGTCCGACGATGCGGTGAACCAGCGCGTGCTGGACATTATCGCCGACGTGCGCAACCGTGGCGACGCCGCCGTGGTGGAGTTCACCCAGCGTTTCGACGGCGTCGACGCCAAGTCCATGGCCGACCTGATCCTGCCGCGTGAGCGTCTGGAACTGGCCCTGACCCGCATCACCCCGGCTCAGCGTGAAGCGCTGGAAGTTGCCGCTGAGCGCGTGCGCAGCTACCACGAGAAGCAGAAGCAGGACTCCTGGCGTTACACCGAGGCCGACGGCACCGTGCTTGGCCAGCAGGTCACCCCGCTGGACCGTGCCGGCCTGTACGTACCGGGTGGCAAGGCGTCCTACCCGTCTTCCGTGCTGATGAACGCCATTCCGGCCAAGGTCGCCGGCGTCGCCGAAGTGGTGATGGTGGTTCCGACCCCGCGCGGCGAGATCAATGAAATTGTCCTGGCAGCCGCTTGCATCGCCGGTGTCGACCGCGTCTTCACCATTGGCGGCGCCCAGGCCGTGGCCGCGCTGGCCTACGGCACCGAGAGTGTGCCGCAGGTAGACAAGATCGTCGGCCCGGGCAACATCTACGTCGCCACCGCCAAGCGCCATGTGTTCGGCCAGGTCGGCATCGACATGATCGCCGGTCCGTCCGAGATCCTCGTGGTCTGCGACGGCGGCACCGATCCGGACTGGATCGCCATGGACCTGTTCTCCCAGGCAGAGCACGACGAAGATGCCCAGGCCATCCTGGTCAGCCCGGACGCCGAGTTCCTTGGCAAGGTTGCGGCGAGCATCGAGAAGCTGCTGCCGACCATGGAGCGTGCCGAGATCATCCGCACTTCGCTGACCAACCGTGGCGCGCTGATCCTGGTCGCCGACCAGGACCGTGCTTGTGAGGTCGCCAACCGCATCGCCCCGGAACACCTGGAACTGTCGGTGGCCGATCCGGAAAGCTGGCTGCCGAAGATCCGCCATGCCGGCGCCATCTTCATGGGCCGCTACACCGCCGAGGCGCTGGGCGACTACTGCGCCGGCCCGAACCACGTGCTGCCGACTTCCGGCACCGCGCGTTTCTCCTCGCCGCTGGGCGTGTATGACTTCCAGAAGCGTTCCTCGATCATCTTCTGCTCCGCGCCGGGGGCTTCCGAGCTGGGCAAGACCGCATCGATCCTGGCTCGTGGCGAGTCCCTGACCGCCCACGCGCGCAGCGCCGAATTCCGCATTCTGGACAAGGGGGAGTAACCGATGAGCAAATTCTGGAGTCCCTTCGTCAAGGAGCTGGTGCCCTACGTTCCGGGTGAGCAGCCGAAGCTGGCCAAGCTGGTCAAGCTGAACACCAACGAGAACCCCTACGGCCCGTCGCCGAAGGTGGTCGCCGCGATCCAGGCCGAGCTGAACGACACGCTGCGCCTGTATCCGGACCCCAACGCCGATCGCCTGAAGCAGACCATTGCCGAGTACCACGGCGTAAAGGCTTCCCAGGTGTTCGTCGGCAACGGTTCGGACGAGGTCCTGGCCCACGCCTTCCACGCGCTGTTCCAGCACGGCAAGCCGCTGCTGTTCCCCGACGTGACCTACAGCTTCTACCCGGTCTACTGCGGCCTCTACGGTATCGACTTCGAAGCGCTGCCGCTGGATGAGCAGTTCCAGATCCGAGTCGAGGATTACGCGCGTCCCAACGGGGGCATCATCTTCCCCAACCCCAACGCCCCCACCGGTTGCCTGCTGCCGCTGGAGGCCATCGAGCGTCTGCTGCAAGCCAGCCCCGACAGCGTGTTGCTGGTGGACGAGGCCTACGTCGACTTCGGCGGTGAGAGCGCGATTTCCCTGGTCAATCGCTACCCGAACCTGCTGGTTGCACAGACCCTGTCCAAATCGCGCTCCCTGGCCGGCCTGCGGGTCGGCTTCGCGGTCGGTCACGAAGACCTGGTCGAGGCGCTGGAACGGGTGAAGAACAGCTTCAACTCCTACCCGCTGGACCGCCTGGCGCTGGCCGGCGCGGTGGCGTCGTTTGAGGACCAGGCCTACTTCGAGCAGACCTGCAACGCAGTTATCCACAGCCGCGAGAAGCTGGTCGCAGAGCTCAATACCCTGGGCTTCGAGGTGCTGCCGTCGGCGGCGAACTTCATCTTCGCCCGCCACCCGCAGCGTGATGGCGCCGAACTGGCCGCGGCCCTGCGCGAGGAGAGCGTGATCGTGCGTCACTTCAAGCAGCAGCGGATCAACCAGTTCCTGCGCATCAGCATCGGCACCGAGGAGCAGAACCAAGCGCTGGTGGATGCCTTGCGCTTGAAGCTGTAATCCAGGCTGCAAAAGAAAACGGCGCCCTTGGGCGCCGTTTTTCTTTGAAGCAGCGGGCTGGATCAGCCGCCGTTTGGAGTCGGCGGCGGACGCAGGCCGACTTCGGCGTTCAGCGTTACCGGCTTGCCATTGCGCAGTACCTGGATCTGGATCTTCTCGCCTGGCTTGGTGCGCGCCACCTGGTTCATCGAACGGCGGCCATCGCTGGCGGCCTCGCCATCGATGTTCAGGATGATGTCGCCCGGCAGCAGGCCGGCCTTGGCGGCGGGGCCGTCGCGGTAGACGCCGGCGACGACGATACCAGCCTTGCCCTTGAGGTCGAAGGATTCCGCCAGTTCCGGGGTCAACGGCTGTACTTCCACGCCGAGCCAGCCGCGAATCACCTGGCCGTGCTCGATGATCGACTGCATGACTTCCAGGGCCAGTTTGGTCGGGATGGCGAAACCGATGCCCTGGGATCCGCCGGACTTGGAGAAGATCGCGGTGTTGATGCCGATCAGGTTGCCGTTGGCGTCCACCAGCGCGCCGCCGGAGTTGCCCGGGTTGATCGCCGCGTCGGTCTGGATGAAGTCTTCGTAGGTGTTCAAGCCCAGCTGGTTGCGGCCGGTGGCGCTGATGATGCCCATAGTGACGGTCTGGCCGACGCCGAAGGGGTTGCCGATGGCCAGGCAGACGTCGCCGGTGTGGATGCCGTCGGAGCGGCCGAGCATGATCGAGGGCAGGTCCTTGAGGTCGATCTTCAGCACCGCGAGGTCGGTCTCGGGGTCGCTGCCGACCAGGTGGGCAATGGTTTCGCGGCCGTCGCGCAGCGCCACGATGATCTGGTCGGCGCCGGCGGTCACATGGTTGTTGGTCAGCAGGTAGCCTTCCGGGCTCATGATCACCGCCGAGCCCAGGCTCGACTCCATGCGCTTCTGCTGTGGCAGGTTATCGCCGAAGAAACGGCGGAACAGCGGGTCGTCGAGCATCGAGTTGCTCGGCTTGCTGACCATCTTGGTGGTGTACAGGTTGGCCACGGCGGGCGAAGAGCGGGTCACGGCGTCGGCGTAGCTGACCGGGCCCTGCTGGAGACGGCTGAGCAGAGGCGCTTGCTGCAGATGCACTTCCTGTTGCGGTAGGCCGACCCACTGGGGGTTATGCTGGATGATCAGTAGCGCCAACAGGACGCCAACCAGCACGGGCCAGCCGAGGAAACGCAGGGCCTTCAGCATCGAAGAAAATCCTTGGGGTTGCTTGGCCGGGGGATGGCCGATAGGGTGGCGGCCATTATACGGGCGGCGCGCCAAGAAAATAGACGCCTGTAGCCGTGTTTGGAGGAATTTCTATGGCTATCGCACTGAGCACTCTGGTCGAGGAAGCCGACCGCTACCTGGACGCCGCGAAGGTCCAGGATTACTGCCCCAACGGCTTGCAGGTCGAGGGCCGCCCGCAGGTGCGCCGCATCGTTTCCGGTGTGACCGCCAGCCAGGCGCTGCTGGATGCAGCCGTGGAGGCCGACGCCGATGTGGTGCTGGTGCACCACGGCTATTTCTGGAAGGGCGAGAATCCCTGTGTGGTCGGTATGAAGCAGCGGCGTCTGAAGACCCTGCTGAGTCGCGACATCAGTCTGCTGGCCTATCACTTGCCGCTGGACCTGCACCCCGAGGTGGGCAACAACGTGCAGCTCGGCCGCCAGCTCGGCTTCGAGATCGAAGGGCCGTTGGAGCCGGGCAATCCGCGCTCCATCGTACTGGTCGGTTCGCTGCCCGAACCCATGCTGCCCAGCGATCTGGCGATCCATGTGCGTGACGTGCTGGGCCGTGAGCCGTTGCTGGTGGAAGGCGAGCAGCCGATCCGCCGCATCGCCTGGTGCACCGGCGGTGCCCAGGGCTATATCGACCAGGCCATTGCCGCCGGCGTCGATGCCTATCTGACCGGAGAGGTCTCCGAGCAGACCGTACACAGCGCGCGGGAAAACGGCATCAGCTTCATCGCTGCCGGCCACCACGCTACCGAGCGCTACGGGGTGCAGGCGCTGGGGGATTACCTGGCCAAGCGCTTCGCCGTCGAACATCTGTTCATCGATTGCCCGAATCCCGCCTGAGGCCGGCAGCAGCCAGCCTCGGCTGGAGCACTCAAGGGGTCGTGGCGTAGCGTTGGCGCGCCTGGCCCACAGCCTTGCCCAGCTCCCACACCGCCATGGCGTAATGCGTGCTGTGGTTGTAGCGGGTGATCACGTAGAAGTTCGGCAGGCCATACCAGTACTGGTAGTTACGCCCCATGTCCAGGCGCAACAGGCTGGCCTGCTGGTGGCCGCTGAGCGAGCCTTGCGGGCGCAGACCGACGGCGGACAGAGTGGCGACCGGGTACATGGTCTGGAAGCCATTCTCCAGCGACGGCGCCTGGCCGCTGGCGGGCACCGCCACCAGGTCGCCGCTGATCCAGCCGTGCTGCTTGAAGTAGTTGGCCACGCTGCCAATGGCATCGCGCGGGTTCCACAGGTCGATGTGGCCGTCGCCGTCGAAGTCCACCGCGTACTGGGTGAAGGACGAGGGCATGAACTGTCCGTAGCCCATGGCGCCGGCATAGGAGCCGCGCAATGCCAGCGGGTCATCGCCTTCCTTGCGCGCCTGCAGGAGGAACTGCTCCAGCTCGCCGCTGAAGAACTCGGCGCGGCGCGGGTAGGAGAAGGACAGGGTGGCCAGCGCGTCGATGATCCGCGTCTTGCCCATCACGCGGCCCCAGCGGGTTTCCACGCCAATGATGCCGACGATAATTTCCGGCGGTACGCCATAAGTACGGTAGGCGCGCATCAGGTCGCCTTCGTACTGGTTCCAGAACTGAACGCCGTTCTGCACGTTGTCCGGGGTAATGAACTTCTTGCGGTAGCGCAGCCAGGCACCGTTCGGTCCGCTGGGCGGCGTGTAGGTCGGCGCCTGGCGGTCCATCAGGCGGATTACCCAGTCCAGTTCCTGTGTCTGGGCAAACAGGTCATGCAGGTTCTGCCGGTTGAAGCCATGCTTGCTCACCATCATGTCGATGAAGCGATTGGCATTGGCATTGTTGGCGTAATCGCCGCGCAGCGGGGTGATCGGCTGTACCGAGCCGAACGCCGGGTGGGCGCTGGGGCTGATCAGGGTAGGGGCCTGCGGCTTGGTAGCCGACTGGGGAGCGGATGTGGGTTTGCTGCTGCACGCTGAAATCAGGACAAGCAAAGGCAGAGCGAGAGCGATGCGGCGCATGGGAAATCTTCTGGGACAGGAAAAGTGCTCGCTATGCTAGCGCAGAGCGCTTCCCAGGCAAGCGCAAGTCGCCAGGTACAGGCTCTCAATCTGTTGCAGGAAGCGTTTTCCGGATGATCGGCAGGGGCCTGTGCCGGGATTCGATCGTGAGGTGAACCGTTGCTTCGGTCGAGTCCCGAATCGCTGTGCCAGCGTAGTCTTTCTGTGCTTGCCGGAGCGGGGCTGGGGCACCTTGCCGGCCGGCAATCCCGCGGGCTCCAGCAGTGAGCGCGGACGGCTATATGTGTATATTTTTTCGGTATAACAGGCGCGCGGGTTAGAGCCCTGCGCTGTGTTAGAGTGCGCCCTCGTCTACGGCCCGAAGGCCGTCCATAAGCAATTCCGTGAGTAGCCATGGTCGACAAACTGACGCATCTGAAACAGCTGGAAGCGGAGAGCATCCACATCATCCGCGAGGTCGCCGCCGAGTTCGATAACCCGGTGATGCTGTACTCGATCGGCAAGGACAGCGCGGTAATGCTGCATCTCGCGCGCAAGGCCTTCTTTCCTGGCAAGCTGCCGTTCCCGGTGATGCACGTCGACACTCGCTGGAAGTTCCAGGAGATGTACCGTTTCCGCGAGAAGATGGTCAGCGAATACGGCCTGGACCTGATCACCCACATCAACCCCGATGGGGTGGCTCAGGACATCAATCCGTTCACCCACGGCAGCGCCAAGCACACCGACATCATGAAGACCGAAGGCCTCAAGCAGGCCCTCGACAAGTACGGCTTCGACGCCGCCTTCGGTGGTGCCCGCCGCGACGAGGAGAAGTCCCGCGCCAAGGAGCGCGTCTACTCCTTCCGCGACAGCAAGCACCGCTGGGACCCGAAGAACCAGCGTCCCGAGTTGTGGAACGTCTACAACGGCAAGGTGAAGAAGGGCGAGTCGATCCGCGTCTTCCCGCTGTCCAACTGGACCGAGCTGGACATCTGGCAATACATCTACCTGGAACAGATCCCGATCGTGCCGCTGTACTTCGCCGAAGAGCGCGAAGTCATCGAGATGAACGGCGCGCTGATCATGATCGACGACGAGCGCATCCTCGAGCACCTCACGCCCGAGCAGAAGGCAAGCATCCAGAAGAAGATGGTGCGTTTCCGCACCCTGGGCTGCTACCCGCTGACCGGCGCGGTGGAGTCCACCGCCACCACGCTGCCGGAAATCATCCAGGAAATGCTGCTGACGCGAACTTCCGAACGCCAGGGCCGGGTCATCGACCATGACCAGGCCGGTTCGATGGAAGAAAAGAAACGTCAGGGCTACTTCTAAGGTTCTCGCACCATGTCGCATCAATCCGATCTGATCAGCGAGGATATCCTCGCCTACCTGGCCCAGCACGAGCGCAAGGAACTGCTGCGCTTCCTCACCTGCGGTAACGTCGACGACGGCAAGAGCACCCTGATCGGGCGCCTGCTGCATGACTCCAAGATGATCTACGAGGACCACCTCGAGGCCATTACCCGCGACTCGAAGAAAGTCGGTACCACCGGCGATGACGTCGACCTGGCGTTGCTGGTGGACGGTCTGCAGGCCGAGCGCGAGCAGGGCATCACCATTGACGTGGCGTATCGCTACTTCAGCACCGCCAAGCGCAAGTTCATCATCGCCGACACCCCCGGCCATGAGCAGTACACCCGCAACATGGCCACCGGCGCGTCCACCTGCGACCTGGCCATCATCCTGATCGACGCCCGCTACGGCGTGCAGACACAGACCCGTCGGCACAGCTTCATCGCCTCGCTGCTGGGCATCAAGCACATCGTCGTCGCCGTCAACAAGATGGACCTGAAAGGCTTCGACCAGGGCGTATTCGAGCAGATCAAGGCCGACTACCTGCAGTTTGCCGACAAGATCAACCTCAAGACCAATTCCCTGCACTTCGTGCCGATGTCGGCGCTGAAGGGCGACAACGTGGTCAACAAGTCCGAGCGCTCGCCGTGGTATACCGGCCAGTCGCTGATGGAGATCCTCGAGTCCGTCGAGATCGCCGGTGACCGCAACCTCGACGACATGCGCTTCCCGGTGCAATACGTCAACCGTCCGAACCTGAACTTCCGTGGCTTTGCCGGCACCCTCGCCAGTGGCATCGTGCGCAAGGGTGACGAAGTCGTGGCCCTGCCGTCGGGCAAGGGCAGCAAGGTCAAATCCATCGTCACCTTCGAGGGCGAGCTGGAGCAGGCGGGCCCCGGCCAAGCCATTACCCTGACCCTGGAAGACGAGATCGACGTCTCCCGCGGCGACATGCTGGTGCATGCCGACAACCGTCCGCTGGTGACCGACGGCTTCGACGCCATGCTGGTGTGGATGGCCGAAGAGCCGATGCTGCCGGGCAAGAAATACGACATCAAGCGCGCCACCAGCTACGTGCCGGGCTCCATCCCGAGTATCAGCCACAAGGTGGACGTGAATACCCTGGAAGAGACCGCCGCCAGCGAACTCAAACTCAACGAGATCGCCCGCGTGAAGGTCAGTCTGGATGCGCCGATCGCGCTGGACGGCTACGGCCAGAACCGCACCACCGGTGCCTTCATCGTCATCGACCGCCTGACCAACGGCACCGTTGGCGCCGGTATGATCATCGCCGCCCCGCAAGCGGGCCACGGGACTGCCACCCACCACGGTGCGAACGCCCATGTAGCTCGCGAAGAGCGCGCTGCACGCTTCGGCCAGCAGCCGGCCACCGTGCTGTTCAGCGGCCTCTCCGGCGCTGGCAAGAGCACCCTGGCCTACGCCGTCGAGCGCAAGCTGTTCGACATGGGCCGTGCGGTCTATGTGCTGGACGGCCAGAACCTGCGCCACGACCTGAACAAGGGCCTGCCGCAGGATCGCGCCGGTCGCAACGAAAACTGGCTGCGCACAGCCCATGTGGCCAAGCAGTTCAACGAAGCCGGTCTCATCAGCCTGTGCGCCTTCGTTGCCCCGAGTGCTGAAGGGCGTGAACAGGCCAAGTCGCTGATCGGTGCCGAGCGCTTCATCACCGTCTACGTCCAGGCTTCTCCGCAGATCTGCCGTGAGCGTGATCCGCAGGGCTTGTACGCCGCGGGCCAGGACAACATCCCGGGTGAGTCCTTCCCCTACGACGTGCCGCTGGATGCCGATCTGGTGATCGACACCCAGACTCAGTCGGTGGAAGAGGGCGTCAAGGCGGTCCTCGACCTGCTCCGCCAGCGCGGCGCGATCTGATCATCCAGCGCTGATGAAAAAGCCCCGCATTTGCGGGGCTTTTTCTTTTCTGGTTCCCGATCACCCTGACATCCGACGCGGAAGTGCCCGCTTTCGTAGGAGAGACAGGAGCGGCTCGGTGCTCCATGAAAAAGCCCCGCGAGTGCGGGGCTTTTTCTACGTAACGGAGACTCAGTATTTGCCTTTCAGCCCATACGTCTCATCCAGCGTACCCGGCCCTTCGCTGGGCTTGGGCGCATAGTCGCGCGGCGCTTCGTTGTTTGCCGGCGGAGTCAGGCGCTCGCGGCGCTCGGGGTATTCGTCGGCGTGCAGGGCGGCCAGCAGGCGCTGTTTGGTCTGCTCGTCCAGGGCCAGGCGCTCGGCGCCCTCGGACAGGTGATCCTGAACGTCCTGATAGCTCTGGGTGAGCTTCTTCATCAGGCTGGCGGAGGTGTTGAAGTGGGTCACCACTTCGCGCTGGTAACTATCGAAGCGATCCTGCATGTCATCCACCTGACGCTGCAGCTTGTTCGGCGCGGCGTTGGGGAGCAGGCGGGCGATCAGGAAGCCGATAGCGCCCCCGACGATCAGAGCGAGTAGCGGCAGCAACCAGGTGGTGAGGGACTGTTCCACGCGAATCCTTCCTCTATAGACGGCTTTGCTTTACGTTAGCGGCTTGCACCTGTGCTTGTATACCGTGGCGATAGCTTCGCCGCCTGCGCAGGTATTGTGCTAGACGAGACGACCCGCCACGGGGTCACGGAGCTGTTGTTTGACCACCCGCGAAATCCCCCTGTTCCTCGACGGCCCAGACGGCCAGCTGGAAGCCCTGCACCTCGCCACACCCGACGCCAAGGGCGTCGCACTGATCTGCCATCCGCATCCGCTGTTCGCCGGCACCATGCAGAACAAGGTGGTCGCCACCCTGCAGCGCGCCGCACGGGATGCAGGATACGCCACCTTGCGTTTCAATTTTCGTGGTGTGGGGCAGAGCGGCGGCGCTTATGCCGAGGGGCGCGGCGAGATCGATGATGCGCTGGCTGCCGCGCGCTGGCTGGTCGAGCAACACCCGGGCCTGCCGCTGACGCTGATGGGCTTCTCCTTCGGCTCCTGCGTGGCCGGCAACGCCGCCGAGCGCCTGGAAGAGGAGGGTGCTGCGCTGGCGCAACTGTTCATGTTGGCCCCGCCGGTGGAACGCTTCGACGTCGACCTGCCCGAGCGCTGCCCGCTAACGGTGATTCAGCCGGAGGCAGATGAAGTGGTGACGCCCGAGCGCGTCTACGCCTGGAGCGCCGAGCTGACCAAGCCCCACGAACTGATCCGCATCCCCGAGTGCAGCCATTTCTTCCACGGCAAGCTGATCGAGCTCAAGGACCTGATTCAGGCCCGGCTCGCCTAGGGCGCCGCGCCGCGTTACCATCCGGCCCGCCATTTCATTTGTGTTGATTCCTGGATTCCCATGACGACCCGTATCCTGACCGGCATCACCACCACCGGTACTCCGCACCTGGGCAACTACGCTGGCGCCATTCGCCCGGCCATCGTTGCCAGCCGCGATCCGCAGGCAGATTCCTTCTACTTCCTGGCCGACTACCACGCGCTGATCAAGTGCGATGACCCGGCGCGCATCCAGCGTTCGCGCCTGGAGATCGCCGCCACCTGGCTGGCCTGCGGCCTGGATGCTGAAAAGGCGACTTTCTATCGCCAGTCCGACATTCCCGAAATCCCGGAACTGACCTGGCTGCTCACCTGTGTCAGCGCCAAGGGCCTGCTCAACCGCGCCCACGCCTACAAGGCTTCGGTGGACAAGAACGTCGAGGCCGGCGAAGACCCGGACGCCGGCGTCACCATGGGTCTGTACAGCTACCCGGTGCTGATGGCCGCGGACATCCTGATGTTCAACGCCCACAAGGTGCCGGTCGGCCGCGACCAGATCCAACACGTGGAAATGGCCCGCGACATCGGCCAGCGCTTCAACCACCTGTTCGGCAACGGCAAGGAACTGTTCACCCTGCCGGAAGTGGTGATCGAGGAAGACGTGGCGACCCTGCCGGGTCTGGACGGTCGCAAGATGTCCAAGAGCTACGACAACACGATCCCGCTGTTCGGCACCGCCAAGCAGCTCAAGGACGCCGTGGCGCGCATCGTCACCGACTCCCGCGCGCCGGGCGAGCCGAAGGACCCGGACAGCTCCCACCTGTTCACTCTCTACCAGGCGTTCTCCACCCATGAGCAACAGGCCGCGTTCCGCGCCGACCTGCTCGGTGGCCTGGCCTGGGGCGAAGCCAAGCAGCGGCTGTTCGAGCTGCTGGACAATGAGCTGGGCGAGGCTCGCGAGCGTTACCACGCACTGATCACCCGCCCGGCCGACCTGGAAGATATCCTTCTGGCCGGCGCCGCCAAGGCCCGCCGTATCGCCACGCCGTTCCTCGGCGAACTGCGCGAGGCGGTCGGCCTGCGTTCGTTCCGCGAGCAAGTGCAGGTGGCCACCGAAGGCAAGAAGAAGGCTGCCAAGGCCGCGCGCTTCGTCAGCTTCCGCGAGGACGACGGCTTCCGCTTCCGCCTGCTGGACGCTGCCGGCGAGCAACTGCTGCTCTCCATCGCCTTCGCCGACGGCAAGGCTGCGGGCCAGGTGACCAAGCGCCTGCAGTCCGAGGAGCTGGACCTGCGCGCCGAGCTGAATGCCTTCAGCGTGCGCCTGGATGGTGAAGCCGTGGCCTACAGCCCGGAATTCTCCACCGACGCGGAGCGCGATGCTGCCATGCAGCGTCTGCGCGAGGCTCTCGCTCCCCAGGAGTGAGGGGTTGGCAGGCCGGTCCGACTACCGGCCAATTGCCAAGCAACGGGGGCGCCGCTACAGTGTGCGCCCCCGTTTTCGTTACCTTGCTACCGATCATGACGCCTCTTCAGCGCTACCAGGAAGACCTGAAACGCCCCGATTTCTTCCACGACGCGGCGCAAGCCAATGCCGTGAAGCACCTGCAACGCCTCTATGACGACCTGGTTGCCGCTGAGAAAGGCAAGTCCGGTCTGTTCGGCAGGCTGCTGGGCAAGAAGTCCCAGGAGCCGGTGAAGGGCCTGTATTTCTGGGGTGGCGTCGGCCGTGGCAAGACCTACCTGGTGGATACCTTCTACGAAGCGCTGCCGTTCAAGCAGAAGATGCGCACGCACTTCCACCGCTTCATGAAGCGCGTCCACGAGGAAATGAAGACCCTCAAGGGCGAGAAGAACCCGCTGACCATCATCGGCAAGCGTTTTGCCGACGAGGCCCGGGTGATCTGCTTCGACGAATTCTTCGTCTCCGACATCACCGACGCGATGATCCTCGCGACCCTGCTGGAAGAGCTGTTCAAGAACGGCGTCAGCCTGGTGGCGACCTCCAACATCGTGCCGGACGGCCTCTACAAGGACGGCCTGCAGCGCGCCCGCTTCCTGCCGGCCATCGCCCTGGTCAAGCAATACACCGAAGTGGTCAACGTCGACAGCGGCGTGGACTACCGCCTGCGCGCCCTGGAACAGGCCGAGCTGTACCACTGGCCGCTTTCCGAGCAGGCCGAACAGGCCATGACCCGCGATTTCAAGGCCCTGACCCCCGAGTGCGCCGCCGCGACCCGCGACGACGTACTGACCATCGAGAACCGCGAAATCCGCGCGCGCATCACCTGCGATGACGTGGCCTGGTTCGAATTCCGCGAGCTGTGCGACGGCCCGCGCAGCCAGAACGACTACATCGAGCTGGCGAAGATCTTCCACGCGATCCTGATTTCCAACGTCGAGCAGATGAACGTGGCCAAGGACGACATGGCCCGCCGCTTCATCAACCTGGTGGACGAGTTCTACGACCGCAACGTCAAGCTGATCCTCTCCGCCGAAGTGGAGCTCAAGGATTTGTACGCCGGCGGCCGACTGGAGTTCGAATTCCAGCGTACGCTGAGCCGCCTGCTGGAAATGCAGTCCCACGAATACCTGAGCCGCCCGCACCGTCCCTGATGGTTCGGCAAACGAAAAAGGCTGCCCTAGGGCAGCCTTTTTCGTTTTGGCTTTTCGTAGGAGCGAGCTTGCTCGCGAGCACTTCACCGGTAGCTCGGATGCTGGGCGGTTCGCGAGCAAGCTCGCTCCTACAGGTGAAGACTTAGCGCTGGGCCGTTTCCTGCTGCGCCTTCTTCAGCAATTGCTGGGCGTGGGCGACTTCCAGCGCTTCCATGGCGTTGATCGGCTTGATTGCCACTGCTTTCTTCAACTGCTCCAGCGCTTTCTGCTCTTCATCTTCGCCGTAGACGTAGGCCAGCGCATTGGCGTATTCGTAGTGGCCGATCGGCAGGTCATTGGCGGCGCGGAAGGAGCGGGCGAAGTACTGCTCCATCTTGTCCGCGCTGACCCCGTAGGTCATCTTGCCCACCAGCTTGCCGACCTTGCGGATCACGCCTGCCTCGTAGCCGCCGTAGAGCGCCAGGGCGAACGGTTGATTCGGCTGCTTGGCCAGCAGGGCGTCCAGCTCCTTGGGGATGTCGCCGGTGTAACCGCGCTTGAGCACTACCGGTACCGGCAGGTCTTCAGCCAGGCGCGCCTTGGCGTAGGCGCGGCCGAACTGGGCGATGGGGTCGGCATTGAGCAGCGGGCCGGCCTGGTCGGTGTAGCTGATCACTTCTTCCAGCAGGCGCTGTTTCTCGTTCTGTTCCGGGGCGAGGAACATGGCGTAGAGCACCTGGGCAAACATGCCCGGCACCTGTCCGCCGACGCCCAGCGCCAGGCCGTCTTTCTTGGCCTGGGCGAAGTCGCCGCGGAATACCTTGCGCCACACGTCCTGCAGCTTCTGCGCATAAATCTGGGCTTCCTCCGGCTTGCCGGTGAAACCGGTACCGGCCGTCACGGTCTTCTCCAGGGCTTCGGGATGTTGGGTCGCCATGGTCACTACCCAGTCAGCGTCGGGGAAGGGGTAGTTGCCAAAGCCGCGGGTCAGCTTCGGCCAGGCGGCGCGCAGCTTGTCGCCGCTGTAGTCGAAGGCGCTCTGGTCGTAGGGGAAGGGTTTCCAGGTGTCGTCCGCCACAGCGGTCAGGCTGAAGGCGGCCAGCAGGGCAAGCAGAAAGCGGCGCATGGCGATATCCCGTTGGGTTCTTGTTGTCAGGAGCTACCCCGATCATAGGGCGGCGCACGAGTCCGCGAACCCATCCTAGGGATGGCGTGTTTCAGCCTTCCTTCTGTTCGTACTGGCGTCGGTAATGATTCGGCGAAAGCCCGGTGTGCTGGCGGAACAGGCGGGCGAAAAAGCTGGCGTCGTCGTAGCCGACTTCGTAGCTGATGGTCTTGATGCTCTTGCGTGTGGTGGACAGCAGGTTGCGCGCCGTCTCGATGCGCAGCCGTTGCAGGTAATGCAACGGCTTGTCGCCGGTGGCGGCCTGGAAGCGCCGCATGAAGTTGCGGATGCTCATGCCGTGCTCACGGGCCACATCCTCGAAGCGGAACTTGTCCGAGAAGTGCTCTTCCAGCCAGTGCTGGATCTGCAGGATCGTCGGGTCGTGGTGCAGCTTCTGTCCGCCGAAGCCGAGGCGGCCGGGGGTGTAGCTGCGCTGCACCTCGTAGAGGATGTCGCGGGCCACGCCCTGGGCCACGGCGGCGCCGCAGAAGTGCTCGATCAGGTAGATGTACAGGTCGCGGACCGAGGTCAGGCCGCCGGCGCTGTAGATGTTGTCGGCGTCGGCGATGTGCTTTTCCTGATTGAGCAGCACCTTGGGGTAGCGCTCGGCGAATTCGCGGAAGAAGCGCCAGTAGGTGGTGGCTTCCTTGCCGTCGAGCAGGCCGGCCTCGGCCAGCCAGAACACGCCGGACACCTCGCCACAGAGCACGCTGCCGGCCGCGTGGCGCTCGCGCAGCCAGGGCAGTACCTCAGGGTAATGCTTCAGGAGTTCATCGAAGTCACCCCAGAAGGCGGGCAGGATCACCAGTTCCGGCTCGTCCAGCGGGCCCTGCACCGGCAGGGTGTCACCGCTGAAGCTGATCACCGGTTTGCCGTCCGGGCTGATGATGCGGGTCTCGAAACTCGGGTGCAGGCCGAGCCCTTGCTGGCGGCCGTGGCGCAGGCTGGCCATGTGGAAGAAGTCCTTGGCCTGCATGAGGGTGGAGCCGAAGACGCCATGGGTGGCGAGAATGCTGACGCGGCGCAGCACGCTGGAAGCTGGGGTGGGCATCGATTCTTGTACTTCTTATGGATGTCTCGGCATGACGCTAAAGTGGTCATGATGCGGCTGGATCGTCTTATTTTTTGGCGAAAGTGTCCAGTGCAGAGCGGTTCTCGCTGTCCTACAGTCGGCCTTCCAATAATTCCTACAACCGATCTGCAGGTGCACCGCATGATTCCAAGAACCCTGTTCAGTTCCGACCACGAGCTGTTCCGCGACAGCGTCCGCAAGTTCCTCGAACAGGAGGCGGTGCCTTTCCATGCCCAATGGGAAAAAGACGGTCACGTCGATCGCCAGCTGTGGAACAAGGCCGGCGAGGCAGGGATGCTCTGCTCGCACCTGCCAGAGGCCTACGGCGGCATGGCGGCGGACTTCCTCTACAGCGCCGTGGTGATCGAGGAGATCGGCCGCCTGGGGCTTACGGGTATCGGTTTCTCGCTGCATTCGGACATCGTCGCGCCCTACATCCTTCACTACGGCAGCGAAGAGCTTAAGCAGCGTTACCTGCCCAAGCTGATCTCCGGCGAGATGGTCTCGGCCATCGCCATGACCGAGCCGGGGGCCGGCTCCGACCTGCAGGGGGTGAAGACCACTGCCGTGCTGGATGGCGACGAGTACGTGATCAACGGCTCGAAGACCTTCATCACCAACGGCTGGCTGGCCGACCTGGTGATCGTGGTCGCCAAGACCGACCCCAAGGCCGGCGCCAAGGGCACCAGCCTGTTCCTGGTGGAGGCGGGCACGCCGGGCTTCTCCAAGGGCAAGCGCCTGGAGAAAGTCGGAATGAAGGCGCAGGACACTTCCGAGCTGTTCTTCCTGGACGTCCGCATTCCCAAGGAGAACCTGCTGGGCAAGGAAGGGCAGGGTTTCATCTACCTGATGCAGGAACTGCCGCAGGAGCGCCTGACGGTGGCCCTGGGCGCGCTGGCCTCCGCCGAAGCGGCGCTGAAGTGGACGCTGGAGTACACCCGCGAGCGCAAGGCGTTCGGAAAGTCCATCGCCGATTTCCAGAACACTCGATTCAAGCTGGCGGAAATGGCCACCGAGATTCAGGTCGGTCGGGTCTTCGTCGACCGCTGCCTGGAGCAGCATCTGGAAGGCAAGCTGGACGTACCTACCGCGGCGATGGCCAAGTACTGGACCACCGACCTGCAGTGCAAGGTGCTCGACGAGTGCGTGCAGCTGCACGGCGGCTACGGCTTCATGTGGGAATACCCGATCGCCCGCGCCTGGGCGGATGCGCGTGTACAGCGCATCTATGCCGGTACCAACGAGATCATGAAGGAAATCATCGCCCGCTCGCTGTAACCTGAGCGGATGAAAAAGCCCGGCATTGCCTGGCTTTTTCGTTTGCGGGGCGATCAGGGAGCCGGGTTCGGCTGGTCCTTGTGGATCGCCTCGATGCCGGCCAGCACCTCGTCGGAGAGCTTCAACTCGAAGCTGCCGAGGTTGGCTTCCAGTTGCTCGAGGTTGGTCGCGCCGATGATGTTGCTGGTCACGAACGGCCGGCTGGTGACGAAGGCCAGGGCCATCTGCGCCGGGTCCAGGCCGTGCTCGCGGGCCAGGCTCACGTAGCGGTCGCAGGCACTGGCGGTCTGCGGATTGGTGTAGCGCGTGAAGCGGCTGAACAGGGTGATGCGCGCATTGACCGGGCGCGCACCGCCGAAGTATTTGCCTGAAAGCATGCCGAAGGCCATCGGCGAGTAGGCCAGCA
Organism: Pseudomonas sp. PSE14; assembly: GCF_029203285.1. Lineage (NCBI taxonomy): Bacteria > Pseudomonadati > Pseudomonadota > Gammaproteobacteria > Pseudomonadales > Pseudomonadaceae > Pseudomonas > Pseudomonas sp. PSE14. The sequence continues at coordinate 1,160,800 of NZ_CP115669.1, forward strand.
GACCGCATTGTTCGCGAATCGCTATTTCCGCCAGGCCTACCTCGAAGCTGCGGTTGAGCAGGTTGTAGGGATTCTGGATCGACACGGCGCGCGGCCAGCCGCGCTCCTGGGCGATCTGCAGGAAGCGCATGGTGCCCCAGGGCGTCTCGTTGGACAGGCCAATGTGACGGATCTTGCCGGCGCGAACCTGCTCGTCGAGCACTTCCAGAGTGTCTTCCAGCGGGGTGAAGTTCTCTTCCTTGTGCTGGTAGCCCAGTTGGCCGAAGAAGTTGGTGCTGCGCTCGGGCCAGTGCAGTTGGTAAAGATCGATCCAGTCGGTCTGCAGGCGCTTGAGGCTGCCGTTGAGTGCTTCGACGATATTCTTGCGATCGTGCCTGAGCTGGCCGTCGCGGATATGGCTGATGGAGTTGCCGGGGCCGGCGACCTTGCTGGCCAGCACCCAGTCGGCGCGATCCCCGCGCTGGCGGAACCAGTTGCCGATGATCTGCTCGGTGCGGGTGTAGGTTTCCGCGCGCGGTGGCACCGGGTACATCTCGGCGGTATCGATGAAATTCAGACCGGCGGCCTTGGCCCGCTCGATCTGGGCGAAGGCTTCGCCCTCGGTATTCTGCTCGCCCCAGGTCATGGTCCCCAGGCAGAGTGCGCTGACGTTGAGATCGGTGCGGCCGAGCGGGCGGTACTCCATGCAGGTCTCCTCATGAAAACAAGTGCGTGACACGGTTGAAAATTCTGCCGGAATCTGCATAATTCCGCAGCCTTTCATCGGTGGGGGATGCCAAGCCTGCCGATCGATACATCTAGTCGTTACGGACGCACACCGACCCGAGCCCCAATTCGTGTCTGTCTTCGGCTGTCCTTGACTTGTCAAGGCAACCACTGTCCAGTAAGATTCGCCGTCTTATTTTCAGGCGGCCCCTGAGGCTATAACGAATGAAAACTTATACCGCGAAACCAGAAACTGTTAAGCGCGACTGGTTCGTCGTCGACGCTGCTGGCCTGACCCTGGGTCGTCTGGCTACCGAGATTGCTACCCGCCTGCGCGGCAAGCACAAGCCGGAATACACCCCGCACGTTGACACCGGCGACTACATCGTCGTCATCAACGCCGAGCAGGTTCGTGTCACTGGCGCCAAAGCTACCGACAAGATGTACTACCATCACTCGGGCTTCCCGGGCGGTATCAAGTCGATCAACTTCGAGAAGCTGATCGCCAAGGCTCCTGAGCGTGTTATCGAGACTGCCGTCAAAGGCATGCTGCCGAAGAACCCGCTGGGCCGCGACATGTACCGCAAGCTGAAAGTGTACAAGGGTGCCAACCACCCGCACACCGCTCAGCAGCCTCAAGAACTGAAGATTTAACGGGATAGCTCATTATGTCGGCGACTCAAAATTACGGCACTGGCCGTCGTAAGACCGCTACCGCTCGCGTCTTCCTGCGTCCGGGCACTGGCAAGATCTCCATCAACAACCGCACTATCGAGCAGTTCTTCGGTCGTGAGACCGCTCGCATGGTTGTCCGTCAGCCGCTCGAGCTGACCGAGAACACCGAGAAGTTCGATATCTACGTTACCGTCGTTGGCGGTGGCGTGAGCGGTCAAGCTGGTGCGATCCGTCACGGTATCACCCGCGCTCTGATCGAATACGACGAGACCCTGCGCAGCCCGCTGCGTAAGGCCGGCTACGTAACTCGCGATGCTCGCGAAGTTGAACGTAAGAAAGTCGGTCTGCGTAAAGCGCGTAAGCGTCCGCAGTACTCCAAGCGTTAATACGACGCTTCGAAAAAACGCCCAGATCCTTTGGACTGGGCGTTTTTTTATGTCTTCAATTTGTTCGTGCGGCAAGGTGTCGCATCCGCGCGAGCCCCGTCCGGCAAGGGTTTCGCTAACTTCGTATCTGGCTATTACCTTGTCAGCACAAGGGCTTTTCTTTACCATTTGGCGAATTTTTTGCGCGGCTCGAATTTTTACTTAAAAGCCTGAACTGAACAGGCTTGAAGCTGATGGGAGACGACTGAATGAGTAATGACGGCGTGAATGCAGGCCGGCGTCGCTTCCTTGTCGCGGCCACCTCGGTGGTTGGCGCGGCGGGAGCGGTCGGAGCTGCGGTCCCGTTCGTGGGGTCATGGTTCCCCAGTGCCAAGGCGAAGGCCGCTGGCGCGCCGGTGAAGGTCAACGTAGGGAAGATCGAGCCGGGCCAGCAGGTTATCGCTGAGTGGCGGGGCAAGCCGGTGTTCCTGGTGCATCGCACCAAGGAAATGCTGGACGCGCTGCCGACCCTCGAAGGGCAACTGGCCGACCCCGAGTCGAAGGCTTCGGATCAACCGGCCTACGTCGATCCCAAAGTGCGTTCGATCAAGCCGGAACTGGCCGTGATCGTTGGTATCTGCACCCACCTGGGCTGCTCGCCGACCTTCCGCCCTGAAGTCGCTCCCGCGGACCTCGGTCCGGATTGGAAGGGTGGCTACTTCTGCCCTTGCCACGGCTCCCATTACGACCTCGCCGGCCGCGTTTACAAGGGGCAACCCGCTCCGATGAACCTGCCGATTCCGCCTTATTCGCTTGATGGTGATGAATTGACCATCGGTGTGGACCAGGAGAAAGCCTGATGAACAAGTTCATGGCTTGGGTCGATGCCCGCTTCCCCGCGACCAAGATGTGGGAAGACCATCTGAGCAAGTATTACGCCCCGAAGAACTTCAACTTCTGGTACTTCTTCGGTTCGCTGGCGCTGCTGGTGCTGGTCAACCAGATCCTCACCGGTATCTGGCTGACCATGAGCTTCACCCCGTCGGCGGAAGAGGCTTTCGCCTCCGTCGAGTACATCATGCGAGATGTCGATTACGGGTGGATCATCCGCTACATGCACTCCACCGGCGCTTCGGCGTTCTTCGTGGTCGTCTACCTGCACATGTTCCGTGGCCTGCTCTACGGCTCCTACCAGAAGCCGCGCGAGCTGGTGTGGATCTTCGGCATGCTGATCTACCTCGCCCTGATGGCCGAGGCCTTCATGGGCTACCTGCTGCCCTGGGGCCAGATGTCCTACTGGGGTGCCCAGGTGATCATCTCGCTGTTCGGCGCCATTCCGGTCGTCGGCGAGGACCTGGCCCAGTGGATCCGTGGTGACTTCCTGATCTCCGGCATCACCCTGAACCGCTTCTTCGCCCTGCACGTGATCGCCCTGCCGATCGTCCTGCTCGGCCTGGTCGTGCTGCACATCCTGGCGCTGCACGAAGTCGGCTCGAACAACCCGGACGGCGTGGACATCAAGAAGAAGAAGGACGAGAACGGCGTACCGCTGGACGGCATTGCCTTCCACCCGTACTACACCGTCAAGGACATCGTCGGTGTCGTGGTCTTCCTGTTCGTCTTCTGCACCGTGATCTTCTTCTTCCCGGAAATGGGCGGTTTCTTCCTCGAGAAGCCCAACTTCGAGATGGCGAACCAGTTCAAGACCCCCGAGCACATCGCTCCGGTGTGGTACTTCACTCCGTTCTACGCCATCCTGCGCGCCGTTCCGGACAAGCTGATGGGTGTCATCGCCATGGGCGCCGCCATCGCCGTGCTGTTCGTGCTGCCGTGGCTGGACCGTAGCCCGGTTCGCTCGATCCGCTACAAGGGCTGGCTGAGCAAGATCTGGCTGGTGATCTTCGCGGTTTCCTTCGTGATCCTCGGCTACTACGGCTCGCAAGCGCCGTCGCCGCTGGGCACCACGCTGTCCCGCCTGTGCACCATTCTGTATTTCGCCTTCTTCATCCTGATGCCGTTCTACACCCGGATGGAGAAAACCAAACCGGTTCCGGAAAGGGTGACTGGCTGATGAAAAAGCAATTCGCTGCATTTGTTCTGGCTCTGCTGCCCGTCTTCGGCTTCGCTGCCGAAGGCCATGGCCCGGCACTCGATCATGTCGATATCGATCTGACCGACAAGGCTGCCATGCAGGATGGCGCGCGCACCTTCGCCAACTACTGCATGGGCTGCCACAGCGCCAAATTCCAGCGTTATGAGCGTGTCGGTCGTGATCTGGGTATTCCGGAAGAGCTGATGATGAGCCACCTGGTGTTCACCGGTGCGAAGATCGGCGATCACATGGACATCGGCATGAAGCCCGCTGACGCCAAGGTATGGTTCGGTGCTGCTCCGCCGGACCTGACTCTGGTGGCCCGTGTGCGTGGTACTGACTGGCTGTACACCTACCTGCGTTCGTTCTACGAAGATCCCAAGCGTCCGTGGGGCGTGAACAACAAGGTCTTCCCGAACGTCGGCATGCCGAACGTGCTGGCCAGCGTCCAGGGGCGCCAGGTCATCGGCTGCAAGCAGGTCCAGGTCGTCGAGGATGGCAAGAAGCAGTACGATCCTCTGACTGGTACCCCGCTGACCCACGAGGCCTGCGATCAACTGACCATCGTTCCGAAGTCCGGTCAGCTGAACGAAGCCCAGTTCGACGAAAAGGTGAAGAACCTGGTGACCTTCCTGGCTTACTCGGCTGACCCGAACAAGCTGGAATCCCACCGCATCGGCACCTACGTCCTGCTGTTCCTGGCCTTCTTCTTCGTGTTCGCCTATCTGCTCAAGCGTGAATACTGGAAGGACGTGCACTAAGCACTGCCAGCTGTAACAAGCGCGCGCCCTACGGGGCGCGCGCGTCTTTCTACCTCCCACCCCGAGGAGGCGCGCGGCATGGCCGCAATCAATAAGCTTACCTGTTTCTCCGACCCTTCCTGCCATTACAGCCATCGCGTGCGCCTGGTGCTGGCCGAGAAGAGCGTCGTTGCCGATATCATCGACGTACCGGCCGGTAACATTCCGGCCAAGCTCGCCGAAGTGAACCCCTATGGCAGCCTGCCGACCCTGGTGGATCGCGATCTTTCGCTCTACGAGTCGACGGTGGTCATGGAGTACCTCGATGAACGTTATCCACACCCGCCGTTGCTGCCGGTTTACCCGGTGGCCCGTGCCAATAGCCGCTTGTTGATGCACCGCATCCAGCGGGACTGGTGCGCTCTGGTGGACCGCATTCTCGACTCGCGGCAGAAGGACGCTGAGCGTGCCTTGGCGAGAAAGGAATTGCGTGAGAGCCTGACGGGAGTATCGCCGCTGTTCGCCGACAAGCCCTTCTTCCTCAGCGAGGACCTCAGCCTGGTGGATTGCTGCTTGTTGCCGATTCTCTGGCGGCTGCCGGTCCTGGGCATCGAGTTGCCGCGCCCGGCCAAACCGTTGCTGGATTACATGGAGCGGCAGTTTGCACGAGAAACTTTCCGTGCGAGCCTGTCCTCTATCGAACGTGATATGCGCTAAGGAGCCCGATGATGAACTCCAGTCGTCCCTACCTCGTGCGAGCCCTCTATGAGTGGATCGTCGACAACGGCTGCACCCCGCATATCCTGGTGAATTCCGAGTACCCGGGCGTGCGGGTGCCGCCGGGCTATGCCAGCGACGGCCAGATCGTGCTCAACGTATCGCCGACCGCGGTGCGCCACTTGCAGATGGACAACGAAGCCGTCAGCTTCGAAGGCCGCTTCGGCGGTGTTGCTCAGAGCCTGTACATTCCGTCCCAGGCGGTAATGGCCATCTACGCTCGGGAGAATGGCCAGGGCATGGTCTTCGATCTGGAGCCGCCGGTGCCGACCGACGATGAGGACCTGCCAGACGATGGTCCATCCGACGAGCCGCCGCGACCCAGCGGCCGGCCCAGCCTCAAGGTGGTGAAGTAATAAAAAAGGCGACCCAAGGGTCGCCTTTTTCATGCCTGCAACAATGGCTCGCTCAGTCGATGTATTCGAACAGGCGAACGATCTTCTGCACGCCATCCACGCCCTGTACCACCTGGGTGGCCAGGTCGCCTTCGCGGCGGGTGACCAGGCCCAGCATGTAGACGATGCCGTTCTCGGTCAGGACCTTGATGCGCGTGGAGGGCACGTTCGCGTCAGCGAGCATCTGGCTCTTGATCTTGGTGGTCAGCCAGGTGTCGTTGCTGCGGGCGGCCAGGGAGGAGGGCTGCAGGATCTGCAGCTCGTTGTGCACGGTCTTGACCTTCTGCACTTCCTTGGCGGCCTGTTCGGCCTTGTTCTTCAGGTCGGCGCGCGGCGTCTGGCCGGCCAGCAGTACCACGCCGTTGTAGCTGATCACCACGACATGGGAATTGCGGTCGAGATCCGGATCGGCCTTGGCGATGTTCACCGCCACCTTGGTTTCGATCAGCGAGTCGTCGATCTTGCTGCCAAGGGTGCGGGTGCCCTTGTCATCGTCGATCGGCTTGTCGCGGGTGGCGCTGACGAAACTGGTGCAGCCACCCAGGGCCATGGTCACGGCCAGCGCGGCCGCGATCAGAGGGGTACGGGTCATTCTTCACTCCCGAACAGTTGACGGTCGATGAGGTCGCACAGGCAATGGATGACCAGCAGGTGGACTTCCTGGATGCGTGCGGTGACCTTGGCCGGAACGCGGATTTCCACGTCTTCGGGCAGCAGCAGCGATGCCATGTTGCCGCCGTCGCGGCCGGTCAGTGCTACGACAACCATTTCGCGATCATGTGCGGCCTGGATCGCCTGAATGACGTTCGCCGAGTTGCCGCTGGTGGAAATCGCCAGCAGTACGTCGCCGGGCTGGCCCAGGGCGCGGATCTGCTTGGAGAAGACTTCGTTGTAGCTGTAGTCGTTGGCGATCGAGGTGATGGTGGAACTGTCGGTGGTCAGGGCGACCGCCGGCAGGCTCGGGCGCTCACGCTCGAAGCGGTTCAGCAGTTCGGAAGAGAAGTGCTGCGCATCGCCGGCGGAGCCGCCGTTGCCGCAGGAGAGAATCTTGCCCTCGTTCAGCAGGGCATTGACCATCACCATGCTGGCCTGCTCGATATGCGGGATGAGCACCTCGGTGGCCTGTTGCTTGGTCTCGATGCTGGCATGGAAGAGCTGGCGGATACGGGATTGCATGTCCATCAGGGATGACCTTTCGTCGGGCGTCTGATCAGGTGTCAAAGGCGTTGGGGATCCAGTTCAAGTGCCCTGCGGAGCCTGGGGTTCGATGGTCGATGGCGACGATGTCGAACCGGCAGGGGTGTCTGCTCCAGCGGGCGTTCTGTTGCAGGAAGTGTTCGGCGGCGGCGGTCAGGCGCTGACGCTTGCGCGAGTCCACACTTTCCAGCGCTCCTCCCCAGGCGTCATGCCGGCGGGAGCGAACTTCGACGAATACTACTGTATCGCCGTCCAGCATGACCAGATCGAGCTCGCCGCGGCGGCACGTCCAGTTCTGCGCCACCAGGCGCAGTCCATGCTGTTCGAGGTGGGCGCGGGCGCTGGCTTCCGCCTCGCGCCCGGCCTTCTGGGAGGGGCTGTTGCCGATCAAATACCGCTGTTCTCCAGCGGCTGCACCTGCCCATTCTTGAATTCGGCCCAGGGCAGGTGGCGCTCGACGCGCTGGCTGGCATTCACGCTTAGGGTGCCGGTCAGGCCGTCGACCTGCATGCTCGGCACGGCCTTGAGTTCCGGCAGGCGCGGGGCCAGTTGGTAGGCATCGGCACCCATGGCATACAGGCGGCCCAGGCTGCCGTTGGCTTGCGGCCATTGGGCGGAGACCTGCTGGCGCAGCGGGTTGTTCGGCTCCAGCAGCCAGGGGGTTTCGCAGAAGCGGATGCCGTTCAGGTCCTGGTCCTGCGCCGGGTTGTTCACACCGCTGTACAGGTTGGACGTGGCGTAGACCGGCAGGTCGCCCGCGTACTGGAAGGCCAGGGTCGGCTTGATCTGGCGAGCCTGCTGCGGGGTGGCGGCAAGGAAGATGAAGTCGATGTCCTGGCGACGCGAGGGCTGGGTGTCGACACTGCTGTCGAGCACGCCCTGCAGGCGCTTGGCGCGGCCTTCGCTCTGGCGCAGTTGCAGCAGGTCGGCGATCTGGCGGGCCAGTTCTACCGGCTGGTCGACGTGCTCGGCGGCGATCAGGGTGCCGCCGGCGGCCTGCCAGTTGCGGCTGAAGGAGGCCAGGACGCGGTCGCCCCACTCGCCGCGCGGCACCAGGGCCACGGCGCGACGCATGCCGTCGTTCCAGGCGCGGCTGGCGACTTCACGGGCTTCGTCCTCGGCGGACAGGCCGAACTGGAACAGCTGGGCCGGGCCTTCCTGATTGCCGTCGCTGTAGTTCAGCGCGAGGGTGGTGATCGGCAGTTGCTGCTGGCTGCTCAGTTGCTTGACCAGGTTCTTCTCCAGCGGGCCGACGACCAGTTGCACGCCGTCGGCCTGGGCCTGGCGGTAGAACTCGTCCAGCGAGCGGACCTGGGTGCTGTCATAGAGCTTGATGGCTGGTTGGGCCTGGCCGTTTTGCTGGGCCTGGTAGTGCGCAGCCAGGAATCCATCCTGCAGTGCGCGGGATACCGAGGCCAACTGGCCTTGTTGCGGCAGCAGCAGGGCGATGGTGTTGAGCGGCTGGGCGGCCAGGGATTTCAGCTTGGTCAGGGCGTCAGGCAGTTGCTTGGCGGCCGGGTGATCGGGGTTCTGGGCGACCCACTTGTCGATGTTGGACTGCTGTTCCTTCAGCGTCGAGGAGGTCTTGGTGATGCGTGCCAGCTCCAGCCAGCCGTTCAGGTCGCCTTCGTTGGCGCTGGGCTGCAGTTGCTCGGCCGGCAGGCTGGAGACCAGGCCCCAGATGGCTTCATGGTTGCTCTTGCTGGCTTCGGCGTTGAGCAGCGGGTCGATGAACACGCGCTCGCGGGCGGCGCTCAGGGCCTGGCCGTCGGCGGCCAGTGCCAGGGACTTGACCATGCCGGCGCGCGCTTGCAGGTCGGTCGGCATTTCGCCCAGGCGCTGGAAATTCGGATTCTCGAATGCCTTCAGGGCGGCCTTGGGCTTGTTGCGGGCCAGTTCGAGCTGGGCGCGCAGGGTGCTGGCAAAGACCTGCTGGGCCGGCTTCAGGCTATCCATCGGGGTCTGGTCGAGGATCTGGGTGGAGCGGCCGAAGTCCTTCTGCTTGTACGCAAGGTCAGCGGCGGAAAGGCGCAGCACGGCGGCTTCGTCGGGCTTGGCGGTGGAGGCCTGCTGTAGCAGCTGTTCGATGCTGGCGTCAGGGGTGCGCGGCAGTTCGCCGAGGTTGGACGACGGGGAAGAGGCGCAGGCGGCGAGCATGCCGGCAAGGAACAGAGCGGAAAGCGGACGCAGGCGAGCGATCATATCGGGCTTCTCGTGACGCATTCAAAGAACTGCCGATTGTACCCAAGCGGCGAGGGGGACGCGATGGCGGCTGCCGGAATCGGGATACAATGCGGCTTTTTCAGATACTTCCGGCGAGGTTAGCGCGTGACACTTGGCACTCTTTATGTGGTGGCTACCCCCATCGGCAACCTGGACGACATCAGCGCCCGGGCGCTCAAGGTGCTGGCCGACGTGTCGCTCATCGCCGCCGAAGACACTCGTCATTCGGTGCGCCTGCTGCAGCATTTCGGCATCGAAACTCCGCTGGCGGCGTGCCACGAGCACAACGAGCGCGAGCAGGGTGGCCGCTTTCTGGCCAAGCTGCAGGCCGGCGAGGACGTTGCGCTGATCTCCGATGCAGGCACTCCGCTGATCTCCGACCCGGGCTATCACCTGGTGCGCCAGGCGCGCGCTGCAGGCATCACGGTGGTTCCGGTGCCGGGCGCCTGCGCGTTGATCGCCGCGCTGTCCGCCGCCGGGCTGCCGTCGGACCGCTTCGTCTTCGAAGGCTTCCTTCCGGCCAAGATGGCCGGTCGTCGTGGGCGGCTGGAGGCACTGGTGGACGAGCCGCGCACTCTGATCTTCTACGAGGCGCCGCATCGCGTGCTGGAGTGCATCGAGGACATGGCGGCGATCTTCGGCGATGATCGGCCGGCATTGCTGGCACGCGAGCTGACCAAGACTTTCGAAACCCTGAAGGGGCTCCCGCTGGGCGAGTTGCGCGAGTTCGTTGCTGCAGACGGCAACCAGCAACGTGGCGAATGTGTGCTGTTGGTGGCGGGCAGGCCAGCGCCGGAAGGTGATGAGGTGGTGGATGCGCAGACGTTGCGCGTGCTCGATCTGCTGCTGGCCGAATTGCCGGTGAAGCGCGCGGCGGCGCTGGCGGCGGAGATCACCGGGGCGCGCAAGAACCAGCTGTACCAGATCGCACTGGAGCGCCAAGGCAAGGCTTGAGCTTGTTCTGCGCGTCGTCAGCCGCTAACCTTACGGACTGAGAGTTGGTTGGACAGTCGCTGTTTCGTGGTGTTCCATCACGGGATGGAGGAAAGTCCGGGCTCCATAGGGCAGAGTGCCAGGTAACGCCTGGGAGGCGTGAGCCTACGGAAAGTGCCACAGAAAATAACCGCCTAAGCGCAACAGCGCCGGTAAGGGTGAAAAGGTGCGGTAAGAGCGCACCGCACGGCTGGCAACAGTTCGTGGCTAGGTAAACCCCACTCGGAGCAAGACCAAATAGGAATCCATTGGCGCGGCCCGCGTTGGATTCGGGTAGGTCGCTTGAGGCATTCAGTGATGAATGTCCCAGAGGAATGGCTGTCCTCGACAGAACCCGGCTTACAGACCGACTCTCAGCACTTTTCCCCCACTTCTTCCCACGATGACCATTTGTCGCTGATTGGAAGAAGTTACAAAGTTGAGAAATCACTTTAAGTATGAAAGCCCAGTGTTTTGAAAACACTGGGCTTTTCTCTTTCTAAGCGCGTCAAATTTCCCCCCGAAACCTTCCAAAAGCACGCTAAATCTCGGTCCTGTAAGGATTTTTCCTCTCTGGCTCGCCTTGACGGTGGGGAGCGCGGATTTCTATAGTGTGCGGAAGTGGTACGAAGTGGGTAAAAGTGGGATCAACAGGCATGGATAGCCAACCACAGGGGAAGCGCTGACGTGTTTCGCGGAGCTAACGCCATTAGTCTCGACGCCAAAGGGCGCCTCGCGATGCCGAGTCGGTATCGTGACGAGCTCGTTTCGCGTTGCAATGGCCAGCTCATCGTTACTATCGACGCTGTCGACACCTGCCTCACCGTATACCCCCTCCCTGAATGGGAACTCATCGAAGCCAAGCTGCGCGAACTGCCATCGCTGCGTGAAGAAACGCGGCGCCTGCAGCGTTTGCTGATTGGTAATGCCGTGGACCTGGAGCTCGATAGCGCCGGGCGTTTTCTCGTTCCTCCGCGCCTGCGCGAATACGCCGGCCTGGACAAGCGGGCGATGCTGGTCGGCCAGCTGAACAAGTTCCAGCTGTGGGACGAAGACAAGTGGAATGCGGTTGCCGAGGCCGACCTCGCAGCCATTAAAGAGCCCGGCGGCCTGCCGGACGAATTGCGCGACCTTATTCTGTGAGCCTGCCTGTGACCAGTACCTTCCAACACATCACCGTTCTACTCGAGGAGGCCGTCGAAGCACTGGCTCCCGTGGAGGGCGGCCGCTATGTGGACGGAACCTTCGGAAGGGGAGGGCACAGTCGCGCCTTGCTCGGCAAGCTCGGCCCGGGTGGTCAACTGCTCGGGTTCGATAAAGACCCCCAAGCGATCGCGACGGGAAAAACACTGGCGGCCGAAGACGGCCGCTTCGTCATTGTGCAAAGGTCCTTCGCCGAGATGGCGGAAGAGTTCACCGCGCGCGGCCTGCAGGGCCGCGTGAACGGCGTCCTGCTGGACCTGGGCGTGTCCTCGCCGCAACTGGATGACCCGGAGCGCGGCTTCAGCTTCCTCAATGATGGCCCGCTGGACATGCGCATGAATCCGGACCAGGGCGTCAGCGCCGCGCAGTGGATCGCCAGCGCCGCCGAGGACGAGATCGCCCGCGTGTTCAAGGACTACGGCGAAGAACGCTTTGCCAAGCGCATGGCCCGCGCCATCGTGCAGCGCCGTGCGGAGAAGCCCTTCGAGCGCACCGCTGACCTGGCGGCCGTGATCACCGAGGCCAATCCGGCCTGGGAAAAGGGCAAGAATCCGGCGACCCGTGCCTTTCAGGGGCTGCGGATCTTCATCAACAACGAACTGGGCGATCTGGAGCGTGGCCTCGATGCCGCGCTGGAAGGCCTGGCCGTCGGCGGCCGCCTGGTGGTGATCAGCTTCCACTCGCTGGAAGACCGTATCGTCAAGCAGTTCATGCGCAAGCACGCCAAGGGCGAGGCGGACAACCTGCCGCGCAACCTGCCGATCCAGGTGAAGCCTTTCGAGCCGCGTCTGAAGCTGATCGGCAAGCCGGTCTACGCCTCCGAGGCCGAGCTCAAGGCCAACCCGCGTTCGCGTAGCGCCGTCATGCGCATTGCGGAGAAGCTGAGATGAGCCGCCTCTTCGCCAAGCGCCTGCCGACCGGCAGCTTCTTCATGTTGCTGCTGTTCATTGGCGTGCTGCTGTCGGCGATCTCCGTGTCCTATAGCGCGTACTGGAACCGCCAGTTGCTCAATTCCCTGTACACCGAACTCAGCGTGCGTGACAAGGCGCAGGCCGAGTATGGCCGGCTGATTCTCGAACAGAGCACCTGGACCGCGCATAGCCGCATCGAAGCACTGGCGACCGACCAGTTGAAGATGCGCGTGCCCGATCCGACCGAAGTCATCATGGTGGCGCCATGAAGCACTTGCCCGGAGCTCGCTACCCCTGGCGCTTCCGCGTCGTCGTCTGCCTGCTGCTGGCGATGGTGGCGGCCATCGCCTGGCGCATCGTCGACCTGCATGTCATCGATCATGACTTCCTCAAGGGGCAGGGCGATGCGCGCAGCGTGCGCCACATCTCCATCCCCGCGCACCGCGGCCTGATCACAGATCGCAACGGTGAGCCGCTGGCCGTCAGTACGCCGGTCGCCACGCTCTGGGCCAACCCCAAGGAATTGGTGCTCGAACGCGGCAAGTGGGGCTTCCTGGCCGATGCGCTGGGGCAGCCGCAAGCCGCTCTGGCGGAGCGCCTGGATCAGAATGCCGACAAGGAGTTCATCTACCTGGTCCGTGGCCTGACCCCGGAGCAGGGCGAAGCCGTTATGGCCCAGGTGAAGGCTCACCGTATTCCCGGCGTGTACTCGGTTGAAGAGTTCCGTCGTTTCTATCCCGCCGGTGAAGTGGCTGCCCAGGTGGTGGGCTTCACTGACGTCGACGATCGCGGTCGCGAGGGCGTGGAACTGGCCTTCGACAGCTGGCTGGCCGGCGTGCCAGGCAAGCGCCAGGTGCTCAAGGACCGCCGTGGCCACTTGATCCGGGACGTACAGGTCACCCGCAACGCCAAGGCGGGCAAGACCCTGGCCCTGTCCATCGACCTGCGCCTGCAGTACCTCGCCAACCGCGAACTGCGCAACGCGCTGGTGGAGAACGGCGCCAAGGCCGGCAGCCTGGTGATCCTCGACGTGAAGACCGGCGAAGTGCTGGCCATGGCCAACCAGCCGACCTACAACCCGAACAACCGCCGCAACCTGCAGCCGGCGATGATGCGCAACCGCGCCATGATCGACGTGTTCGAGCCGGGCTCGACCATGAAGCCGTTCTCCATGAGCGCGGCGCTGGAGACCGGTCGCTGGAAGCCCACCGACAAGGTCGAGGTCTACCCCGGTACCCTGCAGATCGGCCGCTATACCATTCGCGACGTATCCCGTACCGAAGGACCGGTGCTGGACCTGACCGGCATCCTGATCCGCTCCAGTAACGTGGGCATGAGCAAGGTCGCCTTCGATATCGGCGGCGAAGCCATTTATAGCCTGATGCAGAAGGTCGGCCTCGGCCAGGACACCGGCCTGGGCTTCCCCGGCGAGCGCGTCGGCAACCTGCCGAACTACCGCGAGTGGCGCAAGGCCGAAACCGCAACCCTGTCCTACGGCTACGGCCTGTCCGTTACCGCCATCCAGTTGGCCCATGCTTACGGGGCGCTGGCCAACAATGGCCGCAGCGTGCCGCTGACCATGGTCCGCGCCGATCGTCCGGCCGACTCGACCCAGGTCATCCCCGAGCCAGTCGCCAAGACTATGCAGGGCATGCTCCAGCAGGTCATCGAGGCGCCCAATGGCGTTTACCGTGCCCAGGTGCCGGGCTATCACGTGGCCGGCAAGTCCGGTACCGCGCGTAAGGCCCAGGTCGGCACCAAGGGCTACGCCGAGAACTCCTACCGCTCCCTGTTCGCCGGCTTCGCGCCGATGAGCAATCCGCGCTATGTCGCCGTAGTGGTCATCGATGAACCCAGCAAGGCCGGCTACTTCGGTGGCCTGGTTTCCGCGCCGGTGTTCAGCAAGGTGATGTCCGGCACGCTGCGCCTGATGAACGTGCCGCCGGACAATCTGCCGCCGGCGGCTCCACAGCAGCAAGCCGATGCTGCGCCCGCTACCAAAGGAGGGCGTGGCTGATGCCGATGAGCCTGAACCAACTGCTGCTGCAAGCTGAAAGCGGCGAGCTGATCCGCGAGCTGACCCTGGATAGCCGCACCGTGAAGCCGGGTGACCTGTTCCTGGCCGTGCCGGGTGGTCGCCAGGATGGCCGCGCGCACATTGCCGCGGCGCTCACTCAGGGTGCCGCCGCCGTCGCTTACGAAGCGGAAGGCGCCGTCGATCTGCCGACCAGCGATGTGCCGATGATCGCCATCAAGGGTCTGGCCAAGCAGTTGTCTGCCATTGCCGGGCGCTTCTATGGCGAGCCGAGCCGTGGCGTCGACCTGGTCGGTGTGACCGGTACCAACGGCAAGACCAGCGTCAGCCAATTGGTCGCCCAGGCGCTGGACCTGCTGGGCGAGCGCTGCGGCATCGTCGGTACCCTTGGCACCGGTTTCTATGGCGCGCTGGAAAGCGGTCGCCATACCACTCCCGACCCGCTCGCCGTGCAGGCGACCCTGGCGCGCCTGAAGCAGGCCGGCGCCAAGGCGGTAGCCATGGAGGTCTCTTCCCACGGGCTGGAACAGGGTCGTGTAGCGGCGCTGGGCTTCGACGTGGCGGTGTTCACCAACCTGTCCCGCGACCATCTGGACTACCACGGTTCCATGGAAGCCTACGGCGACGCCAAGGCCAAGCTGTTCGCCTGGCCGGGCCTGCGCTGCCGGGTGATCAACCTGGACGACGATTTCGGCCGCCAGCTAGCCGCCGAGTCCCAGGAGTCGCGCCTGATGGGTTACAGCCTGATCGACCCGTCGGCCTACATCTATTGCCGCGAAGCGACGTTCAGCGACGCCGGCGTGCAGGCGCAGATCGTCACTCCGCAAGGCGAAGGCTTGCTGCGCAGCTCCCTGCTGGGCAAGTTCAACCTGAGCAACCTGCTGGCCGTGGTCGGCGCGCTGCTCGGTCTGGACTACCCGCTGGGCGAGGTGCTCGCCGTGCTGCCGCAGCTGGAAGGGCCGATCGGTCGCATGCAGCGTCTGGGTGGCGGCGACAAGCCGCTGGTGGTGGTGGATTACGCCCACACCCCGGATGCTCTGGAAAAAGTCCTGCTGGCCCTGCGTCCGCACGTGCACGGTCAACTGCTTTGCCTGTTCGGCTGCGGTGGCGACCGCGACAGCGGCAAGCGCCCGATCATGGCGCAGATTGCCGAGCAGTACGCCGACCGTGTGCTGGTCACCGACGACAACCCGCGCACTGAGAAGAGCGATGCGATCATCGCCGACATCCGTGCCGGTTTCGCCAAGCCCGATGCGGTCGAGTTCGTTCCCGGTCGTGGCGAGGCCATTGCTCGCCTGATCGCTTCGGCTGGTGTGGATGACGTCGTGCTGCTGGCCGGCAAGGGACACGAGGATTACCAGGAGATCGACGGCGTACGCCATCCGTTCTCCGATCTGGATCAAGCCGCCAAGGCGCTGGCTGCCTGGGAGGTGAAGCGTGCTTAAGCCCCTGTCGCTCAACGAAGTTGCCGGCGCACTCAATGGCCGCGTGGTTGGCGCGGACGTTACCTTCGATGCCGTGAGCACCGACAGCCGCGCCATCGTGCCGGGCCAGCTGTTCATCGCGCTGACCGGTCCGCGTTTCGACGGTCATGACTATCTGGCCGACGTCGCCGCCAAGGGCGCCGTTGCCGCGCTGGTGGAGCGCGAAGTCGCTGGTGCACCGCTGCCGCAACTGGTGGTGAGCGATACTCGCGTGGCGCTGGGTCAACTGGGTGCGCTGAACCGCAATGCCTTCACCGGCCGTGTCGCCGCTGTCACCGGTTCCAGCGGCAAGACCACCGTGAAGGAAATGCTTGCCAGCATCCTGCGTACCCAGGGCGATGTCCTGGCGACCCGTGGCAACCTGAACAACGATCTGGGCGCACCGCTGACCCTGTTGCAGCTGGCGCCGGAGCACAAGAGCGCGGTCATCGAGCTGGGCGCCTCGCGGATCGGCGAGATCGCTTACACCGTCGGCCTGACCCGCCCACACGTTGCCATCATCACCAACGCCGGTACCGCTCACGTGGGCGAGTTCGGTGGGCAGGACAAGATCGTCCTGGCCAAGGGTGAGATTCTCGAAGGCCTGGCCAGCGACGGTGTGGCCATTCTCAACCGCGACGATCCGGCGTTCGACACCTGGACGAATCGCGCCGCGGGCCGGCGCGTCTCCAGCTTCGGCCTGCACGACGAACGTGCGGACTTCCGCGCCAGCGATGTGCAGCGTGATGCCCGCGGTTGCCCCGGCTTCACCCTGCGCGGCCCGGCGGGCGAGGCGCGCATCCAGCTGAACCTGCTGGGTGAGCACAACGTTTCCAACGCCCTGGCCGCCGCCGCTGCCGCTCACGCCCTCGGCGTGCCGCTGGTCGGGATCGTTTCCGGCCTGCAGAGCCTGCAGCCGGTCAAAGGCCGCGCCGTAGCCCAACTGGCGACGAATGGCATGCGAGTGATCGACGACAGCTACAACGCCAACCCGGCTTCAATCTGCGCCGCGATTGATATACTCGCCGGCTTTTCCGGCCGGACCGTCCTCGTCCTTGGGGACATGGGCGAGCTGGGGGCCTGGGCTGAGTCTTCCCACCGTGAAGTGGGGGCTTATGCCGTGGGCAAAGTCACCGCGCTCTATGCCGTCGGACCGCTCATGAGCCACGCCGTGCAGGCGTTCGGTTCCGCGGGCCGGCATTTCGCCGATCAGGCCAGCCTGATAAGTGCCCTGGCCGACGAAGCATCGACAACCACCATTTTGATCAAGGGTTCCCGCAGCGCGGCGATGGACAAAGTCGTCGCGGCGTTGTGCGCATCCTCCGAGGAGAGTCACTAAATGCTGCTGCTGCTCGCCGAGTACCTGCAACAGTTCTACAAGGGCTTCGGCGTCTTCCAGTACCTGACCCTGCGCGGCATTCTGAGCGTACTGACCGCGCTCGTCCTGTCCCTGTGGCTGGGACCGTGGATGATTCGCACCCTGCAGATCCGCCAGATCGGCCAGGCGGTGCGCAACGACGGTCCGCAATCTCACCTGTCGAAGAAAGGCACCCCGACCATGGGTGGTGCGCTGATCCTTACCGCCATCGCCATCAGCACCCTGTTGTGGGCCGACTGGTCGAACCGCTACGTCTGGGTCGTGCTCGCCGTGACCCTGCTGTTCGGCGCCGTCGGCTGGGTGGATGACTACCGCAAGGTGATCGAGAAGAACTCCCGCGGCCTGCCGAGCCGCTGGAAGTATTTCTGGCAGTCGGTATTCGGCCTGGGCGCTGCGATCTTCCTTTATATGACCGCCGAGACCCCGATCGAGACCACCCTGATCGTGCCGATGCTGAAGAACGTCGAGATCCCGCTGGGCATCTTCTTCGTCGTGCTGACCTACTTCGTGATCGTCGGCTCCAGCAACGCGGTGAACCTGACTGACGGTCTCGATGGCCTGGCCATCATGCCCACCGTGATGGTCGGCGGCGCGCTGGGCATCTTCTGCTACCTGTCGGGCAACATCAAATTCGCCGAATACCTGCTGATCCCCAGCGTTCCGGGGGCGGGCGAACTGATCATCTTCTGCGCCGCCATCGTTGGCGCGGGGCTGGGCTTCCTCTGGTTCAACACCTACCCGGCGCAGGTCTTCATGGGCGACGTCGGCGCGCTGGCCCTCGGCGCCGCGCTGGGCACCATCGCGGTGATCGTCCGCCAGGAAATCGTGCTGTTCATCATGGGCGGGGTGTTCGTCATGGAAACCCTGTCGGTGGTGATCCAGGTCGCCTCCTTCAAGCTGACCGGCAAGCGGGTATTCCGCATGGCGCCGATTCACCATCACTTCGAACTCAAGGGCTGGCCGGAGCCGCGCGTGATCGTGCGCTTCTGGATCATCACGGTGATTCTCGTGCTGATCGGCCTGGCTACGTTGAAACTGCGTTGAGGACTGATCGAGCATGAGCCTGATCGCTTCCGACCAATTCCGCATCGTTGTCGGCCTCGGCAAGAGCGGCATGTCCCTGGTGCGCTACCTGGCGCGCCAGGGTGTGCCTTTTGCCGTGGCCGACACGCGCGAGAATCCGCCGGAGCTGGCGACCCTGCGCGAGCAGTATCCGCAGGTCGAGGTGCGCTGCGGCGACCTCGACGCCGATTTCCTCTGCCGCGCCCAGGAGCTCTACGTGAGCCCCGGTCTGTCGCTGCGCGTCCCGGCGCTGGTGGAAGCCGCCGCCCGTGGCGTGCGCATGTCCGGCGACGTCGACCTGTTCGCGCGTAACGCCAGGGCGCCGATCGTCGCCATTACCGGTTCCAACGCCAAGAGCACCGTCACCACCCTGGTGGGCGACATGGCCAAGGCGGCCGGCAAGCGTGTTGCCGTCGGCGGCAACCTCGGCACCCCGGCACTGGATTTGCTGGCCGACGACGTCGAGCTGTACGTGGTGGAGCTGTCCAGCTTCCAGCTGGAAACCTGCGAGCGCCTGAACGCCGAAGTCGCCACCTGCCTGAACGTCAGCGAAGACCACATGGACCGCTACGACGGCATGGCCGACTACCACCTGGCCAAGCACCGCATCTTCCGCGGCGCCAAGCAGGTCGTGGTGAACCGTGCTGACGCGCTGAGCCGCCCGCTGATCGCCGACAACGTGCCGTGCTGGACCTTCGGCACCAACAAGCCGGACTTCAAGGCGTTCGGCCTGATCGAAGAAGACGGCGAGAAGTGGCTGGCCTTCCAGTTCGACAAGCTGATGCCGGCCCGTGAATTGAAAATCCGTGGCGCGCACAACCAGGCCAATGCCCTGGCCGCGCTGGCCCTCGGTCATGCCATTGGCCTGCCGTTCGAGCCGATGCTGCAGACCCTGCGCGAGTTCGCCGGCCTGGCCCATCGCTGCCAGTGGGTACGTGAGCGCAACGGCGTGAACTACTACGACGATTCCAAGGCCACCAACGTCGGCGCCGCCCTGGCTGCCATCGAAGGCCTGGGTGCCGATATCGACGGCAAGCTGGTGCTGATCGCCGGTGGTGACGGCAAGGGTGCCGACTTCCAGGACCTGCGCGGCCCCGTGGCGCAGCATTGCCGCGCGGTGGTGCTGCTGGGGCGCGATGCCGAGCTGGTCGGTGCGGCCATCGGCAATGCCGTGCCCAAGGTGCGCGTGAATACCCTGGACGAAGCCGTCGAGCATGCTGCCGACCTGGCGCTGCCGGGCGATGCGGTGCTGCTGTCGCCGGCCTGCGCCAGCCTGGACATGTTCAAGAACTACGAAGAACGCGGACGCCTGTTCGCCAAGGCCGTGGAGGAGCTCGCCTGATGTTCTCCTTCCTGCGCCCCTATCCGTCCCCGCTGATCAGCCGCCATGGCATCGATATCGACTTCCCGCTGCTGGCGGGTTGCCTGGCGCTGCTCGGCCTGGGGCTGGTGATGGTCACCTCGGCGTCGTCCGAGGTGGCGGCGGCGCAGTCCGGCAACCCGCTGTACTTCTCGGTCCGTCACCTGATCTACCTGGCCATCGGCTTCGTCGCCTGCGGCCTGACCATGATGGTGCCGATGGAGACCTGGCAGCGCCTGGGCTGGAAGCTGCTGGCCATCGCCTTCGGGCTGCTGGTGCTGGTGATCACTCCCGGCATCGGCCGCGAGGTGAACGGCTCGATGCGCTGGATCGGTTTCGGTCTGTTCAACATCCAGCCCTCGGAGATCGCCAAGGTCTTCGTGGTGATCTTCATGGCCGGTTATCTGGTGCGCCGCCAGGAAGAAGTGCGCGAAAGCTGGCTGGGCTTCTTCAAGCCCTTCGTGGTGTTGCTGCCGATGGCCGGCCTGCTGCTGCGCGAGCCTGACTTCGGCGCCACCGTGGTGATGATGGGCGCCGCTGCCGCCATGCTGTTCCTCGGCGGCGTCGGTCTGTTCCGCTTCGGCCTGATGGTGGCCCTGGCCATCGGTGCGGTGGTGCTGCTGATCCAGACCCAGCCCTACCGGATGGCGCGTCTGACCAACTTCACCGACCCCTGGGCCGACCAGTTCGGCGCGGGCTACCAGCTCAGTCAGGCGCTGATCGCCTTCGGCCGTGGCGGCTGGACCGGCATGGGCCTGGGCAACAGCATCCAGAAGCAGTTCTACCTGCCCGAAGCGCACACCGACTTCGTGTTTGCAGTCCTCGCGGAAGAACTGGGCATCGTCGGCGCCATGGCCACCGTCGCCCTGTTCGTCTTCGTCAGCCTGCGCGCGCTGTACATCGGCATCTGGGCCGAACAGTCGAAACAGTACTTCTCCGCCTACGTGGCCTACGGCCTGGCCTTCCTGTGGATCGGCCAGTTCCTGATCAACGTCGGTGTGAACGTCGGCCTGCTGCCGACCAAGGGCCTGACCCTGCCGTTCCTCAGCTACGGCGGCAGCTCGCTGGTGATCTGCTGCGCCCAGCTGGGAATGCTGCTGCGCATCGAATGGGAACGTCGCACCGTGATGGGTAGCGAGGAATATGAATTCAGCGAAGAGGACTTTGCCGATGAAAGGTAACGTCCTGATCATGGCCGGTGGCACCGGCGGACACGTGTTCCCGGCGCTGGCCTGCGCCCGTGAGTTCCAGGCGCGCGGCTACAGCGTGCACTGGCTCGGCACGCCGCGCGGCATCGAGAACGATCTGGTACCCAAGGCCGGCCTGCCGCTGCATCTGATCAACGTCAGCGGTCTGCGCGGCAAGGGCCTGAAGTCGCTGCTGCGTGCGCCGTTCGACCTGCTCAAGTCGCTTTTCCAGGCCATCGGCGTGGTTCGCCAGCTCAAGCCGGTCTGCGTGCTCGGCCTGGGTGGTTACGTGACTGGCCCGGGTGGCCTGGCCGCCAAGCTGTCCGGCGTGCCGCTGGTGATCCATGAGCAGAACGCCGTTGCCGGCACCGCCAACCGCAGCCTCGCACCGCTGGCCAAGCGGGTCTGCGAAGCCTTCCCGGACACCTTCAACGCCAGCGCCAAGCGCCTGACCACTGGCAACCCGGTGCGCGCCGAACTGTTCCTGGAAGAGGGCGCTCGCGCGCCGCTGCCGGGTCGCCGCGTCAACCTGCTGGTGCTGGGCGGCAGCCTGGGCGCCGAGCCGTTGAACAAACTGATCCCGGAAGCGCTGGCGCAGATTCCCGCCGACGCTCGTCCGGCGATTCGCCATCAGGCCGGTCGTCAGCACGATCAGGTCACTGCGGAGCGTTATCGCGCCGCCGGTGTCGAAGCCGACGTCGCTCCGTTCATCGCCGACATGGCTGCCGCCTACGCCTGGGCGGACCTGGTGATCTGCCGCGCTGGCGCGCTGACCGTCAGCGAGCTGACCGCCGCCGGCCTGCCGTCCTTCCTGGTGCCGCTGCCCCACGCGATCGACGACCACCAGACCAAGAACGCCGAATTCCTGGTGCGGGAGGGCGCCGCCCACCTGCTGCCACAGAAATCTACCAGCGCCGCCGACCTGGCCGCGCAGTTGTCCGAGGTATTGATGCATCCCGATTCCCTGACCCGCATGGCCGACCGCGCTCGCAGTCTGGCCAAGCCCGAGGCTACCCGTACGGTGGTCGATGCCTGCCTGGAGGTGGCCCGTGGTTAAAGAACCCACCGGCGTCACCCGCACCATGCGGCGCATCCGTCGCATCCACTTCGTCGGCATCGGCGGCGTGGGCATGTGCGGCATCGCGGAAGTATTGCTGAACCTCGGTTACGAAGTGTCCGGTTCCGACCTCAAGGCCTCGCCCGTGACCGAGCGCCTGGAGAAGTTCGGTGCCGAGATCTTCATCGGCCACCGTGCGGAGAACGCCGACGGCGCCGACGTACTGGTGGTGTCCAGCGCGGTGAACAAGGCCAACCCGGAAGTCGCCGCAGCGCTGGACCGCCGCGTGCCGGTGGTGCCGCGTGCCGAAATGCTCGCCGAGCTGATGCGCTACCGCCACGGCATCGCCGTTGCCGGTACCCACGGCAAGACCACCACCACCAGCCTGATCGCCTCGGTATTCGCTGCCGGCGGCCTGGACCCGACCTTCGTCATCGGTGGTCGCCTGAACGCCGCCGGCACCAACGCGCAACTGGGCACCAGCCGCTATCTGGTGGCCGAAGCCGACGAGAGCGACGCCAGCTTCCTGCACCTGCAGCCGATGGTCTCGGTGGTCACCAACATCGACGCCGACCACATGAGCACCTACGGCGGCGACTTCAACAAGCTCAAGCGCACCTTCGTCGACTTCCTGCACAACCTGCCGTTCTACGGCCTGGCCGTGCTTTGCGTCGACGACCCGGTGGTCCGCGAGATCCTGCCGCAGGTCGCTCGTCCGACCGTGACCTACGGACTGAGCGACGACGCCGACGTCCGCGCGATCAACATCCGCCAGGAAGGCATGCGTACTTACTTCACCGTGCTGCGCCCCGAGCGCGAGCCGCTGGACGTCTCGGTGAACATGCCTGGCCTGCACAACGTGCTGAACTCCCTGGCGACCATCGTCATCGCCACCGACGAAGGCATCTCCGACGAGGCCATCGTTCAGGGCCTGTCCGGTTTCCAGGGCGTGGGCCGGCGCTTCCAGGTCTATGGCGACCTGCAGGTGGAAGGCGGCAGCGTGATGCTGGTCGACGACTACGGACACCACCCGCGGGAAGTCGCGGCGGTGATCAAGGCCGTGCGTGGCGGTTGGCCGGAGCGCCGTCTGGTGATGGTCTACCAGCCGCACCGCTACACCCGTACCCGCGACCTGTACGACGACTTCGTGCAGGTGCTGGGCGAGGCCAATGTGCTGATGCTGATGGAGGTCTATCCGGCCGGCGAGGAGCCGATCCCCGGCGCCGACAGCCGTCACCTGTGCCACAGCATCCGCCAGCGCGGCCAGTTGGACCCGATTTATCTGGAGCGCGGCGGCGACCTTGCCTCGCTGCTCAAGCCGCTGCTGCGTCCCGGCGACATCCTGCTCTGCCAGGGTGCCGGCGATATCGGCGGGCTGGCTCCGCAACTGATCAAGAATCCGATGTTCGGCGCCACCGAAGCTGGCGCTGAGGGGAAGAAGCCATGAGTGACGTCCTCAAATCCGCCCTCGATCCCCGCGCTTTCGGTCGCGTTGCCGTGCTCTACGGCGGCAAGAGTGCCGAGCGCGAGGTGTCGCTGAAGTCCGGCGCCATGGTCCTGCAGGCCCTGCAGGCCGCAGGTGTAGATGCCTTCGGTATCGATGTGGGCGATGACCTGCTGCGGCGCCTGATCAGCGAGAAGATCGACCGCGCCTTCATCATCCTCCATGGCCGTGGCGGTGAAGACGGCAGCATGCAGGGCCTGCTGGAGATCGCCGGCATTCCCTACACCGGTAGCGGCGTGCTCGCGTCCGCCCTGGCCATGGACAAGCTGCGCACCAAGCGCGTGTGGCTGAGCCTCGGCCTGCCGACCCCGAACTACGCCGTGCTCAGCAGCGAGGCCGATTGCCGTGCCGCTGCTGCGGAGCTGGGCTTCCCGCTGATCGTCAAGCCGGCCCATGAAGGTTCCAGCATCGGCATGGCCAAGGTGAACAGCGTGGAAGAGCTGATCACTGCCTGGCAGGGCGCCGCCCAGTACGACTCGCAAGTGCTTGTCGAACAGTGGATCAGCGGCCCCGAGTTCACCATTGCCGTCCTGCGTGGCCAGGTGCTGCCGCCCATCCGTCTGGGTACCCCGCACACCTTCTACGACTACGACGCCAAGTACCTCGCCAGCGATACCCAGTACCAGATTCCTTGCGGCCTCGATGCCGCCAAGGAAGAGGAACTCAAGGACCTGACCGCACGTGCCTGCGATGCCCTTGGCATCCAGGGCTGGGGCCGGGCTGACGTAATGCAGGACGCCGAGGGGCGTTTCTGGCTTCTGGAAGTGAACACCGCACCGGGCATGACCGACCACAGCCTGGTGCCCATGGCCGCGCGCGCGGCCGGCCTGGATTTCCAGCAACTGGTGCTGGCCATCCTCGCCGACAGCGTCGAGGCAAGGGGGTAAGTCATGAACGGCGCGCAGCTTCGCCACCAGCAACCCGGTATCGGCCGTGTGCCCGCACGCAAGCCGACGGCCCGTGGCGCCAGCCGCCTGGTGGCCAAGGAGCCGCTGAGCGCGCGCATGCCCAAGCCGAGCTTCGGCTTCCTCAAGGTGCTGGTGTGGCCGCTGGTGCTGGGTGTCCTCGGCGTTGGCACCTATTACGGCGCGCAGTACGCGCTGCCCTATGCCGATCGCCCAATCGCCAAGGTCAGTGTGGAAGGTGACCTGAGCTACATCAGCCAGCAGGCGGTGCAGCAGCGGATCAGCTCCTACGTGTCGGCGAGCTTCTTCACCATCGACCTGGCCGGGATGCGCCAGGAGCTGGAGCAGATGCCCTGGATCGCTCACGCCGAGGTGCGTCGCGTGTGGCCCGACCAGGTGGTGATCCGCCTGGACGAGCAACTGCCGATCGCCCGCTGGGGTAACGAGGCGCTGCTGAACAACCAGGGCCAGGCCTTCGCCCCGCGCGAAGTGGCCAACTACGAGCACCTGCCGCGCCTGTCCGGCCCGCAGCGCGCTCAGCAACAAGTGATGCAGCAGTACCAGATTCTCAGCCAGATGCTCCGTCCGCTGGGCTTCACCATTTCCAGCCTGGACATGAGTTCGCGCGGCGCCTGGACCCTGGGCACCGCGCAGGGCGTGGAGATCATGCTGGGCCGCGATCACGCGGTAGAACAGATTCGCCGGTTCGTGACCATCTACGACAAGGCGCTGAAAGATCAGATTTCGAAAATTGCGCGCATCGACATGCGCTACCCCAACGGCCTGGCCGTGGCGTGGCGCGATCCGGTGCCGGAAACGACGGTGGCCCAGACCACCGCCGTGCAGTGAGTTGAGGAGACTTCGATAAACATGGCAAGCGTGCAGAGCGGCAAAATGGTCGTCGGCCTGGACATCGGCACCTCCAAGGTGGTGGCGCTGGTGGGCGAGGTAGCGGCCGATGGCAAGCTGGAGATCGTCGGTATTGGGACGCACCCTTCGCGCGGCCTGAAGAAGGGCGTGGTGGTGAACATCGAGTCCACCGTCCAGTCGATCCAGCGTGCCATCGATGAGGCCCAGCAGATGGCGGGCTGCCGTATCCACTCGGCCTTCGTCGGCATCGCCGGCAACCATATCCGCAGCCTGAATTCCCACGGCATCGTGGCGATCCGCGACCGCGAAGTGAGCGGCGCGGACATCGAACGCGTGCTGGACGCGGCGCAGGCCGTGGCCATCCCGGCCGACCAGCGTGTGCTGCACACCCTGGCCCAGGACTACGTGATCGACAACCAGGAAGGCGTGCGCGAGCCGCTGGGCATGTCCGGCGTACGCCTGGAAGCCAAGGTGCACGTGGTGACCTGCGCGGTGAACGCCGCGCAGAACATCGAGAAGTGCGTGCGCCGCTGCGGCCTGGAGGTGGACGACATCATCCTCGAACAGCTGGCTTCGGCATACTCCGTGCTCACCGAGGACGAGAAGGAACTGGGCGTTTGCCTGGTGGACATCGGCGGCGGCACCACCGACATCGCCATCTTCACCGAAGGCGCCATCCGGCATACCGCAGTGATCCCGATCGCCGGCGATCAGGTCACCAACGACATCGCCATGGCGCTGCGCACGCCAACACAATATGCCGAAGAGATCAAGATTCGATATGCTTGTGCCCTAGCCAAATTGGCCGGTGCGGGCGAAACCATCAAGGTGCCCAGCGTAGGGGACCGGCCGCCGCGGGAACTGTCGCGCCAAGCGCTTGCCGAAGTGGTCGAGCCTCGTTACGACGAGCTGTTCACCCTGGTTCAGGCGGAGTTGCGCCGCAGTGGCTACGAGGACCTGATTCCTGCCGGGATCGTCCTGACCGGTGGCACTTCCAAGATGGAAGGCGCGGTCGAGCTGGCCGAAGAGATCTTTCACATGCCGGTGCGCCTGGGCGTACCTCACAGCGTCAAAGGACTGACCGACGTCGTGCGCAATCCAATCTACTCCACGGGTGTGGGCCTGCTCATGTACGGGCTGCAGAAGCAGTCCGACGGCATCTCCATGTCCAGCGGCAGCAGCTTCAGCGACGAACCCAAGGCACCGGTACTGGAACGGCTCAAACGCTGGGTCCAGGGCAATTTCTGATTTACCACCGCGGTAAACGTAGGCGACACAACTAGAAAGGAAGGAGAGGGGAAATGTTTGAATTGGTTGATAACGTCCCAACTACAGCAGTCATCAAGGTTATCGGCGTAGGTGGCGGCGGCGGCAACGCCGTGAACCACATGGCCAAGAACAACGTTGATGGCGTCGAATTCATTTGCGCCAACACCGATGCGCAGGCGCTGAAGAACATCGCCGCGCGCACCGTGCTGCAGCTCGGCCCGGGTGTGACCAAGGGCCTGGGCGCTGGCGCCAACCCCGAAGTAGGCCGCCAGGCCGCCATCGAGGACCGCGAGCGTATAGCCGAAGTCCTGGAAGGCGCCGACATGGTCTTCATCACCACCGGCATGGGTGGCGGTACCGGTACCGGTGCTGCGCCGATCATCGCCGAAGTGGCCAAGGAAATGGGCATCCTCACCGTTGCGG
Organism: Pseudomonas sp. PSE14; assembly: GCF_029203285.1. Lineage (NCBI taxonomy): Bacteria > Pseudomonadati > Pseudomonadota > Gammaproteobacteria > Pseudomonadales > Pseudomonadaceae > Pseudomonas > Pseudomonas sp. PSE14. The sequence continues at coordinate 1,187,568 of NZ_CP115669.1, forward strand.
TGGTGACCCGTCCGTTCCCGTTCGAGGGCCGCAAGCGCATGCAGATCGCCGACGAAGGCATCCGCTCGCTGGCTGAAAGCGTCGACTCGCTGATCACCATCCCGAACGAAAAGCTGCTGACCATCCTGGGCAAGGACGCCAGCCTGCTGGCTGCTTTCGCCAAGGCCGACGATGTGCTGGCCGGTGCCGTTCGCGGTATCTCCGACATCATCAAGCGCCCGGGCATGATCAACGTCGACTTCGCCGACGTGAAGACCGTCATGAGCGAGATGGGCATGGCCATGATGGGCACCGGCTGCGCCAGCGGTCCGAACCGCGCCCGCGAGGCCACCGAAGCCGCGATCCGCAACCCGCTGCTGGAAGACGTCAACCTGCAGGGCGCCCGCGGCATCCTGGTGAACATTACCGCCGGTCCGGACCTGTCCCTGGGCGAATACTCCGACGTGGGTAACATCATCGAGCAGTTCGCTTCCGAGCACGCCACTGTGAAAGTGGGCACCGTGATCGATCCGGACATGCGCGACGAGCTGCACGTCACCGTGGTCGCCACCGGTCTGGGCGCTCGCCTGGAGAAGCCGGTCAAGGTCGTCGATAACACCGTGCAGACCCAGACCGTCAGCACCCAGGCTCCGGTTCAGCGTGAGCAGCAGTCGGTGAACTACCGCGACCTGGACCGCCCGACCGTCATGCGCAACCAGTCCCACGGCGGCGCTGCCACCGCGGCCAAGCTGAATCCGCAGGACGATCTGGACTACCTGGACATCCCGGCCTTCCTGCGTCGTCAGGCCGATTGAGTCGATTTATCAGGAGTATCAATGTGATTGGTGTTCAGCAAAGGGCGGTTCTGCTATCATCGCCGCCCATTGTTGAAAACAGTTCGCAACTTGCGCGAAAGCGGCCAAAGCCATGATCAGACAACGCACCTTGAAGAACATCATCCGGGCGACCGGTGTCGGCCTGCACTCCGGGGAGAAGGTTTACCTGACCCTGAAGCCGGCTCCCGTCGATACTGGCATCGTGTTCTGCCGGACCGATCTCGACCCGGTAGTGGAAATCCCCGCTCGAGCTTCGAACGTGGGTGAAACCACCATGTCGACCACCCTCATCAAGGGTGACGTCAAGGTGGATACCGTGGAGCATCTGCTGTCGGCCATGGCTGGCCTGGGTATCGACAACGCCTATGTCGAGCTGTCCGCATCGGAAGTACCGATCATGGACGGTAGCGCAGGTCCCTTTGTATTCCTGATTCAATCCGCCGGCCTGCAAGAGCAGGAAGCGGCGAAGAAGTTCATCCGTATCAAGCGCGAAGTGACCGTGGAAGAGGGCGACAAGCGCGCCACCTTCGTTCCCTTCGATGGCTTCAAGGTGAGCTTCGAGATCGACTTCGATCACCCGGTTTTCCGTGGTCGCACCCAGAAGGCCGTTGTGGACTTCTCCAGCACTTCCTTCGTCAAGGAAGTCAGCCGCGCGCGTACCTTCGGGTTCATGCGCGACATCGAGATGCTGCGTTCGCAGAACCTGGCGCTCGGTGGCAGTGTGGAGAACGCCATCGTGGTCGACGAGTATCGTGTGCTCAACGAAGATGGCCTTCGTTATGAGGACGAGTTCGTCAAGCACAAGATCCTGGACGCCATCGGAGACCTGTACCTGTTGGGTAACAGCCTCATCGGCGAGTTCATCGGCTACAAGTCCGGTCACGCCCTGAACAACCGTCTGCTGCGCACCCTCATCGCAGACAAGGACGCTTGGGAAGTGGTGACCTTCGAGGACGCCAAGACCGCGCCGATCTCCTATATGCGACCCGCTGCGGCCGTATAAGGGAACCTCCTTCCTTCAGTAATACATTCAAAGGCCACCCTCGGGTGGCCTTTTTTTATGCCTGCTGTTCAGGTCGTTGGCTTATTCAGTCGGCTTGCGGCTGCGGCTGGCAAGGCGCTCCAGGGCGGCCTTCAGTTGCGGGTTGTCGATACCTTCTGCGGCTTCGTGCAGCGTTGCTGCGGCTGACTCTGTCAGCGTCACGCTGCGCACCGGCGCACTGCTCTGGCTGAGCGGTTGCACCTTGAACAGGATGCGCGCCAGCCCGGCGAACTCCGGGTAGGTGACGAGTTGGCGCAGCAGGCGGTTCTGCTGGTAGCGCAGGCGGGTAGCCCAATGACCATCGGTGACGATCAGCAGCAGGCTGCCTTCGCGCCAGGAGGCGATACGGCAGAAGGGGCGCGCGGCGGGCTGCAGTTGAGCGTCGAGCAGCTCTTGCAGGCGCGAGAGGCGCTGGGCCTCGGCGAACAGGGATTGCAGGGGCTTGGCTTCGCGCAGCAGCTTGGTCGATGCCTGGGCGGGCAGAGGGCGGAAGGCCATGATGGAAACCCCGGGGTGAATAAACAGCGATGGTAGCAGATGGGGGATTCATCCGGTTGCAGGATGCTTGCTCCAGCGCAGCCTTGAAGTTGTGCGGCCGAGTCACCATATCAACCATGCGGATTGAATGTTGTCCGTCCACGCATTGCCCGAAATGTCGTGGGGTGCGAAGCTTCCAAGGATGACTTCGGCACTTTTTTCATACACGTTTCCGGGTAGAATGCCCGCTTCGTTGCCGTTCCGCGCCGCGGCCAGCCAGTCGGGCAGCCCTCCAATTCTCCAGTTCGGATGACCCAGTCGATATGTTTGCGCCTTTGTTGAAAAAACTCTTTGGAAGCAAGAACGAGCGCGAAGTGAAGCGCATGGTCAAGCAAGTCCAGGCCATCAACGCACTCGAGCCCCAGATGGTTCCGCTTTCCGATGAGCAACTCAAGGCCAAGACCGAAGAGTTCAAGGCGCGCCTGGCCAAGGGCGAGACCCTCGACCAGATCCTCCCCGAAGCTTTCGCCGTCGCCCGTGAGGCCGGCAAGCGTGTGATGGGCATGCGTCACTTCGACGTCCAGCTGATCGGCGGCATGACCCTGCACGAGGGCAAGATCGCCGAGATGCGTACCGGTGAAGGTAAAACCCTCGTAGGTACCCTGGCCGTCTACCTGAACGCCTTGGCCGGCAAAGGCGTGCACGTGGTCACCGTGAACGACTACCTGGCCCGCCGCGACGCCAACTGGATGCGTCCGCTGTATGAATTCCTCGGCCTGACCGTCGGCATCGTCAGCCCGTTCCAGCCGCCGGAAGAGAAGCGCGCGGCCTACGCCTCCGACATCACCTACGGCACCAACAACGAATTCGGCTTCGACTACCTGCGCGACAACATGGCGTTCAGCCTGGAAGACAAGTTCCAGCGCGAGCTGAACTTCGCCGTGGTCGACGAAGTGGATTCCATCCTCATCGACGAAGCGCGGACTCCGCTGATCATCTCCGGCCAGGCCGAAGACAGCTCCGAGCTGTACATCAAGATCAACAAGCTGATCCCGCGCCTGAAGCGTCACATCGAGGAAGTCGAAGGCCAGGTGACCCAGCAGGGCCACTACAGCATCGACGAGAAGACCCGCCAGGTAGAGCTCAATGAGCAGGGCCACGCCTACGTCGAGGAACTGCTGACCCAGAACGGCCTGCTGGCCGAGGGCGAGAGCCTTTATTCGGCGCACAACCTCAGCCTGCTGACCCACGTCTACGCAGCGCTGCGCGCCCACACCCTGTTCCACCGCAACGTCGAGTACATCGTCCAGGGTGACCAGGTCCTGCTGATCGACGAGCACACCGGTCGTACCATGCCGGGCCGCCGTCTCTCCGAGGGCCTGCACCAGGCCATCGAGGCCAAGGAAAACCTGCCGATCCAGGCCGAGAGCCAGACCCTGGCCTCGACCACCTTCCAGAACTACTTCCGCCTCTACACCAAGCTGGCCGGCATGACCGGCACCGCCGACACCGAGGCCTTCGAATTCCGCCAGACCTACGGCCTGGACGTGGTGGTGATCCCGACCCACCGTCCGATCGCCCGTAAGGACTTCAACGACCTGGTCTACCTGACCCAGGACGAGAAGTACGCCGCCATCATCACCGACGTTCAGCAGTGCCAGGCGCTGGGCCGTCCGATCCTGGTGGGTACCGCTTCGGTGGAAACCTCCGAATACGTCTCGCAGCTGCTGCAGAAAGCCGGCATCGAGCACAAGGTACTGAACGCCAAGTACCACGAGAAGGAAGCCGAGATCATCGCCCAGGCCGGTCGTCCGGGCTCGGTGACCATCGCCACCAACATGGCCGGTCGTGGTACCGACATCCTGCTGGGCGGCAACTGGGAAGTGGAAGTCGCCGCGCTGGAGAATCCCACCGACGAACAGATTGCCCAGATCAAGGGCGACTGGCAGAAGCGCCACCAGCAGGTCATCGAGGCCGGTGGCCTGCACGTGATCGCCTCCGAGCGCCACGAATCCCGTCGCATCGACAACCAGCTGCGCGGCCGTGCCGGCCGTCAGGGCGACCCGGGCTCCAGCCGCTTCTACCTGTCGCTGGAAGACCACCTGATGCGCATCTTCGCCTCCGACCGGGTGAAGAACTTCATGAAGGCCCTGGGCATGCAGCCGGGCGAGGCGATCGAGCACCGCATGGTGACCAACGCCATCGAGAAGGCGCAGCGCAAGGTCGAAGGCCGCAACTTCGACATCCGCAAGCAACTGCTGGAGTTCGACGACGTCGCCAACGAGCAGCGCAAGGTGATCTACCACATGCGCAACAGCCTGCTGGCGGCCGACAATATCGGCGACACCATCGCCGAGTTCCGCGAGGAAACCCTGGCCAACACCATCAGCCAGCACATTCCGCCGCAGTCGCTGCCCGAACAATGGGACATCGCCGGCCTGGAAGCTGCGCTGTACAGCGACTTCGCCCTGAAACTGCCGGTACAGCAGTGGCTGGACGAAGACGAAAAGCTCTACGAAGAAACCCTGCGCGAGAAGATCCTCGCCGAGCTGGTGGCTGCCTACAACGAGAAGGAAGACCTCGCCGGCGCCGAAGCCCTGCGCACCTTCGAGAAGCAGATGCTGCTGCGCGTGCTGGACGACCTGTGGAAGGACCACCTGTCCACCATGGATCACCTGCGCCACGGCATCCACCTGCGCGGCTACGCGCAGAAGAACCCGAAACAGGAATACAAGCGCGAGTCCTTCAACCTGTTCCAGGAACTGCTGGACTCGGTCAAGCGCGACACCATCCGCGTGCTCTCCTTCGTTCAGGTCCGCCGCGAAGACCCGGCCGAAGAAGAAGCCCGTCTGCGCCGCGAAGCCGAGGAAATGGCCAAGCGCATGCAGTTCCAGCATGCCGCCGCACCGTCCATGGAGCAGGCCTCCGCGACTGACGAAGACGGCGAGCAGCCCGAAGGCGCCACCAACGTGGTGCCTATGGAACCGGTGCGCAACGAGCCGAAGATCGGCCGCAACGAGCCGTGCCCCTGCGGTTCGGGCAAGAAATACAAGCACTGCCACGGTCAGGTGGAATAACGCCTCCCGACCTTGATACCGACGCCGCGACCGGCCTTGCCGCTCGCGGCGTTTTTCTCACTTGAACCACTGAATCGATTTCACTGAATTGAGAGGAGCGCGTCACATGGCTGTTGGTCTCGGCCCCATGTCCACCCTGCACCCGGTCCCCGGTTTCGAACTCGGCATCGCGTCCGCCGGCATCAAACGACCCGGCCGCAAGGACATCGTGGTGATGCGATGTGCCGAAGGCTCCACCGTGGCGGGTGTGTTCACCACCAACGCCTTCTGTGCGGCGCCCGTGATCCTGGCGCGCAAACGTTTCCTCGGCCCGGTGCGCTACCTGCTGACCAACACCGGCAACGCCAATGCCGGCACTGGCGAAGCGGGCCTGGCCAACGCCACCCGCACCTGCGCCAAACTGGCTGAGCTGGCCGGAGTACCGGAAAACGCCGTGCTGCCGTACTCCACCGGCGTGATCGGCGAGCCGCTGCCGGTCGAGAAGATCGAAGCCGCACTGCCGGCCGCGCTGGCCAGCCTGTCCGTGGACAACTGGGCTGACGCCGCTGCTGGCATCATGACCACCGACACCCTGCCCAAGGGTGCCAGCCGCCAGTTCCAGCACGACGGCGTGACCATCACCGTCACCGGCATCAGCAAGGGTGCCGGCATGATCAAGCCGAACATGGCCACCATGCTCGGTTACATCGCCACCGACGCCAAGGTTGCCCAGGGCGTGCTGCAGGACCTGCTGCGCGATGCGGCGAACAAGTCCTTCAACCGCATCACCATCGACGGCGATACCTCCACCAACGACTGCTGCATGCTGGTTGCCACCGGCCAGGCCGCGCTGCCGGAAATCACCGCCGCGTCCGGCGCGCTGTTCGCCGCGCTGAAGCAGGCCGTGCTGGAGGTCTCCATGGAACTGGCCCAGGCCATCGTCCGTGACGGCGAAGGTGCCACCAAGTTCGTCACCGTCCAGGTGAATGGCGGTGCGACTCACCAGGAGTGCCTGGACGTCGGCTACGCGGTCTCCCACTCGCCGCTGATCAAGACCGCGCTGTTCGCCTCCGACCCGAACTGGGGCCGCATCCTCGCCGCCGTCGGCCGCGCCGGTGTGCCGGAGCTGGACGTGAGCCTGATCGACGTGTACCTGGACGATGTCTGCATCGCCAGCCGTGGTGGCCGCGCCGCCAGCTACACCGAGGACCAGGGCGCCAAGGTCATGGCCCAGGAAGAGATCACCATCCGTATCGACCTCGGTCGCGGCACCTGCAGCGAGACCATCTGGACCACCGACCTGTCCCACGAGTACGTGAAGATCAACGCGGAATACCGCACCTGATCGCTGCGTAAGCTCCTGCGTCGGCCCCGTGCCGGCGCCTCGCTTCACTCGGATTCCCGATTTTCATCGAAGGATGAAAATCGGGAATTTGTTTTCATGGCTCCCGCGCTCTAAGGTCTTCTGACTGACCCTCAAGAGCACCGCGTCCATGTCCCTTTCCCTGGTTATCGGCAGCAAGAATTACTCCTCCTGGTCCCTGCGCGGCTGGTTGGCCATGGCGCTCACCGGCGTCGACTTCGAGGAAATCCTGATTCCCCTGGGCGGCCAGGACACCGCGCGGCGCATCCGCGAGCACTCGCCCAGCGGCAAGGTGCCGGCGCTCAAGTGCGAGCACGGGGTGATCTGGGACTCTCTGGCGATCGCCGAGTACCTCGCCGAACGCTTCCCCGAAGCCCATCTCTGGCCCCGAGGCGAAGCCGCCCGCGCCCTGGCACGCTCGGTCTGCGCCGAGATGCACAGTGGCTTCATGGCGCTGCGCTCGCACATGCCGATGGACATCCAGCGCAACCAGCCGTTGGCGGAAGTGCCGGAGGCCGTGGAGGCGGATGTCGCCCGCATCGTCGAGCTCTGGAACCTGTGCCGCAAGCAGTTCGGTCAGGATGGCCCCTTCCTGTTCGGCCATGCCAGCATTGCCGATGCCTTCTACGCCCCGGTGGCCACCCGCTTGCGCAGCTACTGCGTCACCCTGCCGATCGAGGCGCAGAACTATGTCGATGCGATCTACGCCTGGCCGACCTTCCGGCCGTGGCTGGAGGCGGCAATGGTCGAACGCACCTGATCCTGACGGTAGAATGCCCGTCTGCGCGGGCCCTGCCTGAATCGGATTGAGGAGTAGCACTGTGAAACGAGTACATGTCGCCGCCGCCGTGATTCGCGGACTCGATGGCCGGGTCCTGATCGCCCGCCGTCCGGACGACAAGCACCAGGGCGGTCTCTGGGAGTTTCCCGGTGGCAAGGTGGAAGAAGGCGAAGCGGTGCAGGTCGCCCTGGCCCGCGAACTGAAGGAAGAGCTGGGCATCGAGGTCGAGCGGGCGCGCCCGCTGATCCGTGTGCAGCACGACTACAGCGACAAGCATGTGCTGCTGGATGTCTGGGAAGTCTCCGCCTTCTCCGGCGCGCCCCACGGTGCCGAAGGCCAGCCGCTGGCCTGGGTCGCCCCGCGTGACCTGCCAGACTACGAGTTCCCGGCGGCCAACGACCCCATCGTGCATGCTGCGCGCCTGCCGGATCGCTACCTGATCACCCCGGATGGCCTGGAAATTCCGCAGCTGGTGCAGGGTGTGCGCGCCGCGGTGGCCAGTGGCATCCGCCTGATCCAGCTGCGTGCGCCGAACATGTACAGCCCGGAGTACCGCGACCTGGCGGTGGATATCCAGGGCCTCTGCGCCGGCAAGGCGCAACTGATGCTCAAGGGCCCGCTGGAGTGGCTGGGCGACTTCCCGGCGGCCGGCTGGCACCTGACCTCCGAACAGCTGCGCAAATACGCACCCAACGGCCGTCCATTCCCCCGTGAGCGTCTGCTGGCAGCTTCCTGCCACAGCGCCGAGGAGCTGGAGCTGGCGACCCGCATGGGGGTGGACTTCGTCACTCTGTCGCCGGTGCAGCCGACCGAGAGCCATCCGGGTGAGCCGGCGCTGGGCTGGGAGGCGGCCGCCGAACTGATCAATGGCTTCAACCAGCCGGTGTTCCTGCTCGGTGGTGTCGGTCCGCAGGACGTCGAGCGCGCCTGGGAGGCCGGGGCGCAAGGCGTCGCGGGCATTCGCGCGTTCTGGCCGAAAGCCGAGGGTTGACCCACCGCTGAGTGGGTGGCTTTTTGTAGGAGCGAGCTTGCTCGCGAACAGCTCAGGCACCGAGTTGTGCGGTTCGCGAGCAAGCTCGCTCCTACAATTGGATGGTCGTCAGGCGGGCTTTCCCGCCGCCTGCCAGAGAATCTCTTCCACGCCCTGGCGCCGGGCGATGAAGCGCGCGGCGACGAACAGCAGGTCGGAGAGCCGGTTCAGGTAGCGCAGGCCGGCACCTTCCAGCGGCTCCTCGGCATTGAGCTGCTGGCAGCGCCGCTCGGCGTTGCGCGCCTGGGCGCGGCACAGGTGGGCCAGGGCCACCAGGCGTGAGCCGCCGGGCAGGATGAAGTTCTTCAGTGGTCCGAGTTCCTCGTTCCAGCGATCGATGACCTGCTCCAGGCGTTCCACTTCGGCATCGTTCAGCGCGCGGTATTCCGGCATCGCCAGTTCGCCGCCGAGGTCGAACAGACGGTGCTGGATCGGTGCCAGCACGCCGATCACTTCCTCCAGCGCACTGCTGCGCGCTTCGTTCAGCCCCGCCAGCAATAGGCCGAGGTGGCTGTTCAGCTCGTCCACCGCGCCCATGGCTTCCACCCGTGGGTGGTGCTTGGGCACCCGGCGGCCGTCGGCCAGGCCGGTTTCGCCCTTGTCGCCGGTGCGGGTATAGATCTTCGATAGCCGGTTGCCCATGACTCAGTGCTCCTTATCGCCGCCCTCCAGCAGGGGCGGGGGGGAAGTGACGTCGGCGCCCAGGGGCAGCCGCAGGGTGAAGCAGGTGCCCAGGCCCAGCTCGGACTGCACCTCCATCTGCCCCTTGTGGTTGTTGGTGATGATGAAGTACGACACCGACAGGCCCAGCCCGGTGCCCTGGCCGACCTCCTTGGTGGTGAAGAACGGCTCGAAGATACGCTTGCGCACCTTCTCCGGCATACCGCAGCCGTTGTCTTCCACCTGGATTTCCGCCCACGGAGGGTTCAGTCGGGTTCGCAGGATGATGCGGCCGAGTTCGCCTTCCTCTTCGTCGTCGCGCAGGTGGATGGCCTGGGCGGCGTTCTTCAGCAGGTTGAGCAGGACCTGTTCCACCTCGTTGGCGATTACCGGGACCGGTCCCAAGCGCGGATCGAACTCGTGGACGATCTGCAGCGACTTGAAGTCGAAGCCGCCAGTGAGATCGAAGTCGTTGCCGGCGATCTCCACGGCCTGCTCCAGCAGCGCCGGCAGTTCGCAGGCGGTCATCTGGCGGTGGCTGCGGCGGCTGAAGGAGAGCATGTGGCTGACGATCTTCGCGGCGCGCGAGCCGGCGTACTGGATGCCGTCCATCAGCTTGGGAATCTCCCGAGCCTCCAGGTAGTGATTGAGGTCTTCCAGGTGTATGCCGACCTCGCCTGCGACCTCCAGATTCTTCGGCAAGTCTGGCGACAGGCGCCGGCGGATGTTCTGCACGTTGTGCAGGATGGCGCCCAGCGGGTTGTTGATCTCGTGGGCCATGCCGGCGGCCAGGCCGCCAACGGAGAGCATCTTCTCCGACTGCACCATGAGCTCTTCCATGCCCAGGCGGTCCGTGATGTCGTCGATGCGGATCACCGCGCCGCGCCCGGTGCCACCCATCAGCGGGTAGAAGGTCAGTGCGTAGTGGCGCGGAGTATCGGTAAGGGCCCAGGTCACTCGCTCGACGCGCTCCACCTTGTGCTGCTCGGCGGCGCGGGTGAGTTGCGGCAGGAATGGCTTGAGCGAGGGGAAGGCGAGGAACACCGGCTGGTTCACCGCATCGTCCAGGCTGGTGCCGGAAAGCCGGCTGGCTTCCTGGTTCCACTGGGTGACGTAGAGCTGTTCATCCACCGCGATCAGCGCCGAGGGCATCGAGTCGATGATGCTGTTGAGGTAGTGCTGGAAGCCCGTGAGCTTCTTCTCGATCTTGCTGCGGACCTGGACTTCCAGCTCCAGCTTGCGGTTCGAACGGCGGGTTTCCTCGGCCAGCGATTGCGCCTGTTCCACCGCTTCCTGGGCGTCATCGCGGGCGCGCTTGAGCTGCTGCTCGCGGGCTTCGATGCGGGTCAGCATGGTGTTGAAGGCATCGGCCAGGCGACCGATCTCGTCGGCGTTGCCGCGCTCGGCGCGCAGGGCGTAGTTCTCCTCGCGGGTGACCTGCCGGGACAGCTCTTCCAGGCTGCGGATCGGCCGGGTGATCAGGCGACGGATCTGCTGGGCGATGAGCAGCCAGAGCAGCACGGAGACCGCGAGGATCACCAGGCTGGCGGTAAGGGTGCCGGTATAGAACGCGCCGGGCAGCTCGCTGCTGGCGACCAGCAGCAGATAGCCGCTGTTGCGGCCGGGTTGGGGCAGTTCGAACAGGGCGTTGAGGCGGTATTCGTGCTCCCGCCAGCGCTCCAGGTGGTCCAGCCGCTCGGGCAGCGCCATCGGGCCGTCGCTGGGGGACTGGGCGATGCGCTGGCCATCGCTGTCGTAGAGCGCGGCCGCGCGCAGCGGCTGATAGTCGTCGAGCTGCTGGAGCAATACCTGGGCCTGGGTCGGCGAGTTCAACGCCGGTTCGCTGAGTGCCGGGTTGGCGATCAGCCGACCGATGGTCTGCAGGGCCTGGGGCGCCACGCTGTCCTGGGAAATCCAGTAGGCCGCGCTGATGAAGGCCAGGTTGGCCACCAGCATGACGGTGGCGAGCAGAACCAGCAGGGCGGCGAGGATCTTCTGGCCGACAGGCAGGTCTTCCAGGCGCTTGCGCAGGTTCAGGGGTGAGGGCATGGGCGGAACCGCAGGAAAACAGGGAGGCGGGCAGGGTAGCCCGCCATCAGGTGTCGGGCAATCCGCGCGCGCGCAGATACTCGCGCAACCTTTCGTGCAGCGCACGCAGCTGCGGCAGGGCCAGTTGCAGGCGGTCGCCCTCGCGGCAGGCATGGCCGAGCAGGTAGGCGATTTCGCTGCGCCGGCCGTTGGCGACGTCCTGGTACATGGAGGAGAAGTTGGCAGCGGTGGCGGCGATCACGCGCTCGACATCGCCTTGCAGTTCCCGCGCAGCGGCTTCGAAGCCGGTGGCGTGCAGCAACTGCCCCAGTTCGTCGCAGAGTCCGGCCACTTCCGCCGGATGGGCCGCCAGCTCGCCGTTGCGGCACTGGTGCAGGACGGTAAGGGGGTTGATCGCACAGTTCAGCGCCAGCTTGCGCCACAGGCGCTCGATGATATCGCCGCTCCACTGTGCGGGAATCTGAGCGCCACGCAGCTCCGCCAACCACTCCGGCTCGGGGCCGCCGAGTTCGTCACCCAGCCAGGTCTGCCCCTGGCCTGCGAATACCACGCGGAAATCCGCCTCACGGAATGCGCCCTCGGTGCTGGACGCGTACAGGCAACGGGCGCGGGGCAGGTGGGCGGCGACCGCCTGCTGGCTGCCCAGGCCGTTCTGCAACAGGATCAGTTCGGCGCCAGGCGCCAGCCGGGCCGCAATGCTGGCGACCGCGGGTTCCGCGTCGTAGGCCTTGCAGGCGAGCAGCAGGCGCTGGATCGGCCCGCCCTGGGCGGCGGTTTCCGCTGGGATCGGGTAGAGGCTTTCCTGCCCGCTTTCCACCAGGGTGACGCCGCCCAGGCTGCGGTAGGCATTGAGGCGTTGGCGGTCACGCAGCAGCAGGCGCACCGGCAGGCCGGCGCGGGAAAGGCGAGCGGCCCACAGGCAGCCGAGACTGCCGGCGCCGAGGATGTACCAGGTCATGGGAAGGACTTCGCGAACGTCGAGGGCTTACTGCGAAGTTTAGCGCAGCCCGGTCAGGCGACTGGCGTTGATTCGTCCGCTGGCGTAGGCATCGGGCAGCAGCGAGCGGGCCTGTTGCATCAGTTGCTCGGCATCCACCGGCAGTGCCTTGGCGTCCAGGCCCACCAGGCCGATGCCGGCCTTGAGGGTGATGAAGCCTTCGCTGGTCTTGAACGCCTTCAGGTTGAGGCCGTCATGCAGGCGGCGGAAGCTGCTCGGCGAGCACTCCTGCAGGTCTTCGAGCAGGGTGATCAGGGCGAAGTGCTGGTCGTCCAGGCGCGTCAGCACGTCGAGCGGGCGCACCAGCTGTTGCAGGCGCCGGGCGACGCCATGCAGCAGTTCGCTGTGGAAGGTCGGGCCGTGCTGGTGACCCAGGGCGGCCAATTCGGGAATGCCGATCAGCATGTAGCACACCGCGCCGCCGCGCGATTCCACCTGGCGGATGCTGTCGGCCAGCTTCTGCCGCAGGTAGCGCAGGTTGCCCAGGCCGGTGGCGCTGTCCACCAGGTTGCGTTCTTCCAGGCTGGTGATGTTCTCGGTGAGCAGGCGTTTTTCCATCAGCAGGCGCAGCAGGGTGTTGCTCAGGCGGTCGGCGGCCAGGACGCGGGGCACCAGCTGTTCGTTCATTGCCGACTTGCTGACGAAATCATCCACGCCACGGTCGAAGGCCTCGGCCAGGGCGTTGTCGCCTTCCTTGCCGGTGAGCAGGATGATGTAGGTGTAGTGGTCGCCGCTCTCGTCGAGCTGGCGCACCCGGGCGGTGAGCTCCAGGCCGTCCATCTCGGGCATCAGCCAGTCGGCGAGGAGGATGCTGACCGGCTCCTTCTCCAGCAGTTGCAGCGCTTCGCTGGCGCTGCTGGCGAAGCGCACATTCTGGTAGCCGGCCTGACTCAGCGCACGGCCGATCATGGCGCTGGAGAACTTGGCATCGTCGACCACCAGGATGCTGAGATGGTTGGTTGGCATGGAAAGGAATGTCTCGCAAACGGGTGGGAAATGCCGAGTCTCGACGTCAGAGGTCGGGCGCGGTCTTGTCTGTCAGTTATAATGACCGCGCATTTTTATCGTCAAGCCAGGTGCGATCACGTCTGTGAACCGGGTCGCGCCGTCCATCTGGAGAGATGTCATGCCTTCGTTCGACGTGGTGTCCGAACTGGACAAACACGAACTGACCAACGCCCTGGATAACGCCGCCAAGGAACTGGACCGCCGTTTCGACCTGAAGGGCAAATGCAGTTTCGAGTCCAAGGACAAGTCCGTCACCCTGACCGCCGAGGCGGAGTTCATGCTCGAGCAGATGCTCGACATCCTTCGCGCCAGCCTGATCAAGCGCAAGATCGACAGCCAGTGCATGGAGATCAAGGACGCGTTCCCGTCCGGCAAGGTGGTCAAGCAGGAAGTGAACTTCCGCGAGGGCATCGACAAGGACCTGGCGAAGAAGATCGTTGCCCTGATCAAGGACAAGAAACTCAAGGTCCAGGCCGCCATCCAGGGCGAGCAGGTGCGTGTCACCGGCAAGAAGCGCGACGACCTGCAGGAGGCCATCGCGCTGCTGCGTGGTGAGTCGCTGGGCATGCCGCTGCAGTTCAACAACTTCCGCGACTGACGCGAAGGGAACCAGACGTCGGACTGTGCCGTCTCAGGTTACGGCGCAGTACCGGTTCAAGCCGCCATGGCCCAGGCCATGGCGGTTTCGTTTCCGGTAGTGGGAAATCGGTCGGCGCCTTGCCGGCCAGCTGAAGAAGGGGATGAATCCATGGATATCAATTACGACGGGATGATGAAGACAGCCGAGGCCTGGCTGCCGGTAGTGCTCGCCTACAGCGGGCAGATCGTCCTGGCACTGCTCACGCTGCTGATCGGCTGGTGGCTGATCAATACTCTGACCTCACGGGTCGGCGGCCTGCTCGCCACCCGTCACGTCGACCGCACGCTGCGCGGTTTCGTCGGCAGTCTGGTGAACATCATCCTGAAGATCCTGCTGCTGGTCAGCGTGGCCTCGATGATCGGCATCCAGACAACCAGCTTCGTCGCCGCCATCGGCGCCGCCGGCCTGGCCATCGGCCTTGCGCTGCAGGGCAGCCTGTCGAACTTCGCCGGTGGGGTACTGATTCTGCTGTTCCGTCCGTTCAAGGTGGGCGACTGGATCGAGGCGCAGGGCGTATCGGGGACCGTCGACACCATCCTGATCTTCCATACTGTGCTGCGCACCGGCGACAACAAGCGGGTGATCGTGCCCAACGGCGCGCTGTCCAACGGCACCATCACCAACTACTCCGCCGAGCCGACCCGCAAGGTGGTGTTCGATGTCGGTATCGATTACGAGGCAGACCTCAAGCGTGCCCAGTCGGTACTCCTGGAACTGGCCAACGATCCGCGTGTGCTGCGCGATCCGGCACCGGTGGCGGTGGTGAGCACGTTGGGCGAGAGCGCCATCACCTTGTCCCTGCGTGTATGGGTGAAGAACGCCGATTACTGGGATGTGATGTTCCTGTTCAACGAAACCGCTCGCGACGCACTGGGCAAGCACGGCATCGGTATTCCCTTCCCACACCGCGTGGTGAAGGTGGTGAAGGGTGAGATGGTCGGCATCGACTGATACGTTCAGCGTTCCATGAAAAAGGCCGGCATTCGCCGGCCTTTTTCTTTTTCATTGCGCGTTAGTGACGCTCCGCGCTGGGCTGCGCCTGGCTCTCGGGCGGTTCGTCCGGCGCGCCGTTGGTCATGTCGCCACGGTTATGCAGCCAGAGCCAGCCGATCAGCAGCAGGGTCGGAACGCCGAGCAGGGCGGTGAAGAAGAAGAACCGCTCGTAGCCCATGCCTTCGACCATGGTCCCGGAGTAGCCACCGATGAAACGCGGCAGCAGCAGCATGGTGGAGCTGAGCATGGCGTACTGGGTGGCGGAGAACTTCAGGTTGGTCAGGCTCGACAGGTAGGCGACGAAGGCCGAGGTGGCCAGGCCGCCGCTGAAGTTGTCGAGCATGATGGTCACCACCAGCATGGTCACGTGCGGCTCCAGCACCTTGAGCAGTGCGAACACGTTCTGGCTCATCAGCTGCGGATCGTCGATGGCGCCCATCTGCGCCAGCATGGCGAACAGCAGGTTGGTGGCCGCCGAGGCCGCACCGCCGATGAACAGGATCGGCAGGATGCTGAAGCGGGCGATCAGCACGCCGCCGGCCGCAGCGCCAACCAGCGTCATGACCACGCCGAACAGCTTGCTGACGGTGGCGATGGTGTCCTTGGTGAAGCCCATGTCGATGTAGAACACGCTGGCCATGGTACCCATGACGGTGTCGGACATCCGGTAGGTGGAAATCAGGCCGAGCAGCAGCAGCGCCTGCCAGCGGTAGCGGCGAACGAACTCGGTGATCGGCGTGAGCACCGGTGCCATCAGCAGGCGGCCTGGCGCGGAAATGCAGCTCAGGGCGATCAGCAGGTACAGCGAGGCCAGCCACCACTTGCCGGTACTGGCCATGCCATAGAACGCAGTGCTGGTCACCAGCAGGATGATCAGCACCATCACCGACACGGCCTGGTGGACGAAGTCGAACTGCGGCAGGCCCTTGCCATGTACGGCGAGCAGCAGAGGGCGGCGCACCTTCGACAGCAGCTCGCGCACCGGGCGGATCTGCCGCCGCCCGTGCGGGGTCATGCAGATACCGATGAAGATGGCGTAGAGCGCGGCGCGTGGCCAGGCCTGGTTGGTCAGTGCGGTGAGCATCGCCGGCACCGAGATCAGCAGTACCAGCAACTGCAGTACCGAGAGCACCTGGTGGTTGAAGGCGAATGCCGAGCTGCCGGCCTGGGGCTGCACGTTCACCGGCGGCTCGCGCATCAGCAGGGTGGTGATCAGGCCGGGGAGGATGGCCAGCGAACACACCGCGTAGGTGAGCGCCCAGGCCGACTGGCTGTAATGCAGGACGCTGGAGCCGGCCCACTCGGCGAGGAACAGCACGCCCGCGGTGGCGAACAGCACGGCGACGCGGTAGCCGGTCATGTAGCAGGCGGCGAGGGCGGCCTGGCGGGTGTTCTCGGCGATCTCCAGGCGGTAGGCATCGATGGCGATGTCCTGGGTGGCGGAGCCGAACGCCACCACCATCGCCAGGCAGATCAGCCAGTTCAGGTGCGCTTGCGGGTTGCACAGGGCCATGCCGAGCAGGCCCAAGGCGATCAGACCCTGGCAGAACACCAGCCAGGAGCGGCGGCGGCCGAGTCGTCCGATGACGGGCAGGCGCCACTGGTCGAGCATCGGCGACCACACCCATTTGAAGGCGTAGACCAGCCCGATCCAGCTGGCGAAGCCGATGGTTTCCCGAGCGACACCCGCCTCACGCAACCACACCGAGAGAGTGGAGAGCACCAGCATGTACGGCAGGCCGGCGGCGAATCCCAGCAGCAAAAGCGCGAGGCTGGCGGGAGACTTGTAGGCAATCCATGCCTCTCGCCAGGAATGCTCTTTCATGGGGGTTGTATTCCAGCAGATCGAAAATTACGCGAACTCTACTAGGACTGCTCGCTGCTAGGCCAGCCGTGCCGACGTATGTCCACCCTATCGTTATGGATTCTGACACCCTCCGCACGCAATCGTGCGCGCTGCTCGTTACCCGACGGAGTACCTTGCGCGAGGCTGATGCGACCGCCCGCGGCGATCACCCGATGCCAGGGCAGGCGGGTATCGGCCGGCAGTTGTCCGAGAATGCGCCCGACCAGGCGCGCGGCGCGCCCAAGACCGGCCAGGCGGGCCAGTTCGCCGTAGCTGACGACGCATCCCTCGGGTACCTGGGCGAGCACCAGGAAGATGGCCTCGCGGCGCACCTGCAGGCTTTCCAGCCCGAGGTCGGCAGGGGGAGCGGGGGAGTCGGTCTTGCGCTTGGGCATGGCGTGATCACGTTTCGCGGCATACCGGGGCAGCATATCGGGATGTCGGCGATGGGCAAATCGTTGCCGGACTGAAACCCATCTGTCAGTGCGGATGAACTTCCCCGGACAGGGGCCGGTCAGTCCTTGCTCAAGCGTCGGGTGTCTGGATAATGCCCGGCTTTTTTGCCCACAGAGCCCGTTGACCCAGACTCATGCTGTCCAGAAACCTGCTGTTTGTTGCACTTGCCAGTTGTTCACTTTCCGCCGTTGCCGACACCGTTTGGCTGAAGAACGGCGACCGCCTCACCGGTACGATCAAGCTCTACGACGGCGGCAAATTGCTGCTCAGTACCCAGTACGGCGGCGACATCACCCTGAAGGGCGACCAGATCGCCACCCTCGAGACCGACCAGAACCTGCTGGTGAAGTACGACGAGGAAAATGGCGAGCACTCCAAGGGCCTCAAGGCCGCCGAGCCAGGCAAGGTCACCCTGGTCAATGGTTCGCCACGCACCGTGGACGTGGCCAGCATCGAGCAGATGATGCCGCCCAAGCCGATTCTCGAAGACTGGGTGTGGACCGGCAACGTCGACTTCTCCCTCGACCACAAGCAGGCCGAGAACGATGTCGAGGACTATGACATCGACTTCAAGACCAACGCCCGCCACGGCCGCTGGCGACACAACCTGCAGGGCGAATACAACCGCGAGAAGAAGAATGACTCGGTCAGCACCAACAACTACTCGGCCGAGTACGCGCTGGACCGCTTCCTCGATGAACACTGGTTCTGGCAGGGCCAGGCGCAGTACAAGCGCGACTGGGTCGAGGACCTGGAGAAGAAGCGCACCGTCGGCACCGGTCCGGGTTACCAGTTCTGGGACAACGAGCTGGGCGCCTTCTCCCTGGCTACCCTGATCAACCGCAACGATTACGAATTCACCGATAACGAGAAGGACCACTTCTACTCCAGCAGCGTGAAGTGGGACTACAACCGCTTCCTGCTGGCCAAGCAGTTCGAGCTGTTCACCAACGGCGAGGTCAGCAAGCCGCTGGAGTCCAACGTGGACTACGAGCTCGATAGCGAGGCGGGTGTGCGTTACAAGTTGACCTCCTGGGCGTCCCTGAGCCTCAAGGCGGAATGGGACAAGCTCAGTGGTCACGATGGTGATGTGAACGAGCGTCGCTACACCCTGGGCCTGGGTGTGGGCTGGTAGTGCTTCGACGCCGGCACGCGCTGCTTTCCGTAGGAGCGGAGCTTCTCCGCGAAATCCCGGCGTTGGGACCGCTGTTGTGGCCGGCCTTGCAGCCGAATCGCGGATAAGATCCGCTCCTACAAGATCAAAGGCCCCTCACCCTAATTCTCTCCCGCAAGCGGGAGAGGGGACTGTTCGGTGCAGGTTGAACCATAGTGTCAGCCGGCTCGGAGGGCTCCCTCTCCCTGAGGGAGAGGGCTGGGGTGAGGGGGAAACGCAGGCAGGGATTAACCCGGTAGAAGACAGTTGCTCCTACGAGAGCTCCAATAAAAAGCCCCGCACTAGGCGGGGCTTTTTATTGGCCGGGGAGATTACAGACGCAGACCGCCGTCCAGCTCCAGCACGCGGCCGGTGTAGTAGTCGTTCTCGAGGATGTAGGCCACCGAGTGGGCGATTTCCATCGGCTTGCCCAGGCGCTTGAGCGGAATGCCGGAGGTCATTTTCTCCAGGGCCTCGGGCTTCATGCTGGCGACCATGTCGGTCTCGATGAAGCCCGGTGCAACGCCGGCCACGCGGATGCCGTAGCGCGCCAGTTCCTTCGCCCAGACCACGGTGTCGGCGGCGACACCGGCCTTGGCCGCGGAGTAGTTGGCCTGGCCCATGTTGCCGGCGCGGGAGATGGAGGAGATGTTGATGATCGCGCCTTCGTTCTTCAGTTCGATCATCTTCGCGGCGACTTCACGGGTGCAGAGGAACACGCCGGTCAGGTTCACGTCGATCACCGCCTGCCACTGGGCAAGGCTCATCTTGCTCATCTCGCCGTCCTTGACCTTGATGGTCAGGCCGTCACGCAGGATGCCGGCATTGTTGACCAGGCCGTTGATGGCGCCGAAGTCGCTGGCGACCTGGGCCACCATATGGGTAACCTGTTCCTCATTGGCGACGTTGCACAGATAGGCGCGAGCGTCACCGCCGGCGGCCTTGCAGGCAGCCACGGCTTCGTCCAGTTTTTCGGCGTTGAGGTCGACCAGCGCCAGGCGGGCGCCCTTGGCGGCGAGATACTCGCCCATGGCACGCCCCAGGCCCTGACAGCCCCCGGTGATGATGATGACCTTGTCTTTCAATTGCATCTGAACAACCCCACGAACAGTTTCTGGTGAGAGGCCTCGCCGGCAGCTGAGAACAGAGTCATCCTGCCCGTCCGTTTTACGACGGATTCTTTGCGAGGAGTCATAAAGGTGAGCGTGAAAGCCGCTAAGAATGCCCGAGAATTGCTGCTCAAGGAATACCGCGCAGTCCTCTCCACCCACTCGAAAAAGTGGCCGGGATTCCCCTTTGGCTCGGTGGTGCCTTACTGCCTGGACGCGGCGGGCCGGCCGCTGATCCTGATCAGCCGCATCGCCCAGCACACCCATAACCTGCTGCAGGACGGCAAGTGTTCGCTGCTGATCGGCGAACGCAGCGCTGACGACATCCAGGCCGCCGGCCGCCTGACCCTGCTGGCCGAGGCGCGGCAGATCGAGGACGTGGACGCCATCGCCGACGCCGCCGAGCGCTACTACCGTTACTTCCCCGGTTCGCAGGACTACCACATCGTCCATGACTTCGATTTCTGGGTGCTGGAGCCGGTGCAATGGCGCTACATCGGCGGTTTCGGCGACATCCACTGGCTGAGCGCCGAGAGCGTGCCGCTGGCCAATCCCTTCGTCGGTGAAGTGGAGCGCAGCATGGTCGGGCACATGAACAGCGACCATGCCAATGCCGTGGCGCACTATGTCCAACTGGCCGAACTGCCGGGCGAGGCAACGCCGGAGCTGGCGGGAATTGATACAGAAGGTTTCCACCTGCGTATCGGCCAGGTCCTGCACTGGCTGCCCTTCCCCGCGCCGTGCGGCGATCCTGGCGAGGTCCGCCAGGCGCTGGTGCAGCTGGCGCGGGCGGAGGTCTGGCCGGGCAATGAAGTGATCCAGGCTTGAGCGACCCTTGAAATCAGGGCGGGGCGTCGCCACCTAGCCTTTACCCGGGCAATTGCCCCGCCAAGGATTCACTGATGCGAGTTCCCCTTTTTCTGATTTTGTTGTTCCCGCTGATCGAACTGGCCGTGATGATCAAGGTCGGTAGCGTGATCGGCGTGGGTTGGACCCTTCTGTTGATCATCGCCGGCGCCTTCATCGGCGCCGCGGTGCTGCGCGTGGCCGGCTTCGCGACCGCGATGCGCGCCCGTGAGCGCCTGAGCCGCGGCGAGTTGCCCGAGCAGGAAATGCTCGATGGCCTGGTCATCGCCGTCGGTGGCGGCCTGCTGATGCTGCCGGGTTTCATCAGCGACATCATCGGCCTGTTCTGCCTGATCCCCTTCACCCGTCACCTGATGCTCGGCCGTGTGCGCCAGCGCATACAGGAGCAGGCCATGCGCCGGCGCGCCTTCGCCGACGATCCCGCTGCCCAGCAGCGTGGTGGCCCCAATGTGATTGAAGGGGAATACCAGCGCCGCGAGGAAGACCGCGACCGTCTGCGTTGAGCGGCGAGCGGCCCTGGCTGCCCGCGGCGTCCATCCGAGTAAAAATTTTTTCTTCATACCCTTGAAATGCCTTGTAGCGACCTTATGTACCGGTCACCGCAAGGTCCCTGTCACACGGACAGGCTGCTCTTTACGCGACTCGCCAACCGGGTCGCAAACCGGCACCGCCGGATTCAACAAAACCTGCCGGGCATCGATCCGGCCGTTGGAAATCACTGTTTGGGAGAGTTACGACTATGAAGCTTCGTCCTCTGCATGACCGCGTCGTCATCCGTCGCAGCGAGGAAGAGACCAAGACCGCAGGCGGCATCGTGCTGCCGGGTTCCGCCGCCGAGAAGCCGAACCGCGGTGAAGTAGTCGCCGTCGGCGCCGGCCGCGTGCTGGACAACGGCGAAGTTCGCGCTCTGGCAGTGAAAGTGGGTGACAAGGTGGTCTTCGGCCCGTACTCGGGCAGCAACGCCATCAAGGTCGACGGTGAAGAGCTGCTGGTGATGGGCGAGTCCGAGATCCTCGCCGTCCTGGAAGACTGATCCAGTCCGTCCCCCCAACCCACTGAATTCGATTTAGAGGAAAGAGAACATGGCTGCCAAAGAAGTTAAGTTCGGCGATTCCGCTCGCAAGAAAATGCTGGTCGGCGTGAACGTCCTGGCCGACGCTGTCAAAGCCACCCTCGGCCCGAAAGGCCGTAACGTGGTACTGGACAAGTCCTTCGGCGCTCCGACCATCACCAAGGATGGCGTGTCCGTTGCCAAGGAAATCGAGCTGAAAGACAAGTTCGAGAACATGGGCGCCCAGCTGGTGAAAGACGTTGCCTCCAAGGCCAACGACGCTGCCGGTGACGGCACCACCACCGCTACCGTTCTGGCCCAGGCCATCGTCAACGAAGGCCTGAAGGCCGTTGCCGCCGGCATGAACCCGATGGACCTGAAGCGCGGCATCGACAAGGCCACCGTGGCCATCGTTGCTCAGCTGAAAGACCTGGCCAAGCCGTGCGCCGACTCCAAGGCCATTGCTCAGGTTGGCACCATCTCCGCCAACTCCGACGAATCCATCGGCGAAATCATCGCTGAAGCCATGGACAAGGTCGGCAAGGAAGGCGTGATCACCGTTGAAGAAGGCTCGGGCCTGGAAAACGAACTGTCCGTCGTAGAAGGCATGCAGTTCGACCGCGGCTACCTGTCCCCCTACTTCATCAACAAGCCGGACACCATGGCTGCCGAGCTCGACAGCCCGCTGCTGCTGCTGGTCGACAAGAAGATCTCCAACATCCGCGAAATGCTGCCGGTGCTGGAAGCTGTCGCCAAGGCCGGTCGTCCGCTGCTGATCGTTGCTGAGGACGTCGAAGGCGAAGCCCTGGCCACCCTGGTGGTCAACAACATGCGCGGCATCGTCAAGGTCGCTGCTGTCAAGGCTCCGGGCTTCGGCGATCGCCGCAAGGCCATGCTGCAGGACATCGCCATCCTGACCGGCGGTACCGTCATCTCCGAAGAAGTCGGTCTGAGCCTGGAAGGCGCCACCCTGGAGCACCTGGGTAACGCCAAGCGCGTAGTCCTGAACAAGGAAAACACCACCATCATCGACGGCGCTGGCGCCCAGGCTGACATCGAAGCCCGCGTCCTGCAGATCCGCAAGCAGATCGAAGAGACCTCTTCGGACTACGACCGCGAGAAGCTGCAAGAGCGTCTGGCCAAGCTGGCCGGCGGTGTTGCCGTGATCAAGGTTGGCGCTGCCACCGAAGTCGAGATGAAAGAGAAGAAGGCCCGCGTCGAAGACGCCCTGCACGCTACCCGTGCTGCGGTGGAAGAGGGCGTGGTTCCTGGCGGTGGCGTGGCCCTGGTGCGCGCTCTGCAAGCCATCGAAGGCCTGAAGGGCGACAACGAAGAGCAGAACGTCGGTATCGCTCTGCTGCGTCGCGCTGTCGAAGCTCCGCTGCGCCAGATCGTTGCCAACGCCGGTGACGAGCCGAGCGTGGTGGTCGACAAGGTCAAGCAGGGTTCCGGCAACTTCGGCTTCAACGCCGCTACCGGTGTCTATGGCGACATGATCGAGATGGGCATCCTGGACCCGGCCAAGGTCACCCGTTCGGCCCTGCAGGCTGCTGCTTCCATCGGCGGTCTGATGATCACCACCGAGGCCATGGTTGCCGAAGTAGTGGACGACAAGGCTGCTCCGGCCATGCCGGACATGGGCGGCATGGGTGGCATGGGCGGCATGATGTAAGCCACCCGGCATCTGCTGTAAGAAGAAGCCCCGCCTAGGCGGGGCTTTTTCATGCGTGAGGGTTATGCCAGACTGCGCAGCAGGAGATGGCATTCCTCCTTCAACCGCCCTCGTGGCTGATGATGCCTACGCATTGACCTGGAAAGGCGCGTAGGCGCTCGCCTGCAGCCTGTCCAAAACATCCCTCCCAAGGACAGGATCATGTGGAAATCCATTCTCGCCGTATCCCTTGGCGCCGCCCTCGGTGCGCTGCTGCGCTGGATGCTCGGGCTCAAGCTCAACACGCTGCTGCCTTCCCTGCCGCCGGGCACGGTGGTCGCCAACCTGGTGGGCGGCTACATCATCGGCGCGGCCATCGCCTTCTTCGCCAATACCCCCGGCCTCGCGCCAGAATGGCGGTTACTGATCATTACCGGTTTCTGTGGCGGGCTGACCACCTTTTCGACCTTTTCGGCCGAGGTCGTGGTGCTGCTGCAGCAGGGCCGTCTGGTCTGGGCGCTGGGCGCGGTCGCCACGCACCTGGTGGGTTCGCTGCTGATGACCATGCTGGGTCTGCTGTCGATCCACTGGCTGATGGGGCGATGAAAACGGGGAGGTAGAGATGAACGGTTTCCAGTTGAAGTTCTTCACCCAGCAGGACCGCAAGCATGCCGGCCTGCCGGTGGCCCAGTGGCTGCTGGAGGAGGCGCGGCGGCAAGGTGTGCGCGGCGCGACCCTGATGACTGCGAGCGAAGGATTCGGCAAGACCGGGCGGATTCACTACACGCATTTCTTCGAGCTGGCCGATCAGCCGCAGGAGGTCACCATGGCGGTGACCGCCGAGGAGTCAGAACGGATCTTCGCGGTGATCCGCCAGGCCGGGGTCAAGTTGTTCTACGTGAAGACTCCGATCGAGTTCGGGGTCGTCGGCGAGGACGAGTGAGCCACGCCCAGCGCCGGGGCGGCTCGGCGCCGTTACCGCGCTCTCATTCGAATGTGAAATTTCTGTCAAACCCGTTTAAGTTCCATTTAAGGAAGATAGGCTAGGGTGCACTTCGGAGGAGAGTTCATGCGCATTCTGTTGGTTGAAGACAATCGGGACATTCTGGCGAACATGGCCGATTACCTCGGACTCAAGGGGTATACGGTGGATTGCGCGCAGGACGGGCTTTCCGGGCTGCATCTGGCAGCGACATCCCATTACGACCTGATTGTGCTCGACGTCATGCTGCCGGGGCTGGACGGCTTTACGCTGTGCCGCCGGTTGCGTGAGGACGCCCGGCGCGACACCCCGGTGATCATGCTCACCGCCCGCGACCAACTGGACGACCGCCTGCAGGGCTTCCGTTCCGGCGCCGACGATTACCTGTTGAAGCCGTTCGCCCTGTCGGAGCTGGCGGCCCGCATCGAGGCCGTGCTGCGCCGCAGCCAGGGCGGTGGACGCCGCGAGCTGCAGGTCGGCGACCTGAGCTACAACCTCGACACGCTGGAAGTGAACCGCAACGGCAAGCCGCTCAAGCTCAACCCTATCGGCCTGAAGCTGCTGGCGGTGCTGATGCAGAAGAGTCCCCACGTGGTGCGCCGCGACGTACTGGAAGAGGCGGTCTGGGGTGACGACTGCCCCGACAGCGACAGCCTGCGCAGCCACGTCCACCAACTTCGCCAGGTGATCGACAAGCCTTTCGATTCGTCGCTGCTGCACACCGTGCACGGCGTCGGCTACCGCCTGGCGGAGGAAGCGAATGGAGTATAAGCAGAGCCTTTCCCGACGGATTGTCTTTGCCTTCGTACTCATGACCGCCGCGGTCGGCGGACTCTTTTCGGTCGGGATCGTCGGGGTGGTCCATGTCGTCGAGGAGCGACTGATCTCCCACGATCTGGGCGGCGAGCTCGATCGGATTCTCCAGGCGGACCTGGCGATCGGCCAGGCCCCCAAGCTCGATCCCGGCATGCGCTTCTTCATCAGCGATGGCCAGGGTGTGTACGCCATGCCACCGGCGCTGCGCCGCCTGGATGAAGGGTTCCACGAGGTCTTCGACGGCGAGTTGTCCTTCCATGCGCTGGTGCGTGATGAGGGTGGCCGGCGCTTCGTGCTGCTGCAGGACCAGAGCGATTTCGAGGCGCGCGAGCAGGTTCTCTACGCCTCCGTGGTTACCGGCTACGTGCTCAGCCTGACGCTGGCCGGCCTGTTGGGCTGGCTGCTCTCGCGCAAGGTCATGGAGCCGGTGGCCCGCCTGGCGCGCCAGGTACGTCACCGCGACCAGTTGCTGGAGCTGGCGCCGCCGATGGCGCCGGACTATGCCCGTGACGAGGTTGGTGAGCTGGCATCGGCCTTCGATTACGCCATGGGCCGGCTGCACGACGTGCTGACCCGGGAAAAGCTTTTCACCAGTGACGTCAGCCACGAGTTGCGCACCCCGCTGATGGTGATCGCCACCAGCTGCGAACTGCTGGCCGAGGAACCCGGATTGAGCGCCAGGGCGCGTAGCCAATTGGCGCGGATGACCAGCGCCTGCGAGGAGATGCGTGACTTGGTCCAGACCTTCCTGCTGCTGGCACGCGCGCAGCGCAAGGATATGGGAATCGTCCCCCAGGCGGGACTTCTGCAGATCGCCGAGGAACTGGTCGGACAATGGCGTGGGCCGATCGAAGCGAAAGGGTTGCGACTGGAATTCGTGGGTGCGCAAGCCATGCCCGGCCAGTTCAACGCACCGTTCCTGCGCTCGGTAATGAGCAATTTATTGCGCAATGCGATGCATTACACCGAAACAGGCAGCATCCGCTTACAACTTTCCGCAACCGGATTCTGGGTCGAAGACACCGGTGCGGGAATCCCCGAAGAGCAGCGCGAACGCGTGTTCCAGCCGTTCGTGCGGGGCGCGAACCCGCGTGGCGAGGGGCTTGGGCTGGGGTTGTCGCTGGTCAAGCGCATCTGCGCCTCGGAAGGCTGGGACGTCAGTCTGCATCCTGTTGAACCACACGGCTGTCGCTTCGAAGTTTGCCTAGCCGTTCTTTGACGAAAACTTCACAAGTGAGTGACCGGGCTGTGACAGGCTGGTCGGTATCGTTCGATCTGAGATAGGGATAGGTAGACATCCGATGAGTGACAAACCCGTCGATCTGGAGTTTTCCCAGAAATACGACCGCAAGCATGCCGAGCGCTATCTGCGTAAACACCAGGCCGGGCTGTCGCGGAAACTTTCCCACTGGCGGGATGTCCAAGTTGCCCGCCAGGCACTCAAGCTCGCCGGTCAGCCCAATCTGGTGCTTGACCTGCCGTGCGGCGCCGGGCGCTTCTGGCCGATGCTGGCTGAAAAGGAAAACCGCGTGATCATCGGGGCGGACAACTCCCCGGACATGATCGCGGTTGCCTGTGCCGGACAGCCGGAAGAGGTTGTAAAACGCGTTCGACCTTTGCAGACTTCGGCGTTTGCCATCGATCTGCCCGACAACGCCGTCGACAGCATCTTCTCGATGCGCCTGATGCACCACATCGGCGAAGTGAGCGACCGGTTGACCATGTTGCGCGAGTTCCACCGCGTCACCCGTGACTCGGTGATCCTGTCGATGTGGGTGGATGGCAACTTCAAGTCCTGGAAACGCAAGCGCGCCGAAAGCTCTCGCAAGAAGCACGCCTACCAGAACCGTTTCGTGATTCCGGCCAAGACCATCGAGGCGGAGTTCCGCCAAGCAGGTTTCAAGGTTCAGGATCACATTGATTTCGTCCCGCTCATCCATATGTGGCGGGTCTACATTCTGCGTAAGGAATAACAATGGCCGCTGATCTGGCATCTCTGCAGCAAATTTCCGGTGAAAACGCTATCGATCGCTGGTTGCAGATTCCCGGCAAATGGGTAGAGGAACCGAATCGGCGGCGCGGCGGCGAAAGCGGCGTGCAGCGCGTCCTCACTGCTGACGGGCGCCTGCTGTACCGCAAGCAGCAGATGGGGCACATCTATCGCGATCTGCTGCATCCCTTCGGTTACCCCACCGCCATTCGTGAGCGTGATGCACTCAAGGCCGCAGAGGCCCTGGGTGTGAAGGTTCCGACCCTGGTCTACGCCGGTTGCCGCAAGGTCAACGGCGAATGGCAGGCGCTACTGGTGACCGAATCCCTTGACGGATTCTCCAGCCTGGAAGACTGCTACGCCCGTGGCGACCGCGAGCGTTGGGGCGAAGCGCTGCATCAACGCATTCTGCAACAATACGGTAGTACCCTCGCCAAACTTAACGCCGGCCATTGGCAACATGGCTGCCTGTACCTCAAGCACGTCTTCGTGCGGGTGGACGGCGACAAGATTGAAGTGGCGCTGATCGACATGGAGAAGGCCCGCCGACGTTTCAGCGCCCAGCGCGCTGCACGTCACGACCTTCGCCAGGTGAAACGCCGTTCGTCGTGGACAGAAGCGCAGTGGCAGGCCTTTGTCTATGGTTACCAAGCGGCGTTTGGCAGCGCCATCAAAGGGTTGCAGACATGAAATTAGAAATTACGCGAAGTTTGCTCCTGGTCGGCGCGCTCGGGGTGGCAACCCTGGCGGCAGCCGCTTGGCATGAACCCTCTCCCTCGGTCATTTCGAGCCGGGCGGACTCCTGTTCGATTCCGCCCAACATGCGTCACAAGGAGGCGGCCAGCCCGGACCAGGACCTGCTGCTGTTCCTGTTCGGCATGTCGCAGGGTGGCGTTGCGCAATCGCGCTGAGCTTCGTGTATCTGACAAGAACCCCGCTTCGGCGGGGTTTTTTGTGGGCGGCGGGTTTAGACTGCCGGTTCGAAGCCTGCAACGAGACGAGCATGAGCGACAGCGTATTTTCCCGGCGGATCGTGCAGAACCTGCTGGATACCGATTTCTACAAGCTGAGCATGATGCAGGCGGTGCTGCACAACTATCCCAACGCCGAAGTGGAGTGGGAGTTTCGCTGCCGCAACGAGGAAGACCTGCGGGCCTACCTGGACCCCGTCCGTGAGCAGGTCGAGTACCTGTCGCAGCTGTCCTTCGCACCCCAGGAGCTCGCCTTCCTCGAACGCATCCCGTTCTTCAAGCCGGACTTCATCCGCTTCCTCGGTCTGTTCCGCTTCAATCCCTGCTATGTGCAGATGGGCGTCGAGAATGGCGAGTTCTTCCTCCGCCTCAATGGCCCCTGGCTGCATGTGATCCTCTTCGAGGTGCCGCTGCTGGCGACCATCAGCGAGGTGCGCAATCGCCACCGCTATCCGGGCGCCTCGCTGACGGCGGTGCGTGATCGTCTGCAGGAGAAGTTCCTCTGGCTGCGTGGCGAGACCAGCGCCGAGGAACTGGCCGGGTTCAAGATGGCCGACTTCGGCACCCGCCGGCGCTTCTCCTATCCGGTGCAGGAGGCCGTGGTGCGGGACCTGCGCGATGGTTTCCCCGGTCACTTCGTCGGCACCAGCAATGTGCACCTGGCGCGCCAGCTGGGGGTGAAGCCTTTGGGCACCATGGCCCACGAATGGCTGATGGCGCACCAGCAGCTCGGCCCGCGGTTGATCGACAGCCAGGCCGCCGCGCTGGACTGCTGGGTTCGCGAATACCGTGGCCAGTTGGGCATCGCCTTGACCGACTGCATCACCATGGATGCCTTCCTGGCCGATTTCGACCTGTATTTCGCCAAGCTCTTCGACGGCCTGCGCCATGACTCGGGCGACCCGCTGGCGTGGGCGGAAAAGGCTATCCGTCATTACGAGCGCCTGGGCATCGATCCGCGCAGCAAGACCCTGGTGTTCTCAGACGGTCTGAATCTGCCGCGCGCCCTGGAAATCTACCGGGCGCTGCGCGGTCGTATCGACGTCAGCTTCGGCATCGGCACCCACTTCACCTGCGATGTGCCCGGTGCCACGCCGATGAACATCGTGCTGAAGATGGCCGCCTGCAACGGGCACCCGGTGGCGAAGATTTCCGATACGCCGGGCAAGACCCAGTGCAGGGATGAGAACTTCCTGCACTACCTCAAGCATGTCTTCAAAGTGCCGGGCTAGTCGATTGCGCAGTGCCGCGGGACGCGCCACTCTTGCTGTTGAATTCATCGCGACAGGCCCACTGAAGGGGAACAACGGATGTCATCCACGAACGAACTCATCATCGGCGCAGGTCCCGACGGCCAGCCGGTCGGCCAGGCCTGGAAGCTCGCCAACCGCCACGGCCTGATCGCCGGCGCTACCGGCACCGGCAAGACGGTCACCCTGCAGCGCCTGGCCGAGTCCTTCAGCGATGCTGGCATCGCGGTCTTCGCCGCCGACATCAAGGGCGACCTGTGCGGCATCGCCGCCGCCGGCAACCCACAGGGCAAGGTGGCCGAGCGCATCGCCAGCATGCCCTGGCTGAACTACACCCCCAAGGCCTATCCGGTGAGCCTGTGGGATGTGGCCGGCAAGTCCGGTCATCCGCTGCGTACCACGTTGTCGGAGATGGGGCCGCTGCTGCTGGCCAACCTGCTGGAGCTGACCGAGAGCCAGCAAGCCGCACTGTTCGCCGCATTCAAGGTGGCGGATCGCGAGGGGCTGCTGCTGCTCGACCTGAAGGACCTCAAGGCGCTGCTCAACCATTTCAAGGAACACCCGGAAATCCTCGGCGAGGACCGCGCGCTGTTCACCGCCGCCTCGTCCCAGGCCTTGCTGCGCCGTCTTGCGTTGCTGGAGCAGCAGGGTGCCGAGGCGTTCTTCGGCGAGCCGGCCTTGCAACTGGAGGACCTGCTGCGCCCCGAGGCCGACGGCCGTGGTCGCATCCACCTGCTGGACGCCAGCAAGCTGGTGCATGACGCGCCCAAGGTCTACGCCACCTTCCTGCTCTGGCTGCTGGCTGAGCTGTTCGAGCAGTTGCCCGAGCGCGGCGATGCTGACAAGCCGATTCTCGCGCTGTTCTTCGATGAGGCGCACCTGCTATTCAACGGCACGCCCAAGGCATTGCAGGACCGCCTGGAACAGGTGGTGCGGCTGATTCGCTCCAAGGGGGTGGGCGTGTATTTTGTCACTCAGTCGCCGAGCGACCTGCCCGATGACGTGCTGGCCCAGCTCGGCTTGCGCATCCAGCATGGCCTGCGGGCCTTCACCGCCAAGGAGCAGAAGTCGCTGCGCGCGGTGGCCGATGGGTTCCGTCCCAATCCGGCGTTCGACAGCCTCAAGGTGCTGACCGAGCTGGGCATCGGCGAAGCGCTGGTGGGCACGCTGGAGGAGAAGGGCACGCCGGCCATGGTCCAGCGCGTTGCCGTGGCGCCGCCGCAATCGCGCATCGGCCCGCTGACCGACGCCGAGCGTGCGGAAGTGATCCGCCGCTCGCCGCTGGCCGGCCGCTACGATCAACCGATCGATCGCGAGTCCGCGTACGAGAGGCTCACCGGGCGCGCTGACGACAAGATGGCGCCGACAGAGGCCAAACCGGAGGAGAAGGGCTTTGGTAGCGACCTGGGTGGGCTGGCCGGCGAGCTGCTTGGAACCCTGGCCAGCCAGACGGCGAAGACCGTGGTCCGGCAGGCGGCCAACCAGATTGGCCGACAGCTGGTGCGTGGATTGATGGGGGCGCTGTTGGGTGGGAGCAAGCGGCGCTGAGGACATTGGGCGGGCCCAGGTTCGCCCATAGCGGATAAGGGCCAGGCGCCCCCAGCGCGCCTACGAGAGCGGATTCCGCTTGCTCGCGAACAAAAAAGGCGCCCGAAGGCGCCTTTTGCTTTTCCACACCGATCAGATGCGGAAGCTGTCCACCAACTGGCGCAGACGGCCGGCCTGGTTCTCCAGGTCGGCGCAGGCGCGCAGGGTGGCCTGGAGGTTTTCCACGCCTTCCTGGTTCAGGGTGTTGATCTCGGTGATGTCCATGTTGAGCGAGTCGACCACGGCGGTCTGCTCCTCGGTGGCGGTGGCCACGGACTGGTTCATCGAGTCGATCTCGCCGATGCGGTGGGTGACGCTGGCCAGGCGCTCGCCGGCGCGGTTGGCGATCTCCACGCTTTCCAGGCTGTAGCGCTGGCTTTCGGTCATGGTGTCCACGGCTTCGCGGGCGCCGACCTGCAGTTCTTCGATCATCTTCTGGATCTGCTGGGCGGATTCCTGGGCGCGGTGGGCCAGGTTGCGCACCTCGTCGGCGACCACGGCGAAACCACGGCCGGCTTCCCCGGCGCGGGCGGCTTCGATGGCGGCGTTCAGCGCCAGCAGGTTGGTCTGCTCGGAGATGCCTTTGATCACTTCGAGGATCTG
Organism: Pseudomonas sp. PSE14; assembly: GCF_029203285.1. Taxonomy (NCBI): domain Bacteria; kingdom Pseudomonadati; phylum Pseudomonadota; class Gammaproteobacteria; order Pseudomonadales; family Pseudomonadaceae; genus Pseudomonas; species Pseudomonas sp. PSE14. The sequence continues at coordinate 1,218,811 of NZ_CP115669.1, forward strand.
GCCGATGTTCACCGTGCGGCTGTTCAGCGCCTCGATGTTGGCGCAGGCGGAGCTGATCTTGTCCGACAGCTGGTTCATCGCGCTGATGGTCTGCTCGACCACCTGGCGGCCGTCGCCGGCCTGGTGCGAGGCATCGGTGGCATGGTGCGAGGCGTCGGCGGCGTTGCGGGCGATCTCCTGGGCGGCGGCGCCCAGCTCGTTGATCGCGGCGGCCACGCTGTTGGTGCGGTTGGCCTGTTCGTCGGAGTTGCTCATGGACGAGTTGGAGGCGTTGACCACCAGCTGTGAAACGTCATGCAGGCTGCGGGCGGTGGAGGCCACTTCGCGGATCGACTCGTGGATGCGCTCGACGAAGCGGTTGAAGGCGTTGGCCAGCACGCCGAACTCGTCGTTGCTGGCGACCTTAAGGCGCTGGGTGAGGTCGCCGTCGCCCTGGGCGATGTCCTGCATGGCGCGGCCCATGTCGTTCAGCGGGGCCATCAGCACGCGGATCAGCATGCCCAGCAGGAGCAGGATGGCGACGATGGCGATGATCGCGGCGACGCTGGCCGAGGCGCGGAACTTGCTCAGCATGGCGTAGGCGGCGTTCTTGTCGATGGACAGGCCGATGTACCAGTTCACCGAGGGCAACCCCTTCACCTGGGTGAAGCTGAGGATGCGGGTATGGCCGTCGAGTTCGGCCTCGCTGAAACCGCTGCCGATCGTCGGGGTGTTCTGTGGGTAGACCTCGGCCAGGGTCTTCATCACCAGGTTCTTGTCCGGGTGCACGAGGATCTTGCCGTCGCCGCTGACCAGGAAGGCGTAGCCCATGCCGCTGAAGTTCAGCGAGTTGATGATCTGTACCAGGGCCTGCAGGCCTAGGTCGCCACCAACCACGCCGACGGTCTTGCCGCCATTGCGGGCCGGTGTGGCAATGGTGATGACCAACTGCTGGGTAGCTGCGTCGATGTATGGCTCGGTCAGGGTGGTGCCGCCGGCGGCCTGGGCGTCCTTGTACCAGGGACGGGTACGTGGGTCGTAGCCGTCGGGCATGGCATCGTTCGGACGCATGGTGAAGGTGCCGTCTTCCTGGCCCAGGTAGGTGTAGTTGAACGTGCTGCGCAGGGTGTTCTGTTCCAGCAGCGCGGCAAGCTTGTCCGGTGCGTTGTCGCGGGCGATGGTCTGCGCCGTGTTTTCGATCAGCAGCAATCGGCCGCTCAGCCAGTTCTGGATATTGCTCGCGGTCACCGTGCCCATTTCCCGCTGGTAGTCTTCGAGATCCTCGCGGATCGCGTTGCGCTGCAGGTAATCGTTGTAGAGGGTGAAGAGGGCGAAAGCGGAGAAAACCACAAGCGAGGCGGCCAGGAGGATCTTATGGCTGAATTTCAGGCTCTTGATCATGCTGCGTCGAGTCCGGAGGTAGTGGGATGCCAGAACGGCGTGGGTCCGGGCGACAGATCCGATGTCGCCAGGGCGCGCCCGTCCGTGTGGTGACGGAGCGGACGAAGCCGGCTCGGCGGGTAGCCGGGCGAGCGGGGCCGGCACTCCCATGTGCCAGCGGTGATATCGGGTCCGCCTGGTTTCGTTGTTCTCGCGGACCTTCATCTTTGCTGTCGGCACGCCGGGGAAAAGCTTGAGGCAGGGGGACGAACGGTAGGGCGGACCGGGCGCTCCCATCGCTCCTGCGGGTCAGGTCGAGCGTTGTAGGAGCGAGCTTGCTCGCGAACAAAAAAGGCGCCCGAAGGCGCCTTTTGCTTTTTCGCACCGATCAGATGCGGAAGCTGTCCACCAACTGGCGCAGACGGCCGGCCTGGTTCTCCAGGTCGGCGCAGGCGCGCAGGGTGGCCTGGAGGTTTTCCACGCCTTCCTGGTTCAGGGTGTTGATCTCGGTGATGTCCATGTTCAGCGAGTCGACCACGGCGGTCTGCTCCTCGGTGGCGGTGGCCACCGACTGGTTCATCGAGTCGATCTCGCCGATGCGGTGGGTGACGCTGGCCAGGCGCTCGCCGGCGCGGTTGGCGATCTCCACGCTTTCCAGGCTGTAGCGCTGGCTTTCGGTCATGGTGTCCACGGCTTCGCGGGCGCCGACCTGCAGTTCTTCGATCATCTTCTGGATCTGCTGGGCGGATTCCTGGGCGCGGTGGGCCAGGTTGCGCACCTCATCGGCGACCACGGCGAAACCACGGCCGGCTTCCCCGGCGCGGGCGGCTTCGATGGCGGCGTTCAGCGCCAGCAGGTTGGTCTGCTCGGAGATGCCTTTGATCACTTCGAGGATCTGGCCGATGTTCACCGTGCGGCTGTTCAGCGCCTCGATGTTGGCGCAGGCGGAGCTGATCTTGTCCGACAGCTGGTTCATCGCGCTGATGGTCTGCTCGACCACCTGGCGGCCATCGCCGGCCTGGTGCGAGGCATCGGTGGCATGGTGCGAGGCGTCGGCGGCGTTGCGGGCGATCTCCTGGGCGGCGGCACCCAGCTCGTTGATCGCGGCGGCCACGCTGTTGGTGCGGTTGGCCTGCTCGTCGGAGTTGCTCATGGACGAGTTGGAGGCGTTGACCACCAGCTGCGAAACGTCATGCAGACTACGCGCGGTGGAGGCCACTTCGCGGATGGATTCGTGGATGCGCTCGACGAAGCGGTTGAAGGCATTGGCCAGCACGCCGAACTCGTCGTTGCTGGCGACTTTCAGCCGCTGGGTGAGGTCGCCGTCGCCCTGGGCGATGTCCTGCATGGCGCGGCCCATGTCGTTCAGCGGGGCCATCAGTACGCGGATCAGCATGCCCAGCAGGAGCAGGATGGCGACGATGGCGATGACCGTGGCGATGATGGCCGAGGTGCGGAAGTCGCTGAGCATCGAATAGGCCGCGCCCTTGTCCAGTACCAGGGCGACGTACCAGGTCACGCCCGGCAGGCCTTTCACCGGGGACATGGAGACCAGTTGGTCTTCACCATCGAGGCTGACTTCCTGCACGCCGGTCTGCACCTTCGGGGCGCCCTGCGGGTAGATGTCGGAGAGGTTCTTGAAGATCTGCTGGCTGTCCGGGTGCAGCAGGATCTTGCCGGCGTCGCTGACCAGGAAGGCGTAGCCGTTACCGTCGAACTTCAGCGAGTTGATGATGGCGGTGATGGTTTCCAGCTTCATGTCGCCGGCAGCGACGCCGATCAGCTGGCCGTTGCGCATCACCGGCATGGACATGGCGAGGATCTGCTCGTTGGTGCCGGCGTCGAGGAACGGCTCGGTGACGATCAGGCGGCCAGCGGCCACGGCATCCTTGTACCAGCCGCGCTGGCGCGGGTCATAGCCATCGGGCATCGGTGCATAGGGGCGCATGGTGAACACGCCGCTGGCGGCTTCGCCGAGGTAGACCGATTCGAAATTCTTCTGGAACACCGCCTGCTCCAGCACGTGCTGGATGCGCTCGGGCGTCGGTTCGCCGTCGGCCAGTTGCGCGGCTTCGCTCTCCACCAGGTGGATGCGGCCTTCCAGCCAGCTCTGGATGTTGCTGGCGGTCAGGCTGCCGACCTCGGTCAGTTTGGAGTCGGTGGCGTCGTGGATCGCCTCGCGTTGGCGGAAGTCGTTGAAGAGGATGAAGCAGGCGAAGGCGAAGATGACCACGAGGGAGGCCGCCAGAAGGATCTTCTTGGCGAAGGACAGCGAGCGAAGCATCGGTAAAGCATCCTGCAGGTGGAACGAAGGGGTAGGCAGGATGTGTCGGCAATATTCGGCAGGACTTTAGTGAAAAGATAAGCGTCCGGAGGAAATGTGCCATTTCCTCCGGTTCGATTGCCTGTCACTTACTGTGCAGCGTTAGAGCCGGCGAGTGCATCTTGAACTGCTGTCATCAGCTCCCCGACTTTTTCTCCGATTGGGCCGGCTGCAGTCAAAAGAGCGATGGAAATCAGACCAGCGATAACTGCGTATTCAATGGCAGTGGCGCCTTCGCGGTCCTGCAGGAAGGACTTGATCTTGCAGTACGCACTAAGCGGAAGTTCTTTCACAGCGATCTTGATATCCATGGCCGTAGCTCCGTGCACGCTCGACATCCAGGGCGGGGCGCCCCGACTTCACCGTCAGGCTAGGCTTCGCATGGCAGAATGCAATTGCTCAAATAGCGCTAATACCAAAGTTATAGTCATGGAGAAGTAGAGCTAACTGAGGATTGGAATTTTCTCGTGGCCATTTGACGCTATTCCCACAGCAACTAAATTCTGCTTTGGAACTAGCAGAAGCTAATTATGAGGAATGCTTCTTATCGAAGTTCCTCGGCGGGCCGAGAAATAACAATAAGGGTCTGAAGGACGTATACCGGCATTCCCGGTGTTGTGGCTTCCGATCAGGCTGTGGACCACCGGTCCACTCATCCCGATAACACGCAAGGATGTGGTCATGAATAGCAAGGTGCTGATGGCTTTCGCCGGGCTGTTGCTGTTGTGTGCTGGGGTTGTGGGTTATCTGGGATTGTCGGTGGGGAAGCCGGCGGCGCCGGTCGCCGGCGCGATGCAGCAGGTGGCGCCCGCGGCGATGGCGGAGGCGGACAAGCTGCAACGTACACCTGTGGTGGTGGCTCGCCGTGAACTTGCGGCACTGACAGTGATTGGCAAGGACGATCTTGCCGTTGAACTGCTGCACACGGCTCCGAAAGGGAGCTATCCCAAGCCCGAGGCGTTGATCGGGCAGCGCGTCTGGGTCACGGTACCTGCCGGCAGCATTCTTTCCGCGGCGCTGATGGAGCCGGGTGGCCCGCTGGCGCGGACCATCCGTTCGGACGAGCGGGCCATGGCCATTGCGGTGGACGAGGTGATTGGCGGCGGCGGCTTCGTGCTCCCCGGTGATTACGTTGACGTGATGCTTTTCGTGAAGGATCAGCAGGGTACTGATCGCATCGTCAGTGCCCAGGTCGTGCTGCCCGGCGTGCGCGTCCTGACCTATGGCGAGCAGATCGCCGTCGCCAATGATGGCCAGGCGCGCAATGCCGGTGACCCGAAGGACAAGACGCCGCGCCCGCCGCGCACCGCGGTGCTGGCCGTGCCGGCCGAGGCGGCCTCGCGCCTGATGCTGGCCAGCCAGGCCGGCTCGCTGCGCCTGGCGGTGCGCAGCAAGGACGAGAATCTCTACGAGAAGGAGCAGCAGGGGCGCTATATACAGGCATCGCTGAATGCGTCCGGCAGCCAGCCGATCACCCTCGAACAATTGCTCGGCAAGGCTCGTTCTGCGCCGGCCGCACGCCAGGTTTCGGCGCCGGAGGTGAGTTCGGGCATCGTGGTCTATCGCGGTACCACCGTCACCCGTGAAGCACATTGAGCAAGGAGTGCATCGATGTCCAAGCGCTTCATCCTGTCGCTGGCCGCGCTTCTGGCCTGTGCCGTCCACTCCGCAGCGCAGGCAGTGCCGAGCGCCTGTGCCGGATTCGCCGGCCAGCAACTGAATCTCGACGTTCAGCAGGGCGCCCAGCTCGATCAGCAACTGCCGGTGCCGATCAAGCGCCTAGCCATTGGCGATCCGAACATTGCCGATGTGCAGGTGGTCGACAAGCGTGACTTCCTCGTCACCGGCAAGGCCGAGGGCCTGACCAGCCTGTTGATCTGGACCCCTTGCAGCGACCAGCCGATGAGCAGCGTGGTGCGCGTCGGTTCGCGGGCTATCGCCGATGCGGGAGGGGCGCCAGGCAACCTTGCCACAGGCCTGTCCAATCAGGTGCAGACCGACATCCGTTTCGTCGAGGTCAGCCGCAGCAAACTCAAACAGGCCAGCACTTCGCTGGTGCGGCGGGGTTCCAATACCTTCGTACTGGGATCGCCGGGCAGCCTGGGGAACTTGACGGTCGATCCCATAGGCAATCTGGATGGCACCTTCGGCAATGCCAATGGCGGTTTCAACATCATCTGGGGCGGCGGCAGCAGCAAGTGGCTGGGCTTCATCAATGCCCTGGAAGGCAGCGGCTTCGCCTATACCCTGGCGCGCCCGAGCCTGGTGGCGACCAGTGGTCAGAGTGCCTCGTTCCTGGCCGGCGGTGAGTTCCCCATTCCCGTGCCCAACGGCAATAACGACACCATCACCATCCAGTACAAGGAGTTCGGCGTGCGCCTGACCCTGACGCCTACGGTGATGAGCGACAAGCGCATCGCCCTGAAGGTGGCGCCTGAGGTCAGCGAACTGGACTTCTCCAGCGGCATCCGCACCAACGACATCGCGGTGCCGGCACTGACCGTGCGACGCACCGACACCAGCGTGATGCTGGCCGATGGCGAGAGCTTCGTGATCAGCGGGCTGATCAGCAGCAGCACCATCAGCAACATCGACAAGTTTCCCTTCCTCGGCAACATCCCGGTGATCGGCGCGCTGTTCCGCTCCTCGAGCCTGGACAAGGACGACCGTGAGCTGTTGATGATCGTCACGCCGCACCTGGTCCAGCCGCTGGCGGCGACCGCGTCGTTGCCAACGCTGCCGGGGGAAGGTCTGCGCAAGTACGACCCCGGGTTCGGTGAGTTCTATTTCCTCGAAGACGGCCGCTTCGATCAGCGCAAGGCCAGCAGCGGGATGTCGCGCTGATGGATACCTATGACGCGGCATCCCGCCAGAAAACGGGCCGCAGGGAACGGGAAGGGAGCGACAGCATGAGTCAGACATTCGTCGCACTGGTACAGCATCCCGGTGAGCAGGAGTGGTTGCAGAACAGCCTAGCCAGCTGTGGACAGGTGGTGGTGGCCAACAGTGGAACCCTGGAAGAGCTGCTGGCGCTGCTCGATGTCACCGGTGCCAGCGTCCTGTTCACCAGCCTGAACAAGGCCAACCTCGTGGCGCAGAGTTCGTTGGTCGAGGGCCTGGTCTCGGCCCGGCCGCTGCTCTCGGTGGTGGCGGTGGGCGATGGCCTGGACAACCAGCTGGTGCTGGCGGCGATGCGTGCCGGCGCCCGTGACTTCGTCACTTACGGTGCCCGCGCCAGCGAGCTGAGCGGCCTGGTCCGCCGCCTCGGTGGACGCCTGCCCAGCGTGCCGGTGAGTGCCGCGCGGCAGGGTGAGCTCGTGAGCCTGGTGAGCGCACGGCCGGACGCCGATGGCGCCTTCGTGGCGCTGCACCTGGCCCTGGCGCTGCAACGCCAGGCGGATAACCGCGTGCTGCTGGTGGATATCGGCCAGCCCAGTGCAGAGGCGCTGGCGATTCTCGGTATGGAGTCGGCCTTCAGCTTCGCCGATGCCATGCGCAACCTGCGCCGTCTCGACCAGACGCTGATCGACAGCGCCTTTACCCGTCATGACTCCGGGCTGCGCATCCTCAGTTTGTCGGATGAGCCGGGCATCCTGGAGCGCGTCACTACCGCCGAGATCTATCTGCTGCTGGGCAACTTGCGCAGCGCGTTTACCCATGTGCTGATCAACCTTACCGGCGTTGCCGAGGGAGAGCTCAGCGGCCAGCTGTTGGCACAAGCCAACCGCATACTGTGGCTGGTGGATCAGAGCGTGCCCTCCTGCAAGAAGGGGCTGGAGCGCCTGCGCCGGCTGCGGGAGCGCAGTACTGCGCTCCCGCGCATCGAACTGCTGATCGAGCGCTACTGGCCGTCCGTGCCGCCGGACTCGGCGGCCCTGGGCAAGATGTTCGGCCTGGAACTGTTCGGCGTGCTGCCAGCCTCGCCGGAGGCGCGACTGCGGGCGAAGAACATCGGCCAGAGCCTGTTCGACCTGTCGCCGCGCGACCCGCTGACGGTGAAATTGCGCGACCTGGCGGACAATCTTGGCTCGACGGTTAGCGAAAGGCCAAGACGCTTCGCCTGGCTCGGTTGGCCGAAGGCGGTGCGGCCATGAGCTACGGCAGCGACGGCTTTTCCGGGCGTCATGACCAGGACCTGCAAGCGCTGAAAATGCGCCTGCACCGCTACATCATCGACGAGATCGACGAAGACGGCATGAACCTGCTGGAAGGCGCCCGCCCGGCAGTGGCCCAGTACGTCTCGGAGAAGGTCAGCGAGTACGCCGCGCGCCGCCAGCTGGCGATTTCGCGCTACGAACTCGACCGCCTCGCCGAAGAGGTGGTGGATGAGCTGACCGGTTTCGGCCCGTTGGAAATCCTGCTGCGCGATCCGAACATCTCGGAAATCCTGGTCAACGGCCCCGACCGGGTTTTCGTCGAACATGCTGGCCGGCTGTACCAGAGCGACCTCCGCTTCATCGACGATCACCATGTGCAGCGGGTGATCCAGCGCATCCTCGCGCCGCTGGGGCGGCGTCTGGACGAGTCCAGTCCGATGGTCGATGCGCGCCTGCCCGACGGTAGCCGGGTCAACGCGATCATTCCGCCGGTGGCGCTGGATGGGCCCTGCCTGTCGATCCGAAAATTCAGCAAGGAACTGCTCAAGAGCGCCGACCTGCTGGGTTACCAGAGCGTCGACGAGCCGATGCTGGCGTTCCTCCGCCAGGCGGTGGAGAGCCGCTGCAACATCCTCATCAGCGGCGGCACCGGCACCGGCAAGACCACGTTGCTCAACGTGATGAGCAGCTTCATCGACGAGCGTGAACGCATCGTCACCATCGAGGACACCGCCGAGCTGCAACTGGGCCATAACCACGTGGTGCGCCTGGAAACCCGGCCGCCGAACGCCGAGGGGTTTGGTGAGGTCACCGCCCGCGAGCTGATCCGCAACGCCCTGCGGATGCGCCCGGACCGCATCATCCTCGGCGAGATCCGTGGGGTGGAAGTACTCGACGTATTGCAGGCGATGAACACTGGCCACGACGGTTCGATGAGCACCGTGCACGCCAACTCCGCCATGGACTCGCTGCTGCGCCTGGAGATGCTGGTCGGCCTGACCGGCCAGCGGGTGCCGGAGCAGACACTGCGGCAGATGCTCTGCTCGGCACTGGACATCATCGTGCAGATCACCCGTCTGGCCAGCGGTCGGCGCTGCATCAGCGAGATCATTGAAGTGCTGGAAGTACGTGATGGGGTGTACGTCACCAACTCCCTGTTCAGCCTCGATCGCCGTGGCAGCGGGCAATTCGTCCGCACCGCGCAGCCGGGCGGGCTTAAGTTCCGCCAGGTGGTGGTATGAGCGGCGCCCTGTTGCTGGCCGCAGTCAGCCTGGTGCTGGCTCTCTTTGGACTGCTGACCGGTGTCATGGCCTGGCGTACGCGACACAACGAGCAGGTGCTGCGCCGCCTGAGCGGCGGCAGCTCACTAACGGCAGAAGCGGCGCGCGGCCGCAGCAGCCACTGGCTGGCACGACGCATGCGCCGCGCGGGTGTTACCGACATGCGCCGCTGGCTGCTGTGTTTCGGCGTGGCGGCGCTGGTGATGGGGGGGCTCGGCGCCCGCCTGGGCGGTGCGCTTGGAGCGCTGGGCGCTGTTGTATTGGCGCTGGCCGGCGGACATGTGCTGCTCAACGTGCTGTACCAGCGCCGTCTGAAACGGATGATCCGGCAAATGCCCAACTTCCTCGACCAGGTGGTGCGCAGCCTGCACTCCGGGCGCACCCTGGGAGATGCCATTGCCCAATCGGTGAACGCCTCGGATGACCCTCTGCGGGAAGTCTTCAGCCTGGCGAACAATCACGTACAGCTCGGTATCAGCCTGCCCGAGGCACTGCAGGAAGTGGCGGAGCTGTATGACGTGGAGGAGCTTCACGTGTTTTCCCTTGGGGTGGCGGTGAACCATCGCTACGGCGGCAACACCACGGACCTTCTGGAAAACATCATCAAGGTCATCCACGAGCGGGAAAAACTTAGCCGGCAGTTGCGCGCGATGACCGGCGAGACCCGTCTCAGCGCCCTGGTACTGGCGCTCCTGCCGGTGAGTCTCGGGGCCTACATCCTGCTCACCAACCCCGGCTACCTGATGAACATGTGGCTCGACAGCAGCGGGCGCTGGCTGCTGCTGACCTCCCTCGGACTGCAGGTGCTGGGGTGCTACACGCTCTGGCGCATGCTCAAGAGTGTCTAGGAGACCTGGAATGCCAATGATCTACGGTCTGCTGGTGGTGATTCTGGTGCTGGCCGCTCTGCTGCTGGGGTTGTCGCAGAGCCGCGCTGCCGGCCGTGAGCAGCGCCTGATCGAGCAACGCCTGGGCAGCGGACCTTTGCCGCGGTCCGGCGGCCGGCGTCTGGCGGGCCTGCTGGAGCGTTTGGGGGGCAGCGGGCTGGCGCAGCGCTTGCAGTTACGCGACGACGAAGTGCGCTTGCTGCTGGAGCAGGCCGGCTGGGGCGGCAACACCCCGCGCAGTATCTATTCGTTGGCGCTACTGCTGTGTCCACTTCTGTTTGCGGGACTGGCATTGGGCAGTAGCCTGGCACCTAAGCCATTGTTTGAGTCGTCGCTGCTGCCGGTGGCATTCGCCGCCGGGATCGGGTTTCTCCTGCCCAAGCGCGTATTGGCGCATTTCGCCGGCAAGCGCTGCGAGCGCCTGGCGGAGGAAGTGATCGTGTTCATCCAACTGATCCGCATCCTGTTCGACTCCGGTTTGACGGTAGAGCAGAGCCTGCGCGTGGTACGCCAGGAGGGGAAGAGCATCGTGCCGGTGCTGGCCGAGGAGCTGGAAACCGTGCTGGCGCATATCGACAGCGGCCTGGATCTGGGCGACGAACTCGATCTGCTCAACAAGCGCCTGGCCGTGAGCGAGCTCAGTGATTGCTGCAATGTGCTGCGTCAGATGGTGCGCCAGGGTGGCAGCGCGCGCAGTTCGCTGCAGACACTCAAGCAACTGTTCGAGGACCGCCGGCTGACCGCTTTGCAGGAAAAGGTCAGCAAGCTCGCGGCGAAGATGAGTCTGGTGATGATGCTGCTATTGTTCCCGGCCCTGCTGATCATCCTTGCCGGACCAGGTTTCCTCGCGATTACCAAGGCGTTGGGGGGATGAGATGAGAAACGCAATTGCACTGGGCCTGCTGAGCCTGACGCTGGGTGGTTGCGCCAACCTCGGTACGCTGGGCGGCAGCCCGGTCGGCCAGGCGTGCAACGAGCACTTGCCACAAGCGGTGGAGCTGCAGCTCAACCTGGTGCGGGAAATGCTCGACCAGGGCCGCGCCCACGCCGCCCTGGCCAATCTGGAAACCCTACCGCAGGACTCGCTGGACGTGCGCGAGAGCAAGGCACTGGCGCTGCGCCGTATCGGCAGTCCGTTGGCGCGGACCGAGTACCAGGCACTGCTGGGCACCTGCAAGGCCGGCGAGGCGCACCACGGCCTGGGCCTGATCGCCATGCGCAACGGCAACCGCATCGAGGCCGAGCGCGAGTTGCGCGAGGCGGCGCGGCTGCAGCCGACCGACAGCGCCTTCCGCAACGACCTGGGCGTGGTGCTGCTGGAACGCGGCGACCGCAGCGGCGCGCGTTTCGAGTTCATTACCGCGCTGGAGCTCAGCGAGGGCGGCAAGCTGCCGGCCACCAACCTGCTCAGCCTGATGTACCTGGAAGGCGAGAGCACCCAGGCCGAGGGCTTGATCCAGCGCACAGGCCTGTCCACCGACGATGTGCGCGAGGCCCACGAACGCGCCGATTCGTTGCGTTCGTCGAGCTCCTCGCCCGTGCCGGCGGAGAGCCTCAGCCGTCAACAGCCAGCGCCCGTAACCGAACCGGTCGATGCCGTTGTGCAGGTCCAGACCTCGGTCGTCGATATCGATCCCGTGACCCAGAATCACACCACTGCCGCGGCGCGGGACGCCGGGCTGCTGGTCAAGGCCCGCTGAGGCGGGCGAGGAGGACGATGATGAAGGCATGGATTTTCGCCGGCGCACTGCTGGCCACTCCCTTGCTGGCGCAGGCGGTGGAGGCTCCGGCTGCGCAACCTGGCACCGTCGAACGCGATCAACAGGAGGTGCTGACCTGGCTGGACCTGCAGCGCAGCGGGCGCGCCGCATCGCCCTACCCACAGAGCGCCACGGCGGCTGAACGTGACCGCGCCTACCAGCGCTACCTGAAGAGCTATACCCGCGAAATTCCCGAATACCTGCTCGACGACAACAACGATTTCAGCACCGGGAAGAATTGATTCTTCGGGAGCGGATCATGGGACGCGAACGGCAACGGGGCGCGATCGGCATCATGGCGGCGGGGACATTGCTGCTAGCGTTGGTCTGTCTGGCGCTGGTGGTCGACACCGGACGCTTGTACTACGAGCAGCGCAAGTTGCAGCGGGTGGCCGATATGGCGGCGCTGGAGGCGGCTGGGCAGAGTGGGATGTGCGGTTCGCAGCAGGCGACAGAGATTCAGGGGTATGTGACGGCGAGCGCGGCGAAGAATGGCTTCGTCCCGGCGACTGGTGAAGAGCTGACGGGCGTTCTGGGAAGTATCAAACTGAAGGACGACGCTGGACGTCCGCTGTTACTCCGGGGGTTCAGTCCCGGAGGCAATCTTGCGGACTCTGTGAAGGTCCGGGTCACTCATAATGTACCGTCGAGCCTGATCCTCAACGTCGCCAGTGTATTCAAGGGCGTGTCGGCGCAGACGCAACTGAGAGCTGAGGCCGTGGCAAGGCGTACAGCCCTCGGCGCGTTATCCGCCGGAAGTGGCTTGTTCGACCTGGACTCCAGCAAATCGGCGCTGCTCAACGATCTTCTGGGCGCGCTGCTGCGCATCGACCTGGATGTCGCCAGTTACAACGGCATTGCTGGCGCCAATCTATCGTTGCGTGACCTTGCGACGCAGTTGAACTTGAACGTTGGCACGGTAGAGGAACTCGTCAACACCAATGTGGGGGTTGCCGAGTTGCTCGATGCAGCGGTCAACGCGGTTAGCGCGTCCAATACCGCGGGGGTGGACACGGCCTTGCTCGGCAACGCGTTGGCGGGAGCGACGGTACCCATTACCAGGATTGACCTGGCGTCGATCCTGAGCGTTACCACGCCCAGCGAGCTGTCCGAGACAGCACTGGATTCGGAGGTGAATCTGCTGGATCTGCTGATGGCGACGGCGATGGCGGCGAACAAGGAATCGGCAGTGAGTATCCCCACGGTGAACTTGTCCGTGCCTGGCGTCACCAACCTGACAGCAACGCTCTACGTCATTCAGCCGCCGCAGATTGCTATTGGTTATCCGGGAAAGAATACCGATGGCTCCTGGCGGACCGATGCCAAGCCTGCACAAGTCAGGCTGTCGTTGGGGGCGACGGCCAATCTGTTGGGTATCGTTTCGACGGAGATCAATCTGAGTCTGCGTGCGATCAGCGGGCATGCGGCCTTGGCGAGTATTCAATGCGGGGGAGTCGCGCACTCCTCAACAGCCACGATCCAGGCGGCGGCCAGCCTTGCAACCATCGAAAACTTGAGTTTCAACACTCACGTACTTGGGGCGGCAAAGGACAGCCTGGCGTCGGTCAGCATTGCACCTAAATCCGGGAGCGTTCCGGCCATGATCGATATCGGCAGCAACTCCGACCAGCCGCTGGAGTTCGTCGTCGCCAGTCGCAATGATCTACCTAGCGAAGTCAAACGGATATCGACACCCGTGGGCAATGCCTTGGCCAATGGCCTTAGCGATATCGGCCGCAATCTCCAGATTCAAGTGACATTGGCGCCCTGCAATAACTTTCTCGGCTGTCTGGTGGGGGATGTGCTTGGGGGACTGCTAAACGGACTGTTCAAGACTGTGGCGGACTTGACCACCGGATTGACCGCTGCGCTGGCTCCAATCCTTTCCGACCTGGGGGCGAAGGTACTGGACCCTTTACTCAGCTTGCTCGGTATCCAGGTAGGCAACCTCGATGTCCGTCTTATCGATCTACAAACTCAAACCAATGAACTGCTGATCTGACCCGGTGGACGCCCAGCTCCGGACATCCACTGTTGGTCTGGAGATCAGTGCACCGCGCTGCTATGCGACGCGCTGGGGGAGAGCGCCAGGGCCAGCTGGGTGCGGTTGTGCATGTGCATCAGTCGCAGCACCTGGGATACGTAGAGTTTCACGGTGTTCTCGGTAATGCCCAGGTCGTAGGCGATCTGGTAGTTGGTCAGGCCCTTGCTGACCAGTCGCGCCACCGCTTGCTGGCGCGGCGATAGCTTGTTGAACAGCGGGTTGTTCACCACCGGCGCGATCTGTTCGGCATTGTTCACCTGGCGTTCCGGCGCTTCAGGCTGCTCCTGCTTGAGGACGCTGGACGGCTGTCCGCCGCCATGTACCTCGTACTTGATCTTGTGGATATCCCGCGAGATCGAGTTGAGCGACTCGGCCAGGTACTCCAGGCGCTGGTTCACATGGCTCAGGCTGAGCTGGCTGCGGATGCGCTCGTGCAGGCGCGCTTCCAGGCGTTCCAGCCCATTGAGCAGGTCCAGCGGCGCGACCGGCTTCTGGTAGTAGTCGGCGACGCCTACGCGCATCGCTTCTATCACTTCCTGGCTGCCCTGCTGGCCGGTGAGGATGATGGTTTCGAAGAAGCGTCCGCCGCCGGCGATCTCCTTGAGCGCCTCGACCACGCGGATGCCATTGTCCCGCCCCAGGCCCAGGTCGCAGATCACCAGCCCGATCGCGCTGTCGTCGCGAAACTTCTGCAGGGCGCTGTCCTTGCTGTCGCTGATGACGCAGCGGTAGCCGCTGTTTTCCAGAAGCTCGGAAAGTTCGGCGGTGACCTGGGGTTCATCGTCGATGACCAGCACGCTGAAGCGACGATTGGCCGGTTTGTCCATGACTGCACGCTCCTTGCAAAGGCAAAACACATTGTTCTTGTCGTCCGGCTTTTGGATTTCCGTAGCCGGCTTCTACATCAGGTGACGGATGGTATTAACCCATAGCATATAGTCGTTAAGTCTGGGGTCCGCCATGTGAAGAAATTGTTCAGTGGAAAAATGCGATATACGCCAGCAGCCCGGCAAACAGGGAAAATATAAAAGGGAAGGACTTGAGCCGCGACGGTAACAGTCTCGCTAATTTCGTTTGGAAATTAGCCTTGATCCAATCCGATCTCATCGAAAGTTTGCTGGCTAACATCAGTGCCAGGCTGATCAGGCTCGCCAGCGCCAGTACATAGAGCAACAGTTGCGGATCACTGGCCAGGGCGAGGGCGAGCAGTGCCTTGACGTCGGCGGCGCCCAGTTTGCCCAGCAGATAGCCCGGCACGCTCAGCGCCAGAGCCAGAAGAGCAGCCACCAGCGCGGCCTGCGGCGAATGACCGGTCAGCGTATGGCCTGTGGTCAGCAGGAAGGCCGCCGCGATCAGCGCGCCGCCCAGGGTCAGCAGGTTGCTCACGCGCAGGCGTGTCAGGTCCTGGTAGGCACACACCGCGAACCAGCCCAGCAGCAGGAAGTTGACCAGCATCGGGAGCATCCCTGTTCACACGAAAGAGTTAATACCTTATACCGGGAATGTCTCTTCGCCAGCAGCATCTAGTATTAATCAATCAGCGCCGGGTTCTGCCAAAAGTTTCTTCAGGATTCTTTCGCGCAGCCGATTAACTGAACGATCAATCAATTATTGAAAACCTGAGCGATCAATCAAGCATCGAAGTTATTCGAGGAGTGCCGCGGATGAAAGGAATCGGCAGTTTCCAGAGGCAACGCGGAGCGGTGGCGATCGAATTCGCTGGGGTTTTCGTGCTGTTCTTCGCGGTGCTCTACGGTTTGCTCGGTTACTGCGTGCCGTTGCTGATGTTGCAGGCATTCAACGATGCCGCTGCGTCTGGTGCGCGTATTGCTATATCGGTTAATCCGCAGCCGCAAAAGGAGGCTTACTACGCCCTGTTGCAGCAGGCGGTCAATCAGGAAGTGGAGTATCGCCTGAGGTGGATGCCGCCCACCTGGCACCAGGGGTGTGACGGTGGCACCTACCTGGCTCCCCCCGTCGAAGAGGGCGACTTCACCCGTATCAACGTGTGCGTCAGCTATCCCTACACTGCCTCACCCATTGTGCCGTTGCTCACCTTGCCAGGCATCGGCACTATCCCGCGTCTGCCGGATGTCCTGACTGCTCGGGCCAGCCTGCTGCTCTAAGGATCGCAATGTTCGATTTCTTCCGCTCGCTGACCGGCTCGCAGGATGACGAGCCGCCGGAGCCTGCGCCTAACCGTCCCCTGGCTGCGCGGCAGCGCCCGGCGTTGACGGCCGAGGCGGTGGAGCCGCCGACCGCCGCGGCGCACTGGGACATCTGGCTGGAGCTGGACGGCCGCGACCGGGTGGTGGCCCGTGGTGGGAGGCAGGTACATCGGCTGCTGACGCCCTCCGGTGGCGCGGAGTTGCCGGCGCTGGGCGACTACCTGGAGCGCCGCCTGCCCGGCAGCATGCCGCTGACGGGGTTGCGTGGCGGCGAGCGGGTCGATCTGGCGCTGCGCAGCACCGGTGACCTGCCGCTGGTGTGCCGCTTCCAGGCGGTATTGCAGGCCGACGAGCATTGCCTGTTGCTGGGCACCGATATCTCCGACCTGAACTGGCAGTCCGACAGCCAGCAGCACAAATTGCAATGCCTGAACCTCAGCAAGCTGCTGCTGGCACGCTTGCGGCACAGCTCGCAGCGGCGCCTGGGCGACGCGGTGGGCGAGGTGCTGGAGTCCTTCTGTGGCGCCTTCCAGATGCGCTCGATGGCGCTGCTGCTGGAGTCGGCCGATGGCGTGCTGAAAGTCTTCGCCTGCCACGTCCAGCCGGGGTTCGACAGCCTGTTGCGCGAGGGCCTGACGCTGCCCGATGGTGAACTGCGACAGGCCTCCGGCGCCTATCTGCTGGAGGCTGGCGCAGGTCATTCCGAGCTGTTGCGGATGCTCTGCTGCGACTGCCTGTACCTGGTGCCGGCGCCGGTCCGTGGCGGACGCCTGGCCGGGCTGCTGGCCGAACCGGCGGGGCCGGGCGCCGCCGCCCAGGGGCCGACGCCCAGCGACTGGCAGTACCTGGCGGAAATCCTCGCCAACCTGGTGCATGAGCGTTCCGAACTGCACAACCTGCGCGACAGCAGCCGGCGCCTGAGCCTGCTGCAGGACATGGTCGGCGGCGGTTGGTGGCGGATGCGTCTTGAAGACGAGGTGTTCGAGCTGTCGCCGGCCGTGGCGGCATGCCTCGGGCTCGGCGCCGGGCAGGGTGAACTGGCCCTGGCCGACCTGCTGGCGATGCTGCACCCGGCCGACGCCGATGAGCTTCGCCTGCGCCTGCGCAACCTGCAGCCCGGCGCACGCCTGGTGCAGGATCTGCGCCTGCGCGGCCAGGCGACCATGCAGACGCGCCGCTGGCTGCGCCTGCAAGGCCGGATGCAGGCCCGGGCCGGCGACCAGATGATGGATGGCGTGCTGTTGGATATCAGCGAGGGCAAGCTGCAGGAGGAACAGGCGCTGGCGGCCCACGCGCGGCTGCGCAACCTGATCGACAGCGCGCCGGTGGTGATCTATGTGCAGCGGGTGGAAGAAGGGCACCTGATTCCCGAGTTCTACAGCGAGAGCGCCGGCAACCTGCTGGGTCTCGACCTGCAAGGGCAGAACTGGCAGGCGCTGGCCGAACGGGTGCACCCGGAGGACCTGGAGATCTTCCTCGCCCGTGGCCGCGAGTTGTTGCGCGAGGGCAGGGTGCGTACCGAATACCGCCTGCGCGATGCCGCCGGGGAGTGGCACTGGCTGTACGACGAGGCCAAGCTGCTGCGCGATATCCAGGGCATTCCGCAGGAGGCGGTCGGCCTCTGGCTGGACGTCACCGAGCAGCATCTGGCGGCGCTGCAGATCGCCGAAAGCGAAGAGCGCTACCGGGTGCTGGTGGAAGACTCGCCGGCGCTGATCTGCCGTTACGCCCCGGACCTCACCCTGACCTTCATCAACCACACCTTCGCCCAGGTGCTGGGCGAGCCGGTGGAGGCGCTGCTCGGCCGGCGCCTGGATGAGTGGCTTTCCGCTCAGGATTGCAGCGCCCTGCGTGCCCGGCTGGTCGGAGGCGCGCAGGTGACCAGTGACGACTCTTGGGAATTGCGCTTCTCGCTGCCCGGCCAGCGCAACCTCTGGCTGGTCTGGGCGGACCGCCCCTTGCTGGATGCCGACGGGCAACTGGTGGAGGTGCAGGCGGTCGGGCGCGACAACACCGCCGTACGCCGCGCCCAGCAGCAGTTGGCGCAGGGGGCGAAGATGGCCAGCCTGGGCGAGATGGTCAGCGGCATGACCCACGAAATGAAGCAGCCCCTGCATGTGATGCGCATGGCGCTGTACAACGCGCGTCAGCGGCTGGCCGATGCCGACTACCTGAAGGACAAGATCGAGCGCGCGGACGCCCAGATCGACCGCCTGTCCCGGGTGGTCGCCCACATGGGGGTGTTCAGCCGCACCTCCGAGCTGGAGATGTCGCCCTTCGATCCCTTCGCGGCCTGCGAAGGTGCGCTGGAGCTACTGAGCGAGAGCCTGACGCAGCAGGGCATCCTGCTGGAGTGCCGGCCACCGCTGCAGCGGGTGGTGGTCCACGGCTTCGCCGATCAGCTGGAGCAGGTGCTGATCAACCTGCTGGCCAACGCGCGCGATGCGCTGCTCGGGCGGGACGGCGAGGGCGCGCGCTGGATCGGCCTGTCGCAGGAACCCTGCGCCGATGCGGGATGGGTCGAACTGCACGTGCGGGATAACGCCGGCGGCATCGATGAAGCCCTGATGGAGCGGATCTTCGAGCCGTTCTTCACCACCAAGCCGATCGGCAAGGGCACGGGCCTGGGGCTGTCGGTGAGCCATGACCTGATCCGCAACATGGGCGGCAGCCTGTCGGTGGACAACCACAAGGGCGGAGCGCGCTTCCGGGTGCGCTTGCCGCTGCGGCCGGTGGCCGACTGAGCGATCGGCACCCGTTGCGCCGGATAGGTAGGACTACCCTGTAGGAGCGAGCTTGCTCGCGAACCGTCCGAGCATCGTAACCATTGGAAAACATCGTTCGCGAGCAAGCTCGCTCCTACGAAAACGCAAAAAAAACGCCTGCGGATGCAGGCGTTCTTCTTGGGGGCGGGCCCGGCTCAGATGAGCTTCGAGGTGAGCCAGAACAGACCGGCGGCCAGACCCATCGAGGCGGGCAGGGTGAGTACCCAGGCCATGATGATGTTGCGTACCGTGCTGCCTTGCAGGCCGCTGCGGTTGGCCACCATGGTGCCGGCCACGCCTGAGGACAACACGTGGGTGGTGGAAACCGGCAGGCTGTAGATGTTGGCCAGGCCAATGGCGGCGGTGGCGGTGAGCTGGGCGCTGATGCCCTGGGCATAGGTCATGCCCTGCTTGCCGATCTTCTCGCCGACGGTGAGCACCACGCGCTTCCAGCCGACCATGGTGCCGATGCCCAGGGCCAGGGCGACGGCGATGATCACCCAGAACGGTGCGTATTCGGTGGTGCTGGTCAGGTCCTTGCGCAGCTTCTCCAGGTCCGCCTTCTCGCGGGCCGGCAGCTCGGACAGCTTGCCGACTTTCTTCGCGGTGTCGTCCAGGCACAGCAGGTAGCGGCGTACCTGTACGCGGGCGTCGTTGCTCAGATCGGTGTAGCTGGAAACGCCGCGCAGGTCGGTCAGCAGGCCATTGAGGGTGGCTTCGGTCTGCTTCGGCTCGCAGCGGTACAGGTCCGGCATGTCGGCCTCATTGGCCTTGCCCAGGGCCAGCATCTCGCCGAGGGTCTCGGAGTGGCGCTGGTAGAACTGCTGCAGGTGGGTGGCGGCGTCACGGGTACGCTCGATCTGGTAGGTGGTGCTGTTCAGGTCGAGAACGAACTGGGCCGGCACGATACCGATCAGCACCAGCATGATCAGGCCGATGCCTTTCTGGCCGTCGTTGGAGCCGTGCACGAAGCTCACGGTCATGGCCGAGATCACCAGCACCAGGCGGTTCCAGAACGGCGGATGCTTCTTCTCGTCGACGTCGCGGCGGGTTTCCGGGGTCTTGTGCATCTTCGACAGCGGATACATCCACTTCAGGCCGATCAGCAGGGCGGCGGCGACCAGGAAGCCGGCCAGCGGCGAGAAGATCAGCGACAGGCCGATGTCGATCGCCTTGCCCCAGTTGATCCCGTCGGCCAGCGGTATGTCGGTGAGCAGCGCATTGGCCAGGCCCACACCGAGGATCGAGCCGATTAGGGTGTGCGAGCTGGAGGCGGGGATGCCGAAGTACCAGGTGCCGAGGTTCCAGGTGATGGCGGCGGCGAGCAGCGAGAACACCATGACCAGGCCGTGGCCGGTGTTCACGTTGATCAGCAGCTCCACTGGCAGCAGGTGGACGATCGCGTAGGCGACGCCGACGCCACCGAGCAATACGCCGAGGAAGTTGAAGATGCCGGAGAGGATCACCGCGCGGTAGGGCGACATGGCCTTGGTATAGATGACCGTGGCCACCGCGTTGGCGGTGTCGTGGAAGCCGTTGATGAACTCGAAGGCGAGTACGAACGCAAGTGCCAGAACCAGGCTGACACCTACCCAGATATCGAGTCCGCTGAAGAGATCGAACATGAAATTTCTATGACCGGTCGGAGACGGGGCGGCGATTATGCCAGAAGCAATGAGTACCGTATTTAGCCTGAAACGGTTTCTCGAATTCGCGCGACGCCACGCCGCACGCTGCTTTCAGACAGGGTGGAAAAAACTTGCAATGCTTCCACGCCGGGGCGCCGGCCCATCTGATGAATGTTTGAGGTCAGTACCGGACTCCCCCACGGAGCCCATCCCACCCGCAAGCTGCGGCAAAAAGTCTGCCTGGCCGGCTTGGCGGAGGAACGTTCGTACCCGGACCTACGGTTTAGGGGAAGCGGCTTCCTGTTCCTTTTTCAGTCGTTGTTCTTCGATCTTTTCCAGCTCCCGGTCGAAGGCCTTGTCGAGCAGGTTGCGGCGCTTGCGCCATGGCTTTCGTTCGGGGTCCGGCTGGGCGGCATAGAGAGTGACTTCGCCGCCGTATACATCCTTGTAGCGTTGCTCCTGGCGCTCCAATTCCGCGCGCAGTTCGTCTTTGGTCACGATGTGTCCTGATGACAGAGAGAGTTCGTTGCCGGCGGACGCCCTGCCTGGACGCCGCTCCAGGCAGTGTAGACGCTGGGCGTTACATAGCCGGGAGAGCCGGAAACGGCGCGGATTATAACCTTTCGTGAGGGGGGCACGCGCCGATACTGCCGACGGACGGCGTCAGGACAGTAACGGCGCGGGTTGCGGGAAGGCTCAGGCGGTGCGGCTGAGATTCAGCTCGCCGATCTTCTCCAGCCGTGCGCGGACAATGTTGCGGCTGATGCCCAGCAGGCGGCCGGTCTGCAACTGGTTGCCATGGCAGAAGTGGTAGGCGGTGCGGAACAGCACTTCCTCGATGTGCTCGTAGAGGTCGGGCTTGTTGCTTTCGAACAGCTCCAGCAGTGCCTGCTCCAGGGTGGCCTCGACGCGTGGGGCGAGGGCGTGGGGGATGTGCTCCTGGCGCAACAGGTCGTGGCGCGGCGACGACGGCAGCTCGGCCAGTTGCAGGTCGCCCGGCTGCACCTGCTGGTTGCGGCACACCAGCAGTGCGTGGTGGATGGCGTTTTCCAGCTCGCGGATGTTGCCCGGCCAGCTGTGGCCGAGCAGCTTGCGTTCGGCATCGGGGCTGAGGGATGCGCGGTTGTAGCCCAGGCGCTGGCAGTGTTCTTCGAGGAAGAATTCGGCCAGCGGCAGGATGTCGCCGGGGCGCTCGCGCAGTGGCGGCAGACGGATGGTGGCGACGTGCAGGCGGTAGAACAGGTCCTCGCGGAAGTGCCCGGCGACCACTGCGTCGGCCAGGTTGACGTTGGTCGCGGCGACCACCCGCACGTTGATCGGCACCGGCGTGCGCGAGCCCAGGCGCACCACCTCGCGCTCCTGCAGCACGCGCAGCAGCTTGACCTGCATGTTCAGCGGCAGGTCGCCAATCTCGTCGAGGAACAGGGTGCCGCCGTTGGCGGATTCGAACCAGCCGGCCTTGCTGCTGGTGGCGCCGGTGTAGGCGCCTTTCTCATGGCCGAAGAGTTCGCTCTCCACCAGTGTCTCGGAGAAGGCGCCACAGTTCACCGCGACGAAGGGCGCGGCGCTGCGCCGGCTGAGCTTGTGGATATGTCGGGCGACCAGCTCCTTGCCGGTGCCGGTTTCACCGATGATCAGGGCGTTGGCCTCGCTGGGGGCGAGGCGTTCGATCCGGTTGAGCAACTCCTGCGAGCGCGGGTCCTTGAACACCAGCACCGTGGCGCGGACCGACTTGGTTTGCTCGCGGGCATTGGGGAGGGTCAAGAGCGACATGGCAGGCTTCCTGGCGTACCGGGTGAATGGGCAACGCCATACTGCGCCATTTTTGTTATTTCAAAAAATTATTAATTAGAATTTATATATAACTTAAACGCTCCTGCGGGCGGTAACGGCCCGTGCGCCGTTCATGCTTTTGCCCTGGGGGGCCACGTTCGCTGCGTGTCCGGGGTCGCCAATGCGAGGGCGCAGGCTACGCTGAGAAGGCAAACCATCCCAGGAGACCACTCCATGACCACCGTTCGCATTCCGCTGCTGGCACTGGCTCTGCTGTTTTCGGTGCAGGGCTTCGCCGCTACCGCCGCCCAGACCGCGCAGCAGGAAAAGATGAAGACCTGTAACGCCGATGCCACCACCAAGGCCCTCAAGGGCGACGAGCGCAAGGCTTTCATGAGCACCTGCCTGAAAGCCGGCAGCGATGCCAAGGCGATGACGCCTCAGCAGGAGAAGATGAAGACCTGCAACGCCGACGCGACCGCCAAGGCCCTCAAGGGCGACGAACGCAAGGCGTTCATGAGTACGTGTCTGAAGAAGTGAGGATGGAGTGCGGCAGGGCCGCGTGAGTTGCTGGAAGGGCAGCCTGGGGCTGCCCTTTTTCGTGTCTGACGCTTCTGCAGGTTCGCGAGCAAGCTCGCTCCTACAGGCAGATCTAACTTCGGTGTGCTTTTCGTAGGAGCGAGCTTGCTCGCGAACCCATCTGCTTGGTCAGATGCCGGAAAACACCAGCCAGGCGCTGATCAAGGCGTAGGCCACGATCGTTGCATCGACCCGCAGGCCGGGCGAAAAACGTCGGGACCGGTTCATTTCCTGGCCACCGCGGACCAGTAGCCCTGGGCATTGCGAAATGGCTGGCGAGCCATCTGCTCGGGGCGGGTGATGCCATCGGCGAGCAGGGCGTTGACGAGGGCGGAAAAGGACTTGGCGCTGTAGCTCATGTTCGGCTCCTGATGCTTTCTCTCCATTGGGTGGAGCCATGAAAACATCAGGGCCACTATCGACGGAAATGGATAGCTTTAAGGGTGACCATCGATGAAATTGATGGAAGGCCAGGACAGCTCCAGCGTGCTTTCAAAGTGACGCGGCTCGCCCGTGAGCGGATCGATGAAGTCCAGCCGGCGAGCCAGCAGCTTCAGCGGCTTCTCGTAGTCTTCCGGCGGGCGCTCGTCGCGTGGCGGCAGGGTGGGGTAGAGCGGGTCGAAGCACAGCGCCGCGCCGAGGGCCGACATGTGCACGCGCAACTGGTGGCGCTTGCCGGTCACCGGGTGCAAGCCATAGCGCCATAGCGCGCCGCGCCGCTCCAGCACCTCGATGCGCGTTTCGCTGTTGGGCGCGCCATCCACTTCCTGCATCAGGATGAACGGATCGCCATCCACCATCCGCGATTTGCGCACGTGGGGAAACGCCAGCTGCGGCAGTGCCGGGGCGATGGCCTCGTACATCTTGTCGATGCGCCGCTCGCGGAACAGCGCCTGGTAGGCGGCGCGGCTGTCGGGGTTGGCGGAGAGCAGCACCAGCCCGGCGGTAAGCCGGTCGATGCGGTGCAGCGGCACCAGCAGCGGGTTGTCCAGGCGCCTGGCCAGGCGCGCGAGCAGGGTCTGCTCGACATACTGGCCGGAGGGCGTCACCGGCAGGAAATGCGGCTTGTCTGCCACCACCAGGTGCTCGTCGGCGTACAGGACCGACTCCTGGAACGGCACCGGCGTCTCCTGCGGTACTTCTCGGAAGTAGTGAATGCGCAAGGCTTCGCGGTAGGGATGCTGCGGGCCGATGGGCTGGCCGTCGCTGTCCAGCACCTTGCCGCGCGCCATGCGGTCCAGCCAGGTATCCCGGCTGATCGCCGGAAAGCGTGCGCACAGGCAATCCAGCACGGTCGCCCAAGGGCCGGCGGGCAGGTGCAGGGTGCTGGCGCGTTGCTGGGCGGCGGAGAAGCGGGAGCTGGACATCGGATGCGGCGACCGGGGTTCGACAAGCCGTGCATTAGGCCGTAGCCGTGCGCCGGTCGTCAAAGCGGCGCGACTTCCGGCGTCAGGCCGCGACGGGGTTGATCTCCACCGTGACATGCACCAGCTCCTCGTGCACCTGCAGGCGCCGGCGCACCAGTTCGGGAGTCAGGTCGCCGGCGGTGGCCAGGCTGAGGATGCAGGCGTAGCGCGACTTGCCCACGCGCCACAGGTGCAGGTCGGTGATGCGCGCCGGCTGCGGCAGTTCGGCGACCACCTCGCGGATTTCCTCCACCACCGGATCGTTCATTTCCGCATCCAGCAGCACGCGGCTGCTCTGCTTGAGCAGGCCGACCGACCAGATCGCTACCAGCGCGGCGCCGACGATACCCATCAGCGGGTCGAGCCAGGCCGCGCCCCAGAACATGCCGCCGATCAGCGCGACGATGGCGGCTACCGAGGTGGCGGCGTCGGCGATCACGTGCAGGTAGGCAGCACGCAGGTTGAGGTCATGGTCATGATCGTGATGATGGTCATGATCGTGGTGATGGTGGTCGTGACCATGGTGATGATGGTGGTGCTCACCGCGCAGCAGCCAGGCGCAGACCAGGTTCACCAGCAGGCCGAGCGCGGCGATTGCGATGGCCTGTTCGTAGTGGATCGGCGTGGGGGCGAGCAGGCGCGCCACCGATTCGAACAGCATCAGCCCGGCCACGCCCAGCAGCAGGATGGCGCTGGTGTAGCTGGCCAGCACCTCGATCTTGAAGGTGCCGAAGGCGAAGCGCGCATCGCCCTTGAAACGCCGCGCCGCCACATAGGCGAAGAAGGCCAGGCCCAGCGCCAGGGCGTGGGAGCTCATGTGCCAGCCGTCGGCGAGCAGCGCCATGGAGTTGAAGATCCAGCCGCCGGCGATCTCCACTACCATCATCACGACGGTCAGCAGCGCGGCCCGCAGGGTGTTGCGTTCGGCCAGGGGATTGCCTTCGTGGAACTGGTGATCGTGCCGGCCGTCTTGCGGCTGCGCCATGTGCTGCATGATGATGGTCCGTAATAGAAGCCTGGATACTATACCCCAGTATACTTTGGAGTGTTGACGTGGGACATACCATCAAGGACCAGAAGAAGCTGCTGACCCGGGTGCGCCGCATCAAGGGGCAGAGCGAGGCGCTGGAGCGGGCGCTGGAAGCGGGTAGCGAATGTGCGGCGATCCTGCAGCAGATCGCCGCCATCCGCGGTGCGGTGAACGGCCTGATGGCCGAGGTGCTGGAAGGTCACCTGCGCGAGCACCTGGGCGCCGAGGAGCGCACCGCAGCCGAGCGCCAGGAAGACCTGGAGCAGGTGATGGGCGTGCTGCGCTCCTATCTGAAGTGACTCAGCCGGACAGCCGCACCGCCAGTTCGTCGACTTCCTCGGCCCAGTCCGAGTCATCCTCCAGGGCTTCGCGCAGGAACTCCGCCTGGGCGGGACTCCAGAACGGCGCATCCGGCAGTGCCTGGCCCGCGGCCAGGCGGTGGCTGCCGAGAAAGGCGTCGATGTCCTGGCGGCCATTGGGCAGGCCGAGTTGCTTGAACAGTGCGCCGAGCGTGTGGGGGCTGGTATCCATGGGGACCTCCGGTGAACCCGATGAGAACAGGGGACGCGTCCGTGGACGCGGGTGGCTGCAACAACTATAGGTGCATCTGCCCGATACCAGCGGGTGATCGGCCCGCGCGCACGGAGAATAGATAGCCAGCTTTCAATTTCCCTGGCGCCGCGTAATGATGGGCGCAGCCCTCCCACCGCCAGGCCTGTCCATGAGCTCTCCCGAGCAGCGAACTGCCTCCGTCACCCTGCAGATACTCGCGACCGTTTCCTTCACGCTGATCCTTTACCTCAGTATCGGCCTGCTGCTGCCGGTGCTGCCGGGGTTCGTCCATGAGGGGTTGGGCTATGACACGGTCACCGCCGGCGTGGTGATCAGCCTGCAGTACCTCGCCACCCTGGTCTCGCGCCCCCTGGCCGGCTACCTGACCGACACCCATGGCGCCAAGCGCGCGGTGCTCTACGGATTGGGCGTACTCGGTGCCGGCGGGCTGCTGGTGCTGCTCTCCACCAGCCTGGAGAGCGTGCGTTGGCTGAGTCTGATACTGCTGTTGGCCAGTCGCCTGTTGTTCGGCCTGGCGCAAGGGCTGCTGGGCATCGGCACCGCCAGCTGGGGCATTGCCCTGGTCGGCACGCAGAACACCGCCAAGGTGATCTCCTGGAACGGCATCGTCAGCTACGGCGGCATCGCCATCGGCGCGCCGCTGGGCGTCACCCTGTCCGCTTCGCTGGGATTGTGGAGCCTGGGCGCGAGCATCCTGCTGTGCACCGCCCTGGGCCTGCTCGCCGCCCGTGGCCGGCAGGCCGTGCCGATCATCGCCGGTACGCGCATGGCCTTCCATGCCGTGCTCGGCCGCGTGCTGCCCTATGGGATGTGCGTGATGCTCGGTTCCATCGGCTTCGGCACCCTCGCCACTTTCATCACCCTGTATTACGGCAGCCAGGGCTGGGCCAATCCAGCCTGGTGCCTGACGGCGTTCGGCGTCTGCTTCATCGGCGCGCGGCTGTTGTTCTCGGGGACGGTCAATCGCTTCGGCGGCTTCGTGGTCGCGGTGGTCTGCCTGGCGGTGGAAGCCTGCGGCCTGCTGCTGCTCTGGCAGGCGCCAGGACCGGGCTTCGCCCTGTTGGGCGCGGCCCTCACCGGTTGCGGCCTGTCGCTGGTCTACCCGTCGCTGGGCGTGGAGGCAGTGCTGCGCATTCCGGCCAGCAGCCGCAGTGCGGGGCTGGGGGCCTATGCGTTGTTCTTCGACCTGGCGATGGGCGTGGCCGGTCCGCTGATGGGGCTGATCGCCGTCCACCACGGCTATGCGTCGACCTTCCTCGCCGCCGCCGGCCTTGCCGCCTGCGGCTTCTTCATCTGCCTCGGCCTGTTGCGCTGGACGCGGCAGCGCCATGAGGAACTGCCGCAGGACTGATCACACCGGCGGGAACGCCTTGAAGGCTTCCAGCGACTCGGCATGCAGCGTCCAGTCGTGCAGGGCGGGGTAGGTATCCGCCGGCATGTACTGGACGTGCAGCAACTGGATGAAGGTCCAGGCCACGGCGATGCTCAGGCCGGCCTGATCGAGACGCCCGTCGCGCGGCAACGGGTGCTCCGTGAGTTCGCGCTCCAGGGCGGCACAGGCAGCGTGCAACTGTTCCTCGACGCGCCCTTGCCACGGCATGTGCTGCTTGTCCTCCGGGCGTTGCTGCTCGTAGTAACGCTGCACGGCCTTTTCCATTGCCGCCAGCGCCAATCCCAGCAGGCGGGTGGCGCGCACTCGTGCGGTGGATTCGCCGGGCATCAGGCTGCGTCCGGCTTCATGCTCGATCAGGTCGATGATCAGGGTGGAATCCATCAGCACCTGGCCGTCATCGAGGATCAGCGTCGGCGCCTTCACCACCGGGTTGATCCCGCGAAACTCCTCGTAAGTGCTGAATACCGAGAGCGGGCGATGCTGGAATTCGATGTCCAGCAGACGCAGGGTGATGGCGACGCGGCGGACATAGGGGGAGTCGAGCATTCCGATCAGTTGCATGGGGGCATCCTGTTCTTGGCGTTCAGAGGGAGGCTGGCGCGTTTTCCCGCGCAATGGCCATGGGTCCGGCGGCAGTCTCCGCGCAGAAGAATCGACGGCTTCTGGCGTGCGCCTTGTCGTTCTTCACCGCGAGTCGATCCGGGACCGGCGCGGTGGGCGCGCCGGTCCCAGGGATCAGTAGACTTCCTCTACGTAGCGGTACGGGTAGTCCGGGCTCTTGTAGCGGCCGATCTTGCCGCGCTTGGGCAGTTCGATCTTCTCCGCGGGCACGTCCTTGTAGGGGATGTGCTTGAGCAGATGGTCGATGATGTTCAGCCGCACGCGCTTCTTGTCCTCAGAGTGCGCAACGAACCAGGGCGCCCAGGGCGTATCGGTGCTGGCGAACATCAGGTCGCGGGCGCGGGTGTATTCGTCCCATTTGGTGAAGGACTTCACGTCCATCGGCGACAGCTTCCAGATCTTGCGGCCATCGGTGATGCGATCGCCGAGGCGGCGCGCCTGCTCCTCGGGCGTTACCTCCAGCCAGTACTTGAGCAGGATGATTCCGGACTCGGTCATCATTCGCTCGAACAGCGGGGTGACGGCGAGGAACTTGTCGGCCTGCTCCTCGGTGCAGAAGCCCATCACCCGCTCGACGCCGGCGCGGTTGTACCAGCTGCGATCGAAGATCACGACCTCGCCGGCCGCGGGCAGGTGGGAGATGTAGCGTTGCACATAGAGCTGCGACTTCTCGCGCTCGGTGGGGGCCGGCAGCGCCACGGTGCGGAACACCCGCGGGCTGACGCGTTCGGTGATGGCCTTGATGGTGCCGCCCTTGCCGGCGCCGTCACGGCCTTCGAAGACGATGCAGACCTTCAGGCCCTTGTGCACTACCCACTGCTGCAGCTTGACCAACTCGACCGTCAGCTTCTTCAGCTGTTCTTCGTATTCCTTGTTACCAAGCTTCTTCGCCGGGCCCTGCTCGGCGACCTTCGACTTGCTCTTCTTGCCCATCGTGTTCTCCATTCCTGT
This sequence comes from Pseudomonas sp. PSE14, assembly GCF_029203285.1. Taxonomy (NCBI): domain Bacteria; kingdom Pseudomonadati; phylum Pseudomonadota; class Gammaproteobacteria; order Pseudomonadales; family Pseudomonadaceae; genus Pseudomonas; species Pseudomonas sp. PSE14. The sequence continues at coordinate 1,247,448 of NZ_CP115669.1, forward strand.
TGGTGCGCGACAACTCGGCGCGCGTATTGAGCATAGCGGGCAGAGGCCATCGAACCTCTGCGAAAAATAGCGTTTGGAACCGGTGGGGCGCCGGCGTGGTTCGGCAATGTCCCTCAGCCCCGGGGTGTCACAGACTAACCTCTTCACACCCGGCGACAAGTGCTTCGCCATCCCTCATATCCCGGCGATGGCGGGAGCGGGTCGCCGACGATGCTCCCTATCCTATAAGAACCCGGCGCGGTGGCGTTGCGGCATCGCCAGCATTCTCGCGGGAGGATCAGGGAGCCAGCCTGAGTCACGCACGGCCTGAGTCTTAAAAAACTCTCCACCGCCTGCGCTTTTTTGGTGAAATGCCGGTCATCCCCGGCGGGCCGCTCCTGTTGCCCGCTCCGTACCAGGAGAGACGATGAGCGAGCAGCGACTGACCCCCGGCCTGATGGTGATCCACGGCAACCATCCGGAAGCGCTGCGCGACCTGCTGGTGCAGTGGATGAGCCTGCATCCGCTGGCGCCGCTGGAGAACGAAGTCATCCTGGTGCAGAGCAATGGCATCGCCCAGTGGTTGAAGCTGGCGCTGGGACGCGACGTGGAAGAGGGCGGCTGTGGCGTGACCGCCGCGCTCGATGTGCAACTGCCCGCGCAGTTCCTCTGGCGCGCCTATCGCGCGGCTCTGGGGCGCGATGAGATCCCCGAGGTCTCGGTGCTCGACAAGGGCCCGCTGACCTGGCGCCTGATGCGCCTGCTGCCGACCCTGCTGGAGCGGGAAGAGTTCGCCACCCTGCAGCGCTTCCTCGCCGACGATGCCGACCTGCGCAAGCGCTATCAACTGGCCGAGCGCCTGGCCGACCTGTTCGACCAGTACCAGGTCTACCGCGCCGACTGGCTGGAAGACTGGAGCCGTGGCGTCGACCAGTTGCGCCTGGCCAACGGCACCGTGAAGGAGCTGGAAGCTGACAATCGCTGGCAGGCCGCGCTGTGGCGCGCGCTGCTCGATGACGTCGGCCCCGAAGGCCTGGCCACCAGCCGTGCCGGCGTGCACGGGCGCTTCATCCAGAAGCTGAAGTCCGCCGAGAATCCTTTGCCGGGCTTGCCGCGCCGCGTCGTGGTATTCGGCATTTCCGCCATGCCGGCGCAGACCGTCGAAGCCCTCGCCGTGCTGGCGCGCCACGCCCAGGTGCTGCTTTGCGTGCACAACCCCTGCCGCCACCACTGGGCCGACATCGTCGCCGACAAGGACCTGCTGCGCCACGAATACCGCCGTCAGCGTCGCCGCGCCGGCACACCGGAGCTGCTCTCCGACGACCAGCAACACCAGTACGCCCAGCCGCTGCTGGCCGCCTGGGGCAAGCAGGGCCGCGACTACATCAACCTGCTCGACCAGTACGACGACCCGGACAGCTACCGCGCACGCCTGGGGGCGGTGAGCAACGGGCGCATCGACCTGTTCAGCGAGGACGAACCGCGCAACCTGCTCGGCCAGTTGCAGGACGACATCCTCGAACTGCGCCCGCTGGCTGAAAGCCGCGAGCACTGGCCGGCGGTCGACCCGCAGGCCGACGACTCGATCCGCTTCCACGTCGCCCACAGCGCACAGCGCGAGGTGGAAATCCTCCACGACCAGCTGCTCGCCCGCTTCGACGCCGACCCCACGCTGCGCCCGCGCGACGTGATCGTCATGGTGCCGGACATCAACCCCTACGCGCCGCACATCGAAGCCGTATTCGGCCAGCTCGCGCGCGACGACAAGCGCTTCATTCCCTACACCCTGGCCGACCAGGGCCAGCGTGGCCGCGAGCCGCTGCTGGTGGCGCTGGAGCACCTGCTGCGGCTGCCCGACAGCCGCTTTGCGGTGAGCGAAGTCCTCGACCTGCTGGACGTGGCCGCCCTGCGCGAGCGCTTCGGCCTGGCAGACGCCGACCTGCCGCTGCTGCGCCGCTGGATCGATGGCGCCGGCGTGCGCTGGGGGCTCGATGGCCAGCAGCGCGAACGCCTCGGCCTGCCCGCCGCCGCCGAAGCCAACAGCTGGCGCTTCGGCTTGCGGCGCATGCTGCTCGGCTTCGCGGTGGGCGAGGGCGAGGCCTTCCAGGGCATCCAGCCCTACGCGGAAATCGGCGGGCTGGATGCCGCCGCGCTCGGCCCGCTCGCGGGGCTGCTCGGCGCCCTGGAACAGGCCTGTTCCACTCTCGCCGAAGAGGCCGCGCCGCGGCAGTGGGTGGAGCGTCTGCGCGGGCTGCTCGACGCCTTCTTCCGGGTGACCGACGATCACGATGAACTGCTGCGCCAGCAATTGCTGGACCTGCTCGAACGCTGGCTGGAAACCTGCCAGCACGCTGGCTTCAGCGACCCATTGCCGCTCTCGGTGGTGCGCGAGGCCTGGCTCGGCGGCCTGGACGCGGGCGGCCTGAACCAGCGCTTCCTGGCCGGCGCGGTAAGCTTCTGCACGCTGATGCCGATGCGCGCGATTCCCTTCCAGCTGGTCTGCCTGTTGGGCATGAACGACGGCGACTACCCGCGCCCGCAATCGCCGCTGGACTTCGACCTGATGCGCAACGACTACCGCCCCGGCGACCGTTCGCGTCGCGAGGACGACCGCTACCTGTTGCTCGAAGCGCTGCTCTCGGCCCGCCGCCAGCTCTACGTCAGCTGGGTTGGCCGGAGCATTCGCGATAACACTGACCGCCCGCCGTCGGTGTTGATCGGCCAGTTGCGCGACCACCTCGCCGATGGCTGGCGACGCGCCGATGGCAGCGACCTGCTGCACGGCCTGACCCTGGAGCATCCGCTGCAACCCTTCAGCCGCGCCTACTTCGCCCAGGCGCCGGGCCAGGGCGTCGACGGCCTCTACACCTACGCCCGCGAATGGCGCGACGTGCACCGCGAACAGGATGCCGAGACGGATGACGCGCCGTTGCCGCCGCTGGCGCTCGATGCGCCGATCGGTCTGCGCACGCTGTCCGATTTCATTGCCAACCCGGTGGGCGCCTTCTTCGTCCAGCGCCTCAAGGTGCGCTTCGCCGAGGAGCAGCTCACCGGCCAGGACGAGGAGCCGTTCGAGCTCAACGGCCTGGACGTCTGGCAGCTGCAGTTCGAACTCTGCGAACGCCTGCGTCCCTGGGTGGAGCAGCATTGGCAGGCCGAGCAGCTGGATTCGCAGCTGACCGGGCAGGTGGAGCGCTTGCGCCGCGAAGGCCGCCTGCCGCTGGCGGCCTTCGGCGAGTTTTCCGCCCAGTCGCTGGTGGCGCCGCTGCAGGACCTGCTGGCGCGCTACCGCGAGCAGCTCGAGCACTGGTCGCAGGTTGAAGAGGAGCAGCGCGAACTCAACCATGGGCATGCCGGCATCGAGCTGGCCGACTGGCTCGGCGGCCTGCGCCGCAATGTCGACGGCCAGCTCGCCAGCCTGCAACTGGTCAGCGGCAAGCTCCACGAAGGCAAGGGCTACAAATGGCATGGCCTGGTGCGCCCGTGGGTGCGCCATCTCGCGCTGCAACTGTGCGGCGAGCCGGTAACCAGCGTGCTGGTCGGCCTGACCGGCACCCTCGAATTCCCGCCGCTTCCCGCCGAGCAGGCGCGCGCCGAACTGAACAGCCTGATGGACGCGTGGTTCCAGGGCATGAGCCGGCCGCTGCCGGTGGCCTGCAAGACCGCCTTCGCCTGGCTGGCAGCCGGCGAGGATGCCGACCGCGCCAGGCGTGAAGCCGCCAAGCGCTACGACGGTGGCTTCAATCTCGCTGGCGAGGCGGCGTCCTCGCCGGCGCTGGCGCGGGTCTACCCGGACTTCGACAGCCTCGAGGCCAGCGGGGAATTCGCCGCCTGGGCCGAGTCGCTCTACGGGCCCCTGTTCGAATTGCTGCAGCGCAAGGAGGAGGCCGCATGAGCGCCGTCGATTCAGGTTCGCAAGCGCTCGACCCGCTCAGCTTCCCGCTGCATGGCAGTCGGCTGATCGAGGCCAGCGCCGGCACCGGCAAGACCTTCACCATCGCCTTGCTCTACGTGCGCCTGGTTCTCGACCACGGCGGCGAACAGGCCTTCGGCCGGCCGCTGAGTCCGCCGGAGGTCCTCGTGGTGACCTTCACCGAAGCCGCGACCCAGGAGTTGCGCGAACGTATCCGCGCGCGCCTGGGTGAAGCCGCGCACTGCTTCGCCGAGCCCGAGGGCGAGCACGACGGCCTGCTGCGGACGCTGCGCGACAGCTATCCCGTCGAGCGCTGGCCGGGCTGCGCGCGTCTGCTGCGCCTGGCCGCCGAATGGATGGATGAGGCTGCCGTCTCCACCATCCACAGCTGGTGCTACCGCATGCTGCGCGAGCACGCCTTTGACAGCGGCAGCCTGTTCACCCAGGACCTGGCCGCCGACCAGAGCGAACTGCTCGCCGAAGCGGTGCGCGACTATTGGCGGCGCAATTTCTATCCCCTGGGCGTGGCTGCCGCCAACGCCGTGCGCCATTGCTACGCCGGCCCGGAGGCGCTGATGCGCGCCTTGCAGCCGCTGCTGGCGGCGCAGGAGGCGGGCTTCCGCTACGGCGACCAGCCGCTCGATGCGCCGACCTCGCTGGGTGAACTGCTGGAGTCCACCGGCCAGTGGTACGAGGAGCTCGAGGCCGCCCAGGCCCGCGCGCGCGAAGCCTGGACCGCGGACCGCGCGAATCTCGCCGAACTGCTGCGCAACCTGCGCGGCGACCTCAACGGCAACAGCTATCGCGGTAAGGACGACGATGCCATCTTCGGCGGCTGGATCGAGGCGTTGGACGCCTGGAGCGAAGGCGCCGACGCACCGGACAACCTGGCCAAGTTCGGTCAGACGCGGATCAAGGTGAAGGCCAAGGCCGTGGTGCCGGAACACCCGGCATTGCAGGCCATCGACGCCTGGTGCGAGCGCGCCGAGCAGCGTCCGGAGATCGCCCCGCAGCTCCTGCTGCATGCCCTGGGCGAAGTGCGCCAGAGCCTGGAGGCGGAGAAGCAGAAGCGTGCCGAACTGGGCTTCGACGACCTGCTGGTGCGCCTCGACCGCGCGTTGGCCGGCAGCGGCGGTGAGCGCCTGGCCGAACGCATCCGCGAACAGTTCCCGGTGGCGCTGATCGACGAATTCCAGGACACCGACCCGCTGCAGTACCGCATCTTCGAGCGCGTCTACCGTATCGCGGACAACCCCAGGAACCTCGGACTGTTCATGATCGGCGACCCCAAGCAGGCGATCTACGCCTTCCGTGGCGCCGACATCCACACCTACCTGCGCGCCCGCGCCGCCACCGCCGGGCGCCACTACACCCTGGGCACTAACTTCCGCTCCACGCGCGCCATGGTGGCGGCGGCCAACCGCTGCTTCCAGTTCGCCGAGGCGCATCCGCGCGGCGCCTTCCGTTTTGCGCAGGAGGGGCAGGACAACCCCGTACCCTTCCTCGAAGTCGGCGCCCGTGGGCGTGACGAAACCCTGCTGCTGGAAGGCGGCGAAGCGCCGGCCATGACCTTCTGGCAGTTGGACAACGACGGCCAGGTCTGCGGCTCGACTGTCTACCGCCAGGAGATGGCCGCACGCAGCGCCAGTGCCATCCAGCGCTGGCTGAGTTCGGCGCAGAGTGGCTTCCGCACGGCCGATGGCCACTGGCGCGCACTGCGCCCCGCGGACATCGCCATCCTGGTGCGGGGCCGCAGCGAGGCCGAGGCGATCCGTACCGAGCTGGCCTCACGGCGGCTGGCCAGCGTGTACCTGTCCGACCGCGACTCGGTATTCGACAGCCCCGAAGCGGTGGACCTGCTGCACTGGCTGCGCGCCTGCGCCGATCCCGGCAACGACGGCACCCTGCGCATTGCCCTGGCCACCCGCAGCCTGGCGCTGGACTGGGCAACCCTGGAGCGGTTGAACCAGGACGAGCGCTTCTGGGAAGACATGGTGCTGCGCTTCCGCGATTACCGCGTGCTCTGGCAGCAGCAGGGCGTGCTGCCGATGCTGCGCCGCCTGCTCGCCGATTTCTCCCTGCCGGCGCGCCTGCTGCGGCAGATCGACGGCGAGCGCAGCCTGACCAACCTGTTGCACCTGGCCGAGTGGCTGCAACGCGAGGCGGTGGAGCTGGACGGCGAACACGCGCTGCTGCGCGTGCTGGCCGAGCAATTGGAAAGTCCCTCCAGCGAGGAAATCCTCCGCCTGGAAAGCGACGCCGACCTGATCAAGGTGGTGACCATCCACAAGTCCAAGGGCCTGGAGTATCCGCTGGTGCTGCTGCCTTTCATCTGCAGCTGGCGCGAACTGGATGGCAAGAGCGGCACGCCGCCGAGCTTCCAGGCAGGGGAGGCGCGGGTGGTGGAACTGTCCCGCGACAAGGAGCTGGCCAAGGCGGCTTATCAACAGGCCAACGACGAACGCCTGAGCGAGGACATGCGCCTGCTCTACGTGGCCCTGACACGCGCGCGGCATGCCGTGTGGCTGGGCGTGGCGCCGCTGGTGATGAGCAACAGCAAAAGCCCGGAACTGCACAAGGGCGCCATCGGCTACCTGCTCGGTGGCGGCAATGCTCTGGGCGTGGAAGACCTCGCCACGCGCCTGGGCGAATTGCAGGCCGGCCACGGCGAGATCGTTCTGGACGCGGCGCCCGTTGCCGACCTGCAACTGTTCGTCGGCCCGCAGGCCGGCGAACTGGGCGCGGCCCGCGAGCCGCGCCGGCGGGTGGCGGAGAAGTGGTGGATCGCCAGCTACTCCGCGCTGGCGAACCTGGCCGGCGACGAGGACATCGAGTCGCCCGCACCCGCGCCGGCGGCGGACGAACCCACCAGCGCAGACGAAGACCTGCTGCGTGAAAGCAGCCTGGAGGAAGCCCGCGAAGCCGATGCGGTGCCGGCGCCGTTCAGCCTGCACGCCTTCCCCCGAGGGGCCAACCCCGGCAGCTTCCTCCATGGTCTGCTGGAGTGGGCGGCCGACGAAGGCTTCGGCACGTGCGACCCGCAGCAATTGCGCGATCAATTGGCGCGGCGTTGCCAGGTGCGCGGCTGGGAAGCCTGGATCGAGCCCCTGCACGGCTGGCTGACGCAGTTGCTGCACACCGAGTTCCGCCTGCCCGATGCCACGCCGGTCAGCCTTGCCGGGCTCTCCAGCTACCAGAAGGAAATGGAGTTCTGGTTCGCCACCCGCCAGGTGGACAGCCAGCGCCTGGACCGCATCGTCACCCGCCATACCCTCGGCGGCGCGGCGCGGCCGGCGCTGCAGGCCAACCAGCTCAACGGCATGCTCAAGGGCTTCATCGACCTGGTGTTCGAACACGAAGGCCGCTACTACGTGGCCGACTACAAATCCAACTGGCTCGGCGCCGACGACGAGGCCTACACCGAGCCGGCCCTGCGCGAGGCGCTGCTGGAGCACCGCTACGACCTGCAGTACGCGCTCTACCTGTTCGCCCTGCACCGCCTGCTGCAGGCGCGCCTGCCCGACTACGACTACGAGCGGCATGTCGGCGGGGCGATGTACCTGTTCCTGCGCGGCAGCCAGTCGGCGACCCAGGGCATGTACCTGGAGCGACCGCCCAAGGCCCTGATGGAGGAACTGGACCGCCTGTTCCGCGCTGTCGACGAGGAGATGCCGGCATGACTGCGCCGTTGAACACCGCCGGTGAAATGCTCGAACTGATTGGCCGTTGGGCCGAACGCGGCTGGCTGCGCGAGCTCGACCGCGCCTTCGCCACCTTCCTGGTGGAGCGGGTGGCGGATGCCCATCCGCTGTTGATCCTGGCCGCCGCGCTGGCCAGCCACCAGCTCGGTCGCGGGCATGTCTGCCTGGACCTTGCGGCGACACTGGCCGACAGCCGTTTCGCGCTGTCGCTGCCACCGGAGGGGGATTCTGCGAAGGACGCGCCCGAGCTGCCCGGCGTACTGCTCGACAGTATGTCGTTGGAGGCGTGGCAGGCGGCGCTGAACGACCCGCGCCTGATTGGCGAGGGCGCCGGCGATACGCCGTTGGTGCGGGTCGGCAGGCGCCTGTACTTGCGGCGCTATTGGCAATATGAATGCGCGGTGCGCGCCGGGATCGACCAGCGCCTGCGCCAGGGCGAAGCCTTGCGTGCCGGCTTGCCCGCCGCGCCGTTGCGCCAGGCGCTGGATGCGTTGTTCCCGAAGAAGGCCGGCAATGCTCAGAAGAGTCAGGGGGCGGACTGGCAGAAATTGGCCTGTGCGCTGGTGGCGGGGAATGCCTTCGGCATCGTCACCGGCGGCCCCGGCACCGGCAAGACCACCACCGTGGTCAAGTTGCTGGCGCTGTTGCAAAGCCTGGCGCTGGGGGAGGGCGGGCGGCCATTGCGCATCCGTCTCGCGGCACCCACTGGCAAGGCGGCTGCGCGCCTGAATGAATCCATCGCCGGCGCCGTGCAGCGCCTGCAGCTCGACGGCCTGCCCAATGGCGAGGCCGCGCGCGAGGCGATTCCCACCGAAGTCACCACGCTGCACCGCCTGCTCGGCAGCCGCCCGGACAGTCGTCAGTTCCGCCATCACGCCGGCAACCCGTTGGCGTTGGAGCTGCTGGTGGTGGACGAAGCCTCGATGGTCGATCTGGAGATGATGGCCTCGCTGCTCGCCGCCCTGCCACCGCGCGCACGGCTGATCCTGCTCGGCGACAAGGACCAGTTGGCCTCGGTGGAAGCCGGCGCGGTACTCGGCGAACTGTGCAGCCGCGCCCGCGAAGGTCACTACCGCCCGGCCACTCGCGACTGGCTGGAAGCAGTGACGGGAGAGCCCGTCGATGCGGCGTTGCTGGACGAGCAGGGCAGCGAACTCGACCAGGCCGTGGCCATGCTCCGCCACAGCCACCGCTTCAGCGCGGGCAGCGGCATCGGCCAGTTGGCGGAGGCCGTGAACGCCGGCGATATCCCGGCCCTGCGCGAGGTATGGAAGGCGCGCCACGAAGACCTGACCCGCATCGCCGTCGACGCCCAGGACACCCGCAGCCTGCGCGACCTGGTGGTGGACGGCGGACGTGGCGGCGATCTGTTCGGACCGGTCGGCTACCGCCATTACCTGAGCGTGCTGGCGGCCAGGCGGCCAGCCGAGAATGCCGACCAGGCGGTGCTGGACGAATGGGCCCGGCAGGTGCTGGAGGCCCATGGGCAGTTCCAGCTGCTCTGCGCCTTGCGGCGTGGTCCCTGGGGCGTCGAAGGGCTCAACACCCTGATCACTGGAATGCTTCACAGCGAAGGGCTGATCCCCTCGACGCAGGTCTGGTTCCTCGGCCGCCCGGTGCTGGTGACGCGCAACGACTACGGCCTGGGGCTGATGAACGGCGACATCGGCATCACCCTGGCGCTGCCCCAGCCGGCGGACGACGGCAGCGTGCGCTGGGCGCCGCGCGTGGCCTTCCCGGCGGGCGACGGCAGTGATGCGATTCGCTGGATCCTGCCCAGCCGCCTGCAGGCGGTGGAGACCGTATTCGCCATGACGGTGCACAAGTCGCAGGGCTCGGAATTCACCCACGCCGCGTTGCTGCTGCCCGACAGCCTCAACCCCATCCTCACCCGCGAGCTGGTCTACACCGGCATCACCCGTGCCCGCCGCTGGTTCACCCTGGCCAGCGCCGGACGCGGCTGGCAGGTGCTGGAGCAGGCGACGGAACGGCGGGTGCAGCGGGCGAGCGGGCTGCTGGATCGCTGAGGGTCGCTGGCGTGCGGCCTGGAAACTGGCGCTCTTCGTAGGATGGCGTGGAGCGCAGCGATACCCATCGCGGCGGATAACGCTTGAGGCGTTATGCGCCCTACGGGGGGCTGCTCCTACAGGTTGGCGACAAACCCAGGCGCTTCCCTGTCAGCGCGGATTCCGCCGTGATGGATTTCGCGGACAAGAGCTAGGCGCCCCCGTCGCTCCTACGACCGCCCGTGCCTGAGCTCCACCCGCCCCACATCTGAATCCCCAGAAAAAAATTTCCCCCGCCTGTCGATTTCCATTGCCGCGCTTCGACTAGAGATAGAACGCAGTCGCCATAGCGGGAGTCGAGCATGAAATACCTCTGCCTGATCTACGTGGACGACAGCCGCATCGCCCAGCTGCCGGGGCCGGTGTTCCGCCAGGTGATCGACGAATGCCGCTGCAACGAGGCGTGGCTGCGCGAGAACGGCCAGTTGCTGGCGGCGCAGGCGCTGGAGCCGGTGGCCAGCGCCACCACGCTGCGCCATGCCGGTGGTGACCTGGTGATCACCGATGGTCCGTTCGCCGAGACCAAGGAGCACCTGGGCGGTTTCGTGCTGCTGGAGGCGCGTGATCTCAACGAGGCGTTGCAGATTGCCGGCCGCTTGCCGTCAGGACGGCTAGGCTGCGTCGAGGTTCGACCGGTCCGCGACTGGGACCGTTACTTTGCCGGGCAATGAGCCCATCGACACCATCAGGAGGATGTCATGTTGAAGTGGATTGCAGTGGTCGTGGTTCTGGCCGTGGTCGTGGTGCTGGTCCTGGCGGCGAGCCGGCCGGACAGCTTCCGGGTGGAGCGCACGGTGCGCATCCAGGCGCCGCCGGAGAAGGTCTACGCCTACATCGAGGACTTCCACCGCTGGCCACAATGGTCGCCCTTCGAGAAGCTCGACCCGGATATGCAACGCAACTTCTCGGGTGCGGACAAGGGGCTCGGCGCGGTGTACGCCTGGGCCGGCAACAGCAAGGCCGGCGCGGGGCGCATGGAGATCATCGAGAGTACCCCGGCGACGCGGGTGAGCATCGCGCTGGAGTTCCTCAAGCCGTTCAAGGCCAGCAATACCGCCGAGTTCACCCTGCTGCCGCGTGACGGCGGCACCGACGTGACCTGGGCGATGTTCGGCCCCACGCCCTTCGTGGCGAAGATCATGCACCTGTTCTTCAGCATGGACAGCATGGTCGGCAAGGACTTCGAGGCGGGCCTGGCCAACCTCAAGCGGCTCAGCGAGCAGGGCTGAGCCTTCCAGCAGGGCAACCGTCAAGGAGGTCCGTCATGTGCCCCGTGTGCCTTACCACCCTGACGCTGGCGGTGTCCGGCGTCCTCTGTGCCGGCGGCGCCAGCGCGCTCGCCATCACCCGGCTGCGTGGCCAACGCCGCGTACGCCCCAACCCGCAACCGGGCCGGTCCCAGGAGCGTGCAGCATGAATCTCGCCAACCAGGCTTTTCCCCGTGTGGTCTCTCGTGATGAATGGCTGCAGGCGCGCAAGCGCTTGCTGGAGCAGGAGAAGGCCGCCACCCATGCCCGCGATGCGCTCAGCGCCGTGCGCCGGGCGTTGCCGGTGGTGCGCATCGACAAGGATTACCGCTTCGAAGGCCCTCGCGGTACTTTGCGGCTGGTGGACCTGTTCGAAGGGCGCCCGCAACTGATCGTCTACCACTTCATGTTCCACCGCGACAAAGCCCTGGGGTGCGAGGGCTGCTCCTTCCTGATCGACAACCTGGGACGGCTGGAACATCTGCATGCGCGCGGCACCACCCTGGCCATGGTCTCCCGTGCGCCGCTGCAGGAGATCGCGCCGTTCCGCGAGCGCATGGGCTGGACCCTGCCCTGGTATTCCTCGTTCGGCAGCGATTTCAACTATGACTTCCACGTCACCATCGACGAGCAGGTCGCGCCGGTGGAATACAACTACCGCGACAAGGCGGAGCTGGAACGCCTGGGCCAGGGCTACCACGTGCAGGGCGAGCAGCCGGGTATGAGCGTGTTCCTGCGCGACGGCGACCAGGTGTTCCACAGCTACTCCACCTATGGACGCGGTCTTGAAGCGCCGCTGTTCACCTACCACCTGCTCGACCTCACGCCGCTGGGGCGTGGCGAGGGCTGGGGCGGCATGCCCGACTACGAAGGCAAGGGCATGAACTGGACGCGCTTCCACGACGAGTACGACGAGCCCGCCAAGCCGCACAGCTGCTGTGCGTCCTGACCCGGCCCAGCGAGGAGGACAACACCATGAGCGCTGCCGAAAACACCCAGGCCAACGCCGAGCTGCATGCGCTGCTGGCAAGCTGGCTGAGCGCCGTGCACGCATGCGATGCACAGGCCATCGCCGGCCACTACAGCCACGACATCCTCGCCTTCGATGCGGTGAAGCAGTTGCAGTTCAGGGGCGTGGAGGCCTACACCAGGCACTGGGCCGAGTGCCTGCAGATGTGCACCGAGCACAGCTTCGACATGCACCAGCTGAGTTTCGAGGCCGCAGGTGACATCGCCTTTGGCCACTACCTTTGCTATTGCGGCGGGACCGACAAGGATGGCGTGCACAACTCCGCCTGGGCGCGCGCCACGCTCGGCCTGCGTCGAGAACAGGGGCAGTGGAAGATCGCCCATGAGCACTTCTCGATTCCGTTCGATCCGGCGACCGGGCAACTGTTGTTCGACGCCAAGCCCTGAATCCATGCACCGCGATTCCCTCACCCCAGCCCTCTCCCGAAGGAGAGGGAGCCGATCGTGCCGGCGGAGGCCTTAGTATCCGCCGGCATCCGGACAATCCTCTCTCCCTTTGGGAGAGGGCTAGGGTGAGGGCGGCAGGAGGCAGGGTTTAGCAAGGCTGATCGACACACCTCGCAATGATCTCCCGCGCACACCCGTCCGGCCGCTTCCCACACCATCGAAAACCCGTGCAGGATAGGCAGACCCTTCTTACCCCGAGGACCGCCGGCCGCCATGCATGACTACGCCCCCCAGGCCCTGCGCGATGTGGTGGACGATGTCTATCGCCGCGAATCGCGCCGCGTGCTGGCCACGCTGATCCGCCTGCTGGGGGACTTCGACCTGGCCGAGGAGGCGTTGCACGAAGCCTTCGTCGCCGCCGTGGAGCAATGGCGACGCGATGGCGTGCCGGCCAATCCGCGCGCCTGGCTGGTGTCCGCCGGACGCTTCAAGGCCATCGACGGCCTGCGCCGCCGGTCGCGCTTCGACGCCTCGCTGCTGCAGATCGCCGAGCAGTTGGAGATCGACATGCAATCGGTGGAGGAGCAGGCCGACGAGAGCGTCGAAGACGACCGCTTGCGCCTGATCTTCACCTGCTGCCACCCGGCGCTGCCGGCGGATGCCCAGGTGCCGCTGACCCTGCGCGAAGTCTGCGATCTGAAGACCGAGGAGATCGCCCGCGCGTATCTGGCCACGCCGTCCACCATCGCCCAGCGCATCGTCCGCGCCAAGGCGAAGATCCGCGATGCGCAGATTCCCTACCAGGTGCCGGAAGCCGCCGAGCTGCCCGAGCGCCTGGCCAGCGTGCTGCGGGTGATCTACCTGGTGTTTAACGAAGGCTATTCGGCCTCGGCGGGCGATTCGCTGACCCGCACCGACCTGTCGGCGGAAGCCATCCGCCTAGGCCGCCAGTTGCTCGAACTGCTACCGGAAGCGGAAGTGATGGGGCTCCTGGCGCTGATGCTGCTGCACGAATCGCGGCGCGAAGCGCGCACCGGCCCGGACGGGCAGATGGTGCTGCTCGAACAGCAGCAGCGCCGTTACTGGAACCGCGAACTGATCGACGAGGGCCGGCAACTGATCGTGGCGGCGCTGGCCACCCGCCGGGTCGGCCCCTATACCCTGCAGGCGGCGATCTCCGCCGTGCATGCGGTGGCGCCTGATTTCGCCAGCACCGACTGGGTGGAGATCGTTGGCCTGTACGACGCCCTGCTGGGCATCCAGCCGTCGCCGGTGATCGAACTCAACCGCGCGGTGGCGCTGGCCATGCGCGACGGCCCGGAAGCCGGGCTCGAACAGGTGGACGCCATTCTTGCCGGTGGCGAGCTGCAGGACTACCACTTGGCCCACGCGGCCCGCGCCGACCTGTGCCGACGCCTGGACCGCCGCGACGAGGCGCGTGAGTCCTATACCCGGGCGCTGGAGCTGGTGCGGCAGGAGCCGGAGCGGCGCTTCCTGGAGCAGCGCCTGCGCGAACTGGCCGAATAACCGCCATGGCTGCGGGATAGCGGGCAGGGGAGGGTTACAGGCTGCTCACCAGGTGCCCACCATCCACCGCCAGCACGGCACCGGTCATGAAGGCGCCGGCGTCGCTGGCCAGCAGCAGGAAAGGGCCTTCCAGCTCGCGGAGCTGGCCCAGGCGGCGCATGGGCACGATGTCGCGGATATAGGCCTGACCCTTCTCGCTGTCGAAGTAGGCGTCGTTCATTTCCGTCTTGAAGTAGCCCGGCGCGATGGCGTTGACCCGCACCTGGTAGCGCGCCAGCTCCAGCGCCAGGGATTTGCTCAGCTGCACCACGCCGGCCTTGGCCGCGCAGTAGTGGCTGTAGCCGCCACCCACGCGCAGGCCGAGGATGGAAGCGATGTTGACGATGCTGCCGCCGCGCTGGGCCTTGGCCAGGCGCTGCGCCGCGCACTGGGCCACGCGCCAGACGCCATCGAGGTTGGTGGAGAGCATGGCGCGCCAATCGTCCTCGCTGATCTCCAGCACCCGCTTGCCGTTGCCGATGCCGGCATTGTTGAGCACCACGTCGACCAAGCCGAACTGCGCTTCGGCACTGTCGAAGGCCGCTTCCACGCTGATGCGGTCGGTCACGTCCAACGCTACCGGGTACGCTTCGCCGCCGTCGGCACGGATGGCTTCAGCCAGTTCTGCCAGCCGTTCGGTGCGCCGCGCTGCCAACACGACGCGGCCGCCAGCATGAGCGGCAACCCGTGCCAGGTGTGCGCCGATGCCGCTGGAGGCACCGGTGACCAGCACGGTCTTGCCGGTGAGGGAGAAGAGGTCGTTGTTCATGGGCTGCACCTTGGTTGACGGGGCGAAATCGCTGACCGCCAAGGTTAGCCCGAGGCACCCTCAAGGGCATGCAGGGGGCGCCATTCGCACCGCGAATGACGAGCCCTAGGGGCTCTTCGTAGGAGCGAGCTTGCTCGCGAACCGCCCAGCGCGGGAGCACTACTGAAATCCGTTCGCGAGCAAGCTCACCCCGACAGGGAGCAGAAAAGAAAAAGCCCGGCACAAGGCCGGGCTTTTTCATGACGCGGGAGAAGCTCAGGCGGCGAGGGCTCGGGCCTGCTTCTTCTTGACCTGCTGGCGGCATGCGTCGCCGAAGGCCTTGAAGATCTTCACCGAGTCGGGGTTCTGCGCGGCTTGCCACTCCGGGTGCCACTGCACCGCGAAGAGGAAGGGCGACAGGCTCGGGGCGTGGATCGCCTCGACCAGACCGTCTTCGGCATGGGCGATGGCTTCGATACCCTTGCCCAGGTTCTTCAGGCCCTGGCCGTGCAGCGAGTTCACGCGGATCTCGTCGCCCAGCAACTGCTGCAGCCAGCTGCCTTTCTGCAGGCGCACGCCGTGGACCTGGCTGTACTGCACGTCGACCGGGTCTTCGGGATTTTCGCGATGGTCGTTGAAGCCGGGTTCGGCATAGACCTTCTGGTAGATGTCACCACCGAGCGCGACGTTGATTTCCTGCATGCCGCGGCAGATGCCGAAGATCGGCAGGCCACGGGCGATGGCGGCCTTGATCAGCGGCATGTCGAAGTTGTCGCGGTCCTTGTCCTGGCCCTTGCCGGGAGTTTCGTTCTCCTGGCCATACAGGGTCGGATCGATGTTGCTACCTGCGCCGGTGAGGTACACACCGTCGGCCATGTCGAGGTATTGCTCGAGGTCTTCGATGCCGCAGCAGGTCGGCACCAGTACCGGCACGCAATCGGACTGTTCGACCAGGGGCACGATGTATTTGTGGGTCATTACCTGATAGTCGTGGCCTTTGCGCTCTTGGCTGCCCATGGACATCAGGACGACGGGTTTGCGGAGGGTCTGTTTCTTGTTGCCAATGTTGCTGTTGGACATATGTCACCTTTGGACGGGCTGCAGCCCATCGTTTTTGTGCAGGCGCACCGCTCTGAGCTGGGCTACCTGAGGTTCCGAGCACTGCCGGGAACGCACAGAAGGCGAAATTTCCCGGTCGAAACCTGCCTACCAGCCTGCCAGAGCCGTTAAATATGTCAAACGATTTCGGCGGGTGGCGTCAAAAATAATGGCCGAGACATTGTCGAACAATGTTTTTAACTTTTTGTTTTTAAAGGATTTTTATAAATATCCATTCGAAGCAAAAAGTCCATTATTTAAAACGCGCGTCAATAATGGTGAAAAATTCTGAACGTTTTTTCATGGCGGCTGACAGCGTACCCCCAGCGGCGCGCTCTGCCTTGCGGCTTGCCGCTTAGTCGCACTCGATGCGGTTGCGTCCGTTCTGCTTGGCGCAATAGAGCGCGCGGTCGCTGCGCGAAAGGGCGGCCTCGGCGGACACATCGCTGCCCTGCAAGGCCGTGATGCCGATGCTGATGCTCAGCGGAATGCGCTCGCAGCCCAGCAGCACTGGCTGGTCGTCCAGTTGCTGTTGCAGGCGCTTGGCGAACGCCACGGCGCTGCCGACATCCGCATCGCCCAGCACCACGGCGAACTCTTCGCCGCCCATGCGCCCGGCAAAGTCGATGCGGCGGATCGCGCGGCCGAGGATGCGGGCGAAATGGCGCAGCGCTTCGTCGCCCACGCCATGGCCCCAGCGATCATTGATGGATTTGAAGTGATCCAGGTCGCACATCAGGATCGCTGCGCTGCGCACGAGTCCACGCTGCACACGGCCCAGTTCGGCCTCGATCAACTGCATGAAGTGGCGCCGGTTGGGCAACTGAGTGAGGAAGTCGGTCGTTGCCAACACCTGCAATTCGGCTTCGATGCGCTTGCGCTCGGTGATGTCGGTGAACAGGCCATGCCAGATCACGCTGCCGTCGGCCAGGCGCTTGGGCTGGGCGTTGCCCTGGCGCCAGAGCATGCCACGCCCGGGCAGCAGCACACGGAACTCGTACCGCCACGGCCGCAGCGTCGCCGCGGAGGCATCCAGGGAGGCGAGGAGGGCGGGCAGGTCGTCGGGGTGTACCAGGGTGCGCAGGATCGCTGAATTGCCGCTGACCTGCTCGGCGCTCATGCCGAAGATTTCCCTGACGCCGGCGCTGACGTAGGGGAAGGTGCCGGTGCCATCGGGCAGGTGGCGGAACTGGAAGACCATGCCGGGAATTTCGTCGGTCAGGTCGGTGAGCAGCTCGACGTTCTGCCGCAGCTGCTCCGAGACTCCCCGCAGCGCGGTGATGTCGGTGGTGGTGCCGATCATGCGCAGGGGGCGGCCGGCGTCGTCGCGCTCGACGACCTTGCCGCGGCTGCAGACCCAGATGTAGTGGCCCGCCTTGTGGCGCAGCCGGTGCTCCACTTCATAGGCCGGCGTGCGGCCTTCGAAGTGCGCATTGATGGTTGCCTGGACATAGCTGAGATCGTCGGGATGCACGCGCAGGTAAGCATCGTCGATTCGATGGCCGATTTCGTTGTCGGCATAGCCCAGCAGAGCTTTCCAGCCGGGGGAGTAATGAATCTCGCCCGTGGGAACGTGGCGGTCCCACACGCCCGTGCCGCTGCCGGCGATGGCCAGCGCCAGGCAGCTTTCGTCAGCCCGGCAGAACAGTTCCTGAGCGATGCTGGCGGCATCGTCCAGTGCGCATCGGGTGGCGGCATCCAGCGTGCGTGGCTGGTCGTCCAGCACGCACAGCCAGCCAAGGGTGGTGCCATCGGCGGCGCGCAGGACTGCGGTGCCCAGCGGGTGCAGGTCGCCCTCGCGGCTGCGCAGGGGCGCCGAGGCGGCATTGAGGCAGAGCAGGGTGGCAAAGGACTGCGCCGCTTCGTGCGTCAGGCCATCGAAGCCGAGCAGGCGGCCATGGGCGTCGGCCAGCAATGCGGCGACCGCGCCGAAGCGGTAGCGGGCAAGGCGCAGGAGACTGTCGAATCGCCCGTATTCCTGTACTTCAGGATCAGTGGAAGTCCGCATGGGATGACTGCTTCCTCACCGGAGAATGGGGGCGTTCCCGTCTGGCGGCGCGGACGATGACGTCTCGTGGCCGACAGATGGCCCTATGAAATCACGGCGCGGGTATACGCCACAATCTCCCTGTGAGGCAGGGGCGACGAGTGAACCGGCGGCCGGTGCCGGTCCGGCCGCTTGCGTACCGCCGGGTCCGGGTACTCAGCTCAGGAGTTGGTCGATCAGGACGGCATTGGTGTAGATCAGGCTGCCATCGCTGGCCCGGTGGCCCACCAGGTGGAAGTGCCCGCGCTGGTCACTGTGGCTCAGGTAGACGCGGTACTGGCAGTCGGAGAGCGGACCAAAGCCTTCGGGCATCTTCAGGTCGAGGTTGTCCAGGTCGGCATCCACCATGACGTCACGCTTGCCGCTGTTCTGCAGGTAGTCCTCGGCCTGCTCCAGGCGTAGGTGATCGGCGTCGCTGACGAAGAAATGGATGTCCTCCAGTGGAATGGGTTTCTGGTCGGCGCTGGTCTTGCACCAGCCTTCGAGAGTCATCGCGCTCATATGAGGTGGCCTCCTTCAGCAGTGCGGGCATTTGGGTTTGCCGCGACTGTCACTGCTTTTGACCGCCGGTATTGGAGTGTGATTCAACCTATATTGCGCCGGTGATGGACGGGCATAAAAAAAGCCGCTCCGGGGAGCGGCTCGAAGGACGTTGAAGGAGCAATCACAATATCAACGTCAGGAGTCATCTTTCGATAATCGACGATAGGCGATATCGAAAGCGGGAGAGATGGCAGGAATTCTAGAAAGTTCGAAGGTGTGGATAAACCACGCTTCGGGGAAGAGACTTTCTGTCTCAGTGCAATAATGCAGGATCAATAGCGGAACAACTCTCGGAAGAGTCCGAAAGTTGTTCCGTGATGGCTATCGGCCGTATTACAGGATCGACAGCGGATAATCGACGATCAGACGAAGCTCGTTGTTATCCGATTCGCCCTGGTCGGAGTTGGCGCGGTGGAATGCCTGGCGCAGGCGGAACGACATGTCCTTCACCGGGCCGGACTGCACGACGTACTTGGCTTCGAAGTCGGTCTCGTGGTGCTTGCCGTCTTCGCCATACAGGCCCACGTACTGGCCGTTCGGGTCGGCGTGGGTGCCGTCGATGTTGCTGCCGTTGATGTAGCGGGTCATGAAGCTCAGGCCCGGCACGCCGTAGGTGTCCATCGCCAGGTCGTAACGCACCTGCCAGGAGCGCTCGCCCGGACCGTTGAAGTCGGAGAACTGCACGGAGTTGGCGAGGAAGATCGAGTCACCGCCGGCGCCCGCGCCGTTGTCGCCGAAGCCGACGTAGTCGAACGGGGTATCGCCGTTGACCTTCTGGAAGGCCAGGGTGACGGTGTGCGCCTGCAGGAAGGAGTACGCGGCGGCCAGCGACCAGGTGGTGTTGCTGATCTCGCCGGCCTTGGCCTGGCCGTAGTCGGTGGTGCGGTAGATGTTGAAGTCCAGGCCCAGCGACTGGTCATTGCCCAGCGGTTGCAGGTAGTTCACGTTGGCGTAGTACTGGCGCCAGATGTCCTCGAACTCCGAACCGTACAGCGAGGCGTTCAGGTTGTCGGTGATCGCGTACTTGCCGCCGACGTAGTCCACGCTGTCGGCTTCGACGTTCGCGTAGGTCGCGTACAGGCCGCCGTCGTGGCTGGTGGTGATCGGGCTGGTGCCGGCGGTGAAGTGCCCAGCTTCCAGGTCAAGACCTGCGATTTCGCTGCTCAGCAGGTTGAAGCCCGAGGCGGTCTGCGGAATCAGGCGGCTGCCGCCGGCGGCGAAGACCGGCGCGACCGGCTGCATGTCGCCGAATTTCAACTCGGTCTTGGAGAGTCGCACCTTCAGCGCGGCGCCTGCCTTGCCGTAGTCGTCCTCGGGGTCGCCATGGTTGTCCACCGGCAGGTTGCCGGTGCCGGTCCGGCCGCCGCCCGCATCGAGCTTGAGGCCCAGGTAGCCGAAGGCATCCACGCCGAAGCCGACGGTGCCCTGGGTGTAGCCGGAGGAGAAGTTGGCGAGGATGCCCTGGGTCCAGTCACGGTTATCGCTGAAACCATTCTTGCCGTCGTGGTCGTAGTAGTAGTTGCGCAGCAGCACGTCGAACTTGGCATCGTCGACGAAGCCCTTGGCATCGGCCTGGTCGGTGACGAAGGGTTCGGCGCCGGCGAACTGGCTGGCGGCGGCGGAAACGGCGAGCACGATAGCGCTGCGTTTGAGATGCTTCATGGATATTGCCCCTAGAGTCTTGGAGACCCGGCCCGTTGAATCGCGTGAGGGCCGGAATTTTTATAGGCAGGCACAATGAATCCGGTCATGGATCAACCACGGCGGAAGTCGCAGGAAGTTGCGTTGACATTGTTGCGATCAACTTTCTCCTGCCCGCTCCAGGCAGGAAAAAGCCAGCGTAATAATGCCGAAAGAGTGCCCGCTTTAAATAACGGAATATGAAAAGGTCTATGTCCTGAATTGTAATAATCCCTCTGTGAAGTTCGAGGGGAATATCACTCGCTCATACGATGGATGTATTGACGGATGACAAAGCGAGGGGAATGGCGATGTTGCGGGAAACATCAGTCGGCGTGGCGGTGGGAGACGGGATGAGGCTAAGCTGCGCGTCCCGGGCGGGCCGAACGGCGCCGCTCATAGCCCCTGATAGCAGAGAGTTTCCCATGGCGCAGAATGACAGCCCCTTCTTCATTCCCGACGCGGACCCCGAATCCATTTCCTCCGACGTGGCCGGTTTCGGTGGCCTGCTGGTCTCCACGCAGATCCCCACCCTGGAAGACGGCAGCCTCGAGCTGGGCGACATCAAGGCCCAGAGCGAAGCCACCCTGCGTAGCCTGAAGGTCGCGCTGGAAAAGGCCGGCAGCGGCCTGGACCACGTCCTGCACCTGACCATCTACCTGACCAGCATGGCTGACCGCGCCGCCTTCAACGAGGTGTACTGCAGCTTCTTCGGCAAGCCCTATCCGGTGCGCGCCGCCGTCGGCATCTCCGAACTGGCGGTCGAGGGCATGAAGGTCGAGGTCACCGCCATCGCTGCCAAGCGCGCAGGCTGATCCCGCCTGCATCGCTGCAAGTGTGGGCCATGCCCGCGAGAGGGCCGCTGATGCGGCCCTTTTCTTTTTCCCCGGCCAGTGTGCTGACGCGCCGGGACGATTTCGCGGACAAGGTTCGCTCCTACAAGATCAAGGGCCCCTCACCCTAACCCTCTCCCGCAAGCGGGAGAGGGGACTGTTCGGTGCAGGATGAAACCGTAGTGTCAGCCGGCACGGACGGCGCCCTCTCCCTGAGGGAGAGGGCTGGGGTGAGGGGGAAAGCCCTGGCACAGATTCAGCCGGGACAAGACAGTTGCTCCTACAGTTCCGCGTCGCGCCTCCTCTTCGCAGGGTGGGCTTGCTCGCGAACACCCTCCGTACCGAACTCCCCCCGCAAATGTATTCCTTTGTATCCGCCATCCCCTGACGGGATACAGACATACAAAAGACTCCCGCTCCAGATACGCCGGCGATACATCGCTACGGCGAAATAGCCCTACCCGAACGAAACAACGCGACGGCAGGGAAAACCCTTCCAGCGCCTCGTTCCAGGGATTCGCCCTTGTGGCATTACCCGGCGCGGAACGCGCCACAGCATCTGGAGAAGCACAATGACTCGTATCTCGAAAACCCAACTCGGCCTGCTCGCTGTCGCCCTGGCCGGTGGCCTGAACCTGGCGTCCTCCGCCTTCGCTGTCGAAGCGCTGCCCCAGGGCTACCAACTCGCTTCGGCGGAAAAAGCCGGGGAGGGCAAGTGTGGCGAGGGCAAATGTGGCGCCAGCGGCGCCCAGGCCAAGGCCACCCAAACCAAGGCTACCGGCACCGAAGGCAAGTGCGGTGAAGGCAAGTGCGGCGACGCCTCCTTCGCCCGTACCGATGCCGACCACGACGGCCGCGTCTCCCGCGCCGAACTGCTGGCCGTGGCGCCCAAGGCCAACGCCGAATTCGACGCCATCGACGCCAACCACGACGGCTTCCTTTCCGAAGGCGAAACCTACCAGTTTCGCAAGAACCAGTTCGACTCCAACGGCAAGCCGTTCCCGTCCGACCTGTACAGCAAGCTGAGCCAGGCCAAGAACTGATCCGCGCCGACAACCTCCCCGCGCCGCTGGCCGGGGAGGGCACTTCCCTCCGAAGGAGACCGCCATGACTCTTCCCGTTTCCCTGCACGGTGCCGGCCTCGGTCTGCGTCGCGCGCTGCTGCCCGAACTGCTGACCATGGCCGACGGCGCGGTGGACTTCCTCGAAGTTGCCCCGGACAACTGGATCGGCGTCGGCGGCTCCTACGGTGAAGGCCTTGCCCGCCTGGCCGAACGCTTCCCGCTGTCCTGCCATGGCCTGTCGCTGTCCCTGGGCGGCCCCGAGCCGCTGGACCACGTCTTTCTGCGCCGCGTCCGCGAATTCCTCGACCAGCACCAGGTGCCGCTGTTCAGCGAACACCTGAGCTACTGCTCCGACGACGGCCACCTGTATGACCTGATTCCCATGCCCTTCACCGACGAAGCCGTGCGCCACATCGCCGGACGCATCCGTGAAGTGCAGGACGCCCTCGGCCGCCGTATCGCCGTGGAAAACATCTCCTACTACGCCGCGCCCTACCAGGCGCTGAGCGAAATCGACTTCCTCCGCGCCGTGCTCGCCGAAGCCGACTGCGACCTGCTGCTGGACGTCAACAACCTCTACGTCAACGCCCACAACCATGGCTATGACGCTGCCGGTTTCCTCGCCCGCGTGCCGGCCGAGCGTGTCGTCTGCCTGCACGTGGCTGGTCACTACGACGAAGCGCCGGACCTGAAGATCGACACCCACGGCGCCGCCGTAAAGCCGGACGTCTGGAGCCTGCTGGCCAGCGCCTACCACCACCTGGGCATGGTGCCGACGCTGCTGGAGCGCGACTTCAACCTGCCGCCGCTGGCCGAACTGCTTGGCGAAGTGAACTGCATCCGTGAGCTGCAGATGGCCGCCCGGCCGCTGGAGGTGCGTCATGGCTGAGAGCCTGCGCGAGCAGCAGCTGCGCATGACCCGCTTCATCCGCGACCCGCAGGCCAACGAGCCACCGCCCGGCATCGAGGCACGGCGCCTGGCGGTGTACCGGCAACTGTTCTTCGGCAACCTGCAATCGCTGCTGGCCGGCAACTTCCCGGTGCTGAGTGCGAGCCTTGGCACCAAGCAATGGCAGTCGCTCACCGAAGACTTCTATGCCCGTTACCGCTGCCACACGCCGCTGTTCACCGAAGTGGCCGGCGAGTTCGTCGAGTACCTGGAAAGCCGCGCCGACCAGCCCGGCTGGGTGGCCGAACTGGCCCACTACGAATGGATCGAGACCGCGCTGCTGCTCAGCGATAAAGCCGAGCCGGCCCATGATCCGGACGGCGACCTGCTCGACGGCGTGCCGCTGCTCTCCAGTCTCGCCGTGCCGCTGGCCTATGCCTGGCCGGTCAGCCATATCGGCCCGGACAACCTCCCGCCGGCAGCGCCGGCCGAACCCGCGTTGCTGCTGGCCCGCAGAGGGGCAGACCTGAAGGTGCATTTTTCGCGCCTTGCGCCCCTGGCCCATGCCCTGCTGGTGTCGCTGCAACAGTGGCAGCTCACCGGCCGTGAACACCTCAAGGCGCTGGCGGAAATCGCCGGCATCGAACTGGCTGCCATCGAAGGGCAGGGCATTGCCCTGTTGCGCAGCCTCAAAGAGCAAGGCGTGGTGATTGGCACCCGCCCCAACTGCACCACTTCACGTCGTCTACCATTGGCTCGCCCCTGAAGGAGAAGCACCATGACCGATACCCTGGCAACCGTGATCTACACCGCCCAGACCCACACCACCGGCGGCCGCGACGGGCGCGGCCAGAGCACCGACGGCGCGCTGGACCTGCCGCTGAGCCCGCCCGGCTCCGGCCGTCCCGGCACCAACCCCGAGCAGCTGTTCGCCATCGGCTGGTCCGCCTGCTTTATCGGCGCCCTGCGTCGCTCCGGCCAGAAGCTGAATATTCGCCTGCCCGGCGACGTGGCGGTGGACGCGGAAGTCTCCCTGGGCAACACCGCCGACGGCGGCTTCGCCCTGGCCGCCCAGCTCACCGTGCACCTGCCGGGTTTGTCGGCGGAGGACAAGGGGAAGCTGGTGGCCGAGGCGCACCAGATCTGCCCCTACTCCAAGGCGACTCGCGGGAATATCGAGGTGGGGTTCGTCATTCCCTGATCGCTTTCCAATCCACAGCCCAGCCCGCGCACCCTCACCGGTGCGCGGGCTTTTTGCTTTTGTGTAGGAGCGAGCTTGCCCACCGTCAGGCGTTTGGATCGGTCTCGTAGGATGGGTGGAGCGGAGCGATACCCATCGATCCCACGCGATCACAGCATGGGTATCGCACGCTCCACCCATCCTGCGCACTGCGCGATTGCGACCGGCCGAGCATGGGGTATGAATTCCGGATGTAGGGCGAATAACGCCCCAGGCGTTATCCGCCATGCACTCCCGTTCGTAGCGAAGAGATTGGCTGATGCATCGGTAGCGGATAACTGCGAACGGTTTTGCGCCCCTTGCTGCAGGAGCGCCGAGTGGGCCGCGGCGACGGGTCAGTTGTAGCGCTGGGCCGCCAGTGCCCGTTCCTGGCTGATGGGCTGGAGTACCGGGTGTTGGCTTTCGATATGAATGTACAGGTAATACCGGCCGTCCCTGTCGGATATCACGCGATGCACTTCGAAGAGTTTGTTCATCCGGCCTTTGGCACCAGGGACCAGTTGTTCATGCAGCAGATCGTATTCGCGGATGTTGTGCTGCTTGAGTGTGTCCAGGAATGGACCTTCGGCTTGGCTTCTCAACTCGATCTTGGCGGACTTCTCGACGGCCAGTATTGCCTTGATGAGCAAGGCAAGGCCGGCCACGGCAAATAGCGCTTTTACCAACAGGCCCATGGGTAACTTCCTTGTATTCGACCGAGCTGATTGTGCCTCGGGCGGTAGTCCAAGGGGCATCATTCGACACGGACAAAGAAAAACGCCCTCTCCAATGGAGAGGGCGTTTCTGCCGAACAGCCGGGGGTGGAGATCGATCAGCTGACGCGCGAAGCCCCCAGGAATCGCCGCACCAGCCCATCCACGCTCAGCGCACCCGAGCCCTTGAGCATCAGCGGCAGCAATGCCACCAGGTAGATCAGCGGCAGTTTGTAGTTGCCAAAGCCATGGTCGGTGATCGAGTAGCCCTGGGCGAGTTCCGCGAGGCTCGACCACTGTGCCGGCCAGTGCACCGCGGCGATGGCGACGAGGGTCACGACGATCAGCGAAGCGGAGGCGAAGCGCGTGGCCAGGCCCAGCAACAACAGCACGGGCGCGATCAACTCGGCCCACATCGACACCTGCCAGTCGAAGCCAGCGGAGAAGTGGTTGAAGGGGAAGGGGAAGTTGGCGTGGATCTGTTCGAACCAGTTGTCGCCGTGCCATTTCTCCAGGCCCGACTCGAAGAACTCCCAGGCCAGGAACAGCCGCAGGGGAATGTCCCAGCCCCAGGCAGCGAGACGGTCGAGTTGGTCGAAGACGGCTTTGATCGGGTTCAGGGTCAGCAGGGTCATGGCGCACCTCATGGGCAATACAGTGGGTAAGGTTGTGTCGGCCGGGCGTCATCGGCGGTCGCGGAAGAAGGCGGATTCAGCGGGTAGCGCTCAGCGCGGCAGCGGGGCGGGTTTCACGGCGCAGGCGCATGGCCAGCTTTGCAGTGAGCTTGAGGGCGACCGCCGAACTGATCAGCGCGAAGCCCAGCGGGTACCAGGAGCCCAACGGCAGGCGCTTGTAGAACGACAGGACGAAGACGGCGGCGATGACCCAGGTGCCGGTGCTGTGCAGGATCTTCCAGGCGCGGGCGCCGAGCAGCTTCACGGCGGCGGGGAAGGAGGTGACGGTCAGCAGGATGATGAACAGGTAGCCGATGGAGCCGGGGATGTTCGCGGCGACGCTGCGGCCGTGCCAGAAGGTCTCGGGGAAGAACTTCACGTAGAGCATGATCAGCACCGCGTGCACGGCATGGGAGAAGGCGAAGGCCAGCCCCAGGAAGCGCCGCTCGCGCAGCAGGCCGCGGGTGAAGGCGCTGGGTATCAGGACCGCCAGGGACGAGGCGAGGAAGGCGGCGAGGAACAGCGCGAAGGATGTACGCGCGGTGGTGCGGATTGCGCTGCGCAGGGCGTCCACCCATTGCGGCTGGGCACACAGGGCCAGCGCGGTGACGATCAGCACCAGAGCGGACAGCAGGGAGAACAGGCGCCAGCCATGCAGGCTGGCGGATTCGGCGGGACGGGTCATGGCAGGCTCCTTGGGGAACGCGGCGTGCGGGATGCCGCCGCGATTCGTGGAGCCATGCTGCCGACGGGCTTTATCTCGGATGTGTCCGCTAAAGCCCGTCATGTATCCCTTTGTACAGTCCTTTCACGAGCAAGGTGTCAGGCGGAGGGGCGCAACTCCAACTGAGCGCACAGCCCGCCGCTGGCGCGGTTGGACAGGCTCAGGGTGCCGCCCAGCGCCTGGCTCAGCTGCTGGGCGATTGCCAGCCCCAGGCCGGTGCCGCCGGTGCTGCGGTTGCGCGAGCTTTCCACGCGGTAGAAGGGTTTCACCACTTCTTCCAGTTCCTCTTCGGGGATGCCCGGGCCTTCGTCCAGTACACGAACACACACGATGCCCTGGGCGTCGCGCTCGACTTCCACCTGGGCGGAGCCGCCAAACTTGAGCGCGTTGTCCACCAGGTTGGTGAGCACCCGGCGCAGCGCATGCGGGCGGGTTTCCAGCACGGCGTTGCTGTTTCCTTGCAGCTCCACGGCTTGGCCGCTGTCCTGATAGTCGAGGACGAGACTATCGAGGAAGGCATCGAGGTTGACCTTCACCGCCGCCTCGCTGGCGCCGTCCATGCTGCGCGCATAGGCCACGCCTTCGCGGACCAGGTGCTGCATTTCCTCCAGGTCGCTCCACAGGCGCTCGCGCTCGGGGGAGTCGTCCATCTGCTCGACGCGCAGTTTCATCCGCGTGATGGGGGTCTGCAGGTCATGGGAGATGGCGGCGAGCAGTTGCATGCGTTCCTTGAGATACGATCCGATGCGACCCTGCAGTGCGTTGAAGGCGCGGGCGGCATAGGCGACTTCGCTGGGGCCGCGTTCATCCAGCTCCGGCGCCGGGGCGTCCGGGTCGAGGTGATCCACCGCCTGGGCCAGCCGGGTCAGCGGGCGGATGGCCAGGCGTACCGCGAGCCAGGTGCAGAAGAGCAGCAGTGCCAGTTGCACGATCAGCACCCAGGGCAGCCACTGCGCCACAGGTACGCCCTTGGGCGTCACGTCGATGGTCAGCGGGCTGCCGTCCTTGAGTGTCAGGTGTACCTGGAAGTGCGGGATGGAGCCTGGGATGTTCTCGAAGCGCAGTGGGTAGCGCGGCCCGACCACTTCGGCGATGGACAGGGCGGCCATCGGCGCCTCCGCCATGTTCATCGGTTCTCCCGGCTGGCCCTCGCTCAGCAGGTAGCGGTAGTTGGGCCGCTGCACCATGTGTAGCCACGCCTCGCGTTCATCCCTGGGCAGGCGGTCGAGCAGGGCGACGGCGGTGCTGACGTCGGTTTCCAGGTTGCCCAGCATCATGTTGCGGGCGCTCTGGTAGCGCTCGTAGAACTGCGAGCAGAACGACAGGCTGTAGGCGAACACCAGCCCGGCGAGGAAGATCAGCGCCAGGCGCGCGGCCAGCGTACGTGGCCAGTGCAGGACGGATTTCATGCGTTGGGCTCGAGCAGTTCGACGGCCAGGGCGAAGACGTAGCCTTCGCTGCGCACCGTCTTGATGTAGGCCGGCTCGCGGGCGTCATCCAAAAGGCGTTGGCGCAGGCGGCTCACCAGCAGGTCGATGGAGCGGTCGAAGATGTCCGCCTCGCGGCCTTGCGTCAGGTTCAGCAGTTGTTCGCGGCTGAGCACGCGCTGCGGGTGGTCGACGAACACGCGCAGCAGGCGGTACTCGGCGCCGCTCAGGGCGACCAGGGTGCCGTCTTCGTCGAGCAGGTGGCGCGCCGTGGTGTCCAGCTTCCAGCGGCCGAAGCCGATCAGCCGGCTGGCCTCGCTGACCTGCAGGTTCGGCGGCAGCATGCGGGTGCGGCGCAGCACGGCGTTGATCCGCGCCAGCAGCTCGCGGGCGGAGAAGGGCTTGGTGAGGTAGTCGTCGGCGCCCATTTCCAGGCCGATGATGCGGTCGGTCTCGTCGTTGCGCGCGGTGAGCATCAGCACCGGGGTGGATTTGTGCTTGCCCACGCGCAGCTCGCGACACAGTTTCAGGCCGTCGTCGCCGGGCATCATGATGTCCAGCACGATCAGATCCACGGTGTTGCCGTCGAGGAAGGCGCGCATCTGCCGTCCGTCCGCGGCCAGGCTCACGCGCAGGCCGTTCTTCTTCAGGTAGTTGCCGACCAGCTCGCGGATCTCGCGGTCGTCATCGACGATGAGTACGTGATCGACATGGTCCATGCCGGTTCCTCGTTCGTAGTGGGTTGAGCGAAGTGTATAGCGCCGCTCCGCGCTTGCCCCGCGCGCTTTGTATTCCACTGTATCTCGCGCCGCCGTCGATACCTGGCGCGGCAATCCCGCGCCGCACGCGACACAAGCCCGATACCTCCGGCCACTGAAATGGGCGCCAACGGCAAGGCAAACCGCCTCCCGCCGGCAAACCCATCACAGGACAGGAGTTCATCATGAAAGCTCTTCACCTCGGCAGCGCCTGCCTGCTTGCCGCTATCGCCACCTTCTCCAGCCTCGGCGCCCAGGCTGCCGATTCCACGCCGGTCGAGCAGTATCACTATGGCCAGAAACTCGACGTAAAGCAGGTCATCGCCATCCACGAAGACAGCGGCTCTCCGTTCGACTGCGGCATCGTCGAGGCCCGCATGGATTACCTGGATTCCCACGGCCAGGCGCACAGCCTGGGGTACCGCAAGTTCGCCACGAACTGCAACGAAGGCGGCTGATTTCCCCTTGGCCCCGGCCATGGACGGCCGGGGCGTTTCTTCTCATGCCTGCTCGCAAACTCAGGGCCGCTGGCCCATCGAGGTGCCCATGTTGCTCATCGCCTTTCTCGGCGGGGCGCTGACGCTGCTCAGTCCCTGCATCCTTCCCGTCCTGCCGCTGCTGCTGCAACGCGCCGGCGGCCCGGCGTGGTCGCCCTGGGTCACGCTGCTCGGGCTGGCCAGCGGCTTCGCTGTGCTGGCTAGCCTGGCCACGGTCTCCAGCAACTGGGTGATCGCCGCCAGCGAATGGGGTCGCTATGTCGCCCTGGTATTGCTCGGGGTTTCCGCATTGGCGCTGCTCTGGCCGCGCTTCAGCGATGGGTTGGGCAAACCCTGGGCCTGGATCGGCGACCGTCTGCACGGCGAAGCCCGCCGCATGCCGCCGGCGGTTTCCGCATGGGTGCTGGGTTTTGCCGCCGGCCTGCTGTGGGCGCCTTGCGCGGGGCCGGTGCTCGGCCTGATCCTCTCCGGTGCCATGCTCCAGGGCCCTAGCGCGCAGACCAGTCTGCTGCTGTTCGCCTATGGCCTGGGCAGCGCCACTGTGCTCGGTATCGTCCTCTTCGCTGGCCGCCGGCTGATGCAGCACCTGCGCCCGCGCATGGCCGTCATCGAAGGTCTGCGTCGCGCCACCGGCGTGCTCGCCCTGCTGGCGGTGGTCGGCATCGCCAGCGGCGCCAGCGCGCAGCTTGCCTCCGGCAGTTCGTCCATTCTGGTGAACAGCCTGGAACACAAGGTCATCGACAGCGTGCCCGCGCTGCTCACCAGGCTCATGCCCGGCGATACCGCCCAGGGCGCCGAACGCCTGCCGGACCTCGGCGCCGCCCCGGAGCTCGCGGGCGCGGTGGAGTGGATCAACAGCCCCGAACTGAAGACGCAGGGCCTGCGCGGCAAGGTGGTATTGATCGACTTCTGGACCTACGACTGCATCAACTGCCAGTACAGCCTGCCGTACGTGAACGCCTGGGCGAAGCAGTACGCGGACCAGGGCCTGGTGGTGATCGGCGTGCACACCCCGGAATACCCCTACGAGCGCATCCGGGCCAATGTCCGCGACGCGGTGAAGCGCCACGACATCCACTACCCGGTGGCGCTGGATAACCAGTACCGCATCTGGAACGCCTTCGGTAACCAGTACTGGCCGGCGCACTACTTCATCGATGCCAAGGGGCGGATTCGCCACCTGGCGATCGGGGAGGGTGGGTATGGGGAACAGGAAGAGGTGATCAAGGCGCTGTTGAAGGAGAAAGCGAAGTAACTGCCGGCTGAGCGATGGTCAATTGAAAAGCCCCGCGTTTGCGGGGCTTTTCAACTGCTTCAGAAGAACACGTCAGTAGGTACGTTGAATCGTTCGCTGAGCGCCCGAATATGACGGACGTTGAGCTGGCGTTTGCCGTTGAGGATTTCGGATACCACGGACTGCGCACCTATCTCCGGCAGGTCATTCTGGGTCAACTGATGCTCGGTCATGAGAAAACGTAGTACTTCACGCCCTGGCACGTCTGGAATGGGATAGTGCTCGGTATCGTAGGCGGCGATCATGTCGCCGATCTGCGAGGCCAGAGAACTGAGCGGATGGTTCTCTTTGCCGCCGATTTCATCGAGCAGTTCGTCCAGCGCTTCGACCAGGGTGTCGTAGTCCGCCTCGGTGTTTGGTGGTGTGAGCAGCGGAGCGACGAAGCGCCAGTGCTCTGCGGCCTGTTTCAGTAGTGCACTCATGCGCACCTCACTTCCATTGATTGCGGTCGTACTCTTTATGATCGAGTACGGCCCGGATGAAAACCTTCTTGAAGACGTAATCCACGGTGGCGACCAGCCTCAGCTTGTTACCACCGATATCGAACACATGCTTGTCGCCCACCTTGTCCACGCTGGGAAAGATTTGCTTCATCGCGGCAAAGTCCTTCGGCTCCACCTTTTTCATCAGCCGGCACCAGGCGTCGAGTGCGGTGGAGGAGTGGGGCCAACTTTCCTGAGCTTCCCGAATACGCTTCTGGGTAATGACATGCATGCTCGATGTTCGTATCGCAAATTGCTATACGGAATCGTATTACTCCACCGGGGATATAGCAAGTTGCTATGTGATGTCTGGCTACGAAGACTGCCCAATGGCTGGATTCGCGCAGATCCGATGTGGTCGGCCTGCACGGCCAACGGAGTACCCGTCCTCACCACCGCAACAACTTCGGCCCCAGCAACGCCCCCGCCACAGTGGGCACGAGCATCCCCAGCAGGTACCAGACGCCCCAGAACGGCACGCCCATTTCCGGGCAGTGCAGGCAGTAGGCGAGGGTGGCGGTAGCCCCGGCGAGCAGGCCGCCGGCGGCGCCGGCCTGACGCAGGCGGGTAGGGGCGAGGCCGCGCAGGGCCCAGAACACGGCGGCGAACGTCGGCAGCGAAAGCAGGGTGATGTTCAGCGGGCAGGTGCGCCAGGTGCGGCCGAGGATCAGGTCGGCGCGGGCTTCCGGCGGCGCGCCGACGAGGGTGACGGCCGCGCCCAGCCAGACCAGCAGCAGGGGCAGGACGAGCAGCGTCCAGGCGGCGCCGCCGCGCACGCCCGGCCGGGCCAGGCGCTGGTTGAGCCAGAGGGCGAGCAGGGCGAGGCTGCCGGGCAGCGCGACCTTGGCCCAGAACAGCGGGGTGCGCGCCACCTCGGCGAGGTCGGCGCGTACGCCATACAGCGCCGCCATCAGCAGCAGCGCGCCGAGGCCGCCGCCGAGCAGCGCAAGGCCCAGGCGGCGCGCCAGGGCGTGGCGCTCCACGGGGCCTTCGCCGCTGGCGAGCAGGTCGATCAGTTCATTGGTGTTCATCGTTACGCTTACCTCGAATCATGCCGGCCAGCGCCTTCAGGCCACGGTGGATGCCGACCTTGACCGCCGAACTGGACAGCCCGGTGAGACGCGCGGTCTCTTCCACCGACAGTCCCTCCAGCTTCACATGGACGATCGGCAAACGCTGGCGCTCGGGCAGGTGCTGGAGCAGCTTGCCCAGGTCGCGGCTGGCCTGCGCGGTCTCCTCGTCGCCCTCGGCGAACAGGTCACTGTCGTCGTCCAGCGGGTCATGCAGCGCATCGCGCCGGGCGAAGGCGCGGAAGTGGTCGGCCAGCTTGTAGCGGGCGATGGCCTGCACCCAGGCGGTCAGCGGCTGGTCGGCGCGATAGGTGTGACGGGCGTTGTGGACCGCCAGCAGGACTTCCTGCAGCAGGTCCTCGATCTCGCTGGGGCGTCGCTCCAGGCGCCGTCGCAAAAAACCGCGCACATGGCTCGCCAGGTGCGCGAGAAATTCGCGATAGGCCGCCGCATCACCCGCCATGCCGCGCAGCAGCAGGGCCTGCAACTGCGCTTCACGCGCGCTCAATGCGTCCTCTCGGGTAGTTCGTTGCATCGGCCGCCTGGGTTACATCCGTGAGCAAATTTTCTTTTCCGGATCGCTCTGCTGTCAGTGGCGGGCAATCCCTGGGCATGAAAAACGTCAGCACTTCATAACGTTAGCGGGGGTGATGGAAAAATCTCAAAAAAAATTTCCAGGTGCCTGTAACCACCGCCGCGCAGCACACGAATTACTCCACGAGCCCGGCAGTTCGCCGAGCCATTCCAACCCTCGTGGAGACGACATCATGAAAAGCCTCACCCTCGCCACCGCCGCCCTTGCTCTCGCCTCCCTGGCTGGCGTTGCCCTCGCGGACGACACGAAGACCCCGGCCGGCAGCGGCGCGGCCATGGAGAAGTGCTACGGCGTGGCCATGGCCGGCAAGAACGACTGCAAGGCCGGCGCTGGCACCACCTGCGCGGGCAGCGCCAAGAAGGACTACGACGGCATGCACTGGAAGAACGTCCCGGCAGGCACCTGCACCACCATCAAGACGCCCCACGGCATGGGCTCGCTCACCCCGATGAAGTCCTGACAGGGAGGCGCCGACCATGTCTGTGTGCAACCGAATGGGCGCCGGTCTGGGGCTGAAGGCCGAGCATTACGGCGAAGCCTGGACGTGCGACGCCGACGGCCTGTGGTTCGAGGTCCATCCGGAGAACTACATGGTCGGCGGCCCTCGCCGCACCTGGCTTGAGCGGATGGCCGAGCGCCACCCGCTCTCGCTGCACGGCGTCTCGCTGTCGCTGGCGGCGGACGCCCCGCCGGACGCGGAGCACCTGCAACGCCTGCGTGGGCTGGTGGACCTCGTCGAGCCGGCGCTGGTCTCCGAGCACCTGGCCTGGTCCGCCTGGCAGGGCCGATACCACCCGGACCTGCTGCCCTTCCCGCGGACTGACGAGGCCCTGGCGCGCATCGCCGACAATATCCAGCGCACCCAGGACGCCCTCGGTCGACGCATCGCCATCGAGAACCCGAGCCATTATCTGCGCCTGGACGGCCACGACTGGGACGAGATCGACTTCCTCGCCGAACTGGTGCGGCGCACGGGTTGCGCGCTGCTGCTGGACGTCAACAACGTCCATGTCAGCGCCCACAACCTCGACTACAGTGCCGCCGCTTACCTGGACCGGGTGCCCGCCGAGGCCATCGCCGAGATTCATCTTGCCGGGTACAGCCACGACGAAGGCGGCACGTTGTTGATCGACTCCCACGACGCTGCCATCGCCGAGCCGGTCTGGGCGCTCTACCAACGCCTGGTCCAGCGCATCGGGCCACGGCCTACGCTGATCGAGCGGGATGACCATATCCCCGCGTTCGGCGAACTGCTGGCCGAGCGCGAGATCGCCCAGGCCACGCTGAATCTCGCAGGAGGCTGCCCATGAAACGCACCCTCGGCCAGTTCCAGGACGCCTTCATCGACGCCCTCTACCAGCGCCCGGCACCCGAACTGGATGCGCTGACCTCACAGGCGGCCTTCGCCGTCTACCGCAACACCGTGCTCAAGGGCTGCGTGGACGCCCTCTGTGACAACTACCCCAGCGTCGAGCGGCTGGTCGGCACGCCATGGATGCGCGCCGCTGCCGCCGAATACGCCTGGCGCTCGCCACCGACTGATGCGCGGATGGCGCGCTACGGGGCGGCGTTCCCGGCCTTTCTCGCGGATCTGGAAAGCGCCCGCGAGTTGCCGTACCTGGCCGATGTGGCGCGGCTGGATCGCGACTGGCTGGAGGTTTTCTGCGCGCCCACCGAGCCGAGCCTGGAACTGACGTCGCTGGTGGGCATGACCGCCAGCGACCTCGGCGGGCTCTGCCTGCAACCACGCCGCGCGGTGCGCTGGCGCTGGTTCGAGACACAGCCGGTATACAGCCTCTGGCACTGCAGCCGCGAAGGCCTGGACTGGTCGGAGGAACTGCCATGGATCGGCGAGGGTGCGCTGCTGGTGGCCGGCTCCGAGGGCGTTGTCGGGCTACCGCTGGAGAAAGGCGGCTGTGCCTTCCTCGATGCCTGCGCCGCCGGCCATGTCCTCGACCAGGTCTCGACGCTGGCGCTGGAGGCTCAGCCCGATCTGGACTTCACCGACCTGCTCGGCCGCCTGCTGCGCGCCAATGTCTTCCGTCCCCTTTGCCTCGATTGAAGGAGCCCGCCATGGACATCGCCCATCCCTCTCCCGCGTCCCCCCGCCGGCTGTGGAACCAGTTGGCCGACTGCCTGCAGCACTGTCTTGGCGAATCCTTCCTGTGCCTGGTGGCGCGGTTGGGGATTGCTTCGGTGTTCTTCATGTCCGGGCGGACCAAGGTCGAGGGCCTGCTGACCATCACCCCGAGCACCTACGACCTGTTCCAGACCGAGTACGCGCTGCCGCTGATCTCGCCGTACCTCGCGGCGCACCTGGCGACCTACGCCGAACACCTGTTCCCGATCCTGCTGGTGCTCGGCCTGTTCACCCGCCTGTCGGCGCTGGCGCTATTGGGGATGACCACGGTGATCGAAGTCTTCGTCTATCCGGACGCTTGGCCCACGCACCTGTCATGGGCCGGCCTGTTGCTGCTGCTGATCGCGCGCGGGGCGGGTGGATGGTCGCTGGATCGGCTGTTGCGGCTGCGCTGACCGTCGGTCAAGCCGTGCGCCGGGCGGGCCGGCGCACGGCGCGCAGCTTGCCGCTGCTGCCACCGCCGCAGAAGAAGCGCTCGCCGCCGTCGGACTCCAGCCCGGAGACGCCGATGCCGTCCGGCATCTCCACGCTCTCCAGCACCTCGCCGGTGCCGGGGTCGATGCGCCGGATGTCACTGTGTTCGTTCTCCCAGGTGCCGTGCCAGAGCTCACCCTCGACCCAGGAAACCCCGGTGACGAAGCGGTTGGACTCCAGCGTACGCAGCACCTTCCCGCTGTCCGGGTCGATCTGGTGGATCTTCCGCTCGCGGTACTGCCCGACCCAGAGCGTGCCCTCGGCCCAGGCCAGGCCCGAATCGGCGCCATTGCCGGGGGCGGGGATGCTGGCCAGCACTTCGCCGGTCGCCAGATCGATCTTCTGGATGCGCGCATCGGCGATCTGGTACAGGTGCCGGCCATCGAAGGCCGTCCCGGCATCGCCGGGGACGTTCAGGGTGCGGACGGTTTTGCCGTTGTCCGGGTCGAGGGCGATCAGCTTCTCACCGGCGGCGAACCACACGCGTTCGCCGTCGAAGGTGACGCCGTGGACCGCGTCTACCCCGGGGAAGGGGCCGAATTCGCCGAGGATCTCGGCAGTTGAACGTTTCATGGGGCAGTCCTCGTCTGAAGGGATCGAGACTCCAGCCTAGTTCCCCGACCAGGGCGTGGGGAGTAACAAGGTCGTCGCGAAACCCGGCACCGTGGGGGCGGTCCAGCGCCGCGCACGCCCCTGGCCGAAGGACTGCACCTTACCGGCTTCCGCCAGGGCGTCGAGCGCACGCTGCACGGTGCGCTGGCTGGCGCCCAGCGCCAGGGCCAGCGCCGAACTCGACCACGCCTCGCCATCGGCCAGGCACGCCAGCACTCCCGCGTGGCGCTCCTCCAGCGGCCGGGCCAGTACCCAGACCTGCGTGGCCAGCGGCACCAGGGTGAAGCCACGCGGCGTTGCCTTCACCTCGGCCAGCGCAGCGAGCGCCTTGCGCAGGCGGCCGATCTCCACCCGCAGGCGGGCGCGGTGGGTTTCGTCCGGCGTGTGGGTGCGGAAGGCACGGGCGATCAGCGTGTTGCGCGGCATATCGGCGGGCCAGCTTTCGGCCAGCGCCTGGGCCAGGCAGAACAGCACCGGACGGCGCGCCAGCGAGATCGCCAGCTCGCCCCGGCACACCGCATAGCGGCAGGCATCCACCAGCAGCGCATCGGAGGCCCGCAGTTGCTCCACTTCATCGAGCCGCAGTGGTCGCGTGTGACTGCCATCGATCAACCGGGCCGCGGGCGCCTCGAGCAGCGCCATGGCCCGCTCGACCTCCGCCAGCAGCGCGGGAATGCCAGCGCGCTGGGCATGCAGCAGGGCCTGGGAAAGGGCCTCCCGCGCCGCCGCACTCTGCACCCGGCGCAAGGCGATGCCGGCGCTGATCAGCGCGTGAGTCGTGCCCAGGGCCGGGGGCAGGGGGGCGGGGTCGAGCTCCGCCAACTGCCGCTCGGCGTCGTCGACCCGGCCGATCAGCAGCAGGCGGCGGATTTCCAGGTAGCTGGCGTGAGAGGCATTCAGCCGGTCGCCGTGCGTCTCCAGCGTCGCCCGAGCGGCGGCCAGCGCTTTAGGCGGCCAACCGAGGTCTCGGCTGGCGAGCGCCACTTCCGCCTCGGCGACGATACAGCGGGCGCGCGACATCGCCTCCCGTGGCCCGAAGGCGCGAGCCGCCCGGCGTAGCAGCAAGCGGGCACGGTCCAGGTCGCCCAACTGCGCCATGGCGATGCCGCGCAACGCCAGCGCTGGCGGATCCTCGCGCAGGGCGATGCGGTTCAGCGCCGTCAGCGGGTCGCCCGCCGCCAGCGCCCGCGCGGCGGCCGTTACCAGGGAGTCCATCGCAGTCTTGCCACGCTTGTCATTCCCGCCACATTTGTCACTCCCGCCATGCCTGGCCCCGAGCCTAGCCTATCCCTCGCCCATCGACCGATTTGTCGCCACCGGCGACCGGAGGATTTCCCCATGGCTATGCACCCCCTCGCCACCCGCGAACAATGGCTGACGGCCCGCCTGGAACTGCTCGAAGCGGAAAAGGCCCTGACCCGCCAGAGCGACGAACTCGCCCGCCGGCGCCAGGCGCTGCCCTGGGTCAAGGTCGACAAGGCTTACCGCTTCGACACGGCGGATGGCCCTGCCACCCTTGCCGAACTGTTCCAGGGGCGCTCGCAACTCTTGGTCTACCACTTCATGTTCGGCCCGGACTACAGCGCCGGCTGCCCGTCCTGCTCGGCTATCGCCGACGGCTTCGACGGCATCGTCGTCCACCTGGCCAACCATGACGTGACGCTCTGCGCCGTTTCCCGCGCGCCACTGGAAAAACTGCAGGCCTACCAGCGGCGCATGGGCTGGCGCTTCCCCTGGGCCTCATCGAAGGACAGCGACTTCAACTTCGACTTCAACGTCGCCTTCACCCAGGAACAGCAGCGCGTCGGCGCGATCGACTACAACTACGGGCGAAGCGAGCCGGCTCTCGACATCTCCCGTATCCCCGAAACCATGACCCGCTTCGCCGCCCGCTGCGGCACCGACGTCCCGACTTTCGCCCGTGACCGCCCCGGCCTGAGCACCTTCATTCGCGAGGACGGTGCCATCTACCACAGCTACTCCACCTATGCGCGTGGACTGGATGCCCTGTGGAGCATGTACACCTGGCTGGACCGGGCGCCGCTTGGGCGCAATGAGCAGGGTTTCTGGTGGCGGCGGCATGATGAGTATTGAGTGTGAAAGCGCAAAGCCCCCGAGGGCGTGGCGCGTTCGAGGGCTTTGTTTCAGGGAGTCTGGAATGCGCGGAGGAAATTTGATGTCTGCGGCAAACGCTTCAGGTTCAGCCCGCAAGTTCAGCGCGCCGAAGCACTCACCACAGCGGCGGGCCCTTCGGAGAGAAAGCACTTGTAGACCCTGGCTTTCACCCGCCAGCCTGCCGCGGTTCTTTCCAGCCGGTCTTCGTATTGCCCCCACATCGAATAGAGCGCCCCGGTACAGTCATTGATGCCGCGATGGACGGCGTAGTAATGGACTTTGCTGGTGGCGGAGTTGCCGTCGATGTCGATGCTGAAGTTGCCGACGTTGTGGTGCGTCGCGCCGCAGTTGGAGCCTTCCCCCAGGTTCAGGTGCATCGAGGCGATCAGGCTCTTGAGATTGGGGCTGACCACGCCGGGGCCCAGGGCCTGGGTGTAGTCCCCGGTCGCTTCCTCCATGAAGACGTCGCCCAGTTCATCGAAGCGTTTGCTGTCGACGAGGTCGCAATAGCGGACGTAGAGGCCTTCGATTTCCAGACGGTCGATCCAGTGGTTTTCAGGCATGACTCGGACTCCGATCACTGTGGCGTGAATTGATGGTCCATGGCGGTAGGTGGGTTATGGCGCCCACCTGATCCGGACTCGCTGCCACTCTAAGAGACCAGCAATGGGCGGTGCCTCGTCCATTTGCGGCACGCCAGGTCGCATCGCATCAAGTCGCCGGCGACGCCTTCCCTAGACTCGGAGACGACCCCGGCGTACCCGCGCCTCCGAGGAGCTGCCATGCACACCGAATCCGTTGCCGTTTTCGACGCTTACGCACAGGATCATGCCCAGGCTCGCGCCGAGCTGGCCTGCGCCTTCCGCTGGACCGCCCGGCTGGGGATGCATGAAGCGATCGCCAACCACTTCAGCCTGGCCGTTTCCGACGATGGCCGGCGCTTCCTGATCAACCCCTATGGCCGGCACTTCTCGCGGGTCCGCGCCAGCGATTTGTTGCTGCTCGACGCTGACGACCCTTCCGCGCTGGACCGCCCGGACGCCCCCGACATCACCGCCTGGGCCCTGCACGGCGCCTTGCACCGTCGCCACCGGCATGCGCGCTGCATCCTCCATGTGCACTCGAAGTACGCCACCGCGCTGGCCTGCCTGGCCGATTCGCGCCTGCCGCCGATCGAGCAGAACGCCATGCGCTTCTTCGAGCGCGTGGCCATCGACGAGGGTTTTGACGGCATGGGCCTGGGGGACGAGGCCGAGCGGGTCAGCCGCCAGCTCGGCGACAAGCCGATCCTGCTGATGGGCAACCACGGCGTGCTGGTGGCGGCGCCGAGCGTGGCGCAGGCCTTCGATGACCTCTACTACTTCGAGCGGGCCTGCGAGATCTATCTCACCGCGCTTTCCTGCGGCCGTCCGCTGCACATCGCCAGCGACGAGGTGGCGCGCAAGACCTGCCGCCAGTGGCTGGACTACCCGGACTTCGCCGTCCGCCATTTCGCCGCGTTGCAGGCGATCCTCGATGAGGAAGAACCCGACTACCGCGCCTGACGGGTCGCCCGCCGACGCGTTGCAGGCGCCGCTAGTGCGGCAGCAGCGAAGGGTCGTGTGCCAACGGCTGGCGCATGACCGGCGCATTCAGGCTCTGCGAGCGGTCGTTGCTCGGCGGGCAGCCAAATTTGGCGCGATAGGCGCGGGAAAAGTGTTCGAGCGAGCCAAAGCCGGCGCTGGCGGCGACCTGGGCCACGCTCATGCGGGTCTGTTGCAGCAGGTTGTGGGCGCGCGCCAGGCGCAGGCTGAGGTAGTACTTGAGCGGGGTCAGGCCGGTGTGCTGCATGAACTGTCGCTCCAGCTGCCGGCGTGACAGCGAGACCTGCTCGGCAATGACCTCGCAGCTCAAGGGTTCCTCCAGGTGCTGCTCCATCAACTCGATGGCGCGGCTCATCTTGCCGGCCTGGGCGTGCAGGCTGCGGCGGTAGCCTTCGGCTTGCTGAACCTGCGGCTCGCGCACCTGCTCGATGAGCATGTGCATGGCCACTTCGCGCGCCAGGTTGCCGCCGGCCAGGCTGTCCAGCCAGCTGAGGAGCATGTCCAGCACTGCGGTGGCGCCTGCGCAGGTCAGGCGCGTGCGGCCCAGGTAGTAGAGCTGCGCGCAGGCCTGCACCTTCGGGTAGCTCTCCTGGAAGCCTTGCAGGTTGTCCCAGTGCACCGCGGCGGGGTGGCCGTCGAGTACACCGGCGGCGGCCAGCAGTTCAGTGCCGGTCTCGATGCCGACCAGTACCGCGCCGAAGGCCGCCTGGCGCTTGATCCAGGCCTTGAGCGCGGGGTTACGCGCGTGGCGGTGCACGTCGAAGCTGGCGATCACCACGCAGGCGTCGAATTCACCGGGTTCGCCGATGCTTGCCTGGGGGCTGGCGAGCAGGCCGTTGCTGGCGGGTACCGGCTGGCCGTCCACCGACAGCAGGGTCCACTGGAACAGGCTGCGCTGGGCCAGCCAGTTGGCAATCGACAGCGGCTCGATCAGCGCCGCCAGGCCGAAGTTGGAGAACGACGGCAGCAGCAGGATGCCGATGCGCAGAGGAGGACGGCTGGGGTCCTGCCAATCCAGGCTGAGGGGTTCGGTTCGCTTCATGGTGATACCTGGCACGGAAGTGGGCCCGCCGCGCCTATGCAAGCGGAGCGGGCCGGCTTTGGCAAGTGCGCTTCAGCGCTGGCATTCGCGCCAGCGCGGGTGAACCCAAACCGGCGCATCGCTGGCTGGCAGTGGGCCGTGGCCCCGGATCAGGTCGCTGGCTTTCTCGGCGATCATCACAGTGGGCGCGTTGGTATTGCCGCTGACGATCTCCGGCATGATCGACGCATCGACCACGCGTAGCCCGCGCAGGCCGTGCACGCGCAGCTGCGGGTCGACCACCGCCTCGGCGTCGCCTGCCAGGCCCATCTTGCAGGTGCCGCTGGCGTGGTAGCCCGTCTCGGTGACGCGCCGGGCCCAGGCGTCGAGCTGGGCGTCGCTGAGCTGGTCGGCGCCGGGCACCAGCTCGTCTCCGGCATAGGCGGCCATGGCCGGCTGGGCGAGGATTTCGCGCACCAGGCGGGCGCCGGCGCGCATGTCGGCGCGGTCGCGCTCGGTGGTCAGGTAGTTGAAGACGATGCGCGGCGCCTGGCGCGGATCGGCACTGGCCAGGCTGACGCTGCCCAGGCTGGTCGGGCGCATCAGGTCGATATGCACCTGGAAGGCGTGTTCCGGCACCAGGTCGACGCTGCCCGGCTTTACCGCCAGCGGCATGAAGGTCAGCTGCAGGTCGGGAAACTCGACCCCGGCCCGTGAGCGGATGAATGCGCCGGCCTCGAAGTGATTGCTTGCCGCGAGCCCATCGTGACTGGCGAACCAGCGGGCGCCGATGAGCCACTTGCCGGGGGCGCGGGTCCAGGGGTAGATGGAGACCGGGCGCTTGCAGCGGTACTGCACCACGGTGTCCGGGTGGTCGTTGAGGCGTTGGCCGACGCCCGGCAGGTCACGCACCACGGGGATGCCCAGGCGCTCCAGTTCCTTGGCCGGCCCGACGCCGGAGAGCATCAACAACTGTGGCGAGTTGATGGCGCCGGCGCTGAGCAGCACTTCATTGCGTGCGCGCACCTGATGCAGTTCGCCGTCCATTTCGAACTCGACGCCATAGGCCTGGTCGCCATCGAAGAGGATGCGCCGGCTCAACGCCGAGGTCGCCACGGTGACGTTGCCGCCTTTCAGGGCCTCGGCCAGGTAGCCGCGCGCGGTACTCCAGCGCTTGCCGTCGCGGGTGGTGCGGTCCACCGGGCCGAAGCCTTCCTGGCGATAGCCGTTGAGGTCGGGGCTGTAGCCGTAGCCGGCCTGCTGGCCGGCCTGGATGAAGGCCCGGCACAGCGGCGGCGAGGTATCGCCGGGGGTGACGTGGAGCAGCCCGGCGTCGCCCCGGTAGGCGTCGGCGCCGTCGCGATGGTTCTGCGCGCGGATGAAATACGGCAGCACCTCGTGATAACTCCAGCCCTCGCAGCCGCGCTCGGCCCAGCCGTCGTAGTCGCGGGCATGGCCACGGATGTAGACCATGCCGTTGATCGAGGAGGAACCGCCCAGCGTGCGCCCGCGCGGGGTGCCGATGCGGCGGTGGTCCAGGCCCGGTTCCGGCTCGCTGGTGTAGCTCCAGTTGAAGCGCGTGCCGCCCACCACGATGCCCACGGCGGAGGGCATGTCGATGGTCCAGCTGCGGTCCGCCGGGCCGGATTCCAGCACCAGGATGCGCAGCGCCGGGTTCTCGCCCAGGCGCTTGGCCAGCACGCAGCCGGCCGAACCCGCGCCGATGATCACGTAGTCGTATTCATGCCCGAGCATAGGGTTCTCCCATCACCTGTCAGCGTGAGGTCAGCGGCCGGCGATGCCGTCGAACACCAGCTTGTGGAAGTGGTGCACCAGGTGCTCGCTCTCGTTGCTGCGCTCGGCGTCGATCATGTAGCGGCCCTGGTCGTAGCCGAGGGAGCGCAGGCCCTTCTGCACGCTGATGTTGAGCTCGATGTCTTCCGGGCCGAGCTCCTCGTTCATCCACTTCATGCAGGCGTGGGAGACCTCCGGGACTTCTTCGTGCGGGCTGTAGTAGCCAAAGCGCAGCAGCGAGCGTTCGGCATCCAGCGGAATCATGATGAAGGTGCCGAGGAACTCGGAGAACGGGAAGGTGTAGAAGGTGTTGTTCGGCCACAGGCCGATGTTGAAGAAGCGCTCGTCGGGGTTGCGCGGGCCGCTGAGCTTCACCCCGTAGGCATCCTCGGCCTGCAGGTTGGCCGGGGCGATGTAGGTCCACCAGTTGTCGCGCTTGGTCAGGCGGTAGCCCTTGAAGTCGATCAGCTTGGCCAGGTCGATATGGCAGGGGCCGGAAAGCTTGAAGTGATAGCCCTCGATGGAGTTGTCCATGATCACTTTCCAGTTGGCCGGAACGATCACGTCCTGTTCCTCGATCAGGCGCATCTTGCCCAGGTCGGGGAAGACCGCGCGCATTTCCTCGTCGGCCTCGGGGAAGAGTTCGGCCAGTGCCGGAGCCTCGGCGTCGAAGTTGAAGTAGACGAAGCCGCCGAGCTCCTCGACGCGGATTTTTGGGATGTTGAAATCCTGCTTGTCGAAGGCGATCAGCCGCTCGCTGCGGGGCGCGCTGCGCAGGCTGCCGTCCATTTCGTAGCACCAGGAGTGATAGGCGCAGCGCAGGACCCGCGTGTTGTTGCCCCGGCGGACGTCGAGCAGGCGATTGCCGCGATGCTGGCAGACGTTGTGGAAGGCATTGATCTGGCCGTCGTTGCCGCAGGCCACCACCACGCTCTGGTCGAAAATGTCGCAAACCACGAACTGTCCGGGTTCGGCGAATTCGTTGCGATGCCCGGCGAGGTGCCAGGCGCTCATGAAGATGCGGTCGCGTTCGGCGGCGAAGATCTGCTCGTCGAAGAAGTAGCGCGAGGGCAGGGTGAAGGCCTCTTCCGGGCGCTGCTGGGCCCACTCTGCAATGGAAGTGCTGCGTTTGATCTGCTCGACGGATTGCATGGCTGGTCTCCTCCAGACTCCGCCCCCTGGGTTCGTTTCGGGGGCTTGCTCGGGGCTTAATCTAGGGGAGGGCAAGAGGCGACTCTTGATGAAAAGCGACAACTTCGCGGGCTGGAATCATCAACCGCGCATCGCTCCTGCTGGCTCTTCTGCGGAGTGCTGGAGCGGAGCGGTCTTAGTCCACCGGGACGAAGCCGTGGGGCATTCATGCCCCCTACAGTGGGCTCACCAATCCCTGTAGGAGGGCGCCTGCATGAGCAACAGCGAAACCCTGATCGCCAACTTGCTGTATCGATATGCCGAGCTGCTGGATGGTGGAAACCTGGAAGGCGTGGCCGAGCTGTTCCGGCATGCGCGAATCAAGCTGCAGAACGGCGACGAGCGGGTCGGGGCTGACGAACTCCTGCGCATCTTCCGCCAGCAGGTAAAGATCCACCCCTGCGGCACGCCCCGCACGAAACACCTGGTCAGCAACCCGATCATCGAGGTCGACGAGGCCTCGGGCCGCGCCACGGCGAGGTCGTACTACACCGTCCTGCAGAGCACCGACAGCCTGCCGCTCCAGCCGATTGCCAGCGGTCGGTATCACGATGCCTTCGAACGCATCGACGGCGTATGGCGCTTCTCGTTCCGGGATTACACCCTGCTGGATATGACGGGCAACCTGAGTTGCCATCTGCGCGGTTGAACGGGGCATTGATGGCATGGCTCACCGACGGTCCAGCCGCCCCAGGCGGTGCTCGACACGCTGGCGTCCGGCATGCGCCTGAGCACCCGTCTGTGGGCGCGGGTCACCAGCGGCAAGTGACAGTTTGGGTATCGGGTGGAGAGGTTCGGGCAGGGTTGGCTGTGCCTGGAAGCCCTGGGTCGATAGCGGTCGCGGACGGCTGGCCGCTATCGACAGGCCCAAGGCAGGTGTGCAAGCGATGCGCAGTGAATCTCCGGGCGCTTCGGCTGGACCTCAGTCACGCCACTTCCGGGAAACGATCTCCCTTGCGCCCGTTCATCTATCGCCGCTTACAAGGCATTCATTTCTGCAATATCACGCACCACCTGGTCTGCAGAGTGGTCGAACATCGCCTGCTCCTGCGCATCCAGAGACAGCTCGATCACCCGCACCAGTCCCTTCTCTGACAGCACACAGGGAACGCCCATGGCGATGCCTGTTCGCCCGTACTCGCCCTCGAGAATCGCGACCGTCGGCAAAATGCTGTTTCGCCCATTGGCGATGGCATCCACCATCTGTGCAATGGCCACGCCCGGCGCATCGCAGGCGCTCCCCAGTTTCTTCAATCCCAGAATCTCGCCGCCACCCTTGCGTGTGCGCTCTACAATCCGCTCGATCTGCTCATCGGACAGGAAGTGGGACAGCGGCACCGAACCGACCGCACAGTAGCGCATCAGCGGCACCATGCTGTCGCCATGCCCGCCCAGCACCAGCGCCGTGATATCCCGAGCAGAAAACCCGGTCTCCTCGGCAATGAAACACTTCATGCGCGCGGTATCCAGTACCCCTGCCTGCC
Organism: Pseudomonas sp. PSE14; assembly: GCF_029203285.1. Lineage (NCBI taxonomy): Bacteria > Pseudomonadati > Pseudomonadota > Gammaproteobacteria > Pseudomonadales > Pseudomonadaceae > Pseudomonas > Pseudomonas sp. PSE14. Next base: position 1,292,105 of record NZ_CP115669.1, read on the forward strand.
CGAATACCCGGTCACGTCCCAGCCCACTGAGACTCCAGGCCCGATAGGTCAGCACGTCGACCGGGTTCGATACCACCAGCACCGTCGCCGCCGGAGCGTGACGTTTGATGTCCAGCATGATGCTGTCGAGAATCGGCAGATTGATGCTCAAGACATCCTGACGCGACTGACCAGGCTTGCGCGGCACACCCGCCGTGATCACCACCAGCTCGGAGTCCTGCAGCAATTCGGCATTGGACCCGCCATGAACCCGGGTATCGGAACCCGACTCGACTGCCGCCTGCCAGACGTCCAGCGCCTTGCCCTGTGCCAACTCACCCTGCACATCAATCAACGTCAATTCACGGCAGAACTCTTCCCGGGCAATGATCTGAGCCGCCGCCTCGCCCACCATACCGGCACCTACAATGGATAGCTTGTTCACCTCACACCTCCCGCGGCGCGCGCCACCAGCGATACGCCACCTATACGGAGAAGTATTACCCGCTAATCCTGAAAGGCCACCCGAAGCTGACCGAAGTCGTCGTTGATGGGCAGTCCGGGAGCCGGGACATCTCCCCCTGCCAAGGGGGGCCGGGTAAGTCAGGGTTTGAAAAGCGAAAAGGGGACGGATCTATTTTCCTGCTCTAATGCCCCTTCTGGCGGAAGGCTGCCGCTGGCATTCGGCAGCTTGATCGGGCTAGGCGTTGCGGCGGAGACCTTCAAAGCGCCGCATTGCCCGTTGCGCGTCGTCGAGAACCTCGTCAAAGATGGCTTCCACGGTTTGCACAGCGTCAGCGAACACGACCGATGGGCCGTAGTCGAGCATGCCCAGGCGGCTATCGCCCGTCCTGTAGGCCTGGGTGGTCAGCGCTCCCATTACGTGGGGGCGATAGCGTTCGAATTCGCTCGCTCCCGCCGCGTCCAACGCCGCAACGGCTTTGGCGCTGTCATTGTTCAGAACCCGGTGATGCTGGCGCAGGCCGGTCTTCACGACGACGCTTTGCGTTCCATCGCTCTGAACCAGCTGGTCCTTGTAGTCGCGGTGAATCCACAACTCCTCGGATACCAGCATGCGTGAGCCCATCAGGATGGCGTCCGCGCCCATCATGAGCGTCGCGGCCAACTGGCTGCCGGTTCCTATCCCGCCGCCGATGACCAGCGGCGTGGAAATCTCTCTCGGGGCGTGGGCTGCCTGAACCATGCTGCTGATGCCGTAGGTGCCTGGATGGCCGCCGCAGTCGTTACCCACGACGATCACCGCATCCACGCCAAGCCGCGCGGCGGATCGGGCGTAACGAACAGCGGGGACCTTGTGCAGGACCTTGATGCCCGCCTCCCGCAGGGGCGGAAGAACTGCTTCGGGGCTCCCGCCGGAAGTCTCGACACAGAGCACCTCTTCTTCGGCGAGAATCCTCACCTGTTCCTGTAATTGAGCCGCCGCCTTGGGCTGGCCGGAAAGATAGAGATTCACGCCAAAGCCTTTGCCCGACGTGAGCTCACGGCATTGGCGCAACTGCGTGCGAAACGCTTCCGGATCGGGGAAACCGGCCGCAACGATGAACCCCATGCCGCCAGCATTGACGACGGCCGCCACATAGCGCGCATCCGACACGCTGGGCCCCATGCCTCCGCAAAGGATGGGATGGCGAATACCGAGCATTTCGGTGATGCGGGTTTGGAAAAGGGAATGTCGCATGGGCTCTCCGACTCGATTAATCCAGAGCGTCTGATCAGGCCGAGCGTGATGACAGGCGTTGCGCACTTGGTCGTACTCAACCGAACGGTCGGTCATCTTATAGCTGAACAATTGTTCAGTAGTAAAGGTGGGGGATGCGGCGTCGGGCTGTGGGGTGGTTGATTGCTTCCGGGCCGAAGAGGAGCTTCGTTCCGGTTCGGCAGGCGGGCGGAAAGCGGGCGTATGAGGGGTGATCGTCGTGCGACTCGGCCGAGTTGCTCGGCAAGCTCGACGATGATGCTGTCGGGGCCACGGATATAGGCCAGCCGGTATGCATTCTCGTAATGCATCTGGCCAATGAGTTCCGCGCCATGTGCCTGCATCCGGGCAACGACTACATCGAGGCCATCGACGGTAAACAGGATGCGACGAAGAGGGCCTGGTGCTTGCCCTGGAGAAACAAAAGCCCCCGGCAACGAACGCTGCCGGGGGCTTTTGCATGGGATTCTGGAGCGGGCGAAGGGAATCGAACCCTCTAAAACAGTGCTCTGAAGCGTTCCTATACGTTCCAATGCCACTGTTTTCGCTGTTTGGGTGTCTCACTCCGTAGCTTTCCGTGCCGTTGATTTCGACACATTTTCGACAGCGTTATCCGCTATTGCTTTCAGCTGGTGCTGTTTTTTTACGGGCAGATTTTGCATCATGGCTTGATGAAGCTGTATGCGTAAATTGGGTTATTGTCCGATTATGTAATTTGTGAATATGGATTGTGGACTTATGAGGGATTATGAGAACGATAGATGATACTGCCTTTTTTAAGTTTTTGATGTTGCCGCTATTTTTGGTTCTTCTTTTCTCCTTGCTTTTTAAGGGGGTTCTGAGTGGTTTTCTCTATTCGTATGTTTCCGATGTGGTTCCAGGGGTGGCGGCACTGTCGCTGACCGCAAAATGGCATGAAGAGGGTCGTGCTATTTGGAGCGTTTTTTGGCTGACCCCTCCTTTTGTAGTTCCTGCTGTTTTGCTCTTGGCATTTTCGTACCCTGTGCTCCGTAAAAGAAAAGTACCTACTCTGTTTGCCGTAATTTTTCTTTCTCTTGTTTTGGTTGGGACGGTTTGGTTGCTTTGGAATGGGCCAGTGGGTGCAGGGGGTGGTGGAAAATTATGGCGAATTTATCAAGGTAGCTATCTAGGTTTTTTGTCCGTTACATATTGTTTATGGGTGTCGCCATATTTAGCGCTTTGGGGCGTGGTAAAGGGTTTTCTTATAATGCTGGGTGTTGGGGCGTTTAAGGATGGTTAAGCTCGTTGGGCCAAAGCATACGCTTGCACTCTGAATTGCTTTGTCATGAACAGGGAGTCGAACCCTGTTCGGATGGATGTCAGCCCGGCTCTGTGCGCTCCAATTCGACATGGGGGAGGTTGGAGCTTTCTCGTTTTGACCCATTCCGTTCCAGTGGATTCGACACTTTTTCGACAGCTCAGGTTGCGTTCTATCCAGAACTGTCAAACGTTAGTCGCTGATTTGGCGGGAATCTGCTCGGTGCCGAAACTACACCCAAGATCGTGACTTTGGCCATCGCTCGTTAGGCACTTCCAGACGAGCTTTAATCCCCTCTGCGAGGGCATTGCAAAAATCTTTGTATTCGGATCGCCGCCAATGGCCTGATCTTGATTTGAATAATCTGAAGGATACTCTAACGTCAAAATCAGTGATCCATATAGTTTCAGGGTCGTCGGAGTCAATTCTGTATATTCGACCGAGATCAAATGGTTCGATTTCAAAAGAGAAATGTGAATTTGAAAGTGTTAGCTTTTTTTTGTGAATGGATAATCTGCTTCCCCTGGGAACTATGGAATATCCTCCAAACTCGTGGGGTGCCTCAGGGCTTATGTCGAAGTATTTGAGCGTGGGTCTGAGAAGTTCGGTTCCTTCTATTAATACTGTGTCGCCAGCGGCGTCTTTCATTTTGCGATATGTTTCGCGAAATGTTCCGGGGGAGGAATATTTTTCGGATTTCCAGTCTCTCAAATCTGACGAGATGTAGGATATTGCGTTTATTAGTATTAGCTCGACGCCTACGGAAGGGGTGTCATTTATTGTTAGTTCACTATTTAGGTATTTTATTGAATTGTTTTCTTGGTATCGCAGGATTCCGCAATCACCTGTACGGTAAAAAGGGATTATGAAATTATAGATTTCTATCTTTTCTGTGTAGCAGGAATAGGTGTTGAAGCTGGATTTGAATGACTCTTCTTTTAGCTCTACAAATATTGAATAAGCGAATATCACGAATGAGCCAAACATTGCCATCCAACTAGCGGCTACAGATTTTGATCCAAAGTTTGGGATTACTGTTTTGAATAGAAGTGTGAACAGGCAAGCCATTATTATGAGTGTTAGGACTGCTTCAAGTGAGAATTCGTATTCTAGGAATTTCCTTAGCATTTTATCCTCGGCTTGCTCGGGGTGGAGTTTTTTTGGAATGGTTTGGATTTAATTTTGTCAGATTTTGTCCATGTATTTGGCGCTTATGTGGCCGGCGACATGTTCGATTTCGGGGTATATTGTTGATCTGGTAATGCCAAGCGATGCTAGTTGTTCGAGTATTTTCCCTTTTTCCTTTCCGGTAATAATTAGTCGGAATTCGTTGTTTGAGAGTAGATATTTTTCTGGAACTTCTGCAGGGTTTGCTTTTTCTTCATCGACACCGAACAATAGAAAGGCGCCGTCTTGTTTTATTATTCTTGGGTTGTCTAGAACTGGTTTGACACATACTACTGATGGGATGTCATTGGGGTCAATTCGTGCTTCGAAGTATGGTTTTTCCCTCTGTATTTCTCTGACGAGTTTTATTGTGTCTTCATTTTCATTGAATTTCTTTATTGTGGTTTTCTTAGGGAAGCGAGAGTGAGGAGGGAGTCTGCCAATGTTTGATATTACGCTGACTCGGTCGCTGTCGTAGTAGCGGATTTCATCCTTGGGAATTCTGAAAACAATAACTTCTGCATCTGCGGAGCCACCACCTGTGCATGCAAAATAGAGAGCGACTAGTGGGTTGGTTGTAATGTCTAATAATCTGGTTGGCAGCGAATAGTGTTGCATTTTTACTAGTATGTTAAATGTGGAGCCGGATAGTTCGAAATCAGTGGGGCAGCGTAATACAAGTTCGTGAAATATTATGTGTTCGTTTCTTATCCATCCAGGGTTCCTGTAAAGGCTAGGCAGAAGTCTGTATGTTACGTTTCCATGTCCTCGATAGAATATTACTGACTCAGCGTCTTGGCCTAGCCCCTCGATGGCACTTATGAATGTTCTGACGCTACCGATTTTAGGGGGGCTTTTCTCGCCTCCTTGAGTTTCCAGTACGGAGGAAGACTCTAGGTTTGCATAATTCTTAACTGCTGAAATGCCATGTAGAGCAGAGGCTCTACTTGCGTACATCTGGCTTTGTCCAATGACCTGGCCGGATTCGGTTGTTAAAGTGAAGTAGCATTTTCCATTGCTGGTCTCTTTTATCTTGTATGCCCAATCTAGGTTCTTGTACTTTACTACCTTGTATATTGCGGCTTTTGCGGATTCGATATTTTCAAATAACTCGCTGGTTAATATTATCTCGCCGTTGCTGGCATGTAGTGAAAAGTGATATTGGCCGTTGGAGGCTTTCTTTAAATGGAATTTTCCTGTCATGTTTTGTTTGCTTTTTGTGGATGTTGAGGTTCTATTTTTATGTGTTTGTTCGGCAGGGTTTTGATGTGGATTCTGTGTGTTTAATTGTGGTGGCGTCTCTTTGGTGTATTAGCGGGATTTGGGGAGGTCGGACCGCTGTTGTTTTCTGCTAGCCCATTGGGCTGAAGCTACTCGCTGCCGAACAGTAGCGTTGTCTTAATTGGTCGCTACTTAATTTTCTATCACTTTCCCACTGGCGGCCCCATGCTTGGCATTCGCCCTTAAAGAATTGCTTCGCGCCTTTTCTGCACTCGCGGTAATCGATTGATCCCCGTTTGTGGTTTCCACAGACGGTTGTATCGTCGATGTAGTTGTTGATTACTGTCCACTCTGCGTAATAGCGTGCGCCGCCGCTCCATTTGTCGACCCACTCCCCGGTGTGTTCGATGCTGTTCTGGCGAGAGGCGCTCGATGATGAGGTAGGGTTCCGGTACGCCTGTGATTGCCGAGCGGCTTCCATGCTGACGATATTTGTTGCGCCTTTGGGGACGTAGTTGGTGTCGTTGTAGACGGTTTGCTTGGGCTGATTTTGCCGGCTGTTGCGTTTGTTAACGTCATCCCAGAACAGTTGCTCTGACGTCTTCTTTGGCTGGTCGGTGGGATCGCTGAAGTCGTAGGCGGGCGTATAGCTTTCGCTGGGGTGGGATTGAGCGACTGGGGGCTCGGGCGGGAATGGCAGTTTCTGGTCTGCGACGTAGATGGCCAGGGCGGTGAAGCCAGCTCCGAGCGTGATTGCCACCACCCATTTGGTCGTGTCCTGGCGTTTACGCTTGAGGTGCTGTGGTGCGTCGTCCCAGTCTGCTTTCATCTGCACTCAGTCCTTTGAGTTGTGCTGCACTGTCATTGTGCCACTGGATAGTCCTACTTTATGAAGGGATAGGGAAGGGCTTACGTCACTCGGCAATGCCAGGATTGTGAGTAGGCTACGCCGTCGATGAACTCAATGCCGGTGATCACCAGCGCATTGGTTGCCATACCGTGAATTTGCACGTCGTGCAGTGTTGGAAAAAGGGGACAGATTTATTTTCCTTGCCCTGATTGGGTAACGCCCCAGAAAAACAAAAGCCCCCGGCAACGAACGCTGCCGGGGGCTTTTGCATGGGATTCTGGAGCGGGCGATGGGAATCGAACCCACGGCTCTAGCTTGGGAAGCTAGGGTATTACCATTATACGACGCCCGCTTGGGGGTGCCTTTTTACCAGAAGGCGGGGGCTTAGTGAAGCCTTGGGTAGCGAGCTGTGCCGGGGACGCTGCTTTCGTGCAGTGTCGGGTGCAATGAAAAACCGGGGGCGGTGGGTGGTGTCCGGCCCCCGGTGTCGTGCGCTGGCTGCATCAGCCCACCATGGCGGCAATCGGTACGCCCTGGGAGGTGGGCAGGTAGGCCGGGGCGAGCATGGGCTTGCGCTGGGGTTGGAGGAAGGCGAGGAGATGGTCTCGGGTTTCCTGCCAGCCCTGCTTGTGTTCCACGTCGATGAAGTGACCGACGTTGCGGATGGTGCGGAATTCGCAATCGCGGATCAGTTGCTGGAACAGGCGCGCGTCGGCCGGGCTGGTGTAGATGTCCAGTTCGCCGTTGAGGAACAGCAGCGGGATGTCGATGGACGAGAAATTCTCCATGTAGCTTTCCGCGCTGAGCTGGAGCACCTGGCAGATGTGGAAGTGCATCTGCTGGTATTCGTGCTCGTCGAGGCTGCTGACGTGGCGGAAGTTGTAGCGCTTGAACAGATGCGGCAGGTAGCGGCCGATGGTTTCGTTGACCAGGTTGCCGACGTTGGGGCGGTCGCACGCGGAGAGGTAGTCCAGACCGCGGTGCAGGTAGTCGAGCATCGACGCGTTGAGCAGCGGCGAGAACGAGTTGATGACCGCCTTCTTGATGCGAGCCGGGCGCTGGGCCAGGGCCAGCAGGGTGGCGACGCCGCCCCAGGAGAAGGACATCACGACGTCGGCCTGGTAGTGCTCGATCAACCCCAGCAGCAGGGCTGCCTCGTATTCCTTGGTGATCGGTTCGCGGCAGTCGTTGTGGGGCTTGGAGCGGCCCGAGTACGGCTGGTCGTAGCAGACCACGTTGAAGTGGGGCTGCAGGTATTTCACCGTTTGCGCGAAGGAGGCGGTGGTCGCCAGCGAGCCGTTGACCAGGATGATGGTCTGGCGCGCTTCCCTGTTGGCGTGGAACTCCGTGTGTACCCGATGTTGCTGAATCTCGACGACGGCGGTTTCCGGCCTCATGTCGTTTTCCTCCAGACGCAGGTCATAGGAACGCACCCACGATCGGATGCGAAGAAAGTACCCAGGCAGAGGAAAGCGCCTTGACGTGACAGCTTCGTGTCAAACGGCGAAAGTTAATATTTTCTTAATTTTCAATCGGTTACAGCGCCAACAGACAGCGTTCCGACACCGTTTCCAGTGCGGAATGAGGGCTCTTGACCAGGCAGGGAAGGGGCGGCGTGGGGAACGGCTGCCGCTGATGAAGCGTTCTTGGACGTTGTGCGTGACTCATTGGTCACGCTTGAGCCAGAGTTAAGCAGGCGGGGTTGCGCGATGCAACAGCCGGTACGTGATTGTTCGCAATCGCCGGCCGGGAATCCGACGAAGTGACATTTATCTTTGTGACTCGCCGGCGCTTTGGAGAAGGCCGATTACACTCTTTGTGTTAATCACTTCTTCCCGCCCGCAGATGAGCGTCGTTGACGTGCTCCTCTCAAGGCCGATACCGCGGACGGAGCGGGTCAATGGCACTGCACCCCATGCTGCGCAATCTGCAGGTCTTGCCGGCTGCCTGGCTGTGTGCGGTAGCCATGGCCGCGGATCGCTTCGGTTGCGAGGTGCCGATCCGCGTCGCTTATACCCGCAACCTGGTGTTCTTCCACGATGACGGTGGAGGCATCGACGCTGACCTGATCGCCGAGCTGGCGCGGCGCAGTGGTTGTCGGTTCGAGGCTTCGGTGCGGCCGCGCGACGAGATCTGGCGGATGCTGGAGAGCGGCGACCTGGAGATGGGCACCAGCGGGGTTGCCACGCCGCAGCGGCGCGCCTTCACTTACCTGCTGCCGTACGTCTACCTGCGTAACAAGCTGATCGTGCCGGCGGAGCTGGGCAACCTGCAGTCGCTGGAGGACTTCCACGATATGCCCGGTGCGCGCATCGGTGTGATCGCCGGCTACCGCCATGGCCCCTATATCGACGCCATGCTGCGCATCCTGCGGGGCGAGGGGCGGGTGGTGGAGTTTCGTGATGATACGGCGCGCTTCACCGCCTTGCTCAACGGTGCTGTGGAAGGGGTGATCGGCCATGAGCTGAACCTGGAGGGCGCCCTCGTCAATCGCCCTGAGCGCGAACGGTTCCGGGTGGTGGATGTGATGAGTGGGCCGGCCACGCCGCACCACCTGATGCTCTCGCGCAAGCGCTTCACCCCGGCGCAGAGCGCCGAATGGATGCGGTTGATGGAGGCGCTGTGGCTGGATGGCAGCCTGGCCAGGATCATGCAACGCAACACGTCGCCGGCCATGGCGACCGAACTTCTCGATAGCGGATATCGCTACGGCTCAACGGACAGAGGCTGGTGATGATGAAGGCATTCAAACGGGGCGTTCCGCTGCAGCTGCTGGTGGCCGGGGCCATCATCGTCAGCATGCTGGCGCTGGCGGGCGCGTTGCTGATACAGGGCTACCGGGGCGTGGAAGGTGCGCTGGTGTCGGCGGCGGGCGAGTCGGCCAGCCAGCTGGGGGCGACCATCAACGAGCGCATCCGCCGGCTGATCGACCCGGCGGAGAGCGCGCTGCGGCTGATGACCCATGACCCCATTTCGCAGACCGACAACCTGCCGGCGCGCCTGGAGCGCCTGCCGATGCTGGTGGAGAACCTGCGCGCCAACCGCACACTGAGCGCGGTGTACATCGGCTACCCGAACGGCGAGTTCATGCTGATCCGCGCGCTGCGCGTGCCCGAGGTGCGCCGCATCCTGCAGGCGCCGGATGAGTCGAAGTACCTGGTGCAGAGCCTGACCCTGGATGACCAGGGCGCACTGCGCGGTGAATGGCGCTTCTACGACAAGGACCTGCAGCTGTTGCGGGTGCAGGAGCGGCCGGACTATCAGTTCGATCCCCGGCAGCGGCCGTGGTATCAGGAGTCGCTCAACACCAGCAAGACGGTACTGACCCAGCCCTATGTGTTCTTCACCACCCGCGAGATCGGCCTGACCCTGGCGCACCGCAGTGTCGACGGTGCAGCGGTGATCGGCATGGACGCCTCGGTCAACGACCTCGGCGGCGAGATGGGCGACCTGCGCCAGACGGCCCACACCGAGCTGGCGGTGGTGGATGGCAAGGGCACGGTGATCGCCTATCCGGACCTGTCCAGACTGCTGATCCATCAGGGCGAGGACTTGCGCCTGGCGACCCTGGACGAATTGGGCGTGCCAAGCCTGACCCAGCTGAATGCCGCGTCGATCCCGGCCAGTACGCCCCAGGCTTTCGAGGCGGGCGACGAGGCCTGGTACGGCATCTGGGTACCGCTGTCGAACTTCACCAGCAGCGAGGTGCGTGTGCTGATCGCCATTCCGTCCGTCGAACTGCTGGCCGGCGCTCGACAACTACTGTTCAACCAGGCCCTGTGGAGTGCTGCGCTGCTGTCGGTGCTGCTGCTGATCGGCTGGTATCTGGGGCGTCGCATCGCCCGTCCGCTGACGGCGTTGGCCGACCAGGTGGGGGCGTTGGCCGCCTTCGATTTCGCCCGTCCCATCGGGGTGAAGTCGAAGATCGCCGAGGTTCGCGACCTGAGTCGGGTGATGGGCAGCATGTCGCGCACCATCCACAACTTCCAGGCCATTACCCTGACCCTGAGTCGGGAGACCCACCTGGACAGCATGCTCGAAGGGGTACTCTCGCGCCTGGTGGAGGCCACCGGCGTCATGGGCGGTGCCGTGTACCTGCTGGAGGACGAAGACTGCCGCTTGCGCCTGGCCTGCGCGGTGAACGGTGAGCAGTACCCGCAGTCGATGCTCATCGAAGGTTTCACCGAGGCACAGCTGGCCGAGCGGGTGGGGCAGGCGCTGGCCAATCGCGGGCAGTACATGGAGGTGTCGCTGCGCAATCGCAGCGATGAACTGCTGGGTGTCCTCGTCCTGCAACTGGCCGGGGAGGGCGCTCGCAGCCGCCAGCCGCGGCCGCAATTCAAACGCTTCGTCGAGGAGCTCTCCGGCGCCGCGGCGGTCGCCATAGAGACCCGCCAGCTGATCGAGGCCCAGCAACGCTTGCTGGACGCCATCATCAAGCTGCTGGCCGACGCGATCGACGCCAAGAGCCCCTACACAGGCGGCCACTGCGAACGGGTGCCGCAATTGGCGGACCTGCTGCTGCAGAAGGTGATCGACGCCCGCGATGGCGAGTACGCCAGCTTCACCATGAGCGACGCGGAGCGCTACGAGTTCCAGATCGCCGCCTGGCTGCACGACTGCGGGAAGATCACCAGCCCGGAGTACGTGGTGGACAAGGCCACCAAGCTGGAGACGCTGTACAACCGCCTGCACGAGGTCCGCACGCGCTTCGAAGTGATCTGGCGCGATATCGAACTGGACTACTGGCGCGGTCTGGCGGCGGGGGACGACATCGGCCCGCTGGCGGCACGCCGGGACGCGCTGCATGAGGCGCTGCGCGAGGATTACGCCTTCGTCGCCCAGGCCAATATCGGCGGTGAATTCATGAAGGACGAGGATATCGAGCGCCTGAAGCGCATCGGCGAACGCCGCTGGCTGCGTCATTTCGATGATCGCCTGGGCATCTCCCGCGATGAGCTGGAACGCTTGCGCGGCCGCCCGGAGCCCACCTTGCCGGTGGAAGAGTTCCTGCTCGCCGACAAGCCCGAGCACCGCGAACACTGGGGCGAGCGCAAGCCACCGGTGGATCGGGACGACCCGCGCAACGTCTGGGGCTTCGACATGCGCCTGCCGCCCTATGCGAGCAACCAAGGCGAGTTGTACAACCTGGGAATTCGGCGTGGCACGCTCAACGAGGAGGAGCGCTTCAAGATCAACGAGCACATCGTCCAGACCTTGATGATGCTCACCACCCTGCCGCTGCCGCGCCACCTGCGCCGGGTGCCGACCATCGCCGCCAACCACCACGAGAAGGTGGATGGCACCGGCTACCCGCGCAAGTTGTCGAGGGAGCAGATGAGCATTCCCGAGCGGGTGATGGCGATCGCCGACATCTTCGAAGCGCTGACCGCCGCCGACCGCCCGTACAAGGCGCCGAAGACGCTGTCGGAATCGCTGAAGATCCTGGCCTTCATGGCCCGCGACCAGCATATCGATGCGGAGCTGTTCCGGGTGTTCCTGATCCAGGGGGTGTACCTGGAGTACGGCGCACGCTTCCTGCGGCCGGAGCAGATGGATGAGGTGGATGTGCAGGCGATGCTGCAGGTGCTGGAGGGGGTGAAGGCGTAGGGCGTACAACCGTTCGCGGTTGTACGCCGATACACCGAGCGCATCGTTGGCTCCATGGCAGAGCCCGGAGAGGTATGGCGCGTGGCTCCGTGGTCGGATTCGGAGTGCCCTGAACCCAAGGTCAAACGGCGTATAACGCCGAACGTTATACGCCCTACGCTCCCGGGAGAGGGGACTGTTCGGTGCAGGATGAAACCGTAGTGTCAGCCGGCACGGACGGCTCCCTCTCCCTGAGGGAGAGGGCTGGGGTGAGGGGGAAGCGCAGGCAGGGATTAACCCGGTAGAAGACAGTTGCTCCTACGCAAGCGTCACCTTCCGCAGCGACGCCTTGCAGGAGCGAGCTTGCTCGCGAACCGCCACTCAGCGCTTGGCGAGGTTCTGCGCGTAGCGGTTGATCTGCGGGTTCTTAGCCACGGTGCAGCTTTGCCCGGCGAGGAACTGTGAGGTCTTCAGCCATTGCTGCTGCGGGTAGTAGGCGAACACGTAGCTGCCGTTTTTCACCGTATCGATCAGCTTCTGCGCGACCTGCGGGCGTACCGCCGGGCAGCCCAGGCTGCGGCCCAGGCGACCGAGGCCGGGGACGACCTTCGGGTCGGCGTAGGCGGCGGCGTGCATGACGATGGCGCGTTCTTCGCTGTTGTCATTGAAGCCCGGCTCCAGGCCCAGCAGGCGCAGGGAGCGGCCGTGCTTGCCGGTGTAGGTCTGGCCGGTCTGGTAGAGGCCGATGGAGGACTGGTTGCTCTCCGGAAGGTTGGAGAAGGAGGTGGCCATGTCGTCACCACTCTTCTTGCCGTGGGCGACCCACTCCTCGAACAGCAGCTTGCGTTGCTTGAGGTCGAATACCCACAGGCGCTTGTCGCGGGATGGCTTGGAGTAGTCGATGACGGTCAGCAGCTGGTTGTCGCCGCCCAGCTGGGTGCTGGCGCACTGCAGGGCGTTGAGCGCCAGGCGCAGCGTTTCGGTGTTGGTGGCGGGCGCGAGGCGGTGGAGTTCCTCGGCCGTCGGCAGGCGGGCGGCGGACGCACTCTGCCAGCTACCGAACGCGAAGAGCGCGGCACTGGCGACAGTGATCCGGAAGATCCCCCGTAACTTCGAAAAAGTCAGCATGAATACGACATTCCCGTTGAATCGATATGGTTTTTTCTGGGAAACGCCGCATTGTGCGTGATTTTTGACCAGTGGTGTGGTTGTTTTTTAACCATTTACTAGCCCGCCTGTCGGTAAATGCGCGTGCTTGACGCTGTCGAACCCCGTCTGCTGCAGGAATGCCGGGCTGCGAAGTCGGCCTGTGGGCATTTCGGGAGCGGGTGCTGTTTCGAATTTCTTCGGCCACGGCGGCGGGCGCATGAGTGCCGTTGATCCGGACATTGGGGCATGGCCAGCATCAAGGCTGGCCTCCTGCTATCAAGCATAGCGGACGCGCGCCGCCACGGAGCTGTGGACGCTGAAGGCTGCGCCGCTCCATGGCTTCAGTTGACCGGCTGGTTCTTGACCGGCTTCTGTTCCGCCGGCCGGTCGTTGGTGGTGATGACGGTGAAGTCCGGGTTGCTGCGCATGCTGCGGGTGGACGGCAGGTCGGTGATGATCAGGGTGCTGCCGACATCCATGCTCGCCATCAGGTTGCGCAGGAACTCGCGGTCCATACTGAACCTGCCCATTTGCTCGGCGGGCGTCAGGCCTTTCTGCGGGTCGCTGACCTGCACGGTGGTCCAGCGCAGGCTGGGGTTCAGGCTGTCGATGTCGCTCTGGGTGGGCTTGGTCATCAGCGAGAACGCGGCGACGCCGGTCTTTTCCTCCGGATGCTCGAAGGCCACCGGCGCGGTGCCGATCTGCAGGCCGCCACGGTAGACGTAGGCGCGTCGGTCGGCGCGGCTGATCAGTACGGAGAGCGGGCCTTTCTCCGCCCCCGGATCGCTCCAGAACGGTATCACCATGCCGCTGTCGTCGTGCGGGCCGGCGGGGCGCCCGTCGCTGACGATAGGGGCGAGCAGGCCGGGATGGTAGACCTCCACCGGCGAGCTCTTGGCGTCGGAGATGATCACAGTGGTGGTGCTGAAACCGGTGACCTCGTAGAGCTTCTTGGCGAAGGCCATGGGCAGGCGAATGCAGCCGTGGGAGGCCGGGTAACCGGGCAGGTTGCCGGCGTGCAGGGCGATGCCGTCCCAGGTCAGGCGCTGCATGTAGGGCATGGGCGCGCTGTTGTAGAGGTCGGAATGGTATTCGACCTTCTTCTGCAGGATGGTGAACACGCCGGTGGGGGTTTCCTTGCCTTTCTTGCCGGTGCTGACGGTGGCCACGCCGATGGCGATGCCGTTGCGGTACACGTAGGCGCGCTGTTCGGTGAGGCTGACCACCAGCGTGACCGGTCCGGCCGGGGAGATTTCCGGGTACCAGAGGAACTGCCCGGGCTTGAGCGTCTTCAGCGCCGCCTGCAGGTCGGACAGTGGCGAGGGCTTGCTCGGGGTTGCAACGGCGAAGCTGGCGCTCAGGGCGAGCAGCAGAGCGACCGACAGTTTCTTCATCACCTTTCCTTGGGACGCGGATTTTGCTGGAGCTTAGCCAAGCCGTGGCGGCGGCTGCAAACCGCCGGGCTGAACGGTCTGCGGGGCGATTGGCCGGGATTGCTGCTCAGGTGATCGTGGGGCGTACAAGCGTTTGCGGTGGTACGCCGATACTTCATACGTACCGTCCCGGGTCGGGTCAGGTGCGGAGCGAGTGTTGGTAGGAGCGAGCTTGCTCGCGAACAGTGTCAGCTCGCCGCTCAAATGTCAGCAGGTTCGCGAGCAAGCCCGCTCCTACGAGGTACATCTGCGCTTGGGTCGGCCCTCACCCTAACCCTCTCCCAGGGGGAGAGGGGACCGTTCGGTGCAGGATGAAACCTTCGTGTCAGCCGGGGCGGACTGCCCCCTCTCCCTGAGGGAGAGGGCTGGGATTAGGGGAATGCGCAGGCACGGACTCCCCGGAAGGAGACAATTGCTCCTACAGGTGGCCGTTGGCGTGGGATCACCCCAGCTCGGCAATCTCCTGCGCCGTCAGCGCGCGGTACTGGCCGGGCTGCAGTGCCGGATCGAGTCTGAGGCTGCCCATGCTCTCGCGGTGCAGCCGGGTCACCTTGTTCTGGAAGTGGCCGAACATGCGCTTGACCTGGTGGTAGCGGCCTTCGTGCAGGGTCAGGCGTGCCGCGCGCGGGGCGAGGATTTCCAGTTGGGCGGGCAGGGTGGTGAGGTCTTCGAAGGCGAAGTACAGCCCTTGCTCGAAGGTCTGCGCGTAGTGCGCTTCGATGGGGTCTTCGGTCTCCACGTAGTAGACCTTCGGCAGCTTGCGCCCCGGCAGGGTCATGCGCCGCGACCACTGGCCGTCGTTGGTGATCAGCAGCAGGCCGGTGGTGTTGTAGTCCAGGCGGCCGCCGATGTGCAGTTCGTGCTTGTCCGGCTCGTCCAGCAGGTCGAGCACGGTGCGGTGCTCGGCGTCGCGGGTGGCGCTGACGCAGCCGGCGGGCTTGTGCAGCATGAAGTAGCGGGCGGGCTTGCCGGCTTGCAGCAGCTCCTCGTCCAGTTCCACCCGGCTGAACTCGCGGACTTCATGTTGGCCGTCGCGCACCACCTGGCCATCGACGCGCAAGCGGCCTTCGGCGAGTAGTTGGCGAGCCTGCTGGCGATTGAAGCGGGGCAGGTTGGCGATGAAACGGTCCAGGCGCATCAGCGGTTCTCGTCGGCGTCCTGGCCCTGCGGGGCGAGCCCGACGGCGCAGCGCGGGCAGAGGCAGGCGCGGTCGACCAGTTCGGGCGGGATGCGCTCCAGGGCGTTGCGCTCGATGCGCTCGCTGAAACACCAGCACGCCTGGCCTTCCAGCGCCGGGTCGGCCTGGGTGCAGCGGTTGGACTGGCCGCAGAGCGGGCAGCGGCTGGGATCGGGAGTGACGTCGTTCATGACCGGGTGGTGCGAGGCAAGACGGTGCGATGCGGGCGCACAGGGTGCAGCGCCCGTGCGCCTTGCGCAAGCGGATTCGGATCGGCGCGGCGGGCGCCGGTCAGGAGCCGCTCGGCGCGACCTCGATGCGTTCGATCCAGGGCTCCAGGCGCTGGCCGAAGGCGATCTGCGCGTTGAAGCGCTGCATCCGCTCGCGCTCCTCGTCCGCCTGCCAGCTCTCCTCTTCCAGCACCTGCCGCCAGCGATGCGGCACGTTGATGCTGTCCACGCCCAGGGCGCTGGCGGTGCCGCCGAGGGTCCAGATGTGCTCGTGGAACAGCGAGATCGGCCGCACCCGCCCATGCACGATCAGGTAGCGCTGGCGGTCCGGGTAGCGCTGGCGCAGGGTCTGCAGGTCGAGCCCGACGTCCTTGAGCAGCAAGCGGGTGGCGAACCTCTCCTCGCTCTTGAGGGCGTTCTGGCTGTCCTTGAGCTCATAGGCCAGCTTCGGGTTGCCCGGCGCCGCGGCAGCGGCCTGTTGCGCGGCATCCAGGCGTTTGCGCGCCAGTTGCAGTTCGCGCTGGTACAGCGGGCCGTCCAGTTCCAGCACCAGCAGGGCGGCGCGCGATTGCTGGTGGTCGAACTGGCGGGCGCTGTCGTCGTCCACCTGTGCGGGCATGCGGAAGCCGAGTCCGGCCATCTGTTTGGCCGTGATGCGTGGCTCCCAGGCGCGGCTGTGCGGGCCGGCGCTTTCGTCTTCGCTGGGGAAGCGCCAGTTCAGGCGCAGGCTCAGGCCACTGTTTTCGTTATGCCAGGTGCTGTTGTGCGCCAGTTCGCGCTGGCTCAGGTGCGACTGGCTGTCCGGCGTGCCGGTGCGGTTCCAGGCCACGCCGCCCAGGGCTACGGCGTTGACCAGCAGGATCAGCGAGACGCCGCCGAGCAGCGCATGGGTGCGGGTCCAGTTCATGGCTGATTCCCTCCCAGCAGCCCGTGGACATTACGCAGGCGGCGCAGCACGAGCAGGATCAGCACCGCACACAGGCCGAGCACGAGGAAGAACAGGTACTTGGGCATCACCGCCCACCACCAGTCGAAGAACTTGGTGTAGAGGAACACCACGAAGAAGGTCAGCCCGGTGTTCACCACCTCCGGCCATTCGCGACGCGCGCCGAGCCAGATGACCAGCGCCGAGGCGACGAAGCCGAGCACCTGGTAGAGGTTTTCCACTGTGCTGAAGCCCAGCGGCAGGTAGCTGCCGCCCCCCCAGTTGGCCAGCACCAGCATCGGCAGGAACAGCCCGAGCAGGCCGAACACCCGGTAGATCGCGGCGAAGCCATCGAAGCGCCCCTGGCCGATCAGCGAGGGCACGAGGAAGATCAGCAGGGCGGCGGGGAAGAAGTTTTCCGGGCGCTCGCCCACGTCCAGCCAGTAAACGCCGCTCCAGGTGCCGACCCGTGCGGCGACATAGCCCATCACGCAGATCAGCGCGGCGGCCAGCAACAGGCGGGCGTTGCAGGTGTAGGCCAGCAGCAGGGCGTAGGCGGCCCAGGGCAGCAGGGCCTTGTCCGAGGGGGTGATGTTGAAGATCTGCCCGATCATCACCACGTTCAGCACCAGGCAGGCGAAGGCCAGCATGGCGGCGAGCCTGGCGAAGTAGCCGGAGGCGTCGCGGCGCTGCAAGGCGAGGGTCAGCAGCAGGCTGCCCAGGGCGGCGGCGATGAGGATGACCACCTGGGCGGTTTCCGCGAACAGCCCCCAGAACTGGTAGAACAGGAAGAACAGGCTGGCCGCCAGAGCCAGCGCGCCGAGGAAGGAAGCCACACGCATGCCCAGGGACAGCCGGTGGTCCTGGCTGTCGCGGTCGATGTCGAAGCGCGCGCGGTAGTCGGCGAGCAGGCGTTGCTGGTGATCGTGCAGGCGTTCGCGTTGCGTGGCGTCGAGGATGAGCGCGCGCTCATCCTCCAGGCGCCGCAGTTCCCGGTCGAAGGCCAGGATGTCATCGACGCGGCGCTGCGCCTGCTGGTGGCTGAGTTCGGGCATGGCCGATCCTTGCGACGGGTGATGCTTGGACTCTAGCTCTTGCCGGGGAGGGCTTCCATGGGGTAGTCGGCCGGGGGCCGTGCAACGGGTTCGCGAGCAAGCTCGCTCCTACGAAGAGCTCACCGGCGCATGCCTGCAGGAGCGAGGGGGGCGCCCAGTTCTTGCTCGCGAACGAAGCGTGGGACCAACGAGATGCGCGGCCAGTCGAAAGACAGGAGCGTCCGGGGCGATGCGGCCGGCAGACTGCACCGACCTTCTTACAAGGAAACAACGTCATGTCCGAATTGCTGAGCTTCGCCAAGGGTGCGCTGGCCATGTTCTGGCTCGCCGCCGTCCTCAACCTGGTCTACCCGTTCGGCGAGTTGCATCGCCCGCTGCTCTGGGTGTCCGGCGTGATGCTGCTGGTGCATGTCGGGGAGGTGCTGCTGCTGGCGCGGCGCCGTTCGCTGGGGGAACAGCTGCAGGTCCTGCTGTTTGGCGTGCTGCACCTGCAGAGTCGCCGTCAGCGCCGTCTGGAAACTGTAAACGGCTGATTTACCAAAGCTTTACTTTGCGCAATCGCACCGGCGCCTGGCCGAAATGTCTGATCCTGTGAGACCGGAAGAATCTTTGCCCCGCATTCCCGCGGGGCTGCCGGCTCGATTCAGGAGGCGCCATGCGTCGCATCTTCGCTGCTGTACTGCTCATCCTTCCGTTGACCGGTTGCGTGATTCACGAATACGACCACGATCGCGGCTGGCATGACCGCGACTGGAATGACCGCCCGCACCGGGATTACCGCCGGGACTACCACGACCGCGATCACGATCGCTACGAGGGCTGGAGTCGCTGAGCCGTGACCGTCAGGACGCGTCGCGAAACGCCGCGTCCTCCTCCAGCAACAACGCGACGAACTGGCTGGCCGCAGGCGACAGGCTGCGGCTGGCGTGACGCACCAGGGCGTAGGCAGAGCCGCGCGCTGAAGCGTCGTCGCGGTTGGGCCAGGGCAGCACAGCCAGGCGCCCGGCCTGAACGTCTTCGGCCACCACGTCCCAGGTGGCGAGGCAGAGTACGTCGCTGCCTTTCACCAATTCCTTGAGCATCAGCACGTCATCGCATTGCACGCTCAGCGGCTGCTCGCGCCCGAGGTTCCGGGCCAGGCGCTCCTGGGCGTCGCGCGGCAGGCGCGGGCCGGCCAGAGGGTAGTCGAGCAGGCGCTCCACGGACGGCTTCGTGTCGATCAAGGGATGCCCTGGGCGGCAGAACAGCACGCTGTGGTGTACCCGCAGCGGCAGGATGTCGAGGCGGCTGTCGCCTTCCAGCTCGCGGTAGTCGGCGATGAAGAGTTCGATTTCGTCGTCCAGCAGGCGTTGGTGCAACTTGCTCCAGTTCTCGATGGAGAGCAGCACCGACACCTTCGGGTGTGCGCTGCTGTAACGCGCGAGCACCTGCGGCATCAGCCGTGCGGCGGGGAAGGGGCCGGCGCCCAGGCGCAGTTCGCCGGTCTCCAGGTCGGCCAGTTGCAGCACGGCATTCCTCAGCGCGCGGTCGCCGGCCAGCAGGCGACGGGCGTGCTCCAGCACCAGCCGGCCGTGGGCGGTGAGGGTCACGCCGCGCGGATTGCGATCCACCAGTTGGCAGTTCAACTGGCCTTCCAATGCCTGGATGCTCCGCGACAGGGCGGGTTGGCTCAGGCTCACCGCGTCGGCGGCGCGGGCGAAGTGGCCGTGTTCGGCGAGGGCGACGAAATGGCGTAGCTGGCGGAGATCGCTCATGCGCTTCCTGCATTGATTGTGAAATTGGAATGCATTGGAATTATTAGCGCGACGGCCGGCATAGTGCGAGCACAACAACAAATTCCGGAGTTCTCCGATGTCCCGCCTTTCCGCCGCCGTTCTGCTGGCCAGTTTCTGCCCCGGCCTGCTCGCCGCCGCCGAGCAGCCCAAGCCGCCCACCGAGTTCACCATCGCCGCCCAGCAGAAGGTGCGCGAGTCGCTGCCGTTCTCCGACCGCGCCGACTTCGACCGGGTGGAGAAGGGGCTGATCAAGCGCCCGGAGAACCTGGTGATCAAGAACGAGGACGGCAGCACCGCCTGGCAACTGGGCAGCTACGACTTCCTCAATGCCGGCAAGGACATCGACAGCATCAACCCGAGCCTGCAACGCCAGGCCCTGCTGAACCTGAAATACGGCCTGTACAAGGTCGCCGACGGCATCTACCAGGTGCGTGGCTTCGACCTCGCCAACATCACCTTCGTCGAGGGCAAGAGCGGCTGGATCGTCATCGACACCCTGACCACCCCGGCTACCGCCAAGGCGGCTTATGCGCTGGTCAGCCAGGAGCTGGGACAGAAGCCGATCCGCGCGGTCATCTATACCCACGCCCACGTCGATCATTTCGGCGGGGTGAAGGGGCTGGTGACTCCGGAGCAGGTCGACAAGGGCGAGGTGCAGATCATCGCGCCCAAGGGCTTCATGGAGGCGGCGATCAAGGAGAACGTGCTGGCCGGCAACGCCATGATCCGCCGTGCCACCTTCCAGTACGGCACCCTGCTGCCCAAGGGTGCGCAGGGCCAGGTCGACATGGCCATCGGCAAGGGCGTGGCGCGCGGGCCGTTGAGCATCCTGGCGCCGACCAAGGTGATCGAGGGCGACTTGCAGGAGCTGGAGATCGACGGCGTGCCGGTCACCTTCCAGAACACCCCGGGCACCGAGTCGCCCGCCGAAATGAACGTCTGGCTGCCGCAGCAGAAGGCGTTGCTGATGTCCGAGAACGTCACCGGCACGCTGCATAACCTCTACACCCTGCGCGGCGCCGAGACCCGCGACGCGCTGGGCTGGAGCAAGTACATCAACGAGGCGCTGCACCGCTACGGCGACAAGGCCGAGGTACTGCTCGCCTCGCACAACTGGCCGCGCTGGGGACACGACGACATCGTCCGTACCCTGGAAAAACAACGTGACCTGTATGGCTTCCTGAACGACCAGACCCTGTACCTGGCCAACCAGGGCGTGACCATCAACCAGATCCACGAGCGCTTCCGGGTGCCGCCGGAGCTGGCCAACGAGTGGTACAACCGGGGCTACCACGGCAGCGTCAGCCACAACGTGCGGGCGGTGGTGAACAAGTACCTGGGCTACTACGACGGCAACCCGGCGACCCTCAACCCGATGGCGCCGGAGGACTCGGCGAAGAAGTACGTGGAGTTCATGGGCGGCGCCGATCACCTGCTGCAACTGGCGAAGCAGTCCTACGACAAGGGCGAGTACCGCTGGGTGGTCGAGGTGGTCAACAAGCTGGTCTTCGCCGATCCGTCCAACCAGGCCGCCCGCGACCTGCAGGCCGACGCCCTGGAACAGCTCGGCTACCAGTCGGAGAACGCCGGCTGGCGCAACAGCTACCTGGTGGCTGCGCAGGAGCTGCGCAACGGCGTACCGCGTGACCAGCCGTCGCTGCGGGTCACCAGTTCCGACGCCCTGGCGGCGATGGATACCGGCCTGTTGTTCGATTACCTCGGCGTGCGCCTGAACGCGCAGAAGGCCGAGGGTGAGGACCTGAGCATCAACCTGGTGCTGCCGGACGTGAAGGAACAGTACCTGCTGGAGCTGAAGAACTCGCACCTGAACAACATCAAGGGCGTGCAGAACGAGAATGCCGGGCAGACCGTCACCATCGATCGCGCCGACCTCAACCGCCTGCTGCTCAAGGAAGTCTCGCCGGTGCGCCTGGTGTTCGAGGGCAAGCTCAAGAGCTCGGGCAATCCGCTGCTGCTGGCCAAGCTGTTCGGCATGCTCGACGACTTCGACTTCTGGTTCGACATCGTCACCCCGCCGCAGAAGAGCTGATCCCACCTCCCTCCCGCCGACCGACAATGGCACAGTGCTTGATTGCATTGTGCCATTGTTTTTTTCGCGACCAGCTTGCACCATGCCGCTCCGGCGTACGCCTGGCCAGGCGTGCGTCTTCGCAGTCGAGAAGTCGCGATCGTGTCCAGCTGTTCCATCCGTGCGTTGCGCCGTTATCGGCCCGCAGCCCTGTTCCTGGCGCTGGCGGTGTCGCTCGCCGTGCTGGCTGGCGCGCAACCGGATGCCTGGGACTTCCGCCTGATCGCGCAACGCGCCGAATCGCTCTACGGCCCGCTGGGTGAGGGACGGGCGCGCATCGACGCCTGGCAGCGCCTGCTCGAGGAGTCCGGCGGCCTGCCCGAGGGCGAGCAGCTGCAGGCGGTCAACCGCTTCTTCAACGCGCAACTGCGCTTCACCGACGACATCAGCCTGTGGGGCGACGTGGACTACTGGGCGACGCCGGTGGAGGCGCTGCTCAAGGGCGCTGGCGATTGCGAGGACTTCGCCATCGCCAAGTACATCAGCCTGCGTCATCTCGGCGTGCCGGCCCAGAAGCTGCGTATCACCTACGTCAAGGCGCTGCGCCTGAACCAGGCGCACATGGTTCTGACGTACTACCCCCGCCCCGATGCGGTACCGCTGGTGCTGGACAACCTGATCGGCAGCCTGCTGCCGGCCAGCCAGCGCACCGACCTGCAACCGGTGTACGCCTTCAACGGCGAAGGGCTGTGGCTGGCCAACGCCAGTGGCGGCAAGCAGGTCGGCGACAGCAAGCGGCTGTCTCGCTGGCAGGACCTGCTGAAGAAAATGAAAGCCGAAGGCTTTCCCCTGAACGAATGAGAGCGTGGAGACACGATGTCCCTGTTCAAACAATTGCTCATCGCCATCTGCCTGTTCCTGCTGGTCGCCTTCAGCGGCAGCTTCATGGTCAGCCTGGAAAGCTCCCGCGAGCAGTACGTCAACCAGCTGCGCTCCCACGCCCAGGACGCCGCGACGGCGCTGGGGCTGTCGCTCACGCCGAACATCGACGATCCGGCGATGGTCGAGCTGATGGTCAGCTCGATCTTCGACAGCGGCTACTTCGAGAGCATCCGCGTGGTCGACCTGGCCAGCGGCAAGGTGATCGTCGAGCGTACCGGCGTGCCGGACGCGCTGGCAGCCAAGGTGCCGCAATGGTTCGTTGCGCTGATCGACCTGCATTCGGCCGGCGGTGACGCCATCGTCAGCCGCGGCTGGACCCAGGCTGCGCGGGTCGAGGTGCTCAGCCACCCGATGTTCGCCATCGCCAAGCTCTGGCAAAGCGCGCTGGGCAGCCTGCTGTGGCTGGCCCTGTGTGGGGTGGCCAGCGGCGTGCTCGGGGCGGTCCTGCTGCGTCGCCAACTGAGGCCGCTGGATTACATGGTGGAGCAGTCCCACGCCATTGCCCGCCGCGAATTCCTCAGCGTGCCCGAGCTGCCGCGCACGCCGGAACTGCGCCGCGTGGTGCAGGCGATGAACCAGATGGTTGAGAAGCTCAAGGCGCTGTTCCAGGAGCAGGCCGAACGCAGCGAGCGGCTGCGCGACGAGGCCTATCTGGACAGCCTGACCGGCCTGGGCAACCGGCGCTTCTTCGATATGCAGTTGCACGCCCGGTTGAGCGCCGAGGACCAGGTCGGCAGCGGGCTGTTGCTGGTCCTGCGGGTGCGTGACCTGGCCGGCCTGAACCAGCGCCTGGGCGGCCAGCGTGTCGACCAGTTGCTCAAGGCGGTCGCCGATCAACTGCGCCTGGCCGGGCAGGGCCTTGGCGCTGGCCTGACCCTGGCGCGCAGCCGGGGCGGCGAGTTCGTGATGCTGGCGCCGGGGCTGATGCCCGAGGAGGCGTCGGCCCTGGCGATGCGCCTGGAGACCATGCTGGCGACCCTGGCCAGCACCGGGGCAAGCGATGTGAGCCCGGTGGCGAGCATGGGGCTGGTGCCTTTCGTTTCCGGTGAGTCGGCGCAGGCACTGCTGGTGCTGGCCGATGAGGCGCTGGCCCTGGCCGAGCGTGAGGGGGAGCGCTGCTGGGCGTTCCTGCAGAGTGGGGCCAGCCCGGTCGCCGAAGAGCGCCATGCCTGGCACCAGTTGCTGGAGCAGGCCCTGGCACACAGGCGCTTCCAGTTGTATTTCCAGCCAGTGGTGGCGTGCAACGAGCCCACCCGGATACTGCACTACAAGGTGCTCTCGCGCCTGCCGGACGGGCAGGGCGGCCACATCGCCGCCGGACGCTTCCTGCCCTGGTTGGATCGCTTCGGCTGGACCGCGCGGCTCGACCTGCTGATGCTGGAAAGCGTACTCGCCGACCTGGCCCGCCACGACCGGCCACTGGCGCTGAACCTGTCGGCGGCGCTGCTGCGCGATGAGTGGGCCACCGGGCGGGTGTTTGACCTGTTGCGTCAGCATCCGCAGTTCGCCGGACGCCTGACCCTGGAGCTGGAGGAAGACCAGTTGCCGGCCCAGGCAGTGCTGGAAACCCTGACCCGCCGCCTGCATGAGCTGGGTTACAGCCTGAGCCTGCAGCATTTCGGTGGACGCTTCAGCATGATCGGCAACCTGGCTCGCCTGGGCCTGGCCTACCTGAAGGTGGACGGCAGCCACATCCGCGCCATCGACCAGGAGAACGACAAGCGCCTGTTCATCGAAGCCATGCAGCGCGCCGCACACAGCATCGACCTGCCGCTGATCGCCGAGCGGGTGGAGACGGCTGGGGAATTCCGCGTACTGCGCGAGATGGGGATTCAGGGGGCGCAGGGACAATTGTTTGGCGGGCCTGCGCCGTGGTGAAGGTGTGCTGAATCCATGATCCGGACGTAGGGCGTACAACCGTTCGCGGTGGTACGCCGTTACACCGAAGGTATCGTCGGTTGCATGGTCAGGTTCGGAGTGCCCCGAGCGGCTCCGTGGTCGGGCCCGAAGTGCTCTGAGACTATGGTTAAACGGCGTATAACGTCGAGCGTTATACGCCCTACGCTCCTCGCCCACAGGC
Organism: Pseudomonas sp. PSE14; assembly: GCF_029203285.1. NCBI lineage: Bacteria > Pseudomonadati > Pseudomonadota > Gammaproteobacteria > Pseudomonadales > Pseudomonadaceae > Pseudomonas > Pseudomonas sp. PSE14. Next base: position 1,316,702 of record NZ_CP115669.1, read on the forward strand.
TTTGCAGGGCGCCTTTCCCTGCAAATGAAAACTGGGCCTCAGATCAGCCCCGTTTCCTCATCGTCATTGATCAACCGGGTCAGCCCGCCCAGGGCCTCACGGGCCTGGGTCCGGTTGAGCAGCTTGGAGCGCGCCGCCGGCGGCAGGTCGGTGATACGGATGACGCCCTTGGCGATCAGCACCGAGATCAGGTCGTCCAGCACCCGAATCATGTCCAGGTCGCTCTGCTTGAGGTGCAGCAGGCTGCTCTCGGCGGCCTGCCAGGCCAGGATGTCCGGATGGTCGGCCGGCAGCGTTCCGGTCATCCCTTCGAACTCGGCGTCTTCGACGCGCGCCAGTTTTCCTTCGGCGTTGCGCTGGATGTACAGCATCGACCCGTCCCCATTGTCGGATGTGAAAGTACGCCAGCGGCGCCATCGCAAAGGATGGCGCCGCTGGCGCGATGGCTGAGCCTGACTCTTTCGCTGCCTGGCGGCAACGGGGAATCAGTGATGCTCAGTCTTGACCACGGGATCGGAGCCCGCCACCAGTTTGTTGACGATCTCGGTGGAGGTCGAACCGTAGCTGGTCAAGTCAACGCCGCTCAGCTTGATGGTGACGTCTGCACCGCTGTTGACCTGGCCGGTGGTGCTCACCTGCAGGGTCGAGGTGCTGGTGTCTACCTTCAGGTAGCTGAGGATGTCGTTCTGCGCGGCATCCGGCAGCAGGTCGCTGATGTCGATGCGGTCGCCTTCACCGGCATTGAAGTCGGTGATGGTGTCGTTGCCGATGTCGCCGGCCTTCCAGATGAAGGTGTCCGCACCCGCACCGCCGGTGAGGATGTCGTTGCCCTGGCCGCCGGTGAGCTGGTCGCTGCCGGTGCCACCCAGCAGGATGTCATTGCCGCCCTCGCCGAACAGGAAGTCGTTGCCGCCCTGGCCGTAGAGGATGTCGTTGCCGTCGCCACCGTAGAGATTGTCGCTGCCGCCACGGGTGTCGCCGTCGACGTTGAACAGCGCATGGTTCTCCTTGATGAAGCTGTACATCTCCTCGGAGGTCGCTACGTGGCCGTTCTTCAGTTCCAGGAACGCCGACAGCGCGCTGACGCCGGAGCCCGCTGGCAGCTCGGCCGGCTTGACCGGGTTGCCGTTGACGCCCCAGGGCAGGTTGTCGGTGTTGATGCTGTCACCGAAGACGATGTCGTTGCCCGAGCCTGCGTGGACGGTGTCGTTGCCCGAGGGCGCGAGGTCCGAGCTGCTGGAGCCACCGTGCAGGGCGGCATTGAGCTGGTCGGCCTGGGTGACGATATCGACCTGGCCGACCGGGGCAGTGACCAGGTCGTTCCGGGTGATGTTGTCGATGGTGACGGTGGCGTTGTCGTTGTTGCCTTTGCTCGTGTAGTCGTTGAGCTCGAAGTCCAGGCGATAGGTGCCTTCGCCCACGGCGTTGGTGGTGAAGTTGCTGCCGCCGGTATTGAAGGCGATGGTGTGCTGCTCGACCTGATCCCAGCCGCCGTCGGCCCGCTGCTTCTCCAGGGTCCAGGTGAATTGGTCGCCCTTGGTCAGGTTCTTGGTGAAGTCGAAGCTGAAGGTCGAGGTCTTGCCCGCCGCGACCGACAGGTTCGAGCTGATGGCAGTGCTGGCGCCGCTCTTGACGTGGGTGTCCATCATCTGCAGCTTGCCGCCGCTGACGCTGACCGAGCCATTGCCGTCGGTGGCCTTGCTCCATCCGCTGGGCAGGCTGGCGCTGCCGCCCTCGAAGTCGAACAGGGTGGTGCCCTTGTAATAGGTCACGGAGCCCGCGCCGGTGACATTGGTGTTGTCGAAGTACTTGAGCGTTGCTTCGTTGACGTTGGTGCCGATGCCGATCGCACGGACCTCGCTGAGCGCCGACAGGTTGGCGAAGGCCTGCGTGGTGTTCTGCATCAGACTGCCGCTGCCGGTGGACTCGGTCGGGTCGCCGTCGGTGAGGAACAGCGTGACGTTCTCGTTGCCGTTCTGCTGACCGTTGAACCAGTTCACCGCCTGGCCGAACGCCTCCTGGTAGTCGGTACCGCCGCCAGCCTGCAAGCCCTCGTACTGCGAGTTGCCGATGGCATCGGTCAACAGCTTGATGTTGGCATCGGTCAGGTCATTCACGCTGACCTTGATGCTGGCGGTGCTGTTGAAGCCGATCAGCGCGATGTTGATCACGCCATCGTGGCCCTTCAGCTGGTCGGCCAGTTTGAGCAGCGCGTCCTTGACCAGCTTCATCCGCGTGTCGTTGTAGTTCCAGGTGCTCCACCCGGCCAGGTTGTCGCCCATGCTGCCGGAAGTATCGACGATCAGGGCGATGTTGTAGTTGGTGCCCGGCTGGGTGACGGTCAGGATGCCGCCCACATCGCCCAGGATCACGTCATCGCCCGGGCCGCCGGTCAGGGTGTTGTCGCCGTTGGGATCGGTGCCGGGGATCTGTACCTGGCCGACATGGATGTCGAAGCCGTGGGTCGCCGAGGTATCCACGCCACCATTGGCGGTGCCGCCGCTGTCCTGCACGGCGAAGTCGAAGTGCGCGTTGCTGCCCGCGGCGTCCGGCACGAAGGTCAACTTGCCGCTGGCGATGGCGCTGGGGTCGATGGCCTGGCCGGCCACGACCTTGCTGCCGTCGAGCCACAGGGTGCCGGTATCGGGCAGGGACTTGATGATGACGGCCTGCAGGCCCTGGGACTGGCCGTCCGCGCTGTCGTTGAAGGCGAAGTCGTTCAGCCCGAAGGTATAGGTCTTGCCGGTGTAGATGCTGGCCGTGGCATCTGCCGACAGCGGCGCGTCGTTCACCGAGTTGACGTTCAGGGTGATGGTGTTCGGCGTCGGATCGAAGGCACCAGCGCTGTCCTTCACCGAGAAGGTGAAGTCGGCGTAATGGTTGCCGCTGGCGTTGGCCGCCGGGGTGAACACCAGGCCGCCCAATTGGCTGGCGGCGATCACCTGGCCGGCGATCACGGCTACACCGTTGAGGGTCAGGCTGCCGGCGGTCGGCAGGCCGTCGATACGTACGGCGCTCAGGCTGTCGCCATGGTCCACGTCAGTGAAGCCGAAGTCGGCGGCGCTGAAGGTGCGGCTGCTGTCCTCGTTGAGGGTGATGCTGTTGTCGGCGCCACTGGGGGCGTCGTTGACCGCGTGTACCTGGATGTCCAGCGGCAGGGTGGTGGTCGCCTGGTCGTGGTTGCTCGCCTCGGTGGAGGTGGCGTTCACCTGCAGGGTAATAGTGCCGTTGGCATTGGCCGGCGGGGTGAAGGTCAGGGTGGAGAGGTTCCAGCCGGTGACGTCCACACTGCCGTTGCTGGCGTCGGCGGTGAAGCTGTGGATGCCGTCGCTCAGGGTGGCCCCATTGGGGATGCCACTGATGCTGATCGACAGGCTTTCCGAACCGTCGGTATCGACCAGCGCCGCGTTGATCTTCGACAGCGGAATACTGGTGTCTTCGTTGCCCTCGTTGGGCCCGAAGACGGTGTAGTGGCCCTGGCCATTGCTGCCGACCAGGTCGCCCAGGCGCTCGCCCGCACCGGTCAGCTCGCCGGTGTTGTGGTAGACCAGTGCGTTGCCGGTGCCGAGGGTCTGCGCCGCGCTGCCGTTGTCGGACATCTTGAGGTTGTAGCTGCCCGGGCCGTTCTGGTTGTGCTGGTAGAGCGCGAGGGTGTAGTAGCCGCTCTCGGTGGGCGTGAAGGTGCCGCTGAACTGGCCGCTGGTGCCGCCCCAGGTGGCTTCGGCGACGTTGGTGCCGCCGACGACCAGGCGGATGCTGTCATCGCCTGTACCGCTGAAGGTATAGGTGTGGCCGGCCTCGAGGAAGATCAGGCCGCTGACCTTGTTGGCGGTGCCAGCGCTGACGCTGGAGTTGCTCACGCTGTTGATCGAGCCGCTGCTGTTGGGCGTGCCGGCACCATCGATGACCGATTGCAGGGTGGAAGGCGCGGCGCCGCTGCCGTTGCTGCCCAGGGCGAGCCCAGCCCAGCTTTCCAGGGTCAGGCCGGTGGCCGGAGGATGGCCGCTGCTGCTGTCCAGGCTGAGGTTCGGCTTGTCCGCCACGGCGATGATGGTCACGTTCACCATCGAGGTGGAGGTACCACCTTTGCCATCGCTGATGCTGTAAGTGATGGTATCGGTGCCGCTGAAGTTGGCCTTCGGCGTGTAGGTGACGGTGCCGTCGTCGTTGATCACCAGGGTGCCGTTGTTGGCGCTGGCTGCGGTGACGGCCAGCGGGTCGCCGTCCACATCGCTGTCGTTGTTCAGCACATCGATGGTGACGGAGCTGTCCTCGTTGACGGTGGCGCTGTCGGGGGTGGCAACCGGGGCGTCGTTCACCGGGGTGACGGTGAGGTTCAGTGTCGAGCTGCTGCCGGTGTTGGTGGTGTAGGTGATCTCGGGGACCGAGCCGTTCCAATCCTTCGCCGGGGTGAAGCTGTAGTTGCCGTCGCTGCCCAGGGTGAAGCTGCCGACGCCGCTGATGGCCGCGCTCTGGCCGGCGTTGAAGCTGCCGTTCACGCCCGCGATGCTGAAGCTGGCGACGCTGAGGACGTTGTCCACGTCGTGGTCGTTGGTCAGAACGTTGCCGCTGGCAGGGGTGTCTTCGGCGACGGTTTTGCTATCCGGGGTCAGAACCGACGGATCGTCCACCGGGGTGACGTTGGCGAAGCTCAGGTCGGCGGTGGCGGTCAGTTTGCCGTCGCTGACAGTGTAGGTCGCGGTCGGCACCGGGCCGTTGTAGTTCGGCACCGGGGTGAAGGTGAAGCTGCCGTTGCTGTTGATCACCAGCGAGCCGACGCCATTGATCGTCGCGGTATCGCCGGCGGTGTAGTTGTTGCCGCCAATGGTGAAGCCGGTGACGGTCAGCTTGTCGCCGTCGACATCACTGTCGTTGGTCAGCACGTTGCCGGTGGCCTGGGTGTCTTCAGTGACCGGAGTCGGGCCGTCATTCAGGGCGATCGGCGCGTCGTTCACCGGAGTGACATCGATCGTCACGATGGATTCGACATAACCGCCGTTGCCATCGCTGATGCCCACGGTGAAGCTGTCGGGGCCGTGGTAGTTGGCGTTCGGCGTATAGACGTACTGGCCGGTCGCGCTGTCCAGGGTCAAGGTGCCGTTGGCCGGCTCCTTGCCGCTGACCAGGGCGTAGCTGAGGGTATCGCCGTCGATGTCGCTGGCCGGGATCTGGCCGGGGATCGAGGTGTCTTCCGGCCCGCTGACGGCCTGGTCGGTGGTGGTAGGAGCATCGTTCACCGGGGTGACGTTGATATAGACGGTGGCAGTGTCGATGCCGCCGTGACCGTCATGGACGCCATAGGTGAAGGAGGCCTGGCCGGTGAAGTTCGGCGCCGGGGTAAAGATCAGTTGGCCGCCGACGACGTCGAACGTGCCATTCACCGGGTTGCTGACCATGTAGACGGAGAGGTGATCGCCGTCTACATCGGTGTCGTTGCCGGTCAGAGCGCCGAAGTCGCCAAAGTTGAAGGTCAGCGGCGTGTCTTCGGCGATGGTGAAGTGGTCATCGTGCGCCACTGGCGCATCGTTAACCGGGGTGATGCTGACGTCCAGGGTGCTGCTGAAACCGGTATTGGTGGTGTAGGTGACCTGGGGCACCGCACCATTCCAGTCGGGCAGCGGGGTGAAGCTGTACTGGCCGTCGGTGCCCAGGGTGAACTCGCCCTTGCCGGCGATATTGACCACGGAGCCGGCGGCATAGCTGCCGGGCAGGCCGGCGATGCTGAAACTGGCGACACTCAGCAGGTTGTCGACGTCCGAATCGTTGGTCAGCACGTTGCCCGTGGCGGGGTGGTCTTCTTGTGCGCTGCCAGTGTCGGCGACCAGCACGGAGGGGTCATCCACCGCAGTGACGGTGATATGCACGGTACCGGTGGCGACGTTGCCGTTGCCGTCGTGAATCCCATAGGTGAAGGAGGCCGGGCCGCTGTAGTTGGCCGTTGGGGTGAAGACCAACTGGCCGCCGACGATGTCGAGCGTGCCGTTCACCGGGCTGCTGACCATGTACACGGAGAGATGGTCGCCGTCGGCATCGGTATCGTTGCCGGTGAGCGCGCTCAAGTCACCGATGTTGAAACTCAGCGGGGTGTCTTCGGCGATGGTGAAGTGATCGTCGTTGGCAACCGGCTTGTCCTGCACCGGAGTGACGGTGATGTCCAGCGTAGAGCTGCTGCCGGTATTGGTGGTGTAGGTGATCTGAGGGACCGAGCCGTTCCAGTCTGCCGCCGGAGTGAAGCTGTAGTTGCCATCGCTGCCCAGGGTGAAGCTGCCGACACCGCTGATGGTCGCGCTCTGTCCGGCGGTGAAGTTGCCACTCACGCCAGCGATGCTGAAGCTGGCAACGCTGAGGACGTTATCCACGTCGTGGTCGTTGTCCAGTACGTTGCCGGTGGCAGGATTGTCTTCGGCAACGGTGTTGGTGTCCGCGGTCAGTAGCGACGGGTCGTCCACCGGGCTGACATCGGCGAAGCTGAGTTCGGCGCTGGAGCTCAACTGGCCGTCGGTGACGGTGTAGGTCGCACTGGGCACCGGGCCGTTGTAGTCCTGGGCCGGAGTGAAGGTGAAGCTTCCGTTGCCGTTGATCACCAGCGAGCCTACACCGTTGATCGTCGCGGTATCGCCGGCGGCGTAGTTGTTACCTCCGATGCTGAAGCCGGTGACGGTCAGGGCGTCGCCGTCGACGTCGCTGTCGTTTTGCAGCACGTTGCCGCTGGCCTGGGTATCTTCGGTAACCGTTACCGGGCCGTCATTCAGGGCGATCGGCGCATCGTTCACCGGGGTGACGGTGATATTCAGCGTCGAGCTGCTGCCGGTGTTGGTGGTGTAGGTGATCTGCGGGACCGAACCGTTCCAGTTCGTGGCCGGAGTGAAGCTGTAATCACCGTCGCTGCCCAGGGTGAAGCTGCCGACGCCGCTGATGGTTGCGCTCTGGCCGGCGTTGAAGCTGCCGGTGACGCCGTTGATGCTGAAGCTGGCGACGCTGAGGACGTTGTCCACGTCGTGGTCGTTGGTCAGCACGTTGCCGGTGGCCGGGTTGTCTTCGGCGACGGTTTTGCTATCCGGGGTCAGAACCGACGGATCGTCCACCGGGCTGACATCGGCGAAGCTGAGTTCGGCGCTGGAGCTCAACTGGCCGTCGCTGACGGTGTAGGTGGCGGTCGGCACCGGGCCGTTGTAGTTCGGCGCCGGGGTGAAGGTGAAGCTGCCGTCGCCATTGATGACGAGGCTGCCGACGCCCTGGAGGGTGGCGGTCTGGCCTGCTGCGTAGTTGTTGCCGCCGAAGCTGAAGCCGGTAACGGTCAGCTTGTCGCCATCGACATCATTATCGTTGGTCAGCACGTTGCCGCTGGCCTGGGTGTCTTCGGTGACGGCGCCCGGACCATCGTTCAGGGCGACCGGCGCGTCATTCACCGGAGTGACGGTGAGGTTGACCACCGATTCGACGGTGCCACCGTTGCCGTCGCTGACGACCACGGTGAAGGTATCGGTGCCGTTGTAGTCCTTGGCCGGGGTGTAGGTGTACTCACCGGTGGCCGGGTTCAGCGCCAGGCTGCCGTGGGTCGGTTCGGCACCCGGTTTCAGGGTGTAGCTGAGAGTGTCGTGGTCGACGTCGGTGGCGACGATCTGACCGTTGACCGGCGTGTCTTCGGCTGTGGTCTTGGACTGGTCGGCGGTTTCCGGGGCGTCGTTCACTGGCGTCACGGTGAGGTTGACCACCGACTCCACCACGTCACCGTTACCGTCGCTGACGACCACAGTGAAGGTGTCGGTGCCGTTGTAGTCCTTGGCCGGGGTGTAGGTGTATTCACCGGTGGCCGGGTTCAGCACCAGGCTGCCGTGGGCCGGTTCGGCACCCGGTTTCAGGGTGTAGCTGAGAGTGTCGTGGTCGACGTCAGTGGCGACGATCTGACCGTTGACCGGCGTGTCTTCGGCAGTGGTATTGGACTGGTCGGCGGTTTCCGGGGCGTCGTTAACCGGGGTGACGTCGGTGAAGCTCAGGTCAGCCGTGGCGGTCAGCGAGCCGTCCGTGAGGGTGTAAGTGGCGCTCGGCACCGGGCCGTTGTAGTTCGCTTCCGGGGTGAAGACGAAGCTGCCGTCGCCATTGATGACGAGGCTGCCGACGCCCTGGAGGGTGGCGGTCTGGCCTGCTGCGTAGTTGTTGCCGCCGAAGCTGAAGCCGGTAACGGTCAGCTTGTCGCCATCGACATCGCTGTCATTGGTCAGCACATTGCCGGTAGCCGGGGTGTCTTCGGTGACCGCTACCGGGCCGTCGTTCTGGGCGATCGGTGCATCGTTCACCGGAGTGACATCGGCGAATTTCAGGTCGGCCGCGGCGGTCAGCGAGCCATCGGTGACGGTGTAAGTAGCACTCGGCACCGGGCCGATGTAGTTCGCTTCCGGGGTGAAGGCGAAGCTGCCGTCGCCCTTGATGACGAGGCTGCCAACGCCGTTGATGGTCGCGGTCTGGCCAGCGGCATAGCTGTTGCCGCCGAAGCTGAAGCTGGTGACGGTCAGGGCATCGCCGTCGACGTCACTGTCGTTGGTCAGTACGTTGCCGGTAGCCGGGGTGTCTTCGGTGACCGCTACCGGGCCGTCGTTCAGGGCTACCGGCGCATCGTTCACCGGCGTGACGCTGATGTTCAGCGTGGAGCTGCTGCCGGTGTCGGTGGTGTAGGTAACTTCGGGCACCGCGCCGTTGTAGTCCTGCACTGGGGTGAAGATGTAGCTGCCGTCGGCATTGATCACCAGCGAGCCGACGCCGCCGATGTTCGCGGTTTGTCCGGCGGTGAAGCTGCCCTGTACGCCATCGATGCTGAAACCAGTGACGCTGAGCGTGTTGTCCACATCGTGGTCGTTGCTCAGCACGCTACCGGTGGCCGGGGTGTCCTCGGCGACGGTGTCGGTGTCGGCAACCAGTACCGATGCGTCGTCCACCGGGGTGACGTCGGCGAAGTCGAGCTGCGCGGTGTCGATGGCGCTGCCGTCGCTGACAGTGTAGGTCGCGCTCGGCACCGGACCGTTGTAGTCCTGGGCCGGCGTGAAGGTGAAGCTGCCGTCGCCATTGATGACGAGGCTGCCGACGCCCTGGATAGTTGCGGTCTGGCCGGCGGCGTAGTCCTTGCCACCGAAGTTGAAGCCGGTGACGGTCAGCTTGTCGCCGTCGGCATCGCTGTCATTGGCCAGCACGTTGCCGGCGGCCGGGGCGTCCTCAGTCACCGAGATCGGACCATCGTTCCGGGCGACCGGCGCGTCGTTTACCGGGGTGACGTTGAGGTTGACGACCGACTCGACCGAGCCGCCTTTGCCATCGCTCACCACCACGGTGAAGCTGTCGCTGCCGTTGTAGTCCTTGGCTGGGGTGTAGGTGTACTCGCCGGTCGCCGGGTTCAGCACCAGGGTGCCGTGAGCCGGTTCAGTGCCCGGCTTCAGGGTATAGCTGAGCGTGTCCTGATCCACATCGGTGGCGACGATCTGGCCGGTGACCGGGGTGTCTTCCGCGGTGGTCTGCGACTGGTTGGCAGTGACCGGTGCATCGTTCACCGGAGTCACGGTTAGGTTGACCACCGATTCGACCGAACCACCTTTGCCATCACTCACCACCACGGTGAAGCTGTCGCTGCCGTTGTAGTCCTTGCTCGGGGTGTAGGTGTATTCGCCGGTCACCGGGTTCAGCACCAGGGTACCGTGCGCCGGCTCAGTGCCCGGTTTCAGGGTGTAGTTGAGCGTGTCCTGATCGACATCAGTGGCGACGATCTGACCACTGATCGGGGTGTCCTCGGCGGTGGTCTGCGACTGACCGGCAGTAACCGGCGCGTCGTTCACCGGGCTGACATCGCCGAAGTTCAGCTGCGCGGTATCGCTCAGCCGGCCGTCGCTGACGGTGTAGGTCGCGCTCGGCACCGGGCCGTTGTAGTTCTGCGCCGGGGTGAAGGTGAAGCTGCCGTCGGTGTTGATTACCAGCGAACCCACGCCACTGACGCTGGCGGTCTGGCCTGCGGCGTAGTTGTTGCCGCCGAAGCTGAAACCGGTGACGGTCAGCGCATCGCCGTCGACGTCGTGGTCATTGGTCAGCACGTTGCCGGTGGCCGGGGTGTCTTCGGTCACGGCAGCCGGGCCGTCGTTGGCGGCCTCCGGGGCATCGTTCACCGGGTTCACGCCGACATTGACGGTGATGGTGTCGCGGCCGCCCTGGCCGTCACTGACCACCACGGTGAAGCTGTCGTTGCCGTTGAAGTTCTGCCCGGGAGTGTAGGTGTAGGTACCGTCGGCGTTGACCACCACGGCGCCATTGCGCGGGGCCTCGCCCAGATCGAAGCGCAGCGGATTGCCGTCCGGGTCGTTGGCGCGCAGGCGGCCGCTGACCGGGGTGTCTTCATCGGTGCGAAGGGTGGCGTCCTGGCCGCGCGGGTCGTGGTTCGGCCCGCGCTGGTTTTGCGCGCCCTGCTCCTGCTGTTGCCGGCCGACGGCCTGGCCGTTGCTTGCAGTGCCGAAGCCGATGTTCGGGTCGACCCGGCCACCCGTCTCGCCGAGCATCACGAAGCTGTGGCCGCCGCCCGCAGCGCCGGAGCCACCGGTGGACGCCGACGGACCTGCCGCGGTGGGCGCCAGGGCCTGGGTCGGGTCTAGGCCGGCGGCGATGGCTTTCTGCAGGTCCTCGGTGCTCGGAACGGAGAGTTGTGCTTGCGCGTGCGCGGGCGCCACGTGCGGCAGGTCGGCGCCGCTCCACTGGCTGTCGCGGCCCAGGTCGACCACGCGGCCGTTGCCGGTATCCAGGGTCACGGCGCCGGCGGCGCCCGTGACCAGCTGCTCACCCTGGTAGATGCGGTCACCCTCGACCAAGACGCGCTGGGCGCCTTCGGGAGATACCGCGACTACTTGCCCGATGATGCTTTTGACGACGGCGACGACGCTGCTCATGCACTTCTCCTGATGAGGCTTACCTGGTGTGCCGGCCGGGCGGCCGTTTTCCGTATCGGCGCCAGGGGCATTCCTTGTCATTCAGAGCGAAATATTTGGCGTCAGTAAATTGGCTTTATGTCAAAACGAAATTGCTTATATGCCAATCTATTGACCATTCGCGTGCCATCCTAAACAATTGGCAAATCGATGTCACTTTGATATCGAAGCGCCGCCCCAAATATTTTTCGTGAAATGGGTCACGTTTCCCGATGGGTCCTTGCAGCGTATTCGCCGGTCTTTTGACGCGCTTTGCGGCAATCGAATCGCTGCCGCAATCTCACTGATAAGGATGTTTTCCTCATGCGTCTGCGATTCGCTCAAGTAGTGCCCTTTGCCCTGTCATTCGTGCTTCCCGCCCATGCCGACACGCTCAACCAGGCGATGCAGAAGGCCATCGACTACCACCCGGAAATCCAGGCTGGCGTGAACAGTCGACTGGCCGCCGACAAGCAGCTGCGCGCCGCCCAGGGTGGCTATCTGCCATCGGTCGACCTGCTCGGTGGCTACGGTCGCGAAGGCACCGATTCGCCCACCACCCGCGCCGAGGGCAATGACCACTGGAAGACCATGAGCCGAGGCGAGTCCAGCCTGCGCCTGCAGCAGATGGTGTTCGACGGCTTCGCCACCTCCAGCGAAGTGGGCCGCCAGCAAGCCACCGTGAACTCCCGCGCCTACGCGCTGCTGGGCACCTCCGAGCGCACCGCGCTGGAAGTGGCCCAGGTCTATACCGACGTGCTGCGCCGCCAGGAGATGGTTCGTCTGGCCGAAGCCAACCTGAAGCGTCACCAGCAGGTCTACGACCAGATCAGCCTGCGCAGCGCGCGCGGCGTCGGTCGCCTGGCCGACCAGGACCAGGCCGAGGCACGCCTGGCCCAGGCGCAGAACAACCTGTTCACCGAGAAGACCAACCTGGCCGACGCCCGCACCAACTACTTCAGCGTGGTGGGCAGCGAGCCGGTGGACCTGGCCGACCCCTCCGGCCTGAACGGCCAACTGCCGGCGGACCTGCAGGCGGCGCGCCGCCAGCTGCTGGAAAACAGCCCGATCCTGCGTTCGGCGGAGTCGGACGTGGCGGCGGCGGAGAAGCAGTACGAAGCCGCGAAGTCGACCTTCTATCCAAGATTCGATGCAGAACTTTCCCGCGGTGCCGATAACAACATCGACGGTGATCCGGGCCACAACAACGAATGGCAGGCCATGCTGCGCATGCGCTACAACCTGTTCGCCGGCGGCAGCAACAAGGCCGAGCTGGAAGCCAAGTCGTACCAGGCCACCCAGGCACTGGATATTCGCAACAACGCCCTGCGCCAGTTGAACGAGGAACTCGGCTTGTCCTGGAACGCCCTGGAAAACGCCCGCGAGCAGCTGCCGATCGCCCGCCAGTACGTGGACTACAGCACCCGTGTGCGCGAGGCCTACCAACAGCAGTTCACCATCGGTGAGCGCACCCTGCTCGACCTGCTGGACAGTGAGAACGAACTGTTCAACGCGTCGCGTCGCGCGGTTGACCTGAAGTACACCGAACTGTTCACCCAGTACCGCATCAAGGCCACCCTGGGCGAGCTGCTCAAGAGCCAGGGCGTGGTGGCGCCGATGGCGACCGTGGTGAGCACCGACGTCAAGCCGCAAGTCCAACTGCCGGGCCTGAACTGATCAGGTCCCCGGCCTCAACCCAGCCAGCCCCAACCTAGAGTGCTCCCGCGTGGATCAAGAAGTCAGTCGAGTTTCCTCACGTCACGATCCGCGCGGTCTGCTCGATGACCCGCTGCTGGACAGCCTGCTGACGCTCTGCCAGCTGCACCAGAAGCCGGCCAGTCGCGCCATGCTCACCAGCGGCCTGCCGCTGCCCGAGCAACGCCTGACCGCCGAGTTGCTGCCGCGCGCAGCGGCCCGCGCGGGTTTGCAGGGACGCCTGTTGCAACGGCGCCTGGAGCAGATTCCGGCGCTTGCGCTACCGGCCATGCTGCTGCTGCGCGAGGGACGTTGCGCGGTGCTGCTGGGTTGGGAAGGTGAGGGCCAGGCGCGCCTGCTGCTCAGCGAGAGCGACGGCGGCGAAGTGCGCGTGTCCCGCGAGCTGCTGCTGGAGGATTACAGCGGCCAGGCATTCTTCGCCCAGCCGCAGCACAAGTTCGACCTGCAGCACGGGGAGCTCATTCCCCGCGCCAAGAGCTGGTTCCGCGATACCCTGAAGCGCTCGCGCTGGCTGTATGTCGACGCGGTGGCCGCGAGCCTGCTGATCAACCTGATCGCCCTGGCCGCACCGCTGTTCGTGATGAACGTCTACGACCGCGTGGTGCCCAACCAGGCCGCCGCTACCCTCTGGGTGCTGGCCATCGGCATCAGCGGCGCCTACCTGTTCGACCTGCTGCTCAAGACCATGCGCGGCCTGTGCCTGGACCTGGCGGGCAAGAAGACCGACCTGATCATCTCGGCGACGCTGTTCGAGCGTATCGTCGGCATGAGCATGAAATACCGGCCCGCGCGGGTCGGCAGCTTTGCGCAGAACATCCACGAATTCCAGACGCTGCGCGACTTCCTCAACTCGCTGACCCTCACTACCCTGATCGACCTGCCGTTCACCCTGCTGATCCTGCTGGTGATCGGCATCATCGGCGGGCCGCTGGTGTTCGTCCCGCTGGTGGCCTTCCCGCTGGCCGCGGGTCTGGGCTGGATGCTGCAGAAGCCGCTGGTGGAGACCATGAACCGCACCATGGCGCTGTCCGCCGAGCGCCAGTCGAGCCTGATCGAGACACTGGCCAGCCTCGACGCGGTGAAGGTGAACAACGCCGAGAGCGAGCGCCAGTACCTCTGGGAACAGACCATCGGTACCCTGAGCCGCCTGGAACTGCGGGTGAAACTGCTGTCGTCCCTGGCGATGAACAGCACCGTGCTGATCCAGGCGCTGGCCGGGGTGGTGATGATCATCGGCGGCGTCTACCTGATCATCGCCGGCGACCTGTCCATGGGTGGCCTGATCGCCTGCTACATGCTCAACGGCCGCGCCCTCGGCCCGCTGACCCAGCTCTCCGGGCTGATCCAGCGCTACCAGCAGGCGCGCCTGTCCATGGAGACCACCAACCAGATGATGGAACTGCCGCAGGAGCGAAGCGCCGACGAGCGTCCGCTGACCCGCTCGCAACTGCGCGGCGGCATCGAGATGCGCGAGCTGGATTTCGTCTACCCGAACCAGCAGGTGGCGGCGCTGCACGGCATCAACCTGCAGTTCCGTCCTGGCGAGAAGGTCGGCATCGTCGGCCGCAGCGGCTCGGGCAAGAGCTCCCTGGCCAAGCTGATCGTCGGCCTCTACCAACCGGACAAGGGCAACCTGCTGGTGGATGGCGCCGACGTGCGCCAGCTGGACATCAGCGAGCTGCGCCACAACATCGGCTACGTGCCGCAGGACATCAGCCTGTTCAGCGGCACCCTGCGCGACAACCTGGTCTGCGGGGCGCGCTACGTGGATGACGAGCGCGTGCTGGAGGTGGCCGAGCTGACCGGCGTGAACGAGTTCGTCCGCCTGCATCCGCAGGGCTACGAGCTGCAGGTCGGCGAACGCGGCCTGAACCTGTCCGGTGGCCAGCGGCAGAACGTCGCCCTGGCCCGTGCGCTGCTGCTCGATCCGCCGATCCTGCTGCTCGACGAGCCCACCAGCGCCATGGACAACGCCGGCGAAGAGCGCCTGAAGCAGCGCCTGCATTCGATCATCGGCGACAAGACGCTGCTGCTGGTCACCCACCGCGCCTCCATGCTCAGCCTGGTGGACCGCCTGGTGATCATCGACAAGGGACGCATCATCGCCGACGGCCCGAAGGACGTGGTGATGGACGCATTGAAGAAGGGGCAGATCAGTGTCGCTTGATCCCAAAGGCAGCATTCGCCACAGCATCGGCGGTTATTTCAAGGGCGGCGACAACCTCTCCGGCCAACCGCTTCCCGAAGTCAGCAAGGCGCTGGTGGAAGACGCGCCGCGCGTGGTGCGCCTGACCATCTGGGTGCTGATCGGCTTCGTCCTGTTCCTCGGCCTGTGGGCGCACTTCGCCAAGATCGATGAAGTCACCCGTGGCGAAGGCAAGGCCATTCCCTCGTCCAAGGTGCAGAAGATCCAGAACCTGGAAGGCGGCATCGTCTCGCAGATCTTCGTCCACGAAGGCGAGGTGGTGCAGGCCGGCGAATCGCTGATGCGCCTGGACCCGACCCGCTTCCAGTCCAACGTCGGCGAGACCGAGGCCGACCGCCTGGCCATGTTCCTGCGGGTGGAGCGACTCTCCGCGGAGGTCGAAGACCGCGCGCTGAACGTCCCCGACGACGTGCGCGCCAAGGTGCCCGGCCAGGCCAGCAGCGAAGAGGCGCTGTTCCACAGCCGCCAGCAGCAACTCAAGGACGAGGTCGCCGGCCTTGAGCAGCAACTGGTGCAGAAGCAACAGGAGCTGCGCGAATTCGTCTCCAAGCAGGCGCAATACCGCAACAGCCTGGAACTGCTGCGCCAGGAAATCTCCATGTCCGCGCCGCTGGTGGCGCAGGGCGCCATGTCCCAGGTGGAACTGCTGCGCCTGAAGCGCTCGGAAGTGGAAAACCGTGGCCAGCTCGACGCCACCACCCTGGCGATTCCCCGCGCCGAGGCGGCGGTGAAGGAAGTCGAGCGCAAGGTCGCCGAGACCCGCTCGCGCTTCCGCAGCGAGGCGCTGAAGGAGCTCAACGAGGCGCGCACCGACCTGAGCAAGGCCGAGGCTACCGGCAAGGCGCTGGAGGACCGGGTAAACCGTACCCTGGTTACCTCGCCGGTGCGGGGTATCGTCAAGCAGCTGCTGGTCAACACCATCGGCGGCGTGATCCAGCCGGGCAGCGACCTGGTGGAAATCGTCCCGCTGGACGACACCCTGCTGGTGGAGGCGCGCATCCGCCCGCAGGACATCGCCTTCCTGCGGCCGGGGCAGCATGCGATGGTCAAGTTCACTGCCTACGACTACACCATCTACGGCGGGCTGGAGGCGGACCTTGAACAGATCGGCGCGGACACCGTCACCGATGACGATGGCAACAGCTTCTACCTGATCAAGCTGCGCACCCGCAAAAGCCACCTGGGCACCGATGACAAGCCGCTGCTGATCATCCCCGGCATGGTGGCCACGGTGGACATCATCACCGGCAAGAAGAGCATCCTGAGCTACCTGCTCAAGCCCATCCTGCGGGCCAAGGCGGAGGCGTTGCGGGAGCGGTGATCGACTTTGCATCCGCTCCTGCGGGCTGGGTTCTCCGGTTTCGTAGGAGCAACTGTCTTCTACCGGGTTGATCCCTGCCTGCGTCTCCCTCTCACCCCAGCCCTCTCCCTCCGGGAGAGGGAGCCGTCCGAGCCGGCTGACGCCAAGGTTTCATCCTGCACCGAACAGTCCCCTCTCCCGCTTGCGGGAGAGGGTTAGGGTGAGGGGCCTTTGATCTTGTAGGAGCGGAATCTGTCTACGATGCTTTTCGCTCGGGTGTTTTTGCGCCGCTTCGGTGTGCTCGGGGCGTATCTGGTTTCGCCTCTCGGCGAGTCCCTTTGTCAAACGTCGGATAGCCGCCTTCACAAAAGGAACTCGCCCGAGGGGGCGAAACGAAATCTCCCAGCACACGCCGAAGCGGCGCAAGAACACCGAACAAGACGAACAACTAACGCCGCCCCAGCCCAGTAAAAGGCGACGAGCCATCAATATGCAACGGTAAACCGCTGCTGATGATGATTGGCCTGCTCGGCCTCGTCGATCATCGCCACCGCCAGGTCCGGCAGGGAGATGCGGCTTTCGCCCTTGTCATCGAACAACACCTGATCGCCCCCGATACGGAAGCTGCCGGTGCGGGTTTCACCGTCGAGCAACATCGCCGGGCTGAGGAAGGCCCAATCCAGTTCCTTCTCACCACGCAACTGGTCCAGCGCATCGGCCGCGCCCAGCGCGCCTTGCTTCCATTGCTCGGGAAACTCCGGGCTGTCCACCAGGCGCTGGCCGGGGGCGATCTCCAGGCTGCCGGCGCCACCGAGCACCAGCAGGCGCTTCAGGCCAGCGGCCTTCACCCCGTCGAGAATGGCGTGGCTGCCCCTGGCGTGGGCATCGCGGATGTCCGGATTGCCCCAGCCGGCGTTGAAGGCGCTGATCACCAGGTCCTGGCCGGCGACGGCACGGGCGACCTGGGACGGATCGTAGACATCGGCCTGAACCACCTTCAGGTTCTCCCGTGCCGGCAGTTTCGCGGGGTCGCGTACCAGGGCGCTCACCTGATGACCGCGCCGCAGGGCCTCTTCGAGGAAGTAATGGCCAACGTGGCCGGTGGCGCCGATCAGGGCAATGTTCATGGAATCACCTTCTGTGGGATGGAGTGCCGCATCTCGGCGGCGGGTGATTCATCTTCGGCGCGCGGCGGGCGGCGATAAAGCCGGGCAGGCGGCATGCACTCGTAAGCCTGGCTTAATAATCAGTCCTTGATGTCGTCGTTCATCAGGCTCAGTCCCCGGGCCACGGCCAGGGCGATGAACAGTGCGCCCATGATCGCTTCGCTACCCGCCAGCAGGCGCGCCAGGGGCAGGGTCGGGGCGATGTCGCCGTAGCCGATGGTGGTCAGCGTGATCATGCTCAGGTAGATGAAGCTGTCCAGGTGCAAGGGGCCGTTGCCGGTGAAGCTGTGCGGCCAGATCTGCTCGATCATGTTGTAGGCGAAGGCGAACACCAGCACGAAGTTCAGGTACAGCGAACACAGGCCATAAAGCAGTTCCGCGGTGACCGGGCGCTCCCGGGTGACGCGGCGGAACAGCGCCGCCACCATCAGCAAGTAGAAGCACATCTGTGGAATGCCCTGGTGTAGCCAGGGGCGCAGAGACCAGTCGCCGGGGATGAACAGCATTCCCAGGCTGACGATGCCGGCCAGGCTGACGACCACGAACAGCGGGCTGCGGTTGCGCAGGGAGTTGAGCGAAGCCAGCACCATCAGGACCAGGCTGCCGAGCTCCAGGGGCAGGGGCGGCGAAGGGAAGGCCAGCACCGCCATGACCAGCACGATGCTGCCCAGCAGCAGGCGGAAGCGGTAGTGCAGCAGGAAGCGTTTCAAGGTGACGAGGCCCGGGAGTCGAGGGTGCGCCAGTCTGGTTGAAAACGCTGTCTGTCCGCCATGCCGGTCCTTAGGAATCGAAGAGTTTCTGTACCACCGAGAAGTCCTGCTCACCATGGCCCTGCTTGACCAGCAGGCGATACAGCGCAAGTGCCAGGCTGCCCATCGGTGTGCTGTTGCCGCTGACCTGGGCGGTTTCCTGGGCGAGTCCGAGGTCCTTGGTCATCAGCGAGGCCATGAAGCCACCAGTGTAGCCGCGCGCGGCGGGTGCGTTCTCCATCACCCCGGGCCACGGGTTGTACACCTCCAGCGCCCAGTTGCCGCCGGAGCTGCGGCGCATGATTTCCGACAGCACCACCGGGTCGAGCCCGTTGGCGGCGCCCAGGGCCAGGGACTCGGCGGTGCCGATCATCAGCACGGCGAGCAGCTGGTTGTTGCACACCTTGGCCACCTGTCCCGCGCCGTCGCCGCCGGCGTGGAAGATGTTGCGGCCCATGGCGGAGAACACCGGGCGGGCGCGTTCGAGCACCTCGGCGTCGCCGCCGACCATGAAGGTCAGGGTGCCGGCCACGGCCCCGCCGGTGCCGCCGGAGACCGGCGCATCGAGCATCGGGATGCCGCGCTCGGCGGCGGCCTGGTGGACCTTGCGCGCGGAGGCGGGGGCGATGGTGGAGCATTCCAGCACCAGGGTGCCGGGAGTGATATGCGTCAGCAGGCCTTCGGCGCCCAGGTAGAGCCCCTCGACGTGCTGGCTGGCCGGCAGCATGGTGATCACCAGGTCGGCGCCGTCGACCGCGTCATGGGCGCTGCGCGCCGCGCTGGCGCCCTGGGCGACCAGGCCGTCGATGGCACTCTGCACCAGGTCGAACACGCGCAGCAGGTAGCCGGCCTTGATCAGGTTGGCGGCCATGGGGGCGCCCATGTGGCCGAGGCCGATGAAGGCGATGGTTTGCATGCTGGTTTCCTCCTGTTGGACCACAGGCACTCCAGCGCTTTTGCTCTTCGTAGGAGCGAGCGTGCTCGCGAACAGCCCCGCAGCGGGGGTGGGCTTGCGAGGCCGAATCCGTTCCCGACGGATTTCGGCATTTCCCACATCCCTGTGGGTCACAAGCTCGCTCCTACAGGGGAAGGGACCTAGAGATCCGCCAGCGGATGCTCGCCCTCCCAGGTCGCGTCGAAGTGCGCATTCACCACTGCATCAGGTATGGCAGCGATATCCGGCCAGTGCCAGTGCGGGGCGTTGTCCTTGTCGATCAGCCGGGCGCGCACGCCTTCTGGGAATTCCGGGTGGCGGCAGCAGTTCAGGCTCATCGCGTACTCCATGCGGAACACCTCGGCTGTCGACAGATGGCGCGCGCGGCGAATCTGTTCCCAGACCAGGCGGGCCGTCAGCGGGCAGCCGGACACCAGGGTCTTCGCGCCCTTGGCGATCAACGCATCGCTGTCCTCGGTGAGCGGGGCCAGCGCGTGCCAGGCCTCCACCACATTGGCGCAGTCCAGCAGCGCATCGATGCGTTCGCGGCGAGGCAGCAACTGGGCTTGCGGCAGTTCCCCGCGGACTTCGTGCTCCAGCGCCTGGAGCAGGCTGTGCAACTGCACGGCGGGCTGTTCGCGCCAGTTCAGCTGCACCAGGCCTTCGATCAGGTCGTCCTGCTGGGTGTCGAGCAGGAAGCGGTCGGCCAGGTCCAGGTCCAATGCGTCGCGGGCGTTCATCTGCGTGGCGGTCAGCCCGAGGAACAGGCCGAGGCGGCCGGGCAGGCGGGCGAGGAACCAGCTGGCGCCGACATCCGGGTACAGGCCGATGCTGATTTCCGGCATGGCCAGGCGGGTGGACGGGGTGACGATGCGTACCCCGGCGCCCTGCATCAGCCCCATGCCGCCGCCCATCACGTAGCCGTGGGCCCAGCAGATCAGCGGTTTGCCGTAGCTGTGGATGAGGTAGTCCAGGCGGTATTCGTCGGCGAAGAAGCGGCGGGCGAGGGTAGGCACCTCGCCGGGCTGCTCGCGGCAGGCGTCGACCAGCTTGCGCACGTCGCCGCCGGCGCAGAAGGCCTTGCCGCCATTGCCGCGCAGTACTACGCAGGCGATCTGCGGGTCGTTCTGCCAGACGCCCAGCTGATGGCTCAGCGCTTCGATCATCGGCAGGCTCAGGGCGTTCAGGCTCTTCTCGGCGTCGAGGGTGGCGATACCAATGCGAAAGCCGTGCAGGCCGGGGCGCTCTTCGAACATCACGTTCATGGTCAGTCCCTTACTGGTTACGCCAATGCGGCTCGCGTTTTTCCAGGAAGGCGTTGACGCCTTCGCGGGTGTCGTCGGCATCGAACAGATCGACGAAGCGCTCGCGCTCTTCCGGCAGCCAGGTGGTCGGGCCGCGTTCGCGGGCGCCCTGGATCAGCGGTTTGATGGTGCGTACCGCGACCGGGCTCTGGCGGGCGACCTTGGCCGCCAGCAGCAGGGCGGTGCCGCGCGCTTCGCCGGTATCCACCACCTGCTCGACCAGGCCGATGCGCAGCGCGGTGTCGGCGTCGACGCGCTCGCCGCAGAGGATCATGCGCTTGGCCCAGCCTTCGCCCACCAGCCAGGGCAGCGCCTGGGTGCCGCCGGCGCAGGGCAACAGGCCCACGGCGGCTTCCGGCAGGGCCATCTGCGCCTGGCGCTCGGCGATGCGGATGTCGCAGGCCAGGGCGCATTCCAGGCCGCCGCCCATGGCGTAGCCGTTGATCGCGGCGATGGACACGCCACGGAAGTCGCGCAGCGCCTCGAAGGCTTCGCCGAAGCGGCGGGCCATTTCGCGGGCGCGGGCCTTGTCGCCGTCGGCGAACATGTTCAGGTCGGCGCCGGCGGAGAAGAATTTCGGGCCCTGGCCGGTCACCACCAGGGCGTAGATGTCGTCGTCGCGGTTGAGGTGTTCGATCACCTGGCGCAGGCCGATCAGCGAGTCGCGGTCCCAGGTGTTGGCCGGCGGATGATTGATGGTGATCAGCGCGGTGTGGCCGTGCTTTTCCACGGTCAGCTTGTGGGTGAGGTCGAAGACTCCGGGCTTGTAGGGCTCGAGGGCGTTGCTCATGGGCATCTCCTTGTCGGTGCCGCCGGCGGGCGGACGTATGTGCCTGGACTCTAGGCGCGCGCGATGGGGCGCGTCCATGTCCTATCTGTTCGATTGCGCCCGCGTGGGCGGGCGGTTTTTCCAGTGCGGCAGTTGTGTGCTTTTCGTAGGAGCGAGCTTGCTCGCGAACCAATCCCGCTGCGGAGATTGTTCGCGAGCAATAACGAAGGCGTCCCCCTCGCTCCTACAGGAAAGGCGTCAGAGCAGGCGATCCAGCATTCCACCCTGTTCCAGCAGGCGGCGGGCGACGATCACCCGCATGATCTCGTTGGTGCCCTCCAGGATCTGGTGCACGCGGCTGTCGCGCACCCAGCGCTCCAGCGGGTAGTCATTGAGGTAGCCGTAGCCGCCGTGCAGTTGCAGCGCCTCGTTGCACAGGGCGAAGCAGCGGTCGGTGGCGAAGCGTTTGGCCATGGCGCAGTACAGGGTCGCCTCGCCGTCCTTGTGGTCCAGCTTGTGGGCGGCCAGGCGCACCATCTGCCGGCTGGCGGTGAGGTCGGTGAGCATGTCGGCGAGCTTGAACTGCAGTGCCTGGAACTCGGCCAGCGCCTTGCCGAACTGCTTGCGCTCCTCGACGTAGCGCAGCGACTGCTCCAGCGCCGCCTGGGCCGCGCCCAGGGAGCAGCTGGCGATGTTCAGGCGGCCGCCGTCCAGGCCTTTCATGGCATAGACGAAGCCCTGGCCTTCCGGGCCGATGCGGTTGCTCGCCGGGATGCGCACGCCCTCGAAGGTGATGGTGCGGGTCGGCTGGGCCTTCCAGCCCATCTTGTCCTCGTTGCGCCCGTAGCGGATGCCCTCGGCGTTGGCCGGCACCAGGAAGCAGGAGATGCCCTTGGCGCCGTCCACTCCGGTGCGTGCCATGACGATCAGCACGTCGGTACTGCCGGCGCCGGAAATGAAGGTCTTGGCCCCGTCCAGCACGTACTCATCGCCGTCGCGGCGGGCGCGGGTGCGCAGGTGCGCGGCGTCGGAGCCGGCGTCCGGCTCGGTGAGGCAATAGGAGGCCAGGTGCTCGCCGCCGATCATCCCCGCTAGCCACTGATCCTTGAGCGCGGCGTCGCCGAAGCTGGCGAGCATCCAGGTAGCCATGTTGTGGATGGTGATGTAGGCGGTGGTGGCGACGCAGCCGGCGGCCAGCTGCTCGAAGATCAGCGAGGCGGACAGCCGCGACAGCCCCAGGCCGCCATCCTCCTCGGCGATGTAGAGGCCCAGGTAGCCCTGCTCGGCGGCGCGGCGGATCACCTCCACCGGGAAGTGGTGCTGGCGGTCCCAGTCGGCGGCGTGGGGGGCCAGTTCGCGGCTGGCGAAGGCGCGGGCGCTGTCTACCAGCAGGCGTTGTTCTTCGGACAGATCGAAATGCATGCAGCTACCTCGGATTGTTCTTGTCGGCCACATCGTCGCGCGGTGCGCGAATTTTCATCGGTTATAGCCGTTGCGTGGACGGCTGTGGATTGACGATCTTGCTCGGGGGATGGACGATCTTGGCATTCACGAGCACGGAATCCTCGCCATGTCCCGTCCCCTCACCTCATCCTGGCCGCTGCCCCAGCAGGGCGTTCGCTTCATCACGCCGCCGCGTCTGCGCCGGGCGTTGGACCGTCATCCACTGGGCCAGGCCTGCTATCCACTGGCGCTGGGCTATTACCCGGCGGCGGTGGGGCACCGCATGGAGCGGGAGAATCCGGACGATCACCTGTTGATCTATTGCAGCGCCGGCCACGGCTGGCTGGAAACAGCGGATGGACGATTCGAGGTTGCCGGTGGTGATCTGCTGGTGCTGCCCAAGGGCCGCGCCCATGCCTATGGCGCCGATGCGCAGCGGCCCTGGTCGATCTTCTGGGTGCACCTGGATGGCCGGCTGGCAGAGGAGTTCCTGCGTCCGCTGGGCAAGTCGCCGCGCCTGCGGGTCGGCGTGCAGCCTCGTCTGCTCGGCGAGTTCGATGCATTGCTGGCGTTGCGCCGGCAGGGCCTGAGCCTGCCGCACTTCATCCACGCCGCGCACTTGTTGCAGAGCCTGCTGACCTCCCTGGCCCTGCGCCCGGTGCGGGCCCGGCTGAAGTCCGGGCGCGTGCTGGATGTGGAAGCAGTGCAGGCCCTGATGCGCGAGCACCTGCATGACGCGCTGAACCTCGATGAACTGGCCGCGCAGTTCCGCCTGTCGCGTTTTCACTTCGCCAAGACCTACCGCGCGCTGACCGGACAGGCGCCGATCCAGGACTTCATCCGCCTGAAGATGACCCACGCCTGCCGTCTGCTCGACCAGGGCAACCTGGAAGTGCGCCAGGTCGCCGAGCAACTGGGTTACGCCGATGCCTATTACTTCTCGCGGCTGTTCAAGCGCGTGGTGGGCATGGCGCCCAGTCATTACCGGGCGCTGCATACGGGCTAGTCCCGGCGCGCGGCGCCTTGACTTGACCGGGGCGCTTGCTTAGCGTGCCGGTTCGTTTTACCAGGCAGACGCACCATGACGAATGAAGATCGGATCAAGCTGGAAGCCAGCTGGAAGGAAGCCCTCCACGAGGAGTTCGAGAAGCCCTACATGAAGCAGCTGGGCGAGTTCCTCCGCGCGGAAAAGGCCGCCGGCAAGGTGATCTTCCCGCCCGGTCCGCTGATCTTCAATGCGCTGAACACCACGCCGCTGGACCATGTGAAGGTGGTGATCATCGGCCAGGACCCCTACCACGGTCCCGGCCAGGCCCACGGTCTGTGCTTCTCGGTACAGCCGGGCGTGCCGACGCCGCCGTCGCTGCAGAACATCTACAAGGAGCTGCAGCGCGACCTCAACCTGCCGATCCCCAACCATGGCTACCTGCAGCACTGGGCCGAGCAGGGCGTGCTGCTGCTCAACACCTCACTCACCGTCGAGCAGGCCCGCGCCGGCTCCCATGCCCAGGCCGGCTGGCAGCTGTTCACCGACAAGGTGATCGAGGTGGTCAGCCAGCGCTGCGAGAACCTGGTGTTCCTGCTCTGGGGCTCCCATGCGCAGAGCAAGCAGAAGCTGATCGACGCGCAGAAGCACCTGGTCCTCAAGTCGGCGCACCCCTCGCCGCTGTCGGCCTACCGGGGCTTCCTCGGCAACGGACATTTCAGCCGCACCAACAAGTTCCTCGAACAGCACGGCCTGGCGCCCATCGACTGGTCGCTGCCGCCGGTCTGACGGCGCGCCCGCAAAAAAAGAGGCCCGCACGAGGCGGGCCTGGAGAAATCGCCGGAGAACTCAATCCGGCGAGCGTGGCACTTACTCCGTTGCCTCGGCGCGACGTTGCCAGAGGCGGAAACAGGGTTCGGCGAGGAACAGCACCAGCAGCAGGCGCAGTACCTGCAGTGCCGTCACCAGTGGTACCGAGAGTTGCAGCGCCTCGGCGGTCAGGCTCAGCTCGGCGATGCCGCCGGGCATCATGCCGAGCATCAGCGACTGGTGATCCAGCGGCCCGAGCCAGCCGATCAGCTCCGCCACCAGCGCCGCCGCCAGCATCATCCACAGGGTGCAGGCCAGGCTGCGGCCGATGAAGGCCGGGGCATTGCGGAAGAAACTGCGATTGAAATGACAGCCCAGCGCGCTGCCGATCAGCCATTGGCCCAGGGAGCTGCTGCCCGCTGGCAGGCCGATCTGCAGATCGGCGGCGATGGCGGCGACGGCGCTGACCAGCAGCGGCCCGAGCAGCCAGGGATTGGGTTGGCGCAGCTTCTGCAGGACCAGTGCGACCACGGCGCCAGCCGGCAGCAGCAGGGCCAGCCAGCCCCAGCTGACAGTAACGGAGTGCGCGCTTGGCGGCGGGGTATCCAGCAGCCAGGTGAAGGCCGCCGGCACCAGCAGAACCACCAGTAGCAGGCGCAGGCTCTGCGCCGCCGCCACGCGGCTGGACTGCGCGCCGTGGCGCAGGCCGAGGTTGACCATCTCGCTGGCGCCGCCGGGCATGCTGGAGAAGAACGCCGTGGCGCGATCCTCGCCGGCGCGCCGCAGCACGGCGATGGCGGCAAGGCTCGACAAGGTGGTGGCCAGCGCGCCGAGCACCACGATGGCGCCATGTTCGAGCACCTGCTCGACCACCGCCGGGGTGAAGTGCAGGCCGATCCCGGTGCCCACCACCCATTGCCCGGCCTTGCGTGCGCCGGGCACTTCCGCGAGCGGCCAGTCGAGCAGGCAGCGGCTGAGCATCACCGCCAGCAGTGAGCCGATCATCCAGGGCAGCGGCCAGCCGACCAGAGAGGCCAGCCAGCCGCCAAGGGCGCCGATCAGGGGCGTTGCCCAGAACAGGCGCCAGTTCGCCAGCTTATGCATCCGCCAGCTCGACCGTTGCGTGACGGCTGCGCTTGCGCCAGGCGCGGTACAGCGGCAGGCCGAGCATGAGCACCACCAGCGCCCAGGTGCCGAGGGTGATCGGGCTGGACCAGAGGATGCCCAGTTCGCCGTTGGAGATCGACAGCGCGCGGCGCAGGTTCTGCTCCATCAGCCCGCCGAGGATGAAGCCCAGCAGCAGCGGCGAGAGCGGGAAGTCCAACTTTCGCAGGATGTAGCCGAGGATGCCGATGGCGACCATCAGGAACAGGTCGAAGGTGGTGGCATGCACGGCGTACACGCCGATCGCGGTGATGATCGCGATGCCTGGCACCAGCGCCCAGTTCGGCACCGAGAGGATACGGGTGAACACCCGGACCATCGGCACGTTGAGGATGATCAGCATGACGTTGGCGATGAACAGCGAGGCGATCAGGCCCCAGACGATGTTCGGCTGTTCCTGGAACAGCAGCGGGCCGGGGGTGATGTTGTACAGGCTGAGCGCGCCGATCATCACCGCCGTGGTGCCCGAGCCGGGCACGCCGAGGGTCAGCATGGGCACCAGGGCGCCGCACGCCGCGCCGCCGATGGCGGTTTCCGGTGCCGCCAGGCCGCGCATGTCGCCCTTGCCGAACTGGCCCTTGTCGCCGGCCAGCTTCTTCTCGGTCATATAGGCCACGGCGCTGGCCAGCGTCGCGCCTGCGCCGGGCAGTACGCCCATGATGAAGCCCAGCACGCCACAGCGCAGGTTGACCACGAAGACCGAGGCCGCTTCCTTGACGTTGAACAGCATGCGTCCGCTGGCCTCGACCATCTTGTGGCCGTGGTGGGTCTTCTCCAGCAGCAGGAGGATCTCGCTCACCGAGAACAGGCCCAGCACCAGCACCACGAACTGGATGCCGTCGGAAACGTGGATGCTGTCGAAGGTGAAGCGGTACACGCCGCTGTTGGCGTCGATGCCCACGCTGGACAGGAACAGTCCGAGCAGGGCGGCCAGCAGGGTCTTCAGCGGACGGTCACCGGCCAGGCCGCCGAGGGCGACGATGGCGAACACCATCAGCACGAAGTATTCCGCCGGGCCGAAGGCGATCGCCCATTTCGCCAGCAGCGGGGCGAACAGCACCATGCCGCAGGTGGCGATGAAGGCGCCGATGAACGAGCTCCAGGCCGACAGCGACAGGGCCACGCCGGCCAGACCCTTGCGGGCCATGGGGTAGCCGTCGAGGGTGGTCATCACGGTGGAGGCTTCGCCGGGGATGTTCAACAGGATCGAGGAAATCCGCCCGCCGTACTCGCAGCCCAGGTACACGGCGGCCAGCAGGATCAGCGCTGACTCCGGCGGCAGGCCGAGGGCGAAGGCTACCGGGATCAGCAGGGCCACGCCGTTGATCGGACCCAGGCCCGGCAGCAGGCCGACGACGGTGCCGATCAGGGTGCCGATCAGCGCGGTGATGAGGTTGTAGGGCGTCAGGGCGACACCGAAGCCCTGGCCGAGATAACTCAAGGTATCCATGACTCAGTCCTCAGAGCAGGGGTTCGAGGATGCCCAGCGGCAGCGGGACATCCAGGGTGCGGTCGAACAGCAGGTACAGGCCGATGGCGAGCAGCGTCGCGGTGACCACGCTGGCCACCGGGCGGCCGCCGTAGATCAGAGCGATGAAGGTGCCGACCAGGGCGCTGGCCGGGATGAAGCCCAGCGGTTCGAAGAGGCCGGCATAGACCACCAGCAGGGCAACGCAGAGCACCACCTTGGCCAGCAGCGCGCCTTCCAGCGCGGGCTCGTCTTCCTCGCGCTTGATCGGCGTCGGACGCGCGATCAGCCAGGCCAGGCCGGCGGCCATCAGGCCCAGGCAGAGCAGGGGGTAGGCGCGCGGGCCGACCGGTTCGTAGGAGAAGGGCGCCTGGTAGTTCCAGGCGATCAGGGCGAAGGCGACGCAGGCGAGCAGCCAGGCGCCGGCGAACAGCCGCTGGAAGAGGCTGGTTTGCGACATGGGATGACTCCTTGCGTCGGCGACCTTGGGCGGCCGCCGACGCCGCGCGGGGCGTTACTGGATGAGGCCGAACTCGCGGGCGAGCTGCTTGTACTGGGTGACCTGCTGCTTCACGTAGGTATCCAGCTCCGGCCCGGTCATGGCGAAGGGGAACAGCTCGCGCTGGTCGCGCAGCTTGGCGAAGTCTTCCGAGGCCAGCAGCTTGTCGAAGGCGCCTTTCCAGAATGCGTAGTCCTCGTCGCTCACCTTCGGGCCGACGTAGAAGCCGCGCACCACCGGCCAGACGATGTCGTAGCCCTGTTCCTTGGCGGTGGGGATGTCGGTCATGCCCTCATCCTTCAGGCGCTCCTCGGCGAATACCGCCAAGAGGCGCATCTTGCCGGCGCGGATGTGTGGCATGGAGTCGGAGATGTCGGTGCTGCCGACCTGGATGTGCCCGCCCAGCA
This sequence comes from Pseudomonas sp. PSE14, assembly GCF_029203285.1. Taxonomy (NCBI): domain Bacteria; kingdom Pseudomonadati; phylum Pseudomonadota; class Gammaproteobacteria; order Pseudomonadales; family Pseudomonadaceae; genus Pseudomonas; species Pseudomonas sp. PSE14. Next base: position 1,344,556 of record NZ_CP115669.1, read on the forward strand.
GCGCCGTGGCGATCTCACCGCCGCCTTCCAGGGCGACGTAGCGCAGTTGCTTGGGGTCGATGCCGGCGGCCTTGGCGATCAGCGCGGTCTGCATCCAGTCCTGGCTGCCGACGGTGCCGCCGGAGCCGATCACCACCTTGCTCGGGTCGGCCTTCAGCGCCGCGACCAGATCACCGAGGTTCTTGAACGGCGAGTCCGCCGGCACCGCGATGGCGCCGTAGCTGGTGCCTACCGCCGCCAGCCACTTCACCGCGTTCTCGTCGAAGCGGCCGAACTTGCCCTGGGCCAGGTTCAGCAGCGAGCCGCTGGAGAAGGCGGTGATGGTGTTGCCGTCGGCCGGTCGCTGGGCGACCACCGCGTTGTAGGCCACGGCGCCAACGCCGCCGGGCATGTAGGTGACGCGCATCGGCTTGGACAGCAGCTTCGAATCCATCAGGGCGCTCTGCGCCAGCTTGCAGGTGAGGTCGAAGCCGCCGCCGGGGGAGGCCGGGGCGATACATTCCGGGCGCTTGGGCTCGGCGATCAGGCTACCGGCGAACAGCAGGGTGGCGCCGGCGAGGGTCAGGTTGCGCAGGACGGTGGACATGGGGCAATTCCTCTCTTGTTGTTGTTGGTTTACCAGATCGCCAGGGAGTAGCTGAGGTAGATACGTGTCTCGTCGGCGTCCCGCGCGAAGCTCGAACGGTAGGTGGCGTTGCGCACGCGCACGGCTACGTTCTTGAGCGGGCCGCTCTGGATCACGTACTTGATGTCGGTGTTGCGTTCCCATTCCTTGCCGTGGCCGTCCATGCCATTGATTCTGGCATCGTCGCCGCTGACGTAGCGATTCATCAGGGTCAGGCCGGGAATCCCGAGGCCGGCAAAGTCGAAGTCGTGGCGCAACTGCCAGGAGCGTTCCTCGGCGTCGGCGAAGTCGCCGACCTGCACGAAGTTCACCAGGTACGGGTTGCTGCCGTCGATGTAGGGGAAGGCGGTGTCGCCGTTCATCTGCTGCCAGCCGAGGCTGAGCTTGTTGGCGCCCAGGGCGTAGCCGAGCATGCCGTTGAAGGCGCGGTTGTCGATCTCCCCGCCACGGGCTGCGCCCTGGTCATCGCTGACCGCCAGGCGCAGGTCGGCGCTGAATTTTCCGGGGCCGAGCGGGTAGCTGGCGAGCAGGCCGACGAAGTGCTGACGATAGACGTCGTCCAGGGAGGCGTAGTGGTAGCGGCCAGTGAGGTGGTCGGTGAGTTTGTAGTCGCCGCCGGCCAGGTCGTAGTGGTTGCCTTCGGCGCTGCCGCCGGAAAAGCGCTTGTTCTTGTTGTTCAGCGCCAGGTCCTGCCAGTCGGTGGAGTCGCGGTCCCTGGCCTTCTCCAGGCGGCCGCCGGTGAAGTCGAGGCCGGGCAGGTCGGTGGAGTTGAGCAGGCCGCCTTCGAAGGTCTGCGGGAACAGGCGGCTGTCGTTGGGTTGCAGCGTCGGCAGGTCGGGGATCAGGCTGCCGATCTTCAGCTCCGTCTCGGAGACCTTGAACTTGGCGGTCAGGCCGAGCTTGCTGTACTCATCGGCGGCGCGCCCGTCGTCGTGGGTCGGCAGCAGGCCGGTGCCGGTGCGGTCGGGCGAGGAGTCGAGCTTCAGGCCCAGCATGCCCATGGCGTCGAGGCCGACGCCGATGGTGCCGGGGGTATAGCCGGACTGGAAATCGAGGATGAAGCCCTGCGCCCATTCTTCGCGCTTGGACTGGCCGCTGCCGTCGCGAAAATCACGGTTGAAGTAGATGTTCTGGGTGCTGAGCTTGGCGCTGCTGTCTTCGATGAAACCTGCGGCATCGCACAAGGGGGCGACACCGGCGAAGGCCAGCACGGCGCTCGCGTGGGCAGGGGACAGGCAGGGGAAAAACGGCTTGCGGACAGCCAGTGCAGCCTGGGGCTGGGCAGTGGTCATCTGTGGTCTCCGGTTCTTGTTGTTGTCACGAAAGGGCACCACGCCGCCTTTCGCTCTGAGCAGTCTTCGCCGCTTGGGGGCGATGCTAACGGGCTAAGCTTTCACCAGGCTTTCAGTTCCCTTTCGCAGTGTTTTCAGCGAATTTCCCCCATTCACAGGGGCTTGCGGATGGGTAAACTGCCGGCCAAATCCTGTAGCCCCGAGGGGTAGAAGCGCGTGCGAATCCTCCTGGTCGAAGACCATCCCCAACTGGGCGAAAGCGTCGCCCAGGCGCTCAAGGGCGCCGGCTGGACCGTGGACCTGCTGCAGGATGGCGTAGCCGCGGACCTGGCCCTGGCCAGTGAGGATTACGCCCTGGCGATTCTCGATGTCGGCTTGCCGCGGCTGGACGGCTTCCAGGTGCTGGCACGCCTGCGCGAGCGCGGCAAGACCCTTCCGGTACTGATGCTCACCGCCCGTGGCGAAGTGCGCGATCGCGTCCACGGGTTGAACCTGGGCGCCGACGATTACCTCGCCAAACCTTTCGAGCTGACCGAGCTGGAAGCACGGGTAAAAGCCCTGCTGCGGCGCAGTGTGCTCGGCGGTGAACAGCAGCAGCGCTGTGGCGAGCTGGTCTACGACCTCGGCGCGCGGCGCTTCACCCTGGCCGACCAGGCGATGAACCTGACCTCCCGCGAGCAGGCCGTGCTGGAGGCGTTGATCGCCCGGCCGGGGCGGGTGATGAGCAAGGAGCAACTGGCCGCGCAGGTGTTCGGCCTGGACCAGGACGCCAGCGCTGATGCCATCGAAATCTACGTGCACCGCCTGCGCAAGAAGCTCGAAGGCAGTTCAGTGCGCATCGTCACCTTCCGGGGCCTGGGCTACCTGCTCGAGGCGCAGGATGGTTGAGCCGCGCCGCTGGCGTTACCCCGGCGCCGGCAGCCTGCGTGGCCGGCTGCTCTGGCGGCTGGGTGGGATGTTGCTGGTGCTGCTGCTGATCGGCAGCGCAGTGACCTACTGGCGGGCCCGCCATGCCGCCGACATCGCCTACGACCGCACCCTGCTGGCCTCGGCGCGTGACATCGCCGACGGGCTCTACGCCAGCGACGGCACCCTGCGCGCCAACGTGCCCTATGTGGCGCTGGACAGTTTCGAGTACGACAGCGCTGGTCGCATCTTCTACCAGGTGATCGATCCCCAGGGACGGATGATTTCCGGCTACGAGAGCCTGCCTGCGCCACCGCCGGAGACGCCACGTACCGATGACTACCCGGCGCTGGCCAAGTTCTACGACGCCCAGTACCAGGGGCAGGGCGTGCGGGTGGTCAGCCTGCTGCAGCCGGTCAGCCAGCCGACGGTCAACGGCATGGCGGAAATCCGCGTGGCGGAAACCCTGGGCGCCCGCGAGCGGCTGGCGCGCAACCTGCTCGGCGACACCCTGTTGAACCTGGCGCTGTCGGCCATCGCCGCGCTGCTGATGGTCTGGTACGCGGTGAGCGCCGGCCTGCGCCCGCTGGATCGCCTGCGCGCGGCGGTGGAGGAGCGGCAGCCGGATGACCTGCGGCCGTTGCCGGTGGTGCGGGTGCAGCGTGAGCTGCGTCCGCTGGTGGCGGCGCTCAACCACTTCACCGTGCGCCTGCGTGGGCTGTTCGACCGGCAGTCGCAATTCATCGCCGAGGCCTCGCACGAACTGCGCACGCCGCTGGCGGCGCTCAAGGCGCGGCTGGAACTGGGCCTGCGCGAGCAGGATCCGCAGCAATGGCGCGCCACCCTGGTGGATGCCGTGCAGAACACTGACCGGGTGACCGGGCTGGCGAACCAGTTGCTTTCCCTGGCGCGGGTCGAAAGTGGCGCGCGCGCCATTGCCGAAGGGGCAGGGGAGGACATCGATCTCAGCCAGCTGGCGCGGGAGCTGGGCCTGGCGCTGGCGCCGCTGGCCTACGCGCGGGGCGTCGCGCTGGCGCTGGAGGCGGACGATCCGGTGTGGGTGAAGGGCGATCCGACGCTGCTCAACGAACTGCTCAGCAATCTGGTGGATAACGCCATCGCCCATGCTCCGGCGGACGGCAACGTGATCATCCGCGTGCTGTCGCCGGCCGGCCTGGAGGTGGAGGACGACGGCCCGGGGATTCCGCCGGAGGAGCGAGACAAGGTGTTCCGCCGCTTCTACCGTCGTCGCCAGCAGGGCACAGGCCTGGGCCTGGCCATCGTCGGCGAGATCTGCAGCGCGCACCGCGCGCGTATCGAACTGGCGCAGGGCGAGCTGGGTGGTTTGCTGGTGCGGGTGAGCTTCCCGACGGAAAACCTTTGAGCCAGAAACGCGAAACCCACCGGTAAGGGCGGGTTTTTGGGGGGGATTTCGTGGACAAGGTCCACTCCTACGAGAGCTGACGCTGCGAAGTCTCAGGCAGGTCCGGCCCCTGTAGGAGCGAGCTTGCTCGCGAACCCGCCTGACAGCGGAGTCGCAGGAAACCCTGGTTCGCGAGCAAGCTCACTTCTACGAAGAGCAGGAACCTCGCGGGCGTTTCCCGTTACTGCAGCATGCTCATCGCGGCTTCCATCGCCGCCGAGAGGTCTTCGTCTTCCTTGAGGCTGGCGTTGGGGTCCAGGCCGAGCTTGGCGAAGGCCGGGATGCTGCTCCAGTCCAGCTCGGTGAAGGGGTGATTGCTGCCCAGGTAGCTCTGCAGGGTGGCGACCTGGACGATGTCCACATAGTCGACCTTGACCGAGTCGCGGTTGAAGTCCAGGTGCTGGCCCGGCACCGAGGCGATTGGCGCGGGGAAGTCCCAGGCCTTGAGGATGCGGTCGCCGATGATCGGATGGATGCGCTCGATCACATGGTTGAGGCTGATGGAATCGGCCAGCAGTTCGCTGTGCTCCTCGGCGTAGGTGAGGATCGGCAGCGCGCCGATCTGGTGCACCAGGCCGGCGAGGGTGGCCTGGTCTGGCGCCAGTCGGGTGTAGTGACGGCACAGGGCGTGGCAGATGCCGGCGATCTCGGTGCTCTTGTTCCAGACTTCGCGCATCTTGCGGTCGACCACGTCGGAGGTGGCCTGGAACATCTGTTCCATGGCAAGGCCGGTGGCCAGGTTGCAGGTATAGTTCATGCCCAGGCGGCCGATGGCCATCTGCAGGTCGGTGATTTCCTTGGTGGTGCGCAGCAGCGGGCTGTTCACCACCTTGATGATGCGCGCGGTCAACGCGGCATCGTTGCCAATCACCTTGGAGAGATCCTGGATGCTGCTGTCCGGGTCTTCCGCCGCCTCGCGCACGCGCAGCGCGACTTCCGGCAGCGTTGGCAGCACCAGTTCATCGTTCTCGATGGCCCGCAGCAGATCCTGTTGTACTTTGTCGGCAAGCTTGCTCATGGCACTTCCTGATTGGGTCTGATGACGCTTCTTAGTGAGTCGTGTTGCCGGGCAACCCGTAGGGACGGGCTGCATTTTGCACGTCGGCGCATGACGCGTCGGTTAGGTGGATCACCAAATGGTATTTCTCACACCTTGCCTTGTGCCGGGCTCCCCACCCGGCAGCGTTCAGCGCTGAATCTCGCGGTCGCTGTCCAGGGTGTAGGGCAGGTCCAGCAGTTGCAGGGGCTGGCCTTCGGCCTCGCCCAGGCGCACGCGGCCATCGGTTACGGCGTCGTCCTGCAGCACGGCCAGCAGCTCCACGCCTTGTGCGGCCCGGGCGGCCAGCACCACTTCGCCGACGCTGGTGCTGTGCACCGGCGAGAACAGTTCGCGGCCCGGTTCCGGCAATTCGTCGCCGTCCAGCAGCAGGCGGTGCAGGCGGCGCTTGAGGCGGCCGAGGTACTGCATGCGCGCGACGATTTCCTGGCCGGTGTAGCAGCCTTTCTTGAAGCTCACGCCGCCGACGGCCTGCAGGTTGATCATCTGCGGAATGAACAGCTCGCGGGTACTGCCGAACACCTGGCCAACGCCGGCGCGGACCTGGCCGAGCAGCCAGTCGTTGAGGCTGCCGTGTGCCAGTTGGGCGCCCAGTCGCTCGCGCAGCTCGGTGGCGCGCGACGCCGGTACCCAGAGTTCGACGCGGCCATGGCCGAGACCGATGGCGATCAGACCGTCATGGCGCGCCACCTGATCGGCCTGGCCGTTCAGCGTCAGGCCCAGCTCGGCGAGCAGGGCATCGGCGCCGCAGAGTCCGAAGCGCGTCCACAGGGCGCTGTCGTCCGACAGGCTGGCCTTGGAAAATACGGCGTACTTCTTGAGGTCGGCGAGCTGGCTTTCCAGCAGCTCACGGGCCATCGCCAGCAGGTAGCCGTCAGCCTCGGCGAGGATGCGGAAGCTGGAGGTCATGCGTCCCTTGGGGGTGCAGCGCGCGCCGAGGCTTGCGGTTTCGGCGTCCAGGTAGCTGAGGTTGCAGGTCAGCTGGCCCTGGAGGAATTTGGCGGCGTCCACGCCGCGCACGGCGAGAATCCCTTCGTGATCGAGTTCGGTGAAGGAAGCGGAGGCAGTCATCACGATTCGCTGGAAGAAAGTTAGGGGCCTCATGATAGAGCTCGGACCGAGGCTTGTCAGCGGGTGCCGGGAGCCGGGCCGCATGCGTATAATGCCGCTCGGCTCGCGCCGGCCCGTGGCGGTGCGAGCGATCCGATGTAATCGCCCGCTGTTATTCGAGGTACCTGCAGATGACCGACGAAATCGAACTCAAACGCCTGTTCTGGCACAGCCGCCGTGGCATGCTGGAGCTGGACGTGCTGCTGGTGCCTTTCGTGCAGGAGGTCTATCCCGGCCTGCCGGCGGAAGACCAGGCACGCTTCCGCAAGCTGCTGGAGTGCGAGGACCAGGACATGTTCGGCTGGTTCATGCAGCGCGGCGAGCCGGAAGATGCCGACCTGCGCCACATCGTTCGCATGATCCTGGACCGTGTCCAGCCGAAGTGACCCCTTCGAATGCCGCTGGCGACCGTCCATCGGCTTGCTGGCGGCCTATCTCGGCGCGCAGTCGCTCGCCGTCCTGGCGCTGCTGCTCGCCGCCATTCCCATTTCCCTGAGTCTGCTCGGCCTGCTGGCCTGTGCGCTGCACGCGTGGTACGTCCTGCCGCGCCAGGTGTTGCTGCGCTCCGCGGCGTCCGTGCGCGCGTTGCGCCACGGTGCGGAGGGTTGGCAGCTATGGAGCGAGCGGGATGGCTGGCAGCCGGTGCAGTTGGCGCCGGACAGCCTGGCGCTGCCAGCGCTGGTCGTGCTGCGTTTCCGCCGTCCCGGCCAGTGGCTGGCGCGCAGCGTCTGCGTGCCGGCCGATGCCCTGGCGCCGGATATTCACCGGCGCCTGCGGGTGAGGCTGCGCTTCAGTCGGAATAGGTGGGCGGTGCCAGGATAGTGTCGCGGGCTTCGGGCAGCAGGTCCGGGTAGTCGAGGGTGTAGTGCAGGCCGCGGCTTTCATGGCGCTGCATGGCGGAGTTGATGATCAGCTCGGCCACCTGGGCCAGGTTGCGCAGCTCGATCAGGTCGCGGCTGACCTTGTAGTTCGAGTAGAACTCGTCGATCTCGTCCAGCAGCAGGCGCACGCGATGCTGCGCGCGGGCCAGGCGCTTGTTGGTGCGCACGATACCGACGTAGTCCCACATGAAGCGCCGCAGCTCGTCCCAGTTGTGCGCGATGATCACGTCTTCGTCCGAGTCGGTCACCTGGCTGGCATCCCAGCTGGGGAGGGCGGTGGGGGCGGGCGCACGGGCGAGCTTGTCGACGATGTCGGCGGCAGCGGAGCGTGCGTAGACGAAGCACTCCAGCAGGGAATTGCTCGCCATCCGGTTGGCGCCGTGCAGTCCGGTGAAGGTGGTCTCGCCGATGGCGTAGAGGTTCGGCACGTCGGTGTGGCCGTGCTGGTCGACCAGTACGCCACCGCAGGTGTAGTGCGCCGCGGGCACCACCGGGATCGGCTCGCGGGTGATGTCGATGCCGAAGTCCAGGCAACGCTCGTAGACCGTGGGGAAGTGCTCGCGGATGAACTCGGCCGGCTTGTGGCTGATGTCCAGGTAGACGTAGTCGATACCCAGGCGCTTCATCTCGTGGTCGATGGCGCGGGCCACGACATCGCGCGGCGCCAGTTCGGCGAGGGCATGGAAGCGCTGCATGAAGCGTTCGCCGTTGGGCAGGCGCAGCAGACCGCCTTCGCCGCGCAGGGCTTCGGTGATCAGGAAGCTCTTGGCCTGCGGGTGGTACAGGCAGGTCGGGTGGAACTGGTTGAATTCCAGGTTGCCGACGCGGCAGCCGGCGCGCCAGGCCATGGCGATGCCGTCGCCGGAGTTGCCGTCCGGGTTGCTGGTATAAAGGTAGACTTTGCTGGCGCCGCCGGAGGCGAGCACGGTGAAGCGCGCACCGAAGGTATCGACCTCGCCGGTGTTGCGGTCCAGCACGTAGGCGCCCAGGCAGCGCTGACCCTTCATGCCGAGCTTGCGCTGGGTGATCAGGTCGACCGCGACCCGCTGCGACAGCAGTTCGATGTTCGGCCGTTGCCGCGCCTGTTCCAGCAGGGTGTTGAAGATGGCGGCGCCGGTGGCGTCGGCGGCATGGATGATGCGCCGATGGCTGTGGCCGCCTTCGCGGGTCAGGTGGAATTCGAAGCCGCCGTCCTCGCGCCCCGGTTCGTGGTCGCGGGTGAAGGGGACGCCCTGTTCGATCAGCCACTGGATGGCTTCGCGGCTATGCTCGACGGTGAATTTTACGGCGTCTTCGCGGCACAGGCCGGCGCCCGCGACCAGGGTATCCTCGACGTGGGACTCGACGGTGTCGGTATCGTCCAGCACGGCGGCAACCCCGCCCTGGGCCCAGAAGGTCGAGCCCTGGGACAGTTCACCCTTGCTCAGGACGGCGATGCGCAGGTGCGCCGGCAGCGTCAGGGCGAGCGTCAGGCCAGCGGCCCCGCTGCCGATCACCAATACATCATGCTGGAAGTGCTGACCCATGTCCGGCTCCACCAAAAAGGCGCCCTAGTATATAGAAGGGTGTCACGGCACAATACTGGCGAACCGATGACACCGAAGGCGCCTGCAGCGTACGGCAGTCGCAGGGCGGACTCCAAGGACTCCCGCTCATGCCGTGAAGCCAGGCTCGCCGGCGTTGCATCGAGAGTGACGGATCGTGGCAAATCGCCGGAACTTTTTTAGTCGTTCCGGTTCCAACGCGGAATACCTTAAGTCGCTTTCGCGCAGGCTCGGACTGCGCGGAGAGGGTGCGGGTGTTTCGCCCGATACAGTTGAATTCAACGGGCTTCGGACGCATGTCTGGGTCCGATTGCCGCCAATGTGAAAAAACTGTGCGGCGCATGCTTGGAGGGGAGAACTTTTGCAGACGTCCCGAGTCTATCTTGGCAGGACGATTCACCAGGGTGCTCGAAGCTCCTCCAGGTTCGTAGAGGAGCATTCATGCTAACCCAGGAACAGGATCAACAACTGGTTGAACGGGTACAGCGCGGAGACAAGCGGGCATTCGATCTGCTGGTGCTGAAGTACCAGCACAAGATTCTCGGGCTGATCGTGCGTTTCGTGCATGACGCCCAGGAAGCCCAGGATGTCGCACAGGAAGCATTCATCAAGGCGTATCGCGCCTTGGGTAACTTCCGAGGCGACAGTGCCTTTTATACCTGGCTGTACCGTATTGCCATCAACACCGCGAAGAACCACCTGGTGGCGCGCGGTCGGCGTCCGCCGGACAGCGATGTCACCGCGGAAGACGCGGAGTTCTTCGAGGGCGACCATGCCCTGAAGGACATCGAATCGCCGGAAAGAGCCATGCTGCGGGATGAGATCGAGGAAACAGTCCATCGCACCATTCAGCAGTTGCCCGAGGATCTGCGCACGGCATTGACCCTGCGTGAGTTCGAAGGCTTGAGTTACGAAGATATCGCCACCGTGATGCAGTGTCCGGTGGGAACGGTCCGCTCACGGATCTTCCGTGCGCGGGAAGCGATCGACAAAGCTTTGCAGCCTTTGTTGCATGAAGAAGTCTGAATACAGCGGCAACAGCCAAGAGAGGTACCGCTATGAGTCGTGAAGCCCTGCAGGAGTCGCTGTCCGCTGTCATGGATAACGAAGCGGATGAGCTTGAGCTGCGGCGAGTGCTTGCAGCCTGCGGCGAGGACGCCGAATTGCGGGCCACCTGGTCCCGTTATCAACTGGCCCGTGCCGTGATGCATCGGGAGCCGGCGCTGCCAAAGCTGGATATCGCTGCCGCCGTGTCCGCCGCCCTGGTCGATGAAGCCGCGCCGGCGCCGGTAAAGAGCAATCCGTGGCGCAACGTTGGCCGCCTGGCGGTCGCCGCGTCGGTGACCCTGGCCGTGCTGGCCGGTGTTCGCCTGTACCACCAGGACAGCGGTGTCGCCAACGGCCTGGCCCAGCAGGCCCCCGCCACCCAGCAGATCGCTCTGCCGCAGGTGCAGGGTCCGGCGGTTCTGGCAGGCTACACTCAGGACGAGGCGCCGCAGGTGATCACCAATGCCCGGGGTGGGCAGACCACCTGGCATGAGCAGCGTCTTCCGGGTTACCTGCGCCAACATGCGCAACAGTCCGCCGTAAGCGGCACTGACAGCGCTCTGCCTTACGCACGCGCCGCGAGCCTGGAAAGCCGCTGATTTTGCGACCTTAAGGAGCGACATGCGCGCGACGACAGCACTGCTGTTCATCCTGGGCGGTCTGCTGGCTCTGCCAGTCCAGGCCGCCGATGCGTTGGACTGGATCAAGCGCCTCTCCGAGGCGGATCAGCAACAGAATTTCCAGGGCACTTTCGTCTACGAACGCAGCGGCACTTTCTCGACGCACGATGTCTGGCATCGGGTCGATGCCGATGGTTCGGTGCGCGAGCGCCTGGTGCAGGCCGACGGGCCGCGCCAGGAGGTCGTGCGGGTCGACGGCGCCACCCAGTGCGTGGGTGGCGGCATGGCCGGACAGGTGTCGGTGGGCGAGCTCTGGCCTTCGCACAAGCTGAACCCGCAGGATCTGTCCTCCTGGTACGACATTCGCGTGGCGGGTGAGTCGCGTGTCGCCGATCGCCCGGCCGTGGTGCTCGCGGTGCTGCCGCGCGATCAGCACCGCTATGGTTTCGAGCTCCATCTGGACAAGGAAACCGGCCTGCCGCTCAAGTCCCTGCTGCTCAATGACAAGGGGCAGATCATCGAGCGCTTGCAGTTCACCCGTATCGATCTGACTGCGCCTGACGATGCCGAGTTGCAGCCGACCTCGAGCTGTCAGCCGGTCAAGGAGCTCAAGAGCGCCAGCGTGAAAACCGGCTGGCATTCGGAGTGGGTTCCTCCGGGGTTCACCCTCAACAGCACCCTCCAGCAGCGCAGCCCGGTCTCGAACGACCAGGTGTTGTGCCTGGCCTACGGGGATGGACTGGCGCGCTTCTCGGTGTTCCTTGAGCCGCTGCATGGCGCCAAGGTCGACGATGCGCGCACCCAGTTGGGCCCGACGACGGTGGTATCCCGGCGTTACGCCAGTGAAGATGGCGGCACCATGGTGACCGTGGTCGGCGAGATACCCAGCGGTACGGCTGAGCGGGTGGCGCTGTCCATGCGGCCAGCGGGAGCCCGGCCAGAGTGATCGAGGAGCAGGGGAGGGTGGTAGCGGTCGAGTCCGGAGCTGTCTGGGTCGAAACGCTGCGCCGCTCCACCTGCTCGGGATGTTCAGTGAACGCCGGCTGCGGCCAGGGTATCCTGGGGCGGTTGGGTGTCGGTAACCGGCGCGGTCTCGTGCGCGCCTTGTCTTCGCTGAAGCTTGCGCCTGGCGACGAAGTCGTGTTGGGCGTGGGCGAAGACCTTCTCCTGAAGAGTGCCCTGCTCTTCTATCTTTCCCCTCTGCTTGGACTTTTCGCGCTTGCACTACTGGCGGCGCGGCTCGGTTTCGGGGAACCTCTGGTCATTGCGGCCGGGCTCGCGGGATTCCTGCTGGCCTGGCTGCTCGTGCGTCGCCTGGGGCGACGTCATTCGGATGATCCGGCGATGCAACCGGTTGTGCTGCGTGCGCTGGTCGGTGGGCCGCTCGGCCCGGTTTAGTGTCTTTCCCAATCAACATCACGGGAGCTGTAGTCAATGCAAACCCTGAAACGCAGCATGGCTGCGCTGATTGCCCTGCTGGCCCTGAGCCTGTCGGTCACTGCGCGTGCCGAACTACCGGATTTCACGCCGCTGGTCGAGAAGGCGTCGCCGGCAGTGGTCAACATCAGTACCACGCAGAAGCTTCCGGACCGCTCCAATGCCCAGATGGGCATTCCGGACCTGGACGGCTTGCCGCCGGGCCTGCGAGAGTTCTTCGAGCGCAGCATTCCCCGCGGTCAGGGCCAGGCGCCCCGTGGCCAGCAGCGCGAGGCGCAGTCCCTGGGTTCGGGTTTCATCATTTCCGATGATGGCTACATCCTTACCAACAACCATGTGGTGGCCGACGCCGACGAGATCCTGGTGCGTCTGTCTGACCGCAGCGAGCACAAGGCCAAGCTGGTGGGCGCCGATCCGCGCAGCGACGTCGCCGTGCTGAAGATCGAGGCCAAGAACCTGCCGACCCTCAAGCTGGGCGACTCCGACAAGCTGAAGGTGGGTGAGTGGGTGCTGGCCATCGGTTCGCCGTTCGGCTTCGACCATTCGGTGACCGCCGGTATCGTCAGCGCCAAGGGCCGCAGCCTGCCGAACGAGAACTACGTGCCGTTCATCCAGACCGACGTGGCGATCAACCCGGGCAACTCCGGTGGCCCGCTGCTGAACCTGCAAGGCGAGGTCGTGGGTATCAACTCGCAGATCTTCACCCGTTCCGGCGGCTTCATGGGGCTTTCCTTCGCGATCCCGATCGATGTGGCGATGAACGTCGCCGATCAGCTGAAAAAGGCTGGCAAGGTCAGCCGCGGCTGGCTGGGCGTGGTGATCCAGGAGGTGAACAAGGATCTGGCCGAGTCCTTCGGGCTCGACAAGCCGTCCGGCGCCCTGGTCGCGCAACTGGTCGAAGACGGTCCGGCAGCCAAGGGCGGCCTGCAGGTGGGCGACGTGATCCTCAGCCTGAATGGCCAGACCATCAATGAATCGGCCGATCTGCCGCACCTGGTGGGCAACATGAAGCCGGGCGACAAGGCGGCCCTGGAAGTCATCCGCGATGGCAGCCGCAAGACGCTGAACATGACCATCGGCAACCTGCCGGACGAGGATGAGGAAGTCGCCGCCGTCGAGGGCAAGGGCGCCGAGCGCAGCAGCAACCGCATGGGCGTGACCGTGGCGGAACTGACTGCCGAGCAGCGCAAGTCGCTGGACATCAAGGGCGGCGTGGTGATCAAGGAAGTTCAGGGCGGTCCGGCGGCGATGATCGGCCTGCGTCCGGGTGATGTGATCACCCATCTGAACAACCGTGCGGTGGATTCGTCCAAGACCTTCTCCGAGATCGCCAAGTCTCTGCCGAAGGATCGCTCCATCTCCATGCGCGTATTGCGCCAGGGCCGTGCGAGCTTCATCACCTTCAAACTCGCCGAGTAAGCTCGGCACCGAAAAAGGGCGGTCTTCACCGCCCTTTTTCATGCCTGTCCGTCCGGCGCAGGCGTGGCGGATGGTGCGGGATTCAAGTAAACTCCCCGGCTATTTTTCGGCGGATTGCCGCCTTCAGCCTTTCGAGTGTGTTCAGCCGTGAGTGACCTGAGTCATATCCGCAATTTCTCCATCATCGCCCATATCGACCATGGCAAGTCGACGCTGGCCGACCGCTTCATCCAGATCTGCGGCGGCCTGTCCGACCGCGAGATGGAGGCGCAGGTCCTCGACTCCATGGACCTGGAGCGTGAGCGCGGCATCACCATCAAGGCGCACAGCGTCACCCTTCACTACAACGCGAAGGACGGCAAGACCTACCAGCTGAACTTCATCGACACCCCCGGCCACGTCGACTTCACCTACGAAGTCAGCCGCTCGCTGGCCGCCTGCGAAGGCGCGCTGCTGGTGGTGGATGCCGGCCAGGGCGTGGAAGCGCAATCGGTCGCCAACTGCTACACCGCCATCGAGCAGGGCCTGGAAGTCATGCCCGTGCTGAACAAGATGGACCTGCCGCAGGCCGATCCGGACCGCGTGAAGGACGAGATCGAGAGCATCATCGGCATCGACGCCACTGACGCCGTGGCCTGCTCGGCCAAGAGCGGCATGGGTGTGGAAGACGTGCTCGAGCGTCTGGTCAGCGCCATTCCCGCGCCCGAGGGCGAGATCGAGGCACCGCTGCAGGCGTTGATCATCGACTCCTGGTTCGACAACTACCTGGGCGTGGTCTCCCTGGTGCGGGTCAAGCATGGCCGCGTCAAGAAAGGCGACAAGATCCTGGTGAAGTCCACCGGCAAGATCCACCAGGTGGACAGCGTCGGCGTCTTCACCCCGAAGCACACCGAGACTCCGGACCTCAAGGCCGGCGAAGTGGGCTTCATCATCGCCGGTATCAAGGACATCCTGGGCGCGCCGGTGGGCGATACCCTGACCCTGTCCAACACCCCGGACGTGGAAGTGCTGCCGGGCTTCAAGCGCATCAAGCCGCAGGTCTACGCCGGTCTGTTCCCGGTCAGTTCCGACGACTTCGAGGACTTCCGCGAAGCGCTGCAGAAGCTGACCCTGAACGACGCCGCACTGCAGTACGAGCCGGAAAGCTCCGAGGCCCTGGGCTTCGGCTTCCGCATCGGCTTCCTCGGCATGCTGCACATGGAGATCATCCAGGAGCGCTTGGAGCGCGAATACGACCTGGACCTGATCACCACCGCGCCGACCGTGATCTTCGAGATCGTGCAGAAGAACGGCGACATCCTCTATGTCGACAACCCGTCCAAGCTGCCCGACCTCTCGTCCATCGACGAGATGCGTGAGCCGATCTGCCGCGCCACCATCCTTGTGCCTCAGGAGCACCTGGGCAACGTCATTACCCTGTGCATCGAAAAGCGCGGCGTACAGCGCGACATGCACTTCCTCAGCGGCCAGGTCCAGGTGATCTACGATCTGCCGATGAACGAAGTGGTGCTGGACTTCTTCGATCGCCTGAAGTCCACCAGCCGAGGCTATGCTTCGCTGGACTACAGCTTCGATCGTTTCGAGCCGGCCAACCTGGTCCGTCTCGACGTACTGATCAATGGCGAGAAGGTCGACGCCCTCGCCCTGATCGTCCACCGCGACAACGCGCCCTACAAGGGCCGTCAACTGGTGGAGAAGATGAAAGAACTGATTCCGCGGCAGATGTTCGACGTCGCGATTCAAGCGGCCATCGGTGGGCAGATCATCGCCCGTTCGACGGTCAAGGCGCTCAGGAAGAACGTGCTGGCTAAGTGCTACGGTGGTGACGTGAGCCGTAAGCGCAAGCTGCTGGAGAAGCAGAAGGCCGGTAAGAAAAGGATGAAGCAGGTCGGTAGCGTGGAGATTCCGCAGGAAGCCTTCCTCGCTGTGCTCAAAGTGGACAGTTGAACCCTATGACGCTGAATTTCCCGCTGTTGCTGGTGATTGCCGTTGCTGTGTGCGGCGTTCTCGCCCTGGTGGACCTGGTGCTGTTCGCACCGCGCCGCCGGGCAGCCATTTCCGCCTACGAAGGCACGGTCGGCGAGCCTGACCCGGAAGTGCTGGAAAAACTGAACAAGGAACCGGTGCTGGTCGAGTACGGCAAGTCGTTCTTCCCGGTACTGTTCATCGTGCTGGTGCTGCGCTCCTTCCTGGTCGAGCCGTTCCAGATTCCGTCCGGCTCGATGAAGCCGACTCTGGAAGTGGGTGATTTCATCCTGGTGAACAAGTTCGCCTATGGCATCCGCCTGCCGGTGCTGGACACCAAGGTGATCCCGGTGGGTGATCCGCAGCGTGGCGACGTCATGGTGTTCCGCTACCCCAGCGACCCGAACATCAACTACATCAAGCGTGTGATCGGCGTACCCGGCGACACCATCCGCTATACCAGCGACAAGCGCCTCTACGTCAACGATCAACTGGTCGCCGAGAAACTGATGGGTGAGGAGCCGGGCAGCCTGGGCAGCGTGACGTTGTACAAGGAAAAACTGGGCGACGTCGAACACCTGATCCGCAAGGAAATGACCCGTTACCGTGTCGAGCCGGGCAGGCAGTGGAAGGTGCCGGCCGATCACTACTTCATGATGGGCGACAACCGCGACAACTCCAACGACAGCCGCTACTGGAACGACCCGAAGATTCCGAAGGACCTGCTGGGCATGGTTCCGGACCGCAATATCGTCGGCAAGGCGTTCGCGGTGTGGATGAGCTGGCCGGAGCCCAAGCAGCGCAATCTGCCGAATTTCTCGCGAGTGGGCGTGATCCACTAAAGTTGTGAGATGTTCGAAGCCTTCGGGCGGCGAACAGTGCTAGAAACCCGGGCGGGGCTGCACGCGGGGAGCGAGGCAGCCCCGCTTGCACTTGGACCCGCCGCGGTTGGCGGACAATAAGAACGATACCGACATGAGGTCGATATGAAGTACGCACGTTCGCAGAAGGGCATGTCGTTGCTGAGCTGGCTGGTGGTCCTCGCCGTGGTGGCGTTCCTGGCCAGCGCAGCGTTCAAGGTATTTCCGCACTACATGGATTACTACGCCATCGAGAAGGCCATCACCTCGGTGGAAACCGACAAGGCCGCCGAAGTGCGCACTGTCCCTGAGTTCTACTCTTACGTGGACAAGGCGCTGATGCTCAACAACATCCGCGACCTCAAGCTGGACGACGCGCTGGATGTGAAGCTCGAGAACAACGAGTTCCGCGCCCACCTGAAATACGAAAAACGTGAGCCGCTGGTACAGAACATCGACCTGGTGGTGAAATTTGACAAAGAATTCCGTGTACGAATGCCGTGAGTAACAGTCTGGATCGACTCGAGCGCAAGCTTGGCTATACCTTTCGCGACCAGGACCTGATGGTCCTGGCGCTGACCCATCGCAGTTTCGCCGGGCGCAACAACGAGCGTCTGGAGTTCCTGGGTGACGCCATCCTCAACTTCGTCATCGGCGAAGCCCTCTTCACCCATTTCCCCCAGGCCCGTGAAGGCCAGCTGTCGCGCCTGCGCGCGCGACTGGTGAAGGGCGAGACCCTGGCCCTGCTGGCCCGCGGTTTCGAAATCGGGGATTACCTGCGCCTGGGCTCGGGCGAGCTGAAGAGCGGCGGGTTCCGCCGTGAGTCGATCCTGGCCGATGCCATGGAGGCACTGATCGGCGCAATCTACCTGGATACCGGCATGGACTCCGCCCGCGAGCGGATCATGGCCTGGCTCGGCCCGCAGCTGCGCGAGCTGACCCCGGTGGATACCAACAAGGACCCCAAGACCCGCCTGCAGGAGTTCCTGCAATCGCGCGGGTGCGAGTTGCCGCGCTATGACGTGGTGGATATCCAGGGCGAACCGCATTGCCGCACCTTCTTCGTCGAGTGCGAGGTTGCCCTGTTGAATGACAAGACCCATGGCCACGGCGGTAGCCGCCGCATTGCCGAGCAGGTGGCCGCTGCCGCCGCGCTGGCAGCCCTGGGCGTGGAGAATGGCCATGAGTGATCACGAGCAAGACCAGCACGACCCATCCGAGCACGATGAAGCGGGAGTCGTTCGTTGCGGCTATGTCGCGATCGTCGGCCGCCCCAACGTGGGCAAGTCGACCCTGCTCAACCACATCCTCGGCCAGAAGCTGGCCATCACCTCGCGCAAGCCGCAGACCACCCGCCACACCCTGCTGGGCATCAAGACCGAAGGTGACGTGCAGGCGGTGTACGTCGACACCCCCGGTTTGCACAAGGACAACGACAAGGCGCTCAACCGCTACATGAACCGTTCGGCCAGTGCCGCGCTGAAGGATGTCGATGTGGTGATCTTCGTCGTAGACCGCAATCGCTGGACCGACGAAGACCAGATGGTCTACGACAAGGTCAAGTACGTGAGCTGCCCGGTGCTGCTGGCAGTGAACAAGGTCGACCGCATGGAAGACAAGGGCGAGCTGCTGCCGCACCTGCAGTGGCTGGCCGAGCAACTGCCCAACGCCGAAGTCGTGCCGATTTCTGCCCAGCACGGGCAGAACCTGGATGTTCTCGAGGGGCTGGTCGCCGAGCGGCTGCCCGAAAGCGAGCATTTCTTCCCCGAAGACCAGATCACCGATCGCAGCAGCCGCTTCCTCGCCGCCGAACTGGTGCGCGAGAAGATCATGCGCCAGTTGGGCGCCGAGCTGCCGTACCAGGTCACGGTAGAGATCGAAGAGTTCAAGCAGGATGGCCCGATCCTCCACATCCACGCGTTGATCCTGGTCGAACGTGATGGCCAGAAGAAGATCATCATCGGCGAGAAGGGCGAGCGCATCAAAAGCATCGGCCAGAACGCCCGCAAGGACATGGAGGTGCTGTTCGACTCCAAGGTCATGCTCAACCTCTGGGTGAAAGTGAAGGGCGGCTGGTCC
Organism: Pseudomonas sp. PSE14; assembly: GCF_029203285.1. Taxonomy (NCBI): domain Bacteria; kingdom Pseudomonadati; phylum Pseudomonadota; class Gammaproteobacteria; order Pseudomonadales; family Pseudomonadaceae; genus Pseudomonas; species Pseudomonas sp. PSE14. The sequence continues at coordinate 1,362,821 of NZ_CP115669.1, forward strand.
GACGACGAGCGCGCGCTGCGTTCGCTGGGCTACGGCGACCTCTGATCGACCAAGCCCCGCGAGCCGCTCGCGGGGCGAACCTTCCGGCGCCTGAGTGCGCCCGCTTCCCGACTCCCACTCCAGGCGCAGCGCCATGAGCCTCGCTTCTCCCGCCCAAGCCGCCTTTGTCCTGCACAGCCGCGCGTACAAGGAAACCAGTGCGCTGGTGGACTTCCTCACGCCGCAAGGCCGGCTGCGGGCCGTGTTGCGCGGTGCGCGGGGCAAGGCCGGCGCGCTGGCGCGGCCGTTCGTACCGCTGGAAGCCGAGTTCCGCGGGCGCAGTGACCTGAAGAATGTCGTTCGCCTGGAAGCCAACGGCATTCCCAATCTGCTCAGCGGCGAGGCGCTGTTCAGCGGCCTGTACCTGAACGAGCTGATGATCCGCCTGCTGCCGGCGGAAGACCCGCATCCCGCGCTGTTCGAGCACTACCGCGCGACCTTGCCGTTGCTGGCCGCCGGCAGCCCGCTGGAGCCGCTGCTGCGCGCCTTCGAATGGCGGCTGCTGGACGAACTGGGTTATGGTTTCTCTCTGGACAGCGATATCGTCGGCCAGCCGGTGGCCCCCGACGGTCTTTACCGCCTGCTGCCGGATTCCGGCCTGGAGCCGGTCGGCAGCCTGCAGCCGGGGCTTTTCCATGGCGCCGATCTGCTGGCGATGGCCGAGGCCGACTGGAGCGCTCCGGGCGCGCTGACGGCAGCCAAACGTCTGATGCGCCAGGCCCTGGCGCCCCATCTGGGCGGCCGGCCACTGGTCAGCCGCGAGTTATTCATGAATCGCAAGGACAACTCCCGTGACTGAAGCCAATCGTATCCTGCTGGGCGTGAACATCGATCACGTCGCTACCCTGCGCCAGGCCCGTGGCACCCGCTATCCCGACCCGGTGAAAGCTGCGCTGGACGCCGAGGAAGCCGGCGCCGACGGCATCACCGTGCACCTGCGCGAAGATCGCCGGCACATCCAGGACCGCGATGTGCGCGTGCTGGCCGAAGTGCTGCAGACCCGCATGAACTTCGAAATGGGCGTCACCGAAGAGATGATGAAGTTCGCCGAGATCATCCGTCCGGCCCACGTCTGCCTGGTTCCGGAGACTCGCCAGGAGCTGACCACCGAGGGCGGCCTGGACGTTGCCGGCCAGGAAGCGCGCATCCGCGATGCGGTGCAGCGGCTGTCCGCCGCCGGTTGCGAGGTGTCGCTGTTCATCGACCCGGACCAGCGGCAGATCGAGGCCTCTGCGCGTATCGGCGCGCCGGCCGTCGAGCTGCATACCGGCCGTTACGCCGATGCCCACACCCCCGCCGAAGCTGCCCATGAGCTGGCGCGCATCCGCGACGGCGTGGAGTTCGGCCTGTCCCACGGGCTGATCGTCAACGCCGGCCATGGCCTGCATTACCACAATGCCGAGCCGGTGGCGGCGATTGCCGGGATCAACGAGCTGAACATCGGCCACGCCATCGTCGCCCATGCGTTGTTCGTGGGCTTCAAGCAGGCGGTGGCGGAGATGAAGGCGCTGATCGTGGCGGCGGCGAATCGTTGATCGGCACTTCGAGCCAATGACGGCGCAGGCGTCGAGGTAGGGTGTAACGGCGTACAACCGCGAACGGTTGTACGCCCTACGCCAGGGGGTGGTTCGGCGTAGGGCGGATAAATTTCGACGTTATCCGCCGTTTAGCCGTCGCATCCGTTAACCTCGGATTCGACCTGGGGGCGTCAGGGCTTGCGCGCGACCAAGGTGGCACGCAGCGGCGCCGGCAGGCCTTCGAGGGTGCGGCTATGGTCGTTCGGATCGAGGAAGTCCGGCAGCGACTGGTAGCGCATCCATTCCGTCGCACGCTGCTCTTCCACCGAGGTGCGGCTGATGTCCACGCTGCGTACGTCGGTGAAGCCCGCGCGGCGCAGCCACAGCTCCAGCGCCGGCACCGACGGCAGGAACCACACGTTGCGCATCTGCGCGTAGCGGTCTTCGGGCACCAGCACGGTGTTCACGTCGCCTTCCACCACCAGGGTTTCCAGCACCAGTTCGCCACCCCGGCGCAGGCAGTCCTTGAGCGCCAGCAGGTGGTCGATGGGCGAGCGGCGGTGGTAGAGCACGCCCATGGAGAACACGGTGTCGAAGCCTTCCAGCTTTTCCGGCAGGTCTTCCAGGGCGAAGGGCAGGTGCCAGGCCGGCAGGTCCGGCAGGTAGCGCTTCATGGCGAGGAACTGGCAGAAGAACAGCCAGTTCGGGTCGACACCCACCACGCTGCGCGCCCCGGCGCCGAGCATGCGCCACTGGTAGTAGCCGTTGCCGCAGCCAACGTCGAGGATGCGTTTACCCTTCAGGTCGATGTGCGGCGAGACGCGCTGCCACTTCCAGTCCGAGCGCCATTCGGTATCGATGTGCACGCCGAACAGGTGGAAGGGGCCCTTGCGCCAGGGGATCAGCCCTTGCAGGGCGAGCTTGAGCTGCTCGCGGGTGTCCTCGTCGCAGGCGCCTTCCAGGTTGAAACGTTCGCGCAGCTCGACGGCCGCGGCTTTCAGCTCGGGCAGACGATCCACCGCCGCCAGCCAACGCTCGAGGTCGCCATGGCCGTCGTCGACCTTGGTCGCCAATTGTGCGGGCAGCGAGGCGGCCCAGGATTCCAGCGGTGTGCCAGCCAGTTCGAGGCTGAGGCGGTCGAGGTCGAAACGGTCAATCATGGTAGGGCAATCAGGGAAGCGAAGTTGAGGCATTGGAACCAGGGCACGACCTTGGAGAATCCCGCGGCCAACAGGCGTTCGCGGTGGGTCTCCAGGGTGTCGGGGCGCATGACGTTCTCGATGGCGGTACGCTTCTGGGCGATTTCCAGTTCGCTGTAGCCATTGGCGCGCTTGAAGTCGATGTGCAGGTCGGTGAGCAGCTCGTGCTCCTGCTCGTCGGCGAAGCGCAGCTTTTCCGAGAGGATCAGCGCACCGCCCGGCAACAGGCTGTCGTGCAGGCGGGTGAGCAGTGCCAGGCGTTGTTCGGGGGCGATGAACTGCAGGGTGAAGTTCATCGCGATCAGCGAGCAGGGTTTGAGCTCCATGCTCAGGATGTCCGCCTCGATCAGCTCGACCGGCAGCAGTTCCTGGTACATGGCGTCCTGGGCGCGCAGGTATTCGCCGCAGCGCTCGATCATCGGGGCGGAGTTGTCCACGCCGATCACTCGGCAGCCTTCGGTCCTCACGTGGCGGCGCAGCGCCTGGGTCACCGCGCCGAGGGAGCAGCCGAGGTCGTACAGCACGCTATTGGGTGCGGCGAAGCGCGCGCCGAGCACGCCGATGTTCTCGACGATGGTGGGGTAGCCCGGCACCGATCGCTTGATCATGTCCGGGAAGACGCGCACCACGTCCTCATTGAAGGTGAAGTCGGGAACCTGGGTTTGCGGCTGGGCGAAGATGCGGTCGGATTCGCTCACGCTGGATGGGGCCTCGTTACGCTGAACAGGCAACAGGGCGCGGCGCGCCCGGTTTGCCGGGGCGCGCATTGTAGCCGAGGCGCCCAGTGCGCCCAAGCTTCAGCCGATAAGGGTCACTTGAGCTGGTCGGAGAAGTATTCGCCGGCGCCCTGCAATGGGCCGAGCGGATTCTTCTTGTCTTCCCGGCGGCGGATGTTCGGTTCGCCGTTGCTGGTCTTGTGCACGACAACGTCGTCGATCAGCACGAACACCGGGCGGAACGACCAGCCCTGGACCTCCCGACGCTTGCGGAAGTTGAAGATGTCCGCCCAGAAGCTGCCTACCCGCTGGCTGTCGGTCTTGCTGAAGTCGAAGGCATAGCCGACGCAGCGATCCTTGGCCTGCAGGCAGGTGATCAGGCCGTCAGGCAGGTAGTCGATGGGAATGTTGGGTTGCACGAACATCAACCGCACGTCGATGAACGAAAGCATCTTGGCGTTGCCCTGGGATAGCGGATCGAAGCCCAGCGCGTAGAGCTGCGACTTGGTGGTCTTGCCCGTCTCGACCTGGTTGAAGCGGCTCTGTGCATCCTGGTAATCCAGGAAAGGTGACTGCACTTCCGCACGTTCGCTGGGCAGCAGGCTGCCACAAGCCGAGAGCATCACGCACGCCCCCAGCAACATCATCGAGCGAACTACTGCACGCATGGAGCTCCCCTTAATCGCGGTCTCTTGTAATTGATCTATAGCCGATGCCCAAGCGCTGTGCCGGACTTTTCTCACGCACTGGAAAGCCTATTCCACAGCTACTCCGTATCCTTGCATCAGTGGTTTCCACTGTTCGTTCTGACGAAACTCGCGCAGGCCGTCATCGAGCTCGGCAAGACGCTCCCTGACCGACTCCAGGCGCGGGTTGAGAGCGACGTACATAGGACGTTTATCGGCCAGTTGCCCGGCGGCACGAACCTGCCCGGACAAGCGGTGACGATGCAGGTAGTGCTCGACGATCTGGCTGTCCTCGAGCAGCACGCTGATGCGGCCGAGCAGCAGCTTCTGGATGTTGCGCTCCAGCACCCGCTCGCCGCTGAGCACTTGTACCTGCTCGTGATCGTCCAGGTGGCTGTCACGCCAGGCGTCCAGTTGCGCGCCGTAGGAGTAGCCCTGGGCAAGGCCGATGGACTGGTCGTCCAGCGACGCCGGGCCCTGGTAGTGCCACTGGCTGTCGGCGCGGGTGTAGAAGCGCATGGTCACCCAGCCGATGGGCTCCTGGCCGATCGCCAGGCTTTCCGATTCTTCCGGGTAGGCGCCGACCACGCCGTCCACCAGCCCTTCACGGGCCATCTGCAGGGCGCGTGGCCAGGGCAGGGGTTCGAAGGCCGGGGGCTGGTTCAGGATGCGGGTCAGAGCTTCGAGCAGGTAGCCGGGCTTGTCCGGATTATCCGGGCAGATGTAGGGGCACCAATCGTCGCCGGCCAGGCGCAGCGGCTCGTCGGCATTGGCGATCAGTGCGTTGCACAGGAGCAGAGCCGGCACAGCGAAACGCAGCATGTCAGACTCGGGTAGTGGACTGTCCCAAGGAGTATGGCAGAGCCTGATGACGACTTGTGACGGATGCCGCGATGCCGAACTGGCCCAGCCAGTAGGTGAGCATGATGGCGTAGGAAGAGCCGTCGAAGGCGCCGACGAAGCGGCTGATGCCGATCATCGCGTCGGAGCTGACGAACAGCAGGGCGCCCACGGCGGCGAGGTTGCGGCTGGCGGCCGGCAGGTCGGCGCAGCCGAGGCGGGCGATGGCGCGCCAGAGCATGCAACTGATGGTCAGGCTGTAGAGGGCGATCGGCAGCAGCAGCGGGCCGAGGCCCCGGCTGTAGAGCAGGGCGAACAGACCGCCCCCCAATAGCGCAGCGAACAGCAGGCCCGCTGGAGCCAGGCGGCGAGTATCACCGAGGTAGGCGGTCAGATAGGCCAGGTGCGCCAGCAGGAAGGCAGCGAGCCCCGGGACGAAGGCATTGACCGGCCATTCCAGCAGGATGTCGCCGAGCATCGACAGCACCAGGCCCAGCGCGACCCAGCGTCGATAGGCGTCGGCCGGCGTGCTCAGCACCCAGAACAGCAGCGTGAGCACTGGCAGCGGCTTGCACAGCATGCGCAAGGGCGGCAGGTCGAAGGTGACAGCAAGCAGGTAGGCGATGCCGCTGATGAGTGCCAGAAATGCCCAGCGCATGGGGTTCCCTCCCTTGGAAATGAGCGTCCACTGTGCCGCAGTACGCGCTACCTCCACAGGCCGCAGGCGTCAGCGCGAGCGGCTTATGGCGCCGGGGTCAGCGTACGGCAATGGGGCAGACGAAGGTCTGCGCAGGCGCGACTTCCGGCTCCCAGGGGCGGCGATAGGCCAGTTCCAGTTTGTCCTCGCCGGCGCCGGTCACGCGGAAGCGCCAGGTGGACTCGCCGGCGCTGCCGACCAGGCCTGCGTCTTCCGGGTTGCTGTAGACCTCGGGGCCGAGGCTGCGCAGCAGGCCATTGGCGGCGTTGCGCATTTCCCAGCGGAAACCGGTGGTGGGGTTGCTCGGCAGGATCAATACCAGTTCCTGACCTTCGTGCAGCTTCAGGGGCTTGCAGTCACTGGCGTCTTCCAGGGTGACCACGGGTTTGGACTGCCCGGCGCAGCCGGCGAGCAGGGCCAGGGAGAGGGGGAGCAACAGGCGGTACGACGGCATGACGACTCCTGGGGTGGGGACCAGACTGGCCGCAGGATATCGCAATCGGGGGAGGAGGGAAGAAGACTACGCGATGGCTGTCCTCCTGTAGGAGCGGACTTTGTCCGCGATGCTCTTTGTTTTGTGTCGGTATTTCTGCGTCGCTTCGGTGTGGGCTGAGAGATTTTGTTTCGCCTCTCGGCGAGTCCCTTTTGTCAAACGCCACAAAAGGAACCAAAAGGTCTTGCCCCTCCATCCGGTTTTTCGCTTGGGGCGAAAAATGCCCTCGTTGAACCGAAGTTTCAGGGGCACGCCGCGAAGGGCCATCCTTGGCCCATCGCGGCTCTCGCGACATCCATGTCGCTCAACCCCTGAAACTCCGATTCAACGAGGCCTCCTGAAAGGGGCGCTCCGGAGTTCGCTGAGATTTCTCTGGAAGTCTTCAAGCGCTGGAGCCAGAGCCTTTGCGGTGCGCGCTTGTGCAGGAGCGGACTCCGTCCGAGATTTGCCCAGCGCCAATCAATCAGCCGGGAAACAACACCTTCGCCACATCGCCATAACGACGGGCGAAATGCACCGTCAGGCCTTCCTTGAGGTACTCCGGAAGTTCCTCGAAGTCACCACGGTTGGCTTCCGGCAGGATCAGCTCGTAGATCTTCTGCCGGCGTGCGGCGATCACCTTCTCGCGCACGCCGCCGATTGGCAGCACCTGGCCGGTGAGGGTCAGCTCGCCGGTCATGGCCACGCCTTTCTTCGGCGCCTGGTTGCGCGCCAGGGACAGCAGGGCGCTGGCCATGGTGACACCCGCGCTGGGGCCGTCCTTGGGCGTGGCGCCCTCGGGCACGTGCAGGTGGACGAAGGCCTGGTCGAAGAAGCTGGTGTCGCCACCGTACTTGTTCAGGTGCGAGCTGATATAGCTGTAGGCGATTTCCGCCGACTCCTTCATCACGTCACCCAACTGGCCGGTGAGCTTGAAACCGCGATTGAGCGTGTGGATGCGTGTGGCTTCGATCGGCAGGGTGGCGCCGCCCATGCTGGTCCAGGCCAGGCCGGTGATCACGCCGATGCCGGAGAGCAGCTGTTCGGTGCGGAACACCGGCATGCCGAGGTAGTCCTCCAGGTCCTTGGCGCCGATCTTCACCACCGATTCCGGGTCTTCCAGCAGCTTCACCACCGACTTGCGCACCAATTTGCCGAGCTGTTTTTCCAACTGGCGCACGCCTGCCTCGCGGGCGTAGCCCTCGATCACCGCGCGCAGGGCCGCGTCGTTGATCGACAGGCGGTTCTTCGGCACGCCAGCCTTTTCCAGTTGCTTGGGCCACAGGTGGCGCTTGGCGATGGCCAGTTTTTCCTCGGCGATGTAGCCGGACAGGCGGATCACCTCCATGCGGTCGAGCAGCGGGCCGGGGATCGAGTCCAGGGTGTTGGCGGTGCAGACGAACAGCACCTTGGACAGGTCCAGGCGCAGATCCAGGTAATGGTCGAGGAATTCGACGTTCTGTTCCGGATCGAGCGTCTCCAGCAGCGCCGAGGCGGGGTCGCCCTGGTAGCTGCTGCCGAGCTTGTCGATCTCGTCGAGCATGATCACCGGGTTCATCACCTGAACGTCCTTGAGCGCCTGCACCAGCTTGCCGGGCAGGGCGCCGATGTAGGTGCGGCGGTGGCCCTTGATCTCCGCCTCGTCGCGCATGCCGCCGACGCTGAAGCGGTAGAACGGCCGCCCCAGGCTTTCGGCGATGGATTTGCCGATGCTGGTCTTGCCCACGCCGGGCGGGCCGACCAGCAGCACGATGGAGCCGGCGATCTCACCCTTGAAGGCACCCACGGCGAGGAACTCGAGGATGCGCTCCTTCACGTCGTCGAGGCCTGCGTGGTACTTGTCGAGCACCTTGCGCGCGTGTTTCAGGTTGAGCTTGTCGGTGCCCAGCAAGCCCCAGGGCACCGAGGTGGCCCAGTCCAGGTAATTGCGGGTGACAGCGTACTCGGGCGAGCCGGTCTCCAGGATCGACAGCTTGTTGAGCTCCTCTTCGATGCGCTTCTGCGCCTGCTCGGGAAGGACCTTGCCCTCCAGGCGGGCGCGGAATTCGTCGGAATCGGCGCTCTTGTCGTCCTTGGTAATGCCCAGCTCCTGCTGGATGATCTTCAGTTGTTCCTTGAGGAAGAACTCGCGCTGGCGTTCGCCGATCTTGCGGTTCACCTCGGCGGACAGCTCCTTCTGCAGGCGCGCGACCTCCACTTCCTTGCGCAGCAGCGGCAGCACCTTCTCCATGCGCTTGAGGATCGGCACGGTATCCAGCACTTCCTGCAGCTCGGCGCCCGGCGCGGTGGTCAGTGCAGCGGCGAAGTCGGTCAGCGGCGACGGATCGTTCGGGTTGAAACGGTTCAGGTAGTTCTTCAGCTCTTCGCTGTACAGCGGGTTGAGCGGCAGCAGTTCCTTGATCGCGTTGATCAGGGCCATGCCGTAGGCCTTCACCTCGTCGCTCGGGTCGCTGGGGGTATGCGGGTACTCCACTTCCACCAGGAAGGGCGGGCGGTGGCGCTTGATCCAGCCGCGGATGCGTACCCGCGACAGGCCCTGGGCGACGAATTGCAGCTTGCCGCCCTCGCGGCTGGCATGGTGCACGCGCACCAGGGTGCCGTGCTCGGGCAAGCTGTTGGGATCGAAGTGGCGCGGGTCTTCCGGCGGGTTGTCCATGAAGAACAGCGCCAGGCTGTGGTGCTCGGTCTTGGCCACCAGCTCAAGGGTTTCCGCCCACGGCTCCTCGTTGACGATCACCGGCAGCACCTGCGCCGGGAAGAACGGGCGGTTGTGGATCGGAATGACATAGACCGTGGTCGGCAGGCTCTGGCCGGGCAGCACGAGCCCGGTGTTGCTGACCTCTTCGGCGCTATTGATATCGTGAATCTCGTCGTGGTCGCTCATGAGGCACCTGACTGATTGGACATGACAGTCTAGATGGGGAAGCCGGAGCGGGGTTTCAATCCCATGTTTTGAGTGGATGTTTCGAGTCGATGTTGCAGGAGATTGCTTACGGCCGGATTAGCGGGCGCGGCCGCAGGAAGTCGCTGGGCGGCCGGCCGAACTGGCGGCTGAACATGGCACTGAAGGCGCTGGGCGTGCTGTAGCCGACTTCCAGCGCCACGCTCAGCACGCTCTCTCCCAGCGCCAGGCGCTCCAGGGCCGCCAGCAGGCGCGCCTGCTGGCGCCATTGGCCGAAGGTCAGCCCGGTTTCGCGGAGGAACCAGCGCTGCACCGTCTTGGCGTCCACGTTCGCCTGCCGCGCCCAGTCGGCCAGGCCGGCGTGCTCGCCGGGGTGGCGCTGGATGGCCTGGCAGAGCGCGCGCAGGCGCGGGTGCGCCGGCAGCGGCAGGTGCAGCGGCAGCACGGGTTCTTCGCGCAATTCATCCAGCAGCAGGCCGAGGACGCGGCCGTCGCGGGAGTCCGGCGTCACTTCGCCGCTGATCGACAGTGCGACCAGGATCAGCTCGCGCAACAGCGGCGACACCGCCAGCACGCAGCAGCTCTGCGGCAGGTGCGGGGCGCTGTCCGGCTCCACGTAGAGGGTGCGCACCTGCACGTCGCCGACCATCCGCGTCCAGTGCTCGACGCCGGCGGGTATCCACAGGCCACGATTGTCCGGCACCACCCACTGGCCGCTGGCGCTGCCCACCACCAATACGCCGCGCACCGCATAGAGCAACTGCGCGCGGTGATGGCTGTGGGCCGGTACTTCATGGCCGTCGGGGAAGTCCAGGGCGACGGCTGCGACCGGGCTGGCGGCCCGCTCGTCGCCATGATCCAGCACTGAGCCGTCTGGGATGTCCTTTTTACGCATCTGGCTGCCTGTTTATCGTTAGACGGCCACTTTCACCCATCGCTAGGCTGCTGGCCAGTCCCTATTCCTGCCTCGATGATCTTCGCCATGACCGATATGTCTGCCATCGCCGAACAACTGGCGCGCATCGCCCGCCTGCTCGAACAATCCCTGCCGCAGCGCTCCGAGCTGGCGCTGGAGGAGGGTGCCATTGCCCACTTGTGGGAATACCGCCAGGGCCAGCCGCGCCTGATGCCGGTAAGGGAGCCGGCGTTGATCGCCTTCGACGACCTGCGCAACGTCGACCGGCAGAAGGCGCTGATCGAGCAGAATACCCGCCAGTTCGTTGCCGGCCGCCCGGCCAACAACGTGCTGCTCACCGGCGCACGCGGCACCGGCAAGAGCTCGCTGGTGAAGGCCTGCCTGCACGCTTTCCAGGCCGAAGGACTGCGCCTGATCGAGGTGGACAAGGAGCACCTGGCCGACCTGCCGCAGATCATCGACCTGCTGCGTCATCGCCCGGAGCGCTTCATTCTGTTCTGCGACGACCTCTCCTTCGAGGACGGCGAGACCGGCTACAAGGGCCTGAAGACGGTGCTCGATGGCTCCGTGGCCGGGCAGTCCGGCAACGTTCTGATCTACGCCACCTCCAACCGTCGCCACCTGCTGGCCGAGCGCGCCGAGGACAACCTGGCCTTCCAGCGCAGCGAAAGCGGCGAGCTGCATCCCGGCGAGGCGGTGGAAGAGAAGGTGTCGCTGTCCGAGCGCTTCGGCCTGTGGATATCCTTCTATGCGTTCAACCAGGAGCAGTACCTGGAGGCGGTCGCGCGCTGGCTGGAGTCCCACGGCCTGGGTGGTGTGGAGCAGCTCGAGTGGGAGCAGGCGGCGATCCGCTGGGCGACCCACCGCGGTTCGAGGTCCGGGCGGATCGCTGCGCAGTTCGCCCGGGATTACGCCGGGCGCCGGCCGTAGATACGGCGGAAGGCCATGCGGCGCAGAGGTGCAACCCGACGAGCTGAAACTGGGCAGGTAGGTGCAACTCGCGTAACATGCGCAAAATTTGATCAGTTCGCGCCATGTTCGAAACCCGCCTCGCCCGTCTGTCCGACCAGACCCATCAGCATGCCCATGACCATCACCAATTAGTGATGTCGCTCAGTGGTCGCGCGGAGTTCGAGATCGACGGCCGGAGCGGCGAGGTCTGCCGGATGCGCGCCTGCCTGGTGCCGGGGGATGTGGGGCACGAATTCGCCGGCGTGGGCGACAACCATATGCTGATCGTCGACCTCGACGAGGCCAGCATCGGCGAGCAGGACCGTGACCTGCTGGCGCGTCTGTTCGAGGCGCCGCGCTATCCGACCCTGGATGCCGATTTCCAGAACCTGCTCAGTTATGCCGGCGCCGAGATCGCCCGCTACGGCAACGACCCGCTGCTGGCTCGTGCCCTGGGCGGCGTGCTGCTGCGCGCCCTGCACCTGCGCCTGTTCGGCGAGGTGGCGGCGCCGCGCGGTGGCCCCCTGGACCTGGAGCGACTGGATGCCTATATCGGCGAGCACCTCGCCCGGCGCATCACGGTGGCCGAGCTGGCGCAGGTCGCCTGCCTGAGCCCCAGCCAGTTCCATGCGCAGTTCAAGGATCGGGTCGGTCTTACGCCCCATCAGTACCTGCTGCGCCAGCGCCTGGACCGGGCCGCCCGTCTGCTGCGCGAGAGTGATCTGCCGCTGGTGCGGGTGGCGGGGGAGTGCGGCTTCTCCAGTCAGAGTGCGCTGACCACCACCATGCGCCGTTACCTGGGACTGACGCCGGGCAACCTGCGACGCAGCTGAATTCCTCGTTTCCGGTCGATTCCAATGCTGACCAAATGGTCAGCTGGCGCTCTGCCGGTGTCGGAGTCTTTTGCAAGAAATCCGGAGTTTTCAGCAAGAAATCCATGGGTGCAACCCATAGAGTCCGCCAACCGCGTTGCTGGTAGTCCAAGGTGCAACCCGGTCAGACCAAGAACAACATCCAGCTCGATACGCGGGAGGGCAGCATGCCCATCACCGGTTTTGTCTTCGCCTGTAGCGCGCCTGCACCTGGCTGCGCCACTCTCTCCACGGCCCGGCCCGCAGTGCCCGCCCGTGGTCTCGCGCTGTCCGCCCTCGGACCAGTGGCGCAATCGACTCCCCAGCTTTCTGTACAATCCGCGCCCTCGTGCGCCGGCCACCCCCTGCCGCTTCTCAATGCGCGCGTGAGCACAGTTCTGAACGACTCCGGTGAATGCCACCGCCTGCCCCGTATCGTGTGGCGCGCAGGGCTTCATCGGAGTGCAGGCGTCATTTCCGGCGCCTGAAGGATCACCGGGCGTCGCCCGGTAAACGGCCCGCATCTCGCTTATCCGCGAGGTCGGGACGAAGGTCGCCGTGGTGAGACGGCGGCCGCAGGACATCGCCAGCATGGACGAGGGCGGGCCTGCGTCGGGATGCGTAGCGGTTCGGTGCCCGTTGGCGCCACGCGCAACCCGGTTTGCCTGTGAGCAAGCGCTAACCGGTCGGCGTCAACCACGCCGGCTGCCAGTCAAGGGCACGCGTTACCCAGCGTGCCTGGATAAAAACAAGCTGCAGGGGAGTCCCCATGAGCGTCAACACGCCAACACTGATCACCTTCGTGATCTACATCGCTGCCATGGTTCTGATCGGCTTGGCCGCCTATCGTTCCACCAACAACTTCTCCGACTACATCCTCGGTGGCCGCAGCCTCGGCAGCTTCGTCACCGCGCTCTCGGCCGGCGCCTCGGACATGAGCGGCTGGCTGCTGATGGGCCTGCCGGGCGCCATCTTCCTGTCGGGCATCTCCGAAAGCTGGATCGCCATCGGCCTGATCTGCGGCGCCTACCTGAACTGGCTGTTCGTCGCCGGCCGCCTGCGCGTGCACACCGAGCACAACGGCAACGCCCTGACCCTGCCGGACTACTTCAGCACCCGCTTCGAGGACAACAGCCGTATCCTGCGGGTGATTTCCGCGCTGGTGATCCTGGTGTTCTTCACCATCTACTGCGCTTCCGGCATCGTCGCCGGCGCCCGCCTGTTCGAAAGCACCTTCGGCATGTCCTACGAGACCGCCCTGTGGGCCGGTGCCGCCGCGACCATCGCCTACACCTTCGTCGGTGGCTTCCTGGCGGTGAGCTGGACCGACACCGTGCAGGCCTCGCTGATGATCTTCGCGCTGATCCTCACCCCGATCATCGTGCTGTTCGCCACCGGTGGCGTGGAGCCGACCTTCGCCGCCATCGAGCTGAAGGACGCGGCCAACTTCGACATGCTCAAAGGCGCTTCCTTCGTCGGCGTGATCTCGCTGATGGCCTGGGGCCTGGGCTATTTCGGCCAGCCGCACATCCTGGCGCGCTTCATGGCCGCCGATTCGGTCAAGTCGATCCCGGCTGCCCGCCGCATCTCCATGACCTGGATGATCCTCTGCCTGGGCGGCGCGGTTGCCGTGGGCTTCTTCGGCATCGCCTACTTCCAGGCGCATCCGGAGCAGGCTGGCGCGGTTGGTGAGAACCACGAGCGCGTGTTCATCGAACTGGCGAAGATCCTCTTCAACCCGTGGATCGCCGGCGTGCTGCTGTCCGCCATTCTCGCCGCGGTGATGAGCACCCTGAGCTGCCAGCTGCTGGTGTGCTCCTCGGCGCTGACCGAAGACTTCTACAAGGCCTTCCTGCGCAAGAACGCCAGCCAGCTTGAGCTGGTGTGGGTCGGCCGCGCCATGGTGCTGCTGGTGGCGCTGATCGCCATCGCCCTGGCCGCCAATCCGGAAAACCGTGTCCTGGGCCTGGTCTCCTATGCCTGGGCCGGCTTCGGCGCCGCCTTCGGTCCGCTGGTGCTGTTCTCCGTGCTGTGGAAGGGCATGACCCGCAACGGCGCGCTGGCCGGCATCATCGTCGGTGCGCTCACCGTGATCGTCTGGAAGCAGTTCGGCTGGCTCGGCCTGTACGAGATCATCCCGGGCTTCATCCTCTCCAGCGTCTCGATCGTGGTGTTCAGCCTGATCGGCACCGCCCCGTCCAAGGCGATGATCCAGCGTTTCGAGGCCGCCGAGGCCGAGTACGCGGAAGCCACTCAGTCGGCCGGCACTCCGGTGACCAGCCGCTGAGTCGTCGCTGAATGAAAAAAGGCCGCGCTCCCGAAAGGGGCGCGGCCTTTTTGCTTTTCGTAGGAGCGAGCTTGCTCGCGAACCGCTTGCTGCCTTGGGTGTCCGGTGGGGTCGCGAGCAAGCTCGCTACAGGCTCAGCCTCGGCTCCGAGTCTCTTGTAGGAGCGCGCCATGATCTCACGCAGACAAAAAAGCCGCTCCTTGGAGCGGCTTTTTTCAATGTGAAGTGTGCCCGCTGCTCAGCGCCGCCGCATAGCGCCAGCAGGCGAACAGGCAGAGCAACAACCCGACCACCGCCAGCGCGCCGCCGACGTAGCCGATCCATTCCAGACCCACGCCCGCCGCCACGCGGCTGCCCAGCAGCGCGCCGCCGCCGATGCCGACGTTGTACAGGCCGGAGAACATCGCCATGGCCACATCGGTGGCGTCGTGGGCCAGCTGCAGCACCTTGGCTTGCAGCGCCAGGCCGAAGCAGAGGATCGCCGCGCCCCAGAACAGGCTCAAGACCAGCAGCGCCACCGGCGAATGCGCCAGCGGCAGGAGCAGCAACAGGCTGGCGCCGAGCACGGCGATGGCAATGCAGGGGAAAACGCGCGGGAAGCGTTCGCTGTAGCGGCTGAAGAGGATCGAACCGAACAGTCCGGCGCCGCCGAACAGCAGGAGCAGCAGGGTGGTGCGCTGGCTGTCCAGCGCCGCGACTTCCCGGGCGAAGGGCTCGATGTAGCTGTAGGCGGTGAACTGCGCGGTGATCACCAGCACGGTGAGCACGTACATCGACACCAGCGCTGGGCGGCGCAGCAGCAGCGGCAGGCTGCGCAGGGAGCCAGAGTTCTGGCTCGGCAGCAGCGGCAGCGAGCGTGCCAGCCAGAGCACCACCACCACCGAGACACCGGCGATGGCGAGGAAGGTCGCGCGCCAGCCCAGCGCCTCGCCCAGTACGCGGCCCAGCGGAATGCCCAGCACCATTGCCAGGATGGTGCCGGTGGCGAGCAGGCCGAGGGCTTTCGCCTGCTGGCCCGGCGGCGCCACGCGCACGGCGAGCGAGGCGGTGATCGACCAGAACACCGCGTGGGCAAAGGCGATGCCGAAGCGGCTGAGCATCAGCACGCTGAAGTTCCAGGCGACGCCCGAGAGCAGGTGGCTGCCGATGAACAGGCAGAAGATCACCACCAGCAGGCGGCGGCGCTCCATGTTGCGGGTCAGCAGCATCAGCGGCAGCGAGGTGAGGGAAACCACCCAGGCGTAGAGGGTGAGCATCAGCCCGGTCTGTTCCGGGCGCATGTCGAAGCTGCGACCGATATCGCTGAGCAGCCCCACCGGAACGAACTCGGTGGTGTTGAAGATGAAGGCGGCGAGGGCCAGGGCGATGACGCTCAGCCAACTGCCGGTGTGGGTGGGTTGCGTGCTGCTCATGGGAATCCTGAGGTGAGATGGGGCTCAGGCCGAGTCCCCCGGCCATGCGCGGTGCGCTCCGGAGCCGATGGGGCGGAGTGCGGGCGGGCAAAGAGGAATCGTTATAGGTATGGGGGATGCGGCGGATGTGATTCTACCCACGGCCGCCGCGCCGTGCACGGCGAACGCCCACCTGTGCGGGCACAGCGGCAAACGCCTCGACTAGCCTCAGGCGGCGTTGTCGATCAGCGGATCGGCTGCCTGGGCCGCTTCCTCGGCCAGCCAGTCGAGGAAAGCGCGCACCGGCGGATGGCGCTCGCGGCCCGGCACGCAGAGCGCGGTATAGCGGGCGCCGGGCACGTTGATTTCCGGGCGGTAGGGTACGAGAAGTCCTTTCTCCACGGATTCCGAGACCAGCAGCGAACTGGCCAGCACCAGCCCCTGGCCGGCGATGGCCGCCTGCAGGGCGTAGAACTCTTCCTCGTATTCGCGCTGGATCGCCTGGGTCAGCAGGCACTCCTCGCCGGCCGCCGCGCACCAGGCCTTCCAGCCGCGTTCGTAGAGCTCGGAGTTGTACCAGCGCACGCTGATCATCTCCGGCACTTCCACGTCGGCGGTGGCCACCAGCGCCGGCGCGCCGTACACCGCGAAGCGCTCGCCGAGCAGGAACTGGCTGTGCATGCGCGGGTAGTCGCCGAAGCCGTAGCGGATCGCCAGGTCGACACTGGCGTCCTGCTGCAGGTCGAGCAGTTCGCACTGGCTGTCCAGGCGCAGGCGGATGTGCGGGTAACGGGCGTAGAAGCGCCCCAGGCGCGGCACCAGCCAGAGGGCGGCGAAGGCTGGTGTGGTGGATATCGTCAGGCTGCTGGCGCTGCGCTGTGGGCGCAGGCTGTCCACCGACTGCGAAACCTCCAGCAGCGCGCCGTGCAGGCTGCGGAAAAGTCGTTCGCCGGCTTCGGTCAGGCGCACCTGGCGCGGCAGGCGCTCGAACAGCGGCAGGCCCAGCCAGTCCTCCAGCGCGCGGACCTGATGGGACACCGCCGTGGGTGTCACCGACAGCTCCTGGGCGGCGGCCTTGAAGCTCAGCTGACGCGCCGCGGATTCGAAGGTGCGCAGGGCGGGAAGGGGCAGGTTGGCGAACATGATGCTCTCCATGGATGAGCTGGATTCATCTCGGTGGAGTTTCCCTCAGTTGTCCGCAGGGCGCCCGGAAAATAGCTTTGGCGGCAAGACGGAGGTGGATTCGAGACCTCTGCAGTGTATACCCACTCGAGGAGCTATAGATGAACAGGATTCTTGCCATTCACGCCAGCCCGCGCGCCGAGCGCTCTCATTCCCGGCGCCTGGCCGAGAGTTTTCTCGCCGCACTACCGCAGGCCGAGGTCACGCGCCGCGAGGTCGGCCGCGCCAGCCTGCCGCACGTCAACGAAGCCTTCATCGCGGCGGCCTTTCATCCCGAGCCGAACCATCGCCCGCTGACCATGCAGGCCGACCTGGCGCTCAGTGATGAACTGGTGGACGAGTTGTTCACCCACGACCTTCTGGTGATCTCCACGCCCATGTACAACTTCAGCGTGCCCAGCGGCCTCAAGGCCTGGGTCGATCAGATCATCCGTCTCGGCCGCACCTTCGACCTGCACGTGAATGATGACGGGGCCGAGTACGAACCGCTGCTCAAGGGGCGCAAGGCGCTGATCGTCACCAGCCGTGGCGGCGCCGGCATGGGCCCGGGCGGCGAGCTGGAGTGGATGAACCATGCCGACGCCTGGCTGCGCGTGGCGCTCGGCTTCCTCGGGATCGAGGATGTACGGGTGATCGCCGCCGAAGGCGAGGAGGGCAATCCCGATGCCTTCCAGGCGTCCTACCAGCAGGCCGAGCGGGAACTGGCCGATCTCGCCGAGAGCGAGTGGGTGAGGGCGTGATGGCCTGGGCGATGCTGATGGTGGCGGCGGTGTTCGAGGTGATGTTCGCCGTGTCGATGAAGTACGCCGAGGGCTTCACCCGGCCGTTGCCCACCGTCGTGACGGTGCTGGCGGTGATCGGCGGGATCTTCTTCCTCACCCTGGCGATGCGCCAGTTGCCAGTCAGTATCGCCTACCCGATCTGGACGGCGATCGGCACCCTGGGCACGGTGATGTTCGGCTTCCTGCTGCTGGGCGAGGCGCTGACCCTGACCAAGTTGCTGTCGGTAGCGCTGATCATTGCCGGGGTGGCCGGGCTGCGGGTCTGACGGCTTGGTGTTAAGGTGCGGCGGATTCTCACCTGTCGAAGCCGGACCATGACTGAAAAACCGAAGAACCCGCTGCACGGCGTGACCCTGGAAGCCATCCTCAACCGCCTGGTCGAGCAGTACGGTTGGGAGGGGCTGGCCAAGCGCATCGATATCCGCTGCTTCAAGAACGACCCGAGCATCAAGTCCAGCCTGACCTTCCTGCGCCGCACGCCTTGGGCGCGGGAGCAGGTGGAGGGGTTGTACGTGAAGACCGTCCAGGGCAAATAACGGCGCGGCTTTTCGTAGGGTTCAGGGATGTATCGGCGCCGGGGTGTTTGACGTGGATGGCGTCGGCCAGCGAACTCAGAGCTTTTCGTAGGAGCGAGCTGGCTCGCGAACCCGGCTGGACACTCATGGCGTCCGGCTGTTCGCGAGCAAGCTCGCTCCTACAGGGCTGGCATCGGTGTTTACCGCCAACTCACCCGCAGATTGTCGATCGGCGTCTGGCACCCGGTGCTGATCCCCGGCTCCAGGTAACTCTGCAGCATCGGCGCCATGCCCTTGAGCACCTGCACCGGCAGGGCCGAGGTGAACTTGAAGTTGTCCGACTCGCTGCCGGCCACGTAGGCGGTGAGGGTGCCGAAGTGGCGCGGGCCGAGGTAGAACACGAAGGTCGCGGTGCGGTTCATCGCCTTCGAACTCTTCACCCAACCGCTGCGGGTCACGCTCTCGATGCGATTGTCGCCGGTGCCGGTCTTGCCGCCCATCACCAGCGCGCTGCCGTCGGCCAGCTTGAAGCTGCCGGACAGGCGCCGCGCGGTACCGGCGTCCACCACCTGGGACAGTGCGGTGCGCAGGGCCTGGGCCACTTCCGAGCGCATCACCTGGCGACCGGTGTTCGACTGCGGGCCGAGGCTGGCTTCGTACGGCGTGTTGGCGGCGAAGCGCAGGCTGTCGATGCGCAGGGTCGGTAGGCGCACGCCATCGTTGAGGATGATCCCCATCAGCTCGGCCAGCGCCGCGGGGCGGTCGCCGGAGCTGCCCAGCGCGGTGGCCAGCGACGGCACCAGGTGGTCGAAGGGATAGCCCAGGCGCTTCCACTGCTCATGCAGGTCGAGGAAGGCTTCCACCTCCAGCATGATGCGGATGCGCTTGTCCCGTGCGTACTTGTGCCGCGACTTGAACAGCCAGCCATAGACCTGTTTGCGTTCTGCCACGCTGGCCGCCACCGCGTCGTTGAAGGTGGCCGCCGGCTGCCGCTGCAGGTAGCCGAGCAGCCAGAGTTCCAGCGGGTGCACGCGGGCGACGTAGCCCTGGTCGTTGAGGTCGAAGGCGCCCGGACCATAGTGCGTGTAGAGGTCGGCGATGCGCTTGTCGGTCAGCTTCTCGCCCACGTACTTGCCTTTCTTCAGGCGGTCCTGGAGGAAGGTGGTGAAGGTCGGCAGGTCTGCCTGCGGTTGCAGGTAGCGGTGGATCGCCGCCAGCCGCACCGGCCAGGCGCGCAGGCCGTCGAGGAAGGTGTCGAGGCGGTCATCGGTGGTCTTGCCCTTGTATTTCTGCCAGAAGCGCAGCAGGTAGACCTGGCTTTCCTTGTCGACGAAGCGGTTGAGGTAGTCCTCGCGCCGCGGGTCCTTGTCGTTGGCCAGTACGGCGACCTTGCTGCCTTCGTTGGAGTACATGTCGTGACGCACCAGGTCGCGCAGCAGGCGCACGAAGGGCAGGTTGATCGACTCGCGCAGGGCATCCTGGATGGTCGGGATGCGGCCGTTGTCCTCCTTGCGGAAGTTGCTGAAGGTGTGGATGCCGCCGCCGGTGAAGAATGCCTCGTAAGGGCTGGCGGAGTACTTGCGTTGCATGGCCGCACTGAGCATGTCCGGCAGGTTGCGGTCCTTGGCGGCGATCAGGTAGTCGATGGCCCAGCGGCTGAGGAAGTCGATGGGCTCCACCTGCACCTTCTTCAGGTCGGCGGTGCTCATCGGCGCGTACTGGTCGTGCAGGTCGGCGATGGTTTCCAGGTAGGTGGACAGCACCCGCAGCTTGGCGGTGGAACCCAGCTCCAGCTTGCTGCCTTCGTTGATGTCGAACGGCTGCTCGGTGTTGTCGGTCTGCACGCGCACGCGATTGCCGCTGGCGGTGCGCTCGAACAGGGTGAAGCTGTAGCGCACGTCCTTGGTCTTGTCCTCGGAGAGCAGGTGCTCGCCGAACAGCCCGATCTGCGCGGCGAACTCCGGATCGGAGAGGTGCCGCAGGTAGGCGGTGACCTGTTCCTGCAGCTCGTGCTGCAAGGTGGTGGTGAAGGACAGGTCGAAGCGGTCCAGGTCGTACAGCGGCACGTCGAGCATCCCGGCCAGGCGGGTACGCGCCAGGGTCACGCCCTTGTTGTTCTCCAGTGGGGTGACGGTGGGCTGGTTGCGCGGGTCGCGGAAGACCAGTTTCTGTTTCAGCGCCGCATCGCTCAGCGAGGCGGAGACGACCCCGGACTGGGCGAGCAGGCGCAGGTAGCTGTCGGTCAGCCCGGACAACTGGTCGCGGCCACGGGCCAGGTACCAGGAGGGGCGGCGGTGGGCAATCATCAGCGAGATGACCTGGCGCAGCGCCTTGCCCTGTTCGACCAGCGAAACGCCGCTGGCTGGCGGTGCGCTGAGGAGTTGGTTGACCTGCTGGTAGTCGGCGCCGTACCAGATCCACAGGCCGTCCGGCAGGCCGCTGACTTCGCCATAGCCCGGCTGTGCCGAGAGCGGCACCGAGTTGAGGTAGGTGAGCACCACGTTGCGCCGCGCCGCCAGGTTTTCCGCGCCGCCCAGGTAGGTGCGCACGCTGGCCGACGCCATCTGCCGCAGCTTGTCGGTGATGGAGTTGGTGCGGCCGTCCTCGGAGTGCCGGTACTTCTCGATCTGCGTGGCCAGGGTGCTGCCGCCAGGGGCGTGGTTGCCCATGCCGACCAGCTTGCCCACCTGCGCCAGCGAGGCCTGGGTGAAGCGGCTCCAGTCGATGGCCGGGTTCAGATAGGGGCGCTGGGTGTCCAGCAGGTCGCGGTTCTCGATGAACAGCAGGCTCTGCACGATCAGCGGGGAAATGCTGTCGAAGTTGGCGTACAACCGCTGCGGGTAGCGGAAGGCGTAGATCGGCAGGCCGCGGCAGTCGGCGATGTCCACGCCGGCCTGGATCTTCTCCGGATACGGCGGGAACAGGCCGTGGCCGGCGTATTGCATCAGCGGTTCGGAGAAGCGCGCCTGGCTCAGGGTGATGAAGTTGCGCTGGTGCAAGCGGTCGAGGAAGGTCGGCAATTGCAGGTAGCCGAGCCTGCGGTCGAACGGCCCGCTCTGTGGGTACACCACCGCGCTGCTGGGGCCTTGCGACAATTGCCAGGTCAGCTCGCCGGCGTAGCGCGCCAGCTCGCGCGCCTGCAGCTTGGAGGTGTGCGCCTCATAAAGCAGCGCGGCACCGATGGTGGCGAGCAGCGGCAAGAGGAAGAGAAATAGCAGCAGGAAACGGTGATGGTGAACTTTTGTCGGGGAAATACCGGGCTCCGAGCGACCCGGTTGAGCTGCATCATTATGCGTACCGGAATGCTTCGAGCTATCCATTTCACGACCTGCCCATGCTCAAACCACAGCCTAGGTAAGCGGACTCCGCCCACGTGACGACCGGCGCCCCTCCCGACGCCGCGAAAGCCCTGAGATAGCGGCTTTCCTAATTTCCAGCGTAGTAGGCGGCGAAAATTCTGCGCGCCGCGCTGCACCCTTCCGCGCCCGTCGGATTGATTTGCCGACGGCCAGCAGGTGCAATAGGCGGGTCTGCCAGGTTTTTGCCGTACTGTACCCCGGCCTTGGCAGCCCCTGATTTCTTCGACAGGACTTTCCGGCCATGCGTTCGTTTTTTCTGCCCGTCGCGTCCCTGCTGCTGATCTCGCTCAGCGCCATCGCCGCGCCCGTGCCGTTCTACAAGTGGCAGAGCAAGCTGGACGGCCGCTATGCCTGCCAGCAGACCTCGCCGGGGGACGGCTGGCAGAAGATCGGCGGGCCGTTCCGCGACGCCGGTTGCCGCGAGATGCTGCCGCAGACCCCGCCGCCCAAGGGATTGGCGGTGCCCAAGGGGTGGAAGACTCAGTGACGGGGCGCGGTAGGGGATACTTTTCTTGCTTCGATCTCTGGGCGGTTCGCAGTCGAGATTCGTAAGGCATGGCATCACCGGATGCTCAATAGGAGGATTCCATGACCGACCAGAGCGCCCGCATTCGCCACAGTTGGCAGGCCAACGCCGATGCCTGGACCCGCGCGGTGCGCGAGCAGCGCATCGAGAGCCGGCGCCTGGTGACCGACGCGGCGATCCTCGACGCTGTCGCCGCCGGGCCCGCGCGCCGCGTGCTGGACATCGGCTGCGGCGAAGGCTGGCTGTGCCGGGCCCTGGCGGAGCGGGGCAGCGAGTGTGTGGGGGTGGATGCTTCCGCGCCGCTGATCGAGGCCGCGCGCCAGGCGGGTGGCGGCCGCTTCGAGGTGATGGACTACGCCGGACTGATCACCGAGGGGGAATCCCTGGGGCGCTTCGATACGCTGGTCTGCAACTTCGCCCTGCTCGACGAATCCATCGCGCCGCTCCTCCTGGCCCTGCGCGAGCGCCTCGAACCCGCCGGCCGCCTGCTGATCCAAACCGTGCATCCCTGGTCCGCCTGCGGCGACGAGCCCTACGCCGATGGCTGGCGGCTGGAGACCTTCGCCGCCTTCGGCGAGGCCTTCAGCGCGCCGATGCCCTGGTACTACCGCACCCTGGAGTCCTGGCTGGCGCTGCTCGCCACCAGTGGCTGGCGCGTGCGGCAGCTGCGCGAGCCGCGCCATCCCGAGAGCGGCAAGCCTTGCTCGTTGCTGCTGGACTTGCAACCGCTGGCCGGCTGAGTAGCGCCGGGTTGCACCTGGCGCGACGAATCGTCCCTACGCCTTTGGTCAAAAGGCACCCTTTTGGGGCAGACGTCTCCGGCGGACTTGTGTAAATTCGGCAGCGACCTCAGCCGTGGTCCACTCCCGCAATGCCCACGTCCACTCCACAAGAGCGGGCAGCCTCTTGCGGTGTGCCGTCCTGGAATCACCAGAATCTTCCGCCCCCTGTGCCGAACGGCGCGGTGGCGAAGCTTTTTTCCGGCGTTTCCGCATCCCGACTGTACTTCGAGTCCGCAGCTGATATTCCCCAAGAACAAAATGAGGTTGCATCACCATGTCGTCCCACGATCTCCAGCGGGATCTCAATGAGCGGCACATCCGTCTCATGGCCCTGGGCGCCTGCATCGGCGTCGGCCTGTTCCTCGGCTCCGCCAAGGCCATCCAGATGGCCGGCCCGGCCATCATGCTCTCCTACATCATCGGCGGTCTCGCCATCCTCGTGATCATGCGCGCCCTCGGCGAGATGGCCGTGCACAACCCCGTGGCCGGCTCCTTCGCCCGTTACGCCCAGGACTACCTCGGCCCACTGGCCGGCTACCTGACCGGCTGGAACTACTGGTTCCTCTGGCTGGTGACCTGTGTCGCGGAAATCACCGCGGTGGCCATCTACATGGGCATCTGGTTCCCTGACGTGCCGCGCTGGATCTGGGCGCTGGCCGCGCTGGCGAGCATGGGCACCATCAACCTGGTGGCGGTGCGTGCCTTCGGTGAGTTCGAGTTCTGGTTCGCCCTGATCAAGATCGTCACCATCGTCGCCATGATCCTGGTCGGCGGCGGCATGATCATGTTCGGCCTGGGCAACGACGGCATCGCCACCGGCATCTCGAATCTCTGGAGCAATGGCGGCTTCATGCCCCACGGCATCACCGGCGTGCTGATGTCCTTGCAGATGGTGATGTTCGCCTACCTGGGCGTGGAGATGATCGGCCTGACCGCCGGTGAAGCGAAGAATCCGCAGAAGACCATCCCCGGTGCGATCAATTCGGTGTTCTGGCGCATCCTGCTGTTCTACGTGGGCGCGCTGTTCGTGATCATGTCGATCTACCCGTGGAACGAGATCGGCACCCAGGGCAGCCCCTTCGTGATGACCTTCGAGCGCATGGGCATCAAGACCGCCGCCGGCATCATCAACTTCGTGGTGATCACCGCCGCGCTGTCGTCCTGCAACGGCGGCATCTTCAGCACCGGCCGCATGCTCTACAGCCTCGCCCAGCATGGCCAGGCCCCGGCCGTGTTCGCCAAGACCTCCAAGGGCGGCGTACCGCGTAACGCGCTGCTGCTGTCCATCGCTGCGCTGCTGCTGGGCGTGCTGCTGAACTACCTGGTGCCGGAAAAGGTATTCACCTGGGTGACCTCCATCGCCACCTTCGGTGCGATCTGGACCTGGGCGATGATCCTGCTGGCCCAGCTGAAGTTCCGCCGCGGCCTCTCCGCCGCCGAAGCTGGCAAGCTGCAGTTCAAGATGTGGCTGTACCCGGTCAGCTCCTACCTCGCCATGGCCTTCCTGGTGCTGGTGGTGGTGCTGATGGCCTTCTTCGAGGACACCCGCATCGCGCTGTACATCGGCCCGGCCTTCCTGGTGCTGCTGACGGTGCTGTACTACGCGCTGAACCTTGCTCCCAAGACCGAGCAGGGCGGTGCCGCCAGCCGTGCGTGAGTGACGGTTGAGTGAATGAAAAGGGCCTCTTCGGAGGCCCTTTTCTTTTGCGCGCCGACTACCAAAGGATCAGGATTCGTAGGGCGTATAACGTTCAACGTTATACGCCGTTTGACCTTGGCTTCAGGACACTCGGATTCAACTCGGAGTCGCCGTTTCAGAGCGCTCCGAACCTGACCACCGAGCCGACTGAATGCACGGTGTATCGGCGTACAACCGCGAACGGTTGTACGCCCTACGCACGCGGATATTCCTTCGTTTATACCGTCAACAACGGCGGCATCGGGCAATCGAGGATATCCGCCACCGCGCGCATCAGCTCCGCCTCGCTGACGTTGATGTGACCATCCTGCTCGACGCAACGGGCCATGGCCTTGAGCAGTTGCGGCTTCTGCAGCGGGCGCAACTGTTCCAGTTTCTTCAGCGCGGCTTCCAGCTCCCGCAGCTGGCCTCCAGCCGGCAATGGGCGGGGCGCGAAGGGCAATCCGCTCCAGGCATCGGTGAAGGCCTGCTCGGTCTGCGCATCGCCGGTTTCGCCGGCGCGGGCGAGGAAGGCCAGCAGCACGGCGGCCGGCTCCTCCAGTTCCGCCAGCGCCACGTTGCCGATCTTCGCGCTGCCGGGGCGCAGGTTGCGTTCGACGATCCGCAGCAGGGTCCATTCCAGCAACTTCACCTTGCCGTCGAACTTGATCAGCAGGGCCATGTTTTCGCGCAGGCCGGTAAAGCCCTGGGTGTCGAGCTGCTTCAGCGCCGGCATGGCCAGGTCCAGCAGCGGCAGGCGCTGGCCGGGGTCGAGGTGCAGCAGCGACTCTTCCAGCAGGTCGAGCTGCAGCGCCAGGCTCAGGTCCAGGCGCGTCTTGAGCTGCTCCAGCTGGCGGGCGCGCAGGCCGGGCTCGCTGTCCAGCAGCAGGCCGTAGATCAGCGCCTGGGCGCCTTCGGTGTCATGGGCGGCGCGTTGCAGGCGTTCGTCCAGGCGCTGCAGGGTGCCTCGGGCTTCCTGCAGATGAGCGACCGTAGGGGCGCCGACGGCGGCGACCGCCACGTCGACGGCGCTGGGCTGATAGGCCTGGCCGGTGACGGCGGCGGTCCAGGCGTCCTTGTTCATCAGTGCCACGTCCAGGCGCGGCTCGAATTTCGGGTAGATCCCGTCCCAGCCCGGCTCGACGCGGCGGATGCGCTCCTTCAGCGGCGGGTGGGTGTCGAACCAGCTGCTGCCGACGCCGTCGCCGAAGTACATATGGCTGAACTCCGCGGCGCGCGGGGCGCTGAGCAGTGCGCCAAAGGGATTGCTGCCGATCTTCTTGAGCGCGCCAGCGATGGTGGAGGGATCGCGGGTGAACTGCACCGCCGAGGCATCGGCCAGGAACTCGCGCTGACGGCTGACCGAGGCCTTGATCAACTGGCCGAAGAAGGTGCCGACGTAGCCCAGTACGTAGAGCACCACGCCGCAGCCGATGACCAGCAGCACCGCGCTGCCACCACCGTCCTTGTCGTTGCTGCTACTGCGGCTACCGACGCGGATGCCGGTGCTGGTCTCGTTCCAGCCACGCAGCAGCATGCCGCCGATCAGGCCTAGCAGGAGGATGCCGTGCAACAGCGCGGTAAGGCGCGTGTTGAGCAGCATGTCGCCGTGGTGGATATGGCTGAATTCGTGGGCGATCACGCCCTGCAGTTCATTGCGTTCGAGCTGCTCGATGGCACCGCGGGTGATCCCGATCACCGCGTCGCGCGGACTCAGGCCGGCGGCGAAGGCGTTGATCGAGGCGTCTTCCAGTACGTAGACCGGCGGTACCGGCGAGCCGGAAGCCAGGGCCATTTCCTCGACGACGTTGAGCAGCCGGCGCTCGTCGGCATTGCTGGCGCTGAGGTTGAGCAATCGGCCGCCCAGGCTCTCGGCCACCACCTTGCCGCCGGCACTCAACTGCACCTGCTTGTACAGCGCCCCGAGGACGACCACGCCGATGATCACGGCGGCCACCGCCAGGTACAGCTCGGGGTCGGGCAGGGAGGCGCGCGAGGTCAGGTGCAGCGCCGGCTCACCCAAATGCCGCCAGAGCCAGCCCAGGGCAAAGCTGGTGATGGTGACCAGGCAGACCACCGCGACGGCCAGCAGCAGGACCAGGCGCCCGGTCTGCCGCCGGGCGCGATCCTGGTGTTCGAAGAAGTTCATCGCGCTTCAGATCAGAAGGCGACTTTCGGCGCAGCCTGGATTTCCTTGCTGTCCTCGAACTCCAGCAGGCTGGCGTCCTTGCTGTGGCCGTAGGTGGTGGCCAGGACGTTGGCGGGGAAGGACTGGCGGTAGGTGTTGTACGCCATCACCGAGTCGTTGTAGGCCTGGCGGGCGAAGGCGACCTTGTTCTCGGTGCTGGAAAGCTCCTCGCTGACCTGTTGCAGGTTCTGCGAGGCCTTGAGGTCCGGGTAGGCTTCCAGGGTCACGTTGAGGCGGCCCATGGCGCCGCCCAGGGCGTTCTCGGCGGCGGCCAGTTGCGCCATGCGGCCGGAGTCGCCGGGCTGTTCAGAGGCGGCCTTCAGACCTGCGACCGCGGCGTTGCGGGCGGCGATCACTGCCTCCAGGGTCTCGCGCTCATGCTTGAGATAGGCCTTGGCGGTTTCCACCAGGTTGGGGATCAGGTCGTAGCGGCGCTTGAGCTGCACTTCGATCTGGGCAAAGGCGTTCTGATAGCGGTTGCGCAGCGCCACCAGGCGGTTGAACACGCTGATCAGCAGGAAGACCACGCCGGCGATGATAGCCAGGGTGACGATCGACGAAACGCTCATGGGATGTCCTTATCGGCAGGCGATTGAGCCTCGATGATAGCGGAAAGCCGGCAGGGCGTTAGGTAACTTCTCACGTCTCGCTGCGTTGATTCGCTGGCGCTGCTGCGGCGCTTTTCTGAACGACGAAGGGCCTCCGAAGAGGCCCCTGCAGCGTGGCGCGAGGATCAGCGATCGAGGTACTCGGCGGTGGAGATCACCTGCGCATAGGCGAAGGCGAAGGCTGCCATGTAGGCCGCATGGACCTGGGCCGCCGGCACCTTCACGCCATTGAATTCCAGGTCGAGGGTGGCGCAGGCGTCGTGCAGCACGGTCACCTCGTAGCCGAAGTCGGCGGCGGCCCGCACCGCGCCGTCCACGCACATGTGGCTCATGTGACCGACCACGACGACGGACTCGATGCCGTGCTGGTCGAGGATCGCCTTGAGGTCGGTGCCGCGGAACGAGTTGACGAAGTGCTTGAGCACGACGGCTTCCCCGGGCAGATTGGCGACCTTCGGGTGAATCTGCGCGCCTTCGCTGCCGGGGGCGAAGAAGGGGGCGTCATCGCTTGCGAATTCGTGGCGGACATGCACCACCAGGTTACCGCGCTCCCGGAAGGCGGCGAGCACCTTGGCGGCCTGGTTGGCGGCGGGCTCGATGCCGACCAGCGGCCATTTGCCGGCGGGGAAGTAGTCGTTCTGGATATCCACTAGGATGAGCGCTTGCTTTGCCATTTCCGAATCCTCGGTGAGTGGGAAGTGGAGCCAGTATTGGCCATTGCGCGCCGGTGCGGGATCAGTCGGAACGACAATAACAGGGGGTAAAGTGACAATGGTTGGGCAAAGGCGCGTCGTCGAGATCGGCCTGCTGATCTATCCCGGTGTGCAGGCGGCGGCGCTGCACGGGCTGACCGACCTGTTCGCGGTGGCCGAGCGCATCTCCAGCGAAGAGGCCGGCGACCAGTTACCGGCGCTGCGGGTCAGCCACTGGTCCGGCGAGGAAGGCGCCGCGCCCAGGCGCATCTTCGATACCCATCCGGACCTGCCGTCTGACGCGGACAGCCCCCTGGTCGCCGTGCTGGTACCGCCGTCGCTGTTTGGCCTGCCGGACGCCACGCCGGTGCGCCATCTCACCCAATGGCTGGCCGCGCGCCACGCGGACGGCGCCATTGTCGGCTCGGTGTGCATCGGCGGTTTGCTGGTGGCCGAGGCCGGCCTGCTCGACGGGCGCTCCGCCACCGCCCACTGGAGCGGGGCCGAGGCGTTCGCCCGGCGCTTCCCCAAGGTGCGACTGGAGGCGCACAAGCCGATCGTCGACGATGGTGACCTGATCACCTCCGCTGGCCTGATGGCCTGGTCGGAAGTGGG
Source organism: Pseudomonas sp. PSE14 (assembly GCF_029203285.1). Taxonomy (NCBI): domain Bacteria; kingdom Pseudomonadati; phylum Pseudomonadota; class Gammaproteobacteria; order Pseudomonadales; family Pseudomonadaceae; genus Pseudomonas; species Pseudomonas sp. PSE14. Next base: position 1,391,212 of record NZ_CP115669.1, read on the forward strand.
GCTGCGCGTGGTCGACCGCCTGCTCGGGCCCAGCATCGCCTCGCGCACCGCGCGCTTCCTGGTGGTGGAGCACAGCGACAGCGCGCAGCAGTGCGGCAGCAACTTCGCACCGCTGCTGGGGCATGGCGACGCGGCGATCCTCAAGGTCCAGCACTGGCTGCAGGGCAACGGCGCGGTAGACGTGAGCCTGCCCGCGATGGCCGCCCGGGCCGGGCTGGAGGAGCGTACCTTCCTCCGCCGCTTCCGGGCGGCCACGGGGCTCAAACCCACCGAATACTGCCAGCACCTGCGGGTGGGCAAGGCGCGGGAGATGCTGGAGTTCACCAACGGCACGGTGGATCACATCGCCTTTACGGTCGGCTATCTCGACCCGGGCTCGTTCCGCAGCACCTTCCGCAAGATCACCGGGATGTCGCCCAGCGACTACCGCAAGCGCTTCGGCGCCAAGCAGGCCGAGGTTGCCGTCAGGGACTGACCGAGCTCGCCGCTTCCATCTGCTGCACCAGCAAGGGTGCGTATTCGGCGTCGGTCATGGCGGGATGCACCTGCAGGTTCATCAGGTCGGTCCATTGCAGCATCCAGCGCTGCACGTCGAGGGGATTCTCGGCTTCGGCCAGGCCAAAACCCATCATGTGGCCCATGGCGTGCCAGCGCCCGACCAGCTTGACGTTGGCCGGCGGCTGGCCGCCGGTCTGCAGGAACCGCTGGATGACCTTGTCGCGGTTTTCCATGGGAATGGTCCAGTGCACCAGATAGAGCATGTCGCACCTCAGGCCCGGGTCCGGGCAGGCAAGATTCGCGGACCCGAATCGGCACCGCTGCCAGGGTCGCGCCCGTGTATCCCAGGCGTTACAGCCTCTGGCTGGGAGCGGTTTCCTCCTCACAGGCATAGCAGCCGGGCCGGCGCCGGCCATGGCCGCTGATCGGCGATGCGCAGGGCAGTCGATCGACGGTCAGATCCAGCGATCGTTCTGCGCCGTGCGCTCGCCGCCGGCGTCGCCGGTGTTCAGCACTCCGCGCGGTTCGATCAGCATCACCTGTACCTCATGCTCGGCGTATGGCTTGTGCTCTACGCCACGGGGCACCACGTACAGCTCGCCGGCGCGCAGGGTGAGCGGACCGTCGCGGAAATCGATGCGCAGCTCGCCGTCCAGCACGATGAAGGTCTCATCGGTATCGGCGTGGCTGTGCCAGACGAAATCGCCGTGCAGCTTCACCACCTTGAACTGGTAGTCGTTCATTTCCGCGATCACCCGGGGCTGCCAGGTTTCGTGGAGGCGCGAGAGCTTGTCCCGCAGGTTGATCGGTTGGCGCTGGGTCATGCTGTGCTCCTTGGAATCAGTGCTCCGACAGTACGGCCGTGGCGGCAATCGGTCTTGCAGGAAATTGCGCTTCGATCGCCCCTGCATTGACCGCAACCGGTTGTCGGAGCGGTCCTCGATGCCGACAATCGGTAGCTCAGAAGGAGGGTCCGACCCATGGCGCAGAACATTTACGACAACCCTGAATTCTTCGCCGGCTACGCCCAGTTGCCGCGCTCGCAGCATGGCCTGGATGGCGCGCCGGAATGGCCGACGCTGCGCTCGCTGCTGCCGCCGCTGGCGGGACTGGACGTGGTCGACCTTGGCTGCGGTTACGGGTGGTTCTGTCGCTACGCGGCGCAACAGGGCGCGCGCACGGTGAGCGGCCTGGATGTGTCGCAGAAGATGCTCGAGCGGGCGCGGGAGACGACCGACGCGCCACAGGTGAGCTACTTCCACGCTGACCTCGACCAGCTCGAATTGCCCACCGCGGCCTTCGATCTGGCCTACAGCTCGCTGACCCTGCATTACCTTGCGGACCTGCCGCATTTCTTCCGCAACGTGCACGACGCACTGCGCCCCGGCGGCAACCTGGTGTTCTCCATCGAGCATCCGATCTACATGGCCTCGCTCAAACCCGGCTGGATCGTCGACGCCGACGGTCGCCGCTACTGGCCTGTGGACCACTACCAGGACGAAGGCGAGCGCCACACCGACTGGCTGGCCAAGGGCGTGCTCAAGCACCACCGCACCCTCGGCAGCGTTCTCAACGCGGTGATCGGCGCCGGACTGAGACTACGGCACGTCGAGGATTGGGGGCCGAGCGCCGAACAGGTGCAAGCCCAGCCGGCGCTGGCGGAGGAGCGTGAGCGGCCGATGCTGTTGCTGGTCGCCGCACAGCGCTGAGCGTGGAAAGGCCGGCGGCTATGCTGGAAACATTGCGCCCGTTCCCCGCCGGAGATCGCCATGTCCACGCCCGTTCCCGCCGTCCGTCCCAGCGTCATCCCGTGCCTGCGCTACCGCGATGCGCCCCGCGCCATCGATTGGCTGTGCGCCACCTTCGGCTTCCAGCGCCAGTTGGTGGTGGCCGATGACCACGGTGGCATCGCCCATGCGCAATTGGTGCTCGGTGATGGCAGCGGACTGCTGATGCTCGGTTCGCTGCACGACAACGAATACGGCCGGCTGATGCGCCAGCCCGACGAGGCCGGCGGCTGCACCCAGAGCATCTACGTCGTGGTGAGGGACGCCGAGGTGCTGTACCGAGCGGCGGTGGACGGTGGCGCGCAGATCGTCATCGACATCAAGGACGAGGACTACGGCGGCCAGGGCTTCACCTGCCGCGACCTGGAGGGGCATATCTGGAGCTTCGGCACCTACGACCCCTGGCACTGAGACCCCACGCGAAATCCTGTCGGCTGCGCTACCCTGTCCAGCCCGCTGCCCCGACGGGCGGTCGGCCCCGTGATCCCCAACCCAACGACAAGGAGCACGTGATGAACACAGTGGTATTCGCCGACGGCACCGCCGTTCCCGCCATCGGCCAGGGCACCTGGCGCCTGGGCGAGAACCGTTCCGAGCGCTCGCGCGAAGTGGCGGCGCTGCGCGAAGGCATCGAGCGCGGCCTGACCCTCATCGACACCGCCGAAATGTACGGCGAAGGCGGCTCGGAAGAGGTGGTCGGCGAGGCCATCGCCGGGCTGCGCGAGCAGGTCTTCCTGGTCAGCAAGGTCTATCCGCACAACGCCAGCCGGCGTGGTATTCCCGAAGCCTGCGAGCGCAGTCTCAAGCGCCTGCGCACCGACTGCCTGGACCTCTACCTGCTGCACTGGCGCGGCCAGTATCCGCTGGAGGAAACCGTCGAGGCCTTCGAGCGCCTGCGCGAGGCCGGCAAGATCCGCCGCTGGGGCGTGTCCAACTTCGACCTGGACGACATGCAGGAACTGAACGAGCCGGCCTGCGCCACCAACCAGGTGCAGTACAGCCTGGAAGAGCGCGGCATCGAATGGGACCTGCTGCCCTGGTGCCAGGAGCAGCGCATGCCGCTGATGGCCTACTGCCCAGTGGGGCAGGGCGGCAGCTTGCTGCGCCACCGCGCCCTGGCGGAGATCGCCGCGCGGCATGACGCCACTCCGGCCCGCGTGGCGCTGGCCTGGCTGATCCATCAACCGGGGGTGATCGCGATTCCCAAGGCAGTGGAGTCGCTGCACGTGCGCGACAACGCCGCCGCGCTGCAACTGCGTCTGAGTACCGAAGACTTCGAACTGCTCGACGCCGCATTCCCGCCGCCAACCCGCAAGCGGCATCTGGCGGTGGTCTGAGTCCTACCCAAGGGTCGGCCCCGGTCGTCGCCGCAAACGGCGTGGCCGGGGCAGGGTGCTAGCCTTCCCCGATACCGGACGCACCGGCAGGGAGGGCTGCACAAATGAGCAACTACACGGCGGAAAGTGCCGCCATCAACCGGGTTCTCACGGATTACGTGGAGGGCATGACCTTTGCCGACGAGGCGAGGTTGCGCCAGGCGTTCCATCCGTCCTGCAAGATCATCGGTAACTACCACGGCGAGCTGGAATGGGCTTCGCTGGATGACTTCATCGGCGCGATCAAGGCCGAATCGCCGCCGTCATCCGGCGCACCGCCGGTATGGGAGCTGAAGTCGCTGGACATCACCGGCGACAGTGCGGTGGCGAAGGTGACGGATGATTTTCTCGGCATGCATTTCACCGATTACCTGTCGTTGCTGCGCATCGGTTCGCAGTGGTCGATCATCAACAAGCTCTACTACCTGCACGAGTGACCGTGGAGCGCATCGGTCTGCGCGGTACGCCGGAAACCCTGCTGATCACCTTCTACGCCAAGGCGAAGGAGAGCGAGCTGCCCGACAGCCTGCTGCACGACCATTTCTCCCGGCGGGTGCTGGATCGGCTCGACTATGATTTCGCCCGCCTGCACCTCGGCCGCTCCGGGTGGATCGGCGTGGCGTTGCGGGCCAAGCTGTTCGACGACTGGGTGCGCGACTTCCTCGCGCGCCACCCGCAGGCGGTGGTGCTGCAGCTGGGCTGCGGGCTCGACAGCCGGGTCTGGCGTATCGATCCGCCGTCCACCGTGCAGTGGTTCGAGGTGGACTTCCCCGAAGTGATCGCCCTGCGCGAGCGCCTGTATCCGGCGCGGGAGAACTGTCACCTGGTGGCCAGCGCGCTGACCACGCCGGATTGGTGGCGTGTAGTACCGGTGGGGCGGCCGGTGCTGATCGTCGCCGAAGGTGTGCTGCCCTACGTGGAAAGCGAGGCGGTGCCCTGGCTGCTGCGCGCCCTGATCGCGCATTGTGGCAGCGGCGAGCTGATCTTCGACGGCTACACCCGGCAAGGCATCCGCTGGATGCAGTACCACCCGATGATCCGCAAGACCGGCGCGATCCTGCGCTGGGGGATCGATGATTCCGCCGAGCTGGAGGCGCAGGTGCCCGGCCTGCGCTTCGTCGATACGGTCGAGCCCTACGACGAGACGCAGATCGCCCGGATGTCCCTGGGCGTGCGCCTGCTGTACCGGATTACCCTGGCGATCCCGCCCTTGCGGCGCATGGGGCGGCTGCTGCGTTATCGGTTTGGCTGAAGAGGGGCGCTTGGGGAACATGGCCGGTGAGGGATGCGGCTGCTTTACTCAAGGGGTTATGAGCACGCCTTGCAGGAGCTGTGGATGAAACTCGAGCCGCTGATGAACATGCACGTGAAGGCGAGCGTGCCGCTGGAAATTGGCCGGGTGCCCCACGGGCAACGCCTGATCTCGGCGGCCGGCGGCGGAACCTTCCAGGGGCAGCGCTTGAACGGCGAAGTCCTGCCCGGTGGGGGCGACTGGATTCTGGTGGACAACGACGGCGGCTGGCACCTGGAGGTGCGCCTGGTGCTGCGTACCGACGACGGCGCGCGGATACTGATGCAGCATAACGGGCTGCTGGTGGCCAATCCGAAGACCATCACGGCGGTATCCCGGGGTGAGAGCTCCGAGTACGGTGACACCTACTTCATGATCCAGCCGCGCTTCGAGGTCGGGGACGAGCGGTACCGCTGGCTGAACCATCTGCTTGCGGTGGGCGAGGGACGGCTGGGGCCGGGCTGGGTGGAGTACCGGTTGTATTCATTGGCCAATGGGTGAGCGATGAGAACCCGTAGTTGTCACATACGGCGGGCAGAGTGTGCGGACCAGGCTTCCGGAGACGACGCCATGCCGCTGCCCCCCAACATGCTTCCCGGTGACAAGGTTGTGCTGTTCGACGGCGCATGCCGCCTGTGCAATGGCTGGAGCCGCTTCCTCCTGCGTCATGACCGGCAGCAGCGCGTGAAGCTGTGCAGCGTGCAGTCGGCGGAGGGCCAGGCAATCCTCGACTGGTTCGGGCTGCCGACCGACTATTTCGACACCATGCTGTACATCGACGGTCACTGCGGCTACGACCGCAGCGAAGCCTTCCTGCGCGTGATCGGCCAGCTGCCGGCGCCGTGGAACTGGCTGCGCGTGCTGTGGCTGGTGCCCATGGAGTGGCGCGACGCGCTCTACGACCGTATCGCCCTCAACCGCTACCGCCTGTTCGGCCGCGAAGACCGCTGCCTGGTGCCTTCGCCGGAATTCCGCGGTCGTTTCCTGGGTAATGGCTAGCGCCGCCTTAGCGCGTCTGGCGCTGGGCGTGGTGTTCCTCTACCACGGTCTGGTGCCCAAGCTGTTGTTCCTCAGTCCCGATGAGGTGCGCATGATCGAGGCCCACGACTGGCCGCTCTCGACCCTGCGCATCGCCCAGGCCGCCGGCGCCGCGGAGGTGGTCCTGGGGCTCGCCATCCTCCTGCTGCGTCGCAGCCGCTGGCCCTTGTGGATTGCCAGCATGGCGCTGGTGGCGCTGCTGCTGGACGTGGCGCTGTTCGTGCCGGAGCTGCTGCTCGGCGCCTTCAACCCTGTCACCACCAATATCGCCGCCCTGGCGCTGTGCCTGATCGCCCTGCAGGGCGAACGGGGCGCGCGGCCGCCCCGCTCGAACGCCCTGCGTTAGAAGGTCTTCGAGACACCAGCCACCACGGTGGCGGTGCAGACGTCCTTGTAACCCTGGTTGTTGAAGCACTCGTTCTGCGAAAGGTCGGTGTCGATGTAGCTCAGCGACCAGTCCAGCCCCACCAGTTCATGGCTCAGCTTGACTTCCCACTCGTTGTAGCCGTCGCGGGTGTCGCCGCTGCCGGAGAGGTAGAGCGGGTCCTTGGCGTCGTTGTGGCCGAAGCGCGTGCGCAGCTTGAACTCGGCCGGCAGCTCGGCGTTGTAGGCCAGGTAGCTGTAGAGGTTGCTGTTTCTGTCGCCGAAGTAGTTGGGGTAGTCGTTGCCGTAGTAGACCCCCGCCTCGAAGCCATAGGCGTGGAGGATGGCGTACACGTCGCTCTGGTTGAACTCGCTCGACTTGGGATAGGTGTACTTGATGTAACCCAGGTCCAGGGCGACGTCGTCGTTGGCCTGCCAGTAGTAGCCTGCGTAGTAGTCCACTTCCTGGCGGGTGTCGTAGCCGTAGCCGTAATCGACGTTGGAGGTCCAGGCACCCACGTACAGGCCGCTGATGTGCTGCAGGGTGAGGCCGAACTGGGCGGCCGGGTCGCCCTGGGTCTGCGAGAGGCCGCGGGTGCGATAGTCGCTGACCAGGGCGGCGTCGATCTGCAGGAGGAAGTCCTGGTTGAGTTCCACGGCCAGGGTGGAGGTGAGCGGCGCGCAGGTGAGCAGCGCACCGATGAGCCATTGCGGGCGGTTCATGCGGATGTCCCTTTTTTTGTGATTGTGTGTAGGGCAGTGCGAAAAGGCCCGCGCAGCACCAGCGCTCTCGACGTCGCCGAGGGACTTGAAGAGAAGGCTGGGCTGGCGGGCAGGGCGCCGGGGGTGTTCAGGCCCCAGCGCAGGAGCCCGACTCGGTCAGAGAGCCGGAGCGTCGTCGGCGCGGTAGACTTCGCGACCTTCGAACAGGGTGTGCAGCACGCGGGCTTCGGCCAGTTGCTCGTCGGGCACGGTGAACACGTCACGGTCGAGCACGACCATGTCGGCCTGCTTGCCGGGGGCGAGGGTGCCGATCTGCTTGTCCAGACCGATGGTCTGCGCGGCATTGCGGGTATAGGCGTAGAACATGGTTTCGCGGTCGACGCGCTGCTCGGGGATGAGCACGCCCAGCTCGCCCTTGCGGGTGACGGCCTGGTAGATGGCCTTCATCGGGTCCGGGGTGGACACCGGCCAGTCGCTGGCGCCGGCGATTTCGGCGCCGTTGTCCAGCAGGGACTTGGCCGGATACATGCCGCGGTAGGCGTCATCGGCGATGTAAGGCTTCACCAGGTCGACGGTGTAGGGTTCGGCGGCGGCCCAGTCCAGTTGCATCGAGGCGATCACGCCCAGTTGCTTGAAGCGCGGGTAGTCCTGCGGGGTGACCAGTTGCAGGTGGGTGATCGAGTGGGCGATGCCGCTCTGGCGGTCCTTGCGCGCCTGCTCGATGCCGTTGAGCGATTCGCGCACCGCGCGGTCGCCGATGGCGTGGATGTGCACCAGCCAGCCACGGGCATCGGCGGCGCTGACCAGCTCGCCGAAATGCTTCGGATCGATCAGCAGCTCGCCGGGCTTGTGGCTGTTCTTGTAGTCCTCCAGCAGTGCGGCGGACTGTGCCGGGAATTCGATCACGCCATCGGCGAACACCTTGATGCCCGGCAGCGTCAGGTTGGGCACGCCCTGGAATTGCTCGCGGACCTTTTCGATCACGTCCAGATCGGCCGGGCTGCTCTTCGGATTGACCACCTGCAGCGCGGCGACGTGGGCAGTGAGCTGGCCGTTGCGAGACAGGTTGCGGTACACCGGCAGTACGCCAACGCTCTTCTCGGTGGGCTTGATATTGAACACCGCCTCGCCCGGGCTGCCGTTGGCGGCCGGGTCCATCCAGGCGGTGATGCCGAAGCTGTTGTTGTACTTCACCGCGGCCAGGCCCGCGCGGTCCATGGTCTTGGCGTCGGCGGCCGGCATGGCGGCGGCGACCAGGTCGAAGCCAGAGTCGACGACGAAACCGGTGGGGTTGAAGTTCTTGTCGTGGGCGATGTTCTGCTGTTCCAGCTTGCTCAGGCCGCGCAGGCGCTTGGCGTCGAGGCCGGCGCGCTTGAGCATCGCGGCGTTGGCCCAGGCGGTGTGGTGGTCGCTGCCGGCCAGCACCACCGGCACCTTGGCCCACTCGCCGTGGTTCAGGCGCTTGGCCAGGCCGTCGGCCTGGGACCAGTAGCTGGAGTGCATGCCGTTCATCACCACGATGTCGCCGACCCGCGCCTTGCCGCTGTCGCGGTCCTGCTCCAGGCGCTTCATGAAGGCGTCGAGGTCCATCTGCTCGTCCACCAGGCTGGCGGAGATCAGCTCCAGGCCGCCGAAGACGGAGTGCGAGTGGCTGTCGACGAAGCCCGGCATCAGAACCTTGCCGCCCAGGTCGACGACCTTGCTCCCGGCATCGCCCAGGGCGCGGATTTCATCGTTGGAGCCCACTTTCAGCACCTTGCCGTCTGCTACCGCGACGGCCTGCTGCAGCGCCTGGCCGGGTTCGGCGGTGAAGACCTTGCCGTTGAGCAGGATCAGGTCTGCGTTCTGTGCCTGTGCTTCCAAAGTACTGAGCGCGATCGCTACTGCCAGTGCGCCTTTGAGCCACGTGTGCATGAGGTTACCTTGTGTGCCGGTTGATTTTTATTGGTCTGCGCAAGAGGCTATCGAGGCGGCCGACGGCTCGAAAGGCGTCATCGCTCATAACACTTGTGAATGTTTGGAACGAATATGGACAAGTTCAGCAGCCTCGAGATGTTCGTCGCCAGTGCCGAAACCGGTAGTTTCAGCCGCGCCGCCGAGCGCCTGGGCAAGACCCCGTCGGCGGTGACCAAGACCATCGGCCTGCTCGAAAGCGAGCTGGGCGCGCGGCTGTTCGAGCGCACCACGCGCAGCATGTCGCTGACCGAAGCCGGCCAGCTCTACCTGGACGGCGCCCGCGAAGTGCTGGAACGCATGCGCGAGACCACCGAGGAGATCGCCCAGTTGCATCACAGCCTGCGCGGTGTGCTGCGTATCACCGCGCCGCTGGTGTTCGGCCCGGCCTTCCTCGACCAGGCCTGCGCGGACTTCCTCGCCCTGCATCCGGATGTGCGCCTGCAGGTGGACCTCTCCGACAGCTACCTCGACCTGCTCGACGGCCGCTACGACCTGGCGCTGCGCATGGGCAACAGCGACCTGCCGGGGCTGATCGCCCAGCCCCTGGCCGGCAGCCGCCTGGTGGTCTGCGCGAGTCCCGCCTACCTGGCGCAGCGCGGCACGCCGCGGCACCCGCGCGAGGTGATCGAGCACGACTGCCTGATCTACCGCCATCCGGCGCTGGAAGAGCGCTGGTGGTTCGACCTGGGCGAGGAGCGCTATTCGACGCCGCGCCACGGACGCCTGAGCAGCGACAACCAGGCGGTGCTGCTGGCGGCTTGCCTGACAGGCCACGGCCTGCTGCCGTGCCCGCGCTGGAGCGTACTGGAGCACCTGCGCTCCGGGCGGCTGGTCACGGTGCTGGATGAGTTCTACTTCGAGCCGGACACCTTCGGCGCACAGATTCTCGCGGTGTACCCGAGCAACCGCCGGGCCACGCGCAAGATCCACGCCTTCATCGAGCACCTGCGCGAGGCGCTGAAGCTCAACGGCATCCTCTGAGCCGCTCAGAGCAGCGCGCCGGCCCAGGCCGAGACCAGCAGCAGGATCGCCATCAGCTGGTTCAGCCGCTGCATCTGCCGGGGCGTGAGCAGGCGCTGGCTGCCGATGCCGAGGCTGGCCCAGACCGTCATGCAGGGCAGCGACACGAGGAAGAACAGCAGCGACAGCAATTGCACGCGATCCAGGCGATCGGTGCCGTGGCCGGCGTACACGCTGACCACCGCCAGCGCCATCATCCAGGTCTTGGGATTGACCAGTTGCAACGCGGCGGCGCCGACCAGGCCCAGCCGCGCGGCATCGGCGCCCTGTTCCAGGCGGACCGGCGGGCTGCGGAAGATCTGCCAGGCCAGCCAGCTCAGCCAGAGCACCCCGACCGCGCTCATGGCCTGCTGCACGCCGGGCAGCCGCCCCAGCGCCTCGCCCAGGCCGCTGCCCACCGCCAGCACCAGTGCAGCGGCGGCACCGCAACCGCCGAGGATGATCGGCAGCGCCGCGCCCCAGCCGAAGCGCGCGCTGTTGCTGAACACCAGCAGATTGGTCGGGCCGGGGGTGATGGAGGAGACGAAGGCGAAAAGCAGGAAGGGCAGCCATTGGCTGATCTGCGCGAGGGTCATGGCGAGGGCTCCGCTGAGTCGGTGGGAGCCTCATCTTCGCCAGGGGGCTGGGCTCAGTCTGGAAGCTTTGAGCAGCGCTTGCGGTAGTAGGCCGGCGTCACTCCGTAGGCACGGCGGAACCAGCGGCCCAGGTGGCTCTGGTCGGCGAAGCCGAGATCGGCGGCGACTTCCGCCGGTGCTATGCCGCGCCCGAGCAACTGGCGTGCGCGGGCGAGACGCAGCTGGATCAGGTAGGCATGCGGCGGCAGGCCGAAGGCCTGCTTGAAGGCGCGGGTCAGGCGGAAGCGGTCGCAGCCGCTGGCGCGGGCCAGGTCGTCGAGGCCGATGTCGGTGGTCAGGTTGGCGTGCAGGAAGTCCCGCGCGCGCTGCGCCACCAGCGGCAGGTGCGCCTGTGTGGTGCCGCGCTGGCGCCAGTGCAGGTGGCGGGTCATGCCGTCGAGCAGGTCGTCGATGGCGCTCTGCCGGACGATCTTCAAATCATGGCTGTGCACCGCCTGGAAGGCGTTGTCGATGCGCCGCGCGAGCTGCGGGTCGTCGATCAGCAGCTCGGGTACGGCCAACTGGCAATTGCCCGGCGCTTCTTCGAACAGCGTGGCGATCTCCCGCTCCAGCCAGGGCGCGTCGAGATACAGGGTGCGGTAGGTGAAGCCACCCTCGGTGGGCGCATCGCCGTCATGGATGTCGCCGGGTTCGAGGAAGAACACCTTGCCGGTGGTGCTGATATGGCGCTGGTTGCGGCTGCGGAACTGCTGCACGCCGGACTCGGTGAAGCCGATCAGGTAGCTTTCGTGCCAGTGCGGGTCGTAGGCGTGGCCCTTGAAGTGCGCGCGCAGGCTCTGGATGCCGGTGTCGGCATCCTGCAGCAGGTCGATCCAGTTGTCCTTGTGCATGGGCCATTCTCGCCTCGCTTGCCCGGTTGGCCAGCATAGCGCGCCCAAATGCCCTGTCTGGAAGATTCGTGCAGCCGCCGATCGGGCTGCCGTCTGGGAGGTTCTTGATCCTGCACAGGAGCGGCGTAGCGTGACCGGTGTATCGTGCGTCGGGCGACTCGCAGCGACAGACTGCCAGCGCCAGAGGAGCCGTGTCATGCCCGAATCGATGAGTTTCAACCGCGCGCTGGTGGAAAAGTACGACCGCCCCGGCCCGCGCTATACGTCCTATCCCACCGCGCCGCAGTTCCATGGCGCCTTCGCCGCCGACGACTATCGCGCCGCCGCCCGGCGCAGCAACGAGGCGCCGTCCAAGCCGCTCTCGGTGTACATCCACATCCCGTTCTGCCAGAGCCTCTGCTACTACTGCGCCTGCAACAAGATCATCACCCGGAAGACCCACCGCGCCGTCGAATACCTCGATTACCTCAAGCGCGAGATCGCCCTGCAGGCGGCACTGTTCGATACGTCGCGCAAGCTGACCCAGTTGCACCTGGGCGGCGGCACGCCGACCTACCTGACCAGCGAGCAACTGGGCGAGCTGATGGACAGCCTGCGCGAGCACTTCAACCTGGACGAAAGCGATGCCCACGAGTTCTCCATTGAAGTCGACCCGCGCACCATCAGCCGCGAACGCATCGCCGAACTGCGCGCCCAGGGCTTCAACCGCCTGAGCTTCGGCGTGCAGGACTTCGACGAAAAGGTCCAGGCCGCGGTCAACCGCGTGCAGAGCGAGCAGCAGGTCTTCGACCTCGTCCAGGCCGCCCGCGAGGCGAACTTCAAGTCGGTTTCGGTGGACCTGATCTACGGCCTGCCGTTGCAGACGGTGGAGAGCTTCGACACCACACTGGCCAAGATCATTGCCCTGCGCCCCGACCGCATCGCCGCCTACAGCTACGCCCACCTGCCCGAGCGGGTACGCGCGCAACGGCTGATCCGCCGCGAGGACATGCCGCCGCCCGAGCGCAAGCTGGAACTGCTGGAACTGACCATCCGCCGGCTGACGGAGGCGGGCTACGCCTACATCGGCATGGACCACTTCGCGCTGCCCGACGACGAACTGACCGTGGCCCGCGCCAATGGCACGCTGCAACGCAACTTCCAGGGCTACTCGACCCACGCCGATTGCGACCTGATCGCGCTGGGCGTGTCCTCGATCAGCAAGGTCGGCGATACCTACGGGCAGAACGTGAAGGAGCTGTCCCAGTACTACGCGCGCATCAACGAGGGCCTGCTGCCGGTGCACAAGGGCTACCGGCTGACCGACGACGACCGCCTGCGTCGCGAGGTGATCGGTGCGCTGATGTGCCATGGTCGCGTGGATTACGCACCGCTGGAGGCGCGTCACGGCATTCGATTCAAGGAGTACTTCGGCGATTCGCTGCGCCAGTTGCAGGAGCAGGTCGGCGACGGGCTGGTGGCGTTGCATGACGATGCGCTGGTGCTGCTGCCCCAGGGGCAACTGATGATGCGCAGCGTGGCGATGGCCTTCGATGCCTACCTGGGCGGTGGGCAGCAGGAGCGCTTTTCGCGCACCATCTGAAGCGGGACGGGCCCCGGCAACCGGTACAGGTTGCCGGGGCTTTTTTCAGGGTGGCGTCAGCCGGCGGCCGCTTCGAAGCTGTCGCTGCGCGCCATGCGCCAGATGCGCTCGTAGAACTCGCCCTCGATATTGCCCGAGAGCAGTTCGCCGGGTTTCAGGAAGTAGTGCAGGTGCGAGAACAGGCGGATCTCGGTGGCCGAGACGCGGCGCACCAGGTGCTTGGCTTCCAGCTGCGAGGGATGCTGCAGGCCGGCGGCGGCGATCATTTCGGCCAGGCCCTTGAGGGTGTTGTGGTGGAAGTTGAGCACTCGCTCGGCCTTGTCCGGCACCACCAGGGCGCGCTGGCGCAGCGGGTCTTGGGTGGCCACGCCAGTCGGGCACTTGTTGGTGTGGCAGCTCTGCGACTGGATGCAGCCGATGGCGAACATGAAGCCGCGCGCCGAGTTGGCCCAGTCGGCGCCCATGGCCAGTACACTGGCGATGTCGAAGGCGCTGACGATCTTGCCGCTGGCGCCGATGCGGATCTTGTCGCGCAGGCCCAGGCCGACCAGGGTGTTGTGCACGAACAGCAGGCCTTCGCGCATCGGCAGGCCCATGTGGTCGGTGAACTCCAGCGGTGCCGCGCCGGTGCCGCCTTCCTTGCCGTCGACCACGATGAAGTCGGGGAGGATGCCGGTCTCGTGCATGGCCTTGGCGATGCCCATGAACTCCCATGGATGGCCGATGCACAGCTTGAAGCCCACCGGTTTTCCGCCGGAGAGCTCACGCAGTTTGACGATGAAGTCGAGCAGTTCCTTGGGTGTGCTGAAGGCGCTGTGGGAGGAGGGCGAAATGCAGTCCTGGCCCATGGGCACGCCACGGGTGGAGGCGATTTCCGGGGTCACCTTGTGCTTGGGCAGGATGCCACCGTGGCCGGGCTTGGCGCCCTGGCTTAGCTTGATTTCGATCATCTTCACCTGCGGGTCGACCGCCTGCCTGGCGAAGCGCTCCGGGTCGAAATGGCCGTCCGGGGTGCGGCAGCCGAAGTAGCCGCTGCCCAGTTCCCAGGTCAGGTCGCCGCCGTATTCGCGGTGGTAGGGGCTGATGCTGCCTTCGCCGGTGTCGTGGATGAAGTTGCCCATCTTCGCGCCCTTGTTCAGCGCGCGGATGGCGTTGGCGCTGAGGGAGCCGAAGCTCATCGCCGAGATGTTGAACACCGAGATGGAGTAGGGCTGCTTGCACTCCGGCCCGCCGACGTCGACGCGGAAGGTGCGGGGGTCGGACACCGGCAGCGGGCGGATGGAGTGGGCGATGAATTCGAAGCCCGACTGGTAGACGTCGATCAGGGTGCCGAAGGGTTTGTCGGCGCTCTCGTTCTTCGCCCGCGAGTACACCAGCGCACGCTGGGCGCGGGAGAAGGGCAGGGCGTCGTTGTCGCCTTCGAGCAGGTACTGGCGGATTTCCGGGCGGATGCCTTCCACCAGGTAGCGGATGTTGCCCAGGATCGGGTAGTTGCGCCGCACGGCGTGGCGCTCCTGAGTGAGGTCGAGTACCCCAAGGAGGCTCAGGGCGAAGGTGAGCAGGGTCAGCGGCCAGACATCGCCGAGAAACGGCAGGCTGAACAGGGTGAACAGGACACACGCGGCAAAGAAGGCATAACGGCTTAGGAGCGACAGGTTCATGGAATCTCCAGTCGTCGGGCTGAACACGGTAAGGGTGAGTCGAAAGGACCGCTAGAGCATGGCATTCGTTGCAGGAATGCGCCTGGCCGAAGGTCAATGCGGCGTACTTTCGGAAGATTTCTAGTGTTGGCGGAGCGACGTTAGTCCGAAGGCGGGAAAAAAGAAAGCTAGCTAACGATTTTCTCTGGGGGTGAGAAAGGTTGTCTCGGGCGGTGCAATAAATGGGGGCAGGGTGCGTGCTCTTCGTAGGAGCGAGCTTGCTCGCGAACCGCGCCCTACCCAACTAACAGGCGATCACATTCACTGCCAGCCCGCCTTTCGAGGTCTCCTTGTACTTGTCCATCATGTCGCGCCCCGTGTCGCGCAGGGTGTCGATGGCCTTGTCCAGGCTGACCAGGTGCTGGCCGTCGCCACGCAGCGCCAGTTGGGCGGCGTTGATGGCCTTGAGCGAGGCCATGGCGTTGCGCTCGATACAGGGCACCTGCACCAGCCCGGCCACCGGGTCGCAGGTCAGCCCGAGGTTGTGCTCCAGGCCGATCTCGGCGGCGTTCTCCACCTGTTCCAGGCTGCCGCCGAGGACTTCCGCCAGGCCGCCGGCGGCCATGGCGCAGGCCGAGCCCACTTCGCCCTGGCAGCCCACTTCAGCGCCGGAGATCGAGGCGTTGAGTTTGCACAGGATGCCGATGGCAGCGGCGGTGAGCAGGTAGCGTTCGATGGCGTCCGCGTTGGCCTGGCCGTCGTAGCGGGCGTAGTAGTGCAGCACCGCCGGGACGATGCCGGCGGCGCCATTGGTGGGGGCGGTCACCACCCGTCCACCGGCGGCATTCTCCTCGTTCACTGCCAACGCCCAGAGGTCCACCCAGTCCATGGCACCGAGAGTGCTGGCGATCAGATTGCCGCTGTCGGCTTCGTTCAGCCGGCGGAAGAGCATGGGCGCACGGCGGCGCACCTTGAGTCCGCCGGGCAGGGTGCCTTCGGTTTCCAGCCCGCGGCGCACGCAGGCCTGCATTTCCTCCCAGATATGCGCAAGGCCGGCGTGGATTTCCGCCGCGCTGCGCACGGCGAGCTCATTGGCCCACATCAGGTCGCTGATGCGCGTGAAGCCTTGTTGGTGGCACAGGCGCAGCAGTTCCTCGGCGCTGTGGAAGGGGTAGGGCATGGGGCTGTCGGGCAGGGCGCGGTCGGTGTTGAAGTCGGCCTGGTCGACCACGAAACCACCGCCCACCGAATAGCAGATGCGCTCGGCCAGCAGCTCGCCATTGGCCGCCAGCGCCCGCAGGTGCAGACCGTTGGGGTGGGCGGGCAGGCTGTCGTCGTGGAAGACCAGATGTTGCGCCGGGTCGAAGTCGATTTCCTGAAGGCCGCCCAGGCGCAGGCGATGGCGCAACAGGATGTCGTCCACCTGTGGCGCCAGCGCGGCCGGGTCGGCTTCCGCCGGGTCGATGCCGAGCAGGCCGATCAGGCAGGCGCGGTCAGTGGCGTGGCCCTTGCCTGTGGCACTGAGGGAACCGTAGAGATGCACCTCGACCGACGCTACCCGGTCCAGCAGGCCGTCCGCCCGCAGGCGGTCGACGAACTCGCGGATGGCGCGCATCGGCCCCACGGTGTGGGAGCTGGAGGGCCCGACGCCGGGCTTGAACATGTCGAAAACGCTGAGGCTCATGGGGAATTCCTCCTGTCCTCAAGCATGGACCCGCAATGGCGCCGATGCTCACCGACCGCTCGACGGCTGGCCGTTCTTGCAGGAGCGAGCCTGCTCGCGAAACGCATGGCAGGGGAGGTGCCGGTAAATTCTGTTCGCGAGCAAGCTCGCTCCTACAGTGAGGGCTCGGCTCTCGTAGGAGCGGACCTTGTCCGCGATCCGGCCGGAAGGCTGGTGGTCGGGGATTGCACCGCTAT
This sequence comes from Pseudomonas sp. PSE14, assembly GCF_029203285.1. NCBI lineage: Bacteria > Pseudomonadati > Pseudomonadota > Gammaproteobacteria > Pseudomonadales > Pseudomonadaceae > Pseudomonas > Pseudomonas sp. PSE14. The sequence goes on from NZ_CP115669.1 coordinate 1,407,871, forward strand.
CGCGGTGATCGCGGAGAAGCTCCTCTCCTACGGGAGCAGAAGCAGCTCGGAGCACGGCAGTTTGCTTTTGCTCTTGTGGACTTCCAGAGAACTATCCGCACACTCCGACCGCCCCTTCAGGAGGCCGAGTGGAATCGGAGTTTCAGGGGTTGAGCGGCATGGATGCCGCGAGAGCGTCGTTGGGCCATGGATGGCCCGTCGACGCGTGCCCCTGAAACTTCGATGGAACGAGGGAAACGAAGCGCAGCGAAGTAACAGCCGAAGGGTGAGCGAAGCGAATCAGTCCCGCGAAGCGGGACCCGGATGATGGGGCAGAGACTTTTGCCTACTTTGCGTGGGGCGGCCATCCGTCGTTTGGCAAAGTAGGTCGCCCGAGGGGGCGAAACAAAATCTCTCAGCGCGCGCCGAAGCGGCGCAGAACACCAATCCCCAAAAAATCGCGGACAGAGTCCGCTCCTACGGGGGCGTTGCCACGCCTTACCCCTGCGCCTGCAGAAACAGCGAAAACAACTCCGACTGCGACTTGATCCCCAGCTTCGCGTACATGTGCTTGCGGTGAACCTTCACGGTTTCGGCGGAGATCGCCAGCTTGCGGGCGATTTCCTTGCTGGAGCAACCGCTGAGCATCAGCCGGCCCACTTCCAGCTCGCGGGCGGTGAGCGGGGTTTCCACCTGCTGGGCGGTGGCTTCCAGACGGGTCTGCCAGCGCGGCGGCGGGGGCGCTTCCTGGACTTCGCACTCGAAGGTCATGCGCTGGCGCATCAGCCCGGCCACCCAGGGCTGCACCAGGCCCAGCAGGGCGATCTGCTCGGGGCTGAAGCGGCCCTTGCTGCCCATCGAGCAACACAGCGTGCGTTCGCCATCGAGTTGCACGTTGATCTGCACTTCGTCAGCCACCACGTTGAGGCTGAAGTAGCGCTGGTAGTAGTCGGTCTGCTCGAACATCTCCGGCGCCACGTCGTCCAGGCGGAACAGCCCGCTGCCGGGCGCTTCACGGCTGGCGATGTAGAAAGGGTCGAGCAGGTAGAGGCCCTTGAGGTAGTCCTGGAACAGCGGGTCCGGCCCGCCGTCCTCGCCCGGGCATTCAGCGAACACCTGTGGCCTGCCATTGCTGAAAAGCAGCACGACCCAGCTGTCAAAGGGCACATACTGGCCCAGCAGACGCACCAGCAGGGTCCAGAAGTTCGGCTTGTCCAACGCCTCGATCAGCTGCCCGACCGAGCGGTGCCAGGCGATGTCCTGAAGGGAAAGACCCATGACTCTACCCCCGTTGGGTTACCACGCGGGCGTAATTACCCGGTGAGGGCGCCGCCGGCATACTCGACCGATACCTTGAGCCGGCGCGGGGTGCAGTTTGACCCTTTTGCAGCGCGCGGTCACCGGAAGACAAGAATCTGAGGAAGCCCATGAAAGTCGAACTCGTGCAACTGGCCGGCCGTGATGGCGATGTGGCCTGGAACCTGGCCCGCACCCTGGAGGCCATCCACGCCTGCGCAGCGGACACCCAGCTGGTGGTGTTCCCCGAGACTCAGCTGACCGGCTTCCCCACCGAGCAGAACATCGCTGCCATCGCCGAGCCGGTCGACGGTCCCAGCGTGCAGGCCGTGCAGCGCGCCGCACGGGAGAAGAACATCAGCGTTGCCGTGGGCTTCGCCGAGGCCGCCGCCGACGGCCGCTTCTACAACACCACGCTGCTGATCGCCCCCGAAGGCATCGCCATGCAGTACCGCAAGACGCACCTGTGGGCGTCGGATCGCGGCATCTTCACCCCGGGCGATCGCTACGCCACCTGCCTGTGGAATGGCATCCGCGTGGGCATCGCGATCTGCTTCGACATCGAGTTTCCGGAAAGCGTCCGCGCCCTTGGTCAGTTGGGCGCGGAACTGATCATCGTGACCAACGGCAACATGGACCCCTACGGCCCGACCCACCGCACCGCGATCATGGGCCGCGCCATGGAAAACCAGGCCTACGCAGTGATGGTCAACCGCGTCGGCGAGGGTGACGACGGCCTGGTGTTCGCCGGTGGCAGCGCGGTGGTCGATCCCTTCGGCCAACTGCTCTGCGAAGCCGGCCGCGAAGAGTGTCGGCAGATCGTCGAACTGGACTTCGAGCGCCTGGCACAGGCGCGCCGTGACTACAGCTACCTGGCCGAGCGCCGCTTCGTGCTGCCGGGCGAAATGCGCGAGCACGAAGGTGGCCTGCGCGAGCTGATCATTCCGGCCTGACGTTTCTTTCCGGCCCGGAGTGTTTTCCGGGCCGGGGCGCAGGGCCGCGCCACCACAGCGATTCTCCAACACCGACGGGGGCCCCGAGCACCCGCACGGCTTTCGGGTGAGCGGAAGCCGGAATCTTTGCACTGCCCATAACAAACACAATGTGGAGTAAGCAGTAATGGCTCAACTGAAACGAACCCTGTCGCTGGGTTCGGTGGTGCTGTTCGGCATCGCCTACATGACCCCGATCATCGTCCTGGGCACCTTCGGCATCCTCGCCGACGTCACCCGTGGCGTAGTGCCCTCGGCGTACCTCGTCGCCTCCGTTGCAATGCTCTTCACCGCGCTCAGCTATGGGCGCATGGCCGCTGCCTTCCCGGTGGCCGGGTCCGCCTACACCTATGTGCGCAAGTCGATCAGCCCGAAACTGGGCTTCCTCGCCGGCTGGGCGGTGCTGCTGGACTACCTGTTCCTGCCCATGGCCATCTGGCTGATCGGCGCGGCCTACCTGCACTCGGCCTTCCCGGCGGTGCCCCAGGCGCTCTGGGTGCTGGCCTTCATCGGCGTGACCACGGCGATCAACGTCGTCGGCCTGCGCCTGGCGAAGAACGTCAACGGCGTGCTGATGCTGGTGCAGTTCCTGGTGCTGATCGCCTTCGTCGGCCTGGCGATCCACTACGTGATGGGCGACGCCAGTCGTCCGCTGTGGACCCTGGAACCCTTCCTCAAGGAGGGCACCCAGCTGCCGCTGATCATGGGCGGTGCGGCCATCGCCTGTTACTCCTTCCTGGGCTTCGATGCGGTCAGTACCCTGACGGAAGAAACCCACGAGCCGCGCAAGACCATTCCGCGCGCCATCCTGCTGATCACCCTGATCGGCGGTGGCATATTCATTGCCGCCAGCTATTTCGTACAACTGGCGCATCCGTCGGTGGAGTTCCAGAACGCCGATTCCGCAGCCTACGAAATTGCCCGCAACATCGGCGGCGACCTGTTCGTCAGCTTCTTCCTGATCGGTCTGATCGTCGGCCAGTTCACCTCCGGCCTGTCGGCCCAGGCCAGCGCCTCGCGCCTGCTGTTCGCCATGGGCCGCGACGGCGTGCTGCCGCGCCCGTTCTTCGGCCGCATCAGCAAGCGCTTCGAAACCCCGGTGAACAGCATCGTGCTGTGCGGCGTGGTGGCCCTGCTGGCGCTGCGCATGGACGTCACCACCTCCACCTCGTTCATCAACTTCGGTGCCTTCCTGGCCTTCAGCCTGGTGAACCTCTCGGTGATCTTCCACTACTACCTGAACGCCGAGCGCCGTGGCCCGCGCGAGCTGGTGCTGTTCCTGCTGTTCCCGCTGATCGGCCTGGTCGCCGACCTGTGGCTGATGGTCAGCCTCGACCACCTGGCGATCTGGCTCGGCGCCACCTGGCTGGTACTGGGTGTGATCTACCTCGCGGTAATCACCGGCGGCTTCCGCGAACAGCCGCCGGAGATGAGCTTCGAGGAGGCGTGACGGCCGAGCGGGGCTATGCTGGGGGCTCCATGCAGTGGCGTGCCACAGGAGATCCCGCCATGTCCCGCATCACGCTTTATCACTCGCCCCAGACACGCTCCAGCGGCACCCTGGTGCTGCTGGAGGAGCTGGGCGCCGACTACGACATCGAACTGATCAACATGAAGGCCGGCGAGCAGCGCAAGCCGGCCTACCTGGCAATCAACCCGATGGGCAAGGTCCCGGCGATCCGCCACGGCGAGGCGCTGGTGACCGAGCAGGGCGCGGTCTTCCTCTACCTCGCCGATCTCTTCCCCCGCGCGGGCTTGGCGCCCGCCCTGGACGACCCGCTGCGCGGCCCCTACCTGCGCTGGCTGGTGTTCTACGGCTCCAGTTTCGAGCCGGCCATTCTCGATCGCGCGCTCAAACGCGACCCCCCGCCGCCGGCCATGAGCCCCTACGGCGACTACGACAGCGTGATGCGCACCCTCGCCGAGCAGCTGGAAAGCGGACCCTTCCTGTTGGGCAGCCGCATGACCGCTGCCGACGTGCTGTGGGGCACGGCGCTGAGCTGGACCATCGGTTTCGGCGTGGTGCCCAGGCTGCCGGTGTTCGAGCGCTACGTCGAACTCATCACCTCGCGGCCGGCCTTCGCCCGCGTACGCGAGCGCGATGAGCAGTGGGCGGCGGAGCACGCACGGGCCGCCGAGGCGAAGGCGCCCTGATACCGGAGGGCAGGGGCGTAGCTGCAAATAAGGGGGATGGAAAGGCTGCTGTGTGTTCTGCGAAAACGGTCTCAAGTCCCATAGGAAGTTTCTTATTTGCTTGTAGCTTTCTTTGCTGGCTTGCAGGGCTGATCAATGATGGCCCCAACGCCGCGTCGTTCCCCATCTCGCGGCGTCTGTTCCAGCATAACGATGAGAAAGGTGTTGCATCCGTTAGGTCCCGAAGCCCATCCGCGAGGATGGGCTTTTTTTCGTTCGCTATTCGGGTGCTCTTCATGCCTGATCTTCCTCAGGTGAAGTCGGAAAGGTCTTTTGTTTTGAGGGGAGAGGTGTAGGCAGCTCGGGGAAATGCCGACGATGTGCTGTTTATCTCAAATCGGCTTAGGTCTTTTCTTACATGGATATCTGGGGCTTGGAGACGGCTGTCAGCTGCTGGATCATATGTCCCGCGCCCTGTTCCTACAGGGAGCCCTAAAGATTGATCGACTAGTCAATCGTTTAGTCCTTGGCCCGCCAGCAATGGCGGGCTTTTTTATGCGCGGTTTCATGGTGGGCTGCGCAGGACGCTCAGGGTAGGGCGGTTGAGCGCGTTTCCCTGTGAGCCAGAGGCTTTTCGTCAGACTGCCTTTCTTGTGGGATTCCAGTGTCAGCTCTTTGCCGCGCTGACCCCTTCCAGGGTGGCGAAGGAGGTGTCCTTGGCCGTCAGCAGGAAGTCGCGCATGAACGGCGCGTCCAGCATGTCGGCGCGAATCGCCGCGAACAGCGTGCAGTACAGACCTTTCTCCCCCAGGCGCTTGGCGGTGACGTAGCCGCGCGAGCTGTATTCGTGCAGCGCCCAGTTGGGCAGGCTGCAGACGCCGCGTCCGGAGGCCACCAGCTGCATCATCATCACCGTCAGTTCCGAGGTCCGCACCTGCGCCGGCTCGATGTCGGCGGGCTCCAGGAAGCGGGTGAAAATGTCCAGGCGGTCCCGCTCGATGGGGTAGGTGATCAGGGTCAGGCTGGCCAGGTCTTCCGGGACTATGTACGACTTGCCGGCCAGCGCGTGGTGGTTGTCCACCGCCAGCAGCGCCTCGTAGGTGAACAGCGGCACGTAGGTGATGCCGGCCAGGTCCACAGGGTCCGAGGTCACCACCAGGTCGAGATCACCACGGGCCAGTGCCGGCAGCGGGGCGAAGGAGAAGCCGGAGGCGAGGTCCAGTTCGACTTCCGGCCAGGCGTCGCGGAACTGGTCGATGGTCGGCATCAGCCACTGGAAGCAGCTGTGGCATTCGATGGCCATGTGCAGGCGGCCGGCGGTGCCGCCGGCCAGGCGAGCCAGGTCGCGTTCGGCGCTGCGCAGTTGCGGCAGCACGCTGTCGGCCAGTTGCAGCAGGCGCAGGCCGGCACTGGTGAAGCGCACCGGCTTGGTCTTGCGGATGAACAGCGACAGGCCGAGGCGATCTTCCAGTTCCTTGAACTGGTGGGAGAGGGCGGATTGGGTGAGGTGCAGGCGCTCGGCCGCCTCCACGAGGCTGTCGGCCTCGCGCAGGGCGTGGAGGGTTTTCAGGTGACGGAGTTCAAGCATGGTGCCGGCCTCGACCTCAATATGAGGAAAACTTGATTTCAACGCGAATGAATTGAGTTTGTCTCATGAGTGGCCGGCTGTCGACAATGCGTGCATCTGACGTATTGGTTTGGAGTCTTCGCCATGGCATTGGCACACACCCTCGGCTTTCCCCACATCGGTCGTGACCGTGAACTGCAGACGGCGCTGGAGGGCTTCTGCAACGGCGAGCTGGACGAGACCGGACTGCGTCGTGTGGGGCGCGAGCTGCGTGCTGCGCACTGGCAGGCACAAAAGGACGCCGGCATCGACTTGCTGCCGGTCGGTGATTTCGTCTGGTGCGACCCGGTGCTGACCCACTCGCTGACCTTCGGTGTGACTCCCGGGGGCGGCAAGCCAACCCTGCAAACACTGTTCGCAATGGCTCAGGGTGGCAACGGTGCGCCTGCTGCACAGTGGTTCGACACTGACCACCAGTACCGGGTCCCGGAGTTCAGCGTTGACCAGCAATTCGAGCTGAGCTGGGAGCAACTGTTCGAGGAGGTGGATGAGGCGCTGGCGCTGGGGCACACCGTCAAACCGGTGCTGATCGGCCCGCTCACCTACCTGTGGCTGGGCAAGCTCAAGGGTGAGGACGCCGGCTTCGACAAGCTCGACCTGCTGGAACGTCTGCTGCCGGTCTATGGCCAGATATTCCAGCGCCTGGCCGCCCAGGGCGTAGAGTGGGTACAGATCGACGAGCCGATCCTGGTGCTCGACCTGCCGCAGGACTGGAAGAGCGCCTTCGAGCGCGCCTACAACCTGCTCCAGCGTGAACCGCTGAAGAAGCTGATCGCCACCTACTTCGGCGGCCTGGAAGACAACCTCGGCCTGGCCGCCAGCCTGCCGCTGGATGGCCTGCACGTCGACCTGGTGAGTGCGCCGCGGCAGTATCTGACCGCCCTCGACCGCCTGCCGTCCTACAAGGTGCTGTCCCTGGGCCTGGTGAGCGGCGGCAATGACTGGGGCTACGATCTCGAATCGGCGCTGGACGTGCTGCGCCATGCCCATGAGCGGTTGGGTGAGCGGCTGTGGGTGGCGTCGTCCTGCTCAGCGCTGCAGAGCCCGGCGGATGCGCCGGAGGATTCCCAGGCGATTGCCGCGCAGAAGTGCGCCGAGGTGGCGCTGCTGGCGCGGGCGGTCAACCAGCCCGAGGCGCCGGACGTGCTCGCCGCGCTGGCCGGGATCGGGCGTCGCCAGTGTGCTTGAGTGCCCGTTCGAGGATGCGTCAGAGGTAGAACATGCCCTTGGCCAGCACCACGATGGCCAGCACATGGACGAACACGCTGTAGTGGATACGCCGCGAGCGCTGGCCGGTCATGCGGCCGGTGCGGAAGGACAGCATGGCGAAGGCGAAATGCCCGAGCACGCTGGCAGCCAGCAGCAGCTTGAGACTGAGCAGGGTGGCGAAGGTGGACGCCAGCGGATCGGCCAGCAGCGGCAGGTAGCGCAGGTGCAGCATGCCCAGGCCGGCGCCGAACAGGACGAGGATGGCCCACGGCATCAGGCGCCGGGCGCGCCGCCCGACGGCGGCTTCCACCATGCGCATGGCCCGCGCTGGCACGTGCTGGCGGACGCTCTCCAGGACCAGCACTTCGAAGAACACCGTGCCGACGAACAGGATCGCGGCGAGCAGGTGCAGGGTGAGCAGGAGCGGGTAGGCCATGGCGCTGGGTTCCGAGAGGGAAGCCGCTATCTTCGCCAGCGGGCCGTGGCTCGCCCATGACCCCGGTCATGCCGCGCGTTGTGACGGGTGCACGACCGCTCAGCGCCTTTCATCAAATTGTCACGGACCTGTGGCAGAGCGAATGACGGAAATTCATCAGAATCCCGTTCCACTGGGGTTTTGCGTTCCGGATTTTCATGATGCGTGCTTTGCTGCTGGCGGTCGCCCTTTTGTGCGGACTGCCGTCCTTTACTTTTGCCGGCGATCGTTGCGATCCCCGGGTGCCGACCGAGCTGGTCGACCTGGGCGACGTGCGCCTGGCCTATCAGAGCATCGGCCGTCCGCAGGACCCGGCACTGCTGTTGATCATGGGCCTGGGCGGCCAGCTGATCCACTGGCCCGACGAGGTGGTCGAGGCGCTCTGCCAGCAGGGCTTCCGGGTCATCCGTTATGACAACCGCGATGTCGGCCTGTCCGCCTGGCGCATTCCCACGCCCAGCGGCAACCTGACCTACGAAGTGATCCGCTATCGCCTGGGCCTGCCGGTGAGCGCGCCCTATAGCCTGACCGACATGGCCGGTGATTCGCTGCGTCTGCTCGATGCACTGCACGTTCAGCGTGCTCACGTGCTGGGGGCGAGCATGGGCGGGATGATTGCCCAGCACGTCGCCGACCTTGCGCCGGAGCGGGTGATCAGCCTGACCCTGGTGATGACCAGCTCCGGCGCCGAAGGCCTGCCGGCGCCCAGCGAGTCGCTGCTGCGCCTGCTCGCCCGGCGCGAGGCGGCCAGCCGCGAACAGGCCATCGAGCAGCAGGCCGATCTGCTGGCCGCACTGGGCAGCCCCGACGTGCGCGACGACCGCCAGCAATTGCTGCAACAGGCGGCGCGCTCCTACGACCGCGCCTTCAACCCCGAGGGCGTGCAGCGGCAAATGCTGGCGATCCTCGCCGAGCCGAGCCGGGTGGAGCTGCTCAACCGCCTGGACGTGCCGACCCTGGTGGTCCACGGCACCGCCGATCCCTTGCTGCCGGTGATGCACGGGGTGCACGTGGCGGCGCATATCCGCGGTTCGGAGCTGAAGCTGATCCCCGGCATGGCGCATCGGTTCCAGGAAGACTTCAAGGAACCGCTGCTTGGCGCGGTGTTGCCCTACTTGCGGGCGCATCAGGGGAGCGGGCACGTCGCGCAGCTCTGATCCTGCGTAGCGCCAGCCTGTAGGCGGCGCTCTTCGCGGGCATGACCCGCTCCTCCGGATCTGGACGGCTCCCGTAGGAGCGGACCTTGTCCGCGAAATGGTCCGATTCACGCCGGGCCGTTCAGGGCGCGCCGGTCGGGACTTCGCGGAGAAGCTCCGCTCCTGCGAGATGCATCTGCGCTCGGGTTGGCCCTCACCCTAACCCTCTCCCAGGGGGAGAGGGGACCGTCCGGTGCAGGATGAAACTACTCTGTCAGCCGGCACGATCTGGCTCCCTCTCCCTGAGGGAGAGGGCTGGGGTGAGGGGGAAAGCCCTGGCACAGATTCAGCCGGGACAAGACAGTTGCTCCTACGAGATCAAAAACCTGGGGACGCGCAGGCCTATGACCGTCACGTTTCCGGCAGGCTGTAGCGCTCGGCGAAGTACTGCCGGAGGAACTCAACCGCCACCCGCACCTTGGCCGAACTGGCCAGCGGCGCGGTGTACACCGCCCAGATGTCGGCCGGCTGCTGGTACTCCGGCAGCACCCGTTGCAGGCGCCCGTCGGCCAGGCTGTCGTGCACGTCCCACCAGGAGCGCAGCAGGATGCCGCGTCCGTCGAGGCACCACTGGTGCACCACCTCGCCGTGGTTGGACGACAGCGGCCCCGTTACCTTCACGTTCTCCTCGCCATTGGGCCCCTGCAGGTGCCAGATGCCGAAGGGGTGGTCGCGCTCCTTGATCACCAGGCAGTCGTGCCCGGCCAGCTCCGCCAGGGTGCGTGGCGTGCCGCGCCGTTCGAGGTAGGCGGGCGCGGCGCAGAGCACCCGGCGGTTGCGCGCCAGGGGCTTGGCGATCAGGTGCGGATCGATCTCGTTGCCCACCCGCACGTCGAGGTCAAAGCCTTCGTCTATCAGGTCCACCAGGTGGTCCTGCACGTCCAGGCGGATATCCAGTTGCGGGTGGCGTGTCGCCAGTTCCGACAGGGCGGGGGCGACGAAACGCCGGCCCAGCCCCAGGCTGCTGGCGATGCGTAGCTGGCCGCTGGGCTCGCGGTGCAGGGCGGAGACGTCGTCCCCCATCCGCTGCACCGCGTCGAGGATACGCAGCGCCCACTGGTAGACGCGCTCGCCGTCCTCGCTCACCGATACCCGACGAGTGGTGCGGTGCAGCAGGCGCACGCCGAGGTCCTCCTCCAGCAGGCGGATGCGCTTGCTGACGAAGGCGGTGGACATGCCCAGCTCGGCGGCGGCGCTGGCGAAGCTGGTGCGGCGGGCGACCTGGATGAAGACCCGCAGGTCCTCCAGATTGGGAAGATTGTTCACGATTCGTGATCCAAGAATCCACGGAAGTGATGATTATGTTTGATTTGTCGGCTTATAGCATGAAGGCCACTTCTTCCCCATCCCATCTGCAAGGGTGCCCTCATGAGCAAGACATACAGAATCGCTGCCATTCCCGGTGACGGTATCGGCCAGGAAGTCCTTCCCGAGGGCCTGCGCGTGGTTCAGGCGGCGGCGCGCAAGCACGGCCTGAATCTGGAAATCGAACACTTCGAATGGGCCAGCTGCGACTACTACCTGGAACACGGCAAGATGATGCCGGACGACTGGTTCGAGCAGCTGCAGCAGTTCGACGCCCTGTACTTCGGCGCTGTCGGCTGGCCGGACAAGGTGCCGGACCACATCTCCCTGTGGGGCTCGCTGCTCAAGTTCCGCCGCGAGTTCGACCAGTACGTGAACATCCGCCCGGTACGCCTGTTCCCCGGCGTGCCGTGCCCGCTGGCGAACAAGAAGCCCGGCGACATCGACTTCGTGGTGATCCGCGAGAACACCGAGGGCGAGTACTCCTCCCTGGGCGGTCGCATGTTCGAAGGCACCGAGAACGAGTTCGTGCTGCAGGAGTCGGTGTTCACCCGCCGTGGCGTGGATCGCATCCTCAAATACGCCTTCGACGTGGCCCAGACCCGCGAGCGCAAGCACGTCACCTCGGCGACCAAATCCAACGGCATGGCCGTGAGCATGCCCTACTGGGACGAGCGCACCGCCGCGATGGCCGCCAACTACCCGGAAATCAGCTGGGACAAGCAGCACATCGACATCCTCTGCGCACGCTTCGTGCTGCAGCCGGAGCGTTTCGACGTGGTGGTGGCTTCCAACCTGTTCGGCGACATCCTCTCCGACCTCGGCCCGGCCTGCGCCGGTACCATCGGCATCGCGCCGTCGGCCAACCTCAACCCCGAGCGCAAGTTCCCCTCGCTGTTCGAGCCGGTACACGGCTCGGCCCCGGACATCTTCGGCCAGAACATCGCCAACCCGATCGCCATGATCTGGTCCGGCGCGCTGATGCTGGAGTTCCTCGGCCAGGACGACGAGCGCTACCGCGCCGCCCATGACGACATCCTGAGCGCCATCGAGCAGGTCATCGCCAACGGCAACGTCACCCGCGACATGGGCGGCAAGCTGTCGACCCAGGCGGTCGGCCAGGCCATCGCCGAGATCGTCGCCGGCTGATCCCTTCGCTTCGGGCTGGCGCCTGCCCTGGACGGGGTATGGCGCCGCCATGAGGCGATGGACTGCTCTTGCGTTGCGTGGCAAATCACCGCACACTGTTAACCAATAGATTCTTGTTAACCAATGGTTGATTGATAGGAGAAACGTCAACCTGCCCTAGCGCTGCACTTCATGTCCCATCGCCTGCCTGGGCGGGGATGTGAAGCACAATAAAATCGTCCCAGGAGACGCCTGATGTCCCACAAGAATAAAAAGGTCGATGTATTCCTGATCACCATGAGCCTGGTTGCCGTCCTGCTCACCGTGATCGGCCTCGCTGCCTTCCCGGCAGAGGCGGAACACGCGGCCAATCAGCTGTTCGAGTTCTCCACCCGTTCCTTCGGTACCGCGGTCCAGTTGCTGATCTTCGGCAGTTCGCTGGCGGTGCTGTACATCGCCTTCAGCAAGTACGGAAACATCCGTCTGGGCAGCGGCAAGCCGGAATACTCCACCGCGACCTGGGTATTCATGTTCATCTGCGCCGGCATGGGCTCCTCGACCCTCTACTGGGGCGTTATGGAATGGGCCTACTACTACCAGTCGCCCGGCCTGAACATCGCCCCGCAGTCCCGTGAGGCCCTGGAGTACAGCGTCAGCTATTCGTTCTTCCACTGGGGCATCAGTGCCTGGTCGATCTACGCCCTGGCGTCGCTGGCCATGGCCTATCACTTCCACGTGCGCAAGAAGAGCGGCCTGAACCTGGCTTCCATCGTCGAAGCCGTCACCGGCTTCAAGGCCACCGGCCCGGTAGGCCGCCTGGTCGACCTGGTCTTCCTGCTGACCATGATGGGCGCGCTCACCGTCTCCCTGGCGCTCACCGCTTCGACCCTGACCCGTGGCCTCTCCGGCCTGGTCGGCACGCCGGACACCTTCACCGTACAGGTCATGGTGATCGGCATGATCGCCGTGCTGTTCTCCCTGAGCTCCTACATCGGCATCGACGGCGGCCTGCAGAAGCTGAGCAAGATCGTCTGCTACGGCGCCCTGGTGTTCGCCGCGGTGGTACTGCTGGTCGGCCCGACCCAGTTCACCATCAACAACACCGCCAACGGCATCGGCCTGATGATCCAGAACTACGTGCACATGAGCCTGTTCACCGACCCGGCGGGCGATGGCGCGTTCACCCGCAACTGGACGGTGTTCTACTGGCTCTGGTGGGTGTCCTACGCGCCGGGCGTGGCGATGTTCGTGACCCGCGTATCCCGTGGCCGGCAAATCAAGGAAGTGGTGTTCGCCCTGCTGCTGGGCGGTAGCTTCGGCTGCTGGTTCTTCTTCGGCGCGCTGGAAAGCTACAGCATGCACCAGTTCATCACCGGCGCCATCGACGTACCGAAGATCCTCACTGAGCAGGGGGGTGAGAGCGCGGTGGAAGCGCTGCTGGTAGGCCTGCCGTGGGGCAAGGTTTTCCTCGCCGTGTACCTGTTCATCATGGCCGTGTTCTGCGCCTCGCACATGGACGCCGCCGCCTACGCCGTGGCCGCCACCAGCACCCGCAACCTGGAAGAAGGCGACGACCCGACTCCGACTCACCGTCTGTTCTGGGCCATTACCCTGACCCTGGTGCCGCTGGCCATGCTGTTCGCCAAGGCCTCGCTGTCGACCATGAAGACCGCCGTGGTGCTCACCGCGATCCCGTTCACCCTGATCCTGCTGGTGAAGGTCTACGGCTTCATCAAGTGGATGCTGGAAGACTACGCCAAGGTGCCGGCCTACCGTATCGAGGAAGAAGCCGCCGCCATGGCCGACGAGGCCCTGCCGGAAAGCGCCGAGCCCGCGCCGGTGCGCAAGCCTCTGGCCGAGGCAATGGCCCAGTAATTCCTGCGTGGCGCCGTCCGCCTCTGGGCGGCGCCACCCGCAGGCTTTTTTTTGCCTGCTTTGTTAACCAATAGGTTGCAGTTAACCAATAAGTAAACCGACCGCCTCGCCGCGAGTCGATGAAGCCTGGAGATAGCAAGATGACCGATTTCGAACGCCTGCCCGCCGATTTCTGCAACAACCCCAACCACGCCTACACCATTCCGGCGAAGTTCTACACCAGCGATGCCGTGTTCGAGCACGAGAAGGAAAAGATCTTCGCCCATAGCTGGATCTGCATGGGCCACCGCAGCGAAGTGGCGGAAAAGAACGCCTACATCGTCCGCGAAGTGATCGGCGAGAGCATCATCGTCGTCCGTGGTCGTGACGGCGTGCTGCGCGCCTTCTACAACGTCTGCCCGCACCGCGGTCACCAACTGCTGGAAGGCACCGGCGGCATCGCCAAGAACGTGATCGCCTGCCCCTACCATGCCTGGACCTTCAAGCTCGACGGCGAGCTGACCCACGTGCGCAACTGCGACCAGGTGGAAGCCTTCGACAAGGGCGATTACAGCCTGGTGCCGGTGAAGGTCGAAGAGTACGCCGGCTTCATCTTCATCAACATGGATCTCGATGCCGGCAGCGTCGAAGAGCAGCTGCCGGGCCTGGAAGCGCGCATGCGCCAGGCCTGCGGCGTGATCGACGACCTGCACCTGGCCGCCCGCTTCGTCAGCAACACCCCGGCCAACTGGAAGTCCATCGTCGACAACTACATGGAGTGCTACCACTGCGGCCCGGCTCACCCGAGCTTCGCCGACTCCGTGGACGTCGGCCAGTACACCCACACCCTGCACGGCAACTGGTCGCTGCAGTACGGCATCGCCAAGTCCTCCGAGCAGTCGTTCAAGGTCGACGAAGGCGTTTCCGATCCGTCCTTCGCCGGCTTCTGGGCCTGGCCGTGCACCATGTTCAACGTGCCGCCGGGCGCCAACTTCATGACCGTGATCTACGAGTTCCCGGTCGATGCCGAAACCACCCTGCAGCACTACGACATCTACTTCCTCAACAAGGACATCACCGAAGAGCAGCAGAAGCTGATCGACTGGTACCGCGAAGTCTTCCGTCCGGAAGACCTGCGCCTGGTGGAGAGCGTGCAGAAGGGCCTGAAGTCCCGCGGCTACCGTGGCCAGGGCCGGATCATGGTGGACAAGGAGCGCTCCGGTATCAGCGAGCACGGCATCGCCCACTTCCACAACCTGATCGCCGTCGCCCACCTCGACTGATCCATATCGCCGCCGGCCCCTGCGGCCGGCGGTCTCTCGCGGAGTGCCTTGCGTGAAACTCAACGATTCCAACCTGTTCCGCCAGCAAGCCTACATCGATGGGCGCTGGTGCGACGCCGACGACGGCCGCAGCCTGGACGTGCATGACCCGGCCACGGGCGAGCGCCTGGGCAGCGTGCCGTTGATGGGCGGCGCCGAAGCGGTGCGCGCCATCGAAGCGGCCAACGCCGCACTGGAAGGCTGGCGGGCGAAAACCGCCAAGGAGCGCGCGCAGATCCTGCGCCGCTGGTTCGAGCTGCTGCTCGAACACGAAGAAGACCTGGCCCGGCTGATGACCTTCGAGCAGGGCAAACCGCTGCACGAAGCCCTCGGCGAAATCCGTTACGCGGCTTCCTTCATCGAGTGGTTCGCCGAAGAAGGCAAGCGCATCTACGGCGACGTGATTCCCAGCCCGGCGGCGGACAAGCGCCTGCTGGTGATCAAGCAGGGCATCGGCGTCTGCGCGGCTATCACCCCGTGGAACTTCCCGGCGGCGATGATCACTCGCAAGGCCGCGCCGGCACTCGCCGCCGGCTGCACCATGGTGATCAAGCCGGCCAACGAAACGCCGTTCTCCGCGCTCGCGCTGGTGGAACTGGCCGAGCGTGCCGGCATTCCGGCGGGCGTGCTCAGCGTGGTCACAGGCGACGCGCCGGCCATCGGTGCCCAGCTCACCGGTCATCCGCTGGTGCGCAAGCTCAGCTTCACCGGCTCCACGCCGGTCGGCCGCCTGCTCATGGGCCAATGCGCCGAAACCATCAAGAAGGTTTCCCTGGAACTGGGCGGCAACGCGCCGTTCATCGTCTTCGAGGACGCCGACATCGAGGCCGCGGTGGAAGGCGCCTTGATCGCCAAGTACCGCAACGCCGGGCAGACCTGCGTATGCGTCAACCGCTTCTACGTGCATGACGCGGTGTACGAACGCTTCTCCGCGCGCTTCGTCGAGCGCGTGCGCGAACTGGCGGTCGGCCATGGCGCCGAGCAGGGCACCCAGATCGGTCCGCTGATCACCGACAAGGCCGTGGCCAAGGTGCAGAGCCTGGTCGATGACGCCACCGCCAAGGGCGCCGAGCTGGTGCTGGGCGGCAAGCCCCATGCGCGCGGCGGCAACTTCTTCGAGCCCACCGTGCTTGGCGGCATCCGCCCCGGCATGGACCTGCTGCAGGACGAAATCTTCGGTCCGGTGGCGGCGCTGGTGCGCTTCTCTTCCGACGCCGAAGTGATTGAGCTGGCCAACGACACCCTCTATGGCCTGGCCGCGTACTTCTACAGCCGCGACCTGGCCCGCGTATTCAAGGTCGCCGAGCGTCTGGAGTACGGCATGGTCGGGGTCAACACCGGGCTGATCTCCAACGAGGTCGCGCCCTTCGGTGGCGTCAAGCAGTCGGGCCTGGGCCGCGAAGGCTCCAAGTACGGCATCGAGGACTACCTGGAAATCAAGTACCTCTGCCTGGCGGTGTGAGCCGGGCGAGGAATAGCCGGGGCGGCGAGGCCGCCGCCCCGTGTCGCAATTGAGGTGAATGATGGCCAACACATACGAGATGTTCAGCGTGCGGGTGACCGCGGTAGAACAGGCGACCCCGCAGATCAAGCGCTTCACCCTGGCGCGCACCGATGGCCAGCCGATGCCGGCCTTCACCGGTGGCAGCCACGTGATCGTGAAAATGACCGACGGCCTGAGCAACGCCTACTCGCTGATGAGCGACCCGCGCGACCTGAGCCACTACCAGATCGGCGTGCGCCTGGAAGAACAGTCCAAGGGTGGTTCGGCCTTCATGCACCAGCAGGTGGAAGTCGGCAGCGAGCTGACCATTTCCACCCCGAACAACCTGTTCGGCCTGGACCCCAAGGCCGGACGCCATGTGCTGATCGCCGGCGGCATCGGCATCACCCCGTTCCTTTCCCAACTGCATGAGCTGGAAGGCGGCGCGGTGCCCTACGAACTGCACTACGCCTTCCGCAGCCCGGAGCACGGCGCCTTCCAGGGCGACCTCGCCGACGGCCCGCATGCCGAGAGTGTGCGTTTCTACATCGACAGCCTGGAACGCCGCCTGGACCTTGCCGGGCTGTTCGCCTCGCTGGCGGAAGACGCCCACGTGTACGTCTGCGGTCCCAAGCCGCTGATCGATGCCGTGATCGACGGTGCGAAAAAGGCCGGCATCGCCGAATCCCGCGTGCACTTCGAACAGTTCGCCGCGGCCCCGGCCAGCGGCGGCGCCTTCACCCTGGTGCTGGGCCGCTCCGGCCGCGAGCTGCGGGTGGAAGAGGGCATGACCATCATCCAGGCCATCGAGAACGTGAAGGCCGCCAAGGTGGAGTGCCTGTGCCGCGAAGGTGTTTGCGGCACCTGCGAGACGGCCATCCTCGAAGGCGAGGTCGAGCACTTCGACCAGTACCTCTCCGACGATGAAAAAGCCTCGCAGCAGACCATGATGCTCTGCGTCTCGCGTGCCCGTGGCGAGCGCCTGGTGATCGATCTCTGATCCGTGCGTAGGGCGTACAACCGTTCGCGGTTGTACGCCGATACACCGCGCTCCATCGTCGGCTCCGACTACGTTCGAAGCGCTCTGGCATGGAGCTGCGGGCTCCCGTCCGGAGTGCGGTGGGCTACGGTCAAACGGCGTATAACGTCGAACGTTATACGCCCTACGTTCCATCTATCCGTAACTGCCACGCCTCTGTTATCCACCAGTTTACAGCTGTGTATACTGCGGTCCTCGACGACTTTCAGGGACCACGCCTTCCATGCAGGAAAACAGCTTCGCCTTCCGTCTCAAGGAATTGCTCGAACTCCACAAGCTGACCCTGCAGGCAGTGGGCACGGCCCTGGGCATCTCGCGCACCGCGGTGCACAAGTGGACCAAGGGTGGCGAGATCGACTACGACAACCTGCGCAAGCTGGCGGATTTCCTCAAGGTCAACTGGATCTGGTTGCGCTACGGCGAGGAAGCCCTGCGCGACGTGCAGCAGGCCGAGCCGATCGAACTGCCGATGACCGACCTGCGCCGCCGTTACACCGCCGAGATCATGGAAAGCGAGACGCGCATGAAGCTGGCCCAGGAAGGCGCACGCATCGTCACCTGGGAATGGAACCTGATCAGCGACGAAGTGACCTACTCGCCCAACGTCGAGGCCGTCTATGGCTGGCCGGTCACCTCCAACAAGGACTTCTGGCGCCATCTGCCGCCGGAGGACGTCGCCGCCATGCAGTCCATGTACGACCGCGCCATTGCCGAGGGCGGTACCTGCGAGTGCGACTTCCGCATCTTCCAGCCCGATGGCGCGCTGCGCTGGATCGCCTCCCGCGCCACCGTGGTCCAGGACGCGGCGGGAAGACCGGTGAAAATGGTCGGTATCAGCATGGACAACACCGCGCGGATGATCACCGAGGAGGCGCTGCGCAACAGCGAGGAGCGTTTCCGCGCGATCTTCGAACTGACCTGGGGCGCACTGGCCTACATCGGCCTGGACGGCGGCTGGCAGCGGGTCAATGGCAGCCTCTGCGAACTGCTCGGCTACAGCCCGCTGGAGCTGTACTCCATGACCTTCCAGGAGCTCACCCACCCGGATGACCTGGGCAAGAATCTCGAATTGCTGCGCCAACTGCTGGCCGGCCATTTCGACCGCTACGTGGTGGAAAAGCGCGTGCGCCGGCGCGACGGCGCGTATGTCTGGGTGCGCGTGCGCACCTCGCTGCAGCGCCGCCGCCAGGATGGCCTGCCCGACCACCTGATCAGCGTGTTCGAGGACATCAGCGCCGAGCGCGCCGAACGCGACCGCCTGCAGGCGCGCATCGCGGAACTGGAAGCCCGCCTGGCCGAACGCGCCTGATTCAGTGCAGGCGCACCCATACGCCCACCAGTAGCGAGGCGGCCACCAGCCAGGCCAGCGCCGCCATCGCCAGGGATAGCTCCAGGCGCAGGCGATCCACCAGCAGGTAGAGCGCGGCGAGGTAGACGAAGTAGGGGATGATCGACCACATGCCGAAGGCGATGGTGGTCTTCAGGTCATCCAGCGAGCGGCTCTTGCCGACGATGTAGTGGGCGATCAGGGCGAAGGTGGGGAACAGCGGCACCAGCCCGGCGATGTAGTAATTGCGCGTCTTCGACAGCGCGGCGAGGATCAGCACCACGCCGGCGCCGAGGGTTGCCTTGAGAATCAGGTCCACGGAGTTCTCGATACAGCGACGCCACCGGAATGGTGGCGTCGGGCATTATCGGCGAGCGCGGCAGGCCGTCAATCAGAGCGTGCGTTCAGGCCACCTGCGTGCTCGGCTCCAGCGGGCTTTCGCTGTGCAGGAACTGCTCCAGCCGCTCCTGCTGCCGGTCGGTGAGGAACAGGCCGAGCTTGGTGCGGCGCCAGAGAATGTCTTCGGCTTCGCGCGCCCACTCCTCGCGGCACAGGTATTCCACTTCACGGGCATAGAGCCCGCCACCCAGGTGTTCGCCCAGCTCGCTGAGGTTGGCGGCACCGTCCAGCAGCTTCCAGATGCGATTGCCGTAGGTGCTGGCCCAGCGCCGGGCGAGAGCGGGGTCGAGCTGGCGCAGGTGCTCCATCAATTGGATGGCCAGGTCCTCGATGCCGAGCATCGCTTCGCCGCCGGGCAACGGGGCGCTGGCGGTCCAGCGCGGACCCATGACGCCGGCGAAGTAGGGCGCCAGTTGCTCCAGCGCGGCTTCGGCGAGCTTGCGGTAGGTGGTGAGCTTGCCGCCGAACACTGAGAGCAGCGGGGCTTCGCCGGGGGTGTTGTCCAGCGCCAGGGTGTAGTCGCGGGTGACGGCGGACGGATCGTCGGACTCGTCATCGCACAGCGGGCGAACCCCGGAGAAGCTGCGCAGGATGTCCTCGCGGCCGAGTTGGCGCTTGAAGTGGGCATTGACCACGTTCAGCAGGTAATCGGTCTCTTCCTCGCTGATGCAGATCTGCGCCGGGTCGCCCTTGTACTCGCGGTCGGTGGTGCCGATCAGGGTGAAGCGCTGCAGATACGGGATGGCGAAGACGATGCGGCGGTCCTCGTTCTGCAGGATGTAGGCATGATCGCCGTCGTAGAGGCGCGGCACGATCAGGTGGCTGCCCTGGATCAGACGGATGCCATAGGGCGGGCGCTGGCGCAGTTCCTCGCGCAGAAAGCGGTCGACCCAGGGGCCGGCGGCGTTCACCAGGCAGCGGGCGCGGACCGAGTAGAGGCTGCCGTCCTTGCGCTCCAGGTGCAGGTGCCACAGCCCCTTGCTGCGCCGTGCACTGACGCAGCGGGTGCGCGGGTGGATATGCGCGCCGTGCTCGCGGGCGCTCATGGCGTTGAGCACCACCAGGCGGGCGTCGTCCACCGAGCAGTCGGAATATTCGAAACCGCGGCTGATCTCGGCTTTCAGCGGGCTTTCCGGGCCGAAACGCAGGCCGCGCGAACCCGGCAGCTTCTCGCGCTTGCCGAGGTGGTCGTAAAGGAACAGGCCGGCGCGGATCATCCAGGCCGGACGCAGGTGCGGACGGTGCGGCAGGACGAAGCGCAGCGGATGGACGATATGCGGTGCCTTGGCCAGCAGTACTTCGCGTTCGGCCAGGGCTTCGCGCACCAGGCGGAATTCGTGGTGTTCGAGGTAGCGCAGGCCACCGTGGATCAGCTTGCTGCTGGCGGAGGAGGTGTGGCTGGCCAGGTCATGCTGTTCGCAGAGGAACACCGACAGGCCGCGCCCGGCGGCGTCTGCCGCGATGCCCACGCCGTTGATGCCGCCGCCGACGACGGCCAGGTCATAGACTTCGGCCAGGGGCGCGTGGCGTGAGCGGGTTGGGTTCATGGGGCGCCTCGGTATTGGAAATGAACGCGTTTATGTTCGTTTTCGAAAATATCTTAGTTCGATGAACGAAACATGACCAGCCGAAAGCGCGAAATCGCGCATGCGTTCGTCAGTTTCTTCGAAATTGAAAGTGCGGAGATTGGCGGCGCGCGCTCAGACCAGTTCGAGCTGGACCTTGTGCTGTGCCAGCAGGCGCGCCACGGCGGAGGGGGGCGGACTGTCGGTGAACACGCGGTTGACCAGGGCGATCGGTCCCAGGCGCACCATGGCGTTGCGCCCGAACTTGCTGGAGTCGGCGGCGAGGAACACCTGCCGGGCGTTGTCGATGATGGCGCGGGAGACGCGCACTTCCTGGTAGTCGAAGTCCAGCAGGCTGCCGTCGTCGTCGATGCCGCTGATGCCGACCACGGCGAAGTCGACGCGGAACTGCTCGATGAAGTCCACGGCCGCCTGGCCGACCACGCCGCCGTCGCTGCGCACCGTGCCGCCGGCGACCAGC
This sequence comes from Pseudomonas sp. PSE14, assembly GCF_029203285.1. Taxonomy (NCBI): domain Bacteria; kingdom Pseudomonadati; phylum Pseudomonadota; class Gammaproteobacteria; order Pseudomonadales; family Pseudomonadaceae; genus Pseudomonas; species Pseudomonas sp. PSE14. Next base: position 1,428,681 of record NZ_CP115669.1, read on the forward strand.
ACTTCGAAGTCGGCCTTGCCGGCGAGGATGCTGGCCACGTGCAGGTTGTTGGTGATGATCTTCAGGTGGCTGTGGCCGAGCAGGGCGCGGGCGATCGCTTCGGTGGTGGTGCCGATGTTGATGAACAGCGAGGCGTTGTCCGGGATGTGCGCGGCGATGGCTTCGGCGATGCGCTGCTTCTCGTCGCGCATCTGGTCGGCGCGGGTGTTGTAGGCGGTGTTCTCGACACTCGAGTCCCAGGCCGCGCCGCCGTGGTAGCGGCGCAGCAGGCTCTGTTCGGCGAGCTGGTTGATGTCGCGGCGGATGGTCTGCGGGGTGACGGCGAACTGCTGGGCGAGTTCCTCGATGCTCAGGTAGCCGCGCTCGCGGACCAGGTCGAGGATGCTTTGCTGTCGGGGTGGCAGGTTCATGCGCGGTGCTCGCTGGGACGGGCCGAAGGGGCAAGGATGCCGGAGTGGGCAGGGTCTGTCATGAACTTGTCGGAGCGAGCTTGCTCGCGAACCCCGCTTGGCACGTCGGCATCAGGCGGTTCGCGAGCAAGCTCGCTCCTACAAAGAGCCTGTCGCGTCAGTCCTCGGCGGCCCAGCCGCGAGTACGCTCCACCGCCTTCTTCCACCCCGCATACAGCCGTGCGCGCTCCGCTTCGTCACACGCCGGCTGAAATACCCGCTCGATCACCGCTTTGTTTTTCAATTCGGCCAGGCTCCCCCAGAACCCGCACGCCAGCCCCGCCAGTACGGCGGCGCCCAGGGCAGTGGTTTCGCGCATCTGTGGGCGCTCCACGGGAGTGCCGAGGATGTCGGCCTGGAACTGCATGAGGAAGTTGTTGGCCACCGCGCCACCGTCCACGCGCAGGGCGCGCAGCGGCTCGCCGGCGTCCTGCTGCATGGCGTCGAGCACGTCGCGGGTCTGGTAGGCGATGGATTCCAGGGTGGCGCGGATCAGGTGGTCGGCCTTGACCCCGCGGGTCAGGCCGAACAGCGCGCCACGGGCGTACGGGTCCCAGTAGGGGGCGCCGAGGCCGGTGAAGGCGGGGACCAGGTACACGCCGTTGCTGTCCTTCACCTTGGTGGCGAAGTATTCGGAGTCGTGGGCGTCGTTGATCACCTTCAGCTCGTCGCGTAGCCACTGCACGGTGGAGCCGCCGTTGAACACCGCGCCTTCCAGCGCATAGGCCACTTCGCCGCGCGGGCCGCAGGCGATGGTGGTGAGCAGGCCGTGGGTGGATTTCACCGCCTTGGCGCCAGTGTTCATCAGCAGGAAGCAGCCGGTGCCGTAGGTGTTCTTCGCCTGGCCCGGCTCCACGCACATCTGGCCGAACAACGCGGCCTGCTGGTCGCCGGCGATACCGGCGATCGGCGTGCGGTGCACGCCCAGGCCACCGACCTTGCAGTGGCCGTAGATTTCCGAGGAGGCGCGCACCTGTGGCAGCATGGCACGCGGGATGTCCAGCGCGGTGAGCAGGCGCTCGTCCCAGTCGCGCTTGTGGATATCGAACAGCAGGGTGCGCGAGGCGTTGGTGTAGTCGGTGACGTGCACCTCGCCTTCGGTGAGCTTCCAGATCAGCCAGCTGTCCACGGTACCGAACAGCAGCTCGCCGCGCTGGGCGCGTTCGCGAGCGCCGTCGACGTTGTCGAGGATCCACTTGAGCTTGGTGCCGGAGAAGTAGGGGTCGATGACCAGTCCGGTGGTGTCGCGGATGTGCTGTTCCAGGCCGTCGCGCTTGAGCTGCTCGCAGATCGCCGCGCTGCGCCGGCACTGCCAGACAATGGCGTTGTGGATCGGCCGGCCGCTGGCCTTGTCCCACACCAGGGTGGTCTCGCGCTGGTTGGTGATGCCGATGGCGGCCACTTCGGCGACGCCGATGTTGGCCTGGGCCAGCGCCTCCACCAGGGTCGAGCTCTGAGTTGCCCAGATTTCCATGGGGTCGTGCTCGACCCAGCCCGGCTGCGGGTAGATCTGCGCGAACTCGCGCTGGGCCACGCTGACCACGTTGGCATCATGATCGAAGATGATGGCGCGGGAGCTGGTGGTGCCCTGGTCGAGGGCAACGACATATTTCTTGTTCGTAAGGTTCGTCATGGCGGCGGCCTTGTGCGGATTCCGTTCGGCGATCCCGGCTGCGGAGCCGAGAAGAGAATGGCGCAGAACATACGGGATTCATCCCCGTCGGTGAAGCGAACTCCGTGCAACGCACCACACCTTGGCTTACTGTTATGCGCTTGAAAGCCGCTCGCGAGAACCCTGCACGACCATGACTCCCGCCATCGACCTGTTGAAGAAGAACCGCGCCGAACACCAGGTGCTGAGCTACGAGCACGACCCCAAGGCGCCCTCTTATGGGCTGGAGGCTGCCGAGAAGCTCAACCTCGATCCGGCCCGGGTGTTCAAGACCCTGCTGGCCGCCAGCGAGAAGGGCGAGCTGCTGGTGGCCGTGGTGCCGGTGGCCGGCACCCTGGACCTCAAGGCGCTGGCCCATGCTGCCGGGGTGAAGAAGGCCGACATGGCCGACCCCAACGCCGCCCAGCGCGCCACCGGCTATCTGGTCGGCGGCATCAGCCCGCTGGGGCAGAAGAAGCGCCTGCGCACCTTCATCGACGAATCCGCCCAGGGTTTCCCGACCATCCATGTCAGCGCCGGCCGGCGCGGCCTGGAAGTGGAACTGAGCGCCGGGACGCTGGCCACGCTGACTGCCGCGAAGTTCGCCCCGATCGGTCGAAGCTGAACGGTCGAAGCAGTCGACTGTCTGGTCCGTTCTGTACGGTTCGCGGTTCGGTGGCTTCTGTCATGCTCGGGCATCACTTTTCAGGAGACTGCCATGCAACTCGACTTCCATCAGGTCGATGCCTTCACCGACCGCCCCTTCGCCGGCAACCCGGCGATGGTCTACCGCCTGGATGCCTGGCTGGCCGACGAGTTGATGCAGAAGATCGCCGCCGAGCACAACCTGTCCGAAACCGCGTTCCTGGTGAACGAGGCCGACGGCTGGCGCATCCGCTGGTTCACCCCGACCGCCGAGGTGCCGCTGTGCGGCCATGCAACGCTGGCGAGCGCCCATGTGCTGTTCGAGGTGTTCGGCGAGCCGGGCCAATCCCTGGAGTTCAATTCGCAATCCGGGCCGCTGCGGGTGTTCCGCGAGGAAGGCCGGCTGGCCCTGGATTTCCCCGCCCAGTCGCCAAGCGAGGCGGGCAGCACCGTGGAGCTGGAGCAGGCGCTGGGCCTGCCGGTAGTGGACGCCCTGAATACCCAGTCGCACCTGCTGGTGCTGCTGGAGTCGGAATACGCGGTGCGCAGTTGTTCGCCCGACTTCGCGGCACTGGCGCGCATGCCGTACCTGGGGGTGATCGTCACCGCGCGCAGCGACGACCATGACTTCGTCTCGCGCTTCTTCGCCCCGGCCATCGGCCTCAACGAAGACCCGGTCACCGGCGCTGCCCATTGCAGCCTGATTCCCTACTGGTCGCAGCGCCTGAACAAGCTGCAGATGCATGCTTACCAGTGCTCGGCGCGTGGCGGCGAGCTGTGGTGCCGCCTGGAGGGGGATCGGGTGCGTATCGCCGGCCATTCGCGGCTGATCGCCAGCGGCCGGATCGTCATCTGACGGTCAACGCTGGCGGTTGAGGACCTGTTGCGCTTCCACGCTGCCCTGGGCGGGGAACAGTACCAGGTGCTCGGCGGCCACGCTGATGCCTACCTCATCACCGGGTTGGTGATCGGCATGGCTGGGGAAGATCGATTCCAGCTGGGTGCCGGTGGGAAGCTGAAGACGGTAAAGGGTCGCGGCGCCGAGGAATGACTTGCCGACGATCCGCGCCTTGAGCGCACCCTCGGCGGCAGGCACCAGGTCGTCCGGACGCAGCAGCACATCCACCGCGCTGCCATCGGGCAGGCTGTAGGCGCGGTTGCCGCGCAGCACACCCAGTTCGGTCTGCACCGCGTCGGCGCCGTGCATCTGGCCACGAATGAAGTAGCCCTGGCCGATGAAGCTGGCCACGAAGGGCGTCTGCGGTTCGTGGTAGAGATTGAACGGGGTATCCCACTGCTCCAGCCGGCCGTGGCGGAACACGCCCACATGGTCGCTGACGGCGAAGGCTTCTTCCTGATCATGGGTGACCAGGATGGCACTGGTGCCGCGCGCCTTGAGAATGTCGCGCACCTCGTGGCTGAGCTGGCGGCGCAGCTCCACGTCGAGGTTGGAAAAGGGTTCGTCGAGCAGCAGCAGTTGCGGTTGCGGAGCCAGCGCACGGGCCAGGGCCACGCGCTGTTGCTGGCCGCCGGAGAGTTCGTGCGGGTAGCGCTGGCCCAGGGCATCGAGCTTCACCAGTTGCAGCAGCTCGTCGACGATGCGCGTGCGCTCGGGATGCTTGCGAATGCCGAAGGCGATGTTGTCCGCCACCGACAGGTGCGGGAACAGCGCGTAGTCCTGGAACACCATGCCGATCCGGCGCTTCTCCGGCGACAGGGTGAAGCCGGGGCGGGAGATGACTTCGCCGGCCAGTTCGATGCGCCCGTCCTGCACCGGCTCGAATCCGGCGATGGCGCGCAGCGTGGTGGTCTTGCCGCACCCCGAAGGGCCCAGTAGGCAGCCGATGTCGCCGGCATTCAGGTGCAGGCTGACGCCTTGCACCACGCGCTGCTGTTCATAGCCACAGGAAAGGTTATCGAGGGTGAGCAGCAGCGGTTGTGTCATCGAGCTTGGAACCTGTTCGGCATCTCGCCGAGCGCAGTTCGGGCCGGGCGGAAGCAGGAAATGAGGCGCAGTCTACGCCGGTTCCTGCATCCAAGGCCGCCCGGTCAGGCACGGGCGGCGGATGGAGAGGCTGTCAGGCGTAGTGGGCGTGCTCGACCAGCAGTTCGAGCAGGGCTTTCTGGGCGTGCAGACGGTTTTCCGCCTGGTCCCAGGCCACCGAGCGCGCGTCGTCCAGCAGGTCTTCGCTGATCTCTTCGCCACGGTGGGCCGGCAGGCAGTGCATGAATAGTACATCCGCCGCCGCGCCATCGAGCAGCGCACGTGTTACCTGATATGGCTGGAACAGGCGCAGGCGCGCGGCCGCTTCGTCTTCCTGGCCCATCGAGGCCCAGACGTCGGTGCTCACCAGGTGCGCGCCGGCCGCCGCCTCGCGCGGGTCGCGGACGACCTTCACGCGATCGCCCGCCAGCTCCAGCAGGGCGGCGTTCGGCTCATAGCCTTCCGGGCAGGCCACGCGCAGCTGGAAGTCGAAGCGGATGGCCGCCTCGATGTAGCTGTTGCACATGTTGTTGCCGTCGCCGATCCAGGCCACGGTCTTGCCGGCGATGCTGCCGCGATGCTCATGGAAGGTCTGCATGTCGGCCAGCAGCTGGCAGGGGTGCAGGTCGTCCGACAGGCCGTTGATCACCGGCACGCGGGAATTCTCGGAGAACTCGATCAGGTTGCTGTGGGCGAAGGTGCGGATCATCACCGCATCGACCATCCGCGACATCACCTTCGCGGCATCGGCGATCGGCTCGCCGCGGCCCAGCTGGGTGTCGCGCGGGGAGAGGAAAATGGCCTGGCCGCCGAGCTGGATCATGCCGGCTTCGAAGGAAATCCGCGTACGGGTCGAGGCTTTCTCGAAGATCATGCCCAGCACGCGGTTCTTCAGGGGCTCGTAGAGCACGCCTCGGTCACGCAGGTCCTTCAGCTCGCTGCCGCGGCGGATCAGACCGAGAAGTTCGTCGGTCGTGTAATCCAGCATCGAGAGGAAGTGCCGTGCGCTCATGGTTCGTACCTACTACTTATTCTCAGAATCGGGCCGAGGTAGCGACCGGATTTCGTGAGAAAAAACGGCTGAACCTGCGGCGGGACCGCATGGAGCGGAAAATGGGGGAAGGCGCGATCCTATAAGGAAATTACGCATCTACGCAAGTTTCGTCCGGAGAGGGATCGAGTGGACACAGAAATTTCCCTCTGAGGGGACGGACGAGGCCGACATACGAGGCATTGGGGCGATTGATAGCTTTTCGCCGCCTTCGGAAGTTGGCCTATCTGTTTCATCCCTCAAGGAGTTGTTTCATGAAAAAGTTCTGGATGTCCGCTGCCATCGCCGCCGTGATCGCCACTGCCAGCGGCTGCACCACCTACAACATCAGTCAGCCGAGCGCCGCGCTGGACCAGGAGGTCAAGACTGGCCTGAAGGCCGATGTCGCCGTAGGTGAGGCCATCAGTGGCCAGTCCCAGGTCAACATCCTGTTCGGTTTCCTGAAGTTCGGCGGCGACTCCCAGTTCGCCGACGGCGTGACCTACGGCGGCGAGTCCGGCGGCCTGGGCCTGGGCGCCTTCGATCCGATCTCCAGCGCCAAGGCGGCGGCTGCCTTCAAGGCAGTGAAGAGCTCTGGCTCCGACCTGATCGTGGCGCCGCGCTATGAAGTGAACGTCCAGGATTACTTCATCTTCAAGAAGGTCGACGTCAAGGTCACCGGCAACAAGGGCTCGATCAAGAGCATTCACTGATCCGCCCCGCCGATGGGGTGATCCCGTCGGTGCATTGCGCGGGCGCCATGGCGCCCGCGCAATCCTTCCATCCTCCCCTCTGATGCCTCCTGATTCACCCGACTGACGCTGGTGGCGTTCGTCGTATCTCCGCTCCATAGTGCTTGCTCGACAAGACGACCGGTGTGCCACGCGCCCCCGGCGACAACAACGACGAGGCGAGCCATGAGCAAGACCCTCCACCACCGTGCGTGCCATTTGTGCGAGGCCATCTGCGGCCTGACCATCGAGACCGAAGACGAGCGCATCCTCTCGATCAAGGGCGATTCGCAGGACAGCTTCAGCCGTGGCCATGTCTGTCCCAAGGCCGTGGCGCTGCAGGACATCCAGAATGACCCGGACCGCCTGCGCCAGCCGGTTCGACGGGTCGGCAGCGAATGGCAACCGATCGGCTGGGACGAGGCTTTCGAACTCGTCGCCTCACGGCTGGCGGATATCCGTGAACGCCATGGCAACGACGCTGTCGCGGTGTACCAGGGCAATCCCAGCGTGCACAACTACGGGCTGATGACCCACAGCAACTACTTCCTCGGCCAGTTGAAGACGCGCAACCGCTACTCGGCGACCTCGGTGGACCAGCTGCCGCACCACCTGGTCAGCCAGCAGATGTTCGGCCACGGCCTGCTGATCCCGATCCCGGACATCGACCAGACCGATTTCATGTTGATCCTCGGCGGCAACCCGCTGGCGTCCAACGGCAGCATCATGACCGTGCCGGACGTGGAGAAGCGCCTGAAGGCCGTGAAGGCGCGCGGTGGCAAGCTCGTGGTGGTCGACCCCCGGCGCACGGAAACTGCCGCGATTGCCGACCAGCACCTGTTCGTCCGTCCCGGCGAGGACGCCGCGTTGTTGCTGGGTATCCTCGACACGCTGTTCAGCGAAGGGCTGACCCGCGAGAGCCATCTGCCGGTGAGCGGCCTTGCGGCTGTGCGGGAGGCGCTGAAACCGTTCAAGGTCGAGGCGATGGCGAAGCGTTGCGGCGTGCCGGCCGAGGACATCCGCCAGCTGGCGCGGGACTTCGCCGTCGCCGACAAGGCTGTCTGCTACGGCCGCATGGGTGTTTCCACGCAGGTCTTCGGCAGTCTCTGCCAGTGGCTGGTGCAACTGATCAACCTGCTGACCGGCAACCTCGACCGGGTCGGTGGCACCCTGTGCACCACTCCGGCGGTGGACCTGGTGGCGAGCACCTCCGGTGGCGCCTTCAACCGTTGGCAGAGCCGCGTCTCCGGCCTGCCGGAGTACGGCGGCGAGCTGCCGGTGGCGGCACTGGCCGAAGAAATGCTCACCGACGGCGACGGACAGGTCCGCGCGCTGGTGACGGTGGCGGGCAACCCGGTGCTCTCCACGCCCAACGGCCGGCGCCTGGAGCAGGCGCTGGACGGCCTGGAATTCATGCTCAGTGTCGATCTCTACATCAACGAGACCACCCGCTACGCCGACCTGATCCTGCCGCCCACCGCGCCGCTGGAGCACGATCACTACGACACCACCTTCAATATCTTCGCGGTGCGCAACGTCACGCGCTTCAACGAGGCGGTGCTGCCCAAGCCGCAGGGCGCGCTGCACGACTGGGAAATCTTCGTGGGGCTGGCCAAGGCATACGCCGCACGCATGGGCAGCGAACTCAAACCGACCATGGCGCCGGAGCAGATGATCGAGATGGGCCTGCGTTTCGGCCCCTATGGCGATGCCTCCGAGCACAAGCTCAACCTGGCGCGGTTGCGGGAACATCCCCACGGGCTGGACCTCGGCCCGCTGCAGCCCAACCTTGCGGCGCGCCTGAAAACCGCCAGCCGCCAGGTCGAAGCAGCGCCGGAGATCCTGCTGAAAGACCTGCGCCGCTTTGCCGACACCCAGGCGCCGGCAGCGGACCAGTTGCTGCTGATCGGCCGCCGCCATGTGCGCAGCAACAATTCCTGGATGCACAACTATCACCGCCTGGTGAAGGGCAAGCCACGTCACCAGTTGCTCATGCACCCGCGGGACCTGGCGGCGCGCGGGCTGGCGGACGGGCAGAAGGTGCGGGTGCGCTCGCGGGTCGGCAGCATCGAGATCGAGGTGGCGGCCAGCGACGAGGTAATGGCCGGCGTGGTCAGCCTGCCCCACGGCTGGGGGCACGGGCGGCCGGGTGTACAACTGTCGATTGCTCGCGAGCAGGGTGGGGCCAGCGCCAACGACCTGACCGACGAGCGCCATCTGGATGCGCTCTCCGGCAACACGGCGCTGAACGGCGTGCCCGTTGAGGTCGAGTCGGCCTGACAGGCTGTCGCAGTGCTCCTGCAAAGCCGAGCGTAGTGCTCGGCTTTGCAGTACAATGCGCGCAACCGTGCCGGCCAAACGCCGCCTGTGGCGATGCCGGGTCAGTATCTGATAGTTCAGCCGAGGAAGTTCATGGATATCATCGATACCATCAAAGAACAGATCGCCAACAACCCCGTCCTGCTGTACATGAAGGGCTCGCCGAACGCTCCGCAGTGCGGTTTCTCGGCCCGCGCTGCGCAGGTGCTGATGGCATGCGGCGAGAAGTTCGCCTACGTCGACATCCTGCAGAACCCGGAAATCCGCGCCAACCTGCCCAAGTACGCCAACTGGCCGACCTTCCCGCAACTGTGGGTCGGCGGTGAGCTGGTCGGCGGCAGCGACATCCTGGTCGAGATGTTCGAAAAGGGCGAATTGCAGCCGCTGATCAAGGACGCCGTAGGCAAGGCCGACGCCTGAGTCTTTCGTGCTGTCGCACAAAGCCCCGCTTCGGCGGGGCTTTGTTTTTGGGAAGAAATAAATGACTGAGCAAACACGGACGAACGCTGCCCGCTGGGCCTGTGGATACTGCTTCGCCATGGGCGGGATGGTGCACGGCAGCGTGATGGGCCGGGTACCGGCCCTGAAGAGCATGACCGGGGTCGACGAGCAGGAGCTGGGCCAGGCATTGCTGGGCGCGGGCTTTGGCGCGCTGCTGGCGTTCGTCTTCGCCGGCGCCCTGGTGCGCCGTTACGGCAGCCGGGCGATCACTGTCGTCTCCGGTCTGGCGCTGATGGCCAGCTTCCCGCTGCTGGGCCTGGCGCAGAACGTGTGGGAGCTGGCGGCGGGCTTTCTGGTGGTCGGCCTGACCTTCGCCACCATGGATGTGGCGATGAACACCCAGGCGGTGGAAGTGGAGCGGCGCCTCGGCCGGCCGTGTATTGCCAGCTTGCATGGCATGTACAGCCTGGGCGGGCTGGTCGGCGCGGTTGGCGCAGCGGCCTTCGCCGATCTGGCGCCTGTGTGGCATTTCACCCTGCTGGCGGCGATCGCGGTGGCCATACTGCCCTTTTTCGCCCGCAACCTGTTCGAAGGGCGCCCGGAGCCCATGGAGGAGGCGGCGCCAGCCCAACGTGGCTGGCGCCTGCCGCCACTGTCGCTGATCGGTCTTGGATTGCTGACGGCGTGCGCGTTCGTTTCCGAAGGGGCGGTCGCCGACTGGGGCGCGTTGCTGCTGCATCAGGTGATGGGCGCGTCCGAACGCCTGGCGGCACTGGGCTTCGCGGCGTTCTCCGCGACCATGGTGCTGGGACGGCTGTTCGGCGATCGCCTGCGTGTGCGATTCGCCGACGAGGCCTTGGTGCGCAACCTGGCGTTGCTGGCCATCGCGGGCATGTTGCTGGCGCTGTTCAGTCCCTGGGTAGCGAGTGCTATCGCCGGCTTCGCCCTGGTGGGCGTAGGCCTGTCGGTGGTGGTGCCGATCCTGATCGGGGCGGCGGGCAATCGGCCGGGCATCGAACCGTCCAAAGGCGTGGCGGCGGTGGCGGGGTTCGGTTACGGGGGCTTGCTGATGGGGCCGCCGCTGATCGGCTTCCTCGCCGAGCACGTGGGGCTGCGCCTGTCATTGCTGGTGGTGGTGGGGCTGTGCGCCGGGCTGGTGCTCAAGGCGTCACTGGTGCGGCGCCCGCCGAAGGCGAACGGCTAGGAGGGAAGGGCACCGGCGTCCACAACCGCGCCGGTGCCTTTTCGTTGATCAGTCGTCTTCGTGCATGTGCGACTGCAGGTAGTTCTCCAGGCCGACCTTCTGGATCAGGCCCAGCTGGGTTTCCAGGTAATCGATGTGCTCTTCCTCGGACTCGAGGATGTTCTTGAGCAGGTCGCGGCTCACGTAGTCATGCACGCTTTCGCAATGCACGATGGCGTCGCGCAGGTCCTTGCAGGCCTTGAGTTCCAGGTTCAGGTCGCACTGCAGCATTTCCTGGGTGTTCTCGCCGATCAGCAGCTTGCCCAGGTCCTGCAGGTTGGGCAGGCCCTCGAGGAACAGGATGCGTTCGATGAGCTTGTCAGCGTGCTTCATCTCATCGATGGACTCATGGTACTCGTGCGCGCCGAGGCGTTTCAGGCCCCAGTCGTTCCACATGCGCGAGTGCAGGAAATATTGGTTGATGGCGATCAGCTCGTTACCGAGGACCTTGTTCAAGTGCTGGATGACTTTCTTGTCGCCTTTCATGCCGGTGTCCTGCCGTGTGGAGTGGGAGAGACTGAAAGTGTGGTCCTCTTATAACTGACTGTCAAACATAAGTGCTTGAATTTGCTATAAAAAGGAATATGAATGCGAATGTTTTCATTCCGCAATTCGGCGTTAAAGCTCTGAATTTCAGGCATAAAAAAACCGGGCATGGCCCGGTTTTTTTCGGAATCTCTGCTGAGTTGGCCGTCGATCAGCTTGCCGCGTAGGCGAGGGAGTAGTTCATCGACTGCGCGCTCTGCAGTTCGCCCAGGGTCTCGCGGACGACCTGCTTGGCGAGGCAGGCGCACTTGCCGCACTGGGTGCCGACACCGGTGCTTTCACGCACTTCGCGGTAATTGCAGCAGCCTTCGTAGATCGCATCGCGGATCTGGGTATCGGTGACACCTTGGCAGAGGCAGACGTACATGGTTGCACTAGCATCGCTGTGGGGTTGTTGGAGGCGATACTAATCTTAATGAGAATGATTGTCAAAGTTTGCTGGGCAGGCTTTCCCATGACCAGATAAATGGTCATGTCCGTCAATGGCTTAGCCTTGTGGGGCGATGGGGCAAAGCGCTGGGCGCCTCGGAAAACGGCGGTGTATCATGACCGGCCCACTGGAGTGGATAACCCGCCGATCCGGCTTTTCGAGCCAGGCAGGGCATCTTGCACTCCCTCACGTCCTCACCCGAAGGAGACATGGAATGAGCGTACTCGTAGGTAAGAAAGCTCCCGACTTCAACGTAGCCGCCGTCCTCGGTAGCGGCGAAATCGTCGACAGCTTCGTGCTGTCCGAAGCCATCAAGGGCAAGTACGGCCTGGTGTTCTTCTACCCGCTGGACTTCACCTTCGTCTGCCCGTCCGAGCTGATCGCCCTGGACCGTCGCATCCCTGAGTTCCAGGCGCGCAACGTCGAAGTGATCGGCGTGTCCATCGACTCCCATTTCACCCACAACGCCTGGCGTAACACCCCGGTGGACAAGGGCGGCATCGGCCCGGTCAAGTACACCCTGGCCGCCGACATCACCCACGAGATCGCCAAGGCCTATGACGTCGAGTCCGCCGACGGTGTCGCGTTCCGTGGTGCCTTCCTGATCGACCAGAATGGCGTGGTGCGTTCGCAGATCGTCAACGACCTGCCGCTGGGCCGCAACATGGACGAGCTGCTGCGTCTGGTCGATGCCCTGCAGTTCACCGAAGAACACGGCGAAGTCTGCCCGGCCAACTGGAAGAAAGGCGACAGCGGCATGACCGCATCGCCGGAAGGCGTTGCCGCCTACCTGGCCCAGCATGCCAGCAAGCTGTAAGGCTGTCCGGTGATGAAAGAGCCCCGCTTCGGCGGGGCTTTTTCATGGGCGCGCAGGATTGCTTTTCGTAGGAAGCCGGCAAGCCCTGCGTGCAGGAAAGAAAAAGCCCCGCCTGAGCGGGGCTTTGTCATGGGATCAGGAAGAGAGGATCAGTCCTCGTCTTCCATCCAGCCGCCGAATTCCTTCCAGCGGTTGACGATGCCGCAGAACAGCTCGGCGGTTTTCTCGGTGTCGTAGCGTGCCGAGTGCGCCTCGCGGTTGTCGAACTCGATGCCGGCGGTCTGGCAGGCCTTGGCCAGTACGGTCTGGCCGTAGGCGAGGCCGGCAAGGGTCGCGGTGTCGAAGCTGGAGAAGGGGTGGAACGGATTGCGCTTCACGCCACTGCGGTTTACTGCGGCGTTGAGGAAGCCCAGGTCGAAGCTGCTGTTGTGGCCAACCAGGATCGCCCGTTTGCAGCCGTTGGACTTCAGCGACTTGCGCACGCCCCGGAAGATCTCGGTCAGCGCCTGTTCTTCCGGCACGGCCATGCGCAGCGGGTGGTCCAGCTTGATGCCGGTGAACTCCAGCGCAGCCTGCTCGATGTTGGCGCCTTCGAAAGGCTCCACGCGGAAGAAGTAGGTGTGCTCGGGGAACAGGTAGCCGCTCTCATCCATGCCGATAGTGACGGCGGCGATTTCCAGCAGGGCGTCGGTGCCGGCGTTGAAGCCGCCGGTCTCGACGTCCACCACGACCGGCAGGTAGCCACGGAAACGGCGTGCCATCGGGTGGCGCGGGCCAGGCGGGAAGGAACCGTCGAGTTCTTCCTCGAAGATTTCGTTCTCGTCACTCATGCCTCGGTCTCCAGCAGGCGCCAGCGCAGTTTCTCGCCGGCACGCAGCGGGACGACATCGAAATCACCGAACGGCAGGGCCGCTGGGGCTTCCCATTCTTCACGCACCAGGGTGATGCGGTCGCTGTTGCGCGGCAGGCCGTAGAAGTCCGGACCATGGAAGCTGGCGAAGGCTTCCAGCTTGTCCAGCGCGTTGCGCTGCTCGAAGGCCTCGGCGTACATCTCGATGGCGGCATAGGCGGTGTAGCAGCCGGCGCAACCGCAGGCGGCTTCCTTGGCGTGGCGCGCGTGGGGCGCGGAGTCCGTGCCGAGGAAGAATTTCGGGCTGCCGCTGGTGGCCGCATCCAGCAGGGCTTCCTGGTGGGTGTTGCGCTTGAGAATCGGCAGGCAATAGAAGTGCGGACGGATACCGCCGACCAGCATGTGGTTGCGGTTGTACAGCAGGTGGTGCGCGGTGATGGTGGCGCCGACATTGGCCGGGGCGGCCTTGACGAAGGCGGCGGCATCGCCGGTGGTGATGTGCTCGAGAACCACCTTGAGGGTCGGGAAGCGCTCGACCACACGGGTCAGGTGCTCGTCGATGAAGCGCTTCTCGCGGTCGAACACGTCGACTTCGGAGCGGGTCACCTCGCCATGCACCAGCAGCGGCAGGCCGACTTCGGCCATGGCTTCCAGGACGTGGAAGATATTGTCGACGCTGGTCACGCCGGAATCGGAGTTGGTGGTGGCGCCGGCCGGGTACAGCTTGGCGGCGTGCACGTAGCCTGAGGCCTTGGCTGCGCGCACGTCCTCGACGCTGGTGCGGTCGGTGAGGTAGAGCACCATCAGCGGCTCGAAGCGGCTGCCGGCCGGACGGGCGGCCAGGATGCGCTGGCGGTAGGCGTCGGCTTCGACGGCGTTGCGCACCGGCGGAACCAGGTTCGGCATGATGATGGCGCGGCCGAAGGTACGGGCGGCGTCGCCGACGGTTTGCGCGAGTGCGGCGCCGTCGCGCAGGTGAATGTGCCAGTCGTCGGGGCGCAGGAGTGTCAGGCGGTCGGACATGCGGATTCCAGGAAGGCGGTTGCAGCGGAGAAAGTAGGGAAATGCTACCGGAAAAGGCCGTCGGCGGCACTCGCTATCAAGTTTCGCCGTGGCTGACCGATAGATTCAGAGACCCCATCCTGCTTGTGTGGAACCGCCGTGCGCCAGCCATCTCTTCTCCTGCTCGTACTTTGCGCGAGCCTCCCGGCCTGGGGGCTGACGTTCCAGCCGCGCCTGGAAAGCGCCGAATGGACGGTGGTGGGCGACCAGTTCGAGTGCCGGCTGTCGCAGAACGTGGCGGGTTTCGGCGTGGGCGAGTTCGTCTGGCGCGCCGGCGAGCAGCCGACTTTTCGTCTCAAGTCGCAGCAGGACTGGCTCGGGCGCGGCTCGGCAACGCTGCTCGCGGCAGCTCCGCCGTGGCGGCCGGGGCAGGGCGACGTGAACCTGGGCTCGGTGCAGGTGAGCGGCGGCGAGGTGCCGTTCAACAGCAGCCAGCAGCAGGCGGGGCGCCTGCTCAGCGGTTTGCTGGAAGGGCGCACGCCGGAAGTGCGGCACCGCACCCGGGACGGCGACCGCTTGCTGGTGCGTCTGCTGCCGACGCGCTTCGCCGCCGGCTACGCGCAGTTCCAGGATTGTTCGGCGAAGATGCTGCCGGTCAATTTCGACCAGGTACGACAGAGCCAGATCGGTTTCCCCAGCGGCACCGAACTCGACGCCCTGGGCCGCGCCAAACTGGACATCATCCTGCAGTACCTGAAGGCCGACCCGAGCGTGAACCACATCGAGATCGACGGTCACTCGGACAACAGCGGCAATCGCCTGGTCAATCGCGACACGTCGCGCCGTCGTGCTCTCGCGGTGATGGAATATCTCAAGGCCAATGGCGTGCCGGAGTCGCAGATCGTCGTGCGCTTCTATGGCGAACGTTATCCGTTGGTGAAGAACAATTCCGAAGCCAACCGGGCGCGCAATCGCCGGGTGACGGTGAACCTGTCCCGCGAAGTGGTTCCTGAGGAGGTCCCGGCCGAGGCGCCGACGGCTCCTGTTGCTCCCCCCGCCTCGGCGCCCGCCGCGCCGACGTCCAGCGCCAGTGCCCCGGCGAAGGCCGCGGTTCCTGCCGCTCCGGCGGCGCCCGCCACCAACGCTGCCACACCGCCTGCGACGCCCAAGGGCTGAGCCTGCGGCAGCGAGTCGCACCGACGATAGTATTTGTCGCTTTGTCGTCAAAAGCTGTCGCGCCTCTGTAAATTATCCTGGGCGGGCAGTAGAATCGATCCCTTTCGTGACAACCCCCGTGGAGTTGAGTGGCATGGCGGACGTGAAGAAGGTAGTCCTGGCGTATTCCGGTGGCCTGGACACCTCCGTAATTCTGAAGTGGCTGCAGGATACCTATAACTGTGAAGTGGTGACCTTCACTGCCGACCTGGGTCAGGGCGAGGAGGTCGAGCCGGCCCGCGCCAAGGCCAAGCAGATGGGCGTGAAAGAGGTCTTCATCGAGGACCTGCGAGAAGAGTTCGTCCGCGACTTCGTCTTCCCGATGTTCCGTGCCAACACCGTCTACGAAGGCGAGTACCTGTTGGGTACTTCCATCGCCCGTCCGCTGATCGCCAAGCGCCTGATCGAGATCGCCAACGCCACCGGCGCTGACGCCATCTCCCACGGCGCCACCGGCAAGGGCAACGACCAGGTTCGCTTCGAGCTGGGCGCCTATGCGCTGAAGCCGGGCGTGAAGGTGATCGCTCCCTGGCGCGAGTGGGACCTGCTGTCCCGCGAGAAGCTGATGGACTACGCCGAATCCCACAACATCCCGATCGAGCGCCACGGCAAGAAGAAGTCGCCGTACTCCATGGATGCCAACCTGCTGCACATCTCCTATGAAGGCGGCGTGCTGGAAGACACCTGGACCGAGCACGAAGAAGACATGTGGAAGTGGACCGTCTCTCCGGAGAAGGCCCCTGACGCTGCGACCTACATCGAGTTGACCT
This sequence comes from Pseudomonas sp. PSE14, assembly GCF_029203285.1. Taxonomy (NCBI): domain Bacteria; kingdom Pseudomonadati; phylum Pseudomonadota; class Gammaproteobacteria; order Pseudomonadales; family Pseudomonadaceae; genus Pseudomonas; species Pseudomonas sp. PSE14. The sequence continues at coordinate 1,444,804 of NZ_CP115669.1, forward strand.
ATCGCAAGGGCGACATCGTTGCCATCGACGGCAAGGACATGACCCCGGCCCAGGTACTGACCGAGCTGAACCGCATCGGCGGCGCCAACGGCATCGGTCGTCTGGACATCGTCGAGAACCGCTACGTCGGCATGAAGTCGCGCGGCTGCTACGAGACCCCCGGCGGCACCATCATGCTCAAGGCGCACCGCGCCATCGAGTCGATCACCCTGGACCGCGAAGTCGCTCACCTGAAGGACGAGCTGATGCCGCGTTACGCCAAGCTGATCTACACCGGCTACTGGTGGAGCCCGGAGCGCGAGATGCTCCAGCAGATGATCGATGCTTCCCAGGAGCACGTGAACGGCGTCGTGCGCCTGAAGCTGTACAAAGGCAACGTCATCGTGGTCGGCCGCAAGTCCGACGACTCGCTGTTCGACGCCAACATCGCGACCTTCGAGGAAGACGGCGGCGCCTACAACCAGGCCGATGCCGCGGGCTTCATCAAGCTCAACGCGCTGCGCATGCGTATCGCCGCGAACAAGGGCCGCAAGCTGTTCTGATAAGCTGGTGACCCCGTGACAAGCGAACCCCGGCCACGAGCCGGGGTTTGCGTTTATAGGCCCCGCATCCGGGGCGCCTGAAGAGGAAGAATCGATGAGACTGCTGCACACCATGCTGCGCGTCGGCGATCTGGACAAATCCATCGCCTTCTACACCGAAGTCCTGGGCATGACCCTGCTGCGCCGCAAGGATTATCCGGACGGCCAGTTCACCCTGGCGTTCGTCGGCTACGGCAGCGAAGACGAGAACAGCGTGATCGAACTGACCTACAACTGGGGCGTGGACCAGTACGAGCTGGGCACCGGTTACGGCCACATCGCCCTGGAAGTGGCGGACGTCTACAAGGCCTGCGAGGACATCCGCTCCCGCGGCGGCAAGATCACCCGCGAGCCGGGCCCGATGAAGCACGGCACCAGTATCCTCGCCTTCGTCGAGGACCCGGACGGCTACAAGATCGAGCTGCTGAGTCCGCAGCGCAAGGACTGATCTTCCGCTCCTTGTGATTCGTCTCTGGAGAAACCCCGCCCTTGAAGGCGGGGTTTTTCTTTATTGGCTGTCATCAGAAAGTCACCGGAGCGGTCATACTCAATCTTGCATCGACGTCGGATGCGTCGATTGCGGAAGCAGTTTTCGCCATTTGCTTGTCAGAGACAGAGGAGCATCGTGCACGGGCCGGACAATCCCCGTTGCACCGCTTCCGATAATGACGACCGATGGACGGCCGCACCGATTTTTCCGGGTGCCCGGCGCTCTGCGTCCGGCAGCCTAAGTCAAGGAATACAGTATGTCCCCAAGACCGGTAAACAATGCCTCGGTCAGCCCCAAGGGCAGCCTCGAAACCCTCTCCCAACGTGAAGTGCACCAGCTCAGCGAAGCGGGCTCGGGCAGCAGCTACAAACTCTTCCGCCAGTGTGCCCTGGCCATCCTCAACACCGGCACGCAGATCGACAACGCCAAGCACATCCTCGACGCCTACCGCGACTTCGAACTGGAAATCCACCAGCAGGACCGTGGCGTGCGCCTGGAGCTGTTCAACGCTCCGGCCGATGCCTTCGTCGACGGCGAGATGATCGCCAGCACCCGCGAGATGCTCTTCAGCGCCCTGCGCGACATCGTCTACACCCAGAACGAACTCAACAGCCGGCGCTTCGACCTGGAGAGCTCGGCCGGCATCACCGACTACGTCTTCCATCTGTTGCGTAACGCCCGCGCGCTGCGTCCCGGCGTGGAGCCGAAGATCGTCGTGTGCTGGGGCGGCCACTCCATCAGCACCAACGAGTACAAGTACACCAAGAAGGTCGGCCACGAACTGGGCCTGCGTAGCCTCGATGTTTGCACCGGCTGCGGGCCGGGCGTGATGAAGGGCCCGATGAAGGGCGCCACCATCGGCCACGCCAAGCAGCGCAACACCGAAGGACGCTACCTGGGCCTGACCGAGCCTGGGATCATCGCCGCCGAGGCGCCGAACCCCATCGTCAACGAACTGGTGATCCTGCCGGATATCGAGAAACGCCTTGAGGCCTTCGTCCGCGTCGGCCACGGCATCATCGTGTTCCCCGGCGGCGTCGGCACGGCGGAGGAGTTCCTCTACCTGCTGGGCATCCTGATGCACCCGGACAACCAGGACATGCCGTTCCCACTGGTGCTCACCGGCCCGCGCAGCGCCGCGGCTTACATCGAGCAGTTGCACGCCTTCGTCGGCGCGACCCTGGGCGAGGCGGCGCAGCAGCGCTACCGCATCATCATCGACGACCCGGCGGAAGTGGCGCGGGAGATGAGCGACGGCCTGAAGCGGGTCAAGCAGTTCCGCCGCGAGCGCAACGACGCCTACCACTTCAACTGGTTGCTGAAGATCGACGAAGGCTTCCAGCGTCCGTTCGAGCCGACCCACGAGAACATGGCGGGCCTGGACCTGGGCTGCGACGTGCCGCCTCACGAGTTGGCGGCGAACCTGCGCCTGCTGGGCATCCTGATGCACCCGGACAACCAGGACATGCCGTTCCCACTGGTGCTCACCGGCCCGCGCAGCGCCGCGGCTACATCGAGCAGTTGCACGCCTTCGTCGGCGCGACCCTGGGCGAGGCGGCGCAGCAGCGCTACCGCATCATCATCGACGACCCGGCGGAAGTGGCGCGGGAGATGAGCGACGGCCTGAAGCGGGTCCGGGCGTTCTCCGGCATCGTCGCCGGCAACGTGAAGGACCGTGGCATTCGCCTGATCGAGGAGTTCGGCCCATACGAGATCAACGGCGATGCGGCGATCATGGAGCCGCTGGATGCGTTGCTGCAGGCGTTCGTCGAGCAGCATCGGATGAAGCTGCCGGGCGGCGCGGCGTATGAGCCGTGCTATCGGGTGGTGCAGCGCGCCGGAGTCGCGGTCTAAGCCTCCCCGACTTTGCCGGCGATGCCTTGATCAGGTGTCCTGCGCCGCTTCGGTGTGTGCTGAGAAATTCTGTTTCGCCCACTCGGGCGACCTACTTTGGAAAGACCCAAAGTAGGCAAAGGTCTTGCCCCGACATCCGGTTTTTCGCTTCGCGAAAAATACCCTCGGTTCTTCGGAGTTTCAGGGGCCCGCCGCGAAGGGCCATCCCTGGCCCATCGCGGCTCTCGCGACATCCATGTCGCTCAACCCCTGAAACTCCGATCACCTTCGGCCTCCTGAAAGGGGCATTCCGGAGCGTGCGGATGTTTCTCTGGAAGGCTGCAGGAGCCAAAGCGTGAGTTGGGGGCGTATTCCCGTATGCGCGCATGGCGCGTTCCTGCACAGAGCAAAAAACAAAAAGCCCCGCCAGGATGCGGGGCTTTTTCATACGGGTCTTACATTCAGGAGAAGGCTTACAGATCGAAATCGTAGTCGGACAGCTGACGCTGCAGGCGACGTTCTTCGAGATAGTTGTCGATGATGCGGCGCTTGGTCAGGTTGGTCTTGGCGACCTCTGCTGCGGCTTCGGCGCCGTCATCGCTGTCGTCTGTGCTGACATCGTCCTCGAGTTCGAGGTCTTCTTTGTCGTTTGCCATTCGGTGCACTCCACAACACGGGGTGTGTTGGCGCCCCTTATAGCGACAAAGGACCGGGCGGTAAAAAAGATTTTTTCAATGAAGCTGAAGGATTTTTCCCATAACGCTCAATCGTCCGAGGTCTTGTGCTTGTACTCGCACAGGTCTTCGATCCGGCAACTGCCGCACTGAGGCTTGCGCGCCTTGCAAACGTAGCGCCCGTGCAGGATCAGCCAGTGGTGTGCGTCGAGCAGGTATTCCTTGGGTACGAACTTCAGCAGTTTCTTCTCGACTTCCAGCACATTCTTGCCCGGCGCTATCCCCGTGCGGTTGGCGACGCGGAAGATGTGGGTGTCCACCGCCATCGCCGGCTGCCGGAAGGCGGTATTGAGCACCACGTTGGCGGTCTTGCGGCCGACGCCGGGCAGGGCTTCGAGGTCTTCGCGATTGTCCGGCACCTGGCTGCCGTGCTTCTCGATGAGGATGCGGCAGGTCTCGATGACGTTCTTCGCCTTGCTGTTGTACAGGCCGATGGTCTTGATGTACTCCGACAGACCCTCCACGCCGAGGGCGTAGATGGCTTCCGGGGTATTGGCCACCGGGTAGAGCCTGGCCGTGGCCTTATTCACCCCGACGTCGGTGGCCTGGGCGGAGAGCACCACCGCGATCAGCAGCTCGAAGGGCGTGCTGTACGCCAGTTCGGTCTCGGGGTTGGGGTTGTCTTCTCGCAGTCGGCGGAAAATCTCCGCACGCTTGGCGGCGTTCATTCAATCACTCCGGTCACGCGGACGCGCTGGCGCTCGGTCGCGGGTACGTCGCCCGCCTGCGCCTTGGCGCGTTCCGCCAGGCTTTCATCGATACGGTTTTTCAGTGCGATCAGCAGGCCCAGCACCAGGAAGGCGCCGGGCGGCAGGATGGCCAGCAGGAAGCCCTGGTAGTTCGTGAACAGCTGGATCTTCCAGGCGGCCGCCGTCGGGCCGAACAGCAGGTTCATGCCGGCCAGCAGGGTGCCGTGGCCGAGCAGTTCGCGCAGCGTGCCCACCACCAGCAGCACCAGGGCGAAACCGGCGCCCATCACCAGGCCATCGAAGGCCGAGCGTGCCACGCTGTGACGCGAGGCGAAGGCTTCGGCGCGGCCGAGGATCACGCAGTTGGTGGTGATCAGCGGGATGAAGATGCCGAGGATCTGGTACAGCTCATAGGTCCAGGCCTGCATCAGCAGTTCGATGCAGGTGGTCAGCGCGGCGATGATCAGGACGAAGGCGGGCAGGCGCACGGCTTCGCTCACCGAACCACGGATCAGCGCCACGGCGGCGTTGGAGCAGGCCAGCACGAAGAGGGTCGCCAACCCCAGGCCGAGGGCGTTGACCATGGAGTTGCTGGTGCCCAGCAGCGGGCACAGGCCGAGCAGTTGCACCAGGCCCGGGTTGTTCTTCCACAGCCCCTGCAGGGCCAGTTCGCGGTAGCCGGGATCACTCATGGCTCTCTCCTGCGGCCGGTTGCGCGGCGGGCGCGAGCAGTTCGCCCTTGTGCGCGTCGAAGTATTGCAGCGCCTTGTGCGTGGCCTTTACCACCGCGCGCGGGGTGACGGTGGCGCCGGCGAACTGGTCGAACTGGCCGCCGTCCTTCTTCACCCGCCAGCCGGAATCCCCCGGATCGTTCAGCGAGCGACCGTCGAAGCCATGCAGCCAGTCGCTCTTGCCCAGCTCGATCTTGTCGCCCAGCCCCGGGGTTTCCTTGTGCGCCACGACGCGCACACCGAGCAGCCGGCCTTCGGCGGTGACGCCCACCAGCAGCTTAATGGAGCCGCTGTAGCCGTCCGGCGCAGTGGCCTGGAGGATCACGGCGGTGGCCTGGCCCTGACGGCGCGCGACGAAAGCGGGCGCGGGCTCGTTGCGGCCGAGCAGCTTGGGATCGAACGCCTCGACCTGGCTGTCCAGCGGGTGGTTGTCATAGCTGCCCGCCGGCAGCAGTTCCAGCAGGGCGCGGCCGCGTGCCTCGCGCTGGGCGTCGTCAATACGCTGCGCGGTGAACTGGTGGACCAGCGCCACCACGCCCACCGTGACCACGGCGAACAGGCCGAGCACCAGGGCATTCTTGAGCATCGAGCGGTTGGCGTCGGACATGTCAGTCCCCCACCTTGAAGCCGCGCTCGGGCTTCTTGTGCCCGTAGGTGCGCGGGCGCGTGTAGTAATCGATGGTCGGCGCGGCGAGGTTCATCAACAGTACGGCGAAGGCCACGCCGTCCGGGTAGCCGCCCCAGGCGCGGATCACGTAGGTGAGCACGCCGACACCGATGCCGAACACCAGGCGGCCACGGTTGCTGGTGGCGCAGGATACCGGGTCGGTGACGATGAAGAAGGCGCCGAGCATGGTCGCGCCGCTGAACAGATGCAGCAATGGTGAACCGTGGGAATCCGAGCCGGAACCGTTCCAGAACAGCAGGCCCATGACGAACAGCGCGCCGAGCATGCCCACCGGCGCGTGCCAGGTGAACAGCTTGCGCCAGAGCAGGAACAACCCGCCGGCGAGGAAGGCCAGGTTGACCAGCTCCATGCCGCGCCCGCCGAAGTGGCCGAAGGCGCTGGACTGCGCCACCAGTTCGTCCATGGTCAGGCTGTTGTTGTTGCGCACCACGTCCAGCACGGTGGCGCCAACCCAGGCGTCCGGCGTCTGGCTGGGGATGCCGAATATCTGCCGGAGCCCTTCGGCGAAGCCCAGCGCGCTGTCCGGCGACGGCCATTGGCTCATCTGCAGTGGGAAGGACACCAGCACCACTACGTAGCCGACCATTGCCGGGTTGAATGGGTTCTGCCCCAGGCCGCCATACAGGTGCTTGCCGAACACCAGGGCGAACACCGTGGCGATCCCGCTCAACCACCAGGGCGCATAGGGCGGCAGGGCGAGGGCGAGCAACACGGCGGTGACCAGCGCGCTGCCGTCCTTGAGGAAGAAGTCCAGCGGGCGGTTGCGCAGCTTGAGCATCGCTGCTTCGGTGGTCAGCGCGATCAGGCTGCACCAGAGCAGGTTGAACAGGGGGCCGATGCCGTACAGGCCGATCAGCACCAGGGCGCCCGGTGCGCAGGCGGCCAGCAGGGTCAGCATGACCTTCTGTGTGCGGTTGCTGCCGGTGGCGTGGGGCGAGGTGATTCGGGGCAGCTTCATCGGGATTCCTCACCGCTGGCATCGGCCACGGCGCGTTCGGCCGCCTGCAGGCGGGCGCGGGCGTTGGCCAGGGCGTCGTCGCCGGCGCCTTCGCGTTCGAGTTTCTTCAGGTCGGCGCGGGCGTAGGCCAGTTCGGTCTTGGCGGCGCGCAGGGCGGCGCTGACCGGGCGCTTGTCGGTACGCACCAATTCCGGCGGCGCCTTGCCGCTGGCGTCTTCGGCGGCGTGCAGGGCCTGTTCGGCTGCGGCCAGCGTCTGGCGCACCGAGGTCAGTTCCTCCTCGCAGGCGCCGTCGCGCTCGGCCTGGCGCAGGGCGTCGCGCTGGACCACGTAATCCTGCTTGGCCTGGCGCAAGGCGAGTACACCGTCGGTGGGTTCGCTGGTCTGCGGGGCAGGTGCGGCGGCGGATTGCAGCTCGCCCAGGCGCTGCTCGATGCGCTCGACGTCCTCGCGCAGGGCGGCGAGGGTGGCGCGTTGTTCGTCCGTGGGCGTCTCGCCGAAGGCCTTCTCGGATTTCTTCAGCTGGGCGCGGGCCATGGCGGCGTCGATCTTGGCTTTCTTCAACGCCGCTTCGTTATCGGCCGGGGCGGCGGCGGGCGCCGGTGCGGGGCTCGCATCCGCGGCTTCGGCGGCGGCCAGCGCCGTCTTGGCCTGCTCGGCAGCGCTGCGCAGTTCGGCGACCTGGGCGCGCAGCTGTTCGGTGTCGTGGGCGGCCAGTTGCTTCTCGGCCTTCTTCAGCGCGACCTGGGCCATGCTCGCGTCGATCTTCAACCGCTTGAGCTGGTCCGGCGCATTGCCTACGGCCTTTTCAGCCTTCACCCGTTCGATCACCGATTGGGCCGCCGGAGCCGTCGCTTCTACCTTGATCTCGTTCGCCTGCGCCTGTGCGGCGCGCTCCTGGCGGGCCAGGCGCTCGGCGGCGCGCTGTTCTTCCTCGCGGCGCAGGCGGTCCTGGCGCTGCTCGAAACGCAGGCGCGACTGTTCGGCCTTCAGCTGGCGCTGTTGCAGCTCACGGATATCGGCCTTGGCCGCGCGGTAGTACTGCACCAGCGGGATACTCGACGGGCAGACGTAGGCGCAGGCGCCGCACTCGATGCAGTCGAATAGGTTGTGCGCCTGCAACTGCTCGTGCTCTGCGCCCAGGGCGAAGTAGTGCAGCTGCTGCGGCAACAGGCTGGCGGGGCAGACCTGGGCGCAGTCGCCGCAACGGATGCACGGCATGGCCGGTGGTGGTGGCGGCAGTTCCGCGCGGCTGGCCGCCAGCAGGCAGTTGCTGGTCTTGATCAGCGGCACGTCCAGCGACGGCAGGCTGATGCCCATCAGCGGGCCGCCGAGGATCAGGCGGTCCAGCTTCGAACGGTCGAGGCCGGCGAAATCCAGCAGCTCACCCACTGGCGTGCCGAGCAGTGCTTCGACGTTGCACGGGCGCTCCAGGGCCGCGCCGGTCAGGGTGGTGATGCGCGAGATCAGCGGCCGCCCGCGAAGCACGGCGTCGGCCACGGCCACGGCGGTGCCGACGTTCACGCAGAGCATGCCGATATCCGCCGGCAGGCCGCCGGAGGGCACTTCGCGGCCAGTGAGAATCTGGATCAGCTGGCGTTCGCCGCCCGACGGATACCGGGTCGGGATCGCTGTCAGCGTGACGTTGCGTTCGCCGATGGCGGCCTGCACTGCGGCCAGGGCCTCGGGCTTGTTGTCCTCGATGCCGATCAGCACCTGATCGGGCTGCAGGATGTGCATGAGGATGTCGATGCCTTGCACCAGCTCTGCCGCGCGCTCGCGCATCAGCAGGTCGTCGGCGCTGATGTAGGGCTCACATTCGGCGCCGTTGATGACCAGGGTGTGCAGGTCGTCCTGCGGGCGCGTGGCCAGCTTGGCGGCGGTGGGGAAGCCGGCACCACCCAGCCCGGCGATGCCGGCGTGGCGGATGCGCTCCAGCAGTTCGACCGCGGAGAGAGACGCATACTCGGGGCAGGGCGCTAGCTCAGTCCATTCATCCTGACCGTCGCTGTCGATGACGATGGCCGACGCCGTCAGCCCGGAGGCGTGCGGGTAAGGCTGTTCGCCCAGCGCGACCACGGTGCCGGAGGTTGGCGCGTGCAGGGCGGCGCTGATGGCGCTGCCCGGCTCGGCGATGCGCTGGCCCTTGAGCACGCGCTGGCCGACTTCCACGCAGGGCCGCGCCGGCTCGCCGATATGTTGCTGCAGCGGCAGCACCAGCAGGCGTGGCAGCGGCGCTTGCTGGATCGGCGTTGCCGTGGACTGCTGCTTGTTCTCCGGCGGATGGATGCCACCGGGGAAGCTCCAGACCTGCGCATTCATGCTGCCTGCTCCCGATCGCTGGCGATCAGCCGGGTATCCGGCAGCGGCCATTTCCAGTCGCTGACGCGCACCGGCAGCTCGCGCATCTCGATGCAGTCCACCGGGCAGGGTTCCAGGCACAGGTCGCAGCCGGTGCATTCGTCGATGATCACCGTGTGCATCAGCTTGGCCGCGCCGACGATGGCGTCCACCGGGCAGGCGCGGATGCACTTGGTGCAGCCGATGCACTCGGCCTCGCGGATGTAGGCCACGCGTGGCGGGGTTTCCGCGGCGGCGTCCAGCGGCTGCGGCTCGACGTCCAGTAGGGCGGCGAGGGCGGCGATGGTGGCGGCGCCACCGGGCGGGCACTTGTTGATCGTGTCGCCCGCCGCGATGGCCTGGGCGTAGGGCTTGCAGCCGGCGTAGCCGCACTGACCGCACTGGGTCTGCGGCAGCAGGGCGTTGATCTGTTCGGCCACCGGGTCGCCTTCCACCTTCAGGCGCACCGCCGCATAGCCCAGCAGCGCGCCGCTGGCGAGGCAGAGCAGGGCGACGATGGCGACGGCGAGCAGCACCGCGCTCATGGCTTGAGCAACCCGGTGAAGCCCATGAAGGCCAGGGACATCAGCCCGGCGGTGATCATGCCGATGGCGGCGCCCTGGAACGGCTTGGGCACGTCGGCGATGGCGATGCGCTCACGCAGGGCGGCGAACAGCACCAGCACCAGGGAGAAACCCAGCCCCGCGCCGAAGCCCTGGAGGGTGGACTGCAGGAAACCGTATTCGGGCTTGTTGGCGTTGAGCAGCGCCACGCCCAGGACGATGCAGTTGGTGGTGATCAGCGGCAGGAAGATACCCAGCACCCGGTACAGCAGCGGACTGCTCTTCTTCACCAGCAGCTCGGTGAACTGCACCACCACGGCGATCACCAGGATGAAGCCGATGGTGCGCAGGAACTCCAGGTCCAGCGGTTGCAGCACATAGCGTTGCAGGATGTAGCTGCACACCGAGGCAAGGGTGAGGACGAAGGTGGTAGCCAGGGACAGGCCGATGGCGGTCTCGATCTTGCGCGACACGCCCATGAACGGGCACAGGCCGAGGAACTGCACCAGCACGAAGTTGTTGACCAGGATGGCGCTGACCAGGATCAGGGCAAGTTCGGTCATTGCCGGGCCCGCGTGGCTGGGCGCGAAGGGAGGCGATTCATGCTCGGATACCGGCGGTAAGCAGGTTGATGGCAGCGAGGGCGCATAGGTTATGTACAAGAAGCGAGGTGGACAATTGTAACTCCCGGAAATCGGTTGCGGGGCCGGGGCCGGCCGGAGGAGTATCTTTGCCCGTGGAATCAATCAGTTCCCTTCATGGAAGTTGCCATGCCCAGAAGCCTGCCCAGGAGTTTCATCGTCCTCTGTCTGCTGTTTTCCTGCGGCTTGGCCGCTGCAGCGCCGTTCACTACCGCCGACCTGGTCACCTGGCCGCGCATGGGCGTGGCCGATTTCGCCTGCCTGCTGGAACAGCGCACCGGGCAGGCCGATCCGCAGTTCAGTTGCGCCGCCAGCAAGCAGATGAGCAACTGGGGCGATGCCTGCAATGGCACGGACCTCAGCTATGCCGGCCCGCAGTTGCCGGCCGCGGCGGTGAGACAGTTGAATCCGCGCATCTCGGAGGTACAGCTGGACTGGGAATACGGTCGCCTGCAATCGGTGACGGTCACCTTCGACAAGCTTATGACGGCGGAGGAGGTGGCGGACATCTTCCCGGAGGTGAACCTGGAGGACGCCACCTCGCTGCCGAACCTGACCAACGCCTCGCTGCAGGACTGCGCGGCGGACAGCTCCTGTCTCTACCTGGAGGGCTTCGAGCACATGGGCGGCGGGGATGTGGACTGCGAGGTCGCTCAGTAGGTCATGCAGGCCGCGTTGAGCAATCCCACGCTGAGCGAAGCGCCGCCGAGCAGCACGCCGTGGGCGAGGGTGTTGCTGGCGATGCCGTCCTTGAGTTCTGGCATCAGGCGCGACAGACCGAGGAACACCAGCACCTGCACCAGCATGGCGATCACGCCCCAGACCAGCATGTCGATCAGGCTGACGCTGTGGGCGATGGCGCTGGAGAGCGGCAGGGCGAAGCCCAGCAGGGTGCCGACCAGGGCCGCCGCGGCGCTGATGTTGCCCTGGCGGATCAGCTGGATTTCCGCGTAGGGCGTCAGGCGCAGATAGAGGCTGGTGAACAGGCCGAACAAGCCGATGGCCGAGGCGAAGTAGGCGAGGAAGTTGGGCAGGGTCTGCAGCAGGTTCATGGCGGATTCTCAGACGAAATAGTGGGGAACGAAGCGGCTGCTGTCGCGGGTGATGGGGCTGGAGTCCTCACGGATGCCCAGGCCCGCGGCCTGGCCGTCGATCACCCAGCAGCCGAGCACAGCGTAGTTGCCGTCGTGGTTGGCCAGCGGTGCGTAGCCCTGGTAGATGCAGGGCGCGTCGGCGTGGGGGCCGTCGCTTTCCAGTTGCAGGTCGTCGGCGACGATGCGGATGTTCTCGCCCTCGCGCGAATACAGCGGCTTGCGCACGTAGGCGCCGGGGATGTCCTGGCGGTAGCTGGCCGGTAGTAGGTTGGGGTGCCTGGGGTTGAGCTTCCAGAGGATCGGCAGCATGGCCTTGCTCGACATCAGCAGCTTCCACGCCGGCTCCAGGAAGCGGATGCCGCTGCGTTCCAGGTGCTCGGCGAAGCTGTCCTGCAGCAGCCATTCCCAAGGGTAGAGCTTGAAGCAGTGGCGGATGTCCTGCTCGTACTGGTCGATGAAGGTGCCGCGCGCGGCGTGGTGGCCGATGAACTCCAGCGGCAGGTAGCGCGTCGGCAAGCCGGCCTGGTGCGCGGTGTCGAGCAGGTAGAGGACGTTGCCGGTGTCTTCCTCGTGGCCGTCGATGGCGGTGAAGTGCAGCAGGCCGTCCGGCGCGATGGCCTTCCAGCGTTCGATCAGCTTCTCGTGCAGCGAGTTGAACTGGTCAGCGGCCGGGTTCACGTCGTTCAGCCATTGCCACTGCACCACGCTGGCCTCCAGCAGGCCGGTGGGGGTGTCGGCGTTGTACTCCAGCATCTTCGGCGGGCCCTCGCCGTTCCAGGCGAAATCGAAGCGGCCGTAGAGGCTTGGGTCCTGACGCTGCCAGGAGCGGATGATTTCCTCACGGGCGCCCGGCGGCAGGCGGAAGGGCTCGAAGTGGCCGGTGCGGATCACCCACTCGACACATTCCAGGTAGCGCTGGTGCAGGTCCTCGCTGGCGGCCTCCAGCGTCTCGATCTGTTCGAGGCTGAACTCGTAGGCCACCGACTCGTCCCAGTAACGGCCGTCGATGCTGTGGAAGGTGAAGCCGACCGCCTCGCAGCGCTCGCGCCAGTCGGCGCGCGGCGTCATGGCCAGGCGGCGCATCAGCCACCCCCGGAGAAGCGGGCACCGGAGTGGCCGAAGCCACCGCGGGTGACCAACTGGCGCGACTGCACCTGGTAGGTCTGCGCGGTCTTCGGGCGCGAGCCTTCCTCGTAGCTCGGTCCGCGATAGCGGCCAGAGCTGCCGCTGTAGCCGCCGGAGCCGCCGCTGCTGGAGGGCTCGGGTTCGCAGGCGTTGGGCGTGGTGCCCCAGTCCTTCAGGCAGTCTTCGCGGTTGGCGTAGAGGTCGCGGTACACCGGGTTGTGGTGCAGCACGCTGTAGAGCACCCCGCCGGTGAGCAGGGTAGTGAAGACGAGATTGGATTTCTTCATGGTCGGGCGCCCAGGGCGCTGCGGGGAGGCAGCGTCGGCAGGTCCTTGCGCGTGCGTTGAGTCCTTGAGGGGGCGAGTCTAGCGATTATCCACCGCAGGCAGAAGTGATGCCTGTCGCACACGAAAACGCCGGCAATCCGCCGGCGTTTTCGTGGAGGCTAGGGTCTTACTTGACGCGCTGACCCGGCTTGGCGCCGCTGTCGGGGCTGAGCAGGTAGATCTCTTCACCGCCGGGGCCGGCAGCCAGGACCATGCCTTCGGAGATGCCGAACTTCATCTTGCGCGGGGCGAGGTTGGCCACGTACAGGGTCAGGCGGCCTTCGAGCTTGCTCGGGTCCGGGTAGGCGCTCTTGATGCCGGAGAACACGTTGCGCTTCTCGTCGCCGATGTCCAGGGACAGGCGCAGCAGCTTGTCGGCGCCTTCGACGAACTCGCACTTCTCGATCAGCGCGATGCGCAGGTCGACGGCGGCGAAGGCGTCGAAGTTGATTTCCGCGGCCAGCGGGTCTTTCACCAGTTCGCCATTACCGGCGGGCTTGTTGGCGGCGGCGAGGTCTTCCTTGGAGGCTTCGATCATGGCTTCGATTTTCGCGGGTTCGATACGGGTCATCAGCGGGTTGAACGGGTTCAGTTTGTGGTTGGCCAGCAGTTGCTCGTGGTCGGCCCACTTCAGCGGGGCGACGTTGAGGAAGGCTTCGGCGGCTTCGGCCAGCTTCGGCAGCACGGGCTTGAGGAAGATCACCAGCTGGCGGAACAGGTTCACACCCAGGGCGCAGATGGCCTGGACTTCATCCTGCTTGCCTTCCTGCTTGTTCAGCGACCAGGGCGCCTTGTCGGCGATCCAGGCGTTGGCCTGGTCGGCCAGGGCCATGATCTCGCGCATGGCGCGGCCGAAGTCACGGGCTTCATAGGCGGCGGCGATGCTCGGCGCGGCGCTGCGGAAGGACTCGACCAGCTCCGGCGCAGGGCTTGCGTCCACCAGCAGGCCGTTGTTGCCCTTGTGGATGAAGCCGGCGCAACGGCTGGCGATGTTGACCACCTTGCCGACCAGGTCGGAGTTGACCTTCTGCACGAAGTCCTCGAGGTTCAGGTCGAGGTCGTCCACGCCACGGCCCAGCTTGGAGGCGTAGTAGTAGCGCAGGTATTCCGGGTCCAGGTGGTCCAGGTAGGTGCGCGCCTTGACGAAGGTGCCGCGCGACTTGGACATCTTCTGGCCGTTGACGGTCAGGTAGCCGTGCACGTTCAGTGCGGTCGGCTTGCGGTAGCCGGCGCCTTCGAGCATGGCCGGCCAGAACAGCGCGTGGAAGTTGACGATGTCCTTGCCGATGAAGTGGTACAGCTCGGCGTCGGAGTCCTTCTTCCAGTAGGAATCGAAGTCCAGTTCCGGACGGCGCGCGCAGAGGTTCTTGAAGCTGGCCATGTAGCCGATCGGCGCGTCCAGCCAGACGTAGAAGTACTTGCCCGGCGCATCGGGGATCTCGAAGCCGAAGTACGGCGCGTCACGGCTGATGTCCCACTCCTGCAGGCCGGAATCCAGCCATTCGGCGATCTTGTTGGCCACCGACTCCTGCAGGGCGCCGCTGCGGGTCCACTGCTTGAGCATGGCGTCGAAGTCGGGGAGCTTGAAGAAGTAGTGCAGCGACTCCTTGAGCACCGGGGTGGCGCCGGAGATGGCGGACTTCGGGTCTTTCAGCTCGGTGGGCGAGTAGGTTGCGCCACAGGCTTCGCAGTTGTCGCCGTACTGGTCGGCGGTGCCGCACTTGGGGCAGGTGCCCTTGATGAAGCGGTCGGCCAGGAACATCTGCTTTTCCGGGTCGAAGTACTGGGTTACCGGACGAGTGGCGATGTGGCCGGCTTCGCGCAGCTTCACGTAGATGGCCGACGACAGCTCGCGGTTCTCGTCCGAGTGGGTCGAGTAGTAGTTGTCGAAGTTCACCTGGAAGTCGGCGAAGTCGGCCATGTGCTCGGCGCGCACGGCGTCGATCAACTGCTCGGAGGTAATGCCTTCGCGCTCGGCGCGCAGCATGATGGCCGAGCCGTGGGCGTCGTCCGCGCACACGTACACCGCCTGGTTGCCACGCATCTTCTGGAAACGCACCCAGATGTCGGTCTGGATGTACTCCAGCATGTGACCCAGGTGGATCGAACCATTGGCGTAGGGCAGGGCGCTGGTGACGAGGATCTTGCGGGCTTCGGACATGATGATCGGCCGTTCCGGTTAAAACGAGGGAATCGGCAACTATATAGGGGCGGGGCGAAATTTTCATCCGTAGGCCGCTTGGGAGTAAGCCCGGGCCGCTCCTGCGACCGATGACCCCGAGCAAGGCCGCGACGAGAGGCGTAAGATACCCGCCCATTCTGCTCAGTCTTTCATCGGGAGTACCCATGGGCGCCGCCAACCGAGCCACGGTAGAAAACCTTCTCCGCCAGATCACCGATCCCCACACCGGCCAGAACCTGATGGACGCCGGCTACCTGCGCGAGCTGGACATCCAGGGCGGGCGCGTCTCGCTGACCCTGGAGCTGGGCTACGCCGCCGGCCTGTTCAGGAACGGCCTGGCGCAGACCGTGCAGATGGCCCTGGAAGCGCTGGACGGCGTCGATTCGGCCCAGGTCAAGGTGGAAACCCATATTGCCGCGCACAAGGCCCAGGCCCAGGTGCCGGGCATGAGCAACGTGAAGAACATCATCGCCGTGGCCTCCGGCAAGGGCGGCGTGGGCAAGTCCACAACCGCCGCCAACCTCGCGCTGGCGCTGGCCCGCGAAGGCGCCAAGGTCGGTATCCTCGATGCGGACATCTACGGCCCCAGCCAGGGCATCATGTTCGGCATCCCCGAAGGCACCCGGCCGAAGATTCGCGACCAGAAGTGGTTCATCCCGCTGGAAGCCCACGGCGTCGAGGTCATGTCCATGGCCTTCCTCACCGACGACAACACTCCGGTGGTCTGGCGCGGCCCGATGGTTTCCGGCGCGCTGATCCAGCTGATCACCCAGACCGCCTGGAACGACCTGGATTACCTGGTCATCGATATGCCGCCGGGCACCGGCGACATCCAGCTGACCTTGGCGCAGAAGGTCCCGGTGGCCGGCTCGGTGATCGTCACCACCCCGCAGGACCTGGCCCTGCTCGACGCCAAGAAGGGCGTGGAGATGTTCCGCAAGGTCAACATCCCGGTGCTGGGCGTGGTGGAGAACATGGCCGTGCACATCTGCTCCAACTGCGGCCATGCCGAGCACCTGTTCGGCGAGGGCGGCGGCGAGAAGCTGGCGGCCCAGTACGGCGTCGAGCTGCTGGCCTCGTTGCCGCTGTCCATGGCCATCCGCATGCAGGCCGACGGCGGCAAGCCCACCGTGATCGCCGATCCGGAAAGCCAGCTGGCGATGATCTACCAGGAAATGGCGCGCTGCGTCGGCGCCCGCATCGCCCTGAGCGAGAAGGCCGCGCCGGCAATGCCGAACATTTCCATCAGCGACGACTGAAGACGCGACGGTGCCGCTTGGCGCGCCCCTTTGCCGGGCGGCGCGCCTGTCGGTAAGATTCGCGCTTCTTTTTCCATCCGCCTTACAGGACGCTCGCCATGACCATCAAATCGGACAAGTGGATTCGCCGCATGGCTCTGGAGCACGGCATGATCGAGCCGTTCGTCGAGCGCCAGATTCGCGGTGCCGATGACAGCCGGGTGATCTCCTACGGTGTCTCCAGCTACGGCTACGACGTGCGTTGCGCTGCCGAATTCAAGGTGTTCACCAACATCCATTCGGCCGTGGTCGACCCGAAGAACTTCGACGAGAAGAGCTTCGTGGACATCAACAGCGACGTCTGCATCATCCCCCCGAACTCCTTCGCCCTGGCCCGCACCGTCGAGTACTTCCGCATTCCGCGCGATGTGCTGACCATCTGCCTGGGCAAGAGCACCTACGCGCGCTGCGGCATCATCGTCAACGTGACCCCGCTGGAACCCGAGTGGGAAGGGCACGTGACCCTGGAGTTCTCCAACACCACCAACCTGCCGGCGAAGATCTACGCCCATGAAGGTGTGGCGCAGATGCTGTTCCTGCAGTCGGACGAAGCCTGCGAGGTTTCGTACAAGGATCGCGGCGGCAAGTACCAGGGCCAGACCGGTGTGACTCTGCCGAAGGCCTGATAACTCCGCAGTGCATGAAAAACCGGGCCCTGGCCCGGTTTTTTGTTGCCTGTGATTTGTTCCGCGTAAGCCAATTGGCTTCGACTGGGAGCGCATGCGCCAGGCCCAACAGGGGGAGACCCGTAGGAGCAACTGTCTTCGTCTGGGGGAGTCCGTGCCGATGCATCCCCCTCATCCCAGCCCTCTCCCACAGGGAGAGGGAGCAGTCCGAGCCGACTGACGCCTAGGTTTCATCCTGCGCCGAACGGTCCCCTCTCCCTCTGGGAGAGGGTGAGGGCCAACCCGAGCGCAGATATATCTCGTAGGCGGCTATTTCAGGTTGCCGCTGAGGAACTGCCGGAGCCGTTCGCTCTTCGGCTTGCCCAGCACCTCCTGTGGCGGGCCCTGTTCCTCGACGCGGCCCTGGTGGAGGAACAGCACCTGGCTGGACACCTCGCGGGCGAAGGCCATTTCGTGGGTCACCAGGATCATGGTGCGGCCTTCCTCGGCCAGCGCCTTGATGACCTTGAGCACCTCGCCGACCAGCTCCGGGTCGAGCGCCGAGGTGGGCTCGTCGAACAGCATGATTTCCGGCTCCATCGCCAGCGCGCGGGCGATGGCCACGCGCTGCTGCTGGCCGCCGGAGAGGAAGGCCGGGTACTTGTCGATCACCTGCGCCGGCAGGCCCACCTTGCTCAGGTAGTTGCGCGCACGGTCCTCGGCTTCCTTGCGCTCCACGCCCAGCACACGGCGCGGCGCCAGGGTGACGTTCTCCAGCACGGTCAGATGGCTCCACAGGTTGAAGTGCTGGAACACCATCGCCAGGCGCGTGCGGATGCGCTGCAGTTGCGCCTGGTCGGCGACGCGCATGCCGCCAGGACCGGGCAGCATGCGGACTTCCTCGCCGTCGAGGATCATCCGGCCCTCGTCGGGCTGTTCGAGGAAGTTGATGCAGCGCAGGAAGGTGCTTTTGCCCGAGCCGCTGGCGCCGATCATGCTCACCACGTCACCGGTCCTGGTTTCCAGGGATACGCCCTTGAGCACTTCGTTGTCGCCGTAGCGCTTGTGCAGCGAGTCGATCTTCAGTGTGGTCATGCGGGCCTCAGGAGTGCGACACGGGGGTGGCGTTGGGCTGGAGGTCAGCCATGGCTGGGACCGAGGAAGGCCAGCCAGCGCCGTTCGGCCAGGCGGAACAGCCCGACCAGGGTGAAGGAGGTCACCAGGTAGAGCATCGCGGCGATGCCGAAGGACTGGAAGGACAGGAAGGTCGCGGCGTTGGCGTCGCGGGCGATCTTCATCAGGTCCGGCACGGTGGCGGTGAAGGCCACGGTGGTGGAGTGCAGCATGAGGATCACTTCATTGCTGTAGTACGGCAGCGCGCGGCGCAGCGCCGAGGGCATGATCACGTAGCGGTACAGCCGCCAGCCGCTCAGGCCGTAGGCATGGGCGGCCTCGACTTCTCCGTGGGCGATGTTGCGGATGGCGCCGGCGAAGATTTCCGTGGTGTAGGCGCAGGTGTTCAGGGCGAAGGCCAGCAGGGTGCAGTTCAGGCCGTTGCGGAAGAAGGCGTCGAGCACCGGCTGCTCGCGCACCGCCGCCAGGCTGTAGATGCCCGTGTAGCAGACCAGCAGCTGGATATACAGCGGCGTGCCGCGGAACACGTAGGTGTAGAACTGCACCGGCCAGCGCACCAGCGGGTTGCGCGAAACGCGGGCGATGGACAGGGGAATGGCGAAGGTGAAACCGAAGGCGATGGACACCACCAGCAGCCAGAGCGTCATGGCCAGGCCGGTGATGTGGTAGCCGTCGGTCCAGAGGAAGGCTTTGCCGTACTGCTGCAGCAATTCGATCATCGCAGGGCCTCGCGCACGCCGATGGCATAACGGCGCTCAAGGGCGTTGAGCACGAAATTGGACAGGGTGGTGAAGACCAGGTAGATCACCGCCGCCACCATCAGGAAGAAGAACAGCCGGTAGCTGCTCTTGCCGGCGTCCTGCGCGGCGCGGACCACGTCGGAGAGGCCGATGATGGAGACCAGCGCGGTGGACTTGATCAGCACCATCCAGTTGTTGCCCAGGCCCGGCAGGGCGAAGCGCATCAGTTGCGGGAAGAGCACGAAGCGGAAGCGCTGGGCCCGGCTCAGGCCGAAGGCGCTGGCCGCTTCCAGCTGGCCGCGCGGCACCGCGAGGATGGCGCCGCGGAAGGTTTCGGTGAAGTAGGCGCCGTAGATGAAGCCCAGGGTGATCACGCCGGCGCTGAAGGGATCGATCTCGATGTATTCCCATTCCATGTAGTCGGTGAGATCGGCCAGCCAGGTCTGCAGGCTGTAGAAGATCAGCAGCATCAGTACCAGGTCGGGGACGCCGCGAATGAGTGTGGTGTACAGGATCGCCGGGAAGCGCAGCAGTCTGGAGCCGGAGAGCTTGGCGCTGGCGCCGATCAGGCCGAGCAGGACCGACAGCAGCAGTGAGCAGATCGATAGCTTGACGGTCATCCAGGTGCCATCCAGCAGGATCGCCCCGTAGCCCTTGAGGCTGATGCTTTCGAGGAATGCCTGGAGCATGCGCGCAGCGCTCCCGTGATGCGGCCGTTGCCGTAACGGACCCGCCCCGGCCGGTGGGGGCGAGCCCGTTCGGGGCGGATCAGTCGTTGTAGATGTCGAGGTCGCCGAAGTATTTCTTCTGCAGCTTGTCGTAGGTGCCGTCGTCGTGAATGGCCTTGATGCCCTTGTTCAGCATCGCGCGCAGCTCGTCGTTACCCTTGCGGATGCCGATGGCGATGTCCGCCGGCATCAGCGGGTCGTGCACCGGCTTGCTGATCTCGAAGCCCTTGCCCTGGTCGGTGGTGAGGAAGCCCTGCTCGGCCTGCAGGAGGTCCTGCAGCGAGGCGTCCAGGCGGCCGGACACCAGGTCGGAGTAGACCTGATCCTGGTTCTGGTAGCTCTTCACGTTGACGCCGGCCGGTTCCAGCCTGGTCTTGGCGAAGGTCTCCTGGATGGTGCCTTGTTCCACGCCCACGGTCTTGCCCTTGAGCGAGTCGGCGGTGGGTTCCAGGCCTGCCCCTTTTTTACTGATCATCGCCGAGGGGCCGGTGAAGAGTTTGTCGCTGAAGTCGATTTCCTTCTTGCGCGCTTCGGTGACGGTCATCGAGGAGATCACGCCGTCGAACTTGCGCGCTTTCAGGCCGGGGATCATGCCGTCGAAGTCGTTGGGCATCCACACGCACTTGACCTTCAGGTGCGCGCAGATGGCATTGCCCAGGTCGATGTCGAAGCCGACCAGGCTGCCGTCCGGGGCCTTGGACTCGAAGGGGGCGTAGGAAGGGTCGGTGGCGAAGCGGATTTCCTTCCACTCCTTGGCTTGCAGGGCGCCGGCGCTGGCCATCAGGACCAGGGCGGAGAGAGTCAACCAGGCTTTTTTCATCGAATGGAATCCTTAGAGGTTGGTCAAGCAGGTGGAAATGACGGAAACACCTGTGCAACAGCGCAAGGACAGCAATTTTCGAACCAGGCACGGGGCGGCGGACGCCAGCGATGGGAGAGGGATGACGGACGCGGTCCTGCAAAAGGTATAGCAGCGGCAACTCCGGCTTGCGCACCTGGCTGGTGCGAGGGAGTGAGGCGTCGGGTAACGGGATGGTGCGCGGCGGAAAAAAGAAAGGCACCCGAAGGTGCCTGAAAATGATCATGGAGTAAGTCGACTGTTCTGATTCCTGGGTGGGATACAAGTTCCCGACCCCGGAGAAATTTTTCAGCCGATTACTTGCCCGGTACCAGTGTCAGACGCTTCACACCGTAGACCTTGTCCAGGTTCTGCGACTGGAAGGGGAAGCTCATGTAGTTGCCCTTCAGCCAGGCATCGATGCCGTCGGCGTAGTGCGGGCTGGCCGGATTGCCGGACTGGCCGCTGCTGTTGAGGCCCATCATCGGCTCGCTCTGGCCGAAGTCGACGACGATGCGCATGGCCGGGATCAGCCAGGTGTCGAAGTCCTGGCCCCAGTGGTAGGCGGCGACGTTCAGCGTGGTGTGGTCGCCGCCGGCTGGGTAGGGGCCACGGTCCAGGTAGCCCTTGATCGCACCCAGGCTGGCGCGCTCGCTGGCGCTCAGGTTCGGCGCCATCTTGGTGCTGTCGCTGACCCACTCGTAGGTGTGCAGCTTGCCCCACTGCCAGGCGCGGCGGTCGCTGCCCATCTTCTGTTCGCAGAAGGTCGTGGCGGCGGCCAGGCTGCGGGCGAGGATCGCCGGCTTGTCTTCCTTCTGCGGGGTGCGGGTGTCATCCCAGAACGGACTGTCGTCGCGGCCCAGCAGGTGGTCGGCCTGGGCCGAATAGGACAGGTTGGCGTTCTCCACGAAGGCCTTCCAGGAGGGGCTGTCTTCCGGGCCGAGTTCGTCGAGGAAGATTTGCTTGCTGCTTTCCTGCAGGAAGGCTTCGTACAGGGCCGCATCCGAGGATGTCGCGGCCAGCTTGCCGTCGAACGCCATGATGCGGTCGAGCGCTTCGCGGGCGCGGGCTCGCTGGTCATCGGGCAGCGCGTCGATGGCCTTCTTCAGCGGCTGCGCCATGCCCGGTGCGTCCAGCATCGACTGCAGCTTGCCGGCAAAGGGCGTGGTCTGGTCGTACTGCATGGCGATCATGCTGCGGTAGTCGTGGCTCTTGCTGGCGCCGGCGAGCTGGGCGATGCGCTCGTAGCGCTCCGGGTAGTACCAGGAGCTGGACAGCTGGGCGCCGTAACCGGGCTGCACGCTGCGGTGGTTGGCGGTGCCCAGCCAGCCTTGCATCGGGTCCTGGTCGGACGGATGCAGGATCGGATCGGCGTAGCCGTCCCAGTCGTAGCGGCCGTCCCAGCCGGGGAGGGCAGCAGGCCGCGACCTTCCTTGCGGTTGGGGAAGCGCCCGGTGACCTGCCAGCCAATGTGCTTCTCGTCGGCGAACAGGATGTTCAGCGCCATCGCGCGGACGTCGCGGGTGGCGTCGAATGCCTGCTCGACGCTCTTGGCGCGGGACAGGTCGAAGAAGGCATCGAGGGTGCGGTCGGACTCGCCCTGGATGCTCTGGTAGGCGATGCCATAGCCGCTGGACAGCGGCAGCGGTTGCAGGTCGTGCTTGCGCTCGCCCAGGGCGCTGTTGAGCAGCGGGCCGTGGCGGGTCTCGTAGATGGTCTCGCGGACCGGGCTCTGGCCCTTGATGAAGAAGGTCTCGTTGCGCTCGATGGCCGGCTTCCACTGGCCGTCGGCGAGGTAGTAGAGCTTGCTGCCCTGACGCTTCACCTGTTCCAGGAACAGGTCCTGGTTGTCGCCCATGACCATGGTCATGCCCCAGGCCAGCTTGCCGTTGAAGCCAGCCACCACGCCCGGTACGCCGGCGATGGAAACACCGGCGGCGCTGAATTTTGGCGAGCGGATCTGCACGTAGTTCCACACCGAGGGCATGGACAACGGCAGGTGGGTGTCGTTGGCCAGGAGGCTCTTGCCGCTGCGGCTGCGCTGCGGGGCGATGGCCCAGTTGTTGGAGGCGGCAACGCCCATCATCTGTAGTGCGGCGATCTGGCCGGCGGCGCGGTCCAGGGCGTCGAGGCCGGCGATTTTCCCTTCCAGGCGCAGGCCCTTGAGCTTCTCGGCCTCTTCGAAGGGCAGCGGCTCGTCGGGATAGATCGGCGTCAGCCAGGGCAGTTTGTCGGCACCGACCTTCTGCGCCAGTACCAGGGAGGCGATTTCTTCCTGCAGGTTCACCGCCAGGCCGAAGTTCAGCAGGCTGAAGACCAGCGCGGAGTCTTCCGGCTTCCAGTACTCAGGACGGTAGCCGGACTCGGCCAGGTCCATCGGCAGCTTGTCGCGGTAGCGGAACAGGTAGGCGTTGACGCCGCGCGCGTAGGTCTCGAAGAAGCGCTTGATGCGCGGCGAGGAGCCGGCATAAAGGGCATCAGCGGCTTTCTTCAGGTTCACCGTGCGCATGAAACGGTCGGTTTCCAGCGCGCCGGGGCCGACCATTTCCGACAGGCGCCCCTGGGCCATCAGACGCAGGCCGACCATCTGGCTGATGCGGTCGCTGGCGTGCACATAGCCCAGGGTGAACAGCGCGTCGTGGAAGTTGCTGCTCTCGATCAGCGGCATCCCTAAGCTGTTGCGGCGGATCGATACGTTGTCCGCCAGGCCCTTGATCGGCTGCACGCCGCTGGTCGGCGTCACGCTGTCGGCGTAGTGGTCGTTCAGCCAGCTCTGGCAGCCGGCGAGGCTGACGGCGGCGCTGAGGGTGGCGGCAAGGCCGAAGCTGGGAAGCCGGCGGAAGGCTCGCGGGGCCATGAAGGGCGTGCTCCTGCACAAAAGGGTCGCGGGAAAGGCGCTACGTTAGTGAGCTGGCGATGGGCGCGCAAGCCACGCACGGCGGGATTTGCGGCGGCCGACATTTAGTTGAGGCGGACAGAGGAAAAGTTGGAGCGGACAGCAGAAGGCCCGCGCTGGGCGGGCCTTCTACGGGAGCGTCAAAGCGCGCTTCAGGCGCCGTGGCACTTCTTGAACTTGTTGCCGCTGCCGCAGGGGCATGGATCGTTGCGGCCCACGTCCTTGAGCGGGTTGCGCACCGGCTCGTGGCTGTGGTTGCAGTGCGGGCCGTGCACGTGACCGTGATCATGGTGGTGGTCATGATCGTGGTCGTGGTTGCAGTTCGGACCGTGTACGTGGGGTTCCTGGCTCATGGTGAAGCTCACTCGGGGATGAAATCGCCGGGAATTATCTCGCCATTGCGGGCAATGTGCACGCTCTGTCCGAACAGCAGGCCAGTCTTCACCTCGCCGTCGAGGCGGTAGCGGATCGGCTTGTCGGGATCTTCCAGCAGCTTGACGATGTACTTCATGTGCCGCCAGAGGTTGGTGGTCACCGGGACTTCGAAGGTCTCGTGGCCGTTGGCCGGCACTGTGAACCAGTTATTCGACTCGCCTTCGGCCAGGTCGATATCGTTCAGCTTGACCTTGTAGGCCAGGCCGCGAACCGGAAGGCTGAAATCATTCGGGTTGTCGATGCGGAAATGCAGGATGAATTCCTGCTCCAGCAGGCGGGCTTTCACCACGTCGACCTTCTGCAGCTTCACGTCGGGCTGCTGGAAGTCGCCAGCCATCCAGCCGCAGCCGGAAACGAGGCTGACCAGCCAGAACAGGCTGAGAATTCTTATCATTTGCGCCTGATAATTCATGTCTATCCCCCAGGATGCCCCAGTGTACCAAGCACCTGCTCGGCTGCAAGTTGTTGTTAGGTTAAAAAAAGCTGCACCATACTGGCCAAATGTAACCGGCGGGTTAACACAGGAGAGTGAAGATGAGCCGCTATGAGATCGCCTTTTCCGGGCGGACCGTACCGGGTGCCCAGCTCGACGGCGTGAAGGCCAACCTGGCCCGGCTGTTCCAGGCCGATGCGCAGCGCATCGAGCTGCTGTTCTCCGGCCGGCGCATGGTGATCAAGAACAACCTGGATGCGGAGGCGGCGGAGAAGTACCGCAGCGTGATCGAGCGCGCCGGCGCCATCGTCGAGGTGGTGGACATGGACGCGCCGATCGAGGAGATCGAGCTGGCGCCGCCGCCGGCTGCCGATCCTCAGCAGCCTGCAGCGCCGGGGCGCCTGCAGGTTGCGCCGCGTGACGGGTACATGGCGGCGTTCGCCGATGTCGAGGCGCTGGACTTCGGTCTCGCGCCGGTGGGCGCCGACCTGCAGGACGACAAGCCCGAAGTCCCGGCGCCGAGCGTGGACCTCAGCCAGTTCAGCCTGGCGCCGGTCGGCAGCGACATGGGCCAGGCCAAGGCGGAGCCGGCAGGTCCCGCACCGGACACCAGCCATCTCAAGCTGGCGGACTGATCAGTCGCCCTGCTGCGGATCGTCCTTGTAGACGAACTTGGGCATTTCCCAGCGGAAGCGGATCGCCAGCATGCGGAACAGGAAGCCGGCGAACAGGGTGATCAGCATGGCCTGCTCCTTGGGCAGGTCGATCTGCAGGCAGATCAGGTAGCACCAGGCACTGGCGAAGGAGACGCTGGCGTACAGCTCGCGGCGGAAGATCAGCGGCACGTCGTTGCAGAAGATGTCCCGCAGGATGCCGCCGAAGACCCCGGTGATCACGCCGCTGACCGCGGCGATCAGCAGGCTGTGGCCCATCTCCAGGCTGACCTGGCAGCCGATCAGGGTGAAGGCCACCAGGCCTACGGCGTCCAGCGCGAGGAACAGCGAGCGCAGGTGGCGCATCAGCGGGGCGATGAATACGGTGACCAGCGCTGCGGCTGCGGTGAGTGCCAGGTACTCCGGATGGCGCACCCAGGTCAGCGGGTAGTGGCCCAGCAGCATGTCGCGCACCGAGCCGCCGCCCAGGGCGGTGACGCAGGCCACCAGCACCACGCCGAACAGGTCCATGCTGCGGCGGCCGGCGGAAAGCGCGCCGGTCATGGCTTCGGCGGTGATAGCGATGATGTAGAGAACGGTCAGCAGCATGGCAAGGTCCGGCAGGGGAAACCGGTGCGGCGAACGGCCGCCGCCCCGAAAAAGGCGCGGATTCTAGCCGAGACGCCTGCCGGCCCCAAGTAGGGCGCCTTCACACCTTAGTCGGGGCCGGGGCATCGGGCGCACATCCGCGAACGGCCGCACGCCCTGCGCTTCATCATTCGATCCAGGGGCCACAGCATTTCTTCAGCTTGCCGCCGGCGCCACAGGGGCAGGGATCGTTGCGCCCCAGCTTCATTGGCACGGTTGGATCGAGGAAATACCAGCGGCCCTCGCGCTGGACGAAGCCCGAGCACTCGCGGTGGCTATGCTCGCCGTTGCTGTCGTGCCAGCGGGCGACGAAGGTGACCCGCGCGTGCTCGGGCTGACCGCCGAGCACCTCATGGCTCTCCACCTCCAGGCCGAGCCAGGTGCTGCCCAGGCTCCAGGCGCGAATGGCGTCCAGGTCCAGGCCCTGCTGCTGGGCCGGCAGGGTGGTGTCGCGCAGGTAATCCACCAGGCCCAGCGCATAGGCGCTGTAGCGCGAGCGCATCAGGGCTTCGGCGGTGGGGGCGGCAACGCCGGCATGGAAGCGTCCGCAGCACTCGGTCAGCGGACGGCCGCTACCGCAGGGGCAGGTCGGTTCGATCATGGTCACCACCAGTACTTGCCGAAGTTTTCCGGGTTGGCCCAGAACTGGGACACAGGTGGCTGCAGGCCAAGCGTCGCGGGCTTCATGGCGGTCCTCAAAGTGTTCTGGCGACACGAAGGTTACACCATCGGTGCCGGTTCGCGAGGAGCACAAGGGACTCGGAGGGCCGTCCGGGGTAATTCATCCCGTGTGAGCTTTCGAGATCGCTTCGCGATGGGAGCGCTGTAGCCAGAAGTGTCGATGGAACCAGTCCGCAAGGCATGGCCGGCAGAATATGGTCAGAAGCAGTTGTATTGGTAAGGGGGCGGTTTTGTAAAGCTATTTACAATTCCGAAGAAGCAGATCAAAGAGGATGTCCGCGATCAATTTTACTGCTAAGGATAATGGAAGTGGTGGTCTTTGCAACGCCTTCTAGACTTCCAATTTGATCTAAAATTTGATCAAGGCGCTCAGGCGAGTTTGCACGTAACCAGGCAACATAGTCGAACTCGCCGCTAACAGCACACAGTTGTTCTACCTCTGACATTGCACTTAGTCGCTTTACAACATCCTTTCCTGATCGCGAGTGGACGGTGATCCCGACGTAAGCTTGTAAACCACCATCCAGCAACTGCTGCCCTAGGCGAACTCCATATCCAGTGATGATTTTGGCACTTTCAAGTTTGGATAGCCGCGAGTTAACAGTTGTGCGGGCGATGCCTAGATTTCGGGCAAGGACAGCCACGGTTTCACGGGCATTTATCTTCAGGGCTGCAATGAGCTGAAGATCAATCTCATCAAGGGTGGCCGGACGCAATTCGGACATGGGCGGTCAGTCTCATGTTTGAAGAATACACGGGTATGTATTGTCTTTGCCGGTTACGTTTGATTCTTGAGTCTATATGGAAATATTGGTGTGCTGCGCAGTGGATGTTGAATTGCTGTCTGGGCGCTGCTGCGATCAGGTGACACAGCGCCCAGGTTTTCGTCAGTATTGGCGCTTGGCAATCTAGCGATGGCTTAGCTGTAGATGTGCTTGTAAGGGGAGGGGTTCGTCTATCCGATTCCCCTCTATATCCATTTCATTATAACTTACCAGTCGAGTGCCGTGCTTGATTCGATAACCAATCCAGACTGCAAGGAATAGTGGGAGGCTAACATAGGTTGCTACGAGACCACTCCAGTCGATATGCTCGCCGATGAATGCGCTATAATTTTGGCCAAGAACAATTATCATGCAGAGGCTAAAGGCAAACAGCGGGCCAAATGGGAAGAGGGTGGCTCGGTAAGGTAGTTCTTCTAAGCGTCCTCCTTGAGCAAGGAATCCTTTTCGAAAGCGATAATGAGAGACGGCAATCCCCAACCATGCAATGAATCCGCACATGCCCGAAGTGTTGAGTAGTGCGTTATATATGAATTTGTCGCCAAATACGGAAGTCAGGAAGCACAGTGCGCCGATCAATGTGGTTGCATAAAGTGCATTGCGCGGCACCCCGTTGCGCGAGATTTTAGAGAAAATCTTAGGCGCTTTACCCTGCTCGGCAAGACTATGGAGCATGCGGGTGGATGCATACATCCCCGAGTTACCTGCCGAGAGAATGGCGGTTAGGATGACGGCGTTCATCAGCGCAGCCGCTGATGCAAAACCGGCACGTTCGAAAAGCAATGTGAATGGGGAGACGCTAATGTCCGTTGTTTCGTTGCGTAATAGACTTGGGTCAGTGTATGGAATCATTGCTCCAATCACAAAGATTGCAAGAATATAGAATAACGTGATGCGCCAGAATACTTGGCGGACAGCAATAGGTACGTTTTTACTGGGATTTTTGGATTCTGCTGCCGCAACGCCTACGATTTCCGTGCCTTGAAACGAGAAGCCGGCAATCATTACAACTCCAACCAAGGCTTGGAATCCGCCTGCGAACGGTGCGTCGCCAGTTGTGAAGTTTTTAAATCCGGGTGATTCTATTCCGTGCATCAATCCAAAAATAGTGGCTAATCCTATGATGATGAATACAATTACCACTAAGACTTTAATCAATGCGAACCAGAACTCGCTTTCACCAAAGCAACGTACTGAGACGAAATTTAGCAAGAATATTATTGCCAGGAAAGCGCCGCTCCAATAAATTCCTGGAGTGTCGGGGAACCAGAACTCCATAACTAGCTGGGCGGCTACAAGTTCGGCGGCGATAGTCACGGCCCAGTTAAACCAATAGTTCCAGCCTAGTGCAAATCCGAAGCCGCTCTCAACAAATTTGCTTCCGTAAGTGCTAAATGAGCCGGCGACAGGCATGTACGCGGCCATTTCGCCAAGACTGGTCATCAGGAAGTAAACCATTACCCCGATCAGTGCGTACGCTAGGAGTGTTCCCCCGGGACCCGAACTGGCAATGGAAGCGCCTGTTGCTACAAATAGCCCAGTGCCAATTGAGCCACCTATGGCGATCATGTTTAGGTGGCGTGTTGATAGTGTTCGTTTCAGGGTGTTTTCTGGTGTGCTCATTTTCCCGTCTCCTGCTTCAGGTAGTCAGGATCGGGTTTTGGTTTAATACTTAACTTTGGTGTGGTCATTATTAAACTTCATTTTTGGATTTATTATAATTCCGCCTGTGCCGGGAAGGCGGCGGGTGCATGTAAGGCAATGAGCTATTTAGGCTACCGCTGGCATGCAGTACACCATCAAATCAGGCTCACCTAATGAATTCTAAAATTGGTAGGGTTCATAAAGAAGACGCAATATGCAGCGTTTTGACGCGATTTTCGTCATTTTGATGATAGCGTTGATCATAATGACAAGGTTTCCCTGGTCGCGTAGCCATATCCAGGCCCCACGATAAGGCCCATCACGAGGTGCCATGAGCAGTCAGCGTTACTCCGAAGATGACCTTGGAGAACGGCATTGCGGTCGGCCTATTGGTGGAGCGGAGGGAGAGCGTGAAGCTGCGCGAGGAGCAGCCCGAGGGCGGGCCCTGAGGTAGTAGATTCCTGAGCGGCGGTAGTGCCAAACCGACAGTCTTTGCCGGGGCTGGTGACAGTGTTGGTTACAGGCTGGTGACCCTTGGCCCTGCCCGGGCATGGCGTTGAGGTCGGTCATGATGAGGTAAGCCCTTGATGTTCATGGGTTTACCACCAGTACTTGCCGAAGTTTTCCGGGTTGGCCCAGAACTTGGCATTGAGCCAGTCCGGGACCTGCTTGTATTCGTGCAGATCGTAGGTGAACAGGGTGAGCACCTGCGAGTCGCGCTGGAAGCGTTCGCTGGCCTGCATGGCCAGCGCATAGAAGTCGGTGTCCTGTGCCTGCGCGGCGTCGAGGTCGACCAGCACGGCGACCTTGCTGCTGTTGAGGTTGCGGATGCCCCCCACCAACTGCTGCGCCTCGCGCCGTGGCAGATGCTCCAGGCAGTCGGCGAGCAGTGCCAGGTCATAACGCTGCGCGGCGATGTCCGCCGGCAGCGTGCCGGCGGGGGCGTGAAACAGTTCGCAATCCGGATGCGCCGCGCAGAAGGCGTCCACCGCCGGGATCTGGCTGGCGCCCACCAGCAGAAGACGCTGCGGTGCGTAGCGGTCGAGCAGGGCGGCAAGGGCTTGTTGCGGCGTGCGTGATGAGATCATGTGGTTTCGTCGAAGGCGATGATGAATGGACGAAGACTAGCGTGTGACACCCCCGTGGCCTAGTGCTGGCGCATTCTGCGAGTGCCGTCTTTACTCCGTAAGTGTCGGTCAAGACCCGATCATTAGAGGAGAGTTGAATTTATGAGTATCACAAGGACCGCCTTACCCCTGCTGCTGGTCAGCACGTTGCTTACCGGTTGCGCAGGATTGCAGAAGTCCGATTGGCCTACGTGCGCCGTGGTTGGCGGTGTCGGCGGTGCTGGCCTGGGTTCCATTGAAAGCAGCACCTGGGCTGGTTGGGGCGCCCTGATCGGTGGTGTGCTGGGGGCTTCCTATTGCTGGGTGCATGGTGCAGAGGAACAAGTGGCGGAGGTTCCGCCGCCCGCTCCGGCTCCTGAGCCCGCTCCGGCTCCGTTGCCCAAGGAAGAGACCATTGTCGTGCGCGATCTGCACTTCGCCTTCGACTCGTCGAAAGTCGATGCGCAGGACAAGGACAAGCTCAACGAAATCGCTTCCCGCCTGAAGGGCGAAGCGGCCACCACCGAGCTGAACATCGCAGGTCACACCGACAGCGTCGGCAGCGATGCGTACAACCAGAAACTGTCTGAGCGCCGCGCCCACGCGGTAGCCAACTATCTGGTGGATGCAGGCGTTCCGGCCAGCAGCATCAAGTCGGTCGAAGGCTATGGCGAGAGCCAGCCGGTCGCTGACAACAAGACCAAGGAAGGCCGTGCCGAGAACCGCCGTGTAGAGATCAAGATCACCCGTCAATGATCCAGGCGTGATGAAGTACTCAAAGGGGGCCATTTGGCCCCCTTTGTCATAGTGGCCTGCCACTGGCATCGACCCCGGCAGCGGAGTATGTTCCCCGGCAAGGAAAAAATGGGGGCATTTCATGAAAGCGTTGTTGGGCCTGGGCAAGCTGATTGCCCTGTTGTTCTGGCTGGCGGTGCTGGCCAATCTGATCCAGCCCTTCGCACATCCCTTCAGCTCGCTGCTCAATGTGGCCGGCGCGCTGATTCTGCTGATCCACATCATCGAGGTCATGGCGCTGCGCAATCGCCTGCGCGGCCGTCCGCATCCGGGGATGGATCGTCTGCAGATACTGCTGTTCGGCGTATTCCACTTCGCCACTTTGCCGCAGCCGGCATCCGCGAAAGTAGAAGGAGATACTCATGCGTAAGTCGTTGCTGGGCCTGGCGCTGTTCGCGCCGCTGGTGTGCTCGGCTGCCGGAAACGTCTCGGTCCAGGCCAACACCGTGCTGCGTCTGCCGGTGAAGGGCGACAGCCTGAGCCTGGATCGCATCAGCGTCGGCGCGGAAGGCGCGCTGCTGATCCCATCGCAGGTGAAGGTGCTGAAGATCGGCGAGCTGGACCTGGCGAAGAATGCGCGCCTGGGGGTGTTCCCCGGCGGCGATACGCTGCAGATCGAGGTACAGCACGGCAACCTGGCCGATGGCAGTGTGATCGCCGCACAGGGTAGCTCGGGCAGCTTCGAGAAGCCGGCCAGCGGCGGCCGTAACCTGGTGCTGCGTCTGCAGAATGTGCAGGTGGAAAACCTGCTGATCGATGTTCGCGGCGGCGTCGGCGCGCCGGGTTATGACGGCCTGGACGGCGGCAGTGCACAGACCTCCGGTTGCCTGTGGGGCAGCGGCCGGCCTGCCGGTGACGGCCAGAATGGCGCCAATGGCCGTTCCGGTGCGGCCGGCGGCGTGGTGCGCCTGGAAGTGCCGGAGCAGTTCGACGTCACGCGGGTGAAAGTGCGCCTGGAAGGTGGCGCGGGCGGGGCGGGTGGCAAACCTGGCAAGGCAGGTCCGCGCAGTAGCGAGAAGGGTTGCTGGTTCTATTCGGTTTCCGGCGAGGGACCAGGCTCGGATGGCAAGGCTGGGGCAGAGGGGCAGGCGGGGCGCGAAGGTCGCCTGGAAGTACAGCGTTTCTGATCCGTCGTTCTTGAGTAAAGGCCCGCCCGGCAACCGGGCGGGCCTTTTTATTTACCAGTGCGGGCGCGCGGCGACGAACGCCACCAGCGCCATGCCGATCAGCAGGTTGAGGCCCACGGTCTTGCGGATCTTGCCCAGAGCGGCACCGCCGGCTGGCCAGTCCTGGGCTTCCACCGCGCGGCGCAGCTCCGGCAACTGCAAGGCCTGGATGCGCAGGAACAGTGCGAGCATCGCGACATACAGTCCCATCATCA
Organism: Pseudomonas sp. PSE14; assembly: GCF_029203285.1. NCBI lineage: Bacteria > Pseudomonadati > Pseudomonadota > Gammaproteobacteria > Pseudomonadales > Pseudomonadaceae > Pseudomonas > Pseudomonas sp. PSE14. Next base: position 1,476,575 of record NZ_CP115669.1, read on the forward strand.
CCTGCACATAGCGCGGCGCGCCGGCCATGCCGTTGAAGCTCAGGTGCAGCATGCCCACGCCTGTCACCGGCAGCAGGAACACCGCGGCCCACACCCAGCGGAAGAAGCGCGGGAATACCTCGAGCCACAGCTTCAGCCTTGCCGGCGGCTCCAGCGCGGCGACGGCGGCCGGGCGCAGCACCATCCAGGCGAAGAACATGCCGCCGACCCAGACCAGGGCGGCCAGGACGTGCAGGGCATAGACGGGGGCAAAGGGTGTCATTCGGACGATCTCCGCTGGCGGTTGTGGTCAGTCGCGCTATCATAGCCGCCGATTCGAACCACTGAAAATTTATCCAGCATCCGGATGTGTCCACAAAGGCGCCGCCGGGGCCCGGGAAGTCCATGCTCAGCACCGAACTCAAGGCCACGATCCAGGGCGCCTACTCGCGCTTCCTCGAGGCCAAGGAACTCAAGCCGCGCTACGGCCAGCGCCTGATGATCGCCGAAGTGGCCAAGGTCCTCGGCACCATCTCCAGCGACGAGGAAGGCCATCGCCTGGGCGACGCCGCCGTGGTCGCCGTGGAAGCCGGCACCGGCACCGGCAAGACCGTCGCCTACAGCCTGGCCGCCATCGCCTGCGCCAAGGCCGCCGGCAAGCGCCTGGTCGTCGCCACCGCCACCGTCGCCCTGCAGGAGCAGATCGTCCACAAGGACCTGCCCGACCTGCTGCGCAACAGCGGTCTTTCCTTCAGCTTCGCCCTGGCCAAGGGGCGCGGGCGCTACATGTGCCTGTCCAAGCTCGACCATTTGCTGCAGGAAGGCCAGGCGCAGAGCGCCACCGCCCAGCTGTTCGAGGAGGAAGGCTTCCGTCTCGACGTGGACGAGACGTCGAGCAAGCTGTTCAACCAGATGATCGAGCGCCTGGCCGGCAACCGCTGGGATGGCGACCGCGACTCCTGGCCCGAGGCCATCGAGGACGCGCACTGGTCGCAGGTCACTACCGACCACAGCCAGTGCACCAACCGTCATTGCCCGAACTTCCAGCAGTGCGCCTTCTACAAGGCGCGCGAAGGCATGACCAAGGTCGACGTGATCGTCACCAACCATGACCTGGTGCTGGCGGACCTGGCCCTGGGCGGTGGGGCGATCCTGCCGGACCCGCGCGACACCCTCTACGTGTTCGACGAAGGCCATCACCTGCCAGACAAGGCCATCGGCCACTTCGCCCACTTCACCCGCCTGCGCGCCACCGCCGACTGGCTGGCCCAGGTGGACAAGAACCTCACCAAGCTGTTGGCGCAGAACCCGCTGCCGGGCGACCTCGGCCGCCTGATCGAGCAGGTGCCGGAGCTGGCCCGCGAACTGCGGACGCACCAGCAGTTCATGTTCACCGCCTGCGAGGAGATCGGCGATTTCCGCGCCGGCGAGGACATGGAAGGCCGCGAGCGGCCGCGCCATCGCTTCGAGGGTGGGGTGATCCCCGAGCACATCCGCGAGATGGGCATCGAACTGAAGAAGGGCTTCTCCAAGCTCACCGACCTTTTCACCCGCCTCACCGAATTGCTCAAGGAGGCAATGGACGGGGAGGGCAGCATTGGCATCGCCAGCTACCAGGCCGAAGAGTGGTACCCGCTGTTCGGCAGCCTGCTGTCCCGCGCCCAGGGCAACTGGGAGCTGTGGACCGCCTTCACCTGCGAGGACCCGGAAGACAGCCCGCCCATGGCGCGCTGGCTGACCCTGGCCGAGAGCGGCACCTTCTATGACATCGAGGCCAACGCCAGCCCGATCCTTGCCGCCGAGACCTTGCGCCGCAACCTGTGGAACGTCGCCTACGGCGTGCTGGTGACTTCGGCGACCCTGACCGCGCTGGGCACCTTCGACCGCTACCGCATGCGCGCCGGCCTGCCGCGCTCGGCGGTCACCGCGGTGGTGCCGAGCCCGTTCCACCACGCTGATGCCGGCGTGCTGCGGGTACCCGACCTCAAGGCCGACCCGCGCGACGCTGCCGCCCATACCGCCGCGATCATCCGCGAGTTGCCGGCGATGGTCGAAGGCTCGCGCGGGTCGCTGATCCTTTTCGCCTCGCGCAAGCAGATGCAGGAAGTCTTCGACGGTCTCGAGCGTGACTGGCGCAAGCGCGTGCTGATCCAGGGCAACCTGTCCAAGCAGGAGACCCTGAACAAACACCGATCCCGCGTCGACGACGGCGAGCCGAGCGTACTGTTCGGCTTGGCCAGCTTCGCCGAGGGCGTGGATTTGCCGGGCGCCTACTGTGAACACGTGGTGATCGCCAGATTCCCTTCGCCGTGCCGGACGACCCAGTGGAAGCGGCGTTGTCGGAATGGATCGAGGCGCGTGGCGGTAATCCCTTCATGGAAATCGCCGTGCCCGACGCTTCGCTGCGCCTGGTCCAGGCCTGCGGCCGCCTGCTGCGTACCGAGCAGGATCGCGGCACCATCACGCTGCTCGACCGCCGCGTGGTGACGCAACGCTACGGCAAGGCCATCCTTAATGCGCTGCCCCCGTTCCGCCGCGAAATCGCCTGAGTCGTGTGCGGGAGCGTAATCCCGCACTTGCTGTCAAACGAGCGCCCGCCGTCCGGCGGGCGAGTTTCAAGGACAAGTAAAGATGACCTCGATGCGTTGGCACCTGCCACTGCTGCTCAGTCTGGCGATTGCCAGTGCCCCGGCCTGGGCGGCCGGCGGCAATGAAACCCTGTTCAACTTCGTAAAACCCATGGCCGTGGTCACGGTCACCACGCAGAACGCCGACCTGCCCAGCGCCACGGCTGAAGCCACGCCCGAGGGCGAGATCCTGCGCCGGGTGAATTTCAACCCGGCGCCACAGCCGACCCTGAGCCTGGCGCCGTCCAGCGGCAGCTGGGACTGGTCCCAGGCCGACAGCGTGAGCCTGCGCATCCAGAACGCGATGGGCTGGGCCATCACCCTGGAAGTGGCGATCGAAGGTGTCGCCGGCGCACCGGGTCTGCACGCCAGCATCGCGCTGCCGCCCGGCCCCGCGCAGACCCTGCTGATCCCGCTGCGGGCCACCGCGCCGGAAGACTTCGGCATGCGCGCCGGTGTGCCCATGCCCGTCACCCAGGACGGCCAGCGCCTGCTGCTGGCCAGCAAGGTGACCGGTGAACTGAACCGCAGCCAGGTCGGCGCCGTAAAGCTGTACCTGAATTCGCCCAAGGCGGCACAGGACATCCTGCTGGGCCGCTTCGGCACCAACGCCGACGGTGACCAGTGGCGCAAGGCCTATACCGGCATCGTCGATGGCTTCGGCCAGGCCAGCCGTGGCGACTGGCCGGAGAAGGTGAAAAGCGTCGAACAGCTCGCCAGCGCCTGGAAGGCCGAAGGCGAGCAACTGAAGAAGCAGCAGCCGGCGGCGGGACGCGATGCCTTTGGCGGCCTGCTGGACGGCCCGGCCTTCGAAGGCACCGGGTTCTTCCGCACCGAGAAGCGCAACGGCCGCTGGTGGCTGGTCACGCCCGAGGGGCATTCCTTCTGGTCCCTGGGCGTCAACGCGGTGAATGCCGACAGCAGCCAGACCTACGTCGAAGGCCGCGAATACATGTTCGCCAGCCTGCCCAAGGAGGGCGACCCGCTGGCGGCCTTCTACGGCCAGAGCGATGACCGCAACGGTGTCGGCGCCCAGCAGGGGCGCGCCTTCGGCAATGGCCGCTGGTATGACTTCTATGCCGCCAACCGCTTCCGCGCCGACGGTGGCCTGACCGGCGATGCCGCAGCCGCCGCCTGGCGCGAACGCACCTTGCAGCGCCTCGGCGCCTGGGGCTTCAACTCCCTGGGCGACTGGAGCGATCCGGCCTTCGCGGAGGAGCCGCGCCTGCCGTACAGCGTGCCGCTGTCGATCAGCGGAGACTACGCCACCGTCAGCACCGGCTACGACTGGTGGGGCGCCATGCCCGACCCCTTCGACCCGCGTTTCGCCATGGCCGCCGAGCGCGCCATCGCCATCGCCGCCCGCGACCATCGCGAGGACGCCTGGCTGCTCGGCTACTACGCCGACAACGAACTGGCCTGGGCCGGACGCGGCGACGATGAGCAGTCGCACTACGCGCTGGCCTTCGGCGCGCTGAAGCTGTCCACCGACAGCCCGGCCAAGCGCGCCTTCATCAAGCAGCTGAAGGACAAGTACAAGGATCACGAGGCGCTTGCCGAAGCCTGGGGCGTTCCCATCGCCGCCTGGGAGGACCTCGACGCGCCCGGCTACCAGGCGCCGCAGCCGAGCGCCGCGCACCTGGCCATCGCCCAGGACTACAGCGCCTTCCTGCGCCTGTATGCCGACCAGTACTTCAAGACCCTCAAGGACGCGCTGAAGTGGCACGCGCCGAACCACCTGCTGCTCGGCCCGCGCTTCGCCGTCAGCACACCGGAGGCGCTGGCGTCCTGCGCGCAGTACTGCGACTTGCTCAGCTTCAACCTCTATGTGCCGCTGCCGCACCAGGGGTACGACGCCGCCTACCTGAACAGCCTGGACAAGCCGGTGCTGATCACCGAGTTCCACTTCGGCTCCCGTGATCGCGGGCCGTTCTGGGGCGGGGTGGCTGAGGTGTACAACGAGCAGCAACGCGGCGAAGCCTACCAGCGCTTCCTCGCCGAGGCGGTGAAGGCCCCGAACGTGGTCGGCGCGCACTGGTTCCAGTACCTCGACCAGCCGGTGACCGGCCGCCTGCTCGACGGCGAGAATGGCCACATCGGCCTGGTCGGCATCACCGATCTGCCCTTCACCGGCTTCGTCGACGCCGTGCGCAAGGCCAACCAGCAGGCGCTCAAGGCCATCGACGAGCAGGCCCGCGCGGCGGCGAAGGCCGCGCCGGAACCCAAGCCCACACCGGTGAACGACAGCGGCGCCGACGAGGAGCAGGCCGACAGCCAATGACTCGGCATTCGTAAGGCCAATACCCGCCTTTAGCGGGGTTCACAGGGGCGGAGGGCACTGGAAGAATGGTGCCTCCGCCCCTTCGTTTTCGTCCCGCCCACTGGAGATTCCGATGACCCTGCACGGCCATTGCGACCACCGCTTCACCCCTGTTGCCGATGCCTTCAGCGCCCTGTTCGAAGACCCTCAGGAGCGCGGTGCGGCGCTGTGCATCCAGGTTGGCGGCGAGACGCTGGTCGATCTGTGGGCCGGCAGCGCGGGCAAGGAGCCTGGCCAGGACTGGCAGGCCGATACCCTGCTCAACCTGTTCTCCTGCACCAAGACCTTTGCGGCCGTTGCCGCCTTGCAACTGGTGGGGGAGGGCAAGCTGGAACTCGACGCCCCGGTGGCGCGCTACTGGCCGGAGTTTGCCCAGGCTGGCAAGCAGGCCATCACCGTGCGCCAACTGCTCTGCCACCGTGCCGGCCTGCCGGCGATCCGCGAGCAACTGGCGCCGGAAGCGCTCTACGACTGGTCGACCATGACCGCCGCGCTGGCGGCCGAAACACCCTGGTGGACGCCGGGCGCCGAGCACGGCTACGCCCCGATCACCTACGGCTGGCTGGTGGGGGAGGTGATCCGCCGCGTCGATGGTCGCGAGCCGGGAACCGCCATCGTCGCGCGCACGGCCGAACCGCTCGGTCTCGATTTCCATATCGGCCTGGATGACGCCGAATTCCACCGAGTGGCGCACATCGCCCGTGGCAAGGGCAACCTGGGCGATGCCGCCGCCCAGCGCCTGCTCAAGACCATGATGACCGAGCCGACGGCGCTCTCCACTCGCGCCTTCACCAATCCGCCGTCGGTGCTGACCAGCACCAACAAGCCCGAGTGGCGACGCATGCAGCAGCCGGCGGCGAATGGCCATGGCAACGCGCGCTCGCTGGCCGGTTTCTACAGCGGACTGCTGCAGGGCAAGCTGCTGGACGAGACGCTGCTGGCTGAGCTCACCCGCGAACACGCGGAGGGTGAAGATCGAACCTTGTTGACTTGCACTCGCTTCGGCCTGGGCACCATGCTTGACCAGCCGGACGTGGCCAACGCCACCTACGGCCTGGGTGCACGCGCCTTCGGTCATCCGGGGGCCGGCGGCTCCATCGGATTCGCCGACCCCGAGCGCGAACTGGCCTTTGGCTTCGTCACCAACACCCTCGGCCCCTATGTGCTGATGGATCCGCGCGCACAGCGCCTGGCGCGCATCGTCGGCGAATGCCTGTAGCGACGGACGGGAGGAACCTTCCTCCCGTTGCGCCTTCGAAGGGTCGTCCGCAAACGTGACGGTCATCTCATTAGCGTGGACATGCACCGCTCGTCAGTTGGAGCTTAAAATCTCGTTCCAACTGAGTAAGTTATGATCAACTCCTAAGCTGATGGTTGAAGTCAGGGCGCCACTTTTTGCCTGTCGCGCCCAGGCCTCGCTTCGTGTCCCGACTGATGGTACCGCCCCATGAAAGTGCTGAAGATCTCCATGCTCGCCCTCTGCATCGGCCTCTCGGCTTGCAGTCAGTTCCAGTCCAAGGACAAGGACAGCACCGCCGCCGCGCCCACTGCAGGTAGCAGCCATTACTGGTGGCCTTTCGGCGCCGAGAGCGAGGCGACTGCCGTAGCTCCGGCGGTAGAGAAAAAGCCCGTCGAGGCGCCGAAGGTTGCCGCCGTTGGCAACAAGCAGCAGCCCGGCGGCCACTGGTGGTGGCCGTTCGGCGCTGAGGCTGGCCAGACCGCTGGCGACACCGGCGCGAAGGTGCAGGACCAGCAGGTCAGCAAGGAATGGCTGGACCAGCATGAGCAGGCTCTGCGTACCGCCGTGGCTGGCAGCAAGTTCACCGTCGAGCGGCGCGAGAATGCGTTGGTGCTGATCGCACCGGTGGACAGCTCGTTCAACCCCAAGCGTCCTGAGCTGCTGCTGCCGATCACCCTCGGCCCGCTGGGCAACGTGGCGAAGATGCTGCAGAACGACCCGGAAAGCGGCGTGCTGGTACTGGGCCACAGCGACAGCTCGGGCGACAAGGCGCTCAACGACAAGGTCAGCCTGCAGCGCGCCCAAGCGGTGTCATCGATCTTCCGCCTGAGCGGCCTGGGCGCCGACCGCCTGCGCCTGAAGGGCGTCGGTTCCAGCCTGCCGCGTGCCGATAACGGCAGCGCCGAGGGGCGCGCGCAGAATCGTCGTGTCGAGGTGCTGCTGACCCAGCGCACCAGCCTGCTGGCGTTGGCGCAGAAGAACTGATCCCTACCGCGCGAAAGCGGCATTCCGGGCGGAATGTCGCTTGTCGTGGATCAAGCGCGAAGGCGCAACTCTGGATAAGCTTAGGGCCTTCGTTCTGAAGGAGACTTCCGATGGCTCAGACCCTGGCCGATATGCGCCGCGAATACACCCGTGACGGACTGAATGAATCCCAGGCTCCTGATGAGCCTTTCAGTCTCTTCCACCAGTGGTTCGAGGAGGCCGTGAAGACCGAGCAACTGCCGGTCGAACCCAATGCGATGATGCTCGCCACCGTGGATGCCCAGGGCCAGCCACATTGCCGGGTGCTCCTGCTCAAGGGCCTGGATGAGCGCGGCTTCACCTTCTTCAGCAACTATGAAAGCGCCAAGGGGCAGCAACTGGGTGAGAACCCGCGTGCGGCCATGACCTTCTTCTGGCCGGCCCTGGAGCGCCAGGTGCGCATCGAGGGACAGGTCGAGAAGGTGTCCAACGAAGAGTCCGCTGCCTATTACCGGGTGCGCCCGCTGGGTAGTCGCCTTGGCGCCTGGGCTTCGCCGCAGAGCCGGGTGATCGATGGGCGCGGCGAGCTGGAGCAGTTGCTTGCGGAAACCGAAAGGCGCTTCGCCGATTCCGCGCCGACCTGCCCGGAGTTCTGGGGTGGCTACCGTCTGCTGCCGAGCCGTATCGAGTTCTGGCAGGGGCGGCCGAGTCGCCTGCACGACCGCCTCAACTTCCGCGTCGAGAACGGTGCCTGGGTACGTGAGCGCCTCGCTCCCTGACTTGCCACGCTTGACCGTTACGACGATGCGTTTTTCGTAGGAGCGAGCTTGCTCGCGAAGCAGCTCGCTGTGGGGCTGTTCGCGAGCAAGCTCGCTCCTACAGGCCAGTCGTCTTTCGTGCGGTGTAGGATGCCTTCATCCTTCCGCACAACGGTCCCGCCCCCATGAAAGTCGTCATCGCTCCGGACTCCTTCAAGGAAAGTCTTTCCGCCCCCGAGGTCGCGCAGGCCATCGCCCGTGGCTGGCAGCGTGCACGTCCAACCGACGAGGTGCTGCTGCGACCGATGGCGGATGGCGGGGAGGGCACGGTGGACGCCGTGCTTGCCGCCAAGCCGGGCGAGCGGCGCGAGTGCCGGGTCTGCGGTCCGCTCGGTCAGCCGGTAACGGCACACTGGGGATGGCTGGAGGATGGCACCGCGGTGATCGAAATGGCCGCTGCCAGTGGTTTGCACTGGGTGCCGCAGCGCAAGCGCGATGCAACCCGCACCACCAGTCGCGGCACCGGCGAGCTGGTGCGCGAGGCGCTTGAGGCCGGTGCGCGGAAGATCATTCTCGGCCTGGGCGGCAGCGCCACCAATGATGCCGGGCTCGGTTTGTTGCAAGCGCTGGGCGCACGCTTCCTGGATGCCCAGGGCGCCGATCTCGGCGCCGGCGGCGCGGCGCTGGGCACGCTGATGGCGATCGACCTGTCCGGCCTCGATCCGCGATTGCAACAGGTGGAAGTCGAAGTCGCCGCCGACGTGAACAATCCCCTTTGCGGGCCTCATGGCGCATCAGCGGTATTCGGTCCGCAGAAGGGCGCAAGTCCCGCGCAGGTGGAGCAGTTGGATGCGGCGCTGCGGCATTTCGCCGAGGTCGCCGCGCGAACCCTGGGCGAGGATCACAGCCTGTTCCCCGGCGTCGGGGCAGCAGGGGGGCTGGGCTTTGCCAGCCGGGCCTTCCTCAAGGCACGGTTCCGTCCTGGCATCGAACTGGTTGCCGAGTTGTCCGGGCTGGAGCAGGCCCTGCAAGGCGCCGCGCTGGTGATCACCGGGGAAGGTCGTCTGGATGGCCAGAGCCTTCACGGCAAGACGCCGGTGGGCGTGGCACGCCTGGCCCGTCGCGCCGGGGTGCCGGTGATTGCGCTGGCCGGCAGCCTGGGCGAGGGATTGGGCGGGTTGCGCGAGGAGGGGATCGAGGCAGCCTTCAGCCTGGTACCGGGGCCGATGAGTCTCGCACAGGCCTGTGCGCAGGCCGCAGTTGAGCTGGAGAGTCGCGCCGAGGCATTGGCGCGATTCTGGACGCTGGCTCAGGCGGCGCGGTAATCGTCGGCGGCTTGCTGCAGCCACTGTGGCAGGTCGCGGCGCTTGATGCGCTGGCGCTTGGCTTCTTCCAGGCGTTTCAGCAGGTAGCTGCGCTTGGCCGGATCGTCGCCAGCCAGCGACAAGGCCAGGTCGCGGTCCATCCAGCGGCGGATGCGCCAGTAGATCCACCAGTGGAAGTACAGGCCGGCAGCGGTGGTGACGACGATGATGAAGTAGTCCATGGGCGCTCCTCGTGCGGGCGCCTACCCTAGCCGATCCGCCAACCCACATAAAGCTGAGCTGAGACAGGCATTTTCGCTTTTGTTGGCTAAGACTGTACAAAAGCTGAACCGAATGAGTTTGTTGCAAGGCCTGGCGTGACAGCAGGGCTGTCGTCGGAGTCTAATATTCGTAGCCCTATCCGGAGGTTTCATACATGCGTAAATCTGCCCTGTTCGCTGTGACGTTCGCTGCACTGGCCCTGACCCTCGGCGGCTGCCAGTCCAGCCTGACTGGCGACACTTACACCCGCGAAGAGGCACGTACCGTGCAGAACGTTCGCATGGGTACCATCCAGGCCCTGCGTCCGGTGAAGATCGAGGGCACCAAGACCCCGATCGGCTCGGTTGCCGGCGCCGCCGTTGGTGGTATCGGTGGCAGCTCCATCGGTGGTGGCAAGGGTAGCTACGTCACCGCCATCATCGGCGCCGTGGCTGGCGGCCTGCTCGGTGCGGCCACCGAGGAAGGCCTGACCCGTACCCAGGGTGTGGAAATCACCGTTCGTGAAGACGACGGCAGCACCCGCGCCTACGTCCAGGAAGTTGATGAGGGCGCCGTGTTCCGCGTCGGTGAGCGTGTACGCATCCTGACCGTCAACGGCACCAGCCGCGTTTCCCACTAAGCTCTCCGCGGCTGCCCATGAGGTAGCCGGCTTTCAGCGCGCGACAGCCATTGTGGTTGTCGCGCGCTATTGTTTTCGGGGGACGGATTTCCTCCGCACGGCTCGCTAGCTGCGCGGGCGGCCTGAATTTTAGTAATATTTCAATCCATGACACGTCATCGATAGATATGGATAATCGTGGCCTTCGCACGCCGGCGCACTTGGCGCGAGGGCGTTTGTATGGGGGCCGCCCGGCGGTGGATAGGAGTGGGTCATGATGCTGGCGCTGATCATTGCGCTGCCTTTCTTCGGGGTAATGTTGCCCCTCCTGAGCGAACGCTTCGGCCGTAGCGCCTGTGCTGCCGCCACTGGCTTGGTGCCGCTGACGGGCTTGATTCTGCTGCTGAGCCAGCGCGAAGTGCTGAGCGGCGAAGCCCGGGTCTTCAGCACGCAGTGGCTGCCGGAACTCGGCCTGAATCTCAGCTTGCGCCTGGATGGCCTGGGCTTCCTCTTTGCCCTGCTGATTCTCGGCATCGGCCTGCTGGTCATCCTCTACGCCCGTTATTACCTGTCGGAGAAAGAGCCCGCCGGGCGCTTCTTCGCCTTCCTGCTGCTGTTCATGGGCGCCATGCTCGGCGTGGTGCTCAGCGAAAACCTGCTGCTGATGCTGATGTTCTGGGAACTGACCAGCCTGTCGTCGTTCCTGCTGATCGGCTTCTGGGGCCATCGCTCGGATGCGCGCAAGGGCGCGCGCATGTCGTTGGCGGTTACCGGCGGCGGCGGTCTGGCGCTGCTCGCCGGCATCCTGCTGATCGGCCATGTGGTCGGCAGCTTCGAGCTGAGCACTGTGCTGGGGGCGCGCGACGTGCTGCAGGCCAGCCCGCTGTTCCCGCTGGCGCTGTGCCTGGTGCTGCTGGGCGTGTTCACCAAGTCCGCGCAGTTCCCCTTCCATTTCTGGCTACCCCACGCGATGGCCGCGCCGACGCCGGTCTCCGCCTACCTGCATTCGGCAACCATGGTGAAGGCCGGCGTGTTCCTGCTGGCGCGCCTGTATCCGCTGCTGTCGGGCAATGACCTGTGGTTCTACCTGGTCAGTCTCACCGGTCTTGCGACCCTGCTGATGGGCGCCTTCATGGCGCTGTTCCAGAACGACCTCAAGGGTCTGCTGGCCTACTCCACCATCAGCCACCTGGGCCTGATCACCCTGCTGTTCGGCCTGGACTCGCCGCTTGCCAACGTCGCGGCGATCTTCCACATCATCAACCACGCCACCTTCAAGGCCTCGCTGTTCATGGCCGCCGGCATCATCGACCACGAGACCGGCAGCCGCGACATGCGCCGCATCAACGGCATGTGGAAGTACATGCCGCACACCGCGGTGCTGGCGATGGTGGCCTCGGCATCGATGGCCGGCGTGCCGCTGCTCAACGGGTTCCTCAGCAAGGAAATGTTCTTCGGCGAGACCCTGGCGCAGAACATGATGGGCAGCTTCAACTGGCTGATCCCGACCCTGGCGACCGTCGGCGCGCTGTTCTCGGTGAGCTACTCGGTGCGCTTCATCCACGACGTGTTCTTCAACGGCGAGCCGATCAACCTGCCCAACCCGCATCCACATGAGCCGCCGCGCTACATGAAGGTGCCGGTGGAAATCCTGGTGCTGATCTGCCTGCTGGTGGGTGTGATGCCGTCGCTGATCGTCGGCCCGCTGCTGGCCGGCGCCGCCGCGTCGAGCCTGAACGGCGCGCTGCCCGAGTACAGCCTGGCGATCTGGCACGGCTTCAATGCGCCGCTGGCGATGAGCTTCGTCGCCACCGCCGGCGGCGTGCTGCTCTACGTGCTGCGCAAGCCGCTGTTCGACTGGTACGCCGGGCTGCCGGCGATGGACGCCAAGCTGGTGTTCGAGCAGCAGGTACAGCGACTGGTGCGCGTTGCCGTTCGGATTACCGCGTTCCTCGAAAATGGTTCGCTGCAACGCTACGCCATGCTGTTGTTGCTGGCCGCCGTGATCGTGGTGTTCGCCGGCCTCGCACCGTTGCCGAGTATCGAAGGCACGCGGGCGCAGACGCCGCTGGATGGCATCACGGCGCTCGGGTTGATCCTGCTCGCCCTGTGCGGGCCGCTGACCGTATGGTTCCACCGCCAGCGCCTGACTGCGCTGATCATCCTCAGCATCGCCGGTCTGCTGGTGGCGCTGGCCTTCGCCCGCTTCGCAGCACCCGACCTGGCGCTGACCCAGCTGTCGGTCGAAGTGGTGACCATGGTCCTGCTGATGCTGGCGCTGTACTACCTGCCGGCGCGCACGCCTGCGTCGTCCAGCAGCCTGCGCCGGCTGCGCGACTTCGTGGTAGCGATCGGCGCCGGCGTGATGGTGACGTTGCTGGCCTACGCCGTGCTGACCCGTCCGTACGACAGCATTGCCGGCTACTACCTGGAAAACAGTGTGTCCGGCGGTGGCGGGCACAACGTGGTGAACGTGATCCTGGTCGATTTCCGGGGCTTCGATACCCTCGGCGAGATCACCGTGCTGGCCATCGCCGCCGTCGGCATCTTCGCGCTGCTCGACGGCCTGCGCCTGCTGCGCGCCGAGCGCGACGACGAGGGTCGCGCCTGGGCGGCAGACCGCTTCCCGCCGATCCTCGGCGTGCTGTCCCGATTGATGCTGCCGCTGGCACTGCTGGTTTCGGTGTTCATCTTCCTGCGCGGGCACAACCTGCCGGGCGGCGGCTTCATCGCCGGGTTGATCACCTCGGTCGCACTGATCCTGCAGTACATCGCCTGCGGCAGCCGCTGGGTGAGCACGCGCCTGCCGCTGGACTATGGGCGCCTGGCCGGGCTCGGTGTGCTGATCGCCGGGCTCACCGGACTGGGCAGCTGGCTCTTCGGCTTCCCGTTCCTGACCTCGTCCTTCGGCCATTTCAACATCCCGCTGGTGGGTGAGATCGAACTGGCCACCGCCATGCTCTTCGACCTTGGCGTGTACTTCACCGTGGTCGGCGCGACCCTGCTGATCCTTTCGGGACTCGGTTCGGTCACCGCGCCGCCGGATGTTCCGACGCTGTCCAAGGAGGCGCATTGATGGAAGCGCTGTTCGCCGTCACCCTCGGCCTGCTGACCGCCAGCGGCGTGTACCTGCTGCTGCGTGCGCGGACCTTCCCGGTGGTGCTGGGGCTCACCCTGTTGTCCTACGCGGTCAACCTGTTCCTCTTCGCCATGGGCCGGCTGGCCGGCGACCCGGCGGTGATCGGCAAGGTTGCCAACGCCGGCGACCCGATCCCCCAAGCGCTGGTGCTGACCGCCATCGTCATCGGCTTCGCCATGACGGCGTTCGTCATTGTCCTGGCCCTGCGTGGGCTGGCCGAGACTGGCGGCGATCACGTCGACGGCGGCAACGGCCACGAAGGAGAGCAGGGCCGATGAACCACTGGCTGATCCTGCCCGTCCTGCTGCCGCTGTTCGCCGGCTGCCTGTTGCTGCTCACCAGCGCCATGGGCGAGCGCTTGCAACGTGGCCTGTCGCTGCTCGCCACCCTGGCCCTCGTGCCGTTGTCCGCCGTGCTGCTGCAACAGGCCGACAGTGGTGTGGTGCAGTTCTACGCACTGGGCAACTGGCAACCGCCGTTTGGCATCATTCTGGTGCTGGACCGCCTCAGTGCGCTGATGCTTGCCGCCACCGCGCTGCTCGCCAGCCTGTCGCTGATTTATGCCCTGTGCGGCGACGACCGGCGCGGCAAGCGCTTCCATGCGCTGTTCCAGTTCCAGTTGCTCGGTCTGAACGGGGCCTTCCTCACCGGTGACCTGTTCAACCTCTTCGTGTTCTTCGAGATCCTGCTGATCGCGTCCTACGCATTGCTGCTGCACGGCGGCGGGGTAGGGCGGGTGCGTGCGGGCGTGCATTACGTGGTGCTCAACCTCGTCGGTTCGGCGTTCTTCCTGATCGCGGTGGGAGTGCTCTACGGCATCACCGGCACCCTGAACATGGCGCACATGGCCGAGCGGGTCGCCCAGCTCAGTGCCGAACAGGCGCCGCTGGTGCGCGCCGCCGCGCTGTTGCTGCTGGTGGTGTTCGGCCTCAAGGCGGCGCTGCTGCCGCTGTACTTCTGGCTGCCTCGCGCTTACGCGGAGGCGACCGCCCCGGTGGCGGCGCTGTTCTCGATCATGACCAAGGTCGGCATCTACTCGATCCTGCGGGTCTACACGCTGATCTTTGGCGAGCAGGCCGGCGAGCTGGCGAACCTGGCCCAGGCCTGGCTCTGGTCGCTGGCGCTGGCCGGTATCGCCGCTGGTGCACTGGGCGCGTTGGCGGCGACCACGCTGCAAGGGCTGCTGTCGTACCTGGTGGTGGTGTCCGCCGGTACGCTGCTGGCGGCGATTGCGCTGGGTACGCCGGAGGCGCTGTCCGCTGCGATGTATTACCTGCTGCACAGCATCTGGGTGGCCGGCGGGTTGTTCCTGCTCGCCGACCTGATCGCCCGCCAGCGCGGCGACAAGGCGGGGCGCCTGGTGCAGGGCCCGGCGCTGTTGCAACCTCATCTGCTGGGCGGCGCCTTCTTCTTCGGCGCCATCGCCGTGGCCGGTTTGCCGCCGCTGTCGGGGTTCCTCGGCAAGCTGATGTTGCTGCGCTCGGTGAGCGGCGGCAGCGAAGCCATCGCCCTGTGGGGCGTGGTGCTGGTCAGCGGTCTGGTCACTATCGTCGCCTTGAGCCGCGCCGGCAGCACGTTGTTCTGGCGCACCGGCCGCACCGTGCTGGGCAGCGCCGAGCGTGAGCCGGTGAAGCTGCTGGCGACCTTCGGCCTGCTGGCCAGTGCGCCGCTGATGGTGGTTGCCGCGCGGCCGCTGCTGGCCTATGCCCAGGCGACCGCCGCGCAACTGCTGGACGTCGACCTGTATCGCCAGGCGATCCTGCTGGGAGGTGGCGCATGATCCGCCGCATCCTCCCGCACCCGTTGCTCAGCGCCATCCTGCTGTTCACCTGGCTGCTGATGGTCAACGATTTCTCCCTCGGCCACTGGTTGCTCGGTGCGTTCCTCGCCCTGGTGCTGCCGCTGTTGTGCCGCGACCTGCTGCTGTCCACCCCGCGCGTCCGCCGGCCGGGCCTGCTGCTGCGTTTCATCGCGCTGGTGCTGTACGACATAGTCGTGGCCAACCTGCAGGTGGCCAGGCTGGTGCTGGGGCCGAAGGCCAGGCTGCAGCCTGGCTTCGTGGAGATTCCGCTGGAGCTGACCGACGACCTGGCCATCACCATCCTTGCCAGCGTGATCACCCTGACGCCGGGCACAGTGTCCGCCGATCTCAGCGACGACCGCCGCATGCTGCTGGTTCACGGCCTCGACGTACCGGACCCGCAGGCCCTGGCGGCGGATATCAAGGCCCGCTACGAAGCGCCGCTCAAGGAGGTGTTCGAATGCTCGGCTACGTGATTCCCCTGTGCCTGGCGATCCTTGGCCTTGCACTGCTGCTCACGGTGGCGCGGCTGATCCGCGGGCCGGGTACGGCGGACCGCATCCTGGCGCTGGATACGCTGTCGATCGAGGCCATCGCGCTGATCGTGCTGTTCGGCATCTGGAAGGGCACTGGCCTGTACTTCGAGGCGGCGCTGTTGATCGCGGTGATGGGCTTCGTCAGCACCGTGGCCCTGTCCAAGTTCCTGTTGCGCGGAGACATCATCGAATGAGCGCAGACGTCGTGATCGAGGCGCTGGTCTGCCTGCTGCTGCTGGCCGGCAGCCTGTTCGCCCTGCTCGGCGCCATCGGCCTGTACCGGCTGCCGGATTTCTATACCCGCCTGCATGCGCCGACCAAGGCTTCGACCCTGGGCGTCGGCGGGGTGATCCTGGCCTCGATGCTGTATTTCAGCACCCGTGGCGAGGGCGTCAGCCTGCATGAACTGCTGATCACCGTGTTCCTGTTCATCACCGCGCCGATCAGCGCCCACCTGCTGGCCAAGGCGGCGATGCAGCAGCGCACGCCGGTGGAGCGGGGGACCAAGGGCAAGCCTTGGGAGTGAACAGGCAGACGTCGGGCGTATAACGTTCGACGTTATAGGCCGTTTAACCGTATTTGCCGGCGACTCAGGGCTCGGCCTTGGAGCGCTAGGCGGAGGAAGGTGAAACGGCGCACAACCGCGAACGGTTGTACGCCCTACGGTCCGATCGATACGTCAGTGATCGCCCATACAGTTTCCCCACGATTCTGTACCTGTCGGCACATACCGGGCGCCTCCTATACTCCGGGGATCTTTTGACTGGAGCGTCCCGTGCAGCAATCCCGGCCGTTCGCCCTCGCGTGCCTGGTGTTGGCCATGGCGCTCTGGGGCAGTTCCTTCATCGCGCTGAAATTCGCCTTCCAGGAATTGCCGGCGATGTGGGTGATCTTCGCCCGTATGGCGCTGGGCAGCCTGATCTTCCTCGCCGCCTGGCGTTGGCGCGGACGCATCGACTACCGCGCCGGTGACTGGAAGTGGCTGCTCGGGCTCGCCGCCTGCGAGCCTTGCCTGTATTTCATCTTCGAGTCCCTGGCGCTGCAGCACACCAGCGCCGCCCAGGCCGGCATGATCACGGCGCTATTGCCATTGCTGGTCGCGGTGGGGGCGTTCTTCCTGCTGCACGAGAAGATCGCCCGCAACACCTGGCTGGGGTTCGCCCTGGCGGTGCTTGGCGCGCTCTGGCTGACCCTGGCCAGCGAAGCGAACGGCCACGCGCCGAATCCGCTGCTGGGCAACTTCTACGAACTGCTGGCGATGCTCTGCGCCACCGGCTACACCTTGCTGCTCAAGCACCTGTCGGCGCGCTACTCGCCCTTCATCCTGACTGCCATGCAAGCCCTCATCGGTTCGCTGTTCTTCCTGCCGCTGGCGCTGGCGACTTCAGGCCTGCCGCCGGCGCCCGGCCCGACCGGCTGGTTCGCGCTGATCTACCTGGGCAGCGTGGTCACCGTCGGCGCCTACGGCCTGTACAACTTCGGCGTCAGCCGGCTGCCGGCGAGCCAGGCGACCGGCTTCATCAATCTGATCCCGGTGTTCACCCTGATCTTCGCCGCCCTGTTCCTGGGCGAGGTGCTCAGCGGCCAGCAGGCACTGGCTGCCGGATTGGTGTTCATCGGAGTTGCCTTCAGCCAGTGGCGCAGTGCGCCGCCCACGCCGCCCGCCGGTGTGCTGGACTGACCTTCTGCCATTCGACGAGGAAACAGCATGTCCGCCCAAGACCGTAACTGGACCCGCGAGGCGATCCGCATCATCGAGGCGGATTTCCAGCGCAGCGCCGATACCCACCTGATTCCCCTGGAGATGCCCGGCCTGCCGGGCGTCGACCTGTATTTCAAGGACGAGTCCAGTCATCCCACCGGCAGCCTCAAGCACCGACTGGCGCGTTCGCTGTTCCTCTACGCGCTGTGCAACGGTTGGCTGCGTCCCGGCGCGCCGGTGATCGAGGCGTCCAGCGGCTCCACGGCGATCTCCGAAGCCTATTTCGCGAGACTGCTCGGACTGCCGTTCATTGCCGTGGTGCCCTCCAGCACCTCCAAGGAAAAGATCGCGCAGATCGCTTTCTATGGCGGCCAGGCCCACCTGGTGGAAGACCCGACGCAGATCTACGCCGAGTCCGAGCGCCTGGCGAAGGAAACCGGCGGGCACTTCATGGACCAGTTCACCTATGCCGAGCGCGCCACCGACTGGCGGGCGAACAACAACATCGCCGAATCGATCTTCCAGCAGATGCGTCACGAGCGCTTCCCCGAGCCGTCCTGGCTGGTGTCCAGCCCGGGCACCGGCGGCACCCTCGCCACCCTCGGCCGCTTCGCCCGCTACCGTCGCCACGAGACCCGCGTGCTCTGCGCCGATGCCGAGCGCTCGGTGTTCTTCGAGTCCTACCGCACCGGCGATCGCGACCTGACCTTGAGCTACGGCTCGCGCATCGAGGGTATTGGCCGGCCGCGCGTCGAGGCGTCCTTCCTGCCCGCGGTGATCGATGCCTGTTGCCAGGTACCGGATGAGTTGTCGCTGGCGGCCATGCATTACCTGGCCCAGCGCCTCGGGCGGCATGTCGGCGGCTCCAGCGGCACCAACCTGATCGGTGCGCTGCTGGTGGCGCGGCAGATGGTGGAGCGCGGCGAGAGTGGCTCGATCGTCGCGATCCTCTGCGACAGCGGCGAGCGTTACGAGACCACCTACTACAACGCGCTGTGGTTGCTGTCCCAGGGCTTCGACCTCGACCCGTTGATCGAAGGCCTGCGCCAGTGCGTCGAGCACGGTGCGGCGCTGCCGGGCAGCGTTCCGCAGTGCGGGCTGGAGTGAGCCCATGAAGACCATCGGCCTGATCGGCGGCATGAGCTGGGAGTCCACCATTCCCTACTACCGGCAGATCAACCAGACCATCAAGGAGCGCCTGGGCGGCCTGCACTCGGCGAAGATCGTGCTGTACAGCGTGGACTTCCACGAGATCGAGCGCCTGCAGCACGCCGGTGACTGGGACGCCGCCGGGGCGCTCCTGGCGGATGCCGCGCGTTCGCTGCGGGCGGCCGGCGCGGACTTCCTGGTGCTCTGCACCAACACCATGCACAAGGTGGCGCCGGCCATCGAGGCGGCGGTGGACATCCCGCTGCTGCACATCGCCGACCCGACCGCCGAGGCGATTCGCGAGGCGGGGGTGACGAAGGTCGGTTTGCTGGGCACGCGCTTCACCATGGAGCAGGCGTTCTACAAGGACCGCCTGCAGGAGAGGTTCGACCTGCAGGTGCTCACGCCTTCAGACGACGAGCGCCAGGTGGTGCACCGGATCATCTACGAGGAACTGTGCCTGGGGCGGATTCTTGACGAGTCGCGCGATGCTTACCGGCGCATCATCGCTTCGCTGGTGGAGCGCGGCGCGCAGGCGGTGATCCTCGGTTGCACCGAGATTTCCCTGCTGGTCGGTCCGCAGGATGCATCAGTGCCGCTGTTCGACACCACGGCCATCCACGCGCGGCGGGCGGCCGAACGGGCGCTCTGAATCGGAAAAACCGATGATCTGAGGCTGCAGGTTGCGTAGGAGCGGACTTCGTCCGCGATGGCATCCGGCGCGATTGGGGGCTATCGCGGACGGAGTCCGCTCCTACGTTTAATGAACGCCCGAAGCGCCCGGCGGGAGCGGACGTTGCCCTGCCGCGCCGGCTCAGTCGTTGCTGGCGCCGCCCGGATAGGCACAGCCGTGCATGACCTGGCTGTCCACCCGCAGCTCGGCGGACAGGTTGGTCAGTGCGCCGCTCATGCCGTCCTGGCAGCGTGCCGGGGCGACCCAGAGTTCCAGCTTCTCGCCATTGGCTTCACTGGAATAGCTGGTGCTGCCATTGGGCAGGCCCTCGGCGATGTAGGGCACCACCAGCGACTCCTTGCCGGGCCGTTCGAGCAGCAGCCCCTGGTTGTTGACCAGCACGCTCCAGCCCGGCTCGTTGCCGTGGGCGCGGACGATGCTGCGCTTGAAGTTCGGATCGTCACAGCCGGGGCCTTCGTTCTGCAGGCGCAGGACCTTGGTCACTTCCAGCTTGCCGTCGGTGCCGGCGGCGGTGCTGCCGCTGAAGTTGCCGCGCAGGTCGACGAACAGCTTGCTGGCGCCATCCTCGAACAGGCTGCGGGCGTCGCGGGGTAGGCCGGTATTGGCGCTATCCTCGACACTGAAGCGGCGCTGCTCGGTGCAACCACGGAACGTAAGCTTGCCGTCCTGCTGGCTGAGTTCGCCTTGCAGGCGGGTGGAGGCGTTAAGATCGGTCTTGTTCGGCGTCCACACCTGGCAGGCGGCGAACAGGGGTAGCAGGCTGAACAGAATGAAACGGCTGGATCGCATGGAACGGGCTCCCTCGAAAGTGGGCCCACGTTACCCAGCGAAGCCGGCTATCTCAAGGGCAATGCCAGGCTCGGGGAGGAAATCGGATGATTCGTTGCAAGCGTGCTTACGAGCCGGCGACGCAGGATGATGGTTACCGGGTGCTGGTGGACCGCCTGTGGCCACGCGGGATTCGCAAGGAAGACCTGCACATGGAGCAGTGGGCCAAGGACGCCTCGCCGTCCAACGAACTGCGCCAGCGCTTCCATCACGATCCGAGTCTGTTCGAGGAATTCCGCAAGGCCTACCACCGCGAACTGAATGCTCATCCGGAACACTGGATGGGGCTGCTCGACCTGGCGGGCAAGGGCACGCTGACGCTGCTCTATGCGGCCAAGGACGAGACGCACAACAACGCGCAGGTGCTGGCGGATTTCCTCGAGGATGAGCTGGAGAAGCAAGGGGATGGGAGTTCGCCCGTCTGCTATGCCGGGAAAACCGAGTAGGGGGTTTGTTCGCGAGCAAGCTCGCTCCTACGAAAAGCACCGCACTACACGCCGGCACCTGTAGGAGCGAGCTTGCTCGCGAACCAGGGCCAACGGCTGATGCCGATTTCAGGTTTATCGGCGTACAACCGCGAACGGTTGTACGCCCTACGTCATCGGACGCAATTGCGCCCCTGGCTCACCAGATCTTGTACACCTGCCCGGTCTGCGCGCCTTCCACGCTGCGGGCGAAGCCCAGGGCAGCGTCGGCTGCAGGCACCGGCTTGAAGCCGCGGAAGAACGGCGCGTAGCCCTCCATCGACTCCACCAGCACATTCGGGCTTACCGCGTTGATCCGCTGGCCGCGCGGCAGCTCCAGGGCGGCGCTGCGCACGAAGCCTTCCACCGCGCCATTGACCAGGCTGGCCGAGCTGCCCAGCACGATGGGCTGCTCGCTGAGGATGCCGGTGGTGAGGGTGAAGGACGCGCCGTCGTTGGCGTACTGGCTGCCGATCAGCACCAGGTTCACCTGGCCCATCAGCTTGTCCTTCAGGCCGATCTCCATTTCCGCCTCGCCCATCTCCGAGAGTTTGCCGAAGTGCACCTTGCCGGCGGCGCTGACCAGCGCGTCGAAGCCGCCGGTCTTCTCGAACAGGGCGCGGATCGAGGCGCTGTCGGTGATGTCCACGCGGAAATCGCCGCTATTGCGGCCGACGCGAATGATTTCATGGCGCGGGCCCAGTTCGTTGGCGACGGCTTGGCCGAGAGTACCGCTGGCACCGATCAGGATGATTTTCATGAAGGCTCTCCACTGAGGTGGTTTGGCTGAAAGTGAATTCAGTCTAGAGTGACCTTCTGTTTTGATAATCATGCCAATCGACAACCTTTGGTTTTCATATGGAAACAATAGCCAGCGATCTGGAAGACCTTTCCGCCTTTGCCGTGCTGCTGGAGTGCGGCAGCTTCACCCGCGCGGCGGAGAAGCTCGGTTGCAGCAAGGGGCAGTTGTCCAAGCGCATTTCCGTGCTGGAGCAGGCGCTGGGCACGACCCTGCTGCACCGCACCACCCGGCGTCTGTCGCTGACCGCCGCGGGGGCTGCGCTGTTGCCCGAGGCCCAGGCGCTCAATGCCCAGGCGGCGCGGGCGCGGCAGGCGGTGCTGGCGTTGCAGGACGAGGCGCGAGGCACGGTGCGCCTGAGCCTGCCGGTGTCCCTGGGAGAGACCTTCTTCGATGCCTGGCTGATGGAGTTCTCCCGCGAGTATCCGGAGATCCGCCTGGAGCTGGACCTGTCCAACACCCTGAGGGACCTGGTCGCGGATGGCTTCGACCTGGCGATCCGCTCCGGCAGCCTGGCGGCGGACGAGCGCCTGGTGGCAAGGCCGCTGTTCGCGCTTCAGGAGCTGACCTGTGCCACGCCGGATTACCTGGCGCGCCATGGGGTGCCACAGTCGCCGGCGGAGCTGGCCGGGCATTCCTGCCTGCAGAACACCCACTATCAGGACAGCGGCACCTGGCTCTACCAGCGACATCATGAGCTGTTCCGCGTGACGGTCAGCGGCCTACTGGCGAGCAACCACTACACCTTGCTGAAGAAGGCAGCCTTGGCTGGCGCAGGCATCAGCCGGCTGCCGTCCTATATGATTCAGCAGGAGTTGGCTGACGGCCGTCTGGTCTGGTTGTTGCGCGACTATCAGACGCGCAGCCAGCCGGTCTTCCTCATCCATCCGTACCAGGGCCGCCTGCCGCGCCGCACGCAGCTGCTGGCGGGTTACCTGCTGCGCTGGTTCGAGCAGAGCCGGCAGCAACTGGTAGCACTGGAAGGCTGAAGGAAGCTTCGTTCAGCTTCGTTCAGCTTCGTTCAGGATTGGTTCAGAGAGGGTTCAGGGGAAGTTCAGGGAGGGAGGCTTAGGCTTTGCCTCTCTTCTTTCTGAAAGCTCCTTGAGGCAGTTGCCATGAACCGTTCCACTCTGCTGATAGCACTGCTGCTGACACTCGGCTGCGCTGCCGCCCAGGCCGAGAGCGGGGATTTCTGGTACCTGCAGACCAGCGTCTACACCACCCACTGGAGTAACGACCCGGAGCACAACAATCACCAGGACCTGATTGGCCTCGAGCGCAACCGCGCCGATGGCGTGGTGTTCGGTGGTGCGACCTTCCGCAACTCCTTCAGCCAGCGCTCCAACTACGTCTATGCCGGCAAGCGCTTCGACTGGGAAGGCACGCCGTTCTACGCCAAGGTCACCGGTGGCGCGCTGCAGGGCTATCACGGCAAGTACCGTGACAAGATCCCACTGAACCACTACGGCGTGGCGCCGGCGATCATTCCTTCGCTGGGCGCTCGCCTGGGGCCGGTTGGCACCGAGCTGGTGGTGCTGGGCAACTCCGCGGCGATGGTCAACGTCGGCGTCGGTTTCTGATCCCCCCTGAATGGAAAACGGGCGGGGCTGGCGGAGGGTGAACTCCGCAGGCCCCGCCCGTTTTTTCTTGCGCGGCGAATCAGCCGGCCACTTCCTGCAGGGCCTGGTCCAGGCAGTCGATGAACAGCTCGGCGTGCTCCTGCTCGAAAGCCAGCAGCGGGCGAATCTTCAGGATGTTCTCCATGGGGCCGGCGGCGCTGATCAGCACACCACGCTCGCGCATGGCGTTGACCACGCGACGGGTCTGGTTGGCGGCCGGGGTCTTTTCGGCACGGTCGGTCACCAGTTCGACGCCGAGGAACAGCCCCGCGCCGCGCACGTCGCCGATCAGTTCGTGACGGTCGGCCAGTCGGCGGATGCCCTCCAGCATGAAGTCGCCGATGCACTGCGAGCGCTCCTGCAGCTTCTCGTCGCGGATCACGTCCAGCACCGCCTGGGCCGCCGCGCAGGACACCGGGTTGCCGCCGAAGGTGTTGAAGTAGCGCACGTTGCGCCCGAAACTTTCGAGGATGTCCGCGCGTGCCACAACGCCGGCGATGGGCTGGCCGTTGCCCATGGGCTTGCCGAGGGTGACCAGGTCCGGCTGCACGCCGTGGCGCTGGAAGCCCCACATGGTTCGGCCGGTACGGGCGAAGCCGCTTTGGACCTCGTCGGCGATGTAGAGCAGGCCTTCCGACTGGGCGACCTTCACCGCTTCGGCGAGGAAGCCGACCGGCTCCGGTAGCACGCCGTCGCTGGCGAAGATGCCGTCGAGCAGCAGCGCGGCGGGCTTGATGCCCTGGGCGCGCAGGTCGGCGATGGCGGCGCGCACGTCGTCGGCGAGGAGCTTGCCGACGTTCTCTGCGCCCAGCCGGTAGGCGTCCGGTGCCCGCACGGTGCGTGCGTGGGCGGGCAGGGTGATGCCGGAACCCAGGGCTGGCGAGAGTTCGGAGATGTCGCCGGTGACGCCGTGGTAGGCGAAGCGGGTGATGATCACCCCGGTGCCGCCGGTGTAATGCCGGGCGATGCGCAGGGCGAGGTCGTTGGCCTCGCTGCCGGTGCAGGTGAACATGACCTGTTCGAGGCCGGCGGGGAAGGTCGAGAGCAGGTCCTCGGCGTAGTCGAGGATGCCTTCCTGCAGGTAGCGGGTGTGGGTATTCAACACCGCCGCCTGGCTGGCGATGGCCTGCACCACGCGTGGGTGGCAGTGGCCGATGGAGGCGACGTTGTTGTACGCGTCGAGGTAGCGGTTGCCCTGCTTGTCGTAGAGCCAGACCCCTTCGCCGCGCACGGTGTGCAGCGGGCGTTCGTAGAACAGCCGGTAGGCCGGGCCGAGCAGGCGTTCGCGGCGCTCGATCAGACGGCGCTCCTCGTCGCTCAGGCGGTCGGCGTCGGCCGGGCTGAATCCGTTGGGCATGGTCATGGACGGGGCTCCTCGTGGTTGGCGCAGGCGGTGAAGATCTGATCTTGCGCCTGTTCCCGGCTCAGGCGGGCCAGGCCTTGCAGGCTCTGCCAGGCGTGATGGGTGTTGCGCAGGATGTAGTCGCGGTTCTCGGGGTGCAGGCTGGCGCGCCACGCGGTGATGCACAGGGTCATGATCAGGCGCGTGGCGATCAGGTCGGCGAGGATTTCCTGCTCGGCTTCCAGCAGCGGGCGGCGGCGATGGTAGGCGGCGATCATCTCGCAGGCGGTGGCCAGCGGCGCGTCCGGCTCGCCCACCTGGTAGGCGGCAGCGACGCCGAGGTCGTTGATCAGCGGCGCATGGACCATGTCGCCGAAGTCGAGGATGTTGCGCAACTGATCAGGGCGCGCGGCATCGACGATCACGTTGTGCGGGTTCAGGTCGTTGTGGATCACCTGGGCGCGCAGGCTGGCCTGGCGGGGCAGGGCATGGCGTTCGAAGTTGTCGAGGAAGCGTTCGACCAGCGCGCGCTGCTCGCGGTCCTCGATGTAGTTCAGCAGGCGGCGCAGGCGCGAGGCGTGCTTCAGGTCCCAGAGCAGCTCGTGGCCGGACGCCGGGTGCTCGAAGCCATCGAGTGCAAGGCCCAGGCGAGCCAGGGCGTCGCCGAGGTTCTCGCGCAGGGCGCGGCTGCGTTGCGGCACACGGTGCAGCGGCAGGCCGTCGACGAAGGAGAACAGGCGGGCGAGCATCGGCTGGCCGTCGACGACCACCGGAATCTGGTACTCGCCGCTCAGCGAGGGGTAGACGCGCTGCACCGCCAGGGTCGGGTCGGTGGCCTCGACGCGCAGCAGGGCGCGGGTCTGGAAGTCCACTACCTGCGGGTCTTCCAGCGGGTGCGAGAGTTTCAGCAGGCGGTCATCGCCGTGGCCGTGGCTGATATGGAAGTTCAGGTCGCGTTCGCCGGCGAGCCGGTTCAGGGTTCCGCGCTGGCCGAAATACTCTTCGGCGATCGCGGCGGCCTGGGCGTCGCTCACCTGGGCGGGGGCCGCTTCCAGCAGGTGGTCTTGAACGGGGGCGGTATTGAGGGGCACGGGTACTTCTCCAGCGGGTCAATCGTGCAGCGGCCTGGCGAGTCGCGGCGCACCGCCCGACGCGAGGTCGGGCGGTGCGCCGGCGGTCATTTGCTCGCCCAGGCGTTGAAGCGTTGTTCCAGCTCCTCGCCGTGGTCGATCCAGAACTCGGTGTCCATGGCGCGCGCGTTTTCCAGGTTCTGCGGCGCGGTGGGCAGCTTGCCGGCGATGGCCGGATCGATCAGCGGGATGGTGTTCTTGTTGGTCGGGCCGTAGGGAATGTTTTCGGCAAAGACCTTCTGGTGCTCGGGTTTGTTGGCCAGGGCGATGAATTGCTCGGAGAGCTCCTTCTTCGGGCTGCCCTTGACGATGGCCCAGTGGTCCAGGTCGTAGATGCTGCCGTTCCACTGGATGGCGAAGTCGCGGCCTTCCTTCTGCGCGGTGGCGACGCGGCCGTTGTAGGCGCTGGTCATCACCACGTCGCCGGCGGCCAGCCACTGCAGGGGTTGCGCACCGGCTTCCCACCACTGGATGTAGGGCTTGATCTCGTCGAGCTTCTTGAACGCGCGGTCCACGCCTTCTTTAGTGCCCAGCACCTTGTACAGGTCGGCCTGTTTCACACCGTCGGCTTCGAGGGCGAACTCCAGGGTGAACTTGGCGCCACGGCGCAGGCCGCGCTTGCCCGGGTATTTCTTCACGTCCCAGAAGTCGGCCCAGCCGGTCGGTGCGCTGGCCAGCTTCTTGGCGTCGTAGGTGAGCACCGTGGACCAGATGAAAATGCCCACGCCGCAGTCGCTCACGGCGGCATCGAGGAAGTCCTCGCGCTTGCCCAGCTTCGACCAGTCGAGCTGCTCGAACAGGCCTTCGCTGCAACCGCGCATCAGTTCCGGGGACTCCACTTCGACCACGTCCCAGCTGGTCTTGCCGGTGTCGGCCATGACCTTGATCTTCGCCATCTCGCCGTTGTACTCGGCGCCCTGCACGGTGACCTTGGCCTGTTGCTCGAAGGGTTTGTAGAAGGCCTTTTCCTGGGCCACCTTGTTGTCGCCACCGAAGGACACCACGGTCAGTGTCTCGGCGTGGAGCTGGGCGGCGCCGCCGGCCAGCATCATCAGTGCTACGGCTTTCTTGAACATGCGATTACTCCAGGTCGGGCCAATCCGGCCCATCGAAAAGAGGGCAGCTTCAAGAGAGGGGCTGGGACGGCCCGAGCTGGGAGGCCGACCGGTCGCCCGTTGGCTCAGGGTGAGGAGCGCGCGGAACAGGTGCGGTCGAGCATGGGATGTCCTCCAGTTTCTTGTTGTTGTTTGGAATCGGATGACGCGAGGTCGATTTAAACATCTTCCAAAACATGATGCATCATGTTTTTATTTGAGCCATCGCTCACCACGGACGTTGCACTTCGCAGGGGGATTCGCCATGAACCAGAGCAAGACCTTGTTACTGACCGGTGCCAGCCGCGGCATCGGCCATGCCACGGTGAAGCATTTCAACGCCGCCGGCTGGCGCGTGTTCACCGCCTCGCGCCAGGACTGGAGCGCCGAATGCCCCTGGGCCGAAGGGCTGATCAACCATATCCACCTGGATCTGGAAGACATCGACAGCGTGCAGGCCAGCCTGCCGCAGATCCGCGAAAAGCTCGGCGGCCAGCTGCATGCGCTGGTGAACAATGCCGGTATCTCGCCCAAGGGGCCGCAAGGGGAGCGTCTGGGCGCGCTGGAGAGCGACTACGCCACCTGGCTGAAGGTGTTCAACGTCAACCTGTTCTCCACCGCACTGCTGGCGCGCGGGTTGTTCGACGAGCTGAAGGCGGCCAAGGGTTCGGTGATCAACGTCACCTCCATCGCCGGTTCGCGGGTGCATCCCTTCGCCGGGGTCGCCTACGCCTGTTCCAAGGCTGCGCTGGCGGCGCTGACTCGCGAGATGGCCCACGACTTCGGCCCGCACGGCGTGCGCGTCAACGCCATCGCCCCAGGGGAGATCGATACCGCGATCCTGTCCTCGGGGACCGAGCTGATCGTCGAGCGCGACATTCCCATGCACCGCCTGGGCAAGCCGGAGGAAGTCGCTTCGCTGATCCATTTCCTCTGCACCAGCGGCGCGTCCTATGTGAATGGCGCGGAAATCCACGTCAACGGCGGGCAGCATGTGTAATCTCGCTGGCATCCCTGGCGCCCAATCCGCATCATGCGCGCCGGGATGCCGCGCCATGTGACGAGACTGCGATGAGAACGCGATGAACTACCCGATCGAAGGGCTGAACCATTCCTACCTGGGCAGCGGCGTCTATGCGCTGCTGCGCGAGGCGCTGATCACCGGCCGCTTCAAGCCGGACGACCGCCTGCGCATTCGCGACCTGGCGCAGCAGCTGGGCACCAGCGTGACCCCGGTGCGCGATGCGATCCTGCAACTGGCCAAGGAGCAGGCGCTGGTGCTCAAGACGCCGCGCGACATCCGCGTGCCGCTGCTCACCCGCGAGCAGTACCTGGAAATCCGTAGCATCCGCGTGGCCCTCGAAGGACTGGCGGCCGAGACGGCTGCCGCCAGGGCCAGCACCGAGCAGCTGGATGAGCTGGAAGCCAACATCCGCCAGAACCTCGATGCGATCCACGCCGAGGACATGGTGTCGGCGCTCAAGCTCAACCAGGCCTTCCACTTCGCCCTGGCCGACATCGCCGGCATGCCGCTGCTGCGCGGCTTCCTCGACAGCCTGTGGATGCGCACCGGCCCGCTGATCGCCCAGGCCTACGCCGACTTCAACGAGCGCATGGCGATCGAACACCACTGGGAAGTGCTGCGGGCGTTGCGCGCAGGCGACGGTGCCGCTGCCCGCGCGGCCATCCATACCGACCTGGTCGACGGTAGCGAGAAGATGCTGGAGTTCATTGCCCAGTCCGAGGCGCAGAACTGAGGCTTTGTAGGAGTGAGCTTGCTCGCGAATCTCTATACGCAGAACTCACCGGCGAGCTTGTTCGCGAGCAAGCTCGCTCCTACCAAGAGCTGCGCGGTGCGAGACAATAAAAAACGGCCCCGAAGGGCCGTTTTTTATTACAGCGCGGACGTCAGCCGCCGAGGTACGCGTCGCGCACCTTGGGGTTCACCAGCAGGTTGGCGCCGGTGTCCTGCATGACGATGCGGCCGTTCTCCAGCACGTAGCCACGGTCGGCGAGCTTGAGCGCCTGGTTGGCGTTCTGCTCGACGAGGAAGACGGTCACGCCTTCCTGGCGCAGTTGTTCGACGATGTCGAAGATCTGCTGGATGATGATCGGCGCAAGGCCCAGGGACGGCTCGTCGAGCAGCAGCAGCTTGGGCTTGCTCATCAGCGCACGGCCGATGGCGAGCATCTGCTGTTCACCGCCGGACATGGTGCCGCCGCGCTGGTTGAAGCGTTCCTTCAGGCGCGGGAAGAGTGCCAGGACCTTGTCCATCTGCTCCTGGTAATCGCCCTTGCTGGTGAAGAAACCGCCCATGGCCAGGTTCTCTTCCACGGTCAGGCGGGCGAACACGCGACGGCCTTCCGGCACGACAGCGATGCTCTTGCGCATGATCACGGAGGATTCCTTGCCGACCAGTTCCTCGCCCAGGTACGTGATGCTGCCCGAGGAGGCGCGCGGCGAGCCGCAGAGGGTCATCAGCAGGGTCGACTTGCCGGCGCCGTTGGCGCCGATCAGGGTGACGATCTCGCCCTGCTGGACCTCCATGCTGACGTCATGCAGCGCCTGGATCTTGCCGTAGAAGGTGGAAACCTTGTCGAACTTCAGCATGACTCAGGCCTCCCCCAGATAGGCTTTGATCACATCCGGGTTGCCGCGGATCTGCTCCGGGGTGCCGTCGGCCAGGGGGGTACCCTGGTTGATCACGTAGATATGGTCGGAAATGCTCATCACCAGCTTCATGTCGTGCTCGATGAGCAGGACGGTGACGCCGTGTTCGGCACGCAGCATGGCGATCAGTGCCTTCAGGTCCTCGGTCTCCCGTGGGTTCAGGCCGGCCGCCGGTTCGTCCAGCATCAACAGCTGCGGACGGGTCATCATGCAGCGGGCGATCTCCAGGCGGCGCTGCTGGCCGTAGGCGAGGGTGCCCGCCGGGCGGTTGGCGATGTCCTTGAGGTTGACGATTTCCAGCCAGTGCGCGGCGTAGTCCAGCGCTTCCGCTTCACGACGACGGAAGGCCGGGGTCTTGAGCAGGCCGGCGAGGAAGTTGGTGTTGAGGTGGCGGTGCTGGGCGACCAGCAGGTTCTCCACCGCGGTCATTTCCTTGAACAGGCGAACGTTCTGGAAAGTCCGCACCACGCCCTTGTGGGCGATCTTGTGGCCGGGCAGGTCCTGCACGGCCTCGCCGCGCAGGAGGATTTCACCGCCGGTGGGCTGGTAGAAGCCGGTCAGGCAGTTGAACACGGTGGTCTTGCCGGCGCCGTTGGGGCCGATCATCGAGACCACCTGCTTTTCCTTCACGTTCAGCGCCACGCCGTTGACGGCCAGCAGGCCGCCGAAGCGCATGGTCAGGCCGTTTACTTCAAGAATGGTCTGGCTCATTTGCGCAACTCCAGATGCGGACGCTGCATGGGCAGCAGGCCCTGCGGACGCCAGATCATCATCAGCACCATGATGGCGCCGAACATCAGCATGCGGTACTCGCTGAACTCACGCATGAGTTCGGGCAGCAGGATCATCACCACGGCGGCGAGGATCACGCCCAGCTGCGAACCCAGGCCACCCAGCACGACGATGGCGAGGATGGTCGCCGACTCGATGAAGGTGAAGGATTCCGGCGTCACCAGGCCCTGGCGCGCGGCGAAGAAGCTGCCGGCGAAACCGGCGAAGCAGGCGCCGAGGGTGAAGGCGGAGAGCTTGATGATGGTCGGGTTCAGGCCAAGGGCACGGCAGGCGATCTCGTCTTCGCGCAGGGCTTCCCAGGCACGGCCCAGGGGCATGCGCAGCAGGCGGTTGATCACGAACAGCACCAGCAGCACCAGCAGCAGCGCGACCAGGTAGAGGAACACGACCTTGTAGTTCGAGTTGTAGGCGATGCCGAAGAACTCGTGGAAGGTCTGCATTCCCTCGGGGGCGCGGCGCTCGAAGGAGAGGCCGAACAGGCTGGGCTTTTCGATGTTGCTGATGCCGTTGGGGCCGCCGGTCAGCCAGGTGAGGTTACGCAGCAGGATGCGGATGATCTCGCCGAAGCCCAGGGTCACGATCGCCAGGTAGTCGCCGCGCAAGCGCAGCACCGGGAAACCGAGGATGAAGCCGAAGAAGGCTGCCATCAGGCCGGCGATCGGCAGGCAGGTCCAGAAGCCCAGGCCGTAGTAGTGCGACAGCAGCGCATAGCTGTAGGCGCCCACGGCGTAGAAGCCGACGTAGCCCAGGTCGAGCAGGCCCGCCAGGCCCACTACGATGTTCAGACCCAGGCCCAGCAGCACGTAGATCAGGATCAGCGTGGCGATGTCCACCGCGCCGCGCGAGCCGAAGAACGGCCAGGCGAGAGCGACGACGATCAGGCCGAGGATGATCTTGCGTTGTACCGAGGAGTGGGTCAGGCGTTCGGCGAGCTTGGTGTGCGGTCTGGACAGGAACTGGCGGGTGCTGGTCACGAAATGGAATTTGTCGCGCACCAGTTGCCAGACGAACATCGCCACGGCGCACGCGGCAATCACCCACAGGGTGGTCGGGCTGACGCCCTGCAGCTGCAGGCCGATCCCAACCACGCTGAGCTTGATGCCGAGTACCGGGTAGGCGACGGCCATCACCAGCAGGGCACTGAAGAATGCGGTCTTGAGTTTCTGGCTCATACCTTTTCCACCTCCGGGCGGCCGAGGATGCCGGTGGGGCGGAAGAGCAGGACGAGCACCAGCAGGGTGAACGCCACCACGTCCTTGTACTGGTCACCGAACACGTCGGCGCCGAAGGCTTCGGCAACGCCGAGCACCAGCCCGCCGAGCATGGCGCCCGGGATACTGCCGATGCCGCCCAGCACCGCGGCGGTGAACGCCTTGATGCCGGCCAGGAAGCCGATGTGCGGGTTGATCACGCCATACTGCAGGCCCAGCAGCACCGCGGCCACGGCGGCCAGGGTGGCGCCGATGACGAAGGTCAGGGCGATGATGTTGTTGGTGTTGATGCCCAGCAGGTTGGCCATCTTCAGGTCCTCGGCGCAGGCGCGGCAGGCGCGGCCCAGGCGGGAACGGGAGATGAACATGGACAGGCCGTACATGGTCAGCAGAGTGATGATGAAGATCAGCACCTGCATGTACGAGATGGTCACGCCGCTCATTTCATCCGGGCCGATGATGAAGTTGCCCGGCAGCAGGTTGGGGATGGCCTTGTCCTTGGAGTCCTGGGCGAGCAGGACCTCGTTCTGCAGGAAGATCGACATGCCGATCGCGGAGATCAGCGGAATCAGTCGGTTGCTTCCGCGCAGCGGGCGGTAGGCGATTCGTTCGATACCGTAGCCGTAAGCACTGGTGACGATGATGCTGGCGGCGAAGGTGCAGATGATGACGACAGGAAGACTTACGATTCCCATCATCGCCAGCCCCGTGATCACGATGAAGGCTACGTACGAGCCAATCATGTACACCTCGCCATGGGCGAAGTTGATCATGCCGATGATGCCGTAGACCATGGTGTAGCCGATGGCGATCAGGGCATAGGTGCTGCCGACGGTGAGGCCGTTGATCAGCTGTTGCAGATAGTGATAGAGATCAGGCATTACCTAACTCCTCGGGCGTCGCGTGAAGCGGCGCTTGTGGCGCGACGGACCCCCGGAATACTCGGATAAACAAAACCCACTGCGGGTGCAGTGGGCTTTGTGTGTCGGCGGGTGGCTTACTTGGCTTCGGTCTTGGTGCCGTCCTTGTGCCACTGGTAGACCACGAAGTTGAAGTTCTTCAGGTCGCCCTTCTCGTCGAAGGCCAGGTCGCCGGTGGGGGTAGCGAAGGTGTTCGCGCGCAGGGCTGCTGCAACCTTGTCGGTGTCTTCGCTGCCGGCTTTCTTGATGCCTTCGGCGATGACTTCGACAGCGGCGTAGGCCGGGAACACGAACGGACCGCTCGGGTCTTCGTTCTTGGCCTTGAAGGCGTCAACCAGACCCTTGTTCTTCGGATCCTGGTCGAAGGACTTCGGCAGGGTCACGTACAGACCTTCGGAAGCCGGGCCGGCGATGGCGGAGATTTCCTTGTTGCCGACGCCTTCCGGACCCATGAAACCGACCTTCAGGCCCTTCTCGCTGGCCTGGCGCAGGAGCAGGCCCAGTTCCGGGTGGTAGCCGCCGTAGTAGACGAAGTCCACCTTGGCTTGCTTGAGCTTGGCGATCATCGCGGAGAAGTCCTTGTCGCCGGCGTTGATGCCTTCGAACAGCGGAACCTTGATGCCGGCGCCTTCCAGGGTCTTCTTCACGGCAGTGGCGATGCCTTCGCCGTACTGCTGCTTGTCGTGGATCACGGCCACGGACTTGGGCCTGATGTGCTCGGCGATGAACTTGCCGGCGGTCGGGCCCTGCAGGCTGTCCAGACCAATGGTGCGGAAGATCAGCTTGTAGCCACGGGAGGTGATGTCCGGGCTGGTGGACGCCGGGGTGATCATGATCACGCCTTCGTCTTCGTAGATGTCGGATGCCGGTTGAGTGGAGCTGGAGCAGAGGTGGCCAACCACGAACTTGATGCCATCGTTGACGACTTTGTTGGCAACGGCCACGGCTTGTTTCGGATCGCAAGCGTCGTCGTAGACCACGCCTTCCAGTTGCTTGCCGTCTACGCCACCAGCCTTGTTGATCTGCTCAATGGCCATTTTCGCGCCAACGAACTGCATCTCCCCATACTGGGCGACGGCGCCGGTCACCGGGCCGGCCAGAGCGATCTTGATGGTGTCGGCGGCCATGGAGTAGCTGGCAACGCCGGCGAGTGCCATGGCGGTGAACAGCTGGGAAAGACGCTGAGTACCCTTTTTCATAGTGCTCCACTCTTCTTGTGTTATTCGTTTTTTTTGTAGTCCTGGTAGCCGAAGGCTGCCGAACCGG
This sequence comes from Pseudomonas sp. PSE14, assembly GCF_029203285.1. Taxonomy (NCBI): domain Bacteria; kingdom Pseudomonadati; phylum Pseudomonadota; class Gammaproteobacteria; order Pseudomonadales; family Pseudomonadaceae; genus Pseudomonas; species Pseudomonas sp. PSE14. Next base: position 1,509,802 of record NZ_CP115669.1, read on the forward strand.
GATTGCCCCGGACAGGCCCACCGGCAACTGTACCGGTACAGTGTAGAGTGCCGCTTTACCGCTTGAAAAGCGGGGGGCGGCGGGCTGGCCGAGCGCATGTCGCATGATTGACACAAACGTACAGAAAAACGGCGCCTCTCCGATTTCTCCCTGAGGGTTTCCTTCATCCGGAAAGGGCTGTCCGAACCTTGCCTGGCGCGGCCTCGGCGCTATCATGGCGCCGATCGTTTACCAGGTGAGATCCATGACTGAACAAGCTAGCACCCTCTATGCCAAGTTGCTTGGCGAAACCGCGAAGATTTCCTGGCAGGAGCTCGCGCCCTTCTTCGCCCGGGGCAACCTGCTCAAGGTCGGGGCTGGCGCTGATCTGGTGGAGGTCGCGGTGGGCGTGGCCGAGGATGACAAGGCGAAGGTCGCCGGGTGGCTGGCCAGCGGTGAGCTGAGCAAGGTCGACGAAATCCAGGCGGAGGACTTCCTCGCCCGTGATCCGGAACTCTGGGCCGTGGTGATCGCGCCCTGGGTGCTGGTCCAGGAAAGAGTTCGAAAAGACGTCCTGCACTGACACAAGACGATTTCCAATTCATCTAGGCGCGCTAGACTGTCTGGATTCCATAGAAGGAGATTCGCCATGTTCGAACCGGGCCATCTGCACCTCCAGGCCATGCCAGGGCTGGACCAGCAGGAAATTGACGCTCACATCTACTACGAAATTCGCAAGGATGCGGAGAAGGGCACCTATGTGCACTTCACCATGAAAGGCGAAATCGACCGCAACGCCTTCAGCGAAGAGTGGGATATGCCCAAGGAGCAGGCCTTCAACTTCGCCAGCGATGCGACTCGCATTGCGCAGAAGCATGGCCTGCACCCGCGCTTTGGCGCCGTCGTGCGCAATCACAAGGAATACGACGCGATGTTCGAGGACATCCGTCAGAAACTGGGCACGCACTATGGCGACCCGGTGGACCTCGATGAGGTCATTCGCTGAGGCGAAGCGGACAGAATGTAAAAGCCCGGCCATGTGCCGGGCTTTTTTTTTGCGCGCTGTTTCCTACAACAGCCTGACCGGGAGCGTAGGGCGTATAACGTTCGACGTTATACGCCGTTTGACCTTGGCTGCCGGCCGCACGGGCTTTGCCTGGCAACTGTCACCCTCGACCAATGCGTCAACTGCCGATCCGGGTGAGTCGGCGTACAACCGCGAACGGTTGTACGCCCTACGAATACGCAGACAGTTGCTCCTACAAGAGTCGCCTCAATGGCTCACCCAGCGCTGCCGTGCCCAGGCGCTCAGCGTATCGACGCCCAGCACCAGCAACAGCATGGCGAGGATCACCGTCGCCGCCTGGGCCTGCTGGAACAGGCTGAGGCTGAAATACAGCATCTGCCCCAGGCCGCCGGCGCCGACAAAGCCCAGCACGCTGGCCATGCGGATATTGTTCTCCCAGCGGTAGAGCATGTAGGCCACCAGCTGCGGCCAGACCGCCGGCAGGGTGCCGTAGGCAAACGCGGCAACTCGTCCTCCGCCGGCCAGTCGCACCGCTTCGGCGGGAGCGGTCGGGGTATTTTCCAGCGCCTCGGCGAACAGCCGGCCGAGCACGCCGCCGGTGTGCAGCGCCAGGGCCAGGGTGCCGGCGTTCGGTCCCAGCCCGGCGGCCAGCACCATCAGCGCACCCCACACCAGTTCAGGAACGGCGCGCAGAGCGTTGAGCAGCAGCCGCGACAGGCTCTGGCCGACGCGGCCGAAACGCCCGGCTGCCGGCAATGCCAGCAGCATGCCGAGCAGCGCCGCGAGCAGGGTGCCGATGGCCGACATGGCCAGGGTTTCCAGCGCGCCGCGGCCGACGGCGGTGAGGTGAGAGGTGGACAGGTCTGGGGAAAGGAAGTCCTTGGCGTAGTCGAGCATCTGCCCGGCCCCACGCGCGCTGAACAGCCCGCCGGTATCCATTTCCAGATAGGCGAACGAGGCGACCACTGCGATCACCACCGCAAGCAGCCAGACCAGGCTGCGCAGCAATCCACTCATTCGAGCCTCCCGCGCAGGAAGCGGCTGAGCAGGTCGGCGCCGAGTACCAGTACCAGGAAGGTCAGCAGGATGCTCGCCACCTCGCCGCCGGCGAACATGCGCAGCGACAGGTCGATCTGCTGGCCGAGTCCGCCGGCGCCGACGAAGCCCATCACCACCGAGGCGCGGATCGCGCATTCCCAGCGGTAGACGGTGTAGGAAATCAGTTCTGGCGCCGCCGAGGGCAGCACGCCGTAGGCGAAGGCTTGCAGGCGTGATCCGCCGCCCAGCAGCACGGCACGGGTCGGGCGCGGGTCCACCGATTCGAAGATTTCCGCATAGACCTTGCCGAGCATGCCGCCGTAGGTGATGGCGATTGCCAGCACGCCGGCGGTGGGGCCCAGGCCCACGGCACGGACGAACAATAGTGCCCAGACGATTTCCGGCACGCTGCGCAGCAGGATCAGCAGGCAACGCACTGGCCAGCGCAACGCGCGGGCCCACCAGGCGGGCAGGCCGCCGCGGGGCAGGGCGGAGATCGACAGCGCACGGGTGGCCAGCAGCGAGGCCGGGAAGGCGATCAGCCAGGCCAGGGCCATGCCGGCGGTGGCGATGGCCAGGGTTTCCAGCGTGGCACGCCCGAGCAGGCTGAGGAATTCGCCATCATGGGCCGGTGGCCAGAAACCGCCCAGGAAGCTGGCCATGGTCCGTGCGTTGTCGCCACTGAACAGGCTGGCGATGTCCAGCTCGGAAAGACGCAGGCCCGGCCACAGCAGGACCACGGCGAGCAGCGTGAGCAGCAGGCGCGGCAGCGCGGCGGGGTCGCGGGGCGGGCTCTTCGAGAACGCAGGGTTCAGCATCGCGGAATCTGCACCACCATCGGCTTGCCCACTGGTGAGGCGCTGTCCTGGCGGCCGAGTTGCTCATTGGCATAGAGCGCCCGCAGGTCGTCCGGGGTGACCCGTTCCGCCGGCTTGTCGAAGGCGATGCGGCCGTCACGGATGCCGACGATGCGTGGAAAGTGTTCCAGCGCCAGGTCCACCGCGTGCAGGCTGGCCAGCAGCGTCACGCCACGGTTCTGCGCCTCGCGGCTGAGCACCGCCAGTGTATGGCCGGCGAGCACCGGGTCCATGGCCGAGACCGGCTCGTCCGCCAGCAGCACTTCGGCCTGCTGGTACAGCGCGCGGGCGATGCCGACCCGTTGCAGTTGGCCGCCGGAAAGCTGGTCGCAGCGTTCGAACAGCTTGTCGCCCAGGTCCAGGCGTTGCAGTTCTGCGCGGGCGCCGGCGCTGTCGACGGGGTAAAGCAGGCTGGCCAGGCTTTTACCCAGCGACCACTGGCCGAGACGGCCGGCGAGCACGGCGGTGACCACCCGTTGCCGCGGTGGCAACGGCGGAGCCTGGTGCACTAGCGCGACGCGTGCGCGCAGGCGTTGGCGTGCGGTATCGCCCAGCGCCCAGGGTTGGACGCCGAGCAGTTCGAAGCTGCCCGCCGAGGGTTTCAGGGCGGTGGCCAGGATACGCAGCAGGGTGGTCTTGCCGGCGCCCGAGGGGCCGATGATCGCCACCCGTTCGCCGGCTTCGACCGCAAGGTCGATGCCGACGAGCGAATGCTGGCCGTTGGCGTGGATATGCTCCACGCCGGTCAGTTTCAGGGTCACTTCAGGAGGCCTGCGGCGCGCGCCGACTCCTCGATGCCCTTGTAGTTCTCAGGCTGGGTCTCGATGAAGCGGCTGGCCGCCTGCAGGTCGAGGATTTCCTTGTCGCGCGGCTTGCTCGGGTCGAGGGCGAGGAAGGCCTTCTTGATCTTCTCGGCCAGAGCCGGGTCGAGGTTGCCGCGTACGGTCCAGTTGTAGTCGTAGTAGGTTGGGGTGGTGGCGAAGACCTTCACTTTGTTGGTGTCGACCTTGCCGGCGTCCACCAGCTTCTGCCACACGGAGGCGTTCAACACGCCGGCGTCGACCTTGCCAGCCTGGACCCAGGCGACGGTGGCGTCGTGGGCGCCGGAGTAGGCCACGCGGGAGAAGAACTGCTCGGGCACCACGCCGTCCTTCTGCATGAAGTAGCGCGGCATCAGGCTGCCGGAGGTGGAGGACACGGAGCCGAAGGCGAAGGTCTTGCCCTTGAGGTCCTGGATCGACTTCACGTTCGGGTCGGCGGTGATGAATTTGCTGGTGAACTGCTGGTCCTGCTCGCGCTGTACCAGCGGGATGGCGTTGCCGGTCTTCAGGCGCGCCTGGACGAAGGTGAAGCCGCCCAGCCAGGCCATGTCCAGGCGGTCGGAGGCCAGGGCCTCGACCACGCCGGCATAGTCGGATACCGGGATGAACTTAACCGGCATGCCCAGTTGTTCTTCCAGGTAGGCGCCCAGCGGCTTGAACTTGCGCAGCAGTTCGGTGGGGGCTTCATCGGGGATGGCCGAGACCTTCAGTTCTTTCAGGGCTTCGGCATGAGTAACGGATGCAGCAAAGGACAGCGCAAAGCAGGCGGCGAGCGCCAGGGTGCGTTTCAGCATGGAGCAGTCTCCGGTTCAATAGCGGAAAAAGCCTGGGAAGTTTAGCGGCGGTCTGCCCGCGTATTCCCCGACCTTGGAGATACGCACTGCCGGCAGGCTCGGCCTTGGGCCTCGCGGGGGTTAAGATGGTCGCCCCCGTGCCCGCTATTTTGCCTCACAGGAGTTACAGATGTCTGCCCTGCCTTCCATCGCCTTCGCCGGCCTCGGCCTGATGGGCGTGCCCATGTCCCGCCGCCTGCTCGCCGCTGGCTACCCGCTGACCGTGTGGAACCGTTCCGCCGGCAAGCGCGAGCTGCTCGCCGGAGAGGGCGCCCGGGCCGTGGAAACGCCGGCTCAGCTGTGCGCCGAGGCCGAGGTGGTGATGCTCTGCCTGGCCGATACCGCCGCCGTGCGCGAGGTGGTGTTCGGCGCCGGCGGGATCGTCGAGAGCGCCCGCGCCGGTCAGGTGCTGGTGGACTTCTCCAGCCTGGAGCCGGCCGCCACCCGCGAAATGGCCGCCGAACTGGAAACCCGCACCGGCATGCGCTGGGTCGATGCGCCGGTGTCCGGGGGCACGCCGGGCGCCGAAGCCGGCACCCTGGCGATCATGGCCGGCGGTCGGGTCGAGGACATCGAGCGCGTGCGGCCGATCCTGGCCAACCTGGGGCAACGCCTGACGCGCATGGGGGATGTCGGCGCCGGGCAGGTGACCAAGGTGTGCAACCAGATGATCGTCGCCTGCAACGCGCTGGTGATCGCCGAGGTGGTGGCGCTGGCGGAGAAGTCCGGTGTCGATGCCAGCCTGATCGCCCCGGCGCTGGCCGGTGGTTTCGCCGATTCCAAACCCCTGCAGATCCTCGCCCCGCAGATGGCCGAAAGTCGCTTCGAACCGGTGAAGTGGCACGTGCGCACGCTGCTCAAGGACCTGGATACCGCCGTCAAGCTGTCCCGCGAGGAAGGCTCGGCCACGCCCATGAGCGGCCTTGCCGCGCAACTGATGCGCCTGCACGGCAGCCAGGGCAATCTCGAACGCGACCCGGCCACCCTGGTCGAGCAATACCGTCAGTCGAAGGAACCTCAAGCATGAAACTCTGCGCCAACCTGTCCCTGTTGTTCACCGAAGTCCCGCTGCTGCAGCGTATCGACGCCGCCGCCAAGGCCGGTTTCGACGGCGTGGAGATCCAGTTCCCTTATGACGTGCCCGCGCAGGACCTGAAAGCCGCGCTGGACGCCGCCGGCCTGCCGCTGGTGCTGATCAACCTGCCCGTCGGTGACCTGATGCAGGGTGGCGCGGGTCTGGCCGCCGTGCCGGAGCGCGCGGCGGAGTTCGACGCGGCACTGGCCCAGGCGCTGGAGTACGCGCGCATCGTCAAACCGCAGCACGTGAACGTGCTGGCCGGTCGTCTGGTCGAGGGGCTGGAGCGCGAAGTCGCCCTGCAGACCCTGGCCGAACGCCTGCGCGCTACCTGCGATGCGTTCGCCGGCAGTGGCACCGACGTGCTGATGGAAGCCATCAACTGCTACGACATGAAAGACTTCCTGCTCAACACCCCGGAGCACCTGCAGGACATGCTCGAACGGGTGGCGCGGGAAAACCTGCGCACGCAGCTGGACCTCTATCACATGGCGCGCATGGGCCTGGAACTGGTGGATTGCATCTACGCGCTGATGGGCCAGATCGGCCACGTGCAGTTCGCCGACTACCCCGAACGCGGCGAGCCGGGCTCCGGCGAAATGGACTTCGAGGTGCCGCTGCAAGTGCTCGACGATGTCGGCTACGATGGTTGGCTGGGCGCGGAGTACCGCCCGACCGGCACCACCGCCGACTCGCTGCGCTGGCTGCCGCGCTGGCGTTCAGGCCTGATTGCGTAGCAGGGCCGATTCACCGTCCTCGTGGTAGGCGCCGAGGAAGTCCACCAGCGCGGAGAAGGGCAGGGGGCGACTGAACAGGTAGCCCTGCGCCAGTCCGCAGTGGTTGTCGCGCAGGAAGGCCAGCTGCTGCGGGTGCTCGACGCCTTCGGCGATCACTTTCAGGTGCAGCTTCTGCGCCATGGCGATGATCGCCTGGGCGATCTCGCTGTCACGCTGGGACTGGGGCACGTCGCAGATGAAGGAGCGGTCCACCTTCAAGGCGTCCAGCGGGAGCTGTCGCAGGTAGGACAGCGACGAATAGCCGGTGCCGAAATCGTCGATCGACAGGCTCACGCCCAATTCGCGCAGGCGATTGAGCAGCGGGACGGCCTGGTCGATATTGGCCATCACCGCATTCTCGGTGACCTCCAGCTCCAGGTAGCGGGCCTCCAGGCCGGCGTCGTCCAGGGTGCGCTGCACTTCTTCCACCAGACTGTCGCGCCCCAGGTTGCTGGCGCAGCAGTTCACTGCCACCCGCAGGTCGCCGAAGCCCAGGTCATGCAGGCGGCGCAAGTCCTTGCAGGCATGGCGGAGCACCCAGGCATCCAGCGCGCCGATCAGGCCGTTGGCGACCGCCAGGTTGATGAAACGGTCCGGTGACAGCAGGCCGTGGACCGGGTGCTTCCAGCGCACCAGCGCCTCCAGTTGCTCCACTCCGCCATGGTCGATGCGCAGGATCGGTTGGTAATAGAGCACCAGCTCGTCGTCCCACAGCGCCTTGCGCAGTTCCTCTTCCAACTGCAGCTCCTGGGTGGCCTTGGTCTTGAGGTGCGGGCTGAAGAAGTGGGTGACGTTGCGCCCGTTGCCCTTTGACTGGTACAGGGCAAGGTCGGCGTGCTTGAGCAGCTCCTCCGCCTGCTCCCCGTCGTTGGGGAACAGGCTGATGCCCACGCTCAGGGTCATCACCAGGTTGCGCCCGGCGGTGGTGATGGGTTCCTTCATGCGTTGCATCAGGCGCTGGGCAAGGATGCGCGCTTCGTGATCCTCGCCAAGGTCCGCGAGGATGCAGAACTCGTCGCCACCGAAGCGGGCCAGCAGGTCGGAGCCGCGCAGGGCGCTGCGAATGCGTCCGGAGACGATGCACAGCAGCTCGTCGCCGGCGGCGTGGCCGAGGGAGTCGTTGACCCGCTTGAAGTGGTCCAGGTCCAGCAGGATCACCGCCATGCCCTGGCCTTTCTTGCGGTTGCGCTCCAGGCGCAGGGCGAACTCTTCGTTCAGTGCCGTGCGGTTGTGCAGGCCGGTCAGGCCGTCGAAGCGGGCCAGTTGCTGCAGGGAGGCATTGGCGTGGTCAAGCTGGCTGAGCAGCGTGTTGACCCGGTTCAGCTCGCTTTCCTTGCTCGACAGGCTTTCGTCGATCCAGGCGGCCCAGAGCCCGGCGAGCACCACCGCCAGGGCCAGCAGGCCGACCATCAGGCCGAGCTGGATGGCATTGCCCTGGGCCGCATTGGCCACCGGCACGACCCAGCTGGGCAACGTCAGGGTCAGCGCCGCCATGCCGGTAAAGTGCATGCCGGCGATGGCGCCGCCGAGCAGCAGGCTGGCGAGGATCTGGTAGATCCACTGGCGTTCCGCAGGCTGCCGGTTGAGGACGGGGGTCAGGACCAGCGCGGTGTAGGCCACCAGTATCGCGATCAGTACCGACAGCGCCACCAGCGACGGGTCGTAGTGTTGCATCGGCGGCGCCTGGATGGCTGCCATCCCGGTGTAGTGCATGCCGGCGATGCTCGCGCCGATGCAGCAGGCGGCCAGCAGGTGCTGCAAAGGGCTGAGCCCGGCACGGATCAGAAGGCGCATTGCGATGACCGAGGTGCCAATGGCGATGAGCAGCGACAGCAGGGTCAGGCCGCTGTTGAAGTGCACCGGCACTGCCGGGCGGAAGGCGAGCATGGCGACGAAGTGCATCGACCAGATGCCGCTACCCAGGCAAATGCCGCCCACCCACTGCCAGCGTCGCGCGTGCTGGGGCGAGCGGAGCATCAGGCCGGCGATGCTCAGCGCAACGTAGCTGGCGGCACAGGCGATGAGGATGGACAGCAGCACCAGACCGGGATTGTGGGTGCACTCCAACAGCACAGCGTCGGGTACGGCGTCCTGCTGCCATTCCATAGCTGGGAGCTCCAAGTGTCGAGACGGGGCGAATTCGGTTCGATATCACTTTGATGTCAGTCTAGGGGGTGGCCATTACCCTGCAAGCCGTGACCGGGGATTCCGACAAAGTGAAGGAGCGCTGCCGACGTACGGTAGCGCGCGATGGAAACCACCTCTCAACTCTTGTTCATGTGTCAGCAGATGTAGCGGATTTGACGCTTTTTTGACTATTTTGCCGCTAGAGTGTCGCCGCTGGCCGGGTGGCCTTCTCAACCAACGTTTCCAATTCGACTTTTGCAGTTCAAGGAGTGCACTCGATGGCCGAGGGCAAACGCCGCCTCATCCCGCAGGTCAGTTCCACACGGCTGGTCCTCCTGTTTTCCCTGGCCTTGGTGCTGTTCTACAACGTCGCGACCTGGAAGGCGCTGAACAGCCTGGTACCGCTGGAGGGTGTGAAAGGCGCCGGGTTCTTCCTCTCCTTCGCGTTCTTCCTCTGGGCAGCCTTCACCCTGCTGCTGACGCTGGTGTCGTTCCGTCCGCTGCTCAAGCCGGCGCTGACCCTGGTGGCGCTGGTTTCCGCCGGTGCGGCCTACTTCATGAACACCTATGGCGTGGTCATCGACACGGTGATGGTGCAGAACGTGTTCGAGACCAACCCGGGCGAAGCCGCGGCCCTGTTCAGTGCGCGGATGGTCGGCTACCTGCTGGTGCTGGGCGTCCTGCCGGCGGCAATCATCTGGCTGACCCCGGTGAGCTATCGCCCGTTCTTCCGCGGCCTGCTCAACAAGGTCCTGGTGATCGTCGCTTGTGTGGCGGTGGTGGCGGTCTCCGTGGGCAGCTTCTATTCCACCTATGCACCGGTGTTCCGCCAGGAAGACAAGCTGACCCACTTCATCAACCCGACCAACTACATCTACGCGGTGGGCAAGTACACCAAGCAGCGCCTGGGCATCAAGGAGAACCTGGTGGTGCAGCCGATCGGCGAGGATGCCGTGCAGGCCCAGCGGGTGCGCGCCGATGGCAAGAAGTCGCTGATGATCTTCGTGGTCGGTGAGACTGCTCGCGCCGACCATTTCTCCCTCAATGGCTATGCCCGCGAGACCAACCCGGAGCTGGCCAAGCTCGACATCATCAACTTCGCCAACGTCAGCTCCTGCGGCACCTCTACCGCCGTGTCGGTACCCTGCATGTTCTCCAAGTTCCCCCGCGAGGACTACAGCGACAAGAAGGGCAAGACCTACCAGGGACTGCTCGATATTCTTCAGCGCGTGGGTGTGTCCGTGCTCTGGCTGGACAACAACAGCGACTGCAAGGGTACCTGCCTGCGCGTGCCGAACCGCGACATTCCCAAGACCCAGCCCGGCCCGTTCTGCGATGGCAAGAACTGCCTGGACGAAGCCCTGCTGCAGGATCTGCAGGCCTACATCGACGGCCTGAAGGACAACGCCATCATCGTGCTGCACGCCGACGGCAGCCATGGTCCGGAGTACTACGACCGCTATCCGAAGTCCCTGGAGCGCTTCAAGCCGGTATGCCACACCAACCAGCTGGGTAGCTGCAGCAGCGAGGAGCTGGTGAACGTCTATGACAACACCATCCTCTACACCGACTTCTTCCTGTCCAAGGTGGTGGAACTGCTCAAGCGCAACGAAGGCCGCTTCGACACCTCGATGCTCTACGTCTCCGACCATGGCGAGTCGCTGGGCGAGAACGGCGTCTACCTGCACGCCGCGCCCTATGCCATCGCGCCGAAGGCGCAGACCCATGTGCCAATGGTGATGTGGTTCGGCAATGGCGCGCTGGGCGATCTAGGCATCGATCGCGGCTGCCTGGAGACCAAGGCCAAGGCCGACGAGCTGAGCCACGACAACCTGTTCCACTCGGTGCTTGGCCTGTATGAAGTGCGCACCAGTCTCTACCAGCCGGACCTGGACATCTTCCATTCCTGCCGGCGCAACATGACCGCCGCCCAGTAAGCGGGGGCGAGGCAAAAAGAAAGGCCCTGCGGCGAGCGCCGCAGGGCCTTTGTGTTTTTCAGGGCTGGAGTTACTTGTCGCGCACCAGCAGCACCGGACGGTTGCTGACGCGGATCAGGCCCTCGGCCACGCTGCCCAGCATCAGGCGGCGCACGCCACGACGGCCGTGGGTGCCCATGACGATCACATCCGCCTTGGAGGCGTCGGCTTCGATCTCGATGCGCTCGGCGATCTCCTCGCTGGCGCGTTCCTGGCAGACCCGCTCGAACACGGCCTTGACCGGGAAATCGGCGACGTGCTCCTTGGCCTTGGCCAGGATGTCGTCGGCGGCCTTCAGTGCAGCTTCGCGCAGCGGCTCGGGGTTGTAGTACACGGCGTAGTCGGGCAGGTGCCGCAACGGGCTGTCGACGATGGTGATGACGCGCAGCTCGCCTCCGCTCAGCTTGGCCAGCTTGGCCGCTTCGACCAGGGCACGGTCGGAAACCGGACTGCCGTCCACCGCTACCAGAATGCGCTCGTACATGATGTGTTCCTCAATGAGTGGCTTGGTAAGAAAACTCTATCCCTCCGAGGGCGAGATTCCCTTGCGCAGCGTCAATGGTAGTCGGTGTGTCCGAAAGTGCCTGGAATAGAGCGGTGTAACGGAGTGTTTCGGCATCGGGAGTTGCCGCGAGCGTAGGGCGTATAACGTTCGACGTTATACGCCGTTTGACCTTGACCCCAGGGCCTCCGAGACCCGCCTTGGCGCGGGAGAGGGCCTCGGTGTAACCGCGAACAGAACCCCTAGAAAAAAGCCGCCACCGGTTGCCCCGTGGCGGCTTTTTCATGACGCGCTGTCTGGCTTAGCCAGCGACCAGCACGCGGATCGCCTCCAGGCGCAGCGACGCCTTGTCCAGCATCGCCAGGCTGTCGTCACGTTGCTTGCGCAGGGCTTCCAGTTCGCTGTCGCGCACGCTCGGGTTGACGGCCTTGAGCGCGGTCAGGCGGGCCAGTTCTTCGTCCAGGGTGGCGGTCAGCTGCTGGCGAGCCTGCTCCACGCGCTCGGCATGGCGCGGGGTGATCTTGGTCTCGGCCAGGGCGAACTGCTTGGCCAGCACGTCGCGCTGGGCCTGCACGAACTTGTTGGCACTGGCGCGCGGCACGCTTTCCAGCTGGTCGTTGAGGGTTTCGAAGGACACGCGGGCGGACAGGTCGTTGCCGTTGGCGTCCATCAGGCAGCGCAGCGCCACCGGTGGCAGGAAGCGGCCGAGCTGCAATTTGCGCGGCGCCACGGCCTCGCTGACGAACAGCAGCTCCAGCAGCACGGTGCCCGGCTTGAGTGCCTTGTTCTTGATCAGCGCCACCGAGGTGTTGCCCAGCGAGCCGGACAGCACCAGGTCCATGCCGCCCTGCACCATGGGGTGTTCCCAGGTGAGGAACTGCATGTCCTCGCGGGCCAGGGCCTGGGCGCGATCGTAGGTGATGGTCACGCCTTCGTCGTCGCCCAGCGGGAAGCTGGCGTCGAGCATCTTCTCGCTCGGGCGCAGGATCAGCGCGTTCTCCGAGTGGTCCTCGCTGTGGATGCCGTAGGTGTCGAACAGGCGCTCCATGTAGATCGGCAGGGCGAACTGGTCGTCCTGTTCCTCGATCTCCTCCACCAGCGCCTCGCCTTCCCCGGCGCCGCCGGAGTTCAGCTCCAGCAGGCGGTCGCGGCCGCTGTGCATCTCGGCTTCCAGGGCTTCGCGGGCAGCCTTGCCTTCGGTGAGCAGGGTGGCGAAGGCCTCGTCGTCGCCGCCGTCCAGCAGTTCCACCAGGCGCGGGCCGAAGCGGTGCTGCAGGGCGTTGCCGGTGGGGCAGGTGTTGAGGAAGGCGTTCAGCGCCTGGTGGTACCACTGGAACAGGCGTTCCTGCGGGCTGTTCTCCAGGTGCGGCACATGGATCTGGATGGTGTGCTTCTGGCCGATCCGGTCAAGGCGGCCAATGCGCTGTTCCAGCTGATCCGGGTGGGCCGGCAGGTCGAACAGCACCAGGTGATGGGCGAACTGGAAGTTGCGGCCTTCGCTGCCGATTTCCGAGCAGACCAGCACCTGGGCGCCGAATTCTTCGTCGGCGAAGTAGGCGGCGGCGCGGTCGCGTTCGAGGATGCTCATGCCTTCGTGGAACACCGTGGCCGGGATGCCGGACTTCAGGCGCAGCGCGTCTTCCAGGTCCAGCGCGGTCTCGGCGTGGGCGCAGATCACCAGCACCTTGTACTGCTTGAGCATTTTCAGAGTGTCGATCAGCCACTCGACGCGCGGGTCGAAGCGCCACCAGCGGGCGTTCTCGTCGCCGTCCTCGACCTGGGCCTGGAAGCTGACTTCCGGGTACAGGTCCGGGTGCTCGCCGATCGGCAGCTCCATGTATTCCACCGGGTTGGCCAGGGCATAGGGATGCAGCTGGCGCTCGGGGAAGCCTTGCACTGCAGCGCGGGTGTTGCGGAACAGCACACGGCCGGTGCCGTGGCGATCGAGCAGCTCGCGCACCAGGCGGGAGCGGGCCTCTTCATTACCGCCCTCGACGCTGGCCAGCAGGTCGTCGCCCTCGCTGCCGAGGAAGCCGTGGATGGCCTCGCGGGCGCTGGGGGACAGACGGCCTTGGTCGATCAGTTCCTGCACTGCCTCGGCGACCGGGCGGTACTGGCTGCTCTCGGCGCGGAAGGCTTCCAGGTCGTGGAAGCGATCCGGATCGAGTAGGCGCAGGCGGGCGAAGTGGCTGTCCAGGCCCAGCTGTTCCGGGGTCGCGGTGAGCAGCAGCACGCCGGGGATGACCTGCGACAGTTGTTCCACCAGTTGGTATTCGGGGCTGGCCTGTTCCGGGTGCCACACGAGGTGGTGGGCTTCGTCGACGACCAGCAGGTCCCAGCCAGCGGCGAAGGCGGCGTCCTGGGCGCGCTCGTCCTCACGCAGCCACTCCAGCGCCACCAGGGCCAGCTGGGTGTCTTCGAAGGGGTTGCTGGCATCGCTCTCGACGAAGCGCTCGCGGTCGAACAGGGCGACTTCCAGGTTGAAGCGCCGGCGCATTTCCACCAGCCACTGGTGCTGGAGGTTTTCCGGCACCAGGATCAGCACGCGGTTGGCGCGGCCGGAGAGCAACTGGCGGTGGATCACCAGACCCGCCTCGATGGTCTTGCCCAGGCCCACTTCGTCGGCCAGCAGGACGCGCGGCGCCATGCGGTCGGCGACTTCACGAGCGATGTGCAGCTGGTGGGCGATGGGTTGCGCACGGGCGCCACCCAGGCCCCAGAGCGAGGATTGCAGCAGGCGGCTGCGGTGTTCCAGGGTGTGGTAGCGCAGGCCGAACCAGGACATCGGGTCGATCTGCCCGGCGAACAGGCGATCACTGGCCAGGCGGAACTGGATGAAGTTCGACAGCTGGGTTTCCGGCACGGTGCGCTGGTCGTTCTGCGCGGTGATGCCGTGGTAGATCAGCAGGCCGTCGATCTCGTCCACTTCGCGGACGGTCATCTTCCAGCCTTCGAAATGGGTGATCTCGTCGCCCGGGGCGAAGCGCACGCGGGTCAGCGGCGCATTGCGTTCGGCGTACTGGCGGGTATCACCGGTGGCCGGATAGAGCACCGTGAGCAGGCGTCCGTCGAGCGCCAGGATGGTCCCGAGCCCAAGTTCCGCTTCACTGTCGCTGATCCAGCGTTGGCCGGGTTGATACTGCGCCATGGACACCTCCCAAAAAAAGCCGGCTATGGTACCGGAACGCGCGGCATTCAGCGATGGCCGATGACGGTTCCGGTCGTCCGAACGGTCGGGCCTGCCGGGAGGAGGGCGCTAGGCGTCGAAGACTCCCGCTGGAGTTGCCGCAAATGACGAAAGTGTAGCGAGCCGGACTCAAGTCTGTAGTGGACCGGCCGATAGCCTGACCAGAGGAATTCCGACGGGACCTTTCCTTATGCTGCTGCCCATTCCCCATAGTCTGACACCGGTCACCGCCCAGCAGGACGTGCCCAGGCCGCGACCGGATGTCGCCCCGGTGAGCCCGCCTGCGCCCAGCGCGGGCAACGCCGGCGTGGGGCTGGAGCGCCGACCGGATGAAGAGGTGCTGGAAGAGGAATATCAGCGCCGTCGCAAACGCCGCCAGGCCAGCGACGGCACTCCGGAGGGCGAGGCCCTGGAAGAGTTGGAGCAGGTCGAGGAGCTGGGCGAGGCGCAGGACACCCTGCGCAAGGGCCGGTGGATCGATATCGAGATCTGACGGTCCGGCCCGGAGTAAGCTGGATCAACACCTGATTGCGCCGAGTCCCGCATGCTGTTCGACGATGCCCCCATCCAATTGCCTGATGCCGAACTGCGTCTGCTGAGCGACTGGTGTCCGCCGTCGCTGGCGGAGCACTGGTTCGAACAACTGGTCGCCCAGACGCCCTGGGACCAGCCCAGCGTGCATCTGCACGGGCGCGACTACCCGGTGCCGCGACTGGTTGCCTGGTACGGCGACCCTGAGGCTTTCTATACCTACTCCGGCCTGACCCACGCACCGTTGCCGTGGACGCCACTGCTGGCGCAGATCCGCGCGCGGGTCGAGTCGGCGGCCGGGCAGCGCTTCAATGGCGTGCTGCTCAACTACTACCGGGATGGCCAGGACTCCATGGGCTGGCACAGCGACGATGAACCGGAGCTGGGGCGCAACCCGGTGGTGGCCTCGTTGAACCTCGGCGGAGCGCGGCGCTTCGACCTGCGGCGCAAGGGTCGTAACACAATCGAACATTCCATCGAGCTGTCCGGCGGTTCGCTGCTGGTCATGTCCGGCGCAACGCAGCATTATTGGCAACATCAGGTCGCCAAGACGCGCCGTCCGGTCGCACCGCGCCTGAATCTGACTTTCCGCCTGGTGCATGCCCTGCCATGAGCAACGACGACAAACTGATCGACTTCGCCTCCGAGCGCGACAAGCGCATCCACGACGTGCATGAAAAACGCCTGCAGGACGTGCGTCAGGCCTTCGAGAACGCGCTGCCGCTGGGCAAGTCGCGCAAGAAGGGCAAGAGCAAGCCGAAGAAGCGCTGATTTTTCCCGGCGCTGACTGCTCCTTTTTCCGCCAAAGTGCCGCCCTGCGCGGCTTCCCGCCGCACCCGCCCCCTCCTGTAACTTGACCTGCGTCAGTGCTCCGGCCCTCGCCGGAAAGCGCCTTGTCGACCATTGATCCAGGTCAATTTGTCCCGCCCGGCCGCCGGTAATCTGCACACATCCCCAGACGATGTAGGCAAACAGGAGGCCAGCATCATGTTCATCGACGAAGTGGTTCTCGCAGGCATCGTTACCGTAGGACTGATGGTCGTGTTCTTCGGCGGGATCGGAATTTTCATCTGGAAGGACAGCCACAAGAAGAGCTGATCCTTACAGATATACAGAGCACGCAAGGCACTTCGGGCGACTTAGGTCGCCCGTTTTTTTTGCTTGCGCGAAAGTCGGGATGCTATATTGTTAGCTTGCTAATAATGTGTCTGGCAACGATGTTGTCGTCCCCGTAGCCGACTATCTTTAGGCGATAGACCCGACGCCTTTCGAGAGACCGCGTGCGACCTACGCTACAGGCATTCCTCGCGCCGGATACGCTGGCGCTGAAATTCGCGATCAAGACGCTCCTGGCCGGCGGCCTGGCGCTCTGGTGCGCCTTCCGTTTCGACCTCGAACAGCCGCAGTGGGCACTGATGACGGTGTTCATCGTGTCCCAACCGCTGTCGGGCATGGTGGTGGCCAAGGGATTGTTCCGCCTGATCGGCACCCTGGCCGGCACCGCCATGTCCGTGGTGATCATGGCGTTGTTCGCCCAGACTCCCTGGCTGTTCCTGCTCGCCGTGTCGGTATGGCTCGGCCTCTGCACAGCCGCTTCGACCACGCTGCGCAACCACGTGTCGTATGCCTTCGTGCTCTCCGGCTACACGGTGGCGATCATCGGCCTGCCGGCGATCAGCCATCCGCTGGGGGTATTCGACCAGGCCGTGGCACGCTCCACGGAAATCTGCCTGGGCATCCTGTGTGCTTCGGCGGTCAGCGCCATCCTCTGGCCGCGCCGGGTCGAGGCCAACCTGGACAAGCAAGCGCGGGCCACCTGGCTTACCGGGATGCAGGCCGCGCGCAGTGAGATCGATGCCGACGCGCGGGAGATCAAGGGCCTGCTGCTGGCGCTGGGCAAGATCGTCGAGGTGGACGTACAGCGTGATCACGCCTGGTTCGAGGGCTATCGCGGACGCATGCGGTCGCGGGCACTGCGCATCCTCTCCCGCGACCTGCTCAGTCTGCTGCGTACCGCGCGCGGTGTGGCCCGCCAGCGCAGCGTGTTGGACGACGGCGACAAGGCGCGGCTGCAACCCTGGATCGATGAGCTGCAAGCAGTGTTGCAGGACCCACAGGTCGGGTCGATGAAGGCGCTGGGCGAGCGTTTGGAGCAGGCGGGCAGCGACGACACCCGGTCCAACGACCTGCGCTACTGCCTGATCCGTTGTGCGCTGCTGCTGCGCAAGGCCGTGGACGCCGAGCGCACCATGCGTTCGGTCGCCTCGGGGGCGGTGGATGAGCGAGCGACCGGCACGCTGTCCTGGCACCGCGACTGGTTGATGGCGCTGTTTTATGGCCTGCGTAGCGCCTTGGCGCTGCTCGGCATGTCGGCCTTCTGGATGGCCACCGCCTGGCCTGCCGCCACTGGCGGGATGTTGCTGGCGGCGGTGATCTGCAGCCTGTTCGCCAATCGCGACAATGCCGTTGCCATCGGCCTGGGCTTCCTGCGCGGCATTCTTTACGCGATACCTGCCGCCGCGGTGGTCACCCAGTGGCTGCTGCCGCAGTGGAACGGTTTCCCGCTGCTCTGCATGGCCCTCGGCGTGCCGCTGTTCTTCGCCTTGCTGGGCATGGCCACACCGGCGTTGGCCGGCACCGCCACCTCATTCTCGATCCATTTCATCACCCTGGTGGCGCCGAGCAATGTGATGCGCTACGACCTGGCGTCCCTGCTCAATTCCGCCCAGGGCGTGGTCATCGGTGTGGGCTTCGCGGTTGTGGTGTTCCGCCTGTTGACCCTGCCGGCGGACTGGCTCAACCGACGCCTGATCCAGGCCACCTGTATCGACCTGGGGCGCCTGACCCGGCGGCCAATCGAGGAGGCGGAGAACTGGTTCGGCGGACGCATGGCCGACCGCCTGATCCGCCTGGCGCGGCACTACACCTTGTTGCCGAAAGAGGAGCAGCGGCGTTGGCAGGACGGCCTGCTGGCGCTGGACCTGGGCAACGAACTGATCCATATGCGCGCCTGCCTCAATAATGCCCACGGTCTGTTGCGCAAGGCGCGCGACCAGTTCCTCGGCTCGCTCGCCAGCGTGCTGGAGCAGGGGCCGGGCAGCGGCCGCGAGCAGCGCCTTGAGGCGCTCTGCGAGCCCCTGGAGGAAGCCCTGGCGCGCGATCTCCACGGCGAGAACGAACCCAATCGCCTGGCCCGCGCCGCCCTGGCGCAATTGCGCCACACTTGGCGGCAGTGGTGCCGATTGGAGGATCAGCATGGGACTGCATGAGGTCGGTTGGGGCGGCGTCTACCTCAGCCCGTTGTTCATCTACGCGGTACTGGCCCTGGGCCTGACGGTGGTGCTGCGCCTGCTGCTGCAGGCCACGCCCTTCGGCCGCTGGATCTGGCACGAAGCGCTGTTCGATTGCTCGTTGTTCGTGCTGATTCTCTGTGGCGTCACCTGGGCACTGAGCGCGGCCCCTTGAGAGGAGAAGTTGAATGCGCGGATTCCTTCGCGTAGCCGTCACCCTGATTCTGGTCTTCTGCGCCGTACTCGCCGGCACTTGGCTATGGCGCTACTACATGCTCTCGCCCTGGACCCGCGATGCGCGGGTGCGTGCCGACGTGGTGGTGATCGCCCCTGACGTGTCCGGCTGGGTTACCGACCTGGCGGTGCAGGACAACCAGCAGGTGAAGGCCGGCGACCTGATCATGCGCATCGACCGCGAGCGCTACGCCGCCAATCTGGAGCAGGCCAAGGCGCTTGCCGAGACCCGTCACCAGCAGTACCTGTTGCGCCAGAGCGAAGCATCCCGGCGAAATCGCCTGGGCATCGCGGCGATCAGCGCCGAAGACAAGGAGACCGCGCAGATCAACGCCGCCATCGCCAAGAGCGAATACGACCAGGCGCTGGCCCAGTTGCGCCTGGCCGAACTGAACCTGACCCGCAGCGAAATGCGCGCTCCGCGCGACGGCCAGGTCACCAACCTGCGCCTGGCCCAGGGCAACTACGCCCAGGCCGGCCAGCCGGCGATGGCGCTGGTGGACCAGAAGTCCTTCTACGTTACCGCCTACTTCGAGGAGACCAAGCTGCCCGGCATTCGTGTCGGCCAGCCGGCGAAGATCGTGCTGATGAGCGGCGATACCGCCATCGATGGCACCGTGGAAAGCATCAGCAGCGGCATCACCGACCGCAACGCGATTCCCGACAGCCAGTTGCTGGCCAACGTCGAACCGACCTTCAACTGGGTGCGCTTGGCCCAGCGCATCCCGGTGCGCATCCGTCTGGACAAGGTGCCCGCAGGCATCCACCTGAGCGCGGGGATGACCGCCAGCGTCACGGTGAGGGAACGCTGAACGGAGTGTCATCCCGCTCACGCTGCAGCCAGCAGGATAGTGTCGCGCAGAGCACCGACGCCGCCACCAGTGCGATACCGACCCAGGGCGTCCAGGTGATGCCGGCCAGGCTGATCACCGCGCCGCCCAGCGCCGCGCCGAGGGCCACGCCCAGGTGCATGGCCGAGGTGTTCAGCGCCACCCCGGCACTGCCGCTGGCCGGGTCGCTGGCCAGCAGGTAGCTCTGAACCGCCGGCGAGATCATCCAGCTGATGGTGCTCCAGACCATCAGCGCCATCAGCAACAGCCAGGGATGCCCGAGGCTCAACGGAATCGCCAGCATTGCCAGGGCGAACAGCCCCGGCACCACGATCAGCGCACGGCGATGCCCGAGACGGTCGCTCAACCAGCCACCCAGGTAACCGCCCCCGATGGCGGCGAGGCCGATCAGCAGCAGAGCCAGGGCGATGCGCTGGCTGTCGGTGATCCCGGCGACCTGCTGGATCCAAGGCGTGATGTAGGCGAACAGGGTGAAGTGCCCGCCCAGCAGCAGGATCGACACCAGCTGCGCCAGGTTCAGCGAGGGGCTGCGCAGCTGGCGCTTGTACGCCGCGCCATTGGCTGGGCTGCCCAGCGTGCGACGGGGCAGGGCGAGGCGCAGCAGGGCGGCCAGTGGCAGTGAATAGAGGGCGATGGCGGCGAAGATCCAGCGCCAGCCAAACCACTCGTTCACCAGTACGCCAGCCGGCACGCCGAACACCAGTGAACCGCTGATGCCCATGAAGATCAGGCCGATCGCGCGCCCGCGCTGGGCCGGCGGCGCCAGTTCCACCGCCAGCAGGCTGGCCTGCATGATGAGCAGCCCGCAGCAAGCGGCCATGCCGATACGCATCAGCAGCAGCGACAGGTAGCCGGGGCTCAGTGCGGCGCCGGCATTGAACATGGCGAAGATCAGCAGGGTGATCACCAGCAGGCGCCGGCAATCGGCGCCCCGGGTCAGCCAGCCGAGCAGCGGCGCGGCGATGGCGAAACTCAGGGAGAACAGGCTGGTGAGCTGGCCGGCGAGGCTGAGGGATACGCCCAGGTCGGCGGCGAGCGAGGGTAGGATGCCAGTGAGGATGGCCTCGGCGAGGCCTGCGGCGAAGGTGCAGAGGGATAGCAACAGCAGTCGAAGGTCCATGGCGGCTCCGATTCCCGGTGATGGGGTTTCGGGCGGAAGGCCTTCGGTTATCCCAGTTGATTGAACTGACGACGGGGAAGGGTAGTTGAGGCGGAAACTGTATACAAGTTTCCGGGGCCGGACGGCCGGCCCCGGAGTGCGTATCAGCCGATGGTGATCGGCGGCAGCGCAGGCAGTTCGATGTTGAGCTTCTCCGCGGGCGCCAGCACTTCGGCTTCGCCTTTCACCACAGCCTTGCCATCCTGGTTGAGCACCACGGTGCCGATGCGCACGCGGTTCTTCGGCAGCTTTTCCAGCACTTCCAGTTCCACCGTCAGTTCGTCACCGAGTTTCACCGGACGGGTGAACGTCAGGTTCTGGCCGAGGTAGATGGTGCCAGGGCCCGGCAGGGTGGTGGCGATTGCCGCGCTGATCAGCGCGCCGGTGAGCATGCCGTGGGCGATACGCTCCTTGAACTGGGTGGTGGCAGCGTACTCGGCGTCCAGGTGAACCGGGTTGCGGTCGCCGGAGACTTCTGCGAACAGCTGGATGTCGCGCTCGCCGACGCTGCGCTTGAAGTTGGCTTTCTGGCCGACTTCGAGTTCTTCGTAGGGGACGTTCTGGACCTGGGTCATAGGGGCTCCTCGAGGGTCTCGGCCTGGCGGACGGGGCAGTGCGCACCCAGCCAGTCGATCAGGTTGTGGGTGACCTCGTTACGGTTGCTCTCATTGAACAACTCGTGACGCGCGTCGGAATAAATCTTCAGTTGGACGTCACGAACCCCGGCCCGGGTCATCGCCTGGGCGAGAACGCGCAGGCGCTTGCCCTGGCTGACCGGGTCGCGCTCGCCGCCAATCACCAGCACGGGCAGGTCGCTGCGAATGCGCGAGAGATGCTCCAGCGGGGTGATGTCGGCCAGGCCGCCGAGCAGGTCCAGCCACAGCTGGTTGCTGCAGCGGAAGCCGCAGAGCGGGTCGTTGACGTACTTGTCGACTTCGACGGGATCGCGGCTGAGCCAGTCGAAGGCGGTGCGGTTCGGTTTGAAGGCCTTGTTGAAGGAGCCGAACGAGAGGAAGTCGATCAGCGCGCTGCGCCCCAGCGGGCCTTGCCGCCAGCGCTCGAAGCGGGCGATGGCGCGGGCGCTCTTGTACAGCGCCACCGGCTGGTAGTTGGAGCCGGAGAGTACCGCCGCCTTCAGGCTGGCGCTGTGCTGCATCAGGTAGGCGCTGCCGATGTAGCTGCCCATGCTGTGGCCGAGCAGGACGATGGGCAGGTCCGGGTGTTCTTCGCTGATGTGCTGGTTCAGCGTATGCAGGTCGCCGATCACCTTGCCCCAGCCGCCGTGGTCGGCGTAGTGGCCCAGTTCGCCATGCTCGGCAGTGCGGCCGTGGCCGCGCTGGTCGATGGCGTAGAGGTGGTAGCCGGCGGCGTTCAGCGCAAGCCCCAGGCGCTCGTAGCGGCCGGCGTGCTCGGCCATGCCGTGGGAGAGCATCAGGGCCCCACGGGAGGGGCCATCCGGCGCCCAGTGGCGGGTGTACAGCGGCGTCTCGTCGCTGGCGGTCAGCCAGTAGGCAGCGTAAGGCATGGGTCCTTCCCGATTGTTGTACGAATTATCGAGCGCAAGTGAGACACGGCGATCATCGCCGACGCTGCGCAGTGTACAGCGCTGCGCGTGTCTGCCCAGGCGATTTTTGCTCAGCTGCGCGCGCGGACATTTCCTGTATGGATTGCGTCGGCTGGCCTAGGCTTCCCGCGACGTCAGGCGTTGGGCGCCATTGCGCCTGGCAAGGGGGCGGTGGGGCAAGATTCACGCAGTCAATGACGCTTGCTGGAGTCTTTGCGCTGACCGGGGGAACTGCTAGCTT
The DNA here is from genome assembly GCF_029203285.1 of Pseudomonas sp. PSE14. Classification (NCBI taxonomy): domain Bacteria; kingdom Pseudomonadati; phylum Pseudomonadota; class Gammaproteobacteria; order Pseudomonadales; family Pseudomonadaceae; genus Pseudomonas; species Pseudomonas sp. PSE14. Next base: position 1,531,870 of record NZ_CP115669.1, read on the forward strand.
CCGTCAAATGACCGCATTGGCGGTTTGGTTTCGCTCAGGTACGAGGATAAGAAAAACATGCAACCTGATTTCTGGAACGACAAACGCCCGGCTGGCGTGCCCAGTGACATCGATCTGACGGCCTACAAGTCCGTGGTGGAAGTGTTCGAGCGCTCCTGCAAGAAGTTCGCCGACCGTCCGGCGTTCAGCAATCTGGGTGTGACCCTGACCTACGCCGAGCTGGACCGCCTGTCCGCCGCCTTCGGTGCGTACCTGCAGAAGAATACCGACCTCAAGCCCGGCGACCGTATCGCCGTGCAGATGCCCAATATCCTGCAATACCCGATCGCCGTGTTCGGCGCCTTGCGCGCGGGCCTGGTGGTGGTCAACACCAACCCGCTGTACACCGCCCGCGAGATGCGCCATCAGTTCAAGGACTCCGGCGCCCGCGCGCTGGTCTACGTGAACCTGTTCGGCAAGCTGGTGCAGGAAGTGCTGCCCGACACCGGCATCGAATACCTGATCGAGGCGCGCATGGGGGATATGCTGCCTGCGCTCAAGGGCTTCGTGGTCAACACCGTGGTCAAGCACGTGAAGAAGATGGTGCCGGAGTACAACCTGCCCCAGGCCGTCTCCTTCAAGGACGCCCTGCGCCAGGGCCGCGGCCATGGCCTGCAGCCGGTCAAGGTCGGCCTGGAAGACATCGCGGTGCTGCAGTACACCGGTGGCACCACCGGCGTAGCCAAGGGCGCCATGCTCACCCACGGCAACCTGGTGGCCAACATGCAGCAGGTGCACGCCTGCCTGCAGCAGCACGGCCCGGACGGCAAGCCGCTGATGCAGGTGGGCAACGAGGTGATGATCGCGCCGCTGCCGCTGTACCACATCTATGCCTTCACCGCGAATTGCATGTGCATGATGGTCAACGGCAACCACAACGTGCTGATCACCAACCCGCGCGACATCCCTGGCTTCATCAAGGAACTGAAGCAGTGGCGCTTCTCCGCACTGCTGGGCCTGAACACGCTGTTCGTCGCCCTGATGGACCGCCCGGAGTTCAAGGAACTGGACTTCTCCAACCTCAAGGTCACCAACTCCGGGGGCACCGCGCTGGTCACCGCTACCGCCGAGCGCTGGAAGGCCATGACCGGTTGCTCGGTGGTGGAGGGTTACGGCCTCACCGAAACATCCCCGGTCGTGACCACCAACCCGTATGGCGACAAGGCGCGCCTGGGGACCGTTGGTATCCCGGTGGTGGGTACTGCGCTGAAGGTGATCGATGACGATGGCCGCGACCTCGGCCTGGGCGAGCGCGGCGAACTGTGCGTGAAGGGCCCGCAGGTGATGAAGGGCTACTGGCAGCGCCCGGAGGCCACCGCCGAGGTGCTGGACGCCGAAGGCTGGCTGCGTACCGGCGACATCGCGGTGATCGACCCGGACGGCTTCGTGCGCATCGTCGACCGCAAGAAGGACCTGATCATTGTCTCCGGTTTCAACGTCTACCCCAACGAGATCGAGGACGTGGTCATGGCTCACCCGAAAGTCGCCAACTGTGCGGCCGTGGGGGTGCCGGACGAGAAATCCGGCGAGGCGGTGAAGCTGTTCGTCGTGCCGCGCGAGGGCGGAGTGACGGTGGAAGAGCTCAAGGCCTACTGCAAGGAGAATTTCACCGGCTACAAGGTGCCCAAGCACATCGTCATCAAGGACGCCCTGCCGATGACGCCGGTGGGCAAGATCCTGCGCCGGGAGCTGCGCGAAACCGCCTGAGGTGAGCGTGGACGAAAAAGGGGGCTGATCCGGGATCAGCCCCCTTTTTTTGTTGCTGGTTGCCGGCCGAGTGGGTCAACCGCCACAGCTGCCACTGCCGCATTGGCAGCAGCCATCCTTCTTGCGCAGGATCTCGTACAGGTCGTCCTTGAGCTGCAGCTTCTGCTTCTTCAGCGTCTCGATGGTGTCGTGCGAGGCAGGGGTGATACCGGCTTCCATGTTCTTGATCTGCTGGTCGAGATCGTTGTGGCTATGGAAGAGCTTTGCGAAATGCGGGTCCTCGGCCTTGAGGCGGGTAATCTTTTCACGGAATTCGGGAAACATGAGGGTTCTCCAGGAGAGTGCAAAAGCACTTTGCGGGATACGGACCTGGCCGGTGTTGAGGTAGATCATTCCCGGAAGGTGATTTCACCGGTGCCTGGCGGATGAAGCTTTTACCGATCCGGAAGCTGCGACGAGTGTCTTTGCGCTTTCCCGCTGGGCAAGATCCTGCGCCAGGAGCTGTGCCAAATCGCCTGATCCGACACCGGTGGTTCACCCTGCCAACGGGGACTGGTCTGATCACCAGTCCCCGTCCTTTTTTCCGGTTTCATCTCCCTGAAACCCGGCTTGTCGGACAATCCAACAAGGCTTCAGCCCTTCTGGGACGGGCTTTTCCGACGAGTGGAGGGTGGGTGACCGAAATGGCTGCTTTCGGTCATTTTTCTGACTGGCAAGGCTGTGTTTGGTGCTGGTCGCTGTTTCTCAAAGCTGCTAATCTCGGCCCGCTTTTCGCTCCCTGCCGCCAGGGAAAGCGACATAAACACAACAACGAACCGCACTGCGGTAAAGATGAGCTGTTGCTTAGGAGTGGGCTTCCATGACCGACAATTTCTGGAAGGACAAATACCCAGTGGGGATCGCTGCCGAGATCAACGCTGACCAGTACCCGAACATCCTCGCGGTACTCAAAGAGTCCTGCCAACGCTTTGCAAGCAAGCCTGCCTTCAGCAACCTGGGCAAGACCCTGACCTACGGCGAGATGTACAAGCTCTCCGGGGACTTCGCGGCCTATCTGCAACAACACACCGATTTGAAGCCCGGCGATCGCATCGCCGTGCAACTGCCCAACGTGCTCCAGTACCCGGTCGTGGTCTTCGGCGCCATGCGCGCCGGCCTCATCGTGGTCAACACCAACCCGCTGTACACCGCGCGGGAAATGGAGCACCAGTTCAACGACTCCGGCGCCAAGGCGCTGGTGTGCCTGGCGAACATGGCCCACCTGGCCGAGGAAGTGCTGCCCAAGACCGGCATCCGCAACGTCATTGTCACCGAAGTGGGTGACATGCTGCCGCCGCTCAAGCGCTTCATCGTCAACTTCGCGGTCAAGCACATCAAGAAGATGGTGCCGGCCTACAACCTGCCGCAGGCGCAGAAGCTCACCGACGTCCTGGCCAAGGGCCGTGGCAAGGCGGTGGCGGAAGTCTCGCCCAAGAGCGACGACGTGGCCGTGCTGCAGTACACCGGCGGCACCACCGGCGTGGCCAAGGGCGCGATGCTGACGCACCGCAACCTGGTGGCCAACATGCTGCAGTGCAAGGCACTGATGGGCGCCAACCTCAACGAAGGCTGCGAGATCCTCATCGCGCCGCTGCCGCTGTACCACATCTACGCCTTCACCTTCCATTGCATGGCGATGATGCTCACCGGCAACCACAACATCCTGGTGACCAACCCGCGCGACCTGTCGAGCATGGTCAAGGAGCTGTCGCAGTGGAAGTTCACCGGCTTCGTCGGCCTGAACACCCTGTTCGTCGGCCTGTGCAACAACGACGGTTTCCGCAAGCTGGACTTCTCCGCGCTGAAGCTGACCCTGTCCGGCGGCATGGCCCTGCAACAGGCCAGCGCCGAGCGCTGGAAGGACGTCACCGGCTGCGCCATCTGCGAAGGCTACGGCATGACCGAGACCAGCCCGGTGGTGTCGGTGAACCCCTTCCAGAACATCCAGATCGGCACCATCGGCATCCCGGTTCCGTCCACCCTGTGCAAGGTCATCAGCGATGACGGCCAGGACCTGCCGCTGGGCGAGCGTGGCGAGCTGTGCGTGAAGGGCCCGCAGGTGATGAAGGGCTACTGGCAGCGCCCGGAAGCCACCGACGAGATCCTCGACAAGGACGGCTGGCTGCGTACCGGCGATATTGCGATCATCCAGGACGACGGCTACATGCGCATCGTCGACCGCAAGAAGGACATGATCCTGGTGTCGGGCTTCAACGTGTACCCCAACGAGCTGGAAGACGTGCTCGCCACCCTGCCGGGCGTGCTGCAGTGCGCCGCCATCGGCATCCCGGACGAGAAGTCCGGCGAGTCGATCAAGGTCTTCGTGGTCTCCAAGCCGGGCGTCACCCTGACCAAGGAGCAGGTCATGCAGCACATGCACGACAACCTCACCGGCTACAAGCGTCCCAAGTCCGTGGAGTTCCGCGACAGCCTGCCGACCACCAACGTCGGCAAGATCCTGCGCCGCGAGTTGCGCGACCAGGAGCTCAAGAAGGCCAAGGCCTGAGCCGCTAGACAAAGAACCCGCCGCAAGGCGGGTTTTTTATGCCTGTGCGCATTGGGCTGGGGGCCTCCAGGTAATCTACGTGGCGGTCCGTGCTGGTCTTTTGCGACAATTCGCGGATTGTCGCCATGACAGCCCATTCCAGGGACCGGCTCCGCATCTGCTCGCGCCGCTCCCGTCCAGATGCCCGCGAAGCCGATGACCACTGATAGCACGCCGACCCCCGAACAGCTCCTGCAGCGCATGGATCACGCGCTGATCCGCGACCGCCATCGCCTGCGCCGGCAGCTCCACGAATTGCGCAAGCACCCCGACGACGCCAAGCTGGCGCAATGGGCCGAGCGCTTTGCGGCCTCCTGCGCCAAGGTCGAGGCGCGTCGTGCGAGCATCCCGTCGATCCGTTACGACGACAGCCTGCCGATTGCCGCCAAGCGCGACGAGATCAAGGCCGCACTGGAGAAGAGCCAGGTGGTGGTGATCGCCGGCGAGACCGGCTCGGGCAAGACCACCCAGCTGCCGAAGATCTGCCTGGAGCTCGGCCGCGGCACCCACGGCCTGATCGGCCACACCCAGCCGCGCCGCCTGGCCGCGCGCAGCGTGGCAACCCGCGTCGCCGAGGAAATCGGCACACCGCTGGGGGCGCTGGTCGGCTATCAGGTGCGCTTCGAGGACCAGAGCGACGAAAGCACGCTGATCAAGCTGATGACCGACGGCATCCTGTTGGCCGAGACCCAGCACGACCGTTACCTCGAGCGCTACGACACGATCATCGTCGACGAAGCTCACGAACGCAGCCTGAACATCGACTTCCTGCTCGGCTTCCTCAAGACGCTGCTGCCGCGCCGCCCGGACCTCAAGCTGATCATCACCTCGGCGACCATCGACCTGGAGCGCTTCTCCAAGCATTTTGGCGATGCGCCCATCGTCGAAGTCTCCGGCCGCACCTACCCGGTGGAAACCTGGTACCGCCCGCTGGCGGCGGAAGTGGACGAGGACGGCGAAGCGCTGTTCGACGACCTTTCCGTGGACCAGGGCATCCTCCGCGCGCTGGACGAAATCGCTGCCCATGAGCGCGAAGTCGGCAAGCGCCCCGGTGACGTGCTGGTATTCCTCCCCGGCGAGCGCGAGATTCGCGACGCCGCCGATATGCTGCGTAAGGCCAACCTGCGCCACACCGAAGTCCTGCCGCTGTATGCGCGCCTGACGCCGGCCGAGCAGCAGAAGATCTTCGCGCCCATGCCGGGGCGCAAGATCGTGCTGGCCACCAACGTCGCCGAGACCTCGCTGACTGTGCCGGGCATCCGCTACGTGATCGACAGCGGCACCGCGCGCATCAGCCGCTACAGCTACCGCGCCAAGGTCCAGCGCCTGCCCATCGAAGCCATCTCGCAGGCCAGCGCCAACCAGCGCAAGGGCCGTTGCGGGCGGGTCGAGCCGGGTATCTGCGTGCGCCTGTACAGCGAAGAAGATTTCAACGGCCGCCCGGCTTTCACCGATCCGGAAATCCTGCGCACCAACCTGGCTGCGGTGATCCTGCAGATGCTGCATCTGCGCCTGGGCGACATCGAGGCCTTCCCCTTCATCGAGCCGCCGGATGGCAAGGCGATCAACGACGGCTTCACCCTCCTGCAGGAACTCTCGGCGGTGAACCGCGAGGGCCAGCTCACACCGCTGGGCCGCCAGCTGGCGCGCCTGCCCATCGACCCGCGCTTGGGCCGCATGCTGCTGGAAGCAGCGCAGCAGGGCAGCCTGCCGGAAGTGCTCACCGTGGCCAGCGCGCTGTCGGTGCAGGACCCACGCGAGCGCCCGATCGAGCGCCAGCAGGCCGCCGACCAGGCCCACTCCCAGTGGAAGGACCCGGATTCGGACTTCGCCGCGCTGATCAACCTCTGGCGCGGCTTCGAGGAACAGCGCCAGGCGCTGGGCTCCAACGCCCTGCGCAACTGGTGCCGGAAGAACTTCCTGAATTACCTGCGCCTGCGCGAGTGGCGCGACGCGCACCGCCAGCTGACGCTGATCTGCAAGGAATTGCAGCTGCCCTTCGGCGCCAAGTCGGAGGGTGCCCTGCGCAAGAACGAGCCTGCCCGCGAGCAGCCCAGACAGCACGACAACCGTGGCCGCCAGCCGGTCGCCAAGGCGGATGAGCCGAAGGCCCGCGACATCGACTACGCCGCCGTGCACAAGGCGATCCTCTCCGGCCTGCTTAGCCAGATCGGGCAGAAAGCAGAGGAGGGTGACTATCTCGGCGCGCGCCAGCGGCGTTTCTGGATTCACCCCTCCAGCGTGATCGGTCGTAAGAAGCCGCAGTGGATCATGGCCGCCGAACTGGTGGAGACCACCAAGCTGTTTGCGCGCATGGTCGCGAAGATCGAGCCGGACTGGCTGGAGCCGCTGGCCGGGCACCTGGTGAAGAAGAACTACCTGGAGCCGCACTGGGAAAAACGCCGTGGCCAGGTGGTGGCCTACGAGCAGGTCACCCTCTACGGACTGATCATCATCGGCCGCCGCGCCGTGCACTACGGTCCGATCGATTCCCCGGTATCCCGCGAGATGTTCATCCGCGAGGCGCTGGTGCGTGGCGAGATCAACAGCCGCGCCAAGTGCCTGTCGGCCAACCGCCAACTGCTGGAAAAGCTCGATGAGCTGGAAGCCAAGGCCCGCCGGCGCGACATCCTCGCTGACGAGGAAACCCTGTTCGCCTACTACGACGCGCGCTTGCCGGCGGACATCTACCAGTCCGCCAGCTTCGAGAAGTGGTACGAGCGCGAGCACAAGCAGCAGCCGAACCTGCTGATCATGCGCGAGGAAGACGTCCTCGCCCGTGACGCCAGCGAAGTCACCGCCGGCCTCTACCCGGACCGCCTGCGCTTGGGCGAGCTGCAATTGCCTCTGACCTATCACTTCGAGCCGGGCCACGTGCGCGATGGCGTGACCGTGCGAGTGCCGGCCCCCCTGTTGCCGCAGCTGCCCGCCGAACGCCTGGAGTGGCTGGTGCCCGGCCTGCTGGAAGCCAAGTGCGTGGAGCTGGTGCGCAGCCTGCCCAAGGCGATCCGCAAGAACTTCGTGCCGGTGCCGGACTTCGTCAAGGCGGCGCTGGGCAAGATGGTCTTCGCCGAAGGCAAGCTGTCCGAATCCCTCGGTCGCGAGCTGCAGCGCATGACCGGCAGCCGCGTCACGGAAGAAGCCTGGGCGGAAGCCGAGACCCAGGTGGAAAGCCACCTGCGCATGAACATCGAAGTGGTCGACGCCCGCGGCAAGTTCCTCGGCGAAGGCCGCGACCTGGCCGAACTTACCGCGCGCTTCGCCGAGGCCAGCCAGGCCGCGTTGGCCATCCCGCAGGCGGACAAGCCACAGAAACCGGTGGAAGCCAAGGGCTTCACGGAAGTGGCGGAGAAGGTCCAGCAGAAGGTCGCCGGGCTGTCGATGACGGTCTACCCGGCGCTGGTGGAAGAAGCTGGCGTGGTGAAGGAAAACCGCTTCCCGACCCAGGCCGAAGCCGACTACCAGCACCGCCGCGCCCTGCAACGCCTGCTGCTGCAACAGCTCGCCGAGCCGGCCAAGTTCTTGCGCAGCAAGCTGCCGGGGCAGACCGAGATGGGGCTGCTTTACCGCGAGCTGGGCCGGGTCGAGGCGCTGGTGGAAGACATCCTCCTGGCCAGCCTGGACAGCGCCATTCTGGACGGCGAAAGCAACCTGCCGCGCGACGGCGCCGGGCTTGCTTCGCTGGCCGAGAAGAAGCGCGGCGCCTGGACCGAGCACGCTGAACGCATTGCCCGCCTGACCCTGGAAATCCTCAAGCTCTGGCACGGCCTGCAGAAGCGCTTCAAGGGCAAGGTCGACCTCGCCATGACCGTGCCGCTCAACGACGTGAAGGGGCAACTGGCCAAGCTGGTCTACCCCGGCTTCGTGCGCGACACGCCGCTGGAGTGGCTGAAGGAGTACCCGCGCTACCTGAAGGCGGTCGAGCAGCGTCTGGACAAGGTTGCCGGCCAGGTCCAGCGCGACCGCGTATGGAGCAGCGAGATGGCCGGCTACTGGGAACAGTATTCGGCGCGCCTGGCCAAGCACGCCCAGGAGGGCAAGCGTGACCCGGAGCTGGCGCTGTACCGCTGGATGCTGGAGGAGTACCGCGTTTCGCTGTTCGCCCAGCAACTGGGGACCAAGCTGCCGGTGTCGGACAAGCGCCTGTCGAAGCAGTGGAGCCAGGTCGAAGCCTGATGCTCAAGCTCTTCGTAGGATCGAGCTTGCTCGCGAACCCGTCCAGCCCCTGGGCTGCCGGGGAATCCGTTCGCGAGCAAGCTCGCTCCTACAGGGTGTGAATCCTCAATCCCGCTTCGGGATATTCAGCCCACGCTGCACCGCCGGCCGCGCCAGGAAGCGTTCCAGCACGCGCTTCACGTTGGTGAACTTCTCGAACTCCACCAACTCGCCCGCCTCATAGAAGCCGATCAGGTTGCGAATCCACGGGAAGGTGGCGATGTCGGCAATGGTGTAGCGCTCGCCCATGATCCAGTCGCGGCCGTCCAGGCGCTGGTCGAGCACGGCCAGCAGACGCTTGGCTTCATCGACGTAACGCTGCAGCGGGCGCTTGTCCTCGTAGTCCTTGCCGGCGAATTTGTTGAAGAAGCCCAGTTGGCCGAACATCGGGCCGATCCCGCCCATCTGGAACATCACCCATTGCAGGGTCTCGTAGCGGCCGGTAGCGCCGGGGACGATCAGCGAGTCGGTCTTGTCGGCGAGGTAGACCAGGATCGCGCCGGACTCGAACAACGCCAGCGGTTTGCCGTCCGAACCGTTGGGATCGATGATCGCGGGGATCTTGTTGTTCGGGTTGAGCGAGAGGAATTCCGGGGACATCTGATCGTTGCGCTCGAAGCTGACCAGGTGCGGCTCGTAGGGCAGGCCGAGCTCTTCGAGCATGATCGAGACCTTCACGCCATTGGGCGTGGGCAGCGAGTACAGCTGCAGGCGGTCAGGGTGTTCGGCGGGCCATTTGCGGGTGATGGGGAACGCGGAAAGATCCGACATGCAAACTCCGATCTGTTGAGCGAAAGGCCTCAGGATAGACCGCTGCGCGTCGTCGGTCATGACCCGCGCGCGACAAACCGGTATGGTGCGGTCCGATAGTCACCGGACCCACACCCAGTCAAGGGAAAAGGAACCCATCATGAGCCTGCACGGCAACTACGATCCGCAGAATATATTCGCCCAGATCATTCGCGGCGACGCCCCCTGCTACAAGCTGTACGAGGACGACGACGTGCTCGCCTTCCTCGACCTGTTCCCGCAGTCCTACGGCCACACCCTGGTGATTCCGAAGAATTCCCCGGCACGCAATATCCTCGAGGTCGATCCCGAGGCGCTGGGCAAGGTGATGCGCGTGGTGCAGCGCCTGACCGGCGTGCTGGTGGCGGAGCTCAACCCCGATGGCGTGCAGGTCGCCCAGTTCAACGGTGCGCCGGCAGGGCAGACGGTGTTCCATATCCACATGCACATCGTCCCGCGCTATGCCGGCAAAGGCCTGGGGATTCACGCGGCGAACAAGGCCGAGGCGGAGGAACTGGAGAAGTTGCAGGCACGCCTCGTCGCTCGTCTGAACGGCTGAGGCGCACCCGGGCCGGCGGTTACTGGACCGCCGGCTTGATGTCGAAACCTGTGCGGTTGTCGCTGTTGATGCGGAAGGCGTTGTTGCCGCCCGGCTCCAGCGACACCAGCAGTTCGCGGCGCAGCATCGCCTTGCTGCACAGGCCGTCGCCGTCCTTGTCGCCGATGATGCCGACGACGTGCTTGCCGACCGGCACGTGGAAGCTGGCCGATTCGCCCTTGCCAATGCGCGCCGCCACTTCGTGGTCGATGGTGACGGCGACGTAGCAGCCGCCACCGATATAGCCCACGTCGCGGGTCACGTCGACCTTGACGCTGTCCTTGCCCGGTTGCTGATAGGCCAGCAGGCGATCGGTGGGAACGGGGTGGACTTCATCGCTCTGGTATGAGGCGCAACCGGACAGCACCAGCAACGACAGGACAGCAAGGATCGAACGCATAGATTTCCTCCACGGATGATGCAGCGAAGGCTAGCCCAGACCGGCCGATCCTGCCGTGAATCGGCCAGCGCAGCGAATGAATCAGTCAGATAGCCCTACGGACTGTGGGAAATTGGAGTAGTCTTCTGAGACGGGAGACAGGCCGGATGACGGGGACGGTCGACCCGCTGACGGCCGAGCCAAGGAGCCAGGCTGATGTACCACAACAGCGATCCCGAGCAACTCTACGAGCCCAGCACCGGGCCATCGGGGCTGGAAGAGGCTGATCATCGCCTGCTGATGCGGCTGATCTTCGTCTGCACCGGAGTGACCCTGGGGGTGTTCTGCATCCTCCAGAGCCTGGCCGGCAACTATTGGCTGGCCATCGCCGAGGCGGCGGCCTGTGGCCTGCTGTTGTGGGCCTCGCACCGGCTCAAGCGGGTGCGCCACCTGGTGCCATGGATCTTCGCCTACCTGATTCCGACCTTCTGTTTCATCCTCTATATCATCGTCATGCCCAAGGCCTCGGCCTCGGCGTTCGTCTGGGTCTACCTGATGCCGGTCATGGCCTATCTGTTGCTGGGGCAGTGGCGCGGTTTCCTGCTGAGCGTGCCGTTCATGCTGCTGGCGACCCTGATGTACCTCTACATGAACCACCTGCGGCTGGATGCGCCAGGGCTGATCGATATCGGCAACGGCATCTTCTGCGGCGTGCTGGTACTGGCCTTCATGCATCTCTACGAAGGGCGCCGCGCCGATGCCTACAAGCAGCTGCGCCGTCTTGCACTCACCGACACGCTGACCGGGGTAGCCAGTCGCGAGAGCTTCCAGCGCGCCTTGCAGCGCTGCATCCAGGAATCGGCCCGCTACGACACGCGGCTGGTGCTGGTGGTGCTGGATGTCGACCACTTCAAGCTGATCAACGACCAGTGGGGGCATGAGGCGGGTGACAAGGCCCTGCAGCACCTGTGCAGGTCCCTTCGCCATCGGCTACGCGCCACCGACCTGATCGGCCGTCTGGGCGGGGAGGAGTTCGGCATCCTGCTGCCGTTCACCGACCGCTTCGATGCCCAGCCGCTGGTAGAGGCGCTCTGCCAGGAAGTGGCCCGGCGACCGCTGGAGTACGGTGGGCAGCGTATTCCACTGTCCGCCACCTTTGGCCTGGCCGAGTGGCCCACCGACGGCCTGGATGCCGACGAGCTCTACCGCTGTACCGACCGCCGCCTGTATCGCGGCAAGGCGGAAGGACGCAACCGGCTGGTTCACAGCGACCCGGCCTGAGTGGCTCAGGCCGCTTCAAGCACGGCGAGGGTATCGGCGGCGTTCATCATCCGCGCGGCGGCCAGGGGCGTCAGGCCGCTGGCATCCCGGGCGGCAGGGTTGGCTCCGTGTTCCAGCAGGCAGCGGACGATCTCCGGGTGATTGAACATCGCCGCCATCATCAGCGCAGTCTTGCCATCGGGCGAAGTGCCCTCGACGTTGGCGCCGTGTGTCAGCAGCAGACGGACCATCGGCAGGTCGCCCTTGAAGGCTGCGCCGGCCAGGGGCGTTTGCCCAGCGTTGTTGCGCAGGTCCGGATCGGCGCCGTGCTCCAGCAACACGTGCACCGTGTCGAGGTGGCCGTAGTAGCTGGCCAGCATCAGCAGGCTGTCGCCCTTGTGGTTGCGCAGATTGGCCGGCAGGCCCTGGCGCAACAGCGCGGCGAGGCGCTCGGTGTCGCCCTGGCGGGCCAGATCGATCACCTGATTGGCGAATTCCAGTGTTTGTTCGTCCATTTCCGGGCGGGGCGTGTCACTCATCCTGTCGGTCTCCCTGGGCAATGGCGAGAAGCATACGGGCCGCTGCCGATTCCGGCGCGCCATCCATGGCTATGGTGCCCTTGCAGAAATTCAATCGATCGGGCCATGCCAGGCAGTACGAGGCTTTATTACGGAAAGTGGCGCAATCGCCACGCTTTGCCGGCGACTTTTTGCCGAAAATTGCAGCATAATCAGTGCCCCGGAGTTGTACTAAGGTGCCACTGCGGACCGCCGGGCGGCGAAAGATGCCGCCTGCGGAGGGGGATGGCAAACTGCCCCGTTACATCCCCCTGTCTCCGTGCCATGTCGCGGAGCCCCAGAATTTCCAGTGCCGGCCGCCGTGCGGGCACCTTGATGCCTAACCTTGCCGCCTGGTCTGGCGGCCTGATATTTGAAGAGGATTGACCGTGCATAAAGTCGTGATCAGCGGAACTGGCCTGTACACCCCGCCGTTCAGCATTTCCAACGATGAACTGGTGGAATCCTTCAATAGCTACGTCCGCAGTCACAACGAGCAGCACGCCGAGGCCATCGCCAAAGGCGAGATGGAGCCGCTGGCCGAATCCAGCTCCGCGTTCATCGAGAAAGCCTCCGGCATCAAGAGCCGCTTCGTGGTGAACAAGGAAGGCATCCTCGACCCGCAGCGCATGACCCCGCGCATTCCGGAGCGCTCCAACGAAGACTGGGGCATCCTCTGCGAAATGGCCGTGCATGCGGCGAAGGAAGCCCTGCAGCGCGCCGGCCGTACCGCCGCGGACATCGACGGGGTGATCGTCGCCTGCTCCAACCTGCAGCGCGCCTATCCCGCGGTGGCCATCGAAGTGCAGGCCGCCCTCGGCATCCAGGGCTTCGGCTTCGACATGAACGTCGCCTGCTCCTCGGCCACCTTCGGCCTGCAGGCCGCGGTGAACAGCGTGCAGCTCGGCCAGGCCCGCGCCATCCTGATGGTCAACCCGGAAATCTGCACCGGTCACCTGAACTTCCGTGACCGCGACAGCCACTTCATCTTCGGTGATGCCGCCACCGCGGTGATCGTCGAGCGCGCCGACCAGGCCACTTCCAAGTACCAGTTCGACGTGGTGAGCACCAAGCTGCTGACCCAGTTCTCCAACAACATCCGCAACAACTTCGGCTTCCTCAACCGCGCCGCGGAAGAGGGCATCGGCCAGCGCGACAAGCTGTTCGTGCAGGAAGGCCGCAAGGTGTTCAAGGACGTCTGCCCGATGGTGGCTGAGCTGATCAGCGAGCACCTGGCGCAGAACGACATCCCGGTCAGCGACGTGAAGCGCTTCTGGCTGCACCAGGCCAACCTGAACATGAACCTGCTGATCACCCGCAAGCTGCTCGGCCGCGACGCCGAGGCCCACGAGGCGCCGGTGATCCTCGACACCTACGCCAACACCAGCTCGGCAGGTTCGGTGATCGCCCTGCACAAGCACCAGGACGACCTGCCCGCCGGCTCCATCGGCGTGCTGAGCTCCTTCGGCGCCGGTTACTCCATCGGCAGCGTGATCCTGCGCAAGCGCTGATCGTGCCCATCGACGACAGCGAGCTGTTGTCGCGCCTGCTGGCCGGTGACCAGCAGGCTTTCCGCACCCTGGTAGCCACCTACCAGGGCGCGATGCGCGCCGTGGCCATCGCCATCGTCGGCAGCGCCCAGGCCGATGAAGTGGTGCAGGACGCCTGGCTCGCCGCCGTGCGCAACCTCGACGGCTTCCAGGGGCGCTCCAGCCTCAAGACCTGGCTGCTGACCATCACCGCCAATACCGCCAAATCCCGCCTGCGCAAGGTTCGCCGGGAGGTCTCCCTGGACGACCTGCCCGCACCCCACGGCAGCATCGACGACGCCCGTTTCGCCGCCGATGGCCACTGGAGCCCGGCGCCGCTGGCCTGGCACGAGGACTCCCCGGAGGCCCTGCTGGCCGAGGAGGAATTGCGCGAATGTCTGGAAAAGACCCTTGCCAGCCTGTCCGAGCTGCAGCGCAGCGTCCTGCTGCTGCGTGAGCGACAAGGGCTGGAGCTGGACGAGATTTGTAATCTTCTGGAGGTTTCGCTCTCCAATGTCAGGGTGCTGCTGCATCGTGCGCGGCTGAAGGTGTTCGCCACGCTGGAGCACTTCGAGGAGACCGGGGAATGCTGACCTGCAAGGAACTGGTGGCGCGCTCCAGCGACCTGCTGGACGAACAATTGAGCTTTCGCGAGAAGCTGGCGTTGCGGCGGCACCTGTTGCTGTGCCGCAACTGCCGGCGTTACCTGCGGCAGATGCGGCTGGCGCAGGCGACCCTGCGTGCGCTGCCGGAAAAAACTGGCGCGGACGCCGATCTGCTTGCCGCGCACCTTGCCGAGCTGCGACGGGATCATTCGCGGCGCTGAATCCGCCAACGGCGTTTCGTAACGCGCCGCCGTGTGACGGCGGAGTCGCTGGAAGCTTCGGTTCGCGAGCAAGCTCGCTCCTACAGGTTCGGGTCTGCCGCGGCAACTCTCGTAGGAGCGGATCTTATCCGCGAATCCCCCCCTGGCGGGCACACAGTTCGTGGCCTAATCCGCTCCGACAGGAAAATCCTGCGCCTAGCCCGGCCCCTGCGCATGCCACGCATCCAGCCCACCCGACAGCGCCCACGCGCGCGAATGGCCGGACGCCTGCAGCCGCTCGGCGAGCATGGCGGCGGAGAGTTCGTGGGGGCAGGCGCAATAGATCACCACATCGCGATCGCCGAGGCTGTCACGCAGCTCGTCCAGTGGCGCGTCGAGCCCGAAGGGAATGGAGCCGGGGATCGCTTCGCCATCGAACTGCGCACGCACGTCGAGGATCAGCGGCGGCTGCTCGGCGTCGATTCGGGCGCGCAGTTCGTTGACGCTGATACGTGGAATTCGCGAGGTGCGCCGCAGCAGGCTGTAGCGCTGCCAGAGCTTCCAGGCGATGAACAGGGCGAAGGCGCCCAGCAGCAGTGCGGCACCGAGGCTGGCGTACTGGCTGAGCCAGCCGAGCACGTAGTCCACCGCGTCGCTGAAGATGCTGCCGATCATCAGGGCCGAACCGGCCCAGAGTGCGGCTCCCGCGCAGTCGTAGCCCAGGAAGCGATGCAGGCGGGTTCCGGTCATGCCGGCCATGGTGGTGGTCAGCGCGCTGGCGCCCGGCAGGAAGCGCGAGATCAGCAGCGCGCGCGGGCCGATGCGCAGGTACAGACTCTGGCTTTGGCGGATGCAGCTGTCCGGCGACAGCGAGACCTTGCACACGCTGCGCAGCATGAAGCCGCCATAGCGCCGGCCGGCGAAGTACCAGATGCAATCGGCGATCAGGCAGGCAACGACCGCCACTGCCAAGGCTTCACCCAGCGGCACGCCGCTGCCTTGCAGGGCGAGGGCGCCGGCGACGATCAGCGCCGGGTAGGCGGGAATTGGCAGGCCGAGCTGCTCCAGCAGGACGTTGAGGAACAGCAGGGAAAGACCGTGCTGTTGGATCAGGGGTTGCAGTTCGTGCATGGGAACGCCTGAGGGCAAGGTCTTTCAGGGGGAGGTGAAAGCATACCGCCAAAGTAGCGATCGGAAAGCGCCCTGGCCCTAGTCGGACATGGCTTAGGAGCTTTATTACTCAAAGAAATCAAAAGTTCCTTTGTAATAAAAGTTTTATCTACGAGCAACTGATCTGAAATAACCCCTCGCCAAGATTCCCAGCAACACAAACGGGGGCCGCCAGATGGCCTGTGCGTGACCTTGGGGGCCGCGCAGCAGCCAGGCACTCGGCGTGTTCAACGCTAAATACCATTAAGGGGAATCTTCGATGATCCGTAAGCACTTCGCCGGTTACGCCGCCACTGCCCTGGCACTGGCCGTTTCCGCCCAGGCTTTCGCAGGCACAGTCACCACCGATGGCGCCGATATCGTTATCAAGACCAAGGGCGGCCTTGAGGTCGGTACCACCGACAAAGAGTTCAGCTTCAAGCTGGGTGGCCGTCTGCAAGCGGATTACAGCCGTTTCGATGGTTTCTACACCAAGAATGGCAACAATGCTGACGCCGCGTACTTCCGTCGTGCCTACCTGGAACTGGGCGGTACCATGTACCGTGACTGGAAATACCAGATCAACTACGACATGTCCCACAACTCGGGTAACGCGGACAACGGTTACTTCGACGAAGCTTCCTTCAGCTACATCGGCTTCGCTCCGGTCACTCTGAAGTTCGGCCGTTTCGACCCGGACTTCGGCCTGGAAAAAGCCACCAGCTCCAAGTGGGTTACCGCGACCGAGCGTACTTCGGCCTACGAACTGGCTGACTGGATCAACACCCACCAGGACGGCATGGGTGCCCAGGTCGGCGGCGTAGTCGCCAACATGGCTTACCTGGATGCTGGCGTATTCGCCAAGGACGCCGACGACACCGACGGCGACAGCGTCAAGCAGTTCAACTTCCGTGGTGTGTTCGCTCCGATGAACACCGACGGCAACGTCCTGCACCTGGGCGTGGACTACGCCTACCGTGACCTGAACGACACCGCCTTTGACTCCCGCATCCGTCCGCGCCTGGGCATGCGTGGTGTGGCTACCAACGGTGGTAACGACGCTGGTGACAACGGCAACCGCGCTACCTTCGGCGGCGCCACCCTGAGCCCGGCCGGTTCCTACAAGGACGACTCCACCTGGGGTGCTGAATTCGCTTACGCCATCGGCCCGTTCTCCGCTCAGGCCGAATACCTCAAGCGCAAGCTCAAAGCCGACGCCGATGCCTACCAGGACATCAAGGCTGACGGTTACTACGGCCAACTGGCTTACACCATCACCGGCGAGTCCCGCGTGTACAAGCTCGATGGCGCCAAGTTCGACACCATCAAGCCGGCTGACAAGCAGCTCGGTGCCTGGGAAGTCTTCTACCGCTATGACCACATCAAGGTGGATGACCCGAACGTGACCGTAGCCACCGCTACCCGCGACGTGGGCGACACCAAGGCCAGCACCAACACCATAGGTGTGAACTGGTACGCCAATGAAGCCGTGAAGGTCTCCCTCGACTACGTTCACGTCACCACCGACGGCATTCGGAATGCCAACGGCGACGATGACGGCAACGGCGTCGTGACCCGTCTGCAGTACGTGTTCTAAGCAATACGCAGTACCGTTGACTCCTTTGTGTGAACCCCCGCCTCGGCGGGGGTTTTTTTATCTCTTCTGTAGGAACGAGCTTGCTCGCGAACCTGCTGCATGCCGGAGCAGCCTGAAACATCGTTCGCGAGCAAGCTCGCTCCTACAGGATTTGCCTCAGCGAAAAGTGGGCCCCGCTGGCCGTCGGCGGAATTCGAACTCGAGCAGCTCATCGAATGGATTGCCCATTTCCAGCCGTGTCCAGCCCAGCCTGATAAGGAAAGCCAGCGCCGCGGGGTTGTCTGGCCTCACGCTGGCCCGCCACAAGGGGTTGCTCTGCAATTCCGGTTGGCTCATCACCAGCGTCATCACCGTGCGACCGACACCCGAGCCGCGTAACTCCGGGCGCACTGCGAGGTCGGTAACGAAGTAATAGGGATGCGTCGGGGTGGGCAGGCAAACCCCCACCACCGCGACCAGCACGTCTCCACGCAGAATGCTGTACTGCGCCTTTTCCGCATCGTTCAGCACCTGTTCCAGCCAGTAGCGATCCATCGGGCCCAGTTGCGCGTAGAGCACCGGATCGTCGAACCAGCTTTCGTACGGCGGGATGTCCTCTGCCTGGAAAGGGCGAATCTGCATGCGGGCGCTCTCCGGTGCAGCTTTGGGAAGTTTCACACTCGCATCTGCTGGGCGATTGCGTCAATCGACCCTGAGCGCTCGCGTCATTGAGGCCGCGCGCGGCCAGCACCTACCCTGCGGGCACTCAACCCACCGGGAGTCGACCATGCTGCGCAATCACTTCGAGACCGAGCACAACCTGTTCCGCGATGCGTTCCGTTCCTTCCTCGACAAGGAAGTGGTGCCTCACCAGGAGGAATGGGAGGAGGCTGGTGTGGTGGACCGCAGCGTCTGGCGCAAGGCGGGGGAGATGGGTTTCCTGCTGCCCTGGGCAGAGGAAGAGTACGGCGGAACCGCTCTGAAGGATTTCCGCTACGAACAGATCATGTGTGAGGAACTGGCCGCCATCAACGAGCCGGGCTTCATGATCCCGCTGCACTCGGCGCTCTGCGGCCCCTACATCGCCGAGTATGGCAATGCCGAGCAAAAGGCCCGCTGGCTGCCGGGGATCATCCGTGGCGAGAGCATCCTGGCGGTGGCGATGACCGAACCGTCCGCCGGCTCGGACCTCGCCGGCATGCGCACCACGGCGGTGGACAAGGGCGATCACTACGTCCTGAACGGCTCGAAGGTGTTCATCTCCAACGGCCTGCTGGCTGACCTGGTGATTGTCGCGGCGAAGACCGACCCTTCGAACAAGCACGCCATGGGCCTGTTCGTGGTGGAGCGCGGCATGGAGGGCTTCGAGCGCGGGCGCAACCTGAAGAAACTGGGCATGAAGAGCCAGGACACCGCCGAACTGTTCTTCAACAACGTGAAGGTGCCGAAGGAAAATCTGCTGGGCGACGCCAAGGGCGGCTTCTTCTACCTGATGAACATGCTCGCCCAGGAGCGCCTGACCAACGCCTGTGGTGCGGTGGCCGGCGCCGAGGCGGCGCTGAACGCGACCATCGATTACGTAAAGGAGCGCAAGGCCTTCGACCGCCCGGTGGCGCACTTCCAGAACACCCGCTTCAAGCTCGCCGAGATGCGCACGCAGATCGACGTGGCGCAGGTCTTCACCGACCGCTGCGTGATGGACCACAACCAGAAGAAGCTCACCCCGGAAGTGGCCGCCGAGGCCAAGCTGTTCACCACCGAGTTGCTGTGCAAGGTGGTCGACGAGGGCGTGCAACTGCATGGCGGCTGGGGTTACATGTGGGAGTACCCGATCTGCAAGATGTACGCGAACGCGCGCATCCAGCGCATCTTCGCCGGCACCTCCGAGATCATGAAGGAGATCATCAGCCGCGGCATGAAGCTCTGAGGCGCGGCGTCAAAGTATTCACGATAGCGTTACAGGAGTGCCCATGAACGGCCCGCTCGCCTCCCTGAAGATTCTCGATTTCTCCACCTTGCTGCCGGGGCCGTTCGCCTCGCTGCTGCTGGCGGACATGGGCGCCGAGGTGCTGCGTGTGGAATCGCCCACGCGCATGGACCTGGTGCGCGTACTGCCGCCGCACGTGGACGGCACCTCCGCCAGCCACGCCTACCTCAATCGCAACAAACGTTCCATCGCGCTGGACCTCAAGCAGCCGCAGGCGGTGGAGGTGGTGAAGCAACTGGTGCGGGAATACGACATCGTGCTGGAGCAGTTCCGTCCCGGCGTGATGGACAAGCTCGGCGTCGGCTACGAGGCGCTCAAGTCGATCAATCCGAAGCTGATCTACGTGTCGATCACCGGCTATGGCCAGACCGGTCCGTTCCGCGACCGCGCCGGTCACGACATCAACTATCTGGCCCTGGCCGGCATCGCCAGCTACACCGGCCGCCGCGACATCGGCCCGCTGCCGCTGGGCGTGCAGTTGGCCGACATTGGCGGCGGATCGCTGCATGGCGTGATGGGGCTGCTGGCGGCGGTCATTCATCGGCAGCAGACGGGGGAGGGACAACTGGTCGACGTGAGCATGACCGACTGCGCGTTCAGCCTGCACGGCATGGCGGGTGCAGGGTACCTCGCCGCTGGAGTCGAGCCGGAGATGGAAGCCCTCGCGCTCAACGGCGGCAGCTTCTACGACTACTACCGTACCCGCGACGGTCGCTGGTTCTCGGTGGGCAGCCTGGAGCCGCAGTTCATGCAGCAGTTCTGTGCTGCCATCGGCCGACCGGAACTGGCCGCGCGCGGGCTCTCGTCCAAACCGGAAGACCAGCAGGCGCTCAAGCGCGAGATCGCCATCGAGTTCGAGAAGCACGATTTCCACGAGTGGCAGGAACGTTTCGCCGCGCTGGATGCTTGCGTCGAGCCGATGCTGTCGCTGTCCGAGGCGGTGGAGCATCCGCAGCTTCGCGAGCGGGGCGTAGTGACACAAGTACCCAATGGCAAGGGCGGTGTGCAGGAGCAGATCGCCTGCCCGATCCGTTTCTCCGCCGGCCTGCCCGAGCCTCGCCATATTGGCGCGGCACTGGGCGCACATACCGGCGAGGTGCTGGCGGAACTGGGCTATTCGGCAGAGCAGGTCGAGGCACTGAAGACGGCGAAGGCCATCGCCTGAGCCGCATCACTCGCGGCGGGTTTCGCCGGTGAACACCAGCGTCGCGCGGCAACGCCGGCAGTAATAGCGGCGGCCCTGGGCGACCAGGTTATGGCGCTGGGCGGAGAAGGGGAATTCGTTGCCCTCGCCGCAGTGGCAGCGATACAGGTAGCGGGTGGCGCGGCGGCGCTTGATTTCGTAGGTGTGGCAGCGGTCCGGCGGCAGGCCGTAGATGCCGCGCATGATCAGCTGCCACTCCTCGCCATGCGGGCGAATGCGCGGGCCGAACATCTGATGGGCGATCAGGTGGGCCACTTCGTGGGCCACGGTCTGCTGCAGGAAATGATCGCGGTTTTCCCGATACAGCTGCGGGTTGAAGCGCAGCAGGTTCTCATCGAGGTGGGCGACGCCGGCCTTCTGGCCGCGCAGCCGGAAGCTCACTTCCGGGCGGGGAAAGCGCCGCTGGAAGAAGGCTTCGGCCTGCTGGTAGCAGGCTTCGACGCGAGCGTTGAGCTGTTCAGGCATACAGTGGTTCTCCGACGGGGGCAGATTATGCCGCAGTCGAAGCGCCGGTGGAGGATTTCTCGCGGCCGCTCGTCCGGGGTGCAGGTTCAGGCAAGTCAGGCGAGTTTCAGGCAAGCGCGCAAAAGAAAACCGGGCCGCTGGGGCCCGGTCGTTCATTTTGTTGGTCAGGGTCAGGTGTATTCCGGCCCGACACCGCTGCCCCAGAGGATCACCGACAGGGCGATCATCGCCACCAGCACCACCAGTCCCACCGCCAGCACGGAGCTGGAGAACAGGAAACCTTCATCCTTGGGAATGTTCATGAAGGTCGGGATGCCGACATAGAGCAGGTAGACGGTGTAGCAGATCGCGGCTGTGCCGATGATCATGCCCAGCCACAGGTGCGGGTACAGCGCCGCCAGGCCACCGATGAACAGCGGGGTAGCGGTGTACGCGGCAAATACCACGCATTGGGTCATCGATGGTGCTGCGTCATAGGTGCGTGCCATCCAGTGGATGAAGGCACCCATCACGGCGACGCCGGCGAGCATGGCGATATAGGTCATGATGGTCAGCTGCATCGCACTGGCGGCTGTCAGCTTGACCGGTCCTGCATTGCCCAATACCCAGCCGACCTGCGTGGTGCCGATGTAGGCGGAAATGACCGGGATGGCAGCGAGGATCAGGACGTGGGTCAGGTACATGTGGCTGATGGATTCTTCCTCGCCACGGATTTCCTGCCATTCCTGATCGGGATGGGTGAAGAGCCCCCACACATGATGGATCATGTCAGCATTCTCCTCTTCTTATAGAAGGTCGCCCCCCAGCGAAGCGCCGGAGACGCGTAGCCAGCGTCATCCGGTGCTCGGCCGACCTATGCGACCTTAAGTCGCAGTATAGGGAGGGCTGAAGGCCTCGTCGTCCGTGGGTTTAGAGCAAATGGAAGTTTCACGGGCGGCTGTAATAGCGCTCCAGAATTTCCATCGCCTTGTTGATCGACTGCAGCCGCGTGGTGCTACCGCCGCGATCCGGATGGTGCTGGCTGACCAGCTGACGGTAGCGCAGCTTGATCAGCGCATAGTCCACCGGGCCGTCCTCCAGCTCGAAAAGGGCCAGGGCGGCGGCCTTTTCCTCGTTGCCCTGCATGCGTGTCCAGAAGCTTTCCAGCAGCTTCTCCACGTCGCGCTCGGTGGTTTCTTTCAGATGTTTCTCGTCGAGATAGTAGTCGCGCAGGGCATCCTGCTCGCCGAGCGCCTGCGCGCCACTCATATAAGGAGAGAGGCGAATCTGCAGCGGGCCGATTTCCAGGTGCGCGGCGTTCTCCGCCCAGAGCCGGTCGCGCAGCCGGTAAAGCGCGTTGAACACCAGGAAGTGGGTGCGGAACAGCACCAGCTTGTCGATCAGCGGCAGGTTGGGCA
This sequence comes from Pseudomonas sp. PSE14, assembly GCF_029203285.1. Taxonomy (NCBI): domain Bacteria; kingdom Pseudomonadati; phylum Pseudomonadota; class Gammaproteobacteria; order Pseudomonadales; family Pseudomonadaceae; genus Pseudomonas; species Pseudomonas sp. PSE14. The sequence continues at coordinate 1,554,110 of NZ_CP115669.1, forward strand.
CGTGGGTGGAGTGCCGAGCTTTCAGCTGCTGGATCAGCTGGAATTCGGAGAGTCCTTCAGGTGCTTCCCGCAGTAGCTGCAGGAGCTGGTCCGTCAGGTCGAGGGAAGGGTCGAGGTCGGGCGTCATGTTGTCAGATTAGCAGTGGCCCGATAGAGGGGCTGGGGTACGCGTCGCTTTGCGCGTAAAATGACCGGCTTTTCGTCTTGCCCTTCGGATTCCAGAGCACCATGGCCAGCACCCTTTCGGTCAACCAGAACAAACTGCAGAAACGCCTGCGCCGCCAGGTTGGCGAAGCGGTCACCGACTTCAACATGATCGAGGACGGCGACAAGGTCATGGTCTGCCTGTCCGGCGGCAAGGACAGCTACACCCTGCTGGACATCCTGCTGTACCTGCAGAAGGTGGCGCCGATCCAGTTCGAGATCGTCGCGGTGAACATGGACCAGAAGCAGCCCGGCTTCCCCGAGCACGTGCTGCCGGCCTATCTGGAGTCCATCGGCGTGCAGTACCACATCATCGAGAAGGACACCTACTCGGTGGTGAAGGAGAAGATCCCGGAGGGCAAGACCACCTGCTCGCTGTGCTCGCGCCTGCGCCGTGGCACCCTCTACACCTACGCCGACGAGATCGGCGCGACCAAGATGGCCCTGGGTCACCACCGCGACGACATCCTGGAAACCTTCTTCCTTAATATGTTCTACGGCGGCACCCTCAAGGCCATGCCGCCCAAGCTGCTCTCCGACGATGGCCGCAACGTGGTGATCCGCCCGCTGGCGTACTGCAACGAGAAGGACATCGAGGCCTACTCGGTGCTCAAAGAATTCCCAATCATCCCGTGCAACCTCTGCGGCTCGCAGGAAAACCTGCAGCGCCAGGTGGTCAAGGAAATGCTACTGGACTGGGAGCGCAAGTCGCCGGGCCGTACCGAGATCATGTTCCGCGCGCTGCAGAATGTGGTGCCGTCGCAACTGGCCGACCGCAACCTGTTCGACTTCAACAGCCTGCGCATCGACGAGACCGCCACCCCGCGCTTCCTCGATGTAATGAACCTGTAAGACCTCCGCAAGGACGCCCGATGCGCAATTACCAGTGGCTGTACGAGTATTGTCTGAACCGCTTCGGCTCGGTTGAGGCGCTGGAAGCCCGGATGCCGCAGCCCAGGACGCCGGCGGAGCTGGCGGCGGTGAGCGATGACCGTTACCTGTCGCTGATCAGCCTGCGCATTTTCCGCGCGGGCCTCAAGCACAGCCTGGTGGACGCCAAGTGGCCGGCCTTCGAGGAAGTCTTCTTCGGCTTCGACCCGGAGAAGGTCGTGCTGATGGGCGGCGAGCGCCTGGAAAACCTGATGCAGGACGCCCGGCTGATCCGCCACCTGGGCAAGCTCAAGAGCGTGCCGCGCAACGCGCAGATGGTCCTCGACATCGCACGCGCATACGGCAGCTTCGGCAAGCTGCTGGCGGACTGGCCGTCGAACGACATCGTTGGCCTGTGGAAACTGCTGGCCAAGCGCGGCAACCAGTTGGGTGGCATGTCCGCACCGCGCCTGCTGCGCATGGCAGGCAAGGACACCTTTGTCCTCAGTGACGATGTGGTCGCCGCACTCAAGGCCCAGGAAATCGTCGACAAGACGCCCACCAGCCAGAAAGACCTGGCGCTGGTGCAGGCCGCTTTCAACCAGTGGCAGGAACAAAGCGCTCGTCCGCTGTGCCATATCTCGATGATGCTGTCGTACACGGTCAACCACTGACGCGCGGCCTGGCCGCGGAGGAGGGCGCATGGATTCGGCCATCGAACGCACCGGCGCGGCACTGGCTCGCGCCGAACGCATCCTGGTGATCACTGGCGCCGGCGTCTCCGCCGACTCCGGCATGCCCACCTATCGCGGCCTGGGTGGCCTCTATAACGGTCGCACCGAGGAAGGGCTCCCCATCGAGGCGGCGCTTTCCGGGCCCATGCTGCGCGACAACCCGGCGCTGTGCTGGAAGTACCTGGCTGAGCTGGGCAAGGCGTGTCTCAACGCACGGCCCAACGCCGGCCACGAAGCCATCGCCGAGCTGCAGCGATATAAGCCTGAGTGCTGGGTGCTGACGCAGAACATCGATGGCTTCCATCGCCGTGCGGGCTCGCCGGTGGAGCGTCTGATCGAGATCCATGGCGAACTGGCGCCACTCTACTGTCAGTCCTGTGGCCAGGAAGACGCAGGGTTGGCTGAGCGTCTGGAGGAGCCGCTGCCGCCGAAATGCACGCGTTGCGGCGGCGTGTTGCGCCCGCCAGTGGTGCTGTTCGAGGAGATGTTGCCGGAGGCGGCGATCGACACGCTCTATGCGCAGTTGCGCAAGGGATTCGACGCCGTATTGCTGGTGGGAACGACCGCGAGCTTCCCCTACATCATCGAGCCGGTGATGCGGACGCGGGCCGCCGGAGGCTTCACGGCCGAGGTCAATCCGGGGCTGACCGATCTGAGTTCGGTGGTCGAAGAAAGAATGGTGGGTCGAGCCTTAGACATTATGCCGCGCCTGCTAAGTCACATTCCGCGATAAAAAACTTGCATTACCCTCATTGAGCGGGCAAATTAGCCCGCTATTAAATGGAACTAATGAGACACGGTCGTGCCCATGCTTAAACGCTTCGCACCCCTCGTGCCCATGAGTTTCGTTCTGTTGCTGGCAGCTTGTGCCAGCCATTCGCCGGAATCGCAGCAAAGCCAGGTAGCCGTAACGCCGACCAGCCGCGCCGCTTTTCTTCAGATTGACCAGAATAAGGTCACGATGGCGGATGAGTCGCAGGACGAGGGGGCCAAAAACTATAACGGCAGTTCGACCTCGCACGTATCCGACATCCTGGATCGCGCGTTCTCGCTGATCGGTACTCCGTACCGCTTCGGTGGGAAATCGGAACGAACTGGTTTCGATTGCAGCGGCTTCGTGGGCTATCTGTTCCGCGAAGAAGCAGGCATCAACCTGCCGCGCTCCACGCGCGAGTTGATCACCATGGACGTCCCGCTGGTCTCGAAAGAAGACCTGCAACCGGGCGACCTGATCTTCTTCAACAATCGTGGTCGCGGTCGGGTGAGCCATGCCGGCATCTATATCGGTGACGGTCAGTTCATCCACTCCGCCAGCCGCCGTGGCGGTGGTGTGCGGGTGGACAGCCTGGACGAGAGCTACTGGCGCCTGAGCTACATGGAAGCCAAGCGCGTACTCGAGCCGGGTTACCAGCCCAAGACGGTAACGCGCTAAACTTAAAGTTTTACTTTAAGTATTGCGTTCAAGCCACTGTCGGTGCAAAGTGATGGCATTCCTTAGCAGGGATGCCATCACATGCTCGCTCCACAGCGCGTCATTCTCTTCGCTCTTCTCGCCTCCCTGGCCGCCTGCGCCAGTCGCACTCCGCCGTCGCCTCCGCCCGTGGTGAACGCGCCTTCGCTCCCTGCCTACAATTCGCAAGCTGCCGATGATGTCCTGATCCGTGCCATTGGCCTGGTTGGCACGCCGTATCGCTGGGGTGGCAACACGCCCGATGGCGGTTTCGATTGCAGCGGCCTGATCGGCTACGTCTACCGCGATGCCACCGGTCTGCAACTGCCGCGCTCCACCCGCGAGATGATTACCCTGCGCGCGCCCAGCATCGGTCGCGAATCGCTGCAGAGTGGCGATCTGGTGTTCTTCGCTACCAGCGGTGGACGTGGCGTGAGTCATGCGGGTATCTATGTCGGAGAAGGGCGCTTCGTTCATGCGCCCAGAACGGGCGGGACCGTACGCCTGGACAGCCTCGACAGCGCCTATTGGCAGAAAGCCTTCCTGGAAGCCAAGCGCGTCCTCGCCGTGCAGAGTCTCGCTCTCCATCCCTGATCGTTTGCGGGAAGGGTCATGACTACACGCACGCTGAACCTGGACGACGCCCTTTACCAGTACCTGCTCGATGTCTCCCTGCGAGACTCGCCCATCAAGGCTCGTCTGCGCGAGGTGACTGCTGCGCTGCCGATGTCGCGCTGGCAGGTCGCCCCGGAGCAGGGGCAATTCCTCGCCTTGCTGGTGAAACTGATCGGCGCCCGACGCATTCTCGAAGTGGGTACCTTCACCGGCTATAGCGCGCTGTGCATGGCCGAAGTGCTTCCCGCCGACGGGCATCTCCTGTGCTGCGATCTGCCTGGTGACTACAACGAGATCGCGCGCACCCACTGGCGGGAGGCGGGCGTCGACAGCCGCATCGAGCTACGCCTGGGGCCGGCGCTGTCCACGCTGGAGAGCCTGATGGCCGGCGGCGAGGAGGGGCGCTTCGACCTGGTCTTCATCGATGCCGACAAGGCGCGTTATCCCACCTACTTCGAATACGCCCTCAATCTGCTGCGTAGTGGCGGGCTGGTGGTCTTCGACAATGTGCTGTGGAGTGGCAGGGTGCTGGAACTGGAGCCCGAGAGCGACGACACACGGGCCATTCAGCAGCTCAATCGGGCGTTGAAGGAGGACGTCCGGATTGATTACTCGTTGGTGCCGATCGGTGACGGCATGAGTCTTTGCCGCAAGCGGTAAGTGCGAGCAATACGCCCCGCAAATGCAGGGCGGGCACGATCAGCGTCAGATGTTGAGTTTGTTGAAGACCACCGCAGGCATGTGTCGGATAACCCACATGATCAATTGCCATTTGCGAGGGGTGTAGAGCGTTGCAACCCCCTTGCCCGCGGCCTGGACAATATCGTTGGCAACGTCTTCCACCGGCGCAAGGCGAGCACCTTCACTCTTCAGATGTGCAGTCATTGGCGTATCGGTGGGGCCCGGCTTCACCAGCATCACCTTGACGTCGCTGCCAGCAAGGCGATGTTGCAACCCTTCCGCGTATCGGGTAACCAGGCCCTTGGCGGCGCCATACACATAGTTGGACTTGCGCCCGCGATCACCGGCTACCGAGCCGAGGATGATCAGGGTGCCGCGGTTGTTGCGTTCCATGTGGGCGGCGAAGGCCTCGGCGAACAGTACGGGTGAAAGACCGTTGATTTCCAGCGCCTGGTGAGCCTCTTTTAGATTGCTTTGGCAGGCGCCCTGCTCCGGAAGGGAGCCATGGGCAATCAGGACGATGTCCGCGGGGCCGCTGGCCAGCCATTCATCGACTTGCCGCTGAATGGATTGCGGATCGACGAAGTCGGCAGTCGAGCAGTGGATTTCGCTGTTCTGGCTGCGGACGTTCAGGTCCGTAGCGATGCGCTGCAGGCGCTGCAGGTCACGGCCCACCAGGGTCATGTCGACCTCCTGGCCCTGGGCCCAGAGGCGCGCACAGTGTTCGGCGATGGAGGAGGTCGCTCCGACGATGATGATACGTTTCCTGTTCACTTCAGCTTCCTAGCAGGCGGCGGGACAGCCCCGAGCTGATGCCGGGGTCGCGGTAAGACAAAAACTCATTCAGCAGCGGATAGCCGGACTCGAACAGATCGCGCGGCATGCGTGCATCCTTGGCGGGGTAAAGGCGCCCATGCGCCTCGCGGACTATCGCATCGAGCCTTTCCAGCAAGCGCAGGGTGCGGGTGCCCCGGTTGGGGAAGTCGAGCGCAAGGGTGACTCCGGGCTGCGGGAAACTCAGCATTCCCAGCGATTGTCGCTCGCCGAATGTCTTGAGCACCGCAAGGAATGATCCTTCTCCTAATCCCGCGATGGCATCCAGCATGGCTTGCACCGCTTCCTGGCCAACTGCCCGTGGAACAACGCTCTGGTATTGATAGAAGCCGCGCGGACCGTACATGCGGTTCCAATCGAGAATGTTGTCGAGTGGGTAGGAGAACGGTTCGTAGTGCGCAACTCCCTTGCCGGCCTTGCGCTGGTTGAGACGGTAGTAGGCAGTATTGAAGGGGCGCAGCGTCAGGCCATTGACCAGAGATACCGGCGGGACGAAAGGCATGCCTAGCTTGCGCCTGCGCGGCTCGTCTCGCGGTCCGCTGGCGGCCGGATTGGCACGCAGGAAGATTCCGCGGCTACCGCCTTTCGATAGGCAATCGATCCACGACACAGTCTGTTCCCAACCTGCCTCCGAGCTGTCGGCGAGGGCGAAGAACTCGTTCAGGTTTCCATAGGGAATGGTTTCGGTATCCAGCCAAGGGCTGGCTATCCGGCGCAATTGCAGCTCGGCTTCGACTATCACTCCCGTCAGCCCCAAGCCGCCTACGGTAGCTCGGAACCAACCCCGTTCCGATTGGGGCCCGCAGTCGAGAGTTGTGCCGTCGGTGCGTACGAGGCGGATGCGCTGCACGTGGTCGCCAAACGAACCGAGGATGTGATGGTTCTTGCCGTGCACGTCATTGGCAATAGCTCCGCCCACGGTGACCAGTTGGGTGCCCGGTGTGACGGGCAGTATCCAGCCGCGAGGCACCGCCAGGCGCTGAATGTCCCTGAGCAGGACTCCTGCCTCGCACGTCAGTCTCCCGGAGCGCTCATCGAACTGGATCAGGTGATCCATTGCTTGAGTCAGCCACAGGGTGCCATCGGCGTTGAGACAGCTGTCCCCGTAGCTGCGCCCCATGCCGTGGGCCAGGCCGGGCAGCGTGCTGCCTTCAAGAGTTTGCGCGACACGTTCGGGGGCGGAAAGCGGGATGACCTCATGGAGAGGGGCCTCGAGTCGGCCCCAGGAGTTGACGCGCCTCATGCGGCCTCCATGCGGAATACGTAGCGCTTGTCCAGGTGATACTTGGTCACATAGCCGATCGCCAGACCGATCACTCCGCCGAGATAGCGCATGCCGTCGGACTGGAAGATGTGCTGGAAGGCGAACTCGAAGCCCCAGAAGATGACTGTCGTGGCTAGGCCCATGACGGTGTAAAGGATGAAGGTCTGTCCGTCATGGACCACATCTCGAGCCTTGAAGCGAAAGATATAACGCTTGTCGAGAGCGTATTTGAGCAGCAGGCCAACGCCTGTCCCGACAATGATCGAAAGAGTGATTGAGTAGGGTCCGGAGTAATTTCTGACGACCAGGTCCTGTGACCCTATGTTTGCTACGGTAGCGATTAATGCAAGAATTGCGTAGATAAGTGCCAGTTTCATCAAGATTCTTCTAAAGAGAATAATCAGGAAAAGTACATGCAGGAATCACTGGTGGGGGAGTGCGGTACGGGGCAGGCGCGAGGCCTGATCAAGTTGTTACGCCCCAGGCAGTGGGTAAAGAACGGATTCGTCCTTGCCCCCTTGGTATTTTCCGGCGAGTTTCTCAACTTCTACGCAGTTAGTCATGCGTTTCAGGCGATGCTGCTGTTCTGTGTTGCATCGTCTGCGACATACATCATCAACGACTGGCGTGATATCGAGCGCGATCGGTTGCATCCGCTCAAGTCGAAGTCACGACCGCTTGCCAGCGGAGCAGTTTCGGTCTCCGCAGCACTGACGCTGCTCGTTGGCCTTTACTGTGTCCTGGCCGTGGGCGGATTCCTGCTGCCCAAGGTCATCGGTGTGATCCTGGCCTATATGGTGTTGAACCTTGCCTACTCCTTCGTCCTCAAGCATCAGCCCGTAGTCGATATCTTCACCATCGCCATCGGCTTCGTCCTGCGAGTCTATGCCGGAGCCGTGGCCTTGAGTGTTCCTGTTTCCTCCTGGATGTTCGTGACGACGCTCTGCCTGGCGCTCTATCTGGCGGCGGTGAAGCGTCGGCAGGAGTTGAGTAAAAGTGGTGCTGGCGCTCGCGAGGTACTGGGCAAGTATTCGCTTGCTCTGGTCGATCGCTATGCGGAGATATCCGCTACGGGCGCGCTGCTTTTCTACAGCATGTTCGTGATGTCAGCGAAGCCGGACCTTGTTATCACCGTTCCCTTGGTGCTGTTCGGCCTGTTCCGATATTGGTATGTGGTTGAAGCGCTGGACGGCGGTGAGTCGCCTACCGATGCACTACTGGCAGATTGGCAATTACTGCTGACGGTGGTCGTATGGGGAGGCGTTTGCATGTGGGCGCTCTGGCCGGGAATGCCGGTATGAGCACTTATTCTTATGCGTTGACACCGTTCCTGGCGTGGCTAGTCGCTGGTTGCAGCAAGTTCGCCATCAATAGCATCAAGGCTGGAAAGCCCGCGTTTGGTCTGATTGGCTATGGTGGCCTGCCGAGCAATCACAGTGCGATTGTCAGCAGCATGGCTGCCCTTATTGCTTTCAAACACGGCATGGATCAGCCAGCATTCGGCATTGCCTTGACCTTGGCTTTTATCGTAATGCTTGATGCCAATAGCCTACGTCGGCAGGTTGGAAAGCATGCTGCGGCAATCAATCGGCTGGCTGTAGCTGGGGCGGATCATCAACCGCTACGGGAGCGCATGGGGCACACCCGCATCGAGATTGTCGCGGGCGTTATCGTAGGGATTCTGGTTGCCGCTGCAGTGAGTGCTTTGGGCATCTGATTCATTTACATGACGAAAAAGGCACGCCAATCGGCGTGCCTTTTTCGTTTCCATTGCGTGCTGTCAGGCGATGTCCACCAGGATGACCTCACTGTCTTCCAGCGCGGTCACCTTCACCACCGCTTCATCGGCGATTGCGGCACCGTCGCGGGCTTCCAACAGCACACCATTCACTTCCACCTTGCCGGTTGCCGGCACCAGGTAGGCGCGGCGGTCTGCGCCCAACTCGTACTCGGCGCTCTGGCCGGCCTTGATGGTGGCGGCGACCAGGCGGCCTTCGGCGCGGATGCGCAGGGCATCGCCGTCGTTCTCATAGCCGCTGGCCAGGGTGACGAAGCGCCCGGCGCGGTCGCCCTTCGGGAAGGGTTTGGCGCCCCAGGACGGCGTGCCGCCGCGTACCGAGGGGATGATCCAGATCTGGAAGATCTTGGTTACGTCCTTCTCGAGGTTGTACTCGGAGTGCACGATGCCGGTCCCGGCGCTCATGACCTGTACGTCGCCGGCTTCGGTGCGGCCCTTGTTGCCCAGACTGTCCTGGTGGGTGATCGCGCCCTGGCGAACGTAGGTGATGATTTCCATCTCGCGGTGCGGGTGCGGCGGGAAGCCGGTGCCGGCAGCGATTTCGTCATCGTTCCAGACGCGGAGGTTGCCCCAGTCCATACGCTCAGGGTCGTAGTACTCGGCGAAGGAGAAGTGGTGCTTGGCGTTGAGCCAGCCGTGGTTGGCACCGCCGAGTTGCTGGAAGGGTCTGCGTTCGATCATGGCGAAGTCCTCATGGGCACGGCCGGCGGGATCGCCGGCTCGTGCGGTTCATGGGAGCTATGTTCTCTCGCAATTGATCGATATAAAAGCGCAAATATCCGAGCAAAAGAATCGATTAGTTCGATTTATTTGTGGCGGATCAGGACCCGCCCTGGGTGAGGAACTTGCTGAGGAATTGCCGTGTGCGCTCTTCCCGCGGGTTGGCGAAAAGGGCTTTGGCGTCGCCCTGTTCGACGATCACGCCCTTGTCGATGAAGATCGCCCGGTTGGCCACGTCGCGGGCGAAGCTCATCTCGTGGGTGACGATGACCATGGTGCGTTTTTCCTGCGCCAGGCCGCGGATGGTCGAGAGCACCTCGCCGACCAGTTCCGGGTCGAGCGCCGAAGTCGGTTCGTCGAACAGGATCACGTCCGGCTGCATCGCCAGCGCCCGGGCGATGGCCACGCGCTGCTGCTGGCCGCCGGAAAGGCGCTTGGGATAGGCGTCTTCCTTACCAGCCAGGCCGACCTTGGCGAGCAGCGCGCGGGCGCGTTGCTCGGCCTGGGCGCGGGGCTCCTTCTTCACGATCACCGGACCTTCGATCACGTTCTCCAGCGCGGTGCGATGGGGGAACAGGTTGAAGTTCTGGAACACGAAGCCCACGTGCTGGCGTAGCTTGCGGATCAATCCCTGCTGGCCGCTCAGCGGGCGCGAGGCGTCGATGCGGATCTCGCCGACCTGGATGGTGCCGCCGCTGGGGACTTCCAGCAGGTTGAGGCAGCGCAGCAGGGTGGTCTTGCCGGAGCCGCTGGGGCCGATGATCGCAACCACTTCGCCGGCCTCGACGGTCAGATCGATGCCCTTGAGCACCTCCTGGCCGCGGAACTGCTTGGTCAGCTTGCGTACTTCGATCATGCCTCGTGCTCCTGGTCATGACGGTTGACCCGCTCTTCCAGGCGGTTCTGCAGGTGCGACAGGATGCTGGCGAGCACCCAGTACAGCAGCGCGGCGGCGAGGTACATGGTGAAGACCTCGAAGGTGCGCGCGGTGATGAGTTGGGCCTGGCGGAACAGCTCCGGCACCTGGATGGTGGCGGCCAGTGCGGTGTCCTTGACCAGCGAGATGAAGCTGTTGCCCAGCGGCGGCAGCGCGGTGCGCGCGGCCTGCGGGAGGACGACGCGGCGCAGGGTCTGGGCGCGGGTCATGCCGATGCTCGATGCGGCTTCCCATTGGCCTCGGTCGATGGAGCCGATGGCGGCGCGCAGGATCTCGCAGACATAGGCGGCCATGTTCAGCGAGAAGCCGATCAGCGCCGCGGGCAGTGGGTCGAGCTCGATGCCCAGTTGCGGCAGGCCGTAGTAGATCATGAAGAGCTGGACCAGCAACGGCGTGCCGCGGAAGAACGACACGTAGATGCGGGCGAGCCAGCTCAGGGCGGTGAATCCGTACAGGCGCATCAGCGCCAGTCCGAAACCCAGCAGCAGTCCGAAGAACATGCCGCCTACGCTGAGGACTACTGTGAAGACCGCGCCCTTGAGCAGGAAGGGCGCGGAATCCAGCGCAAGCTGCAGGCTTGCGTCGATCATTGGGTCACGTCAGCCTTGAACCACTTCTCCGACAGCTGCTTGAGGGTGCCGTCGGCACGCAGCTTGTCGATGGCCTTGTTCAGCGCCGCCAGCAGTTCCGGGTTGCCCTTGCGCAGGGCGATGCCGGCTTCCTGGCGGGCGAAGGGCGCGCCGGTCAGGGCCATGGCGCCATTGGTCTTGTTGACCATGTCGAAGGCGGCCAGGCGGTCCACCAGGATCACGTCGATGCGACCGCTGCGCAGGTCCTGGAACTTGGTCGGGTCGTCCTCGTAGGTGCGGACGTCGGCCTGCGGGACGTGCTCCTTGAGCCATTGTTCGTAGTTGGTGCCCAGGCCGACGCCGACTTTCACCCCGGCGAGCTTCTCGGGGGTGTCGTACTTGCTTTCGTCACCCTTGCGCACCAGGGCCTGGATGCCGGAAACGGTGTAGGGCTCGGAGAAGTCGTACTTCTTCTTGCGCTCCTCGGAGATGGTCACCTGGTTGATCACCAGGTCCAGGCGCTTGGACTCCAGCGCGGCGAGGATGCCGTCCCACTTGGTCGGCTGGAGCTTGGCCTTGACGCCCAGTTCCTTGGCGATCAGGTCGGAGAAGTCCACTTCGAAACCGGCGAGCTTGCCGCTCTCGTCCTGGAAGCTGAAGGGCGGGTAGGTGCCTTCGAGGCCGACGCGGACTTCGCCCTTGGACTTGAGCTGGGCGAGCAGGTCGTCGGCGGCCTGGGCCTGGCCGAACAGGCTGGCGCCAAGGGTGAGGGTCAGGCTGGCAAACAGGAAGTGACGGCGCAGTGCAGAGAAGGTCATGGTGAGCCCCGTTTTTGGTGTTTTAAGCAGGTTAGTCAACGCGTAGCGACTATAGGGTTGTAGTTGTTATTCTATAAAATAATAAAAAATTACATGCTTAGTTTGATTTTATCTGCGTCAGCTCGCTGGATGGTAGGCAAACAGCGCCGGCGAGCCTCCGGTGTGCAGGAAGAGTAGCGGGCCCTGGCTGGCGAAACGTTGACGGGCGACGCCATCGAGCAGGCCGGCCATGGCCTTGCCGGTGTAGACCGGGTCGAGCAGCAGTCCTTCGTGGCTGGCCAGCAGTCGTACCGCCTCCAGCGTGCCGGCGTTGGGTTCGCCATAGCGTGGGGCGAAGTACTCGTCCCAGAGTTCCACCTTCGGCGCCTTGGCGGTGTCCTGGCCGAGCAGCTCCAGCGTGCGCTGGATCAGTCCTTCCACTTTCGGCCGTTGCGCTGCATCGGTGCGCGAGACGGTCACGCCAATCACCGGCAGTTCTGGCAGGGCGTCGGCCAGCGCCACGGTCAACCCGGCGTGGGTGCCGGCGCTGCCGGAGGCCAGCACCACGGCGGCGAAGCGCTGGCCGCTGTGGCGAATCTGTTCGGCCAGTTCCAGCCCGGCGCGCACGTAGCCCAGCGCGCCGAGGGCGTTGGAGCCGCCGATCGGCACCAGGTAGGGTTTGCGGCCCTCACGCAGCAGGCGCTCGCCGGTCTGCTGCAGCAGTTCGTCGGCGTTGTCCAGGTTGGGCACGAGTTCGACCTCGGTGCCGAACAGGTCGAGCAGCAGGCGATTGCCGTTGCTCAGGTAATTGTGATCGCCAGTGCCGATGGGATTCTCCAGCAGCGCCACGCAGCGCAGGCCTAGCTTGGCAGCGACCGCTGCCGTCTGGCGCACGTGGTTGGACTGGATCGCCCCGGCCGTCACCAGGGTGTCGGCGCCGGCGCGCAGCGCATCCGCGGCGAGGAATTCAAGCTTGCGTACCTTGTTGCCGCCCAGCGCGAAGGGCGTGGTGTCGTCGCGCTTCACATGGATGTCGCGACCCAGGCGGGCGGAAAGCCGCTCCAGTTTTTCCAGCGGCGTCGGGCCGCCGGCCAGTTCGAGTCGAGGGAAACGGGCGAGCGATTCGCGCAGGGAGCTCATGGGGGAATCTCGGTTCGGCACGGTGAGGAGGCCACGATAGAGCTCCCGAGGCCGCGCGGCAATGGACTTAATACGGCGCTGCTGCAGGTGTCATCATCACGAGCTCTTCACATGTTCTGTTATAAGGTTACAGAAATATAATCGCCGGCTTCATAGAGCCTTAATCTTCTACGCTCAGGCTCGCCGGCGCGCCGCTTTCGCTCGAAAGAGGCGGGCGATCCGTTCAACCGTTGGAGCATCCATGAGAGTCGACCTGGACATCGAGGACCGCAGCCTGGAAGGGCTGCCGCGTTTCCAGCGCTCGGCGTACCAGTCGCGTCGCTTGAAGCTGCTCATCTGGCTCTCGGGTGGCCTCGCCGCGTTGCTGTTCCTGATGGCGATCTTCATCGGCCTGTTCACCGCCGACTCGCTCTGGTTGCCCTTGCTGTGCAACAACGCTGCGGCGCTGCTGTTGCTGGCGGCGGTCAGCCAATCGGCCTTGCGCGTGGCCCGCTGGCGCGCTACGGCGATCGGGACCGCGGACGCGGCTGCGGCGCCTGAGGCGCCAGCCGATCTTACCCAGCTCAGTGCCTATGACCGTCTGCTCGAACGCATCAGTCGTGCGAGCCAGCGCCTGGCACAGCGCATCGGCGTTGGCGCCCTCTGGTTGGCGGGTTTGGCCCTGGTGGCCCTGTTGATCGTCAAGGCCGGCTGGAACCTGGCGACACCTGCCGTTTCGCTGGGACAGGCGGGTTGGCTGGTCACCGGGTTGCTGACACTGACGGCGTTCGGCCTGCTGGTGGTGGAGCGCCACCTGAGCGCGGCCGGTCAGGAGGAGTGGCCCGAAGCGCACGCCTTGTCACTGATGGCGCGCTCGGTGATCGCCGTGCAACTGCTGTCCTTGCCTGGCCTGTTGTTCTCCAATGGCGAGAGCGTCTGGCCGAGCCGGTGGGTGGTGCTGGTGGGGTTGCTGCCGGCGCTGCTGGCGGCGGAGCTGATCCTGCGCGCGCTGCTCTCGATCTTCAGCCCGCAGCGCCCGCGCGAGGAACCCCGGTTGATCGGCGAAAGCCTGGTCGCCGCGCAGTTGCGCTGGCCGCCGCGTCCGCTGCAGTTCCTGCAGGGAGAACTGCAGCAGCGTTTTGGCATCGACCTGCGTCAGGTCTGGGCCTTCGGCTTCATGCGCCGCGCCTTCCTGCCGGTGTTGGGGTTGATGCTGCTGGTGGGCTGGTTGCTGACCGGCGTCAGCGAGGTCGCCATGAACGGGCGGGGCGTCTACGAGCGCTTCGGCAAGCCGGTGGCAGTCTACCCGCCGGGGCTGCATCTCGGGCTGCCGTGGCCGTTCGGCCGCGTGCTGTCGGTGGAGAACGGGGTGATTCACGAACTGGCGACCTCCGGCGACTCTGCCCGGGCTGACCTGTTGGTCGATGCCGAAGGACCCGCCCCGGAGGCTGCCAACCGTTTGTGGGATGCGTCCCATGTGAGCGAGAACTCGCAGGTGATCGCCAGCGAGGCGGGCGGCCAGCAGAGCTTCCAGATCGTCAACATGGACGTGCGTTTCGTCTATCGCATCGGCTTGAGCGACAAGGCGGCGCTGGCAGCGACCTATAACAGCGCCGACGTGCCGGAGCTGATTCGCAGCACCGCCAATCGCGTGCTGGTCCACGATTTCGCTGCCCGCACCCTGGACGGCGTGCTGGGGGCGGAGCGCGAAGCGCTGGCGCGGGATATCGGCAAGGCCGTGCAGGCCGACCTCGACCGGCTGGACAGCGGCGTGGAAATTCTCGCCACCGTGGTTGAGGCGATCCATCCGCCGGCTGGCGCGGCCAATGCCTATCATGGCGTTCAGGCGGCGCAGATCACCGCCCAGGCGCTGATCGCCCGCGAGCAGGGCAAGGCCGCCGAGCAGACCAATGCCGCGCGGCAGGCTGCCAGCGCCGCTACCGACAAGGCATCCGCCGATGCCCGCGAAATCCTCGCCCAGGCCCAGTCCGCCGATCTGCGCTTCGGCGCCGAGCGCACCGCCTGGCAGCGCGCCGGGCAGGCATTCCTCCTCGAACAGTATTTCAGCCAGCTGGGCCAGGGTCTGGCCGGTGCCCGCAGCCTGGTCATCGACCACCGCCTGAGCGCGGACCAGGCACCGACCCTTGATCTGCGCAGCTTTGGCGCGCCGGTCGATCCGCAGCGCGGCAAGACCGCTAACCGTCCCCAGGAGATCGCACCTTGAGCCCGACCCTCGTCCACGGCGATCACCCGCATCACGACCATGACCACGATCACGCCCATGACCATAACCATGATCATGGCCATCATCACGCTCATCACCATGACGAGGGGCCGGCGCGTTTCCCCTGGCGTCGCACAGCCCTGGCAAGCTTGCTGGTGCTGTTCGCTGCCGCGACCGCTTGCCTGGTCCAGGTACGCTCCGGCGAGGCGACGGTGATTACCCGCTTCGGCAATCCCGCCCGGGTATTGCTGGAGCCCGGGCTCGCCTGGCGCCTGCCGATTCCGTTCGAGGCCGCCGTGCCGGTGGACCTGCGGCTGCGCACCACCTCCAGCGGCCTTCAGGACGTCGGCACCCGCGATGGCCTGCGGATCATCGTGCAGGCCTATGTCGCCTGGCAGGTGAAGCCCGATCCGGACAGCATCCAGCGCTTCATGCGTGCGGTGCAGAACCAGCCTGACGAGGCGGCCCGGCAGATTCGCACCTTCGTTGGCTCAGCGCTGGAAACCTCCGCCAGCGGATTCGATCTTTCCGACCTGGTGAACACCGATGCCGGCAAGGTGCGCATCGCCGACTTCGAGCAGCGCCTGCGCGAGCAGATCGAGCGCCAGTTGCTCGATACCTACGGCGTGCGCGTGGTCCAGGTGGGCATCGAACGGCTGACGCTGCCGAAGGTTACCCTCGGCGCCACGGTCGACCGCATGCGCGCCGAGCGCGAGACCATCGCCACCCAGCGCACCGCCGAAGGCAAGCGCAAGGCCGCGGAAATCCGCTCCGCTGCCGAGCGTGACGCGCGCATCCTGCAGGCCGACGCCACGGTGAAGGCCGCCGATATCGAGGCCCAGTCGCGGGTGCAGGCCGCGGACATCTACGGCAAGGCCTATAGCGGCTCGCCCGAGCTGTACAACATGCTGCGCTCGCTGGACACCCTCGGCACCCTGGTCAACCCCGGCACGCGCCTGGTGCTGCGTACCGACGCGGCGCCGTTCCGCGTGCTGGTGGATGGCCCGCCGCAGCAACCGTCCGCCAAGCCGGTCAATGCCCATGACTGACCGGCGGGAGGAGGGCACGAGCCCCTGGCTGCAGGCCGGGCGCCTGGCATTCCTGGCGCTGTATGGGGTGACCCTGCTGGCGGCGCTCGGCTGGGCGCTGTCCAATGTGCGCCAGATCGGCCCGGAAAGCCGTGCCGTGGTCCTGCGCATGGGGGCGCTGGAGCGCATCCAGAACGCCGGATTGCTGCTGGCCTGGCCGCGTCCGTTCGAGCAGGTGGTGGTCCTGCCGTCTGCCGACCGGGTGATCGAGCGCCGGGTGGAGACCCTGCTGCGCTCGGGGCTGGCGCAGAAATCCGATCTGGATGGCAGTCTCGCCAACGACGCCACCGCGGGCTCCGGCTATCTGCTCACCGGCGATGCCGGCGTGGTGCAGCTGGATGTGCGGGTGTTCTACAAGGTCACCGCCCCCTACGATTTCGTGCTCCAGGGCGATCACGTGCTGCCGGCGCTGGACCGGCTGGTGGCGCGCAATGCGGTGGCGGTGTGCGCATCGCGCGACCTGGACACCATCCTGGTCGCCCGCCCCGAGCTGATCGGCGCCGACAGCAGCGTCGCCGAGCGCCGCGAACGGCTGCGCGGCGATCTGCAACAGGGCATCAATCGCAGCCTGGCCGCGCTGGTGTCGGCCGGCAATGGCCTGGGTATCGAAGTCGAGCGTGTGGACGTGCAGTCCTCGTTGCCACGCGAGGCGGTGAGCGCCTTCAATGCGGTGCTGACCGCCAGCCAGCAGGCGGAGCAGGGCGTCGCCGCGGCGCAGAATGACGCCGCCCGGCAGCTCCAGGCGGCCAACCAGGCCGCCGATCGTACGCTGCAGGTTGCCCGTGCCCAGGCCAGCGAGCGCCTGGCCCGCTCCCAGGCGGACACCGCCACCATCACCAGTCTTGCGCAGGCCCAGCAGCAACATGCCGACCCCGGGCTGCTGCTGCGCCTGTACCGCGAGCGCGTACCGGGCATCCTGTCCCGCGCAGGTTCGGTGACCACGGTCGATCCACGCGATTCCGGACACCTGATCCTGGAGGGGCCGCAGCCGTGAGCTCGCTGATCGCCGGAGGCTGTGAATCAATGTGCGGACAGTCTTGCGGCGAACCGCTACGCTCGCAGTGCAAGCCCGGCACCTTCGTCCGGGCGGATAACGACAATCAGGAACACCAGGGGCGGGACATCCAATGACATCAGCCGGACTTCACTCCATCCATGAATCCCCACGCTCGCTGCGACGCCTGGCCCTGCAATGCCTGGGCGCGCTGGCGCTGGTGCTGGGCTGCAGCCTCCCGGCGCAGGCCGACCGGGTCCTGCCGTCGGGCATGATGCTGGCTTTCGTCGACTATGCGCAGTTCCCGACGATCACTCTGAAGCGCCCCAGGCCCAGCCTGCTCAAGCAGATACTCACCCTTGGTCTGTACAGAAAGAACATCACCTATCCGGTAGCGGCGTCCGTGCGCATTCGCGACGAGGACAACCACTTCCTCGTGAACGGAATGATGCCGCTGCTCAAGGGCAAGGTCGTTGCCGTCAAGCCCGGCATCGACAAGCAGATCAACCAGATCTGGGTCCTGACCGAAGCGGAGGCCAACGAATACGCCACCCGGCCGGGAACCCTCTTCCCCCCCATCAATTAAAGCAGGCACCTTCGCGGTATGAGCGTTCACCACCATCACGGCCATGCGCACCACGGCCACTCCCATGGCCACCTTACCGGTGGAATGCTCACCCGCGACGAGCAGCGCAGCGCGGCGCGCCAACTCAGTCTGGCGATGATCGCCCTCGGCCTGCTGGTGCTGGGCCTGCTCTGGCGTTGGTTCGCCCCGCAACAGGAAGGCGTGGCGCAGGTGCTCCTGGGCGTCGCGTCCCTGCTGGTAGCGGTACCGGTGCTGCGCTCGGGCTGGTACAGCCTGCGTCATCCCAGCCTGCACGGCATCACCGACCAGCTCATCGCCCTGGCCATGCTGGGCGCCTGGGCCACCGGCGACCTGATGACCGCTGCGTTGCTGCCCATCATCATGATCTTCGGGCACGTGCTGGAAGAACGCAGCGTGATCGGCTCGCAGGAGGCTATCGAGGCGCTGGGACGTCTGACCCGCAGCCAGGCCCGGCTGATTGTCGACGATGGCAGCGTGCGTGAAGTCGACAACGGCGAGTTGCGGCCGGGCGACCAGGTGGAAGTCCGCGCGGGGGATCGAGTGCCTGCCGATGGCCGAGTGCTGGAAGGCCAGGCCAGCCTGGACACCGCACCGATCACCGGCGAGTCGGTGCCGCTGGAGGCAGGCGTCGGCATGGACGTCTATGGCGGCGCGATCAACCTCGACGGCCTGCTGCGCATCGAAGTGACCCGCACCGGCGATGCCTCCACCCTCGGCAAGGTCATCGCCCTGATGCAGCGCGCCGAACAGTCCAAGCCGCCCATCACGCGCCTGCTGGAACGCTATGCCGGGCGCTATATGGTGCTGGTGCTGCTGATCGCCGCCGTCACCTGGTTCATCACCAACGACCCGCAGGCCATGCTGGCCGTGCTGGTCGCCGCCTGTCCCTGTGCGCTGGTGCTGTCGGCGCCGGCCACCGCCATCGCCGGCATAGCCGTTGCGGCTCGCCACGGCATCCTGATTCGCAGCTCGGCGTTCCTCGAAGAACTGGCCGACCTGACCTCCCTGGTAATCGACAAGACCGGCACCCTGACCTACGGCGCGCTGCGTCTGCAGGCCGTGCGTACGGAGTCTGGCGAGACCCGGGGCGACATCGAGCGACTGGCCGCCAGTCTGGGCGCCGCCAGTAGCCACCCAGTGAGTCGCGCACTGGCGTCGCTAGCTCCCCACGATGCGCATCACTCGCTCGCCGACATCCACGAACGGCAAGGCTTGGGTGTAGTCGCCCGGACCGAACAGGGTGAAGCCGCCCTCGGCCGCCCGGAACTGTTCGCCCGTCTGGGGATTTCGACGCCGGCGGTGCCGGATCACGATGGCCCCATCGCCGGATTGTCGCTGGGTGGGCGTTTCCTTGCGTGGTTGCTGCTCGCCGACAGCGTTCGCCCGGAGGCCACCCACGCGGTGGCGGATCTGCGGGAGCTGGGCCTGGGCCGGCAACTGCTGCTTACCGGCGACCGCCAGAGCGTGGCCGATGCGCTGGCCCGTGAGGTCGGCATCGACAGCGTGGTTGCCCAGGCCCTGCCGGAAGACAAGCTGGCACGGGTCAACGAGGAAATCCGCAAGGGCTTCCGGCCGCTGGTCGTGGGCGACGGCATCAACGACTCGCTGGCACTCAAGGCCGGCGTGGTCGGGGTGGCGATGGGCGCCGGTGGCGCGGATATCGCCCTGGCTTCGGCGGATATCGTGCTGATCGGCAGCGATCTTCGTCGTCTGGGCACCTGCGTGCGCCTGAGCCGTCAGTGCCGCAGCACCCTGCAGGTCAACGTGCTGATCGGTCTGGGCTGGACCCTGGCCATCGTCGCGGCCGCCGCTTTTGGTCTGCTGGGCGCTGCCGGGGCAATGATCGCGGCGATCCTGCACAACCTCAGCACCCTCCTGGTATTGGGCAATGCCGGCCGCCTGCTGCGTTTCGACGAGGCCCTCGGACAGCCGGGCGCTCGTCTTGTCGACGTGCCGGCGTGAGCCGCAGGTGGGCGAGATCGGCTATCATGTGTGCCGTTCCAGACTCTCATAGAACCCTCGACCCATGACTTCCTCTCAGCAGCCGCCCCGCGACGACAGCGCGGAAAACGCTCAAGAATCCACCACTCTGTCCCTGACCGAACTCGCCAAGGCCGCCCTGGCGGCGCAGAAGCAGGCGAATTCGGCCTATCAGCACCGCAAGCCGCACGACAAGGCGGAATACCGTCCGCCGCATCCGCGCGGCTCCCGCCGCTCGATGGGCAAGCGCTGAGACGATCTTCCTCCGGCGAGCCCCCCAGACAATCTCACGGGTTTGGTGGGGCCGCTGGCTGAACTGCGTCGCTGAGTTCGGGTCGAACACCCACCGCCATCTGCAGGCGGTCGTTCGAATCACCAGCCCGCTTTCGCGAAACCGTCAGGGAACGACGGGCGCGCCACTGTCGGCGCATCGCGTAGCAAGGAGATGCCATGAAATACCTGATCCCCGTACTGTCCCTGCTGGCCCTCGGTGGCTGCATCACCATGACCGGCAACTACGAAGTCAGCGCCCACGACGAGTCGGGCAAGGCCCTGAGCAACGGCAAGTTCCTTGCCCATGGCAGCGGCATCTACACCGTGCGCAATTCCCTCTGCTCGGTGTATCCCAAGGCCATCGTCACCATCCGCGATGTGGAGACGGACCAGGAGCTGGAGGGCGAGAGCCCGTACCACTGCCACAAGTGAAGTAAGGCGATTGCCGAGCGTGGCGGAAGGCCGTTGTCCTGCGAGGCCTCTGCTGCCGCTGGTGGGCGAAGTCGCTACACTGCTGGCACTTCAGGGCTCTCGTCAGTCGGCCCTCTCAGAGCAGGATGCGTATGTCGATCTACCAGCCCCCCCTGACGTTGACTCCGGCGATGTTCTCGTTGGTGGCGGAGCTTGCCGAGCGTATCGGGCGTCTGGCCGCTGGTCAGGAGCGCTCATTGACGCCGCAGCTTCGGCGCGGCAATCGAATCCGCACTATTCAGGCGTCCCTGGCGATTGAGAACAACACCCTGAGCGTCGAGCAGGTGACGGCGCTATTGGAAGGGCGGCGGGTTTTGGGGTTGCCCCGGGAAATCCAGGAAGTTCGCAATGCCTTCCGAGCCTATGAGCAGTTGCCTCAATGGCGGGCGGACTCGGTAGCTGACCTGCTGGCTGCCCATGGTTGTCTGCTGGAGGGTCTGATCGACGAGGCGGGGCGTTTTCGTCAGGGTGGGGTGGGGATCTACCGGGAACAGATGCTATTGCACATGCCTCCACCGGCTAGCCGGGTGCCTCTGCTGGTCGAGCAGTTGCTGGGCTGGCTGGGGCGGACGGATTGGCATCCGCTGATAGCAAGCTGTGTGTTCCATTACGAGTTTGAATTCATTCATCCGTTCAGCGACGGCAACGGGCGCATGGGGCGTTTGTGGCAGACATTGCTGCTTGGTCGCTGGAATCCCGTGCTCGCCTATCTTCCGGTGGAGACCGTGATCCATGCCCGGCAGGCCTCCTACTATGCGGCGCTTGCCGAGTCGGATCGTCAGGCGGAGGCCACGCCCTTTGTATTGTTCATGTTGCAGGCATTGTTGTCGGCGGTGGATGAGGTGGCCGTCGCTGGGGAAGCGGATTCGCGGAGTGACCTAGTAAGTGACCCAGTAAGTGACCCAGTAGACGGTGAGATCGAGCCGTCCGTTCGACGCTTGCTGTCACTGTTCCAACCGGGGGATGTGCTGAAGATCGGGGACATGATGGGACGCCTGTCGTTGTCACATCGCACGAGCTTCCGCAACAACTACCTGAACCCCGCACTGACGGCGGGCTGGCTGGAAATGACCCAGCCGGACTCTCCGCGCAGTCCAACCCAGGGGTATCGCCTTACCGCCCGCGGGCGACGGCTGCTCGCAGCAACCGGGGTCTAAAAGCTCGGTCAGTGGGCGGACTGCTCGATGCCCTGTGCCTGCCCCTGCTGCAACGTCCACTCCACCACCTGCGCGGCGAGCTGGTCGCTGGCCTTGCCGAAGGCGCTGACCACTTCCGCGACCTGTTTGCCGTCCACCGCCTGGCGGACCTCGAAGCTGCGCGAGGCGACGATGCGCTGGCCGAGGGTGCGCACCAGACGCGCTTCGTAGCGGATGTGCACGACCGGTTTGCCGCCCTGGTATTCGCTCTGGAAGGCGCGCAGTTCGCCGGTGAGGTCGAGGTCGGCCTGCAGGCTGGCTTCGTCGCTGCTCAGGGCGTGGATACTGCCGTTGGCGGTGAAGGCGTCGAGCAGCCGGTCGCGCAGCAGGCCGGGTGCGCGGTTGCTCCAGCGCGCGCCCTGGTAACTGCTGATCTGGTTGCCCTGTGGGATCACGGCGATGCGGTTGTTATCCAGCGCGAGGCTTGCGCTGGGGGCGCTGACCCGCATCGACCAGTTCACCGCCGCGTTGCTGCGCGCCGGTTGTTGGGCCGCCGGCAGCAGATAGAAGTCCGGGGTTTCCGCTTCCGGGAGGATCGAGCAGGCGCTGAGCATTCCGAGCAGGGCGGCGACGCCAATCAGTCGGGGAAGGGCGGTCATGGCTGGAACTCCTTGTTGCGTTCGCGGCCGAGGAGGTAGCCGGCGGGGTTCTCCTGCAGGCGACGGGTGACGCCACGCAGGTCCTCGAGGGTGGCGCGCAGCTCGCGCACCGCCGGGCCTATTTCGCCCAGTCCGCTCATGCCGCCGTTCACCGCGTCGTAGTTGTTGTTGAGAAGTTGCTCGACCCGCTCGCTGCTGGCGCGCAGGGCGGCCAGGGTCTTCTGGGTGTCGTCGAGGATGGCCGGGCCCCGGCTGCCGAGGGTCTGGTTGGCGCGTTCGAGCAGTGCGCTGGCGTTGGCCAGGGTGATGCGCGCCTGCTCGCTGGCGGCGGCCATTTCCTTGATGGTCTGGCGGATATCGGCGCGCTGCTCGGCGATCACGCTGGTGGCCTGGTCCATGTGGTCGAGGGTGCGGCTGATGTGGTCGACGTTCTCCTGGGAGAACAGCCGGCTGGCGTTGGCGAGCAGGGTGTTGACGTTGGTGGCGATGTCTTCGCCATTGGCCAGGAGCTTGGCCAGCGGCGAGGGGATGGTCTTGATCACCGGGATGCTGCCGTCCTGGCTGACCAGCGGCGGGCTGTCCTGGGCGGCGCTGGAGAGCTGGATGATGGCCTGGCCGGTGACGCCGGTGAGCGCCAGCTTGGCACGGGTGTCTTCGCGGATCGGCGTGCTTTCGTAGACGCGGATGCGTGCACGGACCTTGCGCGGATCGTTCGGGTCCAGGCGCAGGGACACCACGTCGCCCACGCGGATGCCGCTGTACTGCACGGTGCCGCCTTCTGAGAGGCCGGTCACCGCTTCGTTGAAGATCACGTCGTAGAACTTGAACTTCTGGTCGTTGCTCGACTGCGCCAGCCACAGCGCGAACAGCAGCGCGCCGATCGAGACGATCAGGGTGAAAAGGCCGATCAGCACGTGATGGGCACGGGTTTCCATTCAGCTTTCCTCCCGCAGGTGTTCGGTGGCCTGCAGCGCGGCACGGCCGCGTGGGCCGTGGAAGTAGTCCTGTACCCAGGCGTCGTTGGTCTCGGCCACCTGATCCAGCGGCCCCACTACCAGCACGCGCTTTTGCGAGAGCACGGCGACGCGGTCGCAGATGGTGTAGAGGGTGTCCAGGTCGTGGGTGACCAGGAACACGGTGAGGCCGAAGGCGTCGCGCAGGGTCAGGATGAGTTGGTCGAAGGCCGCGGCGCCGATGGGGTCGAGGCCGGCGGTGGGTTCGTCGAGGAACAGGATGTCCGGGTCCAGCGCCAGGGCGCGGGCCAGGGCGGCGCGCTTGACCATGCCGCCGGAGAGCTCGGCGGGGTACTTGGCGCCGGCATCCGGCGGCAGGCCGGCGAGGGAAATCTTCACCTTGGCCATGAATTCGGCATCGTTGCGGGACAGCCCGGCGTGCTCGATCAGCGGCAGGCAGATGTTCTCGCTGACGGTCAGCGAGGAAAACAGCGCGCCGTTCTGGAACAGCACGCCGAAGCGCCGCTCCAGCTTCGATCGCTGTGCCGGTGGCAGCGCCGGCAGGTTCTGGCCGAATACGTGGACGCTACCTTCGCTGGGCTGGCGCAGGCCGATGATGCTGCGCAGCAGCACGGACTTGCCGGTGCCGGAGCCGCCGACCACGCCGAGGATCTCGCCCTTCATCACGTCGAGGTCCAGGTGCTCGTGCACGGCGTGGCTGTCGAAGCGGTTGGCCAGATCGCGGACCATGATGATCGGTTCGCTCACCAGCCCATCTCCATGAAGAACAGCGCGAACACCGCATCCAGCAGGATCACCACGAAGATCGACTGGACCACGGCGGAGGTGGTGTGCTCGCCCACCGACTGAGCGCTGCCGCTGACGCGGAAGCCTTCCAGGCAACCGATCACGGCGATGATGAAGGCGAACACCGGCGCTTTGACGATGCCCACCAGGAAGTGCTGCACGGCGATGTCGTTCTGCAGCATGTAGAGGAACATGCGTGGCGAGATGTCCAGGCTCAGCGCGCAGACCACGCCGCCACCGAAGATGCCGGACATCATCGCCAGGAAGGTCAGCATCGGCAGCACCAGCAGCAGGGCGAGCACCCGTGGCAGCACCAGCAGCTCCACCGGGTCCATGCCCAGGGCCTGGATGGCGTCGATCTCCTGGTTGGCCTTCATCGAACCGATCTGCGCGGTGAAGGCGCTGGCCGTGCGGCCGGCCAGGAGGATGGCGGTGAGCAGCACGCCGAATTCGCGGAGGAAGGCGAAGCCGACCAGGTCGACGGTGTAGATCGCCGCGCCGAACTTCTTCAGCACCGTGGCGCCGAGGAAGGCCACCACCGCACCGACCATGAAGGTGAGCAGGGCAACGATGGGCACGGCGTCCAGGCCCGTCTGCTCCATGTGTGCGGTCAGCGAGGTGAGGCGCCAGCGGCGCGGGCGCAGCAGGGTGCGCGCCAGGGTCTGCAGGGTCAGGCCGATGAAGCCCAGCCCGCCGATCACATGACCGCGGAAGGTCAGGGTGGCGATGCCGATGCGTTCGAGTACGTCGACGACGGCGTTGCCGGGCGGCGGCTTGCGTTCGTCCAGGCGGCACTGGGTGATGGCGCTGCCCACGGTACGCAGCAGGGCCTGGCGCTCGGCGGGCAGGTTGCGGGTGACCTGTTCGAGCTGGTCCATGCGCGTGCCGCCGATGACTTCGGCGAGCAGCGCCGCGCCGGCGGTATCGAGCGCGCCCAGCTCGCTGAAATCCAGCGCGGCGGGCTGGCCGCCGTGGCGCACGCCGGCGACCTGGGATTCCAGGGCGCTGAAATGCGCCAGAGTCCAGTCGCCGCTGACGTGCATCAGTGGGGGGCTGGAGTGGGGATCGAGCTGGAGTTGGCCGGGCCGTGCGGTCGTCGTCATGCATCGCATTCTAGCGAAGTTCTGCCATGCCTCCACTTGACTTGTGTTTATCGATTGAGCCGCTCTGGCGCGGGCGTCGGCACTGGCCGCGACAGCCTGTTCAATTGACGCCCCAGGCCGCGAGCCTCTAAGCTGCGCGCCTGCTTCAGGTGCCCCCGGCGCAAGTCGGGGGTGAAACAGGGAAGCCGGTGAATTCAGACCCCAGGGTCCGACCAGTCCGGCGCTGCCCCCGCAACGGTAAGCGAGCATCGAGCCGCATTTCGCCACTGTGCCCTTGGCATGGGAAGGCGCGGTTTCAGGAGCCAGTCACGACTCCACTCGCAAGCCCGGAGACCGGCCTGCTGCAAGCCATGGCATCGCGGGAGGCGCTGCCGATCGCTCCGGCCTGCTGCCGGGGCGTTCCCGTCCTCCGCCTGCCTTTTCGGGTCAGAGCCGCGCGGGTGAGAGCGGCGGAGTGAGTTCACGTGAAGCATTTTCTCTATTGGCCGACAGCCCTGGCGCTG
Organism: Pseudomonas sp. PSE14; assembly: GCF_029203285.1. NCBI lineage: Bacteria > Pseudomonadati > Pseudomonadota > Gammaproteobacteria > Pseudomonadales > Pseudomonadaceae > Pseudomonas > Pseudomonas sp. PSE14. The sequence continues at coordinate 1,579,500 of NZ_CP115669.1, forward strand.
AGCGGCTTCTCCTGTTTGGGCCAGGCGGCCGACGAAGCGCCGCTGGCGCTCGACGATCAACTGGTGACCGCCACGCGCACCGAGCAACGCGCCGGGCAGAGCCTCGCCTCGGTCAGCGTGCTGGACCGCGTGGACATCGAACGCGCCCAGGCGCAGTCGGTGCCGGATCTGCTGCGGCGCCTGCCGGGGATTTCCCTGAGCAGCAACGGCGGGCCCGGCAAGGCCACCAACCTCTATCTGCGCGGCAGCGAATCCGACCATGTGCTGGTGCTGATCGATGGCATCAAGGCCGGTTCGGTGTCCTCTGGCGGTGCATCGCTCCAGGACCTGCCGGTGGAACTGGTCGAACGCATCGAGGTGGTGCGCGGGCCGCGCTCCAGCCTGTATGGCTCCGAAGCCATCGGCGGGGTGATCCAGATATTCACCCGCCAGGCCGTGGAGCAGGGTTTCAAGCCTTGGGCCTACGCCGGCGCGGGCAGCCAGAGCACCTATGAAGGCAGTGCCGGGGTCTCGGCCGGCAACGGGCGCGGCTGGTTCGCCCTGGGCGTGTCCAGCCTGGATACCGCCGGCATCGACGCCAAGGCCAACGGCGCCAGCGGCCATGAGCCGGACAGTGACGGTTACCGCAACCTCTCAGGTTCGCTGCGTGCGGGCTACCGTTTCGACAGCGGCCTGGAACTGGACGGCAGCCTGCTGCAGAGCGATTCGCACAACGACTTCGACACCGTGAACAGCCGCCGCACCCAGGGCTTCGATGCCTACAACGATGGTGTGCAGCGGGTCATCGGCGGCCGCGCGCGCTTCGCTCCGCTGGAGCCATGGCAGGTGAGCCTGTCCGCTGGGCGCAGCGAGGACAAGTCCGATGCCTATCAGGACGGCGCCTTCTACTCGCGCTTCGACAGCCGTCGCGACACCGCGTCCTGGCAGAACGACCTGGAACTCGCGCCCGGCCATACCCTGACCCTGGGCTACGACTGGCAGCAGGACGAGCTGAGCAGCTCCACCGACTACGCGGTGACCTCCCGCGATAATCGCGGCACCTTCGCCCAGTACCTGGGCCGCTTGGGGCGCCATGACTGGCAGCTGAGCCTGCGCCACGACGACAACCAGCAGTTCGGTAGCCGCAACACCGGCAACCTCGCCTGGGGCTATGCGCTGACCGACGCCGTGCGCGCTTTCGCCAGCTACGGTACGGCCTTCAAGGCGCCGACCTTCAACGAGCTCTATTACCCCGGCTACGGCAACCCCGACCTGGACGCGGAAACCTCGCGCAGCGTGGAGCTCGGCGTGGACGGCCGCCACGAGTGGGGGCACTGGGCGGCGAACCTGTACCGCACGGTGGTCGACGACCTGATCGCCTACGACTCGGCATTGCGGGCACCGGAGAATATCGACCAGGCGCGCATCCGCGGCATCGAACTGCAACTGGGCAGCCAGTGGCGGGACTGGGTGTGGAACGCCAACGCCAGCCTGCTCGACCCGGAAAGCCGCGCCAGCGGCAGCCGTGGCAACGACCTGCCGCGCCGCGCCCGGCAACTGTTCAACCTGGACCTCGACCGGCGCTTCGACGCGCTGAGCCTGGGCGCCAGCCTGCACGCCGAGGGTCGCCGCTATGACGACCTGGGCAACCGCAATCGCCTGGGCGGCTTCGCCACCCTGGACCTGCGCGGCGAATATGCGTTGAGCCCGGAGTGGCGCCTGCAGGCGCGCCTGAGCAATCTGTTCGACGCCGACTACCAGACCACCCTGGGCTATGAGCAGCCCGGCCGCGCCGTACTCTTCGGCGTGCGCTACCAGGCCCTTTGAGAGGAGAGAGACCAATGAGCGAATCCCCGGAAAAGGACGAACGCCACCGTTCGCGCATGCAGCGCAAGAAAACCGTGGTCGACGAGAAGATCGCCCAGGCCCAGGGCGAGCGCGGTGTGTTCCTGGTTCACAGCGGCAACGGCAAGGGCAAGAGCAGTTCGGCCTTCGGCATGGTCGCCCGCGCGCTGGGCCATGGCATGAAGGTGGGCGTGGTGCAGTTCATCAAGGGCGCGGCCACCACCGGCGAAGAGGCCTTCTTCCGGCGCTTCCCCGAGGAGGTCAGCTACCACGTGATGGGCGAGGGCTTCACCTGGGAGACCCAGGACCGCCAGCGCGATATCGCCAAGGCCCGCGAGGCCTGGGAGGTCGCCCGCCAGTTGCTGAGCGATCCGCAGGTCGGCCTGGTGGTGCTGGACGAGGTGAACATCGCCCTCAAGCACGGCTACCTGGAGCTGGATACCGTGCTCGCCGACATCGCGGCCCGCCCGCCGATGCAGCATGTGGTCGCCACCGGGCGCGGCGTGCTGCCGGCGATGGTCGAGGCGGCCGATACCGTGACCGAGATGGGCCTGGTGAAGCATGCCTTCAAAGCCGGGATCAAGGCGCAGAAAGGGGTGGAGTTCTGATGGCTGCCGTTGTGCCGGAGCGCACCTGATGTCCGACTCCCGTCAGTGCCCCGCACTCCTGATCGCCGCCCCCGCTTCCGGCCAGGGCAAGACCACCGTCACCGCCGCCCTGGCGCGCCTGCACACGCGCCTCGGGCGCAAGGTGCGGGTGTTCAAGTGCGGCCCGGACTTCCTCGACCCGATGGTCCTCGCCCGCGCCAGCGGCGCGCCGGTGTACCAGCTGGACCTGTGGATGGTCGGCGAGGCCGAGAGCCGCCGCCTGCTCTGGGAAGCCGCCGAGGAGGCCGACCTGATCCTGATCGAAGGCGTGATGGGGCTGTTCGACGGCTCACCCTCGGCCGCCGATCTCGCCCGTCGTTTCGGCGTACCGGTGATGGCGGTGATCAATGGGCAGTCCATGGCCCAGACCTTCGGCGCGCTGGCGGTCGGCATGGCCACTTACCAACCGGACCTGCCATTCTCCGGCGTGCTCGCCAACCGCATCGGCAGCCAGCGCCATCGCGACCTGGTGCGCGACAGCCTGCCGGAGTGGATTCGCTGGTACGGCGCGCTGCCGCGCGACACCGAGGTGGAGCTGCCCAGCCGCCACCTGGGGCTGGTGCAGGCCGATGAACTGGCCGACCTCGATGCCCGCCTGGACGCCGCCGCCGATGCCCTGGCTGCCAGCGCCAGTACCGAGCTGCCGGCGCCGGTGAGCTTCGCAGCGCCCGAGCCGCGCGTTGCCCAAGACCGCCTCGAGGGCGTGCGCATCGGCGTGGCGCGGGACAATGCCTTCGCCTTCCTCTACCAGGCCAACCTCGACCTGCTGCGTGAACTGGGTGCGGAACTGGTGTTCTTCTCGCCGCTGCGCGATGAGGCGTTGCCCGAGGTAGACAGCCTCTACCTACCCGGTGGTTACCCGGAACTGCACCTGCGGGCGCTGGCGGAAAATCGGGCCATGGCCCATGCGATCCGCGCGCACCACGCTGCCGGCAAGCCTATCCTGGCCGAGTGCGGGGGCATGCTCTATCTCTTCGACGCACTGACCGACGTGGCGGGCGAACGCGCCGAACTGCTCGGCCTGCTGCCTGGCGAGGCGCGCATGCAGAAGCGCCTGGCGGCCCTGGCGCTACAAGCCGTGACGCTGCCCGAAGGCACCCTGCGCGGCCACACCTTCCACCATTCGCTGCTGGACAGCGCGGAGCCGCCACTGGCCCGAGGCGTCTGTCCGAACGACAAACCGGTGGTCGAGGCGGTGTTCCGCCGTGGCCGGCTCACCGCCTCCTACATCCACTTCTACCTGCCGTCCAACCCGGACGCCGCAGCGGCGTTGCTCAGACCATGAAAACGACCGACCACGCCTACAGCCCCGAGGAGCGCGCCGCGCTCTACCGCGCCATCGCCGAACGCCGCGACATGCGCCATTTCAGTGGCGGCGAGGTGGCGCCGGAGCTGCTCGCTCGTCTGCTGGAGGCCGCGCACCAGGCGCCCAGCGTCGGTCTGATGCAGCCCTGGCGCTTCCTGCGCATCACCCGGCCGGAGTTGCGCCAGGCGATCCACCGCCTGGTGGATGAGGAACGCCTGCGCACCGCCGAGGCGTTGGGCGAGCGCTCCAGTGAATTCATGCGGCTGAAAGTGGAGGGCGTGCTCGACTGCGCCGAGCTGCTGGTGGCGGCCCTGATGGAAGGCCGCGAGACGCATGTCTTCGGTCGTCGCACGCTGCCGCAGATGGACCTGGCGTCGCTGTCCTGCGCCATTCAGAACCTCTGGCTGGCGTCCCGCGCGGAAGGTCTGGGGATGGGCTGGGTGTCGCTGTTCGACCCGGCCGCATTGGGCGAATTGCTGGGGCTGCCTGCCGGTGCCGAGGCGGTGGCGGTGATCTGCCTTGGCCCGGTGGAACAGTTCTACCCGGCGCCCATGCTGGCCCTGGAAGGCTGGCGTCAGCCGCGCCCGCTGACCGAGTTGGTATTCGAGAATCATTGGGGAGAGCAGCCATGAACCTGGCGCTGCTGACTGTGCTCGGGGTAGCGCTGGACGCGCTGCTGGGCGAGCCGAAACGCTGGCATCCGCTGGTGGCCTTCGGGCGCTTCGCGGACCGCCTGGAGCGCCGCTTCAATCGCTCGCGCACCGACGCTGCGAGCGATACGCCCGGCCTTGGATGGCGCAGTCACGGCGTCACCGCCTGGGTGCTGGCGGTGATCCCGCTGACCTTGATCACGCTGCTGCTGAGCCTGCTGCCCTACGTCGGCTGGCTGGTCCAGGCACTCGCCCTGTATGCCGCGCTGGGGCTGCGCAGCCTGGGTGAGCACGCCGAGCCGGTGGCGCTGGCATTGCGTGACGGCGACCTGAATGAAGCGCGCCTGCGCGTGGGCTATATGGTCAGCCGCGAGACCTCCGCGCTGGACGAGTCCGCCGTGGCCCGCGCCGCCACCGAGTCGGTGCTGGAGAATGGCAGCGACGCGGTGTTCGCCGCGCTGTTCTGGTTCGCCGTGGCCGGCGCGCCGGGCGTGGTGCTGTATCGGCTGAGCAATACCCTCGATGCCATGTGGGGGTATCGCAATGCACGCTTCGAGCGCTTCGGCTGGGCGGCGGCGAAGATCGACGACGTGCTTAATTACATCCCCGCGCGGCTGGTCGCGCTGACCTATGCGCTGCTCGGGCAGACCCGCCTGGCCATGCGCTGCTGGCGCACCCAGGCGCCGCAGTGGGACAGCCCCAACGCCGGCCCGGTGATGGCCGCCGGCGCTGGCGCCCTGGGCGTCGCACTGGGCGGCGCGGCGCGTTACCACGGCGAACTGCATGAACGCCCGCAGCTGGGCGAAGGCTCTGCACCGACTGCCGCGGACATCTGGCGAGCGCTGGCGTTGGTGCGCCAGGGCGTGCTGCTGTGGCTGGCGGTCATCCTGATTCTGGGAGTGCTCTGAATGCTCGAACATGGTGGCCGGTTGCGCCGGGCGGCGCAGCAGTACGGTATACCGCTGGCGGAGTGGCTGGACCTGTCCACCGGCGTCTCGCCCTGGCCCTGGAGCCTGCCGAACATCCCAACCAACGCCTGGATGCGCTTGCCCGAGGACAGCGACGGCCTGGAAGCGGCTGCCTGCCGTTACTACGGCGCGGAACAGCTGCTGCCGCTGCCCGGCAGCCAGGCGGCCATCCAGCTGCTGCCGAAGCTGCGCCAGCCGGGCAAGGTCGGCGTGGTCTCGCCCTGTTACGCCGAACACGCCGAAGCCTGGCGCAGCGCGGGGCATAGCCTGCGGGAGGTCAGTGACCAGGAAGTACCCCAGCACCTGGAGCACTTCGACGTGCTGGTGGTGGTCAACCCGAACAATCCCACCGGCCGCCGCATCGAGCCCGGCGTACTGCTGGAGTGGCACGCGCAGTTGCAGAAGCGCGGTGGCTGGCTGGTGGTGGATGAGGCGTTCATGGACTGCACCCCGGAGCAGAGCCTGGTCGCCAGCTGCGCCAGCCGGCCGGGCCTGGTGGTGCTGCGTTCGTTCGGCAAGTTCTTCGGGTTGGCCGGTGCGCGCCTGGGCTTTGCCTTCGCCGAGCCGCGCCTGCTGGCGAGTCTTGCCCAACTGATCGGCCCCTGGGCGGTGAACGGCCCGACACGCTGGGTAGCGCAGGCGGTCCTGGGCGACTTCCACGAGCACGTCGAGCGCCGCCGCGACCTGGCCGAGGCCAGCCGGCGTTTGGCGGGGCTGCTCGGCGAGCAGGGTTTCGCGCCCCAGGGCGGCACCTCGCTGTTCCAATGGACGGTGTCGATGCAGAGCCGTGCGCTGCGCGACCATCTGGCGCGCCAGGGGATTCTCGTGCGTCTGTTCGACTCGCCGGTCAGCCTGCGCTTCGGCCTGCCGCCGGACGAGGATGGCTGGCGGCGCCTGGAGCACGGCCTGCGCACCTTCAACCAGATGGAGGGCCTGCGATGACCACCTTGATGGTGCAAGGCACGACCTCCGACGCCGGCAAGAGCACCCTGGTGACCGCGCTGTGCCGCTGGCTGCGCCGCCAGGGCGTGGCGGTGGCGCCGTTCAAACCGCAGAACATGGCGCTCAACAGTGCGGTAACCGCCGACGGCGGCGAGATCGGCCGCGCCCAGGCGGTGCAGGCCCAGGCCTGCGGATTGCCGCCGCACACCGACATGAACCCGGTGCTGCTCAAGCCCAACAGCGACGTCGGCGCCCAGGTGATCATCCACGGCCGTGCGGTGACCAGCATGAACGCCGCCGCCTACCACGACTACAAGCGGGTGGCGATGCAGGCGGTGCTGGAGTCCCACGAGCGTCTCCGTGCGCAATACCCGGTCGTCATGGTGGAAGGTGCAGGCTCGCCGGCGGAGATCAACCTGCGCGCCAACGACATCGCCAACATGGGCTTCGCCGAGGCGGTGGACTGCCCGGTGATCCTGATCGCCGACATCGACCGGGGCGGCGTCTTCGCCCACCTGGTCGGCACCCTGGAGCTGCTCTCCGAGTCGGAGCGGGCGCGGGTGAAGGGCTTCGTGATCAACCGCTTCCGCGGCGACATCGCCTTGCTGCAGGGCGGCCTCGACTGGCTGGAGGAGCGTACCGGCGTGCCGGTGCTGGGTGTGCTGCCGTACCTGATGGACTTCCACCTGGAAGCCGAGGACGCCATCGACATCCGCCAGTCGGCCAAGACCGGCGAGCGCCTGCGGGTGGCGGTGCCGGTACTGCCGCGCATCAGCAACCACACCGATTTCGATCCGTTGCGCCTGCACCCGCAGGTGGAGCTGACCTTCGTCGGGCCGGGGCAGCCGCTGCCGCCGACCGACCTGATCATCCTGCCCGGCTCCAAGAGCGTGCGTGCCGATCTCGCGTTCCTCCGCGAGCAGGGCTGGGAGTCGGCGATCCAGCGCCACCTGCGCTATGGCGGCAAGCTCCTGGGGATTTGCGGCGGCCTGCAGATGCTCGGTCACACCCTGGCGGACCCGCATGGGCTGGAAGGCGCGGCGGGGGAGAGCGACGGCCTCGGTCTGCTGGACTTTCGCACCGTGCTGGAGCCGGAGAAGCAACTGCGCAACGTCAGCGGCCGGCTGGCGCTGGAAGACGCCGAGGTCGCCGGTTACGAGATTCATGCCGGCGTCACCGCGGGGCCGGCGCTGGCGAGTCCGGCGGTACGCCTGAGCGATGGTCGCGTCGATGGCGCCATGAGTGCGGATGGCCAGGTGATGGGGACTTACCTGCACGGCCTGTTCGAGTCGCCGGCCGCGTGCTCGGCGTTGCTGCGCTGGGCCGGGCTGCGTGAGGTGCAGAGCATCGATTACCACGCCCTGCGTGAGCGCGACATCGAGCGCCTGGCCGACCAGGTCGAGGAGCATCTGAATATCGAAAAGCTGAGGGCGCTGTGCGGACTGTAGGGCGGATAACCGTTCGCGGTTATCCGCCATGTTGCGGCGCCGTGACTTCGGCGGATAACGCGGGGGACGTCATGCGCCCTACCAGAGTGCTTTTCGTAGGAGCGATCTTAGGGGGACACCATGCTTGAACTGATCCTTGGCGGAGCCCGTTCGGGGAAGAGCCGCCTGGCCGAACGCCTGGCGCTGGAAAGCGGCCTGCCGGTCACCTACGTCGCCACTGCACTGGCCGGCGATGGCGAGATGTCCGAACGCATCCTCCATCATCGCGAGCGCCGTCCCGCGCAGTGGGGCCTGGTGGAGGAACCGCTGGCCCTGGCCGATGCCCTGGAGCGCCTGGCGGAGCCGCAGCGCTGCGTGCTGGTGGATTGCCTGACCCTGTGGGTCACCAATCTGCTGATCCATGAGGACGGCTGGCGCCTGCGCGGCGAGATCGATGCGCTGCTGGAGGTGCTGCCGCGCCTGCCGGGGCGGATCATCCTGGTCAGCAACGAAACCGGTCTGGGGGTGGTGCCGCTGGGCGAGCTCAGCCGCCGTTATGTCGATGAGGCCGGCTGGCTGCACCAGTCGCTGGCCGAGGTCAGCGAGCGCGTGGTGTTCACCGTCGCCGGCCTGCCCATGGTGCTGAAGGGGGACGCGTTATGAGTTTGCAATGGTGGCTGCAGGGTACCCAACCGATCGATCGCGTGGCGCAGGACAAGGCCGCCGCGCGTCAGGACCAGTTGACCAAGCCGCGCGGCGCGCTGGGCCGGCTGGAAGAGGAAACCATCCGCCTGGCCGGCCTGCAGGGCCGCGAGCGGCCGGCGCTGGAACACATCTGGATTGCCCTGTTCGCGGGCGATCACGGGGTGGTGGCGGAGGGTGTATCGGCCTATCCGCAGGCGGTGACCGTGGAGATGCTGCGCAACTTCGTGCGTGGCGGCGCGGCGATCAGCGTGCTGGCCCGCGATCTCGATGCGCGCCTGGAGGTCATCGACCTGGGCACGGCGACGCCGTTGGAACCGCTGCCGGGCGTGCTGCATGTGATGGTCGGCGCCGGCACCGCGAACTTCACGAAAGAACCGGCGATGACTGCCGCGCAGTGCCTGATCGCCCTGGAAACCGGGCGCGAGGCGGTGCGCCGCGCGCAGCAGGCCGGTACGGAGCTGTTCATCGGTGGCGAGATGGGTATCGGCAACACCAGCGCTGCCGCCGCGCTGGCCTGTGCGCTGCTGGACGAGCCGGCGCAGGCGCTGGTCGGCCCCGGCACCGGGCTGGACGCCCAGGGCGTGGCGCGCAAGGTCGAGGTGATCGACCGTGCGCTGGCCCTGCACCGGCCCCATTGCGGCGATCCCTTCGAGGCACTGTGCCGCCTCGGCGGCTTCGAGATCGCCGCGCTGGTCGGCGCCTATCTGGCCTGCGCGCAGAAGGGCATTCCGGCGCTGGTGGACGGCTTCATCTGCAGCACCGCCGCACTCTGCGCCACGCACTTCAATCCCGGCTGCCGCGACTGGCTGCTGTTCGCCCATGCCGGCGCGGAACCGGGGCACAACCGTGTGCTCAGGGCGCTGAATGCACAGCCGCTGCTGGACCTCGGCCTGCGCCTGGGCGAAGGCAGTGGTGCGGCGCTGGCGGTGCCGCTGCTGCGCCAGGCGTGCCGGCTGCATGACGGCATGGCCACCTTCGCCGAGGCGGCGGTATCGGACCGCCCGGCATGACGCTGCGCCTGGACCTGTTGCGCCATGGCGAGACGGAGCAGGGCGGCGGCTTTCGCGGACGCCTGGACGATGCGCTGACCGAGACCGGCTGGACGCAGATGCGCTCGACCGTCGGCCAGGCGTGCCGCTGGTCGGCGGTAGTCAGCTCGCCGCTGCGTCGTTGCGCCGCCTTCGCCGAGGAGCTGGCGGGCCGCCACGGGCTGCCGCTGAGCCTGGACGCCGACCTGCGCGAGCTGGACTTCGGTCAATGGGAAGGCCTTTCGCCAGCTAAGCTGATGGAAAGCGATGCCCAGGCGCTGGGGCGTTTCTGGTCCGATCCGTACGCGTTTCCTCCGCCCGATGGCGAGCCGTTGGGCGATTTCGAATTCCGCGTATTCCGCGCACTGGAGCGGTTGCACCGCGACCACGCCGGAGCCTGTGTACTGGTGGTGACCCACGGCGGCGTGATGCGCCTGCTGGGGGCATTGGCGGGTGGCTTGCCGGCCCGGCGTTTGCTGGAGGTGGTGGTCGATCACGGCCAGTGCCTGTCGCTGGCGGTGACGCGTGAAGGCGGCAGCTGGCGAATCCAGCAGGCGGAACAATGATGAGCGAACAACCCGAACGAGAGGAGCCCGTGCCGCCGTCGGGCGACGCATCCACTTCCTTGCCCACCGCGCAACTCAGCGACTGGTGCCTGCCGCTGGTGGCGCTGCAGTTCCTCACCCGCCTGCCGGTGCACTTCACCAACATGCCGACCCCGGAGCAGTTCGGCCGGGCGACGTTGTTCTATCCGCTGGTGGGGTTGCTGGTCGGTGCGCTGCTGATGGCCGTGGGCGAGCTGCTGGTCAACGTGCACCTGCTGCTTCAGGCGGCCTTGCTGCTGGCGCTGTGGGTGGTGATCAGCGGCGCGTTGCACCTGGATGGTCTGGCCGATACGGCGGATGCCTGGGTCGGTGGTCTGGGCGATCGCGAACGCACCCTGGCGATCATGAAGGACCCGCGCTGTGGACCGGTGGCGGTGGTGACCCTGGTCGTGGTGCTGCTGCTGAAGTTCGCCGCGCTCACCGCGGTGCTCGGCAATCACCAGTACTGGGCGCTGCTGCTGGCGCCCTGGCTGGGGCGTTGCGCCTTGCCGCTGCTGTTCCTCACCACCGGATACGCCCGCCCTGGCGGCCTGGGACAGGCGCTGGCCGACCATTTGCCGCGCCGGGCGATGCCCTGGATGTTGGCGGGCAACGCCGCGCTGATGGTGCTGGCGGGGCTGCCCGGCATGCTCGCGGTGGCGGTTACCCTGGTGGTCTTCGTCTGGTTGCGCAGACGCCTCATCGCTCGCCTGGGTGGCACTACCGGAGACACTGCCGGGGCGATGGTGGAGCTGATCGAGTGCGCGGTGCTGGTGGCGCTGGCGCTCTGAACTCCCCTTCGGAAGTTCCTGGTTGGGGAGCCCCTCTCCCTAACCCTCTCCCTGAAGGGAGAGGGGACTGTATGGTGCCGGTTGATGCCGCGGTTTCAGCCGGCACGGGCGGCTCCCTCTCCCTTCAGGGAGAGGGCGGGGGAGAGGGCTGAAGCTCGCGCCGGAGGTCAGGCAGGTGCGAGCGAGGGCTTGGCGCCTAGGTTAATCAAACGCGAAATGCTCCGTCTTCAATCCCATGATTGACCGCACCGGCTTGGCCATCGCCGCCGCGTGCCCCTTGGCGCGGGGCAGCAAGCGAGCGAAGTAGAAGTCACTGGTGGCGATCTTCGCCTTGTAGAAGTCGCTCGACTCGCTGCCGCCCTGGCGTAGGCGTTTGCGCGCGGCGGCCTCCTGCAGCGCCCAGGAATACGCCAGCGCGGCGTAGCCGGAGAACATCAGGTAATCGTGGCTGGCGGTGCTCACCAGGTCGCGCTGCTTGCGGGCGGTGAGGGCGATGCGCAGCGTCAGCAGGTTCCACTGCGCGCAGAGCTTCAGCAGCGTGAGCGCGCGGCCGCGCATGGCCGGTTCCTGCTTGAGCAGCTCGACAGCGAACTTCGCCACTTGCCGGGTGAAGTCGCGCACGGCCTTGCCCTGGGTCATCAGCAGGACCTTGCGACCGAGCAGGTCCAGCGCCTGGATGCCGGTGGTGCCCTCGTAGAGCGTGGCGATCCGCGCATCGCGGACGATCTGCTCCATGCCGTGTTCCTTGATGTAGCCGTGGCCGCCGAACACCTGCATGCCGAGGTTGGCGCTCTCCAGGCCCAGTTCGGTCAGGCAGCCCTTGAGGATCGGGGTGAGGAAGCCGAGCTTGTCGTCCCAGCGGTCGTACTCGGCGTTATCGTTGCTCAGCAGGCCCTGGATCATCTTGTCGGCGTACTGGGTGGCCAGATAGATCAGCGCGCGGCCGCCCTCGGCCACGGCCTTCTGGGTCAGCAGCATGCGGCGCACGTCGCCGTGGTGCATCAGGCTGTCGGCGATCTCGCCTGGCTCCTTGGTGCCGGACAGCGCACGCATGGAGCGGCGCTCGCGGGCGTAGGCCAGCGCGCCCTGATAGGCCAGTTCGGCGGTGGCCACGCCCTGGATGGCGGTGCCGATGCGCGCGCTGTTCATGAAGGTGAACATGCACTCCAGGCCCTTGTTCGGCTCGCCGATCAGGTAACCGGTGGCGCCGTCGAAGTTCATCACGCAGGTGGCCGAAGCCTTGATGCCCATCTTCTTTTCCAGCGCGCCGCAGGTGACGCTATTGCGCGGGCCGAGTGTGTTGCCTTCGCCCGGAAGGAACTTCGGCACGATGAACAGCGAAATGCCGCGCGTACCTTTCGGTGCATCCGGCAGGCGGGCGAGGACGATGTGCACGATGTTCTCGGTGAGATCGTGTTCGCCGGAGGAGATGAAGATCTTGGTGCCAGTGATGGCGTAGCTGCCGTCGGCGTTGGCTTCGGCGCGGGTCTTCACCTGGCCCAGGTCGGTGCCGCACTGCGGCTCGGTCAGGCACATGGTGCCACCCCAGCGGCCTTCGGTGAGCGGGGTGAGATAGGTCTGCTTCTGCTCCTCGGTGCCGTGCTGCATCACGGTGTTCATCGCGCCCAGCGACAGCCCCGGGTACATCGAGAAAGGCCAGTTGGCGGTGCCCATCATCTCCTGCTTGAGCGCGCCCAGGCTCATCGGCAGACCCTGGCCGCCGTATTCCACCGGGTGCGACAGGCCTTGCCAGCCGCCGGCCACATAGGCGTCATAGGCCTCCTTGAAGCCCTTGGGCGTGCGCACTTCGCCGTTCTCCAGGTGGCAGCCTTCCTCGTCGCCGCTGTGGTAGAGCGGGGCGATCACTTCCTCGCAGAGCTTCGCGCATTCGCCGAGGATGGCGTCGACCATGTCCGGCGTGGCTTCGCCGCCATTCACCAGGTTCCGGTAGTGCGTGGGGAAATCGAAGACTTCGTTGAGCAGGAAGCGGGTGTCGCGCAGCGGGGCTTTGTAGACGGGCATCGGGAACCTCGGGCCATGGCGCGCCCCGCCGACGGTGCGGGGCTGGATGTCCGCAGTTATACGGCTGGCTCCGCGTGGTGCCCTTGGCTGCGCCAACGCGGCGCTCTGGCAGATGGGACAATCGGTGGCGGCCGGGATTGACGGCTCGCCATTTGCGGGTATATACACGCATTCATGCTGACGACCCAATGCCTCTGTACCAAGCTGCGCCGCTCCGCCCGCGCGGTCACCCGTGTCTATGACGACGCCCTGAAGGGCGTTGGGCTGACCACGCCGCAATTTTCCCTGTTGCGGCACCTCTCGCGGCTGGAGCAGCCGAGCATTTCCGACCTGGCCGAAGCCATGGGCCTGGACCGCAGTACCCTGGGGCGCAACCTCAAGCCGTTGGAAGGCGAAGGGTTGGTGCGGCTGGCGGAGGGCGAGGACCTGCGCAACCGCATCGTGGTGCTGACCCCGGAAGGGCTGGCGCGCATCGAACAGGGCCGTGAAGCCTGGGATGCGGCGCAGCGGGATGTGGCGGCCCACCTGGGCGAGGAAAAGCGCCGTCAGTTGGAAGCCTTGCTGGATGAATTGGCCGAGCTGGAGAGTTAGCAGCGGCCGGCGTGCAATGGAAAGACCCTGATTGAAAGCGGGTATATACCCGTGTAGGAGATAATGATGTCGAAGCTGTCGCGTACGGGGTTCTGGATACTCTTGTCCGGCGCCCTGATCCTGGCCCTGTCCCTGGGCATCCGCCACGGCTTCGGCCTGTTCCTGGCGCCGATGAGCGCCGAGTTCGGCTGGGGGCGCGAGACCTTCGCCTTCGCCATTGCGCTGCAGAATCTCATCTGGGGCATCGCCCAGCCGTTCACCGGGGCCATCGCCGACCGCTTCGGCGCCATGCGCACCGTGCTGGTGGGCGGCATTCTCTACGCCATCGGCCTGGTGCTGATGGGCTATTCCGATTCGGCCTTCAGCCTGTCGCTGAGCGCCGGCCTGCTGATCGGCATCGGCCTCTCCGGCACCTCCTTCTCGGTGATCCTCGGCGCGGTGGGCCGCGCGGTGCCGCTGGAGCGGCGCAGCATGGCCATGGGCATCTCGGCGGCCGCCGGCTCCTTCGGCCAGTTCGCCATGCTGCCGGGTACCCTCGGCCTGATCAGTTGGCTGGGCTGGTCCGCCGCGCTGCTGGCGCTGGGGCTGCTGGTGGCGTTGATCGTCCCGCTGTCCGGGCTGATGCGTGACAAACCGCTGCCGATCCAGGGCCACGAGCAGACCCTCGGCGAGGCGCTGCGCGAGGCCGCCGGGCATTCCGGCTTCTGGCTGCTGTCGTTGGGCTTCTTCGTCTGCGGCTTCCAGGTGGTGTTCATTGGTGTGCACCTGCCGGCGTATCTGGTGGATCGCCATCTGCCGGCCACCGTTGGCACCACGGTGCTGGCGCTGGTGGGGCTGTTCAACGTCTTCGGCACTTACATCGCAGGCTGGCTCGGCGGACGGATGAGCAAGCCCAAGCTGCTCACCGGACTGTACCTGCTGCGTGGCGTGGTGATCCTTGCCTTCCTCTGGGCGCCGCTCACCGTGTGGACCGCCTACGCGTTCGGCATCGCCATGGGGTTGCTGTGGCTGTCCACGGTGCCACTCACCAACGGCACCGTCGCCACGCTGTTCGGCGTGCGCAACCTGTCGATGCTCGGCGGCATCACCTTCCTGTTCCACCAGATCGGCGCCTTCCTCGGCGGTTGGCTGGGTGGCTACGTGTATGACCACACCGGCAACTACGACCTGGTCTGGCAGATTTCCATCCTCCTCAGCCTGCTCGCCGGCCTGCTCAACTGGCCGGTGCGCGAGCGCCCGGTCGAGCGGGCGGCGCTGGGGGCGGCGTGAAGCGTTCACTGGCCATCATGCTGGCGCTGGGCCTCGGCCTGGTGCTGGCCGGCCTCGCCTGGTGGGGCTGGCAGCTCGGCGGGCTGGCGTTGATGCAACTGGGTATGGGCAGTTGCTGAGGGGCGCCGCGCAGCGTAGCGTGACGGGATAATTCGAGGATCACTGCCATGCGTCTTTCCCTGCTCGCCCTGTCCCTGTTACTGCCCTTGGTCGCGCAAGCCGCCGACTGCCCGGCGCTGCTCAAGACCCAGGGCGAGCTGCCCAAGCTGCGCTCCAAGGATGTGCTCGACCTGTGCGAGCTGTACGCCGGCAAGCCGCTGGTGGTGGTAAACACTGCCAGTCACTGCGGCTTCACCCCGCAGTTCAAGGGGCTGGAAGCGCTGTACCAGAAGTACAAGGGGCAGGGCCTGGAAGTGCTCGGCGTGCCCTCCGACGACTTCAAGCAGGAAGACGCCGATGCCGCCGAGACCGCCAAGATCTGCTATGGCAACTACGGTGTGACCTTCAACATGACCTCGGTGCAGCACGTCCGCGGCGACGAGGCCATCCCGCTGTTCAGGGACCTCTCCGCCCAGGCCGACCAGGTGCCGCGCTGGAACTTCTTCAAGTACGTGGTGGATCGCCAGGGCAAGGTCGTGGCGGAGTTTTCCAGCTTGACCAAGCCGGATGATCCGGAGTTGCAGGCGGCAGTGGAGAAGGCCATTGCCAGTCAGCCTTGATCCGTAGCGCCGCCAGAAAGCCGGGCCGATGCCCGGCTTTTTTGTGCCTGCGCCAGTCTGTGAGAAATTTTCTGTTACAGATGTCGTGGCGAGATGCCACAATTCACTTCCAGGTACCGCGTCAGGCGGTCACCGGATCATGGACTGATTCAGGAGATTTCCCCTATGGATGGCAAAGCCCTCTTCCTCGTTGCATTGCTCGCCCAGGCTGTCGCCGCACCGGCGTTCGCAGCCACCGCCACGTCTACCCAGAGCGAGGCACCCGCGCCTGCCACCGCACCGGCTGCAGAATCGGACGAGGAGATGTCCCCCGAGACCTTCGTCGCCAGCCTGCACTTCAAGAAGGGCAAGGTGGTGGTGGGCGACAACCTCGCGACCTTCGATCTGCCGGAAAACTTCGTCTTCCTCGACAGCGCGGACGCCGAGCGGGTACTCGAAGCCTGGGGCAACCCGCCGAACGCGGAGCCGCCGCTGGGCATGTTGATGCCGGCCGGCGTCTCGCCCTTCGAACCCGCCGCCTGGGCGGTGACCGTGCAGTACGAGGAGAGCGGCTACGTCTCCGATGAGGACGCCGGGAAGATCGACTACGCCGAGATGCTCAAGGAAATGCAGGACGACCTGCGCGAAGCCAATCCAGAGCGCGAGAAACAGGGTTTCGAAGCCATCCAGCTGATCGGCTGGGCGGCACCGCCGCACTATGACGCGGCCGAGAAGAAGCTGTACTGGGCCAAGGAGCTGAAGTTCGGCGACAGCAAGAAACACACGCTGAACTACAACATCCGCGTGCTGGGCCGCAAAGGCGTGCTGGTGCTGAACTTCGTCGCTGGCATGGAGCAACTGCCGGAGATCGAGAAGAACGTCGGCAAGGTGCTGGCGATGACCGAGTTCAACCCGGGCAGCCGCTATGTCGACTTCAACCCCAGCGTCGACAAGGTCGCCGCCTATGGCCTGGGTGCATTGATCGCCGGCAAGGTCGCGGCCAAGGTTGGTCTGTTCGCCACCCTGCTGGTCCTGCTGAAAAAACTGTGGATCGTCCCGGCCCTGGCCATCGGCTGGATCGCCCGCCGCTTCAAGCGCAAGCCGTCGAACGAAGGCTGATACGCAGCCTGATTCTCCAGGCAATAAAAAGCCGGGCGTTGCCCGGCTTTTTATTGGCCGCGCTCACTACGGCGTGCGGCTCTTCGTAGGAGCGAGCTTGCTCGCGAACATTGTGTCCGACGGTATCGACGCCAAGCGGTTCGCGAGCAATAGCGATGGCGTCCCCCTCGCTCCTACAGGCTCCGCGCTCCGCGTGGCGCGGAAATGAAAAAGCCGGGCAATTGCCCGGCTTTTCTTTTCGCTGAAGGATCAGCCTTTCTCGCCCTGGACGGCTTTGCCGTTCACGGTGCCTTCCTTGAGCATGATCTGGTATTCCTTGCCATCGGACTCCTGCTGATACAGGCGCACGAGGAGGAAGTCCCAATCCTTGGCGAACCAGAGGATGGTCTTGCGGTTGCTCTTGGTGGGGTCGCGTACGCGCTCCACCTTGATGGCGGTGATCAGGCCGGCCTGGGTGCGGACCTTCTCCTCGCCGAGCACGCGGAAGTCGTAGGTATCGGTGTCGGTACCCTCGATCACCTGGTAGCTCATGGCTTTCTTGCCGACGGCGACGTCGTGCTGCAGCGCGAGCTGGTAGGTGGACTTGTCCAGCTGGCCCTTGTTCAGCGGCTGGCGCACCTGGTCGCCACGGTCGCTGCCCAGCACCTGCTTCTCGGCCCAGTCGAAATCGAGCTCGGTTTGCTTGTTCTTGCCCAGGCCTTCACGGGCCCAGCGGTAGGTCAGCGGCAGGTAGACGTCGTTTTCGACCTTGAACGTGCTGCTTTCGGTGAGGCTGGCGAGCAGCATGGACGCCTTGAAGTCCAGTTCCCAACGGCCGCCGTCGCCTTGCTTGAGGCTGCGGGAGGCGGTTCCGCTGATCGGCATCTGTTTCCAGTCGGCGGTGTAGCTGGCCTCGAACGGCTGCAGCTCGAAAGCCTGCGCCGGCAAGGTCAGTACAGCCATCAGGAACAGCAGGGCTCTACGCATCACGAATCTCCTAGGTTCGGTACGAATGGCCGGAGGCGGGGAGAGTCTCCCCATCCAGCATGGCGCCTTGCTCGCCCAGGCGCAAACGGCCTTCGGCGAACCAGCGCATGGCCAGCGGATAGATCACGTGCTCCTGCAGGTGAACGCGCTGCGCCAGCGTTTCCGGCGTGTCGTCAGACTGTACCGGGATTGCCGCCTGTACGACCAGAGGACCACCATCAAGTTCCTCGGTAACGAAGTGCACACTGCAGCCATGCTCGGCATCGCCGGCTTCCAGCGCGCGCTGGTGGGTGTGCAGGCCCTTGTACTTGGGCAACAGGGACGGATGGATGTTCAGCAGGCGGCCGTGGTAGTGGCGCACGAAGCCCGGACTGAGGATACGCATGAAGCCAGCGAGCAGCACCAGGTCGGGGCTGAAGCCGTCGATGGCCTGGATCAGCGCGGCATCGAAGCTTTCACGGTCGGCATAGGCCTTGTGGTCGAGGAAGCAGGTTTCGATGCCGGCCTTGCGCGCACGCTCCAGGCCATAGGCGTCCGCGCGGTTGGAAAGTACCGCGCGGATCACCGCCGACGACGGGGCGTCGGCGAGGCTGTCGATCAGGGCTTGCAGGTTGCTGCCGGAGCCGGAAATCAGCACCACGACATTGCAAGGTGTGGACATCAGTGGCCTTTCAGGTTGTTCAGGACCACGCGCTCGGCGTCGGCGGCGCAGGCGTCGATGCGGCCGATGACCCACGGCTGCTCGCCGGCGTCACGCAGGGCCTTGAGCGAGGCTTCGACCTGGTCCTGGGCGACGCAGATGACCATGCCCACGCCGCAGTTCAGCACGCGGTGCATTTCGGTCTCGTCGACGTTGCCTTTTTCCTGCAGCCAGTCGAAGACCGCCGGGCGCTGCCAGCTGGCCACGTCGATGACGGCCTGGGCATTGTCCGGCAGCACGCGCGGGATGTTGTCCAGCAGGCCGCCGCCGGTGATGTGGGCCATGGCCTTCACCGCGCCGGTCTGCTTGATCAGTTGCAGCAGGGGCTTCACATAGATGCGGGTCGGGGCCATCAGCAGGTCAGCCAGCGGCTTGCCGTCGAGCTGGGTGGCTTCGATATCGGCGCCGGAGACTTCGATGATCTTGCGGATCAGCGAGTAGCCGTTGGAGTGCGGGCCGGAGGAGGGCAGGGCGATCAGGGCGTCGCCGGCGACCACTTTCGAGCCGTCGATGATTTCCGATTTTTCCACCACGCCAACGCAGAAGCCGGCCAGGTCGTAGTCTTCGCCTTCATACATGCCGGGCATCTCGGCGGTTTCACCACCGACCAGGGAGCAGCCGGCCAGCTCGCAACCGGCGCCGATGCCGGTGACCACGGTGGCGGCCACGTCGACGTTGAGCTTGCCGGTGGCGTAGTAGTCGAGGAAGAACAGCGGCTCGGCGCCGCATACGACCAGGTCGTTCACGCACATGGCGACCAGGTCCTGGCCGATGCTGTCGTGCTTGTTCAGGTTCAGCGCCAGGCGCAGCTTGGTGCCGACGCCGTCGGTGCCGGAGACCAGCACGGGCTGCTTGTAGCCGGCCGGGATTTCGCACAGAGCGCCGAAGCCACCCAGGCCGCCCATCACTTCCGGACGCGCGGTGCGCTTGGCGACGCCTTTGATGCGTTCGACCAGGGCTTCGCCGGCGTCGATGTCCACACCGGCGTCCTTGTAGCTCAACGAGGGTTGCTTGTTGCTCATAAATCCAGGCCTATAGAGGGATGATTCGTCTTGCGGCCAGAGCACGCCATCGGCGCGCTCAGCCTGCGCGGGAGGCGCGGGATTTTATCAGGCTTGCCCGGCAGCGGCCATCTCGCGCTGTTGCCGCTGGCTGGACGGCTGTTTAAGGTATAGGCCTTCTTTGCCGCCTCGCACGATGCGGCGTCCCGATTCTTCCGCGAGAGCCCGCCATGCGTCTGACCGCCCGCCTGTTGATCCTCTGCCTGTCGCTGCTCAGCCTGCCCAGCTTCGCTGAAACCCTCGGCAACCTCTACCAGGTACATGAGCCGGTCGCCTCCCAGCAGCCGGATGAGCGCAACGCCGGCCTGACCCGCGCCCTGCAGACCCTGGTGCAGCGCCTGACCGGCGACAGCCGTGGTCTGCAAAGCCCCGCGCTGGCTGGTTACTTCAAGGACCCGCAGCAACTGATCAGTCAGTACGGCTACGAGAATGGCCCGCCCCTGGCGCTGGTGGTCGATTTCGATCCGACCGCCACCGACAAGGCGCTGCGTCAGGCCGGTCTGCCGGTGTGGGGTGCCAGCCGTCCGTCCGTGCTGGCCTGGTGGCTGAACGAAGGCGCCAACGGCAGCAGCCTGGTGGGTGACAGCCAGGAAGCCGCCGCTCCCCTGAATCGCGCCGCCCAGCGTCGCGGCCTGCCGCTGCGCCTACCGATGGCCGACCTCAGCGAGCAGCAGGTCGGTACCGCCGAGAACATCAACGCCGCGCAACCCGGCGCGCTGCAGTCCGCCTCCGAGCGCTACGGCGCCGATGCCCTGCTGGCGGTGGACGCCAAGGAGGCCGACGGCAAGTGGAGCGCCACCTGGCGTGTATGGATGGGCGACAGCCGCGAGCAGGGCCAGGCCCAGGGCGATACCCCCGATGCGCTGGCCGATGCAGTGATGCTGGGCGTTTCGCAGCGCCTGTCGCAGCGCTTCGTCGGTTCCGCCGGTGCCGCCACCGCGCAGGTGCTGGAGATCGAGGGAGCCGACCTGGCCCGCTATGCCGAGGTGTCGCGTCTGCTCGAACCCATGGGCGCCAAGCTGGTGCTGGTCCAGGGCGGCAAGCTGGTCTACAACGTGACCGCCAGCCCCGAGCAACTGCGCGCGCAACTGGCCCTGGCGCGTCTGCAGGAGGCTTCCGCCGAACCGGCCCAGCCGGCGGTGGACGCCAGCGGCCAGCCGGTGCCGAACCCCGCCGTGCCGCGTGCGAGCGTCCTGCGCTTCCACTGGTAACTTGCACGGATAATCCCGGCCCTGGGTGCGGACAAGGTCCCGTTCCCAGGGGACGGCCGCTCTGACCCGCACTGAGTAGCTGCGTTATCCTTCTGATTTGGATAAACTTTCAGTCACCACGGCCCACCACAAGCGATTGAAGAAACGCCCGGCCCGCATGACTCCTATGCAGCTCCCCTTAAGCGTACGCCTGCGTGATGACGCAACGTTCGCCAACTACTACCCCGGCGCCAATGCGGCGGCGCTGGGCTATGTCGAGCGCCTGTGCGAACCAGAGGCAGGCTGGACGGAGAGCCTGATCTACCTCTGGGGTGCCGAAGGCGTGGGCCGTAGCCACTTGCTGCAGGCTGCCTGTATCCGCTCCGAACAGCTGGGTGAACCGTCCGTCTACCTGCCGATGGCCGACCTGGTGCCCTACGGCCCGGAAATCTTCGACAACCTCGAACAGCGCGAACTGGTGTGCCTTGATGATCTCGATGCGCTGGCCGGCAAGCGCGAGTGGGAAGAGGGGTTGTTCCACCTGTTCAACCGCCTGCGCGATTCCGGCCGCAAGCTGCTGCTCTCGGCCTCGGTGTCGCCGCGGGAGCTGCCGGTGAAGCTGCCGGACCTGAAATCCCGCCTGACCCTCTCGCTGATCTTCCAGCTGCATCCGCTGACCGACGACGAAAAGCTTCGCGCGCTGCAACTGCGTGCCTCGCGCCGCGGCCTGCACCTGACCGACGAAGTGGGACGCTTCATCCTCACCCGCGGTGCACGCAGCATGCAGTTCCTCTTCGACCTGCTGGACGAGCTGGACAAGGCCTCGCTGCAGGCCCAGCGCAAGCTGACCATTCCCTTCCTGAAGGAAACCATGGGCTGGTAAGGCCCAGGTTTCCTACGCGGCACCTCAGGCGCTGGTCGCCTCCTGCTTCGGCTCTTCGCCTTCGCCAGCCCGCTTGCGGTCGTACTGGAAGCGCCAGCGCGTGTAGAGCAGCGCCGAACAGAACAGCGACACGCTGAGGATGATCTCGGCCCAGCCGAAGATGGCGTGGTTCGGATCGAAGGCGTTGAGCACGCCGAGGATGAAGTACAGGTTGATCACGTAGCACGCCCAGGCATGGCCGCGGGCGCTGCCGATCAGCATGCCCGGCGCCACCACCAGCAGCGGCAGCAGCTTGAACGCCAGCACCGCCCAGGGCACCCAGTGCGCGGCGCCGTGGGCGTCGGCGAACAGCAGGTCCCAGATGACGATGAGCAGGATCAGCCCGATGAAGCTGCCGAGGGCGACCGCGCGGCTGGCGGCCAGCCGGGGTTTGAGCCACTCCATGGGCGGCAGCGGTTTGTTCTTGCGGGCCATTCAGCTCTCCAGTTTGCGGGCGACTTCGGCCAGGCGCTTGCCCAGCGCGCGGCACAGGGTGATTTCGTGGTCATCGAGGCTGCGCTTGCCGTCCGCGCCGGCGAAATGGCTGGCGCCGTAGGGCGTGCCGCCGCCGCGGGTCTCCAGCAGCGCCGGCTCGCTGTAGGGAATGCCGGTGACGATCATGCCGTGGTGCAGCAGCGGCAGCAGCATCGACAGCTGCGTCGTTTCCTGGCCGCCATGCAGGCTGGCGGTGGAAGTGAAGACCGCTGCCGGCTTGCCGACCAGGCCGCCGGTCAGCCAGAGGCTGCTGGTGCCGTCGAGGAAGTACTTGAGCGGTGCGGCCATGTTGCCGAAGCGCGTCGGGCTGCCCAGGGCCAGGCCGGCGCAGTCCTTCAGGTCGTCCAGGGTGGCGTAGAGCGCGCCTTCGGCGGGGATGTCCGGGGCCACGGCTTCGCACTCGGTGGAGACCGCCGGCACGGTGCGCACGCGCGCCTCCAGGCCGCCCTGTTCCACGCCACGGGCGATCTGCCGCGCCATCTCGGCGGTGGCGCCGTGGCGGCTGTAGTAGAGGACCAGGATGTAGGCTGTGCTCAAGGCAGGATCTCCAGCACCTTCTCCGGCGGGCGGCCGATCACCGCCTTATCGCCGACGATCAGGATCGGTCGCTCGATCAGCTTGGGATGGCTGGCCATCGCCTCGATCAGTTGTTCGTCGCTGAGCGCCGGGTTGGCCAGGTCGAGGGTCTTGTACTCGTCCTCGCCGGTGCGCAGCAGTTGGCGCGCGCCGATGCCCAGCTTGCCGAGCAGCGCCTTGAGTTCAGCCGCGCTGGGCGGGGTTTCCAGGTAACGGATGATCTCCGCCTGGATGCCACGTTCTTCCAGTAGTTCGAGGGCGCCGCGGGATTTCGAGCAGCGGGGATTGTGGAACAGTGAAATCTGGCTCATGTGCCGGGACTCGCAAGGCCGATGAAGTGGCGGCTATTCTAACCGCCTCCTCGGATCGGACTGAACCGCTGTCGTGCGGCGCGATCTACGAGGGCGGATATTTCTGTGCAGCCAAAGGACAATTCATGCGCGAACGCTTGCAGGGCCTGGTCGAGTTCGGCCGCTATCTGGTCCAGCGCTTCCACGCCGACAAGGCGCCCAACAGCGCGGCGGCCCTGACCTACACCACGCTGTTCGCTGTCGTGCCGATGATGACCGTGACCTTCGCCATGCTGTCGGCCGTGCCGGCCTTCGAGGGGATGGGGGAGCGCATCCAGCTGTTCGTGTTCCGCAACTTCGTGCCTTCCACCGGCGAAGCGGTTGAGGCCTATCTGCGTAACTTTACCGTGCAGGCGCGCCATCTGACCTGGCTGGGCGTGGCGTTCCTGGCGGTCACCGCGTTCACCATGCTGGTGACCATCGAGAAGGCCTTCAACGCCATCTGGCGGGTGCGCCAGCCGCGCCGTGGTGTCGCGCGCTTCCTGCTGTACTGGGCGATCCTCAGTCTGGGGCCGCTGCTGCTGGGGACGGGCTTTGCGGTGTCGACCTACATCACCTCGCTGTCGCTGCTGTCCGGTCCCCATGCCCTGCCGGGCGCGGCGACCTTGCTGAAATTCATGCCGCTGCTGTTCAGCGTGGCGGCTTTCACTCTGATCTACGCGGCGGTGCCCAATGCGCGGGTGCCGTTCCTGCATGCCCTGGCTGGCGGCGTGTTCACCGCGATCCTGTTCGAGGCGGCGAAGTCGCTGTTCGGCCTCTACGTGAGCTTTTTCCCTGGTTACAAGCTGATCTACGGCGCCTTTGCCACCGTGCCGCTGTTCCTGCTGTGGATCTACCTGTCCTGGCTGATCGTGCTGTTCGGTGCGGAGCTGGTCTGCAACCTGTCCTCGACGCGCTTGTGGCGCCGCCGTGCGCTGCCGCGCCTGCTGGTGATCCTCGGGGTGCTGCGGGTGTTCTTCGATCGTCAGCGGCACGGCGTGCCCACCCGGCTGGAGCATCTGCACCGCGCGGGATGGCTGTTGCCGGAGGATGAGTGGGAGGAAATCCTCGATTTTCTGGAGAGCGAGCAACTGGTTTGCCGCGTAGGCGCGACCAGTGCGTCCTGGGTCCTGTGCCGCGACCTGGGCAGCTACCGCCTGCATCACCTGCTCAACCGCAGCCCCTGGCCGCTGCCGTGCCTCGATGCCTTGCCGGCGGAGCTGGACGAGCCCTGGTACCCCGCCTTGCGGCAAACCCTGGAGCGCTACCAGGCGGAACGACAGGCGCTTTTTGGCGCCAGCCTCGCAGAATGGTTGAAGCCGTCACATTCTGAGTGACGTAAAACGTCAGTTTCGGGCGATTCTGATGCTTCGAAACTTTCGTGGCGGGCGCGAGGCGCACCAATCTTGGCTATTCGTGGATTGGCACGCTTCTGGCTACAGGACTGGCAGGACAATGATGTCCTGCAGAAGTTCCTTCAAGGCCCGTGAATCCATGAATAACGACCAGAAGAACGTAGTACACCTGCATCAGCGTGATCCGCAAAGCGCGCTGGAGAGGCTGAATAGAATTACTGGTCTGCAATTCAGCAGTTGGCCGGAGTCCCTGTTGCCTGCAGTACAGGGCGAGGTGAAGGATCTGGCGTCGCACGCTGAACTCGAACCTGTTGCCCAAGTGCGCCAGTTGGGCTGATTACAGGGTAGTGGCAATCGGTCGGGCCGCGCTGTTCAGCGGCTCGACCGCCTGCACGAACAGCTCTTCGACCACCAGGCGCGACAGGCCGATGGCCGTCCGCAGCCTTACCTGCATATCCTCGATTCGCTGGCGGAACGGCAGGCGGGCGATGCCCGACAGCAGGATGCGGCTCTGCGCATTCACCATGCCGTGATCGACGGCTACTTCCCGAACCTGTTCTCCATCCCGATAGGTGACCACCAGTGTCACGGGCAGCGCTGTCACGCCGGGCAGGTGCAGCCAGGCGGCGACGTTGTAGTCGGCCAGGCGCCCGCCGCTGGCGGAGTTGCCGATACGTGCGCTACCGACGATCTGGCTGGGAACCTTGCTGACGAGCTGGTCTGTGGGCTGCATCTGGCGATCCTGTCGAGAGTGGGAGGCGTGCGTGGCGCCTGCCGCATACTGGGGCTGTCGAGAGGCGGCTGGATGAAATGCTCTAGTCGGCTCGGACGATCGTTCCGAATTATAGGTAGGAGATATCCGACAAACCGGGCGTACTGCCGATCTTCGCTGTGACTTGTCTCGCAATTCAGCTTTCAGGCCAGGCGCAGCGGATGGCGGGAGACGAGGGGCGTGCCCAGGTTGGAGGTCGGCAGCGGCAGGATGGTCTGGTTGTCGAAACTGGCCAATTGCAGCCAGAGGTTTTCGCCTTCCACGAAGTGCCCCTGAGCCAGCCATAAGCCGTGATACCAGCCATTGCCGGGTTCCGGGGTACTCTGCAGCACGCCGGGGTGACGCTGGGCGTCAGGTGCGCGGCGTAGCCAGACGGGGCGGGGGAGCCCTTTCAGATAACGCAGGCCCAGGTGCAGGCCGTCATTGTTGAGGTGCCGCCAGCGCACGATGGCCAGGGTCGGCGTGCCATTGCTGTTGAGGATCAGCAGCAACTGGCCGACGGGGAACTGGCTGGCGCGGTTGCCGTCGCAGCGGATGCGCGTGCCTCCGGCGCTGACGTCGAGAATCCCTGCTTCGCAGCCGCTCTGGGTGTTGGGGGTGAGCAGGTGTTGCTGGATGGCGCCGAGTCCCACGATCAACTGGCAGGTGCCGGTTTGCTCCATGCGTTCGTGGCGACGTGGATGCTGTCCCAGCCAGTGATGGCGGACACGCTCCAGCAGGGCGCCCTGGTCGGCTCTGCGCAAGGGGGCGGGGTCGTGCAGGGCGATCAGCAGGGCGCCCAGCTCCAGGCGGCGCAGTTGTTGGGGCGGCGTATCGACGGTCTGCTCGGGGCTGATGCAGGGTAGGTCGGCGCCCAGGTCGACCAGGTAACCCTCCTGTTCCTCGTCATCCCAGGGCTGCAGTCGCCCAAGAGCGGCAAGGGGTGCAAGGGCGCTGAACAGTTGCGGGGCTTCGCCTTCGGTCAGGTGGAAGGGGTTGCTCAGGGCGAGCAGCAGAATCTGCTGGTAGAGGCCGCGCAGGGTTCCGGCGGGGATGGGATCGAAGGCGGCAGCCACCGGCTCGTCGAGGCACTCCTGGTGTTCAGCGATCCAGTACAGCAGGTGGCTGTCGCGCCAGAGCACTCCGGGTGGCTGCTGGTATTGCTGGTAGTGACGCAGCAGCGCCTGGGCCAGGAAATGCTGGGCCATGTACAGGCACCAGGCCATGTGTGGCCGAGACGGTTTGCGGCCATTCAGGATCTGCAGCAACAGGCGCTTGAAGCCTGCCGCCAGCTCGGTGCAGAAATGCACGAAAAGCTCCGGCGGTGTCTTCTCGTGGCGAACCCGCTGCGAATAGTGGCGATATTCTTCGGTCAGGCTTTGCAGGGCGCGTTGCCTTTCCAGTAAGGTCAGCGCACATCGGTTGAGGCGAAGCAGCGTGCCGAGGGTTTTCTGCAGTCCTTCCTGTAGGGAGTGGCGTCGGAATTCCTGAAGCCCAGCCGCCAGATTGCTCACTGCATCGGAATTCTCCTCGAGGATATCCGGCACCTCCAGACGCGAGGCATCGAGCGTCATGAACACCCCGCATACACGAGGACTGAAGGCATGGGAGTGCGGCTCCGTATCGTAATGGGATTGGTCGCCGGCCTTCTCCTGGCCGGTTGTTCGGCGGACTATGGCGTCGATCAGCATGGGCAGAAAGTAACCGCTGCGAGCATGGATGGCCAGTGGCTAGTTATTAATTATTGGGCCGAATGGTGCGCACCGTGCCGCAAGGAAATTCCCGAGCTGAATCGGCTCGCAGAAGAGGGCAGGACCCAGGGCTTCCGAGTGCTGGGCGTGAACTTCGACGGGCTGCGCGATGCCGACCTGGCGAAGGCTGCGCAGGCGCTGGAGGTGCAGTACACCGTGCTGGCCGACGACCCCGCGCCGCACTACAGCCTGCCGCGCAGCGAAGCGCTGCCTGTAACCTATATCGTCGACCCTGAGGGTAAGTTGCGCGAGCAGTTGCTCGGCGAGCAGACCGCCGCCGGCCTGCAGGCGCGCCTGACCACGCTGCGGGAGGAGAAGCACTGATGGCCAGAATCTGTCTGCACGGCTACGTGAGCGGTAAGGTGCAGGGCGTGTACTACCGGCAGAGCGCGCAGGAGCAGGCCGAACGCCTGGACATCGACGGCTGGGTGCGCAATCTGGAGGATGGACGGGTGGAGGTGCTGCTCGAGGGCGAGGAGGGCGCCGTACGCGAACTGGAGAAGTGGCTGGCTCGCGGGCCGGTCAAGGCGAAGGTGACGGCAGTGGAGCTGGAACCGATGACACCCCAGGGCATCACCGGCTTCATCGTGCGCCGCTGAATCAGTTGCTGGCCGCGCCGGGATCGGCGGCCAGGCGACCGGCGTCGGTCATCAGGCTGTGGAGAAACTCTTTCTGCAGCTCCGGATCGTTGCGGGTCAGTTCGATCAGGCTCTGTTCCAGCTCGCTGGCTTCTTCTTCCAGGCCGAGTTCGGAAAGTCGCTTCACGCGGTGTACCCAGTGGTGCACATCATCCGCTTCCAGATCGTCGTAGATCAGCCGGTGAGCTTCCTGCAGCTTGCCGCGAAGCGAGCGGCTGACCAGCAGGCTGGCATCGCCGCGGGTGTCATCCGATGGGTCCTGCACGCTGAACTGCAGGCGGCCGATGCGGCTGACCTCTTCATCGCTGAAGGGGCCTTCCAGCAGGTTCAGGCGCAGCACGCCATGGCGGTCGGTCAACAACTCCTGGGAGTTCTTGCCGGCAGTGATGGTCACCGGACGCTCCGACCAGGGCAGGCTCGAATACTCCGTGCGCTTGTCGCGCTGGTGCTCTTCGATGCTTGCCAGGTTCTGCTCGGCGCGGCCGTTGGACTGCACGTTCATGAACGGATTCATGCCGTCGATGCCATAACGGATCCAGCCACGGGTGACGCTTTCGGGCAGGTTGCCGAGGGCGAACACGTTGACCACGTTGGCGCCGATGCCGCCAACGAAAGCGACGACGCCCAACGGCATTTCGTACACCTTGCGCCAGCCCTGGTAGGGCGTATAGCGGTCGTAGCGGCGGGTGACCTCGAACTCGGTGACTTCGAAGGTCTTCTGTTCCTGCACGCGAATGCGACGCTGCGGCAGTTCCAGGGTGGCCGGCGTGCCCACATCGATCTGCAGACTGTGCTCGAGCAGTTTGCGCTCGACGCGTTCTTCATGCTCGCTGCGTTGCGACAGCTGGTTGGCGCAGCCGCTCAGCAGGAGGCTGCCGCCCACCAGGGCGGCAGCCGCGAGGCTGGAGGTACTTCGGGGGAACATCGCTCTGCTCAGTTGCGGATCTTGGCCGTGATGAAGGCTTGCAGGTCGGACAGGGCGACAGGCTGCGACTCGGCGTCACGACGGCCCTTGTATTCCAGGGCGCCTTCTTCCAGGCCGCGCTCGCTGACCACGATGCGGTGCGGGATGCCGATCAGCTCCATGTCGGCGAACTTCACGCCGGGGCTGGTCTTCTTGTCGCGGTCGTCCAGCAGCACCTCGAAGCCGGCGGCGGTGAGATCCGCATAGAGCTTGTCGGCGGCGGCGCGTACGGCTTCGTTCTCGTACTTCATCGGCACGATGGCGATCTGGAACGGGGCCAGGGCGGCCGGCCAGAGGATGCCGCGGTCGTCGTAGTTCTGCTCGATGGCGGCGGCGACCACGCGGGATACGCCGATACCGTAGCAGCCCATGATCAGGGTGACCGGCTTGCCGCTCTCACCCAGTACGGAGAGCTTCATGGCTTCGCTGTACTTGGTGCCGAGTTGGAAGATGTGGCCGACTTCGATGCCGCGGCGGATCACCAGGGTGCCCTGGCCGTCCGGGCTCGGGTCGCCGGCTACGACATTACGCAGGTCGGCGACTTCCGGTACCGGCAGGTCGCGCTCCCAGTTCACGCCGAAGTAGTGCTTGTCGTCGAGGTTGGCGCCGGCGACGAAGTCGCTCATCAGGGCCACGGAGCGGTCGACGATGCAGGGCAGCGGCAGGTTCAGCGGGCCGAGGGAGCCGGGCGCGGCGCCGATGGCGGCCTTGATGTCCGCTTCGCTGGCCATCTGCAGGGGGCTGGCCACCAGCGGGTGGTTGCCGGCCTTGATTTCGTTGAGTTCGTGGTCGCCACGAACGACCAGGGCGATCAGCTTGCCTTCCTCGGCGGCGTGCACCACCAGGGTCTTGATGGTTTTCTCGATCGGCGCGCCGAACTTTTCCACCAGGTCGGCGATGGTCTTGGTCTCGGGGGTGTCGACCAGGCGCAGTTCCTCGGTGGCGGCACCGCGAGCGGTTTCGCGCGGCAGCGCTTCGGCTTTCTCGATGTTGGCCGCGTAGTCGGAGCTGTCGCTGAAGACGATGTCGTCTTCACCGGAGTTGGCCAGCACGTGGAATTCGTGGGAGCCGCTGCCGCCGATGGAGCCGTTGTCCGCCTGCACCGGACGGAACTCCAAGCCCAGGCGAGTGAAAATCTTGCAGTAGGCGCCGTACATGACGTCGTAGGTCTGCTGCAGCGAATCCTGGCTGGTGTGGAAGGAGTAGGCGTCCTTCATGATGAACTCGCGGCCGCGCATCAGGCCGAAGCGCGGACGGATTTCGTCACGGAACTTGGTCTGGATCTGGTACATGTTGATCGGCAGCTGTTTGTAGCTGTTCAGTTCGTTGCGCGCCAGATCGGTGATGACTTCCTCGTGGGTCGGGCCGACGCAGAACTCGCGGTCATGGCGGTCCTTCAGGCGCAGCAGCTCGGGGCCGTACTGCTGCCAGCGACCCGATTCCTGCCACAGCTCGGCCGGTTGGACGGCGGGCATCAGCACTTCCAGGGCGCCGGCGGCGTTCATTTCCTCGCGAACGATTGCTTCGGCCTTGCGCAGTACCCGCAGACCCATTGGCAGCCAGGTGTACAGACCGGATGCCAGCTTGCGGATCATGCCGGCGCGCAGCAGCAGCTGGTGGCTGATGACGACCGCATCGGAAGGGGTTTCTTTCAGGGTGGAAAGCAGGTACTGACTGGTACGCATCTTTGGCCGTTATGTCGGTTGCGAAGAGGGATGTAGGCTGGGCATTGTACGGTGCAGGTCTGGCTGCGTACAGGGCGTGGCGGGCAGAGAGGGAGTAGCAAGGTGAGTCGACTGAGTGCAGCGCAGGTGCAGGCGTTCATCCGGGCGGGATTGCCCATGGCGGATGAGATGGATTTTCGTGTCGATGCGCTGGAGAGGCGTAGTGCGTTCGCGCGCATTCCATTCCACGGCAAGCTGGTTCGCCCTGGCGGAACAGTATCCGGGCCGACCATCATGGCGTTGGCGGATGCGGCAATGTATGCGGTGATTCTGGCTCAGCTGGACAATGTCGAGATGGCCGTTACTTCCAACCTCAATATCAACTTTCTCAGCAAACCGAAGCCGGAAGATCTTCTGGCGGAGGCGAAGATATTAAAGCTCGGGCGCCGTCAAGTGGTGTGTGAGGTGTCTGTCTATTCCGTGAGCAATCAGGATGAGTTGGTTGCTCATGTAACTGGCACTTACGTACTGCCGATGTAACAAGTTCGTTCGAAGTTGTTTGCAAGTTGCAAGAAAAAGCCCGGCCGAAGCCGGGCTTTTCATTACCTGCGGTTTGTTCCGTATTACAGAACGGACAGCGGGTAGTCGACGATCAGACGGAATTCGTCGATATCGCCTTCGCCCTGATCTTCGTTGGCACGGTGCCAGGCTTGACGGATGCGGAAGGACAGGTCCTTCGCAGCGCCTTCCTGGATCACGTACTTGGCTTCCAGGTTGGTTTCGTGGTGCTTGCCGTCTGCGCCGTACAGACCAACGTACGGGCTATCCGAGTCAGCTTTGGTGCCGTCGATGTCCTTACCGTTGATGTAGCGGCCCATGAAGGTCAGGCCGGGTACGCCGTACTCTTTCATGTTCAGGTCGTAGCGAGCCTGCCAGGATTTTTCGCCCGGGCCGTTGAAGTCGGAGTACTGAACGGAGTTGGCGAGGAAGATCGAGTCGCCGCCCTTGTTGTTGTCACCGATGCCGATGTAGTCGAACGGAGTGTTGCCGTTAACTTTCTGGAAGGCCAGGGTGAAGGTGTGCGCGCTGATGGTGTACGCAGCGGCCAGCGAGTAGGCGTTGTTGTCGATTTCGCCTGCTTTCGCGCTGCCTTCGTCCTTGGTGTTGTAGTAGTTGACGTCGAAGCCCAGGGACTGGTCGTCGGCGATCGGCAGGGTGTAGTTCAGGTTGGCGTAGTACTGGTTCCACACGTCTTCCAGCTTGGCGCCGTACAGGGAGGCGCTCAGGCTGTCGGTGATGGCGTACTTGCCGCCGATGAAATCTGCGGTCTTGCCGGTCACGCCAGCGTAGTTCGCCCAGATTTCGCCGTCATGGCTGGTGTCGTTCTGGCTGGTGCCGGAGTAGTAGTGACCGCCTTCCACGTCCAGGCCGTCGAGCTCACTGCTCATGATGGCCACGCCGCTGGCGGTCTGGGGCAGCAGGCGGCTGCCGCCTACGGCGAATACCGGAGCGGTCGGCTGCATGTCGCCGGCCTTCAGCTCGGTCTTGGATACGCGGACTTTGACCGCGCCACCGGCTTTGCCGAAGGAGTCGGACGGTTCGCCGTCGTCGTTAATGGCGAGGTTCTCGGAACCGGTACGGCCGCGGCCGGAATCCAGCTTCAGACCCAGATAGCCAAAGGCGTCAACGCCAAAGCCGACGGTGCCCTGAGTGAAGCCGGAGCTGTAGTTGCCCCAGAAGCCCTGGGTCCACTCTTCGCGGTAACCGTTCTTGTGGCCGTGGGCAGCAGCGGTGGGGTTGCTACCACCATTACGGTAGTCACGATTGAAGTAGTAGTTGCGAACCAGGAAGTTCAGGCTGCTGTCTTCGACAAAGCCTTTTGCATCAGCCTGATTGCCTACGAAGGGCTCGGCCATTGCCAGTTGCGTGGTGCCTGCAGATACCGCCAGGGCGATGGCGCTCCACTTCATCACTTTCATTGTGATTGCTCCTTTGGTTTTGAAATTATCTGCCATCACAGTGCCGCGGTGACGGCTCATTCTTTTTGTCGGCGCTAACTTATAGCACGCGTGTTGTCTTGGCGATAGTTGCCTAAATAATCACGCGAAAACTTTACGGGGCTGTCGCAAACCTGCATGAGAGATGTCGCATTCAGGTAGATTCGATGTTGCAAAAAGAGATTGCTCCCCCGGTTTGCAGCATATTGTCGATTACGTCAGCCAAGGTGGTTCGTTCTCCATTGACCACTTTCGGGTTCCCTTCGTCGTGCTGCATTCAGGCAGAGCACGGCGGCGATGTCCTTGCCCCTTGTCCCTCTGCTAGCAACAAGCGTGCACAAATGCTCTGGTTGTTGCCGCGCGTCGCCGGGCTTGCGGCGCGATGACGCATTTCACGGCTTCCTTGGCCGTTTTGCAATAAAGAGCATGCGGCAGCGTCGTTTTCAGAATTGTGTCGCGTTCGTTGGTTTAACGATTTTTCGATGCTTTTCAGTGCACTTGGCCGTGGGTTCGCTTCCGGAGGCCTGTTGTCGGAATGTGTCGCGTTTGCGCGCTGCGCAGTTCTGGAGCCAGTTGGCTTGCGGGGCGCCCTGCTGAGGTGCGTTGCTGGCGTATTCGCTGGCGGGGCGCTCTAGTATGCTTCGCGCCCTTCGGCCCCTGGTGGGGCTAGTCTTATCAATGCGTTCGTCGAACAGGAGATGTGGTTATGTTCGTCCTGGATACCCGCCTGAAGCAGGACACCGTCCCGGTGGGGGATTTTCCATTGAGCAGTCTGCTGCTGATGAATGACTCGCAGTATCCGTGGTTCATCCTGGTGCCCCGGCGCGAAGACGTCAGCGAGCTGTTCCAGCTCGATCCCGAGGATCAGCAGCAGCTCTGGAGGGAAGCCACGCAACTGGCCGAGACCCTCAAGGACACCTTCTGCGCCGACAAGATGAACGTCGCCAATCTCGGCAACGTCGTCAGCCAATTACATGTGCACGTGATCGTCCGTCGCCGTAGCGACGTGGCCTGGCCAGGTCCGGTGTGGGGGCGGCATCCGGCGGTGCCATACAGTGCCGAGGAGCTCGCCCGCCTGCGCGAGAAGCTGCGCATGGTGTTGGGTGACGAGTTCCGATTCGCACAGGAGTGAGTGATGGAGCTGGAAGATCGGGTTGCCGACCTGGAGAGTCGACTGGCATTCCAGGATGACGCTTTGCAGACCTTGAGTGATGTGGTCTACGAGCAAGAACGGGTGATCGAGCGCCTGCGTCTGCAGATGCAGGCCTTGATCAAGCGTCTCGAGGATCTGCAGGGGCAGGTTGGTGTCGCGGATGACGAGGCGCCGCCACCGCACTACTGATCTCTTGAAAACGAAGCCAATAAAAAGCCCGCCAATCGGCGGGCTTTTTATTGGGTGTTCAGCGGCGGTTGGGCAGGGCCGCTATCACGTCTTCGGCCTGCAATCCCTTGTCGCGCTGGACGACGGAGAACTCCACTCGCTGGCCTTCGATCAGGATACGGTGACCCTCGCCGCGGATGGCGCGGAAGTGCACGAAGATGTCTTCCCCGGTGTCGCGGGAGATGAAGCCGAAGCCCTTGGAGGTGTTGAACCACTTCACGGTGCCGGTTTCGCGGTTTTCGTCGCTGATCGGCGCGGCGGCAAGGTCGGTGGGCTTGTTCAGGCTGGCGGCCCATTGCAGGACGACGGCGACGGCCAGGCTCAGCAGTGGCAGCAGAATGGCCGGCTGCTCGCCGATGAAGGGTAGCGGTGCAAGCAGGATAAGCACTTGCAGCACGACGGCCAGAACCACCAGTGCGGTCGACAGGCTTTGCAGGGCGGCGGGTTGCTTGAGGCTGCTGCCAGGGGCGAGCAGCAGGCTGGTCAGGCCGAGCAGGGCGAGATAGATGGCATCGCTTTGCTGCAGGTAGGGCAGGGCATCGCTGCGCAAACTGGGAACGAACGACAGCAAGAGTGCTGCGACGCCCGTCAGGAGATGGACGACTTTCAACATGGCTACAGATTCACCTTGAGCGGGTAACGAAGAAGCAGCCGTCCCGTGATGCGACGCCGAATAG
This sequence comes from Pseudomonas sp. PSE14, assembly GCF_029203285.1. Taxonomy (NCBI): domain Bacteria; kingdom Pseudomonadati; phylum Pseudomonadota; class Gammaproteobacteria; order Pseudomonadales; family Pseudomonadaceae; genus Pseudomonas; species Pseudomonas sp. PSE14. The sequence continues at coordinate 1,613,488 of NZ_CP115669.1, forward strand.
GGAAATGAAAGCGTGCCGGACGGCCTATGCGCGAAACGCACGGCGGTTATTTAACAGCAAACCACTTGCCTTCACAAATCAACCGCTTAGGCCATTCGTAGGGGGAGGAAAAGCCCGCCTGTGGGCGGGCTTTCTTCTATCTATTAAGGAAGGTTCAGTCGGCGAGGAGGCTGCGGAGCATCCAGGCGGTCTTTTCATGCACCTGCATGCGCTGGGTGAGCAGGTCGGCGGTGGGCTCGTCGTTAACCTTGTCCAGCAAGGGGAAAAGATTCCGGGCGGTGCGGACCACCGCTTCCTGTCCCTGTACCAGCAGGCGGATCATTTCCCTGGCCTCCGGTACGCCTTCCTCTTCCTGGATCGAGGACAGGCGTGCGTAGGCGGCGTAAGTCCCGGGTGCGGGGAAGCCCAGTGCGCGAATGCGCTCGGCGATGCTGTCCACGGCCAGTGCCAGTTCGGTGTATTGCCCTTCGAACATCAGGTGCAGGGTGTTGAACATCGGTCCGGTGACGTTCCAGTGGAAGTTGTGGGTCTTCAGATACAGGGTGTAGGTGTCGGCCAGTAGTCGGGAAAGGCCGTCGGCAATGGCGGCGCGGTCCTGTTCGGCGATTCCGATGTTGATTTCCATGGCGACCTCCGTGGGGCTGCGTGTTTGTCGATTCGGTACTTGGAGGTCAGGCTAACATCGGCGGGTTTGTGGGGCTCTTGGCTTGTGTCAAGGCAATCGATAGAGTCCTTCTATTGTTTTCTGGCTGGCAAAGCGTGCGTCAGCGAGCAGGGGAGGCGGCTGCAAGCCTTGGTTTTTTCAGGCTATAATCCCGCCTTTGCCGCGGGATGCGGGCCCGTGGCGCTGTCTCAGCCAAGGTGTCCGATGCCGATTTACGAATACCAGTGCCAATCCTGTGCACATCAGCTGGAAGCCATTCAGAAGTTCAGCGATGCGCCGTTGGTCGATTGTCCGGCCTGCAAGGCTCCCGAATTGAAGAAGATGTTGTCGGCGCCAGGCTTCCGCCTGGGCGGCGGCGGTTGGTACGAGACCGACTTCAAGACCGGTGCGAAGAAAAACCTGGCCTCCGGCGATACTCCTGCGGCCTGTCCGGCCACCGGTTGCGGTGGTGGCGGCTGCTCCGCCAGCGAATGAGCGGTTCCCTAGAATTCAAGACTTTCGAGAAGCGAAACACACCATGATGCGCAGCCACTATTGCGGCCAATTGAACGAGAGCCTGGACGGTCAGGTAGTCACTCTTTGCGGTTGGGTACATCGCCGCCGCGACCACGGCGGGGTGATCTTCCTCGACGTGCGTGATCGTGAAGGTCTGGCCCAGGTGGTGTTCGACCCGGATCGCGTCGAGACCTTCGCCAAGGCCGACCGCGTGCGCAGCGAGTACGTGGTGAAGATCACCGGCAAGGTGCGCCTGCGCCCCGAAGGCGCGCGCAACGCCAACATGGCTTCCGGCGCAATCGAAGTGCTGGGTCATGAACTGGAAGTGCTGAACCAGGCCGAGACTCCGCCGTTCCCGCTGGACGAATACTCCGACGTGGGCGAGGAAACCCGCCTGCGCTACCGCTTCATCGACCTGCGTCGCCCGGAGATGGCCGCCAAGCTGAAGCTGCGCGCGCGCATCACCAGCAGCATCCGCCGCTACCTGGACGAGAACGGCTTCCTCGACGTGGAAACCCCGATCCTCGGTCGTCCGACCCCGGAAGGCGCGCGTGACTATCTGGTGCCGAGCCGCACCTACCCGGGCCACTTCTTCGCCCTGCCGCAGTCGCCCCAGCTGTTCAAGCAGCTGCTGATGGTGGCCGGCTTCGACCGTTACTACCAGATCGCCAAATGCTTCCGCGACGAAGACCTGCGTGCCGACCGCCAGCCGGAATTCACCCAGATCGACATCGAGACCAGCTTCCTGGAAGAAAGCGACATCATCGAGATCACCGAGAAGATGGTTCGCCAGCTGTTCAAGGAAGTGCTGAACGTCGAGTTTGACGAATTCCCGCACATGCCCTTCGAAGAAGCCATGCGCCGTTACGGTTCGGACAAGCCGGACCTGCGCATCCCGCTGGAACTGGTCGACGTTGCCGATCAGCTGAAGGAAGTGGAGTTCAAGGTCTTCTCCGGTCCGGCGAACGATCCGAAGGGCCGCGTTGCCGCCCTGCGCGTACCGGGCGCTGCCTCCATGCCGCGCAGCCAGATCGACGACTACACCAAGTTCGTCGGCATCTACGGTGCCAAGGGCCTGGCCTACATCAAGGTCAACGAGCGCGCCAAGGGCGTGGAAGGCCTGCAGTCTCCGATCGTCAAGTTCATCCCGGAAGCCAACCTGAACGTGATCCTCGATCGCGTCGGCGCGGTTGACGGCGACATCGTGTTCTTCGGCGCCGACAAGGCCAAGATCGTCTGCGACGCCCTGGGCGCGCTGCGCATCAAGGTCGGCCATGACCTCAAGCTGCTCACCAAGGAGTGGGCGCCGATGTGGGTCGTGGACTTCCCGATGTTCGAAGAGAACGACGATGGCAGCCTGACGTCCCTGCACCACCCGTTCACCGCGCCCAAGTGCACTCCGGAAGAGCTCGAGGCCAATCCGGCCAACAAGCTGTCCCGTGCCTACGACATGGTGCTCAACGGCACCGAACTGGGCGGCGGCTCCATCCGCATCCACGACAAGGCCATGCAGCAGGCGGTGTTCCGCGTGCTGGGCATCGATGATGCGGAACAGGAAGAGAAGTTCGGCTTCCTCCTCGACGCCCTCAAGTACGGTGCACCGCCCCACGGCGGCTTGGCCTTCGGCCTGGACCGCCTGGTGATGCTGATGACCGGTGCGGCGTCGATCCGCGAAGTCATCGCCTTCCCGAAAACCCAGAGCGCGGGCGACGTCATGACCCAGGCGCCGGGTACCGTGGACGGCAAGGCGCTGCGCGAGCTGCACATCCGTCTGCGCGAGCAGCAGAAGGCCGCCGAGTAAGTCGATTCAAATTGCAGCGGCGCCCGCATCCGGGTGTCGCATGCCGAAACAAGTGATACGGAGTGAGTTATGGCGGGTCATTCTAAATGGGCCAACATCAAACACCGCAAGGAACGTCAGGACGCCAAGAAGGGCAAGATCTTCACCAAGCTCATTCGTGAGCTGACCGTCGCTGCCAAGCAGGGCGGCGGGGTCCCGGCGGACAACCCACGTCTGCGCCTGGCCGTGGACAAGGCGCTGACCGCCAACATGACCCGCGACACCATTGATCGCGCCATCCAGCGCGGCGTGGGCTCCAGCGAAGCGGACAACATGGCCGAGCTGACCTATGAAGGTTACGCGCCCAGCGGCGTGGCGATCATCGTTGAAGCCATGACCGACAACCGCAACCGCACCGCGGCCGAAGTGCGCCATGCCTTCAGCAAGTGCGGGGGCAACCTGGGCACTGACGGTTCCGTTGCCTACATGTTCGAGCGCAAGGGCCAGATCAGCTATGCACCTGGCGTGAATGAAGAAGCCCTGATGGATGCCGCGCTGGAAGCCGGCGCCGACGATGTGGTGGTCAACGACGACGGTTCCATCGACGTGTTCACCAGCTTCGCCGACTTCATCTCGGTCAACGAAGCGTTGACCGAAGCCGGCTTCAAGGGTGAGGAAGCGGAGATCACCATGATCCCCTCGACCACCGCGACCCTGGATCTGGAAACCGCGCAGAAGGTCCTCAAGCTGATCGACATGCTGGAAGACCTGGACGACGTGCAGAACGTCTACTCCAACGCGGACATCCCGGACGAGGTGATGGCCCAACTGGGCTGATCCCTCCGCCGGCGATGCTCTGAAGCCGGAAGCGGGAGTGGTCATGAGTGGCGCCTCCCGCTTCCGGTTTTTGTTATTTGAAGTGCGCGTGACGGACAAGGTTTGATCGGACGGACATGACCCTGATTCTCGGTATCGACCCAGGTTCGCGGATTACCGGCTTCGGCGTGGTGCGCGACACCGGCCGCGGCTGCGAATACGTGGCCTCGGGTTGCATCCGCACCGGCAATGGCGAGCTTTTCGAGCGCCTGCAGATCGTCTTCCGCGGCGTGCGCGAGGTTATCCAGACGTACAAGCCGACCATGATGGGCATCGAGCAGGTGTTCATGGCGCGCAATGCCGACTCGGCGCTGAAGCTCGGTCAGGCGCGTGGCGCGGCCATAGTCGCGGCGGCGGAAGAGGGGCTGCAGATCGCCGAGTACACAGCCAGCCAGGTCAAGCAGGCCATCGCCGGCACCGGCGGTGCGGATAAGCAACAGGTGCAGATGATGGTGATGCATCTGCTCAAGCTGACGCAGAAGCCGCAGATCGATGCCTCCGACGCCCTGGCCATCGCGCTGTGCCATGCGCACACCCGGCAGAGCCTGGTGCCGCACGGCCTGTTGGGCGCTCGCCGACGTGGCGGCCGCCTGCGCCTGTGATCCCGAATCTAGCAATTAAGGACGCTTACCTGTGATTGGACGCCTGCGTGGCACCCTGGCGGAAAAACAGCCGCCGCACCTGATCGTCGATGTGAATGGGGTGGGCTACGAGCTCGAAGTGCCGATGACCACGCTCTATCGCCTGCCCGGCATCGGCGAGGCGGTGACGCTGCATACGCACCTGGTGGTGCGTGAAGACGCTCACCTGCTCTATGGCTTCGCCGAGAAGCGCGAGCGCGAGCTGTTCCGCGAGCTGATCCGCCTTAACGGGGTGGGGCCGAAACTTGCTCTTGCACTGATGTCGGGTCTGGAAGTCGACGAACTGGTACGCTGCGTCCAGGCGCAGGATACTTCCACCCTGGTGAAGATCCCGGGGGTGGGCAAGAAGACCGCTGAGCGCCTGCTGGTTGAGCTCAAGGATCGTTTCAAGGCGTGGGAAAATATTCCGTCGATCGCGCCGCTGGTGGTGGAACCCAAACTGGTCGCCGCAGTCTCAAGCGCCGAATCCGATGCAGTCAGTGCCCTGATCGCCCTGGGCTTCAAACCCCAGGAGGCGAGCCGCGCTGTAGCCGCCGTGCAGGAAGAAGGCTTGTCCAGCGAAGAACTCATCCGCCGTTCCCTCAAGGGCATGGTCTAGGTAGACACTGATGATCGAAGCCGATCGCCTGATTTCCTCAGCTTCCAGTCGCGACCGCGAAGAGCAGTTCGACCGCGCTATCCGCCCGCTCAAGCTGGCGGACTATGTCGGCCAGCCGGTGGTGCGCGAGCAGATGGAGCTGTTCATCCAGGCGGCCCGTGGGCGTCAGGAAGCTCTCGATCACACGCTGATCTTCGGCCCGCCTGGCCTGGGCAAGACCACTCTGGCGAACATCATCGCCCAGGAGATGGGGGTTTCGATCAAGAGCACGTCCGGCCCGGTGCTGGAGCGCCCCGGCGACCTGGCGGCGATTCTGACCAACCTCGAACCGAACGACGTGCTATTCGTCGATGAGATCCATCGCCTCTCGCCCATCGTCGAAGAAGTGCTGTACCCGGCGATGGAAGATTTCCAGCTGGACATCATGATCGGCGAAGGCCCGGCAGCGCGCTCCATCAAGCTCGACCTGCCGCCCTTCACCCTTGTAGGGGCAACGACGCGCGCCGGCATGCTGACCAACCCGCTGCGTGACCGGTTCGGTATCGTCCAGCGTCTCGAGTTCTACGGTGTAGATGACCTGTCCAGCATCGTCGCTCGCTCGGCGGGGATACTCGGCCTTGAGATCGAGCCGGCGGGAGCCTACGAGATCGCCCGTCGCGCCCGCGGCACGCCGCGGATCGCCAACCGCCTGCTGCGCCGTGTTCGGGACTTCGCCGAGGTGCGTGGCACCGGACATATCAGCAGCGACATCGCTGATAAGGCGCTGAACCTGCTGGACGTTGACGAGCGTGGTTTCGATCATCAGGATCGCCGCCTGCTGCTGACCATGATCGACAAGTTCGACGGTGGGCCGGTGGGTATCGACAACCTGGCGGCGGCCATCAGTGAAGAAAGACACACGATTGAAGACGTGCTGGAGCCCTATCTGATCCAGCAAGGCTATATCATGCGCACTCCACGGGGCCGTGTAGTAACCCGGCATGCATACCTGCATTTCGGCCTGAACGTGCCGAAGCGGATGGGGGAGGGGGCGACACCGGATATGTTTGCCCCTGAAGATAGTAATTAATTGCATTTGCGGGCGATTGCCGATTGGCAAAGCCTTTACTTGGTTCTAGAGTATGCGCGCACAACACGGGGGTCAGCCGTTCCAGCAGCGGTTTCGGGTCTATTACGAAGACACCGATGCCGGCGGCATCGTCTACTACGTCAACTACCTCAAGTTCATGGAGCGGGCTCGTACCGAGCGGCTGCGTGACCTGGGCTTTGCCCAGTCGCAGCTGGCGGGAGAGAACCTGCTTTTCGTCGTTCATTCGGCAGAGGCGCGCTACCACGCGCCGGCTCGCCTGGATGACGAGCTGCTTGTCAGCGCCGAAGTGGAGGAGTTGAACCGCGCGAGCCTGAAGTTTCGTCAACAGGTGAGGCGGGCGTCGGATTCGACCTTGCTCTGCGAGGGGCGATTCCTGGTGGCGTGCGTGCGGGCGGACAACCTGAAACCCCGCGCTATCCCAGATGTGTTGCGCGCGGCATTTGCCGGCAGTCCGGACACCCTTTCAGCAGGAGATTAACGTGGAACCGAACGTCGTCGACCATACTTCCATGTGGAGCTTGATCAGTAACGCCAGCATCGTGGTACAGCTGGTCATGCTGACCCTGGTGGCCGCCTCGGTCACTTCGTGGATCATGATTTTCCAGCGCAGCAACATGATGCGCTCGGCCAAGAAGGCCCTGGAAACCTTCGAAGAGCGCTTCTGGTCGGGTATCGACCTGTCCAAGCTCTACCGCCAGGCCGGCAGCAACCCTGACCCGGATTCGGGCGTCGAGCAGATCTTCCGTGCCGGCTTCAAGGAATTCTCCCGTCTGCGCCAGCAGGCCGGCGTCGATCCGGATGCGGTGATGGAAGGCGTTTCCCGCGCCATGCGCGTCGCCATCTCCCGCGAGGAAGAGAAGCTGGAAACCAGCCTGCCGTTCCTCGCCACCGTCGGTTCCACCAGCCCGTACATCGGTCTGTTCGGCACCGTGTGGGGCATCATGAACTCCTTCCGCGGCCTGGCCCAGGTGCAGCAGGCAACCCTCGCCACCGTGGCGCCGGGCATTGCCGAAGCGCTGATTGCCACCGCCATCGGCCTGTTCGCGGCCATCCCCGCGGTCATCGCCTACAACCGTTTCTCCGCTCGCTCGGAAACCCTGATCGGCCGTTACTACACCTTCGCCGACGAGTTCCAGGCCATCCTGCACCGCAAAGTGCACACCAGCGACGATTGAAGACGACCAAGAGGTAAGCCGTCATGGCAAGAGTTCGTCACAAGCGCAAGCCGGTCGCCGAAATGAACGTGGTGCCTTACATCGACGTGATGTTGGTACTGCTGGTCATTTTCATGGTGACCGCGCCGATGCTCAACCAGGGGGTCAAGGTCGACCTGCCCAAGGTTTCCAGCGAAGCGCTGCCGCAGGATAACGATTCCCGCGTGCTCACCATCTCCATCAAGGCCGACAAGACCTACTACTGGAACATGGGCTCGGAAGTGGACCCGGATCAGGGCAAGGGCAGCCAGACTGCGGTTTCCCTCGACCAACTGGTCAGTGCCGCCTCCGGCATCATGGCCGAGAACAGCCGCCAGGGTAAGAAAGTCCAGGTCTTCGTCCGGGGTGACAAGGCCGTCGACTATGGTTCGGTCATGGCCGTCATGGGTGGCCTGCAGAAAGCCGGGGTCGGCAACGTCGGTCTGATTACCGAGGCGCCGGGGACTTGATGCACCAGCTCGAGCGCTCTCCTTCGGAAAGCTACTTCTGGCCGATCGTTCTGGCCGTAGCGCTGCACGTCCTGATCTTCGCCATGCTCTTCGTCAGCTGGGCCATGACGCCTGAACTGCCGCCTTCGCGGCCGATCGTTCAGGCCACCCTGTACCAGCTGAAGTCCAAGAGCCAGGCGACCCAGCAGACCAACCAGAAGATTGCCGGCGAAGCCAAGAAGACCTCGTCTCGGCAGTACGAGCAGGAGCAGCTCGAGCAGAAGAAGGCCGAACAGCAGGCTATCGCAGCGGCCAAGGCCGAGGAACAAAAGAAGGCCGACGCTGCTCAAAAGGCGGCTGAAGCCAAGAAAGAGGCTGAAGCCAAGAAGGCGGATGAGGCCAAGAAGGCCGCCGATGCTGCCGCGGCCAAGAAAGAAGCTGAGGCCAAGGCTGCTGCCGAGAAGCAGCAGGCCGACATTGCCAAGAAGAAGGCCGAGGAAGAAGCCAAGAAGCAAGCCGCTGAGGACGCCAAGAAAAAGGCGGCGGAAGAGGCCAAGAAGAAGGCTGCCGAGGACGCGAAGAAGAAAGCCGCTGCTGACGAGGCCAAGAAGAAGGCCGCCGCGGTCGAGGCTGCCAAGAAGAAGGCAGCTGCGGCTGCCGCTCGCAAGGCGCAGGAAGACAAGAAGGCTCAGGCTCTGGCCGAGCTGCTGTCGGACGATACGCAGCGACAACAGGCTTTGGCTGACGAGCAAGGTAACGAGGTCGCTGGTAGCCTTGACGACTTGATCGTGAAACTGGTGAGCGAGCAGTGGAACCGCCCGCCATCGGCACGTAACGGAATGAGCGTAGAGGTGCTGATCCAGATGCTGCCGGATGGCACCATCACCAACGCCAGCGTGACCCGCTCGAGTGGCGACAAGCCGTTCGATGCTTCCGCGGTGGCGGCGGTGCGGAACGTCGGCCGGATTCCCGAGATGCAACAACTGGATCGTGCGACCTTTGATCAGCTCTACCGTCAGCGCCGCATCGTCTTCAAACCGGAGGATTTAAGTCTGTGAGTACCCTGATTCGCTTCGCGCTGTTCGCCCTGGCCCTGGTGGCCGGCGTCGCGCAGGCCGCCGACCCGCTGGTGATTTCCAGCGGTCGCGATTCGGCCGTCCCGATTGCCGTGGTTCCGTTCGGCTGGCAGGGCGGCAACGTCCTGCCCGAGGACATGTCCAACATCATCGGCAACGACCTGCGCAATTCCGGATACTTCGAGCCGATTCCGCGGCAGAACATGATCAGCCAGCCGGCCCAGCCCAGCGAAGTGATCTACCGCGACTGGCAGGCACTGGGTGCCCAGTACGTGCTGATCGGCAACATCGTGCCGGCGGGTGGCCGCCTGCAGATCCAGTACGGCCTGTTCAACGTGGCGACCCAGCAGCAGGTCCTGACCGGCAGCGTGGGCGGCACCACCGACCAGTTGCGCGACATGTCGCACTACATCGCCGACCAGTCCTTCGAGAAGCTCACCGGCATCAAGGGCGCGTTTTCCACCAAGCTGCTCTACGTGACTGCCGAGCGCTTCTCCGTGGACAACACCCGCTACACCCTGCAGCGCTCCGACTATGACGGTGCGCGCCCGGTGACTCTGCTGCAGTCCCGCGAGCCGATCCTCTCGCCGCGCTTCTCGCCCGATGGCCGCCGCATTGCCTATGTCTCCTTCGAGCAGAAGCGTCCGCGCATCTTCATGCAGTACGTCGACACTGGCCGTCGCGAGCAGATATCCAACTTCGAGGGCCTCAACGGCGCCCCGGCCTTCTCGCCGGATGGCAACCGCCTGGCCTTCGTGCTGTCGCGCGATGGCAACCCGGAGATCTACGTGATGGACCTGGGCAGCCGCCAGCTGCGTCGCCTGACCAACAACCAGGCGATCGACACCGAACCCTTCTGGGGCGCGGACGGTTCGACCCTGTACTTCACCTCCGACCGTGGCGGCAAGCCGCAGATCTACAAGATGAACGTCAACTCGGGCGCTACCGATCGCGTGACTTTCATTGGCAACTACAACGCCAACCCGAAACTTTCCGCGGATGAGAAGACGCTGGTAATGGTTCACCGCCAGGATGGTTTCACCAACTTCCAGATCGCGGCCCAAGACCTTCAGCGCGGCAATCTGCGCGTGCTTTCCAACACCACGCTGGACGACTCGCCCACTGTTGCGCCCAATGGCACGATGCTAATATACGCCACCCGCCAGCAGGACCGGGGCGTGCTGATGCTCGTCAGCATCAATGGACGCGTTCGGTTGCCAATTCCCACCGCTCAGGGCGATGTTCGCGAGCCTTCCTGGTCCCCTTACCTGAACTGACGGTTGCCAACTGTTTCAAACTTATACACTGGGGTTCATTAGGAGTTACATGATGGAAATGCTGAAATTCGGCAAATTTGCCGTTATCGCCCTCGCCATGGCCGTAGCCGTAGGTTGCTCGTCCAAGAAAGGCGATGCTACTGGTGAAGGCGCCAATGGCGGCGTTGACCCGAACGCTGGCTACGGCGCCAACAGCGGTGCCGTTGACGGCTCCCTGAGCGACGAAGCCGCTCTGCGCGCTATCACCACCTTCTACTTCGAGTACGACAGCTCCGACCTGAAGCCGGAAGCCATGCGCGCTCTGGACGTACACGCCAAGGACCTGAAAGGTTCCGGCCAGCGCGTTGTCCTGGAAGGTCACACTGACGAGCGCGGCACCCGCGAGTACAACATGGCTCTGGGCGAGCGTCGTGCCAAGGCCGTTCAGCGCTACCTGGTACTGCAGGGCGTTTCCCCGGCTCAGCTGGAACTGGTTTCCTACGGTAAAGAGCGTCCGGTTGCCACTGGCCACGACGAGCAGTCCTGGGCCCAGAACCGTCGCGTTGAGCTGAAGAAGTAATACGTGATGCCGATGCGCCTGCGTTTTCTGACCTTGATCGCATGCGGCCTGCCCCTGATGGCGGCGGCCGCGGTTCCGGTACAGGACGGCAATGATGGCGGTTACGCCAGTCAGCCGCCCTCGGGTTATGGCACCGCAGGCGCTGAGGGCGCCTATGCCGGAGGCGGGATGACTAGTCAGCCCGTCTCCGGACAGGCACAGCTGTTCATGCAGCTGCAGCAGATGCAGGACGAAATGTCCCGTCTGCGCGGCATGCTCGAAGAGCAGCAAAACCAGATCCAACAGATGAAGCAGGAAAACCTGGAGCGCTACCAGGACCTCGACAGCCGCATTTCCAGCGGTGCGGGTGCCGGCGCGGCCGGTGCTGCTCAACAGAATTCTCCCGCTGCCGGCGCCGCTGCCGGAGCTGTCGCGGGTGCCGGCGCAGCCGCCGCTGCACAACAGCAGCCCGCTGCCGCCAGCAACGAGCCGGGTGACCCGGCAAAGGAAAAACTCTACTACGACGCCGCCTTCGACCTGATCAAGGCCAAGGACTTCGACAAGGCCAGCCAGGCCTTCGGCGCTTTCCTGCGCAAGTACCCCAACAGCCAGTACGCCGGTAACGCGCAATACTGGTTGGGCGAGGTGAACCTCGCCAAGGGCGACCTGCAGGGCGCTGGCCAGGCCTTCGCCCGCGTCAGCCAAGCCTATCCGAGCAGCGCCAAGGTGCCGGACTCGCTGTACAAGCTGGCCGACGTCGAGCGTCGTCTGGGCAACACCGACAAGGCACGTGGCATCCTGCAGCAGGTGATCGCCCAATACCCGGGCAGCTCCGCCGCACAGCTGTCCCAGCGCGATCTGAAGAACCTCAAGTAAGGCTCCTCAACGACGCTTTCTAAAACCCGCGCTAGTCGCGGGTTTTTTCGTTAGAATTCCCGCCCCCGGAAAGCCACAGTGGTTTCAGCTCGGCTGATGTCTGCTGCATTCCGGGCTTGCCGGGCGCCCCGTGGGCGCGCCCACGACTCCAACGCAACGGAGGCGGATGGCCTGTATCGCCGTCACGCCCGTGGCTGATATGCAACAGACTCTGCGAATCACCGAGATTTTCTACTCGTTGCAGGGGGAAACGCGCACCGCCGGCTTGCCGACAGTGTTCGTGCGCCTGACCGGCTGTCCCCTGCGCTGCCAGTACTGCGATACCGCCTATGCCTTCAGTGGCGGTGAGATCCAGTCCCTCGACGCCATCCTCGAGCGCGTCGCCGCTTACAAGCCGCGCTACGTCTGCGTCACCGGTGGCGAGCCGTTGGCCCAGCCTAACTGCATCCCGCTGCTGCAACGCCTCTGCGACGCCGGCTACGACGTGTCGCTGGAAACCGGCGGCGCTCTGGATATCTCCCCCACCGACCGCCGCGTCAGCCGTGTGCTGGACCTGAAGACTCCGGGCTCCGGCGAGGTCTTGCGCAACCGCTACGAGAATATCGGGGAGCTCACGCCCAACGACCAGGTGAAGTTCGTCATCTGCTCGCGCCAGGACTACGACTGGGCGGTCTCCAAGCTGATCGAGTACCGCCTGGAGCAGCGTGCCGGCGAGGTGCTGTTCTCGCCCAGCCACCGGCAGGTGGATGCCCGTGCGCTGGCTGACTGGATCGTCAGCGACAACCTGCCGGTACGCCTGCAGCTGCAACTGCACAAGATTCTCTGGAACGACGAGCCGGGCCACTGAGCGCGGAGGAGACCTGTTTTATGTCCAATCAGAAAACCGCGAACGACAAGAAAGCCGTGATCCTGCTCTCCGGGGGGCTGGACTCCGCGACCGTGGTCGCCCTGGCCAAGGCCGATGGCTACGACTGCTACACCATGAGCTTCGATTACGGCCAGCGCCACCGCGCCGAATTGCAGGCCGCTGAGCGCGTGGCGCGTCAGCTGGGTGTCATCGAGCACAAGGTGATTGGTCTGAACCTGAACGGCATCGGTGGCTCGGCCCTGACCGACAGCAGCATCGATGTGCCGGAGGCGCCGGGCGAAGGCATTCCGGTGACCTACGTGCCGGCGCGCAATACCGTGTTCCTGTCGCTGGCCTTGGGGTGGGCAGAGGTGTTGGGCGCGCGGGATATCTTCATCGGCGTTAACGCGGTGGACTATTCCGGCTACCCGGATTGCCGTCCGGAGTTCGTCGAGGCTTTCGAGCGCATGGCCAACCTGGCCACCAAGGCCGGCGTAGAGGGGGAGGGGTTCCGCATCCAGGCGCCGCTGCAGTTCCTCTCCAAGGCGCAGATCGTGCAGGCGGGCATCGCCCAGGGCGTGGACTACAGCCTTACGGTTTCCTGCTATCAGGCAGACGATGACGGGCGCGCATGTGGCAAGTGCGACAGCTGTCGGCTGCGGGCTGACGGCTTCCGCGCGGCCGGGATTGAAGACCCAACGCGATATTTCTGAAAAAAGTTTTCGTGGGGTGTTGTTTTTACGTTAGAAATCAGTATTATACGCACCACGTCGGGTCGTTAGCTCAGTCGGTAGAGCAGTTGGCTTTTAACCAATTGGTCGTAGGTTCGAATCCTACACGACCCACCATCAAATCCTGCAAAAGCCCCGTGATCGAAAGGTCACGGGGCTTTTGCTATGCGCCGGAAAAAGTCCGCCGTGCGGCCGCCGATGGCGCGTCGCCCGTAGGGCGGTGGTGATAAAATCGTCGGCATAATCAGATCCGAGCCTGTAGAGGTTTCCACACGATGTCCCAGATTTCTGAACGCCTGCTGGTTCAGGCTCACCTCGCTGCCAAGCAGCCTCGGGTGCTGAGCGCGCAGGAAGAGGCCGATTACCGTGCGGCCATTGCGGCCGAGCTGAAGGCACAGAACGCCGTGTTGGTTGCGCATTACTACTGCGACCCGGTGATCCAGGCGCTGGCCGAGGAAACCGGTGGCTGCGTGTCCGACTCGCTGGAAATGGCCCGCTTCGGCAACCAGCATCCGGCGCAGACCGTGGTGGTGGCCGGGGTTCGCTTCATGGGTGAGACCGCCAAGATCCTCAATCCGGAAAAGCGCGTGCTGATGCCGACCCTGGAGGCGACCTGCTCGCTGGATCTGGGCTGCCCGGTGGACGAATTCTCGGCGTTCTGCGATCAGCATCCGGAGCGTACCGTGGTGGTCTATGCGAACACTTCGGCGGCGGTGAAGGCGCGCGCGGACTGGGTGGTGACCTCCAGTTGCGCCGTGGAAATCGTCGAGCACCTGATGGACAACGGCGAGCCGATCCTCTGGGCGCCGGACCAGCACCTGGGTCGCTATATCCAGCGCGAGACCGGTGCGGACATGCTGCTCTGGGACGGTGCCTGCATCGTCCATGAAGAGTTCAAGGCCAAGCAGCTGGAAGATCTCAAGGCGATCTATCCGGATGCCGCGATCCTGGTGCACCCGGAGTCGCCCGAGGCGGTGGTCGAGCTGGCCGATGCGGTGGGCTCCACCAGCCAGCTGATCAAGGCGGCGCAGACGATGCCGAACAAGCGCTTCATCGTCGCAACCGATCGCGGCATCTTCTACAAGATGCAGCAGCTGTGCCCGGACAAGGAGTTCATCGAGGCCCCCACCGCCGGCAACGGCGCTGCTTGCCGCAGCTGCGCGCACTGCCCGTGGATGGCCATGAACACCCTGGAGCGCACTCTGGCGTGCCTGAAGGAAGGGAGTGGGGAGATCTTCGTCGACCCGGCCCTGATTCCCAAGGCCATCAAGCCGCTCAAGCGCATGCTCGACTTCACCCAGGCCGCCAGGCTGAAAGTGGCGGGCAACGCCTGATCAGGTACGGCAAAGAAAAAGCCCGGCGAGTGCCGGGCTTTTTTGTGTCTGGGTGTCAGGGTTAGCGGCCCATCATCTGCTTCAGCAGCTGCTCCTGTTCGCGGAACTCCTGCTGACGTGCATCCAGGCGCGCAGCCAGGGTGAAGTTGCCGCCTGCGCGACGCTTGGCGAAGTCCAGTTGCTCGATGGCGTGCTTGTAGTCGCCGGTCAGCGCGTAGAACTCCGCGCGCGCCTGGTACACGCCGATGGCATTGCCGCTGAGGGTGCAGGCGTCGGCCAGGCGGCTCCAGACATCGGGGTCGAGCGGGCGCTTCTGCGACAGTTTGAACAGCGTCTTCTCGGCGTCGGCGGCGCGGTTGGTCTTCATCATCAGGTCGGCCTGGGCCTGGATCAGCGGATAGCTGTCCGGGTACTGGCCGAGTAGCCGCTGTACCCGCGCCTGGGCGTCGGGCAGCTTGTTGGCGGTGATGTCCACATCGACCATCGCCAGGTTGTAGCTGATGTCATTGGGTGCCTTGGCCAGCAATTGCTGGAGGCCGCTGCGTGCATCGTTGAGCTGGCCGATCCGGGTCTGCGAGAGGGCCAGGCCATAGCGTGCGGCGTCGTTCTTCGGGTCTTCGTCGAGCTGTGCGCGGAACTGCTTGCTGGCCATGCCCGGGGTGTCTTCGAACATCTGCTGGACGCGGGCGCGCATCAGCTCGTAGCGCAAGGTGTCTTCCTTGCCGCCCTTGGGGTACTGCTCGGCGCGGTTGCGGGTGTCGGCGATGCGCGAGTCGGTAACCGGGTGGGTCAGCAGGAATTCTGGTGGCTTGCCCTCGTAGCGATACTGGCGGGCGAGACGTTCGAACATGTTGGGCATGGAGCGCGGGTCGTAGCCGGCGCGCACCATGGTGGTGACGCCGACCCGGTCGGCTTCCTGTTCGTTCTGCCGGGAGAAGCGCAGCTGGTTCTGGATCGCTGCCGCCTGGGTCGAGGCGATCGCGGCGATGCCGGCATCACCGGCGCCGGCCGCGGCGGCGACGATGCCGGCCAGCATGGCCGCCATCACGGGCACCTGCATGCGCTGCTGGGCTTCGATGCCGCGGGCGAAGTGGCGTTGGCTCAGGTGACCCAGTTCGTGGGCCAGTACGGCGATGTATTCGCCTTCGCTCTGGGCATAGAGGAACAAGCCACCGTTGACGCCCACGACCCCGCCGGGAGCGGCGAAGGCGTTGATCTGCTTGTCGCGGATCAGGATGAACGCCAGGCGGTGATCCTGCAGTTCGCTGGATTCGGCCAGGCGGTAGACGGTGGACTCGACGTAGTCCTTGAGTTGCGGGTCGTTGAGCGTATCGACCTGGCTGCGCAGCATGCTCAGCCAGGCGCGGCCGAGCTGGAACTCCTGCTCCGGGGATACGATGGACGAGCTGGCGTCGCCCAGGGATGGCAGATCGTCCGACATCGCGGGCGCTGCGAGGGCGCAGGCGATGGTGAGCAGGGCAGGGCGCAGTACTTTCATGTACAAGAGGCTCGTTCCGAGAAAGGCTCTACTTTAGCCGTACGCTATTGCCAATGCCTAGGTTGTGCGGTGCGACTGCTGCGCAAATCGAAGTCGGCTGTTTTCGCGCGACCTGCGCGCCAGGCCGCGGCGCTGACGGCTTCGTACGGGACGCCGGATGTCGTGGGCCCTGGTTACTTTTCCAAGGCTTTCGGTATTCTTGAACGCCATTGCCGGAGTTTGTTTCGATGTCCGATTCCACACCGCCCATTCCCGCTTGTGACGCGGAGCTGGATGCCAGCGGTCTCAATTGTCCGCTGCCCCTGCTCAAGGCCAAGCTCGAGCTGAACCGCCTGCCTAGCGGAGCGGTGCTCAAGGTGACCGCCACCGATGCCGGGTCCCAGCGCGATTTCCGCGCATTCGCCGACCTCGCCGGGCACTCGCTGCTGCATGAGGAGGTCGAAGCAGGCGTCTATCGCTACTGGCTGCGCAAGAAGTAGCCCTCGATTCCGGATAACCGGGACGTTACCCCTTTCGTTTCGCAGGTCTGTTCATGCTCAAGGTTTTGCAGGACTGGATGCAGCGCTATTTCTCCGACGAGGAGGCGATAGTGCTGGCGGTCATTCTGGTACTGGGTTTCAGCGTCATCCTGGCCTTTGGCGGCATGCTCGCGCCGGTGCTGGCGGCGATGGTGATCGCCTTCCTGATCCAGGGCCTGGTGGGCGTGCTGGAGCGCGTGCGCCTGCCGCACCTGTTCGCCGTCTGGCTGGTCTATTCGCTGTTCCTCGGGCTGCTCGCCGTGTTCCTGCTGGTGCTGGTGCCGCTGGTCTGGAAGCAGCTGTTCACCCTGCTCAACGAACTGCCGCGAATGCTCGGCGAGTGGCAGGCCACGCTGCTGATGCTGCCCGAACGCTACCCGGACATGATCACCGAGGAGCAGGTACTGCGCACTGTCGAGGCGGCGCGCAGTGAGCTGGGCCAGCTCGGTCAGTGGGCGCTGACCTTCTCGCTGTCCGGGTTGCCGGTGGTGGTCAACATCATGATCTACCTGGTGCTGGTGCCGATCCTGGTGTTCTTCTTCCTCAAGGACCGCCGCCGCTTCTACCACTGGTTCCGTCGCTACCTGCCGCGTGAGCGGGGGCTGATGAAGCAGGTGTGGAATGAGATGAACCAGCAGATCGCCAACTACATCCGTGGCAAGGTCATCGAGATATTCATCACCGGTGTGGCGACCTACATTGCCTTCGCAGTGCTGGGGCTCAACTATGCGGCGCTGCTGGCCTTGCTGGTCGGTCTGTCGGTGGTGGTGCCCTACATCGGCGCTGTGGTGGTAACGGTGCCGGTGGCGCTGATCGCGCTGTTCCAGTGGGGCTGGAGCGACCAGTTCATCTACCTGATGGCCGCCCACGCGATCATCCAGGCGCTGGACGGCAACGTGCTGGTGCCGCTGCTGTTCTCCGAGGCGGTGAACCTGCACCCGGTGGCGATCATCTGCGCGGTGCTGCTGTTCGGCGGCCTGTGGGGCTTCTGGGGCGTGTTCTTCGCCATTCCGCTGGCGACGCTGGTGAAGGCCGTGCTGGATGCCTGGCCGAGGCAGCCGGAGCCGGAGCGGCAGGTCAGTCCGATGATGTGACAAAGAAAAAGGCCGCTGAAACAGCGGCCTTTTTCATGCGGCTCGGTGACTCAGGCCTTGTTCAGCGCCTGGGCCGCGGCGAGCACGGCATCGACGTGACCGGGCACTTTCACGCCGCGCCACTCCTGGCGCAGCACGCCCTTGGCATCGATCAGGAAGGTACTGCGGTCCACACCCATGTATTCCTTGCCATAGAGCTTCTTCAGCTTGATCACGTCGAACAGCTGGCAGACAGCTTCGTCCTTGTCGCTGATCAGCTCGAAGGGGAAGCACTGCTTGGCCTTGAAGTTCTCGTGGGACTTGATGCCGTCGCGGGACACGCCGAAGACGACGGTATTGGCCTTGGCGAAGTCATCGATCTTGTCGCGGAAGCCCTGGCCCTCGGTAGTGCAGCCGGGGGTGCTGTCCTTGGGATAGAAATACAGCACGACCTGCTTGCCTTTGAGTTCCGACAGACGGAATTCGATTCCGCTGGTGGCAGGGGCCTGGAAGTCGGCGACGGCTTTGTTCAGTTCAACGGCCATGGGGCTCTCTCCTTAGGGATGCTGCGGGCGCCAGGGCTCGATCAGCGCGTCCAGGTTCAGCGCGTCGGCGAAATCCAGGAACTGGTCGCGCAGCCAGCTGATCTGGGTGCCGGCCGGCAGGGTCACGGTGATGGTGGCGTTGAGCATGCTGGTGTTGGTGTGCGGCGCCTGGTAGGTGTCGCAGGTGAGGTTCTCCAGTTCGATGTTGTGGTCGATGAAGAACTGGCACAGCTCATTGAGGATGTCCGGACGGTACACGGCGCTGACATAGGCCACATAGGGCAGGGCCTGGGCGCGGGTGACGTGGACGTTGCTGCGGGTGACGCTGAGGGTGAAGCCGTGGCGCTTGGCCAGCGGCGGCAGGCCGCCTTCCAGGCGGGCCAGGGCGTCCCAGCTGCCGGCGACCTGCAGGACCAGCGCGCTGAACTCGCCGTGGCGGGTCAGGCGGCTGCTGATCACCGAGCAACGGTTATCGACGCAGGTGCGGCACAGCACGCTGGTCAGCTCCATCGGGTTCGGGCCCAGCGCACTGATCAGGAGAAATTGTTCACGAGGGTGGGAGGTGGACATGCAGCTTTCCTGGGAATGGCGGCCAAGCGGGCCGCATCGACAAAGGGGGAAGGGTAGCGAAAAGCGCCGATGAGGGGAATGACCGAGCGCTCGCGGGTCGCTGCGTCACCTTGTGCGTGGCCGGTGGCGACAGTACCATTACGGCTTTCTTTTTCCGGCAGGAGCGGTTGCATGATTGCGGGCAGTATGGTGGCGCTGGTCACCCCCTTCGATGCTCAGGGTCGACTGGATTGGGACAGCCTCGCGAAGCTGGTGGACTTCCACCTGCAGGAAGGCACCAACGCCATCGTTGCGGTCGGCACCACGGGTGAGTCGGCCACGCTGGACGTGAGCGAGCACCTGGAAGTGATCCGTCGCGTGGTCGACCAGGTCAATGGCCGCATTCCGGTGATCGCCGGTACCGGCGCCAACTCCACCCGCGAAGCGGTCGAGCTGACCGAGGCCGCCAAGAGCGGCGGCGCCGACGCCTGCCTGCTGGTGACCCCGTACTACAACAAGCCGACTCAGGAAGGCCTGTACCAGCACTTCCGCCACATCGCCGAAGCCGTGGCCATCCCGCAGATCCTCTACAACGTGCCGGGCCGCACCGCCTGCGACATGCTGCCGGAGACCGTCGAGCGCCTGTCCAAGGTGCCAAACATCGTCGGCATCAAGGAAGCCACCGGTGACCTGCAGCGCGGCAAGGAAGTACTCGACCGCGTCGGCAAGGACTTCCTGGTCTATTCCGGCGACGACGCCACCGCCGTCGAACTGATGCTGATGGGCGGCAAGGGCAACATCTCGGTGACCGCCAACGTCGCCCCGCGCGCCATGAGCAACCTGTGCGCCGCCGCCATGCGTGGCGATGCCGGCGAAGCCCGCGCCATCAACGACCGCCTGATGCCGCTGCACAAGGCCCTGTTCATCGAATCCAACCCGATTCCGGTGAAGTTCGCCCTGCACGAAATGGGGCTGATCCCCGAAGGTATTCGCCTGCCCCTGACCTGGCTGAGCCCGCGTTGCCACGAACCGCTGCGTCAGGCCATGCGCCAGACCGGCGTGCTGGCTTAAGGAGCCCCCTCGCATGAAGCGACTGGCAGGACTGACTGCGCTCGCCCTGGTCATCGGCAACACCTCCGGCTGCGGCTGGCTGTGGGGCCCGGATGGCTATTTCCGTGACCGTGGCGACGACTACCTCAACGCCCGCGAAACGGCGCCGATGAAGGTGCCCGAAGGCCTGCAGAGCAAGCCGCTCGACCCGCTGCTGCCGGTGCCGATGAACGTCGCCACCAGCACCGAGAAGGAAGGCGAGTTCGAAGTGCCGCGTCCGCAGCCGCTGGCTGGCGGTGCCGGTGAGGTCAGCGACTTCAGCCTGCAGAAAAGCGGCGACTCGCGTTGGCTGATCGCCCAGCGTCCGCCGGCGGAAGTCTGGCCGGTGGCCCACCAGTTCTTCCAGGACAACGGCTTCTCCATCGCCAACGAGCGCCCGCAGACCGGCGAGTTCAGTACCAACTGGCAGCCGCTCTCGCAGCTCTCCGCGCCCCTGGCGCGCCGCCTGAGCAGCCGTGTCTCCGGCGTCGAGCCCGACAGCGAAGCGCGTGTGCGCGTGCGCATCGAGCCGGGCGTGGAAACCAACACCAGTGAAGTCTATGTGCTGAGCGAAACCCGCCCGGCCGGCAGCACTGCCAGCGCCGACTGGCCGGCCAAGCCGATGGTGCCGAGCCTGGACGCCGCACTGCTCGACGAAATGCTGGCCAGCATGGCGACCAGCGCCGAGAAGGGCGGTTCGGTCTCCCTGCTCGCCGCGCACTCCGCCTATGACACGCCCGGCACCGCCGAGCTGAGCAAGGACGGCAGCGGCAACCCGGTACTCACCGTGGATTCCGACTTCGACCGTGCCTGGGTCAGCGTTGGCCGGGCGCTGGATCGCGCCGACATCCGTGTCGACGACCTCAACCGCAGCCTGGGCGTGTACTACGTCAACATCGCCGAAGGCGCGAAGAAGAAGGACGAAGACAAGCCTGGCTTCTTCAGCCGCATGTTCGGCGGCGGCGAGAAGACCAAGGAAGAGGAAGACGCCAAGGCGCAGCGTTACCAGCTTCGTCTGACCAGCGTGAACAACACGGTGCAGATCACCGTCGACAAAGACATCAACACCTCCGCGCCGGCCGATGTCGCGCAGGGCGTGCTGGAAAAACTCCAGGAGAGTATGCGCAGTGCACTTCGCGGTCCTGGGGAGCGGAAGCCGGGGCAATTCGGCCTTGGTGAGCAGTTCTGACACCCGGATACTGATCGATTGCGGCTTCCCGCTGCGTGAAACCATCCGCCGTCTGGCGCGCCTGGGCGTAGAGCCCGGGCAGCTGGACGCAGTTCTGGTCACGCACGAGCACTCCGATCACATCAACGGCGTCGAACTGCTGGCCCGGCACCATCGAATACCCGTGTACCTCAGCGCCGGCACCCTGCAGGGAATGCGCAAGCCGGTGGAACCGGCGGGGCTGCTCAAGGGCGGCGACCGCCTCCAGCTGAAAGACCTGGAAGTCACTGCGGTGAGCGTTTCCCACGATGCGCGGGAGCCCCTGCAGTACGTGTTTTCCGATGGCCGGAAGCGCTTTGGCCAGCTCACCGATCTGGGAGCCGCCACGGCGCAGGTGCTGGAGTGCTATCGTGGCCTCGATGCGTTGATCATCGAGGCAAATCACGATACCGACATGCTGGCCCGCGGTCCGTATCCCTACCCACTCAAAGCCCGCGTCGGCGGCCAGTGGGGACATTTGAACAACCGGCAGGCCGCCGAACTGGTGGCCCAGCTGGGCTGGGAAAGCCTGCAACACCTGGTGCTGGCGCATCTCAGTGAAAAGAACAACTCGCCGCAGCTGGCCCGGCAAAGCTTCGTCGACACCCTGGGGTGCGACCCGGACTGGCTGCAGGTGGCCGATCAGCATTCGGGACTCGACTGGCGCACCATCGCCTGAGCCCATCCATTCAAGCAAGCGGAGCCCATCATGGAAAAACGCGAAGAACTCTATCGCGGCAAAGCCAAGTCGGTTTACACCACCGATGACGCCGACCGCCTCGTCCTGCTGTTCCGCAACGACACCTCGGCGTTCGACGGCAAGCGCATCGAGCAACTGGATCGCAAAGGCATGGTGAACAACAAGTTCAACGCCTTCATCATGCAGAAGCTCGAAGCCGCCGGTATCCCGACCCAGTTCGACGCCCTGCTGTCGGACAACGAAGTGCTGGTCAAGAAGCTCGCCATGATCCCGGTCGAGTGCGTCGTGCGTAACTACGCCGCCGGCAGCCTGGTGCGCCGCCTGGGCGTGGAAGAGGGCCTGCAGCTCACTCCGCCGACCTTCGAACTGTTCCTGAAGAACGACGCCCTGGGCGACCCCTTCATCAACGAATCCCACGTCCAGGCCTTCGGCTGGGCGACCCTGGAGCAACTGGCCGAAATGAAGGCCTACTCCTTCAAGGTCAACGAAGTGCTGAGCAAGCTGTTCGACGACGCCGGCCTGCTGCTGGTGGACTTCAAGCTGGAATTCGGCCTGTTCCACGGCAAGATCGTCCTGGGCGACGAGTTCAGCCCGGACGGCTGCCGCCTGTGGGACAAGGAAACCCGCAAGAAGATGGACAAGGACCGCTTCCGCCAGGGCCTGGGTGACGTGATCGAGGCCTACGAAGAAGTGGCTCACCGTCTGGGCGTGCCGCTGTAAAACGGCGAAATCACGCAAGCGCCTGATACCACGTAAAAAAATCCGAAACAGGGCTTCGCCTTCGGACTTCAAGCTGGTATCATGCGCGCCGCACGGAGAGATGCCGGAGTGGTCGAACGGGACGGATTCGAAATCCGTTGAGTCAGCAATGGCTCCTAGGGTTCAAATCCCTATCTCTCCGCCATTACATAATGGCCAAACCCCCTGAAATGCTTAGCGTTTCAGGGGTTTTGTCTTTTCTGGCGTCGATATTTCCCTCCTGCCGCTTCAATCACCCGCAATACCCATCCATCTTCTCCCGATTTCTCTCCGTGGGTTCCGCCTGATATTGCTGCCGCCAGAATTGGCATGGCGTGCTGTTGAAGCGCTTGTCCTGCTCCGCTTGCTCGATCTCGCGGTTCTGCTGTTCTTGCACGGTCTGCTGGCGTTGCTGGTACTGCTGGAACATCTCTTCACTGCTGCGTGGAGCAGGGGGAGTGGCGGGCGGTGTCGCTGGCGGTGTGGTGGGATGGCTGGCCACGATGGGTGGAAACGCGCGATAGATCAGCCAGCCGGTGGCCGCCACGGCCATGCTGCCGAGCAAGATGCCGGCGGCGATGCTGAGGATGAGTTTCCAGGCGCTGAGGTGGGTGGGTGTCTGGGGCATGGGGGGATGGGGATGGCTGGGTGAGTCCCACTGATACCCCATCGTTGCCGATCCGGAAAGAGGCGGGCCCGCGACGCCGTGCTAGCGTCGCGGGCGGGGCTTTATTTCTGTGCGGAGGACTCGAAGGCCTCCATGGCGCGCAGGGAGTAGACGTAGGCGGCACCGGCGTTCATGGCGATGGCGGTAGCCAGGGCCTGGGCGACTTCGGCTTCGGTAGCGCCGGCCCGGCGTGCGGCTTCGGCGTGGACGCCGATACAGCCGTCGCAGCGGGTGGTGATGGCCACGGCCATGGAGATCAGTTCGCGGGTCTTGGCATCCAGAGCATCACCGTCGGCCGCTGCGGCGTCGAGGGCCTGGTAGGCGGCGATCATCTTCGGGTGTTTCTTGCCCAGGGCGCCGAAGGCTTTTTTCACGGCGGGGACGTATTCGGACCAGTTGAACAGCATGGTGCTTCTCCTTGAGGCCACGGAAGAAAAGGGTGTGGCCTTGAAGCTTAGTCTGCGTCAGCCGGTCGGCTCGGTATTGTCTGTTCCGCTCGTTTTTTTCATGCCGCCCGGAGCTATCAGTAGGCGTCGAGGATTTCGTAGCGCTGGCGGGCGTTGCCCAGGCCGATTTCCAGTTCGTCACCGGGCAGGCGATGGAGCAGGGCGCTGCCCAGTGGGGCGCGGCTGGTGATGACGAGGATTTCAGCGCCCTCGTGCTGCACTTTCAGGCCGGCGGCATCGGGGCCGAGGAAGACCCAGCGGTGCTGGCCACTTTCGTTGACCAGTTCCACCAGGGCGCTGGTCTGGATACCTGACTGCTCGTCGAAGTCGCGCAGTTGCAGATTCTCGAACAGCGACAGCGCCTGGCGGATCTCCTCGACACGGCGCGATTGGCCTGCGGCGAGGTAGGCCGCTTCGAGGCCGAGGGTGTCGTACTTGTTCTCGGCGACGTTTTCTTCGTGGGTGGCCGTTTCGTGAGCGGTCCTGGCGGCGCGCACGGCGATCTCCAGGTCCTGCGCGAGCCTGGCGAGAATGTGTTGGTAGACCTGCTGCTTGTTCATCACGGGGGAGTCGTCGGTCGGGCTGTGTATTCTGCTGGCTTTACTACCGTAAGGCGAAAGATGCCGTTGGGGTGGTTGCTGGGTTCGTGTTTTTTCAGCATTCAGTGGTATATTTGCTGAAAGTTCACGATTAGGAGATCGCCATGAGCGCCCTGTTACGCGAAAGCCCCGCAGCCGATGCCGTACTGGCCAAGGCGGTACTCACGGCGCGCGAACACCTGGCGATGACCCAGCAGGAGCTGGCGGCGATCGTGGGAGTGGAACGTAGCGCCGTCAGCCGCTGGAAGCAAGGCGGACTGCGGGTGGACAGCAAGACCGGTGAATTGGCCCTGCTGCTGGTGCGGGTCTATCGCGCGCTGTTCGCCCTGTTCGGCGGCAACCTGGAGGACATGCGCCACTTCCTGCGTACCGAGAACCGTCACTTGAACGGTGTGCCGCTGCAGTTGATGGAGCAGGTGCAGGGACTGGTGGCGGTGGTCGAGTACCTGGACGCCATCCGGGGCAAGGTCTGAATGTCCTTCGAGACGGGCGCCCAGATCTGGGCACGGCATGCGCCGGAGTCGGTCGTCAGCCCCATTCGTGGACGCCTGGTGCGCCTGGTGGAAAGTCAGGGGCAGGTGGCCACGCTGCAACTGGTGGACACCCTGGCCGAGCAGGCACTGCTTGAGGAGTTGCTGGAAACCAGCAAGCCGCATGTGCCGCCCCCCGCCGAGCACCTGCACTATCTATTGAAGACACCGTTTCGCTATCCACCGCTGCGTTGGGGCTCGCGCTTCGGCCGGCGGCATGAGCCGAGCCTGTTCTATGCGGCGCTGAAGCTGGATACGGCGATGGCGGAATCGGCTTTCTACCGCTACGTGCTGTGGGAGGGGATGAGTTCGCCGCCGCCAAGCGGGCGGATTCTCTCCGAACATGCGTCCTTCGAGGCGCGCTTCCAGGTGCAGCGCGGCGTGCGTTTGCAATTGCCGCCGTTCCGCGAGTACGAGCCGGCGCTGCGCGATCCGTCGGATTACCGCGTTGCCCAGGGGCTGGGCAGCGCCATGCGCGAGGCCGGGGTCGAGGCGTTCGAGTACCGCTCGGCGCGCTGCCCGCACGCTGGGGTGAACGTGGCGTTGTTCGCGCCGTCGGCCTTCACCGAGAAGCGTCCGCGCAACCTGATGCCCTGGCTGTGCGAGACCACGGCGGAGTACGTCGCCTTCAAGCACGCCCAGGTGCCGGATACTCCGCGCCTGTTCCCGCGGGCTCAGTTCCTGGTGGATGGGCACCTGCCGTATCCGGCCTGACCGTTTGTCGTGCCACGGCATGCCGTTGCCGGCATCGGTGTAAGGTGCGGGATGGTCACGCAGGGAGTGCCAAACCTTGGATATACGGATAGCTGTCCACCCCAGCGACAGTCGCCGCTGGCGGGTCTACCTGAATCAGTTCTTCTTCGATTGCGATAGCCGCAGCGCGGCTGAACGCGCCTTTGCGCGGGCCTGCGCCGCTGAGCAGCAAACGGCTCTGCTGCCCAGTCCGCCCAAGGTCATCCGCTCCGAGCGGCGGCGCTCCCGGCGACTGGAGTGGGCATGAGACGGCTGATCCTCCCTCCATCGAATTCATACCGGATGATCCGGATGTCGGCGCGGGCCTCGCCTGGCTGATTCGATCGTCTTTCGCTTTCCACTCCGTACTTCTCTTTCCGCTGCCCTGAAACGGGGCGGTCGGCTGCTCCTTGGCGCGCACTTGTGCACAGTGCTGATGCGCGCTGTCAAGCCCCTGCAATATTGCATTTAGCCACTTGCCTGTTTCTCTTGCGTTTTTTAACTTATTGAAAAATAAAGAAAATCTTCGTTGGTGAAAAAATCACCAATCTGTCATGCGCCCCCGTCTGACTGGGGGTGGGGCGCTTTTTCATCACGTTTTCCACTAAGTTATCCACAGCTTCTGTGGATTGTCCCGAGCGCTTGCTCAGGAGCCCTGTTCCAGGGCCTTTACAGGTGACAAGGCGCCTCCGGGTGGCCGCTGTTAGTATTGCGCGATTGTTTGTCACACCCCCGGAGTGCCGCATGCCCCTCGACCTGTCCGCCCTGTTGCTCGGTGCGCTCGCCGGCCTGTTGCCCATGGCGGCGCTGGCCTGGCGCCTGCAGTCGCAGCGTGTCGCCACGGAGCAGGAGGCGACCCTGCTGCGTGAGCGCCTGGCCAACGCGCAGCTCGCCCAGGACGGCTTGTCGGCCCAGGCTGAGGCGGATCGCGAAGCTTTCCAGCGCCTGAGCAGCCGGCATGGTGAGTTGTCCGCCGAGTCCGCCGCGCTGCGCCGCGAGGTCGAGTTGGGCAAGCAGGAGCGCGAGCGCCTGGGCGCGGCGGAGCAGGACTGGCAGGCCGAGCGTGCGGACAAGGAAGCAGAGCTGCGGCGCCTGTCCGCCGAGCACGCGGCCTTGTCCGCCGAACTGCGCGAGCAGCAGGACAACCACCAGCAGCGCCTGGGTGATCTGCAATCGGCACGGGATGAGTTGCGTGCCCAGTTCGCCGAACTGGCCGGGAAGATCTTCGACGAGCGCGAGCAGCGCTTCGCCGAGTCCAGCCAGCAGCGTCTGGGGCAATTGCTTGATCCGCTGAAGGAGCGCATCCAGTCCTTCGAGAAGCGTGTGGAGGAGAGCTACCAGGCCGAGGCCCGCGAGCGTTTCTCCCTGACCAAGGAGCTGGAGCGCCTGCAGCAGCTGAACCTGCGCCTGGGCGAGGAAGCCACCAACCTGACCCGCGCGCTGAAAGGCCAGAAGACCCAGGGCAACTGGGGCGAACTGGTGTTGGAGCGGGTGCTGGAGCACGCCGGGCTGGAGAAGGGCCGCGAGTACGAGACTCAGGTCAGCCTGCGGGCGCCGGATGGCGAGCGCTTCCAGCCCGACGTGCTGATCCGCTTGCCCGGCGACAAGCAGGTGGTGGTGGATGCCAAGGTCAGTCTGACCGCCTACCAGCAGTTCATCGCCGCCGAGGACGAGGTGATCCGTCAGCAGGCGCTGAAGGCCCACGTGCTGTCCCTGCGTAACCATGTGAAGGGGCTTTCCGGCAAGGACTACCGGCGCCTGGATGGTCTGCACAGCCTCGACTTCGTGCTGCTGTTCATGCCGGTGGAAGCCGCCTTCTCGGCGGCGTTGCAGGCCGAGCCGAACCTGTTCCAGGAAGCCTTCGAGCGCAACATTGTGATCGTCAGCCCGACCACCTTGCTGGCGACGCTACGGGTGATCGACAGCCTGTGGCGTCAGGAGCGGCAGAACCAGAACGCCCGCGAGATCGCCGAGCGCGCCGGGGCGTTGTACGACAAGTTCGTGCTCTTCGTGCAGGACCTGGACGAGATGGGCACTCGCCTGCAGCAGTTGGACAAGACGTACGCGGCGGCGCGCAACAAGCTCTGTGAAGGGCGCGGCAATCTGATCAGCCGTGCCGAGCAGGTGAAGTTGCTGGGTGCGCGGGCCAGCAAGAACCTGCCGACCGACTGGCTGGAGCGCGCGTTGAGTGATGATTCGCCGGTGGTGGAAGAGGGCAAGTAGCGCGAGCCTGCGTGTCGCCCGAATACCTGATTCCCCTGTAGGAGCAACTGTCTTCTTCTGATCGTTCGTGCCTTGGATTTGCCCTCTCCCTAACCCTCTCCCTGAAGGGAGAGGGGACTGGAGCGGTGCCGGCTGAAACAGTGGCTTCAGCCGGCACGGATAGCTCCCTCTCCCTTCAGGGAGAGGGTGGGGAGAGGGGCCCCCACGCGCAGTGGTTTCCAAGCAGGCATGCCCGCGATCGCGCGCATGGCGCGCTCCTGCAGGAGTAATCCGTCAGAACAATGAGTAGGGCTTGCCCGCCGTTCCATCGGCAAAGCGCCGCAGCCGAAAGGCATGCAGGTCCATTCCCGCCTCGCCCTTGTGAATCCACTGGCTCATCAGTTGCCCGACGATGGGCCCCATGGCGAAGCCGTGGCCGCAGAAGCCGGTGGCGATCAGCAGGCCGGGAATTTCCGGCGGAGCGTCGAGCACCGGGATGCCGTCGGGCAGCACGTCGATCAGGCCTGCCCAGCTTTCCACCACCTTCACATCGCGTAGCGCGGGGAATGCCTTGGCGAGGTTGATCTGCGCCTGGAGCACGCGTGAGGTGTTCGCCTTTGCCTGCGGATCACGTTCGCCGAGGACCGGCCCGTTCACACCGCGCTCGGAGCCGGGCAGGCGCTGGCGCAGGTCATGCAGCAGTGCGCCATTGAGCTTGAACGAGAAGCTCGCGCGGTTGGCCGGCAGGTGCGGCAGGTAGTGCCTGGCGCCGCGCAGGTAGTCGAGGCTGAGGTCGATATCGGCCTGGGTTTCGTCGGCGAGGTTGAGGCTGCCGTCGGCGCGCTGGCGGAAGCCGATGCCGTGGCCGATGAAGCTCTGCGCGCCGACGTCCGGGCCGGGGCTGGTGCGCGAGACGGTGCAGCGCACGGCCTGTTGCGGCAGCTCCAGGCCGAGGCTTTCCACCAGTCGCCAGCTGCTGGCGCCGGCGGAGATCAGCAAATGTTTGGTCTTCACGTAGCCACGCTCGGTCTGCACGCCGCAGACGGCGCCAGCGGCACGATCGATGCCGGTGACGCCGCAGCCCTCGACGAACAGCGCGCCACGCTCGATGGCGCGCAGCGCATAGCCGGGAGCGACCCGGCGCGGTTCGGCCTGGCCGTCGTTGGCGGTGTACAGGGCGCCGAGCGCCGGATCGGCCAGCGAAGGCATCAATTTCGCGACTTCGCCATGGCTGAGCAGGCGGGTGTCGAGGCCGAAGTTGTTCGCCACCTTGAGCCAGTCCTCATATTTTTGCCGTTGCTCCGGGGTTTCGGCGAGGTACAGGCAGCCGCCCTGGCGCCATTCCAGCGGCAGTTGCAGGTCTTCTTCCAGACGTTCCCACAGCGGAATACAGGCCATCATCAGCGGCACTTCCGCCGGGTCGCGCGCCTGCTGGCGGACGAAGCCCCAGGCACGGGTGGATTGCTGGCTGGCGATGCCGGCCTTGTCCAGCACCAGCACGCTCATGCCCTGGCCGGCGAGGTACCAGGCGCTGGCGCAGCCCATGATGCCGCTGCCGGCGATGACCACGTCGACCTGCTCCGGCAGGCGTTCCACGCGGGAGGAAAGGGCGGGGTGAAGCGGGTAGGTTCCCATCGGCATACGGCGGCATCCCTGTAGGTGGCGGATGCCGCAGTATGCGATTGGCGTGCGCCGCGCGACCACTGCGCGGGCACGCCGGCAGGTGCTACGAAGCGCGCGCGGCCCGGCTGGCGGCCGGCGAGCGGGCCAGGTAGTCCAGCGCCTCCTGGGTATTGGCCTCATGGTCCGGGTGGTACCAGGGTTTGAAGTAGCGCAGGAAACTGGTGGCCAGCGAGCTGATCTTCGGCAGCACACCGGATCGGGAGCCATCGCGCCAGATGGCAGCGAAGGAGCGCGGCTGGGCGATAGTCGGGTCTTGCCGCGACAGGGTGCGAGTGCCGAAGGCGAACAGGTAGATGATCAGCGGCCACACCACGAACATCCACAACTGGCGGCTGATGAAGCTACCGCCCAGGTGCACGTGCAGGTCGTGGGCGACGTTGCGGTGCTCCACTTCTTCGGCGCCATGCCAGCGGAACAGGTCGAGCAGCACCGGGTCGGCCTTGGCACGGTCCAGCGCGTCAGCCTCGAGAATCCACTTGCCGAGGATGCAGGTGAAGTGCTCCACCGCCGCGACGATGGCGCAGCGCTGGCCGATCCACCAGCGCTTGAGCCAGGGCGTGCGGTTGAACAGATTGAAGCCCAGCGGCGTGTCGCTGAGCAGCTGTTCGAACAGGTAGTCCATGACCTTCAGGTAGCGGGTGGAGTCGATGCCGTGGTGGCTCAGGTAACGCTCCAGCGCGCCGGAGTGGGCGCGGGCGTGCATCGCTTCCTGGCGGATGAAGCCCTGCACGTCCTCGCGCAGGCGGCCTTCCTTCACGAAGGGCAGGGCCTTGTTGTACAGCCGGCAGAACCACAGCTCGCCGGCCGGCAACATCATGTGGATGACGTTGATCGCGTGGGACGCCTCGGGTTCGCCGGGAATCCAGTGCAGGGGCGAGTCGCTGTAGTCGAACTGCACCTTGCGTTGCACGAGCTTGTGATGATGATCGTTCATGGCAGTTCTCAGGCAGTGAGATTGAGGCGGGCGAACAGGCGCGACAGCCAGGGCATGAAGCGCCATTGCAGGGCGCCCAGGTGCACTTCGCTGCCGACCTTCACCACCGGCTGGTTGCGCTCCACGGCACGGGTGATGCGCTCGCCGACGGTGTCCGGGCTGAGCCGGCGTCGACGGTAGAAGCGCTGCACTTTCGCGCGGTGTTTGGCTTGTTGTTCGTCATCCAGGCCGGCGAAGCGTGTGGCCTGGACGATGCCGGTATCGACAAAGCCCGGGCACGCCGCGCTGACGCCGATGCCGTGACCGGCCAGCTCGGCGCGCAAGCACTCGCTGAGCATCAATACCGCCGCCTTGCTGGTGGCGTAGGCCGGGTAGTTGCGCGACGGCGCAAAGGCCACGCCGGAGGCGACGTTGACCAGGTGCCCCGGTTTGCCGGCCTCGACCATCTGCTGGGCGAACAGCCGGCAGCCGTCGATCACGCTCCACAGGTTGATGCGCAGCAGGCGATCCCATTCCTGCGGCGTGGTCTTGAGCATCGGCCCGGCCATGCCGATGCCGGCGTTGCTGACCACCACGTCGGGCACGCCGAGGCTGTTCTTCACCCAGAGGGCGAAGCGTTCCATGGCGGCGCTGTCACCCACGTCAACGCAGTAGCTGTAGGCGCTGGCGCCGAGGGCGCGGGCCAGCTCCGCGCTGCGCTCGGCGGCGGCCGGGTCGATGTCCGCGGCCAGCACGCTGGCGCCGCGCTCGGCGAAGCTCAGCAGGGTCGAACGGCCGATACCGCCGCCCGCGCCGGTTACCACCACCAGCTTGCCGGCGAAGGGGCCAGCGCCGGGTTTCAGTGCGGCGCGTTGCAGCTCTGGTGTGGCTTCGCCGCCCTCGATGTGGCTGACGAACTCGTCGATCCAGTTGCCCAGCTGGGCCGGTTCGGCCAGCAGTTGCCAGTGTCCGGCGGTGACGTCGCGGCGCCACAGGCGCGGTGCCCACAGCGAGAGCTGCTGGAACAGTTGCTGGCCGACGTAGCGGTCGCGGGTCGGCACGATGAGTTGCACCGGCACCTCGGTATGCCGTTTGCGCGGCTTGAAGATCGAGGTGATGAAGTTGGCCCGGTAAAGCTTCACCCCGTGTTCGCCGTCGCTGGCCTGGTGCGGGTTGCGTACCGGGTTGCGAATGCCTTCGACCTTGCGCAGGTATTGCGGCCACGCTTTCGCCGCGCCGAAGCGCCAGGACAGCGGCGGCAGCAGCGGCAGGTGGAAGTAGTAGATGTACCAGGAGTGCAGCAGCTGACTGAGCATCTGCAGCAGCGCACGTGGCGTCTTGCGGCGCAGGCGGTCACGCATCCAGAAGCCGACGTGGTCCAGGCAGGGGCCGGAGACGCTGGTGTAGGAAGCGATGCGCGCGCGCAACTGCGGATCGGTGACGCTCTCCCAGGTCTGGATCGAACCCCAGTCGTGGGCCACCAGGTGCACCGCGCGTTGCGGGCTGACCGCGTCGAGCACGGCCTTGAGGTCCTGGCTGAGCAGCTCCAGGCGGTAGTCGCGGGTCTTGCGCGGCTTGTCCGACTCGCCGGCGCCGCGTACGTCGTAGGCGACCAGCTGGAAGCGCCCGGCCAGGCGCTGGATCAGCGGCAGCCAGACTTCGTGGTTGTCCGGGTAACCGTGGACGAACAGCACCATCGGCAGGTGCGCCTCGCCCCAACGCCAGACGGCCAGACGCACGTTGCCGGACTGCACCTCCAGGCGTTCGGGCGTTGGCAGCGGGTTCTCCAGCATCGCGTTCATGCCACCTCCCGCCGCGCCGGGGCGCTGGTCAGGCCACGGGCGACCCAGCGGCGCACGTGGGGCAGGTCGTCGTCGAGCCAGTAGGCATCGTCCTCGGTGACCACCAGCAGCTCCTCGAACTTGGCGCCGACGCCGCGCAGGCCCAGGTGCGGCTCTACGGCCCAGAGGCCCGGCGTTGGCGCGTGTTGCGAACGGTCGTTGCTCGACCACAGCGGCGACCAGCCTTCGCGGCGGCCGGTGACCAGGGCGTTCTTCATCAGGGTGGCAATGTTGCGCACGCCGAAGCGCGCCACTGAGGGACCGGTATTACGCGCGCCGAGTTTTTCCACGCGGTGCGCCAGCACTTCGAAGGGGTAGGCCTTGTGTCGGGGCAGGGTGCCCTGGCGATGGCAGAGACGGTCCACCGACTGGCTGACTTCCGCCAGCGGCAGGCGTTGGCGCACCTGCTCGACGATCAGGTTGCGGTGCGCCAGCAGGTCGTCCATCAGCCGTTCCACCAGCAGGTTGTGGCCCAATGCTCCGGAGTAGCCGACGTCGGCGGTGTAGGCGCCCAGGGTTGGCGCGCAGTCGAGGATGAAGGGCATGCCTTCCTCCAGGCGCTGCTTGCCGGGGTAGAAGGCCAGGTTGAAGCCGCCCAGGTGGCGCAGGCCGTCGAAACCCTTGAACGAAGTGCGGGTGCCGAACCAGGCGAAGGGCTGGTGGAACCAGTCGCGCACGCCGTGATCGAGCAGCCAGGTCTTCATCAGGGCGGCGGTCTCGCGCTCGCTGATGCCCGGGCGCAGTTCGCCGGCAATGGTTTCGCAGCAGCGGTAGGCCAGTTGCTGAATCTCGCGGAAGTGCCGCAGGTCTTCGGGAGTGGGCACCCAGGCGCCTTGGGACATGACTTTCTCCAGGCTGGTTGTTGTTATCGTTACATCAAGCAATGTCACGATCGATGCTGACCCATCGGCCGCCGTTGCGCCATGCCGTGCGCGGCGGGCCTGGAGTGTTACTGTCGCGGCAAGCCGCTGGCGGCGCGGCTTACGGGCGGGAGCCGGATTTCGGGCCGATGCAGTTCCCGCCTTTGGTTGGGCTTCGTGACTGAGCGGGCGGTCACGAATGGATTAATCCTTCGGATTGTTCGGAGGCTGATTCGCTGGCTATCATCCGGCCCATGAGCACACCCCTGAACCTGCTGCAGCGCCTGCTCCAGCGCCCGGACGATGCCCCGTCGGCGCTTGAGGACGAGCGCGAGTACACGGTGGACGAACTGGCCCGCGAGGCCGGCAGCACCGTGCGCAACCTGCGCGCCTACCAGGATCGCGGCCTGCTGCCGCCGCCCGAGCGCCGTGGCCGCGCCGGGGTGTACTTCGCCAGCCATCTGCGCCGCCTGCGACTGATCAACCGCCTGCTGGAACGCGGCTACAACATCGCCAACATCAAGGAACTGCTGGAAAGCTGGGAGCGCGGCCATGACCTGGACCACGTGCTCGGCCTCGACGAGGCCATCGTCGGCCCGTGGAACCTGGAGTCCCCCGGCACCATCGAGTTCGGCGACCTGCAGGCGCTGTTCGGTGACGAGTTGAACGACGCGGTAATCGACCAGGCGCTGGAGCAGGGCCTGCTGGCCTTCGATGGCGAGCGCATCAGCATCCCCAGCCCGCGCCTGTTCAATGCCGGCATCGAGCTGTACCGCGCCGGCATTCCGCTGGCCGCGCTGCTCGATCACCTGGCCGTGCTGCGCACCGATACCGAACACCTGGCCGCCGGCATCGTGCGCCTGGTGGTAACCCATCTGGTGGACAAGCCCGGTGCCGACCTGCTGCCCGGCGCGGCCGATCTGGAGCGCCTTGCCGAGGTGTTCCAGCGCCTGCGTCCGGTGGCCGAGCAGGTGGTGCTGGTGGAACTGGCGCGCGGATTGAAGCGCTCGGCCAATGAGATGCTGGGCGAGCGTGTCGGGGAAATCCTGCGCCGCCTGGAGACGCCGGAGTAACGAGCGCTCAGGTCCTTCCGGCGGCCTGGGCCAGCCTGCCACGTAGCCAACGCCGCGCCGGGTCGTCCTCGCTGGTCTCGGACCAGATCTGCACGAAGTCGAAGCGCGCCAGTTGCAGCGGCGGTTCGAAGCTGGCCAGACCGTGGGCTTCGAGGTCGTCCGGCAGCATCCGTGCAGCGATGGTCAGGACCATATCAGTGCCCGCCAGCAGTCCCGGCGCAACACTGAAGTGCGGTACGGTGGCGGCGACCTGACGGCGGCGACCGAGCTTTTCCAGATGGCTGTCGATTTCTTCCGCCGGACTCTGTTGCAGCGCGACCCGCAGGTGTGGCGCGGCGAGGTAGTCGTCGAGGTCCATACGCTGGCGCCCGGCGAGGGTGTCGACAGCACACAGGCAGACGAAGCGCTCCTCGAACAATCGTTGCGTACGCAGCCCCTCGGGCAAGAGCGGGAAGACGCCGAGGGCACCGTCCAGCTCGCCGCTGGCGACCTGTTCGGCCATGCCCAGGCGCGAGGCCTGGCGCACGTCGAGGTGAATGCCCGGCGCTTCGCGGCGCAGGATCGGCAGCAGTGCCGGCAGCACCACCCAGGCGCCGTAGTCGGACATGCCCAGACGCAGCTCCAGTTCGGCACTGGCTGGGTCGAAGTCGTCGCCCAGCACCAGTCGGCGTACGCCGCCAAGAATCTCCCGCAGCGGCCCGGCCAGTTCGAAGGCACGGCGGGTCAGCTGCATCTGGTTGCCGGTGCGTACCAGCAGCGGATCGTCCAGCAGGTCGCGCAGTCGGTTCAGCGCATGGCTGACGGCAGGCTGGGTCATGGCCAGGCGCTCGGCGGCACGGGAGACGTGGCGCTCGTCCAGCAGGACGTCGAGGATCACCAGCAGGTTGAGGTCGATGCGGCGTAAGTCATGAACTGAATGCATTTCCTGTGTACCAATCATTCATTTCCATGCGCCAGATGGATAGCAGAAGCTGAATGCCATCGACAAGCAATGGAGGATTATCGATGTCGAAACTGCTTCTGCTGCTGCCCGCCATCGGTGTGGGCGCCCTGGTGGCCTTGCAGGCGGGCAGCAACTCGTTGCTCGGCCGCCAGTTGGGTCATCCGCTGAGTGCCAGCCTGACCTCGCTGGGTGTGAGCCTCGCGGCGGTGATCATCGCGCTGCTGGCCTTCCGCGTGCCGTTGCCGGCGGCCACCGGTATTGCCACGACGCCCTGGTGGGGCTGGCTGGGCGGGATCTTTGGCGCGGCCTACCTGACGGTCGCGGTGATGCTGGCGCCGCAGCTGGGCGCGGCGACCTTCCTGGCCTGCGTGGTGGCGGGGCAGATGCTGATGTCGGCGCTGTGCGATCAATTCGGCTGGGCGGGTTTTTCGGTGCGGAGATTGTCGCCCGAAGGCTATCTGGCCATTGGGCTGATCATTGCCGGGGTAGTGTTGTTGCAGTGGCGCGGGAGGGTGGCATGAGCTGCCTTCTGCCGTGAGCGCTGGGCGGGTTCGCGAGCAAGCTCGCTCCTACAAAAGCCTGGGGGGAGTGTAGGAGCGAGCTTGCTCGCGAACCGACGCCGCTGCCACAGCACGGCTGTACGATCTATCTCAGGCTCAGATGCCGACTCAGCAACGCCCGCAACGCCGCCGGTTTCACCGGCTTGGGCAGGAAGTCCAACCCCGCCGCGTGAATCTGCGCCACCAGTTCGGGCCGCGCATCGGCGCTGATCACCACACCCGGCACCGGCTCGCCCAGGCGGGTGCGTAGCCAGGCCATGAGATCGGTGCCCAGTTCGCCGTCGTCCAGGTGATAGTCGATCAGCGCCAGTTGCGGCCGGGCGTCGCCGTCCAGCAGCGCCTGGCATTCCTCGCGGCTGCGCGCGGTGAGTACGCGGCAACCCCAGCGGCTGAGCAGGCTGTTCATGCCGGTGAGGATGCTGTCCTCGTTGTCCACGCACAGCACCTGGGCGCCGTTGAGCTGTTCCGGGGTTTCCAGCTTGTGTCCGTTGATCTGCGCCGGCGCGGGCTGGCGGGCCAGCGGCACGCTGACGCTGAACACGCTGCCCTTGCCCGGCCAGGAGCGCACTTCCAGGCGGTGACCGAGTACCTTGCACAGCCGGTCGGCGATTGCCAGGCCCAGGCCCAGGCCCTTCTCGGCGCGGGTCTGGTGGCTGTCCAGGCGTTTGAACTCCTCGAAGATGACGTGGAGCTTGTCCGGCGGAATACCCGGACCGTGGTCCCAGACTTCCAGGCGCAGGTGCCCGGCCTCGCGGCGCACGCCCAGCAGCACATGGCCCTTGGCGTAGCGGAAAGCGTTGGTGAGGAAGTTCTGCAGCACCCGGCGCAGCAGCTTGATGTCGCTTTCGATGCGCAGCTTGCTGCCGCGCACATGGAAGTCGATGCCATGCTCCTGGGCCAGCACGCGGAATTCCACGCCCAGGGTGTCGTACAGGTTGCTCAACGGGAAGGCCGTGACATCGGCGCTGACCCGTCCGCCTTCCAGGCGCGAGATGTCCAGCAGGTCGGTGATCAGGTCTTCCGCCGAGCGCAGGGACGAGTCCAGGTGGCGCACCAGTTCGGTGGCTTCCTCGGGCAGCTGTTCCTGGTGGGCGAGGGCGGCGGAGAACAGTCGCGCGGCGTTCAGCGGCTGCATCAGGTCGTGGCTGACCGCGGCGAGGAAGCGTGACTTGGACTGGTTGGCCGCTTCGGCGTTGCCCTTGGCCTCGGTGAGCGCCTGGTTCAGTTGCGAGAGTTCGAAGGTGCGCTCCTGCACGCGTTGCTCCAGGCCTTCGTTGGCATCTTTCAGGCCCTGCTCGGCATGCCGGTAGGCGGTGATGTCGGTGAAGCTCATGACGAAGCCGCCGCCAGGCATCGGGTTGCCGATCAGCTCGATCACCCGGCCATTGGGGAACAGCCGTTCGGAGGTGTGCGGGGTGCCCTGGCGCATCCAGTACAGGCGCTTGGCGACGTGCAGATCCGGGTCGCCCGGCCCGCACAGGCCGCGCTCGGCGTTGTAGCGGATGATGTCGGCGATGGGGCGGCCGACGTAGATCAGGCCGTCCGGGTACTCGAACAGTTCCAGGTAGCGGTGGTTCCAGGCCACCAGGCGCAGCGACTGGTCGACCACGCTGATGCCCTGGGTGATGTTCTCGATGGCGCCCTGCAGCAGCGCGCGATTGAACTGCAGTACCTCGGAGGCTTCGTCGGCGATCTTCACCACGTCCTCCACCTGCATCTCGCGGCCTTCGATGGCGGCCTTCACCACGGCACGCGCGGAGGAGGCGCCGAGCACGCCAGCGAGCAGGCGTTCGGTGTGGGCGATCCATTCGTCGTTGGCGTTCTGGCTGGGGCTGAAGCCCTTGCCCTGGCGATAGGCGAAACGGATGAAGCTCTGTCGCGCGCGCTCCTCGCCGACGAAACGGGCGGCGAGCATCAGCAGGTCTTCCAGCTGCACTGCAAGCATCGAGCGCGAGCTGAGCTTCTGGGAGATTTCCTGACCGATGAAACGGCTGGCCTGCCAGTGCTCGGAAACGCGGGTGCGGGAGAACACCGAGACCAGCCCGAACAGGGCGAAGTTGCCGATCAGCGAGAGCAGCACGCCGAGGGTCAGCGGCTCGATCATCAGACCGAACGGGCGGCCGGCGAGCCAGGAAAGCCCCGGGAAGGTTTCCAGCGACCAGCCCAGGCCCTTGGCAACCACCGGCAGCACCAGGGTGTAAGCCCACAGGAAGGAGCCAGCGGCCAGGCCGGCGAACACGCCGCGGCGGTTGGCTTGCTTCCAGTACAGCGCGCCGATCATGGCCGGGCCCAGCTGGGCGATGGCGGCGAAGGCGATCTGGCCGATGGTGGCCAGGCTCGCGGTGGAACCCAGCAGGCGGTAGCTGACGTAGGCCAGCAGGAGGATCAGCGCGATGCTCACCCGGCGCACGGTGAGCAGCCAGTGGCGGAACACCTCGAAGGGCTGCTCGGCCTCGCCTTTGCGGCGCAGCAGCCAGGGCAGCAGCATGTCGTTGGAGACCATGGTGGACAGCGCCACGCTGGCGACGATGACCATGCCGGTGGCCGCCGAGGCGCCGCCGATGAAGGCCAGCAGGGCCAGCGCCGGATGGGCTTCGGCCAGGGGCAGGCTGATCACGAAGGAGTCCGGCATCACGCCGGCGGGCAGGTGCATCTGCCCGGCCAGGGCGATGGGCACCACGAACAGCGCAGCCAGCACCAGGTAGATCGGGAATACCCAGCGCGCCAGGTTGAGGTCGCGCGGCTCGATGTTTTCCACCACCAGCACGTGGAACTGACGCGGTAGGCACATGATGGCGGTCATCGCCACGCCGGTCTGCAGCAGCATCGCCGGCCAGTGCACGGTTTCCTTCCAGTATTCGTTGAGCTGCGGGGCGACGCGGGCCTTGTCCACCAGGTCGCCGAAGCCGTCGTAGAGGCCGTAGGTGACGAAGATGCCCACGGCGAGGAAGGCGGTGAGCTTGACCAGGGATTCGAAGGCGATCGCCAGCACCATGCCGCGGTGGTGCTCGGTGACGTCCAGGTTGCGGGTGCCGAAGACGATGGTGAACAGGGCGAGGATCAGCGACACGATCAGCGCCGTGTCCTGGGCGCGGATGCCGCCCGAGTCGGGCCCGGCGCCGATCAGCAGGTTCACCCCGAGGACGATGCCCTTGAGCTGCAGGGCGATGTAGGGCAGCACGCAGACCACGCAGATCAGTGCCACCACCACCGCCAGCGCCTGGGACTTGCCGTAGCGCGCGGCGATGAAGTCGGCGATGGAGGTGATGTTCTCCTGCTTGCTGATCATGATCATCTTCTGCAGCACCCAGGGCGCGAAGAGCATCAGCAGCACGGGGCCGACGTAGATCGGCAGGAACGACCAGAGCTGGTCGGCAGCCTGGCCGACGGCGCCGAAGAAGGTCCAGCTGGTGCAGTACACCGCCAGGGACAGGCTGTAGACCCAGGCGCGAAGACGCGGCGAAAGAGGGGCGCGACGGCGGTCGCCATAGAACGCAATGGCGAACAGGACCGCCATGTAGAGCAGGGCGACCGTTGCGATCAACCCACTGGACAACGACATGCTGACTCCGGAAATGAACTGGCTCCCCCGCAGGAGCGCTTGCAGCAGTTTCGCACCAAAGTCCGGATGTGTCAGACGACTGCTACCAATGTCTCAGTGGCGCTGTGTCGCGCTTCTCACTTGAGCCGCGCCGGTCGGGCTGATAGTTTGCCGGCCTTTGCGTGTCGCCCGTCTGTCGAGCCCCTGCGCGGGGACGGCACTTCGGGCTGCCGCTACGCTCTGAAATGAGCAAGATTTCACGTCGAGGTCGACGTACCCAGGAAGGAGGGCGCCATGTTCAGACCGCTACCGATCACCTTGCAGCGCGGGGCCTTGCGCCTGGAGCCGATGGTGGAGGCCGACGTGCCCGAACTGGTGAGCCTGGCGGAAGCGAACCGCGAGGTGCTGCAGTTCATGAGCGCGCCGGGGCGTCCAGACTGGTACCGCCAGGGCCTTGCCGACCAGCGCGAGGGCCGTGCGCTGCCGCTGGTGGTGCGCCTGGGCAACGAGATCGTCGGCACCACGCGCTTCATGGACTTCCTCCCGGCGCTGCCGGCCTGTGAGATCGGCGCCACTTGGCTGGACCAGGCGCAGCACGGCAGCGGCCTGAACGCCACCATGAAGTACCTGATGCTGCGCCATGCCTTCGACAGCTGGAAGATGGTCCGCGTGCAGATCAAGACCGCCGCCAGCAACCTGCGCTCGCAGCGCGCCATCGAGAAGCTCGGCGCGGTGCGCGAGGGCGTGCTGCGCAACCACCGCCGCCTGGCCGGCGGCCGCCTCGACGACACCATTCTCTACAGCATCACCGACCATGAGTGGCCGCAGGTGAAAGCCGCGCTGGAAGCCGGTTTCAACGGCTGAGTGCGCGGTGTAAGGTGATCGACCCGCTCGTTTTCAGGCGCAGCGGTGCGACATCGGGGCAGGATCATGACGGAACATCACGCGAGCGGCGAAAGAACCCGCTTCTGGCGCGCCCAGGAGCTGGGCGGCGTCGAGCTGCTGCACGCGCGCTACATCGAGCAGGTGTTCGCGCCCCACGTCCACGAGGGCTTCGCCTTCGTGATGATCGAGCAGGGCGCGCAGCGCTTCCACCATCGCGGCAGCGAGCATTTCGCCCCCACCGGCAGCGTGGTGCTGATCAACCCCGACGAGGTGCACACCGGCTCCAAGGCCGATGAGGCGGGCTGGCTGTACCGCGGGTTCTACCCGGAGCTGGAGCAGGTTTCCGGGATTCTCGACGAGCTCGAACTGGGTCGTTCCGGCACGCCGTCCTTTGCCGCCAGCGTGTTGCAGGACCCGGAGCTGGTCCAGGTGTTGCTCGGTGCCCATCGCCTGCTGGAGTCCGAGGCCACTGTGCTGCAGCGCCAGACCTGCTGGCGCGAAGCCTTGTTGCTGCTGTTCCAGCGCCACGCGCGGATTCCCGAGGTGCCGGCCGCCGGCAACGAACCCCTGGCGGTGGCGCGCGCTCGCGAGCTGCTGGGCGCGCGGCTGATCGATCCGCCATCGTTGGAAGAGCTGGCGGCGGCGGTCGCTCTGTCGCCGTTCCATTTCGCCCGGGTGTTCCGCAAGGCCACCGGCCTGCCGCCCCACGCCTGGCTCAAGCAGCGTCGCCTGGAGCAGGCTCGCGCCCTGCTCAAGCAGGGCTGCGCGCCGGTGAACGTGGCGATGCACCTGGGCTTCGCCGACCAGAGCCATCTCAGCCGCCAGTTCAAGCAGGCCTACGGCGTAGGCCCCGGCGAATACCGGCAGGCTTGCGCCCGATCGTTCAAGACGGCGTGAGCCTTGGCGTCCGCGCGGAGTGCAAAGACGAATCTGATCCATCCGGAAAAATATATCATTTGATATAGATTTTCATTTACGAAATTTACGATTTGACGTACTTTGCGCCTCCTTCACGTAGTACCCGGGGGAGGGTGAAGCATGTCGTCCGTTCGTTCATGGTCGCGCCTGGCGATCGCCGTAACCTTGGCCACGCCGCTGCTGCCGGTCCAGGCCGAGGATGAGCCCCAGTCGCTGGAGGCCGTCACCGTGGTCGGCGACTGGCTCGGCGATGCGGATCAGCAGGTGGTGCAGAACCACCCCGGCGCGCGCACCGTGGTGCGTCGCGAGAAAATGATCGAAGAGGGCGCGCAGAACGTGCGCGACGTGCTACGCGGCATTCCCGGCGTGCAGGTGCAGGACAACAACGGCACCGGCGGCAGCGATGTCTCCCTCAACGTCGGCGTGCGCGGCCTGACCTCGCGCCTCTCGCCGCGCTCTACCGTGCTCATCGATGGCGTGCCGGCCGCCGTGGCGCCCTACGGCCAGCCGCAGCTGTCGATGTTCCCGCTGTCGGTGGGCAACCTCGACAGTGTCGATGTGGTGCGTGGCGCCGGTTCCGTGCGCTATGGCCCGCAGAACGTCGGCGGGGTGATCAACTTCGTCACCCGGGCGATTCCCAAGGAATTCTCCGGCGACGTTGGCACCACCAGCGAAACCGCGTCCCACGGTGGCTGGAAGAACCTCTACAACGCCTTCCTGGGTGGCACCGCCGACAACGGTA
Source organism: Pseudomonas sp. PSE14 (assembly GCF_029203285.1). Lineage (NCBI taxonomy): Bacteria > Pseudomonadati > Pseudomonadota > Gammaproteobacteria > Pseudomonadales > Pseudomonadaceae > Pseudomonas > Pseudomonas sp. PSE14. Next base: position 1,655,005 of record NZ_CP115669.1, read on the forward strand.
TCGGCGCCGCGCTGCTGTATTCCGGTGTGAAGGGCGCGGGCTACCGCGACAGCAACGACTCCACCGACATTGACGACGTGATGCTCAAGACCCACTGGGCGCCGACCGAGGTCGACGAGTTCTCCGCCAACTTCCACTACTACGACGGCACCGCCGACATGCCCGGCGGCCTGACCCAGGCGCAGTTCGACGATGATCCGTACCAGTCCGTGCGCGACTGGGACAACTTCACCGGCCGGCGCAAGGACTTCTCGCTCAAGTACAAGCGGCAGATCGACGATCTCACTCAAGTGGAAGTGCTGACCTACTACAGCGACAGCTTCCGTGGCAGCAACATCGCCAGCCGTGACCTCAAGACCCTGGTGTCCTATCCGCGCGACTACCACACCTTCGGCATCGAGCCGCGGGTGTCGAAGATCTTCATGGTCGGCCCGACCACCCAGGAAGCCAGCATCGGCTATCGCTACCTCAAGGAAGCCATGCACGAGCGCGCCAGTCAGGTCGCCCTGGTGAACAACGTGCCGACGGTGAAGCCGGGGGCTGATGGCCACACTTACCAGGACCGCACCGGCGGCACCGAGGCCAACGCCATCTACCTCGACGATAAGATCGACGTGGGCAACTGGACGGTGACTCCGGGCATCCGCTTCGAAAGCATCTCCACCGATTGGCACGATCGCCCGGTCATCGACAACAAGGGCAAGCCGGTCCAGGAGAAGAAGCGCAGCAAGGACTACAACGAGCCGCTGCCAGCGCTGGCAGTGATGTATCACCTGTCGGACGAGTGGAAGCTGTTCGCCAACTACGAAACCTCCTTTGGCAGCCTGCAGTACTTCCAGCTCGGCCAGGGCGGCAGCGGCAACGACACCGCCAACGGCCTGCAGCCGGAAAAGGCCAAGACCTACGAAGTGGGAACCCGCTACGACAACGGCGCGTGGGGCGGCGAGGTGACGCTGTTCTACATCGACTTCGACGATGAACTGCAGTTCATCAGCAACGACGTGGGCTGGACCAACCTGGGCGCCACCAAGCACCAGGGCATCGAGACCTCGATGCACTACGACATGGCCGCGCTCGACCCGGTGCTGTCGGGCCTGACCGCCTACGGTACCTTCACCTACACCCGCGCTACCTACGAGGGCGATATCCCCAGCTTCGAGGGCCGTGACCTGCCGTTGTACTCGCGCCAGGTGGCCACCGTCGGCCTGCGCTACGAGCATGACCGCTGGACCTACAACCTGGACGGCTTCGCCCAGTCCAAGCAGCGTTCGCCCGGTCCGACCACCGACTCCAAGGGCAACTTCACCGGCGACTACATCACCGAGCCGACCGCCGACGGCCAGTACGGCGACATCCCCGGCTACGTGCTGTGGAATGCCCGCGTGGGCTACGACTTCGGCCCGCAGGCGTCGAACCTGAAGGTCGCCGCCGGAGTGAAGAACATCTTCGACCAGATGAACTACACCCGCTCCAGCGACAACAACGCCGGTATCTACCTGGGCGAGCCGCGCACCTTCTTCGTGCAGGGCAGCGTTGGTTTCTGACCCGCTCCTCGCCTGACCGAAAAGCCCGTCCCCGTGACGGGCTTTTTCTTGCCCGCAGGAATTTCATGGGTAACCTGCGGCAGTGGAATTGTGCGGAAAATGTGGCTTTTCTTCAGGTCATTGCCGTCATATCCGTGCTGTCATTCCGGCCACGCGGCCATCACGCAGGTAAACAAGGACGATGACTGAACAATCGCAATTCGCCCTGCTGGGCAAGAAGCGTTTCCTGCCATTCTTCGTCACCCAGTTGCTGGGGGCGTTCAACGACAACATCTTCAAGCAATCGCTGATCCTGGCGATCCTCTACCACCTCACCGTCGCTGGCGACCGCAACCTGCTGGTCAACCTCTGCGCGCTGCTGTTCATCCTGCCGTTCTTCCTGTTCTCCGCCCTGGGCGGACAGTTCGGCGAGAAGTTCAACAAGGACGCGCTGATGCGCGCGCTGAAGCTGGCCGAGGTGGGGATCATGCTGGTGGGGGCCGCCGGCTTCGTGCTGGGCAGCCTGCCGCTGCTGTTCCTCGCGCTGTTCGCCATGGGCACCCACTCGGCGCTGTTCGGTCCGGTGAAGTATTCGATCCTGCCGCAGCACTTGCAGGAGAACGAGCTGGTGGGCGGCAACGCCCTGGTGGAGATGGGCACCTTCCTCGCCATCCTCGCCGGCACCATCGGCGCCGGCATGCTGATGTCGCGCCAGGACTATGCCGCCGGCGTCGGCATCGCCGTGGTGCTGGTGGCCGCCTGCGGCTACCTCGCCAGCCGCAACATTCCCCGCGCGGCGGCTGCGCTGCCGGAGCTGGTGATCGACTGGAACATCTTCCGCCAGTCCTGGAGCATCCTCATGCTCGGCCTGCGCCAGCGTCCGGCGGTGTCGCGCTCGCTGGTGGGCAACTCCTGGTTCTGGTTCCTTGGCGCGGTCTACCTCACCCAGATCCCGACCTACGCCAAGGAACTGCTGCACGGCGACGAGAGCGTGGTGACGCTGATCCTCACCGTGTTCTCGGTGGGCATCGCGCTGGGTTCGATGCTCTGCGAAAAGCTTTCGGGCAAGAAGGTGGAAATCGGCCTGGTGCCCTTCGGCTCCATCGGCCTGAGCCTGTTCGGCATCCTGCTGTGGTGGCATTCCGGAGATTTCCCCAAGGGGGAACAGCCCTACCACTGGCTGGCGGTGCTGGAGCATTCGCAATCCTGGGCGGTGCTGGCCGACATCCTCGGCATCGGCATCTTCGGTGGCTTCTACATCGTGCCGCTGTACGCGCTGATCCAGGCGCGGACCGAGGAAGACAAGCGAGCGCGGGTGATCGCGGCGAACAACATCCTCAACGCGTTGTTCATGGTGGTCGCAGCGATCGTCTCGATCCTGCTGCTGTCGGTGGCGAAGCTGTCGATCCCCCAGCTGTTCCTCGTGCTGTCGCTGATGAACGTCGCGGTGAACGTGTACATCTTCAAGATCGTTCCCGAGTTCACCATGCGCTTCCTGGTGTGGCTGCTGACTCACTCGATGTACCGGGTCGACCACCGCAACCTCGAAGCCATCCCCGATGAAGGCCCGGTAGTGCTGGTATGCAACCATGTGTCCTTCGTCGATGCGCTGCTGATCGCCGGCTCCGTGCGCCGTCCGGTGCGCTTCGTCATGTACTACAAGATCTTCCGCATCCCGGTGCTCAACTTCATCTTCCGCACCGCCGGCGCAGTGCCGATCGCCGGGCGTAACGAGGACGCCGAGACCTACGAGAAGGCCTTCGCCAAGGTCGCCGAGTATCTGCGCGAAGGGGAGGTGGTGTGCATCTTCCCTGAGGGCATGCTGACCCTGGACGGCGAGATGAACGAGTTCCGTAGCGGCGTGGAGCGGATCATCGAGGAGACCCCGGTGCCGGTGATCCCGATGGCCTTGCAAGGTCTGTGGGGCAGCTTCTTCAGCCGCGATCCGAGCAAGGGTTTCTTCCGCCGCATCTGGTCGCGGGTGTGCCTGGTGGCTGGCCAGCCGGTGCCGCCGGAAGACGCCAAGCGCCTGGCGTTGCAGGAGCAGGTCGCGGCCTTGCGTGGCGCGGCCCGCTGACTTTCCTTCGCGCAAAGAAAAAGCCCCGGCAGTGCCGGGGCTTTTTCATGGGCGTGTCGCGGTTCAGATGACCTGAACTTCGTCAGCCTGCAGGCCCTTCTGGCCTTCAACAACGATGAAGGAGACCTTCTGGCCTTCCTGCAGCGATTTGAAGCCGGTGCCCTGGATGGAGCGGAAGTGCACGAAGACATCGTTGCCGCTTTCCGGAGTGATGAAGCCGAAGCCCTTGGCGTCGTTGAACCACTTGACGGTGCCGGTCTGACGATTCGACATGGAAATACACCTTGAACAATTGAATATTGTTGTGCGGAAAAGCCCGCGCTCGTCCTGAGTTGCAAGGTGCAGTCGAAGCCGGGTGATGGGGAATGGCCCCATCAGGTCACGAGCCACAGTGACGCAAGCAAACACAGTGGGCCGCAGCATACCGACAAATTTTCGGGAAAGCGACAGCCCGCCGGCATCGAAATCGATGCAGCGTCAGTGGCTGAGTTTCAGGCCAACCAGTCCGAACAGGATCAGCGCAACGCTGAGCATACGGACCGGCGCCATGGATTCGCCGAACAGCCAGATGCCAACGGCAACGGTGCCCAGCGCGCCAATGCCGGTCCAGATGGCGTAGGCGGTGCCCAGCGGCAGGTTCTTCATGGCCAGGCCCAGCAGGCCTACGCTGGCGGCCATTGCCAGGGCGGTGAGCACTGAGGGAACCAGGCGGGTGAAACCTTCGGTGTACTTCAGGCCGACGGCCCAGGCGACTTCGAACAGGCCGGCGACGAACAGAATGATCCAGGACATGCGGGACTCCAGACGGTGGATGGATTGAAGGGCCGTCCCCGCTGGAACACCGGAAGGTGGTGAGGTCGTCCTCACAATGTGCATTATTTTGCACAAATGCGCGACGCCGGGCAACCCGGCGTCGAAGCATGGCCCTGTTACGAGGCTTGTTCCTGGACGGATGGCTCGTCGGTCATGCGGCGGAACACCGCCGCCAGGATGGAGCCGGAGAGGTTGTGCCAGACGCTGAACAGCGCGCTGGGTACAGCGGCCAGAGGGGAGAAGTGAGCGTTGGCCAACGCCGCTCCCAGGCCCGAGTTCTGCATGCCGACCTCGATGGCCAGCGCCTTGCGCTGGGCCAGCGGCATGGCGGTCAGGCGCCCGGTCAGGTAGCCCAACATCAGTCCGAGCGCGTTATGCAGCATCACCACTGCGAGTATCAGCAGTCCGGACTCGGCGATCTTCGCCTGGCTGGCAGCTACCACGGCGGCAATGATCACCACGATGCTGATCACTGAAACCAGCGGCAGCACATCCACCGCCACACGGGTGCGCTCTCCGAGCATGCGCTGGACGATGAAGCCCAGCGCGATTGGCAGCAGGACGACCTCCACGATCGACAGGAACATGGCGCTGAACGAGACCGGCAGCCAGGCGGAGGCGAGCAGCCATACCAGCGCGGGAGTGACCAGCGGTGCAAGCAGTGTGGTGACCGAGGTGATCGCGACCGACAGCGCGACGTCGCCGCGGGACAGCCAGGTCATGACGTTGGAGGCGGTACCGCCGGGACAGCAACCAACCAGAATGACGCCCACCGCGATTTCGTCGGGTAGCGCCAGCAGCTTGCAGAGCAGCCAGGCCGTACCCGGCATGATGATGAACTGCGCCAGGACGCCGATGATCACTCGCCCGGGATGGCGTCCGACTTCACGGAAGTCCTCCGCCTTGAGCGTCAGTCCCATGCCGAACATCACCAGCCCTAGCAGAGGCACGATGGCCACCGTCAGCCCCTTGAACCAGGCGGGCTGGAAAAAGGCCAGAACGGCGAACAGCAGAACCCAGAGAGGAAAGGTGTTGCCGCAGAAGCGGCTGAGGGAGGCGAGGGCACGCATGGGACTTTCCTTCTTATTGTGTCGGGCGCCGCAAGCGCGGCGCCCGCCGGGGTCAGATGCCTTCCGGAATCGCCTCGCCGCCCAGGGCTTCGATCAGCGCCGGGAGGAATTCGGCAAAGGTCAGCATCATCAGGGTGAAGCTGGCATCGAGCTGGCCGAGGGCGTCTTCGCCGCCGTCCTGTTCCGCCTTCTCCTGCAGCAGGTCTTCGAAGCGCAGGCGTTTGATCACCACCTTGTCGTCGAGAACGAAGGACAGCTTGTCCGACCAGGCCAGGGACAGCTGGGTGACCAGCTTGCCGGAGGTCAGGTGCAGCTGGATTTCCTCGCTGGTCAGGTCCTGGCGCTTGCAGCGCACCACGCCGCCGTCTTCGTGGGTGTCGCGCAGTTCGCACTCGTCGAGGACGAAGAAGTCGCCGGCGGCTTCCTGGGTCTTGACCCATTCGGTGAGGGTGGCGGTCGGCGCGACCTTCACGGTCAACGGGCGTACTGGCAGCGAGCCCAGGGCTTCGCGCAGTGTGGACAGCAGGTCTTCGGCCTTCTTCGCGCTGGAGGAGTCGACCAGGATCAGGCCGAGGCTCGGGGCGATAGCGGCGAAGGTCGCCGAGCGGCGGATGAAGGCGCGCGGCAGCAGGGTCTGGACGATCTCGTCCTTGAGCTGGTCGCGTTCCTTCTTATAGACCTTGCGCATCTGCGCGGTCTCGATTTCGTCGACCTTGTCCTTCAGGGCGTCACGCACGACGCTGCCAGGCAGGATGCGCTCTTCCTTGCGTGCGCTGATCAGGAAGAAGCCCTCGCTGGCGTGGACCAGCGGCGCGTCCGGACCCTTGCCGAAGGGCGCGGAGAAACCGTAGGTGGTGAGCTCCTGGCTGGCGCAGGGGCGCGCCGGCTTGCTGGCCAGGGCCTTCTCCAGGGCATCGGCGTCGATCTGCAGATCCTGAGTGAGGCGGTATACGAGCAGGTTGCGGAACCACATGAGGGGCGAACTCCTGGACACAAAGAACCCATTATTCCGTCAGGCGCTTTCCAGGCCAACCCCGTTTTGTCTTTCACGCACTTCATCTAAGCCTTTGGAACATCTGAAAATTTTTTTCATCCGAGGGCTTGCCAGGTGCAAATCTCCTCCGTAGAATGCGCCCCACTTCGAGAGTGAAGGGTGATTAGCTCAGCTGGGAGAGCATCTGCCTTACAAGCAGAGGGTCGGCGGTTCGATCCCGTCATCACCCACCAAACTCGAGGTCCGACGCAGCGGTAGTTCAGTCGGTTAGAATACCGGCCTGTCACGCCGGGGGTCGCGGGTTCGAGTCCCGTCCGCTGCGCCATATTTCGAAAAGCCCTCAGGTAGCAATACCTGAGGGCTTTTTCTTTGCGTTCGAAAAAGCCGCGCTGCTTCGTATTCCTTCGACCTTTTTTCCGAACATATCCTGTTAATTTTCCTATAAGTTTGCTGTGGGAACTTCTCCCGTGGCAGGGGTTCCTATTGCCCATAGCCACTGGCCACGAGCGCCTGATAAGCTCGCGGCTTCAAAGACCCTGCCATGACGGCGCAAAGACAAGGATTCAGCATGAAACAACATCGGTTGGCGGCAGCGATCGCGCTGGTCGGCCTGGTTCTCGCGGGCTGCGACAAGCAAGCCGCTGAAGTGGAACTGAAGACCCCCGCGCAGAAAGCCTCCTACGGCATCGGCCTGAACATGGGCAAGAGTCTGGCCCAGGAAGGCATGAATGATCTCGACTCCAAGGCCGTGGCCCTGGGCATCGAGGACGCTGTTGGCAAGCAGAAGCAGAAGCTGACCGACGAAGAGCTGACCGAAGCCTTCTCCTTCCTGCAGAAGCGCGCTGAAGAGCAACTGGCCAAGAAGAACTCCGAAGCGCTGGAAGCCGGCAAGAAGTTCCTCGAGACCAACGGCAAGCGCGAAGGCGTAGTGACCACCAAGTCCGGCCTGCAGTACGAAGTCGTGAAGAAGGCCGACGGCCCGCAGCCCAAGGCTACCGACGTGGTTACCGTTCACTACGAAGGCAAGCTGGTCGACGGCACCGTGTTCGACAGCTCCATCCAGCGTGGCAGCCCGATCGATCTGCCGGTTGGCGGCGTGATTCCGGGTTGGGTCGAAGCCCTGCAACTGATGCACGTGGGCGAGAAGATCAAGCTCTACATCCCGAGCGAACTGGCCTACGGCGCACAGAGCCCGAGCCCGACCATCCCGGCGAACTCCGTGCTGGTGTTCGACCTGGAACTGCTGGCTATCAAGGATCAGAATCAGCCTGAAGAGGCTCCGGAAGCGACCCAGGAAGCTCCGAAGAAAAACTGAGTACCTTCGTACCAATGAAAACGCCCCGTTACCCACGGGGCGTTTTCATTTTTGCGGGACCAGCTCTGGAACGGGAGGCTGACCCGAAGGTCTGTTTGAGGGTAGGCTGCCCCCTGTTGTTACGCTTATGCACATATTTGCCGCAGTTGCTCTGATGTCAGGGGCTTGACATCCAGGTGGCCATCGAATAGCCGCAACTGCATGATTTTTAACGCATTTGTCAGGCTGGATAAAAAATCGCCTATCTGTCTGGAACCCTCATGGTTCGGGCCTTTGGGCGATGTTGAAGCTTTCTTTCAACAGAGTTATCCACAGTAAAGGTGGATAACCTGAAGCATTCCCGTCTGAGTATTCCTATCGGGGTGAAGTGATGAAAAAACCTCCGGGATTCGATCGCTACCTGGACCTCGCCGGACGATTCCTGGCTCGTGGCCGGGTGCCGGCGTTGCTGTTCGCGGTGGCGCGCAAGAGCGGCCGTCTGAAGTTGGCCCGCAATGACCTGAAGCTGCTGCAGGAACTGCTGGTGGCCTGGGTGCGCGGTGATTATCGCGGTGTCAGTTCCCAGGCGCTGGTGTCCGTCGTGGCGGCGTTGCTGTATTTCCTGGCGCCGGTGGATCTGGTGCCCGACTGGCTGCTGGGTGTGGGGTTCCTCGATGACCTGGCGGTGCTGGCCTGGGTCGTGCGCCGTTGGCAGTCCGAGCTGGATGCCTTCAAGGTGTGGCGGGACGGTCAGGGTATGGAAACCCGCGAGGCGCTCAAGCAACTGCCGGCGCCGGTTCAGCGCCGCTGACGCAACAGCTGGTTCTGCTGGGTAAGCATGCGCTGGATGGAGCCGTCGTCTACCAGCGTCTGCAACGCCGCGTCGAGACGCTCGGCGGGGATGGGCAGTGTCGGGCCGTACGAGCAGCGGATCGAATAGCGTTGCAGGACGCCGGGATTGACCTGGATGCTCAGGTTGGGATGCTCCTGTAACAGGAATTCCAGCGACCGGCGCATGTCGACGATGGCGTCCAGGCGCTTGTGTTCGAGCATGTGCAGGCGGGTTTCGAGGTCGCGCACGTCGCTGCGGCGGACGGTGTTGCTGGCGAAGGCCTTCATCAGGGCCGGCAGGTAGACGTAGCCGAGGCTGGTGCCGACCGTGCGGCCGCGAAGGGCGTCGAGGTCGTTCAGGGGCGGCGCATCGCTGCGTTGTGCCAGAACGTCTTCTTCCTCGAACAGGCTGGGCGACCAGTGCAGTTTCTCGGGGGCGTTCATCCACTGCGGGTTGTTGATGCACAGCAACTGGATGCTGCCCTGTTGCAGGGAGCTTTCTACGCGCTTGTCCGGCGTTTCGATGAAGCGAACCTCGAGGTTCAGAAGCTGTCCGACTCTTTCGCCCAGGTCGCGGACGAAACCATGCGCCAATTCGTGGTCAATACTTTCCACGTAGGGCATCCCGTTGCTTGGCGAATAGCCCCAGCGCAGTTCTTCGGCGCCGCAGAGGGCGCTCGTCAGGCAGAGGCAGATCAGGAGAAGACGCTGCAAGTCGGTCCCCATGTTCGGCGGGAGGTGACGGCAGCAGCAGTATAGCCGGCACAGGTGCCGGTCAGGCTGTTAAGATGGCGGCCTGCAAGGAGTGTTGTCATGAACGTGCAAGTCATCATGCGTGACGGCGAGGCGGAATACGCCGTTGTTCCCTGGGCCGAGTACCAGGCACTGTTGGCCGCCGCCGGCCGCGGCGCCGCTCAGGTGGTCCAGCCTGCCACAGCACCCGTATCCGATGAGGCGCCGAACTGGAAGTCCCTGCGCGAGGCGCGCGGGCTTTCCATCGAGACGCTGGCGCGTGCGGTGGGCATCAGTCCGTCCTACCTCGCTCTTATCGAAAACGGCGAGCGCGAGGCCAGCGACGCCATCCAGCACGGTTTGCGCCGTGCCCTGGGCAGTGGGGAGTCCGGGTCTTGAGCGTACAGATCAGCCGCAAACACTGGGATGGCCTGCTCGGTGAGCTGGAAGACGCACGCCGCCAGCGCCATCTGTTGACCTACCGGGCGCTGATCGAGCGCCTGCAGTTGCCGACGCCGGCAATGACCACCCTGACCGCTGCCCTCGAACATCTCGCGGCCCTGGATGCCCGCGCAGGGCGTCCGCTGCGCAGTTCGCTGGTGATCAGCCAGGGGGCGAGCCGCCTGCCGCGTACCGGCTTCTTCGAATGCGTGGAGCGCCTGGGGCGCTTCTCCGGCGCGCCGGATGGTCCTGCCGCGGCGGGTTGGCATGCGGCGGAAGTGGCGCGGGTGTTCGAGTTCGAGTACCCGGAGGAGCTCTGAGGTGGCGACGCCCCGTGAGCTGTACTGGCGCTTGCGCGCGCGGCTGACCTACGCCGTGGCGCGGCGTCTGATGGGCTGGCCCTGGCTGGTGCGCCAGCCGCGCGCCTGGCAGTGGATGCAGGGGCAGTATTCGCGCATGGCCAGCCTGGGCGATACCGCCGCGCAGAGTTTCTACGGCCACCTGCTGCTGTTCCGTGGGCAAGGTCTGGGCGCTCGCGAGGAAGGGTTGCGCTTGCTGCGCCTGGCCGCCAGCGGAGGCGATGCCAAGGCGGCCTACCAGGTTGGCGTGCAGTCGCTCAAGGGCGATACGCGGCACGCCGCCGATGCGCAGGAAGCCGCGCACTACTGGGCGCAGGCTGCAGAGGCTGGCCATCCACTGGCGGCGCGCCAGCTGATGGAACTGTACCGCAGTGGTGGCCCGGGTCTGCCGCCCGATGAAGCGCAGGCCGCGCGCTTTGAGGCGCGCGCCCATCAGCTGGGGCTCTGAATTCAGTCGGCGCTGAGGATGTGCAGGCTGTAGCCTGGCACCGCCTTGGCATGCCGCTTGGCCTCCGAGGCCAGTCCCGCCAGTTGTCCGGCATCCAGGCGCGCGCAGGCGCCGGGCGTCAGATGCACGACACCGATCGACAGTGACAGCAGCGGAAACTCCTCGCGCTGTCCCTGGCGATTGTGCGAGACGAAGCAGCCCGCTTCGAGGTGCTCGCGGCTGTAGAAGCGCCGGCATTGTCCCTGGAAATCTTCCAGCAAGTGATTGAGGCGTTCGCGCCAGTCCCGCGTACCCAGGACAAGCATGAAATCGTCGCCGCCGATATGGCCGACGAAGTCCTGTGCCGGGTCCACCCGCTCACCCAGGCATTGGGCCAGGCACAGCAGCACTTCGTCGCCGCGCGCATAGCCGTAGAGGTCGTTGAAGGGCTTGAAGCTGTCGATGTCCACGTAGCACACCACGGCTTCCCGGCCCTGTTGCAGCAGCCGGCCCAGGCACTGCTGGATCGGCACGTTGCCGGGCAGCAGGGTCAGCGGGTTGGCGTGGCGCGCCTGGCGGATCTTCTGTTCGGTGATCAGCTTAAGCACGTCGATCACCCGGCCCAGCCCCAGGTAGCGGCCGTTCAGGGTAATGATGAAGTCTTCCTCGATGCGCTGCCGGGCACGGCTGGTCAGCAGCCGGCTGACTTGTTGCAACGATTGGCTGCGCTCGACGGCGAGGAAGTCGCCGCTCATCAGCCGGCTGATCGGCTTGCGCGCGTAAAGCTCCGGGGCGAAGGGCTTGAGCAGCGCATCGGACAGCGCATGTCGATGCACGATGCCCACCGGCCGGCCGTGCGGGTCGAGTACTGCCAGAGAGTTCAGGTTGGCCTGGGCGCGGAAGGCCTCCAGCACGTCATGGGTCGGGGTGTCGTCGCGTACCGCCGGTTGTTCCAGCAGCAGCGGCTGCAGGTCGGCGGGCTCGTCGGCGAGCAGGCTGCCGGTGGAGTCCACCTCCGGCAGCAGGTTGCGTGCATCGCGCGGCGGCTGTTCGCTGGGGCGGCCGAACAGGTAGCCCTGCACCAGGTCGACACCCATTTCCGAGAGCACCGCGAGCTCTTCCGCCAGCTCGATGCCTTCGGCGATGACCTGGGCGCGCGAGGCGTGGGCCATCTTCAGGATGGAGCCGACGAATTCGCGCTTCACCGCGTCCAGGTGGATGCCTTCGATGAAGTGGCGGTCGATCTTCACGTAGTCGGGGCGCAGCTCCGACCACAGACGCAGGCTGGAATACCCCGCACCGAGGTCGTCCAGGGCGATGGAGAAGCCCATCGCCCGGTAGTGGTGCAGCGCGGTGTCGAGCAGGCTGAAATCCTCGATGGGGGTCTGCTCGGTGAGCTCAATCACCACGTCGTTGGGCGAGATGCCGAAGGTCTGCAGCAATTGCAGGGTGCGGCCGGGCTGGTGGGTGGGTTCCAGCAGCGACTCGGGGGATACGTTGAGAAACAACTTGCCGTCCAGGTTCAGCTCACGGAAGCGGGCGCAGGCCTGGCGCCGGCAGAGCAGTTCGAGCTGGCTCAGGCGGCCGCTGCTGCGGGCGATGCTGAACAGGGGCAGGGGCGAGTGCAGGGGGCCGTTGGAGGGCCCGCGGGTGAGGGCTTCGTAGCCCACCAGGCGCCGTTCGGAGAGCGACAGGATGGGCTGGAACAGGCAGTGCAGGTCGCCGTGAGCGAGGATCTGGTCCAGCGCGCTCAACTGCTCGGTGACGGTCATGACGGTTCTCGGTGGATGAAAATGCACAGGGCCGGTTTCCCGGCCCTGTGCATTTCACGACAGCGTCATGACTGTTTGATTACATCCGATCAGTGTTTGGCGACCTGAGAATCCAGATTCAGGTAGTCGATCAGGATGTGTCCGGACTCGGTCAGGTAGGCGTCGTCCTGCGGCTTGGTCTTGTCTTCCTCCGGCAGGGCGTTCTCGTCTTCCTTCTTCAGTTCCTTGAGCGGTTCCTGGCCCTTGGATTTGCGCAGGGTGTTCTCCATGGCCAGCTGACGGTTCTCGATGCTGGTCTGCTGGGCACGACGCTTGGCTTCGTTGAGGCTGACGGTCTTCTCTTTCATCAGCTCCTGGGCCAGCGCCAGACGCTCGCGGGCATAGACGAAGTCGGCGTTGTTCGCGGTGCGCGCGTCATGCCGGCTGCGCAGCTGGTCGAGGAACGGCTTGAACGGATCGGCCTGGGCCTTGAGCACCGGCTTGATGGTGTCCCAGGGCATGGAGTCGGGCAGGGCGCTCTCGCCGATTTCCTTGTCGTCGACGATGGACGGGTAGCTGATGTCCGGGATCACGCCCTGGTGCTGGGTGCTCTGGCCGGAGACGCGGTAGAACTTGGCCAGGGTCAGCTTCAACTCGCCGTGGTTCAGCGGCTGGATGGTCTGCACGGTGCCCTTGCCGAAGGTCTGGCCGCCGACGATCAGTGCGCGGTGGTAGTCCTGCATGGCGCCGGCGAAGATCTCCGAGGCCGAGGCGGACAGGCGATTGACCAGCACGGTCATCGGGCCGGTGTAGAAGGCCTTGCCTTCGTCATCGTTGAGCACGTCGACGCGGCCGTCGCTGTTGCGCACCAGCACGGTCGGGCCCTGGTCGATGAACAGGCCGGTCAGCTCGGTGGCTTCCTGCAGGGAGCCGCCGCCGTTGTTGCGCAGGTCGATGACGATGCCGTCGACGTTGTCCTTCTGCAGCTCGCCGATCAGCTTCTTCACGTCGCGGGTGGTGGACTTGTAGTCCGGATCGCCCGCGCGGTAGGCCTTGAAGTCGAGGTAGAAGGCCGGCACGTCGATGATGCCCAGCTTATAGGCCTTGCCTTCGTGGTCGAGGGTGATTTCCGACTTCTTCGCCGCCTGGTCTTCCAGCTTCACCGCTTCGCGGGTGATGGTGACGATCTTGCTGGTCTGGTCGTTCGGCGCGTTGCTCGCCGGAATCACTTCCAGGCGTACCTGCGAGCCTTTCGGGCCGCGGATCAGCTTGACCACTTCGTCCAGGCGCCAGCCGACCACGTCGACCATTTCACCCTTGCCCTGGGCAACGCCGACGATCTTGTCGGAGGTGGCGATCTGCTTGCTCTTCTCGGCCGGGCCTGCCGGCACCAGGCGCACGACCTTCACGTAGTCGTTGTCGCTCTGCAGCACGGCGCCGATGCCTTCCAGCGACAGGCTCATGTTGATGTCGAAGTTTTCCGCGCTGTCCGGCGACAGGTACTGGGTGTGCGGATCGTAGGTCTGCGCGAAGGCGTTGATGTAGGCCTGGAAGATGTCCTCGCTGCGGGTCTGTTCCAGACGCATCAGCTGGTTCTTGTAGCGCTTGGTGAGCTGTTCCTGGATGGCCTTGTTGTCCTTGCCGGCGATCTTCAGGCGCAGGACTTCGTCCTTCACCTTCTTGCGCCACAGGTCGTCCAGTTCGGCGCTATTCTTCGCCCAGGGAGACTTCTCGCGGTCGATCTCGAGGGATTCGTTGGTGGTGAAGTCGATCTTGTCGACGCCCTTGCCGAGCATCGCCAGGGCGAAGTCCAGGCGCTCTTTCAGGCGGTCGAGATGACGCTTGTAGATGGTGAAGCCGGGCTCCAGCTCGCCGCTTTTCAGGAAGTCGTCGAACTGGGTGCGCCAGGGGGCGAACTGGTCGATGTCGGCGGCAGTGAAGTACATGCGCGCCGGGTCGAGGATCTTCAGGTAGCTGTCGTAGATCTTCGCCGAGCGATCGTCGTTCAGCGGCGGCTTGTTGTAGTGATGGCGCTTGAGCAGCTCAACGATGTTGAGGCTGGCGATCACCTGGTCCCGGTCCGGCTGCAGGCCATCCCAGACGTTCGGATTGCTGGTGGCAGCGAACGAGGACAGGGCGGTCGCGCCGAGGATGAACAACAGGGCGGTACGGGGCAAAAATCGCTTCATGCTGATTCGACTGATCGCGGAGTTATGACGCATATTAGGCCGTAATTGGCGGCGCCGGGTTCAATCGTTGGTGAATTCGGCGCGAAGAAAGGGCCCGACCTTACGGATCGGGCCCTGCAAGGTCACTATGGAGGCAGCGTGAAAGCATTGCAAGGTATCGAAGGGCGGGTGGAGTGGGGGGAGCGTCCCTCTCCGACCTGCACACAGGGGCAGATCCGCATTCAGGTCGCTGCCGCCGGTCTCAACCGTGCCGACCTGCTGCAGGTGGCCGGGCTCTACCCGCCGCCGCCGGGGGCCAGCGACATCATTGGCCTGGAGTGTTCCGGGGTGGTCACCGAGGTGGGCGCCGGCAGTACCTGGCAGGTGGGCGACCGGGTCTGCGCGCTGCTGGCTGGCGGCGGCATGGCCGAGGAAGTGGTGGTGGACGAGCGCCACGCCCTGCCGGTGCCGGCAGGCCTTTCCCTGGCTGACGCCGCAGCCCTGCCCGAGGTGTACGCCACCGCCTGGCTGAACCTGTTCATGCTCGGTGCGCTGCAACCCGGCGAGAAGGTGTTGTTGCATGCCGGCGCCAGCGGCGTCGGCTCGGCCGGTATCCAATTGTGCAAGGCCTTTGGCAACCCGTGCTGGGTCAGTGTCGGCAGTGCCGAGCGCCTGGCCTACTGTGAGGGCCTGGGCGCCGAGGGCGGCGCGCTGCGCGGCGAGAGTCTCGAAACGCTTCGGGATTTCGCGCCGTTCGACGTGATCCTCGATCCGGTGGGGGCCAACTACGCCGCCCTGGACCTGGAAATCCTCGGTCGCGATGGCCGATGGGTGGTCATTGGCCTGATGGGTGGTCGCAAGGCCGAGCTGGATCTGGCCCTGCTGCTGGGCAAGCGCATCCAGTTGATCGGCTCGACCCTGCGTTCGCGCGATGCGGACTTCAAGGCGCAGCTGATGGCGGAGCTGGGGCAGAAGGTCTGGCCATTGTTCGAAACTGCGAAACTGAGCCCGCAACTGGAGCGAACCTACCCGGTCGGCCAGGCACAGAAGGCCTTCGATGCGCTGGCCAGCAACCAGGTGCAGGGCAAGGTGGTGGTGCTGATCGACGAGAGCCTGAAGTAATCAGGCGCCGGACGCAGGGAGTGCGAGCATGGCGGAGACAAGGGAGGTCGCCGTTCACGGCGAAGCGGCGAGTGACTTCTGGAGCTTGCCGGGCTGGCTCAATGGGCTGCTCTGGCTGCTCCAGTTCAGCCTGAGCGCAGCAGCGGGCGCGTTGGCGGTGCTGCTGTCCATGTTGTGGCTGCCCGGGGGAGCGATCTGGAGTCTGTCGGGCATAGTCGCCGGCCTCTGCATCGTTTATCTGTCCGTCGTCGTCCATGAACTGGGCCATTTGCTGGCGGCACGCTGGGCCGGCATGACGGTCCTGCGCATGCGTGTCGGACGCCTGGATGTCCGACTGTTGCGCAAAGGCTGGAAACTGGGCTTTGCGCCGCGCACGCAAAAGCGCCTGCAGGGCTTCGTCATGGCTTTCGCCGACCCACGCGCTGCCTGGCGGCGGCAGCATATGGGCTTCGTTGCCGGCGGGCCGCTGGCGAATCTGATTCTTGCCGTGCTGGCTGGCGCCCTGGGCGCGTGGCTGGCTCCCGGCGCCGCCCACGGAATGCTGCTGGCATTCGCCGCTTGCAACGCCTGCATCGGCGTCGCCAATCTGCTGCCGGTGGAGCGCAAGCCGCAGGTCAGTGATGGGCTCTGGCTGTTGCGCTGGTGGCGTGGTCTGGATGTCGCTCATCCCAAGCTGGCCTTCGCCCGACTGATGGGGGCCGCCTGTGCGGGGCTGTGCGCCGATCAGGCGGACCCGGCGGATCTGCAATTGCTGGAGGCTCAGGGGCAACCCATGTCACTGCTGGCCCTGTACATCCGCCTCAGGGGGCTGTTGGTGCAGGGGCGCTGGGAGGAAGCGGCTGCGCTGGACGCGATGTTCCAGGCGCAGCGTTCGGCGCTGCCGGAGGCGATGCTGCGTCCGTTGTACGATCTCTTGCGGTTGATGGAAACCGAACTGGCCTTCGCCCGGGCGATGGCCAGCAGGAGTGCCGTTGGCCTGTTCGACGAACTGCTGCCGAGCCGGCTGCAACGGGAATACACCAGCACCTGGGCGCGCTGCCTGGCTCTGCGTGCGGTGCTGGCCGGTGACGACGGGGAGCTTCGCCGTCAGCTGGCGCGGGGGCTCGAGCATGCCGCGCGGTCACCCGATCTTTCCATGGAGAAAGAGGAGGCGCGCATTCAGCAGGGCATGCTCCGGTTCCTGGGTGGCTGAGTCGGCTCAGCTCCAGGCGAGACTGTCCCAGCCCATCTTCTGTGCATGCTCCAGCAGCACCGGATCGGCGTTCACCACATGCGGATGGCCGACCAGCTTGAGCAGCGGCAGGTCGTTGCGCGAGTCGGAGTAGAAGTGCGCGTCGGCCAACTGGCTGTCGTCCCCCTCCAGCAAATCGAGCAGGCGCAGGACCTTGCCCTCGCGGTAGGTGAGCACGCCGACGGTGCGGCCGGTGTAGTGGCCGTTCAGCACTTCCAGGTCGATCGCCAGCACCTCGTCGATACCGATGCGCTCGGCGATCGGTTGCACCAGGTGCACGCCGGAGGCCGAGATCACCAGCGGGCGGTCGCCGGCCTCGCGGTGGCGGGCGAGGGTGGCGCAGGCGTCGCTGTGGATCAGCGGCTCGATCACGTCCTCGACGAAGGTTTCCACTTCACGCTCGATTTCCTCGACGCTGCGCCCGGCCATCGGCTCCAGGGCGAAGGCCATGTAGTCCTCCATGGGCAGCTTGCCCTGCGCGTACAGCGCCATGAGTTCGGCGTCGCGCTTGAGGAACGACTCCGCGTCGACCCAACCGAGATCGGCCATGCGCTGGCTCCACAGGCTCGCGCAGTCGCCGTCGATCAGGGTGTCGTCGAGGTCGAAAATCACCAGGGCCATCAGGCCACCTCCCGAATGCTTTCAAGGTCTATTTGCAGGCCGAGCGGGGTGCCGGCCGGGTACAGGCGCTCGGCGCTGCGGTTGAGGACGTCCACGGTCAGTTCGACGCCGGCGGCGTCCACCCGGTAACGGATCACGTTGCCCAGCAGGCTGTGGGAGAGTACCCGAACCGGGATGCCGTCGCCCGCGTCGGGGCTCAGGCGCAGGGACTCGGGGCGGATCGCCACCTGCTGGCGGAAGGGCCGGTCCAGCAGCTTCGTCGCCTGGGCGGCGTCAAGCAGGTTGTAGTTGCCGATGAAGCCAGCGGCGAAGGCATTTTCCGGCGCGGTGTAGAGGGTTTCGGCGTCGCCGCTCTGGACGATGCGCCCGGCGTTCATCAGCACGATGCGGTCGGACAGCGTCAGCGCTTCTTCCTGGTCGTGGGTGACGAACACCGTGGTCAGTTTCAGCTCCTGCTGGATGCGTCGGATCTGCTCGCGCAGGTGCTTGCGGATACGGGCGTCCAGTGCCGACAGCGGCTCGTCGAGCAGCAGCAGGCGCGGGCGGGTGACCAGCGAGCGGGCCAGGGCGACGCGCTGGCACTGGCCGCCGGAGAGCTGATGCGGGTAGCGCGCGGCCAGCGGGCCGAGTTCGACCATCTCCAGTACCTCGCGCACCCGCTGGGCGGATTCCGCCGCCGGCACTTTCTGCATGCGCAGGCCGAAGGCGACGTTCTGTTCCACGGTCATGTTGGGGAACAGCGCGTAGCTCTGGAACACCATGGCGATGCCGCGCTTCTGCGG
Source organism: Pseudomonas sp. PSE14 (assembly GCF_029203285.1). NCBI lineage: Bacteria > Pseudomonadati > Pseudomonadota > Gammaproteobacteria > Pseudomonadales > Pseudomonadaceae > Pseudomonas > Pseudomonas sp. PSE14. Next base: position 1,673,241 of record NZ_CP115669.1, read on the forward strand.
GCTCTTGGGCACGATGTCCTCGCCGTCCAGCAGGATGCGCCCGCTGTCCACCGGAGTGAGGCCGGCGATGCAGCGCAGCAGGGTGGATTTGCCGCAGCCGCTGGGGCCGAGTAGGGTGACGAACTCGCCGCGCTCGGCGGCGAAGTCGATGTCCTGGAACACCGTGGTGCTGCTGTAGCTCTTGTTCAGTGTCTCGACGTTGAGGAAGCTCATGCCTTGTCCTTGTTAAGACGGTTCGCCGCCCAGGTGAGCAGCAGGACGAAGAGGAAATACGAGACCACCACCGCGCTGGTGTAGTGGCCGCTGCTGTTGCGCATGTTGTTGAGGAACACCTGCAGCGTTTCGTAGCGGGTGCCCACCAGCAGGTTGGCGAAGACGAACTCGCCGATGAGGAAGCTGAAGGACAGGAACAGCGCCACCATCAGGCCCTTGCGCAGGTTCGGCAGCACCACCAGCAGGGCGGCCTGCCAGGTGCTGGCGCCGAGCAGGTGGGCGGCGTCCATCAGGTCGTGCAGGTTGATCGCCTGCAGGTTGTTGCTGATCGCCCGGTACATGAAGGGCAGGGCGATGGTGAAGTAGCAGCCGATCAGCACCCAGGGCGTACCGATCAACGGCAGCGGGCCTGCGGCATAGAGTTGCAGCAGGCCGACCGACGACACCACCGGCGGTACCGCGAAGGGCAGCAGGATCAGCACGTTCATCAGTGCGTCCAGGCGCGGGAAGTAGTAGTGCACGACGAACATCAGCGGCAGCACCAGCACCACGCTGAGCACCAGCGAGCCGAAGCACACCAGCAGCGACTGGCCGAAGGCGGTGAGGAAGCGCGGGTCGCTCCACAGCGTGAAGTACCACTTCAGGGTCAGGCCGTCGGGCAGTACGCTGGCGCTCCAGGAGGTGGCCAGCGAGTAGAGCAGGGTGGCGGCCAGCGGCAGCAGCAGGATCAGGAACAGCGCATACACCACCACGCGGTGGTAGATGTGGTTAGCGTTTCGCGACATGGTAGCTCCGGCGCAGCAGCCACTGATGGGCGAGGGTGATCAGGGTCATCAGGCCGACCAGGAACATCGCCAGTGCGCTGGCCATGTTCGGATCGAGGAACACGTCGCCCGAGACCAGGCCGGCGATACGGATCGGCACCACGTTGAAGTTGCCGGTGGTCAGCGAATACACCGTGGCGTAGGCGCCCAGGGCGTTGGCCAGGAGGATGACGAAGGTGCCCAGCAGCGCCGGGGTCAGCACCGGGATGCCGATGTGCCGCCAGAACGCCCAGTGGCTGGCGCCCAGCAGTGCGGCGGATTCGCGCCAGTCCTCGCGCAGGGCGTCGAAGGCCGGGTAGAGCAGCATCACCCCCAGTGGAATCTGGAAGTAGGTGTAGAGGATGATCAGGCCGGTCTTCGAGTAGAGGTTGAAGTCCTCGATGATTCCCGACTGCTTGAGCAGCAGGGTGATGGCGCCGTTGAAGCCGAGGATGATGATGAAGGCGAAGGCCAGCGGCACCCCGGCGAAGTTGCTGGTCATGTTGGCGAAGGCCATCACGAAGTCGCGCAGCTTGCTGTCCACCTGGCGCAGCGAATAGCTGCCGAGCACGGCGATGAGCAGGCCGATCAGGCTCGACCAGATCGATATTTCCAGGCTGTAGCGGATCGCCTGGCGGTAGAAGGGCGAGCCGAGGATTTCGGTGAAGTTGCCCAGGCCCCAGGTATCGCTGGTGCGCAGGCTGTTCACCGCAACCCAGAGCAGCGGGGCTACCTGGAAGGCGATGAAGAACACCGCGAAGGGCAGCAGGCAGAGCAGGGCGATGAGTTTTCCGCGATTCGATCTCATGCCTTGAGCAGCTCCCGGCAGACGGGTTTGTCGTGGGCTGCACCAAGGATTTCGCACAGTGTGCCGCACAGCTCGACCTGGCGTGGGCGCGCCTGGTCATCGAGGCTGAAGGCGTCGCCGAAGACGAACAGCGGCACTTCGCGCTCCTCCGGCAGGATGCCGCCGTGGCTGCGGTCGTCGTTCATGCCGTGGTCGGCGGTGACCATCACCTGGTAGCCGGCGGCCAGCCACTGGTGCAGGTACTCGGAGAGGATGATGTCGACGTGTCGCGCGCTGTTGCGGTACTGCGGTGTGCCCAGGCCGTGCTTGTGCCCGGCGTCGTCGATGTTCATCGGGTGCACCAGCAGGCAGTTCGGCGTGTGGCGGCGGCGCAGCGACTCGGCGTCGGTGAACAGGTGCGAGTCGGGGTAGTGGTCGGTCCAGTAGAAGTGGCCGTACTGGATCGGCAGGGATTCGTCGTCGGTGTGGCGGTCGCGGGCCGGGTCGAAGGGGGTGCGGTTGTACAGCTCGCTCACCCAGTGGTACGCCGCTGCGGCAGTGGACAGGCCGGCGGCGCGGGCGTAGTGGAACAGGCTGCGCTGGTTCGACAGGCGCGATACGTCGTTGTGCAGGATGCCGCTGTCGATGGGCGGCACTCCGGTGAGGATGCATTCGTAGAGCGGTCGGGACAGCGAGGGCAGCTCGCATTCCAGCCGGTAGAGCTGGCCGCGGCCGGCGTTGCACAGGGCCTGCAGGTGGCCCATGCAGTCGTGGGCGACGCTGTAGTTGAGGCCGTCGAGAACGACCAGGATGACGTCGTGGCGCATGGGGCGGGGCCTTTGTCGGAACGCGAAACCGCCCCGGCGAACCGGGGCGGCCGGGCGTTACTGCATGTTGATGATGACGTTTTCCTGCCACATGCGCGGCAGACGCTTGGAGGTCTCTTCCCAGGCCTTGGCATCCTTGATCGGCTGGGCCTTGGCGTACTGCTCGTTGGGCAGCAGCTTGGCCTTCACCTCGGCGGGCAGGGTCAGGTGCTCGGCGCGGATGGGCCGTGCGTTGCCCTTGGCCAGGTTGATCTGCCCGGCATCGCTGAAGATGTACTCGCGGGCCAGCTTGGCGGCGTTCGGGTTCTTCGCGTACTTGTTGATGATGGTGGTGTAGCCGGAGATCACCGAGCCGTCGGAGGGGATCAGCACTTCGAAGCGCGACGGGTCGATCTGGTCGCGGTAGCTCAGGCCGTTGAAGTCCCAGACGATGCCGACTTCCACTTCACCCTTCTCCAGGGTGTTGATCACCGGGTTGGTCAGCGACAGGCGGCCCTGCTTGGCGATCTGCGCGAAGAATTCCAGGCCCGGCTTGATGTTCTTCTCGTCGCCGCCGTTGGCGATGCTCGCGGCGAGCACGCCGTTGACCGCCTGGGCGGCGGCGCTGACGTCACCGATGGTGACCTTGTACTTGCCCTTGAGCAGGTCGGCCCAGCTGTGTGGCACGTCCTTGACCAGTTGCTTGTTGACGATGAAGGCGATGGTGCCGGTGTAGGCCAGCGCCCAGTGGCCGTCCTTGTCCTTGGCCCAGTCCGGAACCTGGTCCCAGGTGCTCGGCTTGTAGGGCTGGCTGACGTCCATCTGCATGGCGATGGGGCCGAAGGCGGCGCCGACGTCGCCGATGTCGGCGCTGGCGTTTTCCTTCTCGGCCTTGAACTTGGCCAGCTCCTGGGCCGAGCTCATGTCGGTGTCCATGTGCTTGAGGCCGTACTTGCTTTCCAGGTCCTTCCAGGTGTCTTTCCAGTTCGCCCAGCTGTCGGGCATGCCCACGCTGTTGACCTGGCCTTCCTTGCGGGCGGCGGCTTCCAGCGATTGCAGGTTGGCGTCGGCCGCCATGGCGAGGCCACTGCCGATGGCAATGGCCGATCCCAGCAGTGAAGCAAGCAAGCGTTTCATTCGGTGCTCCTTCGATCGTGAGGGTAGGTCCGTGTCCGGCATCCGCCGACGCGGGGAAACGAGTGGTCTAGATCAGCAAGACCCAGGCCAATCTATGCGGCCCGGATGACAGTTTGATGTCCGGCCTGGTGCGGGTTCGGGCGGCGAGGCAATCCGGCGGGGCATCCGGGGAAAGCGTAGACCATCGCCAATGCCCCGGTTTCATTGGGCTACGCTGCTTTGTGAAGCTGGCACGGGCGCTGCTTGAAAGCTGTCTGTCACGGGACCGTCACGGGATTTTCCTAGGATGAAGTCTCCCCTGACGGACGGCGAAATGCCCCGTTTTGGGGCTGGACTAGGCCAAAAGAGGAGTTGGCATGCGCGACACGGCGCTACCCACGGTGACGGCGATCTGCCGGGCACTGATCGAACAGATCGACAGCGGGCTGCTCAGCGCCGGTGGCAAGCTGCCGGCCGAGCGCAAGTTGAGTGAGCTGTTCGATACCACGCGGATCACCTTGCGCGAGGCCCTGGGGCAGTTGGAGGCACAGGGGCTGATCTACCGCGAGGAACGCCGCGGCTGGTTCGTCTCGCCACCGCGCCTGCTCTACAACCCACTGGTGCGCAGCCACTACCACGCGATGGTGGAAGGTCAGGGCCGGGTGCCGGCCACCGAAGTCCTGTCGGCCCGGCAGATTCCCGCCAGCGCGGCGATCTGCGAGCTGCTGGAGCTGCCAGCGTTGTCCAGCGTGTTCCAGATCCGTCGCCTGCGGCGGGTGGACGGCCGGCTAGTGCTCTACGTCGAGCATTACCTCAACCCGGCGTACTTCCCGGGAATCCTCGACAGCGACCTGACCTGCTCGCTGACCGAGCTGTATGGCAGTCGCTATGACATCCGTTACGGCCGCGTGCGCTTCGACATGGTGCCCACGGCCCTGCACGGCGAGGCGGCCAACGTGCTGCGCGTTGCCGAAGGCAGTCCGGCGCTGCGCATCACCCGCATCAATCGCGACCAGCACGGACGGATCATCGATTGCGACCTGGAGTTCTGGCGGCACGATGCCATTCACGTGAGCGTGGAAGTGCCGGACTGACCGCCGGCATGAGGTGGAACCTGTAGGAGCGAGCTTGCTCGCGAACCACCCAACACCGGAGTCGCCAGCTGAATCTGTTGGCGGGCAAGCTCGCCGCTGCAAAAGAGGTTCAGCGATCCGGGTTCCACTCCGGATACGCCGGAATCCCGTCCTGCGCCAGCCATGGTCGGTCATGGGATACCCAGATATGCCGCGCCGGCCGCGAGCCCGGATCGTCGTCCAGGCTCGCCACGCGAACGATGACATGGGGTTGTCCGTCACGCTCGGCGATCAGTTGCGTCCCGCAGCGCGGGCAGAACTTGCGCAACTTGCCCGGAGAGGACTCGTAGGCGGCGACCTTGTCCTCGCCGCGCGTCCAGCGGAAGTGCTCGCGCATCACCCCGGCGGTGGTGGCGAAGGCCGCCGAATGCGCTTTCTGGCAGGTCTGGCAGTGGCAATGGCCGATTGGCATGTCCAGGCCATCGATCTGGTAGGCGATGTCGCCGCACAGGCAGCTTCCGTTGAAGGGCATGTTCGATCTCCTGAAAGAAAAACGCCCGGCGGGTGCCGGGCGTTCGGGGTCATGGCAGGTCGGCGCTGTCGTAGAAGGCGCTGAGTACCTTGGTCAGGTAGTGCAGGTCCTGGCTGCCGGCCAGCTCACGGATGGAGTGCATGGCGAAGGTCGGCAGGCCGATGTCCACGGTGCGCACGCCGATCTGGCTGGCGGTGATCGGGCCGATGGTGGAGCCGCAGCCCATGTCGCTGCGGGTCACGAAGCTCTGCACCGGCACTTCGTTTTCCAGGCACAGGTGGCGGAAGAAACCGGCGGTCTCGCTGTTGGTGGCGTAGCGCTGGTTGCTGTTGATCTTGATCACCGGGCCGCCGTTGAGCTTCGGGCCGTGGTTGGCGTCGTGCTTGTCGGCATAGTTGGGATGCACGCCGTGGGCGTTGTCGGCGGAAACCAGCAGCGAGCGCTGCACGGTGCGGGTGAAGACGTCGCTCTCGGGCAGCACACGGCGCAGCACCTGCTCGAGGAACGGGCCGTCGGCGCCGCAGGCGGAGCAGGAGCCGACTTCTTCGTGGTCGGTGCAGACCAGCACGCCGCTCTGTTCGTCGCTGCTGGCCAACAGGGCCTGCAGGCCGGCGTAGCAGGACAGCAGGTTGTCCAGGCGGGCGCCGGCGATGAAGGCCTGGTCGAGGCCGATCACGGCGGCGCGCTGGGTGTCGTAGAAGCTCAGCTCGTAGTCGAGGATGGCGTCGGCGGTAATGCCGTGCTCCAGCTGCAACTGCTCGCCGAGCAGGTCGCGGAAGTCGCGGCCTTCGCCGGCGGAGACCTGGGCGAGGATCGGCGGCAGTTCGGTCTGCGCGTTGATCGCCCAGCCCATGTTGGCCTCACGGTTGAGGTGGATGGCCAGGTTGGGGATCACGGCGATCGGTGCCTTGAAGTCGATCAGCTTGCTTTCCACCTTGCCGGCCAGGCGGAAGGTGACACGGCCGGCCAGCGACAGGTCGCGGTCGAACCAGGGGGCGAACAGCGCGCCGCCGTAGACCTCGACGCCCAACTGCCAGTAACCCTGGCGCACCAGCTCGGGGTTGGGTTTGACCCGCAGGCAGGGGCTGTCAGTGTGTGCGCCGACCATGCGCAGGCCGTGCTCCAGCAGCGGCGCGGTGCCGAGCTTGAAGGCGATCAGCGAGGAGTCGTTGCGGGTGACGTAATAACGACCACCGGCCTCGGTGCGCCAGGCCTCGCGCTCGTCCAGACGCTGGTAGCCGGCCTCGTCGAGGCGACGGGCGAGGGTCTGGGTGGCGTGGAAAGGCGTGGGGGAGGCCGCGAGGAAATCGATCAGGCCCTGGTTGAGTTCTGCGCGCATGGGTAACTCCGAACAGCGAATGGCCGGAAGTTTATCGCAAATGTGGGCGTGGGGAGGGCTCTTCGTAGGATCGAGGGAGCGCCCAGTCCTTGCTCACGAACCTGCCCGCACCGCGGCGCCAACCGGGGTCCGCGAGCAAGCTCGCTGCTACAAAAGCGGAGGGGGCTGGTGTAGGGCGTACAACTGTTCGCGGTTGTACGTCGGTTCACGGATGCATCAATGAGGGCCGTAGGAGCAACCGTCTTCTACCGGGTTAATCCCTGCCTGCGCTTCCCCCTCACCCCAGCCCTCTCCCTCAGGGATAGGGTCAGGGTGAGGGGCCCTTGATCTTGTAGGAGCGGACTCCGTCCGCGATGCTCTTGCTTTGCGTAGGGCGAATAACGCGCAGCGTTATCCGCCGAGATGGGTATCGCTTCGCTCCACGCCATCCTACGAAGAACACCCACAGTCACCGGCGTGCGCAGAGTCCCGTCAGGAGGCCGAGTGGAGGTGTTGCGCGAGAGGACTAGGCGTCCCCGCTAAGAGGGCCAGGGATGGCCCTTCTACGCCGACCCTCGGAGCGATACCGGAGCGAGGGAAACGAAGCGCAGCGAAGTAACAGCCGAAGGCTGGCCCGACGGGTGAGCGAAGCGAATAACCCCCGGCGAAGCCGGGGCCGGATGCCGGGACGAGACTTTTGCCTACTTTGCGTGGGGCGGCCATCCGTCGTTTGGCAAAGTAGGTCGCCCGAGGGGGCGAAACAAGAAACATCCGAGCACACCGAAGCGGCGCATGAACACCAAACACGACGACGGATGACGCATCAGGCGTTCCCGCAGAACAACTACTTCCCGCAATACTCCGAAGGCGCCATCCCCAACTCCCTCCGGAACATCTCGCTGAAGCTCCCCGGCTGATAGCCCAGGGCATGGGCTATCTGGCTCACTGGCAGACCCTCGTTGAGCTGGGCCACGGCGGTGGCCAACTGCACCTGCCGACGCCACTGGGCGAAGCCCATGCCCAGGCTGCGCTGGAACAGGCGGGCGAGGGTACGCACGCTGGCGCCGGCGTCGGCGGCGTGCTGCTCGAAGGGGATGTCCTGGGACGGTTCGGCCATCACCGCATGGCAGAGATTGAGCAGGCGACGGTCGGACTCGTCCGGTAGCGGCACGCGCAGCAGCAGGCTGCGGGCGCGCTGCAGCTCCAGCACGGCCAGTTGCGACAGCGCTTGGTAGTAGTCGGTGTCCGGTTCGCGCTCATGCTCCACCAGGTGCACGATCAGCTCGCGCAGCAGGCCGCCGACCTCGAACGCCTGCACCTGCTCGCCCAGCGAGTCGGCAGTGCCGGGGCGCAGGTAGATATTGCGCATCTGCAGCTCGCTGACCACCCGGATGCCGTGGGTCACCTGCGGTGGCAGCCAGACGGCGCGGTTGGGTGGCACCAGCAGTGCTTCCTGTGGGGTCTCTACCCACATTACCCCGGACATCGCGTAGAGCACCTGCCCCCAGTCGTGGGAGTGCGGCTCGATGTGCAGGCCGCGCGGGTAGCTGCGGGCCAGGGCGCGAAGGGACGCGTTGGTGGCGTCGAAGTCAGGGGGAGCGGCGCGGGCCATGGCGGGATTCGGCGGTGGAGATGCGCCGCATGGTAGCCGCTGGCCGCTCCCGCTGGCGAGCCGGGCCGTACGCGGTGGCACGCTGGCGCACCGCCTTGTAACGAATTCTTTACGATGCGGCAGCCCGCCGCAGGGGGCTTTGCCCGGCGTAAGGATTTCTTGCCGCGCAACCGGGGGCGGGCTGAGCGGTGCGGTGCCGGGGTGGCTTGTCCGCAGCGGCGCGGACGGTTGAGATGAAGGCATTCCAGACGCCTGGACGGCCCTGCGCCGTACAGCCGATAACGACAATGAGGAGGCCGGATGAACGCCGTGACCAAGATCGAACAACACAATCCCATCGGCACCGACGGCTTCGAGTTCGTCGAATTCACCGCCCCCGATGCCCAGGGCATCGAGCAACTGCGCCAGCTGTTCACCGGCATGGGCTTCACCGAGACCGCCAAGCACCGTTCCAAGGAAGTCTTCCTGTTCCAGCAGAACGACATCAACATCGTGCTCAACGGCAGCCCCACCGGCCACGTCCACGAGTTCGCCAAGAAGCATGGCCCTAGCGCCTGCGCCATGGCCTTCCGGGTGAAGAATGCAGCCCAGGCCGCCGCCTACGTCGAGTCCCAGGGCGCCAAGCTGGTTGGCAGCCACGCCAACTTCGGCGAGCTGAATATCCCCTGCGTCGAAGGTATCGGCGGTTCGCTGCTGTACCTCGTGGACCGCTATGGCAGCCACAGCATCTATGACGTCGACTTTGAGTTCATCGAAGGCCGCTCGGCCTCCGACAACGCCGTCGGCCTCCTGGCAATCGATCACCTGACCCACAACGTCAAGCGCGGCCAGATGGACGTCTGGTCCGGCTTCTACGAGCGCATCGCCAACTTCCGCGAGATCCGCTACTTCGACATCGAAGGAAAGCTCACCGGCCTGCTGTCGCGCGCGATGACCGCACCCTGCGGCAAGATCCGCATCCCGATCAACGAGTCGGCGGACGACAAGTCGCAGATCGAGGAATTCATCCGCGAATACCACGGCGAAGGCATCCAGCATATCGCCCTGTCCACCAACGACATCTACGAAACCGTGCGCAAGCTGCGCGCCAACGGCGTGGACTTCATGACCACTCCGGACACCTACTACGAGAAGGTCGACACCCGCGTTCCCGGTCACGGCGAGTCGCTGAAGGACCTGCGCGATCTGAACATCCTGATCGACGGCGCACCGGGCGATGACGGCATCCTGCTGCAGATCTTCACCAACACGGTGATCGGTCCGATCTTCTTCGAAATCATCCAGCGCAAGGGCAACCAGGGCTTCGGCGAGGGCAACTTCAAGGCCCTGTTCGAATCCATCGAGGAAGACCAGATTCGCCGTGGCGTGATCTCCGAGACCAAGTAACCGTCACTCGCGCCGGCCGCTTTTCGCGGTCGGCGCCGGAGAGCCGTCATGCTGACCCTCTATTCCTACTGGCGTTCCAGCGCCGCCTACCGGGTGCGTATCGCCCTCGGTCTCAAGGGCCTGGCCTACCGCCAGGTGCCGGTGCACCTGGTGAAGGACGGCGGCCAGCAGCACGCCGCCGACTACAGGGCGCTCAACCCACAGGAGCTGGTACCGCTGCTGGTGGACGGCGAGACGCGCATCGCCCAGTCCCTGGCCATCCTCGAATATCTTGAGGAAACCCACCCGCAACCGAGCCTGCTGCCGCGCGATGCGCTGCAACGCGCCCAGGTGCGCGCGCTGTCCCTGCACATCGCCTGCGACATCCACCCGCTGAACAACCTGCGCGTGCTGCAGTACCTCAGCGGTCCGCTGGGGGTGGCGGACGAGGCGAAGAGTGTCTGGATTCGCCATTGGGTCGAGACCGGCCTGCGCGCAGTGGAGGCCGGTTTGGACGTGCTGCCCGGCCCGTTGTCCCTCGGCGAGCGCCCCGGGTACTTCGAGGCCTGCCTGATTCCCCAGCTGTACAACGCCCGCCGCTTCGACTGCGATCTCTCCGGCTGCCCGCGACTGCTCGCCATCGCCGCGCGCTGCGAGACCCTCGAAGCCTTCCAGCAGGCCGCCCCGGAGGTGCAGCCGGACGCCCAGTAAGTTCCCTCGTTCCACCGCTCTTTAGCCTTGCCTTGCCCGCACCGCCCAGCCACGAGCCGGGCGGCCGATTCACGTCACAGATAAAAACAACAGGTGACGCATGACGCGTGAAACTCAACACGCAGGCCAGCTCCAGCGCGGCCTGAAGAATCGCCATATCCAGCTGATCGCCCTCGGCGGCGCCATCGGTACCGGGCTGTTCCTTGGCTCGGCCGGGGTGCTCAAGTCCGCCGGCCCATCGATGATCCTCGGCTACGCCATCGCCGGCTTCATCGCCTTCCTGATCATGCGCCAGCTCGGCGAGATGATCGTCGAGGAGCCCGTCGCCGGCTCTTTCAGCCACTTCGCGCACAAGTACTGGGGCGGGTTCGCCGGCTTCCTCTCGGGCTGGAACTGCTGGGTGCTGTACATCCTGGTGGGCATGTCGGAGCTCACCGCGGTGGGCAAGTACATCCACTACTGGTGGCCGGACGTGCCGACCTGGGCCACGGCCGCGTTGTTCTTCGTGGTGGTCAACGCCATCAACCTGTTCAACGTGAAGGCCTTCGGCGAGGCGGAGTTCTGGTTCGCCATCATCAAGGTCGCCGCCATCGTCGGCATGATCGTCCTGGGCTGCTACCTGTTGGCCAGCGGCTCGGGCGGCGAGCAGGCGGCGGTGAGCAACCTGTGGAGCCACGGCGGCTTCTTCCCCAATGGCATCAGCGGGCTGGTGATGGCCATGGCGATCATCATGTTCTCCTTCGGTGGCCTGGAGATGCTCGGCTTCACCGCCGCCGAGGCCGACCGGCCGAAGACGGTGATCCCCAAGGCGATCAACCAGGTGATCTACCGCATCCTGATCTTCTACATCGGCGCGCTCACCGTGCTGCTCTCGCTGACCCCCTGGGACAGCCTGCTGCAGACCCTCAATGCCTCCGGCGACGCCTACAGCGGCAGCCCCTTCGTGCAGATCTTCTCGATGATCGGCAGCAGCACCGCCGCCCACGTCCTCAACTTCGTGGTGCTGACCGCCGCGCTGTCGGTCTACAACAGCGGCACCTACTGCAACGGCCGCATGCTGGTGGGGCTGGCCGAGCAGGGCGATGCGCCGCGCGCGCTGGCCAAGGTGGATGAGCGCGGCGTGCCGGTGCGCTCGCTACTGGTATCGGCCGCGGTGACCTTCTTCGCCGTGCTGGTGAACTACCTGATCCCGGCCCGCGCCCTGGAGCTGCTGATGTCCCTGGTGGTCGCCGCGCTGGTGATCAACTGGGCGATGATCAGCCTGGCGCACCTGAAGTTCCGCGCACGCATGGATGCCGAGGGCAAGCGCACCGCCTTCCGCGCCGTGGCGTATCCGGCGGCCAACTGGCTGTGCCTGGGCTTCGTGGTGTTCATCCTCGGCGTCATGCTGCTCACCCCGGGCATCCAGGTGTCGGTCTACGCGATCCCGGTGTGGCTGCTGGTGATGTATGGCTGCTATCGCCTCAAGCGCCAGCCGGCGCTGCGTAGCGAGCAAAGCGCGGTGCTCGCCGACTGACGCGCTGACCCGATCCCCGGTTGGGCACGGACCGTGCGCGATTGACCGTGCGGTCCGACCTTTCCTAGAGTGACCGGGCCATTTTTCGTCAGAGGGATACTCATGAAAAAAGCACTTTGGCTGCTCGCGGCCGCCGTGCCGGTCCTGCTCGTTGCCTGCGGCGGCGAAGAGAAGAAGGCGCCCCAGGTCGACGCGCTGGTTCTGCCCGGCGACGCCAAGCTGGATTCGCGCAGCGTCTCGTACAAGTGCGAGGATGGCCGCAAGTTTGGCGTCCAGTACCTGAACAAGGGCGACAACAGCCTGGCTGTGCTGCCGGTGACCGACACCTCGACCCTGGTGTTCGCCAACGTCATCTCCGCCTCTGGCGCCAAGTACGCCGCCGGCCAGTACGTGTGGTGGACCAAGGGCCAGGACGCCACCCTGTACAAGGACTGGAAGGGCGGTGAGCCCGCCGATGGCGTGGCCTGCAAGGAGAACTAAGTTCTCTCCCACGACCCCAAGAAAAAGCCCGGCAGATGCCGGGCTTTTTCTTGGGCGGGTGCTACTCCTGGGCAGGAGGTGACTCCGTAGGGCGTACAACCGTTTGCGGTTGTACGCCGATACACCGGTCTCATCGCCAGCTTCGTATTCGAGCCTGGTCAATGAATCCCAGGTCGATCCCGAGCGGGCGGTAGCCAAGGTCAAGCGGCGTATAACACGGAGCGTTATACGCCCTACGCTCCAACTTAGAAGGTGAACTCCAGGTTCACTGTCGGCGTCGAGGTTCGGCTGCCACGGCCGCCGTCCACGCCGAACTTGTTGTGCCAGTACTCGTAGCCCACGCCGACCCAGAAGTTCGGCTGCCGCTTGGTGCCCGGCAGGGTGGCGAACATCAGCGAGGTGCGGATCAGGGTTTCCGGCGCGGTGTCGTTGTCGTTGTAGTCCTCGCCCTTTTCCCCGGTGTAGTTCATGAAGCCCTGGAACTTCGCCCCGTGATCGCCCAGCTGGAACGGCCGCAGCCAGGTCAGGTTGACCATGTAGGTGGCGTCGAAGGTGTGGTCCGGGTGTTTCACGTTGGGAATGCCCGAGTGGTTCTTCTCGCGGTAGTAGAACAGCGAGAGGTCCAGCACGCCGGGGCTGTTGAACTTGATGGTAGGGCCGAACACCAGGGCGCGCTTCTTCGCCGAGGCGCGGTTGTTGTTGCGGCTGGCGTCGAAGCCGAAGGTGAAGGCGTGATCCTTCACCAATCCCTTGCCCTGCGGCAGGTCGAACACCCGCGAGGCGAACAACTGGCTGCGGAACACCCCGTAGACCTCGCTGCTGCCCTCGTTGGTGCCCTTGCGCGGGTCGTTGTTGTCGGACTCCAGCACATCCAGGTGGAAGAAGTTGCTGCCGTAGCGGTAACCGTCCGCGTGGCTGAAGCTGTAGATGTTCTTGCTGATGTCGTTCGGGTTGTTCGGGTTGGTGAAGTCCTTGCCGTAGCGGTACCCGAGGGTGTTGCTGGTCCACTCGAAGATACGACCATCATCGGCCTGCGCCGCGCCCCAGGGGGAGACGATCAGCGCGGTGCCGAGGGCGAGCCAGCGGCCGTTGCTCAGGCGGCGGCTGGATCGCGATTGAAGGCGGGCGGCATCAGTGGCCGCCGGCGCCAACAGGGTTGGAAACATGCTGCACCTCATCTTGTTTTTGTTATGGGGCCCGCGTGCCGCAGTTCGCACTGCGACCGGTGACAGGAGAGGGTTCTAATGGCGAATTGACGACATTGCAAGAAAAACTTGTACACAACTTCGTATACAAAAGTTGATCCAGAAGTCAGGAATGGGCTTTGCGCGGCGGCCTGGATAGTCCGGGGACAGATGCACCCCGGCGCGATATGCTGCAGATATTTCCCGCCAGACCCTTCGCCATGCTGCAGATTTCCAACGCCGTGCAGATCCCCGACGCCGAGATCGAGCTGAACGCCATCCGCGCCCAGGGTGCTGGCGGTCAGAACGTCAACAAGGTGTCCAGCGCCGTGCACCTGCGCTTCGACGTCCGCGCCTCGTCGTTGCCGGAGTTCTACAAGGAGCGCCTGCTCGCCCTGAGCGACCAGCGCATCACCAGCGAGGGTGTGGTGGTGATCAAGGCCCAGCAATACCGCACCCAGGAACAGAACCGCGAGGACGCGCTGAACCGCCTGGCGGAGCTGATCCGCAGCGTCGCCAAGGTGGAGAAGAAGCGCCGCCCGACCAAGCCGACGCTGGGCTCGAAGACGCGCCGCCTGGAGGGCAAGAGCAAGCGCGGAGCGATCAAGGCGGGGCGGGGGAAGGTCGATTACTGAGGGGCGGAAAGGGCTTAAGGGCACTTGCTTTTCGTAGGAGCGAGCTTGCTCGCGCACCAGCACCCGCAGCGGAGTCGGTTCGCGAGCAAGCTCACGCCTACAGGAACCCCCAGTGCCCGAATGCCATCAGTGCACCAGCATCCCTGTGAACACATACGCCTGCGCCAGCGTGATCAACCCGATGAACGCCGCGAAGATCAGGCTGTGCTTGACCGTGAAGCGGAACAGGTCCGATTCGCGCCCGACCATCCCGGTGGCCGCGCAGGCCACGGCGATGGACTGCGGCGAGATCATCTTGCCGGTCACCCCGCCCGTGGTATTGGCCGCCACCAGCAGCGTGTCGCTGACCCCGAGTTGGTGCGCGGTGGTGGCCTGCAGCGAGCCGAACAGCGCGTTGGACGAGGTATCCGAACCGGTCAGGAACACCCCCAGCCAGCCCAGGAACGGCGAGAAGAACGGGAAGGCCGCGCCGGTCCCGGCCAGCACCAGCGCCAGGGTGGTGGACATGCCCGAGTAGTTGGTGACGAAGGCGAAGGCCAGCACCATACCGATGGTCAGCACCGGCCACTTCAGTTCCAGCAGCGTGTCGCGGAAGGTGGCTGCACCGCTCTTCACGCCGATGCGCAGGATGGCCATGGAGATCAGCGCTGCGAGGAAGATCGCCGTGCCGCTGGCTGAAACCAGGTCGAACTTGTAGATCGCCGGCATCGGCGTCGGGTTGGCGACGATGGGGGCGGCCTTGAGCACCAACTGGTCGAGGTACGGCACCTTGATCACCGCCACCCAGCTCTCCAGCGCGCCGCCGGGCAGGAACAGCGCCTTGAACGGCTTCATGGTCCAGATGGTCACCAGCACCGTGAGGATCAGGAACGGCGACCAGGCCTTGAAGATTTGCCCGAAGCTGTACTGGGATTCGCGCTGGCCTCCACCTCCGCCGCCCACTCCGCCAAGCGTCGCGCTGCCGTCGGCGTTGATACTCGAGAACTCCGTCTCGCGCAGGTTCGCCGGTTGCCACACGCGCAGGAACAGCGTCAGGCAGACCATGCTCAGCAGTGCGGAGGTGATGTCCGGCAGCTCCGGACCGATGAAATTGGACGTGAGGAACTGGCTGATCGCAAAGGAGCCGCCGGCCACCAGCAGCGCCGGCCAGGTTTCACGGATGCCGCGCCAGCCGTCCATCATCGCCACCAGCCAGAAGGGCACGATCACCGACAGGATCGGCAACTGCCGTCCGGCCATGGCGCCGATCTTGAAGGCGTCCACGCCCGAAACCTGCCCGGCGACGATGATCGGGATGCCCAACGCGCCAAAGGCCACCGGCGCGGTGTTGGCGATCAGACACAGGCCGGCTGCATACAGCGGGTTGAAGCCCAGCCCCACCAGCAGCGCCGCGGTGATCGCCACCGGCGCGCCGAAGCCCGCCGCGCCCTCGAGGAAGGCGCCGAAGGAGAAGCCGATCAGCACCACCTGCAGGCGCTGGTCGACGGTGATCGATAGCACCGAGCTGCGGATGATCTCGAACTGTCCGCTCTTCACCGTGAGCTTGTAGAGGAACACCGCCGCCACGATGATCCAGGCGATCGGCCATAGCCCGTAGAAGAAGCCGTAGACCGCCGAGGCCAGCGCCTTGTCCGCCGGCATGTGGTAGACGAACACGGCGATCAGCAACGACAGCGCCAGGGTGATGGCCCCGGCGACATGGCCCTTGAGGCGGAACACCGCCAGGGCGAGGAAGAAGAAAATGATCGGCACGAGGGCCGCCAGGGCCGACAGCCCGAGGCTGCCAAGCGGGGTATAGAGCTGCTGCCAGGTTTGCATGGGGAGGGTCCCTTGTTGTTGTAGGAGGCAAAGCGTCAGCGGTGGATGAGCGATAGCGGTGGTGAATGGTTAGGTGGCGCATGGACGCGAGAGCCTGGCGCCAGCCATTGAAAAAGCCCCGGAACGCGGCGCGTAGCGGGGCTTTCGAGAGCGAGTTCCGGCAAGGACTGGGGCGTGTCGCCGCCGGCTCGCTTGTGGCCGGCGGCGACCATCACCCGGTCTGTGGCCACCTCTCGGCAGCGTTGTGTGAGCGCTTTCAAAGCGCCGTCGCTCCGACGCTGGCGACCTGTGCGTCTTCGCCGGACTTCACCCCGGAAACACCCACCGCGCCAATCACCTGTCCATCCACCACCACCGGTACGCCGCCTTCGAGCGAGGTGAGCAGCGGTGCGCTGACGAAAGCCACGCGTCCGCCGTTGACCATGTCCTCGTAGTCCCTGGTTTCGCGTCGGCCCAGCGCCGCGCTGCGGGCCTTCTCGATGGCGATGTAGGCACTGGCCGGGGCGCAACCGTCGAGGCGCTCCAGCGCCAGCGGATGGCCGCCGTCGTCGACCACCGCGATGGAGACCGTCCAGTGGTTGCGCTGCGCCTCGGCGCGCGCCGCGGCAAGGATGCGGCCAACTTCCTGCTGGGTCAGAACGGCTTTGTTGAGCATGTTTCCACCTCGCCTTGGTTGTGGGGTTGCGGTGCGTCGGCCAGGGCTTCTTCCACCAGTTCGATCCAGTGCCGTACCTGCGTGCGGCCGGCGCCGCCCAGGTGCGTCTGGCAGCCGATGTTGGCCGTGACGATGACCTCCGGGCCGCCGCTCTCCAGCGCCTGCAGGCGGTTGTCGCGCAGGCGTCTGGACAGCTCCGGCTGGGTCAGCGAATAGGTGCCGGCGGAGCCGCAGCACAGGTGGCTGTCCGGCACGCCGGTGAGACTGAAGCCCAGGCGGGTGAGCACGCTCTCCACTGCGCCGCCGAGCTTCAGCGCGTGCTGCAGGGTGCAGGGGCAATGGAAGGCCAGGCGGCGGTCGCCGTGCACGTTCAGCTCCTCCAGCGGCTCGGCGCGCAGTACTTCGGACAGGTCGCGGGACAGTTCGCTGACCCGCCGGGCCTTGGCCGCGTACTGCGCATCGCGCTCCAGCAGATGGCCGTAATCGCGGACGAAGGCGCCGCAACCGCTGGCAGTCTGCACGATGGCCTCGGCGCCGGCTTCGATGGACGGCCACCAGGCGTCGATGTTCCTGCGTGCGCGCGCCAGACCTTGCTCCTGGGCATTCAGGTGATAGTCCACGGCGCCGCAGCAGCCGGCGTCCGCCGCCGGGATCACGCTGATACCCAGGCGATCCAGCACCCGCGCCGCGGCGGCATTGGTGTTGGGGGAGAGTGCCGGCTGCACGCAGCCTTCGAGCATCAGCATGCGCCGTGCATGGCGCGGTTTCGGACGCTCCAGCGGCGGGTGCGGGTGGCGCGGCAGCTTGCTTTGCAGGCTCTCCGGCAACAGCGGGTAGAAGGTTCGCCCGACCTTCGCCAGGGCGCCGAACAGCGCGGCATTCGGCACCACGGCGCGCAGGCTCCGACGCAGCACGCGCTCGCCGAAGGTGCGTGGCACCTGCTCCTCGACCACCGCGCGGCCGATGTCCAGCAGGTTGTGGTAATCCACGCCGGAAGGGCAGGTGGTTTCGCAGTTGCGACAGCTCAGGCAGCGGTCCAGGTGCTCGCGGGTGCTGGCGCCGGGCTCATGGCCTTCGAGCACCTGCTTGATCAGATAAATGCGCCCGCGCGGGCCATCCAGTTCGTCGCCCAGCAACTGGTAGGTCGGGCAGGTGGCGGTGCAGAAGCCGCAGTGTACGCAGGAGCGCAGGATGCTCTCGGCTTCCTCGGCGCGGGGCAGGAGTCTGGCCTGTTCGCTCAGATTGGTTTGCATCAGACCTCCGCGTACATTCGGCCAGGGTTGAAGATGCCCTGCGGGTCCAACTGCTGCTTGAGGCTCTGGTGGTAGCGCAGCAGGGCGGCGGGCAGCGGGTGGAAGCTGTCGTCGCCCGGTGCGCAGCGGATGGCGTGGCCGCCGACTTCGGCGACGCTGTGGCGGATCCGTTCGGCGTCCGCGTCGGACTTCAGCCAGCGCTGCGCTCCGCCCCAGTCGATCAATTGTTCGCCCGGCAGGGAAAACGATGGCGTGGCGTTGGGCAAGGATAGCCGCCAGAGAGTGCCGGGACCGGCGAAGAAGTCCAGGCGCTGTTCGCGCAGGTCCTGCCAGTAGCCGCTGTCGATCTCCTCGCCGCCGAGCCGCAGGCGGGCAGAGCACACCGAGCCCTCGCCGCCTTCCAGGCGCAGATGCAGCGCTTCGCCGTCATGGCAGGCGGCGGTGATCGGGATGGGCTGAGCGCCCCACTCCGCGAGCTCTCCCAGCGCCTGATGAATATCCATCTCCAGACGCAGGCTGGCGCACATCCGGGGCTTGGGCAGCACTTTCATCGACACCTCGGTGATCACGCCCAGACAGCCGAAACTGCCGGCGAGCAAACGGGACAGGTCATAGCCGGCGACGTTCTTCATCACCTCGCCGCCGAAGCGCAGCAGCTTGCCGTGACCGGTGATCACACGCGTGCCGAGCACGTAGTCGCGCACCGAGCCCGACCAGGGCCGGCGCGGGCCGGAGAGCCCGGCGGCGACCATGCCGCCGAAGGTGGCACCGTTGAAGTGCGGCGGTTCGCAGGGCAGCAGTTGCCCGGCTTCATCCAGCGCCGCTTCGATCTCCGCCAGCGGCGTGCCGGCACGGGCGGTGAGCACCAGTTCGGTGGGGTCGTAGCTGACGATGCCGCTATGGATGCGTGTGTCGAGTTCCACACCGTTCACCGGGCGGCCGAGGAAGGTCTTGCTGTCGTTGCCGCGAATGCGCAGCGGTGTGCGTGTCCTGATCGCCTGGTTCACCTGGGCGAGCAGGTCGGTGCTGGCATCGGGCATCAGAAGCGCTCCAGGTCGGGGAAGGGCAGCTGGCCGTGGTGCACGTGCATGGCACCGAATTCCGCGCAGCGGTGCAGGGTCGGGATGTTCTTGCCGGGGTTGAGCAGGCGATCGGGGTCGAACGCCGCCTTCACCGCATGGAACAGGGTCAGCTCGTCGCTGTTGAACTGCGCGCACATCTGGTTGATCTTCTCGCGCCCTACACCATGCTCGCCGGTGATGCTGCCGCCCACCGCCACGCAGAGTTCGAGGATTTTTCCGCCGATGGCCTCGGCGCGCTCCAGCTCGCCGGGCAGGTTGGCGTCGAAGAGGATCAGCGGATGCATGTTGCCGTCCCCGGCATGGAACACGTTGGCCACGCGCAGGCCGAACTCTTCCGACAGCTCGGCGATGCCGCGCAGCACGCGTGGCAGCTCGCGACGCGGGATGGTGCCGTCCATGCAGTAGTAGTCCGGGGAGATGCGCCCCACCGCCGGGAAGGCATTCTTGCGCCCGGCCCAGAAGCGCACGCGCTCGGCCTCGTCGCAGGCCAGGCGCACGTCGGTGGCGCCGGCCGCGCGCAGCACGCCGTCGACGCGCTCGCAGTCGTCCTGCACGTCGGCTTCCACGCCGTCCAGCTCGCACAGCAGGATGGCCGCCGCGTCCACCGGGTAGCCGGCGTGGATGAAGTCCTCGGCGGCGCGGATCGACAGGTTGTCCATCATCTCCAGCCCGCCGGGGATGATGCCGGCGGCGATGATGTTGGCCACCGCGCGGCCGGCCTTTTCCACCGAGTCGAAACTGGCCAGCAGTACCCGCGCCACCTGCGGGCGGGGCAGTAGTTTGACGGTGACTTCGGTGACGATGCCGAGCATGCCTTCGGAGCCGGTGAACAGTGCCAGCAGGTCGAAGCCGGGGCTGTCGAGGGCGTCGCTGCCCAGGGACAGGTGCTCGCCTTCGACGGTGAGGATGTCCACCTTCAGCAGGTTGTGCACGGTCAGGCCGTACTTCAGGCAATGCACGCCGCCGGCGTTCTCCGCGACGTTGCCGCCGATGGAGCAGGCAATCTGCGAGGACGGGTCGGGCGCGTAGTACAGGCCGTGCGGCGCGGCGGCCTGGGAGATCGCCAGGTTGCGCACGCCCGGCTGCACGCGGGCGAAGCGGCCCTGCGGGTTCACTTCGAGGATGCGATTGAAGCGCGCCATCACCAGCAGGATACCCTTCTCCAGTGGCAGCGCGCCGCCTGAAAGCCCTGTGCCCGCGCCGCGCGCCACCACCGGCACCTTGCGCGCGTGGCAGAGCCTGAGCAGCGCCTGCACCTGTTCGATGCGCTCGGGCAGCGCTACCAGCATCGGCAGCGTGCGGTAGGCGGAGAGGCCGTCGCATTCGTAGGGTTTGAGGTCTTCGGGTTGGTGCAGCAGTTCCAGGTCCGGCACGGCGGTGCGCAGCTCGGCCAGCAGGGCGGACTTGTCGACGGCAGGCAGCGCGCCATCGACGCGCTCGTCATAGAGGATGTTCATCGGCTCACGGTGCTCTGGTCTTGTCATTGTTCGCGCCCGGCGAGCGGCGCGTGGAGCCACGGCACCGTGAAAGTGCGACCGACGCTCAGGCCGCGTCCATCGCCTTCTGCACTGGTCCTACCAGATCTTGCACGAGCGTCCATTGGAAAGCCGCGGTACTGAGAGCTAGGGTTCTGGGCAGCGAGGCAGGTGAATACCTGCTGGTCCGACCAGTTTGTAACGACAAGGTACGTACCGATGACGACTCATGCACAGGGTAAGCAGCGCGTCGCCGACCAGGTGGCGGAGAAGATCGAGCGGCTGATCGTCGACGGCGTGCTCAAGGTCGGCCAGGCATTGCCCTCGGAACGGCGTCTGGTGGAGAAGCTCGGCTGCTCGCGCTCGGCGCTGCGTGAAGGGCTACGCGCACTGCGTGGACGCGGCATCGTCGATACGGAGCAGGGGCGCGGTTCGTTCGTCGCCGACCTCACCGGCGTCGACGACATGTCGCCGCTGATGCACCTGTTCCGCTCGCAGCCGCGCACCCTCTACGACCTGCTCGAAGTGCGCGCGCTATTGGAAGGGGAGTCCGCGCGCCTGGCTGCGCTGCGCGCCACCGAGGCCGACCTGATACTGATCGGCCGACGCTTCGAGGAAATGCACGCCGCCTACGACGAACCGCAGCCGCTGGACCCGCGCGAACATGCGCGGCGCGATCATGCCTTCCATCAGGCGATCAGCGAGGCCTCGCACAACCCGGTGCTGGTGCACACCTTGCAGTCGCTCAACGAGCTGATGCTCAGCACCGTATTCGCCTCGGTGAACAACCTCTACAACCGGCCGCCGCAGAAGCGCCAGATCGACCGTCAGCATGCGCGGCTGTACCGCGCCATCAGCGAGCGCCAGCCCGAACAGGCCCAACGCGCCGCCCGCGAACATATCCACAGCGTAAGGGACAACCTGCAGGAGATTGAGCAAGAGGAACAGCGCCTGGTGCGCGCGACCTTGCGGCTGGAAGGCTGGAAATAACTGGAGAGTGTGAGACGCAACCGCAGGGTGCGGAGTCTTTTTGTAGGAGCGAGCTTGCTCGCGAACCGCTTCGCGCCGGAGTAGCCTGGTAATGCCGTTCGCGAGCAAGCTCGCTCCTACAGGTTCCGCGTCAGCGGCGCGCCTTGCGTTCGCGCATCTCCGCGATCATCCGTTCGGCATTCGCCGCGCAACCCAAGCCTTCGGGCTTGTTCTCGATACCGTCGATCACCGCCAGCAGTCGCTCACGGTTCTCCCGCAGTTGCCGCTCCATTGCCTCGATCTCGGCGACCTTGCGACGCAGACCAGCGACCAGTTCGCCGTGGCCGTTCTCGATGGGGGTGGAGTGGGGCAGCAGGTTGCGGATTTCCTCCAGGCTGAAACCGGTCTGCTGGGCGCTGCGGATGATCTCCAGCAGGTCCAGCGTTTCCGCCGGGTATTCGCGGTAGCCGTTGGCCAGGCGGCGTGCCGGGGCGATCAGCCCGCTGGCTTCGTAGAAGCGGATGCGCGAAGGGGCGAGCCCGCTGAGACTGGCCAGTTCACCGATTTTCATGGAGGGCTCCGGAAGGGCTTGACATTAAAGTGAACTTTAAACTTAACCTCGCCGGCACCACAACCCACGGAGTCGCGCCATGTCCCCTTTCCAGCCCCTGCGCCTGCCCAACGGCAGTGAAATTCCCAACCGCGTGGCCAAGGCCGCCATGGAGGAAAATCTCGCCGATGCCGAGCAGTCGCCCTCGGCGGAGCTGATGCGCCTGTACCAGGCCTGGGCCGAGGGTGGCGCCGGCCTCTTGATCAGCGGCAATGTGATGGTCGACCGCCGCGCCATGACCGGTCCCGGTGGCGTGGTGCTGGAGGACGAACGGCAACTGGAGCGCTTCCGCCAGTGGGCACGCATCGGGCGTTCGCAAGGTGCGCAGTTCTGGTTGCAGATCAATCATCCTGGCCGCCAGGTCCAGGCCAGTCTGGGGCAGGGCGCCTGGGCGCCGTCGGCGGTGCCGCTGGAGATGGGGCGTTTCTCCAAGATGTTCGCCGTGCCCCGGGAAATGAGCGAAGCGGACATCGCCGAGGTGATCGAGCGTTTCGCCCGCACCGCGGTGCTTGCCGAGCGCGCGGGCTTCAATGGCGTGCAGATCCACGCCGCCCACGGCTATCTGCTCAGCCAGTTCCTTTCGCCGTTGAGCAATCGTCGCAAAGACCGCTGGGGCGGTGCGCTGGAGAATCGCGCACGGCTGTTGCTGGAGATCGTTCGCGCGGTGCGGGGCAAGGTATCGGCCTCGTTCAGCGTGGCGGTGAAACTCAATTCGGCGGACTTCCAGCGCGGCGGTTTCGATGCCCATGACGCCCGCCAGGTGATCGAGTGGCTGAACGACGAGGCGGTGGACCTGGTCGAGCTTTCCGGCGGCAGCTACGAGGCCCCGGCGATGCAGGGTGAAGCGCGCGATGGCCGCACCCTGGCGCGCGAGGCCTACTTCCTCGAGTTCGCCCGCGAGATGCGTGATACCGCGCGGATGCCGCTGATGGTCACCGGTGGTATCCGCCGCCTGGCGGTTGCCGAACAGGTGCTGGACAGCGGCCTGGACATGGTCGGCATCGGCACGGCGCTGGCGCTGGAGCCGGGGCTGGTCGAACACTGGCGCGCCGGGCGCGACGCACAACCGCAGCTGCAGCCGATCCGCTGGCGCTCCAAGCCGCTGGCGGCACTGGCCTACATGGCGCTGGTGAAGCTGCAGTTGCGCCGCCTGGGCGACAGCCGCCGTCCCGACCCGCAAGCCTCGCCGTTGCGCGCGTTGCTGCTGGATCAGTGGCGCACGCAACGACGCACCCGCCAGTACCGGCGCTGGATGGCCGGACAGGCGAGTGCGTGAGTTCGCTTTTTTCAGGGCCGGCGGACGTCTGGCCCTTGCTTGCGAACTGTATTCCCCGGTAGCTGCGACGCGGGGAGGTTCGCGAGCAGGCTGGGAATGGAGGACCGCAGCGTGCTGGTGAGAACCGTCAGCTCTCGAAGCTGCAACCCAACCGCCCCAGTCCCTCGATCTCCAGCTCGAACACATCCCCCGGCGCGACCTGCGACATCGGTGCCAGCGCGCCGCACAGCAGGACATCGCCGGCCTTCAGTGGCGCCCCCAGGCGCGCCATGCGCCGAGCCAGCCACAGGGCGATGTCCAGCACCGCGGCGATGTTCGTCTGGGTGGGGGGGAAGGCCGGGGCGCCATTGCGCAGCAATTGCACCGCCAGCGCCGCACCTTGCAGTTTCTCCAGCTCGACCGGCTGGTTGCCGGTGAGGTAGAGGCCCGCGCAGAGGTTGTCGGCGATGGAGTCGAGCAGGCCGATCTGCCAATTGGCCACGGCGGTGTCGTTGATCTCGATGGCCGGGACGGCGCCGTCGAGGCAGGCACGAAGGGTGGCCAGGTCCGGCTCTCCCTCGGGCAGTTCACGGCCGACCAGCAGGGCGATTTCCGCTTCGATGCGCGGCTGCAGCAGGCGCTCGCGGGAGATACGCGCGTCGCTCTGGCAGCGCAGGTCGGCGAGCAGCCGGCCGTAGACCGGCTCGTCGACCTTCAGCGCGGCCTGCATCACCGGCGAGATCAGCCCGGCCTTGGCGCCCGCCAGGCGTTGACCGGCGGCCAGCGCCAGGTCGATGCCCAGTGCCTGTACGCGGTAGGCGTCGTCCAGCCCGGCCAGGGCGTAGGCGGCCGCAGGAGCGGCGATGGGTGTTCGGCAGGCCCGCGCGTTGGCCAGGGCGCGGGCGGCGGCGTGGTGGTTGTCGGTGCTCATGGCGCGTCTCCTCAGCGGCAGGGAATGTCGCCGACTACGGTGGTGCGGTACATCTCGCGGCGCATGCCGTGGTAGTCCGACACCGGGTAGTGCCAGGTGCTGCGGTTGTCCCAGATCGCCAGGGTACCCTGGGTCCAGCGCATGCGGCAGGTGAAGGCGGGCTGGGTGGCGATGCCGAACAGGTAGTCCAGCAGCGGCTGCGACTCGGCGGGGCGCATGCCCTTGATGCCGCTGGTGTAGGCGGGATTGACGAAGAGAATCTTCTTGCCGGTTTCCGGATGGCGGGTGACCAGCGGATGGGAGCGCACTTCGCCGTCATGGCTGCCATAGCGCACCGCCATGTTTTCCATCAGGTCGTTGTGCTTGGCCTCGGCGCCGTAGGCGCGCTCCGGGCTGTGGATGGCGTCGAGGGTTTCCAGTTGCGCGCGTAGCTTGGGCGACAGCCATTCGTAGGCCAGCGCCATATTGGCGTAGAGGGTATCGCCGCCGAAGGGCGGGATGTCGTGGCCGTAGAGCAGGGTGAAGGCCGGCGGGCGCTCCTGGAAGGACCAGTCGGTGTGCCAGGCACCGCCGAATACCACCGGCGTCTTCTCGTTGGCTTCCTTGACCACGCGTACCACGTGGGGATGGTCGTCCATGCCGACCACATAGGGTTCCCGGCCGAACTCGCCGAAGTGCAGGGTCACGGCTTCGAGGTCTTCCACGCTGAGCGACTGGCCGCGGATGAACAGCACCTTGTGCGCCAGCAGGGCCTGGCGCAGCTCGGCGAAGCCGTCCTCGTCCAGTTGCCGCAGATCGACGCCGGTGACGTCCGCGCCGATGGCTCCGGTGGCGGGGAGGATGCTGAAATGGCGGTACTCGGCCGCTCGGTTCTGGCTCGGCAAGGCGTAGAAGAACTCGAACATGGGGAAGCCTCTTGTGAGTGTTATCGGCCATTCAAGGATGGTCAGCACGCACACTTTCTTCCATGATGATCAGCGCCAAAAATTGACTTTCTCCGCCAACGAGAGCCACCAGCGAGTGCAACCAGGGAGACCGCGATGGATTGGCGTCAGGTCCGTGAGATCACCGGGGTGCGTTACCTGCTCGATACCGCCCGCGACAGCGGGCTGGCGCCGGAGGCCTGCCTGGTGGGCAGCGCCATCGCGCTGGCGGATCTGCAGTCGCGCGCGGTACGCATCCAGGCTTGGCAGGAGCTGGCGGTGATCCGCAATGTGCTGCAGCACATCGGCCGTCCCGGCCTGGGGCTGGTCGCCGGGCAGCGCTACCACCTGACTTCCCTGGGCCACCTGGGCTTCACCATGCTCGCCAGCCGCACCCTGCAGGAGGCGTTCGAGACCTTCGGGCGCTTCCAGAGCCTGGCGCTGACCCTCTGCCCGGTGAGCAGCGAGCCCGAGGCACGTGGCGTCTGGCTGGTCTACGACGATACGGTGCTGCCCGAGGATGCACGGCCCTTCGTGGTGGAGCGCGGCATCGCCGGGTGCCTGCAATTGTCGCGGGAGCTGTTGCAGCGCTCGATACAGCCGTTGGCCATCGAGTTGAAGAGCGTTGAGCCGACGGACCTCACGCCGTTCCGCGAGCTGTTCGGACTGGTTCCGCGCTTCGCCGCGCCACGCAACGCGATGCTGTTCTCCATGCAGGATCTGCTCGCGCCGCTGCCGCAAGCGCACATCAGCGCCCGCGACAGTGGTGAGCAGTTGTGCGAGCAGCTATGCGGCGAACTGGCGCTGACCCTCGCCGTCACACCGACTGCGCGCCAGGTGCAGCAACTGCTGCTGCGCGAATCCGCCAGTCTGTTGGGCGGTGCCGAGGTGGCCGGGCGGCTGGGCTTGTCCGAACGCACCTTGCAGCGGCGCCTGGCGGAGGAGGGGCAGAGCCTGCAGGCGCTCAACGATGGCATCAAGC
The DNA here is from genome assembly GCF_029203285.1 of Pseudomonas sp. PSE14. NCBI lineage: Bacteria > Pseudomonadati > Pseudomonadota > Gammaproteobacteria > Pseudomonadales > Pseudomonadaceae > Pseudomonas > Pseudomonas sp. PSE14. Next base: position 1,699,345 of record NZ_CP115669.1, read on the forward strand.
AGCGGCTCGCGGAGCGCCTGCTGCAGGAGTCGCGTATGGACCTGCACGAAGTCGCCCAGTGCCTGGGGTATGCTGAGGCGGCCAGTTTCTCCCGCGCGTTCCAGCGCTGGACGGGGCAGTCGCCGGGACGCTGGAAGCGTCAGGCGGCGCTTGCCCTACGCCAAGGTTGAGCTTGGTGTAGGGCGTACAACCGTTCGCGGTTGTACGCCGTTACGCCTGTCTCATCGCCAACTTCGTGGTTGACCGTGGCCAATGATTCCCGGATCGAACCCGTGCGGGGCAGGGCCAAGGTCAATCGGCGTATAACGCGGAGCGTTATACGCCCTACGCACAGGTTGAGTTTGGTGTAGGGCGTACAACCGTTCGCGGTTGTACGCCGTTACGCCTGTCTCATTGCCAACCTCGTGGTTGACCGTGGCCAATGATTCCCGGATCGAACCCGAGTGGGGCACGGCCAAGGTCATTCGGCACATAACGTCGAACGTTATACGTCCCTGTCTCAACCCATCCTGCGGTTCCGTCGTCTGCAAACTCCGCCGACCGCAGAGGCCGGATCGACATCGCCCGAATCTTTCCGCCCGGCAAAAAAAAGACCGGCCCGAAGGCCGGTCCAGGGAGAGACGATAAATCAGCGGCAGACGCTGGCAATGGCCAGCGCCAGGTCGCCCAGGCGTTCGGCGTCGAGCCCGGCGATGTTGGCGCGGCCGCTGCCGACCATGTACACGCTGTGCTCTTCACGCAGGCGGCGCACCTGTTCCGGCGTCAGGCCGGTGTAGGAGAACATGCCGCGCTGGATGGCGACGTGCGCGAAGCGCTCGGCCAGGCCGTGCGGGCGCAGTGCCTCCACCAGCCCCAGGCGCAGGTCGGCGATGCGCGCACGCATGCCGTCCAGTTCGTCCAGCCAGAGCGCCTTGAGGTCCGCGTCGCCGAGGATGGTGGCAACCACTTCGGCGCCGTGGGCGGGCGGGGTGGACCAGAGGTTGCGGGCCATCAGCGCCAGTTGGCTGCGCACGTCGGTGAGCTTGGCGGCACTGCCTGCACAGACGATCAGCGCGCCGGTGCGCTCGCGGTAGAGGCCGAAGTTCTTCGAGCAGGAACTGGTGATCAGCATTTCCGACAGGCTGTCGGCGAACAGCCGCACGGCGCGGGCGTCTTCCTCCAGACCATCGCCCAGGCCCTGGTAGGCGAAGTCCAGCAACGGCAACAGCTCGCGACGGCGCACCACGTCCAGCACGCGTTGCCAGTCGTTGTAGGCCAGGTCGAAGCCGGTGGGGTTGTGGCAGCAGGCGTGCAGCAGCACCACGTCGCCATGGGGCACGCGCTCCAGGGCGCTGAGCATGGCTTCCACGTCGAGACGGTTGTCGGCATCGACGTAGGGGTAATGCGACACGCGCACTCCGGCGGCGGCGAACAGGCTTTCGTGGATCGGCCAGGTCGGGTCGCTCAGCCAGATGCTCCTGCCCGGCAGGCAGTGGGCGATGAAGTCCGCCGCCAGACGCAGGGCGCCGGTGCCGCCCGGGGTCTGGGTGGCGTCGGCGCGCTGGGTGGCCAGCAGGCGCGAGTCGGTGCCCAGCACCAGCTCGCACAGGCGGGCGGCGAACAGCGCGTCACCGTGGCCGCCGACGTAGCTCTTGGTGGTCTCGGTTTCCACCAGGCGCTGCTCGGCGAGCTTCACCGCGCGGGGGATCGGCGTCAGGCCCTGGGCGTCCTTGTAGACGCCCACGCCAAGGTCGAGCCGCGCCGGGTTCGGGTCGGCCCGGTAGGCGTCGAGCAGGCCCAGGATCGGGTCGCCCGGCACGCGGGTGACCTTGGCGAAATGACTCATTTGCGGCCCTCGGCGGTCTGCGCCACCTCGTCGGTGCGGGCGGCCATGATGAAGTCGTTGCGGTGCAAGCCCTTGAGCTCATGGCTCCACCAGGTGACGGTGACCTTGCCCCACTGGGTCAGCAGGTCGGGGTGGTGGCCTTCTTTCTCGGCGATGGCGCCGATGGCGTTGGTGAAGGCCAGGGCATGGCGGAAGTTCTTGAACAGGAAGACGCGTTCCAGCTCCATGTGGCCGTCGCGGACTTCGATGTTCCAGTCCGGAATCTGCTTGATCAGGACGGCCAGTTCTTCGTCGGAGACCTTCGGGGCGTCGGCGCGGCAGGCTTCGCAATGGGCTTGGGTGAGTGCGGTCATGGGGTTCTCCTAGATAGGGGCCTTGTTGGGGGCATAGGAGTGGGCTCGCGGACCATCTTAGGCTCGCGGGCACGTCTCATCCTAGGCACAGATGGGGGTATTTGCAGCGGATCAGGCGGCTTGCTTGGGCGGAAATTTCGGCGCGTGCAGGCCCAGGTGCATGGCCTCGCGGACCAGCGCCATGATGTCCTGGTGGGCCAGTTCGAACAGGCGCTTGAGCTCCGGCAGGACGAAGTACAGCGGCTGCAGGATGTCGATGCGGTACGGGGTGCGCATGCATTCCAGCGGGTCGAACGCCTGGCGCTCGGGCTCGTCGGAGAGGCTGTAGACGGTCTCTTTCGGCGAGGAAAGGATGCCGCCGCCGTAGATGCGTACGCCCTGGGATGTGTCGAGCAGGCCGAATTCGATGGTCATCCAGTACAGGCGGGCGAGGTACACGCGCTCTTCCTTGCTGGCGGCCAGGCCGAGCTTGCCGTAGGTGTGGGTGAATTCGGCGAACCAGGGGTTGGTCAGCAGCGGGCAGTGGCCGAAGATCTCGTGGAAGATGTCCGGTTCCTGCAGGTAGTCCAGTTCTTCCGGGGTGCGGATGAAGGTGGCCACCGGGAATTGCTGGCTGGCCAGCAGTTCGAAGAAGGTCTGGAAGGGAATCAGCGCCGGCACCCGCGCCACGCGCCAGCCGGTGGTGGATTGCAGCACCCGGTTGATTTCGCCCAGTTGCGGGATGCGGTCATGGGGTAGGCCGAGTTGTTCGATGCCGTCCAGGTATTCCTGACAAGCGCGGCCCTCGATCACTTTCAGTTGGCGGGTGATCAGGGTGTTCCAGACCTGGTGTTCGGCTTCGGGGTAATGGATGAAACCGTGTTCGTCAGGTTGGCGGGCCACGTACTGCGTTGTCTTCATGGGTCCTCCGGCTTCGAGGCCTTGTTGTTGTGATGGACCAAGAAATAGCGCGGTCGATGTCGGCGCACAGCCCCCGGATAGAGCCTTGGTGTCCCGGATAGCCGATGATTCCGTAAAGAAATGATTACGCTTCGGCGTAAAAGCACCCGAGCACGGCTTGAAGGTGCGTCCAGGTGTCACATATTCTTGACGGAAATTTCCGGCTGCCTTGTGAAAATCCACGCCGGAACGCCCATCAGAACCACAATCACGGGCCCGCCATGCGTATCAAAGTGCACTGCCAGAACCGCGTCGGCATCCTGCGCGACATCCTCAACCTGCTGGTCGACTACGGCATCAACGTCAACCGCGGCGAAGTCGGCGGCGAGCAGGGCAACGCCATCTACCTGCTCTGCCCGAACCTCATCAACCTGCAGTTCCAGTCGCTCAAGCCCAAGCTCGAAGCGGTGCCTGGCGTATTCGGCGTCAAGCGCGTCGGCCTGATGCCCAGCGAGCGTCGTCACCTGGAACTGAACGCGCTGCTGGCGGCGCTGGATTTCCCGGTGCTGTCGATCGACATGGCCGGGCAGATCGTGGCGGGCAACCGGGCGGCCGCGCAGTTGTTGGGCGTACGCGTCGACGAGGTGCCGGGCATTCCGCTGTCGCGCTACGTGGAGGACCTCGACCTGCCGGAGCTGGTGCGGGCCAACAAGGCGCGCATCAATGGCCTGCGGGTGAAGGTAAAGGGCGACGTATTCCTGGCCGACATTGCGCCGCTACAGTCCGAGCATGACGAAAGCGAAGCGCTGGCCGGCGCCGTGCTGACGCTGCACCGCGCCGACCGTGTCGGCGAGCGCATCTACAACGTGCGGCGCCTGGAGCTGCGCGGCTTCGACAGCATCTTCCAGAGCTCGCGGGTGATGGCCGCCGTGGTGCGCGAGGCGCGCCGCATGGCGCCGTTGGACGCACCGCTGCTGATCGAAGGCGAGACCGGCACCGGCAAGGAGCTGCTGGCTCGCGCCTGCCACCTGGCCAGCCCGCGCGGGCAGTCGCCGTTCATGGCGCTGAACTGCGCCGGCCTGCCCGAATCCATGGCCGAGACCGAACTGTTCGGTTACGGCCCCGGCGCCTTCGAAGGCGCGCGCCCGGAGGGCAAGCTCGGCCTGCTGGAACTGACCGCTGGCGGCACGCTGTTCCTCGATGGCGTGGGGGAGATGAGTCCGCGTCTGCAGGCCAAGCTGTTGCGCTTCCTGCAGGACGGTTGCTTCCGCCGCGTAGGCAGCGACGAGGAGGTGTACCTCGACGTGCGGGTGATCTGCGCCACCCAGGTCGACCTGTCCGAGCTCTGCACCAAGGGCGAATTCCGCCAGGACCTTTACCACCGCCTCAACGTGCTGTCGCTGCACATCCCGCCGTTGCGCGAATGCCTCGACGGTCTGGAACCGCTGGTGGAGCACTTCCTCGACCAGGCCAGCCGGCAGATCGGCTGCCCACTGCCCAGGCTCGCCCCGCAGGCGCTGGACCGCCTCGGCCGCTACCACTGGCCGGGCAATGTGCGGCAGCTGGAGAATGTGCTGTTCCAGGCGGTTTCGTTGTGCGAGGGCGGCACCATCAAGCCCGAGCATATCCGCCTGCCGGATTATGGTGCGCCACACCCGTTGGGCGACTTCTCCCTGGAGGGCGGGTTGGACGTCATCGTCGGGCGCTTCGAGAAGGCGGTGCTGGAGCGGCTCTATCGTGAGCATCCGAGCAGCCGGCAGTTGGGCAAGCGGTTGGGGGTGTCGCACACGACCATTGCCAATAAGCTGCGTCAGCATGGGTTAGGGCAGAGCGACGAACCGTAGGGCGAATAACGCCTCTGGCGTTATCCGCCGTATCAGGGGTAGGTGTTTCTGCGCCGCTTCGGTGTGTGCTGGGAGATTTTGTTTCGCCCTCTCGGGCGAGTCCCTTTTGTCAAACGACACAAAAGGAACCAAAAGGTCTCGTCCCGGCATCCGGCCCCGGCTTCGCCGGGATCCCCTCCTTCCGGTATCACTCCGAGGGTCGGCGTAGAAGGGCCATCCCTGGCCCTCTACGCCTCTCGCGGCATCCATGCCGCTCGCCCCTCTGCGCAATACCTCCACTCGGCCTCCTGACGGGACTCTGCGCGCGCCTGCGACTCTGGCTGCTTCATGCAGGACTGCTCTTGGTAGGAGCGAGCTTGTTCGCGAACCCGCCTGACGCCGGCCCTGCCGGCGGATCGCGGAGAAGCTCCGTTCCTATGGGCGCAAAAGCAGCTCGGAGCAGGACGCTCTGCTTTTGCTCAGACTTCCAGAGAAATCTCCGCGCGCACCGAAGCGCCCCTTCAGGAGGCCGAGAGGAATCGGAGTTTCAGGGGTTGAGCGGCATGGATGCCGCGAGAGCCGCGATGGGCCAGGGATGGCCCTTCGCGGCGAGCCCCTGAAACTTCGATGGAGCGAGGGAAGTCCCGCGAAGCGGGACCCGGATGATGAGGCAAAGACCTTTGGTTACTTTCTGTCGTTTGAGAAAGTGACTCGCCCGAGGGGGCGAAACAAAATATCCCAACACACACCGAAGCGACGCAGAAACACCGATCAAGACGGCGGATAACACTTTAGGCGCTACTTTCCCCTACAAAGAGCATCGCGGACGGAGTCCGCTCCTACAAAACCATGCCGTCGTGAATCACCAGGTCTTCGGCCGATACCCCTTCACACACGCCCGCACTTCATCGTCGATCACATTGCCGGGCTTGATGCACTGGGCCAGCGTGCGCGGGCTGTCGCTGTAGCGCGAAGGGGCAGGGGCGGCGGTCTCCGCCGTGGGCGCCAGGCCCAGGCGGCTTTGCAGCAGCACCCAGCGCTGCTGCAGCCAGAGCTGGCTGGCCGGGTCGCGCCAGAGGGCCGTACCCGTGGCGATGAGCAGCAGCGGGATGAGCAGCCAGAGCAGCGGCTTGATCCACACGCGCCAATTGCGCCGAGATTTCGCTTCCTGCTCAGCTTGCTTCTGGTTCTGTTGCTTGACCTGCTGCCAGTACCAGTCGCGGTCTTTTTCGCTCATGTCAGTCCGTCCGAGTGCCGTTCTGCGCAGCGTAGCGGGAAGCGCGATTGGCGGCGAGCCACGATCGGCGGTCCTTGTGACGGGCATCGCGCGCCACCATAGTTGAGGTCATGACTTCCACCTCGCTTTCCTCGCGCAGCCGGGACGACGCGCTGGCCGCCTTCCACCCGGCGGTGGCCGCCTGGTTCCGCGCCCACTTCGCCGCGCCGACCCAGGCGCAGGTCCTGGCGTGGCCGGCGATCCGGGCTGGCGATTCGACCCTGGTGGCCGCGCCCACCGGTTCGGGCAAGACGCTCACCGCCTTCCTCGCCGCCATCGATGCGCTGGTGCGCGAGGGGCTGGCCAACGGTGGCGCGCTGCCGGACCGCACCACCGTGGTCTACGTCTCGCCGCTCAAGGCGCTGTCCAACGACATCCGCATCAACCTCGAGGAACCGCTGGCCGGCATCCGCGCCGTGCTGGGCGAGATGGGGCTGCCGGAAGTGGACATCCGCACCGCCGTGCGTACCGGCGACACCACCTCCAGCGAGCGCGAGGCGATGCGCCGGCAGGTGCCGCACATCCTGGTGACCACCCCGGAATCGCTCTACGTGCTGCTCGGCTCCGACTCCGGCCGCGCCATGCTGGCCGGGGCGCGCAGCGTGATCGTCGACGAAATCCACGCGCTGGCGGCGAGCAAGCGTGGCAGCCATCTGGCGCTGTCGCTGGAGCGTCTGCAGGCGCTGTGCGAGGCGCCGCTGGTGCGCATCGGCCTGTCCGCCACGCAGAAGCCCCTCTCGGCGGTAGCGGCGTTCCTGGTGGGACAACGGGCGGCCTGCCGGATCATCGACATCGGTTACAGCCGCCAGCGCGACCTGAACCTGGAAGTCCCGTCGGCGCCGCTGGATGCGGTGATGTCCCATGACGTCTGGGACAAGGTCTACGACCGGCTCGCCGAACTGGCCACGGAACACCGCACCACCCTGGTGTTCGTCAACACCCGGCGCCAGGCCGAGAGGGTCACCCGGCACCTGGCCGAGCGCATCGGCGCCGGTTGGGTCGCGGCGCACCACGGCAGCCTGTCCAAGGAGTTGCGCCTGGGCGCCGAGCGGCGGCTCAAGGCCGGTCAGCTGCGGGTTCTGGTGGCGACCGCCTCGCTGGAGCTGGGCATCGATATCGGTGACGTCGAACTGGTCTGCCAGCTCGGTTCGCCGCGCTCCATCGCTGCCTTCCTGCAACGCGTCGGGCGTTCCGGACACAGTGTCGGCGGCACGCCCAAGGGACGGCTGTTCCCGGCCTCGCGGGACGATCTGATCGAGTGCGTGGCGCTGCTCGACAGCGTGCGCCGCGATGAGCTGGACGCGCTGACGATTCCGCGCGCGCCGCTGGACGTGCTGGCGCAGCAGATTGTCGCCGAAGTGGCCTGCCGTGAGTGGGGCGAGGACGCGCTGTTCGAGTTGTTCACCGCTGCCCAGCCCTACGCGGAACTGACCCGCGAGCATTTCGACGCCCTGCTGCGTACCCTCGCCGAGGGTTACACCAGCCGCATCGGCCAGCGCGGCGCCTACCTGCATCTCGATGCCGTGCACCAGCGCCTGCGTGGGCGGCGAGGAGCCAAGCTGACAGCGGTGACCTCCGGCGGCACCATTCCCGATGCCGGCGACTACGCCGTGCTGCTGGAGCCCCAGGGCCTGACCGTCGGCACGGTGAACGAGGACTTCGCGGTGGAAAGCCTGGCTGGCGACGTGTTCCAGCTGGGCAATATTTCCTACCGCATCCTACGCATCGAGCCGGGCCGGGTGCGCGTCGAGGATGCCCAGGGCCAGCCGCCGAACATTCCCTTCTGGCTCGGCGAAGCGCCGGGCCGAAGCGATGAGTTGTCGTTCAGCGTCGCGCGCCTTCGCGCCCGGCTGGACGAGTTGCTCGGGCAGGGCGAGAAGGATGCCGAGCCCCTGGCCCGAGCCATCGGCTGGCTGCAAGGCGAACTGGAGCTGGACGAAGGCGCCGCACGCCAACTGGTGGAATACCTGGCCCGCGCCCGTCACGCCCTCGGCGCGCTGCCGACCCAGAAGACGCTGATCCTCGAACGCTTCTTCGACGAGTCCGGCGGCATGCAGCTGGTGATCCATTCGCCCTTCGGCAGCCGTCTCAATCGCGCCTGGGGCCTGGCGCTGCGCAAGCGCTTCTGCCGCACCTTCAATTTCGAGTTGCAGGCTGCCGCCACCGAAAACGCCATCATCCTCTCGCTCTCCACCAGCCACAGCTTCCCGTTGGATGAAGTGTGGCGCTACCTGCATTCCAACAGCGCCGAGCAGGTGCTGATCCAGGCGCTGCTCGATGCGCCGCTGTTCGGCGTGCGCTGGCGCTGGAACGCCACCACGGCGCTGGCGTTGCCGCGCTACAGCGGCGGGCGCAAGGTCGCCCCGCAGTTGCAACGCATGCGCAGTGAGGACCTGCTGGCCTCGGTATTCCCCGACCAGGTGGCCTGCCTGGAGAACATCGTCGGCGAGCGCGAGATTCCCGATCACCCGCTGGTGGCGCAGACCCTCGATGACTGCCTGCACGAGGCGATGGACAGCGAAGGCTGGCTGGCCCTGCTGCGGCGCATGGAGCGCGGCGAGGTGACCTTGCTGGCGCGCGACCTGCCGGCACCTTCGCCGCTGGCGGCGGAAGTGCTGTCGGCCAGCCCCTACGCCTTCCTCGACGACGCGCCGCTGGAGGAGCGTCGGACCCAGGCCGTACAGAGCCGCCGCTGGACCGATCCGGAAAGCGCCGACGACCTGGGCGCGCTGGATGCGGAAGCCATCGCCGCGGTGCGCGCCGAAGCCTGGCCGGAAGCCCGCGATGCCGACGAGATGCACGAGGCGCTGACCGGCCTGGGTGGTATTCGCGACAGCGAGGCGCAGGCCAACGAAGGCTGGCCCCAGCTGCTCAAGGCGCTGGCCACGGCGGGCAGGGCGACGCGTCTGTCCTTGCCGGTCGGAGAGGTTTGGGTGGCGGCGGAGCGGCTCAGCCAGTGGCAGGCGTTGCATCCGCAGGTGGCCATGACGCCTGTGCTCGATCTGCCGCCGGCATTGCGCGAGACGTGCGCGGCAGATGAAGCGCAAGTCGAACTGGTACGCGCTCGCCTGACCGGCTTCGGTCCGCGTCTGCTGCGCGAGTTGGCCGACGACCTGGGCATTGCCGCTGGCGATGCAGGCTTCGCCCTGGCCAGCCTGGAGCGCGAGGGCTATGTGCTGCGCGGACGCTTCGTGCCGGGTGTGAGCGAGGAGCAATGGTGCGAGCGTCACCTGCTGGCGCGCATCCATCGCTACACGGTCAAGCGCCTGCGCCGGGAGATCGAGCCGGTGCCGCGCGCCGACTTCATGCGCTTCCTGTTCGACTGGCAGCGGGTTTCCAGTGGCTCGCGGGTGCGTGGCGCGGAATCCCTGGCCGGCGTGCTCAGCCAGCTGGAGGGCTTCCAGGCCGCCGCCGGCGCCTGGGAGAGCGACATCCTGCCGGCGCGGGTGGCCGACTATGGCATCAACTGGCTGGACGACCTGTGCCGCGCCGGCCGGCTGGTCTGGGCGCGCCTGCCCAGCCGCAGCTCGGCGCGTGGCCGTAGCGGGCCGCTCAAGAGCACGCCCATCGTCCTGCTGCCGCGCGCGCAGATGGCGCTGTGGAGCTCGCTGAGCGCGGCGCTGCCGGAGGCCGAGCTGTCGGCCAAGGCCAACAAGGTGCTGGAGGTGCTCAGGGAGCACGGTGCGTCCTTCTTCGACGACCTGGCCAGCGACAGCCACCTGCTGCGTACCGAGCTGGAAACCGTGCTGGGTGAACTGGTGGCGGCCGGGCGGGTGAATGCCGACAGCTTCGCCGGCCTGCGTGCGCTGCTGATGCCGGCGGCGCGGCGCCACCCGCAACGGCGCTCGCGCACACCGCTGTTCGGCATGGCCGACGCCGGGCGTTGGGCGCTGTTGCGCCGAACCACCCTGGATCCGGGCGCACGGTTGCCGGCGGAAACCCTGGAACACGTCGCCATGACCCTGCTGCGCCGCTACGGTGTGGTCTGCTGGCGCCTGCTCGACCGCGAGGCCGACTGGCTGCCGCCGTGGCGCGACCTGCTGCGGGTCTATCACCGCCTGGAGGCGCGAGGGGAAATCCGTGGCGGACGCTTCGTCGCCGGGCTCACCGGCGAGCAGTTCGCCCTGCCCGAGGCCGTCGGCCTGCTGCGCGAGGTGCGTCGCCGCGAGGCTGGCGGAGAATGGGTGGTGGTTTCGGCGGTGGACCCGCTGAACCTCTCCGGTACCCTGCTGCCGGGGCGCAAGGTGCCGGCGTTGGCCGGCAACCGGGTGCTCTACCACGAGGGTGTGCCAGTGGGTGCCCTGATCGCCGGCGAGGTGGAGCTGCTGGCGGAGCTGGCGCCGGAAGACCAGGCTCGGGCACGGGAGTTGCTGATCCGCCGGTAACAGGACCAAGGCTGGCTTACACTCAGCGACACCCACTTCTTTTCGATGAGACTGCGATGTCGTCCCGCGAGCCGCCGAATCTGTCCGCCTTGCTGCGCCAAGGGTGGTTTCTGCCGCTGCTGGTGCTTGCCACTGTCCTGCGCCTGCACGAACTGACCGAATCGGCGATCTGGGGCGATGAAAGCTCCAGCCTGCTCCTGGCCCTCTATTCGCCCTCGGCGCTCTGGCATCACGCCGCCCATGACGTGCATCCGCCGTTGTACTTCTTCCTGTTGCACCTGTGGGTGCAGGTGCTGGGTGAAGGCGTGTTGGCGCTGCGCCTGCTGAGCGCGGTATTCGGCTCGCTGGCGGTGTTCCTCGGCGGCTGGCTGGCCTGGCGGCTCGCCAGTCGCCGCGCGGCCTTCCTGGCCACCTTGCTGCTGGCGTTGCTGCCCACGGCGGTGCGCTACAGCCAGGAGGTACGCATGTATTCGCTGCTGGGGTGCTGGCTGCTGGCGGCGACCCTGGCGCTGCTCTACTGGTTGGACACGAGGCGCCGCCGTCACCTGGTGGCGTATGCGCTGCTGATGACGGCGGCGTTCTACACCCATTACTTCAGCGTGCTCGGGCTGCTGGTGCACTGGCTCTGGCTGGCTTCGCTGCCGGACAGCCCGCTGCGGCGGCGCGACTGGTGGTTGGCCAATCTGGCCGTGGCCGTGCTGTTCCTGCCCTGGCTTCCGGGGATGCTCGACCTGGCCCGGCACATGGCCGACCTGGTGGCGGGCGGCGACGTGGGCTGGGAGCCGCCCGTGGACGCGCTGTCGGTGCCCTCCATGCTCTGGCAGTGGCTGGCGCAGTCGGATGGCAACGAGCTGCCCTGGCCGTTGCTGCTGGGCGTGCCGGTGTTGCTGGTGGCGGTACTGTTGCTGGTGCTGCGCCGGGACCGCAGCCGCCTGCGCGTCGGGGTGCTGGCGGCGCTCTACTGCGGCGTACCGCTGCTGATCCTGTATGGCGTGTCGTTCGTTTCGTCGGTGTTCGTCGAGCGCTACCTGACGGCCTTCGCCCTCGGCCTGCCGCTGCTCCTGGCGCTGGGGCTGGATCGCCTGCTGGCATCGCGCCGAGCCTTGGGCGCGGTGCTGCTGGTGACCCTGCTGGGCCTGGAGTGCATGGGCCTCGGGCGTCTCTACGAGGCCGACCCGGACGAACAGTTCGACGGCATGGCCGCCTACGTCAACGCGCACTATCGCGGCGGCGATCGCATCGTAGTGGACGACATCCTCTGGTACCTGGCCTTCCGTTACTACAACCACACCGGCAGCCAGCCGCTGCTGTATACCGCTCCGGCGGAGGATGGCTCGTCCGGGCGGCCGACCCTCTACGGCTTCGGCTCGCTGATCGACGACCGGCGGCATTCCTTCGTCGATCGCCTGGCCGATCTGCCGCAGGACGAGGGCCGTGTCTGGCTGGTGATGAGCCGCTACAACGACAACGAGATTCCCGATGTTCCGGCCAACTGGCGACGGGTGGCGCAGCATGCCGGCGGTGAAGTGCAGGCGATGCTGTTCGAGCGCGCGGGACAGCGCAACGCCGCGCGCTGAGGGCTTATCGGATCAGAAGCGGATGCGCCCGGTGAAAGCATCCTTGAGCATCACCCAGTCGCCCATGAAGGACCACAGCGGGTACTTGAAGGTGGCCGGACGGTTCTTCTCGAACACGAAATGCCCGACCCAGGCGAAGCCGTAGCCGGCAAACGGCAAGGCCAGCAGCCACAGCCATTGCCCGCTGACGATGGCGTAGGCGAGCAGCGACAGCACCAGCAGGCTGCCCACGTAGTGCAGGCGGCGGCAGGTAGGATTGCTGTGTTCCTGCAGGTAGTAGGGGTAGAACTCGGCAAAGCTCTGGAATCGATCGGCGGTCCGGGTGCTCATGGCGCACCTCCTGTTGTTGTGGTGGCCCAGTGTAGGCGCGGGTCGGCGGACTTGCGGATGACATAGGGGGCCAGTTTAGTATCCCGCTACGCCGCGCCGCTGGCGCGAGTCATCAGCATAACTAGAAGAATCGAGCATGCCTGAGCGTACAACCCTGTCGAGCTGGGTGCGGGGGATCGTGCAGTCGCTGGAGCTGGAAGGCCTGGACAGCCGTGCATTGTTCGTCGAGCTGGGGCTGGATTACGCCGCCCTCGACAACCCCGACGCGCGCTACCCGCAGGACGCCATGAGCCGCCTGTGGAACCGCGCGGTGGATCTGTCCGGCAACCCGGCCATCGGCCTGAACATCGCCCGTGTGCATACGCCGGCCTTTCCGGTGGTGGGCTATGCGCTGATGTCCAGCCGCAACCTGGGCGAGGGCTTCGAGCGCCTGGAGCGCTACCAGCGGATCATCGCCGAGGGCGCCGACCTGACCTTCCGCCGCCTGCCCGAGGGCTGCCTGTACAGCATCGCCGTGCATGGCGACCGCCTGCCGGTGCCGCGGCAGAGCGCCGAGTGCTCGCTGGCCAGCCTGATCAGCATGCTGCGCTGGATCACCGGACGCCCGATCAAACCCCTGGAAGTCCACCTGGCCGGCGAGCCGCCGCTGGATGCCGCGCCCTACCGTGAGCTGTTCCAGGCGCCGCTGGTTTTCGGCCAGACGCACTGCGCCATGCTGTTCTCCCACGAGGACATGGGCGCGCCGCTGCCCACCGCCAACGAGGAACTGGCGCGCCTTCACGATCGCTTCGCCGGGGAGTACCTGGCGCGTTTCGTCAGCAGCCGCTTCAGTCACCAGACCCGCCAGGTGCTGTGCCGCCTGCTGCCCCAGGGCGAGCCCAAGCGCGAGAGTGTGGCGCAGGCACTGCATCTGTCCGAGCGCACCTTGCAGCGGCGCTTGCAGGAGGAGGGCACCAGCTACCAGCAACTGCTCGACGACACCCGCCGCGAACTGGCCCAGCAGTACCTGGCCACGCCGCGCATGACGCTACTGGAGATCGCCTACCTGCTGGGGTTTTCCGAGCCGAGCAATTTCTTCCGGGCGTTCCGCCGCTGGTTCGGGATGACGCCGGGGGAGTATCGGGAAGGGTTGTAAGCGGGCGCAACGCTCCGGTGGCTCTTCGTAGGAGCGAGCTTGCTCGCGAACAGCTTGACGCCGGTGCCCAGCCGTTCGCGAGCAAGCTCGCTCCTACAGAAGCCTGCCGCAGCGGGCTAGCGTAGACGGCGCCTGGGAATGATGGGTATCGCTGCGCTCCATACCATCCTACGGCGTATTCATCCTGCAAATTGGGTGGCAGGGACGATCAATGCCGCCAGAACGCCGGGGTGAACAGCACCAGCACGGTAATGATCTCCAGGCGACCGAACAGCATCCCCGCGCTGAGCAGCCATTTGGCAGCGTCCGGCAGCGGTGCGAAGTTGCCCGACGGGCCGATGATCGGCCCCATGCCCGGCCCTACGCCGGCCACGGTGCTGGCGGCGCCGGTCAGCGCGGTCATCCAGTCCAGGCCGAGGAACGACAGCCCCAGCGCCAGTACGCCCACGGTGCCGCCGAAGAAGAACGAGAAGGTCAGGATCGAGCGGACGATTTCCTCGTCCAGCCGGTGGCCGTTGTAGCTCTGCTTGATCACCGCGCGCGGGTGGATCAACTGGTAGAGGCTGGCGCGCAGCAGGGTGAAGGCCACCTGGAAGCGGAAGATCTTGATGCCGCCGGCAGTGGAGCCGGAGCAGCCGCCGATGAAGCCCAGGTAGAAGAACAGCATGATCGAGAAGTGGCCCCACAGGCTGTAGTCGCCCAGGGCGAAGCCGGTGGTGGTCATCACCGAGGTGACGTTCACCGCGACGATGCGGAAGGCATCCTGCCAGGCGAGGTCGGAGTTCACCGCATACCAGGTCCCCATCACCACCCAGGTGAACAGCAGTATGCCGAGGAAGCCATGGACCTGGTGATCCTTGATCAGCGCCTTGCGGTGGCCGCGCAGGGTGGCCACGTAGAGCACGAAGGGAATGCTGCCCAGGATCATGATCACCACCGCCACCCAGTGCACCGCCGGCTGGTGCCACTTGGCCAACGACTGGTCGGAGGTGGAAAAGCCGCCGGTGGAGATCGCCGACATGGCGTGGTTGACCGCGTCGAACAGGCCCATGCCGGCCCACCACAGGGCCAGCGCACCGAGGATGGTGATGCCGACGTACACCCCGACGATGTACTTGGCCACCATGTGCGAGCGTGGCATGACCTTGTCGGAGCGGTCCGAGGATTCGGTCTGGAACAGGCGCATGCCGCCGATGCGCAGCATCGGCAGGATCGCCACCGCCATGCCGATGAAGCCGATGCCGCCCAGCCAGTGCAGCAGCGAGCGCCAGATCAGCAGGCCCGGCGACATGCTGTCCAGCCCGCTGAGCACGGTGGAACCGGTGGCGGTGATGCCGGACATGCTCTCGAAGATCGCGTCGGTGAAGCTGATGTGCCGGGCGAACATGAAGGGCAGGGCGGAGAAGAAGCAGACGATCACCCAGCTCGACACCGTGAGCATGTACATGTCCCGCGGGCGCAGGTGCACCTGCTCCGGGCGGCCGGGGAGAACCATGCCCAGCCCGCAGGTGAAGGTGATGATCGCCGACCATATGTAGGGGTGCAGTTCGCTGCCGCGGCCGTAGTAGAGCAGGGTGGCCATAGGGATCAGCATGGCGACGGCCAGGGTGATCACGAAGATGCCGATGATGAATCCAAGGGTACGTAGTGTCGGCAGGGCCATGCGGCGGCGCTCGGGTATCGGTGAACCGGCCATTTTACCTGCCGTCGGGCAAGTGTAAACCGAGTGAATCTGCCCTCTTCACAAGCGCAACGGGATGGATAGAATCTTGCGCAGCCCGCCGGCGCTCGCCGGTTTCTCTGGTGCATTCGCATCCATGTCCAATAACAATCCGTGTCTGAATTGTGGCGCCTGCTGCGCGCATTTCCGTGTGTCCTTCTATTTTGGCGAGTGCCAATCCTCCGGTGGCGTCGTCCCGGATGAGCAGGTCGTCCAGGTCAGCCCCTACATGGTCGCCATGCGCGGCACCGAGGTGCGACCGGTGCGCTGCGTCGGCCTGCTCGGTGACGTCGGTTGCGGCGTGCGCTGCACGATGTACGAACAGCGTTCCTCGACCTGCCGGGAATTCGAGGCCTCCTGGACCGACGGTGTCCACAACCCCAACTGCGACTCTGCCCGCGCCGCCTATGGGCTGCCGCCGCTGACGCCACCGGTGATGCCGACGCTTTCGCCGGACCGGGTGGCCTGAGAACCTGTTTACGATCTGCTGCGCGTCGGCATAACTGCGTTAAAAACAGGCTCGGAAGCCGCTTGCGGCTAACGCACTTCAGTGCGGCCCCGGAGGGGCGAGCGTAGCGAGTACTGCTCATTTACAGCGCGTAAACTCCGCGTCCTCGCCTGTTTGATTCGCTGGCGCTCACCCTTCGGGCCAGCCTGCGGCTGTTACTCCCGCTGGTCGTTGCGCCTTGCTCTGCTCTAGCTCGCGAGATCGTAAACAGGTTCTGACGGCGCAGCGAGTGCTGGGCAAATGCGAACCCTTTGCGTCTACAATGGCGCTTTCGAGTTTGTCTGGAGGTAGCCCATGGAGGCTCTCGACGCGTTGCACAACCGTGTATCCCACGCTCGCCTGGGTGAGCCGGCGCCGTCCGCCGAACAGCTGGACGGCCTGTTCCGCGCCGCCCTGCGCGCGCCGGATCACGGCCAGCTGCGACCCTGGCGATTCCTGACCGTGGAAGGGGATGCGCGCGCTCGCCTGGGCGATCTGTTCGCCCGTGCGCTGCAGGCCCAGCAGCCCGACGCGGCGCCCGAGGCGCTGGACAAGGCGCGCGCCATGCCGCTGCGCGCGCCGACCCTGGTGGTGGCCGTGGCGCGCCTGCAGGAGCACCCGAAGGTGCCGGAAATCGAGCAGTGGCTGGCTGCCGGCTGTGCCGCCTACGGCATCATCGAGGCTGCCTATGCCCAGGGGCTGGGCGCGATGTGGCGCACCGGCGCCATGGCGTTCGATCCGTTCGTGCGGGAAGGTTTGGGCCTGGCGGCCAACGAGCGCATCGTCGGCTTCATCTACCTGGGCACGCCGATCGGCGAGCTGCGCCGGCCTGCGCCGCTCGACCCGGCGGCCTTCGTCAGCGCCTGGCAGGGCTGAGCGGCAGCCCCAGGCGAATCTTCCAGCCCTTGCCGTGGGCGCGCCACAGCAGGCGTCCGCCCTGCCAGGCGGCAAGGCGTTGAGCCGGACGCAGGGCGTCCGGCAGCCAGGCCCGCGCCAGCGGGTCGTGGCCTTGCAGATCCACTCTCAACAGCCCCCGCGTTGAGCTGAGCGTCAGCTCCAGCGCGGCGTTCGGCCGTCGCAGCAGCGCGGCCTGCAACAGCGCATCCAGCGCCCCGCGCAGGGCTTCGGGCCAGCTTTCCAGGGGCCAGGTGCCCGACTGCGGCAGGTTCAGGCGCAGGCCGGGCCAGCGCGCGCGCCATTGCTCGGCCAGGCGCGCCAGTTCCACCGCCAGCACCAGGCTCTGCGGGTCGTCCGGCGGCGCGCCGAATGACCGCGCGATGGGCGGCACGGGAGCATGCGGGAACGGGGTGGCCAGGGCGGGAAGGCTCATTCGGGTTCTCCGGAAAATAGTGCGTCGCTCAAGCGGCCGGTCGGTGCAGGGGCAGGTCGATACTGGCCTGGAAGCCGCCATCGGGATGGTTGCCCAGACGCAGCCGGCCGCCGTGGCGTTCGATGGCGCGGCGGGCGATGGCCAGGCCCAGGCCGTGGCCGGGGCTGCTCTGGTTGGGCGCGCGGAAGAAGGGTTCGCCCAGCTGCGCCAGGTGTTCCTCGTCGGCGCCGGGGCCGTGGTCGCGCACGTTGATGTGCAGGCGTTCGCCGTCGACCTGGGCGTGCACGTCCAGCGGCTGCTCGACGGGGTTGAAGCGCAGGGCATTGCGCAGCAGGTTGTCGAGGGCGCGTTCGAGCATGTCGGGCCAGCCGTCCAGCGCCAGGTCCGGCGTGATATCCAGCTGGATTCGCTGGTCCGGGTAAAGCAGCTGGGCATCGTCGCGCAGGCGCTCGAACAGCGGCAGCAGGGCGATCCGGCTGGCCGGGCCGGGGTCGGCATCGAGACGGGCGAGGGCGAGGATCTCGCCGATCAGGGCCTCCAGGCGATCGCACTCCTGCTCCAGGCGCGGCCACATGTTGGCGCGTTCCTCGGGAGTGGCGCGCTCGGCCAGGGCGAGGGCGATGCGCAGCCGCGCCAGCGGTGAGCGCAACTCGTGGGAAACGTCCCGCAGCAACTGGCGCTGGCTGCTGATCAGGCGTTGCAGGCGGGCGCCCATGCGGTTGAAGTCGCGCGCCAGTACGCCCAGTTCATCGCCACGACGTGACAGGCGCGCCAGGGTGTCCTGCTGGTAGGCGGTCTGGCCGAGGTCGTGCACGGCGCGGCGCAGGCGGTTCAGCGGACGAGTGATGGAGAGCGTCAACAGCAGGCTGAATACGGTCAGCACCACCAGGGCGATGCCCAGCGCGCTGAGCGGCCACAGCAGGCTGCCGCGATGCCAGGCCTGTAGCGCCGGGTGGGGAATGCGGTAGATGAACAGGAAGGTCTGGTCGGTGCGCGGACTGACGTATTCCTGGCTCAGTTGGCGCCAGGGGAAGCGCGGCAGGTTTTCCCGGTTGAACGAGCCGCCCGGTCGGGGTGGGCGTGGCAGGTAGGTGCCGTTGACCAGGCGCTGGCCGCTCTCGTCGAGCACCTGCACCGAGAGTTCGTACTGCTGCCGGCGGCTTTCCAGCAGCTCTTGGGCGGCTTCCGGACCACGGGTTTCATAGAGCAGGGTCCACTGCCGGGCGAGGTCATGCAGGCCGGGGTAGCGGGCGATGACCCAGGTGTCCTGGTTGAGGGCGCGGCCCAGCAGGATCGACAGTCCGGCCACCAGCAGCAGGGCGAGCCAGAAGGCGGCGAGGATCCGCCAGAAGAGTGAGCGCATGGTCTTCCTGTTCAGCCGCATGGTCTATCCGTTGTCAGGGCCCCACGGCAAGGCGCCGGGATTACCCGGCGCCTGTACCTGCTGGAGCGATCAGTTGGCCTTGGCGCCATCCTTCTGGGCCTTCCAGGTCTGGAACTCCGCCCATTCGGCCTTGCGCTGTTCGCGCTGTTTCTTCAGCTCGTCGAACTTCTTCTGCTGGTCGGGCGTCAGGATGCCGCGAATGCCGGATTCAGCCTTGTCGTGGTTGGCCTTGAGCTCGGCCTGCATGGCCTTGCGGTCGGCTTCGGGCAGCTTGTTCCAGTACTTCTCGGTGATCTCGTGGCGATTCTTCATGGAATCGCCCATCAGCTTGCCGATCTGCTGGCGCTGCTCCTGGGTCAGGTTCAGGTCGCGGAACATGCCGCCACGTCCGCCGTGCATCATGCCGTGGTCGTGATCTTTCATGTACGGGGCCGGCGGCGGGGCGTCGGTCGGCGCGGGAGTGGCCGCCAGTGCGACGGTCGGCAGGACGGCGGCGATCAGCAGGGCGGTCAGGGTCTTGCGCATGGTGTTTCTCCTTTCAGGGACCGGTCGTTACCGGATGGGCCCAGTCTAGGGTCGGCAAGGTCAAGGGCGGTCAGTCACAGGTAAAGCTTCGGTAAAGATTACGTGAAGCGCCTCTCCGAACTTTACGAAAGCCCGCGCCAGGGCGGCTCGGGGGCTTGCAGCCCGCGCGCTTCAGGGCGCGTAGAAATACCCGCGGCCACGCAGGGCGAGGATGCGCGGACGGCCGTCGGGGTGGCCGCCGAGCTTCTTGCGCAGGTTGCTGACGTGCATGTCCAGGCTGCGGTCGTACAGGGTCAGCTTGCGGCCCAGCGCGAGCTGCGCCAGGGCCTGCTTGTCCAGCGGTTCGCCCGGCTGGCGCAGCAGGGCTTCGAGGATGCGGCTCTCGGAGAGGGTGAGGCTGATTTCCTGCTCGCCGATGCTCGCCACACCGCGCGTTAGGTTCAGCGCCAGGTCGCCCAGCTCCAGCTGTGCGCTGGGCTGCGCCGGGTGGCTGCGGCGCAGCACGGCGCGCAGGCGGGCGGTGAGTTCACGGGGGTCGCAGGGTTTGGCCAGGTAGTCGTCGGCGCCCAGTTCCAGGCCGAGGATGCGGTCCAGCGGTTCGCCGCGGGCGGAGAGCATCAGTACCGGCAGGTCCGGATGTTCGCCGCGAAGCTGCTTGAGCAGCTCCAGCCCGCTGCCGTCGGGCAGCATCACGTCGAGTACCACCGCGTCCGGGGCGCGGCTGGCCAGCGCGGCGCGGGCCTGCGCACCGTCATGGGCGGCGCGGATGCTGAAGCCTTCCTGGACCAGCCAGGTGCCGAGCAGCTCGCAGAGCTCGCGGTCGTCGTCGATCAGCAGCAGTTCACTCATGAAGTCGGTTCTTTCAGTTGATCCATTCGCGGCGATGCCGGCGGCGGCTGCCACGGCTCAGCGCACCGAGGAGGAAAGCCAGCAGGGCGGTGGCGCCACCGCTGACGTACCAGGTCTGCTGCTCGGTCAGCAGGCGCGGCGGCTGTTGCGACTGGGCTTCGCGCAGTTGCAGTTTCAGGCGCTGGTTCTCCTGACGCAGACGGCCGATGACGGCTTCGTCCTGGCTGTTGTCCTGGTCCGCGGATTGCGCGGCCAGTTGGGCGGCCAGCGCCTGGCGTTGCTGCTCGCTCTCGGCCAGGCGGCGTTCGAGGTCGCCGTGGGCACCGGTGCTCGATGCATCGATGACTTCGACAGCGGCGGCCGGTGGCTGTTCCGGAGCGGGTTCTTCGGCCTGGGCGGCCAGGGGCAGGGCGAGACAGACGAGCAGGGGCAGACGGTGCATCGGGACTCCTTGTTCGATGATGTACCGCCGTTCACGGCCATCCCGGCGGTGTCCGGCTGCTATCCCCCGCGAACGTCCCTGCCGCGGGGCTGCAACGGGGCGAGCGGTTACGGCAGGACTTTCTTGAACGGCTTGACCACGACTTCGGCGTAGACGCCGGCGGCGCGGTAGGGGTCGGCATCGGCCCAGGCCTGTGCTGCCGCCAGGGACTCGAACTCGGCGACGATCAGGCTGCCGGTGAAGCCCGCGGCGCCCGGGTCGTTGCTGTCGATCGCCGGGTGCGGACCGGCCAGCACCAGGCGGCCTTCCTCCTTCAGTTGCTCCAGGCGGGCGATGTGCGCGGGGCGAGTGGCCAGGCGACGTTCTTGGGAAGCGGTGATATCACGGGCAATGATCGCGTAGAGCATGTCAGTCCTTGGGTTTTTCGCCGGTAGGTTCATCGTGCATGTGGCGGGCCAGGAACACGCCCTGGCCGATCAGGAACAGCAGGGTCATGCCCAGGCTGCCGAACACCTTGAAGTCCACCCAGATGCTCTGGAAGGTGAAGGCGACGAACAGCTGGACACAGCCGCAGATCAGGAAGAACAGCACCCAGGCGATGTTCAGTTTCGCCCAGAGGGAATCGGTGAGGTGCACCGCGTGGCCCATGATCCGCTGGATCAGCGGCTGGTTGCCGACGAAGTGGCTGCCGGCGAAGGCCAGGGCGAACAGCCAGTTCACCACCGGTGCCTTCCACTTGAGGAAGGTTTCGCTGTGGAAGGCCAGGGTCATGCCGCCGAACAGCAGACAGGCGGCGAGGGTCACCCACTGTCCCTTGTCCAGCTTGCGCTGCTTGATCAGCAGGGCGCCGTAGACCACCACGGAGGTGGCGATCAGCACGGCGGTGGCGCTGTAGATGCCGCCGACCGAGAAGCTCTGGCCAGCGAGTTCGACGTTGCGCGGGTCGAGCTTGTAGACGATGAAGAACAGGATGAGGGGGATGAAATCGATGAATTGCTTCATTACGGCAGCCAGAGCCTGGTAGAGCCGGCATAATACCAACCTGCCGGTGAACTGAAAGCCTCATCCGCCCAACGCTGCGCCCGGTCATGGTTTCAACCCGTTACCGTGAGAGCGGGCGCACATAAGCGTCTATACAGAAATAAGCCGTCCCCAGCCTACGGAAGCCCTGCATGCGAGTTGACCTGCACTGCCACAGCACCGCGTCCGACGGACTCCTCAGCCCGACGGCCCTGGTCGAGCGCGCCCACGGGCGCGGCGTGCGCGTGCTGGCGCTGACCGACCACGACACCCTCGACGGCCTGCCGGAGGCCCGCGATGCCGCGCGTCGGTTGGGCATGGAACTGGTCGACGGGGTCGAGCTGTCCTGCACCTGGGGGGGAGCGACCATCCACGTGCTGGGCTATGGCTTCGATCCGCGCGCCGAATCGCTGGTCAAGGCGCTGGACGACCTGCACCGCGCCCGCTGGACCCGTGCCGAGGAGATCGGCCGGCGCCTGGAGGCCAAGGGCATGCCCGGCGCCTTCGAGGGCGCGCAGGCTGTACAACGCGAGCTGGGCGACAGCGAGAATGCCCCGGCGCGCCCGCACTTCGCCGAGTTCCTGCTGCGCCAGGGCTACGTCAAGGACCGCGCCGAAGCCTTCCGCAAGTGGCTGGGCGCCGGCAAGCTGGGCGACGTCAAGCAGCACTGGCCGGCCCTTGCCGATGCGGTCGGCACCCTGCGCGCGGCCGGCGCCTGGATCAGCCTGGCGCATCCCTACCAATACGATTTCACGCGCACCAAGCGGCGCAAGCTGGTCGCCGACTTCATCGCCGCCGGTGGCCATGCCATCGAGGTGGTCAACGGCCCGCAGCCGGCGGAGCAGGTCGGCGTGCTCAGCATCCTCGCCCGCGAGTTCGGCCTGATGGTCACCGCTGGCAGCGATTTCCACGGCCCCAGCGACTGGTCCGAACTGGGCCTGTACCGCGCGGTGCCGGATGATCTGCCGCCGCTGTGGCCGCGTTTCGCCCATGCGGACACCGCCCCAGGGAACAAGGAGACTCAATGAGCCAGTTCTTTCAGGTCCACCCGGAAAACCCCCAGTCGCGCCTGATCAAGCAGGCGGTGGAGATCGTCCGGCAGGGTGGCGTGATCGCCTATCCCACCGACTCCTCCTACGCGCTGGGCTGCCGGATCGGTGAAAAGTCGGCGGTGGAGCGCATCCGCCACATTCGCCGGCTGGACGATAAGCACAACTTCACCCTGGTCTGCCGTGACCTCTCCGAACTGGGGCTCTATGCCAAGGTCGATACCGGCCTGTTCCGTCTGCTCAAGGCGCACACCCCCGGCCCCTATACCTTCATCCTCAACGCCACCCGCGAAGTGCCGCGCATGTTGCTGCACCCCAAGCGCCGCACCATCGGCCTGCGCGTGCCGAGCTGCCCCATCGCCCTGGCGCTGCTGGAGGAGCTGGGCGAGCCGCTGATGAGCGTCAGCCTGATCCTGCCGGGGCAGACCGAGCCGCTCAACGACCCGTACGAGATGCGCGACCTGCTGGAGCATCAGGTTGACCTGATCATCGATGGCGGCTACGGCGGCGGCGAGGCGTCCACGGTGATCGCGCTGACCGACGAGGACCCGGTGGTGGTGCGCGTCGGCTGCGGCGATCCGGAACCCTTCATGGTCAGCGCCTGAGCATCGGTTCCTGAACTTGAGCCTGTCCTGACGCAGCAGACCCGACGCGCAGCAGTCCGGGAACTGGCTCGGCACCTATACTGCGCACTTCGTTCCTGACTCCGCGAGGTTGATCCTTGGCCAGCGTCGAATCCCAGCGCCGCGTGTTGTCCGGCATGCGCCCCACCGGGCGCCTGCACCTGGGGCATTACCACGGCGTGCTGCAGAACTGGGTGAAACTGCAGCACGAATATGAGTGTTTCTTCTCCATCGTCGACTGGCATGCCCTGACCACCGAGTACGACGAAACCGAAGGTATCCGCCAACACGTGCGCGACATGGCCATCGACTGGCTGGCGGTGGGCGTCAGCCCCAGCGCGGCGACGATGTTCATCCAGTCCCAGGTGCCCGAGCACGCCGAGTTGCACCTGCTGCTGTCGATGATCTGCCCGCTGTCCTGGCTGGAACGGGTGCCGACCTACAAGGAATTGCAGGAAAAGCTCAGCCACAAGGACCTCTCCACCTACGGCTTCCTCGGCTATCCGCTGCTGCAGGCGGCGGACATCCTGATCTACCGCGCCGGCTGGGTGCCGGTGGGTTCCGATCAGTTCGCCCACGTCGAGTTCAGCCGCGAGATCGCCCGCCGCTTCAATCATCTGTATGGCGGCGAGGAGGATTTCGAGGAACGGGTGCAGACCGCCATCGGCCGCCTGGGCAAGAAGACCGGCAAGCTCTACTCCAGCCTGCGCCGTACCTGGCAGGAGCAGGGCGACGCCGAGGCGCTGGAAACCGCGCAGGCCCTGCTCAAGGAGCAGCAGAGCCTGACCCTGGGCGACCGCGAACGGCTGTTGGGCTACCTCGAAGGCAGCAGCCGGCTGCTGTTGCCCGAACCCCAGACTCTGGTCAGCCAGGCGCCGAAGATGCCGGGGCTGGATGGCCACAAGATGTCCAAGTCCCACGGCAACACTATCGCCCTGCGCGACAGCCCGGCGGAGGTGGAGGAAAAGATCGCGCGGATGCCCACCGACCCTGCGCGGGTGCACCGTAACGATCCCGGCAATCCGGACCTTTGCCCGGTGTGGCAGTGGCACCTGATCTACTCCGACGACGGTTGCCGGCAGTGGGTGCAGGAGGGCTGCCGCAGCGCCGGCATCGGCTGCCTGGACTGCAAGCGGCCGCTGATCGAGGCGATCCAGCAGGAGCTGGCGCCGATCCAGGAACGCGCGCTGGACTACGAGGACAACCCGGAACTGGTGCGCAGCATCCTCGCCGAGGGCGCCGAGCACGCCCGCGAGACCGCCCGTGAAACGCTGGTGGAGGTTCGGCATGCCATGGGGCTGTCCTACCGCTGATAAACGCTTTTCGTAGGAGCGAGCCTGCTCGCGAACAAGCTCCCGCTGCGGAGCCTGGTTCGCGAGCAAGCTCGCTCCTACAGGAATGCCCACCGCCGCGCGACGTGATTTGACACCGCCCATCCCTTGAGCCATTTCCCCACCCATGAGGGGTAAAAGCAGGGATAATGCCGCCTGTATCCCCCAGAGCCTGACGAGTGGCCGATGAGTGACCTGACCGAGCCGGACGATCCTTCCAGCGCCACCGAATACCGGGCCCCGGTGCAGCTGGCGCTGGTCTACGGCGAGGCGCTGACCGAGCTGCCGCAGGACCTGTACATCCCGCCGGACGCCCTGGAAGTCTTCCTCGAAGCCTTCGAAGGCCCGCTCGACCTGCTGCTCTACCTGATCCGCAAGCAGAACATCAACATCCTCGACATCCCGGTGGCGGAAATCACCCGCCAGTACATGGGCTACGTCGAGTTGATGAAGTCGGTGCGCCTGGAGCTGGCCGCCGAGTACCTGGTGATGGCCGCCATGCTCGCCGAGATCAAGTCGCGCATGCTGCTGCCGCGCTCGGCAGAGGCCGAGGAGGAAGAGGAAGACCCGCGCGCCGAGCTGATCCGCCGCCTGCAGGAATACGAGCGCTTCAAGAAGGCCGCCGAGGACCTCGACACTCTGCCGCGCCTGGGCCGCGACATCATCCTGCCCGCCGTTGCTGCGCCGGACGCACGGGCGCGCAAGCTGCTGCCCGACGTCGACATGCAGGAGCTGATGCTGTGCATGGCCGAGGTGCTGCGCCGCGCCGATCTGTTCGAGAGCCACCAGGTCACTCGTGAGATGCTCTCCACCCGCGAGCGCATGAGCGAGATTTTGGAGCGCCTGAAGGGCGAGGGCTTCGTGCCCTTCATCAGCCTGTTCCGCGTCGAGGAGGGCAAGCTCGGCGTGGTGGTGACCTTCATGGCCGTGCTCGAACTGGTGAAGGAACAACTGGTGGAGCTGGTGCAGAACGCCGCCTTCGCGCCGATCCACGTGCGCGCCCGCACCGAGACCACGGAAGGCGCCCCGTCCGCGGAAACCGTACAGGAGGAAGGCGAGGGGGCCTTCGAACCCGAGGAGGCAGTGCCTCCGGAGCCGACTTTCGATGACCTTGAAGATTCGCTCTGAACAACCTGGCGACCATGCCGCCATCGACGCCCTGTTGCGCGCGGCGTTCGCCGACCATCCGCACAGTCGGCAGACCGAGCACCTGCTGGTGCAGGCCCTGCGCGAGGAAGGCGCGCTCAGCCTGGCGCTGGTGGCCGAGGAGGCCGGCGAAGTGGTCGGCTACCTGGCCGCCTCGCCGGTGACCATCGATGGCGCAGACATCGGCTGGCTGGGCCTGGGCCCGCTGGCGGTGCTGCCGGCGCGGCAGAAGGCCGGCATCGGCGCCGCGCTCGCCGAAGCCTGCCTGCGGCGCCTGCGCGCCGAAGGCATAGCCGGCTGTGTGCTGGTGGGCGATCCGGCTTACTATTCGCGCTTCGGCTTCGTCGCCGATGACACCCTGGTGTTCCCCGGTATCCCCGCCCCGTACTGCCAATGCCTGCGCCTGACTCCGCAGGCCCAGGCGGTGCGTGGCGAAGTGGCCTATCACCCGGCCTTCACCCGTTTCGGCTGACCCACTGAGCGACTCGATGAACCTGTCCGACCCCAAAGAACTGGCGACCCTGCTCGAAGGCATCCTCCTGGCGGCCGGCAAGCCGCTGTCGCTGGAGCGCCTCGGCGAGCTATTCGAGGAGGCCGAGCGGCCGGAGCCGCAGCAGTTCCGCGATGCGCTGGCGGTGCTGTCGCTGTCCTGCGCGGGCCGGGCCTTCGAACTGAAGGAGGTGGCCACCGGCTATCGCCTGCAGGTGCGCGAGAAGCTCGCCCCCTGGGTCGGCCGCCTGTGGGAGGAGCGCCCGCAGCGCTATTCCCGCGCCCTGCTGGAGACCCTGGCGCTGATCGCCTATCGCCAGCCGATCACCCGTGGCGAGATCGAGGAGATCCGCGGTGTCGCGGTGAACACCCAGATCGTCAAGACGCTGATGGAGCGCGAGTGGATCCGCATCGTCGGCTACCGCGAAGTGCCCGGCCGCCCGGCGATGCTCGCCACCACCCGGACTTTCCTCGACTACTTCAACCTGAAGAGCCTGGAAGAGCTGCCGCCGTTGGCCGAGCTGAAGCTGATGGAGCCCGAGCCCCAGCCTATCCTCGAAGACATGGCGCCGACGGTCAGCCTACCGGGGCCCGAGGAGTACGACGAAGACTACATTCCGCCGTCCCTGCAGGCGCTGGCCGACCAGGCGTTGCGCGATGCCGGCGAGGAGCCGGAGCCCGCGCCGCCGGAGGAAAAGCCCGAGGAGACCAGCTTCCGCAGCCTGCTCGCCGAGCTGGACGAGATGGAGCAGGGCCTGAAGACCGATTTCGACGACCTCATCGACCTGCCGCCGGCGGAAGCCGAGGACAGCGGCGTGGACGCCGATTTCAGCGGTGTCTTCGGCTTGCCCGAGGTTCAACCGGAAGACCCGGCGCCGGAAGACACGGATGTGGAGCCTGCCGCGCCTGAGCCTGAACCTGCCGTCACGCCCCCGGCTGCCGCGGCTGAAGAAGAGTGGGACGAAGAGCGCGCCCTGCGCGAAGCCATGCGCGAAGAAATGGAGTTCAACGCCCGCAATCGCGACCATTAAAGGCATTTCCCCGACGCTTTCCAGCCGTTCGGTGATTGACTTCCGTCTTCGGCGCGACGACCTTATGTGCCGCGTTCGAAAGGCGCTGGCGGCAACACCCGGGGGAGCCGCCGGAATCCCCGTCCCTTCGACGACCCTCGATAACAATCCACAGTGGCCCGGCGCTTCGCGCAGGCTGCTGAGTACCCATATGAAAACAACACCAATCAGCCGTATCTCCTGGCTCGGCCTCCTGCTGGGCCTGAGCAGCGCTTCGCTTTCCGCAGCCCAGGCTCCTGCCGTGGCGCCCGCCGTACCGCTGCCCGGCCAGTCGAAGGACGCCTTCATCGACAGCCTGATGCAGCGCATGACGCAGGAAGAGAAGATCGGCCAGCTGCGCCTGGTCAGCGTCGGTCCCGACCATCCCAAGCCGGTGCTGCTGGAAGAGATCGCCGCCGGCACCACCGGCGCGGTGTTCAACACCGTGGTGCGTCCGGGCATCCGCGACCTGCAGGACGCGGCCATGAAGAGCCGGCTGAAGATTCCGCTGTTCTTCGCCTATGACGTGGTCCATGGCCATCGCACTGTGTTCCCCATCGGCCTGGGCCTGGCGGCGAGCTGGGACCTGGCGTCCATCGAGCGCAGCGCTCGCGTCTCGGCCATCGAGGCCAGCGCCGACGGCCTCAACCTGACCTATTCGCCCACCGTCGACATCGCCCGCGATCCGCGCTGGGGCCGCGTGTCCGAGGGCTTCGGCGAAGACGCCTGGCTGACCAGCAAGGTCGCCGCCGCGGTGGTCAAGGGTTACCAGGGCAAGGGTCTGGACCAGCCGGAAACCATCATGGCCGGGGTCAAGCACTTTGCCCTGTACGGCGCCGGCGAAGGCGGCCGTGACTACAACACCGTGGACATGAGCCCGCAGCGCATGTTCCAGGACTACCTGCCGCCGTACCGCGCCGCCATCGATGCCGGCGCCGGCGCGGTGATGGTCTCGCTGAACAGCATCAACGGCGTGCCCGCCACCGCCAACCAGTGGCTGCTGCAGGACCTGCTGCGCGGCCAGTGGGGCTACAAGGGCCTGACCCTGAGCGACCACGGCGCGGTGGGCGAGCTGATCAAGCACGGCGTCGCCGCCAACGAGCGCGACGCCACCCGCCTGGCGATCAACGCCGGCGTAGAAATGAACATGAACGACGACCTCTACGGCAAGCACATGCCCGAGCTGCTCAAGGCGGGCCTGATCAGCCAGGCCGAGATCGACCGCGCCTGCCGCGACGTGCTGGCCGCCAAGTGGGACATGGGGCTGTTCAAGGACCCGTACCGCTACCTGCAGGGCAAGGACCCGGTGGACACCGACGCCGAGGAGCGCCTGCATCGTGCCGATGCCCGCGAGATCGCGCGCAAGGGCATGGTTCTGCTGAAGAACCAGAACGGCGTGCTGCCGCTCAAGCGTGACGGCGTGATCGCCCTGGTCGGCCCGCTGGCCGACAGCAAGCGCGACGTGATGGGCAGCTGGTCCGCCGCCGGCAAGGCCTTCCAGGCGGTGACCGTGCTCGAAGGCATGGGCACGGCGACCCGTGGCAAGGCTGCGCTGCTCTATGCCAAGGGCGCCAACGTCACCGACGACCAGGAGATCATCAAGTACCTCAACGAGTACAACGAGGACGTCAGTGTCGACTCCCGCAGCCCGAAGGAAATGATCGACGAGGCCGTGGCCAAGGCGAAGCAGGCCGATGTGGTGGTCGCCGTGGTCGGCGAGGCCCAGGGCATGGCCCACGAGGCGTCGAGCAAGACCAACCTGCACATCGCGCAAAGCCAGATCGAGTTGCTCAAGGCCCTCAAGGCCACCGGCAAGCCACTGGTGCTGGTGCTGATGAACGGCCGCCCGCTGGACCTGCGCTGGGAAAGCGCGAACGCCGACGCCATCCTGGAAACCTGGTTCAGCGGTACCGAGGGCGGCAACGCCATCGCCGACGTGCTGTTCGGCGACTACAACCCGGCGGGCAAGCTGAGCATGACCTTCCCGCGTTCGGTGGGCCAGGTGCCGATCTACTACAACCACCTGAACACCGGCCGCCCGTTCGACCACGAGCACCCGAACAAGTACACCTCGCGCTACTTCGACTCGCAGAACGGCCCGCTGTACCCCTTCGGCTTCGGCCTGAGCTACACCGACTTCAGCGTCTCGGAGGTGAAGATGTCCGGCAGCAAGCTGAAGAAGGGTGACCAGCTGACCGCCAGCGTGACGGTGAAGAACACCGGCAAGGTCGCCGGCGAGACCGTGGTGCAGCTCTACCTGCGCGACGTCGCCGCCTCCATCAGCCGTCCGGTGAAGGAGCTCAAGGGCTTCAGCAAGATCATGCTGCAGCCGGGCGAGTCGAAAGTGGTGCAGTTCCCGATCCGCGAGGAAGACCTGCGCTTCTACGACAGCCAGCTGCGCTACGCGTCGGAGCCGGGCGAGTTCAAGGTCTACGTCGGCCTGGATTCGGATAACGTGAAGGAGCAGAGCTTCACGCTGCTTTAAGCGTTATCCACAAGCGCTGGTTCCAGACGAAAACGCCACGGCTCATCGAGCCGTGGCGTTTTTCTTTTTCAGGTCGCCGGGTTCGCCAGCTTCCTGGCCCGGCGCCCGATCAACCAGCGCAATGCGCCTTGCACCAGCACGGACAGCAGTGCCGCTTCGGCGAAGCTCTGCACGGTGCCGGTCTCCGGCAGGCGCAAGGCCAGCCACAGGCAGAAGGCGCCGAAGGCCGGCCGCCCGGTGACCATGCCGCGCAGCAGGGCGATGACGAAGCCCGAGCCATTCAGGCGCTGCGACGATACGCAGAGCACGATGGAGAGCAGTGGGAACACTGCCAGCAGGCCGCTCCAGCTTGGCCCGGCCCAGCCGGCGAGGGCGGTGACGGCCAGCGTCAGCGCGGCGCCTGCGAGCATGCGCAGGCCCAGTTCGAAGCGTCCGATGGGGGATAGGGTGGGCGGCAGTTCCACTCGCGGCATGAACAACTGGCTGGTCAGAGTGCCCAGCGCCGCAGCACCCAAGGCCCAGGCGGGCAGGGTGGGCAGTTGCGTCAGTCCCCAGGCGGCGACCAGCCAGGCCAGCATCGCGCCGCCCAGCGCCAGCGGCCACGGGTGGCGTCGGCAGATCCAGGCATAGGTGAAGTTGAACGCCTCCGAGGCGAAGATCGCCGCCAGCGCCAGCAGCGCGGCCTGGGCGCCGAAATCGCGGCCGTGCTCAAGGGTGATTAGATAAAGGATCGGCCCGGTGATGGCGGGCAGGGTGGCTAGGCAGCCGGCGACGGCAGGCCCCCACCAGCGTCCGGAGAGGGATACCAGCAGGAGGAACAATGGCACCAGGGTGAGCTTGAGGGCGAGCATGAAGGCGGCGAGCAAGAAGTGACGGCGGATTCTAGCAAGAGCGGGGTTGGGTGCGATTGGCGGCTTCGATGGCGGCGATGAGAAATCCGACACGCGTATGCAGGATGGCGTGGAGCGCAACGAACCCCATCGATCCCGAGCACTGGCGGCATGGGTTTCGCGCTGATTCCTGCCCATCCTGCAAGCTGATTGATAGTGCGGTGCAGTGGTTGTTCGCGAGCAAGCTCGCTCCTACGAAGAGCCTGCGCTCCCTACCTGTAGGAGCGAGCTTGCTCGCGAACCTTCTTCATCCCTGCGCCAAATACATCGCCCGCGCTGTATCCAGCATGCGGTTGGAGAATCCCCACTCGTTGTCGTACCAGGCCATTACCTTCACCAACCGGCCGCTCACCCGCGTGTGGCTGGCGTCGAAGATGGCGGAGCGCGAGTCATGGTTGAAGTCCACCGAAACCAGCGGCTGGCGGTTGAAGCCGAGGATCGGCGAACCCTGGCTGGCGCGCTCGAACAGCGCGTTGACCTCCTCGACATGGGCAGCGCGGGCGACCTGTACCGTGAGGTCCACCAGCGACACATTGATCACCGGTACCCGCACCGCCAGCCCGGTCAGCTTGCCGGCCAGTTCCGGCAGCACCAAGCCCACTGCATCGGCGGCGCCGGTGCGGGTCGGGATCATTGACTGGGTGGCCGAGCGCGCCCGGTACGGATCGTCGTGATGGATGTCGGACAGGTTCTGGTCGTTGGTGTAGGCATGGATGGTGGTCATCAGCCCATGCTCGATGCCCAGTTCGTGGTGCAGCACCTGAGCCACAGGCGCCAGGCAGTTGGTGGTGCAGGAGGCATTGGAGACGATCCGGTGCGTCGGCCGCAGGATGTGTTCGTTGACGCCGTAGACCACCGTGG
The DNA here is from genome assembly GCF_029203285.1 of Pseudomonas sp. PSE14. Classification (NCBI taxonomy): domain Bacteria; kingdom Pseudomonadati; phylum Pseudomonadota; class Gammaproteobacteria; order Pseudomonadales; family Pseudomonadaceae; genus Pseudomonas; species Pseudomonas sp. PSE14. The sequence continues at coordinate 1,730,608 of NZ_CP115669.1, forward strand.
CGTCGACGCCCTGGCCCGGCGCGGAGACCAGCACCTGGCGCGCGCCGGCGTCGAGGTGCGCGGCGGCCTTCTCGCGGCTGGTGAAGAGACCGGTGCATTCCAGCACGATGTCCACCTCCAGCACCTTCCACGGCAGCTCCGCCGGGTTGCGGATGGCCGTGACGGCGATGCGGTCGCCCTCTACGCTGAGGCTTTCCGCGTCATGTTCCACCTGGCCGGGGAAGCGCCCGTGCACGCTGTCGTACTGCAGCAGATGGGCGTTGATCGCCGCATCGCCCAGGTCATTGATCGCCACCACTTGCAGGTGCTGGCGATAGGGGCCCGAGTAGAGTGCACGGAGAACGTTCCGACCGATGCGGCCGAAACCGTTGATAGCCAGGCGTATAGTCATGGAGGTCGTCTCTTTTCTTTTGTTGTGGTAAAAAACATTAAATTTCCGCTTCGAAGAAAAGTAAACGCTTTGTATTCGAAGATTATGTTGTAAAAACAACAACTGATAGTCTGTAGGAGAATGCTGCCATGCACCCCCGTGTGCTCGAAGTCACCCAGCGCATCCAGGCCCGCAGCGCGGCAACCCGCCAGCGCTACCTCGACCTGGTCAAGGCAGCCGCCACCAAGGGTCCGCACCGCGGCACGCTGCCCTGCGGCAACCTCGCCCACGGTGTCGCGGCCTGCGGCGAGTCGGACAAGCAGGCGTTGCGGCTGATGAACCAGGCCAACGTGGCCATCGTTTCCGCCTACAACGACATGCTCTCCGCGCACCAGCCGCTGGAGCGCTTCCCGGAGCTGATCAAGGACGCCCTGCGGCAGATTGGCTCGGTCGGCCAGTTCGCCGGCGGCGTGCCCGCCATGTGCGACGGCGTGACCCAGGGCGAGCCGGGCATGGAGCTGTCCCTGGCCAGCCGCGACGTGATCGCCATGGGCACCGCCATCGCCCTGTCCCACAATATGTTCGACGCTGCGCTGTGCCTGGGCGTGTGCGACAAGATCGTCCCCGGCCTGCTGATCGGCTCGCTGCGCTTCGGCCACCTGCCGGTGGTGTTCGTGCCGGCCGGCCCGATGCCGACTGGCATCTCCAACAAGGAGAAGGCCGCGGTGCGCCAGCTGTTCGCCGAGGGCAAGGCGACCCGCGAGGAGCTGCTGGCCTCGGAGATGGCCTCCTACCACGCGCCGGGTACCTGCACCTTCTATGGCACCGCCAACACCAACCAACTGCTGGTGGAAGTGATGGGCCTGCACCTGCCGGGCGCGTCCTTCGTCAACCCGAACACCCCGCTGCGCGACGAGCTGACCCGCGAAGCCGCCCGCCAGGCCGCGCGCCTGACGCCGGAAAATGGCCAGTTCGTGCCCATGGCTGAGATCGTCGATGAGAAGGCCATGGTCAACTCCGTGGTGGCGCTGCTGGCCACCGGCGGCTCGACCAACCACACCCTGCACCTGCTGGCCATCGCCCAGGCCGCCGGCATCCAGCTGACCTGGCAGGACATGGCCGACCTTTCCGAAGTCGTGCCGACCCTGGCGCGCATCTATCCCAACGGCCAGGCCGACATCAACCACTTCCAGGCGGCAGGCGGCATGTCCTTCCTGATCCGCCAGCTGCTGGACGGCGGCCTGCTCCATGAAGACGTGCAGACCGTGGTCGGCAAGGGCCTGCGCCGCTACGTGCAGGAGCCTTTTCTCGAAGAAGGCAAGCTGGTCTGGCGCGAAGGTCCGGCAGCCAGCCTGGACGAGAACATCCTGCGTCCGATCGACAGGCCGTTCTCCCCGGAAGGCGGCCTGCGCCTGATGGAAGGCAACCTCGGCCGTGGCGTGATGAAGGTGTCCGCCGTGGCGCTGGAGCACCAGATCGTCGAGGCGCCGGTGCGCATCTTCCACGACCAGTCGAGCCTGGCGGCCGCCTTCAAGGCCGGCGAGCTGGAGCGCGACCTGGTCGCCGTGGTGCGCTTCCAGGGCCCGCGCGCCAACGGCATGCCCGAGCTGCACAAGCTCACGCCGTTCCTCGGCGTGCTGCAGGACCGTGGCTTCAAGGTGGCTCTAGTCACCGATGGGCGTATGTCCGGTGCTTCCGGTAAGGTGCCGGCGGCGATCCACGTATCCCCGGAGGCGCTCAATGGCGGCCCGCTGGCCAAGCTGCGCGACGGCGACGTGGTGCGCGTCGACGGCACCACCGGCGAGCTGCGTGTGCTGGTGGCTGCGGCGGAATGGGAAGCCCGTCCCCTGGTCGAAACCCCGGCCATCGATAACCTTGGCATGGGCCGCGAACTGTTCGCCTTCATGCGCAACGCCTTCAGCCCGGCGGAGCAGGGCGCCTGCAGCTTTACGGCCGAGCTGAACGGTCCGAGCTGACCCTACCGGTCTCCCGTGTGACGGACTGCCTGTTCGTCGCACGGGGCATTTTCGGCGCTGTCCTATGCTGGCATGATCCCGCGCCGCATCCTTTCACCCATCTTCCAGGCCCGAGCCCGCAATGAACTCCAACAATGCTCAGTCCTCCTCCAACGGTTTCGCCCTGGTTGGCGACATTGGCGGAACCAATGCCCGCTTCGCCCTGTGGCGTGGTGAAGTCCTCGAATCCATACAGGTCCTGGCCTGCGCCGACTACCCGCGCCCGGAAGACGCGGTGCGCGACTACCTGCAGCGCGTCGGCCAGCCGCTGTCCGCCATCGAGAACGTCTGCCTGGCCTGCGCAGGTCCTGTCGGCGCCGCCGACTTCAAGTTCACCAACAACCACTGGGTGATCAAGCGCGATGCGTTCCGCGCCGAGTTGGGCCTGAGCCACCTGCTGCTGGTAAACGACTTCAGCACCATGGCCTGGGCGGCTTCGCGGTTGTCGGAGGAACACCTGGTGCAGGTGCGCCCGGGCAAGGCGCTCGAAGGCCGCGCCAAGCTGATCATCGGCCCGGGCACCGGCCTGGGGGTCGGCAGCCTGATGCCGCTGCCGGGCGGCGGCTGGGACGTGCTGCCCTGCGAAGGTGGCCACGTCGACCTGCCGATAACTTCCGAGCGTGATTTCGCCCTCTGGCAGCTGCTGCGCGAAAAATACGGCCACGTCTCGGCCGAGCGCGTGCTCTCCGGTAGCGGCCTGGAAAACCTCTACCGCATGAGCTGCCAGCTCGATGGCGTGGAGCCGAAATGCGCCACCGCCGCCGAGATCGGCGAGCGCGCCATGGCTGGCGATGCCTACGCCGATGCAGTGCTGGAGCACTTCTTCCTCTGGCTGGCGCGGGTCGCCGGCAACGCCGTACTGACGGTCGGCGCGCTGGGTGGCGTGTACATCACCGGCGGCATCGTCCCGCGCTTCCTCGAGCGCTTCCAGCGCAGCGGTTTCGCCGAGGCGTTTCGCACCCGCGGCAAGACCAGCGGGCCGTACCTCGATCCGGTGCCGGTGTGGGTCATGACGGCGGAGCACCCCGGTCTGTTCGGCGCCGGTGTCGCCCTGGAACAGGCCCTGCGCAACGAAGGTTGAGTCACCGCTTCATTCCTTAGAACAACAAGAAAGGACGCCCGAAGTGAACCAGCCTGCCAGATCCATCCTGTTGGTGGACGACGACCAGGAAATCCGCGAGCTGCTGGAAACCTACCTCAGCCGCGCCGGCTTCCAGGTGCGCAGCGTCGCCGATGGCGAGAGCTTCCGCCGCGCGCTGTGCGAGGAGGATGCCGCCCTGGCGATCCTCGACGTGATGCTGCCCGACGAGGACGGCTTCAGCCTGTGCCGCTGGATTCGCTCGCACCAGCGCCACGCCTGCATGCCGGTGATCATGCTTACCGCCAGCTCCGACGAGGCCGACCGCGTGGTGGGCCTGGAACTGGGTGCCGACGACTACCTCGGCAAACCCTTCAGCCCCCGCGAGCTGCTGGCACGGATCAAGGCGCTGCTGCGCCGCGCGCAGTACACCCAGGCGCGCGGCGGCGAGGTCATTGCTTTCGACGACTGGCGGCTGGATACCATCAGCCACCGGCTGTTCCACGAAGATGGCGAGGAGCACTTCCTCAGCGGCGCCGACTTCGCCCTGCTCAAGCTGTTCCTCGACAACCCCCGGCAGATACTCGATCGCGACACCATCGCCAGCGCCACCCGTGGCCGCGAGGTGATGCCGCTGGAGCGCATCGTCGACATGGCCGTCTCGCGTCTGCGCCAGCGCCTGCGCGACACCGGGAAACCGGCGCGGCTGATCCAGACCGTGCGCGGCAGCGGCTACCTGCTGGCCGCCCAGGTTCGCCCGCACCTTGCCGGCCATGAGTGAGCGCCGCCGCTGGTCCCTGGTGCCGCGCTCGCTGCTCGGCCGCATGCTGTTGCTCACCCTGCTGGCGGTGCTGATCGCCCAGGGGCTGTCGAGCCTGTTCTGGATTTCCCACCTGCGCAGCAGCCAGCGCGACGGCCTGCTCACCAGCTCACGCAGCCTGGCTTACTCCATGGCCGCCAGCGTCAGCTACTTTCGCTCGCTGCCCATCGGCTACCGCCCGCTGGTGCTCGACCAGCTGCGGAGCATGGGCGGCACGCGTTTCTTCGTCTCGCTCAATGAACGCCCGCTGGAGATGCGCCCGCTACCGGATACCACCAACAAGCAGGCGGTGATCGACATCGTGCAGGACGTGCTGCACCAGAAGCTGGGCAAGGACGTGGAATTGCAGGTGGAATTCGTCAGCCCGGACGATCTGCGGCTATTCAACGGCGAGCTGAAGCTGGAGGAGCTGCCGCGCTCCTGGGCGCACTATGCGCTGACGCTGGAGCCGGTGAACCCACCGGTGCTGGTCACGCAGATCCGCATCGGCGAGAGCGAATGGTTGTACATCGCCAGCCTGATGCCCGCGCCCTACGTGACGCTGGAGCCCGAAAGCCTGCCGCCGCAGCAGATCATCTCCATCGTCTTCACCAGCCTGCTGCTCTTGCTGTTCACCGGCCTGCTGGTGCACTGGCAGAGCCGCCCGCTCAAGCGCCTGGCCCGCGCCGCCCGTGACATCGCCCTGGGCGGCCAGGACCAGCCGCTGGAGGAGAGCGGAGCGAGCGAACTGGTGGAGGTCTCCCGCGCCTTCAACACCATGCGCGAGCGCATCGACCGCTACGTCAACGAGCGTTCCCAGTTGTTCAGCGGCATCTCCCACGACCTGCGCACGCCCATCACCCGCCTGCGCCTGCGCGTCGAGCTGCTGGACGACGAGCAGGCGCGGGACAAGTTCAGCCACGACCTAGACGAGCTGGAGCTGCTGGTGAAGGGCGCGCTGCAATGCGTGAAGGACACCGACATCCACGAGAACGTCGAGCCGGTGGACCTCAACCAGTTGCTGCAGTACGTGGCTGGGCCGTACCTCGCCGATGGCCGGGTCGAAGTGATCGGCGCCGCGAGCGAGCCCTATCCGGGCAAGCCGCTGGCGCTCAAGCGCTGCATCGGCAACCTGCTGGATAACGCCCTCAAATACGGCGGCCGCGCTCAGTTGAGCATCGAGGATGATCCTGATGCGGTGGTTCTGCATGTCGACGACCAGGGGCCGGGTGTTCCGGAGCAGCGCCTGGAGAAAGTCTTCGAGCCGCGCTTCCGGTTGTCTGAACGGGGGCAGGGCTACGGCCTCGGGTTGGGCATCGCGCGCAACATCGCGCATACCCACGGGGGCGAAGTCAGCCTGCAGAATCGCCGGGAGGGTGGGTTGCGGGTGACGTTGAGGTTGCCGCGGTTGGAGGTGGAGTAGGGGGGGCTTCTGCCGGTTACTTCGGAGTGTGTGGGGAGGTTTTGCCCTCTCCCTAACCCTGGCTACGCGCCCCGCTCCGAAGGGAGAGGGGACTGGATCGGCGTGCTGCTCCAATCTGGAGCTCGCCTGAAGCCATGGCCACCTGAAACGCAGGAGCCTACAGGTAGCTCGGAAAGCTCCCTCTCCCTTCGGAGCGGGGCGCGCAGCCAGGGCTGGGGAGAGGGTGGTGGGCCGAGGCACTAGCCTCCAGGCATACACCTGCCGGAGCCAGCTCAATGATCTCCCACCTCACCCCATTCTCGAAACAACTGCGCCATGACCAGACCGAAGCCGAGCGAGCCCTCTGGCACCATCTGCGCGCCCACCGCTTCCTCGGCCTCAAGTTCCGCCGGCAGAAGATCATCGGGGCTTACATCATCGATTTCGTTTGTCACGAACGGATGTTGATCATCGAGCTGGATGGTGGGCAGCATCTGGATTCAAATGCAGACTTGAAACGAGACGCATGGCTCAAGAGCAAGGGGTTCACGATACTGCGCTTCTGGAATCATGATGTGTTGTTGAAGATGGATTCGGTGCTGGAGGCGATACGCCTGGTGCTCGATGTGGATTCCTTGCCCTCTCCCCAACCCTCTCCCTGAAGGGAGAGGGGGCCGCTCGGCGTGAAGCGAAATGTCGGCGTGAGCCGGCCTCCTCGTTGATGTTTGAAGCTGCGACGGCATCAGGAGAGCTGCCCACTTGGCATCGCAGAGGACAGCTCCCTCTCCCTTCGGAGCGGGGCGCGCAGCCAGGGCTGGGGAGAGGGTGGTGGGCCGAGCTGCAGACGCCCAGAAGACGGCCAAAAGCACTTCTTCACCCTCCAACGCTAAACCCACCAACGGACCCCAAATGTCACCACCTCGTGACAATCAAAGATCGCTTCGTTACCCGGAGACCGGAATGCCTTGGATAGACTCGGACCATCGCAAGCGCAGACTTGCCTCCAATAACAAGAACAAGGTGCTCCCCATGAATGCGATCCGTCGCCTGTCGGCCGCCATCTGTCTTTCCTCCTTCTGTCTATCCCCGATGCTGGCCCACGCCGGTGAAGTCGAAGTGCTGCACTGGTGGACTTCCCCTGGCGAGAAGCGCGCCGCCGAAACCCTGAAGAAACTCGTCGAAGCCAAGGGGCATACCTGGAAGGACTTCGCCGTCGCCGGCGGTGGTGGCGAAGCGGCCATGACCGTGCTCAAGACCCGCGCCGTTTCCGGCAACCCGCCGGCCGCCGCGCAGATCAAGGGGCCGGACATCCAGGAGTGGGGTGAGCTCGGTCTGCTCGCCGACCTCGACGATGTCGCCGCCGAAGGCAAGTGGGACCAACTGCTGCCGCCGCAGGTGGCGCAGATCATGAAGTACAAGGGCGACTATGTGGCCGTGCCGGTCAACGTGCACCGGGTGAACTGGCTGTACATCAATCCGGAGGTCTTCAGGAAGGCCGGCGCCACGCCGCCGACCACCCTGGACGAACTCTTCGCCGCCGCCGACAAGCTCAAGGCCGCCGGCTTCACGCCGCTGGCCCACGGCAGCCAGCCGTGGCAGGACGGCACGCTGTTCGAGAACCTGGTCCTGAGCAAGATGGGCCCGGAAGGCTACCGCAAGGCCTTCGTCGAACTGGACAAGGAAACCCTCACCGGCGCGCAGATGGCCGATGTCTTCGCTGCGCTGAAGAAGCTGCACGGCTATGTCGATGCGGACGCCGCCGGCCGCGAGTGGAACGTTGCCACCGGCATGGTCATCAACGGCAAGGCCGGCATGCAGATCATGGGTGACTGGGCCAAGAGCGAGTTCACCGCCGCCGGCAAGGTGGCGGGCAAGGATTATCAGTGCCTGCCGTTCCCCGGAACACAGAAGGCATTCGACTACAACATCGACTCCCTGGTGATGTTCAAGCTGAGCAACGAGGAAAACCGCAAGGCCCAGGAAGACCTGGCGCGCGCGGTACTCGACCCGTCCTTCCAGAAGGACTTCAGCCTGAACAAGGGCTCGATCCCGGTAAGGCTGGACGTCGACATGACGCCCTTCGACGCCTGTGCCCAGCAATCGATGAAGGACTTCAAGGCCGCCTCCGCGAGCAACAACCTGGTGCCGAGCATGGCCCACAGCATGGCCGCCTCCAGCTACGTGCAGGGCGCGATCTTCGACGTGGTCACCAACTTCTTCAACGACCCCGCCGCCGATCCGCAGAAGGCCGCGCAGCAACTGGGCGCCGCCATCCAGGCCGCCGCGCAGTAAGGCGCTCGCCGGCTCCGTAGCGGAGCCGGTTTCTCTTCCAATAGAACGACTCCGGGCCGCCGTCGCAGCCCGGGTGGGTTCACTCATCCTCGAGAAAGCAGATGGCGACCCAATCTCCGACTTTCACTCCTGCAGCCCGCCCGCGCGCTTCGCTGCTCGACGGCCTGCAGGCCTGGCTGCCCAAGCTGGTGCTGGCCCCGAGCATGCTCGTGGTGCTGGTCTGCGTGTACGGCTACATCGGTTGGACGCTGCTGCTGTCCTTCACCAATTCGCGCTTCATGCCGGCCTACAGCTGGGCCGGGCTGACCCAGTACCTGCGCCTGTGGGACAACGACCGCTGGTGGGTGGCGAGCAAGAACCTGCTGCTGTTCGGCGGCCTGTTCATCGGCGTTTGCCTGGTGCTCGGGGTCTTCCTCGCCGTGCTGCTGGACCAGCGCATCCGCCGCGAAGGCTTCATTCGCACCGTTTACCTCTACCCCATGGCGCTGTCGATGATCGTCACCGGCACGGCCTGGAAGTGGTTGCTCAACCCCGGCCTGGGGCTGGACAAGCTGCTGCGCGACTGGGGTTGGACGGGCTTTCGCTTCGATTGGCTGGTGGACCCCGATCGGGTCGTCTATTGCCTGGTGATCGCCGCCGTGTGGCAGGCCTCGGGCTTCGTCATGGCGCTGTTCCTCGCCGGCCTGCGCGGGGTCGATCCGGCCATCGTGCGCGCCGCCCAGGTGGACGGCGCGAGCCTGCCGACCATCTACCTGCGCATTGTGCTGCCGAGCCTGCGTCCGGTGTTCTTCAGCGCCCTGATGATCCTCGCGCACATCGCCATCAAGAGCTTTGACCTGGTCGCCGCGATGACTGCTGGCGGCCCCGGCTACTCCTCCGACCTGCCGGCGATGTTCATGTACGCCCACACCTTCACCCGCGGCCAGATGGGCCTGGGCGCCGCCAGCGCGATGCTGATGCTCGGCGCCGTGCTGGCCATCGTCGTGCCGTACCTGTACTCCGAACTGCGGGGCAAGCGCCATGCATGACTCGACCCTGAAACCGTCGTTCAGCCTGAGCCGCCTGGCGGTGCACGCGACCCTCTGGGGCGCCGTGGCGCTGTACGTGATCCCGCTGCTGGTGATGCTGCTGACCAGTTTCAAGACCCCGGAAGACATCCGAAACAGCAACCTGCTGGCGCTGCCGGATGTGTTCACCCTGATCGGCTGGGTGAAAGCCTGGGGCGCGGTGGGCGACTACTTCTGGAACTCGGTGAAGATCACCGTACCCGGCGTGCTGATCTCCACCTTCATCGGCGCCATGAACGGCTACGTGCTGTCGATGTGGCGCTTCCGCGGCTCGCAGCTGTTCTTCGGCGCGCTGCTGTTCGGCTGCTTCCTGCCGTTCCAGGTGATCCTCCTGCCGATGTCCTTCACTCTGGGCAAGCTGGGCCTGGCCAACACCACCGCGGGCCTGGTGATGGTGCACTGCATCTATGGCCTGGCGTTCACCACGCTGTTCTTCCGCAACTACTTCGTGGCGATCCCCGATGCGCTGGTGAAGGCCGCGCGGCTGGACGGCGCGGGGTTCTTCACCATCTTCCTGCGCATCCTGATGCCGATGTCCACGCCCATCGTGATGGTCTGTCTGATCTGGCAGTTCACCCAGATCTGGAATGACTTCCTGTTCGGCGTGGTGTTCGCCAGCGGCGATGCCCAGCCCATCACCGTGGCGCTGAACAACCTGGTGAACATCAGCACCGGGGTCAAGGAATACAACGTCGACATGGCGGCCGCGATGATCGCCGCGCTGCCCACGCTGGTGGTCTACGTGCTTGCCGGCAAGTACTTCGTGCGCGGGCTCACCGCCGGCGCTGTCAAAGGTTGAGGTAACCCCCAGATGTCCACACTCGAACTTCGCAACTTGCACAAGTCCTACGGCAGCGGCCTGGCCGACACGCTGAAGTCGATCAACCTGTCGATCGATTCGGGCGAGTTTCTGATCCTGGTCGGCCCCTCCGGCTGCGGCAAATCCACCCTGATGAACTGCATCGCGGGGCTTGAGAACGTCACCGGCGGCGCCATTCTGGTGGACGGCCAGGACATCAGCGGCATGAGCCCGAAGGATCGTGATATCGCCATGGTGTTCCAGTCCTACGCGCTGTACCCGACCATGAGCGTGCGCGAGAACATCGCCTTCGGCCTGAAGATCCGCAAGCTGCCCAGGGGCGATATCGACGCCGAAGTCGCCCGCGTCTCCAAGCTGTTGCAGATCGAGCACCTGCTCGAACGCAAGCCCTCGCAGCTCTCCGGCGGCCAGCAGCAGCGTGTGGCCATGGGCCGGGCGCTGGCGCGGCGGCCGAAGATCTACCTGTTCGACGAGCCGTTGTCGAACCTCGACGCCAAGCTGCGCGTGGAGATGCGCACCGAGATCAAGCTGATGCACCAGCGCCTGAAGACCACCACGGTGTACGTGACCCACGACCAGATCGAGGCCATGACCCTGGGCGACAAGGTGGCGGTGATGAAGGACGGCATCGTCCAGCAGTTCGGCACGCCGCAGCAGATCTACAACGACCCGGCGAACCTGTTCGTTGCCAGCTTCATCGGCTCGCCGCCGATGAACTTCATCCCGCTCAAGGTGCAGCAGCAGGGCGGCCGGCTGGTCGGCCTGCTGGACAGCGGCCAGGACCGCTGCGAGCTGCCGCTGCAGCTGGACGCCGGACTGGTCGAGGGCCGCGAGCTGATCCTCGGCGTGCGTCCGGAACAGGTGCAGCTGGCCACCGACGGCGCCAACGGCCCCAGCGACCTGCGCGCCGAGGTAGAGGTGGTCGAGCCCACCGGCCCGGACACCCTGGCCTTCGTCACGCTCAATGGCGCCAAGGTCTGCTGCCGTCTTGCGCCGGACCAGGCGCCGCAGCCGGGCTCGTCCCTGCAGCTGCGCTTCGATCCAGTCCGTGCGCTGCTGTTCGACGCCCAGAGTGGCGAGCGCCTGCGCGCCGAGCCGCGCGGCGACGGCGCGAACAAGGTGACGCCGCTGGCCCGCCAGAAGCATTCCTGAAGTACCCCTGCCTGCAACTACGCTAGAAACCAAGACAACGAGGACGCTGGAGATGCACAAGAACAACAAGAACCGGCCTGCCGCACGAACCCTGGGCTGCCTGCTCGCACTGGGCTGCGTGGGCAACGTCGCCCATGCCGCCGACGCCTTCTCATCTGAGTCCAAGTGGGGCCTGGGCGACTGGGGCGGCAAGCGCACCGAACTGCTGGAGAAGGGCTACGACTTCAAGCTCGACTACGTCGGCGAAGCCGCGAGCAACCTGGGCGGCGGCTACGACCAGCACACCACCGCGCGCTACTCCGACCAGTTCGCCCTCGGCACCCACCTGGACCTGCAGAAGATCCTTGGCTGGGATGCCACTGAATTCCAGCTAACCGTCACCGAGCGTAGCGGCCGCAACCTCTCCAACGACCGCATCAGCGACCCGCGCGCCGGGCAGTTCAGCTCCGTGCAGGAAGTCTGGGGCCGCGGCCAGACCTGGCGCCTGACGCAGATGTGGATCAAGCAGCAGTACTTCGACGGCGCGCTGGACGTGAAGGTCGGCCGCTTCGGCGAGGGCGAGGACTTCAACAGCTTCCCCTGCGACTTCCAGAACCTGGCCTTCTGCGGCTCGCAGGTGGGCAACTGGGTCGGCGGCATCTGGTACAACTGGCCGGTCAGCCAGTGGGCCGCCCGCGTGAAGTGGAACTTCAACGACCAGTGGTATGCCCAGATCGGCGCGTACAACCAGAACCCGTCGAACCTGGAAACCGGCAACGGCTTCAAGCTCAACGGCAGCGGCACCGAAGGCACTATCCTGCCGGTGGAGCTGGTGTGGATGCCCAAGGTCGGCGCCGCGCAGCTGCCGGGCGAGTACCGCCTGGGCTACTACTACAGCACCGCCAAGGCCGACGACGTCTTCGAGGACGTTAATGGCAACCCGCAGCCGCTTACCGGCGAGCCGTTCAAGTCCCACAGCAGCAAGCACGGTTGGTGGGTGGTGGCGCAGCAGCAGGTCACCGCGCATGACGGCGACGCCTCACGCGGCCTCAGCCTGTTCGCCAACTTCACGGTGCATGACGAGGCGACCAACACGGTAGACAACTACCAGCAACTTGGCGTGGTCTACAAAGGTCCGCTCGATGCGCGGCCCAAGGACGACATCGGCTTCGGCGTGGCGCGCATCCATGTCAACGACGATGTACAGGATCGCCAGCGCCTGGTGAACCAGGTCAACGGCATCGACGACTACGACAACCCGCTGTACCAGCCCATCCAGGAAACCGAGTACAACGCCGAGCTGTACTACGGCGTGCATGTGACCAATTGGCTCACCGTGCGCCCGAACCTGCAATACATCAGGCATCCCGGTGGCGTTGACGAGGTGAACAACGCCGTGGTGGCGGGCCTGAAGATCCAGTCCAGCTTCTGATTGCTTCCTGGTGCGAACCTGGCCCGTCCGTGCGACGGGCCTTTTTTCATTGGCGCGGGCGCTACGCGTGACTAGGCTTTGCGAGTAGAATCGCCGCTTTTCATCGAATGTAGTGAAACTACAGCCTCTTTACGCCCCGGAGTGTCCGGGCAGGGATTGGATCAGGACATCCGGATAATGCTCGAGCATCCGCTGCAGCGCTTTTTTCATTCCATGCGGGCCAAGCGCCCCTTCGACTGGGTGCGCTTCCAGCGTCGCGACCTGCTGCTGATCGACCATCCGCAGTGCCAGGCGGTGTTCAGCCGCCAGGGCGCGCAATTGCTGCACTTCCAGCCTCGTGGCGCGCGCCCGCTGCTGTGGTGTTCCAGCCAATGGCCGAGCCTGAGCACCGCGCCGATCCGTGGTGGCATCCCGGTCTGCTGGCCCTGGTTCGGCAGCCATCCGGTCGAGCCCGACTGGCCCCAGCACGGTTGGGCGCGCCAGCGCGAGTGGCGAATGCTCGATGCCTGGGCCGACGACAGCAAGGTGGTGGTCAGCTGGCAACTGGACGTCGAGGATTGGCACGTGCGCCTGGAGGCGCGTCTGGGCCAGGACCTGGATATCGAGCTTTCCAGCTATCACGAGGATGACAGCGACTGCCTGTTCAGCTTCGCCCTGCAGCCATACTGGCGCGTGGGCTCGCTGCGCCGCTCGGTGGTCCATGGCATGGAGCTGGACGGCAAGGCCACCGGCCTGCCCAACACCTGGGCCCCGCGCGGTGCTGTCAAGCAGGTGCTCTACAACACGGGTTCCCTGGTGCTGGAAGATGCCGGTTGGCAACGCCGCCTGCGCATCGACAAGAACGTCGGCGCCGGCAGCGTGATCTGGCACCCCGGCAGCCGCACGGTGGAGCAGGTGGCGGCGGCTGAGGCGGATCGCTTCCTGTGCATTGGCGCTGCTGGCTATCGCGCCGGTGGGCTGATCCTGGCGCAGGGCGAGCGGATGTTGCTGAACCTGCGGGCCGGGCTGGTCTGATCAGCCGCGCGTAGGGCGTACAACCGTTCGCGGTTGTACGCCGATTCACATCGGCCCGTCTTCGGCACCCGCGTCGGATTCGAAGCGCCCGGCGAGCAAGGTCAAACGGCGTATAACGTCGAACGTTATACGCCCTACGCACCTGACACTTCGCAGCGGCAGCTCTTGTAGGGGCGGACCTTGTCCGCGAATCGTTCAGCCTTGCACAAGAGCATTGCGGAGAAGCTCCGCTCCTACGAAAGCAGTGCTTCCCTCAATCTTCCTCATCGAGCTGGTAACGCGTTGGCACCAGGCTCTCCTTGATCCGCCGCAGGTGCGGCTGGAAGTCCACGCCGCGGCGCAGGGTGACGCCGGTGGCGAGTACGTCGAGCACGGTGAGCTGGATGATCCGCGAGGTCATCGGCATGTAGATGTCGGTGTCTTCCGGCAGCGGGATGTCCAGACTCAGGGTGCTGGCGCGGGCCAGTGGGGAGTCAGCGGCGGTCAGGCCGAGCACCGAGGCGCCGTTCTGCCGCGCCAGGTGCGCCACTTCCACCAGCTCGCGGGTACGCCCGGTATAGGAAATCACCACGAACAGGTCGCCGGTGTGCGCCACCGAGGCGATCATCCGCTGCATCAGCACGTCGCTGTGGGCCGATACCGCCAGGTTGAAGCGGAAGAACTTGTGTTGCGCATCCAGTGCCACTGAACTCGAAGCGCCGAGGCCGAAGAAGTGGATCTGCCGGGCCTGGATCAGCAGGTCCACGGCGCGGTCGATCACCTTCGGATCGAGCATTTTGTAGGCGCTGTCCAGCGAGGCGATGGTGCTGCTGAAGATCTTCCGGGTGTAGGCCTCGGGGCCGTCGTTCTCGGCCACCGCCTGGGCGACGAAGGCCGCGCCGCTGGCCAGGCTCTGGGCCAGCTGGATCTTCAGTTCCGGGTAGCCGCTCATGCCGAAGGAGCGGCAGAAGCGGTTCACCGTCGGCTCGCTGACGCTGGAGGCCTGGGCCAGCGCGGCGATGCTGAAACGCGTGGCCTGCTGCGGGTCGCGCAGTATCACTTCGGCGACCTTGCGCTCGGCCTTGTTCAGCTCTTCCAGACGGCTCTGGATCTGCTCCAGCAGGTTTTTCATCCGTGCTCCTTGGGCAATCGACGGTTGGCCGGGTAGAGGCGGCCAGCGGCGCTATCCTAACGTCAGGCCGGCAGGTGACCAACAGCGGTGCGAAACGGCAAAAATATGTTGTTTAATTACTACATATTTGTCTTAATGCCGGCGTGGAAGGCTAACTATCGTTCAAAATTTGGTTGGTAACAACAAATGCCTGAAGTCCGCGTTCTGCCCTGCACCCTCGCGCTGTTCGGCGCCCTGGGTGATCTTGCCCTGCGCAAGCTGCTCCCGGCGCTGTATCAGCTCGACCGCGAGAGCCTGCTGCACGGTGATACCCGTATTCTCACCCTGGCCCGCGACGAAGGTGCCAGCGAGGCGCCGCTGACCGTCATCGAGCGACGCCTGCGCCAGGCGGTGCCCGCGAAGGAGTGGGACGAGGCGGTGTGGACGCGCTTCCAGGCGCGCCTGACTCACCTGAACATGGACTTCCTCGACGCCGGCTCCTACACGGCGCTGGCCGAACAGGTCGGCGAGGAGCGCACCCTGGTCGCCTACTTCGCCACGGCCGCCTCGGTATTCGGCGGCATCTGCGAGAACCTCGCCGCCGTCGGTCTCGCCGAGCGCACCCGGGTGGTCCTGGAGAAGCCCATCGGCCACGACCTCGAATCATCCCGCGCGGTGAACGATGCGGTGGCGCGCTTCTTCCCGGAAAACCGCATCTACCGGATCGACCACTACCTGGGTAAGGAGACGGTGCAGAACCTCATCGCACTGCGCTTCGCCAACAGCCTGTTCGAGACCCAGTGGAACCAGAATCACATCTCCCACGTGGAGATCACCGTGGCCGAGAAGGTCGGCATCGAAGGCCGCTGGGGCTACTTCGACAAGGCCGGCCAGCTGCGCGATATGGTGCAGAACCACCTGCTGCAGCTGCTCTGCCTGATCGCCATGGACCCGCCGGCGGACCTGACCGCCGACAGCATCCGCGACGAGAAGGTGAAGGTGCTGCGCGCGCTCGAACCCATCGCGCCGGAGCAACTGGCAACCCGCGTGGTGCGCGGCCAGTACACCGCCGGCTTCATCGACGGCAAGGCGGTGCCCGGCTACCTCGCCGAGGAAAACGCCAACCCCAACAGCGACGCCGAGACCTTCGTCGCGCTGCGCGTGGATATCCGCAACTGGCGCTGGTCCGGCGTGCCGTTCTACCTGCGTACCGGCAAGCGCATGCCGCAGAAGCTGTCGCAGATCGTCATCCACTTCAAGGAACCGCCGCACTACATCTTCGCCCCGGAGCAGCGCTCGCTGATCAGCAACCGCCTGATCATCCGCCTGCAACCGGACGAGGGCATTTCCCTGCAGGTGATGACCAAGGACCAGGGCCTGGGCAAGGGCATGCAGCTGCGCACCGGCCCGCTGCAACTGAATTTTTCCGAGACCTTCCACACCGCCCGTACGCCGGACGCCTACGAGCGACTGCTGCTGGAAGTCATGCAAGGCAATCAGTACCTGTTCGTGCGCAAGGACGAGGTGGAGTTCGCCTGGAAATGGTGTGACCACCTGATCGCCGGCTGGGGCCGCCTGGGCGAGGAGCCCAAGCCGTACCCGGCGGGCAGTTGGGGACCGCAGGCGGCTGTTGCCCTGATCGCGCGCGACGGGAGGGACTGGTATGGCGATCACTGAACCGAAACTGGCTGAAGGCATGGCCTGGAAAACCTGGAACAACGCCGCCGAGCAGGCGCAAGGACTGGCCGCCGCCGTGGCCGATGGATTGCGCGCGGCGCTGGCCGAACGTGGCCGGGCGTTGCTGGTGGTATCCGGTGGGCGCAGTCCGATTGCCTTCCTCGAAGCGCTGAGTAGCGCGGAGCTGGACTGGTCGAAGGTATCCGTCAGCCTGGCCGACGAGCGCTGGGTGCCCGAGTCGCACCCGGACAGCAATGCCGGCCTGCTGCGTCGCCATCTGCTCAAGGGCGCGGCGGCCCGCGCACACTTCATCGGCCTGTACCAGTCGGCGGCCTCGCTGGAAGAGGCGGCCGACAAGGCCGACCGTTTCCTGCATGAGCTGAGCCTGCCCATCGATGTGCTGGTGCTGGGCATGGGCGACGACGGCCATACCGCCTCGCTGTTCCCCGGCAGCGCCGGGCTGGTCGAAGCGCTCGACCCGGTGAGCACGCGCCGCTGCCTGCCGATGTGGGCGCCGAGCGTGCCCCGTCAGCGCCTGACCCTGACCCGCGCCGTGCTGCAGGGCGCGCGGGTGCAACTGCTGGCCATCCAGGGCGAGGCCAAGCTGGCCACCCTGAGCCAGGCGCTCAGCGACAACGACGACCAGCGCATGCCGGTCAACGCGTTCCTGCGCGCACCTCTTTCGATCCATTGGTGCCCCTGAGGCACGGAGTTACCGCAATGTCTGAACAACACATCCAGCAGATCGATGCCCTGGCGCAGCGTGCGCGCATCCTGCCGGTGATCACCATCGACCGCGAGGCGGACATCCTGCCCATGGCGGATGCCCTTGCCGCTGGAGGGATCACCGTTCTGGAAGTGACCTTGCGGACCTCGCTGGGGCTCACCGCCATTCGCCAGTTGAGCGAGCAACGCCCGGAACTGCTGGTGGGCGCCGGCACCGTGCTCGATCCGGAAACCTTCCGCCAGGCGGAAGAGGCGGGGGCGAAGTTCATCGTCACGCCGGGTTGCACCGAGGAGTTGCTGCAGTACGCCGTGACTCGTCCGGTGCCGCTGCTGCCGGGCGTGGCCACCGCGTCGGAAATCATGGCCGCGTACCGCCACGGCCTGCGTCGCTTCAAGCTGTTCCCGGCGAAGGTGTGCGGCGGCGTGGATGCGCTCAAGGCTTTCGGCGGGCCGTTCCCGGACGTGCGTTTCTGCCCCACGGGCGGCGTCGGCCCGGACAACCTGAATGACTACTACCGGCTGGCCAACGTGATGTGCGTGGGCGGCAGCTGGATGCTGCCCAAGGCCGCCATCGACAGTGGCGACTGGGCTACGGTCGAGCGCTTGAGCCGAGAGGCGCTGGCGTTACTGGACACACACTGAGCTGTCCCGGTTTGGACGTGCCCGGCCCTGTGCCGGGCTTTTTTATGGGGGCGAGCGGCTCTTCGTAGGAGCGAGCTTGCTAGCGAACGGATTTCCCCGGCGGCTCTGATGCTCGGGCTGTTCGCGAGCAAGCTCGCTCCTACAGATAACGGATGCTTTGGTGCATCTCAGGGCAAACGATCAATCCACCCCGACGAACCCACCCGTCTGGTGCCGCCAAAGCCGCGCGTAAAGCCCGCCATGGGCCAGCAGCTCGGCATGGCTGCCGCTCTCGACGATGCGGCCGTGTTCCAGCACCACCAGGCGGTCCATGCGGGCGATAGTGGAGAGGCGGTGGGCGATGGCGATCACCGTCTTGCCCTGCATCAGGGTCTCCAGGCTCTCCTGGATCGCCGCTTCCACTTCCGAGTCCAGCGCCGAGGTGGCTTCGTCGAGGATCAGGATCGGCGCGTCCTTGAGCAGCACACGGGTGATCGCGATGCGCTGGCGCTGGCCGCCGGAAAGCTTCACGCCGCGCTCGCCGACATGGGCGTCGAGTCCCTGCCGCCCTTCGGCGTCGCTCAGTTGCGGGATGAATTCCGAAGCGCGGGCCTTCTGGATGGCGTCCTGCAATTCGTCCTCGCCGGCATCCGGGCGGCCGTAGAGCAGGTTGGAACGGATCGAACGGTGCAGCAGCGAAGTGTCCTGCGTGACCATGCCGATCTGCGCGCGCAGGCTTTCCTGGGTCACACCGGCGATGTCCTGGTCGTCGATCAGGATGCGTCCGGCTTCCAGGTCATACAGGCGCAGCAGCAGGTTGACCAGGGTGGACTTGCCGGCGCCGGAGGGGCCGACCAGGCCGATCTTCTCGCCGGGGCGCACCACCAGGTCGAGGCCGTCGATCAGACCGCCGCCCTTGCCGTAGCTGAACGACACTTGCTCGAAGCGCACCTCGCCGCGATTCACCGTCAGCGGCCTGGCTTCCGGCTTGTCCACCACCTGGCGGGGCAGGGCGATGGTCTGCATGCCGTCCTGCACCTGGCCCACGTTCTCGAAGATGCCGCCGACCACCCACATGATCCAGCCGGACATGTTGTTGATACGGATGACCAGGCCGGTGGCCAGGGCGATGGCTCCCACCGAGATCAGCGACTGGCTCCACAGCCACAGGGCCAGGCCCGTGGTGCCGGCGATCAGCAGGCCGTTGAAGATGGTGATAGTGACGTCCATGGAGGTCACCACGCGTCCGGCGCGCTGGGCCTTGCGAGTCTGGTCGTCGATGGCCTCGCGGGCGTAGTTTTCCTCCTGGCGGGTATGGGCGAACAGCTTGAGGGTGGTGATGTTGGTGTAGCCGTCGACGATGCGGCCCATGAGTTTCGAGCGCGAATCGGAGGCGGCCACCGAGCGGCGCTTCACCTGCGGCACGAAGTAGCCCAGCGCGCCGACGTAGCCGATCACCCACAGTACCAGCGGGATCATCAGGCGCCAGTCGGCCTCGGCGAACAGCACCAGGGCGCTGAGGGTGTAGATGACCACGTGCCAGATGGCGTCCACCACCTGCACGGCGGAGTCGCGCAGGGAGTTGCCGGTCTGCATGATGCGCTGGGCGATGCGCCCGGCGAAGTCGTTCTGGAAGAAGCCCAGGCTCTGTTTGAGCACGTAGCGGTGGTTCTGCCAGCGGATCAGGTTGGTCATGCTGGGGTTGATGCTCTGGTGCACCAGCATGTCGTGCAGGCCGTTGAACAGCGGGCGCAGGATCAGCGCGACCACAGCCATCCAGATCAGCTCGCGGCCGTGCAGGGTGAAGAAGTCGGTGGGGGCGGTGCCTTGGGCGAGGTCGACGATGCGCCCCAGGTAGCTGAACAGCGCGACTTCGATCAGCGCGACGATCAGGCCGACGAAGAGCAGGGCGAGGAACACTGGCCAGACCTGGCGCAGGTAATAGACGTAGAAGCGGATGACGTCGGACGGCGGCATGCGCTCGGGGACGTCACGGAAGGGGTCGATCAGACGTTCGAAACGACGGTAAAGCATGATTCTTCTCAGGTTGGTAGCGGGTCCGTCCTGGACCCGCTGGATATGGCCTCCGTCAGGCGTGTGCGCGGGACATCACAGGCGCTTGGCGGAGAGGATGACGACCGGGGTTTTCGGCACGTCCTGGAACATGCCGCGGTTGCCGGTCTGGACCTGGGCGATCTGGTCGACCACACCCATGCCGCGCACCACCTTGCCGAACACGGCATAGCCGAAGTCGCGGGCGCCGTGGTTGAGGAAGTCGTTGCCGGTCAGGTTGATGAAGAACTGGCTGGTGGCCGAGTCCACTGCGCTGGTGCGGGCCATGGCCAGGGTGCCGCGCTCGTTGAGCAGGCCGTTGTCGGCTTCGTTCTTGATCGGCGCCTGGGTGTCCTTCTCCTTCATGGCCTCGGTGAAGCCGCCGCCCTGGATCATGAAGTTGGGGATCACGCGGTGGAAGATGGTGCCGTTGTAGAAGCCGCTGTCGACGTAGGACAGGTAGTTCTTCACGGAAATCGGTGCCTTGTCGGCGTACAGCTCGATCTCGATTTCACCCGAGGTGGTGGACAGCAGTACGTGCGGCTTGTTGGCGTCGGCGGCGAATGCCGAGCCGGCCAGGACCAGGGAGCAGGCAGCGAGCAGGAAGCGTTTGAACAGAGTCATTTGGCGGATGTTTCCGTTAGGTTCTAGGGATGGTCGACCTGCTCGAGGAAGTCGAGCAGGGTGGTGTTGAAGCGTTCCGGCTGATCCAGCGGCGTGGCGTGCCGCGAGTCCTCGATCACCACCAGGCGGGCGTTGGGCAGGTGCCCGACGTAGGCCTGCTTGAGCGAGACCGGGGTGTAGTCGCGGTCGGCGCTGATCACCAGTGTGGGACAGGTTATGCGCGCCAGGCGCTCCTGCACACCCCAGCCGATGATGGCGTGCAGGCTGGAAAGGTAAGCGCGTTTGTCGTTCTGCGGCCAGCGCTGCTGGATCTTGCGGCGCAGGTCGGCCTGCTCGGGCTTGGGAAAGAGCAGCTTGCCCAGCGCTTTGCCCACGGTGTCCAGGCCCAGCACGTGGGCGAGGAACAGCCGGCGCGCCACTTCCAGGTATTCGCGCAGGGTGCGCGGTTTCACTTCCGGCGCGCTGTTGACGATGGTCAGGCTGTTCAGGCGCTCCGGCCAGCGGGTGGCCAGCTCGAAGCCGATCATGCCGCCCATGCTGATGCCGACCAGGTGCACGCGGCCCAGGTGCAGGTGGTCGAGCAGGGCGATCACGTCCTCGGCGAAGGCGGCGATGCTGTAGCGCTCGCGCGGCTTGTCCGACTGGCCGTGGCCGCGTACGTCGAGGGCGATCACCCGGTGACGTTTCTCCAGCTCCGGCACCTGGTATTCCCAGTCGCGGGTGCTGGAGCCAAGGCCGTGCACCAGCAGTACCGGGGTGCCGAATCCGCTTTCCTCGTAATGCAGGCGGTGGCCGGCGTGGTCGAAGAAGGGCATGACGGGCTCCTTGCTTTGGCTCTGGGCCCCGGCCTCAGGCCGGGCTCTCGGGGGCGGCGAAGTGCGCGTCCAGTGGGACGCTGGCGAAGGTGGTCAGCAGTTCGACGAGAATCTGCGTGGCCGGGCCCAGCGGCTTCTCCTTGTTCGGGTAGAGGTAGAAGCGGCTCTCGCGTACGCCGCCCTGGGTCAGCGGCAGTGGCTTGAGCACGCCGTCCTTGAGCTCGCGCTCGATCATGTGCCGCGGCAACCAGGCGAAGCCCAGGCCGTTGCTGACGAAGGTGGCGGCGGTAGCCAGGCTGCCTACCGTCCAGCGTTGCTCGGCGCCCAGCCAGCCGACGTCGCGTGGCTGCAGGCGGCCGGAGTCGCGGATCACCACCTGCATCTGGGTTTCCAGGTCCTGGTGGGTGACCTCGCGCTGCAGGCGGTGCAGCGGGTGGTCGGGGTGGGCGACGGCGACGAAATCCACCACGCTGAGGTCAGCACCCAGATGGCCGGCGATGTTCAGGCCGCTGATGGCCAGGTCGGCATGGCCCTGCACCAGGGCTTCCTCTACGCCGGAGAGCACTTCTTCGCGCAGCAGCACCCGGCAGCCACGGCTTTGCGGCATGAAGGCGGAGAGGGCGCGGACCAGGCGCACGGTGGGGTAGGCGGCGTCCACGACCAGGCGGACCTCCGGCTCCCAGCCCTGTTCCATGTGGTGAGCGAGCTCTTCCAGCTGGCCGGCGGACTTCACCAGTTGGCGGGAGCGCCGCAGCAGCACTTCGCCGGCCTCGGTGAGCACCGCCTTGCGTCCGTCGATGCGCAGCAGCGGCACGCCGAGCTGCTCCTGCATGCGCGCCACGGTGTAGCTGATCGACGACTGCGAACGGTGCATGGCTTCCGCCGCCTGGGCGAAGCCGCCGTGATCGACCACGGCCTGCAGGGTTCTCCACTGATCCAGGGTAACGCGGGGCGCTTTCATCCTCGCCTCCTCTTGTCTAATCTGGCGGTCCGCAGAAGACCAACAAGAGACCGCCATGAAAAAAATCTGTTGTGCCGTTCTGGCACTGTTGCCGCTGACCGCACTGGCCTATCCCATTGAGGTCGAGAAGTCGCTCAATGGCACCGAGATCAGCTATGACACCCAGGACATCGGCGACCAGATGGGCGCGATCCTGTTGCGCAACAACGGTCAGCAGCCGGTGACCTGCACCGCGGTATTCGTCAATGGCCCGGAAACGCCCCATGTGCGCAAGGCCACTCTGGAGCCGGGCAAGGAGGCCAACATGACCTCGAGCTTCAGTCGCGCGGTCATCAAGCTGCGCATCAAGCTCACCTGTGCGCCGGCCTGATAGTTTCCTTACGGGGCCAAGACTAGAAGCAGTTCAGCTGAAAATCAATTTATTCGATAATTAGCAGCGATTATTTCCGCTTTTTTATCGAGTTATCCATCTTTAGGATTCACTCCATCGACAAGTCACTGACCGATGGAGGTCGAATCCATGTCCCGCGTTCTGGTTATCGAAAGCAGTGCCCGCCAGCAAGGTTCCGTATCCCGTCAGCTGACCCGCGAATTCATCGCCCAATGGCAGGCCGCACACCCGGCGGATGAAATCCAGGTGCGCGACCTGGCCGTCGAGCAGGTGCCGCACCTGGACGCCAACCTGCTGGGCGGCTGGATGAAGCCTGAGCAAGAGCAATCCGAGATCGAACGGGCGGCGCTGGAGCGCTCCAATCTGCTGACCGCCGAGCTGCAGTCCGCCGATGTGCTGGTGCTGGCCGCGCCGATGTACAACTTTGCCATTCCCAGCACCCTGAAATCCTGGCTGGACCATGTGCTGCGCGCCGGCGTCACCTTCAAGTACACCGAGACCGGCCCGCAGGGCCTGCTGACCGGCAAGCGCGCCTTCGTGCTGACCAGCCGCGGCGGCGTCTACGCCGGTGGTGCGCTGGACCACCAGGAGCCCTACCTGCGCCAGGCGCTGGGCTTCGTCGGCATCCATGACGTCACCTTCATCCACGCCGAAGGCCTGAACATGGGCGCCGAATTCGCCGAGAAGGGTCTGTCCAAGGCCAAGGCTCAACTCGCCGCCGTCGCCTGATCCGTTTTTCCCTTGCGCACCCTTCCGCTCCTGGGTGCGACCGTGGCCGACCTCCTTCCCCCGGAGGCCGGCCATTTTTTATTCCCGAGGTTGGCCCTGCGGGGGAGCGATCACATCCTTTCCCTTCGGGCTGTTCAAAGTCTGATCAGCATGCTAAAAGAACCTTGAGCTGATCTAGCCGCTTGAAAAAGAAGGGAAAACCATGACCAAGTCGGAGTTGATCGAGAGAATCGTCACCCATCAGGGGCAGCTTTCCGCAAAGGATGTGGAGCTGGCGATCAAGACCATGCTTGAGCAAATGTCCCAGGCTCTGGCGACTGGGGATCGCATCGAAATCCGGGGGTTCGGCAGTTTCTCGTTGCATTATCGCGCCCCGCGCACCGGCCGTAATCCGAAGACCGGCGAGTCCGTGCGCCTGGACGGCAAGTTCGTTCCGCACTTCAAGCCCGGCAAGGAGCTGCGCGACCGCGTCAACGAGCCCGAGTGAGCCCGGGGTATCCGTTTTGAAGGAGTTTCCATGCTTCGGGTAAAGCGTTTCCTGTTCATCCTGGCGCTGGTCGTTCTGGCTGCCGTGGTCGTGGTTTTCGTCCTGGAAAACCTCCAGACTGTGCAACTGACCTTCCTGGGCTGGCAGTCGCCGCAATGGCCGCTGGTTGTCTTCGTGTCCCTGGCGTTTGTCCTCGGCGGGCTGATCGGCCTGCTGCTGAGCATTCCCGTCCGCGCCCGGGCGCGCGTCCGCATGGCGGGCATGCGCTCTGAAATTACCCGCTTCCGCAAGGAGAACGACGCGCTGCGTGACAAGTCGCTGACGGATCATGCCTAGCGTTCTCGCGACGCTGTTCTTCTTCTGCGCCCTGGCCATCGGCTGGTGGATGGGGCGGCGTTCGCGTTCACAGCCCATTCCCGGCGCAGGCAATGACCTGCGCTCGCGCATCCACAGCATGCACAACCTGCTGGAGCGCCACTCCGACGATGCGCTGGAAAATCTCTCCCAGGGCCTGGTGCTGAGCCCGGAGACGCTGGAAAGCCATCTGCACGTCGGCAATCTGTTCCGCCGGCGGGGCGATATCGAAAAAGCCATTCATATTCACCAGGACCTTCTCGGCCGCGCTGGCGAGGATGTTTCGCTGGCCTCGCAGGTTCGCCTCGAACTGGCGCGGGACTTCATTGCAGGCGGTTTGCTCGGCAGTGCCGAGGAACTGCTGGATGAGCTGGTTCATCTGCAGGGTGAGCCGATTTCGCTGGAAGCGCTCGACGAGCAACGACTGATCTGCGAGCGGGAGAAGGATTGGTCCCGGGCGATCGAGCTGGCGGCCCAGCTGGTACCCAGCCGGCCCGAGCTGGTCGCGGCGCTGGCCAATTACTACTGCGAGCTGGCCCAGGAGAAAGGTCGCAGTGGCGACCGCAGCGGCATGCAGGAGCTGCTGCGCGAAGCACGCCGGGTGGATCGCCATTGCGTGCGGGCACTGCTGATGCGGCTGGGTTGCGAGCTCTGGCGGCAGGATCATCCCGCGGCCGTCGCCACCATGGGCGAGCTGGCGCGGGACGCCAAGGCTTTCGTTGGGGAGATCGTGCCGCTGTTGCGACGTTACGATTGCCTGGGTGTGCCGCAGGTTCGCGAGTTCCTCCGCAACCTGGCGGAGTCCGAAGAGGTACCGCCGCTGATCCTGGCGGTTCTGGCTGAGACCGAGGACGACGGCGCTTCTACCTACTGGCGCGACAGCCTGTTGCGGCGTGTCGAACAGCGCCCTTCCTGGCAGGGCGTTGGCGAATTCCTGGATGGGCTTCACGTGGCGGACGGCAATACTTCGGGCATCGAAAAAATTGCTCCAATTATCATCGGCTTGTATAGGACAATGCCGCGCTATCGCTGCAGCCGCTGCGGTTTCTCGGGGCGGGAGCTGCACTGGCAGTGCCCGAGCTGCCATGCCTGGAATGCGCTGCGGCCTGTCATCTCGCCTCTCTAGCGCGAATTCGCACGACACTCTGGATGACGCCCGTGGGCGTCAGGTTCTGCAGGTACAGGATTGAATGTTTTACTGACGGGCGCGACAGGTTTTGTCGGCCGAGGCATGCTGGCGCGTTTGTGCGCGGAATCGGGAGTGCATGTGCGCATCGCTGTACGGCGGCGGCCGGATGAGCTGCCGGGTGGTATCGAGTGTGTGCATATCGATGGCCTGAGTGCGTCCCAGTGCTGGGAAGAGGCGGTGCAGGGTATCGACGTGGTAATTCATGCCGCCGCGCGGGTGCATGTCATGGACGAGCGCGCCGCCGATCCGCTGGCCGAGTTCCGCGCGGTGAACGTCGAGGCGACTCGCCAACTGGCGCGACAGGCCGTCGCTGCAGGCGTGAAGCGCTTCGTCTACGTTAGTTCCATCAAGGTTAACGGCGAGGAAACCGAGCCGGGGCAGTCGTACCGCTCCGATTCGGTCGCGCACCCGCAGGACCCTTACGGGCAGTCCAAGCTCGAAGCGGAGCAGATGCTGTTCGCAATGGCCGGGGATACCGGGCTCGAAGTGGTGGCGGTGCGCCCGCCGCTGGTCTACGGGCCCGGCGTCAAGGCCAATTTCGCCAGTCTGATGGGGGCGCTGCAACGTCGGCTGCCATTGCCTTTCGCGGCCATCGACAATCGCCGTAGCCTGGTGGCGCGGGACAATCTGGTCGACTTGCTGCTGCAGTGTGCGCGTCATCCCGCGGCAGCTGGCCGGGTGTTCCTGGCCAGCGACGGGCAGGACCTGTCCACGGCGCAACTCTGCCGCGAACTGAGCGAGGCGCTGGGCGTGCGCCCGCGCTTGCTGCCGGTGCCGGCCATGGTCCTGCGGGCGCTGGGGCTGTTCACCGGTCGCAGCCAACAGGTGCAGCGCCTGCTCGGCTCGCTGCAGGTGGATATCTCCACCACTCGCCAGGTTCTGGACTGGCAGCCTCCGGTGTCGATGAAACAGGCTATCCGGGAAACCGCGCAATGGTACAAGGAGTGTCGAGGTCAATGAGCATGGGGGTATTGCTGGCGGCTGTTTTCCTGGCGTCGTGGGGCATGACCTGGGGGGTGCGGCGCTACGCGTTGGCGCGGAGCATTATGGACATCCCCAACGCCCGTAGTTCGCACCAGATTCCAACGCCCCGCGGCGGTGGCGTCGCCATCGTGGCGGGTTTCCTCGGCTGTCTGGCGCTAGCGGCTGTTCTAGGGGCTGTCGAGGTTCATAGCCTGGTGGCACTGCTGCCTGCCGGCGCCTGGGTGGCCGTCATCGGCTTTCTGGATGATCATCGGCATATTCCGGCCCGTTGGCGCCTGTTGGGGCATTTCGTCGGGGCCGGATGGTTGATGTACTGGGTGGGTGGCCTGCCGGTGCTGAGCATGCCCTGGGGCGCGATGGACCTGGGTGTGGCTGGGGATCTGCTAGCCTTGGTGTTTCTGGTCTGGTTGCTCAACCTGTACAACTTCATGGATGGCATCGATGGCATCGCCAGCCTGGAGGCCATCAGCGTCTGTCTGGCCGGGGCGTTGTGCTACTGGCTGGTCGGTGCGGGTTCGCAGGCATTGCTTCCATTGATCCTGGCCATGGCGACTGCGGGGTTTCTGGTATGGAATTTCCCCCCGGCGCGTATTTTCATGGGGGATGCCGGCAGCGGTTTCCTTGGGGTCGTGCTGGGGGGAATGGCGCTTCAGGCGGGGTGGGTATCGCCGCCCTTGCTGTGGAGTTGGCTGATCCTGCTCGGGGTTTTCGTGGTGGATGCGAGCTACACCTTGCTCCACCGCCTGATTCGCGGTGAGCGAGTCTATGAAGCGCATCGCAGCCACGCCTACCAGCGTGCGTCGCGGCACTATGGCAGTCACTTGCGGGTGTCGCTGGCGATTACCGGCATCAACCTGTGCTGGTTGATGCCGCTTGCGGTTTTGGTCAGTCTGGGACAGGTTTCCGGTTTGTTGGCACTGATTGCGGCCTATGCTCCTTTGGTGCTTGTCGTAGCTCGTCTGGGTGCAGGCCGTCCGGATGATCAGGATGTGAGCTGAACTCCATTGGAAATGGTGGTCAATGTAGCGGGGGGAGTGCGTTATTCCCGCTCTCGATGAAGGACAAGCACAAATGCTTCGAGAACGCCTGCTAAGGCTTCCGCGACGGTACAAGCGACTCTTGCAGGTCGTCACTGACATCATTCTGGTCTGGTTCGCGCTCTGGATGGCGTTCATCGTGCGCCTGGGGACAGAGGACCTGATGTATCCGCTGCGCGTGCACAGTTGGCTGTTCGTGGCAGCGCCATTGGTGGCGATCCCGCTGTTCATTCGCTTCGGAATGTACCGGGCGGTGATGCGTTACCTGGGCAACGACGCGCTGATCGCCATCTGGAAGGCGGTCACGTTGTCGGCGCTGCTGTTGTCGCTGGTGGTTTACTGGAATCGTGCGGTCGAGGAGGCCGTCCCTCGATCCTTGGTATTCAATTACTGGTGGCTCAGCCTGCTGATGGTCGGTGGCCTGCGTCTGGCCATGCGCCAGTACTTCATGGGCGACTGGTACAGCGCCGTGCAGGCGGTGCCCTTCTTCAACAGGCAGGACGGTTTGCCGAAGGTGGTCGTGTACGGGGCCGGCTCGGCGGGCAACCAGTTGGTCGCCGCCTTGCGCCTGGGACGGGCCATGCGCCCGGTGGCCTTCATCGACGACGACGACGAGATTGCCAACCGGATCATCGCCGGCCTTCGCGTGTACAAGCCCAAGCATATCCAGCAACTGATCGAGGAGACCGGCGCGCAGGAAGTGCTGCTGGCGATTCCGTCCGCATCGCGTGCGCGCCGTCGCGAGATCCTGGGGCTGCTGGAGCCTTATCCGCTGCACGTGCGCAGTGTTCCTGGTTTCATCGACCTGGCCAACGGCCGGGTGCGGGTGGACGACATCCAGGAAGTGGACATCGCCGACCTGCTCGGGCGAGACGCGGTCGAGCCGCGCAAGGAGCTGTTCGAGCACTGCATCCGCGGCCAGGCGGTGATGGTGACGGGCGCGGGCGGCTCCATCGGCTCGGAGCTCTGCCGCCAGATCCTGGCCTCCTCGCCGACGGTGCTGGTCCTGTTCGAGCACAGCGAATACAACCTCTACCGCGTGCACCAGGAACTGGACATGCGCGTCAGGCGCGAGTCCCTGGCGGTCCAGTTGGTGCCGATCCTGGGCTCCGTGCGCAGCCCCGAGCGGCTGCTCGACGTCATGCGGACCTGGAAGGTGGCCACCGTCTACCACGCGGCCGCTTACAAGCACGTGCCGATCGTCGAGCACAACATTTCCGAGGGCGTGCTCAACAACGTGCTCGGCACGCTCCATACGGCCCAGGTAGCGGTGCAGGCCGGGGTTCAGAATTTCGTGCTGATCTCCACCGACAAGGCGGTTCGCCCCACCAACGTCATGGGCAGCACCAAGCGGCTGGCGGAGATGATCCTGCAGGCGCTGAGCCAGGAGTCGGCGCCGGTGCTGTTCGGCGACAAGTCCGGCGTGCATCAGGTCAACAAGACCCGCTTCACCATGGTTCGCTTCGGCAACGTGCTGGGTTCGTCCGGTTCGGTGATCCCGCTGTTCCGCGAGCAGATCAAGCGCGGGGGGCCGGTGACCGTCACTCATCCCGGCATCACCCGTTATTTCATGACGATTCCCGAGGCTGCCCAGTTGGTCATCCAGGCGGGTTCGATGGGGCGTGGCGGTGACGTGTTCGTGCTCGACATGGGGCAGCCGGTGAAGATTCTCGAGCTGGCCGAGCGGATGATTCACCTGTCCGGTCTGAGTGTGCGCTCCGAACGGACGCCTCACGGTGATATCTCCATCGAGTTCAGCGGGCTGCGGCCGGGCGAGAAGCTGTACGAGGAGCTGCTGATCGGCGACGACGTCAGCGCTACCGAGCACCCCATGATCATGAAGGCCAACGAGGAGCTGATGCCCTGGGAGGGCTTCAAGCTGGTGTTGGTCGACCTGCTCAAGGCGGTTGACCAGGGCAACTATGCGCGGGTGCGTCAGTTGCTGCGCGAGACGGTCAACGGCTATTGCCCGGAAGGCGACATCGTCGATCTCATCCATCAGCACCGACGCATGGAGCCCTGATCGCGGGCTTCTAGCAGACGCGGGAAGAGCCGCATCTGCGAGCGTTGTCAGCCCTTTCCTCGCGATCTGTCGGCGGCAGCGGAAACTGTTGCCGACTCTTTAAACCGGCGTTTTCACGGGTATTCCTGGCGATATGTTTTCCGGGCGGCGCAATGGCGCCCGCCTCGAAACCTGATACGTCAAGGAACGATCCATGAAGAAGAGTCTGCTTTCTGCCGCAAGCATTATCCTGCTGGCCTGCTTGTCCTTTGCTGGCGCCACCAGTGCCGCTGCCAAGGCTGAGCCCGTTGCCAAGCCTGCCGTCGAATCCACCGCCCCCGCCAGCAAGGCGCCGGTTGCGCAGGCCGATACCGTAAACATCAACTCCGCGACCGTGGAAGAGTTGCAGAAGTCGATGAAGGGCATCGGCAAGGTCAAGGCCCAGGCGATCGTCGATTACCGTACGGCCAATGGCCCGTTCACCAGCATCGATCAGCTCCTGGAAGTGAAGGGGATTGGCAAGGGTACCCTGGATAAGAATCGAGACAGGATTTCGCTCTGAGGGAGCTGAGAAAGGAAGAAGGCCGGTCGTTGACCGGCTTTTCTATTGGTGCGGGGGAGGGGGCATCGACTTTCCTGACCCCAAAGAAAAAGCCCCCGGCATGTGCCGAGGGCTTTGAATTTGGCTCCGCGACCTGGACTCGAACCAGGGACCCAATGATTAACAGTCATTTGCTCTACCGACTGAGCTATCGCGGAACAACGGGGCGTATCTTACTGATTAAAAAGGGGAAGTCAACATCGCCCCGACGACTTCCCCATAATTTTTTACAGCACCTGGACGATGGCGCGGGTCACGGTGTCCAGGTTGCCGTTGTTCAGCGCGGCGACGCAGATGCGGCCGGTGCCGACGGCGTAGATGCCGAACTCGTTCTTCAGGCGCTCTACCTGCTCGGCGGTCAGGCCGGAGTAGGAGAACATGCCGCGCTGCTGGGCAACGAAGCCGAAGTCACGCTTGGCGCCCAGGGCGGCCAGTTGTTGAACCATGGCTTCGCGCATGGCGCGGATGCGGGTGCGCATTTCGCCCAGTTCTTCTTCCCATACCGCACGCAGTTCCGGGCTGTTCAGCACGGAAGCGACGACGCTGGCGCCGTGGGTCGGCGGGTTGGAGTAGTTGGTGCGGATCACGCGCTTGACCTGGGACAGGACGCGGGCGGATTCCTCGCGGCTGTTGGTCACGACCGACAGCGCGCCGACGCGCTCGCCGTACAGCGAGAACGACTTGGAGAAGGAGCTGGAGACGAAGAAGTTCAGGCCGGACTGGGCGAACAGGCGCACAGCAGAGGCGTCTTCGTCGATGCCGTCGCCGAAGCCCTGGTAGGCAATGTCGAGGAACGGCACGTGGCCCTTGGCCTTGAGCACGTCCAGCACCTGCTTCCAGTCGTCCATGGTCAGGTCGACGCCGGTCGGGTTGTGGCAGCAGGCGTGCAGCACAACGATGGACTGCGACGGCAGGGCGTTCAGGTCTTCCAGCAGGCCGGCGCGGTTAACGCCGTTGGTGCTGGCGTCGTAGTAGCGGTAGTTCTGCACCGGGAAGCCGGCGGCTTCGAACAGGGCGCGGTGGTTTTCCCAGCTCGGGTCGCTGATGGCGACAGTGGCGTTGGGCAGCAGGCGCTTGAGGAAGTCGGCGCCGGTCTTCAGCGCGCCGGTACCGCCAACGGCCTGGGTGGTCACCACGCGGCCTTCGGCCAGCAGCTCGGAGTCAGCGCCGAACAGCAGCTTCTGCACGCCCGAATCGTAGGCGGCGATGCCTTCGATCGGCAGGTAGCCGCGCGGGGCATGAGCTTCGATGCGGGCCTTCTCCGCGGCCTGGACGGCACGCAGCAACGGGAGGCGACCTTCCTCGTTGTAGTACACGCCAACGCCCAGGTTGATCTTGCCCGGACGGGTATCGGCGTTGAAAGCTTCGTTCAGGCCCAGGATGGGGTCACGGGGGGCCATTTCGACAGCGGAGAACAGACTCATTTTGGCAGCAGCTCTAAGGCGGGAGTGAAGTGCAATTGCAACCCCCCGCTCACGGCGCTGGGGGTTGCGTCGACGGGCCGGTATTATATAGCCCTCTATGGCAGGCGGCGAGTTATCGCGCATGCTTTTCGACTGGTATGACGCTTTGGCGACCGAAGCGTCACACGCCAATGCGAGGTTCCCATGTCGTTATTCCAGCTGGATTCGCGCTTCAAGCCCGCCGGTGATCAACCAGAAGCCATCCGACAGATGGTGGAAGGACTGGAAGCGGGCTTGTCGCACCAGACGCTGCTGGGGGTGACCGGTTCCGGCAAGACCTTCAGCATCGCCAACGTCATCGCCCAGGTGCAGCGCCCGACCATGATCCTGGCGCCGAACAAGACCCTGGCCGCGCAGCTCTACGGCGAGTTCAAGACCTTCTTCCCGAACAACGCGGTGGAGTACTTCGTCTCCTACTACGACTACTACCAACCTGAAGCCTACGTGCCGTCCTCCGATACCTATATCGAGAAGGACTCCTCCATCAACGACCACATCGAGCAGATGCGCCTGTCGGCGACCAAGGCGCTGCTGGAGCGCGAGGACGCCATCATCGTCTGCACCGTGTCGTCGATCTACGGCTTGGGCGACCCGGCGTCCTACCTGAAGATGGTCCTGCACCTGGATCGCGGCGACAGGATGGACCAGCGCGAGTTGCTACGCCGCCTGACCAGCCTGCAGTACACCCGCAA
Organism: Pseudomonas sp. PSE14; assembly: GCF_029203285.1. NCBI lineage: Bacteria > Pseudomonadati > Pseudomonadota > Gammaproteobacteria > Pseudomonadales > Pseudomonadaceae > Pseudomonas > Pseudomonas sp. PSE14. The sequence goes on from NZ_CP115669.1 coordinate 1,762,523, forward strand.
CGACATGGACTTCGCTCGCGCCACTTTCCGCGTGCGCGGCGACGTTATCGACATATTCCCTGCGGAATCGGACCTGGAAGCCATCCGCGTCGAGCTGTTCGACGACGAGGTGGAGAACATCGCCGCCTTCGACCCGCTGACCGGCGAGGTGATCACCAAGCTGCCGCGCTTCACCTTCTACCCCAAGAGCCACTACGTGACCCCACGGGAAACGCTGCTGGAGGCGGTGGAGCAGATCAAGGCCGAACTCAAGGTGCGCCTGGAATACCTGCGCACCAACAACAAGCTGGTGGAAGCCCAGCGCCTGGAACAGCGCACCCGTTTCGACCTGGAGATGATCCTCGAACTGGGTTACTGCAACGGCATCGAGAACTACTCGCGCTACCTTTCCGGGCGCGGTCCCGGTGAGCCGCCGCCAACCCTCTACGATTACCTGCCGGCCAATTCCCTGCTGGTGATCGACGAGTCCCACGTCAGCGTTCCCCAGGTTGGCGCCATGTACAAGGGCGACCGTTCGCGCAAGGAAACCCTGGTGGAATACGGCTTCCGCCTGCCGTCGGCACTGGACAACCGGCCGCTGCGCTTCGAGGAATGGGAGGCGATCAGCCCACAGACCATCTTCGTCTCGGCAACCCCTGGCCCTTATGAGGACCAGCACGCCGGCCGGGTGATCGAGCAGGTGGTGCGTCCCACCGGCCTGGTCGATCCGGAAGTGGAAATCCGCCCGGCCACCACCCAGGTGGACGACCTGCTCTCGGAAATCCGCCTGCGCGTGGCCGAGGACCAGCGGGTGTTGGTCACGACCCTGACCAAGCGCATGGCCGAAGACCTCACCGACTACCTGGGCGACCACGATGTGCGGGTACGCTACCTGCACTCGGACATCGATACCGTGGAGCGGGTGGAGATCATCCGCGACCTGCGCACCGGGACCTTCGACGTGCTGGTGGGGATCAACCTGCTGCGCGAGGGCCTGGACATGCCCGAGGTGTCGCTGGTGGCGATCCTCGATGCGGACAAGGAAGGCTTCCTGCGTTCCGAACGCTCGCTGATCCAGACCATCGGCCGCGCCGCGCGGAACCTGCATGGCAAGGCGATCCTCTACGCCGACAACATTACCGGCTCGATGCAGAGGGCGATCAACGAGACCGAGCGACGTCGTACCAAGCAACTTGAGTTCAACGCCAAGCACGGCATCGTGCCCAAGGGCGTGAAGAAGGACATCAAGGACATCCTCGAAGGCGCCGTGGTGCCGGGTGCCAAGGGCAAGCGCCGCAGTCTGGCGAAGGTGGCGGAGGAGAGTGGGCGCTACGAGAATGAACTGCGCACACCGGACGAGATCGCCAAACGCATCAAGCAGCTGGAAGAGCGCATGTACCAGCTGGCGCGGGACCTGGAGTTCGAGGCCGCGGCCGGGGTACGCGACGAGATCGGCAAATTGCGCGACCGCATGGTGTCGATGGGATAAGTCGTGAAGGCGGCTGGGCGGCTTTTCGTAGGAGCGAGCTTGCTCGCGAACCGCACAGCACCCTGAGGCTCCGGCGTGAAGCGGGGTTCGCGAGCAAGCTCGCTCCTACAAGGATTGGTGTGGCATGGGGACGCTCAATGCGCCCCGGCCCCCGCGCCGACACCCATGCCCGCCGGCAGCGGACGAGTCAGCAGCACCGCCACCATGCTGACCGCCAGCACGATGCCGATGGCATGGAAGGCGTCGTTGTAGGCCATGATCGCCGCCTGCTGGTGGACGATCTCGCTGATCTTGCCCAGCGCCGCCTGCTGCGTGCCCAGTTGCGCGGTCAGCTGCGCCAGGCGCTCGTCCACCGCGCCGTTCACCGGCACCACCGCTTCGCGCAGGTAGTCATAGTAGACCTTGGCGCGGCTATCCAGCAGCGTGGCCAGCAAGGCGATGCCGATGGCGCCGCCGAGGTTGCGCAGGATGTTGAACAGGCTGGAGGCCGACCCCGCGTCCTGCGGCTGCAGGTAAACGGTGGCGATCAGCGAGATGGTGACCATCACCATCGGCTGGCCGAGGGCGCGTAACAGCTGGATCTGGTTGAACTGCGGGCCGGCGAAGTCCGGGTTGAGCACGCCGGAGAAGAAGCTCGCCATGCCGAACAGGCCGAAGCCCACGGCGCACAGCAGGCGCGGCTCGACGATCTTCATCAGCTTGGGAATCAGCGGAATGAGGAACAGCTGCGGCACGCCCATCCACATGATTACCTCGCCGATCTGCATCGCGTTGTAGCCCTGGATCTGTGCCAGATACAGCGGCAGCACGTAGATCGAGCCGTACAGCCCCATCCCCAGGCCAATGCTGGAAATGCTCGACAGGCCAAAGTTGCGGTTGCGCAGGATGCCCAGGTTGATCAGCGGATTCGGCCGTGAGGTTTGCAGGATCACGAAGAGGATCAGGCTGATCAGCGCGATGCTGCCCAGGCTGACGATCAGGTTGGATTCCAGCCAGTCCTTGCGGTGGCCTTCTTCCAGGAATACCTGCAGACAGCCCAGGCCGATGGCCATGGTGACGATGCCGGCGTAGTCGGTGCTCTTCAGCAGTTCCCAGTGCGGAGGCTTCTTCTCCAGGCCGTAGAGCAGGCCGGCGATCATCAGCAGGCCCGGCGGGATGTTGATGTAGAAGATGTATTCCCAGCCGAAGTTCTCCGTCAGCCAGCCGCCCAGGGTCGGGCCGATGGAGGGCGCGAAGGTGGCGGTGATGGCAAACAGCGCCATGCCCTTGGGGCGGTGGTGCTCCGGCAGCTTGATCAGCGCCAGGGTGAAGGCCAGGGGAATCAGCGCACCGCCCGTGAAACCCTGCATGGCGCGGAACACGATCATGCTCTCCAGGTTCCAGGCGAAGGAGCAGAGCAGGGAGGAGAACAGGAATCCGGTGGAAATCATCCAGGCCAGCCGGCGTGCCGAGAGCAGCTGCACCAGCCAGGCGGTGAGCGGGATCATGATGATTTCCGCCACCAGGTAGGAGGTGGAAATCCACGAGCCTTCCTCCAGGGTGGCGGCCAGCGCGCCCTGGATGTCCTTCAGCGAGGAGTTGGTGATCTGGATGTCGAGCACTGCCATGAAGGCGCCCAGCATGGCGCTGAACACGGCGATCCAGTCGCGGCGGGTCGGTTCCCCGACCGGCCGCACCAGGGCATCAGCGGACACGCAACTCGACCTCGGCATCGACCGACATGCCCGGGCGGATCAGGCCCTTGAGCGGGTTGTCGTCGGCGAAGGTGATCTTTACCGGGATGCGCTGTACCACCTTGGTGAAGTTGCCGGTGGCGTTGTCCGGCGGCAGCAGGCTGAACTGTGCGCCGGAGGCAGCGAACAGGCTCTGCACTTCGCCGTCGATGGGGGTGTCGGGGAAGGAGTCGAACACCAGGCGCGCCTTTTGCCCCGGGCGCATCTTGCCGATCTGGGTTTCCTTGAAGTTGGCCTGGATCCAGATGCCATCGTCCGGCACCAGCGACAACAGCTGGGTGCCGACCTGTACGTACTGGCCGATGCGGGCGTTGCGCTGGCCGACCAGGCCGCTCACCGGGGCGCGGATTTCGGTGCGGGCCAGGTTGAGCTGGGCCTGGGCGACGTCGGCGCGGGCGCTCTCGATCTGCGCCTGTAGCCGCTGGACATCGGTGCCCAGGGTGTCGCGCTGGACGCGCTGGGCCTGAAGGTCGGCCTGGGCCTTGGCGACCTGGGAGCGGGCGACACGGGAGTCGGCGGTGAGGGTGGTGACGCGCTCCTCGGAAACGTACCCGGGGCCGCGCAGTGCCTGGGCGCGGCCCAGGTCGACTTCGGCGCGGCCGAGGGTGGCCTGGCTGGCATTCACGTCGGCCTCGCTGGCGGCGATGGCGCTCGACTGCCCCTTGAGCTTGCTGCGGGCCTGCTCCAGCTCTGCCTCGCGGGTAGCCAGGGTGGCCTTGGCGCGGTCCAGGGCGAGCTTGAAGTCGTCGGCTTCGAGCTTGACCAGCAACTGGCCTTTCTCCACATGCTGGTTGTCCTGCACCAGCACTTCGTCGATGCGCGCACCGAGCTGGCTGGCGATACGGGTGATCTCGCCCTGCACGTAGGCGTTATCGGTCGTCTCGACGAAGCGACCGATGAAATACCAGCGCGCCAGGAGGGCGAGGGCGACCACCACGAGGATGGTCAGGAACACGGTCAGGCGACGTTGCAGTTGGGCAGGCATAGTTAAACGAGCGTTTGGTTGACGGAAAAATGTTTGCCAATGTAACAGTGTTCCGTGGCGGCACGTAGCCGCTACACTTCGGAAACTTTGTTGCTTATAGGGAACAATCATGGGGCTGGATGATGCGCTGATTTTCACCCGCGTCGTGGAGCTGCACAGTTTTACCCAGGCCGCGCAGAGCCTGGGCATGCAGAAATCGACGGTGAGCCGGCGCATCGTCCTGCTGGAAGAACGCCTGGGGGTGCGGCTGCTCAATCGCACCACCCGCAAGCTGCGCCTGACCGAAGTGGGGCAGGCCTACTACGACCGCTGCCGGCAGATCATGCATGACTTCGCCGAGGCCGAGCAGGCGGTGATGCAGTTGCAGCAGGCGCCGTCGGGGTTGTTGCGCATCAGCGCGCCCATCGAGTTCGGCCAGATGTACCTGGGCAAGGTGCTGGGCGACTTCATGCGGCTCTACCCGCAGATCACTGCCGAGGTCGAGCTCACGTCGCGCAGCGTCGATCCGCTGGAAGAGGGCGTGGACATCGTCATCATGGTCGGCCAGCCCGAAGACTCCACGCTGATCGCCCGGCGCATGCTGATCACCAACCGCTGCCTGTGCGCCAGCCCGGAGTACCTGGCCTTGCACGGCCAGCCACGGCAGGTCGAGGAACTGGCCGGCCATCGCGCCGTGCTGCTGCAGTCCGATTCCCAGCGCTACTGGCCGCTGAGCGGCGAGAGCATTCCCTGCCATCGGGTGCTGTCGTGCAACAACATCACCTTCGCTCGCGAAGCGGTACTGGCCGGCGCCGGGATCGCATCGTTGCCGGAGCTGATCGTCGACGAACAGTTGGCCAACGGCAGTCTGGTGCGCGTCCTGCCGCAGGTGCAGCTGCCGGTTGGCGAGCTGTATGCCGTCTACCCGTCACGGCGATTCCAGGCCATGAAGGTGAAGGCCTTCCTCGACTTCCTGATCACTAACCTGCCGATTGATGCGGAGCGTTGGCTGGAGCCGGGGGCGGCCCGCCTGATAACATCGCGTCCATGAGCGCGTGTCCTGGCCCGCGCTGTCCTCACCGATTCACATGAGAGCCTTCATGACCACTGTCCGCACCCGTATCGCGCCGTCTCCCACCGGTGACCCGCACGTCGGCACCGCCTACATCGCGCTGTTCAATCTCTGCTTCGCCCGTCAGCACGGCGGCCAGTTCATCCTGCGTATCGAGGATACCGACCAGCTGCGCTCCACCCGCGAATCGGAACAGCAGATCTTCGACGCGCTGCGCTGGCTGGGCATCGAGTGGGACGAGGGCCCGGACGTCGGCGGTCCGCACGGCCCGTACCGGCAGAGCGAACGCGGCGCCATCTATAAGCAGTACAGCGACGAGCTGGTCGAGAAAGGCCATGCCTTCCCCTGCTTCTGCTCCGCCGAGCGACTCGACGCGCTGCGTGCCGATCAGCAGGCGCGCAAGGAAACCCCGCGCTACGACGGTCACTGCATGCACCTGTCCAAGGAAGAGTCGGCCAAGCGTATCGCCGCCGGCGAATCCCACGTGGTGCGCATGAAGGTGCCGACCGAGGGCGTCTGCGTGGTGCCGGACATGCTCCGTGGCGACGTGGAAATCCCGTGGGACCGCATGGACATGCAGGTGCTGATGAAGGCCGACGGCCTGCCCACCTACTTCCTGGCCAACGTGGTCGACGATCACCTGATGGGCATCACCCATGTCCTGCGTGGTGAAGAGTGGCTGCCCTCGGCGCCCAAGCTGATCAAGTTGTATGAGTACTTCGGCTGGGAACAGCCGGTGCTCTGCTACATGCCGCTGCTGCGCAACCCGGACAAGAGCAAGCTGTCCAAGCGCAAGAACCCGACCTCCATCACCTTCTACGAGCGCATGGGCCTGCTGCCCCAGGCGCTGCTGAACTACCTCGGCCGCATGGGTTGGTCCATGCCGGATGAGCGCGAGAAGTTCAGCCTGGCGGAGATGATCGAGCACTTTGACCTGTCCCGCGTGTCCCTGGGCGGCCCGATCTTCGATATCGAGAAGTTGTCCTGGCTGAACGGCCAGTGGATTCGCGAGCTGTCGGTGGAGGACTTCGCCAAGGAAGTGCAGAAGTGGGCGCTCAACCCCGAGTACCTGATGAAGATCGCCCCGCACGTGCAGGGCCGCGTGGAGAACTTCAGCCAGATCGCCCCGCTGGCCGGCTTCTTCTTCAGTGGCGGCGTGCAACTGGACGCCAAGCTGTTCGAACACAAGAAGCTCGACGCCACCCAGGTTCGCCAGGTGCTGCAACTGGTGCTGTGGAAGCTGGAAGCGCTGCGCCAGTGGGAGAAGGACAGGATCACCGCGACCATCCAGGCCGTGGCCGAGCACCTGGGTCTCAAGCTGCGTGACGTGATGCCGCTGATGTTCCCGGCCATCACCGGCCAAGCCAGCTCGGTGTCGGTGCTCGATGCCATGGAAATCCTCGGTGCCGACCTGTCGCGCTACCGTCTGCGCCAGGCCCTGGAACTGCTGGGCGGTGCGTCGAAGAAAGAAGCCAAGGAGTGGGAAAAGATTCGCGACGCCATCGGCGCCTAATATCTTTCCTACACTGGAGAAGGCCGGTCGCCGTCAGGTGCCCGGCCTTTTTCATACCTGCGCAGCCCGTTTGGCGCGGCTGGAGGAGGGCGCGCGGGCCGCTCGTTCCACCGGCCGGAAATCGGGGTGGTCACATAAGTGATTGTTCTTTGGGAGAAAAAAATTAGAAATCTGAAAAAATCTTGTTGACAGGGTGTCGTCTCGCCCCTAAGATGCGCCCCGTTCCAGCGACGAACTGAATGACAGAGCGACGCGGAACGGTAGATCCAGCGGTACTTTGGGGCTATAGCTCAGCTGGGAGAGCGCTTGCATGGCATGCAAGAGGTCGACGGTTCGATCCCGTCTAGCTCCACCAAATTACCAGTAAGCTTCGTCGGTCCGGACGAAGCCGAAATCGAAGGTTTTGCGTCCCCTTCGTCTAGTGGCCTAGGACACCGCCCTTTCACGGCGGTAACAGGGGTTCGAGTCCCCTAGGGGACGCCACTATCCAGCGGCGATGCGTTCGCGTCGTCAGCCAGAGTGATCTGGGGCTATAGCTCAGCTGGGAGAGCGCTTGCATGGCATGCAAGAGGTCGACGGTTCGATCCCGTCTAGCTCCACCAATTTCCCATTCGGGATGAAGCCAGAATCCGCGGTTCAGCGGGTTTCTTCGAAGGATATGTCCCCTTCGTCTAGTGGCCTAGGACACCGCCCTTTCACGGCGGTAACAGGGGTTCGAGTCCCCTAGGGGACGCCATTTTTATCGCTCTGCGATGCCTATAGGGCCACTGAGACTTTCAGTGGCCCTTTTGTTTTTCTCCCTCCTGAAGAATTTTCTCCCGACCAGCGGTCGCACTTTCGGCTTGCCGATTTTTATTATGAGAATAATATTCTGATCATAATATTTTTGGAGCGATGCCATGAGCGACAAGAAGGCCCAGACCCGCGAGCGCATTCTTTCCGCCGCCACCAGCGCGCTGCTCAAGCGCGGTCCGGTCGACCCCAGCGTGGGCGAGGTGATGGCGGCGGCGGGGCTGACCGTGGGCGGCTTCTATGCGCACTTCGAGAGCAAGGATGCCTTGATGCTGGAGGCCTTCCGCCAACTGCTGAGCAAGCGCCGGGCTGGCCTGAAGATGTTCGATCCGCAAACCAGTTTTGCCGAGCGCCGGGCACTGGCGGCGCAGTTCTACCTGTCGCGCAAGCACCGCGACACCGAAGACGAAGGCTGTCCGATCCCCAGTTCCCTGAGCGAAGTGGCGCACCTGCCGGAAGGATTCCGCGAGGCGCTGGAAGAACACGTGGAACTGATGGTGGCGAGCCTTGCTGAGCGTCCGGAGGAAATCGACGCGGTGCTCAGCGATATGGCCCTGATGATTGGCGGACTGGCGCTGGCCCGTGCCCTGGGCAAGGGCGACCTGTCCGATCGTGTCTTGCGTGCCGCGAAGAAAGCGGTGATCTGAGGAGGTACGGAAAATGAGCAGTCTGAGCTGGGTTCGTGGAATCAACGCCACCCTGGGCCGCGTTGCGCCGCAATGGGCGGCGGGGCGCATGCGTCAGCTGTTCATGACGCCCAACGAGTTGCCGCCGCGTGACTGGGAGCTGCCGCTTTTGGCCAGCTCCGAGCGCATCACCCTGCGCTTCGGCCTGTCCGCGCTGCGTTGGGGCGAAGGTCCGGCGGTGTTGTTGATGCACGGCTGGGCGGGGCGCCCGACGCAGTTCGCCGCGCTGATCGAGAAGCTGGTCGGCGCCGGTTACGGAGTGATCGCCCTTGACGCCCCGGGCCACGGCCGCTCGCCAGGGAGCGAGGCGAACGTCGTGCTGTTCGCCCGCGCCCTGCTGGAAGCCGCCAGCGAGCTACCGCCGCTGCGCGCGGTGATCGGCCATTCCCTGGGCGGCGCCAGTGCATTGTTGGCGACCCAGATGGGCCTGCGCACCGAAACCCTGGTGACCATTGCCGCGCCGAGCAAGGTGCTCACCGTACTGCGTGGTTTCGCCAACTACGTCGGTCTGTCGCCGGCGGCGCGTTCGAGCTTCATCCGTCAGGTCGAGCGGCAGGCGGGCATTCCGGCGAAGCAGCTGGATGTGGCGCGCTACGAGCTGGGCATGCCTGGTCTGGTGGTGCACGCCGAGGATGACCGTCAGGTGCGGGTGACCGAGTCCTTGGCCATCCATGAGGCCTGGCCGGGTAGCCGGCTGCTGCGGCTGCCGAGCGGCGGGCACCACCGCGTGCTGGCGGACACCGCACTGGCGGAGGCGGTACTGGAGCTGCTGGAGGGCGTCGAGGAGCCGCTCGCCCTGGCCCTGGCATCCTGAGTCATTCAATAGCCTGATAACGGCGGCCGCAGGCCGCCGTTATCGTTTCATGATGGCCCGTTGCGGGTCGTCAGGCTTCGCGGCCTGGCGTAGACTTCCGGGCATTTCCGGCTGCCCCGGCCTGGGCGCGAGGTCTTGCGCATGCGGGTGGCCGATTGGGGGAAACGCATGAATCTTTCGCTGGATTGGGTGCTGCAGCAGGCGCGCCCGGTCATGCCGGTATTGGTGATCGACGATGTGGCGCTGGCCGGTGATCTGGCCCGCGCGCTGTATGACGGTGGCGTGCGGGTGCTCGAAGTGACCCTGCGCACGCCACAGGCACTGGACGCCCTCGCGGAGATTCGTCGCGAGCTGCCGGAGATGATTCTCGGCGCCGGCACGCTGATCCACACCGAGCAGTTCCAGGAGGCCCGCGATGCCGGCGCGCAGTTCGCCATCAGTCCCGGCTGCACGCCGCGTCTGGTAGCTGCCGCCGATGATGCGAAATTGCCGTTCCTGCCCGGCGTAATGACGCCTTCGGAGGTGCTGGTGGCGCTGGAGTACGGCTATCGCTCGCTGAAGCTGTTCCCCGCCGACGGCAATGCAGCGATCCGGATGCTCAAGAGCCTGAAGGAGCCCTTTACCGGCATCCGCTTCTGCCCAACCGGCGGCATCACCCAGGAAAACCTGCTCAACGTCCTGCGCCTGCCCAACGTCGCCTGCGTCGGCGGCACCTGGATCGCGCCGCCGAGCCTGGTGCGCGCCCGCGCCTGGGACCAGATCACTCAATTGGCCATCGAAGCCCGCGAGCTGGCCGCAAGCCTGGAGCATTCCTCATGAGTTGGCAGTTGCCCGATCCCTTCGTCATCGACATCGAGGTCAAGGCCGAAGACATCGACGGCCTCGGCCATGCCAACAATGCCGTCTACGTCAGTTGGCTGGAGCGCTGCGCCTGGCGCCACTCCCAGCGGCTGGGGCTGGACCTGGCCGAGTACCGCCGGCTGGACCGCGCCATGGCCGTGGTGCGCCACGAGGTTGACTACCTGGCGGCCGCCTATGAAGGCGACCAGCTGCAACTGGCGACCTGGATCGTCGAGTCCGACCAGCGCCTGAAGATGACCCGTCACTTCCAGCTGGTGCGTCCGGAAGACGCCGTGACCCTGCTGCGTGCGCAGACCACCTTCGTCTGCATCGAGCTGTCCACCGGCAAGCCCAAGCGCATGCCGGCGGAGTTCATCGAGGGTTATGGCCGCGCTGTGCTCTCCCCGGAAGCCGTGGCTGCCGGCGCGTGATCCGTCGCGTCGTGCTTTTCCCGGCGCGGCGCATTCCCTACAATCCGCGGCCCCGCATTTGCTTGAGGCTCGCCTGTCGTGCAGATCGCCCTGGCCCCGATGGAAGGGCTGGTAGATGACATCCTCCGCGATGTGTTGACCCGCGTCGGCGGCATCGACTGGTGCGTCACCGAATTCATCCGCATCAATGACCGACTGCTGCCGCCGTCGGCCTTCCTCGCGCTCGCCCCGGAACTGGAACACGGCAGCCGCACCCGTGCCGGCGTGCCGATGCGCGTGCAACTGCTCGGCTCCGATCCGCAATGCCTGGCGGAGAACGCTGTGCAGGCCTGCGAACTGGGCGCGCCGGTGATCGACCTGAACTTCGGCTGCCCGGCCAAGACGGTGAACCGCTCCCGTGGCGGCGCGGTGTTGCTCAAGGAACCCGAGTTGATGTTCAGCATCATCGAGACGGTGCGCCGTGCGGTTCCCAAGCACATTCCGGTGACCTCGAAGATGCGCCTGGGCTACGACAGCCCGGACGGCGCCATCGACTGCGCCCGTGCCCTGGCCGATGCCGGTTCCGCCCACGTGGTGGTGCACGCGCGGACCAAGGCGGAAGGCTACAAGCCGCCGGCGCATTGGGAGTGGGTGGCCAAGGTGGCCGATGCGGTGAAGGTGCCGGTGTTCGCCAATGGCGAAGTCTGGACCCTGGAGGATTACCACCGCTGCCGCTCCATCAGCGGCGTGGCGGACATCATGTTGGGGCGTGGGTTGGTCTCGCGGCCGGACCTTGCGCGGCAGATCGCTGCCTGGCGCGATGGTCGCGACGTGGTGCCGATGCCCTGGTCGGAAGTGCGCATGCTGCTCGACGACTTCTGGCGCCAGGCGCGGCGCAAGCTGGCGCCGCGTTATGCGCCGGGGCGCCTGAAGCAGTGGCTGGGGATGCTCACCCGTAGTTATCCTGAAGCGGTGGAGCTGTTCGCCCAGGTGCGACGCGAGCATGACTGCGAAGTGATCGACCGGATGATGCAGGTCGAAATCGAAGAAGCGGCCTGATCCGACTCTTGATATTCGTAGGAGCGAGCTTGCTCGCGAACAGATCACCCGGCTGAAGTCGGCGTTTGGGCGGTTCGCGAGCAAGCTCGCTCCTACAAAAAAGCAGTCAGCGTCCGCCGCTGACGTCGATGAATCCGCCCGTGCTGTAGCTGGACTCGTCCGAGGCCAGGAACAGGATCGCCCGCGCCACTTCTTCCGCTTCGCCACCTCGTCCCAGGGGAATCGCCGATTGCAGGCGCTCGACACGCCCCGGTTCACCGCCGCTGGCGTGGATTTCGGTCTTGATCAGCCCCGGCCGCACCGCGTTGACGCGGATGCCTTCGCCAGCCACTTCCTTCGCGAGGCCAATGGTCAGGCTGTCCACCGCACCCTTGGCCGCCGCGTAGTCGATGTACTCGTTGGGCGAGCCCAGGCGCGAGGCCATGGACGAGACGTTGACGATGCTCCCGCCCTGGCCGCCATGCTTGTGCGCCATGCGCTTCACCGCTTCGCGGCAGCAGAGGAAGGTGCCGGTGACGTTGACCGCGAACACCCGCTGCAGGCGTGCCACGTCCATGTCTTCCAGGCGCATCTGGCGCTCCAGGATGCCGGCGTTGTTCACCAGCACATCGAGGCGGCCGAAAGCTTCGTCCACGTCGCGGAACAGGCGCAGCACGTCCGCTTCGCTCGATACGTCGGCGGCGAAGGACTGCGCGGTGCCACCGGCAGCGGTGATCCGTTCCACCAGCGTCTGGGCCGCTTCGTGCTCGCGGCGGTAATTGAGGGCCACGGCGAAGCCGCGTTCGGCGGCGAGGAGGGCAGTGGCGGCACCGATGCCGCGACTGGCGCCAGTGATGAGCATGACGGGTTGCATGGGCGAATCCTTTTTGCGAGGCGGGGCTTGAAACCGATTTTGCCATCCCTATCTATGTCCCTGCGGGAGGCCGAAGACGGGTCCCGCATCGGAGTTCTGAAGACAGGCTCCAGATCATACCTTGCTGAAATTTTCAGGAGATTCGCCATGAGCAACGTCCTTTCCCTCGCCCCGCTGTTCCGCCAGTCCATTGGTTTCGACCGCTTCAACGATCTGTTCGAATCCGCCCTGCGCAGTGAAAGCGGCAGTTCCTACCCGCCCTACAACGTCGAGAAGCATGGTGACGACCAGTACCGCATCGTCATCGCTGCCGCCGGCCTGCAGGAGGAAGACCTGGAGCTGCAGGTGGAGCGCGGCGTGCTGACCGTCAACGGCGGCAAGCGCGAGAAGGCTTCCGAGAGCGTCACCTACCTGCACCAGGGCATCGCCCAGCGTGCCTTCAAGCTGTCCTTCCGCCTGGCCGACCACATCGAGGTCCAGGGCGCGTCGCTGAAGAACGGCCTGCTGAGCATCGAGCTGGTGCGCATCGTTCCGGAAGAAGCCAAGCCCAAGCGGATCGCCATCAACGGCCAGCGCCCGGCCATCGAAGGCTGAGTCGCGCCTCGGCACTGACCGAGCCGTAGCCGCATAGCAAAACGCCCGTCTCGCAAGAGACGGGCGTTTTCGTTTCTGCGTCGGTCAGGCGTTCTGCCGTTCCGGCAGCGGCGCCGAACGATTGCGCCACCAGGCGATGACGATCGCCACCATCAGGACGAAGCCCAGGTAGCCCATGATCGGGTAGACGATCCCCACCAGCTTGACGAAACCGACCTGGCTGCCGATGAAGGCGAGTACCACCGCGGCCACCGTAGCGACGCGGAACGGCACGCCATAGGCGGCGCAGCGCGCGGCCAGGGTGTAGGCGAAGCCGCTGGTGGTGCAGTACAGCTTCACCAGCAACAGCGCGAGCATCACGTCGCCGAACCACGGGGCGATGTGGTTGCTCAGCAGCAGGGTGGGAATGGCGCTGTCGCCGATCACGTCGATCTGCACCAGCATCACCAGGGCCATGGCCAGGATCAGCACGCCGACGCCGGCGCCGCCGATCACGCCGCCCAGCCCGGCCTTGCGCAGGTTGGCCACGCTGCTGCCCATCACCACCACGGCGGCCGCAGTGGCGGCGACGTTGTAGGAAACGTAGAGGAAAGCGCTGAGCAGCCAGTTGGGCGCCGGGTGCGGCAGGGCCAGGGCGATCTGCTCCAGTTCGGCCAGCGGCTTCTGGATGTGCGTCAGGGCGTAGATGGCGATGATCGCCACGATGATCATCAGCACCGGGGTGATCAGGCTCATCAGGGTGATCACCCGTTTCAGGCCCAGGCACACCGTGATGATGGTCAGCACGCCAAGCACGATGCCGCCGATGTTGTGGCCGATGCCCAGTTGCTGCTCGAAGGAGGAGTTGGCCCCGGCGAACATCACCACCATGGTGCCGAACAGGAAGAAGGTCAGCATCAGGTCGACGACGCGGCCCAGCGGCTTGCCGCAGATGAACTCCATGGCCTCCTTGTGCGACTGGGTCTGCAGGCGGCTGCCGATCTGGTAGAGGTTCATCAGCAGGAAGGCGAACAGCGCCAGTGCCACCACGGCGCCAGCCAGGCCCATGATGCCGAAGCTGCCGAAGAACTGGAGGATTTCCTGGCCCGAGGCGAAACCGACGCCGACCACCAGGCCTATGTAGGCACCACCGAGTTTGAGACTGGTCTTCATGATCGAAACCCTATTGTTGTTATGGGGGCGGCCCCGCCTGTGGCGAGACCGGAGGAAGGATCACGCTTCGCCGACGTAGGCCTGGACTTCCACTTCGACGTCCACGCCCAGCGCCAGGGCGGAGGCCACGCAGGAACGCACCGGCAGGCCCTGGTCGAAGTAGCGCTTGTACACCTCGTTGAAGCCGGCGAAATGCGCCATGTCCGATAGCCACACGGTGGCCTTCACCACCTGGGAGTAGTTCGCGCCGCAGGCTTCCAGGCTCTCGCCGATGCGGGTCATCACCGCTTCGGTCTGGGTCTGGATGTCGCCTTTCACCACCTGGCCATCCGCAGTCATCGGGATCTGCCCGGACAGGAACAGGAAGCCGCCGGCCTTGACCGCGCGGGAGAAAGGGAAGGGCAGGGTGCTGGGATAACGCTGGATATCGCTCATGGGAGTGCCTCCGGTAGGATTCAACGCAAGCGCGCCGGGCTCAGGCGCAGGGGATCCACGCCTTCCTGACGCAGGGATTCGGGAAGCGGCTGGCCGAGCAGCAGCGATTGGGCCAGGCGCGACACGCCATCGGCCGACTGGATGCCGTAACCGCCCTGGGCGGCCAGCCAGAAGAACGCCGGGTTCTGCTCGTCCTGGCCGATCACCAGGTCGCCGTCGGCGACGAAGGAGCGCAGGCCGGCCCAGCTGTGGTTCGGACGGCGGATCGTCAGGGTGGTGTGCTCTTCGATGTGGTGTACGCCCAGGGCGATGTCCAGCTCTTCGGGCTGCACGTCCTGTGCCTGTACCGGGTCGGCGTTGGCGGGCGAGCCGAGCAGCTGGCCGGCGTCGGGCTTGAAGTAGAAGCTCTCGTCGATACCGATCACCGTGGGCCAGCGGCTGATGTCGACGCCCTCCGGGGCCGGGAAGGTGAAGGCCGTGCGGCGGCAGGGCTGCAGGCCGACCGGGCGGACGCCGCAACGCTCGGCCACGTGATCGGCCCAGGCGCCGGCGGCGTTTACCAGTTGCCTGGCCTGTACGATGTCGCCCTGGCTGAGCTCCAGCGTCCACAGGCCGTCTTCGTACCGGGCCGACAGCAGCTCGCGGTTGCAGCGCAGTTCGCCATCGCGCTGGCGCAAGCCACGCAGGTAGCCCTGGTGCAGCGCGTGGACGTCGAGATCACGGGCATCGGGTTCGTACAGCGCCCCGGCGATGGCGTCGGCGCGCAGGTACGGGAGGAATTCCAGCGCCTGTTCGGTGCTGATGCGCCGAACTCCGGGTGTGGCTTCGGCCTGCTTGAGCAGTTCGACCTGCTCGGGACCGCCGACATACAGGCAGCCGCGTGGGGTAAGAATCGGGTGCTCGCTGAACCCGGCCGGTGGATTTTCGTAGAAGGCCCGGCTGGCGCGAGTCAGCGCCTGGATCTGCGGGGTGCCGTAAGCCTCCATGAACATGGCGGCGGAGCGTCCGGTGGAGTGGTAGCCGGGCTGTTCTTCGCGCTCCAGCACCAGCACCCGGTGGGTTTCGCTCAGTCGGTAGGCGAGGGATGCGCCAGCGATGCCGGCGCCGATGATGACGATGTCGAATGGATTCACGGCAAGGACCTTTCGCAGGTTTTCTCTTATGTGAGAAATCTAAGATATGAGAATTTTTGCGACAAATGCAAGGCCCGGTAAACTTTCCGCATTCCCTTTCGAGATGCCTCATGAGCGAAACCGCCCAAGCCCAGCCCAAGCCTCAGCAGCTGGATCGGAACGAAGTCGGCGCGCGCCTGCGGGCGGTGCGCAAGCAGCAGAAACTGACCCTGAAGCAGCTCTCCGACCTGTCTGGCGTGGCGCTTTCCACGTTGTCGAAGATGGAGCTGGCGCAGGTCGCGGTGAGCTACGACAAGCTGGCGGCGGCGGCTCGCGCGCTGCAGGTGGATATCGCCCAGTTGTTCCGCCCGCTACCGTCCGTCGGCGCCCAGGTCGGGCTGAAAACCTTCGTGAAGACGCGTGTCGATGAAGCCGCCGGCTACGATACCGGCGGTTACGAGTACTACCCGATCGCTGGCGACTTCCCGCAGCGCAGCATGACCCCGCTGTATGCGCGTATCTTCGCTCGTGAGGTGGGGGAGTTCGACGACTTCGTCCGTCACCCCGGCCAGGAGTTCGCCCTGGTGGTTTCCGGGCGCGTGCGCATCCAGTTCGAAACGGGCGAGTCGGTGAGCATCGGCCCGCGCGAGACGGCCTACTTCGACAGCAGCGTCGGCCACCTCTACCTGAACGACGGCGAGGCGGACGAGGCGCAGGTGATGGTGGTGATGTCGGAGTTGCGCCCGGCCGGCTGACCGGGCGGTGCGCCTCAGGGCGCCTTTTGCGTGTCCCGGCGTGGCAACTGGCCGATGAAGGCCTCCAGCGGCACGGGCCGGCTGAACAGGTAGCCCTGGTACAGGTGGCAACCCTGTTCTTCCAACAGGGCGAGCTGCTCCGGGGTTTCCACGCCTTCGGCGATCAGTTCCAGGCCCAGGCTGTGGCCCATGGCGATGATGGCGCGGACGATCTCGGCGTCGTTGCTGTCGTTCGGCGCGTCGCGCACGAAGCTCTGGTCGATCTTCAGGCTGTCCACCGGCAGGCGCTTCAAGTAGGTGAGCGACGAGTAGCCGGTGCCGAAGTCGTCCATGGCGAAGCGCACCCCGGCCTGGCGCAGGCGCTGCATGCGGGCGATGGTGTCTTCCAGTTGCTGGATCACGATCCCCTCGGTGATCTCCAGCTTCAGCAGGCTGGCCGGCAGCTTGGCCTTGTGCAGGCTGTCGAGGACGCGCTCGACGAAATCGTTCTGGCGGAACTGCCGGGGGCTGATGTTCACACTGAGGCAGAAGTCCTCGGGGTCGATCCGTCCTTCGGCGAGCAGACGTGCGCAGGTACGGCAGGCTTCCTCGATGACCCAGCGGCCCACTTCGATGATCAGGCCGCTGTCTTCCAGCACGCGGATGAAGCTGGCCGGCGATTGCGGCCCCTGCGTGGGGTGCTCCCAGCGCAACAGCGCTTCGGCGCCGACAATACGGGTGCCGCGGGAGTCGACCTGCGGCTGGTAATGCAGGCTGAACTCGCGGCGGGCGATGGCCATGCGCAGGCCGCTCTCCAGGCGCAGGCGCTCGCTGGCGGCTTTCTGCATGGAGGCGTGGAACAGCTGCACGGTATTGCGGCCGGCGTCCTTGGCGCGGTACATGGCGATGTCGGCGCGCTTGAGCAGGTCCTCGGGCGTCGCGCCGTCGTCGGGGATCAGCGCAATGCCGATGCTCGGGGTGATCTGCAGGCGGTGGCCGTCCAGCAGCATGGGTTCGGCCAGCAGGTCGCGCAGTTTCTCGGCCAGCTGGCGGACCCGGCGCGCGGTTTCCAGGCGGCTGCCATCGATGCCGGTGAGCAGGATCACGAACTCGTCGCCGCCTAGCCGCGCCACCGTGTCTTCCTGGCGTACGCTGGCCTCCAGGCGCGCGGTGACCATCTGCAGGATGGCGTCGCCCACCGAATGCCCCAGCGAGTCGTTGATGTGCTTGAAGTGGTCGAGATCCAGGAACAGCAGTGCGCCGCGCATGTTGTGGCGCTGCAGCAGGGCGATCTGCTGCTTGAGGCGATCCATCAGCAGGGCGCGGTTGGGCAGGTCGGTCAGGGCGTCGTGGTAGGCCAGGTGCTGGATGCGCGCTTCGGCCTCGCGCAGTTCGCTGGTGTCGCGGGCGGTCAGCAGCAGGCAGGCGGTGCCGCCCAGGTCGATCTGCTCCACCGAGACGTCCACCGTCTTGACCGTGCCGTCGCGATGGCGGCCGAGCATCTCCATGTGGTGCACGAAACCATCGCGTTTCAGCGCGGCGATCATGTTCTGGCGTTCGCTGGGATCGGACCAGATATTGATGCCCAGGGAGGTCTGGCCGATCACCTCGTCCGGGCGATACCCGGTCAGGCGATGGAAGCCTTCGTTGACCTCGATGTAGCGGCCGCTGTCGCGCTCGGTGATGGTGATGGCGTCGGGGCTGGAGTGGAACGCCTTGTAGAATTTCTCCTGGCTGGCCTTGAGTTCCTCTTCCGCCTGCAGGCGCCGGGTGACGTCGCGGAAGGTGGAGAGGATGCACAGCTGGCGGTCGACCCAGATCAGCCGGCTGGCGACCATGCAGGTGATGGGGCGGCCGTCGCGGGTGAGGAACTGCACCTCGATGTTCTGCAGCGAGTGGTCGCGCATCAGTTGTTCGAACAACCTCTCGCGCTGGTGGTGATCGGCCCAGAACGACATCTGGTGGGAAGAGCGACCGATGGCCTCCTCGGCTCGCCAGCCAAAGGTGCTGCAGAAGCTCGGATTGACCTCGATGAGCTCGCCGTCGCGCACCCGCGTCACGCAGATCGGGTCGGGGCTGCCCTGGAACAGGCTGGCGAACTTTTCCTCGGAAGCTTCCAGGTTGCGCTCGCGCACCACCTGTTCGGTGATGTCGAGCAGGGTGCCGGCCATGCGCAGAGGCTTGCCGTCGGTGCTCCGGTAGAGCCGGGCGCGGCTCTCCAGGTAGCGCACTTCGCCGGATTGCAGCTGCGCGCGGTAGGTGAACTGGTAGTCGTTGTCCGGTCCCTTGGCCAGGCGTGCGTAGGCTTGGCGCATGCGCCGGCGATCGGCCTCGTCGACGCAGGCGAAGAATTCGCCGAAGTGGCCGTGGAAGTCTTGCGCCGGCAGCTCATGGAGCACGGCAGCGCGGGTGGAGCCGTAGATCATCCCGGAGGGGATGTGCCAGTCCCAGATGCCCAGTTGCGCGGAGTCCAGCGCCAGGTCCAGGCGCTCCTGGCTATCGCGCAGAGCCTGTTCCTGGGCGCGCAGGCGAGTCACGTCGCGGATGGTCAGGACCAGGCAGGCCTGGCCTTGCAGTTCGATCTGGCAACCGTAGACGCGGGCGCTGCGTTCTTCGCCTGCGCGGGTAAGCAGGGTGACTTCGAAGCCGTCGATGCGCTGCTCGGCGTCGATGGTGTCGAGCATGCGCTGGCGTTCATCCAGGCTGCGCCAGATGCCCAATTGCAGGGAGGTCTGGCCGATGGCTTCGTCGCGGCTCCAGCCGAAGCGCTCGGTGAAGCTGGCGTTGATCTCGCGGAAGCGCCCGCTGCTCCGGTCAGTGATGACCATGGCGTCGGGGCCGGTATGAAAGGCCTTGGCGAACTGATCCTGGCTTTCGGATTCGGGCAGGGACGAGGAGGCGCTTCGGCTCATGCAGCGCTCCCCGACAAGAGGCCGGGACCGCTCACAAAGCGGTGGCGAAATGGCATGCGGACGGGCATTCGGGCCCCTTGTTCTTCTTGTTCTGTCAGAACAATAGAGGTTAGGCCGCGACCGGCGCAAGCCCGGCCGCCTGGGCGTCGAGCAGGCGCATGAAGGCGCGCGCGGCGTTGGACAGGGTGCGCTCGGTATGCAGGATGTAGCCCAACTGGCGGCTGAGCTGGATGTCCTGCAGCGGCAGGCGTACGACGCTGTCGTCGAGCATGGTGCGCGGCAGTACGCTCCAGGCCAGGCCGATGGAGACCATCATCTTGATGGTCTCCATATAGTTGGTGCTCATGCCGATGTTCGGCGTCAGGCCTTCGGCCTCGAACATGCGCCGCACGATGTGGTGGGTGAAGGTATTGCCGCCGGGGAACACCGCCGGGTGCCGCGCCACGTCGGCGAGGAATACCGGGCCCTGCACCGACAGCGGGTGCTCGGGGGCGGCGACGAAATCCAGCGGGTCGTCCCACACCGGCACGGCGCGCACCGGTTCGGCGGTTTCCGGGGCGAGGGTGATGACCGCCAGTTCGGCGCGGCCATGCAGAATCTCTTCGTAGGCCACTTCCGAATCGCAGAACTGGATGTCCAGCGCCACCTGCGGGTGCGCCTTGGTGAAGGCCCGCAGCAGCGGTGGCAGGCGATGCAGGCCGATGTGGTGGCTGGTCGCCAGGACCAAGCGGCCGCTCACCTCGCCATTGAGGTTGGTCAGGGCGCGGCGGGTGTCGTCCAGTACATTGAGGATCTGGTAGGCCCGCGGTAGCAGGGCTCGGCCCGCCTCGGTCAGGGTCACTTCACGGCCGACGCGGTCGAACAGGCGCACACCCAACTGGCTCTCCAGGGCGGCGATGCGTTTGCTCACCGCAGGCTGGGTCAGGTGCAGGCGCTCGCCGGCTTCGGAGAAGCTGCCGGACTCGGCGATGGCGAGGAAGGTGTTGAGGCTGGTCAGGTCCATGTCGACTCCCGGAGGGGCTGGAAACGGCGCCTGAATCTTATAACGCACCTGTATTCCTCCTGGGAATCCTTTGAATAAAAAATATGAATTTGAGTTATTCAGCGCCTTTCCATAGCATCATCCCCACAAGCCCAAGGGGCATAGAAAGACGCTGATGAGGATTCTCTGATGGCCGGCAAGACGCTGTACGACAAGCTCTGGGAAATGCACGAGGTGAAGCGCCGTGACGATGGTTCGTCGCTCATCTATATCGACCGCCACATCCTGCACGAAGTGACCTCCCCGCAGGCCTTCGAAGGCCTGCGTCTGGCCGGTCGCAAGCCGTGGCGCATCGATGCGAACATCGCCACCCCGGACCACAACGTGCCGACCACCCAGGCCGAGCGCAAGGGCGGTATCGACGCCATCGCCGACGAAGTGTCGCGCATCCAGGTGATGACCCTGGACGAGAACTGCGATGACTTCGGCATCCTCGAATTCAAGATGAACGACGTCCGCCAGGGCATCGTCCACGTGGTCGGCCCGGAGCAGGGCGCGACCCTGCCGGGCATGACCGTGGTCTGCGGCGACTCGCACACCTCGACCCACGGCGCCTTCGGCGCGCTGGCCCACGGCATCGGCACCTCCGAGGTGGAGCACGTGCTCGCCACCCAGTGCCTGGTCGCCAAGAAGATGAAGAACATGCAGGTTCGCGTGGAAGGCAAACTGCCCTTCGGCGTGACCGCCAAGGACATCGTCCTCGCGGTGATCGGCAAGATCGGTACCGCGGGCGGCAACGGCCATGCCCTGGAATTCGCCGGCAGCGCCATCCGCGACCTGTCCATGGAAGGCCGCATGACCATCTGCAACATGTCCATCGAAGCGGGCGCCCGCGTCGGCATGGTGGCCTGCGACGAGAAGACCATCGAATACGTGAAGGGCCGTCCGTTCGCGCCGCAGGGCAGCGACTGGGACAAGGCCGTGGAAGCCTGGAGCGACCTGGTCTCCGACGCCGACGCGCACTTCGACACCATCGTCGAGCTGCGTGCCGAGGACATCAAGCCGCAGGTCAGCTGGGGCACCTCCCCGGAGATGGTCCTGGCCGTCGACCAGAACGTGCCGGACCCGGCCGTGGAAGCCGACCCGGTCAAGCGCGACTCCATCGTTCGCGCCCTCAAGTACATGGGCCTGAACGCCAACCAGGCGATCACCGACATCCAGCTGGACCGCGTGTTCATCGGCTCCTGCACCAACTCGCGCATCGAAGACCTGCGCGCCGCCGCTGCCGTGGCCAAGGGCCGCAAGGTCGCTTCCACCGTCAAGCAGGCGTTGGTCGTGCCGGGCTCGGGCCTGGTGAAAGCACAGGCCGAACAGGAAGGCCTGGACAAGATCTTCATCGAAGCCGGCTTCGAGTGGCGTGAACCGGGCTGCTCCATGTGCCTGGCGATGAACCCGGACCGCCTGGAGAGCGGCGAGCATTGTGCTTCCACCTCCAACCGCAACTTCGAAGGCCGCCAGGGCGCCGGTGGTCGTACCCACCTGGTGAGCCCGGCGATGGCCGCCGCGGCTGCCGTGACCGGTCGTTTCATCGACGTACGTGAATTGATGCAGGCCTGAGGAGACCTATAAATGAAAGCCTTTACTCAGCACACCGGCCTCGTCGCGCCGCTCGACCGCGCCAACGTCGACACCGACCAGATCATCCCCAAGCAGTTCCTCAAGTCGATCAAGCGTACCGGCTTCGGTCCGAACCTGTTCGACGAGTGGCGCTACCTCGACGTGGGCCAGCCGAACCAGGACAACTCCAAGCGTCCGGTGAACCAGGACTTCGTCCTCAACTTCCCGCGCTACCAGGGCGCCAGCGTGCTGCTGGCCCGCGAGAACTTCGGTTGTGGCTCCTCCCGCGAGCACGCGCCGTGGGCCCTGGACGAGTACGGCTTCCGCGCCGTGATCGCGCCGAGCTTCGCCGACATCTTCTTCAACAACAGCTTCAAGAACGGCCTGCTGCCGATCATCCTGAAAGATGAAGAAATGGACGAGCTGTTCGCCCAGTGCGAAGCCACCGAGGGTTACCAGCTGACCGTCGACCTCGCCGCGCAGACCGTGACCCGTCCGGACGGCAAGCAGTACAGCTTCGAAGTGGACGCGTTCCGCAAGCACTGCCTGCTCAACGGCCTGGACGACATCGGCCTGACCCTGCAGGACGCCGACGCCATCCGCAGTTTCGAAACCGGCTACAAGAAGAGCCAGCCCTGGTTGTTCCGCGACGCCTGATGGCGTCGCACCACCGCGAGAGGAGAGCACCATGACCGAGAGTCGCCACGAGCAAGTGGTCCAGCGCCAGTTCGGCGCCCAGGCCAACGCTTACCTGACCAGCGCCGTACACGCCCAGGGCGAGGAGTTTGCCCAGCTGCGCGAGCGACTGTCGGCGACTACCGGTGCGCGTGTGCTGGACCTGGGTTGCGGGGCAGGGCACGTGAGCTTCAACGTCGCGCCGCTGGCCGGCGAAGTGGTGGCCTACGACCTGTCGCAGCAGATGCTCGACGTAGTGGCTTCGGCTGCTGCCGAGCGCGGGTTGGGCAACATCTCCACCCGTCGTGGCGCCGCCGAGCAGCTGCCGTTCGAGGATGGCGAGTTCGATTTCGTCTTCAGCCGCTATTCCGCGCACCACTGGCGGGATGTCGGCCAGGCGCTGCGCGAAGTGCGCCGGGTGCTCAAGCCGGGTGGCGTGGCCTGCTTCATCGATGTGGCGGCGCCGGGCTTGCCTCTGCTGGACACCCATCTGCAGACTGTCGAAGTCCTGCGCGACACCAGCCACGTGCGTGACTACTCCCCGTCGGAGTGGGCGCGTCTGGTGGGCGAGGCGGGTCTTGCGGTAACTGCCGCCAAGCGCCAGCGCCTGCGCCTGGAGTTCACCTCCTGGGTCGAGCGCATGCGCACCCCCGAGGTGATGCGCCAGGCCATTCGCGCCCTGCAGCTTTCGGTGGGCGACGAGGTGCGCGAGTATTTCGAAATCGACGCCGAGGGCTCCTTCAGCACCGACGTGCTGGTGCTCTGGGCCGAGCGCTGAATATTTCTTGAACGCTCCGGGTGGTGCGAGCCTCCCGGGGCGATACGTTATTTGCCAAGCGTCTTTAGATAAGAGAGCGAAGAGATGAGCAAACAGATTCTGGTTCTGCCCGGCGACGGTATCGGCCCGGAGATCATGGCCGAGGCGATCAAGGTCCTGGAGCTGGCCAGCGACAAGTTCCAGCTGGGCTTCGAACTGACCCACGACGACCTGGGCGGCGCCGCCATCGACAAGTACGGCGTGCCGCTGGCCGACGAGACCCTGGAGCGCGCGCGCAAGTCCGACGCCATCCTGCTGGGCGCCGTGGGCGGCCCGAAGTGGGACAAGATCGAGCGTGACATCCGCCCCGAGCGCGGCCTGCTCAAGCTCCGTTCGCAACTGGGCCTGTTCGGCAACCTGCGTCCGGCCATCCTCTATCCGCAACTGGCTGGCGCTTCCAGCCTGAAGCCGGAAGTGGTCGCCGGCCTGGACATCCTCATCGTCCGCGAGCTGACCGGTGGCATCTACTTCGGTTCGCCCCGCGAGCAGCGCGTGCTGGAAAACGGCGAGCGCCAGGCGTACGACACCCTGCCGTACAGCGAAAGCGAAATCCGCCGCATCGCCCGCGTCGGCTTCGACATGGCCCGCGTTCGCGGCAAGAAGCTGTGCTCGGTGGACAAGGCCAACGTCCTGGCGTCCAGCCAGCTGTGGCGCGAGGTGGTCGAGGAAGTCGCCAAGGACTACCCGGACGTCGAGCTGTCGCACATGTACGTCGACAACGCCGCCATGCAACTGGTCCGCGCGCCCAAGCAGTTCGACGTGATGGTCACCGACAACATGTTCGGCGACATCCTGTCGGATGAGGCTTCCATGCTCACCGGCTCCATCGGCATGCTGCCTTCTGCGTCG
This sequence comes from Pseudomonas sp. PSE14, assembly GCF_029203285.1. Lineage (NCBI taxonomy): Bacteria > Pseudomonadati > Pseudomonadota > Gammaproteobacteria > Pseudomonadales > Pseudomonadaceae > Pseudomonas > Pseudomonas sp. PSE14. Next base: position 1,786,606 of record NZ_CP115669.1, read on the forward strand.
CTGGATTCGAACAACAAGGGCATGTACGAACCGTGCCACGGTTCCGCGCCGGATATCGCCGGGCAGGGTATTGCCAACCCGCTGGCGACCATCCTCTCGGTCTCGATGATGCTGCGTTACACCTTCAACGAAGGCGCCGCCGCTGACGCCATCGAGAAGGCCGTGAGCCTGGTGCTCGACCAGGGCCTGCGCACTGGCGACATCTGGTCCGAAGGCTGCAAGAAGGTCGGCACCCGCGAAATGGGCGATGCGGTAGTCGCCGCGCTGCGGAATCTGTAATCTCTCCGGCTCGCTCGCTCCCGGCCCCTTGTTGGAATGCGGGAGCGACGGCCCTCTAAATATATGAAGGTGTAGTAGCGATGAAGCGTGTAGGTCTGATCGGTTGGCGTGGCATGGTCGGTTCGGTGCTCATGCAGCGGATGCTGGAAGAGCGGGACTTCGACCTGATCGAGCCGGTGTTCTTCACCACCTCCAATGTGGGTGGCGAAGGTCCGTCCATTGGCAAGGACATTGCCCCCCTGAAAGACGCCTACAGCATCGAGGAACTGAAAACCCTCGACGTCATCCTGACCTGCCAGGGCGGCGACTACACCAACGAAGTCTTCCCCAAGCTGCGCGAAGCCGGCTGGCAGGGCTACTGGATCGACGCCGCCTCCAGCCTGCGCATGCAGGATGACGCGGTCATCGTCCTCGACCCGGTAAACCGCAAGGTCATCGACCAGTCGCTGGATGCCGGCACCAAGAACTACATCGGCGGCAACTGCACCGTCAGCCTGATGCTGATGGCCCTGGGCGGCCTGTTCGAAGCCGGTCTGGTTGAGTGGATGTCTGCCATGACCTACCAGGCGGCCTCCGGCGCCGGCGCGCAGAACATGCGCGAGCTGATCAAGCAGATGGGCGCCATCAACGCCTCCGTCGCCGATGACCTGGCCAATCCGTCCAGCGCCATCCTCGACATCGACCGCAAGGTCGCCGAGGCCATCCGCAGCGACGCCATGCCGACCGAGAACTTCGGTGTCCCGCTGGCCGGCAGCCTGATCCCGTGGATCGACAAGGAACTGCCCAACGGCCAGAGCCGCGAAGAGTGGAAAGGCCAGGCGGAGACCAACAAGATCCTCGGCCGTTTCAAGAGCCCGATCCCGGTGGATGGCATCTGTGTGCGCATCGGCGCCATGCGCTGCCACAGCCAGGCGCTGACCATCAAGCTGAACAAGGATGTGCCGATGGCCGACATCGAAGGTCTGATCAGCCAGCACAACCCCTGGGTCAAGCTGGTTCCCAATCAGCGCGACATCAGCATGCGCGAACTGACTCCGGCAGCCGTCACCGGCACCCTGAGCGTTCCGGTCGGTCGTCTGCGCAAGCTCAACATGGGCTCGCAGTACCTGGGCGCCTTCACCGTCGGCGACCAACTGCTTTGGGGCGCCGCCGAGCCGCTGCGTCGCATGCTGCGCATTCTGCTCGAGCGTTGATCCGCTTCTGAGTAATACCCACGACGCCGGCCTTGTGCCGGCGTCGTGCTTTCTGCGGCAAGTGATCTTGCGCACAAAAACGTTCGAAGTCCGGGATGTTGGCAGTGTTCTCCCTTGATTTCGCGGTGTTCTGTGACGGACCCGGAAAAGCAGCGGAGAACCACTCGCTATCCTCGCAGCCCAGGTTTCGGTGCGCCCTTTCGCGCCGGCCAATCGGATACTTGCTGCGGGGGAGAGGATGTCTCGAATTCACGGTTTCTTGTTGGCGGCGGCCATCGCCTCGGCCTTCCTGCCAGGCACCGCCAGTGCGCTGGAGCTGGGCGAGATTTCATCGCGTGCGGTCCTTGGGCAGACCCTGTCGGCGAACATCGAACTGCGCGGCGCGGGCGACCTGAATGCGGAGGAGGTGATGGTCAGCCTCGCCTCCCAGCAGGACTTCGACCGCCTAGGGGTCGACCGCAGCCAACTGGTGACCGGCCTGCGTTTCAGTTCGGATATCGGCAAGAACGGCCGTGGCGTCATCCACGTGACCTCGCAGCGTCCGATCCAGGAGCCTTACGTCAACTTCGTGATGCAGGTGGTGTGGCCGCAGGGACGCCTGGTGCGTGAATTCACGCTGCTGCTCGACCCGCCGAGCTACGTCGCCACGCCGGTGACCCCGCCGGCGGCCATTGCGACCCGCCCGGCTGCCGCGCCTGTTCGCCAGGCTGCGCCGGCGCAGGCAGTGGCACCGTCAGTAGCACCGGCAGCGCCGGACAGCTATCGAATCCAGCGCAACGATGCCCTGTGGGACATTGCGTCGCGCAATCGCCCCTCGTCCAGCGTGTCGGTGATGCAGACCATGCTGGCGATCCAGCAACTGAACCCGGATGCCTTCGTCGATGGCAACGCCAATCGGCTGAAAGTGGGGCAGGTGCTGCGCCTGCCCGATGAACAGCAGGTGCGGGCACAGAGTCATGCGCAGGCCGTGGCGCGTATCGAGGCGCAGAACGGTGAGTGGCAGGCACGTCGCCAGGCTGCGCTGCCGCAGGCCCGGCAGATGGATGCGACGAAAAGGACCGAAGCGGGAGCGGCGCCGGTCAGTGCCGAGGCGCGCGATAACCTGCGCCTGGTATCGGGGCGCGCCGCCAACCAGAAGGACAAGGCCGACACCGAACAGCTCGCCGTACTGCAGGAAGGGCTCGACAGTGCTCGCCGCGAGGGCGATGAAATGCGCAGCCGGATCGCCGACCTGCAGAGCCAGATGGAAAAGCTGAACAAGCTGGTCGAATTGAAGGATGCGCAGATCGCCGGCCTGATCGCTCGTCTGGCGGAGCAGGACCGGGCTGGCAAGCCTGCCGGCGCGTACGTGGCGCCTGCCCAGCCCACAGTGCCAGCTGCCGCTTCTGCCCCTGCTCAGCCTGAGGCCGTGGTTGCCGCTCAAGCCTCGGACGGCGTCGCGCATCCGTAACCCGTTCTGTCGCGATAGGCGGCGAGGCACTTGATTGCCTCGCCGTTGGGGGGCAAGTAAAGTGCAGCGCAGTTTACTTCCCTGATATCGCGAGACACTGGATGCCTGAAACCATCGACATCGCCGTAGTAGGCGCCACCGGACTTGTGGGCGAGGCACTGGTCGAGCTGCTGGAAGAGCGGGACTTTCCCGTAGGCACCCTGTATCTGCTGGCCACGGGCGAATCCGCCGGCAAGTCGGTGGCGTTCCGTGGACGCAACCTGCGTGTCGGCAAGCTGTCCGACTTCGACTTCGCCAAGGTCCGCCTGGCCTTCCTCTCCACTACCGCCGATGCCGCCCATGAGTGCTCCGCGCAGGCGCTGGCAGCCGGTTGCAGCGTGATTGACCTCAGTGGGGCGGCGCTGGCCGAGCAATCCCTGGTTGTCTTGCCGGCGGCCAATGGCGAGGCGCTGGAACAGCCCAGCCTGCCGGTGCGGATCGCCGCGCCCTGCGCGCCGGCGGCGGAAGTCGCCGAAGTGCTCGCCGCGCTGCGAGACGTGCTGGAAGTTCGCCAACTGAGCGTCACCGCCTGCCTTTCCGCCTCGGTCCTGGGGCGCGAGGGGGTTCAGGAGCTGGCGCGGCAAACCGCCGAGCTGCTCAACGCCCGCCCGCTGGAGCCGAAGCTGGTTGACCGGCAGTACGCCTTCAATATGCTGGCCCAGGTTGGCGCAGTGGATGAGCAGGGGCATTCGGCCCTGGAGCGACGCATGGCCGCGGAGCTCTCCGCGCTGTTCCCGGGGCTGGAAGGTGCGCTGGATGTCACCTGTGCCATGGCGCCGGTGTTCTTCGGCGATGCGCTGATGCTGTCGATCACCACCGCCGCACCAGTTTCGCTGGATGCGGCGCTGGCTGCCCTGGATGACGCGCCCGGCATCGAACGGGTCGAAGACGATTACCCGACTGTCATCGGTGATGCACAGGGGCAGGATAGTGTTTATGTCGGACGCCTACGTCTTGGTCTGACAAATCCATGCAAACTGAATTTGTGGATTGCGTCAGATAATGTGCGAAAAGGCGCAGCGCTGAATGCTGTGAACTTGGGCGAATTGTTGATAAAACACTATCTGTAAAAGATACTTACCGAATATTTGAAGAAGTATTCTAGCTTGGCAATACTGGCTGGGATTGGCGCTGGCAGGGGAGAGGTCCCGTCGTGAAAACGGCGGACATCATGGGCAGCGGCAACCTAATAGACTTCGTTCTAATCCAGAAAAAGCTATTAAAACAAGGGATTAAATTATGATCCGGCTTCGTAAACTGGTGCAGGCAATCGCGGCTGCTTCGGCATTGACCACGGGCATGGCGCATGCACTGGGGTTGGGAGACATCCACCTGCGTTCAGCCCTGAACCAGCCGCTGGATGCCGAGATCGACCTGGTCGAAGTTCGTGATCTTGCCCAGGGCGAGGTAATCCCCAAGCTGGCGTCGCCGGAAGACTTCAACAAGGCGGGCGTCGACCGCCAGTACTTCCTCACCGGCCTGAAGTTCACCCCGATCATCAAGCCGAACGGCAAGAGCGTCATTCGCGTGACCTCGGATCGTCCGGTCCAGGAGCCCTACCTGAACTTCCTGGTCGAGGTGCTCTGGCCCAATGGCCGCCTGCTGCGCGAATACACCGTGCTGCTCGACCCGCCGCTGTACTCCCCGCAGACCGCCGCAGCCGCTGCGCCTCGCGCACCCATGGCCGCTCCGGCACCGATTTCCCGCCAGCCTGCTCCGGTCGCGCCGCGTCCGGCCGCTGCGCCGTCCCCGCGTCCTGCTGCGGCAGCGGCGCCGGCTCCGCGCCGCCTGGATGGCAACGAATACCGTACCGGCCGCAATGACACCCTGTGGGAAATCGCAGCGCGTGCGCGTCCGAACAGCAGTGTTTCAGTCCAGCAGACCATGCTGGCGATCCAGGACCTCAATCCCGACGCCTTTCTCGGCGGCAATATCAACCGCCTGAAGAGTGGCCAGGTACTGCGCCTGCCGGATGCGGAGCAGATCAAGTCCCGCACGCAGCCTGACGCGGCCGCCGAAGTCACTCAGCAATACACCGCCTGGCGCGAAGGGCGCAGCCTGCCGACTGGCGGTGCCCGTCAGTTGGACGCCACGCCGCGCGCCAACGCTGGCGCCGCTCCTTCGCAAGCCGAGGAGAAGGACAGCCTGCGCCTGGTCTCCGGCGAAAACGGCAAGGCCAAGGGTGGCGACAAGGGCAGCAAGGATGGCAAGGCCATTGCCGAGAAGCTCGCCGTTACCCAGGAAAGCCTGGATACCACCCGCCGCGAGAACGAAGAACTGCAGAGTCGCATGGGCGACCTGAAAAGCCAGATGGACAAGCTGCAGAAGCTCATCGAGCTGAAGGATGCCCAGTTGGCGAAGCTGCAGAGCCAGCTCGGTACTGCGCCGCAAGGCGCAGCCCAGGCGCCGGCGGCGGATGCGTCCGCTGCTGCTCCTACTGCTCCCGCTCCTCAGCCCGCAGTGCCTGATCAACCTGCCGCTCCGGCCCAGCCCGCTCCGTCCGCTGCACCCGCTCAACCGAGCGAGCCGGCGGCGCCCGTCGCGCCTGAGGCCAGTGCGCCGGCCGCTCCGGAGACTCCGGCAGCGCCTGCTGCTCCGGCTGCACCGCCGGCTCCGGCCCCCGAGGCCGCCAAGCCGGCTGAGGTGAAACCGGCTCCGGCTCCCGCACCGGCTCCTGTCGAGCCCGTCGCGGAGAGCTTCATCGATGAGGTCCTGGCCAACCCGGTCTGGCTGGGCGCTATCGGCGGTAGTGCCGTGCTGGCGCTGCTGGTGCTGTTGATGGTGATTTCGCGCCGTCGGGCCGCCAAGGAGCGCGAGGAACTGGATGCCGCGGCTGAGGCGGACGAGCATGGCCTGGGTGGTGGTTTCGACCTGGGTGATGGCGATCTGGATTCCCTCGACGTCCCGCAGGCTGCCGAAGTGGCCGCTCCGGCGGCGTCGGCGCCCGAGCGTGTCGCCGCGCAGACCAGCGATGCCCTGGGCGAGGCGGATATCTACATTGCCTACGGCCGCTTCAACCAGGCTGCCGAACTCCTGCAGGGCGCCATCTACGACGAGCCGCAGCGCGCCGACCTGCGTCTCAAGCTGATGGAGGTGTATGCCGAGATCGGTGATCGTGAAGGCTTCGCCCGTCAGGAAAACGAACTGCGTGAGATGGGCGGCGCCGACAGCCAGGTCGAGCAGTTGAAGTCTCGTTATCCGGGCATGGTTGCTCTGGCTGCCGTGGGTGCGGCGGGCGCCGCCGCCGTGGCGGCTGCTGACGAGTTCGGCGGCTTCAGCCTGGATGACCTGCATCTGGATTCGCCGGCCCAGCCGGAACCTGCCGCCGAATCGGCTCCTCTGGCGGGGGATCTCGACGACGCCTTCGACCTGGCGCTGGATGATCTCGAGCTGGAAGACGACAAGCCTGCGGCGCCGGCCGAGAGCAAGGCCGACGACCTGTCGCTGAGCACCTTCGACCTGGACGACGACCTGGCATTCGACGCACCTGCCGCTGAGCCGGCCAAGGCGGACGACGACTTCGCCTTCGACCTCGACCTGGGGGCGGAGCCTGCCGCCAAGCCTGCGGACGTATCGCTGTCCGATGACCTGGCAGACTTTACCCTCGATCTGGAGAAGGACGCTCCGTCGTCCCCGGAAGAGGACTTCCTGTTGGGTCTGGACGATGACACCACGTCGCTGTCCGGTGTCAGTGAGCAGGAATTCTCCCTCGACAAGGATCATGGCGTGACGCAGTCCCTGGCCGACCTGCCGGATGACTTCGATCTCTCCCTGCCTGGCGAGGAGCACGAACCGGTCAAGGCTGACGACAGCTTCTCCGCCCAGCTCGACGAGGTGAGTGCGGAACTGGATCGTCTGGCTGGCGACGTCGAGGAGCCCAAGGCGCCGACGCCGGAGCTGGAGCCGGAAGCGAGCTTCGCGACGAATGATCTCGACGCTGCCGGCGAAAGTGCGGAGGAGGATGACGAGTTCGACTTCCTCTCCGGCGCCGATGAAGCCGCTACCAAACTCGACCTGGCGCGTGCCTATATCGACATGGGCGACACCGAAGGCGCCCGCGACATCCTCGACGAAGTGCTCGCCGAGGGTAACGACAATCAGCAGCAGGAAGCGCGTGAACTGCTCGGGCGCATCGCCTGAGCCGGAAGGCTCCAGATAGATGAGTGAAGCAATACCCCAAGCGGCAGCCGAAGTGGCTGCCGCTGGCGTTTCCAGGATTGCCCTGGGCGTCGAATACAAAGGTGCCCGTTATCGTGGCTGGCAACGCCAGGAAGACGGCGTGCCCTCCGTGCAGGCGGCGCTGGAAAAAGCCCTGTCGAAAGTGGCCGACGGGCCGGTCTCGGTGATCTGCGCCGGGCGCACCGATGCCGCCGTGCATGCCAGCGGACAGGTCGTGCATTTCGATACGGCTGTCGATCGCCCGCTGAAGGCCTGGATCATGGGCAGCAATGCCAACCTGCCGGCCGACATCAGCGTGACTTGGGCGAAAGTGATGCCGGCGCATTTCCATGCGCGCTTCACCGCCATGGCGCGGCGCTACCGCTATGTGATCTACAACGACCCGATTCGCCCGGCGCACCAGTCCGAGGAAGTCACCTGGAACCATCGCCCGCTGGACGTTTCGCGCATGCGCGAAGCGGCCAGGGCGCTGGTTGGCACCCACGACTTCACTTCGTTCCGCGCCGTGCAGTGCCAGGCCAAGTCGCCGGTGAAGACCGTGCATCACCTGGAGGTGATCGAGCATGGCCGCTTCATCGTGCTGGATATCCGCGCCAACGCCTTCCTGCACCACATGGTGCGCAACTTCGCCGGAGTGCTGATGACCATCGGTGCCGGCGAACGCCCGGTGGAGTGGGCGGGAGAGGTGCTGGCGGCGCGCGACCGTCGCGCCGGTGGCGTCACTGCGCACCCGTACGGGCTGTACCTGGTGCGCGTGGAGTACCCGGAAGAGTTCGAACTGCCCGAGCGTTATCTGGGGCCACATTTCCTTTCAAGTTTGCCCGATATCCTTGGCTGACGATGCCAGGGGCATTTGCTAACATCGATCGATCACTTGCCTGAAGGTTGCTGCATCTTGTCCGCCGTTCGCATCAAAATCTGCGGTATTACCCGAGTCGAAGATGCCCTGGCCGCCGCCGAGGCGGGTGCCGACGCGATCGGGCTGGTGTTCTACGCCAAGAGCCCGCGCGCGGTGAGCATCCAGCAGGCGAGGGCGATCGTCGCCGCGCTGCCACCCTTCGTCAGCACGGTCGGCCTGTTCGTCGATGCCAGTCGTTGCGAGTTGGGGGAGATCCTCGATGCAGTGCCGCTGGACATCCTGCAATTCCATGGCGACGAGACGCCCGAAGCCTGCTCGGGCTGGCGCAAGCGCTATCTCAAGGCGCTGCGGGTCAAGCCGGGCGACGACGTGACGGCGCAGATCGCGAAATATCCACAGGCCAGTGGTTTCCTCCTCGATACCTATGTGGAAGGCGTGCCCGGCGGGACCGGCCAGGCGTTCGACTGGTCGCTGGTGCCCAGGGATGTGAAGCGCCCCCTGATCCTGGCCGGCGGCCTGACGCCGGAGAACGTGGCGGACGCCATCGCCCAGGTGCGTCCCTATGCGGTGGACGTCAGTGGCGGCGTCGAGGCCAGCAAGGGCATCAAGGACGCGCAGAAGATCCGCGACTTCATCGCCCAGTGCCGGTCGGTGGCGTGACGCGGAATCTTCATGTGACGACGAGCGGACTGCCGCCGTCCACTACCCAATCGCTGCCTGGCAGCGCTGGGAATCGTTGGTGTTCATCGCCGGCGACCCGCATCGAGTGGTGTATTCGTGGCGACGCCTCTGGCGGCGCCTGTGTTTGCGAGGGGTTCGGGGCCTTGAGGCCGGAACCGCGACGATGAATTTGCTCAGGGACACGCGCATGGTTTCAGGCCGTGCCCCTGCACTGGAGACGAGAGCATGAGCAACTGGCTGGTAGACAAGCTGATCCCTTCCATCATGCGTTCCGAGGCGAAGAAGAGCTCGGTTCCGGAAGGCCTGTGGCACAAGTGCCCTTCCTGCGAAGCGGTGCTGTACCGTCCCGAGCTGGAAAAGACCCTGGACGTCTGCCCGAAGTGCGATCACCACATGCGCATCGGTGCCCGTGCCCGCCTGGACATCTTCCTCGATGAAGAGGGCCGCGAAGAGCTCGGTGCCGAGCTGGAACCGGTGGACCGCCTGAAGTTCCGCGACAGCAAGAAGTACAAGGACCGCCTGACCGCCGCGCAGAAAGACACCGGCGAGAAGGACGCGCTGATCTCCATGAGCGGCAAGCTGATGGGCATGCCGGTAGTGGCCAGTGCCTTCGAGTTCTCCTTCATGGGCGGTTCGATGGGCTCCATCGTCGGCGAGCGCTTCGTGCGTGCCGCCAACTATGCGCTGGAGCATCGTTGCCCGATGATCTGCTTCTCCGCCTCGGGCGGTGCGCGCATGCAGGAAGCGCTGATCTCCCTGATGCAGATGGCCAAGACCTCCGCCGCGCTGGCCCGCCTGCGCGAAGAAGGCATCCCGTTCATCTCCGTGCTGACCGACCCGGTTTACGGCGGCGTTTCCGCCAGTCTGGCGATGCTCGGCGACGTGATCGTCGGTGAGCCGCGCGCCCTGATCGGCTTCGCCGGCCCGCGTGTGATCGAGCAGACCGTGCGCGAGAAGCTGCCCGAAGGCTTCCAGCGCAGCGAGTTCCTGCTGGAGCACGGCGCCATCGACATGATTGTTCACCGTTCCGAAATGCGCGAGCGGCTCGCCAAGCTGCTGGCCAAGTTCACCCACACTCCAAGTACCGCGCTCGCAGGATGACCCAACGTACCCTTGCCGACTGGCTCAGCTACCTCGAACAACTCCACTCCACCGCGATCGACATGGGGCTGGACCGCTCCCGTGAGGTAGCCGGCCGGCTGGGCCTGGGGCGCCCCGCGCCCCGCGTGGTGACCGTCACCGGTACCAACGGCAAGGGTTCCACCTGCGCCTTCCTTGCCGCCATGCTTGGCGAGCAGGGTCTGCGCGTCGGCGTATACAGCTCGCCGCACCTGCTGCGCTACAACGAGCGCGTGCTCATCGAGGGCGTCGAAGCCCGCGATGAAGCGCTCTGCGAAGCCTTCGCCGCCGTCGAGGCGGCCCGTGGCGAAATCTCCCTGACCTACTTCGAAATGGGCACCCTCGCGGCCTTCTGGCTGTTCGAGCGCGCAGGCCTTGACGCCGTGGTGCTGGAAGTCGGCCTGGGTGGCCGCCTGGATGCGGTAAACCTGATCGATTCCGACGTCGCCGTGGTTACCAGCATCGGTATCGATCACGCCGACTGGCTGGGCGATACCCGCGAAAGCGTGGCCTTCGAGAAGGCCGGTATCTTCCGCGCCGGCAATCCCGCCGTGTGCGGCGACCTGGAGCCGCCAGCGCCGTTGCTGGAACAAGCGCGTAACCTGGGTTCGCCGTTGCTGCTGCGTGGTCGTGATTTCGACCTGGCGCTGGGCGAGGGCGACTGGCACTGGCGCGGTCGCGATGCCGCCGGGGAAGTCCTGACCCTGCATAACCTGCCGCCACTCGATCTGCCGACGGAGAACGCGGCACTGGCCTTGCAGGTCTACGCCCTGCTGGACCTGCCGTGGCAGCCCGAGCAACTGGCTGCCGCCCTGCAGCGCACCCGGGTCATCGGGCGCCTGGATCGTCGCAGCGTGCAATGGCGCGGTGAAGAGCGCCATCTGCTGCTGGATGTGGGGCACAATCCGCATGCCGCGCAGTACCTGGCCGGCCGCCTGCGCTCTGCGCCGCCCAAGGGTGTGCGCCGTGCCGTTTTCGGCCTGCTGGCGGACAAGGATCTGGACGGCGTACTGGAACCCGTGCTCGGCTTGGTGCAGGATTGGGCCGTCGCGCCGCTGCCCACCGGTCGCAGTCGGCCGGCGGAAGAGCTGGAAACTGCGTTGCGCGCCCGTGGCGCGAGCGTCAGTCGTCACGCGGATATCGCCGCGGCGCTTGAAGCGCAGTGCAATGCGGCTTCGGCGGACGACGAGATTCTGGTGTTCGGTTCGTTCTACAGCGTGGCGGATGCCCTGGAGTGGCTCGTCAGGGCTGCTCGATAAGGAAAAGGGGAGTGATCCATGGCCTTGCTCGATAAGGGGCTCAAGCAGAGGGTTGTCGGCGCGCTGGTGTTGTTGGCGCTGGCCATCATCTTCCTGCCGATGCTGTTTACCCGCGAGGACGAGATGCGTCAGGTCGTGGTCGAGGCGCCGGTAATGCCCAAGCCGCCGGCCATGCCGAGCGTCGAGGTGCAGCCCACCGAGGTGCCGGAGCCGCAGGCGGAAGAGGCTGACACCGCTGCGCAGCCGGAGGCCGCCCCCGCGCCGTCCGCGCCGATCGCCAGCCTTCCCGCGCAGCCGGTACCCGCTGCGCCGGCGCCCAAGCCTGCCGCTCCCGCACCGCAGCCGCAGCAGACCCAGGCCAGCGCCGCGCCCAAGGCGCCAGCTCCGGCCCCGGCTCCCGCTCCTGCCCAGCGTCTGGATGCCAGCAATCTGCCGGTCAGCTGGTCGGTGCAGCTGGCCAGCCTGTCCAACCGCGCTCGCGCCGACGAACTGCAGAAGCAACTGCGCAGCCAGGGCTACAACGCCTACGTGCGCAGCTTCGACGGCATGAACCGGGTATTCGTCGGTCCGGTGGTCGAGCGCGCCGAGGCGGATCGCTTGCGCGACCAGTTGGGCAAGCAGCAGAAGCTCAATGGCTTCGTGGTGCGCTTCCAGCCTGAGCGTGGCTGAGCCGGTTCGTTAGCTTTACTCAATCAGCCCCATGTCAAACTGGGGCTCCGCTAAATCGAAGGCCTCTGCTAAAATGCGGGGCCTTTCCGTTTCTGGGCCGCAACGTGGCATTTACCTGGGTCGATTGGACGATGATCGGCATCATCGTCATTTCCAGCCTGATCAGCTTGAGCCGAGGCTTCGTCAAGGAAGCCCTGTCGCTGGTCACCTGGATCGTAGCCGGTGCGGTCGCCTGGATGTTCGGCGGCGCGCTGGCCGAGCATCTCGCACCCTACATCCAGCTGCCCTCCGGGCGTGTCATTGCTGCCTGCGCCATTCTTTTCGTCGTTACGCTGCTGCTGGGCGCACTCGTCAATTTCCTCATCAGCGAGCTGGTGCGCGTGACCGGCATGTCTGGCACCGACCGCGTGCTCGGCATGGTCTTCGGTGGCGCCCGTGGCGTGTTGCTGGTGGTGCTGCTGGTCGGGCTGCTGAGCCTGGCGCCGGTGCAGCAGGACCCATGGTGGCAGCAATCTGTGCTGCTACCGCATTTCCTGATCGTCGCCGACTGGTCGAAGAACACCATTCTGACTTTTGCCGGGCATTGGATGTCCGGCGTTACCATCGCTCCGCCGTCCGGAGCGGGTACTTTGCTGCCGGCCCAGTGAGGGGCAGGTGGAGGCGACGGGAAGCCGTCGCCGTAACGGCAGGTCCGGTGGATACTGCCGAGTAACGGATTGTTTTAGCCTGAAACCAACTAGGGGTTGCGTCGCATGTGTGGCATCGTCGGTATCGTGGGCAAGTCGAACGTCAATCAGGCGCTCTATGACGCGCTCACCGTTCTCCAGCATCGTGGCCAGGACGCTGCGGGGATCGTCACCTGTCAGGATGACCGCCTGTACCTGCGCAAGGACAACGGCCTGGTCCGCGACGTCTTCCAGCAGCGCCATATGCAGCGCCTGGTCGGCAAGATCGGTATCGGCCACGTGCGCTACCCCACCGCGGGCAGCTCCAGCTCCGCCGAGGCGCAGCCGTTCTACGTGAATTCGCCCTACGGCATCACCCTGGCGCACAACGGCAACCTGACCAACGTCGAGCAGTTGGCCAAGGAAATCTACGAATCCGACCTGCGCCACGTGAACACCAACTCCGACTCGGAAGTGCTGCTCAACGTGTTCGCCCATGAGCTGGCGGTGCGCAACAAGCTGCAGCCCACCGAGGAAGACGTCTTCGCCGCCGTGGCCGGCGTGCACGCCCGCTGCGTCGGCGGTTATGCCGTGGTGGCGATGATCACCGGCTACGGCATCGTCGGCTTCCGCGACCCGCATGCGATCCGCCCGATCGTCTTCGGCCAGCGCCACACCGAGAACGGCGTGGAATACATGATCGCCTCGGAAAGCGTGGCCCTGGACGTCCTCGGCTTCACCCTGATCCGCGACCTGGCGCCGGGCGAAGCGGTATACATCACCGAAGACGGCAAGCTGTTCACCCGCCAGTGCGCGGCCAACCCGCAGTACGCGCCGTGCATCTTCGAGCACGTGTACCTGGCGCGTCCGGACTCCATCATGGACGGCATCTCGGTCTACAAGGCGCGCCTGCGCATGGGCGAGAAGCTGGCCGACAAGATCCTGCGCGAGCGCCCGGACCACGACATCGACGTGGTCATCCCGATCCCGGACACCAGCCGCACCGCTGCGCTGGAACTGGCCAACCGCCTGGGCGTGAAGTTCCGCGAAGGCTTCGTGAAGAACCGCTACATCGGCCGTACCTTCATCATGCCCGGCCAGGCCGCGCGCAAGAAGTCGGTACGCCAGAAGCTCAACGCCATCGAGCTGGAATTCCGCGGCAAGAACGTGATGCTGGTGGACGACTCCATCGTCCGTGGCACCACCTGCAAGCAGATCATCCAGATGGCCCGCGAGGCCGGCGCGAAGAACGTCTACTTCTGCTCCGCCGCCCCGGCGGTGCGCTATCCCAACGTCTATGGCATCGACATGCCGAGCGCCCACGAGCTGATCGCCCACAACCGCAGTACCGAAGAGGTCTGCGAGCTGATCGGCGCCGACTGGCTGGTCTATCAGGACCTGCAGGACCTGATCGAATCCACCGAGGGCGGCAAGATCAAGATCGAACACTTCGACTGCGCCGTGTTCAACGGTGAATACGTCACCGGTGACGTCGACGAAGCCTATCTGGACAAGATCGAGCAGGCGCGCAACGACGCGACCAAGACCAAGGCCAGCGCCGTCAGCGCCATCATCGATCTCTATAACGACTAAGGAGAGCAGGGCATGGCTCAGGAATGGGAAGCCGGCCGGCTGGACAGCGACCTGGAGGGTGTCGGCTTCGACACCCTCGCGGTGCGCGCCGGCCAGCGTCGCACCCCGGAGGCGGAACACGGCGAAGGCCTGTTCACTACTTCCAGCTACGTGTTCCGCAGCGCCGCCGATGCGGCCGCGCGTTTTGCCGGTGAAGTGCCGGGCAACGTCTATTCGCGCTACACCAATCCCACGGTGCGCACTTTCGAGGAGCGCATCGCCGCGCTGGAAGGCGCCGAGCAGGCGGTGGCCACCTCCACCGGCATGTCGGCGATTCTTTCCCTGGTGATGAGCCTGTGCAGCGCCGGTGACCATGTGCTGGTCTCGCGCAGCGTATTCGGTTCGACCATCAGCCTGTTCGAGAAGTACTTCAAGCGCTTCGGCATCGAAGTGGACTACCCGCCGCTGAGCGATCTTGCGGCCTGGGAAGCGGCCTGCAAGCCGAACACCAAGCTGTTCTTCGTCGAATCGCCGTCCAACCCGCTGGCCGAACTGGTGGACATCGCCGCCCTGGCCGATATCGCCCACGCCAAGGGCGCGCTGCTGGCGGTGGACAACTGCTTCTGTACCCCGGCGCTGCAGCAGCCGCTGAAGTTGGGTGCGGATGTGGTGATCCACTCCGCAACCAAGTACATCGACGGCCAGGGCCGCACCATGGGCGGCGTGGTCGCCGGTCGCCGCGCGCAGATGGAGCCCGTCGTCGGCTTCCTGCGTACCGCCGGCCCGACCCTGAGCCCATTCAACGCCTGGATCTTCATCAAGGGTCTGGAAACCCTGCGCGTGCGCATGCAGGCCCACAGCGCTTCGGCCCAGCAGGTCGCCGAGTGGCTGGAGCAGCAGCCGGGCGTGGAGCGCGTGTACTACGCGGGTCTGCCCAGCCATCCGCAGCACGAACTGGCCAAGCGTCAGCAGAAGGGCTTCGGTGCGGTGGTGAGCTTCGAGGTGAAGGGCGACAAGGCTGCGGCCTGGCGCTGCATCGATGCCACCCGGATGATCTCCATCACCACCAACCTGGGTGACACCAAGACCACCATCGCCCACCCGGCCACCACCTCCCATGGTCGCCTGTCGCCGCAGGAGCGCGAGAACGCCGGTATCCGTGACAACCTGATCCGCGTTGCCGTGGGCCTGGAAGATGTCGCTGACATCACGGCCGACCTGGCGCGGGGCCTGGCTGCCCTGTGAGCGCGACGGAACTCTTCGGCAATGGCCGCGTCGCCCTGGTAACGGGTGCGGCGCGTGGCATCGGCCTGGGCGTTAGCGCCTGGCTGATCGCCGAAGGCTGGCAAGTGGTGCTGGCGGACATCGACCGCGAGCGCGGGCCGAAAGTGGCCCAGGCACTGGGTGAGCGGGCCGGTTTCGTGGCGCTGGACGTGGCCAACGAGGTGCAGGTGGCGGCAGCGGTCGCTGAGGTGATCGGCCAGTACGGCCGTCTCGATGCGCTGGTGAGCAACGCCGCCATCGCCCGGCCGCACAACACCCCCCTTGAAGGCCTGGGCCTGAACGAGTGGAACCGCGCCCTGGCGGTGAATCTCACCGGCCCGATGCTGCTCGCCAAGCACTGTGCGCCATACCTGCGCGCGCACAACGGCAGCATCGTCAACATCGCCTCGACCCGGGCACACCAGTCCGAGCCGAATTCCGAAGCCTATGCGGCGAGCAAGGGCGGTCTGCTGTCGCTGACCCACGCCCTGGCCAGCAGCCTGGGGCCGGAGATTCGCGTCAACGCGATTTCCCCGGGCTGGATCGATGCCCGCGACCTGCGCGTGCGGGAGGCCGAGCCGTTGACCGAGCTGGACCATGACCAGCACCTGGTCGGCCGGGTCGGGACGGTGGAAGACGTTGCGGCGGCGGTTTCCTGGCTGGTCGGCGAGGGGGCCGGATTCGTCACCGGGCAGGAACTGGTGATCGATGGCGGCATGACGTGCAAGATGATCTACCTCGACTGAGTGTCGAGCGTGGAAGAGGAGGGCGGCCTGAGGCCGCCCTTTTCTTTTGTGGCTCCGAGCGTGGGCTGTTTGCGAGCTAGCTCGCTCCTACAAGAGCACACGCGGTCCTTGGCCCTGTAGGAGCGCGCTTGCTCGCGAACCTGGGTCCGCACCGAGGCTGGTAACCGCACGCCGAACTTTTTTCGCGGAAAATGAAAAAAAGTTCAATCAGGGCATTGACTTAGGATTCGTCGGCTGTAGAATGCGCCCCACTTCGAGACGAAGGGTGATTAGCTCAGCTGGGAGAGCATCTGCCTTACAAGCAGAGGGTCGGCGGTTCGATCCCGTCATCACCCACCACTCTCGCAAGTTACGCGCAGCGGTAGTTCAGTCGGTTAGAATACCGGCCTGTCACGCCGGGGGTCGCGGGTTCGAGTCCCGTCCGCTGCGCCATTTCCCCCTCCTTGGTTCCTACCCCGAACCGGCTTGTCGAGCGAACAGCTCCAGGCGCAAGGAGGTTGCTGTACCGGACGCAAGTCCAACCGACACGCAGCGGTAGTTCAGTCGGTTAGAATACCGGCCTGTCACGCCGGGGGTCGCGGGTTCGAGTCCCGTCCGCTGCGCCATATTCGAAAGCCCTCAGGTAGCAATACCTGAGGGCTTTTTCGTTGCGCACGGAAAAATCCTCGCTATCTCTCTGTAAGAAGCTGTCACGGTCTGGTCACCTTACGCGTCTAGCTTTTTCCTCGTGGTCTTTGCTAAAACCGGATCGAACGGTCAGGAGAAAGCCAATGGACGACTATCAGGAAGAACTGCTGGAACTGCGCGCTGTGGAACAGGATCTGCCGGAGCCGGCCGACGACGCCACGGAGATGTGATCAGGCGCTGTGACGCTGGGCGCGGCGGAATTCCCCAGGCGTCTGCCCGCTCCAGCGCTTGAAGGCGCGCTGGAAGGCCTCGGCCGAGGCGAAGCCGAGCAGGTAGGCGATTTCGCCGAAGGCGAGGTCGGTGTCGCGGATGTAGATCATCGCCAGGTCGCGGCGGGTGTCGTTGAGGATGCTGCGGAACTGCGTGCCTTCCTCGGCCAGCTTGCGCCGCAGGGTCCAGGTCGGCAGCTTCAGGCGCGCGGCGACTTCCTCCAGGTCCGGCTCGCGGCCGTTGAGCATCGGCCCCAACAGCTGGGCGACGCGCTCGCGCAGGCTGCGTGTGCGGGTCATCTGCTCCAGTTCCTTCTCGCAGATTTCCAGCAATTGCCGCCAGGTGCTCGGGCAGTGCTCCGGGTTGCTGCGCGCCAGGGCTGACTGATCCAGGCGTAGCTGGTTGTGTTCCGCGCCGAACTCCACCGGACAGCCGAACATCTCTTCGAAGCGCGACGCCCAGGCGGGCGCCGGATACTCGATCTCGACCTTCTCCGGGCGCAGCGGCTGCACGCCGATGCTGCCGAGCATGCTTACCCAGCCGGCCAGCACCGAATCCACCACGAAGCGATTGTAGGCGTTGTACGGACTGATGGAGTAGAAGCGCAACCAGGCGCCGCTGGCGTCCTCGATGAAATTGCTGTGACCGCGATAGTTGTGCGCGTACAACGTCTCGAAGCGGATCAGCGCGCGAGCGGCGGCGCGAACGTTGGGCGCCTGCGCCGCGGTGACGCCGGCCAGGCCGCTCTGGCTCGGGCGGCTCAACTGGCCCATGCGCAGGCCCAGGGCGGGGTCGCCGCTCTGCTGGATGGCGGCATGCCCCAGGCGCATGTAGCGGGGGATCGACAGGCGCGCGCCCGGCTCGCCAAGGCGTGCAGCGTCCAGTCCATATTGTTCCAGCAGCGGTTGCGGCGCGACGCCGCTTTCCGCCAGTGCGTCGGCGAGGCTGTGGACGAAGCCCACGGACAAATCGCCAAGACGCATGGTCGGACGGCTCATAGCCAGAGGTTGATCAGGCGGGCGCCCGGACCGTCCGGCGCCAGGGTGTGGCTGTCGCCGCTGACCACCAGGCTGCGGCCGTCGCTGCCCAGGTCCCAGAGGTGACCACGCAGGAACACCGTGATGCCGGCACGGGCGCCGCTTGCGCCGATGCGGCCGGCCAGGGCCAGGCGCTCCCAGGCTTCGCCCTCGGTCAGCTCGCCGGGCTTGAACTTGACGTCGGTCGGCGTGGCGGCGCCGTTGTAGCCCTTCCAGGGCTTGCTCCAGTTGCCATTGCCGGTGAGGAAGGCCGGCACCGCGATGAAGTCCGGCTTGTTCGCCGCCAGCGCGGCGTAGCCCGCCGGGTACCAGCTGTCGGCGCAGATCAGCACGCCCAGGCGTCCGGCGGGAGTCTGCAGGACTTGCAGGTCGTCGGCGTCGCTGCCGCGGGTAAAGCGTTTCTCTTCGTCGATGGGGAACAGCTTGCGTTGCGGCTTGCCCAGCGGCAGGCCGTCGCTGCCAAAGACCTGGCTGACGTTGTAGAGACGGCCGTTGCCGGTGCGGATCTGCCCTTCGACGATCCGTGGGTTGGGCAGGACGATGGAGCCGGCGACGATGGTGACGCCGAACTCCCGGGCCAGGCCGCCGAACAGCGTCTGGTAGTCGTGGGCCATGTCCACCGCCTTCATGCGGAACAGGGCGTCGGCCATGCGGTCCTCGCTCTTGGCGCCGAGCCAGCCACGCGCCACTTTCA
Organism: Pseudomonas sp. PSE14; assembly: GCF_029203285.1. NCBI lineage: Bacteria > Pseudomonadati > Pseudomonadota > Gammaproteobacteria > Pseudomonadales > Pseudomonadaceae > Pseudomonas > Pseudomonas sp. PSE14. Next base: position 1,805,207 of record NZ_CP115669.1, read on the forward strand.
GCGGGTTGCTGGCGACCATCCACTCCATGGCTTCGGCCAGGTGCTCGGTCTGGTAGACCTCGGGCTTCTCGCCGGCTGCCACCAGCCAGGTGCCGATGTGCTCGGGGAAGACCACCACGGTGCGTGGGTTGATCAGACCCTCGTCGCGAGCCTTGGCCAGGTAGGCGTGGAATTTCAGGCGCAGGCGCTCGACGCTCTGGTAGTCCTGGGTGAAGAGTTCCGGCTGCACGCCCAACAGGTTGCCGCGCTCGGACGGTTCACCCTGGTTGAGCGCGACCTGGCTGCGCAGGTCGGAGAGGTAGTGGCCCACCGGGCGACGCTCTGCCCAACCGGCATAGCCGGCGAACAGGATCACCAGGATAAGGAAGATCAGCTTGCGCATGAGGAGCGTGTACTCAATAGGTGCAGCACAGGGTAGGGGTTGGGCCGTCCGTTGCCAAGTCGCTGTGTCATCTTCGATCAGTAAGTTGTTACTTTTGATCATTGAGCGGGCCAGGGTGGCTCCTTAGAGTCTGCCCCATACCGACCGCACCCCGTGCCGCCCGTTCCACGCGCGAGCCGAGGGGGCGGCGCCACCGTGACTGCTGGAGGACGTATGACCGCCCCTTATCCGCACCTGCTCGCCCCCCTGGACCTCGGCTTCACCACGCTGCGCAACCGCACCCTGATGGGCTCCATGCACACCGGTCTGGAAGAGAAGCCTCAGGGCTTCGAACGCATGGCGGCCTACTTCGCTGAGCGCGCCCGTGGTGGCGTCGGCCTGATGGTCACCGGCGGCATCGGCCCGAACGAGGAAGGCGGCGTGTATTCCGGCGCGGCCAAGCTGAGCACTCCGGAAGAGGCCGAGAAGCACAAGGTCGTCACCCAGGCGGTGCACGAGGCGGGCGGCAAGATCTGCATGCAGATCCTCCACGCTGGCCGTTACGCCTACAGCCCCAAGTCCGTGGCGCCCAGCGCCATCCAGGCGCCGATCAACCCGTTCAAGCCGCGCGAGCTGGATGAAGAGGGCATCGAGAAGCAGATCGCCGACTTCGTCAATTGCTCCAGCCTAGCCCAGGTGGCCGGCTACGACGGCGTCGAGATCATGGGTTCGGAAGGCTACTTCATCAACCAGTTCCTGGTCGCGCACACCAACCAGCGCACCGACCGCTGGGGCGGCAGCTACGAAAACCGCATGCGCCTGCCGGTGGAGATCGTCCGCCGCGTGCGCGAAGCCGTGGGCCCAAACTTCATCATCATCTATCGCCTGTCGATGCTCGACCTGGTGGAAGGCGGCAGCACCTGGGACGAGATCGTCCTGCTGGCCAAGGCCATCGAGAAGGCCGGCGCCACCCTCATCAACACCGGCATCGGCTGGCACGAAGCACGCATCCCGACCATCGCCACCAAGGTGCCGCGCGCGGCCTTCACCAAGGTCACCGCCAAACTGCGCGGCGAGATCGGCATCCCGCTGATCACCACCAACCGCATCAACACTCCGGAAGTGGCCGAACAGGTGCTGGCCGAAGGGGATGCCGACATGGTGTCCATGGCCCGCCCGTTCCTCGCCGACCCGGACTTCGTCAACAAGGCCGCCGAAGGCCGCGCGGACGAGATCAACACCTGCATCGGCTGCAACCAGGCGTGCCTGGACCACACCTTCGGCGGCAAGTTGACCAGCTGTCTGGTGAACCCGCGTGCCTGCCACGAGACTGAGCTGAACTACATCCCGACTACACACGTGAAGAAGATCGCCGTGGTCGGCGCCGGCCCGGCCGGTCTGTCCGCCGCCACCGTCGCCGCCGAGCGCGGCCACGAGGTGACCCTGTTCGACGCCGCCGGTGAGATCGGCGGCCAGTTCAACGTCGCCAAGCGCGTGCCGGGCAAGGAAGAGTTCTACGAGACCCTGCGCTACTTCAAGCGCAAGGTGGAGACCACCGGCGTGCAACTGCGCCTGAACACCCGTGTCAGCGTGGACGACCTGGCCAAGGGCGGCTTCGACGAGATCATCCTCGCCACTGGCATCACCCCGCGTACCCCGGCCATTCCGGGCATCGAGAACGCCAAGGTGATCAGCTACCTGGACGCCATCCTCGAGCGCAAGCCGGTGGGTCAGCGTGTGGCGGTGATCGGCGCCGGCGGCATCGGCTTCGACGTCTCCGAATACATCACTCACGACGGTGAATCCACCAGCCTAGATCGCCACGCCTTCTGGAAGGAGTGGGGCATCGACGAGAGCCTGGAGGCTCGTGGTGGTGTCGCCGGCATCAAGCCGCATCCGCATGCGGCGGCGCGCCAGGTGTTCCTGCTGCAGCGCAAGAAGTCCAAGGTCGGCGACGGCCTGGGCAAGACCACCGGCTGGATTCACCGTACCGGACTGAAGAACAAGCAGGTGCAGATGCTTAACAGCGTCGAATATCTCAAGGTCGATGACGATGGCCTGCACATCAGCGTGGCCGGCGGCGAGCCGCAGGTGCTGCCGGTGGATACCGTGGTCGTTTGCGCCGGCCAGGAGCCGCTGCGCGAGCTGCATGACGGCCTGGTGGCCGCTGGGCAGCGCGTGCACCTGATCGGTGGCGCCGACGTGGCCGCCGAGCTGGATGCCAAGCGCGCTATCAATCAGGGCTCGCGCCTCGCCGCTGAACTCTGAGCCGTAAGTCCCTAAACACAGGCCCCGGAAAGTTCCTCCGGGGCCTGTGTTTTTTGCGGAATGACAAACTGCATCACAGATTTATCTCGCCGCTCGCCCGGTTAACCTGACCGGCAGGTCGGGTGCCAACCCAGTCACATTGCCTGCGACATTATTTCCCCTAGACTGGTCCGGATGTCAGGGCATTCCTGCCATCAGGGTGCCACTTTCCTACGGCATCATTTCCCAGACTTCCTCCCGCACAGGCCCAGAGGTCAATCGATGAGCATGCAGAAGAAGCCTCAGATGGTGGAAGCCGTGGTCTTCTTCAATGACCGTGGCGTTTGTAAGGAAATGCTCTACCCCGAATTCGAGGCGCTGCTCGACAACGTCGTGCAGATGCCGGATCTCGCCGAGCAGCAGGTACGCCTGGCCTATGTGCTGATCAACCCGCGCCTGCTGGTCAAGACGGCAGTCTTCTTCTACCTGGACTTCGACGAGAACGGCGAGGCTGATCGCGGTTGGAACCTGCCCCTGCGCAACCTGGCCGAGCGCGCTGGCCGTGGCCCGGACTTGGGCGCCGGCCCGATTCGTCTGGCCTGCCGCAGTCAGTGCCCGGTGTCCTGGCACCAGATGCACCTGTGGGACCCCGTTCTTGAAGGTGACAGCAATCACCTGGCGCAGCTCCGCGCTGCGGCGAAGCGCAACAACCTGGGGGTGCTGGTCGAAGAGGAGCCGGCATCCGTCGAGCCGCAGCGCCTGCAGATGGCGGCTGAGCACCAGTGGTACGCACCCTCCGAGGAGGAATCCCGGGAAACCGCCGAGAAGCTCGCGCGGGAGATGCTCCAGGAGCACCAGCAGAAGACCGCCGAACTGCTCGACCAGCACGAGACCCGCCTGTCGCAGATCAGCGAGCAGCACGAGCAGGAGCTCAACCGCCTGAAGCTCGGTGCGCAGGAGCAGGTCAAGGTGCTGCAGGCCGAGGTTTCGGCGCTGCGAGAAGGGCTCAAGCGCGAAGAAGACATCAACGCCGACCTGCGCCGCGAACTGGACGGGCAGGTCAGCGGATTCCAGCGTGGCCGCGAAGAACTGACCGCCCAGTTGCGGCAGATCGAGGAGAGCGGCCGCGACGAGATGGAGCAGTTGCGCCAGCAGATCGAAGATGAGGCCAAGGCCCGTATCGCCGCACTGGAGACTCAATACCAGCAGCAGGTTTCCGTCCGCGACGCGGAACTGGGCTATCGCAACGAGCTGGGGCAGCGATTGCAGCAGGAGAGCCAGCAGCTTCAGCAGGAAAACCAGAAGCTGCGCAAGGAGACCGAAAAGCAACGCCGGGAACTCGATCAACTGCGTCGGGACATCGAGCAGTTACGCCAGGAAAGCACGCAGCTACAGCAGGAGAGCGCGCAACTGCGTGAGCAGGCCCTACAGGCCGAGCTGCTGCAACAGAGCGTCGAGAACCTGCGCCAGGAGCTGGCTTTGCAGTCTACCAAGGCGGCGGACAGCTCGATGCTGGAGCGCCTGGCCGGCCAGGGCGTGGTTTTCGTGGTCTATCATCCGGGCGCCGGCCACCTGACCCTGTCGCTTGGGGATGTCACCCGCTATCAGGAAAACCCGATGGCCTTCGCCGCCGCCAAGTGCTTCGTCTCCGAAGACCAGTACCGCCAGTGGCTGGCGCATTACCAGCAGCCGACCTGCGAGGGGCGGCTGTCCAACGGTGACCGCTGTGCCCTGCCGATCGACCGTGTGGAGACACCCGGACGTTTCGTCGAAGGCGACAGCAACTGCTGCGCCCGCCACAAGACCGCTGGCCGCCTGCGCAGCGTGACCACGGCTTAAGCGGACGCTTTGCAGTACCCTGACTGGCGCCCCGTCGCACCGCTGCAACCCGTTCACCTGGACTGGCTGGAGCGCGCCGGCGTCGAGCTGGCGTTGCTGCGCCTGGACCAGGTCGACGCCCTCATCTGCGGCAACAAGTGGTTCAAGCTCGCGCCTTATCTGAAGCAGGCCGCCGATCTCGGTCTCGATGGTGTAATGAGCCTGGGTGGCGCCCATTCCAATCACCTTCACGCCCTGGCCGCAGCCGGCGCCCGTTTCGGTTTCCGCACCGTCGGGCTGCTGCGCGGCGAAGAGCAGGACAACCCCACGATTGCCGACCTGCGCCAGCTCGGTATGCAATTGCACTGGCTGGGTTACGGCGGCTATCGCCGGCGCCATGAGCCGGACTTCTGGATGCCCTGGCGCGAGCGCTATCCCGGATTGTTGCCGGTGGGCGAGGGTGGCGGCGGTCTGCCCGGTGCGCGGGGCTGCGTGTCGCTGGTGGCGATGATTCGCGAGCAGTTGGCGGGCATTGGCTGGTGGGATTATCAGCAGCTGTGGGTCGCCTGCGGCACCGGTACGACGCTGGCCGGTCTGGTGCTGGGCGAGAGCGGCGCGCATCCGCTGGTGGGGGCGTTGGCGGTACCGCCGGGGCATGGCGTCGAGGAACAGGTGCCCGCGCTATTGGCGCAGGCGGGAGTCGAGGCGTGCGGCTACCGCCTGATCGACGCCAGCCGGGGTGGCTTTGCGCGGATCGACCCGACGCTGGCGCGTTTCATCCTGGACAGCGAAGCTGAATGCGGCGTGCCGCTGGAGCCGATGTACACCGGCAAGCTGCTGCTGGCGCTGCACGATGAGGTCGCCGCCGGGCGGGTCGCGCGTGGTAGTCGCATAGTTGCCGTGCATACGGGGGGCCTGCAGGGGCGGCGGGCCATGCAGGAACGCCTCCTGGCGCTGGCCGCTCAGCGCGAATAGCCGCCGTGCACCCGCGGCCAACGGTCGCCCACCAGAAACAGACGCTCCTGTTCGCGCCAGCGCCCGTCCTGGAACGCCAGGCGGACCAGCAGTTGCGGGAAGCCGTCCTCCGGCAGCTCCGTCAGCCAGTCGTCAAACTGCGCGGCGGTCCAGCGCTCATCGGCGTCGTACGCCGCCGGTGCCAGCCAGTGTTTTCGCGACAGTACCTGCCAGCCCTCGGGGTGTAACTCCTGATAGCGCGGCCATTCCTGGCGGTGCAGCCAGCGGCCGTGCAGGTGATGCTCGCTGGCGCCCGCGGGCGGCGGGCAGCGCGCTGGCCAGGGGTAGAACAGGTAGCCGCCGAGCCAGAGCCCGGCCGAGGGCGTGGCCTCGCTGAACTCGCGAACCACGCACATGCCTTCGAGCGTCGCCGAGAGCGGCAACTGGTGCTGGTAGAAGTGCTCGATCTTGCGTAGCAGGTGGTCTTCGGCGCCGGGACCGAGCCAGGCGTTGGGTCCATCCTCGCTGGGGCCGAGGTAGAGCTTGATGGCCAGTTCCAGGTGATGCAGGCCGTCGTCGTCTTCCAGCAGCAGGTCCAGTTCACCCAGGGTGTGGCCGTTGTCGCGCACCGGCAGGTTGGCGGCCAGCAGGCGCAGGTCAGGCGCCTGTTCCAGGGCGTATTGCCAGAGGCGCTCATAGTAGCGGCCGAGGCGCTGGTGGGGTGTGCTCTGCAACTGTTCCAGCAGGTGTGCGGGCGAGTGTTCCTGGGCGCGCAGCCAGTCGGCCAATCGCGACGGCTCGGCGAGCCAGCGGCTGGCCGTCAGCGGGTGGCGCAGGGCTGGGCTGCCCGGATTGAGCAGCGGCGGGGAGAGCAGCGTCCAGGCCAGATCGCGGACTTGTGGCTGGCGCAGCTCGGTCAGCAGTTCGTTCAGGAGTGGGGTCAGAGCGCTCATCCCTCTAGCCTAGCCGCTCAGCTCGCGCTGCGGTTTGCCGCTGCTTCGGCGTTTCGCCCATAATTCCGTCATTCCCGCATCGCAAAGCCGCCCGGAGTCCCATGGAACCCTTTCGCAACATCGGCATCATCGGCCGCCTGGGCAGCACCCAGGTCCTGGAAACCATCCGTCGGCTGAAGCGCTTCCTCATCGAACGCCATCTGCACGTGATCCTCGAGGACACCATCTCCGAGGTGCTGCCCGGCCACGGCCTGCAGACCTGCTCACGGAAAATCATGGGCGAGATCTGCGACCTGGTGATCGTGGTCGGCGGTGACGGCAGCATGCTCGGCGCGGCGCGCGCCCTGGCGCGGCACAAGGTGCCGGTGCTGGGGATCAACCGTGGCAGCCTGGGCTTCCTCACCGACATCCGCCCGGACGAGCTGGAAACCAAGGTCGCCGAAGTGCTCGGCGGCCAGTACATCGTTGAGAGCCGCTTCCTGCTCGACGCCCAGGTGCGCCGCCATGGCGAGTCCATCGGCCAGGGCGATGCGCTGAACGACGTGGTGCTGCACCCCGGCAAGTCCACGCGGATGATCGAGTTCGAGCTGCACATCGACGGCCAGTTCGTCTGCAGCCAGAAGGCCGACGGCCTGATCGTCGCCACCCCGACCGGCTCCACCGCCTACGCGCTGTCCGCCGGTGGGCCGATCATGCATCCCAAGCTCGACGCCATCGTCGTGGTGCCGATGTATCCGCACACCCTCTCGGGACGGCCCATCGTGGTCGACGGCAACAGCGAGCTGAAGATCGTCGTCTCGCCGAACATGCAGATCTACCCGCAGGTGTCCTGTGACGGCCAGAACCACTTCACCTGCGCCCCCGGCGACACCGTCACGGTGAGCAAGAAGCCGCAGAAGCTGCGCCTGATCCACCCGATCGACCACAACTACTACGAGGTCTGCCGGACCAAGCTGGGCTGGGGCAGTCGCCTCGGGAGCAGCGAGTGATGGAACTCGACCCCTCACGCGGCTATGACCTGATCGGCGACATCCACGGCTGCGCCAATACCCTGGATTACCTGCTGGAGCGCATGGGCTACCGGCTGCAGGGTGGTGTCTGGCGGCATGCGCGGCGGCAGGCACTGTTCCTGGGTGACATCATCGACCGTGGGCCGCGCATCCGCGAGGCGCTGCACCGGGTGCACGACATGGTCGCCGCCGGCGAAGCGCTGTGCATCATGGGCAACCACGAGTTCAACGCCCTTGGCTGGTCGACCCCGGCGGCGCCCGGCAGCGGTCGGCAGTACGTGCGCGAGCACACGCCGCGCCACGCCCGGCTGATCAAGGAGACCCTGGACCAGTTCGAAGGCCATCCGGCGGACTGGCGGGATTTCCTCGGCTGGTTCCAGAGCATGCCGCTGTTCCTCGACGCCGGACGCTTCCGCATGGTCCACGCCTGCTGGGACCACGACGTGATCGACGCGCTGCGCCAGCAGTTCCACGACGGCCGCATCGACGAAGCCTTCCTCAAGGCCACTGCCGAGCCGGGCAGTTTCGCCCAGCAGGCCTGTGACCGCCTGCTGCGTGGCACCGACATGCGCCTGCCCAATGGCCTGACCCTGACCGGCAGCGATGGCTTCACCCGTTCGTTCTTCCGCACCAAGTTCTGGGAGGAGGACCGCGCACCGGAAACCTACGGCGACATCGTGTTCCAGCCTGATGCGCTGCCTGACGAAGTGGCCAGCGAGCGCCTGAGCGACGAGCAGAAGTCCCGCTTGCTGACCTACGGTGCCGACGAGCCGTTGCTGTTCGTCGGTCACTACTGGCGGCGCGGTACGCCCGCGCCGATCCGGCCCAACCTGGCCTGCCTGGACTACAGCGCGGTGATGTACGGCAAGCTTGCGGCCTATCGGCTGGACGACGAGACCCGTCTGGAGCGGAGCAAGTTCGTGTGGGTGGACGTGAAGCGTCCGGAGGGCGATGCGTGAGTGTGGTTGAAGCGATACGGCTGCCGGCGGCGGTCGACCTGGGCGAGTTCGTCAACCTGCTGCGGCGCCTCAATGTCCCTTTCCGGGTCAGCGAGGAATCGGGTGAGCAGGTGCTCTGGGTGCCCAATGCCCAACTGGCCGAGCAGGTGCGCACGCTGTACGAGCGTTATCCCCAGGGTGACCCTCAGTTCAGTGTGCAGGCCGAGCGCCGGCGTGGCGGGCCCGGGTTCCTGGAACAGCTGAAACTGAGCTGGATGACTGCGGCGGTGCTGCTGGTAACCTGCGCCGTTGCCGCCGTGACCCTGCTCGGTACCTACCCGGAAACCCTGCGCTGGCTGACCTTCCAGGATTTCCGCCTGGTCGGCGAGGACCGCGTGATGTTCCTGCCGCTCACCGACACCCTGGCGGCGGGGCAGTGGTGGCGGCTGTGGACGCCGATGCTGATCCACTTCGGCTGGCTGCACCTGGCGATGAACGGCATGTGGTACTGGGAGCTGGGGCGGCGCATCGAGTACCGCCAGGGCGCCGGGATGCTGCTGGGCCTGAGCCTGGGCTTCGGCCTGGTTTCCAACGTCGTGCAGTATGGCGTCAGCGGGCCGAGTCTGTTCGGCGGTCTCTCCGGCGTGCTCTACGGTCTGCTCGGTCACTGCTGGATCTTCCAGCGCATGGCGCCGACCCCGGCCTACCAGTTGCCCAAGGGCGTGGTGGCGATGATGCTGATCTGGCTGCTGGTATGCCTGTCCGGGGTGATCGACCTGCTCGGCTTCGGCTCCATTGCCAACGGCGCGCACGTGGGCGGGCTGGTGGCGGGCTGCCTGAGCGGCCTGATCGGCGGATTGCTGGCGCGCCGCGCGGGGCACTGAAGCTGCCTCCTCGCCGGGGCGGAACCTGTAGGAGCGAGCTTGCTCGCGAACCGCCCGGCTCCACAGTGCCCGGCGAGTCCGTTCGCGAGCAAGCTCGCTCCTACACGGAATCAATCACCTACCGCCTGACCTCTGTTCGTGCGCCAAAGCCTTCGGCCCGGTAGAATGCCGGCTTCGTTTTTCTCCAGCAGGAGCCGGCCCATGTCGTCCTTCGCCGAAATGATCCAGAACATCACCCCCGAGCTTTACGAGAGCCTCAAGCTCGCCGTGGAAATCGGCAAGTGGCCCGATGGCCGCAAGCTGTCCCAGGAGCAGAAGGAACTGTCGCTGCAGGCCGTGATCGCCTGGGAGATGAAGAATCTGCCCGAAGACCAGCGCACCGGCTACATGGGCCCGCAGGAATGCGAATCCCACGCCGAGCCGATCCCGAACATCCTGTTCTCGACCAATACCCTGCATTGATGGCCGCTTTCTGATGGTAGAGCTTGGACGCGGCGCCCTGGACAAGATGTCGGCGCGCCTGGAAAGCCCCGTGCAATACGCCTTCCGCCTCGGCGAGGCGGAGGTCCCGGTAAACCCGCTGATCGGCAAGACCCTGCGCCTGGAGTACCTGGGCGAAATCTTCTGCTGCCACTGCGGACGCAAGACCAAGAAGAGTTTCAGCCAGGGCTACTGCTACCCGTGCTTCACCAAGCTGGCGCAGTGCGACAGCTGCATCATGAGCCCGGAGAAGTGCCACTACGAAGACGGCTCATGCCGCGAGCCTGAGTGGGGCGAGCGCTTCTGCATGACCGACCACGTGGTCTACCTGGCCAACTCCTCGGGCGTGAAGGTGGGCATCACCCGCGCCAGCCAGGTGCCGACCCGCTGGATCGACCAGGGCGCGCGCCAGGCATTGCCGATCATGCGCGTGGCCACCCGCCAGCAGTCCGGCTTCGTCGAAGACCTGCTGCGCAGCCAGGTCGCCGACCGCACCAACTGGCGTGCCTTGCTCAAGGGCGAGGCCGAGCCGCTGGACCTGGTCGCCATCCGCGAGCAATTGTTCGACACCTGCGCCGAGGGCATTCTCGGTCTGCAGCAGCGCTTTGGCCTGCAGGCGCTCCAGCCGGTGCTTGACCTGGACCCCATCGAGATCAGCTACCCGGTGGTGGCCTACCCGGCCAAGATCACCAGCTTCGACCTGGAGAAGACGCCGGTGGTGGAGGGGACCCTGCAAGGTATAAAGGGCCAGTACCTGATCTTCGATACCGGCGTGATCAATGTACGCAAGTTCACCGCGTACCAACTGGCCATCAGCGCCTGAGAACCTGTTTACGATCTGCTGCGCGTCGGCGGTAGGGCTTTGAAAAGCGCCCTCAGATGCTCATTTACAGCGCGTAAACTCCGCTCTTCGGGTTCTTTTATTCGCTGGCGCTTACCCTTCGGGCCAGCCTTTGGCTGTTACTCCCGTTGGTCGTTTCGCCTACTACCGCTCTAGCTCGCGAGATCGTAAACAGGTTCTGATCGAACGCTCATTGAATTTCCGGCCCGGAGCCGCATCTAGGGATAGATGCGGTTCCGACTCGCCTGCTTCGCTCTATCTCGCTAGAGTCAGTACCCAGATTCCTCCGGCCGGCCTATCGGGCCTGCCGCCTGCCAAGGGGCCAAAAGCCATGCGTACCGAGCAACCGAAAGTCATCTACCTCAAGGATTATCAGGCGCCCGAGTACCTGATCGACGAGACCAACCTGACCTTCGAGCTGTACGAGGACCACACCCTGGTCCACGCCCAGCTGGTGATGCGCCGCAACCCGGAGCGTGGCGACGGCCTGCCGCCGCTGGTGCTCGACGGCCAGCAGCTGGAGCTGCTGTCGGTCGCGCTGGATGACCAGACCCTCGAAGCCGGCCAGTACCAGCTCGACGAGAACCACCTGACCCTGCAGCCGACGGCCAAGACCTTCACCGTCGACAGCACCGTGCGCATCCACCCGGAAAGCAACACCGCGCTGGAAGGCCTGTACAAGTCCGGCAAGATGTTCTGCACCCAGTGCGAGGCCGAAGGCTTCCGCAAGATCACCTACTACCTCGACCGTCCGGACGTGATGAGCAGCTTCACCACCACGCTGTCGGCCGAGCAGCACAAGTACCCGGTGCTCCTGTCCAACGGCAACCCGGTGGCCAGCGGTTCGGAAGAGGGCGGCCGCCACTGGGCGACCTGGCAGGACCCGTTCAAGAAGCCGGCCTACCTGTTCGCCTTGGTCGCCGGTGACCTCTGGTGCGTGGAAGACCAGTACACCACCCTGAGCGAGCGCGACGTGACGCTGCGCATCTACGTCGAGCCGGAGAACATCGACAAGGTCCAGCACGCCATGGACAGCCTGAAGAACTCGATGCGCTGGGACGAGAAGGTCTACGGCCGCGAGTACGACCTGGACATCTTCATGATCGTCGCGGTCAACGACTTCAACATGGGCGCCATGGAGAACAAGGGCCTCAACATCTTCAACTCCAGCTGCGTGCTGGCCAAGGCCGAGACCGCCACCGACGCCGCGCACCAGCGCGTCGAAGGCGTGGTCGCCCACGAATACTTCCACAACTGGTCGGGCAACCGCGTGACCTGCCGCGACTGGTTCCAGCTGTCGCTCAAGGAAGGCTTCACCGTGTTCCGCGACAGCGAGTTCTCCGCCGACATGAACTCGCGCACCGTCAAGCGCGTCGAGGACGTGGCCTTCCTGCGCACCAACCAGTTCGCCGAGGATGCCGGCCCCATGGCGCACCCGGTGCGGCCGGATTCCTTCATCGAGATTTCCAACTTCTACACCCTGACCGTCTACGAGAAGGGCTCGGAAGTGGTGCGCATGATCCACACCCTGCTGGGCGCCGAAGGCTTCCGCAAGGGCACCGACCTGTACTTCGAGCGCCATGACGGCCAGGCCGTGACCTGCGACGACTTCGTCAAGGCCATGGAAGACGCCAACGGCGTGGACCTCACCCAGTTCAAGCGCTGGTACAGCCAGTCCGGCACCCCGCGCCTGGCGGTGGAGGAGAGCTTCGACGCTGCTGCGCAGACCTACACCCTGACCTTCCGCCAGAGCTGCCCGGCCACGCCGGGACAGAGCGAGAAGCAGCCTTTCGTCATTCCGGTGCAGATGGGCCTGATCGACAAGCTGGGCAACGCCTTGTCGCTGCGCCTGCAGGGCGAAGAGCATGCTCACGGCAGCGACCGCGTGCTGACCGTGGACCAGGCCGAGCAGTCCTTCACCTTCGTCGGCCTGGCCGAGAAGCCGCTGCCGTCGCTGCTGCGTGGTTTCTCCGCGCCAGTGAAGCTGAGCTTCCCCTACGACCGCGACCAGCTGATGTTCCTCATGCAGCACGACGAGGATGGCTTCAACCGCTGGGAAGCTGGCCAGCAACTGTCCGTGCAGGTCCTGCAGGAACTGATCGGCCAGCACCAGCGCGGCGAGAAACTGGTGCTCGACCAGCGCCTGATCACCGCCTTCCGCACCCTGCTGCTGGATACCGGTCTCGACCAGGCGATGGTCGCCGAGATGCTCTCGCTGCCCAGTGAGGCATACCTCACCGAGATCAGCGAAGTGGCCGACGTCGACGCCATCCACGCCGCCCGCGAGTTCGCCCGCCAGCAGATCGGCGCGGCGCTGCACGAGCAGCTGTGGGAGCGCTACCAGGCCAACCGCAAGCAGTCCCGCGAGACCGCCTACGTGGCCGAGGCTTCCCACATCGCCCGCCGCAGCCTGCAGAACATCGCGCTGTCCTACCTCATGCAGAGCGGCAAGGCCGAGGTGCTCGCCGCCTGCCAGGAGCAGTACAAGGATTGTGACAACATGACCGAGCGCCTGACCGCGCTGGCCGTGCTGGTCAACTCTTCCTTCGAAAGCGAGAAGGCCGAGGCGCTGGCGATGTTCGCCGACTACTTCCAGGACGACCCGCTGGTGATGGACCAGTGGTTCAGCGTCCAGGCCGGCTGCACCCTGCCGGGCGGGTTGGAGCGCGTGCAGGCGCTGATGAATCATTCGGCCTTCACCCTGAAGAACCCGAACAAGATTCGTGCGCTGATCGGTGCCTTCGCCAACCAGAACGCGGTGAACTTCCACCGCGCGGACGGCGCGGGCTATCGCTTCCTCGCCGACCAGATCATCACCCTCAATGCGCTGAACCCGCAGATCGCGTCCCGCCTGCTCACTCCGCTGACCCGCTGGCGCAAGTACGCGCCCGAGCGGCAGGCGCTGATGCGTGCCGAACTGGAACGCATCCTGGCGTCCGGCGAGCTGTCCAGCGATGTCTTCGAGGTGGTCAGCAAGAGTCTCGCCTGATCTTCCCTCCGGCGCTCCGTCCGGGGCGCCGCCTGCCTCTCTGAAGGTGTTACCAGCATTGGCTGGTAACACCTTTTTGTTACTTATCGAAATTAAACGATGGTCGCCTTATCGCTGGGGTGAATTGGCGCCAGGGTGCCGCCCTGTCTGCGTCGGGCCTTCCAGGGGCGGATCGCGCCATTTCGAGAGGCCGATGGCGCAATCGGTCAGTGGGGTTGATCAGTGGATGATCAGTCACAAAAAGTAGCGGGCCATATCTTTAAATTTTGTAAGTAGATTCAGCGCGTTTACAGCAATTGGCATCGGCGTTGCACCGGCCGATCCCGCTTAGCCTTTGCCTGGCCATTGGGTCGGGGGGCGTGTCGAGCACCTTGGGGGAGTTTCCTTCAGATCGACGACAACAAGGCCGTGGAATAACGGCTGACGAGGCGAACCGCCCGCAGTGGCGGCGCCCTTACAGAATGATCAGTCCATGGAGTGAGTCCTAATGGAAATCCCGGTTCGCAAGAGCGTCTTGCGTTTCGCACCTGCTCGCGCGGGTTTTGCCCTGGCAGGTGTCCTGCCTCTGCTGATGTCGGTTCCGGCTGCCGCCGTCGAGTTCAGCTTCCTCGACAGCGAGGTGAGCGGCTCGCTGGATACCACGGTCTCCTACGGCACCCTGTGGCGTGTGCAGGGGCAGGACAAGAGCAACAACGACATCAACGGCAACGACGGCAACCGCAACTTCGATACCGGCCTGGTTTCCGAGGTGTACAAGATCACTTCCGACCTGGAAGCGACCTACAAGAACTACGGCATGTTCGTGCGTGGCTCGGCGTTCTATGACACCCAGATCATGGACAAGCGCAACGACTACTACGACCACAACCAGCCGCCGCAGCCGAGCCAGAGCTACCCCAACAACGACCACTTCACCAGCGAGACCCGCGATACCGCCGGCAGCCGTGCGGAAATCCTCGACGCCTATGTCTATGGCAACTGGGACGTGGCCGAGCATCCGGTCACCGGTCGCCTGGGCCGCCAGGTCTTCAACTGGGGCGAGGGCCTCTTCTACCGCGGTGGCGTCAACACCACCAACCCGGTGGATGCCGCCAAGTTCCGCCTGCCAGGCGCCGAGCTCAAGGAAGTGCTGATGCCAGTGGAGGCGGTGAGCTTCAACATCGGCCTGACCGACAACCTTTCGATGGACACCTTCTACCAGTGGAACTGGAAGGAAACCCGTCTCGACCCGGTCGGCACCTACTTCTCCGAAACCGACCTGTTCGCCGATGGCGGCAACACCGCCTACACCACTGTTGGTGCGCTGGCCAACCCGCTGTTCCAGAGCCTCTATCCGCAGCTCTCGGCGGCCCATGTCGGCGGCCTGCAGGGCACCCAGTACCTGGACTCCAACGGCGTGTTCAAGGTCGCCAACGTCGGCAAGGACATCAATGCCAAGAACGACGGCCAGTTCGGCGTGGCCTTCCACTACATTGCCGAAGAACTGAACTCCACCGAGTTCGGCTTCTACTTCGTCAACTACCACGCCAAGGAACCGACCATCTACGCCGACCTGAACCGCAGCTACGCCGGTCTGGACATGGACCAGCTGGCCGGCCTGGGCGGATTCTCCTCCTATGACCAACTGATGGCCGCCGCCGGCAGCGGCAACGCCATGGCCGGGCAGGTGCTGGGGCTGGTCAACGGTGCGGCGGCGGTGGACGTGGCCAACCAGGTCAACGCCCGTCGCGAGTACGTCGAGAACATCCGCATGTACGGCTTCAGCTTCAACACCACGGTGGGCGACGCTTCGGTGTTCGGTGAACTGGCCTACCGCCCGAACCTGCCGATCGGCATCGCCACCACCAACGACCTGCTCGGCGACCTGCTCGTCCAGGCGCCGCAGCTGGCCAGCGGGAAGACCGTGAACATCGGCGGCGGTGACGTGGCGATCACCGACCAGATCCACAACTACGAGCGTGTCGAGGCCTTCAACACCTCGCTGGGCACCATCTACAACTTCGGTCCGCAGCTGTCCTTCGACTCGCTGATGGGCGTGGCGGAGCTGGCTTCCGAGCACCTGCGCGGCAGCGACCTGCAGTACACCGCCTACGATGGCACCACCCGCTACTACTCCGGCCGCGGCAACGGCGCCTACGTCTCCGGCTACGACCGCGACGATCAGGTGAACAAGAACGCCTACGGCTACACCCTGTTGCTCTCGGGTACCTGGAACGACGTGTTCGCCGGCGTGAACGTCTCGCCGTACGCCGTCTACAAGGACGACTTCGAAGGCAACTCCTACCAGACCGGCAACTTCATCGAAGGCCGCAAGGCCTACACCCTGGGCGTCAAGGCTACCTACCTGAACGCCCTGGAAGCCGAGCTGCAATACACCGAGTTCTACGGAGCAGGGCAGAACAACGCCGGACGTGACCGCGACAACGTCGGTTTCAACGTCAAGTACTCCTTCTAACGACAAGCATACGCCGGGTGCCTGAAGCGCCCGGCGGGTGAACCTCACGGAGAAACACCATGCGCAACATGCGTACCCTGATCGGCGCGGCGGTGGCCCTTGCCCTGTCCGCCGGCAGTGCCCTGGCAGCGGTTTCCGCGCAGGACGCGGCCAAGCTGCAATCGTCCCTGACCCCGCTGGGCGCGGAAAAGGCCGGCAACGCCGCCGGCACCATCCCGGCCTGGACCGGTGGCATCACCCAGGCCCCGGCCGGCTACAAGCCGGGCCAGCACCACATTGATCCGTTCGCGTCGGACAAGCCGCTGTACACCATCACCAAGGCCAACCTGGACCAGTACAAGGCCAACCTGACCCCAGGCACCCTGGCGCTGTTCGCCACCTACCCGGACACCTTCCAGATGCCGGTGTACCCCAGCCGCCGCAGTGGCTCGGCGCCGCAGTGGGTGTATGACAACACCTTCAAGAACGCAACCAGCGCCAAGCTGGCCGAGGGCGGCAACGGCTTCGTCGATGCCTTCGGCGGCATTCCGTTCCCGATTCCGCAGAATGGCGTGGAAGCACTGTGGAACCACATTGCCCGCTACCGCGGCACCTTCGTCGTGCGCCGCGCCTCGGAAGTCGCGGTGCAGCGCAACGGCGACTACTCCCTGGTGACCTCGCAGCAGGAAGCTCTGTTCAAGTACTACGTGCAGGGCAAGAGCTTCGCCGACCTGAACAACCTGCTGTTCTACTACCTGTCCTTCACCAAGAGCCCGGCTCGCCTGGCCGGCGGCGCCGCGCTGGTGCACGAGACCCTCGACCAGGTGAAGGAGCCGCGCCAGGCCTGGGGCTACAACGCCGGCCAGCGCCGTGTGCGCCGTGCGCCGAACCTGGCCTACGACACCCCGATCGCCGCCGCCGACGGCCTGCGTACCGCCGACGACACCGACATGTTCAACGGCTCGCCGGACCGCTACGACTGGAAGCTGATCGGCAAGAAGGAAATGTACATCCCGTACAACAACTACAAGGTCTCCAGCCCGGACGTTAAGTACAAGGACCTGTTGACCCCGAGCCACCTCAATCCCAAGTACACCCGCTACGAGCTGCACCGCGTGTGGGTCGTCGAGGGCACCCTGAAGCCGGGCGCGCGCCACATCTATTCCAAGCGCGTGCTGTTCCTCGACGAGGACAGCTGGGGCGCCGCCGAGGTCGACCAGTACGATGGCCGTGGCGAGCTGTGGCGCGTGTCGCTGGCCTACCTGAAGAACTACTACGAACTGCCCACCACCTGGACCGCCCTGGATACCTTCCACGACCTGCAGGCCCGCCGCTACCACGTGCAGAACCTGGACAACGAAGAGCCGACCACCATCGACTTCGCCCAGGCCGTGCCGGACGACTCCTACTTCAGCCCGTCCGCACTGCGTCGCCGCGGCACTCGCTGAGTTCGTCCCGCGTCTGAAAGAGCCCGCCTTCTGGCGGGCTTTTTCTTGCCGGCCTCCGACCGGTGGCGGAGCCAAAGTGTTACCACACACCCCATTGAAAGCCTTCTGTGGCGCGCCTTACAGCGTTCATAGCCATGTGCAATCATCCTTTTGGGGGAGGTGTTCGCTGCTTAACAAAAGATAACGTGCCGTTAATTGTCAGCCCCGGAAAACGCTGGCTATATAGCGACCACACTCGATACCGCCTGCAATAAGAACAAAGAGGTAAAGGCATATGCGTGAGCCCCAGTGGCGCACTACGAGCGAGCAGTCCGTGTCGGAGACTCCGCGCTCCTTCCCGATGTCGCGCAAATCGATTTCCCTGCTCGGCGCACTTTCCTTGCTGATGCTGTCCGTCGCTCCCTTGCACGCCGTCGCGGCGACAGAGGCGGCCAGTGACTCCAGCTCCATCCCTTCGGCCAAGGCCGCCAGCAGTCTGCTGCTGGGCGTCACAGAGGCCGGTAAGCGCCTGGTGGCGGTAGGGGATCACGGGCATATCCTTTACTCCGACGATGCCGGCAAGAGCTGGACCCAGGCCAAGGTGCCGACCCGCCAGTTGCTGACCTCGGTGTTCTTCCTCAATGACAAGAAGGGCTGGGCCGTCGGCCACGACGCGCAGATCCTCGTCACCACCGATGGCGGCACTACCTGGACCCGCCAGTTCGAAGACCTCAAGCGCGAAGCGCCGCTGCTGGACATCTGGTTCCAGGACGACAACCACGGCATGGCCGTGGGCGCCTACGGCGCGCTGCTGGAAACCACCGACGGTGGCCAGCACTGGGAAGACGTCAGTGACCGCATGGACAACGAGGACCAGTACCACCTCAACTCCATCGCGGCGGTGAAGGATTCCGGCCTGCTGGTGGTCGGCGAGGCCGGCAGCATCTTCCGCTCCAAGGACTGGGGCCAGACCTGGGAGAAACTCGAAGGCCCGTACGAAGGTTCGCTGTTCGGCGCCATCGGCACCCGCCAGGCGGGCACCGCGCTGGTTTACGGTCTGCGCGGTCACCTGTTCCGCACCACCGATTTCGGCGACAGCTGGCAGCAGGTCAACCTGCCCACCGCCAACGGCGGTGAGCTGGAGTTCGGTCTTTCCGAAGGTTCGCTGCTGGCGGACGGCACCGTGGTGGTGGTCGGGCATGGCGGCAGCGTCCTGGAAAGCAAGGACGACGGCCAGAGCTTCAAGGTCTACAACCGTCCCGATCGCCTGTCCCTGGCGGGCGTGAGCGGCGCCGGCAACGGCAACCTGGTGCTGGTCGGCCAGGGCGGCATCCACTTGGCTTCGGCGACCGGCGCCGAGCTGACCGAACAGCAATGAGCCGGGGAGCCTCCATGAACGCTATCAGCAAGCATCAACAGGACAAGGCGACTTTCCTGGAACGCATCATCTTCACCCACCGGCCGTTCGTGATCATCGCCTGCCTGCTGGTGACCATTTTCCTGGGCTACCAGGCGACGCAGGTGCGTCCGTCCACCAGCTTCGAGAAGATGATTCCGCTGCAGCACCCGTTCATCCAGAACATGCTGGAGCACCGCAACGACCTGGCCAACCTCGGCAACACCGTGCGTATCTCGGTGGAAGCGGTGAACGGCGACATCTTCACCAAGGAGTACATGGAGACGCTGCAGAAGATCCATGACGAGGTCTTCTACATTCCAGGCGTCGACCGCTCCGGCATGAAGTCGCTGTGGAGCCCGAGCGTGCGCTGGACCGAGGTGACCGAGGAAGGCTTCGCCGGTGGCGAAGTGATCCCGCAGACCTACGACGGCTCGCCCAAGGCGCTGGAACTGCTGCGCAACAACGTGCTCAAGTCCGGCCAGATCGGCCGCCTGGTGGCCAACAACTTCAAGTCGAGCATCGTCGACGTGCCGCTGCTGGAGGTCTACCCGGACCCGAAGGACCAGGGCAAGCTGCTGAAGCTGGACTACCGCCAGTTCTCCCATGAGCTGGAAGAAAAGATCCGCGACAAGTACCAGCTGCAGAACCCGAACGTGAAAATCCACATCACCGGCTTCGCCAAGAAGGTCGGTGACCTGATCGACGGCCTGCTGCTGGTGGTCGGTTTCTTCGGCATCTGCTTCGTGATCACCCTGGTGCTGCTGCTGTGGTTCACCAAATGCGTGCGCTCGACCATCGCCGTACTCTCCACCACCCTGGTGGCGGTGATCTGGCAGCTCGGCCTGCTGCACTCCATCGGGTTCGGGCTGGACCCGTATTCGATGCTGGTGCCGTTCCTGATCTTCGCCATCGGTATTTCCCACGGCGTGCAGAAGATCAACGGTATCGCCCTGCAGTCCAGCGACGCGGAAACCCCGCTGTTGGCCGCTCGCCGTACCTTCCGCCAACTGTTCCTGCCGGGCATGATCGCCATCCTCGCGGACGCCGTCGGTTTCATCACCCTGCTGGTGATCGACATCGGCGTGATCCGTGAACTGGCCATCGGCGCCTCCGTCGGCGTGGCGGTGATCGTGTTCACCAACCTGATCCTGCTGCCGGTCGCCATCTCCTACATCGGCATCAGCAAGAAGGCGGTGCAGCGCAGCAAGGAAGACGCCGTACGCGACCATCCGTTCTGGCGCGCGCTGTCCAACTTCGCCAGTCCGAAAGTGGCGCCCATTTCCGTGGTCATCGCCCTGGCGATGTTCGCCGTCGGCATGTGGGAAGGCCATCACCTGAAGATCGGCGACCTCGACCAGGGCGCGCCGGAGCTGCGTCCGGACTCGCGCTACAACCTGGACAACGACTTCATCATCCGCAACTACTCGACCAGCTCCGACGTGCTGGTGGTGATGGTGGAGTCCGCCGCCGAAGGCTGCTCCACCCACAAGACCATGGCCGCCATCGACGAGCTCGCCTGGCGCCTGGAAAACACCGAGGGCGTGCAATCGGCCATTTCCCTGGTCACTGTCTCCAAGCAGATGATCAAGGGCATGAACGAGGGCAACCTGAAGTGGGAGTCGCTGTCGCGCAACCAGGACGTGCTGAACAATTCCATCAGCCGCGCCGAAGGCCTGTTCAACAGCAACTGCTCGCTGGCGCCCCTGCTGGTATTCCTCAACGATCACAAGGCCGAGACCCTCGACCGTGCGGTCGGCGTGGTCCAGGAGTTCGCCAAGGCCAACAATCAGGATGACCTGAAGTTCAAGCTCGCCGCCGGTAATGCCGGTATCGAGGCGGCCACCAACGAGGTGATCAAGCAGTCCGAACTGACCATCCTGATCCTGGTGTACATCTGCGTGGCGGTGATGTGCCTGATCACCTTCCGCTCCTTCGCCGCGACCCTGTGCATCGTGTTGCCGCTGATCCTCACCTCGGTGCTGGGCAACGCGCTGATGGCCATGCTCGGCATCGGCGTGAAAGTGGCGACCCTGCCGGTGATCGCACTGGGCGTGGGTATCGGCGTGGACTACGGCATCTACATCTACACCCGCCTGGAGTCCTTCCTGCGCCAGGGCCTGTCCTTGCAGGACGCCTACTACGAGACCCTGAAGTCCACCGGTAAAGCGGTGCTGTTCACCGGTCTGTGCCTGGCCATCGGCGTCGCCACCTGGATCTTCTCGGCGATCAAGTTCCAGGCCGACATGGGCCTGATGCTGACCTTCATGCTCCTGTGGAACATGTTCGGTGCCCTGTGGCTGCTGCCGGCGCTGGCACGCTTCCTGATCAACCCGGAGAAGGTGCGTCAGAAGAAGGCGTCGATCCTGGTTCACTGATCGACAGCCGAGCGACAAACGAAAACCGCGGCCCAAGGGCCGCGGTTTTTTTTGCTGTTCGTAGGAGCGAGCTTGCTCGCGAACAGCCTCGTCACGGGAATGGGTTCGCGAGCAAGCTCGCTCCTACAAGGGCTGTCACGGCAGGATCGCGAACACCCGTGCCGGGAAGCCGGTGCCCTTGGCGATCTTCGGGAAGCTCACCACCGCCAGCGCGCCGGCCTCGGGCACCTGGTCGAGGTTGGCGAGCAGTTCGATCTGGTAGTGGTTGGTGCCCAGGATGTAGGACTCCAGCGAATAGTCGTCCTTGCTGGTGGCGATGCCCGGATCGGTGTCGGTGGTCTCGTGGCCGGACGCGGTGATCTTGCGCGTCTCGTAGAGGTACACCAGCGCCTCCTTGCTCCAGCCCGGGTAATGCGCCACGCCCTTGGCATCCTGGTTCTGCATCTTCGCCTGGTCCGGCCAGCGCTGGGACCAGTCCGTGCGCAGCGCGGCGAAGGCGCCCTCGGGCACCGGGCCGTGCTTGGCTTCCCAGGCCTTCACGTCGGCCAGGGTCAGCACATAGTCGGGGTTCTTCGCTACCTGCTGGTGGATGTCGAACACCACCAGTGGCAGGAACTGTTCCTTCACCTCCAATTGATCGACGCTGCGCAGACCCTTGTGGAAGTGCACCGGCGGATCGACGTGGGTACCCCATTGGCCGACATGGCTGTAGAGCTCCACCTGGAAGCCGTCCTTGTCCACGGTATAGAGCGTCTTGCGGCCCATGGGCTCGAAGCCTTTCCAGTGCGGGGTGTCGTTGTCGAAGGCGTGGGTGAGGTCGACCCAGGTGTGTTGCTTGAGGCTGGCGTAGGTGTCCCACAGGCCGGGTTGGGCGGCATGGGCGGGTTGTTGAGCGAGAAGCGGCAGCAGGGCGGCGGAGCAGAGCAGGGCGGGTAGGCGGCGCATGTGTCTGATTCCTTGACGGGGATGGGTTGGCGCGCCTTATCTTTCTCCAGCGCCCGTCCCGCCTTCCAATTCCGAATTCTGCTTTTCTTATTCCGCCTTGTTATTCAAACGAACGAACCAGGAGTGCCCATGTCCTTCCAGCTCATCGAATACGCCGATGCCAGCCCCGAAGTCCGCGCCGTCTACGACGACATCATGGCGACCCGCAAGATCGACTGGGTGAACAACTTCTGGAAAGCCCTGGCCAACCACCCGCAGACCCTCAAGCGCACCTGGGAAAGCCTCAAGGAGGTGATGGGGCCGGGGCAGCTCGACCCGCTGGTGAAGGAGTTGATCTACGTCGCCGTCAGTGTCACCAACAACTGCAACTACTGCATCGGCTCCCACGGCGCCGCGGCGCGCAAGGCGGGGATGGACGATGCGATGCTCGGCGAGCTGCTGGCGGTGGTGGCCATGGCCAATGAGACCAACCGCCTTGCCATTGGCTACCAGGTGCCGCTGGACGATGTGTTCAAGGGGGCGGTGATGGAAACGGGTGGTCACTGAGTGAGGCTGTTCGCGAGCAAGCTCGCTCCTACAAGTGGGCGCCGGTGTTCCTCCTGTAGGAGCGAGGGGGACGCCTAGTTCTTGCTCGCGAACCCTGACCGAAGAAGGGCTCTCAGGGAGCCGTCGCCGACAGCCGCTGGATCGCCTTCACCGGCGTTCCGTCACTCCAGCGCCCCATGGACAATTGCGCCGCACCGCCGCCCAGTGCGTAGTCGCGGTCCTGGCCGTAGAAGGCGGCGTCGCATAACGCGTCGAACAGCTTCCAGGTGCCGTACCAGTCCATTGCATCGGTGGCCAGGGCGTTATGGGCGGAGGGCTGGCCCTGCTTGAGGCGCTGGCGCACCCGTTCCTGCACGCGGTTGAGCAACCAGCTGGATGAGTCGCTGGGCGGATAGCGCGGGTCGAAGCGAGGCGCGGTCGGGGCGGAGTGGTTGGCCAGCAGGGACGGGCTGCCGTGGCGGTCGCTGTGCAGGAGCAGCAGGTCCTTGTCCCGCGCGGCGACCTGGGCGCTTTCCTGGTAGACGCGTCGTGCGTCATCGCAGCCTACGACCTCATCCTCATTGCCGCAGACCGCCAGCAGCAAGGTGCCGGCGGGAATCTTCGAGAGCGGCTCCATTGGCACCTGACGCCAGCGCGAGCCGCTGCTCCTGCCCGGCTCCACGGCCATCAGCGCACTCGGTTTCGGCACACCCAGGCGCTGCCAGGAGGCGGCAAGCCCGCTGGCGATCAGGCCGCCGGCGGAGTGGCCGACGTAGGCCACATGCGCAAGCTCCGGTTTCATCCCGAGCTTGCCCGCCTGCAGGTCGCCGATGGCACGGCGCACCGAGTCGGCGGCATTGGGCAGGAAGTCCGCCGCCGGTGTCTTCAGGTTGGCCTGGTAGCGCGGATAGATGAGGATCGCGCCGCGCCGGACGATGTGTTCGATCCAGGCCCGGTACAGGTCCGGCTGCATCACGCTCCAGCCGTGGGTGAACACCACCAGCGGGGCGCTTTCCGGCTGTGGGCGGGCGGGGGTGAAGACCCAGTACTCGTTGCCATCGGCGTTGAAGTGCCATTGGCGCACATCGGCGTGGCTGTAGCCCGAGCCGCCGGGGCCCTGCAGCGGTTGCGTCGGCGGCAGGGCGGGGGCCGCGTGCAGGACGCGGGTCAGCAGCAGGCCGGTAACCAGTGCTGGGAGAAGTCTCGGAGTGCGAACGCGGGGCATTGCTGCGCCTCTTGGCGGGGCTTGCCAGCAAGCATAGCCCCGCCACTGCGTCAGCGCGGGTAGAGCGGCGGCAGGCTACCCGGCTCGGTCGTGGGCGCGGCTTCCGGATCGGCGCCCGGCAGGCCGCGGACGGCGCGCCAGAGGTCCTCGCCCTGCCAGTTGCGGCCGCCTTCGCTGTCGCTGTACAGCGCGCCGTTGAGGCTGTCCAGGGCATCGGACAGCGGCACGAAGCGCGCCGCCATGTCCGCCAGGGTTTCCGGTTGCTGGCGCGCCCAGGCATCCAGCGCCTGGCGGGTGGCATGTGGATCGTTGGCCTGGCAGGCGCGGCGCAGTTCGTCGAGCAGGGTACGGGCGCTGGGGCCGGCGACCGCGGCGCGAATCACCGCGGGCAGCCGGCGCGCACGCCACCACAGGCCGAAGCCCAGCAGCGTGGTGAAGGCGAGAATGGCGCAGGCCAACTGCCATGGCCACAGGCGCGCCTGGGGTTGCAGCAGGGCGTCCGTAGCGGGAGAGCTGGGCGTATCGGCCGGGTTTTCCAGTTGCGGGTTGGCGGCGACCTCCAGAGTACGCCCTGGCAGGCTGGTGCGCTCGACGCGATTGTCCCGGGTGTTCCACCAGACCACTTCGACAGGGGGCAATTGCACCTGGCCGGCATGGTCGGCGATCAGCGCCTCGCGTTCTTCGCGGCTGCCGATCACGCCCTGTTCGGTGCCCTGGTTGGCCAGCTGCGGCTGGTCGGGGTAATGGCGCAGCTCGGCCGGCAGCGTTTGCGGCAGCGGCGGCAGCTGGGCGCTGGAGAGTCCTTCCACGCGTAGCATGATGTTGCGGGTCAGTGCTTCGCCAGCGCGGGCCTGCTCCGGCTGCGGGCTCCAGGTTTCGCTCAGGCTCAGCGAGCGGGCCGGCAGCCAGGGGGCGTCCTTGGGATAGTCGGCGGGCTTGGGTTTGATCTGCAGCGGGATGGTCGGCGAGATCACCCGGATCTGCTTGCCCGGCGGCGGGCCGAAGGGGTTGTCGTCGGGGCTGCGCTGCTGGGCGGCCTGGGTGGCGTTGAAGGTCTGGCCAGGGATTTCCAGGGGGCCGCTCTTCTGCGGGAAGATCGCGTAGCGAATTTCGATGACCCCATGGCGCACGCCGTTGATTTCCTTCTCGTAGGTGCGCGCCTCGCCCAGTGGTTCAACGCGCGCATCGGCGATTTGCAGGGGCGTGAGGCTGCTGTCGTCGTACAGCGACACCGAGTGATAGATGCGCAAGGTCAGGATCACCTGCGCCTGCACATAGCTCTCCTCCTGGTCGACGCTGGCGTCGATGAACACCGGGGCGAGCTTCTGGCTGCTGGTGCTTTCCTCAGCCTTGAGCACGTGCAGGCTGATCGACTCGGTGGCGTTACCGCCCAGGCTGATCGGCGGAATCACCACGGTGCCTTCGTTACGCGGCTGCAGGGTGACGATCCAACGGGTGGTAGCCTGGGTCTTGCCGTTCAGGGTGGTGAGGCGGTTGACCTGGCGGGTACCGAGCACCACGAACTGCTCGTCCAGGGGCTTGAGGTCCGGCTTGCCGAACAGGGTCGGGTCGTCGGACTCCAGCGTCAGGTCGATGCTTTCACCTTCATTGAGGCGCGTGCGGTCGACGCTGGCGGTGAAGCTTGCCTCGGCGCGGACGGCGGCGAGGCAGAGCAGGGTCAGGCAGATCAGCCTTTTCATTGCGTGGGTTCCTGGCGCTGCTGCTGTTGCTGGTACCAGAACTTGCGGCGCAGCAGTTCGGATGGATCGTCGGGAATCTGGCGCAACCATTGTTCCAGGGCCTGGCGGCGCTCGTCAGTCAATGGACCGGTGATCGCCAGGTTGGTTTCGCCGTCTTCACCGTGGGTCGCCTGCGGCGTGTTGCTCTGGCTGTCCGCCGGCTTGTCGGCATCGCGCTGTTCCGGTGTCTGGGCCGACGGGGTGGGCTGCGAGTCCTGTTCCTCGGACTGCTCCTCCTTGGGCTTCGAATCCTTGGGCTGCACCGGCTGGGGTTCGCTGGACTCGCCCTGGGTCGGATTCTGCTGCTGGGATGATTGGCTTTCTTCCTCGCCGGAGGCTTTCTGGCGCTGGCGCAGCAGGTCTTCCAGCAGTGCCTTGTTGCGTTGTGCGGCGAGCAGGTCGGGGGCGCGCTCCAGGGCCTGGTCGTAGGCGTCGATCGCGGCTTCCAGTTCGTTCTGCCGGGCCAGGGCGTTGCCACGGTTGTAGTGGTCGGCGGCGCTGTCGCCCAGGGCGAAGGCCTGCGCGGCATCGGCGTAGTCGCCGGCTTCATAGAGGGCCAGGCCCCGCCAGCGGAAGTCCTCGAAGTGCTCGGCGGCGTCGGCTGGCTTTTGGGCATCGAGCAGGCGCTGGCCCTGCTGATCAGGGGTCAGCCAGAGGTCGGCCAGCTCGAAGGCGTTGGCGTTCTGCGGCGGCGACCACAGCAAGGGCAGGAGCAGCGGCAGGCTGAACAGCCAGCCCCGGCGACCGGCGCAGGCGGCGAGCAACAGCAGGGGCAGGAGCAGCCAGTAGCCCTGGTCGGCCCAGCGTTGCAGGCGCAGGAGGGCGTCTTCCTCGCTGACCTGCAGGCCCTGGGAGTTGTTCAGCAGGCCCAGGGCGCGCAGGTCGGCGTTGCCCGGGCGCAGGCGCTGGAAGCGCCCATCGAGGTCGCTGGCGAACTGGCGCAGGGCGTTCTCGTCCAGCCGTGGCACCAGAATGTTGCCTTGCTCGTCCTTGAGGAAGGTGCCGTCTTCCTGGGCGATCGGCGCGCCGCCGGCGGTGCCGATGGCGAGCAGCAGCAGGTCCTTGCCCTTGCCTTTGAGCGCCTTGCGGATGCCCTGGCGCTCCTGGGCATCCAGGGCGCTGGTGATCAGCAGGATATGGCCCTTGCCTTCGGCGCCATGGTGCAGCAGCTGGCGCGCCTGTTCGATGGCGAGGTCGGCGCGGCGGCCCGGTGCCGGCATGATCGACGGCTTGAGCGCGTCCAGCAGGTTGCGCGCGGTGCCCAGGTCGTTGGACAGGGGCACCAGGGTGTGTGCGCTGCCGGCATAGACGACGATGGCCGTCTGCGCATCGCTGCGTGCCCTAAGCAGGTCGAGCACCTTGCGCCGAGCCTGCTCCAGGCGGCTGGGCGGCAGGTCGGTGGCGAGCATCTCAGGGGTCAGTTCGAGGACCACCACCAGCGGATCGCTGCGCTCCATCGCCGGTTGTTCCAGGTACTGCCAGCTCGGGCCGAGCAGCGCGAGTACCGCCAGCAGCCAGGCCAGGCCGAGGAATATCCACGGGCGCCGTTCGTGACGGCCGTGACCGCCGGACAGCATCCAGGGGTGGAAGGCCGCCGGCAGCAGCAATTGCCAGCGGCCGGCGCGGCGCTGGCGGTGCCAGAGTTTCCACAGCAGCCAGCCGAGCAGCGGCAGCAGGAGCAGCGACCAGGGGCGCAGCAGGTGGGGCCAGAGCGCGCTCATGGCTGCCGCTCCCGGCGCAGTCGTGCCAGCCAGGCGGGGCGAGCCGGCCAGCGCCAGTCCTCCGGCGGCCAGAGTTCGCGGACCACCAGCGTCACACTGATCAACAGGGCCAGCAGCAACGGCCAACTGTAGAGGGCGAGGGCAGGGCGGGCCTGGGTGGGTTTCTGCTCCACCGGTTCCAGGGCGTCGAGGCTGTCAGAGATGCGTTGCAGCTCCTCACCGTTGCGGGCGCGGAAATACTCGCCGCCGGTGGTTTCGGCGATTGCCTTGAGCGTCGGTTCGTCCAGGTCCAGGCCGGGGTTCAGGCCGAACAGGCCTTTCACGCCGCCCTGCTGTGGATCGGCGCCGATGCCGATGGTGTAGATCTTCACCTGTTCCTCGGCGGCGAGGCGGGCTGCGGTCTGCGGATCGATCTCGCCGGCGGTGTTGGCGCCGTCGGTGATCAGCACCAGCACGCGGCTCTGTGCTGGGCGCTGACGCAGGCGTTTGACCGCCACACCGATGGCATCGCCCAGCGCGGTGTCCTTGCCGGCGATGCCGATCATCGCCTCGTCGAGCCAGACGCGCACGGTGTCGCGGTCGAAGGTCAGCGGCGCCTGCAGGTAGGCGCGGGTGCCGAAGAGGATCAGGCCGACGCGGTCGCCACGGCGTGCCTCGATGAAGCCGCCAAAGAGCTTCTTCACCAGTTCCAGGCGGCTGATCTCGTCGTCTTCCCAGCGCATGTCGGCGTAGTCCATGGAGCCGGAGACGTCCACGGCGAGCAACAGGTCGCGGCCGGTGGCGGGAATCGGCAGTGGATCGCCGACCCACTGTGGGCGCGCCGCCGCCATCAGCAGGCATAGCCAGAGCAGGGCGAAGGGCGCCTGCTGGCGCCAGGCCGGCAGGCGCGCGCGGGCGCGGCGGCCAGCGAGGCCTTCGAGTTCCTGGAGGAAGCTGACCTTGAGCGCGGCCTCGCCGCTGTCCGCGGGCGGCAGGATGAAGCGCATCACCCAGGGCAGGGGCGCGAGCAGGAAGACCCACGGCCAGGCGAACTCAAACATGCTTGCGCACCCAGGTTTCCACGGCGGCGGCGAGGCCGTTGATGGCCTTGTCGTCGAGCTGGCATTCGGCGCGGTAGCCGCCTTCGACCAGGATCATCCAGCGGGTCAGGCCGGCGGCGGGGCAGCGGTTGTCGAGGAAGGCCAGCCAGGCGCGGCCGCTCAGGGTATGGCTGTGGCTGTCCGGCCAGCGCGCCCGCGAGACGCGCTTGAGCAGGCCGTTGAGCGCCTGCAGCCAGGGGCCGGCGGGAGCACGGTCATAGGGGCGCGGCAGCCGCGCGAGTTCCTCCAGCGCCGCCTGGCGCAGGGGATCGAGCGGGGCCTCCGCGACTTCCTTCGGCTTGCGCCGTGGCTGCCAGTGCTGGCGCGTCAGCCAGAGCACCCACAGAGCTATCGGAATCAGGGCGGCAACTACCCACCAGCCGGGCGCGGGCGGCCACCAGGCGACCGGTGCGGGTGTGATCAGCGGTTCCAGCTGGTCCAGCGGGTTCATGGCGCGTACCCCGGCTGGTGCTGTTCCAGCAGATTGCGCAACTGCTCCACCAGTTCCTCCTGGGTGGACAGCGGCAGCAGCGGCACGCCCAGGCGCTGGGCCAGGCGCGTCCAGCGCTCGCAGCGGGCCTCACCCAGGGCGCGGTAGGCCAGGCGCTGTTCGTCGATATGGGTGTCCAACTCCAGTTGTGCCTGTCCTTCGGCGAACCTTAACAGCCCGGCCGCCGGCAGGGCGTGGTCGAGCGGATCGGACACCGGCAGCAGCACCAGGTCGGTGTGGCGCGCCAGCAGTGCCAGTTGCTGCTCAGCCAGGTCGCCCAGTGCGCGCTCGTCGCATACCACCAGGATCAGGCTGCCGGGGCGCAGCACTTCACGGGCGCGGCGCAGGGCCATGCTGAAGCCATCGCTGCCATGATTGACGCCAGTACCGGCGAGCAGTCCGTGGTTGGCGCGCACGACCAGGTTGAGCAACTGCAACAGGCTTTGCTTGCTGCGGCGGGGCTTGATCTCGTGGCATTCGCTGTCGGTGAACACCAGCCCGCCGATGCGATCGTTGTGCGCCAGCGCGGACCAGCCGATGAAGGCGGCTGCACGGGCAGCGAGCACCGATTTGAGGCACAGCCCCGAGCCGAAGAACAGCCGGGTGCTCTGCTCGACGAGGACGAACACCGGGCGCTCGCGCTCTTCGTGGAACAGCTTGGTGTGCGGCTCCTGGGTGCGCGCGGTGACGCGCCAGTCAATGGTGCGCACGTCGTCGCCGGCCTGGTAGACGCGCACCTGGTCGAAGTCCACGCCGCGCCCGCGCAGGCGCGAGTGGTGCAGGCCGATAAGCGGGCTGCGGCGCGACGGCGTGGAGAACAGCTGGGCTTCGCGCAGGCGATGGCGTATCTCGATCAGCTCGCCGAGCGAGACGGCCACGCCGGGCGCCAGGACGTTGTGCATGTCAGGCGACGGCGACCACGTCGAGGATGCGCTGGACCACGCGGTCCTGGTCGATCCCGGCGGCTTCGGCCTCGAAGGACAGGATCAGGCGGTGGCGCAGCACATCGAACAGCATCGCCTGGATGTCTTCGGGGCTGACGAAATCGCGGCCGGCCAGCCAGGCGTGGGCGCGCGCGCAACGGTCGAGGGCGATGGAGCCGCGCGGGCTGGCGCCGTAGGACAGCCATTCGGCCAGTTCGGCGTCGTACTTGGCCGGGTTGCGGGTGGCCATGATCAGTTGCACCAGGTACTCCTCCACCGCGTCGGCCATGTACAGGCCGAGGATTTCCTGGCGGGCGGCGAAGATGGATTCCTGGGTCACCTGGCGCTCGGGTCTGGTCTCGCCGTGCAGCGCTTCGCCGCGGGCCTGCTGGAGGATGCGGCGTTCCACGGAAGCCTCGGGGTAGCCGATCTTCACGTGCATCAGGAAGCGGTCGAGCTGGGCCTCGGGCAGCGGGTAGGTGCCCTCCTGCTCGATGGGGTTCTGCGTCGCCATCACCAGGAACAGCGGCGGCAGGTCGTAGGTGCTGCGGCCCACGCTGACCTGGCGCTCGGCCATGGCTTCGAGCAGTGCCGATTGCACCTTGGCCGGGGCGCGGTTTATTTCGTCGGCCAGCACCAGGTGGTGGAAGATCGGCCCCTGCTGGAAGACGAAGGTGCCGTTCTCCGGGCGATAGATCTCGGTGCCGGTGATGTCCGCCGGGAGCAGGTCGGGGGTGAACTGGATGCGGTGGAATTCGGCTTCCAGGCCTTCGGCCAGGTCCTTGATCGCCTTGGTCTTGGCCAGGCCCGGTGCACCTTCCACCAGAAGATGGCCGTCGGCGATCAGGGCAATGAGCAGACGCTCGATGAGCTTTTCCTGGCCTAGGATCTGGCTGGAGAGGTACTGGCGCAGCGCAAGCAGCGACTCACGATGTTCCATCGCGTGGGGTTCCTGGACGAGGGTGGGGCTTTGTCGGGGCCCATACTTTACTGCATCGGCAGTTGCTCGGGGAGCGCCGGGGTTCTCACCTGAGGTTGCGCAGCCTGCGACTTCGGGTCGCCGGGCAGTGGCGTCAGGCAGCGCAGCGCGCTGTTCGGGTTACGCACCCGGCGCATCTCGCGGGCGCCGCCATGGATGACCGCGAACCGATAGACCCAGGCGACCAGGCGCGGCATGCCGGCTTCGAGCAGCATGCGGTGAAAGAGTTCATCCGCCTCGGCCTTGGTCACCGGGGCGACGTTGAGGAACTGGTACAGCGCGTCATGCACCAGGCTCGCATGGTGGGCTACCGGCCAGAACATCAGGCGCTGCTTCTGCTGGCCGCGGCACAGGTACTGCACCGGCTCCAGGTGGTCCCACCAGTCGGGCGTGCCGAAGGTGGCGATCCAGTAGAAGGGTACCTTGGGCGAACAGCCGTCCCAGGCGTAGGTGCGCTGGCAGGAGAGGTCGTAGCTCACGGTGCCGGCGTCCAGATCCACGCTGGCCGGGCCGGGGTTGATGATGATGCGGCCGTCGTGCACCACCAGCCACTCGCTATAGAAGAAGCGGCCCTTGAAGGTGGCGTCCTCACGCACCAGCGGGAAGTCGATGTAGTTGATCCACGGCCCGCTACGGTCGCGGCTGCAGAAACCCCATTGCTTGATCGAACGCTGGCGCGCGGCGGCGACCCGGCGCAGGCGCTCACGGCGGCCAATGCAGCGCGGCAGCAGTACGCCTAGATAGACCGGCAGGGCGCCCAGCAGCAGCGGGCGAACCGCCAGCGGCAGGAACAGCCAGGCCAGGGCGACCAGCGCAACGCCGAGCGAGGTGACCACCAGGTTGTCCAGGTGGCGCAGCAGTGGGCGGCGCAAGGGAGGTCGGCGTTGCATGGCATCCGTTCCAGGCGGGGGAGGGGGCATGATAGCGCTTTGATATTTGATACGCCCGTTCCGGATCGGTCATACAAATACTTCGGTGATTGCCCAATGGGCGTTTCGGGGGCCGCCCGGAGCAAGCCGTTGAACGAATATGTCGCAGCCCCGTAAGCGAGCGGTAGCCCACTACCGATAAGCTCGGCGAATCGATGACCGCCCGGTCGGGACGGTCGATCGAGGGTCACACTGCCCAGATACATCTGTGATCCCCTCAAGACGCACAAGCGAACTACGCTCAATCCAATAATTCGAGCCCAGCGGAGTAACACCATGGCGTTCTTCACCGCAGCCAGCAAAGCCGACTTCCAGCAACAACTGCAGACGGCCCTGGCGCAGCACGTCGACGACAAGGGCATGCCACAAGTGGCCCTGTTCGCCGAACAGTTCTTCGGTTTCATCGCACTCGACGAATTGACCCAGCGCAGGCTGTCCGACCTGGTCGGTTGCACCCTGTCGACCTGGCGCATGCTGGAGCGGTTCGACCCGGCCCAGCCCGAGGTGCAGGTGTACAACCCCGATTACGAGAAGCACGGTTGGCAGTCCACCCACACCGCCGTGCAGGTGCTGCATCCGGACCAGCCGTTCCTGGTCGATTCGGTACGCATGGAACTGAACCGCCGTGGCTACAGCATCCACACCCTGCAGACCAACGTGCTGAGCGTGCGCCGCAACGGCAAGGGCGAGTTGCTGGAGATCCTGCCCAAGGGCACCCATGGCAAGGATGTGCATCAGGAATCGCTGATGTACCTGGAGATCGACCGCTGCTCCCACATCGGTGAACTGCGGACCCTGGAGAAATCCCTGCTCGAAGTGCTCGGCGAGGTTCGCCTGGCGGTGGCCGACTTCCCGGACATGCGCGCCAAGGCCGAAGACCTGCTGGCCTGGCTGGGCAAGTCCAAGTCCAAGGCGCGCGCGGAAGAGACCGCGGAGGTGCGCGCTTTCCTCGAGTGGCTGCTGGACAACCACTTCACCTTCCTCGGTTACGAGGAATTCACCGTCGCCGACGAGACCGATGGCGGTCGCATGGTCTACGACGAGAAGTCCTTCCTCGGCGTAGCCAAGCTGTTGCGCACCGGCCTCAGCCAGCAGGAACTGCACATCGAGGACTACGCGGTGGCCTACCTGCGCGAGCCGCTGCTGCTGTCCTTCGCCAAGGCCTCGCACCCCAGCCGCGTGCATCGCCCGGCCTACCCGGATTACGTATCGATCCGCGATATCGACGCCAAGGGCAAGGTGCTGCGCGAGTTCCGCTTCATGGGCCTGTTCACCTCCTCGGTCTACAACGACAGCGTGACCCAGATCCCGTCGATCCGCGGCAAGGTGCTCGAAGTCGAGCGTCGCTCCGGTTTCGACGCCAATGCCCACCTGGGCAAGGAATTGGCGCAGGTGCTGGAAGTGCTGCCGCGCGACGACCTGTTCCAGACCTCGGTGGACGAACTGTTTGCCACCGCCATGTCCATCGTGCAGATCCAGGAACGCAACAAGATCCGCCTGTTCCTGCGCAAGGACCCTTATGGCCGCTTCGCCTACTGCCTGGCCTACGTGCCGCGCGACATCTATTCCACCGAGACGCGGATCAAGATCGAGCAGGTCCTGCGTGACCGCCTGAAGGCCAGCGACTGCGAGTTCTGGACCTTCTTCTCCGAGTCCACCCTGGCCCGCGTGCAGTTCATCCTGCGCGTCGACCCGAAGAACCGCATCGACGTCGACGCCGCGCAGCTGGAGCAGGAAGCCATCCAGGCCTGCCGCTCCTGGCAGGACGACTACGCCGCGCTGGTGCTGGAAAACTTCGGCGAAGGGCAGGGCAACAACCTGCTGGAAGACTTCCCGAAAGGCTTCCCGGCTGGCTACCGCGAGCGCTTCGCCCCGCACTTCGCGGTGGTGGACCTGCAGCACCTGTCCAGCCTGTCGGACAAGCGTCCGCTGGTGATGAGCTTCTACCAGCCGCTGGCCCAGGGTGAGCAGCAGCTGCACTGTAAGCTGTACCACGCCGATTCGCCGCTGGCGCTGTCGGACGTCCTGCCGATCCTGGAGAACCTCGGCCTGCGCGTGCTCGGCGAGTTCCCCTATCGCCTGCGCCACAGCAATGGCCGCGAGTACTGGATCCACGACTTCGCCTTCACCTACGCCGAAGGCCTGGACGTCAACATCCAGGAACTCAACGAGACCCTGCAGGACGCCTTCGTCCACATCGTCAACGGCGATGCCGAGAACGACGCCTTCAACCGCCTGGTGCTGACCGCCGGCCTGCCGTGGCGCGACGTGGCGCTGCTGCGTGCCTATGCCCGCTACCTCAAGCAGATTCGCCTGGGCTTCGACCTGGGCTACATCGCCAGCGCGCTGAACGCCCACGTGGATATCGCCCGCGAACTGGTGCGTCTGTTCAAGACCCGCTTCTACCTGGCCCGCAAGCTCACCGCCGAGGACCTGGACGACAAGCAGCAGAAGCTGGAACAGGCCATCCTCGCGGCACTGGACAATGTCCAGGTACTCAACGAAGACCGCATCCTGCGGCGCTACCTCGACCTGATCAAGGCGACCCTGCGCACCAACTTCTACCAGCCGGACGCGGCCGGGCAGAACAAGGGCTACTTCAGCTTCAAGTTCAATCCCAAGGCGATTCCGGAGATTCCGCGACCGACGCCCAAATTCGAAATCTTCGTCTACTGCCCGCGGGTGGAAGGCGTGCACCTGCGCTTCGGCGACGTGGCCCGTGGCGGTCTGCGTTGGTCCGACCGCGAGGAGGACTTCCGCACCGAAGTGCTGGGCCTGGTGAAGGCGCAGCAGGTGAAGAACGCGGTGATCGTGCCCACGGGTGCCAAAGGCGGCTTCATCCCGCGTCGCCTGCCGGTGGGCGGCACTCGCGATGAAATCCAGGCCGAGGCCATCGCCTGCTACCGGATCTTCATCTCCGGCCTGCTGGACGTGACCGACAACCTCAAGGAAGGCAAGGTCGTGCCGCCGGCCAACGTGGTGCGCCACGATGCCGACGACCCCTATCTGGTGGTGGCGGCCGACAAGGGCACCGCAACCTTCTCCGACATCGCCAACGGCATTTCCGCCGAATACGACTTCTGGCTGGGCGACGCCTTCGCCTCCGGCGGTTCCGCCGGCTACGACCACAAGGGCATGGGCATCACCGCCCGTGGCGGCTGGGTCTCGGTGCAGCGTCACTTCCGCGAGCGCGGCATCGACGTGCAGAAGGACAGCGTCACCGTCATCGGCATTGGCGACATGGCCGGCGACGTGTTCGGCAACGGCCTGCTGATGTCGGACAAGCTGCAGATGGTCGCGGCCTTCAACCACATGCACATCTTCCTCGACCCGAATCCCGACCCGGCGGCGAGCTTCGCCGAGCGCCAGCGCCTGTTCAACCTGCCGCGCTCCAGCTGGGCGGACTACGACGCCTCGCTGATCTCCGCCGGCGGCGGCATCTTCCTGCGTAGCGCGAAGAGCATCACCCTGACCCCGGAAGTGCGTGCGCGCTTCGACATCGATGCCGAGCGCCTGACCCCCACCGAGCTGATCCACGCGCTGCTCAAGGCACCGGTGGACCTGCTGTGGAACGGCGGCATCGGCACCTATGTGAAGTCCAGTGATGAAACCCACGCTGACGTCGGCGACAAGGCCAACGACGGCCTGCGCGTAGACGGCCGCGACCTGCGGGTGAAGGTGGTGGGCGAGGGCGGCAACCTCGGCATGACGCAGCTGGCGCGGGTCGAATTCGGTCTGAACGGCGGCGCCTGCAACACCGACTTCATCGATAACGCCGGTGGTGTGGACTGCTCCGACCACGAGGTGAACATCAAGATCCTGCTCAACGAGGTGGTGACTGCTGGCGACATGACCAGCAAGCAGCGCAACAAGCTGTTGGCGGAAATGACCGACCAGGTGTCCGACCTGGTGCTGGGCAACAACTACAAGCAGACCCAGGCGCTGTCCCTGGCTGAGCGCCGCGCCCGCGAGCGCATCGCCGAGTACAAGCGGCTGATGAGCGACCTGGAAGGCCGCGGCAAGCTGGACCGGGCGCTGGAGTTCCTGCCCACCGACGATGCCCTCGCCGAGCGCATCGCCGCAGGCCAGGGGCTGACCCGTGCCGAACTGTCCGTGCTGATTTCCTACAGCAAGATCGATCTGAAGGAACAACTGCTGGGCTCGCTGGTACCGGACGACGACTACCTGACCCGCGACATGGAGACGGCCTTCCCGCAGACCCTGGTCGATACCTTCGGCCCGGCCATGCGCAAGCACCGCCTGAAGCGCGAGATCGTCAGCACGCAGATCGCCAACGACCTGATCAACCACATGGGCATTACCTTCGTGCAACGCCTGAAGGAGTCCACCGGCATGACGCCGGCGAACGTGGCCGGCGCCTACGTGATCGTGCGTGATGTCTTCCACCTGCCGCACTGGTTCCGCCAGATCGAGGCGCTGGACTACCAGGTGCCGGCGGAAGTGCAGCTGACCCTGATGGACGAGCTGATGCGTCTGGGCCGCCGCGCGACCCGCTGGTTCCTGCGCAGCCGCCGCAACGAGCAGGATGCCGCTCGCGACGTGGCGCACTTCGGCCCGCGCATCGCCGCCCTCGGCCTCAAGCTCAACGAACTGCTCGAAGGCCCGACCCGCGAGCTGTGGCAGGCGCGCTACCAGGGCTACGTCGACGCCGGCGTGCCGGAGCTGTTGGCGCGTATGGTCGCCGGTACCAGCCACCTCTACACCCTGCTGCCGATCATTGAAGCGGCGGACGTCACCGGCCGCGACCCGGCCGATGTGGCGCGCGCCTACTTCGCCCTGGGCAGCGAACTGGAACTGACCTGGTACCTGCAGCAGATCAGCTCCCTGCCGGTGGAGAACAACTGGCAGGCGCTGGCCCGCGAAGCCTTCCGCGACGATCTGGACTGGCAGCAGCGGGCGATCACCGTGTCGGTCCTGCAGATGCAGGACGGCCCGGCGGAGATCGATGCGCGCGTGCTTCTCTGGCTGGCACAGCACGCTCCCATGGTCGAGCGCTGGCGCACCATGCTCACCGAGCTGCGTGCCTCCAACAGCACCGACTATGCGATGTACGCCGTCGCTAACCGGGAGCTGCTCGACCTGGCGCAAAGCAACCAGCACGGTGTGTGCATCCCTTGATGCACACCGCTCGTTGACCCTTTGATGCTCCAGCCCCGCCTAGTGCGGGGCTTTTTTTCGGGTGCGGACTCGTGCGTGAAGGAAGTTGTGCGGAATCGTCAAAAACATCGCGGAGAAGCCCCGCTCCTACGAGAACCGTGCGGGGTTCGACCTGTAGGGGCGGACTCTGTCCGCGATCCGGGGTAATCGTAGGGCGTATAACGTTCGACGTTATACGCCGCTTGGCCTTGATTTCAGGGCGCTCCGGGCCTGGCCCTGGAGTCGGTGACGGACGCACGGTGTAACGGCGTACAACCGCGAACGGTTGTACGCCCTACGTGTTTCACACCTGCAGTTCGCGTTCGAACTCGGCCGCTCCCGAAGTGCTGACCGCCAACAGCAGCAGCCGATACTGCCACTTCTGATGCGCACGCCACATCAGCCCGCGCGCTTCGCCTTGTTCGATGCTGCCCTGCTTGACCACATCCCAGGTGCGATAGAGGTAGCGCAGCAATTCCAGCAGCTCCTTCTCCGGCCACTGGCAACCATGCTTTCTCAGCAGCACCCGCATGTTGTCGAGTTGAAAGGCCTCATGCTCCGCCTCCAGGTCGCACAGCTCCGGAATCGCATCCATGGCCTGCCAGAGGGCGCCGTAGCCGGAGAACTCCTGCTCGACCTCATCGATCATTTCACCCAGCGCGTCCCAGGTTTCGATCAGGCCCAGTCCGCTCTCGAAAATAGCCTTTTCCCGAGCGCGAATAGCGTCCAGCCATTGCTGCCCCAGGCGATACACGATCGCTTCCTTGTTGGGGAAAAAGCGGTAGAGCGAGCTGATGTCGATGCCGGAGCGCTCGGCAATGGCATTGGTGTTCAGCAGGGGCATGCCGCCCTCCTTGAGTAACGCCAGCGTTGCCTGCTCGATCTTCCTGACGATTTCCAGGGTGCGCTGCTGGCGCGGCTCGCGGCGCATCTTCAAGTCTTGCGGAATCATCCAATGCCCAGCCTCATCTTTCACTGCCGCGCATTTCACATTGACCTGCCCGAGAGAGTCAAACCGGAACAATTGACGCTCCGGGGGCAACGCTGGTAGAAGTTTAAATTACAGTAATTACTGTAATTTAACTGGAGAATGTATGCGGCTCAAACCAAAACAACACCTGACGCTGTCCTCCCTCGTCCTGCTCTCCGGGCTCGCCGGATGCAGCCAGACGCCAGCCCCGGACGCCGGCAACCCTGACAACACGGTGTACCTGAACGGTCAGATCTATACCCAGGATGCCCAGCGCCGGAAGGTCGAAGCCATCGCCGTGTCGAATGACAAGTTCGTCTATGCCGGTAGCCGGGAAGGCGCGGAGGGCTTCATCAGCCAGGGGTATCGCGTGGTCGACCTGGGCGGCAAGATGGTCCTGCCCGGTCTGCACGACAACCACATTCACGTCATGGGTGTCGTCCCGCTGGACGTCTGCGACCTCGAAGGCAAGAGCGTCAACCTCGATCAACTGGCCAGCAAGGTGAAGGAGTGCCTGCCGCGCTACGCCAGCGAGCCGGGCGCCTGGCTGAAGATCGAGCAGTGGGTTCCCTACGAGAACAACGAGCCGACCGATACCTACAAGACCATCCGCCAGGCGCTGGATGCAGTGGCTGACGGCCATCCGATCGTCCTTTCCGGTGTCGACGGCCACGCCAGCGCCTACAACTCGAAGGCCTTGAGCATGGCGCAGGACGACAGCGGCAAGGTCGTTGGCTTCAACGCGAAAAGCCTGGGCAAGGGCGGCGTGTTCGCCGAGCTCGCGCCCTATGTCAGCCTGGACAGCGGGGTGGTCCGCGATGCGGCCAAGGAAAAGATTCCGGTCGGCAGCTTCGACATGTTCGCCCAGGAAGTAGGTGATCCGCGCGGCGAAGCCATTTACGGCGCCATCCTGCCGAAGGTCGCGAACGTCATGGCGCAAAGCGGCATCACCAGCATCCAGGATGCCTGTGCCAACGATTTCATCCGCGAGCAACTGGTGAAGATGCAGCAGCAGAACCTGCTGAACATGCACGTCACGGCTGCCACCTGTTTCATCTCCGATGACTACAAGGGCAAGGTGGATATCGTCGGGCACCTGAAAAAGGCTCGGGAAGTCCGCGACTCCTTTGCCGGCAATCCGCTGATCAAGGCGGATGCGGTGAAGATCTTTGCCGACGGTGTGCTCGAAGGCGACCCCTTCAGCAAGCCGCCGTTCTCACCCAACGCCGGCATGCTGCATCACTACCAGAAACCCCACCTCAAGCAGGATGAAGAGACCGGCGCCGTCACCGTCACCCAGGATAGCGAGGAGACGAAGAACAACGGCATCGTCAATTACAAGGAGGAAGACTTCAAGAATTACGCCAGTGCGCTGGATGCCGATGGCTTCAGCATCCATGTCCATAGCGTAGGCGACCGTGCCACTCGTGTGACGATCGATGCGCTGGAGGCTGCCCGGCAGCGCAATGGCGACCGCCACATCCCGCACACCATTGCCCACCTGCAGATGGTCCATCCGGATGACCAGAAACGTCTGGGCGAGTTGGGCACCTACCTCACCTACACCTACGCCTGGATCAACGAGCAACCCGAGTACGACATACTGATCACCCCATTCCTCGAACCGAGCAAGAAAGGCCAGGACATCAACGACCTGCTCTACAACCCGAAGAATTACACCTGGAATGCCGTTTACCCTGTCGGCAATACCGCCAAGGCTGGCGCTGTGCTGGTGGCGGGGAGCGATGCTCCGGTGGATACGCGCGACCCGCGGCCTTTCATGAACATCGCTGCCGGCATCACCCGCGCCATCCCCGGCAAGCCGGCCTACAACCCTGAGCAGAGCGCCACGCTGGAACAGATGCTGGACGCCTACACCATCAACGGTGCTCGCGCTGTTCGCCAGGAAAAGCTCATGGGTTCGATCGAGCCGGGCAAGTCCGCCGACTTCATCGTTCTGGACCGAAACCTGTTCGATCTGGTTCAGCAGGGCACCCCGGAAAAGATTGCCGAGACTCAGGTCATGCAGACGGTGTTTCGTGGCAAGACGGTCTACAGCCAATAGACCAACATCTCCCGCAGTGGGGATGAGCCCTTGCGGCTGATGCCAGCCGTTCGAGGGTTCCCTGGCGTGGCGTTGGTTGCGGGAAATCAGAATCCGATGCCTGAACGGGCATCGGATTTTTTATGCGCAGGTCGTGCGTATCTGAATGAGCGGCCCTTCGCTGTCGTAACCGATGCGTCTGCTCAGCTGCCGCTACGCCCGCCGTCGTGCGGCTCGGTCAGCGCACGGCGGTATTTGGCATAGAGATCGTCGGACATGTTGCTGGCGCCCAGGATCTTCAGCGCGAAGGATTTCACTTCGGCATCGCTGTAGGGCTGCTGCTGCGGCGCCGGCTGGCTGCTGCAGCCTGCCAGCCAGAGGGGCACGGCCAGGGTGAGGAGGGCGAGGGCACGGTTCATGGTTTTATGCACGCAGGGAGGCTCGGGGCGGATGTCAGGCTAGCAATCGCACGGATCGAGCAGAAATCATCCCGTTTGATAGTGAGTATCGTTATGGCGACTTCCGACTCCTGGAGCTGTCAGAAGGTTCCCTTCCTGCGGCGTTTTCCAACGATTGCGGATATCCTTCGCGGCTGTTCATCCCTTCTCAGGACTCCTCCATGAAAGCGCAACTCGTCGAACTCCTCACACTGATCAGCTCGGGCTGCCTGGGCGAGGCGGAGATCGAGCAGATCGCCGACGAGGCCGCCCAGGCCTATGCCGACCCGGAGGCCTTCCACGCGGCCAACCCGGAAATCAACTACGACGACAGCTTCCCGATTCCCCTGGGGGAGTGGGTGGTGGTGGGCAGCCTGCCGGAAATCGTGCTGTTCCAGGGCGACAGCTTTGAGGAACTGTTCACGGAGATTCGCGCCTCCTTCGACCCGAGCGTCAACTTCGTCCTGCAGGCCAAGCAGCTGCGCAAGGCCGAACCCCTCGCCGCGCTGAACCGCATCCAGACCCAGCTCGGCGCGCTTTATCCCGAAAAGGGCGGTTATGTACTGGTGGACTTCAGCGAGCCGCTGGATGACGAACTGCAGTGCGTGCTGGTCTACCGCGAAGACCTCGA
This sequence comes from Pseudomonas sp. PSE14, assembly GCF_029203285.1. Taxonomy (NCBI): domain Bacteria; kingdom Pseudomonadati; phylum Pseudomonadota; class Gammaproteobacteria; order Pseudomonadales; family Pseudomonadaceae; genus Pseudomonas; species Pseudomonas sp. PSE14. The sequence continues at coordinate 1,846,111 of NZ_CP115669.1, forward strand.
GCGTGTCATGGCGCTCTGCGTGGAGATCGGCATTCCCGCGGCGCCGGCGCTCGAGGCTGCGCAGGAAGCTGCTCAGGAATGATCGAAGTCCTCGCCTGACGGACGAAAGCTGCCGATGTGGGTCGGCAGCCAGCGGTAATAGAAGTGAAAGGCGAACAACCGGGGATGCCGGCAAGTGCAGAGCGTTGCCTGCTGATCGAGCTCCGGCGCTTGCATGTGCAACAGACCGATGCGCTGCAACTCCCGCAGAGCCTGGCATTCCTCCCACACGAGCAATACCTGTCTGCCGCGCGCCAGGTCGGCCGCGTGCAGGCAGATTCGCGGAAGCAAAGGCAGGTTCATCGATGGGGGACGGTGCGCTTGAGCATCGCACTCAGGTCCACAAGGCGATGACCGCCGATCATGCGTGACGGCACCTCGCCGAGGTCGATCCATTGCTGCACTACGGCCAGCCGGTCACTCATGCCGATCAATTGAGCAAAACGCTTGGGTGTCAGGTAGTACTTGCCTTCGATGAGGTCCGGGGAGAACGATTCTTCCACTTTCATGCTGCATCCTGCACCATCGGGAATCGCTCGAACCGACAGGTTCGAGCCCCTGTTGATGCGGGAATTTATCCCGATTATTAGGACTTTATAACTGGGTTTTGCAATCTCGGACGCGGATTACACATGGTAAAGAAACGTTTCCTGTTCACTGCAGGAGAAAGGCTACGGGCGCTTCGTGCGCTGACCGGCCTGTCGCGCCGCGCATTTTCCGAAACAGTCGGAATGAAAGAGAAAGATCTGGAGAATATCGAGTACGGCAACCAACGTATGCGTGACGAGGACTTCCAGAAGGTCTGCAGCGAGTACGAGGATTTCAGCCGGTGGATCACCTACGAGGGGCCAATTGATTCCACGGAGGTGACCTGGAAGGTTGCCGACTCCGCCCAGCGCGCGGCGGTTTATCTGGTCCAGCGCCATCCGCAGTTGCTTGCCAGCAGCGATCTGAGCCTGGAAGAGTGGCAAGCGCGCCACCGCGAAGTGCTGGACAGCCTGTGCGAGGAAGAGCGGCGGATCAACGAGGAAGACGCCGACGCATAGTGCGGCGGCTATCGGCCAACCTTGCCGATGCGCCGCAGATAGTCGATGACGTCCGGTGCGCCCGCTTCCCGCAGGCCCTGGCCAAAGGTGTCGGACTGCGGATGGTCTTTGGGCAATAGCAGGCTTTCCGGGGTTTCCGTGTTGAACAGGCCGAAGCGCGCGTAAGGCATGCCGGTGTCCAGCAGCAGGCCCATGAACGCCGGGTCGCTCCAGGCCTGCGCCGGCATCGCCAACATGTGGAAGCCGTTATCCAGCTCATCCAGCACTGCTGTGCGCAGCTCGAAGCACTGAATGATCGCCGGCAGGGTGATCTCCAGTCCGCGCCGCCGGGCATAGACCACGGCGCTGGCCATCTCGTAGGCGTGATTGTCGTCATCCCAGAACAGCCGGTCGCCATGCCAGCTGGCACGCCGTAGCTGCAAGGTGGCCTTGCGCTCGAAACCGGGCAGCGCCTGGCCGAGCACCCGAGTGAAGTCGTTGTAGCTGATGATCCGTACCTTGCGGCCATTGTCGCTCTGCGCCAGTTCCTCCAGCGTTGCCAGGGGGCTGTCCTGCAGGGCTCGCTGGCACAGGCCGTCGAGCGTGCGCAGGTCGAGAGATGGTTGTTCCTCACTGTGGCTGCTGACCAGGCGCTTGAGTACCGCGTGGATGCGCGCCTTGTCTTCCTGCACCGGTCCCGACAGTGCGCCGCGTGGCAGGTCGATCAGGCGATGGAGCGGCGTTCCGGACTGCCAGCCGATGCCGCTGGCGCAGGCTTCGATGGCTTTGAACGGCAGCGACAGCATGCGGCTGCGTTGCGCGACGTTATGCGCATCGGCGCCGCCAAGCCCCAGGCGCTGGGCAAGGCTGGCCAGGCGGCTGGTCATGCTGCGGTGGCGAGGGGGCTGGCTCATGTGCGACGCAAGACTCCCGATGGCCGGATGGTCAGTGCAGGAAGCGCCGGAGAGGATGCACGGCGAATTGCCCTAAGCATAGAAAACCCTGGCGCCGTTTGGCGCATGCGTTGTGGCAAAATTCTTCCCTTCACTCGGGGGAGCCTCCATGGCTTGCGTGGTGCTGGACATCTGCCTGCCGGCGGACAGACTGCAGGCAGTCTACCGCGGGGACGCCAATCGCGTGCTGGTGACCAGTCGCGAGGGCCGCCGGATCAGCCTGCCGGCCCGTCATCTGCGCCCATTCGTCACCCATTCGGGCGTACAGGGCTGCTTCGAACTGGAGTTCGATGACGCCGGGCGGCTACTGGCTTTGCGTCGCCTCGCCTGAGCGAGGTGCGGCCGGCTATAATAACGCCCCATTTTGCCGACCGATGCCCGACCATGTACAGCCTGGCCCGCGAGCTCCTGTTCAAGCTTTCCCCGGAAACTTCCCACGAATTGTCCATCGACCTGATCGGTGCCGGCGGCCGTCTCGGCCTCAATGGCCTGGTCACAAAGGCTCCGGCCAGCCTGCCGGTGAAGGTGATGGGCCTGGAGTTCGCCAACCCGGTGGGGCTGGCGGCCGGCCTGGATAAGAACGGCGATGCTATCGATGGCTTCGCGCAACTGGGGTTTGGCTTCGTCGAGATCGGCACCGTCACCCCGCGCCCGCAGCCAGGCAACCCAAAGCCGCGCCTGTTCCGCCTACCGCAGGCCACCGCCATCATCAACCGCATGGGTTTCAACAACCATGGCGTCGATCACCTGATCGAGCGGGTCAAGGCGGCGAAATACCGTGGCGTGCTGGGCATCAACATCGGCAAGAACTTCGACACGCCGGTCGAGCGCGCGGTGGACGACTACCTGATCTGCCTGGACAAGGTCTACGCCCACGCCAGCTATGTGACGGTCAACGTCAGCTCGCCCAATACGCCCGGCCTGCGTAGCCTGCAGTTCGGCGATTCGCTCAAGCAACTGCTCGAAGCCCTGCGTCAGCGCCAGGAAGACCTGGCTGTCCAGCATGGCCGCCGCGTACCGCTGGCGATCAAGATCGCCCCGGACATGAGCGACGAGGAAACCGCCATGGTTGCCGCCGCGCTGATCGAGTCGGGCATGGACGCGGTGATCGCCACCAACACCACGCTGGGTCGCGAAGGCGTCGAGAACCTGCCGTTCGGCAACGAGGCGGGTGGCCTGTCCGGTGCGCCGGTGCGCGAGAAGAGCACCCACATCGTCAAGGTGCTGGCCGGCGAGCTGGGCGGGCGTCTACCGATCATCGCTGCCGGCGGTATCACCGAAGGCATCCATGCAGCGGAGAAGATCGCGGCCGGTGCGAGCCTGGTGCAGATCTATTCGGGCTTCATCTACAAGGGCCCGGCGCTGATCCGCGAGGCGGTGGATGCCATCGCCGCGGCCAGAAGGGGCTGAAGAACAGCGGGGAATTAAAAAGGGCTCCTTATCGGAGCCCTTGGGCTTGCGCCCTTCCGCCCGGATGGGGCGGCTTGGGGAAGTCGGTGTGATTCGTAGATTCAGCCGTTTGCGTGCTGCATCTGGTTCAGACGTTGAATACCGGCGGTGCCGGTCAAACCATCCCAGTTGTCGCCACGGCCCTCACGCCAGCCATTGAGCCAGGATTGCCGGGCAGTGGGATGAGTAAACGGACAGAGGTCGCGAGATTTTCCAGTAATGCCGTGCTGATAACCGCGCAAAAAGGCTCTTTCCAACGGATCACGCTTAAGTCTTCTCATAGGGTGTTGCCCTCACTTGTTGACTGTTATGTCCCGTTGGCCCCCCTGGGAGGCCGGGCGGAAAATTCCGCCAATGGGGCGCATTGCCGGCGTGACACGCCCCGCCCGTCATCATTGCGATAACGGATTAAGCTGAGTTCTAACCAATGCCTCCGGGGCTGTGAACAACCAATTTGTCATAAAGACTTAACTCTTATGGAATCAAGCCATAAGAATTTGCCCGGTTGGGAAGTGCCACCATCGCGTAACCCACCAGGGGCGCGGGGTTGTATCGGGTCAAGGGGAAAGTGTGTCTAATTGCGACTTTCTCTCATTCCGACGAGCGGGCCGGTTATGTGCGACTCGAGGTCGCAGACGGATTGAACGTCCGTCCCCGAAAATGAACACCGATTGCTGTTCGCGGAAAAACCAACCGCGCGAATGGCCGACGAGGCTCCCTGGTGGAGCTTCATAAAAAAGAGAGGGCTGCGGCCCGGGAAGATTGACATGGCGGAACACTACGAACTTTTCCTGACCTGCCCCAAGGGGCTCGATGGCCTGTTGCTGGACGAGGCCCAGGCGCTGGGCCTTGAGGAGGCGCGCGCCCAGGTGTCGGCGGTGCGCGGGCAGGGCGACCTGGAGACGGCCTATCGCCTGTGCCTGTGGTCGCGCCTGGCGAATCGGGTGTTGCTGGTGCTGTCGCGCTTTCCGGTGAACAACGCCGAAGAGCTGTACATGGGCGTGCGCGCCGTGCCCTGGAGCGACCACCTGGATGCCGGCGGCAGCCTTGCGGTGGAGTTCAGCGGCAAGGGTTCGGGCATCGACAACACCCACTTCGGCGCGCTGAAGGTGAAGGACGCCATCGTCGACAACCTGCGCGCCGAGTTCGGCAGGCGCCCGACGGTGGACAAGGTCAATCCGGACATCCGTGTGCACCTGCACCTGGATCGCGGCCAGGCGGTGCTGTCGCTGGACCTCTCCGGCCACAGCCTGCACCAGCGCGGCTACCGTCTGCAGCAGGGCGCCGCACCTTTGAAGGAAAACCTCGCCGCTGCCGTTCTGATCCGCGCCGGCTGGCCGAAGATCGCCGCTGAAGGCGGCGCGCTGTCCGACCCGATGTGCGGTGTCGGCACCTTCCTGATCGAGGCCGGCCTGATCGCCGCCGACATCGCACCGAATCTCAAGCGCGAGCGCTGGGGCTTCAGCAACTGGCTGGGTCACGTTCCGGCGATCTGGAAGAAGCTGATCGAGGAAGCCCAGCGCCGGGCTGACGCCGGTCTTTCGAAGACGCCGTTGTGGATTCGCGGCTACGAGGCCGACCCGCGCCTGATCCAGCCCGCGCGCAACAACATCGAACGCTCCGGCCTGGCCGAATGGGTGAAGATCTACCAGGGCGAGCTGGCCACCTTCGAGCCGCGTCCGGACAAGGGCCAGAAGGGCCTGATCATCTGCAACCCACCGTACGGCGAGCGCCTGGGCGATGAAGCCAGCCTGCTGTACCTCTACCAGCACCTGGGCGAGCGCCTGCGCCAGAGTTGCCTGGGCTGGAGCGCCGGGGTGTTCACCGGTGCGCCGGAGCTGGGCAAGCGCATGGGCATCCGCAGCCACAAGCAGTACGCCTTCTTCAACGGCGCCTTGCCGTGCAAGCTGATCATGCTCGACGTGGAACCGCGCCAGTTCGTGACCGGCGATCGCGGCGAGCGCAGCGAATCCGCGCCGGCCCAGGGCGCCGCGGTGATCGAACAGGCGCGCCTGAGCGAAGGCGGGCAGATGTTCGCCAACCGCCTGCAGAAGAACCTCAAGGCACTGGGCAGGTGGGCGCGCAAGGAAAAGATCGAGTGCTACCGCCTGTATGACGCCGACATGCCCGAGTACGCCCTGGCCGTGGACCTGTACCGGGACTGGGCTCATGTGCAGGAATACGCCGCGCCCAAGTCCATCGACCCGGCCAAGGCCCAGGCCCGCCTGCTCGATGCGCTGGCCGCACTGCCGCAGGCCCTGGGGATTCCCACCGAGCGCATCGTGATCAAGCGTCGCGAGCGTCAGGCCGGCAAGAAGCAGTACGAGCGGCAGAACGCCGAAGGCCGCTTCATGGAAGTGGAAGAGGGTGGCGTGAAGCTGCTGGTCAACCTGACCGACTACCTCGACACCGGCCTGTTCCTCGACCACCGTCCGATGCGCCTGCGCATCCAGCGCGAGGCCAGGGGCAAGCGCTTCCTCAACCTGTTCTGCTACACCGCCACGGCCACCGTGCATGCGGCCAAGGGCGATGCGCGCAGCACCACCAGCGTCGATCTGTCCAAGACCTATCTCGACTGGGCGCGGCGCAACCTGTCGCTCAACGGCTTCTCCGACAAGCAGCGCCTGGTGCAGAGCGATGTGATGGAGTGGCTGCGCGAGGATCGCGGCGAGTACGACCTGGTCTTCATCGACCCGCCTACCTTCTCCAACTCCAAACGCATGGAAGGCGTGTTCGACGTGCAGCGCGACCATGTCGAACTGATCGACCTGGCCATGGCCCGCCTGGCCAAGGGTGGGGTGCTGTACTTCTCCAACAACTTCCGCAAGTTCGAGCTGGATGAAGGGCTGGCGGCGCGTTATCAGGTCGAGGAAATCAGCGCCCAGACGCTGGACCAGGACTTCGCCCGCAACAGCAAGATCCACCGCGCCTGGCGCATTACCGTGCGCTGATGTCGACTGGCGCACGGCCGACCGAGGCCGTGCGTCGAGTGGCTCCTGGGCAATCTGCCATCATCTGCTATAAGAACTGGGTACCCTTTCCGCAGCCCTGACGCGGGAGTCCCCATGACTCAGTTGCCGGCCTATGGGCAGTTGCCTGTCGCTCAGGGATTCGCTCGCCAAAAGAAGGCGTTGCGCGCAGCCGGCCTGGTGCTCGCTGCGGGGGTGTTGCTGACGGGGTTGCTGGGCTGGAATGTCTGGCGCAACGCCCGCACGTCGCTGGAACAGCAGTTCGCCCTGGCGGCCAACGAGCGGGTCGATCGGGTGCGTGAGCGGCTGGTGTTGCAGCGCAGCGAACTGGAGTCCATCCAGCGCTTCTTCGAGAACTCCAACGAGGTATCGCGCGAGGAGTTCGAGCATTTCGTCAGTCCCTTGCTGGGGGATGCCCTGGGATATGCCTGGCTGCCCAGGGTCGAGCAGAACGCGCGCGCGGCGTTCGAAGAGCAGGTCCAGGCTTCCGGGCTGCTCGACTATCTGATTCATGACCTCGACTCGCAGAGCCATCCGGTGCCCGCGCAGGTCCGCGAGCGCTACTTTCCCGTGCTCTACGGGGCATCAGAGTATCTGCAGGAATTGCCGCTTGGGCTCGATCTGAGTTCCACCCTGCCGGGGCGCGAACTGACGCAGCGGGTGCTCACCGGACGGCAACTGACCGCGTCGATGCCGGTCGTCCTGCCCGGTGCGCCGGTGGAGGACGCGGCCGGCGTCCTGCTGGCCGCCCCCTTCTACCGCGGTAGTGTGATGACCAGTCCTGGGGAGGAAAGCCTTGGCGGCCTGCAGGGCATGCTGGTGGCCGCGATCAGCTACCGCCTGCTGATCGAACAGGGCATGGACGTGGATAGCCTGGCGCAACTGGCGATTACGCTGCGCGATAGCGCCGAGCAGGGTCCGGACTTGCCGATGTACCGCAGCGTGGTGCGGGCTGCGCAGAATTCCGGACTGGTGATGGAGCGGCACCTGGACTTCGCTGGGCGGGACTACCTCGTCCGCGTTGAGCCTTCCCGCGACTTTCTGCAACGCAACGAGGGGCATCCGCAGCTGTGGGTGCTGCTCGGCGGATTGCTGACCTCGTTGTTGCTGGCCGGTTATGTGCTGGCGCTGCTGGGGCAGCGCCAGAGGGCACTGCAACTGGTGGAGGAGCGTACTGCTGAGCTGCGCGCGAATCAGTTGGAGCTGCAGGAGAACCAGGCACGCCTGCACTTTGCCATGGACAGCGCCGGCCACGGCGTGTGGGACTGGAATATCGACCTGGGCAAGGTGTTCTACTCCCACGCCTGGAAGGCCATGCTGGGGTTCCGCGATGCGGAGGTTGGCGCGAGTCCCGACGAGTGTGCGCGCCGGATTCATCCGGATGATCAGGCTGCGCGTGGCGAGGCGCTTCAGCGGCACCTGCGTGGCGAGACATCGCTGTACCAGAGCGAGCATCGCTTGCGCTGCAAGAGTGGCCGATGGCTGTGGGTGCTGGACCGGGGCCAGGTCGTGGAGCGGGGGAGTGACGGTTCTGCGCGCCGCATGATCGGTACGCAGACCGACATCAGCTCGCGCAAGGCGGTGGAGCTGGAACTGGGCGAGGTCAACAGTCGCCTGCATGGGCTGCTCGATGCGGCAACCCAGGTGGCCATAGTGTCCACCGACCTGCGGGGGTTCGTCCGCAGCTTCAATGTCGGCGCCGAACGCCTGTTCGGCTATAGCGCGCGGGAGGTGCTGGGTCGGCCGGTGCCGGAGAGCATCTTCGTCAAGGAGGAGATCCGCCGTCGGGCGCATGACCTGTCCACCGTGCTGGGGCGCGAGATCCGAGGGTTCGAAGTGGTCGGCGCGCTGGTCGGCGAAGGGCACGAGGAGTACGAGTGGACGTGCGTTCGTCGCGACGGCCAGAGGTTGAAGATCAACCTGATCATCACCGGGGTACGGGATTCGTCGGGTGTGATGACCGGCTACCTGGGCATCGCCACCGACATTACCCGGCGCAAGGAAGCGGAGCTGGAGTTGCGGCGGCTCTCGGTGACCGACGCGCTGACTGGCGTGCACAACCGACGGTACTTCAAGGAGCAACTGGAACTGAGCATGGCGCGCTGCTCACGCAGTGGCGAGCCGCTGTCGCTGGTGATGTTCGACGTCGATCACTTCAAGAGCATCAATGACCGATTCGGCCATGAGGCCGGCGACACCGTTCTGGTCACGCTGTGCCAGCGAGTCGCCCAGCGCTTGCGCAAGGCGGACGTATTCTGCCGCCTGGGCGGAGAGGAGTTGGTGGTGCTGTGCCCGGGCAGTTCGGTGGAGCAGGCCATGCAACTGGCCGAAGCGCTGTGGCAGGCGCTGCGCAGCCAGCCCATGGAGGGGGTTGGCGTGGTGACCGCCAGCTTCGGGGTGGCCGGCTGGCGCATCGGCGAAACGGCCGATGATCTGATGTGCAAGGTGGACCGGGCGGTTTACCGGGCGAAGCGGCAGGGGCGGGATCGTCTGGAACGCGCAGACGACTGAGGGCCCCGGCAGGTGCCGGGGCCCACGTCCATCAGTCGCCGGCGCGCTTGGTGGTGCTGTAGAGGTCCAGCAGCACCTGGTCGAGGATGGACGACGCGCCCCACGGCCGGTTGCTGTTGAGGATCGCCACCACCACCCAGGAGCGTCCGTTGGCGTCGCGGCTGAAGCCAGCGAGGGCGCGAACGGTGTTCAGGGTGCCGGTCTTGACGTGCGCCTCACCGGCCATCGGGGTGCCGCGCAGGCGTTTGCGCATGGTGCCGTCCTTCGCCACGATCGGCAGCGAGGAGATGTATTCGGCTGCGTACGGGCTGTGCCAGGCGGCTTGCAACATCGCGGCCATCTCGCGGGCGCTGACGCGCTCGTCGCGCGACAGGCCGGAGCCGTTCTCCATCACCAGGTGAGTGGCGGTGATGCCCTTGCGCGCCAGCCATTGGCGAATCACCCGCTGCGCGGCCTGTGCGTCATCGGCGTCGGCACCGTTGCGGAAACGCGCGCCCAGGGAGAGGAACAGTTGGCGCGCCATTGTGTTGTTGCTGTACTTGTTGATGTCGCGAATGACTTCCACTACATCCGGCGAATCGGCGCGGGCGACCAGTTTGGCGCTCTTGGGCACGTTACCTTCGCGGTCCTTGCCCATGATCGTGCCGCCCAGTTCCTGCCAGATGCCGCGCACCGCGCCGGCGGTGTAGCCCGGATGGTCGAGCAGCGACATGTAGGTCTGCGCGCTGCAGCCCAGGGGAATCTGACCGGTCGCTACCAGAGAGGTGCCATCGAACTGGGTGACGGGATTGAAGCGCAGCTTCGGCCAGGCCGGGCAGGGCGCAGCCTTGCTCACCTGGACCTGGTTGTCGATGCGTACGTTGGCCAGTGGCGGGTCCATCAGCACGCTGGCCTTGCCGCCGTCGGAACGCACCACTAAACGCACGCTCTTGAGGTTGACCAGCAGGGAGTCGGGACCGACCAGGAAGGGCTTGTTGTCGTCGCCGCCGTCGTCGTTGAACACCGGCAACTGCGGGATGTTGAAGTAGCTACGGTCCAGCACCAGGTCGCCGGTGACCTTGCTGACGCCATTGGCGCGCAGGTCACGCATGAGCAGCCAGAGCTTCTCCATGTTCAGCTTGGGATCGCCGCCGCCCTTGAGGTAAAGGTTGCCGTTGAGCACGCCGTCCTTGAGCTGACCGTCGGTGTAAAACTCGGTCTGCCACTGGTAGGTGGGGCCGAGCATCTCCAGGGCGGCGTAGGTGGTGAACAGCTTCATGGTCGACGCCGGGTTCACCGATACGTCGGCATTGAAATACGTGGCGTTGCCGGGGCCTTCGAGGGGAATCATCACCAGCGACAGCGCATCGTTGGTCAGTTTGCTGGCCTTCAGGGCCTTTTCGACGCGTTCGGGCAGGGTGGTATTGATCTGGGCCAGGGCCGGCAGGGTGAAGGGTAACAGTGTGGCGAGGGCGATAACACGCAGCGATTTGAACATAGGAAAGGTGACATCCCAGTGGTCGGGCATTGACATGAAAAAATGAAAAGATGAAACGCAACAATACGAATAAGCGCTCCTTGTTCCCCCGGAGCTGCGGACATTATGCCGCAAGCCGCTGCGTGTTGCGCTGGGCAACACATGCCAGTTGTCATGGGCGAGGGCGGTGGAACTGTTAAAGTTGTGGATGGTCTGCCCGGATCGCAGCGGGCAGTTGGAATAATCACGATGAGGTCGAATTGTCGCCTTGTCCGCCGGAGATAGTCAGATGGCCACCCATCGTTCTCGTCGTTTGCGCAAGAAGTTGTGTGTCGATGAATTCCAGGAGTTGGGATTCGAATTGAGCTTCCAATACAGGGAGGATATGGATGCAACGGCGATCGCGGCGTTCATGGAGCGCTTCGCGGCCGATGCGGTGGAGCCCAACGACATGGTGTATGGCGGCTGTGACGAGTACGGTTTCATCTGCCTGGCGCATCGCGGCTCGGTCAGCGAGGAACAGCGCGCCATCGTCGACGGTTGGCTCAAGCAGCAGCCGGAACTTGCCGGTTACACGGCGGGGCCGTTGATGGACGCCTGGTATCCGGATCAGCCCATCAACGCCAAGGCGTAGGTGGCGTCCTCGAGATGCACGCGCTGCCGAGGGTGGCGGTGCATCCGGGGCGTCATGCGCTTTTCTTGCCCAGGGTCTGCAGCAGCGTCTGCGGGTCCAGGGGCTTGGACAGGCAGGCGAGGAGGGGAAGGCCGCGGCTTTTTAGGTCTTGCTCCAACTTCTGCAGTTCGTCTTCCTCCTTGCAACTGAACAGTATCGCTTGCCGTATGCCGCCACTGCTGGCCAGTTCGCCAAGCAGGTCCACGCCGTTGGTGCCCGGGAGATTGATGTCGCACAGCAGCAGGTCGAAGGGCTTTGCGCGCCGTTGACAGGCCTCCCGCGCTTCCTCGGCGTCCAGCGCGGGCGTCAGGCGGAAGAAGCCCATCCGGTTGAGATGCATCTGCATGGCGATCAACTGAAAGGGATGATCCTCGACGACCAGGATGGCGAGTTTGGGGTCCTGCATGACGAATCTCCTGGGGGTGAGATTTGTGGGCTTTTGTCGGGCTCAGAAAGTTCGTTTCGGAAAGTATTCGGTACTCGAAATGATTTTCGGTGTATTAATGCATCTAAGGATATTCGAGTATTTTTATTTGTTTGGGTGAGTGCTTCGAATTTTTGATGTGTGAGGCCTTGCAGGGTGGTTTTATTGGAGGTTCAGTGAGGGCGTGAGTTTATTAGTGCTGTGCTTGAATTTTTATGGTTTTTGATTTTTTTAATGTCGGCGGGAGTAATGAATTTCCAACCTTCATTAATGTCTGAGTTCTGTGCGTTCCGGCCAGATGCAATATCTCCCGATGCAGTTCCGAGGACTCCTCGCACATCAGCCTCCAAGATTTGATCAGATTCTCCTGTACGACCCGTTGCAGAAAGGGCAAGCCGTCATCGCAGATGTCGATACCTGCTCTGGGGCGCCGCCGCTGCAATGCCCCCCCCCCCTCAGTGGCCGCTGTCCGCATATCCCAATAACCGCGCGTTTTCAGGGCGGCATGGTGGGTTGCCTGGGAATCGGGTGATCCTCCAGGTCCATCAACTGAAGGGTGGCCATCTTGGAATGTCGTTAAGGATGTGCTGTTGTCAAAGGTGCAGCTCTTGTGGAAAAAGCGCTGCCGGTGTTTTGCTTGTTTGATGTCAGAAGGGTCTGCCTGGAAGTCAGATATAGAGATTGGTAGTTGTATTTTTTGGAGGGTCGGTGATCAAGGTTTTAGGAGTTTTGTAGGATATCTACGCTTGTTGTGTAGGAATTCCCTTTGATGATAAATATCGAGGGGAGCTCGTCTCGACAGAACAAGCTTAGAAGATATCTTACCGGCAGATATTTCACTTGATGAAAACTGTCGGAGGGATTCCGTGAGCAAGGTACTGATTGTCGATGACCACCCAGTAATCCGCATGGCAATGCGGGTACTGCTGGAAAAAGAAGGCCATGTCGTCGTGGGCGAGACGGACAACGGCGTGGACGCTCTCTCCTTGGTCAAGGACCTTGTCCCGGATCTGGTTGTCCTGGACATCGGAATCCCCCGCCTGGATGGCCTGGAAGTCATCAGCCGCATCTCCGCCTTCGAACTGCCACTGAAAATCCTGGTGCTGACCGGGCAGAGCGCATCGCTGTTCGCCATGCGCTGCATGCAGGCCGGTGCCTCGGGGTTCGTCTGCAAGCAAGGCGGGCTGGCCGAACTGATCAGCGCAGTCAGTGCCGTGGTGGCGGGGTACAACTACTTCCCCAGCACGGCCATTCGGCAAACACGCAAAAACAGCGGGCAAATGGATGACCAGGAGCTCATCCAGCGCCTCTCCGACCGCGAAATGGCTGTGCTCCAGTACCTTGCCAATGGTTATTCGAACAAGGAAATCTCCGAGCAGATGTTCATCAGCAACAAGACGGTCAGCACCTACAAGACACGATTGCTGCTGAAGTTGAATGCCCATTCTCTGGTCGATTTGATCGAATTCGCCAAGCGTAACGCCTTGGTCTGAGGTGGCTGATGTTCAACTGGCGTAGGCACCTTCGTTTGGCGCTCGTGGCAGCACTGCTACTGGGTTGCCTGGGGGGCGAGGGAGCGGAGTTGAGCTCCTGGTCTCCGATGAATCTGCTGGCCCGGTCGTTGGACGTGAGGGTCAAGGTCCCCCTGGATGAGGCTGACTGGCAATGGCTACGAGGCAAGCGCACCCTCGTACTGGGGGTGACTGCGCCCGATTATGCGCCGTTCGATATCACTGCCAGTGGCACCGACCTCGAAGGTGTCACCGCCGATTACATGGGAGTGCTTGCCGACGCTCTCAACGTTCGTGTCGAAGTGCGCCGATATGCCAACAGAAATGCCGCGATCGACGCACTCCAGCACGGAGAGATCGACCTGCTGAGCCGTTCTACCGACTATGAGTCGAACATCCCCGGGATCAGTCTTTCCCAACCCTACTTCACCAATCAGCCGGTTGTCGTCGGGCCCCAGGGGTTGCGCTTGGATAGCGGGGAGCAGTTGCTTGGCAAGCGGATTTCGGTGGTCAGCGATTACTTTTCCGGCGAGGAGATAGCCAAGTATTTCCCCAGCGCCACGATCATGCCTTTCCAGTCCGTACGCAAGGCGCTCGAGGCGGTGGCGTTCGGCCAGGCGGATCTGTTCGTGGGGGATGCATTCAGCGCGCAATACCTGATCAGCCAGGGTTATCTCGCCAATCTGAAGTCGCTCAATTTTGCCAGCTTCAACGGCGCGGGATTCAGCTTCGCCGTCAGAAGCGCCGACGAACCCTTGCTGCGAATCCTCAATCACGCACTGGCAGCTACGCCGCAGCAGGTCGACAACACCATCCAGCGCCGCTGGAGCCCCGGTGGTGCCTACTCCATCGTCAACCGGCGATTGATCCTCACCCCCCAGGAGCAGCGCTGGATGGAGCGCAACCCGCACCCGGTGCTGGTAGTTGATCGAGCGCTGGCACCGATTTCCTTCTTCGATTCGCAGCAGAATTTCAGGGGGGTCACCGCGGACCTGCTGGACCTCATCCATGCGCGGACGGGACTCAGCTTCGACGTGCAGCCCGAGACCGGTATTGCGGCAATGGTGGACGACGTCAGGAATCGCAAGGCGAAGGCGATTGGAGCACTGACTCCGACTCTGGATCGGGAGGAGTTGCTGTCGTTCACCCGTCCGTACATGACGGCATCCTTCGTGGTCGTGATAGGGAAGAACGCCAATTGGTTCCATTCCCTGGCCGATCTTCGCGGGCGGCGTGTCGCCGTGCCCAAGGGGTCGATTCTGGAAAGCTTCATGCGTGAACAGCATCCAGAGGCGCAGCTCGTGCCAGTGGAAAACAACGTCGATGACCTGTCGATGATCAGTGAGGGCAAGGTGGATGCGGGTATCCATCTGTCGACGTCGGCGAATTACCTGATTTCGCGTTACTACCATGATCTGCGTGTGGCTGCGTCCCTGGATCGGGAGCCAGGCCAGTTCGCCATTGCCGTGTCTCAGGCGGACCCGGAGCTGCTGAGCATCCTGAACAAGGCGATACTGGCGATCTCTCCAGATGACATGGCCAACGTCATCAGCCGGTGGGCAGCGACTGCCGAAAATCCCGATAGCGTCTGGGATGGCTACCGAACCCAGATCGTGCAGTTGGTCTCGGCCAGCATAGTCCTGCTCTGCCTGGTGCTGCTGTGGAACTGGCGCTTGCAAGTGAAGGTCCGCCGCCGTCAGTTGTCGGAAAGGGAGCTCAGTTATCGGCTCGGATTCAAGCGCGCGATGATCGACGGAATTCCCCACCCAGTTGCCGTCAGGGACAGGGAGGGTCGGCTGCTCACCTGTAATCGCAGCTTCCTCGAGGTTACGGGCATGACCCGAGAGGCTGCTCAAGGCAGCCGCCTGGTCGATTGCGACTGGCTACCTGCCGAGGAGGCTCAGGCGCTGCATAAGGAACTATTGCAAGCCATGGAGCAGGGGACGGCATTGACCGCGGACCGGGTTTTCCGGTTGCGCGGCAATGAACTGGAGGTTTACCACTGGGCGACGCCCTATCGGGGAGAAAAGGGCGAGGTATTGGGATTGGTGAGCGGCTGGCTCGACGTCACCGAGCGCGAGCGTCTGCATCACCAGTTGCAGACTGCCAAGGACCAGGCCGAAGAGGCCAACCGCGCCAAGAGCACCTTCCTGGCCACCATGAGCCACGAAATCCGCACGCCGATGAACGCGGTGATTGGCATGCTGGAACTGGCGCTGACTCGCGCTGACCGGGGACAGTGGGAGCGCGAGCCGGTCGAGGTCGCCTATGACTCGGCCAAGTCCCTGCTGACCCTGATCGGCGATATTCTCGACGTTGCCAAGATCGAGTCGGGACGTCTGACCCTGATGCCGGAGCGGGCCCGGCTGCGTGAGCTGGTCGAGTCAATCGCCCGGGTCTTCGATGGCCTGGCGCGGCAGAAGGGGCTGGAGCTCAAGGTGGAGATAGAAGCTGATGCGGCCTGCGAGGTTCTCATCGATCCGCTGCGCTTCAAACAGATACTGTCGAATCTGGTCAGCAATGCCATCAAATTCACCGACAAGGGCCAGGTGCGGATTCAGGTCAGCGGAGAGCGCCTCATGGGGGGACGCATTGCGCTGAATGTCGCGGTCGAAGATAGCGGCATCGGGATATCCGCCAACGATCAGACCCAGCTCTTCGAGCCTTTCAGCCAGGCCTCGCAGAACAGCCATGCTTCCCGCGGCGGCACCGGGTTGGGGCTCACCATCTGTCGCAAGCTGGCGGAAATGATGGGCGGCAGCGTTCGCCTGGAAAGCGAGCTGGGGCGTGGCACGCGGGTCAGTGTGAGCCTGCTGTTGCAGGTACTGGAGTCGTTGCCTGAAGAGCAGAAGGGTGCCAAGGCGGAGCCAAGGGTACGAGGCAAGTCGCTCCGGGTGCTGGTGGTGGATGATCATGCCGCCAACCGCCTGCTGCTGACGCAGCAGCTCGAGCACCTCGGTCACCAGGTGGACGTGGCATCTGACGGGGCGCAGGCATTGCAGAACTGGCATCCCGGTGATTTCGATCTGGTGATTACGGACTGCAACATGCCGGTGCTCAATGGCTATGAGCTGGCGCGCAGAATTCGTGAGCTGGAGGTGGAAATGGACGTGGCGCCTTGTGTGATTTTCGGCTTCACGGCCAATGCTCAGCCGGACGAGGTGGAAAACTGTCGCCGTGCCGGTATGAACGATTGCCTGTTCAAGCCCATCGGTCTTGAGAATCTGCGCAGGCGCCTGGAGTCCGTGCCCAGCATCGTGGCCGACAACGAGTGCGAGGCAGTGCAGGGCGTGGATCTCAAGTTGCTGGAGGAGATGACGGAGGGGAATCCCGTCCTGATTCGACGCCTGCTGGAGGAGTTGCACAGCAGCAATGACGCCGACATCGAGCAGGTCGCGCCGCTGCTGGAGGCGCAGGACTGGAAACAGCTGGGTGATCTGGCGCATCGCATGAAAGGGGCCGCCCGCCTGGTGAATGCGCGTGTCCTGCAGGAAGGCTGCGCCGAGCTGGAGGCAGCTTGCCGTGATCATCTGGACCTATCGGACATCCGCGCCAAGGTGCGGGCGGTCGTTTCGGCGATGGCCGATCTGCAGCGAGGGCTCAGTGAGCAACTGGCCAGGTCCGGGCGGGTGGCGTAAGGCTCAGCTCGGGCTGGAGCGCCCGGTCATTTCCCGCGCCAGTTCTGTCGCATAGCTGTCCGTCATGCCGGCAATGAAATCGATGACACGCAGGAAGGAGCGATACAGTGGCCAGCTCGGGTCCGGCGCATTCTGTCCAAGCAGGTCGAGGATTCGCCGGTGCTTGAAGGATGGGGTTCGTCCGCCGTGCTGCTCCAGGGCTGCACCGCAGAAGGAGTTGAGCAGAATTTCCAGGGTGGTGTAGGCGCCGATTTCATGGAGCGTCTTGCGCTTGTCCTGGAAGATCTTTTCCCGCGCCATGGCCTTGGCCCGCTGCACGCAGCGCTTGGCGGGGCCGTGCATGTGCTCCACCAGGTCGCCGGTCAACTGGCCAGCCAGCAGCGCCGGCTCCTGCTCGACGAAGGCTCGCGCCGCGGCATTGGTCAGGTGCTCGATAGCCTTGCCACGGAGGATCGCCAGCTTGCGCCGGCGAGAGTCGTTGGGGCCAAGCTGGCGGTAGGTTTCCGGTAGATCATCGTCGACCAGGTCGAGCAGCAGCGCTTCGACTTCGGCGTAGTCGAGAAGCTCCATCTCCAGGCCGTCTTCAAGGTCGATCAGGCCATAGCAGATGTCGTCCGCCGCCTCCATCAGGTAGACCAGCGGATGGCGCGCCCAGCGTTCGGCCTCCAGCTGAGGCATGCCCAGCTTCTGGGTGATCTGTTCCAGCAGCGGCAGCTCGCTGCGGTAACAGCCGAACTTGTGTTTCTTGTAGCCCAGCGAGTCGGCATGGCGGGCTGTCCAGGGGTATTTCAGGTAGGTGCCGAGCGTCGCGTAGGTCAGGCGGGTACCACCGTCGAACTGGTGGTATTCCAGCTGGGTGAGCACGCGGAAACCCTGGGCGTTGCCTTCGAAATGCAGGAAGTCGGAACGCTCCTCGTCATTCATGTCGTCCAGCCAGCCGCGTCCGGCGGCCTGCTGGAACCAGTGGCGGATCGCGTCTTCGCCGGAGTGGCCGAAGGGCGGGTTGCCGATGTCATGGGCCAGGCAGGCGGACTGCACGATCACCCCCATGTCGGCCGGGTCGCACCATTCCGGCAGGCGGTCGCGGAGGATTTCGCCAACCCGCATGCCCAGCGAGCGGCCGACGCAGCCGACCTCCAGCGAGTGGGTCAGGCGGGTGTGGATGTGGTCGTTGCTCGATACCGGGTGCACCTGGGTCTTGCGGCCCAGGCGGCGGAAGGCGCCGGAGAAGATGATGCGGTCGTGATCCTTGTGGAAGGCACTGCGACCGAGCTCGGCGCTGCTGTGTACCGGTTTGCCGAGGCGTTCTCGGGGGAGCAGGGTGTGCCAGTCCATTCGTGGTTCCGCAATCTTGGAGAGTTACCGGCAACGCTAGCCGTTCGCGCCGGCAATCTCAATCGCGGGGCTACAGACCCTCGGCGTCGATATCGATGAGGAGCAGTCGTCGACCCTGGTCGATGAACTGTCCGGCGGTCATGCAGTACTGGTTGGTGGTGGCGTCGCGATAGGTGTTGGACAGCATCAGGCGGCGCTCCTCCCAACCCTCGGCCAGCAGTTGGTAGAAATATGGACGCCAGGACCAGTTGTGGCCCAGGTAGCGCCGGTCCTCTTTCCAGAACAGCCCGTTCCACTCCAGGTTTGGCGAGGTTTGGGTGCCGTGGCGGTCGCACTGGTAGATGCGCAGCAGTCGGGTGAAGGATTCTGGCGCCGCGGGGATGCTGCTGAGGATGGCGCCGCTCTCGGCCCAGGGGCGCAACATGTCCATCAGTCCGGCTAGCTGCTGGCGTAGCTGGATAAGGCTGGCGCGCTCCCGTAGTTTGCGGCGCACGTAGCGATCGCGGTGCTGGGCGAAGGCTTCGCGGAAGGCGTTGCTGGCCGGGAATTCCAGTTCGGGCCTGGCGAACAGGTAGCCCTGTACGTAGCGGGCACCGCATTCCAGGGCGAAGTCCATTTCCTCTTCGGTCTCCACGCCCTCGGCGATGATCCAGCAGCCAGTCCTCTCGGCCATCTGCGCCAGGGCCTTCACCACGTCGCCGCTGGGCCCGCCGCGGGCGGCCGCCTGGAACAGGCGCATGTCGAGCTTGAGGATGTCCGGTTGCAGCGCCAGCACGCGGTCGAGCTGCGAGTAGCCGGCGCCGAAGTCGTCGATGGCAATGCGCGCGCCGGCTTCGCGGTAACGCGCGACCACTTCCGGCAGACGTTGGTGGCCGCCGCCCAGTTCGGTGATCTCGAAGACCACGCGCTTGGGCGGGACCCCTTGCTGTTGCAGTTGCTTGAGACTGGGCAGCGGCTGGTTCGGACGCAGGCGGCTGATCCAGCGCGGCGAGATGTTCAGGCTGAGGAACCAGTCCGATGGTGCTTCGTGGATACGCGCCAGGGCCGCATCGCGGATCTGCCGATCGAGTCGGCGCAGTTCGCTCAAGCTCACGCGCGGATTGAAGAACAGTGGGCCGACCGAAAGCAGTTCTCCATTGTCCTGGCGCAGGCGCCCCAAGGCCTCGACGCCCGCGACCAGGCCGGTCGCGGTGTCGATGAAGGGTTGGAAGCAGGCGATCGGTTGTCCTTCGGTCACGGGGCACATCCTTAGTGGTGTGACAGCAAGCGCCAGCGGCGCGGGTCGTTGTCACTTTGCAAGAATGTGGCCACTCAGGACGGCGGTGGCGTCTCGCTCCGCGGCTTGCGCAGTTGCAGCAACAGTGGGGCCAGGGCGATGCCGATGCGCAGCAGGCGAATCCACCGGCGTTTGCCGAGCAGTAGCGCCAGTGCGGCCGCGCCACCGGCGCCAGCCCACAGGGGAGTACTGCCGCGCAGGCTCTGGCCAATGTCGCGGGCGCTCTTCAGGGGGCGTAGCAGCAGGTCGCTCTCGCGCTTGAGCTGCTGGCGTTGCATTTCCAGGCGCAACCGTACGATGGCCTTGCGTAATTCCGCCCGTGACAGGTGCTGTGCGGATTCGGGCAGTTCGCTCATGGCAGCAGGCGCTCCCGGTCTCGGGCCAGTTCGTCGAGTGTCGCACTGAAGGGTGAACTCTCGTCGCTGAGCAGTTGGTACAGGCGCCAGGCGCACAGGAGGCTTCCGGCAATATAGAAGAGGCAGAGGCCGATGGCCGCCTCCAGTCGATAGCTGTCCCAGAACAGCAGCAGGACCAGCGTCGACAGGCCGATCAGCAGGAGCAGCGCGAACACCAGGGCGAGCCCCGCCAGCAGCAGGATCTGCACGGTGCGCGCTTTCTGTTCCTGCAGTTCGATGCCCAGCAGCTCGACGTGCCCGTGCAACAGTCCGAGGAATGCGGCGCCCAGGCGCCGCAGGGAAGGGGAGTTGGCCTTGTCGGCATCCATTCCGTCGCTCATGGATCAGCGCCGGCTCACCAGCAGGCCGAGCAGGAAGCCGACGCCCGCGGCGATGCCCACGGCCTGCCACGGGTGCTCGTTGACGTATTCCTCGGTGGCATCCGCCGCGGCCTTACTCTGGTCGCGGACAACGTCCTTGGTGGAGTTGATGGCTTCCCGGGCGCGTTTGAGGCTGGAGTTGATCTGGTCGCGCATCTGGTCGGCTTCGGCGCCGGCCAGCTCGGCGGAGCTCTGCAGGAGTTTCTCGGTGTCGCTGACGAGGGCCTGGAATTCCGCCAGGAGTTCTTCCTTGGCGGCGTTCACTGCGGTCTTGCGAGGCATGTGATGCTCCTTGATCGGGTTGAGGTTCTTAGGTTTTCGAGCCCCAGAGGCCTGGGAAGTTTCTCATAAGTTGGGCGCCGGCGATGCCAAAGGCGCGTGGTAAAGCCTAGCCGCTGATTTTCCGGGCGGGTGGTATGCCGCTTGCATTTCTCTGGTGCGCAAGGAGAGCGGAATGCCCCGTCGCGGGGCGATTCCGGAGCGATGAAAGGCCGGGAAAGCCCGCTCAACACACTGAAAAACCAAAGAAAGTATAGAAAACAGCCGTGCTGGTCCGATCGCCTGTGAGCGAATCCGGGGCAGCATTCGGCCCCCGCTTGGTGCGCTGCTGCTTCAGGGTGGTGCGAATAGAGGTGGTCGCGGGCCGTTTTGGTGCTTTCTTCTTGACCTTCGGGGCTGCCTGTAGCGATGGAAAACCTCAATAGCGCCGTGGAAACCCTTGTCCACGGCTCCAATACGCTGTTCATCCTGATGGGCGCGGTCATGGTTCTGGCCATGCATGCCGGCTTCGCGTTCCTCGAAGTCGGGACGGTGCGCCTGAAGAACCAGGTCAATGCGCTGTCGAAGATTCTCTCGGACTTCGCCATCTCGACCCTGGCCTATTTCTTCGTCGGCTACTGGATCGCCTACGGCGTGAACTTCCTGCAGCCCGCCGCGAGTCTGGCGACGGAGAATGGTTATGCCCTGGTGAAGTTCTTCTTCCTGCAGACCTTCGCCGCGGCGATTCCCGCGATCATCTCCGGCGGCATCGCCGAGCGTGCCCGATTCGGTCCGCAGTTGTGCGCCACGGCGCTGATCGTGGCCTTCCTCTATCCCTTCTTCGAGGGGCTGGTGTGGAACGCCAACTTCGGTTTCCAGGACTGGTTGAGGGCCGAGTTCGGCGCGGCCTTCCACGATTTCGCCGGCTCCGTCGTGGTGCACGCGTTCGGCGGTTGGCTGGCGCTGGCGGCGGTGCTGCTGCTGGGACGGCGCAATGGCCGTTACCGCGAGGGGCGCCTGGTGGCCTTTGCACCTTCGAATATCCCGTTCCTGGCGGCCGGGTCCTGGGTGCTGATCGTCGGCTGGTTCGGCTTCAACGTGATGAGCGCCCAGACCCTGGTCGGTGCCAGCGGGCTGGTGGCGGTCAATTCGCTGCTGGCGATGGTCGGCGGCACCGTGGCCGCGCTGCTGGTGGGCCGCAACGACCCGGGCTTCCTGCATAACGGTCCGCTGGCCGGGCTGGTGGCGGTCTGCGCTGGCTCCGACCTGATGCACCCGATCGGTGCGCTGGCCACCGGTATGGTGGCGGGCGCCTTGTTCGTCTGGGCGTTCACCGCAACCCAGGTGCGTTGGAAGATCGACGATGTGCTCGGTGTCTGGCCGTTGCACGGCCTGTGCGGCGCCTGGGGTGGCGTTGCGTGCGGCATCTTCGGCCAGTCCGCGCTGGGTGGCATCGGTGGTGTGAGCCTGGCCAGCCAGGCGGTCGGGACGCTGGTCGGGGTGACGCTGGCGTTCGCCGGTGGCCTGCTGGTCTACGGCCTGATCAAGACGGTGGTGGGTATCCGTCTGACCCAGGAGCAGGAGTACTACGGCGCCGACCTGTCGATCCACAAGATCGGTGCGATCAACCAGGACTAAGTGAGGCTGCAAGGAAAAAGCCCGGCATGTGCCGGGCTTTTTCGTTCCGCTGCCGGGTTACCAGAGCGGCATGGTGTAGCTGACGATCAGACGGTTTTCGTCGTAGTCGTTGGTGTAGTTGGTGCGCATGGTCGCGTTACGCCACTTCAGGCCGAGGTTCTTCAGCGGGCCGTCCTGGAAGACGTAGGCGATGTCGGTGTCGCGCTCCCATTCCTTGCCTTCCTTGTCGCTGGTGAGCAGGTCGATGTTGTCGCCGTTCACATAGCGGGTCATGAAGGTCAGGCCAGGGATGCCGAGGCCGGCGAAGTTGTAGTCGTAGCGCGCCTGCCAGGATTTCTCGTCCTTCATGGCGAAGTCGCCGATCTGGATGTAGTTCACCAGGTAGGGATCGGTGCCGTTGATGTAGGCGAAGCCGGTGTCGCCGCTCATCTTTTGGTAGCCCAGGCCGAAGGCGTGATAGCCCAGGGCGTAGGTGAACATGGCGTTGAGTGCCTTGTTGTCGACGTTGCTGCCGCCGTCGTCATCGGACTTGGCCCAGCGGATGTCGGACTTCAGCGACTGCTTGTCGGCGATCGGCAGGACATGCAGCAGCCCCAGGTAGTGCTGCTTGTAGATGTTGTCGAGGCCGCCGTAGTGGTAGCTGGTGCTGAGGCTGTCGGTCCACTTGTAGGTCAGGCCGCCGAACAGGAATTCGTTGGTCTTGGTGGTATCGCCGAGCTTGATGTTGCGCTTGGCGCCACTGGTGATGGTCATGTCCTCGTAGTCGGAGGAATCGCGCTGGTTCACCTGGTACAGGCGGCCGGCGTCGACGGTCAGACCGTCGATTTCCATCGAGTTGAGCGCCGCGCCGCTGAAGGTCTGCGGCAGCAGGCGGGTGTCGTTGTACTGCACCACCGGCATCTTCGGCAGCAGGGTGCCGGCCTTCAGGGTGCTCTTGGAGGCGCGCAGCTTGGCGGTGACGCCGAGGTCGCCGTAGCTGTCCTCGGCGCGGTGGTCGCTGCTTGAACGCTGCAGCAGGCCGGTGCCGCTGCGGTCAGGCGACGAGTCGAGTTTCAGGCCGAGGGTGCCCAGGGCGTCGACACCGACGCCGATGGTGCCGTCGGTGAAGCCGGATTCGTACTTGAGGATGAAGCCTTGCGCCCATTCTTCGGCCTTGTTCTGTGCCGGTGGCGGGCTGGACTGACGGAAGTCGCGGTTGAAGTAGAAGTTGCGCAGTTCAACGCTGGCTTTGCTGTCCTTGATGAAGTCAGCATGGGCAATGGTCGGAACGGTAACGCTGGTACCCAGCGTGGCCAGGGCCACGGCACGGGCGATCGGGGTCATGCTCATTGTTATTGTCTCCTCGAGCGCTTTGGGCAGGTCGGTGATGCCGGATGGGGGCGGCATGTCGAACTGTTACAGCCTACCTACTAAATCATTACGGAATGTTGACGACTCTTAGACCTTAGTCGTTGATTAGTGAGCTGGCTATTGAAGCGCCGGACGGCGACTGGTGCGGGTTTGCCTGTATCCAGTTGGGGTAGTAGCCGAGGCGGTCCTGCACCCGGGCGTCGTGAGCGGGGACGACGGTCAGCTCCGGGTGCGAGCGCATCAGCAGGTGCACGCGCGCCACTTCGGCGAGGGTGCGCTCGCGGTCGTTGTCCACCAGTTTGCGGCTGACCCAGAACTTCTCGTGGGGGCCGGTGAAGCCGGACAGCTGCCAGGTGGTATCCCCGCTGAAGAAGAAGCGTCGACCATCGTCCAGGGTTAGGAACAGACCGACCGAGCCGGGCGTGTGGCCGTGCATGGGTACCAGCACCAGGCTGCCGTCGCCGAACAGGTCCAGGCTCTCGTCAAAACCCATGAAGGGTGTTGGCTCGAACGCGTAGGGCACCCATTTCACCCGGTGGCGGAACTGGCTGGGGAACACGGCCGGTGGCTGCGCGATATGGGCGTAGTTGATTTCTTCGTAGGGCGCCCAGACCGGCACCTCGGGGAAGTCCGATAGCCCGGAGGCATGGTCCCAATGTGCGTGGGACAGCAGGATGCGGTCGATGCGAATGCCGCTGCCCTGCAACTGATCGCGCACCGGTTTCAGCCCTTCATAGTGGAACAACGGTTTGCCCCACCAGGGCATGTCCTGCTTGAACTGTGCGTCCGCCTGGCTACCCAGGCCGGTGTCGAACAGCAGGGTGGCGGCGTGGTGCTGGATCAGCACGGCGGTGTGGTTGGTCGGCACCTGGCGGGTCCAGTCGCCGCCAGCAACAGTGAAGGCCTCCAGGGTGGTGATGCCGGAGGTGCGGACCAGCGCGAAGCGCAGGTCCGCGGCAGTGGCATTCAGGCAGGCGAGGGCGAGCGCCCCAGCCAGCAGCAGGGAGAACAGGCGCATGGATGAAGTCCTTTTTAGTCGGTGGTCGGCAGGAAGGGCGAGTACTGCAACTCGGAGAAACCCAGGGGCAGGCGTGCGCGCCGCAACCGCCAGGCCCCGGGGCGCAGGCTGAGCATGCGTTGCGCGCCGGGTGCCCAGGCAGGCGCGCCGTCCTGCGGCCAGTGGATGCGCGCGGTCGCCTGCAGGTGCAGCAGGTCGCCGCTATCGAAGTCGATCAGCAGCAGGGCGCAGCGCGGCTCCAGCGCCAGGTTGCCGAGGGTGTTGAACAGGTTGTTACCGGCGTAGTCCGGCAGCCACAGCAGGCCGTCCTCGCCAAGCCGCAGGAAGCCCGGCGGGCCGCCGCGATGGGAGATGTCGACGCCACCGTTCTCGCCGGCATGCAGGCTGGTGATGAACAGGGTGTCGCTGTGGGTCGCCAGCTCCACCCAGCGCGGGTCGAGGCCGACCCCGCTCAGGCTGGGCCCGGGCGTGCGGGGCTGGGCCTGCCAGAGGCGCGACTGGATGTACTTCGGGCAATTGCCGAAGGATTGCAGCGTACGGACGCTGAAGCCTTCGCTATCCAAGGCTTCCACACGGCCGTTGAGGCGATTGCGCCGCCGGGTCGGCAGTTCGAGCCCGAGCAGGCCCAGCAGTGCGCCGTCGTACAGGTTGGCGTACAACGGGTCGTCCGCTTCGGCCAGCGCGTCGATGCGCAGGCGCTCCGGCTCCGGTGAATGGGCGAATCCGGGGGAGCCCCAGAGCACGGAGGCCTGGGGATGCCCGTCGGGATCGACGCTGCCGACCAGCAGCCATGGCAGCTGGGCGAAGAAGGCGCGGTGCTGGTCCGGCATGAAGCTGCGGATCGCCCGGCCGCCGAAGTCAGCGACCTGCTCGCGCACGCCGGCCCGTTCCTGAATCGCCAGTTCACCGGGGTGGAAGGGGGTATCCATCACTCGCCTCCAGAATCTTACAGCCGGGGTTGCGGTACATAGCCGGGCAGCGCGCGAATGCGGGCGAGCCAGTCCTGCACATAGGGATAGCTGGAAAGCTCCAGACCACCGTCTTCCGCAAGCGTCACGTAGGGATAGACGGCAATGTCGGCGATGGTCGGTTCGTCGGTCTGCGCCAGCCAGCGGTGCTCGACGAGGGTGACATCGAGCAACTCCAGGGCTTGGCGGCCCTTGGCCTGGGCCGCTGACAGGTCGCCGGGGCGCTTGAACAGCAGGATCACCCGCGCCGTGGCCAGGCCGTGCTGGACTTCATTGGCGGAAAAACTCATCCAGTGGGCGATGCGGCCCTGAGTCACCGCGTCCTGCGGGCTCCAGCGCGGCTCGGCGTATTGCCGGGCAAGGTAGGTGAGGATGGCGTGGGAGTCGCCCAGGCGCAGCTCGCCGTCTTCCAGTGCCGGCACCTGACCGCGCGGATTGATCGCCAGGAAGGCTGGACGCTTGTGCGCGCCACCGAACAGGTCCACCGGTGCCAGTTCAGCCGATTGGCCGATCAGCCCGAGGAACAGGCGCACCTTGTAGCAATTACCGGAGAGCGGGACGTCGTGCAGTTTCATGGCGAATTCCTTTGCGTTGATTGTTGTGGGACTGCGGAATGGATAATAGACAGACAGGTCTGTATAGTTCAAGCGGAAAGATTGCTCGTCGGTCGCGCCACAGGCCCAAGGCTCGCGCATAATGTCGGGTCAGGAGGTAATTCCATGGCATCCAGCAAACGCGAACTGCTGCTCAGCACCGCCCAGGACCTTTTCTACCGTGAGGGTTATCACGCCACCGGTATCGACCGCATTCTCGCGGAGTCCGGCGTGGCGAAGATGACTCTGTACAAGCACTTCAAGTCGAAGGACGAGCTGATCATGGCGGCGCTGGAAGGGCGTCATGCCCGGATGGTCGAGCGCATGAATGTCGCCGAACGGCACATGGAGCCCCGCGCGGCGATCCTGGTGACCTTCGATGCCTTGCAGGACATGCTCGGCGCGGAGGACTTCTGCGGTTGCGCCTTCATCCACGCCGCTGGCGAGTTCCACGACCGCGATCACCCGATCCACCGCCAGGCCGCCGAACACAAGGCTTTCATCGAGCGCTACTACATAACCTTGCTGGAGCGCCTGGGCGTCGTGCAGCCGGAGACGCTGGCGCGGCAACTGCAATACCTGCTGGAAGGCGTACTGGTCATGGCGCACATGCAGGGGCCGGCGAACCAGGCCCTGGAAGCTCGCGCGGCGGCGGATGTGCTGTTGCGGCACGCCGGAGTCTGAATACATGGAGTCGAACATGCCCCCTGAATGCCAGCTCTTCGGCACCCTGGGTTGTCATCTGTGCGAAGTGGCGGAAGCGGTGCTGATGCCCTTCGTCGAGCACGGCCTGCTGGTCGAACTGGTGGACATCGCCGACCGCGAAGAATGGGTCGAGCGCTAT
The DNA here is from genome assembly GCF_029203285.1 of Pseudomonas sp. PSE14. NCBI lineage: Bacteria > Pseudomonadati > Pseudomonadota > Gammaproteobacteria > Pseudomonadales > Pseudomonadaceae > Pseudomonas > Pseudomonas sp. PSE14. The sequence continues at coordinate 1,872,814 of NZ_CP115669.1, forward strand.
GGTCTGACCATCCCCGTGCTGCGCCGTTGTGACAACGGCGCCGAGCTCAACTGGCCCTTCGATGCCGAGCAGGTCGCCAGCTTCCTCAGCCGCTGAATGCTTCGGCGGCCATCTCCCGCTCCAACCGCAGTGAGGCGCTTCTCATGAAAATCGGATTTCTCGGGCTCGGTGGCATGGGCGCTGCCATGGCCACCAACCTGATCAATGCAGGCCACCAGGTCGTTGCCTGGAACCGTTCGCCGGGGCCATTGGAGCCTCTGCTGGCGCTCGGCGCGCAGGCCGCTCGCGAACCCGCGGAGGCGTTCGATGCCGAGCTGGTGATCTCTATGCTGGCCGACGACGCCTCCACCCGCACCGTGCTGATCGACAGCGGGGCGCTGGCGTCGGCGAAGGCCGGGTTGATTCACCTGAGCATGGCGACCTTGTCTACCGCCTTCGTTGGCGAGCTGATCGAGTTGCATCGTCGGCAGGGCCTGGAATTCATCGCCGCGCCGGTCTTTGGTCGCACCGATGTGGCCGCCGCCGGCAAGCTCAACATCCTGGTGGCCGGCCCCGGCGCCGCCATCGCGAAAGCGCAGCCGGTGCTGGATGTGCTTGGACAGAAAACCTGGCCACTGGGCGATGACCCTCTGCGCGCCTCTGTAGTGAAGATCGCCGGCAATTTCATGATCGCCAGCGCCATCGAGGCGATGGGGGAGAGCGCCGCCCTGGTGAAGAGCTTCGGCGTCGAGCCGGCCGATCTGCTGGAGATCATGGGCAACACGCTGTTCAACGCGCCGGTGTACCGCAACTACGGTGCGCAGATCGCCGAGCAGCGTTTCGATCCGGCGGGGTTCCGCCTGGTGTTGGGGCTGAAGGATGTAGGACTGGCGCTGGCGGCCGGACAGGCGCAGCGGGTGCCGCTGCCGTTCGCCAGCGTACTGCGCGACAACCTGCTGGAGGCCATCGCCCATGGTGACGGCGAGCGGGACTGGAGCGCGTTGTCGCAGGTGTCGATGCGCAAGTCCGGGCAGCTCTGATCCGCCCATGAAAAAGCCCGTCCATTGGACGGGCTTTTTTGCGTCTGTGAATTCTTCCTGGGAGGAAAAATCGCAGGCAATAAAAAACCCGCCGTTAGGCGGGTTTTTCGGGATTTGGTCGGAGCGACTGGATTCGAACCAGCGACCTTCTCGTCCCGAACGAGACGCGCTACCAAGCTGCGCTACGCTCCGTTTGATGGCGCGCATTCTACCGAAAAACTTTTGATGCACAAGGGGTTAGCGAAAAAAATTTCAGAATATTTTTTCGCCCCCCACAAAAAACGAACGCCCCGCAGACCGGCCAGGGCCTGCAGGGCGTTTTCGTGTGCAGGAAGCTTAGAGCTCTTTGACGGTCCGCACTTGATCCTTGTTCACACGAATGGCTTTGCCATCCAGCTGTTCGAACTCATAGAAGCCGGACTCATCGTCGAACTTGGGCTTGTCGACCGATTGAATCTCGCGGCCGTCGTTCAGCGTGATGACGGACGGTGTGGAACAACCTGCAAGCACGCCAATGCCCAGAGCGAGCAGGAAGGCGGGAAGCATCCGGTTGGTCATGGGTGAATCTCCTGATGAGCGAACAAAAATGTACGACGATTCGGACAGAGATTTTTCCGCCAAAGTTCCCGGAATCTTTTCGATATTGTTGCTATCGGGCGTTGTAGAGCAGTTCAGGTGTATTGAGATTGGCCAGGCGTGGGTCATCGGTGGGGCAGGGCACGGCCTGTAGGCCCAGGTGCGAGAAGACATGGCGCGGGCTGCGGTCGCCGCGCTGCCAGGCCTCGTCTATCTGCTGCCGCAGGGCGACGGGAATCACACAGAACAGCGGCTCCCACTGCTCGCCGCTGCGCAGCATCTGAACCTTGCTCGGCGATGCGGCGCAGGCCTGTAACAACTGCACCAGCAATTCGTGATCGAGCAGCGGGGCGTCGCAGGGCAGCACCAGCAGGTGCGAGTGCCGCGCCACGGCGAGACCGGCGCGGATGCCGGCCAGGGGGCCGGGGAAGTCGGGGCTGTCGTCATGCACCAGACGGTCCGCGTAGGGCGCGTACTCATCCGGATTGCGGTTGCAGGAGATGATCAGGTCGTCGCTCAGCGGGCGGGCGAGGGCGGCGGCGTAGCTCACCAGCGGCCGGCCCTGCCAGGGCAGCAGGCCCTTGTCCTGCCCACCCATGCGTTGCCCACGGCCTCCGGCGAGGATCAGCACGGAACAGGGCGGCAGCGAGGCGTGTGGCATGTCAGGGTCTCCAGGGCGGGCCTGTGATATAACACCGCGCATTCCAACCTCACAAGCAAGGGCCCTCATCATGAGCCACAAGGCCGAGCAGCCATTCGTCCCGCTGAACATTGCCGTCCTCACCGTCAGCGACACCCGCACCCTGGAAACCGATACCTCCGGGCAACTGTTCGTCGACCGCCTGAAGGCCGCCGGGCACAACCTCGCGGCCCGCGTCCTGCTCAAGGACGACCTCTACCGCATCCGCGCCCAGGTGGCGACCTGGATTGCCGAGGATGAAGTGCAGGTCGTACTGATCACCGGTGGCACCGGCTTCACCGGCCGCGACAGTACCCCCGAAGCCGTGACCTGCCTGCTGGATAAGGTGGTGGACGGTTTCGGTGAACTGTTCCGGCAGATTTCCGTGGCCGACATCGGCACCTCCACCGTGCAGTCCCGTGCGCTGGCGGGCCTCGCCAACGGCACCCTGGTCTGCTGCCTACCGGGCTCCACCAACGCCTGCCGCACCGCCTGGGACGGCATCCTCGGCGAGCAGCTCAACGCCAGCCATCGCCCGTGCAACTTCGTGCCGCACCTGAAGAAGGCGGCGCCCTGCGAGAGCCGCGGATGAGCTGCTGCGACAAGCCCGGTCTGCTGCCGGTCGAGGACGCCCTGGCGCGTCTGTTGACCCTGGCCGAGCAGTCCCCGATCACCGAGAGCGAAACCTTGCCCTTGGCCGAGGCGGATGGCCGTGTGCTGGCCGAGCCGCTGCTGGCCGGGCTGGACCTGCCGCCGTGGCCCAACAGCGCCATGGACGGTTACGCGTTGCGCCTGGCCGACTGGCAGGGCGAGGCGCTGCCGGTGAGCCAGAAGATCTTCGCCGGCCAGGCGGGCGAGCCGCTGCAGCCGGGCACCTGTGCGCGCATCTTCACCGGCGCGCCGGTACCGGAGGGTGCCGACTGCGTCGAAATGCAGGAAAACGTCGAAGTGCTGGACGACGGTCGTGTGCGCTTCCTCGAGGCGCTCAAGGTGGGGCAGCACGTGCGCCCGCAAGGCCAGGAAACCCGCAAGGGCGACTGCGTGGTGCCCGCCGGCACGCGCCTGGGGCCGATCGAAATCGGCCTGGCGGCCTCGCTTGGCCACGCCGAGCTGAAGGTGCGTCGCCGTCCGCGTGTGGCGCTGCTGTCCACCGGTGATGAGCTGGTCGAGCCGGGTGCGCCGCTGGCGCCCGGGCAGATCTACAACAGCAATCGCCACCTGCTGCGTACCTGGCTGCAACGCTTTGGCTGCGAGGTGGTGGATGCGGGCATCCTGCCGGATGATCTCGAACTGACCCGCAACACGCTGACCGGTTTGTCCAACGTGGACCTGATTCTTTCCACCGGCGGTGTTTCCGTCGGCGAGGCGGACTTCCTCGGCGCGGCCCTGCGCGAGGCGGGGGAGCTGGCGCTGTGGAAGCTGGCGATCAAGCCGGGCAAACCGCTGACCGTTGGCCATTACCAGCAGGTGCCGGTGATCGGCCTGCCGGGCAATCCGGCCTCGACCCTGGTGACTTTCGCGCTGCTGGCGCGCCCGTACCTGATGCGCCGCCTCGGCATGCAGAAGGTCGAGCCGTTGCGTTTACAGGTACCCGCCGGGTTCAGCTGGACCAAACCGGGCAACCGCCGCGAGTACCTGCGCGCGCGCCTGGAGAATGGTCGCGTGGTGCCCTATGCCAACCAGAGCTCCGGCGTGCTGCGCAGCGCGGCCTGGGCCGAAGGATTGGCGGAGGTGCGTGAAGGGACGACGCTGGCCGAGGGCGACGCGTTGGTCTTCATTCCGTTCGCCGAACTGCTCGATTGATCTACCCGCAGGCTGCTCTGTAGGAGCGAGCTTGCTCGCGAAGTTAGTGCGTTCCGATGCGCCGGTTTCCAGCCGGAAAAAAACGGGGCCGCATACTGCGGCCCCGTTTGCTTCCGTCGGCTGATCAGCAATGGGTCAGGCGATATCGTTCGCCGCGAATTCCCCCTGTGTATTCACCCCGACTAACACTATCAGGCTGTCGCCGTTATCGACGGAGCCGCTGCCGTTATGGTCGATGACCAGCCAGCCGTCGCCGGATTTCGCCGCATTCCAGGCCACATAGGCATTGTTGGTAGCAGCGCCGTTTGCCAGCGCGGTATTGGCGGCAAAGAGGAAAGCGTCGAAGTTGGCGAGATTCGTACCATCGGCGATGGTGACTTTGCTCGGTGGCGACGACGTAACGATGGTGTCTTCTGCTGAGTTGAAGTCGCCAATGGTATCCGCGGTGGCCAGGGTGATGCCGGTGTCGCCGGAGGCAAACACGAAGGAGTCGTTTTCGTTGTTATTACCGTTGCCACCATATAGCAGGTCGACGCCTGTGCCTCCATGGATCTCATCATTGCCGTTCTGCCCGAACACGGTGTCATTGCCCGAGCCCGCCAGGATGATATCGGTGCCGTTTCGGCCATAGATGACGTCGTCGCCGGAGCTGAAGTCGTAACCCCCTCCGGGTAGTGTTTCAGTTCCGGTATTTGTACCGGTGACGATGCTGAAGGTTTCACTGTATGAAGCCAGTGTGGCCCCTGAGCCCTGGCTGACCTGGACTGTCACATCGTAGATGCTGCTGTTGGCGAGCACGACCTTAGGGCTAAGCACGCCCGTGTTGTTGGTGGTGTCGGTGCTGACAGTGAACAACGTGTCCGGATTCACCTCGGTGAGGCTCGCAGCACCCAGGGCACCGACCTTGGTACTGACAAGACTATAAGAGTAATTACCACCAGCGTCCGGGTCGGCATTTGCAGGTACGCTGAGGATGCCTACGGTATCGCCAACTCCGGGAATACCGTTGCCGTTGCCAAAGGAAACCGCCGCCATTGCCAGGTCACGCGGCGCATCATTGCCACCAGTAAGGCCGATGGTGATGGTCTGGCTATCAGAGGTTACGCCGTCAGCCGCGGCCGTCACGTTGTATACCAGGTTTGGATTGGTACCCCAATGCAGCTCCTCGATGGCTGTGTCGTTGGCGATGAACTTGTACGCACCGGTGCTGCTGTTTAGGTACAGGGTGCCGTAGCCGCTGCTGGTGTTCTGGAGGTCGTAGCCGTTTACTGCTGAGGCGCTGCTGCCGTCCAGAGCGAAGGTGAAGCTGGTGTCTCCGTCGCGGCTGGTCACGGCCAGGGTGCCGGTTTTGTCGGCGAAGGTGTCGTCGGCTGCCGTGTCGGTATAGGCTGCCGTCACCGGCGCCACCACGGGCGCGTCCTGAGCGCCGGTCAGGTTGATGGTCAGGGTCTTGGTATCGGTTGCACCCGAGCCGTCGGTCACCTGGAGTGTGAAGCCTTCGCTGGCGTTTGCCTCCAATGCTTCGATGGCATCGTCGTTAGGGACGTACTCATACTGGCCATTGATATCCAGGTAAAGCGTGCCAAAGCCGCCGACCAGTTTTTGTTGATAGGTGTGCCCGTTGATATTGAACGACCCAGGGGCCACCGCAGCGCTGTCGATCGTGTAGGCCTTTGTATCGCCAACATCGCGATCGGCCGTCGTCAACTGACCGGTCACGCTGGTGAAGCTGTCGTTGCCCGATGTATCGACGTAGGTCTTGGCGGTTAGCGAGGCGCTGAGCTCGGGTTTGTCGTTGGCGCCGGTCAGGCTGATGGTCAGGGTCTTGGTATCGGTCGCATTCGAGCCGTCGGTCACCTTGAGCGTAAAGGCTTCGCTGGTGTCCTCCTTGATCCCCTCGATGGCGCTGTCGTTGGGGACGTACTCATACTTGCCACTGATATCCAGGTACAGCGTACCGAACTTGCCGACCAGGTTTTGCTGATAGGTGTGTCCGTTGACAACGACCGGATTGGTGCCCACAGCGGCGCTGTCGATCGAATAGGTCTTCGTATCGCCGATATCGCGATCCGTCGTCGTCAGTTGACCGGTCACGCTGGTGAAGCTGTCGTCGCCCGATGTATCGACGTAGGTCTTGGCGGTTAGCGACGCGCTGAGCTCGGGCTTGTCGTTCACGCCGTTGACGGTGATGGTCAGGGTTTTGGCATCGGTCGCCCCCGAGCCGTCGGTCACCTTGAGCGTGAAGTTTTCGCTGGAAGTGGTCTTGAGTCCTTCGATGGCGGCGTCGTTGGGGACGTACTCATACTTGCCACTGATATCCAGGTACAGCGTGCCGAACTTGCCGACCAGGTTTTGCTGATAGGTGTGTCCGTTGACAACGACCGGATCGGTGCTCACTGCGGCGCTGTCGATCGAATAGTCCTTCGTATCGCCGATATCGCGATCGGCCGTCGTCAGTTGACCGGTCACGCTAGTGAAGCTGTCGTCGCCCGACGTATCGTCATAGGTGGTGGCGGTCAGGTTGGCGCTGAGCTCGGGCTTGTCGTTGGTGCCGGTCAGGCTGATGGTCAGGGTCTTGGTATCGGTCGCATTCGAGCCGTCGGTCACCTTGAGCGTAAAGGCTTCGCTGGTGTTTTCCTTGATCCCCTCGATGGCGCCGTCGTCGGGGACGTATTCATAGGCGCCGCTGGTATCCAGATAGAGCGTGCCGAAGCTGCCGACCAGCTTTTGCTGGTAGGTGTGCCCGTTGACATCGAGCGAACCGGGTGTCGCTCCGTTGATCGCGTAGGTAGCCGTCTCGCCGGCATCGCGATCCACCGTTGTCAGTTGACCGGTCACGCTGACGAAGGGGGCGTCGTCTGTCGAGGTGTCGACATAGGTCTTGGAGGTTAGCGAAGCGCTGAGCTCCGGCGTGTCATTGACGCCGTTCAGGCTGATGGTGATGGTCTGGGTGGCGCTGTCGGCCGCGCCATCGGTGGCATTGACTACAAAGTCCAGCTCCTGGGTTGTCTTCAGCCCCTCCACCGCCGTGTCGTTGACGACGAACTTGTATTTGCCGCTCGTGGTATTCAGGTAGAAGGTGCCGTAGTCCGTGCTCTTCTGCACGTCGAAGCCATCGCTATCGCCGACTCCGTCGGTGGGGGATGAGCCCGCCAGCTCGAAGCTCACCGTATCGCCGTCAGAGTCATTGCCCTTCAGGGTGCCGGTCACATTAGGGAAGTTGTCGTCGCCCGCCGTGTCGTTCACGTCAGCGTTGCTGACGGTCTCCAGTGTCGGCGCGTTGTTGACGCTGGTAATCAGCGTGCCGCCGATGTCGACGAACTTGCCGTCGCCGCTGAGTGAGCTGGTACTGGTGGCTCGCACGCCGAGGGTCAAACACTCCGGATGGTTCGACAGCAATGTCAGAATCGCGTCCGGCAGCTGGAGGGTAGCCACCGAGAAGGACATCGACTCGCTGGCGGTGAGGAAGCTGGTCTTGTTCTCGCCTGCCGACCCAAGTCCCGTATTGGAAACCTTATAGAAGTCATCCCAGGTAATTCCGGTGCCATTCATGTTGAGACTGTTGTCGAACTTGCTCAGCGTGACAGTCCCTTCAACGCTCTTGTCGCCATCTGAGAACCAGAGCGCATTGAGATCCATATATCCGGATATGCAGGTCACCGTGAAGCTGGCGCCATCGTAAACGACCTTGAATTGCAGTCCTGATGCCGCTGAACCGAAATCCCACTGATAAGACTCGCTCATGATCCTTCCCTCACATCAAAGCTGAAATGCCTCGGACAACCTCTGTTTCAAGCTCGCGGCCAATCAATCCCTGAGTTGGGATCCTGCAGATTCGGAGGTGGGGAGTCTTTCGAGCCGCCAAGGGGTGCGGCAAGCATGGCGATAGCCGATGTCAGTGCTGGTCGATTCTTCGTCGTCCCGAAAAACTGCGCACTTTACGGTGGCAACGCTCATCGAAACCTCCCATCCATGCATCCATCAGGTCATTGGTTTCTTGATTCTCCGCTCGGTACCAAACCCTCTCAGGTGCAGGAGCTCTCGACGCAACCGATATAAGAGACAGGAGCCCAATAACCTGGCGACCTACCTTTACGTTGCTCTGGCTTTACACGTGAAACGGATTTGTACTGTCGTTGGACGCTAGCTCAATGCCATCAAAGCGCTCGTCGATTCGACGGATACTTGACGAAGTGCAGGGGTGAATCCGACGGGTGGCGAGAAGCGTCAATATCCAAGCGTCAGGCGGAAGTGTGGATATACCGAAAACAATGAAAAACGCCGGCTTCAGGCCGGCGTTTTCTTTTGCTGCTGGCGGTATTCACCGGGTGTCTGCCCGGTCCAACCCTTGAAGCTGCGGTGGAACGAGCGCGATTCGGTGAAGCCCAGGTACTGGGCGATGTCCTGGATCGGCAGGTCGCTGTGCACCAGGTAGTGCTCGGCCAGTTCCTGGCGCAGTTCGTCGAGGATCTGCTGGTAGCTGGTCCCGGCTTGCTGCAGGTGGCGCTGCAGGGTGCGTACGGTCATCTCGAAGCGTTCGGCGACGCGCTCCTTGCGCGGCAGGCCGTCCTTGAGCAGTAGGCGCAGGGCGTTCTTCACCCTCAGTGGCAGCGGCTCGTCGTCGTCGAGTTCGGCCATCAGTGCCAGGGCGTGTTCTTCCAGGGTGCGCAGCAGGTTGGCGTCGGCCTGGCGCAGCGGGTAGCTGAGCAACTGCAGAGGGACCAGCAAGGCGCTGCAGGTTTGCTCGAAACGCACCGGGCAGCAGAACAACTGCTCGTACTCGGCAAGGTCGGTGCCTTCGGGCTGCGCGTGTTCGAACCAGACTTCCTGCGGTGAGCCATTGGTGTCGGCGATCCAGCGGGCATAGAGCAGCCAGGAGGCCAGCACGTTCTCCACCATGTGCCGGCGGATCAACGCCGCGTCGTGGCGGCAGTTCCAGATCAGCTTCACGTGGTCGTCGGCCGGTTCGAGCTGGCTGGTGCCCATGTCGCCGACCAGCTTTTCGTAGGGAATGATCCGGCCCATGGCTTCACCGAGGTTGGCGCAGTTCATGGTGATGTAGCCGAGCACGCTCCAGGAGCCGGGCTGTACGAAACGCGCCGAGTGCAGCCCGAACAGCGGGTCGCCGGAGTGCGCGCAGAGGTATTGCAGCAGGCGCTCGTGGGCCTCGCTGGGCAGGCGCTGGCTGTTGTCGCTCAGTTGCGCGCGTTCGAGGTCCGCTGCCTGCAGCGCGGCGTCCAGGTCCATGCCGAGGGATTCGGCGTGGCGCAGGTACTTCAGCAGTGCGGGGACGGAGGTGTAGCCGAGGGAATGCATGGCGTTCGTTCTTGTTCTGGTGTCTCGATCGGCAACTGCGCCTGTCTTGATCCGACAGTGACAGCGCAGGGCGGCTGGCTAGTATAGGCAGCCATCAAGTGGCACCGAAATAGCAATCTGAAGAGCCAACAGAGACCCTGAATAAAAGGAGCGGGCATGCGACGCTGGAACGGCTGGGGTGAGGAAACGACGGTAGTGGAACTGCCCGAGAACGGGCGCGGTTTTCTCGCCGAGCTGGTCGGGCCTGGCCTGACGCTGCCGGATGCGACCCTGGAACAGGTGCTGGCCAAGGTGCCGGCCTCGCGCCTGCCCGAGCACCCGTTGGTGGTGCGCGAGGCCCGTGACCGCCTGCTGCACGCCCGCGGCCAGAGCCTGCCGGACTGGCTGGCGATGCGCGAAGGCGAGTTCGGCGTGTTCCCCGATGGCGTCGCCTACCCGCAGACCGCCGAGCAGATCCGCGAGCTGCTGCGCTTCGCCGAACTCTGGGACTGCCTGGTGATCCCCTACGGCGGCGGCACTTCGGTGGCCGGCCACATCAACCCGCCGCAGTCCGACAAGGCCGTGCTCACCGTCTCCCTGGAGCACATGAATCGCCTGCTGGAGCTGGACGAACAAAGCCTGATCGCCACCTTCGGCCCCGGCGCCAACGGCCCGCAGGTGGAAAGCCAACTGCGTGCCCGTGGCTACACCCTCGGGCACTTCCCGCAGTCCTGGGAACTGTCCACCCTCGGCGGCTGGGTCGTCAGCCGTTCCAGTGGCCAGCAGTCGCTGCGCTACGGGCGCATCGAGCAGTTGTTCGCCGGCGGTTCGCTGGAAACCTTCGCCGGCACCCTGGAGATCCCGACCTTCCCGGCCTCCTCGGCGGGGCCTGATTTGCGCGAGATGGTGATGGGTTCCGAAGGCCGCTTCGGCATCCTCTCCTCGGTAAAGGTACGCGTTACGCGTATCGCCGAGGACGAACGTTTCTACGCCGTCTTCCTACCGTCGTGGGAGCAGGCGCTGGAAGGCATCCGCACGTTGGTGCAGGCGCGGGTTCCGCTGTCCATGCTGCGCCTGTCCAACGCGGTCGAAACCCAGACCCAACTGGCCCTGGCCGGCCATCCGGGGCAGATCGCCTGGCTGGAGCGCTACCTGAAGATGCGCGGCGCGGGTGAGGGCAAGTGCATGCTCACCTTCGGCGTCACCGGCGACCGCGCACAGAACGCCACGTCGCTGCGCGCCGCGCGGCGTCTGCTCAAGGGCTTCGGTGGCGTGTTCACCGGCACCCTGCTGGGCAAGAAGTGGGCGCAGAACCGCTTCCGCTTCCCTTATCTGCGCGAGGCGCTGTGGGAGAACGGTTACGTGGTGGACACCCTGGAGACCGCCACCGACTGGTCCAACGTCGACAACCTGCTGAACCGCATCGAAGCCAGCCTGCGCGACGGCCTGGCCGCCGAGGGCGAGCGTGTGCACGTGTTCACCCACCTGTCCCACGTCTACGGCGAAGGTTCGAGCATCTACACCACCTACGTATTCCGCCCGGCCGCCAGTTACGCAGAAACCCATGAGCGCTGGCGCAAGCTCAAGCACGCGGCGAGCCAGGCCATCGTGCAGAACCGCGGCACCATCAGCCACCAGCACGGCGTGGGCAAGGACCATGCGCCCTACCTGCCGGTGGAGAAGGGCCCGCTGGGCATGGCGGCGCTCAAGGCGCTGGCCGGGCATTTCGACCCGTCCGGCCGCCTGAGCCCCGGCACCTTGCTGCAGGACTGACGACATGTCCGCCTGGAATGCCGGGTGGCGCGAAAAGGCGCTGCCGGAACTGGCAACCCGTGACTGGGACCTGATCGTGGTCGGCGGCGGCATCAGCGGTGCCGGCATCCTGCGCGAGGCTGCGCGGCGTGGCTGGCGCTGCCTGCTGATCGAGCAGCGCGACTTCGCCTGGGGCACCTCCAGCCGCTCGTCGAAGATGGTCCACGGCGGCCTGCGCTACATCGCCAAGGGCCAGTTCGGCCTGACCCGCGACTCGGTGCGCGAACGCCAGCGCCTGCTCGGCGAGGCGCCGGGGCTGGTCGATCCGCTGAGCTTCATCATGCCGCACTACCAGGGCGGCTTCCCCGGCCCACGGGTGTTCGGCACTTTGCTGTCGCTGTACGACGCACTCGCGGGGAGGCGCAATCACCTGTTCTATCGCCTGGAAGAACTGCGCTACCTGGCGCCGGGCCTGAAGGAAGAACGCCTGCTGGGCGGGACCCGCTTCCAGGATGCGGTGACCGACGACGCGCGGCTGGTGATGCGCGTGATCGGTGAAGCACGGGCCGATGGCGGCGAAGCGCTGAACGGCCTGCGGGTGGTCGAGCTGGAGCGCCGCGATGGCCGTGTGCAGGGGCTGGTCGCCGAGGATCGCGAGAGTGGCCAGCGCTTCGGGTTCCGCAGCCGCGCCGTGGCGCTGGCCACCGGCGCCTGGGCCGATGCACTGCGGCAGAAGCAGGGCAGCGAACATATTCGTCCGCTGCGCGGCAGCCACCTGTTGCTGCCAGCCTGGCGCCTGCCCGTGGCCCACGCCTTCAGCTTCATGCATGGCGAGGACAAGCGGCCGGTGTTCGTCTTCCCCTGGGAAGGTGCGACGGTGGTCGGCACCACGGACCTCGATCACCGCGACACCCTGGATGACGACGCGGCCATCAGTCGCGAAGAACTGGACTACCTGCTGGCCGCTTGCGCCCAGCAGTTCCCCTCCGCGCGAATCACGGCGGAGGACGTGCGCTCCACCTGGGCCGGCGTGCGCCCGGTGGTCAGCGATGGCGCGCCATCGCTCAAGCCCTCGGACGAAAAGCGCGAGCACGCCCTGTGGTCCGAGCCCGGTTGCGTGACCCTGGCTGGCGGCAAGCTCACCACCTTCCGCCTGCTGGCGCTGGAGGTACTGGAAGCCTGCGCGCCGATGCTGGAGCGGCCGCTGGAAGCAGCTGTGGACAACGTCTTCAGCCCGAGCGAAACCATTGCGCTTCCCGGCCTGACACCGACCCAACAGCGCCGCCTGGCGGGTCGCCACGGCCGTGCCTTGCCGGAGCTGGCACGGCTGCTGAGGGAAGTCGGCAGCGGGCGTGTCGGCGACACCGATTGCCTCTGGGGCGAACTGGCCTGGGCGGCGGAGGGCGAACTGGTGCTGCACCTCGACGACCTGCTGCTGCGCCGCACCCGCATCGGCCTGTTGCTGGCCGACGGCGCCGCCGCCGAACTGCCGAAGATCCGCGCGCTGTGCCAGCCACGTCTGGGCTGGAGCGACGCCCGCTGGAAGCAGGAAGAACAGGACTACCTGGCGCTCTGGCGGCGCAGCTACAGCCTGCCAGTGGCCAGATAACAACAAGAAGGACCGCACCTTGAGCGAACAGAACTACCTGCTGGCCATCGATAACGGCACCCAGAGCGTGCGCGCACTGCTTTTCGACCTGGAGGGCAATCTGGTCGGCAAGGGCAAGGTGGAGCTGGAGGCCTATTTCTCCGACAACCCCGGCTGGGCCGAACAACACCCGGAGTATTACTGGGAACAGCTGGGCGAGGCCTGCCGGCGCCTGTGGGCCAGCGTCGACATCGACCGCAGCCGTATCCGTGGCGTTTCCCTGACCACCCAGCGCGGCACGGTGATCCACGTCGATGAAGCGGGTCGGGCATTGCGCCCGGCGATAATCTGGCTGGACCAGCGCCGCGCCGAGCTGGGCGAGTCGATCAAGGGTCCCTGGGGCTGGCTGTTCAAGCTGGTGGGCGCGCAGGGCGCGGTGGATTATTTTCGCACCCAGGCCGAGGTCAACTGGGTGGCCCAGCAGCAGCCGGATATCCGGCGACGCACCCACAAGGTGCTGCTGCTCTCGGGCTTCCTTACCCAGCGACTGTGCGGGCGTTACGTGGACTCGGTGGCCTCCAGCGTGGCCTACCTGCCGTTCGACTACAAACGCCTGCAGTGGGCCGCGCCGCGCGACTGGAAATGGCAGGCGCTGGAGGTGCGCCGCGAGCAACTGCCGGACCTGCTCAAGCCCGGCGAGCGGCTGGGCGAGATCACCGCCGAGGCCAGTCGTCACACCGGGATTCCCGAGGGGCTGCTGCTGATCGCCGCGGGGGCGGACAAGGCCTGCGAAGTGCTCGGCGCCGGCGCCATCGATCCGCGCGTCGCCTGCCTGTCCTATGGCACCACGGCGACCATCAACACCACGCGCTCGCGCTACCTGGAAACCATCCCGCTGATACCGCCGTACCCGGCGGCGATCCCCGACCACTTCAACACCGAGGTGATGATCTACCGCGGTTTCTGGATGGTCAGCTGGTTCAAGCGCGAATTCGGCCTGCGCGAGATGCAGCGCGCCGCCGAACTGGGCGTCGAGCCGGAGAAGCTGTTCGACGACCTGGTCAACAGCGTGCCCGCCGGCTCCATGGGCCTGATGCTGCAGCCCTACTGGACGCCCGGCATCCGCGAGCCGGGGCTGGAGGCCAAGGGCTCGATCATCGGCTTCGGCGACGTGCATACCCGTGCGCACATCTACCGCGCCATCCTCGAAGGCCTGGCCTACGCGTTGCGCCAGGGCAAGGAGCGCATCGAGAAGCGCTCCGGCACCCGCATCGAGCGCCTGCGCGTGGCGGGCGGTGGCTCCCAGAGCGATGCGGCGATGCAACTGACCGCCGACATCTTCGGCCTGCCGGCGGAGCGCCCGCATGTCTACGAGGCGTCCGGCCTGGGCGCGGCGATCGACTGCGCGGTGGGGCTCGGGCTCTATCCGGACTTCGCCAGCGCCATCGCCGCCATGACCCGCGTCGGCGAGGTCTTCCAGCCGCGTCCGGAGGCGCAGCGCACCTACGAGCGGCTGTACAGCGAGGTCTACCAGCGCATGTACAAGCAACTGAAGCCGCTGTACCAGAGCATCCGCGAGATCACCGGTTATCCGGCGTGAGCCCGGCTAATTAAGCGTGGCGCAAGTCCTGTCGGCTAATCTGGGGCACAGTCACTGGATCAATCGAGAGGAGAGATCATGACGCAACCCAGGGCCATGCTGATCCTGCACGGCAAACAGGCGACCAATGACGCGGTACGCGATGCGGTGCAGGCCACGCGCCGGGCCGGGCGCGTGCTGGATGTGCGGGTGACCTGGGAGGGCGGAGATGCCCGGCGGCTGGTCGGGGAAGCGCTCGCCGCCGGTTATACGACCCTCGTCGCCGGCGGTGGCGATGGCACCGTGCGCGATGTGGCCGAGGCGCTCGCCCAGGGGGGCGGCAAGGCCAGCCTGGCGGTCCTGCCGCTGGGCACTGCCAATGATTTCGCCCGGGCCGCCGGCGTGCCGCTGGAGCCAGCGGACGCCCTGGCGTTGCTGGAGATTCCGCCGCGCCCAGTGGATCTCGGCGAGATGGACGGCCATCTGTTTCTCAACATGGCCACCGGCGGCTTCGGCTCCAAGGTCACCGCCAACACCCCCGAGGAACTGAAAAAGCTGCTGGGTGGCGCGGCCTACCTGCTGACCGGTCTGACGCGCTTCTCCGAAGTGCACGCCGCGCGCGGGCGTTTCCGCGGGCCGGGCTTCCACTGGGAAGGCGAATTTCTCGCCCTGGGCATCGGCAACGGCCGGCAGGCCGGTGGCGGGCATGCGTTGTGCCCGGAGGCGCGGGTGGATGACGGCCTGCTGGATGTCAGCATCCTGCCGGCGCCGCAGGACATGGTCGACGCGCTGGGCGCCCTGCTCGGCAGCGGGCTGGGCGGCCAGGAGCTGTTCGTCCGCGCCCGCCTGCCCTGGCTGGAGGTGGACGCGGCCGAAGGGCTCGACGTGAATCTCGATGGCGAGCCGCTGGAGGGGCGGCACCTGCGCTTCGCGGTACGGCCGGCGGCGCTCGCCATGCACCTGCCGAAAGACTCACCACTACTGACGACGCCCCTGCCGATCCGCTGACGTGCACTGGTGGCGTGCGCGAGAGTCGGGCATGATGGCTCTGCGCCATTATCCTGATCCCGGATGACTGGCCGATAGCTTTTCGCACGATACCTTTCGAAGCAGGAGCAGGCATGGCCGGTATTCTCGACAGCGTCGACTCACGCACCCAACTGGTGGGGCAGAACCGCCTGGAGATCCTCGTCTTCCGCCTGGCCGGACGGCAGCAGTTCGCGATCAATGTGTTCAAGGTGCAGGAAGTCCTGCAACTGCCGCGTCTGACCCTGATTCCGCAGCGCCACCCGATGATCTGCGGGGTGATCAACCTGCGCGGGCAGACCCTGCCGGTGATCGACCTGTCCCGCGCCATCGGCATGCGCGCGCTGGTGCCCGATGCCAGCAGCACCATCATCGTCACCGAGTACAACCGTTCGGTGCAGGCCTTCCTGGTCGGCGGGGTGGAGCGCATCCTCAACCTCAACTGGGAGGCGGTGCAGCCGCCGCCCGGTGGCGCCGGTCGGCAGCATTACCTGACCGCGATCACCAAGGTGGACGACCGCCTGGTGGAGATCATCGACGTGGAAAAGGTGCTGGCCGAGATCGTGCCGATGAATACACGGGTTTCCGCCGAGCGCCTGGATGACGAACTGCTCGAACGCACCCGCGGCCGTGAAGTGCTGGTGGTGGACGACTCCAGCGTGGCCATTGCGCAGTTGCGCGACACCCTGACCCAGCTCGGCCTGCGCCTGCACGTGGCTACCGACGGCCTGCGCGCGCTGCAGCAGCTCAAGCGCTGGGCGGACGAGGGGCAGGACATGGAAGAGAAGCTGCTGATGGTGTTCACCGACGCCGAGATGCCGGAAATGGACGGCTACCGGCTGACCACGGAGATCCGCAACGATCCGCGCCTGCGTGACCTCTACGTGGTGTTGCACACCTCGCTGTCGGGCAGCTTCAACGATGCCATGGTGAAGAAGGTTGGCTGCGACGACTTCCTCTCCAAGTTCCAGCCGGACCAACTGGTGGAGGTAGTGCGCCGGCGGTTGCAGAAAGTCCCGGCTTAACAGCGGGCCTCTTGTAGGGGCGAGGGGAGCCCAGTCCTTGCTCATGAACCCGGTTGACCGCCGGTCCTGCCGGCGGATCGCGGACAAGGTCCGCTCCTACAGGTCGAACCGGGCGCGGCTTTCGTAGGAGCAACTGTCTGCGCATTCGTAGGGCGTACAACCGTTCGCGGTTGTACGCCGATACACCTAGATCATCGGCTGGCGTATTGGCCGAGTTCGAAGCGCCAGCCGGTCGTAGTCCGTGTAAACGGAAACCAAGGTCAAGCGGCGTATAACGTCGAACGTTATACGCCCTACGCTCCCGCTCAGGCCCTCGTAGGAGCAACTGTCTTGTCCCGGCTGAATCTGTGCCAGGGCTTTCCCCCTCACCCCAGCCCTCTCCCTCAGGGAGAGGGAGCCAGATCGTGCCGGCTGACAGAGTAGTTTCATCCTGCACCGGACGGTCCCCTCTCCCCCTGGGAGAGGGTTAGGGTGAGGGCCAACCCGAGCGCAAATGCATCTCGTAGGAGCGAACCCTGTCCGCGAAATCCCTACCGGATGAATCCGTTGCCATCGGCAAACTCCTGTCTCGGCGCCCGCGTGGTTGGCGCGTCGCAACCGACGGCATTGCTAGACGTCCGTCCCACCCCGTATAAGGTCGCTTTCGCCGTCTGAAAGGAAGCTACCGATGTTCACGCTCAGCGAGCTCTACCGCTACCCGGTCAAATCCACCGCCAACGAGCCCTTGCAGTCGATCCGCCTGGACGCGCTGGGCCTGGAGGGTGACCGCCGCTGGATGGTGGTCGAGGCGGCCAATGGCCGATTCCTGACCCAGCGCCTGCTGCCGCAGATGGGTCGCATCGAGGCGCGCTGGCAGGATGGTTTCGCCGCCCTGCGCCTGCGCGCGCCGGGCATGGACGACCTGCTGGTGAGCGTGCCGGACCGCGACGACAACCTGCGCGGCGTGATCATCTGGCGCGACATGCTGCAGGTGCCGGATGCCGGTGATGCCGCTGCCCAGTGGCTGAGCGCCTTCCTCGGTCGCGAGGTGCGCCTGGTGCAGATGCCCGAGCAACGTGCGCGGCAGGTGGATACCGCCTACGCCGAGCCGGGCGAGCAGGTGCATTTCGCCGATGGATTCCCGCTGCTGTTGATCGGCCAGGGCTCCCTGGACGATCTTTCCGCGAAGGTCGGTCGCCCGCTGGAGATGCTGCGCTTTCGTCCGAACCTGGTGGTGGCGGGTGCCGAACCCTTCGCCGAGGACGGCTGGAAACGCATCCGCATCGGCGATGTCACCTTCAAGGTGGCCAAACCCTGCGCGCGCTGCATCCTCACCACCATCGACCCGCACACCGGCGAGCGCGACCCGGACCGCCAGCCACTGGCGACGCTGCTCCAGTACCGCAACGTCAACGGCGAGGCGCTGTTCGGCCAGAACCTGATCGCCCAGAACGGCGGCGAGCTGCGCGTGGGCATGGAAGTGGAAGTTCTGGAGTAGGGCGTAACCAAGGCCGATCGGCGTATAGCTCAGAGATCAGCCATGGCGTAGGGCGTACAACCGTTCGCGGTTGTACGCCGTTACACCGATGCCATCGCCAACGCCTTGGTCAAGCGTGGCCATGGTGGGCTCGTCTTACAGCTTGGCCTCGACACAACCGGTGCTCTGGCACTCGCGCTCCCGCTCGCGCAGTTCGCCCAGGCGCTCCTGGGTCTTGTCCACCGCGCACTGCAGGTTGACGAAGTAACCGCCGTCGCGCTCGTAGCTGCATTGGGCGTCGCGGTCCTTGATCCAGGCGAGCTGGCTCTTCTTCAGTGCGGCCTTCTGGCCATCGTTGAGCAGTTTGCGCAGGGTGCCGAATTCCTGGTTCAGCTCACGGTCGACCTGGGCGTATTCGGTACTCAGGCAGTAGACGCTGTCGAAGGCGTTGCGCGGCTTCTCGCAGGCCGCCAGGGCGTGGCCTGCGCAGAGCAGGCCAGCGGCAAGGGCAGTGACGGACAGAAGGGCTTTACGCATGGGAATTTCCTTTTCCTTGAGGGGATGAAAACCGCCCGGCGAGTGCCGGGCGGGGGGAGTGGATCAGAGTTCGTCGAAGAAGCGCTCGTGCCAGTCGACGATGGGCTGCGGTGCGTTGAGCTTCTGCCCGTAGATCACCGCGTAGGACAGCACGTTCTGCACGTAGGTGCGGGTCTCGTCGAACGGGATGGTTTCTACCCAGACGTCGAAGGCCAGGTGGCGGGCATCCTTCAGCCACTGGCGCACGCGCCCGGGGCCGGCGTTGTAGGCGGCGGTGGCCAGCACACGGTTGCCGTTGAACTGGGCGTGCACCTGGCTGAGGTAGGCGGCGCCGAGCTGGATGTTCACATCCGGCAGGATCAGTTGCTGCGGCGAGGCCAGCGGGATGCCGAAGCGCTTCGCGGTTTCCTTGGCGGTGCCCGGCATCAGCTGCATCAGGCCAGTGGCGCCGACGCCCGAGCGCGCATCGGACATGAAGGCGCTTTCCTGGCGGGTGATGGCGAACACCCAGCTGGAATGCAGGCCACGGTTGCGCGCCTCGCGCACCAGGGTGTTGCGATGCGCCATGGGGAAGCGGATGTCCAGGTCGTCCCAGTACTTGGCCTGGCTGATGGCGCGGATCGCCGGGAAGTACCACTGCATGTCGTAGGCGATCTTCGCCTGGGCCAGCAGCTCGTCGTGGCTCAGGTGGCGGGCGGCGTGGTACCACTCGCGGCGGGCGTTGATGATCTCGCCACGGGCATAGAACTCCAGGGCTCGCCGGGTGCACGGGGCGTTGCGCACGCGCAGCAGGGTGCCGGCGTCGGGCGAGACGGGGCGGTTGTTCAGGTGGTAGGGCGCGTTGATCCGGTCGGCGGCGAGGAAGCCATAGAAGTCGCGCTCATCGGCCACCGGCCGGTACAGGCTGATGGCTTGCTGGTTCTGCGGCTGCGCCAGTTGCAGCGAGCGCGCCTGCCAGTATTTCCAGCGGTTGGTGTCGGCCAGTTCCGGCGGCAGCGCACGGGTCAGCTCGTAGGCGTCTTCCCAGCGACCCAGGCGCAGCAGCAGGCGCAGGCGCCATTCGGTGACGGTGTTGTCGCGCAGTTGCGGGTCGTACTTCTCCATCAGCGGCAGGGCGCGCGAATCGTAGCTGCGCGCCAGGCTCAGGCCGATCTCGCGGGCGATGGAGACTTTCTCATCGCTGGAGAAGGGCAGCACCGAGCTGTAGTAGTCGAGCAGGCCGATGGCCTTTTCCGGGTCCTGCTTGGCCAGGCGGCGCAGACCCAGGCCGACCACGTCGGCGGTGGCATGGTCGCGGGAGGTGAAGCGAGTGGTCTGGCTGACCTGTGCGGGATTCTGCGCCACGTTGACCATCAGCGCGCCTTGGCTGCCAAGGGTCGGCAGGCGTTTCGACAGGACGGTGGCCAGACCATAGTTGCGGGCCTCGGCAGCCAGCTTGAGGCGCTTCCAGACTTTCTCTTCGGTGAGCTGGCCGTCCGCCTGCCACATGGCGAAGGTGGTGTCGCAGGCGTCGGGCTGCGGCTTGCCCACCAGCCAGAGCTTCTCGGCGGTGGCGTAGCCCTCGGCCTTCGTACCGTGGCCGAGCTGGTACTGGCCGTAGAGGCAATCCAGCTCGGTGAAATTCATCTTCGGGTCGTAATAGGTGACGAAGGTGGCCCAGTCGCCCCGATCGGCCAGTTGGCGCATCCAGCGCAGTTTCAGCCAGTTGATCTGCGGCAGGTCGCCGTGCTCGCTGATGAAGCGCTCAATCTCGGCGTTGCTGGCGCTTTTCAGGCGGTTGGTCAGCTCGTCGTAGGCCAGGTAGGGTTCCAGCGGATAATCGGCGAGCGCCGACTGGTAGCGGAAATAGGGGCCGCTGTCATTGCGGGCGAGGGCTTTTTGCGCCTCGTCGTACATCTGGCGCTGCTGGGACAGGGACGCTGCGTTGGCCGTCTGGGCGGACAGGCTGAGGATGAAACAGGACAACAGTGTGAAAAGACGACCGCGCATGGCACTTCCGTGATGATGATCCGAGGGCGGGCGATGGCTCGCGCCGCTGCCGGTAGCTTAGCCGTTGCGCCGGGGTGGTGAAAGCGTCGCTCATGGTGGCTGAGGGGTAATCGACGATTACTCGCAACCCTCTGACTTTTCCGCGCTTTCCCGTAAACTGCGCGCCCTGCTTGTGGAGATGCCCCATGACCCTGCTGAAGTTCACCGATGTGTCCCTTGCCTTTGGCACTACGCCCTTGTTGGACAAGGTGTCCTGGCAGATCGCCCGGGGTGAGCGGGTCTGCGTCATCGGCCGCAACGGCACCGGCAAGTCGAGCATGCTCAAGCTGGTCAAGGGCGAGCAGAAGCCCGACGACGGTGACATCTGGCGCGCGCCGGCGCTGAAGATCGGCGAACTGCCCCAGGAACTGCCGCGCGCCGATGATCGCACCGTCTATGATGTGGTCGCCGAAGGCCTGGCCGAAGTCGGCGAGCTCCTGGCGCGCTACCACCACCTGAGCCTGCACATCGAGAACGAGGACGACCTGGCCAAGCTGGCTCGCGTCCAGCAGGAGCTGGAAGCCCGTGACGGCTGGCGCCTCGGCCAACTGGTGGACACCACCCTGAGCCGCCTGCAACTGCCGGCCGACAAGACCCTCGCCGAGCTCTCCGGTGGCTGGCGTCGCCGTGTGCTGCTGGCCCAGGCGCTGGTCGCCGAGCCCGACCTGCTGTTGCTCGACGAGCCGACCAACCACCTGGATATCGGCGCCATCGCCTGGCTGGAAAACGCCCTGGCGGACTTCCCCGGCGCTGTACTGTTCATCACCCACGACCGCGCCTTCCTGCAGGCCGTGGCCACCCGCATCCTCGAACTGGACCGCGGTCACCTGATCGACTGGAACGGCGACTACGCCAGCTTCCTAGTGCATAAAGAGCAGGAACTGGCGGCCGAAGAGACCGCCAACGCGCTGTTCGACAAGCGCCTGGCCCAGGAGGAAGTGTGGATTCGCCAGGGCATCAAGGCGCGCCGTACCCGTAACGAAGGCCGCGTGCGCGCGCTGAAGGCCATGCGTAACGAGCGTGCCGAGCGCCGCGAGCGCCAGGGCAAGGCCAGCTTCCAACTGGAGTCGGCGGAGAAGTCCGGCAAGCAGGTGATCGTGGCCGAGGGCGTCGGTTTCCACCATCCGGGCGGCCCGTCGCTGGTGCGTGACTTTTCCGTGGTGCTGCAGCGCGGCGACCGCATCGGCCTGCTGGGCGCCAACGGCACCGGCAAGACCACCCTGCTCAAGCTGCTGCTGGGCGACCTGCAGCCGACTTCCGGCTCGATCAAGGAAGGTACCCGACTGGAAGTGGCCTATTTCGACCAGTTGCGTCACCAGCTGGAGCCGGAAAAGACCGTCATCGACAACATTTCCGAAGGCCGCGAATTCATCACCATCAACGGGCAGAATCGCCACGTGCTCAGCTACCTGGGCGACTTCCTGTTTTCCCCGCAACGCGCCCGCACCCCGGTGAAGGCGCTCTCCGGTGGCGAACGGGCACGTCTGTTGCTGGCGAAGCTGTTCAGCAAGCCGGCCAACCTGCTGGTGCTGGACGAACCGACCAACGACCTGGACGTGGAAACCCTGGAACTGCTGGAAGAGGTGCTGCTGAGCTTCGACGGCACTGTGCTGATGGTCAGCCACGACCGGGCCTTCCTCGACAACGTGGTGACCAGCACCCTGGTGTTCGAAGGCGAAGGGCGCGTCCGCGAATTCGTCGGCGGCTACCAGGATTGGCTGCGCCAGGGCGGTTCGCCCAAGTTGCTGGGTGTAGGTGAGGAGAAGGCCGACAAGCCTGCCGCCGAACCTGCCCCCGCACAGCCGGCTGCGGCAACCAGCGCGCCGGTTGAGGTGGCGGCACCGAAGAAGAAACTCAGCTACAAGCTGCAGCGCGAGCTGGAAGCCATCCCCGGGCAGATCGACGCCCTGGAGGCGGAACTGGCTGCACTGCAGGAAGAAACCGCATCGCCGGACTTCTACCAGCGCCCGCAGGGCGAAACCCAGGCCGCCCTGGCGCGCCTGAGCTCCCTGCAGGAAGAGCTGGACCGGCTGATCGAACGCTGGGCCGAACTGGAAGAGTGATCCGTTCGGTCCGGCGGTGTGCCCGTGCGTATTGCTGATCAAAGACTGTTAGGGACGGCCGAATGGCAATCGAATATCGCATCACCCTGGATGATGAGCACGAGTTCAGCTACCGCATCGAACTGGATCGAGGTTACGACCCACAGGCCGCCGCCCAGGCTCCACGCTGGACGCGCCTGGACTACAACCAGTGCAGCAACTGTCCACTGAGTGCGCAGCAATGCAGCCATTGCCCCGCTGCGGTGGACCTGCACCGGGTGATCGAGGATTTCCGCGGCCTGCCGGCCTTCAAGAAGGCCTCGGTGCAAGTGCGTACGCCCGAGCGTGAGTACATCAAGCACGTGGGCCTGGAAGAGGGCCTGCGCGCGCTGCTCGGGGTGATCATGGCGACCAGCGCCTGCCCGCTGCTGAGCAAGCTCAAGCCCATGGCGCAGCAGCACCTGCCGTTCGCCAGCAACCAGGAGTTCATCCTGCGCGCGGTGTCGCTGTACCTGATGCGGCAGTATTTCAACTTCCGCGAAGGGCGGCATGCGGATTGGGAGCTGAAGGGGTTGGTGAAGCAGTTCCAGCAATTGCAGTTGGTGAACCAGGCGTTCTGGCAGCGCATTCACGAAACCTGCGAGAGCGATTCGAACCTGAAGGCTTTCCTCAGCTTCTTCTCCATGGCGTCGAGCATGAGCTATTCGCTGGAGGCGCAGTTGCAGAAGGTGCGTCCGCTGCTGATGAGCGGAGACGTGCTCGGAGCCTGATGCGAAGCGGGCCCCGAAGGGCCCGCCGTGTGGTTCAACTGGTCTTCTGCAGGCGTACCGCAAGCACGTCGCACGGTGCGCCGTGCAGCACGTCGTTGGCGGTGGAGCCCAGCAGCAGGGCGAGGCCGTGTCGGCCGTGGCTGCCGACCACGATCAGGTCGCAGTCCTGCTCATCGGCCAGGCGATGGATTTCCTGACGCGGCTGGCCGTAGACCAGGTGGCATTGGGAACTGGTGATTTCCGAGTAGGTGAGGGTGAACTGGTGCAGGCGCTCCTTGGCCTGGTCGAACTGCTGCTGTTGCAGCATCGACAGGTCCATCGGCACATCACCGCCGAAGGCCATGGCCATGGGCTCGACGACATGCACCGCCGAGAGCCGGGCGTCGTTGGCCTTGGCCAGCGCAACGGCTCGCTTCATCACCGGATCGCATTCCTCGGTAAGGTCGACGGCGACCAGAATGTGTTGGTAAGGCATGAGCGTCTCCTCCGGGGGACTTGTTAGTATCAGTATGGCCTGATTGGCCATGTTTGACCGGTATACCTGATATGACCGTTTGGATGGTGATCCTGCTCATTGCGCTGGTGCTCAGCCCGCTGACCTGGCTGATTCCCTCGCGAGGCCAGCGTGGGCAGATGGACCTGCGCCTGCAGGCACGGCGCCTGGGGCTGGCCATGCAGATCGCGCGCCAGGAGTGGCCGCACTGGATGGAGCGGCAGCCGCCGCGCCAGTGCGCGCAGTATCACCGCGCCCGTGGCCGGAACCGTGATGTCTGGTGCTATTGGCAGAGCGAGCCGGGCGTCTGGCTGGACCGCTGGCGCGAGGCGAGCGCCACGGGCGAGCTGGCCCAGGCGCTGGCCGGCCTGCCGAAGGATGTCTACATGGTCGAGGCAACGCCTCAGTTCCTGGCACTGTACTGGGGCGAGCGGGGCGACAGCGGCGACCTGCAACGGGTCGCCGATTTCCTCAAGCAGCATGCCTGAAGCGATCAGCTCTGCTGCGCGGCGTAGAGGCTGGAAACGGCCTCAAGGTCTTCGATGATGCGGTCCGAGTACTTGTTGATCAGGAACGGCACGCTGTTCTTGTTGTAGTTCTGTAGCGACTTCTCGATGTAGTGCCACTTGATCGCCACCGAACGCAGCGCCTTGCCGATCTCCGGCGTGGTCTGCGGCGCCTGCTGCAGCTTCACCAGATTGATCGCGAAGCGGTTGGCCAGATCATCCAGCGGGCGCTCCTCGCCACCGCCGAAGAAGCTCGCGCCGACCGAGGCGTTGCGCGACGCGTAGTCCACCGCGATGTCCTGCATCAGCAGGCTCTGCTCGCGGGTCTGCTGGGTCAGCGGCGGGACCTTGCTGCCGCTTTCATCCTGAATCCTGGCGTAGAGCTGGTCAGCGGTGTCCAGCAGCTTGCGATTCTGCGTGGCGAGGTCGGCCACCGGTTGCAGGTCGGTATAGCCGCTCTTGTCCAGCGCGCCGGTCAGTGTCTGCAGTTGGGCCGCATAGCCTTTCCACTGGTCCTGCAGTTGCGCCTTGAGTTTCGTGGATTCGTTGCCGGGCATGGTCCCCAGCTTGCCCAGCGCCTCGCCGGCATTCTGTGATGACGCCTCGACCAGCCTGGCGTACTTCTGGTCGCCTTCCATCGCATTGAACATGAAGAAATCGCCAAGGCTGCGTTGGGCGGCCAGGCGCATCTGGTGGAGGCTGAGCAGGTCGCTGGCGGCATCGGCCGCAGCGAAGAGCGGATAGACAGCAGTGAGCGTGAGCGCAGCGAACGCAGACAACAGACGTACAAGCGAACGGCTTGTCATCGTTCCATCTCCTTGGAGCCATGGGCTTCTTGTTGTTGTGTTCCACAGGTTCCAGGCAGTCCGGCTGGCCGGCGGGAGGAGTCCTTCCCTCCAGCGACAGCAGGCAGATCGCCATTGCCGTCGGACTCTAACGTGCGCTCCTGCGTTTGAACAGTTGTATACCGAGTTTTCCGGCACGTAGGTGCCAGATGCAAATTGTCACGATAGGCGTGGTGAATAGAGGAGGGTGGACTTGCTGAATGCTCCGGCCCAGACGTCCCGGCCGCTTTGCGACTGTTGCGTCTCGCCGATTGACAAGCAACGGCTTTTCCTAGAAGGTGGGCGCACCCAAATCAAACGGGCGTATGAATCGAGCGTTTGCCACGTGCGACGACTCGGACAGAACGCCCCGGCTATCGCGTCGGCGGGTGTGCCGCCAGCTTTGGGACTATCCTCGGCGACTGCCGGGCGGTCTCGATACACGGCGTCCGACGTGTGATTTCAAGCTTCCCTAGCGTGGAGATCAGTTGATGATTTACCAAGGTAAAGCCATCACGGTTAAGGCTCTTGAGAGCGGCATCGTCGAGCTGAATTTCGACCTCAAGGGCGAGTCCGTCAACAAGTTCAACCGACTCACCCTGAATGAACTGCGCCAAGCAGTCGATACCATCAAGGCCGATTCGTCCGTCAAGGGCGTAATCGTGACCAGCGGCAAGGGCGTGTTCATCGTCGGCGCCGACATCACCGAGTTCGTCGACAACTTCAAGCTGCCCGACGAAGAGCTGCTGGCCGGCAACCTCGAAGCCAACAAGATCTTCAGCGACTTCGAAGACCTGCACGTTCCGACCGTAGCCGCGATCAACGGCATCGCCCTGGGCGGCGGTCTGGAAATGTGCCTGGCTGCCGACTTCCGTGTCATGAGCGCCACCGCCAAGGTCGGCCTGCCGGAAGTGAAGCTGGGCATCTACCCGGGCTTCGGCGGCACCGTTCGCCTGCCGCGCATCATCGGCTGCGACAACGCGGTCGAGTGGATCGCCTCGGGCAAGGAAAACAAGGCTGAAGACGCGCTGAAAGTCGGCGCCGTCGACGCCGTCGTGGCGCCGGAGCAGCTGCAAGCCGCCGCCCTGGACCTGGTCAAGCGCGCCATCTCCGGCGAGCTGGACCACAAGGCCCGCCGTCAGCCGAAGCTGGAAAAGCTCAAGCTGAACGCCATCGAGCAGATGATGGCCTTCGAAACCGCCAAGGGCTTCGTTGCTGGCCAGGCCGGCCCGAACTACCCGGCTCCGGTCGAAGCCATCAAGTCGATCCAGAAGGCCGCCAACTTCGGCCGTGACAAGGCGCTGGAAATCGAAGCCCAGGGCTTCGTGAAACTGGCCAAGACCTCGGTCGCCGAAAGCCTGATCGGCCTGTTCCTCAACGACCAGGATCTGAAGAAGAAGGCCAAGCAGTACGACGAGATCGCCAAGGACGTGAAACTGGCCGCCGTACTGGGCGCCGGCATCATGGGTGGCGGTATCGCCTACCAGTCCGCTTCCAAGGGCACTCCGATCCTGATGAAGGATATCCGCGAAGAGGGTATCCAGATGGGTCTGAACGAAGCCTCGAAGCTGCTGGGCAAGCGCGTCGAAAAAGGCCGCATGACCCCGGCGAAGATGGCCGAGGCCCTGAACGCCATTCGCCCGACCATGTCCTACGGCGACTTCGGCAACGTCGACATCGTCGTCGAAGCCGTGGTCGAGAACCCGAAGGTCAAGCAGATCGTTCTGGCCGAAGTTGAAGGCGTGGTGAAGGAAGATGCGGTTCTCGCATCCAACACCTCCACCATCTCCATCAACCTGCTGGCCAAGGCGCTCAAGCGTCCGCAGAACTTCGTCGGCATGCACTTCTTCAACCCGGTGCACATGATGCCGCTGGTCGAAGTCATCCGTGGCGAGAAGTCCAGCGACGTCGCAGTCGCCACCACCGTGGCCTATGCCAAGAAGATGGGCAAGAACCCCATCGTGGTGAATGACTGCCCCGGCTTCCTGGTCAACCGCGTGCTGTTCCCGTACTTCGGCGGCTTCTCCAAGCTGCTGGGCTTCGGCGTGGACTTCGTGCGCATCGACAAGATCATGGAGAAGTTTGGCTGGCCCATGGGTCCGGCCTACCTGTCCGACGTGGTCGGCATCGACACCGGCCACCACGGCCGCGACGTAATGGCTGAAGGCTTCCCGGACCGCATGGCCGTGGAAGGCAAGACCGCCGTCGACGTGATGTACGAAGCCAATCGCCTGGGCCAGAAGAACGGCAAGGGCTTCTACGCCTACGAGACCGACAAGCGCGGCAAGCCGAAGAAAGTCTCCGATCCGCAGGCTTATGAGCTGCTGAAGTCCATCGTCGTCGAAGAGCGCGAGCTGACCGACGAGGACATCATCAACTACATGATGATCCCGCTGTGCCTGGAAACCGTGCGTTGCCTGGAAGACGGCATCGTCGAGACCGCTGCCGAGGCCGACATGGGCCTGATCTACGGCATCGGCTTCCCTCCCTTCCGTGGCGGTGCCCTGCGTTACATCGACTCCATCGGTGTGGCCGAATTCGTCGCCCTGGCCGACAAGTACGCCGACCTGGGTGCGCTGTACCACCCGACCGCGAAGCTGCGTGAAATGGCCAAGAACGGCCAAAAGTTCTTCGGTTGAGTGCGCAACGAATAGAGCGAGAGTGAATTTATGAGCCTGAATCCGAGAGACGCCGTCATTGTCGACTTCGGCCGCACCCCGATGGGCCGTTCGAAGGGTGGCATGCACCGCAACACCCGCGCGGAGACCATGTCCGCGCACCTGATCAGCAAGCTCCTGGAGCGCAACCCGAAGATCGACCCGGCGGAAGTCGAGGATGTGATCTGGGGCTGCGTGAACCAGACCCTGGAGCAGGGCTGGAACATCGCGCGCATGGCGTCGCTGATGACCCAGATCCCGCACACCAGCGCCGGCCAGACCGTCAGCCGTCTGTGCGGCTCGTCCATGAGCGCCCTGCACACCGCCGTCCAGGCGATCCAGACCGGCAACGGTGACGTCTTCGTCATCGGCGGTGTGGAGCACATGGGCCACGTCGGCATGATGCACGGCGTCGACCCGAACCCGCACCTGTCGCTGTACGCCGCCAAGGCCTCCGGCATGATGGGCCTGACTGCCGAAATGCTGGGCAAGATGCACGGCATCACCCGTGAGGCGCAGGACAAGTTCGGCGTGCGCTCGCACCAGCTGGCCTGGAAAGCGACCCGGGAAGGCAAGTTCAAAGACGAAATCATCCCGATGGAAGGCTACGACGAGAACGGCTTCCTGAAGGTCTTCGACTTCGACGAAACCATCCGTCCGGACACCACCCTGGAAAGCCTGGCTGCCCTGAAGCCGGCGTTCAACCCCAAGGGCGGCACCGTGACCGCGGGTACTTCCTCGCAGATCACCGACGGCGCTTCCTGCATGATCGTGATGAGCGCCCAGCGCGCCCAGGACCTGGGCATCCAGCCGATGGCCGTGGTTCGCGCCATGGCGGTTGCCGGTGTTGATCCGGCGATCATGGGCTACGGTCCGGTTCCGTCGACCAACAAGGCGCTCAAGCGCGCCGGCCTGACCATCAACGACATCGACTTCGTCGAGCTCAACGAAGCTTTCGCTGCACAGGCCCTGCCGGTGCTGAAGGACCTCAAGCTCCTCGACAAGATGGAAGAGAAGGTCAACCTGCACGGCGGCGCCATCGCCCTGGGTCACCCGTTCGGCTGCTCCGGTGCGCGTATCTCCGGCACCCTGCTGAACGTGATGAAGCAGAATGGCGGTACCCTGGGCGTGTCCACCATGTGCGTGGGCCTCGGCCAGGGCATCACCACCGTCTTCGAACGCATCTGACGATCCCGTCTAAGCTGTCGAAGATGGACGAGCCGGGGCCTTGTGCCCCGGCTTTTGTTTTTCAGCCCTGCCCGGTGGGAGTTGCCGGGGGCGAGGGCAACGTGGACAATCGCGGCCTTTTTTCTGCCAGCCGCAAGAGGACGACCCATGCAACTGCAGACCGGACTGTATCGACACTACAAGGGGCAGCAGTACCGTGTGCTCGGCGTGGCACGGCATTCCGAGACCGAGGAAGCGCTGGTGATCTACCAGGCGTTGTACGGTGAGTTCGGCCTTTGGGTGCGTCCGCTGAGCATGTTCACCGAGGCGGTGGAAGTGAACGGCGAGAAGGTTCCGCGCTTCGCCCTGGTCAGCGTGGAAAATGATCCGCTGGGTCTCCAGAGCGGTCCGTCCGGCGAAACCCAAGCTTGACCTTGGCGTGACCGCCACTATATATAGCGGTGCCGCTCCAAGCGCCTCCCTCCTTATTAATTCATCTTTTCGACGCAGGAATCTTCCGATCCATGGGTAAATCGCTGGTCATCGTGGAATCACCGGCCAAGGCCAAGACCATCAACAAGTACCTGGGCAACCAGTACGTGGTGAAGTCGAGCATCGGCCATATCCGCGACCTGCCCACCAGCGGCTCTTCCGCTTCGAAGGAGCCTGCGGCCAAAGGACGCAAGACCGCTGCCGAGGCACCGGCCCTGTCGCCAAAGGAGAAGGCCAAGCGCCAGCTCTTCACCCGCATGGGCGTCGACCCGGAGCACGGCTGGAAGGCCAAGTACGAGATCCTGCCCGGCAAGGAAAAGGTGATCGACGAGTTGCGCCGCCTGGCCAAGGATGCCGACACCATCTATCTCGCAACCGACTTGGACCGCGAAGGGGAGGCCATTGCCTGGCACCTGCGCGAGGCCATCGGCGGCGACGACTCGCGCTACAAGCGCGTGGTCTTCAACGAAATCACCAAGAAGGCCATCCAGGAGGCCTTTTCCCAGCCCGGCGAGCTGGACATCAACCGCGTGAATGCCCAGCAGGCACGCCGCTTCCTCGACCGCGTGGTGGGCTACATGGTCTCGCCGCTGCTGTGGGCCAAGATCGCCCGCGGCCTGTCCGCTGGCCGCGTTCAATCCGTCGCCGTGAAGCTGGTGGTGGAGCGCGAGCGTGAAATCCGCGCCTTCGTCCCCGAGGAATACTGGGAAGTGCATGCCGACCTCGGCACGCCGAAGAATGACAAGGTCCGCTTCGAAGTGGTGCGCGAGAAGGGCGAAGCCTTCAAGCCGCTGAACGAAGCCCAGGCCATGGCCGCTCTGGAGAAGCTCAAGGCGTCCAGCTACAGCGTCTCCAAGCGCGAGGACAAGCCGACTTCCAGCAAGCCCTCGGCCCCGTTCATCACCTCCACCCTGCAGCAGGCCGCGAGCAACCGCCTGGGCTTCGGGGTGAAGAAGACCATGATGATGGCCCAGCGTCTCTACGAGGCGGGCTACATCACCTATATGCGTACCGACTCGACCAACCTGTCGGCCGACGCCATCGACATGGTGCGCGGCTTCATCGACAGCGAGTTCGGCAAGAAATACCTGCCGGCCAAGCCGAACTTCTACTCCAGCAAGGAAGGCGCCCAGGAAGCGCACGAAGCGATTCGTCCGTCCGACGTCAACCTGCGTCCGACCCAGCTGTCGGGCATGGAACGCGACGCCGAGCGCCTGTACGACCTGATCTGGCGCCAGTTCGTCGCCTGCCAGATGCCGCCGGCCGAGTACCTTTCCACTACCGTCAGCGTTGCCGCCGGTGACTTCGAGCTGCGCGCCAAGGGCCGCATCCTCAAGTTCGACGGTTACACCAAGGTGCTGCCGCAGCAGAGCAAGCCGGGCGAGGACGACGTCCTGCCGGAAATGAACCAGGGCGAAGCCATGAAGCTGCTCAAGCTCGATCCGAGCCAGCACTTCACCAAGCCGCCGGCACGCTTCTCCGAAGCCAGCCTGGTCAAGGAACTGGAAAAGCGCGGCATCGGCCGTCCGTCCACCTACGCGGCGATCATCTCCACCATCCAGGAGCGCGGCTACGTCACCACCCACAACCGCCGCTTCTACGCGGAAAAGATGGGCGACATCGTCACCGACCGCCTCAACGAGAGCTTCTCCAATCTGATGGACTACGGCTTCACCGCCGGCATGGAAGAGCACCTCGATGACGTGGCCCAGGGCGAGCGCGACTGGAAACACCTGCTGGACGAGTTCTATGGCGACTTCCGCAAGAAGCTCGACCTGGCCGAAGCCGCCAACGACGGCATGCGCGCCAACCAGCCGACCCTGACCGACATCCCCTGCCGTGAGTGCGGTCGGCCAATGATGATCCGTACCGCCTCCACCGGCGTGTTCCTCGGCTGCTCGGGCTACAGCCTGCCGCCGAAAGAGCGCTGCAAGGCCACGATCAACCTGATTCCGGGCGATGAAATCGCCGCGGATGACGAAGGCGAATCCGAATCCCGCGTACTGCGTGGCAAGCACCGCTGCCCGATCTGCAGCACCGCGATGGACGCCTACCTGGTCGACGAGAAGCGCAAGCTGCATATCTGCGGCAACAACCCGGATTGCGCCGGCTACGAAATCGAAGAAGGCCAGTACCGCATCAAGGGCTACGAAGGTCCGAGCCTGGAATGCGACAAGTGCGGCAGCGAGATGCAGCTCAAGACTGGCCGCTTCGGCAAGTTCTTCGGCTGCACCAACCCGACCTGCAAGAACACCCGCAAGCTGCTGAAGAACGGCGAGCCTGCGCCGCCGAAGATGGACGCCATCCGCATGCCGGAGCTCAAGTGCGAGAAGGTGGACGACATCTACGTTCTGCGTGACGGCGCTTCCGGCCTGTTCCTGGCCGCCAGCCAGTTCCCGAAGAACCGCGAGACCCGCGCTCCGCTAGTCAGCGAGCTGGTGCCGCACAAGGACGAACTGGACCCGAAGTACCACTTCCTGCTCGCCGCTCCGGCGAAAGACCCGGATGGCCGCCCGGCGGTAATCCGCTTCAGCCGCAAGACCAAGGAGCAGTACGTGCAGTCCGAGGTCGAAGGCAAGCCCACTGGCTGGCGCGCGTTCTTCGACGGCGGCAAGTGGAAGGTCGAAGACAAGCGCTGATGGAAGGCGCGCCCCGCTGAGGCGGGGCGTGCTTATACTGCCGACGTGTAATGCAGGAGGGCCTGGCCATGGCGAACGAACTCTATACCCGCACCAACCAGAAGCTGTTCTTCGCCGGCCTCGCCCTGGAAGCCTGGCGCAATGCCGAAGCGGCGCGCGCAATGAACGCCCAGGCGCGTATCCAGGCCGAGCGCGAAGCGGCGCTGTTCCATCTCTACGGCGCCGTGCTGGGCGTGGCCCATGAGATTGCCGGCTACTACCGCTTGCCCCAGGCCGGTGCGCCGCGCGTCGAGATGCTGCTGAACGTCGAAGTGCTGGCCGCCGCCCCGAGCCCGGAGCTGGCGGAAATGGTCGAGCTGGCGCAATCGCCGGAAGCCTGGCTGGGGCGTCTGCTGGCTGCCTACGCCGCCTTGTTCCAGCCGCCGAGCGAGCCGAAAAAAGCCAAGGTCGACCCGACCCAGCCGCTGATCCAGGCGGTGAATGTCGATGAAGAGGCACCGGTCGAACTGGGCAACGAAGAGCTCGAAGCCTGGCGCAAATCCCTGAAGGAGCTGGTGCTGCGCTTCCGCGCATCGCTGACCGAACTCTGATTGGTGCTCTGATGCGCAGAGCTGCGACCGTCCGGTCGGCTGGCGGAATGTTGCGCTAGGGTGTAGCGAATGTGACTGTTACACTACGGGTTCTGCTGTGGAGAACCTTCGCTATGCCAACCTCATTTCTGGAAATCGTAGAGCTGCCTGACGGGCGTATCGTGCTGCGTCGCGCGGATGATGAGGAGTCGCTGGTGACCCTGGAATTCTCCGCTGACGCCAAAGGGTTCCTGCAGGGCCAGCACATCGAAATCGCCAAGGCGATGTTCAATGTCGGCGTGCAGATGGCCGGCCGTCTCGCCGAAGGTGGCGACATGAGCATGGACGACGAAGGTCCGCGCGTTCTTCACTAAGGCTCGTTCCGGCTTCGCGGCGTTCGCGGCGAAGCCTCTCCCTCATCCCAGACGAATATTCAGACTCTGCGCCTGACCGGCAACGGCGGCGCGGGACAGTTGCGTGCGCGCCTTGGCGTTGAGATTCAGCCAGCTCACTACCGTATGACTGTTGCCCAGGCGCAGCGCTTCGCAGGCCAGGGCTTGGGCGGCTGCCTGGTCGCGCGCCGGCAGCAGCAGGATGCGCTCGCGGTTCAGGCCGGCCTTGCGCAGCCAGTCCGGGGTCAGGCTGGAGGGCGGGGCGATCAGCGTCAGCCAGCGGGAATCGCTTTCCTCGCTCAACTCGCGGAGCATCGGCGCCAGCAGCGTCAGGCACTGGCCGGGGAGGCCGCGCAGGGCGATCTCGCTGAAGGCGCTCTCGTCGTCGGCGGGTTCGTCTTCCATCAGCTCCGGAAGCAAAGGAGCAGTACCGCTCGCCCAGAGTGCTTCCTGGAACAGCGGGAGTTGCGGCAGGTTCAGCGGCTGCGGGTACTGCATGGATATCTCCTGTTCAGCGACGGATCACGCCGACGCTCAAGCCTTCGATGACCAGTTCCTGTTCCTTGAGGTCGACCTCGATGGGGGCGAACTCGGGGTTCTCGGCGATCAGCCAGACCTTGCTGCCTTCGCGCTTGAAGCGCTTTACCGTGACTTCCTCGCCGAGGCGGGCGACTACGATCTGGCCGTTGCGCGCTTCGCGGGTGACGTGCACGGCGAGCAGGTCGCCGTCGAGGATGCCGACGTCCTTCATGCTTTGCCCGCGTACGCGCAGCAGGTAGTCGGCCGGCGGGTTGAAGAAGGTGGGGTTGATGCAGCAGGTGTCGTCGACGTTCTGCTCGGCGAGGATCGGAGCGCCGGCGGCGACGCGACCGATGATCGGCAGTTCGTCTTCGTTGGCGGCGGCCTTGGGTTCGAAGCCGGGGATGCGGATGCCGCGGGAGGCACCCGGGGTCATCTCGATCGCGCCTTTGCGGGCGAGGGCCTTGAGATGCTCCTCGGCGGCGTTGGGCGATTTGAAGCCGAGCTCCTGGGCGATTTCCGCGCGGGTGGGCGGATAGCCGTTGTCTTCCAGGCAGCGTTTGATGAAAGCGAGAATCTCGGCTTGGCGCGGCGTCAGCTTCAGCATGTCCATACTCTGGCTTTTTATACAGTGACTGGAATTATATACAGTGAAGGCGCCCTGGCAATGACTAATTTCGCACGGCTGTCGGCGTAGCGGTCGACGATGTAACCTGTGCGGGCTGGCAAGCGTCTTGCTGAAATTGAAGTCACCTCGTCGCATTGCCCATGTTTTTGTTAACAATCGGTCGCACTTTGCTTGACAATGCGCGAGGCTGAAACGTATGTTTCAAACAAGTGTTTGTCAGGCGGAGTAGCCATGGCCCAGTCGGAAACCGTCGAACGCATCCTGGATGCTGCGGAACAGCTGTTCGCGGAGAAAGGCTTCGCTGAGACTTCTTTGCGTCTAATCACCAGCAAGGCGGGGGTGAACCTCGCGGCGGTGAACTATCACTTCGGCTCGAAGAAGGCGCTGATCCAGGCGGTCTTCTCGCGCTTCCTCGGCCCGTTCTGCATGAGTCTCGAAAAGGAGCTGGACCGCCGCCAGGCCAAGCCTGATGCGCCGCGCGCCACCCTGGAAGAGCTGCTGGAACTGCTGGTCGTCCAGGCCATGGCAGTGAAGCCGCGCAGCGGCAATGACCTGTCCATCTTCATGCGCCTGCTCGGTCTGGCTTTCAGTCAGAGCCAGGGCCACCTGCGCAAATACCTCGAAGAAGTCTACGGCAAGGTATTCCGTCGCTACATGCTGTTGGTGCACGAAGCCGCTCCGCGTCTGCCGCCGCTGGAGCTGTTCTGGCGTGTGCACTTCATGCTGGGTACCGCGGTATTCAGCATGTCCGGTATCAAGGCGCTGCGCGCCATGGCCGAGAACGACTTCGGCGTGAATACCTCCATCGAGCAGGTGATGCGCCTGATGGTGCCGTTCCTGGCCGCCGGGATGCGCGCCGACAGCGGTGTCAGCGATCCTTCGCTGGCGGGTGCGCAGCTCAAGCCGCGTAACAAGTCGAGCGCCGCACCAGCCAAGGTCTGAACGACGCCCGGCATCGCGCTGGGCGGTGCAGGCCTGATCGGCTAAAGTAGCCAGCCATGGCTGACCTCGATCTCCTCCATATTTCCCTGTCCGATCAGATGCTCTACGGCTTTGCCGGGGAGCAGCTGCGCGTGCGCCTGCCGATCTCCACGGCGGCCAATGGTGCAGGCGAGCGGAGCGGCTCCGGTTGCACTCCGCGTGGCCTGCACCAGGTTCGCGCGCGTATCGGCGACGGCCTGCCCAGGGGCGCGGTGCTCAAGGGCCGGCGCTGGACCGGCGAGGTCTGGAGCCCGGCGTTGCACGATGAGTTTCCCGGCCGCGACTGGATTCTCACGCGCATCCTCTGGCTCAGCGGCTGCGAGGCGGGGCGTAACCGGATGGGCGAGGTCGACACCTTCCGTCGTTATATCTACCTGCACGGCACGCCTGACTGCGAGCCCATGGGCGTGCCGCTGTCCCATGGCTGTATCCGCCTGCGCAATGACGATCTGCTGGAACTCTTTCCCCGGGTTCCCCTCCATTGCCGGGTCCGTATCGAAGAGGTCGCCTGCCCGCAGTGGCAGGCGGCACAGGTAAATTAAGGAATGCACATGCAAGGCTCCCTGATGCTCGACATCGGCGGTACCTGGCTCACCGCCGAGGACCGCCAGATCCTGCGCCACCCGGAAGTGGGTGGGCTGATCATCTTCGCCCGCAACATCGAATCGCCGCGCCAGGTTCGCGAGCTGATGGCGGCTATCCGCGCGGTGCGCCCCGACCTGCTGCTGGCGGTGGATCAGGAGGGTGGCCGCGTGCAGCGCCTGCGCCAGGGTTTCCTGCGTCTGCCGGCGATGCGCGCCATTGCTGATAACGCCAATGCCGAGCGACTGGCCGAGCAATGCGGCTGGCTGATGGCGACCGAGGTGCTGGCGGTAGGGCTGGACCTGAGCTTTGCCCCGGTGCTGGACCTGGATCACCAGCGCAGCGCCGTGGTCGGCAGCCGCGCCTTCGAGGGCAACCCGGAGCGCGCGGTCGCGCTGGCCGGCGCCTTCATTCGCGGCATGCACGCCGCCGGCATGGCCGCCACCGGTAAGCACTTCCCCGGTCACGGCTGGGCGGAAGTGGATTCCCACGTGGGCATCCCGGAAGACGAGCGCACGCTGGAGCAGATTCGCGCGGTGGACCTGGTGCCGTTCCAGCGCCTGTCCGGCGAGCTGGACGCGCTGATGCCGGCCCACGTGATCTACCCGCAGGTCGATCCGAACCCCGC
Source organism: Pseudomonas sp. PSE14 (assembly GCF_029203285.1). NCBI lineage: Bacteria > Pseudomonadati > Pseudomonadota > Gammaproteobacteria > Pseudomonadales > Pseudomonadaceae > Pseudomonas > Pseudomonas sp. PSE14. The sequence continues at coordinate 1,909,066 of NZ_CP115669.1, forward strand.
CGGCTTCTCCCGTCGCTGGCTGCAGGAGATCCTGCGTGGCGAACTGGGCTTCGACGGGGTGATCTTCAGCGACGATCTGTCGATGGCTGGCGCCCATGTGGTGGGCGACGCCGCCAACCGCATCGAGGCTGCGCTGAGCGCTGGCTGCGACATGGGCCTGGTATGCAACGACCGCGCTTCCGCCGAACTTGCCCTGAGCGCCCTGCAGCGCCTGAAGGTGACTGCGCCGCAGCGTCTGCAACGCATGCGCGCCAAGGCTTGGCCGGGCACCGAATACAAACAGCTGCCGCGCTGGCAGCAGGCCGTAAGCGAGCTGCGCGCCGCACAATTGATTGATTAAGGATTTGCCATGACTGTCTACGCCATCATCGGCGGCACCGGCCTGACCCAATTGGAAGGCCTGACCCTGAAGGACTCCATCGCACTGGATACGCCCTACGGCGCGCCCTCGGCAGCCATTCAGCGCGGTGAGTTCGCTGGTCGCGAGGTGCTGTTCCTGGCTCGCCACGGCCATCCGCATCGCTTCCCGCCGCATCAGGTGAACTACCGCGCCAACCTTTGGGCGTTGCAGCAGGCCGGCGCCGAGGCGGTGCTGGCGGTGAACGCCGTGGGCGGTATCCATGCGGCCATGGGCAGCGGCCATCTCTGCGTGCCGCACCAGATCGTCGATTACACCTGGGGGCGCGAGCACACCTACTTCGCCGGTGATATCGACCACGTCACCCACATCGATTTCAGCCATCCCTATGACGAGCCGCTGCGCCAGAAGCTGATCACCGCGCTGCAGACGCTGGGCTATCCGCACAGCAGCCATGGCGTCTATGCGGCAACCCAGGGGCCGCGCCTGGAAACCGTGGCGGAGATCGCCAAACTGGAGCGCGACGGTTGCGATATCGTCGGCATGACCGGTATGCCTGAAGCCGCGCTGGCCCGTGAGCTGGAACTGCCCTATGCCTGCCTGTCGCTGGTGGTGAACCCGGCGGCCGGCAAGTCCAGTGGGATCATCACCATGGCCGAGATCGAGCAGGCGCTGCACGAAGGTATCGGCAAGGTGCGCGAGGTGCTGGGGCGCGTGCTGGTGAGCTGACGAGGGCGTTGCCTCGGGCTTTCGCGGGCAAGGTCCACTCCTACGGTTTCGGCAAGGGGGCGAAGAGCGCGTCGATATCGCTTTCCTGCAATTGCAGGCCGGTGTTCTTGCCATCTTCCAGTACGCCGGCGGCCAATGCTGCCTTGCGTGCCTGCAGTTGCTGGATCTTTTCTTCCAGGGTGCCGCGGGCGATCAGCTTGTAGACGAACACCGGCTTGTCCTGGCCGATGCGGTAGGCGCGGTCGGTAGCCTGCTGTTCCACGGCCGGGTTCCACCAGGGGTCGTAGTGGATCACGGTGTCGGCGGCGGTGAGGTTCAGGCCGGTGCCGCCAGCCTTCAGGCTGATCAGGAATAGCGGCACGCGGCCTTCCTGGAACTCCTTCACCGGTGCGCGGCGATCGCGGGTCTCGCCGGTGAGGAGGGCGTAAGAAATGTTCCGCGCCTGCAACTGCGCCTGAATCAGTTCGAGCATCGAGGTGAACTGCGAGAAGAGCAGGACACGACGTCCTTCCGCGAGCAGTTCGTCGAGCATCTCCAGCAGGGCGCTCAGCTTGCCCGAATGTTTCGCCGGCACATCCGCCTGCAACAGGCGCGGGTCGCAGCAGACCTGGCGCAGCTTGAGCAGGGCGTCGAGCACGACGATCTGGCTGCTCGCCAGCCCCTTCCGGCGTATTTCCTCGCGGACTTTACGGTCCATGGCCAGGCGCACGGTCTCGTAGAGGTCGCGTTGACGTTCGTCGAGCTCCACCCGGTGGGTGATCTCGCTCTTGGGCGGCAGTTCGGTGGCAACCTGGTCCTTGCGACGGCGCAGCAGGAAGGGCTTGATGCGCGCGTTCAGGTGCGCCAGGCGCTGGCTGTCGCCGGCCTTTTCGATGGGGTGGCGGTACAGGCGCGCAAAATGGCGCGCATCGCCCAGCCAGCCCGGCATCACCAGGTTGAACAGCGACCACAGTTCGCCCAGGTGGTTTTCCAGCGGTGTGCCGGTCAGGCACAGGCGCTGCCGGGCATCGAGGCGGGCGGCGGCCTGGGCTGATTTGCTGCTGGCATTCTTCAGGTATTGCGCTTCGTCGAACACCACCAGATGCAGCGGTTGCGCGGACAGCGCCTCGATGTCCCGGGGGAGCAGGGCATAGGTGCTGAGCAGCAGGTCGTACTGCGCGAGGTCATCGAAGTGCTGGTGGCGTTCGCTGCCATGCAGGGTGAGTACGCGCAGCTCCGGGGCGAAGCGGGCGATTTCGTCCTGCCAGTTGGCCACCAGGCTGGTGGGCATCAGTACCAGGGCGGGACGGTCCAGGCGTCCGGCGCGTTTTTCCGTGAGAAGGTGGGCCAGCACCTGCAGGGTCTTGCCCAGCCCCATGTCGTCGCCAAGGATTCCGCCCAGCTCCAGTTCGCGCAGCGCCTGCATCCAGGCGAGGCCTTGCAACTGGTAGGGGCGCAACTCCGCCTGCAGGCCGTCCGGCGCCGAGCAGGGTTGCTGGTGATAATCCCGCAGGCGCCGGGCGAGGCGCAGCAGGTGCTCTCCGCCTTGCCAGCACAGCGGGAGTTCGTCGAGCTGGGTCAGCAGGCCGGCATCGGTGCTGGGAACTCGCAGGCGGGCTCCGTCATGCTGCAGGCTGCTCAGCAGCAGTCCTTGCAGCAGCTGGAGCATGGCTCGCACGCGGGCCACGGGCAGGTTCACGGTCAGCGGCTTGCCGTCCGCCTGGCGCCGGGCTTCAAGGCGGATGGGGAATTCGGCGTCGTCGGCGCCGTTGCGCAGTACGGGCGGACTTTTCCGGATCAGCTCCAGGAGCGGGTGCAGCAAGCTGACCTGCTGGCCGTCGACCACGATCCCCAGCTCCAGGTCGAACCAGGCGTGGCCGGGCTGCTCGTCGATCTGGACGTACCAGTCTTCGACTTCGCTGAAGTCAAAGGGGAAGTCCGTAGCGATTTCAATCACCCAGCCACGAGCGCGAAGACTCGGCAATTGCTGGACAATGGATGCCCACTGCGCGTTGTCGGAGGGCCGGTAGCATTCGTAACGGTTCTCCAGCTCGTAGGGCGCGGCGTACTTGGCGAGTTTCTTCAGGCTCAGCTTCTGCAGCGTCTTGCGCAAGGCCTGCTCTGCCTTGGGTTGCCGCTCGATGACGACGAAGGTACCGTCCTCCAGGTAGCGCAGCGGTTGGTCGCTGCGCGCCGGGCCGTGGGCGAGTTCCTTGCCATAGGCGAAGACTAGGCAGGCCTGGTGCTTCTCCTTATCGCCGTAAATTTCGTGCACTGTGCTCAGCAGCAGATGTGGCACGGGCTGGATGTCCAGCCGACGCTCCTCGGTGGGTACTGGTAGCGGTGCCTGTGGGGCCAGCGCCTTGAGTTGCAGGCCGAACAGCGTGGCTTCTTGTGGCGGCACCGGCGGGGCGCTGGACAGGTAGCTAGCCAGCGGCTCCGGCAGGCCGTGGCGCAAGGGGCCGGCGCGCAGCGCCTGGCGATCGACGTACCACGGCGGACTCAGTTGGGTCAGCAACTGTGGCTTGGGGTTCGCGTCCGTCTGCCAGTTGACGATGAAGCAGCCGTCGTCGCGGGTATGCCAGGCGAGCCGGGCGGGCATTTCCGCGCCAAGCTGCAACCGGCTGGAAGGGTCTTCGAGTTCCAGGAACAGCTGTCCGTTCCGTAGGATCAGTTCCAGCAGCTCCGCACCGTCGCTGCCCAGCAGGTGCACTTCGCTGGCATGGGGTTGTACACCCGGCACCCCAAGCGCGCGAATCAGGATGCGTTGGTCCTGTTCGGTTACTCCCTTGCCCAGGGCGAGGGAGATGGAGGCGATTCGTGGGTAGCCCTGAAGTTGGCCGCTCTCGCTGCGCAAGGCTGCATGGATGAATATGCGTCCGTTCCTGGTCAGCCGGTAAAGCAGGGGGCCGTCGTAGGGCGCCCTGGTTGCGGGCTGTTCCCTGAGCGCTGCCGGGGCATTCTTCAGCCATGAGTGCAGGCTGGGCGACAGGCTGTTGACGGGGGAAAGGCGGGCTGTCGGGACGGGCTTCGGCGCATTGCCGGGGATTGCGTTCTGCTCGTCCAGCAGGTGCAGCAACACGGCCACGCAATGCTTGCAATCGAACCCGACCGGGCAATCGCACTGGCAGTTGAGGGTGTCACCGCTTCTGGAGAAGCTGATCCGCTGGCGATACCGGTTGTTGTCCGAGCCTCGGCACAGGCCTTCCAGCGAACGCTCGGCGAGGCGGAGGATGCTTGCCCGGTGTTCCCGGGCATAGGCTTCGCCGCGCACCAGGGTGACGGCAGGGAAGAGGCGGCGCCAGGGGATGCGTTGCAATTGCTCGGCGAACGGGACCATGGCGCGGCGTTTTCCGGGGCCTTATTGCTGGCTGGGTTGCGCTGGCGGCGGAGCGTCGAAGCCGCCGTCGGCCGGTGCGGCGGGAGCCGGCTGCTGCGGCGCTTCCGGGCCGGTGGGCGCTTCGTCCTCCATGCCGGGCGGCGGCGAGGAGGGGCGGACGTTGAGCGGGCTGACCTTGATCAGCATGCCCAGGCTCGGGTGGTCGAGGTAGGTCAGCACGCTGTTCTTCAGGCTGGCTTCCTGGACCATGTGCTGGCTGGCGGCGAGCAGGCCGTCGCCGCTGAACTGGTTGATCCAGAAGTCGGTCTGGGTGTTCACGAAGCGCTGTTGGCTGAGGGTGACGGTGCCTTCCACCGGGAAGTGGCCATCTTGTTTCTGGCCCTCGGTCAGGGAGATCTTCACCGGGTTGGCATCGATCTCCTGGCGCCAGGCCTTGTGCATCAGTACCTGGAAGCCCTCGTTCTGCTTGAGCTTGGCGACCTGTGCGTCCATCGCCGTGGGGCGCGAGCTGTCCGGGCCCGGCGGCTGCGCGCCCTTGGCCCAGTCATCGGGAGCGGGACGGCTGGCGAATACGGCGTCGCCGGACTGCTGGAAGAGAATCAGCTCCACCTGGTAGGGCTCGGCGAAGGCCGCCGGCGAGAGCAGTGCCAGGGACAGCAACAGGGGTTGGAACAGGCGCATTGCACGGGGTCCTTAGTGAGTCTGTGGCGTGAGGCGCTCGAGCAGCGCTTCCAGCGTGTTGAACCGTTCTTCCGGGCGCTCCATGGGCACCTGGAACTTGAAGAGGGTGGCCCCTTCGAACTTGTAGCGATTGGGCTGGCTCTGGATCATCTTGATCAGCACCAGCGGGTCGACGCAGGTATCGGCGGCGAATTCTACCCGGCCTCCCTGGGGGCCGGCATCTACCTTCACGATGCCGAGCTTTTCCGCCTGCAATTTGAGCAGTGTCAGGCGTATCAGGTTCTTTGCCGGCTCCGGCAGCAGGCCGAAGCGGTCGATCATTTCCACCTGCAGCTCGCGCAGGCCGTCTTCGTCGATGGCGTTGGCGATGCGCTTGTAGAGGATCAGGCGACCGTGGACGTCCGGCAGGTAGTCCTCGGGGATCAGCGCCGGCACCCGCAGGTTGATATCCGGGCCGCCGCCCAGCGGTTGTTCCAGGTTCGGCTGCTCGCCCTTGCGGATGGCTTTCACTGCACGTTCGAGCATTTCCATGTAGAGGGTGAAGCCCACCGCCTGGATCTGCCCGCTCTGGCCTTCGCCGAGCAGTTCGCCGGCGCCGCGGATCTCCAGGTCATGGGTGGCCAGCACGAAGCCGGCGCCCAGGTCCTGGGCGTTGGCGATGGCTTCCAGGCGCTTCTCGGCGTCCGGGGTCATCTGCTTGCGCGGCGGGGTGAGCAGGTAGGCGTAGGCCTGGTGGTGGCTGCGGCCAACGCGGCCGCGCAACTGGTGCAACTGGGCCAGGCCGAACTTGTCGGCGCGCTCGATGAGGATGGTGTTGGCGCTGGGCACGTCGATGCCGGTCTCGATGATGGTCGAGGCCACCAGCACGTTGAAGCGCTTGTGGTAGAAGTCGCTCATCACCCGTTCCAGTTCGCGCTCGTGCATCTGCCCATGGCCGATGCCGATGCGCGCCTCCGGGACCAGTTCGGCCAGGTCGCGGGCGCACTTCTCGATGGTTTTCACTTCGTTGTGCAGGAAGTACACCTGGCCGCCGCGCAGCAGTTCGCGCAGCAGGGCTTCCTTGATCACCGACTTCTGTTCTTCCATGACGAAGGTGCGCACGGAGAGGCGGCGCGCCGGCGGCGTGGCGATGATCGACAGGTCGCGCATGCCGGCGACCGCCATGTTCAGCGTGCGTGGGATCGGCGTGGCGGTGAGGGTGAGGATGTCCACCTCGCTGCGCAGGGCCTTGAGCTGCTCCTTCTGGCGCACGCCGAAGCGGTGTTCCTCGTCGATGATGACCAGGCCGAGGTTCTTGAACTTCACGTCGTCCTGCAACAGCTTGTGGGTGCCGATGACGATGTCTACCTTGCCTTCGGCCAGTTGCCCCACCGCACCTTCGACTTCCTTGGCCGACTTGAAGCGGCTCATCACCTCGACCGTCACCGGCCAGTCGGCGAAGCGGTCGCGGAAGCTGTTGTAGTGCTGCTGGGCGAGGAGGGTGGTGGGCACCAGCACGGCGACCTGCTTGCCGCTGTGCACCGCGACGAAGGCCGCGCGCATGGCCACTTCGGTCTTGCCGAAGCCCACGTCGCCGCAGACCAGACGGTCCATCGGCTTGTCGGCGAGCATGTCGGCCACCACCGCTTCGATGGCGGTCTGCTGGTCCGGGGTTTCCTCGAAGGGGAAGCCGGCGGAGAAGGTGGCGTAGTCCGCTTGCGGGTCCTTGAACGCGTAGCCCTTGCGAGCGGCGCGGCGGGCATAGATGTCGAGCAGCTCGGCGGCGACGTCGCGGACCTGTTCGGCCGCCTTGCGCTTGGCCTTCTGCCAGGTTTCCGAGCCCAGCCGGTGCAGCGGCGCCAGGGCGTCGTCGCTGCCGGTGTAGCGGGCGATCAGGTGTAGGCTGGCCACCGGCACGTAGAGTTTGGCTTCGTCGGCGTATTCCAGGGCGAGGAATTCGGCATGCTGGCCGTCGATCTCCAGGGTGATCAGGCCCATGTAGCGGCCGACGCCGTGGTCGATATGCACTACCGGCGCGCCTTCGCGCAGCTCGGTGAGGTTCTTGATGACGTTCTCGCCACCGTCGCGGGTCTTCTCGCGGCGGCGGCGCTGCATGACGCGCTGGCCGAACAGCGGACTCTCGGCGATCAGGGCGATGCCCGGCTGGCCCTTGTCAGCATCCAGCAGCAGGCCTTCGTCCATTGGCGCGATGGTGATCGCCAGGCGGTCCTTGTGGCTGAGGAAGCCCGGCCAGCCTTCGACCTCAACCGGGCGCAGCTTCAGCCGCGCCAGCAGTTCCAGCAGCACCTCGCGGCGGCCGGCGGATTCGGCGGTGAACAGGATGCGCCCGTCGAACTGCTCGATGAATTGGCGCAGGCGAGCCAGCGGCTCGGTGGCTTTCGCTTCGATGGCCAGTTCCGGCAGCGGCTCGGCGGGGAAGCGCTCGCGGCCAACGCCGGAGTCGATCGGCTCGGCGCTGACCACTACGCGCGGCCAGTTCTTCAGGCGGGCGAAGCAGTCTTCCACCGGCAGGAACACTTCAGCCGGCGGCAGCAGCGGGCGCTCCGGGTCGTAACGACGATCCTCGTAGCGGCTGCGCACGTCGGTCCAGAACTGTTCGGCGGCGGTCTCGATGCCCGGCAGGGAGAACACCTGGGTGTCCTGCGGCAGGTAGTCGAACAGGGTCGAAGTCTCGCCATCTTCGAAGAACAGCGGGATGTAGTACTCGATGCCGGCGGGTGTCAGGCCGCTGGCCAGGTCCTGGTAGATCGGGCAACGGCGATAGTCGACGTCGAAACGCTCGCGGAAGCGGCCACGGAAACCGGTCACCGCGTCCTTGCGCAGCGGGAACTCGCGGGCCGGCAGCAGGCGGATGCTCTCCACCTTGTCGATGGAGCGCTGGGTTTCCGGGTCGAAGGTGCGCAGGGTCTCGATTTCGTCGTCGAACAGGTCGATGCGGTACGGCAGTTCGCTGCCCATCGGGTACAGGTCGATCAGCGCGCCGCGTACGGTGAACTCGCCGTGCTCATAGACGGTGTCGACGTAGCGGTAGCCGGCGGCCTCGAAGCGGCTGCGCATCTGCTCGACGTCGAGTTTCTGGCCGACATCCAGCACCAGGCTGCTGCCGAGCAGGAACTTGGCCGGCGCCAGGCGGTGCAGGGCGGTGGTGATCGGCACCACCAGCACGCCGCGGCGCAGCTCGGGGAGCTGATAAAGGGTGGCGACGCGCTGGGAAATGATGTCCTGGTGCGGCGAGAACACGTCGTAGGGCAGGGTTTCCCAGTCCGGCAACTGCAGCACCGGCAGGTCCGGCGCGAAGAAGCGCAGCTCCTGCTCCAGGCGCTCGGCGCTCTGGCTGTCGGCGGTCAAGAGCAGGGTGAAACGATTGGCGGACGCCGAGGCTTCGGCAATGGCAAGGCTCAGGGCGGCGCCCGGCAGGTTGCCCCAGGATTGCTTGCCGGCACTGGTCGGCAATGTAGGAATGCGCAGTACGGACACGGGCGTTCGTGGCTCCGGTCGAAGAATTTGACCGGTCGGATTGTAACTATCCCGATTGACGGATGTCAGTCATACGACCGCTGCGGATTGCCGGCGATTGTTCGCGCCGTCATAATGTAGCCCCTTTTTTCTTCTCCTACATGTGGAAGGTATTGCCCGTGACCCAGAAGCCCGACCAGTGTCTCGGTGAGTGGATCGATCGTGAAGCCCTCGCGGAAGCCATGATTCCGCTGATCGGCCAACTCTACCGTAACAACAACGTGGTGACCTCGATCTACGGCCGTGGCCTGATCAACCGTTCGGTGATCGCGATTCTCAAAGCGCACCGTTTCGCCCGTCACCGCCTGGCCGAAGGCGGCCTGTCGGTACACGACACCTTCCCGATCCTCAAGGCGATGAGCGAGCTCAAGCTGGGCGCCGCCTCCGTCGACCTGGGCAAGATGGTTGCCAAGTTCAAGGCCGAAGGTAACGGCCGCAGCATCGAGCAGTTCACCAAGGACGAGCTGGCCGACGTGGTCGGCAAGCAGAACGGCGGCGCCCGCGAAGGCACCGACGTCGTCCTGTACGGCTTCGGCCGCATCGGCCGCCTGCTGGCACGCATCCTCATCGAGAAGACCGGTGGCGGCGACGGCCTGCGCCTGCGCGCCATCGTCGTCCGCAAGGGCGCCGAGAACGACCTGGTCAAGCGCGCCAGCCTGCTGCGCCGCGACTCCGTGCATGGTCCGTTCGATGGCACCATCACCATCGATGAAGAAAACAACACCATCACCGCCAACGGCAACCTGATCCAGGTGATCTACTCCAACGACCCGGCGTCGATCGACTACACCCAGTACGGCATCAAGAACGCCCTGCTGGTCGACAACACCGGCAAGTGGCGTGATGCCGACGGTCTGGGCCAGCACCTGAAGTGCCCGGGCGTCGACCGCGTGATCCTGACCGCTCCGGGCAAGGGTGCGCTGAAGAACATCGTCCATGGCATCAACCATGGCGACATCACCGCTGACGACAAGATCGTTTCCGCCGCTTCCTGCACCACCAACGCCATCGTGCCGGTGCTGAAGGCTGTGAACGACCAGTACGGCATCGTCAACGGCCACGTCGAAACCGTTCACTCGTACACCAACGACCAGAACCTGATCGACAACTTCCACAAGGGCAGCCGCCGCGGCCGCAGCGCTCCGCTGAACATGGTGATCACCGAGACCGGCGCCGCCACCGCCGCCGCCAAGGCCCTGCCGGTTCTGAAGGGCAAGCTGACCGGCAACGCGATCCGCGTTCCGACGCCGAACGTCTCCATGGCGATCCTGAACCTGAACCTGGAGAAGTCCACCACCCGCGAAGAGATCAACGAGTACCTGCGCCAGATGGCCATGCACTCCGACCTGCAGAAGCAGATCGACTTCGTCTCCTCCCAGGAAGTGGTCTCCTCCGACTTCGTCGGTTCCCGCCACGCTGGCGTCGTCGATGCCGAAGCCACCATCTGCAACGACAACCGCGTCGTGCTGTACGTGTGGTACGACAACGAGTTCGGCTACAGCTGCCAGGTCGTCCGCGTGATGGAAGACATGGCTGGCGTGAACCCGCCGGCTTTCCCGCGCTGATTCAGGCGGACTAGAGAAACGGGAGCTCTCGGGCTCCCGTTTTTCGTTAGTGGCACCCCCATACCAACGATAAAACCTGCCAACTCCTGCAACCGGAAAGACTTCAAATGGATGGACATCATCTGCATGAAGGCGAGCTGAAGCGCGGTCTGAAGAACCGCCATATCCAGCTGATCGCCCTTGGCGGCGCCATCGGTACCGGCCTGTTCCTGGGCTCGGCCGGCGTTCTGCAATCGGCCGGGCCGTCGATGATCCTCGGCTACGCCATCGGCGGCTTCATCGCCTTCCTGATCATGCGCCAGCTCGGCGAAATGATCGTCGAGGAGCCCGTTGCCGGCTCCTTCAGCCATTTCGCGCACAAGTACTGGGGTGGTTTCGCCGGCTTCATGTCGGGCTGGAACTACTGGGTGCTGTACATCCTGGTGGGCATGTCGGAGCTGACGGCCGTCGGCAAGTACATCCAGTTCTGGTGGCCGGACTTCCCCACCTGGGCGACGGCGGCGGTGTTCTTCGTGCTGATCAACGCCATCAACCTGTTCAACGTCAAAGCCTTCGGCGAGACCGAGTTCTGGTTCGCGATCATCAAGGTCGTCGCCATCATCGGCATGATCCTGCTCGGCATCTGGCTGCTGGTCAGCGGCACCGGTGGTCCGCAGGCTTCGGTGAGCAACCTGTGGGCCCACGGCGGCTTCTTCCCCAATGGCTGGAAGGGGCTGGTGATGGTCCTGGCGATCATCATGTTCTCCTTCGGTGGCCTTGAGCTGGTGGGCATCACCGCGGCCGAGGCTTCCGAGCCGAAGAAGGTGATCCCCAAGGCGATCAACCAGGTCATCTACCGGATCCTGATCTTCTACATCGGCGCCCTGGCCGTGCTGCTCTCGCTGTACCCCTGGGATGCCCTGCTGCAGAGCATCAGCAGCGCCGGCGACCCCTACAGCGGCAGCCCGTTCGTGAAGGTCTTCTCGCTTCTGGGCAGCGATATCGCGGCCAACATCCTGAACTTCGTGGTGCTCACCGCCGCGTTGTCGGTCTACAACAGCTGCGTGTACTGCAACAGCCGCATGCTCTTCGGCCTGGCCGAGCAGGGCGACGCCCCGCGCGCCTTCGCCAAGGTCGATGACCGTGGCGTGCCGCTGCTGGCCATCGGCGTCTCGGCCTTCATCACTCTGGCCTGCGTGGTGGTCAACTACGTGATCCCGCACCAGGCGCTGGAGCTGCTGATGTCCCTGGTGGTCGCCGCCTTGGTGATCAACTGGGCGATGATCAGCCTGGCCCACATGAAGTTCCGCAAGGCCATGCAGGCCAAAGGTGTGCAGCCGTTCTTCCGCGCGCTGTGGTACCCCTTCGGCAACTGGCTGTGCCTGGCCTTCGTGGTGTTCATCCTCGGCATCATGCTGCAGATCCCGGGCATCGACGTGTCGGTGTACGCGATCCCGGTATGGATCGTGCTGATGGGGGCCTGCTACCTGTTCAAGCGCAAGTCCCCGGCCCAGGCCAACGCCTGAGTCGGTTGGGAAACGGGAGCTTCGGCTCCCGTTTTCTTTTGGTAATGCACCTTTGCCGGAGCGGAAACAGTAGTGCGGGGTGCTTGCGGTAGAATGCCCGGCGCCGCGCGCCTGGCGGCTGATGGAGAAGACCTTGTCCCGTGCGAGCTTGCTGATCGTGCTTCTAGCTGTCTTGAGTGGCTGCGGGCAGTCCGTCGAGCGTTTCGGTGGTCCGACCATGGGCAGCAGCTACACGGTGCAGTACGTGCCGACCGGCAAGGCTCCGGACGCTGAAAAGCTCAAGGCCGAGGTCGATGCGATCCTGGCGAGCCTCGACGAGCAGTTCTCCACCTACCGTGACGATTCCGTGGTGTCGCGCTTCAATGCCCAGCCGGCCGGCGCCTGCATGGTACTGCCGGCAGACATGCTGGCCCTCTGGCGCTACGGCGAGGCGCTTTCGCAGCAGAGCGGCGGCGCCTTCGACCTTACCGTCGAACCGCTGATGAATCTCTGGGGCTTCGGCCCGCAGTCGCGCAGCGAGCAGGTGCCGGCGGCCGCCGATCTGGAGCGTGAGCGCGCCCGTGTCGGCCATCAGCATCTGCATCTGCAGGGCGAGCAGTTGTGCAAGGACGTCAATGCGCAGCTGGACTTCGACAGCATCGTCGCCGGCTATGCAGTGGACAAGGTCAGCGCACGTCTGGTCGAGCTGGGACTTACGGATTACCTGGTGGAGATCACCGGCGAGCTCAAGGCCGTGGGCCACAAGCCGGATGGCAGGCCCTGGCGCGTCGCCCTGGAAGTACCCAACGGCGAGCGCGAACGGCAGGTGGAGCGCTCGGTGGCGCTGGACGGTTTCGGGCTGTCCACCTCCGGCGACTACCGCAACTATTTCGAGGAAGGTGGGCAGCGCTACTCGCACACCTTCGATGCGCGTAGCGGCGCGCCGGTCAAGCATGCGCTGGCGGCGGTCACGGTGGCCGATGCGCAGGTCCTGAATGCCGATGGCCTGTCGACCCTGCTGATGGTGCTGGGGCCGGAGGAGGGCTATACCTTTGCCGAGCGGCACGGTCTGGCGGCTTTTTTCATCGTGCGCCAGGGCGAGGGGTTCGTTACCCGCGTAACGCCGCGCTTCGAAGCGTTGTTTCCGACGCCTGAATGAAAGCTTCGCCGGGCATGATGGTGTGCCCCCGGTTGGAGACGTAATGGCATGTAGTGGCGGCAAAATTCGCCTACCTGCCGACCAACCGCTAATGTGCAGCCTTTTGCCGCAGGGCTAAGCTGCGCCAATGATTTCGATCCGCCTCGGCGCATGTGGCGCCGGGGCTTTGCCGGGAGCGCCAAGCGGGCGCCCTGGCCTGTTCTGAAGGAGTACGCATGGCTGTCTACAACTACGACGTGGTGATTCTCGGCACGGGCCCGGCGGGCGAGGGGGCGGCGATGAACGCCTCCAAGTACGGGCGCAAGTTGGCGGTGGTGGACAGCCGTCGCGTGGTCGGCGGCAACTGCACGCACCTGGGCACCATCCCGTCCAAGGCGCTGCGTCACTCGGTGAAGCAGATCATCGAGTTCAACACCAACCCCATGTTCCGCCAGATCGGCGAGCCGCGCTGGTTTTCCTTCCCGGACGTTCTGAAAAGCGCCGAGAAGGTCATCTCCAAGCAGGTCGCATCGCGCACCGGTTACTACGCGCGCAACCGCATCGACATGTTCAACGGCACCGCCAGCTTCGTCGACGAGCGCACCGTTGAAGTGGTGACCCCCAGCGGCGCCGTGGAGCGCCTTGTGGCCGACCAGTTCGTGATCGCCACCGGCTCGCGCCCGTATCGCCCGTCGGACATCAACTTCAATCACCCGCGCGTCTATGACAGCGACACCATCCTGTCCCTGAGCCATACCCCGCGCCGCCTGATCATCTACGGAGCCGGCGTGATCGGCTGCGAGTACGCCTCGATCTTCAGCGGCCTGGGCGTGCTGGTGGACCTGGTCGACACCCGCGACCAGCTGCTGAGCTTCCTCGACGACGAAATCTCCGATGCGCTGAGCTACCACCTGCGCAACAACAACGTGCTGATCCGTCACAACGAGGAATACGAGCGCGTGGAAGGCCTGGACAACGGGGTGATCCTGCACCTGAAGTCCGGCAAGAAGATCAAGGCCGACGCCCTGCTGTGGTGCAACGGCCGGACCGGCAACACCGACCGTCTGGGCCTGGAGAACATCGGCATCAAGGTCAACAGCCGTGGCCAAATCGAGGTGGACGAGAACTACCGCACCTCGGTGTCGAACATCTACGCTGCGGGCGACGTGATCGGCTGGCCGAGCCTGGCCAGCGCCGCCTACGACCAGGGCCGCTCGGCCGCCGGCAACATCGTCGAGCACGACGGCTGGCGCTTCGTGAACGACGTGCCAACCGGCATCTACACCATTCCGGAGATCAGCTCCATCGGCAAGAACGAGCACGAGCTGACCGCCGCGAAGATCCCCTACGAAGTGGGCAAGGCCTTCTTCAAGGGCATGGCCCGCGCGCAGATCTCCAACGAGCCGGTGGGCATGCTGAAGATCCTGTTCCACCGCGAGACCCTGGAAATCCTCGGCGTGCACTGCTTCGGCGACCAGGCTTCGGAGATCGTCCACATCGGCCAGGCGATCATGAACCAGCCGGGCGAGCTCAATACCCTGAAGTACTTCGTCAACACCACCTTCAACTATCCGACCATGGCCGAAGCCTACCGCGTAGCGGCGTTCGACGGCCTGAACCGGATTTTTTGAAGTACCCTGACCGGCGGCCTGAGCCGGTCGGGGGGAACCTGCTCAGCGATTCCCGATCGTGGCAGTGGCCAAACCGGGAAAGTCTGTAATCAGGCTATCCACGCCAAAATCAGCGAGCCGGCGCATCAGGGCCGGCTCGTTGACCGTCCATACAGACACATGCAGCCCCTGCTTCTGCGCTTTCAGCAGCCGTTCCGGGGTGCACAGCATCCAGTTCAGCGCCAGCAGATCGCAGCGATAGTGCGCGGCGACCTTCAACGGGTCGAGCCAGGCGTACTCCGCCACCAGCCCGCGGGAAAGTTCCGGCGCCAGCTCTTCCAGGGCGCGCAGCACCGTACGGGAACTTGAAGTCACGGTGATCCGGTCACGCAGGCCGAAGCGGCCGACCAGGTGATGGATTGCCTGTACCGTGCGGCTCGCGCGGTCCTTCGAGGCGCTTTTGACCTCTAGTTGCCAGTGCTCGAAATCACAGCGCTCGAACAGCTCCGCCAGGCGCGGAATAGGGCAGGGGCGCACCCAGCCCGGGCCGCCTTCGCGGGCGTCCATGGTGACCAGATCGTCCGCCAGTTGCTCGGAAACCTTGCCGCGCCGGCCGGTGGTGCGCTTGAGCGTCGGGTCGTGGATGACCATCAGTTCACCGTCGCGGGACAGGTGCAGGTCCAGCTCGCAGCGCTTCACGTTGTGCTCCAGGCAGCGCTGGAAACTGGTCAGGGTGTTTTCCGGTGCTTCGCCTTTGGCGCCGCGATGTCCATAGATCAGAGTCACTGGGGCTCCTTGGGGGAAAGGTCCTTGAGGTATTGGGAGTGGTGCTGGCGCACCGCGTCGACGACGCGGCCGCTCTCGAAATAGACGCTGAATTCGCGGTAGTCCCAGCGGGTGATCGGCGGCTTGCCCACCGCCGGGTGCTCGTCGTCCGGCAGGCCGAAGCGCTCCAGTACGGCGTTCTGGCTCTCGCCGCGGGCGGGCAGGACGATATGCGGATCACCCTGGTCGCCCACCGGAATCTCGATCGTATCGGCCATCAGTGGCAGGGGTGTGGCAAGGCAGAGCAGCAGGAGCAGGTGGCGCATGGAATTCCTTTTGTTCATTCGCCGCGAGCCTTGGCCTGGCGACGTTCCAGCGCCTGGCGCTGGAGGATGTGGCGGGCCAGCAGTTGGCGCTGGGCATCGCTGAGTGTCTCGAATTCGGTGCCGATCTCATAGCCGCCCTCGGGCTCCTGCCGGCAGTGGGTGACCTTGGCGCGCAGCAGCAGGCCCAGGCCCTGGGGCAGCAGGACGATCTTCAGAGCAAGGCCCTGGCCGACTGGCGCGGGCTGGTCGTCGTGGAAGTCGATGCCGCCCTCGGACAGGGTGACCGGACGAGCCGGGCCGATCTCGCGCAACAGGCTCTGGGTCAGGGCCTGGGCGATCAGGTCGATGCGCTTGTTGATCACCTTCAGATAGCTGGCCAGCGGGCGGTCGCGCTCGTTGATATGGCGCAGCAGGTGCTGCGACTCGAAGTCGGTCAGGTGCAGGTCGCTGAGCAGATTGAACAGCGCGGAATCATCCTGAAGCACTTCTCCGGACTGGATCTCGTCCTCGCGCAGCGGGCGAAATTCCAATGCGAGCGTGTCTTCAATACGATAGTATTCGCGGCGGTCATCCGCGTCTGGAGTGGACATGGCGAACCCACGGAGGCAGTGATGGTCTGAGTGTAAAGCCGCCTGCCGAGCCTCGCCACACGGAAGTCGAACGCCAGAGGGAACCGGCGCCCGACGCACTCTTCATCTTCTTAATCGGCCCCACATGTTCAGACCCCTTTCCGTCTACATCGGAACGCGCTACACCCGCGCCAAACGCCGCAGCCACTTCGTTTCCTTCATTTCGCTCACTTCCATGATCGGCCTTGCGCTGGGCGTGGTGGTGATGATCGTCGTGCTCTCGGTCATGAACGGCTTCGATCACGAAATGCGCACCCGCGTGCTGGGCATGGTGCCCCACGCCACCGTCGAGTCCTACCAGCCCATCTCCGACTGGCAAGGCATCGCCGGGCAGATCAAGCAGCAGCACCCCAACGTGCTGGAAGTCGCACCCTTCATCCAGATGCAGGGCCTGCTGAGCGCCGGCGGCACGGTGCAGAAGGTGCTGATCAACGCGGTCGACCCGAACGAGGAGAGCAAGGTCTCGATCATCGACCAGTTCTTCAAGGAGGGCTCGCTCTCGAGCCTCAAGCCCGGTGAGTTCGGCATCCTGATCGGCGACAAGGCGGCGAAGAACCTCGGCGTGAAGCTGGGCGACAAGGTCACCTTCATCGCCCCGGAAGTCTCGGTCACTCCGGCCGGCATGTTCCCGCGCATGAAACGCTTCACCGTGGTCGGCACCTTCCATGTCGGCGCCGGGGAGCTGGACGGCTACGTCGCCATGGTTCACATCGACGACGCCGCGCGCATGCGCCGCCTCAAGGACGGCCAGGTGGAAGGTCTGCGCCTGAAGCTCGACGACCTGTTCCAGGCGCCGCGCACCGCCTGGGAAATTGCCCGCACCCTCAAGGGCAACGACTACTTCGCCCGCGACTGGACTCGCAGCCACGGCAACCTGTACCAGGCCATCCGCATGGAGAAATCCATGATCGGCCTGTTGTTGCTGCTGATCGTCGCCGTCGCCGCGTTCAACATCATTTCCACCCTGGTCATGGTCGTCACCGACAAGAAGGCTGACATTGCCATCCTGCGCACCCTGGGCGCCACGCCTGGGCAGATCATGGCGACCTTCATGGTCCAGGGCACGGTGATCGGGGTGATCGGCACCCTGATCGGCGGCGTACTGGGCATCCTCGCGGCGCTCAACGTCAGCGACGCCATCGCCCTGCTGGAGCGCCTGCTGGGCCACAAATTCCTCAACGCGGACGTCTACTTCATCGATTACCTGCCCTCGCAGCTGATGAGCGAGGACGTGATCCTGGTGTGCAGCGCCGCGCTGATCCTGAGTTTCTTCGCCACCCTGTATCCGGCCTGGCGTGCGGCGCGCACCCAGCCCGCGGAGGCCTTGCGTTATGAGTAAGCCGACCCACCACGACCTGGCCGTCCTGAGCTGCCGCGATCTTGGCAAGCGCTACGAGGAAGGCCCGCAGTCGGTCGAGGTCCTTTCCGGTGTGCAGCTTGAGCTTTTGCCGGGCGAGCGCGTCGCCATCGTCGGCAGCTCCGGCTCGGGCAAGAGCACCCTGTTGAACATGCTCGGCGGTCTCGACACGCCCAGCAGCGGCAGCGTCTGGCTGGCTGGCGAGCAGCTGTCGGCGCTGAACGAGAAACAGCGCGGCCTGCTGCGCAACCGTGCGCTGGGCTTCGTCTACCAGTTCCACCACCTGCTGCCGGAGTTCACCGCGCTGGAGAACGTCTGCATGCCGTTGCTGATCGGCAAGACGCCGATCCCCGAGGCGCGCCAGCGTGCCACTGCGCTGCTGGAGCGCGTGGGCCTGGGGCATCGCTTGAGCCACAAGCCGGCCGAACTGTCCGGCGGTGAGCGTCAGCGCGTCGCCATTGCCCGCGCCCTGGTGAACACCCCGCAGCTGGTGCTGCTCGACGAGCCTACCGGCAACCTCGACCAGCACACCGCCTACGGTATCCAGGAGCTGATGCTGGAGCTGTCGCAGTCCCTGCGCACCGCCTTCCTGGTGGTGACCCATGACACCCACCTCGCCCAGCAGATGGACCGCGTGCTGCGCCTGGAGGAGGGCCGGCTGGTCGCCGCCTGAGGGATACCGGAATGTTCAGACCCCTGTCCGTCTTCATCGGCACCCGCTACACCCGGGCCAAGCGACGCAACCATTACATCTCGTTCATCTCCCTGACCTCGATGATCGGCCTCGCCCTGGGCGTACTGGCCATGATCGTGGTGCTCTCGGTGATGAACGGTTTCCAGAAGGAAATGCGCTCGCGCATCCTCGGCATGGTCCCCCACGCCGTGCTGCAGCCGGTCAGCGGCCCGCTGGACGACTGGCAGCCTGTAGCCGATGCGGCGAAGAAGAACCCGCAGGTGATCGGCGCGGTGCCTTACACCGAAGTCGACGGCATGCTTTCCTACAAGGGCATGATGCAGCCTATCGAGGTGGACGGCGTCGATCCGGCCCTGGAAACCCAGGTGTCGATCATCGGCCAGCACATGGTCCAGGGCCGTTTCGAGGACCTGAAGGCTGGCGAGTTCGGCGTGGTCATCGGCGAGATCACCGCGCGGCGCTTCCACGTCAGCGTCGGTGACAGCCTGCTGCTGATCGTCCCCGAGCCCAGCTCCGCGCCCGGCGGCATCACCCCGCGCATGCAGCGTCTGAACATCGTCGGTGTGTTCAAGGTCGGCGCCGAGCTGGACAGTTCGCTGGCGCTGATCCACGTGGACGATGCCGCCAGCCTGATGCGCTGGCAGCCGGGCCAGGTGCAGAGCGTGCGCATCGCCCTGAAGGACCTGTTCCAGGCGCCGGACATCGGCGCGGCTATCGCCAAACAGCTGGGTGACGGCTACCGCTCGGTGGACTGGACCCACACCCAGGGCAGCCTGTTCAGCGCGATGAAGATGGAAAAGACCATGATCGGCCTGTTGCTGTTGCTGATCGTCGCGGTCGCCGCCTTCAACATCATCGCCACCCTGATCATGGTGGTGGCCGACAAGCGCGCGGACATCGCCATCCTGCGCACCCTGGGGGCGACGCCGAAGCAGATCATGGCGATCTTCATGGTGCAGGGCACGGTGATCGGCCTGATCGGCACCGTCACCGGCTGCGTGCTCGGCGTACTGGCGGCGTACAACGTGACCACCATCGTCTCGGCCCTGGAGCGTGTCGCCGGCACCCACGTGTTCAACTCGGATATCTACTTCATCAACTACCTGCCGTCCGACCCGCAGGTGCTGGATATCGTCCTGATCTGCGTCGCGGCGCTGTCGATGAGCTTCCTGGCCACGCTGTACCCGGCCTGGCGCGCAGCATCGACCCAGCCGGCGGAGTCGCTGCGGTACGAGTGATCCATCGGACCATGAAAAAGCCGCCCCTCGGGGCGGCTTTTTCGTTTCAGGGAACACCCTGTAGGAGCTTGCACGCGAACAAGTTCGCCGGCAGCGCGGTGCCTCGGGCGGTTCGCGAGCAAGCTCGCTCCTACGAAGAACCGTCAAAGTCCGCTCTGGACATTGCGCAGCGCCTGGCGCCGCCGCCAGCTACGGCCGACCCACCAGCGCCAGTAACCCTCGGTGGCCAGGTAGCCGAGGATGCCCACCAGGATGCCGCAGATCACCGAGCCCAGCAGGAAGGGCTGCCACAGCGCGGCCAACTCGCCGCTGATCCATTCCCAGGTCAGGTGGTCGGGCAGGGTGCGCGCCGGGATGCCCATGACCCAGGCGCCCATCTTGTAGGTGCAGTAGAACACCGGGGGCATGGTGATCGGGTTGGTCAGCCAGACCAGCCCGACCGAGATCGGCAGGTTGGCCCGCACCCACACCGCCAGGGAGGCGGCCAGCAGCATCTGCAGCGGGATCGGGATGAAGGCGGCGAACAGCCCCATGCCCATGGCGCGGGACACGGAGCGACGATTCAGGTGCCAGAGGTTGGGGGACTGGATCAGCGGGCCGAGAAAGCGCAGGCCCTTGTGGCTTCTGATGCTTTCCGGGTCCGGCATGTAGCGCTTGAAGATTCGGCGCGGCATGAAGGAAATCTCTGGCAGACGGACGACGGCCCATTATGCCTAGCTAGGTGACAGTCATTCGTTGCCAAGTATGTCCGTGTGTAACCGCAGCGGCCTGATCGCAGATCGGCCTGACCAGCGGTCGCTCGGTGGCTCCAGGGAGGAGTCCGTTGCCTCGTTCAGGGATGTTCGCGCTGGCCCTCGGATTGCTGGCGCTGCGCGGGTTGCCGGTGCTTCCGCCCGCTTGGGCGCTGTTGCTCCTGGCGGCACTGGGGTTGCCCTTGCTGTTCACCCGCGGCTATCTCATCGGCCTGTTCCTGCTGGGGTTCGCCTGGGCCTGCCAGTCGGCCCAATGGGCGCTGGATGACCGGCTGGCCGTGGCGCTCGACGGCCGCACGCTGTGGCTGGAGGGCAGGGTAGAGGGGCTGCCGGATCGCTCCGGGCCCTCGGTGCGCTTCATGCTTGCCGATGTCTCCAGCCCTCGTGCGCAGGTGCCAGGGACGCTGCGCCTGTCCTGGTTCGGCGGCCCGCCGGTGGAAGGCGGCGAGCGCTGGCGCCTGGCGGTGAAGCTCAAGCGCCCGCACGGCATGGCCAACGGCGCTGGCTTCGACTACGAGGCCTGGCTCACTGCGCAGCGGATCGGCGCCACCGGCAGCGTGAAGGACGGGCAGCGACTGGAGTCGGCCAGCGGCCCGCCGGCCTGGCGGGAGGCCTGGCGACAACGCTTGCTGGCGGTGGACGCCCATGGCCGATCCGGTGCCCTGGCGGCGCTGGTGCTGGGGGATGCGTCCGGCCTGACCATGGCGGACTGGCAGGTGTTGCAGGACACCGGAACCCTGCACCTGATGGTGATTTCCGGCTCGCACATTTCCCTGCTGGCCGGTCTGCTCTATGCGCTGGTCGCCGGGCTGGCGCGTTTCGGCATCTGGCCCCCACGCTTACCCTGGCTCCCCTGCGCCTGCCTGCTGGCGGCACTCGGGGCCTGGGCCTACAGCTTGATGGCGGGGTTCGAGGTACCGCTGCAGCGCGCCTGCATCATGGTCTCGATCGTCCTGCTGTGGCGTCTGCGTTACCGCCATGGCGGCTTGTGGACGCCGCTGCTGGGTGCCTTGCTGGCGGTGCTGCTGGCCGAGCCGCTGGTGGTGCTGTTGCCCGGCTTCTGGCTGTCCTATGCGGCGGTGGCGCTGCTGATCTTCGGTTTTTCCGGTCGACTGGGGCGCTGGACGGCCTGGAGAACCTGGCTGCGGGCACAGTGGCTGATGGCGATCGGGTTGCTGCCTGCGTCCATTGCGCTCGGCCTGCCGCTGAGTGTTTCCGGGGTGGTCGCCAACCTGATCGCAGTGCCCTGGGTGGAAATGCTGGTGGTGCCCCTGGCTCTGCTGGGCAGCCTGGCGTTGGGTATTCCCTGGCTGGGCGAGGCTTTGCTCTGGGTGTCAGGCGGGTTGCTGGAGCTGTTGTTCCAGCTGCTGGGCTGGATGGCCGCCTTGGCGCCTGCCTGGCAGCCGGTCGCCGCTCCGGCCTGGGCGCTGCTGTTGGCGATGCTGGGCGCGCTGGTACTGCTGGCGCCGTCCGGAGTGCCGCTGCGCGCGCTCGGGTTGGTGATGTTCCTGCCGGTGTTCTGGCCGTCCATTGCTCTGCCGCCGCCCGGGGTGGCCGAGGTTCGGGTACTGGATGTGGGGCAGGGGCTTTCCGTGATGATCCGTACCCGCAGTCGGGCCTGGCTCTACGACACCGGTGCGCGCAATGGCGACTTCGATATCGGCGAGCGCGTCGTCGTACCGACGCTGCGGAGCCTGGGAATCGGTCATCTCGACCTGCTGATGCTCAGCCATGCCGATAACGACCACGCCGGTGGCGCCCTGGCGGTGAAGAAGTCGCTGCGGCCGGCGCAGGTGATCAGCGGCGAGCCGGATCGCCTGTCTCCCGAGTTAGGGGCCCAGCCTTGCCGGAAGCAGCGCTGGGTCATCGATGGGGTGAACTTCGAGAGCTGGGCCTGGGATGTTGCCCGGGAAAGCAATGATCGCTCCTGCGTTCTCCAGATCGAAGCCGACGGCGAACGCCTGCTGCTGACCGGCGACCTGCCGCAATCCGGTGAACTGGCCTGGCTGGCCGCGCACCCGGATGTCCGAGTCGACTGGCTGCTGGCCGGTCACCACGGTAGCCGCAGTTCGTCCGGGCCAGCTTTCGTACGGGCGGTGTCGCCATCCGCCGCGATTATTTCCCGCGGCGCCAACAACCCCTACGGCCATCCCCATCCGTCGGTCGTCGAGCGCTTCCGTGCACTCGGCATCCGGATTCACGATACGGCCCAGGAAGGCGCGTTGACGCTGATGCTCGGTGCCCATGGCGAGCTCCGGGGAGTGCGGGAAGGTGCACATTTCTGGCAGGAAAAATGAGACGGGGGCGGTCTGCTCGTAACAGCCCCTGTGCTAGAGTGGCGCCACTTTTTTTCAGGGGATTCACCACTGTGTGGGAACTGGTCAAAGCTGGCGGCTGGATGATGCTGCCGATCATGCTGAGCTCCGTCGCTGCCATGGCGATCATCGCCGAACGTCTCTGGACCCTGCGCTTGAGCCGCGTGGCCCCGCCGCAACTGCTCGGCCAGGTATGGAAGCAGATCAAGGACAAGAAGATGAACAGCCAGGCCCTGAAGGACCTGCGCGCATCGTCCCCGCTGGGTGAAATCCTGGCCGCCGGCCTGGCCAACTCCAAGCACGGTCGCGAGATCATGAAGGAGTGCATCGAGGAAGCCGCATCCCGCGTCATCCATGAACTCGAGCGCTACCTCAATGCGCTGGGCACCATCGCCGCCATGGCCCCGCTGCTCGGCCTGCTGGGTACCGTGTTCGGCATGATCCAGATCTTCAGCGCCTTCATGGGCGACGGCATGGCCAACGCGCCGATGCTCGCCGGCGGTATCTCCAAGGCCCTGATCACCACCGCTTCTGGCTTGATCGTGGCGATTCCGGCGGTGTTCTTCCATCGCTACCTGCTGCGCCGCGTCGATGAACTGGTCATCGCCATGGAGCAGGAAGCCATCAAGCTGGTGGAAGTGACCCAGGGCGATCGCGAAGTCGATTTCGCCGAGGAAGGCAAAGCGTGAAGTTCCGCCGCAGAGCGGGCGGAGCGGCCCGCGAGGACGTCTTCATCAACCTGGCGTCGCTGATCGACGTGATTTTCGTGCTGCTGCTGTTCTTCGTGGTCAGCACCTCGTTCACCAAGCCGGCGCAACTCAAGGTCGAACTGCCCGAGGCGGTCAGCGGCACGCCGCCGGAAGCCACCGAAATCAAGCAGCTGGAAATCGCCATCAGCGTCGAGGGCCACTACGCCCTGAACGGCCAGAGCCTGGCCCGCGACGACTTGGAGAACCTGATGAACGCCATGCAGCGCGAATCCGCCGGCGACAACAGCCTGCCGGTGGTGATCACCGCCGACGGCAAGGTGAACTACCAGTCCGTGGTCACCGCGATGGATGCCGCAGGCAAACTGGGCTTCACCCACCTGCGCATCACCACCATCGAGGCCCAGGCGGACAAGAAGACCCCCTGATGGCGTTCTCCGACCGCCTGCTCGACGCCTGGTACAAGGGCCACCCGGCCCTTGCCTTGCTCAAGCCCCTCGAACTGCTCTACCGGCGTGTCGCCCGTGGCCGCCGGGAAGACTTCCTCTCCGGCGCCAAGCCGGCCTACCGCGCCCCGGTACCGATCATCGTGGTCGGCAACATCACCGTCGGCGGTACCGGCAAGACGCCGATGATCCTTTGGCTGATCGAGCATTGCCGCGCCCGTGGGCTGAAGGTCGGTGTCGTCAGCCGCGGCTATGGCGCCAAGCCGCCACGGACGCCCTGGCGCGTGCGCGCCGAGCACTCGGCGGCGGAGGCGGGCGACGAACCGCTGATGATCGTGCGCCGCAGCAGCGTGCCGCTGATGATCGACCCGGATCGCTCCAGCGCCGTGCGCGCACTTCTCGCCGAAGAGCCGCTTGACCTGATCCTCTGCGACGATGGACTACAGCATTACCGCCTGGCCCGTGATCTGGAGCTGGTGCTGATCGACGCCGCCCGCGGCCTGGGCAATGGCCGCTGCCTGCCCGCAGGACCGCTCCGAGAGCCGGCCGAGCGCCTGCAGGAAGTAGACGCTGTGCTGCACAACGGGGCGTCGTCCGATCCGCCGGGCGCCTTCTCCTTCGTGCTGCGACCTTCCGCCCTGGTCAACCTGGCCAATGGCGAACGCCGTGGCGTCGAGCATTTCCCCGCAGGGCAAGCGCTCCACGCCCTGGCCGGGATCGGCAACCCGCAGCGTTTCTTCAGGACGCTCGAGGCGCTAAACTGGCGGCCGATTCCGCATCCCTTCCCCGACCATGCGGCCTACACCGCCGAGCAACTGCGCTTCACCCCGGCGCTGCCGCTGGTCATGACCGAGAAGGACGCGGTGAAATGCCGGTCCTTTGCCGCGCCCGACTGGTGGTACCTCGCCGTCGAAGCGCAGCCCTCGCCGGCCTTCGTCGCCTGGTTCGACGCCCAGCTCGAGCGCCTGGTCGCCCGCTGATCCGTCGTCGCGCCGTGCGACGCGCGCATTCATTACCTGTTCAAGGAACGCACCATGGACCCGAAACTCCTCGATATCCTCGCCTGTCCGCTGTGCAAGGGCCCGCTCAAGCTCACCGACGACAAGTCCGAGCTGATCTGCAAGGCCGACGGCCTGGCCTACCCGGTGCGCGACGGCATCCCGGTGATGCTCGAAGGCGAGGCGCGCACCCTGAACGTCGACGAACGTCTGGACAAGTGATTCCATGAGCCAGGCCTACACCGTCGTCATCCCCGCCCGCTACGCCTCCACCCGCCTGCCCGGCAAGCCGCTGCAGGACATCGCCGGCAAGCCGATGATCCAGCATGTCTGGGCGCAGGCCGGCAAGAGTTCGGCCGCCCAGGTGGTGGTCGCCACCGACGATCAGCGTATCTTCGATGCCTGTCAGGGTTTTGGTGCCGAAGTGGTGCTGACCCGCGCCGACCACAACTCCGGCACTGACCGCCTGGCGGAAGTGGCGGACGCGCTGGGTCTGGCCGACGACGCCATCGTAGTCAACGTGCAGGGCGACGAGCCGCTGGTGCCGCCGTCGATCATCGACCAGGTGGCCGCCAACCTCGCGGCGCACCCGGAGGCGGGCATCGCTACCCTGTGCGAGGAAATCCACGATCCGGCGGCGCTGTTCAACCCGAACATCGTCAAGGTGGTCAGTGACAAGAACGGCCTGGCCCTGACCTTCAGCCGCGCCACGCTGCCCTGGGCGCGCGACGCCTTCGCGGTGGATCGAGAATCCCTGCCGGCCAACGTGCCGTACCGCCGCCACATCGGTATCTACGCCTACCGTGCGCGTTTCCTGCGCGACTTCGTGGCCTGGGGCCCGTGCTGGCTGGAAGATACCGAGTGCCTGGAGCAACTGCGTGCGCTCTGGCATGGCGTGCGCATCCACGTGGCTGATGCCCTGGAAGCACCGCAGGCCGGCGTCGATACCCCGGAAGACCTGGAGCGCGTACGGCGCATCCTGGGGGGCTGATGAAGGTTCTGTTCGTCTGCCTCGGTAATATCTGCCGCTCGCCCACCGCCGAGGGCGTATTCCGTCACAAGGTTCGCGAAGCGGGCCTTGAGGATCGCATCGAGATCGACTCCGCCGGCACCGGCGACTGGCATGTCGGCAAGGCGCCGGACGCACGCACCCGCGCCGCCGCGCTGCGCCGGGGGTATGACTTGTCCAGCCTGCGGGCGCGCCAGGTGAGCGCGGCGGACTTCTCCCGCTACGACCTGATCCTCGCCATGGATCACGCTAACCTGCGCGACCTGAAGCGTCTGCGTGCCGGGACTGGTACGGCCGAGCTGGACCTGTTCCTGCGCCGCTTTGACCTGGAAATCGACGAAGTCCCCGACCCTTACTACGGCGGTGACGACGGTTTCGAGCAGGTGCTGGACCTGGTGGAGCAGGCCTGCGACGGTCTGCTCATGGAAGTGAAGAGGCGCCTGTGACGCTGCAACTGCAAGAAAACCTGTCCCTCAAGCCCTACAACACCTTTGGCGTCGAGGTCGCCGCGCGCTGGTTCGCCCAGGCCCATGACGACGCCGAGGTGCGCGAAGGTATCGCCGCCGCCGCCGAAAAGGATCTGCCGCTGATGGTGATCGGTGGCGGCAGCAACCTGCTGCTGACCCGTGATGTCGAGGCGCTGGTGTTGCGCATGGCTTCCCGTGGCATTCGCATCCTCAGTGACGACGGCGCTCGTGTGGTGGTCGAGGCGGAAGCCGGCGAGGTCTGGGATGACTTCGTGCGCTGGACCCTCGAGCAGGGTTTCGGCGGATTGGAAAACCTCAGCCTGATTCCCGGCACCGTGGGCGCCGCGCCCATGCAGAACATCGGTGCCTACGGTGTCGAGATCAAGGACGTCTTCGCCGGCCTGACGGCGCTGGACCGCGAAAGCGGCGAGTTGTGCGAGTTCGGCCTGGAAGACTGTGCCTTCGCCTACCGCGATAGCCGCTTCAAGCGCGAGTCGGGCCGCTGGCTGATCCTGCGGGTGCGCTTTGCCCTGAGCCGCGCGGCGCAGCTGCACCTGGACTACGGTCCGGTGCGTCAGCGGCTGGCTGAGGAGGGTGTCACCGCGCCGACGCCGGCTGATGTGTCGCGTGTGATCTGTGCCATCCGCCGCGAAAAGCTGCCCGACCCGGCCGTGCTCGGCAATGCTGGCAGCTTCTTCAAGAACCCCGTGGTGCCCGTCGCTCAGGCGGACGAGCTGCGTGCGCGCTTCAGTGACCTGGTGGCCTACCCGCAAGGTGATGGTCTGGTGAAGCTGGCGGCTGGCTGGCTGATCGACAAGGCGGGTTGGAAAGGCTTCCGTGACGGCGCTGCCGGCGTGCATGCGCAGCAGGCGCTGGTGCTGGTCAATTACGGCGGGGCGACCGGTGCGCAGCTGCACGCGCTGGCGGAGCGTATTCGTGACGACATCCAGCAGCGTTTCGGCGTGGAGCTGGAGATGGAGCCCAATCTCTACTGAGAGATCATCCGAGCTCTATGAGAAAGGGGATGCAGATGCATCCCCTTTTTCATGCGCGCCTGTAGGAGCAGGTTTGCTCGCGAACCGCCCGAGCGCTGGCGGATGAGGCTTTCGTAGGAGCGGATCTTATCCGCGAGTCGCGCCGTACTGTCCAGCTATCGCGGGCAGCGACCTCCCCGCGAATGCACCAGGGAGCGTAGGGCGTATAACGCTCGACGTTATACGCCGATTGACGATGGACTCCGACGGCGTGGCCTGTAACCTGGAAGCCTGCCGCAGGGCGCTTCGAGCTCGGCCGGGGCGTCAACTGGCGATCATGGCGTATTGGCATACAACCGAGAACGGTTGTATGCCCTACAGGCGTGGCGACAGTTGCGCTTATGAAGGTGGGGCGTCGATATTCGGGCAATAAAAAAAGGGGATGCAATTGCATCCCCTTTTTCAGGCCGAGAAGCTATCAGCTGTGGTGTTTTTCTACCACGTTGCCTTCTTCTTCATTGGCTTTTTCACCTTCAGCCTGCTCGGCAGCCGATTGCTCGGTCTGCTCGACGGCCTGGGCTTCGGTCACCACTTCCGCCGCATCGGCTTCGGCAGCGACGTCATCGGCTGGCTCAGCCACGACTTCAGCTTCCACGGCAGCGGTCTCTTCGACCACGGTAGCGGTGGCCGGTGCCTCTTCGACCTGCGGAGCGGCAGCAGCTGCGGCGGCGGCTTCACGGGCCAGGCGTTCCAGGCGACGACGCTCGCGTGGGTCGTTGGAGGCGCGGCCGGTGGCGTTGGCCGGAACGCCGGCATCGGCGGCCGGGACTTCCGCCGGAGCTTCGGTGGTCGGCTCGGACTGGGCTTCGACAGCGGCCTGGACGACTTCTTCCTCGCGGGCTTCCACGGCCGGAGCCGCTTCCACGACGACGTTTTCGCTGGCTTCAGACTGCTCGACGGACTCGGCGGGCTTGGCCAGGAACTCGATGGTCTGCTCCAGGGCGCTTTCGGTACGTACGGCCTCGACCACGACGGACTCTACCGGCTGAGCGGCTTCGGTCGGCGCCTCGGTGGCCGGCTGCTGCTCGCTGGCAACTTCGGCAACCACGGCGGCAGTGGCAGCGGCGGCAACGACGGTAGCAGCGGTCGGCGCTTCACCAGCAGCTTGTTCAGTCTGCTCGCTGGCGTCTTCGGCGCCTTCTACGCCATCGACACCGGCTTCACGCTGACGCTCGCGGCGGTTGCTGCGGCGGCGCTGGCCACGGGAGCGGCGACGGGGACGCTCGCCATCGGCGCCTTCTTGGTCGTCCTGTTGATCCAGCAGTTCCTCGTTCAGCAGCTCTTCGGATTCCAGGGCAGCGGCATCGCTGGCCAGACGTTCCTCGCGCGGCTGGCGCTCTTCACGGGGTTGACGCTCGGCGCGCGGTTGACGTTCCTCGCGGGCCGGACGCTCGCCACGCTCTTCGCGGGGCTGGCGCTCTTCGCGCGGTTGACGCTCGGCACGCTCTTCACGGGGCTGACGCTCCTCGCGCGGCTGGCGCTCAGCACGCTCTTCACGCGGCTGACGTTCCTCGCGGGCAGGGCGCTCAGCGCGTTCTTCACGCGGTTGACGCTCTTCGCGGGGCTGACGCTCGGCGCGCTCTTCACGCGGCTGGCGTTCCTCGCGTGGTTGACGCTCGGCGCGCTCTTCGCGCGGCTGGCGCTCCTCGCGGGGTTGACGTTCAGCACGTTCTTCTCGCGGCTGACGCTCTTCGCGGGCTGGACGCTCAGCGCGTTCGCCACGCTCACCACGCTCGTCGCGGCGACGCTCGCCACGTTCCTTGCGTTCGTCATCACGACGGCCGCCTTCGCGGCCGTCACGGCGACGGTTCTGTTGACGGCCATTGCGGCGTTCGCCCTGGCCTTCGCTGCGCTCGGCAGCCGGCTTCTCAGCGGCGGCAGGTTGCGGTTGCTCCGGCTTGCTGCCGGCGAACAGGCTGACCAGCGACTTCACCAGGCCCTGGAACAGGCTTGGCTCCGGCATCGGCTTGGGCGCTTCGACAACCGGTGCGGCTGCGGCGGCAGTCTGCTGCGGGGCAGGGGTCTGCGGGGAAACGGTCTTCACCGCGGCTTCCTGGCGGACCAGGGTGCGGGTGGAGCTGATCGGCTGGACTTCCTCGTGCTCGACGTGGGCCATCTCGTAGCTGGAGTGACCAGCCAGTAGCTCGGGGCTGTCGTCACGCAGGCGCTGCACTTCGAAGTGCGGGGTTTCCAGATGGTCGTCCGGCAGGATGAAGATGCGCGCGCGGGTGCGCAGCTCGATCTTGGTGATGGCGTTGCGCTTCTCGTTGAGCAGGAAGGCGGCAACCTGGAACGGCACGCGGGCGCGAACTTCGGCGGTGCGGTCCTTCAGGGCCTCTTCCTCGATCAGGCGCAGGATCGCCAGCGACAGGGACTCGACGTCGCGGATGATGCCTTGGCCGTTGCAGCGCGGGCAGACGATGCCGCTGGTCTCGCCCAGGGACGGGCGCAGGCGCTGGCGGGACATTTCCAGCAGGCCGAAGCGGGAGATGCGGCCAACCTGGACGCGGGCACGGTCGGCCTCCAGGGCTTCACGCACGCGCTCTTCCACGGCGCGCTGGTTCTTCGCCGGGGTCATGTCGATGAAGTCGATGACGATCAGGCCGCCGATGTCGCGCAGGCGCAGCTGGCGGGCGATCTCTTCGGCCGCTTCCAAGTTGGTCTGCAGCGCGGTTTCCTCGATGTCGCCGCCCTTGGTGGCGCGCGCCGAGTTGATGTCGATGGACACCAGGGCTTCGGTCGGGTCGATGACGATGGAGCCGCCCGACGGCAGCTTCACTTCACGCTGGAAGGCGGTTTCGATCTGGCTTTCGATCTGGAAGCGGTTGAACAGCGGAACGCTGTCCTGGTACAGCTTCACCTTGCTCGCGTACTGCGGCATGACCTGGCGGATGAAGTTCAGGGCTTCTTCCTGGGCGTCGATGCTGTCGATCAGCACTTCGCCGATGTCCTGGCGCAGGTAGTCGCGGATGGCGCGGATGATGACGTTGCTTTCCTGGTAGATCAGGAACGGACCGCTGCGCTCGCCGGAGGCTTCTTTGATGGCGCCCCACAGTTGCAGCAGGTAGTCCAGGTCCCACTGCAGCTCTTCGGAGCTGCGGCCCAGGCCGGCGGTGCGGACGATCAGGCCCATGTCGCCGGGAACGTTCAGGCCGTTCAGGGCTTCGCGCAGCTCATTGCGCTCTTCGCCTTCGATGCGGCGGGAGATGCCGCCGGCGCGCGGGTTGTTCGGCATCAGCACCAGGTAACGGCCGGCGAGGCTGATGAAGGTGGTCAGGGCTGCGCCCTTGTTGCCGCGCTCCTCTTTCTCGACCTGGACGATGACTTCCTGGCCCTCGCTGAGCACATCCTTGATATTGATGCGGCCTTCGGGGTTCTTCTTGAAGTATTCGCGGGAGATTTCTTTGAGGGGGAGGAAGCCGTGGCGCTCGGCGCCGAAGTCGACGAAGGCGGCTTCGAGGCTGGGTTCGATGCGGGTGATGCGCCCTTTATAGATGTTGGCCTTTTTCTGTTCGCGCGCGCCGGACTCGATGTCCAGGTCGAACAGGCGTTGGCCGTCTACCAGCGCTACACGCAACTCTTCGGGTTGAGTTGCGTTGATCAGCATTCTTTTCATGTAGTACCAATGGTTTCCGGGGCCACCGGAAACGGCGATCGGCACACACGACTCTCACGGTCGGTGCTAAGGCACGTACTCAGGAATGGCGGACCATTCCCGTGTCCAGCGGCAGCAGGAGAAATCTGCTGTGCCGCGACTACGTTTCCTGCTTGTCGAGTAAGAACAAGCACTCATCAGGAGGAGGAATCGACTGTCAGATGCGGACGATGAAGGCGTCTACGTTCAAGGCATGAAAGCAACGCAATCCGACAGTTGTGCATCTCCGCCCTGCACATTTCCCTAAGAGCCGGGTGCCGCTCGCAGAATCCGGGAGCGGGGTTGGCTTTTATCACGGCGACCTTGGCTGCCGTGGTCATGTCTGAAGGCCTGGGTTTCGAGGCGCTGTCGGCGGGCGAATCGCTCATGCCGTTGCAACGCTTCAGGGGACTGCCTCGTGTCCGTTCAATGTGTTTGCAGGCGGTTGGGGACGGCGATTACGCGATCATCCGCGGGCCTGGCCACTTTTGGCGGCCTCCCGAATATAGCAGCAATGATTAAGTGCTTCAATTGAATGAAAAATTGTTATTATGTCCGGATGACAAATCCCGCCCCTCCGACTTCCGGCGTTCAGCTGCTTGAAGTCGCGCCGGAGTATGCCGGCCAACGCATCGACAATTTCCTCCGCACCCAGCTCAAGGGCGTGCCCAAGACCCTGATCTACCGCATCCTTCGCAAGGGTGAGGTGCGGGTCAATAAAGGGCGCATCAAGCCCGAGTACAAGCTGCAGGCCGGCGACGTGGTGCGCGTGCCGCCGCTGCGTCTGGCTGAGCGCGACGAGCCCGTGCCGCTGGCGCAGGGGCTGCTGGAGCGCCTGGAAGCCGCCATCGTCTTCGAAGACAAGGCGCTGATCGTGGTGAACAAGCCCACCGGGATCGCCGTGCACGGCGGCAGCGGCCTGAACTACGGGGTCATCGAGGCGTTCCGCCAGCTGCGCCCGGAGTGCAAGGACCTGGAGCTGGTGCATCGCCTGGATCGTGATACCTCCGGTCTGCTGATGATCGCCAAGAAGCGCAGCATGCTGCGCCATCTGCACGACGCCCTGCGCGGTGAGCGCGTGGTGGACAAGCGTTATCACGCCCTGGTGCGGGGCAGTTGGCCGGCGGCGAAGAAGCAGATCGCCGTGCCGCTGCTGAAGAACAACCTGCGCTCCGGCGAGCGCGTGGTGGAAGTGAATCCCGAAGGCAAGGAAGCGCTGACCGAGTTCAAGGTGTTGCGCCGCTTTGGTGATTTCGCCACCCTGGTCGAGGCGCGCCCGATCACCGGTCGCACCCATCAGATTCGTGTGCACGCCAAGCATGCCGGTCATTCCATTGCCGGCGACCCCAAGTACGGCGACGAAGACTTCTCCCGCGAGATCCGCGAACTGGGCGGCAAGCGCCTGTTCCTGCATTCCGCATTCCTGCGTGTGCCGATGCCCGATGGCTCGGTGCTGGAGCTGGAGGCGCCGGTCGACGAAGTCTGGCAGCGCACCGTGGAGCGCCTGGATGCGTGAGTATTCCCTGCTGATCTTCGATTGGGATGGCACGCTGGTGGATTCCATCGGCCGTATCGTCGAGTCGATGCGCGTCGCGGCAGTCAATTCCGGTCTGCCTTCGCGCAGTGACGAGGCGGTCAAGGGTATCATCGGCCTTGGTCTGCCCGAGGCGATCCAGACGCTCTATCCCGAAGTGGAAGAGGGCGAGCCGCTGGAGCGTTTTCGTCGCGACTACGGCGAGCACTATCTGAGTCTTGAGGTGCAGCCTTCTCCGCTGTTCCCTGGTGTTGCCGAGGCGATGACCGAATTTCGCCATGCGGGTTACCAACTGGCGGTCGCCACCGGCAAGAATCGCCGTGGCCTGGATCGCGTGCTGGCGGGGCAGGGGTGGACCGATTTCTTCGACATCACCCGCGCTGCGGACGAGTCGGCGAGCAAGCCCGATCCGCGCATGCTGCATGAAATTCTTCGGCATTGCCGGGTGGATGCGCGCGATGCGCTGATGGTGGGGGATTCGCCTTTCGATCTGGAAATGGCGCGCCGTGCCGGCATGGATTCGGTGGCGGTGGGCTATGGTGCGCAGTCGCTGGAGACTCTGCGAGAGTATGCTCCGGCGCTGGAAGTGGAGCATTTCAATGAATTGCGCGCCTGGCTGGCCGGGCGCTCGGTGAAACCGCTGCTTAAGGTGGGCAACGATGTCGGATGAATGGAAGGCGGACGATAGCAAGGCTGCGCAAACCACGGCAGGTGACGACAAGAGCTGGAAGCTGCTGGAGAAGGCAGTGCTGGCGGGGGTTCAGGAGCAGCGCCGTTCGCGTCGCTGGGGTATTTTCTTCAAGCTGCTGACCTTCCTTTATCTGTTCGTCGCCCTGGCGCTGTTCAGTCCGTTCGGTGGCCTGTCCAAGTCCGCCTCGCGCAGTGCCAGTCACACGGCGATGATCGAGGTGAAGGGCATGATCGCCGATGACGAGCCGGCCAGTGCCGATAATGTCGTCGGTGCGCTGCGTTCCGCGTTCGAGGATGCTGGCACCAAGGGTATCGTCCTGCGTATCAATAGCCCGGGCGGCAGTCCGGTGCAGTCCGGCTATATCTACGATGAAATCAAGCGTCTGCGTGGTGAGCATCCGGATATCAAGGTCTATGCCGTGATCAGTGATCTCGGCGCCTCCGGTGCCTACTACATCGCCAGCGCCGCCGATCAGATTTACGCCGACAAGGCCAGTCTGGTGGGTTCCATTGGCGTGACCGCGGCGACTTTCGGTTTCGTCGGCACCATGGAAAAGCTGGGGGTGGATCGCCGCATCTACACCTCGGGTGAGCACAAGGCCTTCCTCGATCCGTTCCAGCCGCAGAAGCCGGATGAAACCGCGTTCTGGCAGCAGGTGCTGGATACTACGCACAAACAGTTTATCGACAGCGTGAAGAAGGGGCGTGGCGATCGCCTGAAGGACAAGGATCATCCTGAGTTGTTCTCTGGTCTGATCTGGTCTGGCGAGCAAGCGCTGCAGCTAGGGCTGATCGATGGCCTGGGCAGCACCAGCTATGTGGCGCGGGAGATCATCAAGGAGAAGGAGGTGGTGGACTACACCGTCCAGGAAACCCCCTTCGACCGCTTCGCCAAGAAGCTGGGCACCAGCGTTGCCGAGCGTCTGGCGCTATGGATGGGTTGGCAGGGGCCGGCTCTGCGCTGATTCCTTCCTCTATATAAAGGAAGGCCCGGCAATCGCCGGGCCTTCTGCGTTTTGGGGCTAGGGGATGGGTACCTGCTCGGCCAGCAGCATGTCCACCAGGCGGATCAGCGGCAGGCCGATCAGGCTGGTGGCGTCTTCGCCTTCGGTGGAGCGGAACAGGCTGACGCCGAGGCCTTCGGCCTTGAAGCTGCCGGCGCAATCGAAGGGCTGTTCGGCTTCCAGGTAGCGGCGGATACGTGCTTCGTCGAGGTCGCGGAAGTGCACGGTAAAGGGCACGCAATCGACCTGGCTGCGGCCACTCTGGCTGTTCAGCAGGCAGAGTCCGGTGAGGAAGCTGACGCTCTTGCCGCTGGCGGCTTTCAGTTGTTCGCTGGCTCGATGGATGTTGAGGGGTTTGCCGAGTATCTGGCTGCCGTTCACTGCGGCCTGGTCGGAACCGATGATCAGATGGCCGGGGTAGCGCTGTGCCAGGGTGCGCGCTTTACTTTCCGCGAGGCGCTGGACCAGTTGCTCGGCGTTTTCACCGGGAAGCGGGCTTTCGTCGATGTCGGGACTTGCACATTCGAACGGCAGGCGCAGGCGCTGCAACAATTCGCGGCGGTAGGGTGAGCTGGAAGCAAGGATCAGTGGCAGCATGGAGGATTCCTTTGGAGCGTCGCTGCGATTCTAGCGAAAAGGGCTGTCCATACAGCGGTTTATGGCTAATTTCCTTTGACAGCTTCGGGTGCATCCCTATAATGGCGCGCTTATGTTGAATGGACCGATACCACCTCACGTTGATCCGCGCAAACTGGTAGAGCGCGCCGCCACCCTCGAAGGTGAGCTGCCGATCGCCAAGATGCCACGTCTCAACGAGCAACTGACCAGCAGTGATGGCAAGATTCACGCGAAGTTTTCCTTCTTCCGTGATGAGCAGAAGCTGGCGGTCATGCACGTCGAACTCGACGCCGAGGTGAGCATGGTATGCCAGCGCTGTCTCGAGCCGGCCAACTTCCATGTGGGTGGTGAGTACGATTACGTCATCATCCCGGAAGGCAAGTCGATCGATGATCTGCCTAATGGCTACGATGCGCTGGAAGTGGGGGAAGACCCCATCGACCTGACCTCGCTGGCCGAGGACGAGTTGCTGCTCGCCTTGCCCATCGTGCCGGTCCATGATCCTGAGGATTGCCAGCAGCCGGTGGGATACGCTACAGCGCCCGAACCGAGCGAGAACGTCGAAGAGCGGCCCAATCCGTTCAGCGTACTGGCGCAGTTGAAGCGTGACCCAAACGTTTAGGAGTTAATCAATCATGGCTGTTCAGCAGAACAAAAAATCCCGTTCCGCTCGTGACATGCGTCGTTCCCACGATGCCCTGGACGCGAACGCTCTGTCCGTAGAGAAGAGCACCGGTGAAGTTCACCTGCGTCACCACGTCTCCCCGGACGGTTTCTATCGCGGCCGTAAGGTCGTAGACAAGGGCTCTGACGAGTAATCCTTGTCCGCACCAATCATCGCGATTGATGCAATGGGTGGGGACTACGGTCCCCACTGCATTGTTCCGGCCTGCATTTCCTTTCTGGCCGAGTACGCCTCTCTTCAACTGGTCCTTGTTGGCCAGGCTCCCTTGATCGAAGAACACCTGCGCGACCTGTCCCCGGTTGAGCGCCAGCGTCTTCACGTTCACCACGCCAGCGAAGTCGTCACGATGGACGAGCGTCCGTCCCAGGCTCTGCGCGGCAAGCCCGACTCCTCCATGCGTGTTGCCCTCGAACTGGTTCGGGATGGCAAGGCCCATGCCTGCGTCAGTGCCGGCAATACCGGTGCGCTGATGGCACTCTCCCGCTACCTGCTCAAGACACTGCCCGGTATCGACCGTCCGGCGATGGTCACTGCCGTGCCGACGCAGACTGGTCATTGCCATCTGCTTGATCTGGGGGCGAACGTCGATTGCAGTGCCGAGCATCTTTATCAGTTCGCCGTCATGGGTGCTGTCGCGGCGGAGACACTGGGCAAGCAGAATCCCAGGGTGGCGCTGCTGAATGTCGGTACCGAGGACATCAAGGGCAACCAGCAGGTGAAGCTGGCGGCCAGTCTGTTGCAGCAGGCGCGCGGGGTGAATTACATCGGCTACATCGAGGGCGATGGCCTCTATCGCGGTCTGGCCGATGTGGTGGTGTGCGACGGCTTCGTTGGCAACATCCTGCTCAAGTCCAGCGAGGGGTTGGCGGCGATGGTTGCGGCCCGCCTGGAAGAATTGTTCAACTCCAGCCTGCCGGCCAAGGCGGTGGGGCTGATGGCTATGCCGTTCCTGCGTCGGCTGCGTGGCGATCTCACGCCGTCCCAGCACAATGGTGCGAGTTTCCTCGGTTTGCAGGGCATCGTGGTGAAGAGCCACGGCAGCGCGAAAGAGGAGGGCATCCAGAGCGCCTTGCGTCGTGCGCTGCTCGAAGTTCGCGAGAATCTGCCCCAGCGGCTGCATGGCCGGCTGGAACATCTGCTCTAATGTGACCGCGGTCGTCAGACCGTCATCCAACTGTCAGTTCAATACGCCAGGCTTCCGCTGGCGATATCCATTTGATGACACAGACAAAAAAGGGAACTGTTGCAATGTCCGCATCCCTCGCCTTCGTATTCCCCGGTCAAGGTTCGCAGTCCCTCGGCATGCTTGCCGAACTGGGCACCCAGCACGCCATCGTGCGCGATACCTTTGCCGAAGCCTCTGCCGCCCTGGGTTATGACCTCTGGGCCCTGGTGCAGGAAGGGCCGGAAGAGCGCCTGAACCAGACCGACAAGACCCAGCCCGCCATTCTCACCGCTTCCATCGCCCTGTGGCGCCTGTGGCAAGCCGAGGGTGGCGCGCAGCCGGCCTACGTTGCCGGCCATAGCCTGGGTGAATATTCCGCGCTGGTCGCCGCCGGCAGCCTGGCCTTTGCCGATGCGGTGAAGCTGGTTGAGCGTCGCGGCCAACTGATGCAGGAAGCCGTTCCGGCCGGTACTGGTGGCATGGCGGCCATCCTCGGCCTGGAAGATGCCGATGTGCTGGCGGCTTGCACCGAAGCCGCCCAGGGCGAAGTGGTCAGCGCTGTGAACTTCAACGCGCCGGGCCAGGTGGTGATCGCCGGTGCGGCCAAGGCCGTGGAGCGCGCCATTGAAGGCTGCAAGGCGCGTGGTGCCAAGCGCGCCGTGGCGCTGCCGGTCAGCGTGCCGTCGCACTGCGAGCTGATGCGCCCGGCTGCCGAGCGCTTTGCCGATGCCGTTGAGGCCATTCAGTGGCAGATGCCGCAGATTGCCCTGGTGCAGAACGTTACCGCCCAGGTTCCCGCTGATCTGGCCGCGCTCAAGCGCGATCTGCTGGCGCAGCTGTACAGCCCGGTTCGTTGGGTGGAGAGCGTCCAACTGCTGGCCGAGAAGGGCGTCACCGACCTGGTCGAGTGCGGCCCGGGCAAGGTGCTGGCTGGTTTGAACAAGCGTTGCGCCAAGGGCGTGAC
Source organism: Pseudomonas sp. PSE14 (assembly GCF_029203285.1). Lineage (NCBI taxonomy): Bacteria > Pseudomonadati > Pseudomonadota > Gammaproteobacteria > Pseudomonadales > Pseudomonadaceae > Pseudomonas > Pseudomonas sp. PSE14. The sequence continues at coordinate 1,946,497 of NZ_CP115669.1, forward strand.
CACCCACAACCTGGATTCCGCGGACGCCTTCGGGGCGGCACGCGCGGCGCTGGCCTGAGAGGAGATAAAGCATGAGTCTGCAAGGTAAGGTTGCACTGGTTACCGGCGCGAGCCGTGGTATCGGCCAGGCCATCGCCCTGGAACTGGGTCGCATGGGCGCCACCGTGATCGGCACTGCCACCAGCGAGTCCGGCGCGCAGAAGATTTCTGAATACCTGAAGGCCAATGGCATTCAGGGTTCGGGCATGGTGCTGGACGTCTCCAACGACGAGTCCGTGACCAGCACCCTCGAAGCCATCCAGAAAGAAGCCGGTGCTCCGGCTATCGTCGTCAATAACGCCGGCATCACCCGCGATAACCTGCTGATGCGCATGAAGGACGACGAGTGGTTCGACGTGGTTAACACCAACCTCAACAGCCTCTACCGTCTGTCGAAAGCCGTCCTGCGTGGCATGACCAAGGCACGTTGGGGTCGCATCATCAACATCGGTTCGGTGGTGGGTGCCATGGGCAATGCCGGGCAGACCAACTACGCTGCTGCCAAGGCCGGTCTTGAGGGCTTCACCCGTGCCCTGGCGCGCGAAGTCGGTTCCCGTGCTATCACTGTCAACGCGGTTGCTCCTGGCTTCATCGACACCGACATGACCCGCGAACTGCCGGAGGCGCAGCGTGAAGCGCTGCTCGGTCAGATTCCGCTGGGTCGACTGGGGCAAGCAGAAGAGATCGCCAAAGTGGTAGCATTCCTCGCTTCCGAGGGCGCAGCTTATGTTACGGGTGCCACGGTACCGGTGAATGGCGGAATGTACATGAGTTGATGTGACGTGTTGCTTCGCGGCGATGTCATATGCGCTGTCTAGAATCCCCAACGTACTGCGGACGGGATTAGGCAGAGCATCTGGGTTAGCCGCGAAGGGGCGTCAGCGTTCAGCTTGAAATGCAGAAAACCCTTTCTATACACTTACCCGCAGCCCAGCTGTACGGATTGTCCATAGGAGTGAAAACAAGGTATGAGCACCATCGAAGAACGCGTCAAGAAGATCGTTGCTGAGCAACTCGGCGTTAAGGAAGAAGAAGTCACCAACAGCGCTTCCTTCGTTGAAGACCTGGGCGCCGACTCCCTTGACACCGTTGAGCTGGTGATGGCTCTGGAAGAGGAATTCGAGACCGAAATCCCCGACGAGCAAGCCGAAAAGATCACCACCGTTCAGGAAGCCATCGACTACATCGTTGCCCACCAGGCATAAGACGTAGTCGTCGGTTCCCCGACGAAAGAAGCCGCACGGCCTGCAAAGGCGTGCGGCTTTTCTTTAACGCCGGCATCTGCCGGCGTTATTGCCGTGAAACGTATGAGAGGAAGTCACAGTGTCGCGTAGACGCGTAGTCATCACTGGCATGGGTATGTTGTCGCCCCTGGGTGTGGATGTGCCGAGCAGTTGGGAAGGCATTCTCGCCGGGCGCAGCGGTATTGCCCCGATCGAACACATGGACCTGTCCGCCTTTTCCACCCGCTTCGGCGGTTCGGTGAAGGGTTTCGACGTCGAGCAATACATGTCCGCCAAGGAAGCTCGCAAACTCGACCTGTTCATCCAGTACGGCCTGGCCGCCAGCTACCAGGCGGTGCGTGACTCCGGCCTGGAAGTCACAGACGCCAACCGGGAGCGCATCGGCGTTGCCATCGGTTCGGGCATCGGCGGTCTGACCAACATCGAAAACACCTGCCGTTCGTTGTTCGAGCAGGGCCCGCGGCGCATTTCGCCGTTCTTCGTGCCCGGCTCGGTCATCAACATGGTTTCCGGGTTCCTGTCGATCAACCTCGGTCTGCAGGGTCCCAACTACGCCATCACCACCGCCTGCACCACCGGCACCCACAACATCGGCATGGCCGCGCGCAACATCGCCTACGGCGACGCTGACGTGATGGTGGCCGGCGGCTCCGAAATGGCTGCCTGCGGTCTGGGTCTGGGCGGCTTCGGCGCGGCCCGCGCGCTGTCCACCCGCAACGACGAGCCGGCCAAGGCCAGCCGTCCGTGGGACAAGGACCGCGATGGCTTCGTGCTCTCCGACGGCGCAGGCGCGCTGGTGCTGGAAGAGCTGGAGCATGCCAAGGCCCGTGGCGCCCGTATCTATGCCGAGGTCGTGGGCTTCGGCATGAGCGGCGACGCCTACCACATGACCGCTCCGCCGGAAAACGGCGCGGGCGCCGCGCGCTGCATGAAGGCGGCCCTGCGTGACGCCGGCCTGAACCCGGAGCAGGTCGATTACATCAACGCCCACGGCACCTCCACGCCGGCCGGCGACATCGCGGAAATCGCCGCGGTGAAATCGATCTTCGGCGAGCATGCCTATGGGCTGTCGATGAGCTCCACCAAGTCCATGACCGGTCACCTGCTGGGTGCCGCCGGCGCGGTCGAGGCGATCTTCTGCGTGCTCGCCCTGCGCGACCAGGTGGCGCCGCCGACCATCAACCTGGACAACCCCGACGAGGGCTGTGACCTGGATCTGGTGGCACACCAGCCCAAGGAGCGTCCGATCGAGGTCGCGCTGTCGAACTCCTTCGGTTTCGGTGGTACCAACGGCTCCCTGGTGTTCCGCCGGTTCCACGGCTGATGTTGAGCTGGGTCGACGGCCGCAGCGCCGAGGTCCTGTCCGTGAGAGATCGCGGATTGGCCTATGGCGATGGCCTGTTCGAAACCATTCGCGTGTCGGCAGGCCGCCCGCGCCTGCTGGCACGCCACATGGCCCGGCTGGAAGAGGGTGTGCAACGCCTGGCCCTGCCGGTCTCGCTGGAGCGGGTCGAAGACGAACTGCTGCGTTTCAGCACGGCATTGGGCGATGGCGTCGCCAAGCTAATGCTGACCCGTGGCGAAGGCGCGCGCGGCTACGCGCCGCAGGCGGACGCCCAGGTGCGCCGCCTGCTGCTTGGCTCCCCGGCGCCGGCTTACCCGGCAAAGCACTGGGAGGAGGGCGTCCAGCTCTTCCCTTGCGCGACGCGCCTGGCCGAGCAGCCCTTGCTGGCCGGCCTCAAGCACCTCAATCGCCTGGAGCAGGTTCTGGCCCGCGCCGAGTGGGATGACCCGACCTTTGCCGAGGGCCTGATGCGCGACGTTTCCGGACGGATCGTCGAAGGCGTGTTCAGCAATCTGTTTCTGGTCCGCAATGGCGAACTGGTCACCGCCGAGCTCAGCCGTTGCGGCGTTGCCGGCGTGATGCGCGCCGAAGTGATCGAGCGCGCCGGCAATATCGGCCTACCGGTCATCGTGCGGGACATCGACTTCGACGAACTGGCGCAGGCCGACGAGGTCTTTCTCTGCAACAGCCTCTACGGCATCTGGCCGGTGCGTGGCTTTGCCGGTCGTGCTTGGCCGGTCGGGCCGCTGACCCGTAAACTGCAAGGCCAACTTCGCGAACTTCTGGATTCCTGACACGTGATGCGCAAATTGCTGGTGCTGCTGGAAGGCGGCCTGCTGCTGGCCGGGCTCGTGCTGGGCCTGGCGGCCTGGGAGCAGCACCGCGCGCTGCAACAGCCGCTCCAGCTCACCGAAGAGCGATTGCTCGACGCGCCCTCCGGGGCGACGCCGGGCGGACTGCTGACCCGACTGCAGGACGAGGACGTGCTGCATGGCGGGTTCTGGCTGCGCCTTTACTGGCGCTTCAACCTCTCCGGCGAGGCGCTGCACAGCGGCGAATACCGCCTCAAGCCCGGCATGACCGCTGCCGAACTGCTCGACCAGTGGCGCGACGGTGACGTGGTGCAGTACGGCCTGACCCTGGTCGAAGGCTGGACCTTCCACCAGGTGCGCGAGCTGCTTTCCCGCCAGCCCAAGCTCAGCCAGACCCTGGTCGGCCTCAGCGATGCAGAGGTGATGGCCAAGCTGGGCAAGCCGGGTGTTTTCCCCGAAGGGCGTTTCTTCCCCGATACCTACCGTTTTGTCCGGGGCACGCGAGACATCGACTTGCTGAAGCAAGCCTACCAGCGCATGGATAACATCCTTGCCGAAGAGTGGGACAAGCGCGAGTCGGACTTGCCGTACAAGGACTCCTACCAGGCGCTGATCATGGCCTCGCTGGTGGAGAAAGAAACCGGCGTACCGCAGGAGCGCGGGCAAATCGCCGGCGTCTTCGTGCGTCGTCTGGAAAAGAACATGCTGCTGCAGACCGACCCGACCGTCATCTATGGCATGGGCGATCGCTACGCCGGCAAGATCACCCGCGCCGACCTGCGCGAGGCGACCCCCTACAACACCTACGTGATCGCCGGTTTGCCGCCGACGCCCATCGCCCTGCCGGGGCGCGAGGCCATCCACGCGGCACTCAATCCGGTGCCGGGTGACAGTTTGTACTTCGTTGCGCGAGGCGATGGCAGTCATGCCTTCTCCGACAACCTCGACGACCACAACAAGGCGGTTCAGGAATTTCAGCTCAAGCGTCGCGCCGATTACCGTTCCAGCCCGGCTCCGGTGCTTGCACCGAACGCCCCCGCCGGCGACGCCCCAGCGGCGCAGTAGCCCGACAAGAGATCAAGGAGAGCCGAGTGACCGGCCTGTTCATCACCCTGGAAGGCCCCGAAGGCGCGGGCAAGAGCACCAACCGCGAGTACCTGGCCGAACGCCTGCGCGAGCGCGGTATCGAAGTCCAGCTGACCCGAGAACCCGGCGGCACCCCGCTGGCTGAACGCATCCGCGAACTGCTGCTGGCGCCCAGCGATGAAAAGATGGCGGTGGACACTGAGCTGCTGCTGGTTTTCGCCGCCCGCGCCCAGCACATCGCCGAGGTGATCCGCCCAGCCCTGGCGCGCGGCGCCGTGGTGCTGTGCGACCGTTTCACCGACGCTACCTACGCCTACCAGGGCGGCGGCCGCGGCCTGCCGGTGGAGCGCATCGCGCAACTGGAAAGCTTCGTCCAGGGCAGTCTGCGCCCGGACCTGACCCTGGTCTTCGACCTGCCGGTGGAAATCGGCCTGTCCCGCGCCGCGGCCCGTGGCCGGCTCGACCGTTTCGAGCAGGAGGGCCGTGCCTTCTTCGAAGCCGTGCGCAGCACCTACCTGGCTCGCGCCCAGGCCGAGCCTGCGCGCTACCGCATCGTCGATGCCGCCCAGCCGCTGGCCGAGGTGCAATGCAACCTGGACGCGCTGCTGCCGACCCTGCTGGAGCGCCTGCATGGCTGATATCTATCCCTGGCAACAGGGCCTCTGGCAGCAACTGAGCGGCCGCGAGCGGCATGCTCACGCCTACTTGCTGCATGGCCCGGCCGGAATCGGCAAGCGTGTGCTGGCCGAGACGCTGGTGCACTTGCTGCTCTGCCAGAAGCCGACGAACGGCAAGGCCTGTGGTCAGTGCAAGGCCTGTCAGCTGCTCGCTGCCGGCACCCACCCGGATTTCTTCCTGCTGGAGCCGGAAGAGCCGGAGAAGCCCATCCGTGTCGACCAGGTGCGCGAGCTGGTGGATTTCGTGGTGCAGACCGCTCAGTTGGGTGGGCGCAAGGTGGTGCTGCTGGAACCCGCCGAAGCGATGAACCTGAACGCCGCCAACGCCCTGCTGAAAAGCCTGGAGGAGCCCTCCGGCGATACGGTGCTGCTGCTCATCAGCCACCAGCCCAGCCGGCTGTTGCCGACCATCAAGAGCCGCTGTGTGCAGCAGGCCTGCCCGCAACCGAATGCGGAGCAGAGCCGTGCATGGCTGGCCGGCGCCTTGCCGGAGGAGTCGACGGAAGGCCTGGACGAGTTGCTGGTACTGGCCGGCGGTTCGCCGCTCACCGCGCTGCGCCTGCATGGGCAGGGCGTTCGCGAGCAGCGCGCACTGGTGGTGGACGGGGTGAAGAGGCTGCTCAAGCAACAGGTCGCCCCCAGTCAGCTGGCGGAGAGCTGGAACGCATTGCCCCTGCCGCTGCTGTTCGACTGGTTCTGCGATTGGGCCTTGCTGACCCTGCGCTATCAGTTGGCGCGCGATGAGGCCGGCCTCGGCCTGACCGATATGCGCAAGGTGGTGCAGTACCTCGCCGAGAAGTCGGCACAGCACAAGGTGCTGGCGATCCAGGAATGGTTGCTCGCGCAGCGGCAGAAAGTCCTGAACAAAGCCAACCTCAATCGTGCCTTGCTTCTCGAAGCCTTGCTCGTACAGTGGGCAAGCCTTCCCGGGCCGGGCTAGAATCCGCCCATTGGATACAACTGCCAGGACAGCTGAATGAGCTTGCCACCGAATCTGGGTCCGCGGAACGGAATCCTGTCCCTGACGATCAAGGACAAGTCCGTATTGTATGCCGCCTACATGCCGTTCATCCGTAACGGTGGTCTGTTCATCCCGACCAACAAGACCTACAAGCTGGGCGACGAAGTCTTCATGCTGCTCAACCTGATGGACGAGCCGGAGAAGATCCCGGTGGCCGGCAAAGTGGTCTGGATTACGCCCAAGGGAGCCCAGGGCAACCGTGCGGCGGGTATCGGCGTGCAGTTCAACGATGGCGACAATACCGCGCGCAACAAGATCGAGACCTACCTGGCCGGCGCGCTGAAGTCGGACCGTCCGACCCATACCATGTAAGATTCGCAGGCTATACAGGCTGCAAGCACGAAGCGCCCGAATGGGCGCTTCGTCATTTTCCGGAGAGTGTTTTCATGCTGGTCGATTCCCACTGCCACCTCGATCGCCTCGATCTCGCCGCCCACGGCGGTTCGCTGGATGCCGCGCTGGACGCTGCCCGTGCGCGCGGCGTCAGCCAGTTCCTGTGCATCGGCGTCAGCGCGGACAACGCCAAGGCGGTGAAGGACCTGGCCGACCGCTACGCCGACGTGCACTGCTCGGTGGGCGTGCATCCGCTGGACCTGGAGCCGGGCGCCGCGCCGGCGCTGGACTGGCTGCTGGGAGAGCTGAGTCACCCGCGCGTGGTGGCCATCGGCGAAACCGGCCTGGATTACCACTACGAGCCCGAAGCTGCCGAACTGCAGCAGGAAGCCTTCCGCCTGCACCTGGAAGCGGCGAAGGTCACCGGCAAGCCCGTCATCGTCCACACCCGTGAAGCCCGCGCCGACACCCTGGCGCTGCTGCGCGAGGCAGCGCTGCCGCAGGCTGGCGTGCTGCACTGCTTTACCGAGGACTGGGAGATGGCCAAAGCGGCGCTGGATATCGGCTTCTACATCTCCCTGTCGGGCATCGTCACCTTCCGCAATGCCGAGCAGCTGCGTGAGGTGGCGCGCCAGGTGCCAGTGGATCGCCTGCTGGTGGAAACCGATTCACCGTACCTCGCCCCGGTGCCGCACCGTGGCAAGCCGAACCTGCCGGAGTATGTGCGCGAAGTGGCCGAGTACCTGGCCGTGCTGCGCGGCGTGAGCTTCGAGACCCTGGCCGAGCAGACCACCGCCAACTTCCGCCGGTTGTTCCCGCTGGCAAAGTGATCCCGGGCGCCGATCACGGCTGTTCGATTACAAAAATCGCGCGCAAAAAAAACCCGGGTTCTGGGGGATGAATCCGGGTCAAGACCATTAGGAGTGTAACAATAAGGTACGCGATCCTCGGTACCTTCACCGGCGGGGCACTTGGGGGGAGATGCCGCGCACCGGTATCTGTAAGTATTGGTCAAGATGACGCGGCTGCCACAGGGGGCCGGGTGTTTTTTAAACGGATTTGGAATACATCACAGCGGGCTGAGCACCTGGGCTCATTCCTGCGCCATTCCGGCGATCAATGCCAGGGTCTCCTCGATCACCTTTTCCGTCGTATAGAAGTGCGGCGAGAAGCGAATGCCGGCACCGCGTTGGATGCACACCACCTGTTCGGCGCGCAGGCGCTCCAGTAGCCGGGCATTGTCCCAGCCGGCCAGGCTGAAGGTCAGGATGCCCGCGCGCCGGCTCGGATTCAGCGGGCTGTGCAGCGTCGCGCCGGAAATCCGCGCCAGTCCGTCCTGCAACTGCTGCACTCGCTCCCCAACCAGGGCGCCGACCTTCTCCATGCCAACCTCTTCCAGCAGGCTCAGGCTGGCGTCGAGCGCCACGGCGCCGAGCATGTTCGGGCTGCCGCACTCGAAGCGCCGCGCGCTGCGCGCCGGCTGCCAGTGGTCCAGATCGTAGTTGCCGGCGTTTTCCAGCATGTGCCAGCCGTACTCCTGCAGCGCCAGTTGTTCCCGTTCGGCGGCGCGGCAATAGAACACGCCGAGGCCTTCCGGGCCGAGCATCCACTTGTGGCCGTCGGCCATGGCGAAGGCACAGTCATAGGCCTGGACATCGAAGGGTAGGGCGCCGAGCTGCTGGATGGCGTCGATGCAGAACAGCACGTCGCGCTGGCGACAGCCGGCGCCGAGTCGCTCCAGGTCCATGCGCAGGCCGCTGGCGTACTGCACCGCGCTGATCGACAGCAGGCGTGTGCGCGGGCCGCAGGCGGCAAGCAGGTCACCCTCGGGATCGGTGCCGTTCAGGCTGACCTGGACGACCTCGACACCCTTGGGCTTGAGCGCTTCCCAGACGATCCGGTTGGAGGGAAATTCCTGGTCGCTGATCACCACCTGGTCGCCGGCGCGCCAGTCCAGGCCGAAGGCGACGAACGACAATGCCTCGGAGGTGTTCTTCACCAGTGCGATATCGCCGGTGGTCGGGGCGTTGAGCAGGCGCGCCAGGCGCTCGCGCAGGCGCTTCTCGATGGTCAGCCACTGCGGATAGTCGCGGGCGCCGAGCAGGACGTTTTCCTGGGCAAAGGCAGCTACGGCATCAGCCGCACGCTTGGGCCAGGGCGCTACAGCTGCGTGATTAAGGTAATGCAGGCCGGACTGTTGGGGAAATTCGTGGGAGAAGCTAATCATGTCGGATGATCCGTGCAATTTGGCGCTGAATAGGCATAATACGCGGCTTCGAATTTTGACTATTTTTGACCGAACAGTCTTTTTATGCAGAAAGAGCCGCGCAAGGTTCGCGAATTCCGTCGTCGCGAACAGGAAATCCTCGACACCGCCCTCAAGCTGTTCCTGGAGCAGGGCGAAGACAGTGTCACGGTCGAAATGATCGCCGATGCCGTGGGTATCGGCAAAGGCACCATCTACAAGCACTTCAAGTCCAAGGCGGAGATCTACCTGCGCCTGATGCTGGACTATGAGCGCGACCTGGCGGCGCTGTTCCATTCCGAAGACGTGGCACGGGACAAGGAACGCCTGTCGCGCGCCTACTTCGAGTTCCGCATGCGCGATCCGCAGCGCTACCGCCTGTTCGACCGCCTGGAAGAAAAGGTGGTGAAGACCAGCCAGGTCCCGGAGATGGTCGAGGAGCTGCACAAGATCCGCGAATCCAACTTCGAGCGCCTGAGCCAGCTGATCAAGGAACGCATCGCGGCGGGCAAGCTGGAAGACGTGCCGGCCTACTTCCACTACTGCGCGGCCTGGGCGTTGGTGCATGGCGCCGTGGCGCTGTATCACTCGCCGTTCTGGCGCGAGGTACTGGAGGACCAGGAGGGCTTCTTCCAGTTCCTCATGGACATCGGCGTGCGCATGGGCAACAAGCGCAAGCGCGACGGCGATACACCGGCCGCCTGAGTCGATATTCGCACTGTCCATCGTCGCTCGTGCGACAGGGCGGCGGGTGAGGGTGGGGATATACTGAACGGGTGATCCCCACCGGAGCCGAGCATGATCGTCGACCGCCAGGGCAGGCGCTTCCGTAACCTTCGGGTCAGCCTGACCGCCGCCTGCAATTACGCCTGCACCTACTGCGTGCCGGATGGCAAGCGTCTGGTCGCCGCCCAGGACGAACTGTCGGCCGAATCCCTGGTGCGTGGCGTCGCCTACCTGATCGAAGCCGCCGGCATCGAACGCCTGCGGGTGACCGGTGGCGAGCCGCTGGTCAGTCCCAAGCTGGACACCTTCCTGCATGGCGTCAGCCGCCTCGGTCTGCAGGACATCGCCATCACCACCAACGGCCAGCTGTTGTCGAAGAAGCTGCCGTTGCTGCTGGATTGCGGTATCCGCCGTCTCAATGTTTCCCTCGATACCCTGGATGCCGATGCCTTCCGTCGTATCGCCCGTGGTGGTGATCTGGCAACCGTGCTCAAGGGGCTCGACGAGGCTCGTGCGGCGGGCCTGAAGATCAAGCTCAACATGGTGCCGCTGCGCGGGCAGAACCTCGACCAGGTCCTGCCGCTGCTGGACTACTGCCTGGAGCACGGTTTCGAGCTGCGCTTCATCGAACTGATGCGCATGGGGCACCTGGCCCGCGACCCGAATGCCTTCAACCAGCAGTTCATCGGTATGCAGGAGCTGCTGGAGCTGATTGGTTCGCGCCACCCCTACATCCAGGCTAACGCGCCCGTGGATGCCACCGCACTGCGCTATGAAGTGCCGGGACAGGGCTTCTTCGGCGTGATCGCCAACGAAAGCGTGCCGTTCTGCCGTACCTGCTCGCGCCTGCGCCTGTCGTCCACCGGCTGGCTGCATGGCTGCCTGTCGTCGAGCAATCGCCATTACGTCGGCGATCTTCTCGACAAACCCCGTCACCAGGCCCTGCCAGCGCTCCAGCGCCTGCTGGTGCGTGCCCTGGCGGACAAGCAGGAAGTCGCCTTCTCCGGCGGCGTCACCGTCATGAAGATCATCGGCGGCTGATCCGGGAGTTTCCGTCGGCCTCGGGCTGGAGCAGAATGGGCGCCGCTTCGTGGCGGCGCGCGGTCATCCGGCCGATTCGCTCCTGCCCGCCGCTTGCCTGAGTCGTATTCCGGCCCGTGATGCTCCGCATCGCGGGCCGTTTCTTCGCCCCATCCTCTGTCCTTGTCCGTCGCACCGCGGGAGGTTGCATTGATGCAGGAACGTATCGAACTGGAACAGGGGTTCTGGTTCCTGGTGGTTGTAGCGCTGCTGTTGGTGCTGTGTCTGTGGGGCAATGGCGATATCGCTTTCCTCAGCGTCAACGAGGCGAGGCGGGCGGTCACGGTTCGCGAGATGTACCAGGCGAACGACTGGCTGCTGCCGCACATGAACGGCGATCTGTATCTGGCGAAGCCGCCGCTCTTCTATTGGCTGGCACTGATTCCGGTGTACCTGGCGGGCGCCGTGTCGGAGTGGGCCGTGCGCTTGCCTTCGGCGCTGCTGGCGCTCGCCACGCTGGCCGGAACCTTCTACTGGGGGCGCGGGATCGGTGGGCGCGGCCTTGGGCTGTTCGCCTGCATTTTCCTGGCGGCCAACGCGGGATTCAGCCAGTTCGCCCGGCGGGCGGAAATCGAGATGGCGTTGACGGCGTTCTGCTTCCTGTCCCTGCTCAGCGCCTATGTCTACCTGTTCATCGATGGTCGTCGTCGCTGGAGCCTGCTGAGCTACGTCCTGCTTGGTTGCGCGCTGCTGACCAAGGGGCCGGTCAGCCTGCTGCTGGTGACCTTGCCGGTGCTGGTCTTCGCCCTGATCCAGCGACAGGAGCGCGCACGGTCCTACCTGTGCGACATCCCAGGCTGGCTGATCGCCCTGGCGCTGGGGGCGACCTGGTATGCCGCCGTGACCTTGCAGGAGGGCATGGATGTCTGGAAGGCGATCTTCCAGCAGGACATCGTCGAGAAGGTCAAAGGCAGCGGCGGCAGCGACCCCTGGTATGCGTACCTGCTGTATCTTGCCGGTGACTTCTTCCCGTTCTGGCTGTTGTTGTTGGCGGGGCCGCGGCAGCTGTGGCGGCAGATCAGGCAGAGCCCGCAGCTGACCCTGGCGCTTTGCGCGATTCTCGTACCGCTGATCGTTTTCTCCCTGTTCAGCGACAAGCACGCCAAGTACCTCCTGCCCACCTACCCCTGCGTTGCATTGCTGCTGGCCTACCACTGGATGCAGGTATTCGCCCGCCAGGGCGGCTGGCGGCGCAAGGCAATGCAGTGGGGGCCCCTGTTGCTGCTGTTCGGCTTTGTCGGCTTCTACACGGTACTTGAGCGCACGGTCTTCGCTTATCGATACCAGGCGTTGCCGGAAATCGCTCGGATTGCCGCGGCGCATCCCGCTCTGCCGCTCTATAGCCTCGACGTGCCGGACATGCGCCTGGTGTATTACGCAGGGCGCCCCGTCACCCGCCTGTCGGCTGATTCGGCAACCTCGACCGCTGCTGGCCTGCTGTTCGTACCCGGAAAATTGCCAGCCGCGCTGCAGGCGTCGGCGCATTGCGTCAGCGACACGGTTCCGAAGTACCTCAGTCGCCGCAAGGAGCTGCAGGTCGTTCTGCTGGGCGGCGCCTGCGGCAGCGGGGGCGATACGGCCAAGCAGCCGATAGCGGGAAATACCCATGGCTGAACTGCGGCCGGGGCTCGCGAGCGCTGTAGCCGTGCTTGCGGGTGGCGCGGAATCTGCATCCTGCGGTCGAGTGCCGGTTTCTCGACACCGGCCGTGGAGACAAGAGATGCGCACCCTTCTGGCGATCTTCGCCATGGCAGCCCTGGCAGGCTGCATGACGCCCAGCGACATGGCTGAACGCACCGGCTATTACGCGGGTGATGCCGGCTTCCTCGACCACAGCCAGACTCGTCGCACGGGGAACTGGCGCCTGCAGCCGGACTCGTTCATCTACATCGCCCAGGGGCCTTTCGTGCCGCCCGGTCATGCTTATGCGCAGCCGAACGTGGTGGCAGAGGAGGCGTTCAAGGGCTTCGTCGAGTATTTCCCGATGGTGCGGCGCGCCCAGGGGCCGTTGGGGCTTGAGGGGGCGATGCAGGAGGCGCGGGCGGTGGGCGCCAACTACCTGCTCTATACCCGCTTCGCCCGCGGGGAGGACAATGTCGGCAGCTACGAAGAGTATGAAGATACCGACAACGCCGTGGGACGCGACCGCAGCGTGATCCAGGTGATGCTGATCGAAACCGCCAACCGCTATCTGGTGGACAGTGCCACTATCCGCAGTCGTGGCGGTTTTCTGACATTCTATGATGCCAAGCCCGACGACCTGATCGGGCCGCCGCTGGAAGAGTACGCCCGCAGCCTGCTGGGGGTGAGGACGCACGAGGAGTACCAATGACCGACCCCCTGACTAATCCGGAGCGTGCCGGCAACCTGCTGGCGCAGATTCCCGCCACCCAGGGCAAGGGGCTGCCGCCGGTGCACCTGTGGAACCCGGACTGCTGCGGCGACATCGACATGCGCATCGCCCGCGATGGCACCTGGTATTACCTGGGTACGCCGATCGGACGCAAGCCGATGGTGCGGTTGTTCTCCACCATCATCCGCCGCGATGGCGACGACTACTTCCTGGTCACGCCGGTGGAGAAGTGCGGGATCACGGTCGACGACGCGCCGTTCGTCGCAATCAGCCTGGTTGTAGAGGGGGAGGGGGAGCAGCAGGTGCTGCGCTTCACCACCAACGTCGAGGATGAAGTGGTGGCCGATGCCGCGCATCCGATTCGCGTGGAACTCGACCCGCAGACCCAGGAGCCGTCGCCCTACGTGCTGGTGCGGGTGAATCTGGAAGCGCTGATCCATCGCAACGTGTTCTATCAACTGGTCGAGCTGGCCGTCAGCCGCGAAATCGAGGGGCGGGAATGGCTGGGTGTATGGAGTTCGGGAGAGTTCTTCCCCATCGCTCCACAGCCGTGACTCCATAGTCTGAACGAGTCTGGTAGTTCTTTTTTGAGTCTGCTACACGCCCGCCGCCATGGGCATGAGGCCAAAAAAAGGCTCCCGAATGGGAGCCTTTTTCATTACCGCCAACGTATTACATGTTGGGGTAGTTCGGACCGCCGGTACCTTCCGGTGCCACCCAGGTGATGTTCTGGGCCGGGTCCTTGATGTCGCAGGTCTTGCAGTGTACGCAGTTCTGGGCGTTGATCTGGAAGCGCTTGCTGCCGTCGTCGTTGCTCACCACTTCGTACACGCCGGCCGGGCAGTAACGCTGCGCGGGCTCGTCGTAGAGCGGCAGGTTCTTGCCAACCGGGACGCTCGGGTCGGTCAGGCGCAGGTGGATCGGCTGGTCTTCCTCGTGGTTGGTGTTGGAGAGGAACACCGAGGACAGCTTGTCGAAGCTGATCTTGCCGTCTGGCTTGGGGTAATCGATCTTCGGCGCTTCGCTGGCCTTTTTCAGGGTGGCGTAGTCCGGAGTCGTGTCGTGCAGGGTGACCGGAATCTTGCCGCCGAAGATGTTCTGGTCGATGAAGTTGAACGCACCGCCACCGATGGCGCCGAACTTGTGGATGGCCGCGCCGAAGTTGCGGCTGCGGAACAGCTCGTCGTACAGCCAGCTGCCCTTGAACGCGTCGACGTAGTTGGTCAGCTCGTCACCGCCCTCGCGGCCGGCGGCCAAGGCTTCTGCAACAGCGTCAGCGGCCAGCATGCCGGACTTCATGGCGGTGTGGCTGCCCTTGATCTTGGCGAAGTTCAGGGTGCCCAGATCGCAACCGATCAGCGCGCCGCCCGGGAATACCATCTTCGGCAGCGAGTTCAGGCCGCCCTTGCAGATGGCGCGAGCGCCGTAGGCCACGCGCTTGCCGCCTTCCAGGTACTGCTTGATCACCGGGTGGTGCTTGTAACGCTGGAACTCGTCGAACGGCGACAGGTGCGGGTTGGTGTAGGACAGGTCGATGATCAGGCCGACCACCACCTGGTTGTTCTCCAGGTGATAGAGGAAGGAGCCACCCGGGTTCTCGTCGTTCAGCGGCCAGCCGGCGGTGTGCACCACCAGACCCTGCTCGTGCTTGGCCGGGTCGATGTCCCAGATTTCCTTGATGCCGATGCCGTAGTGCTGGGCGTCGGCTTCGCTGTCGAGCTTGTACTTCTTGATCAATTGCTTGCCGATGTGGCCACGGCAGCCTTCGGCGAACAGGGTGTACTTGGCGCGCAGTTCCATGCCGGGGGTGTAGTAACCCTCTTTCGGATTGCCTTCGCGGTCGACGCCCAGATCACCGGTGATGATGCCGCGCACCACGCCATTCTCGTCGATCAGCGCTTCCTGGGCGGCGAAGCCCGGGTAGATCTCGACGCCCAGGCCTTCGGCCTGCTGGGCCAGCCAGCGGCACAGGTTGCCCAGGGAGATGATGTAGTTGCCTTCGTTGTGCATGGTCTTGGGCACGAAGAAGTTCGGCACCTTGGCCGCCGCTTCCGGGCTCTTCAGCACATAGATGTCGTCACGCTTGACCGGGGTGTTCAGCGGCGCTTCGAGCTCTTTCCAGTTGGGGAACAGCTCGTTCAGCGCGCGGGGCTCGAACACGGCGCCGGAGAGGATGTGGGCGCCCACTTCGGAACCCTTCTCGACCACACAGACGCTGATTTCCTGACCGGCGTCGGCGGCCTTCTGCTTCAGTCGGCAAGCGGCGGACAGACCGGCAGGGCCGGCGCCGACGATGACGACGTCGAATTCCATAAATTCGCGTTCCACTATCGATCTCTCCTGAATCAAGGCTCTGGGCATATTTTGTAGGTATTGGGATGGGCGTGCCCCCACCCGGTAAGAGCGGGGCGCATTATAGCTAGACCTGTTGCTATATCTAAACCCCTTATCGAGCGCAATACAAACGTTTGTTTGAATCGCGCGTAACCCTGATAGAATCGGGGTCCGCGGCTTATGTAGGGGTATTTTCGCGTATTGACCCGCCAGGGCGATGCGGTCAAGATACCTGCGGTTTTGCGGTCGCGGTCTCGCTGGATGTAGTCGCAGATGGCGTGCACTACCAGCCAGGCCTGTCTGGCGACATTCCTATTCACCGGAGAATAACGAGGAATCCATGAAGGTTCTTGTAGCTGTCAAACGAGTGGTTGACTATAACGTCAAGGTCCGCGTCAAGGCGGACAACTCCGGCGTCGATCTCGCCAACGTCAAGATGTCCATGAACCCCTTCTGCGAAATCGCCGTGGAAGAAGCCGTTCGCCTGAAAGAGAAGGGCGTCGCCACTGAGATCGTTGCGGTCTCCGTCGGCCCGAACGCCGCCCAGGAGCAACTGCGCACCGCGCTGGCGCTGGGTGCCGATCGCGCCATCCTCGTCGAATCCAACGACGAACTGAATTCCCTGGCTGTCGCCAAGGCCCTGAAAGCCATTGTCGACAAAGAGCAGCCGCAGCTGGTCATCCTCGGCAAGCAGGCCATCGACAGCGACAACAACCAGACCGGCCAGATGCTGGCTGCGCTGTCCGGTTACGCCCAGGGCACCTTCGCCTCCAAGGTTGAAGTGGCTGGCGACAAGGTCAACGTCACCCGTGAAATCGACGGCGGCCTGCAGACCGTTGCCCTGAACCTGCCGGCGATCGTCACCACCGACCTGCGCCTGAACGAGCCGCGCTATGCGTCGCTGCCGAACATCATGAAGGCGAAGAAGAAGCCGCTGGACGTGGTGACCCCGGACGCCCTGGGCGTTTCCACCGCTTCCACCGTGAAGACCGTGAAAGTCGAAGCTCCGGCTGCCCGTAGCGCCGGCATCAAGGTCAAGTCCGTTGCCGAACTGGTCGAGAAACTGAAGAACGAGGCGAAAGTAATCTGATGGCTATCCTGGTAATCGCTGAGCACAACAACGGCGCTCTGGGCGCTGCCACCCTGAACACCGTCGCTGCCGCGCAGAAGATCGGCGGCGATATCGCCATCCTGGTCGCTGGCCACAACGTCGGTGGCGTGGCCGAAGCCGCTGCCAAGATCGCTGGTGTTTCCAAGGTGCTGGTCGCCGACAACGCTGCCTATGCTCACCAACTGCCGGAGAACGTTGCTCCGCTGATCGCTGAGCTGGGCAAGGGCTACAGTCACGTGCTGGCCGCCGCGACCACCAATGGCAAGAACTTCCTGCCGCGCGTCGCCGCCCTGCTGGACGTCGACCAGATCTCCGAGATCATCGAAGTGGTCAGCGCCGACACCTTCAAGCGCCCGATCTACGCCGGTAACGCCATCGCTACCGTGCAGTCCTCGGCTGCCGTGAAGGTCATCACCGTACGTGGCACCGGTTTCGACGCCGCCGCTGCCGAAGGTGGTTCCGCTGCCGTTGAAGCCGTTTCCGGCCCGGCTGACGCCGGCAAGTCCGCCTTCGTGGGCGAAGAACTGGCCAAGTCCGACCGTCCGGAACTGACCGCTGCCAAGATCGTCGTTTCCGGCGGCCGCGGCATGGGCAACGGCGACAACTTCAAGATCCTCTACGCCCTGGCTGACAAGCTGGGCGCCGCTGTCGGTGCTTCCCGCGCCGCGGTCGACGCCGGCTTCGTGCCGAACGACATGCAGGTCGGCCAGACCGGCAAGATCGTTGCACCGCAGCTGTACATCGCGGTGGGCATCTCCGGTGCCATCCAGCACCTGGCGGGCATGAAGGATTCGAAAGTGATCGTTGCGATCAACAAGGACGAAGAGGCGCCGATCTTCCAGGTTGCCGACTACGGTCTGGTCGCCGACCTGTTCGAAGCCGTACCGGAGCTGGAAAAGGCCGTCTGAGCCCGATCCGCTTGCTGAAGGAACCCGCCCCACGTGGCGGGTTCTTTCATTTCAGGTCCTTGATTTCCCTGTAGAAAGGGATGATTCGCCGCGCGCATGACCCATTGGTCACGAATCTTCGCCGATAAGTCCCCGGACGAAGGTGTCTCATCTACAATGCGCGACGTCTCCAGTTCCTGAATGTGTTCAATCGACACTTGGCTACCGAGGTTTTCATGATCATCAAACCGCGCGTGCGTGGCTTCATCTGCGTCACTACCCACCCGACCGGCTGTGAAGCCAACGTCAAGGAACAGATCGAGTACGTCGAGGCGCACGGCCCCATCGCCAACGGTCCGAAGAAGGTCCTGGTGATCGGTTCCTCCACCGGCTATGGCCTGGCCGCGCGCATCAGCGCCGCCTTCGGCGCCGGCGCCGACACCCTGGGCGTGTTCTTCGAGCGTCCGGGCAGCGAAACCAAGGCGGGCACCGCCGGCTGGTACAACTCGGCTGCCTTCGAGAAGTTCGCCAAGGCCAAGGGCCTGTATGCGCGCAGCATCAACGGCGACGCTTTCTCCGACGAAGTGAAGAAGGTCACCATCGAAACCATCAAGCAGGACCTGGGCAAGGTCGACCTGGTGGTCTACAGCCTGGCCGCGCCGCGCCGTACCCATCCGAAGACCGGCGAGGTCTTCAACTCCGTGCTCAAGCCGGTCGGCAAGACCGTCAACTTCCGAGGTCTGGACACCGACAAGGAAGTGATCAAGGAAAGCGTGATGGAGCCGGCGACGCCCGAGGAAATCGCCAACACCGTGGCGGTGATGGGCGGTGAAGACTGGCAGATGTGGATGGACGCGCTGCAGGAAGCCGGTGTGCTGGCCGATGGCGTGAAAACCACCGCCTTCACCTACCTGGGTGAAGAGATCACCCACGACCTGTACTGGAACGGCTCCATCGGCGCCGCCAAGAAGGACCTGGACCAGAAGGTCCTGGGCATTCGCGAGAAGCTGGCCGCCACCGGCGGTGACGCCCGCGTTTCCGTGCTCAAGGCTGTGGTCACCCAGGCCAGTTCGGCTATCCCGATGATGCCGCTGTACCTGTCGCTGCTGTTCAAGGTGATGAAGGAGAAGGGCACTCACGAAGGTTGCATCGAGCAGGTCGACGGCCTGTTCCGCGACAGCCTGTACGGCGCCGAACCGCACCTGGACGCCGACGGCCGCCTGCGCGCCGACTACAAGGAACTGCAGCCGGATGTGCAGAACACCGTGAAGGACCTGTGGGACAAGGTGACCAACGAGAACCTGTACCAGCTGACCGACTTTGCCGGCTACAAGACCGAGTTCCTGCGCCTGTTCGGCTTCGAGATCGCGGGTGTGGACTACGAGCAGGACGTCAATCCGGACGTGCAGATTCCCAATCTGATCCAGCTCTGAGGTCGAAGTCCTCGCGGACTTCCCGCTCAAACAGAAACGGCGCCCCAGGGCGCCGTTTCTGTTTTCCGTAACCTTCAGTTGGCCGCGGTGGCCGGTGCCTGACTCTGCTGGAGGAAGTCCAGGTACAGTCTGGCGGTTTCTTCCGGCCGTTCGATCATCGGCACATGGCCGCAATCGCGCAGGATGGCTACGCTGGGCTTTTTAAGCAGCGGTTTCATTACGTCGATGCTGGATACATCCAGCACCCGGTCGCGGTCACCCCACAGTAGCAGGGTGGGGGCGGTGATCTTCGGCAATTCCGGCTCCAGTGGGATATAACGCTCGCGCAGTTGCTGGAAGACCTTGTTGTTGAAGGCGCTGCGCTCCAGCGAACGTTCTGCCAGGTAGTGCTCCAGCCGAGAGGGCATGGGCGGCCGCTGCACGAAGACGAAGTCGAGCAGGGCGGGGAAGTCGTCCACCGAGCGCAGCACCAGCGGGTTGTCCTCGCCCTTGAGCAGGCGCTGGAACAGTTCGCTCTGGCGGGGCGCCATGACCCCGGCGTTGTCGAACAGGCCGGCCGACAGCACGTTATTCGGGTGGCGTGCAGCGAGCAGCGCGGCGATGTGTCCGCCCATGGAGTTGCCGACTACGTGGTAGCGGCCGATGCCCAGTTCGCGCATGAAGTCCGCCAGGCGTTCGGCCTGGGTGCCGACGTCGTAGCTGATGTTCTCCGGGCGGCTGCTGTCGCCGAAGCCCGGCAGGTCGACGGCGATGACCTGGTAACGGTCGGTGAGGAAGCGGGCGAAGCGCAGCCAGTTGCTCTTGTCGGCGCCGAAACCGTGGACCAGCAGGATGGTCTGGGCCTTGTCCGGGCCGCCCTCGTAGTAGTGGATGTCGAGATTGTCCACCGTCAGGCTGCGTTCGCCCAGGCCCGCGCGGCTGCTTTCGGCGAACTGCGCGGTGGCCAGCAGCGTGGCGGGAACGGCATAGAACATGCCCGCCGTGGCGGCGAGCAGCAGGACGAGGAACAGAAGGGCTTTCTTCATGAGAAGTCCTTATTACCAAATCGGGATGGTGTGCTTTACGCTAGCATTTTGCAGGTCTAAGCATGACCGTTCTTACTTCCGGTAAGCGAGATTAACGATGCTCCATTGCTCCACGATGCTGCGTGCAGCTCTTCTGCTGGCGACTTTCTCGGCGCCCCTGGCCGGCTTCGCCGCGGGTAAATGCGAGCGCCTGGTCGCCACCGGCAATCCAGAGTACCCGCCTTACCTGTGGCGCGACCCGATGAAGCCCGAGCGCCTGATCGGCGCCAATGCCGACCTGCTGGAGCAGATCGGCAAGTCCATTGGCGTGGATATCCGGGTGATCTACACCGGCTCCTGGGCGCGGGCGCAGGAGGAAGCGCGGTTGGGGCGCGTCGATCTGATCGCCGGGGCCTTCCTGACTCCCGCACGGTTGGAAACCATGGATTACATCCATCCGGCCTTCCTCACCACCGACAGCGTGGTCTGGACGCGCAAGGACGCCACCTTACCCTATGCGCACTGGGAGGACCTGCGCGGGCTGAAGGGCGGCACCCTGGTGAATAACAGCTTCGGTGCCGATTTCGACAGCTTCGCCAAGCAGCAACTGACTCTGGAGGAGGTGCCCAGCCTGACCCAGGCCTTCCAGAAGCTGCTGCTCAAGCGTTCCGATTACGTGCTCTACGAGCACTATCCCGGCCTTGCGGTGGCCGCCAGCCTCGGCATGGTGGATGACCTGCAGCCGCTGGAACCGCCGGTCTCCAGCGAGGGTCTGTACCTGACACTGGCGCACAACTCCGCTTGCAACGACCCCTGGCTGCGCGGACAACTGGCGAAAAAAATGACAGAATTGACGGCCGCCGGAGTCCCGCAGCGCTTGCTGCAGGACAACCTGGCCCGCTGGAAGGGGCAGCAGTTGCAGCCCGCCAGCACTCCCACCCAGTAGGACAACAGATTTCGTGATCAATCGACGGATGATGGCCGCCGGTCTGGCTCTTTTTGCCCTGGCCGGTTGCACAACGAACGACCCGGCACCCACCGAGCAGATGCGCCTTACCGAACAGGCGCTGGAGCAGGCCAAGGCCGTGGGCGCGACGGATGACGTAGCCGAGCTGAAGCTCGCCGAGGACAAGTACCAGGCTGCCAAGGGCGCCCTGGCGGTGGAGTCGAACAAGAAGGCGCGGCAGCTTGCCGAGCAGGCCGAGCTCGATGCCCGCCTCGCCGAGGCCAAGGAGCTGACGCGCAAGAGCGCGGACCAGTTGGCCGAGCAGAGCAAGAGCATCAATCGCCTGCGTAAACAGTTGGGGGAAGCGCAATGACTTCACTGCAACTGTTGCGCTTCGTGGCGCTGGGCTCCGTGGTCGCGCTGGCGGGCTGCGCCAACAGCCAGTTGAGCGAGAAGTCCCTGGAGCAGGCGCGTACCCAGTTCCAGTCCGTGAAGGAAGATTCCGCGGTGCTGCGCAGCGCGCCCAAGGATGTCATCCGCGCCGGCGAATCGCTGGCGCGTGCCGAGCGTCTGTCCAACTACTGGGGCAGCAGCGACGACGTGCTGCAGTATTCCTATCTCAGCCAGCGTTACAGCGAGATTGCCCGCGAGCACAGCAACTACACGCTAAACCAGGAACGCCTGGCCAAGCAGCAGCTCGAACGCGAACGTCTGCAACTGGCCATGCGCGAGGCGCGCCTGGCCAACGTGCAGGAGCAGAACAAGTGGCTGGAACAGCAGATGGTCAGCCTGGCCACCAACGAAACCGAGCGCGGCCTGGTGCTGACCCTCGGCGACGTGCTGTTCGACAGTGGCGAGGCTGACCTCAAGCCCGCCGCCAACCGCACCGTGCTCAAGGTGGTGCAGTTCCTCCAGCTCAACCCGCGGCGGGTGATTCGCATCGAGGGCTATACCGACAGCGACGGCGATCGGCAGCAGAACCTGCAACTGTCCAAGGACCGCGCGCAGTCGGTGGCCGACGCCTTGTCCGACCTGGGCGTCGACGCCAAGCGTATCCAGGTGCAAGGCTACGGCGAGGCCTATCCGGTATCGGACAACGCCTCGTCGCTGGGGCGGGCGCAGAACCGCCGGGTCGAGATCGTCTTCTCCGACGAAAAGGGCCAGTTGGGCGCCGAGCGCTGAACACACCCGGTCACATGGCGTTGCAAATGAAGCCCTGGAGCTCCCCGCTCCGGGGCTTCTTGCATGGGGATCTCGAAATTATTCGAGGGTCGCGTTGGCGAAAATGAACCCGTGCGACTAATCCCCATGCTGGGGAGTCACCAGCGAGAGACGTAAATGCTGTCCGAAAAAAAGACCCTGAACGTGATCGTGGCGGATGCCCAACCGATGATTGGCTGGGGGCTGGAGCATTATCTGGCCGAACACTGCGACGCTCAGGTGAAAGCCTATGTCAGCGACACGGAGAGCCTGCTGACCGCTTTGAGCGAATGGACCGATACCGACCTGCTGATCATGGAGATGGCGCTGCCGGGCGAACGTGGACGCGATGGCGTACACCTGATCGAATGGTTGCGCCGTCACTACCCCGGCGTGCAGATCCTGGTGTACTCACTGCTTGGCGCTCCGCTGATGGCGGCGTCGGTGGTGAAGTGTGGCGCACTGGGCTATGTCTGCAAGCGCAGTGCCCTGAGCGTGCTCACCGATGCGATACAGCGCGTGCGCCGCGGCGACACCTACATCGACCCGACCCTGCGCCAGCCGCGTCACACCGGGCGGCCGCTGAGCCCGACCGAGATGGACATCATCCGGCGCCTGGCCCACGGCGCCACCGTTGGCGAGATCGCCGAGCGCACCAACCGCAGCGTCTCGACCATCAGCACCCACAAGCGCAACGCCATGCAGAAGCTTGGCCTGACCAGTGACGCCCAACTGGTCGCCTTCGGCGTACTGGACTGGCTCGGCGAGGTCTGACGCGGTATGTAGCGCTGGTCAGCGGTAACTGTAACGCGCACAATCCCTGTCACTGTTCTGGAACAGTTGCGGCTTTTTAGCTACTGTTTCGGTCCAATGACCGAGGGATGGCCGTCATGTCCAATCTGCTTCTGTACCAGCGCATCGCCCAGCAACTGGCCGAAGACATCCGCCGTGGTGTCTACCAGCCGGGCGAGCGTGTGCCGTCCGTGCGCAAGCTGAGCACCCAGCTCAACGTCAGCCACGCCACGGTGTTGCAGGCCTATGCCACCCTCGAAGACCAGGGACTGATCCGCGCGCGTCCGCAGTCCGGCTACTACGTGCACCGTACGCCGGCGCTGACCGCCTCGACGCCGGACATCGCCCGGGTCGAGCGCCCGGGCCTGGTCACCCGCAGCAGCATCATCAACCAGGTGCTCGCCGAGGCGCGCCGCGAAGGCGTGTTCCCGCTGGGCGCGGCGGTGCCGCACGTGGATTACCTCCCGGTCCGCGCGCTGCACCAGCAGTTGGCCAAGGTCACCCGCTTCTCCAGCCCGCGGGCCTTCAGCTACATGTTCAGCCCCGGCTACGAACCGCTACGCCGCCAGGTGGCGATCCGCATGCGCGATGCCGGCGTGGTGGTCGATCCGACCCAGGTGACCATCACCCATGGCTGCGTGGACGCGATCCACATGGCGCTGCGCGTGATGACCCGTCCGGGCGATCTGATAGCCACCGAGTCGCCGAGCTACTATGGCTTGCTGCAGCTGGCCGACATCCTCGGCCTCAAGGTCATCGAGATCCCCAGCGACCCGCTCACCGGGATCAGCCTGGAAGCGCTGCAACTGGCCGCCAACCAGTGGCCGATCAAGGCGCTGGTGCTGACCCCGCGCCTGAGCAACCCGCTGGGCGGCACCATCCCGGAAGACCGCCAGAAGCAGCTGCTCAAGCTCACCGCCGAGCACAACATCGGGGTGATCGAGGACGACATCTACGGCGAGCTGATGTTCGACCAGGGCCAGACCAAGGCGCTCAAGGCCCATGACCGCGACGGCCGGGTGGTGTACTGCTCGAGCTTCTCCAAGACCATTTCCCCCGGCGTGCGCATCGGCTGGATCATCACCGAGCGCTACCAGGAAGAAATCCGCCGCCTGCAGACCTTCACCACCCATTCGGCGTGCACCGTTACCCAGATGGGAGTGGCGGCCTACCTGGAGAACGGCGGCTACGACCGGCACCTGCGCTACATCCGCCAGGAGTACCGCAAGAACATGACCGCCTACCAGCTGGCGGTGCAGCAGTATTTCCCCGAAGGCACGCAGATGACCCGGCCCAAGGGCGGCTTCATCCTCTGGGTCAGCCTGCCGGCCAAGGTGAACACCAAGGAGCTGCACGTGCGCGCGCTGGAGCAGGGCATCAGCATCGCGCCGGGGCTGATCTTCAGTAACACCGAGCAGTTCAACAACTGCCTGCGGCTGACCTGCGGCATCCCGTGGGACCGCGAGGCGGAGCGGGCGATCATGACTCTCGGCATGCTGGCCTGCCAGCTGTGCCAGGAAGGGCTGATCGCAGCCTGATCGTTGATTACACCGGACGCTAATCCACTTGGGGCAGGGCGTACAACCGTTCGCGGTTGTACGCCGTTACACCATGACCGGCCGCCAATGCCAGGGCCGGGCCCTGAGCGCGAGGATGCCAAGGTCTGCCGGTGAGCACCCGTACCTGTAGGAGCGAGCTTGCTCGCGAATAGAGTTACCCGGCCATATCGATGCTGGGTTGTTCGCGAGCAGGCTCGCTCCTACGAAAAGCTCCGGTTCCACACTGCGTTAACCCGTTTCCCCGCGCGGCCTCGTCTGAGGAGTTGAATCCCTCCACGAGGCTGCCGCCATGTCGCTTCCCGTTCACTTCCTTCGCCCTGCCGCCCAGGGTTTCGCCATCGGTCTGCTGATCGCCGTCGCCGGCTGCGGTATTTCCCGCGAGGGCGAACCGAAGCAGAAAGCCGCTGCAAACGCCGACGCCATTCAGGTCGAGCCCACCATCAAGCCCGCGAGCCCACCGCCGCAGCTGGCGGAGAGTGCCAAGCTGGAGCGCTCCGTCGGTTATGTCGCACAGGCGCCTGTCGCGAGCATCGCCCCCGCTCCCATGGCCGACATGCAGCAGCCCGGCTACGTGGACGTGCCGCGCGAGCAGTACCAGAACCTGCCGGACAACCCGGTGCACGCCGTGGCCCAGGACCCGGTCTCCACCTTCAGCATCGACGTGGATACCGGCAGCTACGCCAACGTCCGCCGCATCCTCAACGAAGGTCGCCTGCCGCCCAAGGGCGCGGTGCGGCTGGAGGAGATGGTCAACTACTTCCCCTACGACTACGCACTGCCCAGCGATGCCGCATCGCCCTTCGGCATCACCACCGAGCTTGCGCCCACGCCGTGGAACCCGAATACCCGCCTGCTGCGCGTCGGCATCAAGGCCTCGGACCGCAGCGTCGCCGCGCTGCCGCCGGCCAACCTGGTGTTTCTGGTGGACGTCTCCGGCTCCATGGACCGCCGCGAGGGCCTGCCGCTGGTGAAGAGCACCCTGAAGCTGCTGGTAGACCAGTTGCGCGACCAGGACAAGGTGTCGCTGGTGGTCTACGCCGGCGAGTCGCGGGTGGTGCTGGAACCGACGTCCGGGCGCGACAAGGCGACCATTCGCAACGCCATCGAGCAGCTCCAGGCCGGTGGCGCCACAGCGGGCGCGTCGGGCATCGAACTGGCCTACCGGATGGCGCAGAAGGGCTACCTGGACAAGGGCATCAACCGCATCCTGCTGGCCACCGACGGCGACTTCAACGTCGGCATCAGCGACTTCGAGACCCTCAAGCAGATGGCCGCCGAAAAGCGCCGCAGCGGCGTTTCGTTGACCACCCTCGGCTACGGCGTGGACAACTACAACGAGCAGCTCATGGAGCAGTTGGCCGACGCCGGCGACGGCAACTATGCCTACATCGACAACCTGCGCGAGGCGCGCAAGGTGCTGGTGGAGCAGCTCAGCTCGACCCTCGCGGTGGTGGCCAAGGACGTGAAGATCCAGCTGGAATTCAACCCCGCACAGGTCAGCGAATACCGTCTGCTCGGCTACGAGAACCGTGCACTCAAGCGTGAAGACTTCAGCAACGACAAGGTGGACGCCGGCGAGATCGGCGCCGGGCACACGGTCACCGCGCTCTACGAGATAGTCCTGGCGGGCGGCAAGGGCTGGCTGGAGCCGCTGCGCTACCAGAACGACGCGTCGAAGGGCGCTGCCAAGGGGGATGAGCTGGCCCTGCTGCGAGTGCGCTACAAGGGCCCGCAGGGCGGTGCCAGCCAGTTGATCGAGCGGCCGATCCGCGCCGCCGAGCAGCGCGCGAACATTGCCCAGGCCAGCGATGACCTGCGCTTCGCCGCGGCGGTGGCGGCCTTCGCCCAGCAGCTGGAAGGTGGCCGCTACACCGGTGCCTTCGGCATCGGCGATACTGTGCAACTGGCTCGCGCCGCGCGCGGCGAGGATCGCTTCGGCCTGCGCGGTGAGTTCGTCCAGCTCGCCGAGCTGGCGCAGAGCCTGCAGACCCCGGTACACGAACAGGCACGGATCGAGTGATGTGAACATACCCTTCAGGGACGACAGTGACGCCGCGCTGCTGCGGCGTTATCGACAAGGCAACGCCGAGGCCTTTGCCGAGCTCTATGCTCGCCATCGCCTCGGCCTGTTCCGCTTCCTCTGCGGCCTGTGCGGCGACAGTGCGCAGGCCGAGGAAGTCTTCCAGGAAACCTGGCTGAGCCTGGTCCGCAGTGACAGCCAGCCGGGCGCGGCCAGCTTCAAGACCTGGCTGTACCAGATCGGCCGCAACCGGCTGATCGACCACTGGCGCAAGCAGGGCCGGCACCAGGGGCGCCAGGAGAGCTTCGACGAGCAACTCCACGGCGATGCGCTGCCCGGCGAGAGCGAGGACCCCGAACGCGAACTGGTCCTGAGCCGCGACCAGCAGCGCCTGCAGGGCGCCCTGGAAGCGCTGCCGGAGGAGCAGCGCGAAGTCTTCCTGCTGCGCGCCCACGGCGACCTGGAACTGAATGAGATTGCCGAGCTGACGCGCACCCCGGCCGAGACGGTGAAGAGCCGGCTGCGTTACGCGTTGCAGAAACTGCGCCGGTTGCTGTCCGACCCGGCGGCGACCGAGGAGGTGAGCCCATGAACCGCGATCCGCGCGAGCAGGAATTGCTCGAGCACTACCGCCGGCACAGCGACGAGCAGCCGTCGGCGCAGCTGGACGCGCGCATCCTGGCCGCCGCCCGGGCTGCCGTGCAGGAGCGCAAGCCTGGCTTCTCCGACCGCCTGCGCCACTGGCTACTGGGTACCGGCAGCCGCCAGCGCTGGGGTGTCGCCGTGGCTGGCCTGGCGACCCTGGGCATCGGCCTGAGCCTGACCCTGCGCACCTATGAGGAAGCGCCGCAGCGCTTCGACGCTCCCGTCGCCCCGGCCATATTGAGTGCGGCACCACCGGCCCCGGCGCCTGCCATGGCTCCTGCGGCGCCGCCCGTCGCCGAGCCGGCGGAAGCCAAGCGCAAGGCCGAGTCCGTCGCCCGTAGCATCGCCAACCAGCAGTATGCGGCGCCGCCTGCGGCGAAGGCGTCCGGCGCGCTGGCGGAGGAGGCCGCACCCACCGCCCAGATGGCCGATGCCATGGCCCCGGAAGAACCCCAGGCCAGCCTGTTGCGTCTGCGTGTGCTGCAGGAGCAGGGGAGGAAGGATGAGGCTCGCGAGCTGCGCCAGGTCCTGCAACGGCAGTTCCCGAAGCTGGATATCGATGCCGCGCTGCGCGCCCTGCCGGCCAAGCCTTGACCGAAGACAGGCCGCCGCAAGGCGGCCTCTGACAGACTCAAGGGGTAACGGCAAAAGCTGGTGATAACTGGCCTCTTGCCATGGCGTTCGACTCGCGCCAGCATGGCGCGTTTTTTTCCGCCTGCCCGATCATGACGTCCAGCCGAATCCTCCTTGCCGCCTGTCTGACACTGCTGCTTGCCGCCTGTGGCGATGAGCACAAGGACAAGGCCCCGAGCCCGACTCCGCCTGCGCAGCCCGCCGCAGTGACGGCGCCAGCCTCCTCGCCTGCGCCGCAGCCGGCTGCCGAGCAGCCGCGCGAGTCGGAAGCCGCGCCGGCTGCGGCTGAGCCGGTGGCATCAGCCAAGGCGCCGGCCGTCGAGGCGGCAACCAGGCCCGAAGCGAAAACCCCTGCCAAGCGCGAGACCAAGGTGGACTCACGGGCGAGGACGGCGAAAAAGCCGGCGGTCGATCCCGCCGTCAAGCAGCCGTTGCCGCCGGTGAAGCTGGACCTGCGCCTGCCCAGGGATCTGGTGCATCAGTTGCAGCCCGACAAGCCGGTGCCGGAGCTGGAAGACAAGCCGCTGTTACCGCCGATGTTCGAGGAGAAGACGGGGCAGAGTCCGTTCCAGGTCGGCGGACGGCTGATCCAGCGCGAACGCAACGAGCGCGAGACCGACGACGACAGTTGGCACTCGGATATCCGTGGCGCGGAGCTGCAGTTCCAGTTCCGTAACTGATCTGTACTTTCGGCGAGGGCTTCGATGCTTATCGCGGACAGAGTCCGCTCCTACAAGATCAAGGGCCCCTCACCCTAACCCTCTCTCGCAAGCGGGAGAGGGGACTGTTCGGTGCAGGATGAAACCGAAGTGTCAGCCGGCACGGACGGCTCCCTCTCCCTGAGGGAGAGGGCTGGGGTGAGGGGGAAGCGCAGGCAGGGATTAACCCGGTAGAAGACAGTTGCTCCCACGAAAAGCCGTCCGGCACCGGGATAGCCGTGGCGTAGGGCGTATAACGTTCGACGTTATACGCCGTTTGGCCTTGGTTTCCGGGCGCTCCGAACTTGGCCACGGCGCCGCAATCTCAATGGACTCCGGGCTTGGTCATCGCGCTGGCGATGCGCACGGCATAACGGCGTACAACCGCGAACGGTTGTACGCCCTACGGATGCTCAGAAGCGGTGCTCGCCGCGGCGGATCGCCTCGAACAGGCCACCATCCAGTGCCCGGTAGCCGGTCTCGCCGGGGAGGCGCACGAACAGGGCTTCGTTCACCTGCTGCGGGTCGTAGGCGCTGCGCTTGAGGTCGGTCTTCTTGTACTTGAAGGTCCCGGTGGTCTCGACCTGCTGCAGCAGGCGCAGGAACAGCGGCACGGCGTAGGCCGGCAGCTCGCGGTCCAGGTGTTCGGCCAGTTGCCTGCCGTCCAGGCTGGCGCCATCGCGCAGGCGCAGCGCGGCCATGCCGCAGCGGCCGTTGGTGCCGGGTATCTCCACGCCATAGACCACCGCATCCTCGACAGCCGGGAAGGCGCCCAGGGCGTTCTCCACCTCGGTGGTCGAGACGTTCTCGCCCTTCCAGCGGAAGGTGTCGCCCAGGCGATCGACGAACTGGGTGTGCTTGAAGCCGATGTCGCGCATCAGGTCGCCGGTGTTGAACCAGGCGTCGCCCTTCTTGAACACGTCGCGGAAGATCGCCGCCTCGCTCTTGGACGGGTCGGTATAACCGTCGAACGGCCACTTGTCGCTGATCTCGCTGATCAGCAGGCCCGCCTCGCCCTTGTCGACCTTTTCCATGAAGCCCTTGGCGTCGCGCACCGGTCGGTCGTTCTCCAGGTCGTAGCGGACGATGGCATAGGTGGCCGGGGAGAAGCCCACGGTGTTGTCGAAATTGAAGACGTTGGTGAAACCGATGTTGCCTTCGCTGGAGGCGTAGAACTCGGTGATCCGCTCGATGCCGAAGCGCGCCTTGAACTCGTTCCAGATCGACGGGCGCAGGCCGTTGCCGATCATGCAGGTGAGGCTGTTGCCGCGTTCCTCCGGGCATTCCGGCTGGTTGAGCAGGTAGCGGCAGAGTTCGCCTATGTAGCCGAAGCAGGTCGCCTGGTAGGCCTGCACGTCTTTCCAGAAGGCGCTGGCGGAGAACCGGCGGCGCAGGGCGATGGCCGCGCCCCCGGCCAGCGCCGCGCTCCAGCACACGGTCACGGCGTTGTTGTGGTAGCAGGGCAGGGTCAGGTAGAGCACGTCGCTGGTGCTCAGCCCCAAGCCCGAGTGGCCGAAGCCGCCGTAGGCCTTGATCCACTTGCCGTGGCTCATGATCGAGGCTTTCGGCAGGCCCGTGGTGCCTGAGGTGTAGATGTAGAAGCAGGCGTCCTTCAGGCGCACCTGGGCGGTCTGGGCCAGGTTGGTCGAACCCTGTTCCTGGGCCATGCGCATCAGGTTGTGCCAGCCCACCGGCGGCTGGCTGGGTTCGCTCAGGGTGTCGCCGTCGGCCACCCAGTAGCAGCGTCCGCCGCTGTTCTCGAGCACCGGGCGGACCTCCTCGAAAGCTTCGCGCAGCTCCTCGCCGACCACGAAGTGGCTGGGCTTGACCAGGTTGAGGCTGTGGCTGAGCACCTGGCCGCGCTGGGTGGTGTTGACCAGCGCGCCGATGGCGCCGAGCTTGGCCAGTGCGGCGAGCACGACCATCAGTTCGGCGCGGTTCTCCAGCATCACCGCCACCACGCTGGCATGGCCCACGCCCTCGGCCTGGAAGGCTCGCGCCAGGCGGTTGGCCCAGCCGTTGAAGAGGGCATAGGACAGGCGCCGGCGTTCGTCGATCAGCGCCGGGCTGTCCGGGTACAGGCGCGCGGCGCGCTCCAGGGCCCAGCCCAGGGAGAGGTTCTTCTCGCGGTTGCGGATACCGGTGTAGTAGAGCCCGCGCAGCATTCGCGGTACGCGGCCGAGGGTGGCGGGCAGGTGGGCCAGGAAGCGGGTCGGGGTGATCAGGTCGGCGTGGGTCATGGCTCTCGCGCTTTGTCGTTGTTCTGCGGGAACTGGCGTCCCATCACTCTAGGAGGTGTTTGCGCATCGAGGCTATGACCCGGACGCGCGGCACGTCAGGCAGTTCGGCAAATGGGCCAGCGGAGGGCAGCAGCGGCACAGCGCAAGCGCCGCAGGGCGAATAACCGCGTGCGGTTATCCGCCTTCCGTTGGGGCGCGCCGAATGGCGGATCCTCAGTCGAGGAACAGGTCCGGCACCAGGCTGCCGCCGTCTGGATCGAAGCGGTATTGCTCGAAGTCGGTCTGCCCCTGTTCGCGCAGGATGTCCTCGTCGATCAGCAGGCGTCCGCTGATGCTGCGGCCCTGGCTTGCGAGGATCGCGTGGGCGGCATCGGCCATGATCGCCGGGGTGCGGGCGCGCTTGAAGGCTTCGCGGCTGCCCAGTTCGAACTCGATGGCGGCGGTGGCGATCATGGTCTTCGGCCACAGGGCGTTGACACTGATGCCGTAGCGCTTGAACTCCTCGTGCATCCCGAGGGTGAGCATGCTCATGCCGTACTTGGTGACGGTGTAGGGACCGTGCTGGGCGAACCATTTGTTGGCGATGTTCAGCGGTGGCGACAGGCTGAGGATGTGGCCCTGACTCTGCTTCAGGTAGGGCAGCGCGGCCTGGCTGCAGACCATCACGGCGCGGGTGTTGATCTGGTACATCAGGTCGAAGCGCTTGGGCTCCAGGCGCTCCACGCCCACCAGCTTGATGGCGCCGGCGTTGTTCACCACCGCGTCGATGCCGCCGAAATGTCCCGCCGCCTTGGCCATGGCCTCGCGCACGGCGTTCTCGTCGCGCACGTCCAGTTGCAGGGCCAGAGCCTTGCCGCCGGCGGCCTCGACTTCCGCGGCGACGCTGAAGATGGTGCCTTCCAGTTTCGGATGGGGCTCGGCGCTCTTGGCGGCGATGACGATATTGGCGCCATCGCGCGCGGCGCGCAGGGCGATCTCGCGGCCGATGCCACGGCTGGCGCCAGTGATGAAGAGGGTTTTGCCGTTGAGGGACATGGTTGGGGCTCCGTGTTCTTGTTGTCGTTGTTGGACGGAATCGCGGATGAATCCGCTCCTACGAAATGTGCTTCCTGATGTCTGGTGCGCTTGGGCCTGCCCTCACCCTAACCCTCTCCCGGAGGGAGAGGGGACTGTTCGGAGCAGGACGAAACCGTGTATTCAGCCGGCACAATCGGCTCCCTCTCCCTCTGGGAGAGGGCTGGGGTGAGGGAAACCAAGCTGTCAGGCGGACTCCAGCGCCTCCACCTCCACCAGCAACTGCCGCGACTTCACCTGCTCGCCCTTGCTCACCTGCACACGGCGGATCACGCCGTCGACGCCGGACTTGAGCGGGTGCTCCATCTTCATCGCTTCCAGCACCAGTAGCAGCTGACCTTTGCTGACCCGCGCGCCCTCTGCCACCAGCACATCGACGATGGCGCCATCCATCGGCGCCTTCACCGTGCCCGAGCCTGCGCCGCCGACCGCGCCGGCGGGTTCGTGGGTGACGTCGAGCAACTCCAGGTTGCCGTCCGCGCCATACAGCCACAGTCGTGCACCATCGCGGTGGAAGGGGAGACGGCGGCGGATGCCTTCGGCTTCGAGAATGGCATCACCGTTTTCTTCCCCAAGCAGGCGCAGCTCGATCTGAACGTTGCCAATGCGCGCCAGCAACGCCGGCTGGGTGCCATGCTCGCGGACCTCCAGTTCGACGATGAATTTCTCCTCACCCTGCTTGAGTGCGAATCGCCACGGCGCGCTGCCGGCGCTGCGCCAGCCGGAGAGCCCCGGTTGGTGCGCGCGGTCACTGGCCGAAGCCTGGTAGAGCAGGGCAGCGGCGCAGGCCAGTTCCAGCGGCTGCGGCCGGCGCGGTGCGAGGCTCGGGTCATTAGCGAACTGCTCGCCGATGAACGCCGTGGTGGCCTTGCCGGCGACGAACTCCGGGTGCTTGAGCAGGTTGGCGAGGAAGCGCTGGTTGCCGGTCACGCCCAGCAGCACGCAGTCCTCCACGGCGCGCACCAGCTTGCGCCGGGCCTCGTCGCGGGTGGCGCCGTAGGCGATGACCTTGGCCAGCATCGGGTCGTAGAACGGCGTCACCGGCTGGCCTTCGCGCAATCCGTGGTCGATGCGGATGCCGTCCAGCTGCGGTGGTGTCCAGCGCAGGACCTGGCCGGTCTGCGGGAGGAAGCCGTTGCCGGCGTCCTCAGCGTACAGACGTACCTCGATGGCATGGCCCTTGAGCTGGATCTGCTCCTGGGTCAGCGGCAGCGGATGGCCCTCGGCGACACGGATCTGCCAGGCCACCAGGTCCTGGCCGGTGACCAGTTCGGTGACCGGGTGCTCCACCTGCAGGCGGGTGTTCATTTCCAGGAAGTAGAAGGCGCCGCTGGCCTCCAGCAGGAACTCCACGGTGCCGGCGCCGACGTAGCTCACCGACGCAGCGGCCTTCACCGCGGCCTCGCCCATGGCGGCGCGCAGCTCCTCGGTCAGCACCGGGCACGGCGCTTCCTCGATGACCTTCTGGTGGCGGCGCTGCACCGAGCAGTCGCGCTCGCCGAGGTAGACGATATTGCCGTGGCGGTCGCCGAACACCTGGATTTCCACATGGCGCGGCTGCACCACGGCTTTCTCAAGGATCAGCTCGCCGCTGCCGAAGGCGTTCTGCGCTTCCGATCGGGCAGTGCGCAGCTGTTCGGCGAGGTCTTCCTCGCGGGTCACCAGGCGCATGCCGCGCCCGCCGCCGCCGGCGCTGGCCTTGATCATCAGCGGGTAACCGATGCGCTGGGCCTCGCGGGTGAGTGTCGCGTCGTCCTGCTCCACGCCTTCGTAGCCGGGGATGCAGGGTACGCCGGCTTCGAGCATGGCGATCTTCGACAGGCGCTTGCTGCCCATCAGGTGGATGGCTTCCACGCCGGGGCCGATGAAGACGATGCCGGCCGTGTTGCAGGCGCGGGCGAAGTCGGCGTTCTCCGAGAGGAATCCGTAGCCGGGGTGGATTGCGTCGGCGCCGGTGCGTTTCGCGGCGTCAAGGATGGCCTCGGGCTTCAGGTAGGACTGGCCCACCGGCGCCGGGCCGATGCACACGGCCTCGTCGGCCAATTGCACATGGCGGGCATTGGCATCGGCCTCGCTGTACACGGCCACGGTGCGGTAGCCCAGGTCGTGGGCGGTGCGGATCACCCGGCAGGCGATCTCGCCACGGTTGGCGATGAGGATCTTGTCGAAGCTGGGCATGGAGATTTCCTCGGGGCTACTGCGCCCAGTTCGGTTTGCGTTTCTGTACGAAGGCCATCGTGCCTTCAGCACCCTCCGCGCCAGTCACCGCTTCGGCGAACTGGCGGGCGGCGTCGTCCAGCAGCGGGCCGAGGGCTTCCGTCTCGGTGGCCAGCAGCAGGGCCTTGGTGGCGGCGTTGGCGCCGGGGGCGCAGCGGCGCACCTGGTCGAGCGTCTGGGCCAGTTGCTCACCGAGGCTTTCGGCGCTGTCCGCGCAGGCATGCACCAGCCCCAGGCGCAGCGCCTCGCGGCCGTCGAAGCGAGCGGCGGTAAGAGCCAGGCGGCGCGCCTGGGTCAGGCCGATGCGCTTCACCACGAAGGGCGCGATCTGCGCCGGCAGGATGCCGAGGCTGGTTTCCGGCAGGCCGAACTGCGCGTCGGCCGCCGTGATGGCGATGTCCGAGACGCAGGCCAGGCCGAAGCCGCCGCCCAGCACCGCGCCTTCCAGCACGGCGACTACTACCTGCGGCTGCGCCTGGGCTTCTTCCAGCAGGCCGCCGAAGGCGCGGTTCAGCGCGGCGTAAGCCTCGGGACCGGCGGCGCGGGCACCGGCCATGTCCTTGATGTCGCCGCCGGCACAGAAGTGCCCGCCGGCGCCGCGCAGGACGATGGCGCGCACGGCACGGTCGTCGCGCACGGCGGCGAGCACCGCGCGCAGTTCGCCGACCATCGCCAGGCTCATGGCGTTGCGGCTGTCCGGACGATTGAGGGTGACATGCAGCACGCCGCCTTCAGGTTCCAGCAGCAGGGTTTCGCAGTTCGGCAATTCGTTCATGCCGGGTTCCTCATGGAGTCGGATGTTCCCTGTAGGAGCGAGCTTGCTCGCGAACCAGCCCCGCTGCAGAGCTGTTCGCGAGCAAGCTCGCTCCTACAAGGGCAAAAGCCCTTAGCCCTTCTTCTTGCCCGGCAGGGTGCCCATCAGCTTGCAGATGATGCCCAGCATGATTTCGTCCGCGCCGCCGCCGATGGAAACCAGGCGGGTGTCGCGGTAGGCGCGCGAGATCGGGTTCTCCCACATGAAGCCCTGGCCGCCCCAGTACTGCAGGCAGGCGTCGGTGACTTCGCGGGCCAGGCGGCCGACTTTGAGCTTGGCCATGGAGGCCAGGCGAGTGACGTCCCTGCCCGCCACGTACAGCTCGGTGGCCTGGTAGGTGAGGGCGCGCAGGCTCTCGATCTCGGTCATCAGCTCGGCCATGCGGAAGTGGATGACCTGGTTATCGATCAGCGCCTGGCCGAAGGTCTTGCGCTCCTTGCAGTAGTCGATGGTGGTGTCGACGCAGTACTCCAGGCCCTTGATCCCGCTGGCTGCGGCGAACAGGCGCTCCTCCTGGAACTGCAGCATCTGCATCATGAAGCCCGAGCCCTCGACGCCGATGCGGTTGCGCTGCGGCACGCGCACGTCGTCGAAGAACACCTGGGCGGTTTCCGAGCTGCGCATGCCGAGCTTGTCCAGGTGCGGGCTGACGCTGATGCCCTTGCTGTTCATCGGCACCATGATCAGCGACTTGTTGAGGTGCGGCTTGCCATCGGAGGTATTGGCCAGCAGGCAGATGAAGTCGGCGGAGGGCGAGTTGGTGATCCACATCTTGCTGCCGTTGATGATGTAGTCGTCACCGTCCTTGCGTGCGCTGGTCTTCAGCCCGGCGACGTCGGAACCGGCACCCACTTCGGAGACGCCGATGCAGCCGACCATTTCGCCAGCGATGGCCGGACGCAGGAACTCCTCGCGCAGCTCGTCGGAGCCAAAGCGTGCCAGGGCCGGGGTGCACATGTCGGTCTGCACGCCGATGGACATGGGGATGCCGCCGCAATGGATGGTGCCGAACTCCTCGGCAGCCACCACCGAGTAGCTGTAGTCCAGGCCCATGCCGCCGAATTTTTCCGGCTTGGAGATGCCCAGCAGGCCCAGCGCCCCGGCCTTCCTGAAGACTTCGTGGATCGGGAAGCGGCCAGCCTTCTCCCACTCGTCGATGTAGGGATTGATCTCCTTCTCGACGAAGTTGCGGACGGTGCGGCGGAGTTCTTCGTGTTCCTGGGTGAAGATCATTGTTGTTGGTCTCCTGAGCCTTGTCTGGTTCACCGCCGCTGGCCCTCTCCCCAACCCTCTCCCTGAAGGGAGAGGGGGCTATCCGGAGTGGCCGGGCGGTCCGTTTCATGCCGGGTCGCTTTGGCTCCCTCTACCGCTTGCGGGAGAGGGCGGGGGGAGAGGGCGTTGGCCCGTACTCCCGAACTCCCGTCAGAACCTCGCTACCCCAAAACTATTCCCCTTGAGCGGCCGCACGGCCGCCTCCGCGCAGATATCCAGCAGGTAGCCAAGCAGCGCGCGGGTGTCGCGCGGGTCGATCAGCCCGTCGTCCCACAGGCTCGCGGTGCCGTAGAGCGCAGTGGACTGGGCGTCGAGCTTCTGCGCGGTCATCTGTTCGAGCATGTCGAGCATCTTCGGGTCGGCTTCCTTGCCCTCCTTGGCGTGCTTTTCCTCGGTGACGATGCGCAATACCTTGCCGGCCTGGGCGCCGCCCATCACGGCGGTGCGGCTGTTGGGCCAGGCGAAGATGAAGCGCGGGTCCAGGCCGCGGCCGCACATGGCGTAGTTGCCGGCACCGTAGGAACCGCCCACGACCAGGGTGAGCTTGGGCACGGTGGCGTTGGCCACGGCCTGGATCATCTTCGAGCCGTGCTTGATCACGCCCAGGCGCTCGGACTCGGTGCCGACCATGAAGCCGGTGGTGTTGTGCAGGAACAGGATCGGCGTGTTGCTCTGCTCGCACAGCTGGATGAACTGCGCCGCCTTGGCCGCGCCCTGCGGGGTGATCGGGCCGTTGTTGCCGATCAGGCCGCAGGCGTGGCCTTCGATGTGCAGGTGGCCGCAGACGGTCTGGCTGTCGAACTCGTTCTTGAAGTCGAGGAAGCGCGAACCGTCGGCGATGCGCGCGATGATCTCGCGCACGTCGTAGGGCTTCTTCGCGTCCGCCGGCACCACGCCAAGCAGTTCTTCGGCCGGGTACAGCGGTGCGTCCCATGCCTTCTTCGGGCGCACCGGCAGCTGCGCATTCCACGGCAACGCGGCGAGGATTTCGCGGGCCAGGCGCACGCCGTCGGCGTCATTCTCGGCCAGGTATTCGGCGGTGCCGGCGACCTGGGCGTGCAGCTCGGCGCCACCCAGTTCCTCATCGGTGGCGATCTCGCCGGTAGCAGCCTTGAGCAGCGGCGGGCCGGCGAGGAACATCTTGGCCTTGCCGCGCACCACCACCACGTAGTCCGACAGCCCCGGCTGGTACGCGCCGCCCGCGGTGGACGAGCCGTGCACCACGGTGATCTGCGGAATGCCCGCTGCCGACATGCGCGCCTGGTTGGCGAAGCCGCGCGCGCCCTCGACGAAGATGTCCGCCGCGTAGTTCAGGTTGGCGCCGCCGCTTTCGGTCAGCGCCACCACCGGCAGCTTGTTCTCCAAGGCGATCTGCTGCAGGCGCAGGGTCTTCTTCAGCCCGGTAGGGGAGATGGTGCCGCCCTTGATCGCGCTGTTGCTGGCGGTCACCAGGCAGCGCACCCCGGCGATGTAGCCGATGCCGGAGATGATGCCGCCGCCGGCCTGGGTGCCGTCTTTGTCGTCGTGCAGCTTGTAGCCGGCCAGCGAGGAGAGTTCGAGGAACGGCGCGCCGGCATCCAGCAGCAGGTTCAGGCGCTCGCGCGGCAGCAGTTGGCCGCGCTTGTCGAACTTGGGCTTGGCCTCGGCGGCCTTGTCCAGCACCTTCTGTTCGACCTCGCGGAAGCTCGCCACGGCGGCCAGCATGGCCTCGCGGTTGCGGGCGAAGTCTTCGCCCTGGGCGTCGATTTCCGACTGGATCACCGGCATGGCTTACTCCTGATCCTTCAAGACATCGGGTAGATAGGCGCGGTGGAAACCGTTGTAGGAGCGACTTTGTCCCGGCTTCGCCTTGGACAGCGGGAAGGCGCGGCTGCCCTGGCTGGCGGCGCCGTCGATGCGAATGGTGTTGCCGCTGATGAAGGCCGCGCCGGGGGAGAGCAGAAAGACGATGGCGGCGGCGACTTCCGATTCGGTGCCGATACGCTTGAGCGGCACGTGCTCGCGCAGGGTCGGGATCACCGCCTTGAACGCGCCTTCGTAGGTGTCCATGCCGCTGGAGGCGATCCAGCCCGGCGCCACGGCGTTGACCCGCACCCCGGCGTGGCCCCACTCGATGGCGGCGGTCTTGGTGAAGTTCTCCATGCCGGCGCGTGCCGCGCCCGAGTGGCCCATGCCGGGCATGCCGCCCCACATGTCGGCGAGCATGTTGACGATGCTGCCACCGGTCTTGCTCAGGCTCTGGTTGAACACTTCGCGGGCCATCAGGAAGCCGCCCACCAGGTTGGTGCGCACCACGGCCTCGAAGCCTTTCAGGTTGATCGATGCCAGCGGCGCGGGGTACTGGCCGCCGGCGTTGTTGACCAGGTGGTGGATCGGTCCGCGCTCGGCGATGACCTGCGCCACCAGCGCCTTCACCGCTTCCTCGTCGCGGATGTCGCAGCTGTGCCAGCTGGCGCTGCCGCCGTCCTCGATGATTTCGCCGGCGGTCTTCTCCAGCTTTTCCGCCTTGCGCCCGACCAGCACCACGTGGGCGCCGAGGGCCGCCAGCTCATGGGCGGTGCAACGGCCGATACCGCTGCCGCCGCCGGTGACGATGATGGTCTGGCCGTTGAACAGGCCGGGTTTGAAGATCGAGTCGTAGCTCATTGTTGTTTTCGTCCTGCTCAATCGTTCTTTGTGCGTTTTGAGGAATTCCTGTGCCAGCGATTTCCCCTCACCCCAGCCCTCTCCCCTAGGAGAGGGGGCCGTCCGTGCCGGCTAACGCCATGGTTTCATCCTGCACCAGACAGTCCCCTCTCCCTCTGGGAGAGGGTTAGGGTGAGGGTGGAGCGCTCAGTTCATCGGCGATGTGCTGCGGCACCGCCACCGGGAATTCCAGCAACTGCTGGGCGAAGGCCTTGCCCTGCGGGTCGATGCGCAGGCTGGCGACACCGCCGCCGCCCAGGGCGTTTTCCAGCAGGAAGTTGAGGCTGTGAGTACCCGGCAGGTGCCAGCGGCTGACGCGGCCAGTCTGTTCGTCCAGCATGTGCTGCATCCACTCGGCCACCGCGCCTTCGCTCAGCGCCTCGGCGATCCACGGCAGGTATTCGGGCTTGCGCGCCATGACGCCGATGTTGCTGTGGTTGCCCTTGTCGCCGGAGCGCGCCACGGCCAGTTTCACCAGTGGTACGCTGGCCTGGGCGGGGCCTTTCGCTGCGGCAACCGGCAAGTCGTCGCCCAGCGCCGCCGGGTCGAAACCATCGATCTGCGGCAGGGACACCGGCTGGCGCTGGCCGTCGATCTCCACGGCCAGTTCGCAGGCGTCCTTGTCGATCAGGAAGGAGAACAGGCGGATCACCGGGTACACGGTCGGGCGTCCGCCGACGATGCCGGTCAGCCCCGGCGCCATGCCGGTGGCGGCCTGGGCGATCTCGCGGGAGAACAGTGCCAGCGCCTCCTTGCGGCTGTGGCGCACGGCGAGCTTCACCACGATTTCGCGGCTGTCGCCCCGGCGCCCGTGGGGGCCGTAGGTGGCTTCGCTGCCGAGCAGTTCGACACTCACCTCGCGGTACGGGCCCCAGCCGCGTTCCATGAGGATTTCCTCGGTCTTGGCGATGATCGCCTGGCTGACCCGTTCGGCCTTCTTCACCGCGTCGATGCCGGCGATCAGGCAACTGGCGGTGCAGCGGAAGCCGTCCGGGTAGGTGGCGCTGACCTTGTATTGCCCGGTCGGCGGCAGGCCGCGCGCGCCGCTGACGGCCACGCTGTTGTCGCCGACCTGGGCGAGCTGGACCTGGGTGAAGTCGCAGACCACGTCGGGCAGCAGGTAGGCGCGCGGGTCGCCGATCTCGTAGAGCATCTGCTCACCCACCGACAGCGGCGTTACCAGCCCGCCGGTGTTCTGCGGCTTGGTCACCACGAAGTCGCCGTCGGCCTGTACCTCGACGATGGGGAAACCGATGTGCTCGTAGTCCGGCACACTTTCCCAGTCGGTGAAGTTGCCACCGGTGCATTGCGCGCCGCATTCGATGATGTGCCCGGCCAGTGCGGCCTGGGCCAGCTTGTCGTAGTCGTTCCAGGCCCAGCCGAATTCATGGACGAGGGCGGCGCTGACCACCGCGCTATCCACCACGCGGCCGGTGATGACGATATCGGCGCCGGCCTTCAGCGCTGCGACGATGCCGGGCGCGCCGAGGTAGGCGTTGACCGACACGCACATCGGCGGCAGCGGGGCGTCACTGAACATCTCGCGGATGCCGGCCTTGGCCAGTTCGCCCAGGCGCGGTTGCAGGTTGTCGCCGTGTACGACGGCGATCTTCAGCGCCACGCCGGCCTTCTCGCAGGCAGCGGCCAGGGCGCTGGCGCAGGCTTGCGGGTTCACCCCGCCGGCGTTGCTGATCACGCGGATCTTTTTCGCCGCGATGTCGCCGAGCAGCGGTGTCATCACTTCGACGAAGTCGGTGGCGTAGCCTGCCTCGGGATTCTTCAGGCGCGCGCCGGCCATGATCGACAGGGTGATCTCGGCCAGGTAGTCGAAGACTAGGTAATCCATCTGGGCACCGCGCACCAGCTGGGCGGCGGCGGTCGAGGTGTCGCCCCAGAAGGCGGAGGCGCAGCCGATACGTACGGTTCTAGTCATTGTTTTGCCCGTGACGTTGGGTGATGGAACGACATTACCAAGCAAGCGCTTGGTTGAAAAGAGTCGATTCGACGTCTCTTGTCGCCAGCAGCCCAACCATTGGATGGCCAAGCGCTTGCTTGGTAGGCTTTCGCGGGCTTACATTTCGTCAAACAACACAAGCACTTGCGTGGCGTTCCCATGAATCGCCGCGAACAGATGAGCCGGATGGGGAGACAGACAGCGTGGATGACCGCAAAGCCCGCGAAGTGATGCTGGAGCTGGTCGGGACCGGGCAGATCACCGACCCGGAGAGCGCCCGCGGCAAGCTGCTGCAGACCGCCGCGCACCTGTTCCGCAGCAAGGGCTACGAGCGCACCACGGTGCGCGACCTGGCCAGTGCCGTGGGTATCCAGTCCGGCAGCATCTTCCATCATTTCAAGAGCAAGGATGAGATCCTGCGTTCGGTGATGGAGGAAACCATCCTCTACAACACCGCCCTGATGCGTGCCGCCCTGGCCGACGCCACCACCCTGCGTGAGCGGCTGCTGGCGCTGATCCGCTGCGAATTGCAGTCGATCACTGGTGGTACGGGGGAGGCGATGGCGGTGCTGGTCTACGAATGGCGTTCGCTGTCGGAAGAGGGCCAGGCCTACATCCTCAGCTTGCGCGACATCTACGAGCAGATGTGGCTGGAAGTGCTGGAAGAAGCGCGTGTGGCGGGCTACAGCCAGGGTGATCCGTTCATCCTGCGGCGCTTCCTGACCGGCGCGCTGTCCTGGTCCATCACCTGGTTCCGTCCCGACGGTAGCCTGACGTTGGATGAGCTGGCCGAGCAGGCGCTGTTGCTGGTGATGCGCGAATAGGTTCCTGGTGTGGGAGCGAGCTTGCTCGCGAACCAACTCCGCTGCGGGGCTGGTTCGCGAGCGAGCTCGCTCCTACGAACAGCGGTCCGGTGCGGGCTCAGAGAATCCGCAACGGATAGCTGAACAGCAGCAGGTGCAGGCTGTTCACCGCCGCATGCAGCAGCACCGCCACCAGCAGGCGGCCGCTGAAGTGGAAGGCCAGGCCGTAACCCAGCCCCGCGATGCCCGCGACCACCGCGAACAACGGGTTGATCGGCCAGTGCACCAGGCCGAAGAGAATGCTCGCGGCTGCCACGCCGAAGAGTGCGCCGAAGCGCCGCACCAGTTCGCTCTGCAGCAGGCCACGGAAGAAGGCCTCCTCGGTGAGCGAGATCACGCAGACGTTGACCAGCATCCACAGCCAGAAGCCCGGCGGCCATTTCGGATTCCACACCACCAGCCCGCCGGCCACGGCCACCAGCGGCACGGCGAATAGGGTGGTGACGATGGCGATGGCGGCGAAGTCCGGCGAGGGCTTTTGCTCCGGATCCGACGTGCGGCGCAGCCACCAGGCGAGCAGGGTGATGCCCACCAGGGCCTTGTCCCAGGACAGGCGCAGGGCATAGACAGGGGCGTCGGGACTGAGCTGGCGAACCGGCCAGAGCGTCCATGAGGTCGTGCCGGGCAACAGGTGCGCGGCCAGCGCGACGCTGATCACCAGGCATGGCAGCCACCAGAGCAGGCGAGGCATGAAACGCTCGCCGTAGAGTGTCCAGGCGACGTAGATGGCGCCGATCAGCAACCCTACCGGCTGGACATAGCCCAGTGCGAATCCGCAGAGCAACAACACGGCGGGTGCCAGCGGCAGGAGCTTCCTGAGCATTCTTTCCTCCATCCAGGAGGCGCAGTCTAGGCAATTTCCACTACTGCTGGCCATCGTTGACGTCA
This sequence comes from Pseudomonas sp. PSE14, assembly GCF_029203285.1. NCBI lineage: Bacteria > Pseudomonadati > Pseudomonadota > Gammaproteobacteria > Pseudomonadales > Pseudomonadaceae > Pseudomonas > Pseudomonas sp. PSE14. The sequence continues at coordinate 1,988,727 of NZ_CP115669.1, forward strand.
ATTTTTGGCTGATCGGTCAGCCACTTGCAGAACATTCAACGTTTGTCTTCGGCGTCCTTGGCGTCCATTTCGGCGTTGCGTTCATGGATACGGCGCAGTTGCTCCTCGGTGAGCGGAAGCTTCTTCGCCGTATCGCGCAGCATCAGCAACGCCCCGACAATCGAGCCCAGGGCAAGGGCGATGATCAACCAGGCATACCAGGGCATGATCCCGTCTCCGACAGTGTTTGTAGCCTCTAACGATACGCTGGCGGGGCGGTTCGCGCAGGTCTTTGTGGCTGGGGCTTATTTCATCCACTGCGTCAGCCGGAGCGTGAACAGGATGCTCAGGCACATGCAGACGAAGGCCAGCCAGGCGTTCGGCCACAGCAGCGGCATGCCGAACAGGATCAGGCTGTCGTTGCCGCCAGGCACCAGACTCGCGCCGGTGCCCATCAGGGCGCCACCGGTCAGGCAGCGGGCAAGATCCGTGGCGCGGGGCCAGCGATGCTGCCAGCTTCCGGAAAGCCAGCCGCCGAGCAGGGCGCCGGCGAACAGCGCGGGGAGCAGCAGGCCGCGGACGCCCAGGTGCATGAAGCGTCCGCTGGCCAGCTCGCTGAGCACATCGGTGTAGCTCCAGGCGCCGACCACGCAGAACAGCCCGAGGAAGCACAATGCGATGACCAGGGTTGCCAGATGCGCGGAGCGTGGCGCGACGCCCGTGCGCCATGCGCCGCGAACTATCCAGCTGCCGCGCAGCGCCAGGGGCAACAGCACCAGCGCTGGCAGGGCGGGCGGCAGGTTCTGCAGCCAGGTGGGCAGGGCCATGGGCATTTCCGCCGCCGTCGCACCCCAATAGCGGGCGAGCACGCAGCCGCCGAGGAACCCCAGCGGCGTGCCGAACCAAGCCCACTGGCCGGAGCCGAGCCGGGCGACGGTGCCGAACACGCACCCGCCGTTGACCAGTGCGCCCACGCCCAGCAGCACGCCACCGGTGACGGCTCCCCAGTGCAGGTCGAACCCCATGGGGACGTTCGGCAGAAGACCGAGCGCGCGCAAGGCGATCAGCCCGGCCATGACCCACAGCGTGGCCTCCAGCAATGCGGCGAAACGAGTCCAGCGCCGATGCTGCAGGGCTTCCTCGATGGCGGCGACCAGGCAGGTGCCGCCGCGCTGGATGGCGAACCCCATGAGCAATGCCAGCGCCAGGCTGGCGAGCAGGATCGGCATCACATTGACTCCCATCGAGGTCGTCCCTCCAGGCAGTAGACGCGGCCCTGGGTCCATTGTTACGCCGCAATGAAGCCCCGATGAAAATTGGGTTGGCCGGGACGGCTGTCACAGGGGGCAGTCTGCCGCCATTACGACCTGCTGATCTGGGCCGATTCGCACAAGGTGCTGCAGTACCTGCGCGAAGAGTGCGAGTGGGAGAAGGTCGGCGGCCTGCTCAGCATGCTCGGCCGCCTGCGCGAACGCCTGAGCGCCTGAGACCCGGAGCAATCCTGCCGGGCGGGCTACGGAAGTCGGCGCGTTTCTGCGACAATACGCGCCGATTTTTTCGCAACCTCCGAGAGAGCCCATGTCCGCCTGCCAGTCTCCGATCATCGTCGCCCTGGATTTCCCCACCCGCGAAGCCGCACTGGCGCTGGCTGACCAGCTCGACCCGAAGCTGTGCCGGGTGAAGGTGGGCAAGGAGCTGTTCACCAGCTGCGCCGCCGGTATCGTCGAGACCCTCAACAGCCGCGGCTTCGAAGTCTTCCTCGACCTGAAATTCCACGACATCCCCAACACCACCGCGATGGCCGTGCGCGCGGCCGCTGAAATGGGCGTGTGGATGGTCAACGTGCATTGCTCCGGCGGCCTGCGCATGATGAGTGCCTGCCGTGAAACCCTCGAAGCCTTCAATGGCCCCAAGCCGCTGCTGATCGGCGTGACCGTGCTGACCAGCATGGAGCGCGAGGACCTGGCCGGCATCGGTCTGGACGTCGAGCCCCAGGAGCAGGTGCTGCGCCTGGCCGCCCTGGCGCAGAAGGCCGGCATGGACGGCCTGGTCTGCTCGGCCCAGGAAGCTCCGGCGCTGAAAGCCGCGCATCCGTTGCTGCAACTGGTCACCCCTGGCATCCGTCCGGCCGGCAGCGCCCAGGACGACCAGCGCCGCATCCTCACCCCGCGCCAGGCGCTGGACAACGGCTCCGACTACCTGGTGATCGGCCGCCCGATCAGCCAGGCCGCCGACCCGGCCAAGGCGCTGCAAGACATCGTCGCCAGCCTGGCCTGAGTGCCTTCTCCGTAAAGTCGCCAGACACGAAAAAGCCCGCTTGATGCGGGCTTCTTTCTTTTCTGTAGGAGCGAGCTTGCTCGCGAACGGATTTCCCGGCGGCTGATGTGTTGGGCGGTTCGCGAGCAAGCTCGCTCCTACAACAACGGCAGTCAGCCGTTGGCCTGTGCCACTTCCGTCCGGCCTACCCAGCGCTCGCGCACCACGTCATAGGTCCAGTTGAAGACGATGGCGTAGGGCAGGAAGAACAGGATCAGGCCGATATCCAGGATGAAGGCCTCCAGCAGGCTCACCGACAGCCACCAGGCGGCCAGCGGCACCAGCAGGAAGATCAGCCCCAGTTCGAACAGCGAGGCGTGCAGCACGCGCACCGGCAGGGTGCGGGTGAAGCCCATGCGCTGCTGGGCGCGGTCGAAGCCGGCGTTGAACAGCATGTTCCACAGGGTGGCGATGGCCGAGAACATCAGGGTCATGGCGCCCATGTGGCCCAGGGGGCGATCCATCAGCCAGGCCAGGACCGGCGCGCAGATGGCGACCGCCAGCAGTTCGAAAAGCACGGCATGGAACAGCCGCTCTTTAAGGGTTTTGTTCGGGCTCATGGGATTCTCCAGTAAACGATTCTCTCGTCTCTCAATAAGGGGGAGGCCGAGAGGGCCGACTCCGTCGGTCCGGCGCTATTATCATCGGTCGACCGGCTGGATATAAGTTGGATAACATCGGTTAAACCGATGGAAGAGGGCGCCACCGATGCAATATTCCCCCGAATCCCTGCAAGCCTTCGCCGAGGCCGCCTGCCTTGGTTCCTTCAGCGCCGCCGCGCGCAAGCTGGGCAAGAGCCAGTCCACCGTCAGCGAAGCCATCGCTCGCCTGGAGATCGACCTGGGCCTCACGCTGTTCGACCGCAGTTCCCGCCAGCCGCAGCTGACCGAGGCTGGCCACGTGCTGCTCGGTCGGGTGGAAGAGGTGTTGATGGCCAACGACCGTCTCGGCCAGCTCGCCCAGCAGCTCGCCGGCGGCCTGGAATCGCGGGTGACGCTGGCCATGTCCGATACCTACCCCTCGGCGCAGTTCGAGGCGCGGTTGGCGGAGATCGACGCGCGCTACCCGGACCTGGAATTCGAATGGTTGATCGCCGAACACAGCGACGTGCTCGACCTGGTCGTCCAGGGCCGCGCCAGCCTGGGGTTGCTGGCCGCGCAGCGGGAATATCCGCCGGACATCGGCTCGGCAACCCTGAACGAACAAGCGGAATTCGGACTGTTCGTCAGCCGCGACCATCCGCTCGCCAGCCGCGAACGGGTAGAGCGGGGGGATTTGCTGGCGTACCGGGCGCTGCGCCTGAACACCTACCTGGATGACGCCGCGCCGCTGCTCGGCGGGCGCTGCTGGAGCGCGCCGAACTACCTGCTGTTGCTGGATATGGCCGTGCTGGGCTTTGGCTGGATCGAATTGCCCAGCTGGATGGTGGGACGTTTCGCCGGTGGGCGCATGCACGAGCTGAAAGTCGCCGGCTGGCCGCGCCGGGTGGCGGTTGACGTGATCTGGTCGCGGCAGCGCCCGACGGGGCCGGCGGCCAGTTGGCTGGTGGAGCGGCTGCTGGGACGCTAGGGTCAGTGGAGGCACCCGCTGCTTCGGAGGTGGACGGCTCCACAGGCGGACTGCTTCACAGGAATGCGGACGAGATGCGTCCGGGCCTATGACAGCTGGCGTGGTGCCAGTAGGATCGGAGTTTTCCTAGAGCGAGAGGTCAGGATGCGCGCCAAGCTGGAGAATTGCCTGAAGGCAGTGGATGACGTTCTGCTCGGCAAGGAGATTCAGGTCCGGCTGGCGCTGACCTGTCTGTTGGCCCGTGGCCACCTGCTCATCGAAGACCTGCCCGGCATGGGCAAGACCACCTTGAGCCATGCCCTGGCGCGGGTGCTGGGGCTGAGTTTCCAGCGTATCCAGTTCACCTCCGACCTGTTGCCCGGCGATGTGCTGGGCACCTCGGTGTTCAACCGGGACACCGGGCAGTTCGTCTTTCATCCGGGGCCGATCTTCGCCGAACTGGTGCTGGCCGACGAGATCAACCGTGCTACGCCCAAGAGCCAGAGTGCGCTGCTCGAAGCGATGGAGGAGGGCCAGGTGACCATCGAGGGCGCGACCCGTCCGCTGCCCGAGCCGTTCTTCGTCATTGCCACGCAGAACCCGGTGACCCAGGGCGGCACCTTCGCACTGCCGGAATCCCAGTTGGACCGCTTCCTCATGCGCCTGTCGCTGGGCTACCCCGGCCGCGCGGCGGAGAAGGCGTTGCTGCTGGGCGAAGCGCGTCGTGACCTGCTGCCGCGCCTGGAACCCATGCTCGACCCGAAGGAGCTGCTGGCGTTGCAGGGCGAGGTGCTGGAGGTGCGCGCCAGCGATGCGCTGGTGGATTACGTGCTGCGCCTGGTCGAGGCCACCCGCAGCCAGCCGGCGTTCGCCCTCGGCCTGTCGCCGCGCGGCAGCCTCGGGCTGCTCGCCGCCGCGCGCGCCTGGGCGCTGCTCGCCGGCCGCGATTATGCGATTCCCGAGGATGTGCAGGCGGTGCTGCCATCGGTGGCCGGTCACCGGTTGCGCGATCAGGCCGACCCCACTGGCCACGGTGGCGGCGCGCTGGTGCAGTGGTTGCTGCGCGAAGTTCCGGCGCTCTGAGGGCTCGCCATGCTGGTCAAGGTCAGGCCGCTGTGGCAGAGCTGGATTGCCCGGCGGATTCCGCCATCGCCGTCGCTGCAACTCAACCAGCGGCGCATCTTCATCATCCCCACCCGCCAGGGCGCGGCGTTCGGCGTTGCGCTGACGCTGATGCTGCTGACGGCGATCAACTACCAGAACAGCCTGGCGTACGGGCTGACCTTCCTGCTGCTGTCGCTGTTCATCGTCGCCATCCTGCACACCTACCGGAACCTGGGCGGCCTGCGCCTGACCGCGCTGGGCGCGACGCCGGTATTCGTCGGCGAGCAGGTGGGCTTCCGGGTTCGGCTGGATGCGGAAGGGCGCGCGCGCCAGGCCATCGCCATCGGCTGGACGGCGGAGCAATTGCATTTTGCCGATGTGCCGGCCGAGGGCGCCGAGGAACTGCGGCTGGATGTGGCGGCACAACGGCGCGGCTGGCTGCGTCCCGGTCGGTTGCGGGTGGAGAGCCGTTTCCCGCTCGGCCTGCTGGTGGCCTGGAGCTGGCTCGACCTGGACCAGGCGGGCCTGGTGTATCCGCACCCGCTCGCCAGCGACCTGCCGCTGGAGAGCGGCGCGGCGGCCGACGAGGAAGAAGGCGTGCGCCCCAGCGGCCAGGGTGTCGATGACTTTCAGGGGCTGCGCCCCTACCAGCCCGGCGACTCGCGCCGGCGCCTGCACTGGAAGGCCTACTCCCGTGGCCAGGGCCTGCTGGTGAAGGACTTCTCCGCGCTGGCCGGGCGCAATCTGTGGCTGGACTTCACGCTGCTCGGCGGCGACATCGAAGGCCGCCTGTCGCGGCTGTGTTATTGGGTGCTGCAACTGTCGTTGCGCCAGCAGCCGTTCGGCCTGCGCCTGCCCGGCGTGCAATTGCCGGTGGCGACCGGTGACGCCCACCGTGAGGCCTGCCTGCGCGCGCTCGCGCTGTTCGGGGAGCGCCCATGAACGCGGCGCAGCCCATTCCCCGGGTCGCGCTGACCTGGCTGCTGGTGGCCCAGGCGGTGGTGATCATCCCGCACCTGGAGCACCTGCCGCTGTGGATCGTCGGCCTCTGGCTGGGCTGCGCGTTCTGGCGCGTCCAGGTGTTCCGCATGCGCGCCAACTACCCCAGCGGCCTGGCCAAGCTGGCGCTGGTCGGCGCCGCCGGGCTTGGCGTGTGGTTCTCGCGTGGCTCGCTGATCGGCCTGGATGCCGGCGTGGTGCTGCTGATCGCCGCGTTCATCATCAAGCTGGTGGAGCTCAAGACCCGGCGCGATGCCTGGGTGCTGATCCTGCTGGGATTCTTCGCGGTGGTGACCAGCTACCTGTTCCAGGACGACATCCTCGCCGCCGCCTTTAGCCTGCTGCCGGTGATCGCGCTGCTGGCGGCGCTGATCGGCCTGCAGCAGAGCAACTTCGCCGCCCGTCCCGGATCGACCCTGCGCCTGGCCGGTGGCCTGCTGTTGCAGGCGCTGCCGCTGATGCTCCTGCTGTTCATGCTGTTCCCGCGCCTGGGGCCGCTGTGGTCGCTGCCGATGCCGGGCGGCAGGGCCACCACCGGGCTGAGCGATTCGATGATGCCAGGGGACATGGTGGAGCTCAGCCAGTCCCCCGAGCTGGCCTTCCGCGTCAGCTTCAAGGGCGAGCCGCCGCCGCGCGCGCAGCTGTATTGGCGCGCGCTGACCCTGGAGAACTTCGACGGCCAGCGCTGGACCCAGGCCGGCCAGCGCCGCGATGCGCCGGCGCCGCAGTGGCTGCGGCAGGGCGTGGCCCTGGAGTATCAGGTGGTGATGGAGCCGAGCGACCATCCATGGCTGTTCGTGCTCGACGTGGCCGAGAACGGCGCGAGCGACGCCCAATTGATGAGCGACTTCCGCCTCGAACGTCGATCCCCGGTGCGCCAGAGCCTGCTCTACAACGCGCTGTCCTGGCCTCGCGCGCTGCTCGAACCCAACGACAACCGTCGCGCCCTGCGCCTCAACCTGAGCCTCCCGGCCGAAGGCAATCCGCGCGCACGGGCCTGGGCGCACGAGCTGCGCGAGCGCTACCCGCAATCCCGCGAACTGGCACAGGCGATGCTGCGGCATTTCCGCGAGCAGCCTTTTGCCTACACGCTCAAGCCGCCGGCGACCGGGCCGGAGCGCATCGACGGCTTCCTCTTCGATACCCGTGCCGGCTTCTGCGAGCACTTTGCCGGCGCCATGACTTTCGTATTGCGCGCGGCGGGGATTCCCGCGCGGGTGGTGACGGGCTACCAGGGCGGCGAGCTGAACCCCGCCGGCAACTACCTGCTGGTGCACCAGTTCGATGCCCATGCCTGGGTGGAGTACTGGCAGGCGGGCAGCGGCTGGACGCGGGTCGACCCTACCGGGGCGGTTTCGCCCGAGCGCATCGAGCTGGGGCTGGAACAGGCGATGAGCCGCGAGGGCAGCTTCCTCTCCGGCGATCCGTTCTCGCCGCTGCGTTACCGGGGCTTCAGTCTGCTCAACGAGCTGCGCCTGAGCTGGGACCAGATCAACTACGGCTGGCAGCGCTGGGTGCTGGGCTACCAGGGCGACCAGCAGGGCGAACTGCTCCGCCGCTGGTTCGGTTCGCCCAACAGTCCCTGGCTGGCGTTGCTCACGGTCGGCGGCGGAGCGCTGCTGCTCGCGGCCCTGGCGCTGTGGCTGTTCAAGCCCTGGCGGCGCCAGCGGGATATCCAGTTGCGCAGCTTCGAGCGCTTCGAACAGTTGCTCACGCCCCATGGACTGCGCCGCGATGCGGGGGAGGGGCACCGTGAGTTCAGCGGTCGCGCCATGCTCGCGCTGCCGGCGCAGGCCGAGACGATTCGCGCCTACAGCCAGGCGTTCGAGGCGCAGCGTTATGGCGGCGCCGCCGCCGACCCCGCGGTATTGCGCGCGCATCTGGCGCGGCTGCGGCGGGAACTGCCGTGGCGCTGGCGGCGGCATCCATGAGGCATGACGCTGGTCACTTGCTGGCGGCTGCATGCCAACTAACCTGATAACTCAGCCCACCGTGCGGAGCCTGCCGTGTCCTCCTTCAGCGACTATCTGGTGACCCATCTGATCGAGCAGGAGGTGGCGCTGTTCTCCGCTTCCGCCCGCCTGAGCGCCGGTTCCGACCCCGAAGCCCTGCATGATCTGCGCATCGCCGTACGCCGCTTGCGCAGTCTGCTGCACCCGGTGCGCGGCATGCCGGGCATCGATGAGCTGGAAGAGTCGCTGGGCGAAGTGGGCCGACTGAGCGGACCGCTGCGCGACCTCGAGGTGCTGTTGCCGGTGCTGGAGGCGGAAGGCTACGAGCGGGCGGCGGCCCTGCGCCGCCCGGCCTTGCTCTCGGGCTACATCGCGCTGCTGGCGAGCCCCCAGTGGGAGCGGCTGCTGATGCGCCTGGACGGCTGGCCGCAGCTGTGGCGCACGGCGGAGCGTCACGCTGTGCTGGGTGGCTTGCACGGCAAGGTGCGCAAGCGCCTGGGCAAGGAATGGCAGAAGCTGCGCCTGGCCCTGAAGGACCCGGCGCACGACCGTCACCGCATGCGCCTGCTGATCAAGCGGGTACGCTATTCGTTGGAGGCCTATCCGAAGGAGTCGGCGGTGCCGCAGCGCCTGCTCGCCCCGCTGAAGGACGCGCAGACGGCCCTGGGCGAATGGCACGACTATGAACAGTGGCTGATCCGCAGCGAGCGGGAGCTGGACCTGATGCCGCTGCAGCCGCACTGGAACGCCCGCCACGATCTTGCCGAGCGCGAGGCTGACGAGAGCCTGGACGCCCTGCAGAAAGCGCTTGGCTGACAGCATAGAGGGCGTTGATGACGCGCCATTTCCTCCGGAGCGAACAACGCTTTGGATGGTGTTCTCGCGCCGGCTGCCGGCCTAAGATCGCTGCCGAATCCCAGAATGGAAGCGATCCATGACCTTCACCGAAATGCTTCAGGCGGTACGTGCCGCGCCGCGCTCCGTGGTCATCCCGACGAGCTGGGCGCAGGGGCGGGCGAGCTTTGGCGGGCTGGTGGCCGCGGCGGCTTACGAGGCCATGCGTGCGGTGACCCAGGAGGGGCGGCCGGTCCGCTCGCTGGCGATTACCTTCGTCGGCCCGGTCGAAGTGGAAATGCCGGTGAGCTTCGAGGCCGAGGCGCTGCGCGAGGGCAAGTCGGTGAGCCAGGTGTTCTGCCGCGCGGTACAGAACGGCCAGGTGGTGGCATTGGTGCAGGGCAGCTTCGGCGAATCGCGTAGTTCCAGCGTCGAGGTGGAGAACCTTCCGCCGCCGGGGTTCCGCGAGCCGGAGCACTGCCAGGAGCTGCCGTTCATTCGCAAGCTGATGCCGGCGTTCACCCAGCACATCGCGATGCGTTGGGCACGCGGGCACATGCCGTTCTCCTCCAGTCGCGAGGTCGAAATGGGCGGCTGGATGCGTTTTCGCGGTGACGGTGTGGCGGATGCGTCGCTGGAGGTTTCGCACCTGCTGGCGCTGATCGACGCCTGGCCGCCGGCGACGCTGCCGCACCTGAAGAGCCCGGCGCCGTCCAGTTCGCTGACCTGGACCGTCGAGTTCATCCAGCCGCAGCCGCAGATGCCGGTCGACGGCTGGTGCCAGTACCGGGCGACCATCGAGCATGCGCGTGACGGCTACGGGCACATTGCTGCGCACTGCTGGGCGCCCGACGGTCGGCTGCTGGCGATCAGCCGGCAGACGGCGACCATCTTCGGCTAGCTCGACGCCAGCTCCGTGCGATTGCGGCCGGCGTCCTTGGCCCGGTAGAGGGCGCGGTCGGCGCGGGCCAGCAGGCTTTCCAGGCGCACCTCGCCGGGCAGGCACTCGGCCACGCCGATGCTCAGGGTCAGGCGCAGACGGCTGCCGTTCTCGCAGGTGAAGGACAGCATCTGCACGGCATTGCGCAGCCGTTCGGCGACCAGGAGCGCCTGCTGCGGATCGGTTTCCGGGAGGATCGCGGCGAACTCCTCGCCACCCAGCCGGCCAAGCAGGTCGATTTCTCGCAGGCCCTGGCTCAGCTCCCCGGCCACGGCCTTGAGCACCGCGTCGCCGAAGCCATGGCCGTAGGTGTCGTTGATCCGCTTGAAATGATCGATGTCGAGCATCAGCGCCGAGCACTGGCGCCGATAGCGCTGTGCGCTCTTGAGCAGGGTGACGCCACGTTTGACGAAGGCGTGGCGGTTCTGCAGGCCGGTCAGCGGGTCGGTGCTGGCGAGCAGGCGCAGCTCCTGCTCCAGTGCCTTGCGCTGCTGGATGTCGAAGCTCCAGACCAGTGAGGCGGGCTGCCCCTCGATGTCCAGTTGCCGCGCCCAGACCACCGCCCAGTACGGCGGATTGCCGGCCAGCCGGGTTTCCCAGCCATCCAGTTGGCCGAACTGGCCGAGCGCCCGGCGGAAGCGGCTTTCTTCATCGGGGTCGTCGAACAGGCGGGTGAGGTTGAAGCTTTCGTCGTCCGTGCCGGTGCGCTGCAGCAGGCCCGGGCTGACGTAATGGGCGTGGCCGTCATGGTCGTTGAGCAGCGCCACGTCGCTGGGGCTGGTGTCGAGGATGTAGCGCAGCAACGCCTTGCGTTCGCTCAGTTCCTGGGTGCGTTGCTCCACGCGCTTCTCCAGGGACTGGTTGAGGTCGTTGAGGCGTTGCGTGAGCAGCAGCCTGCGTCGCGAATGGGTGACCGTCCGCCAGGTCAGCACTAGACAGCACAGGCCCAGGCCGACCAGTACCCCGGTGAGCAGCGTGAAGGCGTGTTGCAGGTCCTGGCGTTCTTCATCGAGCTGGTTGGTCAGGGCAATGTGGGTGGCGACGATGAGGTCGTGGGCGGGCTTGAGCAGTGCTGGCAGCTGGGCCTGCATTTCCCGCGCGATGTCCCGTGCCGTTGCGGGCTGCCCCCAGGGCGCGCGCCGGGCCCAGTCCGCGCTGAGCCGCTCGAGTCGCCCCAGTGTTTCGTCGACTTCCGGACGCGGCTCGGCGAGGTGATGGAACACCCGGGTCGTGCGCAGTGGCGTCAGCAGGCTGACCATTACCTCGATGCGGGTGGCCAGGGCATCGCTGTCTTCACGATCCTCCAGCACAGCCTGGGCGGTATCCAGCGAGCGCTCCAGCTCGGCGCGCAACTGATAGGCCTGCCATAGCTCGCTGTGGGCATTGGGGTGCGCCAGCCGGCGGGCATGCTGGTTGACCAGCAGCAGGGCGGCGCAGGCAGCCAGGGTGAGGGCGGCAATCAGGCCGCAGAGAGCGATGAAGGTCAGGCGGCGCCAGCGACGCCCGGGAGGCTGAGGGGGCAAGACGATCACTCCAGGGTAATGCGGCTGACTTGCCAGACGGTCCGGTTGAAGTAGAGCTGGGTGCGCAACTCGGGATGGCTCACCAGCGGATAGATGATGAACAAGGGGCCGCGATCGCTGATGCCGATGTACCGGTCGTCGCGGCGATAGGCGAGGATCGGCTGGTAGGCGCTCAGGTCGCTCAGCGGGATCAGCGCGGAGTAGTCATTCAGGGCATCGACGCGCAGGTGTTTCGATTCGCCCAACCGAGCGGCATCGAACAGTTGGCTGAGCGGGACGCCTTGCCAGCGGGAGATGCGCTTTTCCGCGGGAAGCATGGCGGCGTAGGTCTGCTGGGGAAGGCGCTCCAGTGCCGACAGGGACAGGCGCCGGGCCGCCTCGGGGCGGCCGGCGATCTCCAGCGAGAGGATGTCGCGCTCGACAGGCCTGGAGGTGGACGGGCTCGCCGCCACCTGGCTGCCAATAAACAGGCAGGCAAAAAAGCCAAAAAAATGACGAAAAACCGACATCTCGACCGCTCGTGACGTAATTCCGACGATTATATCGGCGAATACCCCTATGACTTGAATGGCCGAAATGCCACACCTTCGTCAGCGCTTGCGATTTTTCCAGGCGCGCCACCAGGCGCCGCTGAGCACGAAACGGGGGAAGGTGATGAATTGTTCGGCGAGCAGCCGGCCAATGGCGTCCTGGCGGTCCGCGAAGGGCTCCGGCGGTTGTTCTTCCAGCTTGTGGCCGCGGCCCTGGATCGCCAGCGAGGCGATGATGCCGATCACTCCCAGGGCGACTCCGCTGAGGTGCAGGCGCAGCAGGCCGCTGACCAGGATCACGGCGGCGAGTAGGAATAGCGGGACGGCGAGGATGTGCAGCGCCAGATTGGTGGCGTTGCGGTGGTTGGCAGCGTAGCCCTGCCATTGCCAGGCGAGCAGGTTGGGATGACGTTTGGCCATGGATGGACTCCTGTGCGAAGACAGGCCCGCCGCAGGCGGCGGGCATCTGACAGAAGTCTAGGTCCTGGCTGGGAAGGGCAGCCAATCGGCGCAGGCTATGCGCCCGATAGGGATTACAGGCGCAACTGACGGATCGCGCGGCTGAGTTCGCCGGCGAGGTCCGCCAACTGATGGCTGGTGCCGGCCGAGTCCACGGTCTGCTGCACGGTGAGCTCGGTGACGTCACGGATGCCCACCACCGAACGGGTCATTTCCTCGGCGACCTGGCTCTGCTGTTCGGCGGCCACGGCGATCTGCGTATTGCTCTCGCGCATCTGCGCCACGGCGGCGGCAATGGCGGCCAGGGCTTCCCCGGCTTCGCGGGCTTCCTCGACGCAGCCGTCGGCCTTGATCGAACTCTCCTGCATGAACTCCACGGCGTCACGGGTGCCGGACTGCAGCGCGTTGATCATCTGGGTGATCTCGTCGGTGGAGTCCTGCACGCGCTTGGCCAGGTTGCGTACTTCGTCGGCCACCACGGCAAAGCCACGGCCCATTTCCCCGGCGCGGGCCGCTTCGATGGCGGCGTTGAGGGCGAGCAGGTTGGTCTGCTCGGCGATGCCGTGGATCACGCTGACCACGCTGCTGATCTTGTGGCTGTCCTGGGCCAGCTGCTGGATCATCTCGGCGGTCTGCTGCACGCCCTGGGACAGCCCGGCGATGGACTGGCCGACACGGCCGACCACCTGCTGGCCGTTACCCGCCAGGCGATCGGCCTCCTGCGACTGGTCGCGGGTGTCGGCGGCGTGCTGGGCAATGTGGTGGACAGTCGTGGACATCTCGTTGATGGCGGTGGCGGCCTGGTCGGTCTCGCTCTGCTGGCCGAGCATGCCCTGGCGCACCTGGCCCATGGTGTTGGCGAGGCTGCGCGCGCCTTCGTCGAGACGCCCGGCAGCCTGGGCCACGGTGCCGACCACGCGCTGGTAGCCGCCCTGCATGGCATTGAAGGCGGTGGCCATCTGCCCGACCTCATCGCGGCTATCCAGCGGCACGCGTGCGGAGAGGTCGCCGCTCTTTTCCACGTGCAGCATTACATCGCGCAGGGTCAGCAGGTGCGTGAGGATGAAGCGGATCAGCAACTGCGACGCGGCCAGCAGCGCGAGCATCAGGATCAGGACGGCGCCGGCGTAGGGCAGGGCGCGATCCTCGAAGACAGTCCAGAAGTCAGCGCCCGGCGCCAGTACGGCGACCCGCTGGCCATTGCCGATGTCCTGCACGTAGGCACCGGCCAGCGCGCCGGTACGGCTCTGGACACCCTGCAGATCGACCCAGCCGTTGGCGCGGGAGAGGACGGAGCCGTCGATGCCGGCGATCTGCGGCGCACTGCCGGTGGCAAAGCTGACGAGGTTGGATGAGGACGGCAGCGGCGTGTTCGCCGGCCAGCTCTTGAGCAACTGGGCCTGGGCTTCGGCGCCCTGGCGCGCCTGCTGGTTGCGGGCATCGAGCTCCTGGTGCATGGCGAACAGCACCAGCAGCAGGGTGGTGACGAAAGCGACCGCGTTTACGGCCCAGAATTTGTATTTGAGGGAAATGTCGCGGATCCAGGCGGCCATGATTGTCTTCTTGTCGGTCGAATGGTGGCAAGGCGCCGCCATTGTCATGAAAAGGATGAAGGCTGGCCATTGATGGGGATCAAGCCGCCTTCTACACCCGGGTTAACGGCCGATGGGCGGCAATCTTGAGAACGCCTTCACACCTGCGGCAAGTTGAAGAATCGCCGTGCGCAATCGGTGCTGTGAGCGGCAACCTGCTCGGGGCTTTCGCCGCGATGCTGCGCCACGCAGGCCAGCACTTCGGGCAGGTAGGCCGGCTCGTTGTGGCCGTGCTTGGGCCTGGGCCGCAGCGTGCGCGGCAGCAGGTAGGGGGCATCGCTTTCCAGCATCAGGCGGCCTGCGGGGATTTCCTTCACCAGTTCCTGCAGATGGGTGCCGCGGCGCTCGTCGCAGATCCAGCCGGTGATGCCTATGTGCAGGTCCAGGTCGAGGTAGCTGTAGAGCGCGCGGCGCTCGCCGGTGAAACAGTGCACCACGGCGGCGGGCAGTTGGTCGCGGAACTCCTTGAGGATCGCCAGCAGGCGCTCGGCGGCGTCGCGCTCGTGGATGAATACCGGGCGTTGCAGTTCCACCGCCAGGGCGAGTTGTTCCTCGAAGGCCTTTTCCTGCAGTGGGCGTGGCGAAAAGTCGCGGTTGAAGTCCAGCCCACACTCGCCGACGGCGCGTACCCGGTCCTCCGCCAACAAGCCGCGTAGTACCTTGGCGCTGCCGCTGTCCCAGTGGCTGGCCTCGTGCGGATGGACGCCCGCGGTACAGAAAAGACGCTGGTTTTCGTCCAGTTGCCGGCACAGGTCCAGGGCCTGTTCGCTGTCGCCCAGGCTGGTGCCGGTGAGCACCATCTGCACGACGCCGGCCTCGATGGCGCGGGCGAGTACCGCTTCACGTTCCACGGCAAAGCTCGGATGAGTGAGGTTGACGCCGATGTCGATCAGTTGCATGGTGCTTCCCTTGGTTCGGGCGAGCAGCATAGCAGAACCTCTGTTTTTCCTTGAAAATCGTTCAAAAACAGATAGTTGAAGCAACTTCTGAAAGTGCTTCCGGAATTTCGGGTTGGCATCCGGCCCCTGCTGTGAGACCCTCGCGCGCCCTCGGCGGCCGGGAACTTGCGGCCAACGCCGCGCTCTGATCGGGCCGGTGCCGTGTGCGAACCCCCTGGAGAGCTGGATGACGCGACTGTTGCTGCTGATGCTGTGCCTGGTGGCCTTGATGCCACTGCCGGCGGCTGCGCGCCTGACGACCCAGCCGGAAAACTGGGAGCAGGACAGCGGCAGCCGCCATGACCTCGCCAGCATCCGCTCCGGTGGCGTCCTCCGTGTCCTGGTCAATCAAAGCCGCAACAGTTCCGGTGAGATCAAGGGCGAACCGATTGGCGTCGAATACCGCCGCCTGCGAGCCTTCGAGCAGTACCTGAACGACTCCGCCCAGGGCCGCAAGCCGCTCACCATCCAATTCATTCCCAAGGCCAAGGATCAACTGCTCGGCGCGCTGCAGCGCGGCGAGGGCGACCTGGTCGCGCCCGGCGAAGTCCTGCTTGCCCGCGATGGACAGAATGTCAGCGCCAGCCTGCCTTGGAAGGAAGACGTGCCGCTGGTGCTGGTGACCAAGCAGGGCAACCGCCGCCTCGTGCGCCTGGAGCAACTTGCCGGCCGCACCGTCACCCTGCCGGCCGGCAGCGCGGCGGGCGACGCCATCCAGCGGGTCAACGAGCGCCTGGCACAAAAGCGGATGGCGCCGATGGTGCTGGAGTGGACCGACTCCTCGCTGGCCGTGGAAGACGTGCTGGAGATGGTCCAGGCCGGCATCTTCAATTACACCGTGGTCGAGCAGCCCATCGCCGAGCGCTGGGCCAAGGTCTTCACTAAGCTGCGCATCGACCGGCATCTGGTGCTGGACAACACCGAGAGCATGACCTGGTACGTGCGCCGTGATGCGCCGATGCTGCGCGCCAGCGTCAACGGCTTCCTCAAGGGCTACCGCGCGCCAGCAGACCAGGACAGCGCCTTCCAGCGCCTGTACCGCCGCGCCTACCAGGTGCGCAATCCGCTGGTGGCTACCGATCGCAAGCGCCTGGAGGCGGTGCGTCCGACCTTGCAGCGTTACGGCGAACAGAACAAGGTCGACTGGCTTGCGCTGGCGGCGGTGGCATTCAAGGAGTCCAACCTCGATGCCAGCGCGCGCGGCTCCGGCGGCGCAACCGGCCTGATGCAGATCACCCCGGCGGCAGCGCGTTCCGTGGGCGTGGATACCGTGCACCAGAAGGAGAACAACGTGCAGGCCGCCAGCCGCTACATGGCGATGCTGCGCAAACGCTTCTTCTCCAGCCCGCGAATCAGCGAGCGTGATCGCATGGCCTTCGTGCTGGCGGCATACAACGCCGGGCCTGAGCGGATCCAGAGCCTGCGCGCGGAAGCCAAGCGCCAGGGGCTCAACCCTAACCAGTGGTTCTTCCAGGTCGAGCGGGTGGCGGCCGAACAGCTGGGCATAGGCGTAGTGAACTATGTCAGCAGCATCAACAAGTACTATCTTGCTTATCAGCGTGAACGTGATGGCCTGGAGCCACGAGAGAGTGTGGCAGCGATCAAGAAGTGATTAATTAATTCGATAGCAATTAGCGCAATTTTACGCTTTTTGTATCGGAATAATTGGCTATATTGATCCCCAAGCAACCACGGTTGCAGCCCACTCTTCCCTGCACAAGGAATCACCATGAGCTCGCTGATCAAATCCATCATGTCCACCAACGCTGGCGCTGGTCTTGCTGTCCTGCGCATCACCACCGGCCTGACCTTCATGGCTCACGGCTCGCAGAAACTCTTTGGGGCCTTCGGCGGTCCGGGTCTGCAGGGCATGGCGGGGTGGCTGGAATCCATCGGCGTGACCCCGGGCTATCTGATGGCCACCCTGGCCGGTAGCGCGGAGTTCTTCGGTGGTCTGGCGCTGGTTCTGGGCCTGCTGGTGCGCCTGGCGAGCATCCCGCTGATCGTCGCCATGCTGGTTGCCGTGTTCAGCGTGCACCTGGCCAACGGTTTCTTCATCCAGGCGAACGGCTTCGAATACGCCTTCACCCTGATCATGATCAGCGTTGCGCTGCTGATCAGCGGCGCCGGCCCGTTCTCCCTGGACCGCAAGCTGTCCAGCTGATACCGGTCGCGAAAACGAAAAGGGCGGACACCCAAGGTGTCCGCCCTTTTTCTTTGTCTACCCGGATCAGTGGAAGAGGTACTGCACGCCACCATTGATCAGGCCGCCGCCGACCAGCAGGAAGACGAACAGCCCGGCACCCAACAGCAGCGGCTTCGGCCCTTCCTTACGCAGGTCGCCCAGGCGGGTGGCCAGGCCCAGGGCGGCCATGGCCATGCCCAGCATCACGTCGTCCAGCTGTTGCAGTGGCGCCAGCCAGCTTTCCGGTACCCAGCCCAGGGAACGCAACCCGGTGACCAGCAGAAAGCCCACGGCGAAGCCGGGGATGTGCAGCTTGCGGCGCTGGCCTGGCTCGGCGGCTTCGGCGCAGCCGACGCGGCCTAGGATCAGCAGCGCCGGGGCCAGCAGCAGTACCCGCAGCATCTTGCTGATCAGCGCGGCATCGGCGGCGGCCGGGTCCATGGCGCGCCCGGCGGCGACCACCTGGGCAACTTCATGGATGGTCGAACCGGTGAACACGCCGAATGCCTGCTCGCTGCCGAACAGGTTCGGCAGGGCCGCGTAGATCAGCGGGTGCAGCAGCATTGCCAGGGTGCCGAAGAGCACCACGGTGGCCACCGCGACGGCGGTGTGCTCGGCGCGCGCCTTGAGCACCGGGCTGCTCGCCATGACCGCCGCGGCGCCGCAGATGGCGCTGCCGGCGCCGATCAGCAGGGCGCTTTCACGCGGTAGCTTCAGCCAGCGTTCGCCGATCCACCAGGCCATGCCCAGGGTGCTGGCGACCATCAGCACGTCGATCACCAGAGCGGCGGGGCCGAGGGCGGCGATGTCCTGGAAGGTCAGGCGCAGGCCGTAGAGCACCACGCCCAGGCGCAGCAGCTGCTGGCGGGACAGGTCGACGCCGGGACGGATGCCGCCG
The DNA here is from genome assembly GCF_029203285.1 of Pseudomonas sp. PSE14. NCBI lineage: Bacteria > Pseudomonadati > Pseudomonadota > Gammaproteobacteria > Pseudomonadales > Pseudomonadaceae > Pseudomonas > Pseudomonas sp. PSE14. Next base: position 2,006,524 of record NZ_CP115669.1, read on the forward strand.
AATCGGGCCAATCCGAGATTGCCCGCCAGCAGGCCGATCAGGATGGCCAGGGTCAGGCTGCCGAGGCCCAGGTGTTGCAGTGCGGGAATTTCCATCAGTTGGCGCGAGCCGAAGGCGATGGCGAGGCAGAGCAGGGCGCCGGGCAGGAAGTAGGGCAGGCGGCGAAGGGCGTTCATGAATGGCTCCTTGTGTAAGGTGAAACCATGGTGCCGCGCCCATGCTTAGTGTAAAAACGGATTGTTCTTATTGAGTTGACCGGTTTTATCGATATGGGCCCGCGCATCACCCTTCGCCAGTTGGCGACCTTCACCGCCATCGCCGAGCTGGGCAACGTCACCCAGGCGGCCGCGCGCATCGCGCTATCGCAGTCAGCGGCGAGCCAGGCGTTGCAGGAACTGGAGCGCGCATTGGGGACGCGCCTGTTCGATCGCAGCGGCAAGCGCCTGGCGCTCAACGACAACGGCCGTGTGTTCTACCCGAAGGCCTGCGCACTGCTGGCCCAGGGGGAGGAACTGGAGAACCTGTTCGAGTCCGCGCCGGTGCAGCTCAGCCTAGGGGCGAGCCGCAGCATTGGCGGCTATCTGCTGCCGCAGGTGATGGCCGGTTTTCTCGCCGAGCTGCCGGAAAGCCGCCTGCAACTGCAGGTGGCCAACAGTCGCGATGTGATCGAAGCGCTGGCCGAGTTCCGCCTGGATGTCGCGTTCATCGAAGCGCCGATCCAGCATCCGCAGATCCAGCTCACGCCCTGGGCCGCCGATGAGCTGTTGCTGGTGGCCGCGCCGGACCACCCGCTGGCACTGGCTCGTCAGGTCACCCTCAAGGACCTGGCGGCGGCGCGCTGGGTGCTGCGCGAGGCCGGGTCAGGCACCCGTGTCACGTTCGAGCAGCAGGTACTGCCGCGCCTGGGCAGCGTCAACGCGCCCCTGGAGATCAGCAATGCCGAGGCGATCAAGCATCTGGTCGGTCGCGGAGTGGGAATCGGTTGCCTGTCGGAGCGCGTGGTGCAGGCGGAGTTGGCGCGGGGAGAACTGGTGCGACTGGACAATCCGTTGGGACCGTTGCGCCGTACCTTCTTCCGCGCGCTGCATATCGACAAGTTCCCCACGGCGGGGCTGCGCCGCTTCCTCGATTACGCGCAGTCAGGCGTGGTCTAGCGGCCATTCGCCGAGCGGGCGGTAGCGTACGCCGGCCGGGCTGTGTTCCGAGCTGTACAGGGTGATCGAGCGGGCCGGCAGCTCGAAGGACGGCTGCGCGGCCGGCAGGTTGTGGGCGTGGCGCGCCAGGGTGAGGTGCGGATGGAAGGGGCGCGGCTCGACCTCGAAGGCGTGGGCCTGCAGCGCTTCGCGCAGGGTCTGCACCAGCTCGTGGAGTTCAGTGGGCACCACGCTTGGCGCGAGGTGCAGGATGCCGTTCTTCCAGCGCGCCAGGTGGTCCAGCTGCAGGGTGAAACCGCGCCGCGGCAGGCTCGCGCCGATGGCCAGCAGCTCCGCCTTGCGGCCACGGGGGATGGCGCCGAGGAAGGCCAGGGTCAGGTGCAGGTTGGCTTGCGCCACGTTCTGGCCGTCCAGGTGCAGGCCGTCGCGCCAGGTGCAGATCGCCTCCGCCAGCGCAGGTGGGCACGGCAGGGCGAAGAACAGCCGAAGCGGGGGTGTGCTCATTGTGGGATTCCTTGACTGAAGTCGCCTTGACAGTATCGCCGGGCCTTATCTAGGATGCCGCTCAGCGCCGATTTAAGTAGCAACTTGCGGGGCGCGGATGCGGCGAAGCCGACATCGAAATACCGCTAAAGCGCTGGTTTCGGTGTGCCTCTCGCCGCGTCCAGCAGGACCCAAGAGGCGGAGACATGACACCATGACCTGTCCCAACCCGCACGTGCGCCTGGCTCCCATCACTACCGGCCTGGTACGTCGCAACCCGAAGATTCTCCTGGGCGGCAATCACCAGCCCACCCTCGTCCGTTACCTCGATGGCTGGCCCAAGCGCTGGAATGGCTCGCGGACCTTCCTGATCCAGTTCGCCGAAACCGTCGCCGACATCGCCCGTTTTGCTTCCGACAGCTTTGACTTCGCCGTGGTCCAGGCGCCCAGCGCCGAGCACCTGGAGTCCACCGTTCGCGAACTGACCCGTGTCGCCCGCCAGGGGCTGATCACCCGGCGTCCGCAGCAGCTCTGAGCCTTTTTCGAGTCTTGCCACACAGCGCTTCGAACTCGACCGTCGCGCCAATTGGGAGTCCGGGTGTATCGGCGTACAACCGCGAACGGTTGTACGCCCTACGGGGGCTGCCTCTGTACGGGCAGTGCTCGCCTGTAATCAGGGATACTCGATCTCGATTACGAACCACATCTTCTCGCCTGACGGGCTGCGTACCATCACCTCGGCGTCCAGCTCCTTGCCCACCAGGGCGCGGGCGAGTGGCGAGTCGATGCTGATGTGGTTGTTGCGCAGGTCGAGTTCGTCCGGGCCGACGATGCGATAGCGTGCCTGCTCGCCGTCCTCGTCCTCCAGCGTGACCCAGGCGCCGAAGTACACCTTGTTCGGGTCGGCCGGGCGCTCACTCACCACCTTGCAGTTTTCCAGGCGCTTGCGCAGGAAGCGCACACGGCTGTCGATCTCGCGCAGCATCTTCTTGCCGTAGGTGTACTCGGCGTTCTCCGAGCGGTCACCCTGGGCCGCCGCTTCGCTCACCGACTGGGTGACCTGGGGGCGGCGCACGTTCCACAGTTCATGCAGCTCGGCACGCAGGCGCGCTTCGCCTTCGGGGGTGATCAGCGGGGTACCGGCGGGGCGGGGAGGGCGATAACGGCTCATGGCTTCCGAGGTGACGGGGATGATGACGGGAGTCTACCCGATCAGCCTTCGCGCAGCAGGCGCAACGGGCTCACGCTCAATGCCCGCCGGGTGCCGAGCAGCCCGGCGCCGCCGACCAGCAGCGCGCCCAGCACGGGCAGCGCGAGCAACCAGGGGTGCGGGCTCCACGGCAGGTCGAAGACCAGCCGGTAGAGCAGGTAGCTGATCAGCTCGCAGCCCAGCGCCGCCAGCAGCCCGCTGACCGCGCCGAGCAGGGCGAACTCGCTGCGCCGGGTGCGCATCAGCAACTGGCGTTCCGCGCCCAGCGCACGGAGCAGGGCACCCTGGCGCAGGCGTTCGTCGAGGGTGGCCTGCAGGCCGGCGAAGAGCACCACGAAGCCGGCGGCGAGGACGAACACCAGCACGTACTCCACCGCCAGCGTCACCTGGTCGAGGATGCTGCGCAGCTGCGCGAGCAGTGCGTCCACCGGCAGCAGCGTGACAGTCGGGAAGGCGCGCGCCAGTTGGATCAGGTCGCGTTCCTGGCTGGCCGGCAGGTAGAAGCTGGTCAGGTAGGTCACCGGCAGGTCGGTCAGGGTGCCGGGTTCGAAGACCATGAAGAAGTTGGGCTGGAAATTGTCCCACTTCACCGAGCGCAGGCTGCGCACCTGTGCCTCGCGGGTCTGGCCTGCGACGCTGAAGCTCAGGCGGTCGCCGACTTTCAGGCTGAGGTTGCTGGCGAGCTTTTCTTCCACCGAAACGCCAGGCAATGCGCTCTTTTCGCCAGCCTGCCACCACTGGCCGGCGACGACCTGGTTGCCGGCGGGCAGGCGTGCCGACCAGGTCAACCCGAGGTCGCGTTGCAGGGCGCGCTCGCTGCGCACGTCTTCGTTCAGCGCGTGGACCGGCTGGCCGTTCACCGCCACCAGGCGGCCGGGCACCATCGGATAGAGGTCTTCGGCGTTGGGTGAGAGCTGCTTCACCCGCTGTTCGAAGCTGTCCTTCTCGGCGGGGAGGATGTTCAGCGCGAAGTGATTCGGCGCGTTCGCCGGCAACTGCGAATGCCAGGTGTCCAGCAGCTCGCCGCGCAGCAGCGCGATGAGCGCCATGGCCAGCAGGATCAGGCCGAAGGCCAGGCTCTGGCCGGCGGCCGCCAGTGGGTAGCGCAGCAGTTGGCCGACGCCGAGGCGCCAGGGCAGGCTGGCGCCTTGCAGCGCGCTGCGCAGGCCGCGCAGGGCGAGCAGCAGGATGAAGCCGAGGATCACCGCGGCGATAGCGCCGCCGCCGAGCAGGGCGAGGGTGAGTTTCAGGTCCAGGCTCAGGCGCCACATGATCAGGCCCAGGGCGATCAGCGCGCAGGCATAGGCCATCCAGGTGCGCATCGGCACTGGCAGCAGGTCGCTGCGCAGTACCCGCAGTGGCGGCACGCGGCCGAGGGCGGCCAGCGGCGGCAGGGCGAAGCCGGCGAGCGCGACCAGGCCGGTCGCCATGCCCGCCAGCGCGGGGGCTAACCCGGCCCCGGGAATCTGCGGCGGAAGCAGGTTGCCCAGCAGGTGCATCAGACCCATCTGGGCGAGCCAGCCGAGGAGGGCGCCGCAGAGGCTGGCAACCAATCCCAGGGCGAGCAATTGCGTTCCATATAGAAGCAGGGCTTCCCGGCGCGACAGGCCGAGGCAGCGCAGCAGGGCGCTGGCGTCGAAGCGGCGGGTGGCGAAGCGGTTGGCCGAGAGCGCCACGGCGACGCCGGCGAGCAGCACGGCGGCGAGGCTGGCGAGGTTCAGGTAGCGTTCGGCGCGGCCGAGGGCGTCGCCGATCTGCCGGTTGCCGTGGTGGGCGTCCTGCAGTTGCTGGTTGGCGGCGAGGCCAGCCTGCGTTGCCTTTCTATAAGCCTGCAGAGCTTCAGGCGGGCCGCCCCAGAGGTCACGGTAGCGCACGCGGCTGCCGGGCTGGACGACGCCGGTGGCGTCCAGGTCCTGCAGGTTCATCAGTACCCGTGGCGTCAGGCTGTAGAAGTCGCCGGCGCGGTCGGGCTCGTAGGTCAGCACGCGAGCGATGCGCAGGGGCTTGCGACCGATGTCGACGCTGTCGCCGATCTTCAGTTCAAGGCTCGCCAGCAGGCGCGATTCGACCCAGATTTCCCCCGGCTGCGGCCGTCCGCCTTCAACTTCGGGCTGCAGCGGTTCGGGCGCGCTCTTGAGCTCGCCACGCAAGGGGTAGCTGTCACCCACCGCCTTGACGCTGCTGAGCTGGATGCCCTGGTCGGTGGCCACCACGCTGGAAAACTCGACACTGCGCGCATGCTGCAGGCCGAGCTTGAGGCCGCTGTCGATCTGTTCGCCGGTGGCGGGTTGGGTGCCGCTGAGCACCAGGTCGGCGCCGAGGAATTCGGCGGCGCGCACCAGCATGGCGCCGTTGAGTCGGGCACTGAAATAACCGATGGCGGAGCTGGCCGCGACCGCAATCAGCAGGGCGAAGAACAGTACCCGCAATTCGCCTGTGCGGCCTTCGCGCCACAGCTGGCGCAGGGACAGGCGGAACAGGTTCGGCAGCGACAGTGGCTTCATCGGCTCTCGTCCGTCAGGGTTCGACGTGATCGATCAGGTGGCCGCTTTCCAGGCGGATCAGGCGCTGGCAGCGGTGGGCCAGGCGTTCGTCGTGGGTCACCAGCACCAGGGTGGTGCCGCGTTCGCGGTTGAGTTCGAACAGCAGGTCGCTGATCCGCTCGCCGGTGTGGGTGTCGAGGTTGCCGGTGGGTTCGTCGGCGAACAGTACGTCCGGCTCGGCGGCGAAGGCGCGGGCGATGGCGACCCGCTGTTGCTCGCCACCGGAGAGCTGGCGCGGGTAGTGGGTCAGGCGCTGGCCGAGACCGACGCGCTCTAGCAGCTCGCGGCCGCGTTGGCGGGCGTCCGCGCGGCCATCGAGCTCCAGCGGCAGCATCACGTTCTCCAGGGCGGTGAGGCTGTCGAGCAACTGGAACGACTGGAATACGAAGCCGACATGGGCGGCGCGGACGCGTGCGCGCTGATCCTCGTCCAGACTGCCCAGCGCATGGCCGAGCAGGACGATGTCGCCGTCGGACGGCAGGTCGAGCCCGGCGAGCAGGCCCAGGAGAGTGGATTTGCCGGAACCCGAGCTGCCGACGATGGCCAGGCTGTCGCCGCGGGAGAGGTCGAGGGAGAGGTCGTGGAGGATCGTCAGCTTGCCTTCCGCGCTGGAAACAACCTTGCTAAGGTTCCGCGCGGTGAGAATGCGTTCGCTCATGGAGAATCCGATGCGTGCATGGCTAATGGGCGGCTGCCTGGCGTTGCTTCTGATTGCGCAGCAGGCCGCGGCGCAGACGCTGTTGGTCGTCGGCGATAGTATCAGCGCCGGTTTGGGGCTGGATACCAGCCAGGGGTGGGTGAGCCTGCTGGACAAGCGCTTGAAGGAGCAGGGGTTCGGCTACAAGGTGGTCAATGCATCGATCAGCGGCGACACCAGTGCGGGAGGCCTCGCGCGCCTGCCGGCGCTGCTTTCGGAGCAGAAGCCGACGCTGGTGGTGATCGAGTTGGGCGGCAATGACGGGCTGCGCGGAATGGCGCCGGCACAATTGCAACAGAATCTTAGCGGCATGGTTCAGCAGTCGCAGAAGGCGGGTGCCAAGGTGGTGCTGCTGGGCATGAAGCTGCCGCCGAACTACGGACAGCGTTATACCGATGCCTTCTCCAAGGTGTTCGAGACGGTCGCCCAGGAGCAGAACATCACGCTGGTGCCATTCTTCCTCGAGGGTGTCGGCGGGGTGCCGGGAATGATGCAGGCGGACGGAATTCACCCGGCCATCGCTGCGCAGCCTAAACTGCTCGACAATATGTGGCCGGCGCTCAAGCCGCTACTCTGAATTCCGCTGTATCAAGGCTTCCCCGCGAACGGCCTTTCGGCTATGTTTGCGCACCCTTCTGGAGCCCCTATGCCGCGCCCCGCCTGGACTCACTTCGCCTACCAGCTGATCGAACCCGATGAGCAGCTGGATCTGTTCGCCTGCCGCGAGGTCCGGGTGCACCTTGTCGCACGCCAACTGGAGCTGGGAACGCCGGCCGACCGCACGCTCTGCGGTAGCCTGCTGCCGGCCCAGCCGCTCTGGCGCGGGCTTGAGAAGCCGCTGCTGCGCGACCGCCGCGTGTGCAGCGCCTGCCTGAAACAACTGGAACAGGAAAAGCGCGGCGCGCGGGCCTCCTGGCTCGTCTGATATCTCCCAGTGACGCGGTTCGCAGTGGTAAACTGATCACCCTTTGCCCATTGCCCATGTCAAGGATTCTCGGATGTTGTCGCGCGTCATTGCCGCCTGCTCGCTGTCCTTAGCCGCGTTGCTCTCGGCCCCCGTTTCCGCCATTGAATTGCCACTGCCGGCACCGGGCGACGATATCGTCGGTCAGGTCCAGGTGATCAAGGCCAAGTACGAAGACACCTTCGCCGACCTCGGCGAGAAATATGGCCTCGGCTACTCCGAGATGCTCGCCGCCAACCCGGGCGTCGATGCCTGGCTGCCGGGCGTGGGCACCGAAGTGATCATTCCGACCCGCTTCATCCTCCCGCCGGGACCGCGCGAAGGCGTGGTGATCAACCTGGCCGAATACCGCCTGTACTACTTCCCCAAGGACAAGGGCGTCGTCTACACCTATGCCCTGGGCATCGGTCGTGAGGGCTGGGGTTCGCCGGTTGGCAGCACTACTGTTATCGCCAAGACCAAGGACCCGGCCTGGTATCCGCCGGCCTCGATCCGCGCCGAGCACGCCGCCGATGGCGACCCGTTGCCAGCCGTGGTTCCGGCAGGTCCGGATAACCCGCTGGGTCCGTACAAGATGAGCCTGGGCTTCCACGGCTACCTGATCCACGGTTCGAACAAGAAATTCGGTATCGGTACCCGCACCAGCCACGGCTGCTTCCGCATGTACAACTGGGACGTGACCCAGCTGTTCTCGATGATTCCGGTGGGCACCAAGGTGCGCATCATCAACGAGCCGTACAAGTTCGGTCGCAGCGAAGGCAAGATCTATCTCGAAGCCCATGCGCCGATCGACGACAACGGCAATCCGTCGGTGGTCGACAAGCACACTGCGGTGATCAATGCGCTGCTCAAGCGCGAAGACATCGCCAGCCAGATGCAGATGGACTGGAACATAGTGCGTGAAGTCGTGGCTGCCGAAGATGGTCTGCCAGTCGCCATTGCCCAGCCGCAAGCGCAGCAGGATGCGCCGGTTGCCGCTACGGTCGATCAGGACGCCATGCAGTTGCAGTAACTCGTACTGCTTCGAAAGAGCCCGCTTCGAGCGGGCTTTTTCTTGTGCGCGCTTTCTGCGGGCATAAAAAAACCGACCCCGAAGGGTCGGTTTTTTAACAGATCCGAAGATCTATTACTTGCGGCTGGCTTTGTCCAGCATGCGCAGAGCGCGCTCGTTAGCCTCGTCAGCGGTCTGCTGGGCTTTCTGAGCGGCGGCCAGAGCTTCGTCAGCCTTGCGATAGGCTTCGTCAGCACGGGCTTGAGCGCGAGCAGCAGCGTCTTCAGTAGCAGTCAGACGAGCTTCGGTTTCTTTCGAGTGGCTGCTGCAACCGGTGGCCAGAACAGCAGCCAGAGCCAGAGCAGAGAATTTCAGAACGTTGTTCATCGTGTTCCCCTTAAGGTGGACATTTCCATTAAAAGCAATCTCCCACGACTGGGAAATTAGCCGGACTACATAGTACCCATTACTTGTAGTAAGTAAACTGACCGGACGCAAGTACGGCACTTTTTTTTCATGTTAGGCCGGTATTTGCAGTTGCCCGAGGCGGAATTGGGCAAAAACTGTCCAATTTGGCAAAGGAGTGTTTCCAATGGGTGTCAGGCGGGAGGGTAGTCCCTCTCCGCTGATGGGGTGTCGGACTGTCGGATGACTGTCGACAATGCTCGAACAACTGTTTAAGCGTCGTACAGTTGACCAACTAGTGGCAACTTGCAAGACGTGGAGAAAGTGTTAACGCATAACGAAAAAAGCCCGGCTAATTGCTTAGCCGGGCTTCTTTCATGATCTGGCGGTGAGGGAGGGATTCGAACCCTCGATACGATTTCTCGTATACACACTTTCCAGGCGTGCTCCTTCAACCGCTCGGACACCTCACCAGATTTCTCGACAGCGCTGTGTCTGTCGAGGCGCGCACTTTACTCAAAGGTTTTCCCAAACGCAAATGTTTTTTTCAACGGATTCATCGGCTTAAGGAGAAAAGGCCGGATCACGGCTACACTGGCGCCTTCTATGAGGCTGGGCGTAAGCGTATGGCGAGTTGGGACATCTTCTGCAGCGTAGTCGACAACTATGGCGACATCGGCGTTACCTGGCGTCTGGCTCGCCAGTTGGCGACCGAACATGGGCAAGCGGTGCGCCTGTGGGTGGATGACCTGGCTGCGTTCGTGCGCATCTGTCCCCAGGCCGACGCGCAGGCGCCATCGCAACAGCAGTCCGGCGTAGACGTTCGGCATTGGCCGGAAGTCTGGCAGGACACCGACGCGGCGGATGTGGTGATCGAAGCCTTCGCCTGCTCGATGCCGCCTGCCTATATAGAAGCAATGACCCGGCGGCCGAAGCCATCGTTGTGGCTGAACCTCGAATACCTCAGTGCCGAGCCCTGGGTGGAGTCCTGCCATGGATTGCCGTCGATGCAGCCCAACGGCCTGCAGAAGTACTTCTATTTCCCCGGCTTCACACCCTCCACCGGCGGACTGCTGCGCGAGGGCGATCTGATTCGGCGTCGGGACACCTTCCAGGCCGATCCCGCCAGCGGAGTTCGTTTCCTCGAAAGCCTCGGTGTGCAAGTGCGCCATGGGGAGCGGCGCATTTCCCTGTTCGCCTATGAAAATCCCGGACTCGCCGGCTGGCTGGACGCCCTGGCCGGGGGCGTGACGCCAACCCTGTTGCTGGTGCCCGAAGGTCGGGTGCTGGCCGACGTCCAGCGCTGGGCGCAGCAGTCGCTGGGGGTAGGTCAGGGCTGCGAGCGCGGCGCGCTGCGTGTGCAGGTGCTGCCGTTCGTCCGCCAGGAGGACTACGACCCGTTGCTGTGGAGTTGCGACATCAACGCGGTGCGTGGCGAAGACTCCTTCGTCCGCGCGCAGTGGGCAGGGCGCCCCTTCGTCTGGCACATCTACCAGCAGGCCGAGGACGTTCACCTGGAAAAGCTGGAGGCCTTCCTGGCGCTGTTCGGTGAGGGTATGGACGATGGGCTGCGGCAGGCGCTGAGCGATTTCTGGCTGGCCTGGAATGGGCGCGGCGAGGTCGGTGAGACCTGGCGGAGGCTGGAGGAGCGGCTGCCGGAGTGGTCCGCCTGGATTGGAAATTGGCAGCGGCGTCTGACCGAACAAACCGATCTTGCGGCGGGGCTGGTGTGTTTTTATACAAATTGGCTATGATATGGCCCCTGTTTTTTGTCTCCAATCCAATCGGATAATCGTATGAAAACCGCACAAGAGTTCCGCGCTGGCCAGGTTGCCAACATCAATGGCGCCCCCTGGGTCATCCAGAAGGCCGAGTTCAACAAATCCGGCCGTAACTCCGCGGTCGTCAAGATGAAGCTGAAGAACCTGCTGACCGGTGCTGGCACCGAGACCGTGTTCAAGGCCGACGACAAGCTGGAGCCGATCATCCTCGACCGTAAGGAAGTGACCTACTCCTACTTCGCGGACCCGCTGTATGTCTTCATGGACACCGAGTTCAACCAGTACGAGATCGAGAAAGACGATCTGGAAGGCGTGCTGACCTTCATCGAAGACGGTATGACCGACGTCTGCGAAGCGGTGTTCTACAACGAGAAAGTGATCTCCGTTGAACTGCCGACCACCATCGTTCGCGAAATCGTCTACACCGAGCCGGCTGTCCGTGGCGACACCTCCGGTAAAGTGATGAAGACCGCTCGCCTGAAGAACGGTGCCGAGCTGCAGGTTTCCGCGTTCTGCGAAATCGGCGACTCGATCGAAATCGATACCCGCACTGGCGAGTACAAGTCCCGCGTCAAGGCCTGAGCCTGAACCGAGACAAGAAAAAGCCCGGCTGATGCCGGGCTTTTTCGTTTCTGCCGTCTGGCTTTCTCAGACGCTCACGTTCAGGCGTACGTCGATGTTTCCGCGGGTGGCGTTGGAGTAGGGGCAGACCTGGTGGGCCTTGGCAACCAGGTCCTCGGCTTCGGCCAGGTCCAGGCCCGGCAGGTTGATGTTCAGTTCCACTTCCAGGCCGAAGCCGCCCGGGATCTGGCCGATGCCGACCTTGCCGGTGATCGAGGCATCCGCCGGGATCTGCTTCTTGCTCTGGCTGGCGACGAACTTGATGGCGCCGATGAAGCAGGCGGAGTAGCCAGCGGCGAACAGCTGTTCCGGGTTGGTGGCTTCGCCGCCCTGGCCGCCCAGTTCGCGCGGGGTGCTCAGTTTCACGTCGAGGATGCCGTCCGAGGAAATGGCGCGGCCGTCGCGGCCTCCGGTGGCGGTAGCGGTGGCGGTGTAGAGGGCTTTGATAGTTTGCATGGCGGTGTCTCCGATTGTCTTGCTGGTTAATATCTTGTGCACTAAGCAGTGCGTGAGGTGGAAGTTAGTTCGATTTAATTTAGTGCGCAAGATAATTTTCGGAAGATTTCGGACTAAAGAGCGGTGCGTTCAGGCATAAGCCCGGATTACGGGCCTTGCAGCTGTTCGCGCAACTCCACCAGTTCCTGCTGGAGGCGTTGGAGCTTTTCCAACGTTAGACGGCTGCTGGCGAGGATGCAGCCCGGAATGCTCTCCGCCTGTCGGCGGAGGTCACGGCCCTTGTCGGTCAGGCGCAACTGCACCACGCGCTCGTCGGCCTGGCTGCGGGTGCGGGTGATCAGGCCCTCGGCTTCCAGGCGCTTGAGCAGTGGGGTGAGGGAGCCGGGATCGGTGAGCATCCGCGCGCTGATCTCGCCAACGGTGATGCCATCGCCTTCCCACAGCACCAGCATGGCGATGTATTGCGGGTAGGTGAGCCCCAGTGCCTGCAGCAGCGGCTTGTAGACCTTGGTCATCTGCAGGGAGGTGGAGTAGAGGGCGAAGCACAGCTGGTTGTCGAGCTTGAGTGCTTCGCAGGTCGTATCGGGCTGGGCCATCGCAGTCTCCTGGTCGGCGCCCCTGGCAGATGCCGGGGCGAATGTCCGAGATGAACAGGTAATTGCGCATTAATTTAGCGCGATGGCTATTTGTTGAACAGCGGCCGCGTGGACCCTCGGCTGTAGAGACGATCGCAACCCGCGTCAGGCGCGGAAGCCCTCGACGATGTACTCCGCCAGTTTGTCCGTGACCGGAGTCATGTGGGGCCCGCGCAGCAGCACGATGCTGGCATTGGGCAACTGCGGCAGTCCCTCGTCCTCACCCAGGATGCGCAGGTTGCCAGTGAGCAGGCTGCGCAATTGCGCGGTGACCGCCAGCCCGGCGCTGGCCACGGCGAAGAGTGCCGACAGGCTCGGGCTGCTGTAGGCGATGCGGTAATCCACCTCCATGGCCTCCAGTGCATTGCAGGCCCAGGCGCGGCAGAAGCAGGCGGTGTTGAACATCGCCAGCGGCAGCGGGCGCTGATCCTGCGGACAGAAGCTCTCGGCAGCCATCCAGACAAAGGGCTCCTGACGCAGCAGCTGGCCAATTTCGGTTCCCGGCTCGCGGGTCACGATGGACAGGTCCAGATCATTGCGCAGCAGCAACTGCGCCGAGGACTCGCAGTGCACCTCGACTTGCACCAGCGGGTAGGCTTCGGCGAAGCGCGAGAGGATCTCCGGCAGGAAGCGCATCACGTAGTCGTCCGGCGTGCCAATCTTCACCGCACCGACCATGTGCGGCTGGCGGAAAGTGTTGAACACCTCGCCCTGCAGGCGCAGGATGCGCCGCGCAAAGCCCAGCAATACCTGGCCCTCCGGCGTCAGGCGCACCTGGCGTCCATCACGCTCGAACAGCGAGCGTTCCAGCACGTCCTCTTCCAGGCGTTTCATCTGCATGCTCACCGCCGACTGGGTGCGGTTGACCACCTCGGCGGCGCGGGTGAAGCCGCCATGGTCGGCGATGGCGACGAAGGTGCGCAGCAGTTCGCTGTCGATGCTGGGGAAGCTGCTCATTCATCAATCTCCGAGATGGGATGCATAAGAATGATTCGTTGGATTGATCTTAGCCCCGAGGCGAGACTGCATCCAGGCCCACACGGAGGGATTCACGATGAAAGGTCAACTGGGTTTCGTATCGATGTCCTATCACGCCCACAAGGCGCCGGCCGCACCGCTGTGGAAACGTGCCCTGAAGCGGCTGCTGGAGTGGCAGGAGCTGGCCCGCCAGCGCCGCGTGCTGGCCAGCATGAGCGATGAGGCGCTCAAGGATATCGGTCTGAGCCGTGCCGATATCCAGGAGGAAATCGAGCGTCCGTTCTGGATCGATCACCTGAGACGTTGAGCTGTACGGGCGGCACGCGAGATCGTGCCGCCCGCCGCTGTACCGGATGAACCACTTTGCCAGGGAATGCCCCATGCCTTCGAACTACCACCTCGCCCAGGTCAATATCGCCAAAGCCCGTGCGCCGCTGGACCACCCCGTGATGAAGGGCTTTGTCGATCAGCTGGACCACATCAACCGGCTGGCCGAGTCCAGTCCCGGGTTCGTCTGGCGTTTGCAGACCGATGAGGGTGACGCCACCGCCATTCGTGCCTTCGACGATCCGCTGATCATCGTCAACCTGTCGGTGTGGGAGTCGGTCGAGGCGTTGCGCGAATACGTCTACGGCGGCGAACACCTGGCCGTGCTGCGCCAGAAGCGCGACTGGATGGAGAAGCTGCCGACGCCGAGCCTGGCGCTATGGTGGTTGCCAGCTGGAACGCTGCCCGATGCGCAGATTGCGCGGCATAAGCTGGAGCTGCTGAAGGCGCAAGGCGCGTCGCCGGAAGTGTTCACCTTTGCCCGGCCATTCCCGATGCCCGAGCGAATTGCCGAGCCGGCCTGATGCACTCAGCCCCTTCAATTGGCGCTAGGCTCTAGGGCACTTTCCGCCCTGGAGTCCACCCATGCCGATGGTCGAGTCGCTGTCCCTCAAGCAAGCCCGCCGCCTGGCCCTGGCCGCCCAGGGATTCACCCTGCGCAGGCCCAGCGGGGAGGTGCAGCGCCGCCATGTACGCGGCCTGCTGGAACGCCTGGGTGTACTGCAGATCGACTCGGTGAACGCGCTGGTGCGCTCGCACTACCTGCCGCTGTTCTCGCGCCTGGGCAACTACTCGCCAACCCTGCTGGAAGAGGCGGCCTGGAGTGCCGGGCGGCATCGGCGACTGTTCGAGTACTGGGGCCACGAAGCCTCGCTCCTGCCGCTGGAGCTCTATCCGCTGATGCGCTGGCGTATGCGCCGAGCCTCTGAAGGGCGCGGCATCTATCAGCAACTGGCGCGCTTCGGCCGGGAGCAGCAATCGGTGATCCAGCGCGTGTTGGATGCCGTGCGCGAGCAGGGCGCGCTGGGTGCCGGCAGCCTGAATACCCGCGAGGAGCGTGCCGGTCCCTGGTGGGACTGGAGCGACGAGAAGCATGCGTTGGAGTGGCTGTTCGCCGCTGGCGAGGTGACGGTGGCCGGACGTCGCGGCTTCGAACGGCTCTACGACCTGCCCGAGCGGGTCCTGCCGTCCGCTGTCCTCGATCAGCCCGATCTTGAGGAAGCCGAGGCGCAGCGTCGGCTGCTGCTGCATTCGGCGCAGGCGCTGGGCGTCGCCACCGAGAAGGACCTGCGGGATTACTTCCGCCTGGAGCCGGCCGACAGCAAGGCACGCCTGGCCGAGTTGGTGGAAGGGGGCGACCTGCTGGCAGTGCAGGTGCAGGGTTGGCAGGCGCCGGGCTACTGCCTGACCGATGCGGTCATCCCGCGCAAGGTGCGCGCCAGTGCCTTGCTCTCGCCCTTCGATTCGCTGGTGTGGGAGCGCGCGCGGACCGAGCGCCTGTTCGATTTCCGTTATCGCCTGGAGATCTACACGCCGCAGCACAAGCGCGTCTACGGCTACTACGTGCTGCCGTTCCTGTTCGACGAGCAGTTGGTGGCGCGGGTCGACCTGCGTTCCGACCGCGTGGCGGGAAAACTGGTGGTACACGCCGTCCACGAGGAGGCGAAGGGGCCGGGAGAGGAGGGCTGGATCGCGCTGGCGCAGCAGCTTGGCGAGATGGCCAACTGGCTGGGGCTGGAGAGTGTGGAGGTGAACTGCCGGCGGCCGTCGGGCGTGCGCCTGCAGACGCTGCTGGCGGAGGCCTGAAAGAGGACGAGCCTCGCAAGGAGGCCCGCCGGGTGCGTCACTTGCCGTTGGCGATGCGTTTGCGGATGTGATCGGCACGCTCCTGCGAACCTGGGTGGTCGCTGAACATGCTGCTTGCGCCGCCGTCCATTTTCGCCAGCTTGTCGAAGGCGCTGGCCAGGCCATCGAGCTTGATGCCGCGCTGCTTCAGCAGGTCGTAGGAGAAGTCGTCGGCGGCGGACTCCTGGGTCTGGGAGAACTGCGCCTTGACCAGGGCCTGGCCAATATCGCCGAGTTGCGACTGCGACAGGGCGGCGACCGTGCTGTTGGTGGAGGCAGCGGCGGCCGTACGAGCCGCAGCGGTGGCGTAGGCCGCCTGGGTGGCCTTCTTGATGTGGCCGAGGGAAACATGGCCCAGTTCGTGGCCCAGCACGCCTTCGACCTCGTTGTCGTTCATCATGTCCATCAGGCCGCTGTAGACGCGCACGCAACCGTTGGCCATGGCGAAGGCATTGATGTCCCTGGTCATGTACACCTTGTAGTTCACCGGAGTTCCGTCGATCTGGTTGCCCAGGGCGCTGGCAATGGCGTTCAGGCGTTTGGCATAGGCGCTGGATGACGGGGCGATCTGTGCCTGGGAGTCCAGTTGGGCGCAGGACTCGTCGGCGATCTGCTTGACTTCGGCGTCGCTCAGGGTGGCGGCCTTCATGGCCATCATGCCCGACTGCACGAGGCCGTCGGGGGACATGTTCTGGCAGCCGGAGAGCGCGGCGCTGGCGCCGATGAGCAGGGCGAGGAGGGAGCGGTGCAGGTACATGGGGGTTCTTCCTTGGATTGACGGATGATCCGGGGCGCAGTGCGCGCAATGGGCGCCCACTCTAGGTAGGCGCCCTCTGGCGGATCAATTCAAGGAAGGGCGTTTAGGATTTTTCCCCGGCCTGCGTCGGCTTCAGCGACGCACTTGCTTCAGGGTTTCCGCAATCAGGAAGGCCAGCTCCAGGGACTGGTCGGCGTTCAGGCGCGGGTCGCAGTGGGTGTGGTAGCGATCGCTCAGCCCGGCCTCGGTGATCGGACGGGCGCCGCCGATGCACTCGGTGACGTTCTGTCCGGTCATTTCGATGTGGATGCCGCCGGCATAGCTGCCCTCGGCCTGGTGCACCTCGAAGAACTGCCGAACCTCGGTGAGCACGCGTGCGAAGTCGCGGGTCTTGTAGCCGCTGGAGGCTTTGATGGTGTTGCCGTGCATGGGGTCGGAACTCCATAGCACCTGCTTGCCTTCGCGCTGTACGGTCTGGATCAGGCGCGGCAGGCCGTCGCCGACCTTGTCGGCGCCCATGCGCACGATGAGGTTGAGGCGGCCGGGGTCGTTGTCCGGGTTGAGGATGTCGATCAGGCGGATCAGCTCCTCGCTGTCCATGCTCGGGCCGACCTTCACGCCGATCGGGTTGCCCACGCCGCGCAGCATTTCCACGTGGGCGCCATCGAGCTGGCGGGTGCGGTCGCCGATCCACAGCATGTGCGCCGAGCAGTCGTACCAGTCGCCGGTCAGGCTGTCGCGGCGGATGAAGGCTTCCTCGTAGTTCAGCAGCAGCGCTTCGTGGGCGGTGAAGAAGCTGGTCTCGCGCAGCTGTGGCGCGGTGTCCAGGCCGCAGGCACGCATGAAGGCGAGGGTTTCGTCGATGCGGTCGGCCAACTGCTGGTAGCGCTCGGACAGCGCCGAGTTGGCGATGAAGTCCAGGTTCCACTGGTGTACCTGGTGCAGGTCGGCGAAGCCGCCGCCGGCGAAGGCGCGCAGCAGGTTCAGCGAGGCGGTGGACTGGTGATAGGCCTGCAGCAGGCGCTCCGGGTCCGGCACGCGGCTCTTCTCATCGAAGCCAATGCCGTTGACGATGTCACCGCGATAGGCGGGCAGGGTCACGCCGTCGACGGTTTCCTCGCCGGAGGAGCGCGGTTTGGCGAACTGCCCGGCCATGCGCCCGACCTTCACCACCGGGCAGCCGGCGGCGAAGGTCATCACCACGGCCATCTGCAGCAGCACCTTGAAGGTGTCGCGGATCTTCGCCGCGGAGAACTCGGCGAAGCTCTCGGCGCAGTCGCCGCCCTGCAGCAGGAAGGCGCGCCCGGCGGTGACTTCGGCGAACTGCCGGCGCAACTCGCGGGCTTCACCGGCGAACACCAGCGGCGGGAAGCCGGCCAGGGTGCGCTCGACGTCACCCAGGTGCGTGGCGTCGGGATAGGCGGGTTGTTGCTGGATCGGCTTGCTTCTCCAGCTCTCGGGACTCCAGGGCAGGCTCATCGGTGGCTCGTTCGCGGCTGTGGGCGGTGAAGCCCCATGGTATCAGCTCGCCCCGCGCGCGGCGCGTCCCTGGTGCGCCCTCAATGCGCGGGCAGCGGTTGCAGTGGCGCGGTATGCGGCAGGTCGCGGCGCAGCTCGGCGATATGTTCGCGCACGCTGCGGCGATAGCTGTCCTTGTCCACGTAGTGGGCCATGCGTTCCAGCGGCAGGTACTGGTAACCACCGTCGATGCGCTGCCCGGCGAGCATCCGTTTCAAGTGGCGGAAGCGCTCGGCCGCCGGGTTGCCGGCCGCCAGCTGGCGGATGTACAGGGCGACCAGTTCGGCCTGTTCGGCGCGCCCCTGCCAACCGAGGCCGGAGGCTTCGAGCATGCCGAGCATGAACAGGTCGTCGTACTGCGGATGGAAGGCATTGAGGTACAGCTGCGGCGCGGCGCAGTCCCGGGGCCAGTTGAGCAGCGCGCGGTCGATGAAGGCGTAATCCAGATGGTAGCCGGTGGCGAACAGGATCAGGTCGTACTCCTGGCGCTCGCCATCGCTGAATACCACGCGCTGTCCCTCCAGGCTGCGCACGTCGCGACGGGCGCGGATGTCGCCGTGGGCGAGGTGGTGCAGCACCAGCGAATTCACCACTGGGTGCGATTCGTACAGGCGGTGGTCGGGATTGGGCAGGCCATAGTCCGACGGGCGACCGATCAGCAGGCGCAGCAGCGCCGCATCCAGCCGTTGCTTGAGTGGCCGCGGCAGGCGGACCAGGTTGCCGAAGGTGTCGATCGGCCGGCCCAGGCAGAACTTGGGCAGGAAGTGATAACCGCGGCGCACCGAGAGGTCCACGGAGCGCGCGCGGTGCACGGCGTCCACCGCGATGTCGCAGGCGGAGTTGCCGCAGCCGACGATCAGCACGCGCTTGCCTTCGAAGCAGTCGGCGCTGCGGTACTGGCTGGCGTGGAGGATTTCCCCGGTGAATTCGCCGGGCAGCTCCGGCTGGTTGGGTGTGTGCAGGGTGCCGTTGGCGATCAGCACGCCATCGAACAGCCCTTCGTGCACTTCGCCGTTGCGTTCGCATCGCAGCCGCCAGCCGCGCTCCTGGCGGAGCAGGGCGGTGACCCGGGTGTTGAAACGGTAGTGGGCGTGCAGGCCGTAGTGCCGTGCGTACGCGTGAAAGTAGCGCAGCACCTGGGTGTGGTGCGGATAAGGGGGGACGTCCATGTCCATGGGGAATTCGTCGAACTGGGTCGTGCCCTTGGAGGAAATCAGGTGGGCGGAGTGGTACAGGGTGCTGTGGGGATTGTCGATGTCCCACAGGCCGCCGACGTCGCCGTGGAGTTCGAAACCGGTGAAGGGGATGCCGTACTTCTGCAGTTGGCGGGCGGCGGCAAGGCCGGCCGGACCCGCGCCGATAATGGCATACATGCTCGGTTGTGCCTCTTGGGCTGTTATTCTTGCGGCTTTCGGGCCTGGCAGCCGGTTCCTGCTGCTCAGGCGATCCACGCCTGCTTTTGAAGGATTATCACGTGCTTCAGCCCTCGCAGTTCAATGGCAATCCGCGCCGTCTGTGCATCCTGGCGGATCGCAATGTCACAGTCGCCTTCCGGGGGGCGTGGGCATGAGCGAGGAGCATCGGGTCGAAGAGCGCCTGATCGTCGAGGAGCGCGATGCGTTCGGCGTGATCCGGGTGGTGGAGAACGGTGACTTCCGTTACCTGGAATTCGGCGACGAGGTCGAGCAGAGCTGCGTGCTGATGCAGGACCCCAGCTGGCTGGAGTACGACTATTCGCGGGCCATGCTGCTCGGCGCGCTGTGCCACGCGCGTCCGCGCCGCGCGCTGTTCCTGGGCTTCGGCGCCGGCAGCCTGACCCAGGCCTGCCTGAAGTACCTGCCGCTGGAAGAGGTGGAGGCCATCGAGCTGCGCCCGTCGATTCCCCGGCTGGCTCGCGAGCACCTGGGGCTGGGCGATGATCCGCGCCTGAACCTGCGCATCGGCGATGCTGTCGAGGAACTGGAGCGCTGCGAGCCGGCGGACCTGATCTTCCTCGATCTCTACACCGATACCGGCCCCGCGCCTGCGCATATCGCCTGGGATTTCCTCGGCGCCTGCCGCGAGCGCCTGCGTCCTGGCGGCTGGCTGGTGATCAACCAGTGGAGCACCGACGATGGTCGCCCGCTGGGGGCCGCGCTGCTGCGCGGGCGCTTCCATCGTCACTACTGGGAATGTTCGGTACCGGAGGGCAATGTGATCGTCTTCGTGCCCGCCGAGCTGGATCAGGAACTCAACCTGCGGGCCTTGAAGAAGCGCGTGGCGAGCCTCGAACCGAAGCTGGGCTACCCGCTGCGCGGCTACATCGACTCGCTGTGCCCGGCGCAGTGAGCCGGGCAAGCGTCCTCAGGGAATCTGGTAGCTGAACGCGAAGTTCAGGCGCGGGCTGCGCTCATTGTTGTCCAGCGCGCGGTCACCGATGGGCTTGGCCACTTCCAGCGATACCAGGTAGTGCTTGCGGTTGGTCAGGCGCACGCCGATCGCGGCCGAGCCAAGCTTGGCGTCGGGGAGGCCGTCCTGGGTGTAGTGGGTGCGGGCGGTGTCCACTACCGCGTAGGGCTGGATCTGGTTGAGCACCACGCTCTGGCGCAGGAAGGAGTAGTTCACCTCGTAGGCCGCGCCCCAGCCCTTGTCGCCGGTGGCCTGGTCGTCCGGATAGCCACGGCCGAAGTTCGCGCCGCCGTAGGTGACCTGCTCCGAGTCGGGCAGCACGTCATCGGTCCACTGGAAGCCGGCCGTGGCCACGCCTTGCCAGCGGTCGGTGAACTGATCCTGCTGGGCGCCATAGCCCAGCACGCGGGTGAAGTCCTTGCGGATCGGTTTCTCGGTCTCCGCGCCCATGCCATTCAGGCCCTGGTAGACCGCCAGGCTCCCGGCGCGCACGCGCTTGGTGGCGAACTGCTGGACCACGGTGTCCACGCCGACGACGCGCAGCTTGCTCTTCTGCTCGACGCGGTAGGGGATGTTCGGCACCACCAGGTCGTAGCGGCTGGTGTCGTTCACCGTGTAGCCGCGCAGGTTCACATCCCAGGTCAAGTCGCGGCGCAGCACCAGTGGAATGCCGAGGCCCGCATTGACCCGTTCGTTCTCCCGCTTGCGGGCGAACACCAGGCCGTTGGCCAGGCGCAGCTGGTCGTCCGGTGTGGAGTTGTAATGGCTGTAGCCGGCCGTCAGTTGCAGGCCGTTGTCGCCCAGCAACTGGCTGTAGTTCCAGGCGCGGTAGTACTCGTGATCTTCGCCGGGCGGGTAGAGGTAGTTGAACTGCAGTTGTTCGCCCCAGCCGAGCAGCGACTTCACCTCGGCGGAGAGCAGGCCGCGCTGCTCGCCGTGGCGCGAGTCCAGGTTGGCGCCGGTATTGAAGCGTTTGCTCTGGCCAGCCAGTTCCAGCACTGCGCCGCCGTCATTGGTGGTGGGCGGTTTGAGCGCCATCGTTAGTTGCAGGCCCGGTACGCGGCTCATCAGCACGCTGAAGCGCTCGAAGCTTTCGCGGGTCAGCGGCCGCTCGGCCTTCAGGCGTGCGATCCAGCGGTCCACGCGGGCCTGGTGAGCGCCCAGGTCACCACTGCTGCGTACATCCCTGATATGGCCTTCGACCAATACGATGCGCGCGACGCCTCCCCGGAAGTCCTGGTTCGGCACATAGGCGAAGGAGATGAAGAAACCGTCGTTCTGGTAACGCTGGGTGATGGCCTTGGCCGCCGCCACCAGTTCGCTGACCTGGACCGGCCGCCGGGTCAGCGGCTCCAGCAACGGACGCCAGGTGCTCAGTGGGTAATGACCACCGCCGGCGATCTCGATGCGCTTGAGCTGGATACGTTTCTGCAGGATCTGGCCGGGCTGTTCGGCCTCGGGCGCAGGAGCGGTGACCTTGGGTGCCGTCGGGCGCAGTTCGCCGCCGGGGAGGTTGGGGCGGGGCAGGGTCTGTTCGATATCGGAGCCGGGGAGCTGGATCGGGCGCTCGGCCCAGGCGAGGGGTGTTGCCAACAGCAGGGTCAAGGTGGCGAGTTTGCGCATCTGGCTCCTCCATGAGTCCGACTTCAGCGAAAGGCCAGGAGCCGTGAATGGCTCCTGGCTACCACAGTATGGGCGAGAACTGATTTATTGCTGGGGAGTCGTGACGCCAACTCCCA
This sequence comes from Pseudomonas sp. PSE14, assembly GCF_029203285.1. Classification (NCBI taxonomy): domain Bacteria; kingdom Pseudomonadati; phylum Pseudomonadota; class Gammaproteobacteria; order Pseudomonadales; family Pseudomonadaceae; genus Pseudomonas; species Pseudomonas sp. PSE14. The sequence continues at coordinate 2,028,016 of NZ_CP115669.1, forward strand.
GCCCAGCGCCCAGGCCGCCGAGGGTGCTGCCGACCGTATTCAGAAGGCCGCCCTGAGTCGTGCTGCCGCTGGTGGTGCCGACACCTGCACCCACGGCGACCCCGGTGCCATCGGTGGTGCTGCCCGATACGACCCCGGCGCCCGCTACCAGTCCGCCGGTACCCGTCACGCCGCTGACCGTGTTGGTGACGCCGCTGAGCAGGCCGCCGGTGCCTGTCGTACCGCCCAGGGAGCCGGTGACAGTGCCCACGGTGTTGGTGACGCCGGTGACCAGTCCGCCAACGGGGCTGGTGCTGCCAGTCGTGCCGCCCAGGGAGCCGGTGACAGTGCCCACGGTACTGGTGACGCCGCCGATAAGTCCGCCAACCGGGTTGCTGCCCGTCGTGCTGCCACTGACCAGGCCGCCTGCGTCGGTGACCACCTGCCCCGTATTGCTGACGATTCCGCCGACCGGGGCCAGTGCCGGGCTTTGGGTGCTGAGCTGATCGCCGGTCTGGGTCACAGCCGTGCCGACGGTGGTCAGCAGGTTGTTCACAGGTGCCGCCAGGCCGGTGGTTGTTCCGATGGTCCTGGTGGTGTTCTCCACCGTGCCCACCACGTTCGCGGTGGTGCCGCTGAGTTGGGTGGTCAACTGACTCAACGGGCCGGTGGTGACCGCTCCGGTGAGGGAGTCGCCGAGCATGGTGATCTGGCCGCCAACGCCGTCCACCACGCCACCGAGTTGGCCGGTGACGCCGTTGAGCGGGGTGCTGGCCAGCAGCGGGCCGTCGCCGACGGCGGCCACGGTGCCGCCGAGACTGCTGACTGCCTCGCCGGTGTGGCTCACCAGGTTGGTTGGGCCGGCCAGGGTGGTGCCGATGGCATTGGGATTGTTGGCCAGGTTGCCCAGGCCGTCGGTGATTCCGTCGCCGACGTGATCCACGCCTGCGGCAACCTGCTGGATGACGCCGCCGGTACCGTCGGTTACGCCGCTGCCGAGCAATGGGACGTCGACGTTCTGCACCACACCGCCGACGGTGCCGAGGGTGCCGCCGACGCTGGAGACCACCTGGCCGGTCTCGCTCAGGATGTTGCTGGTGGCGGGGTTGGGGACAGTAGTGCCGCCGCCGGTACCGCCGTCTCCGCCACCAGTGCCTCCAGTGCCACCGCCGGTGCCGCCAGTACCTCCTCCGGTGCCGCCCGTGCCGCCGCCGGTGCCGCCAGTTCCACCAGTGCCGCCAGTACCACCGCCCGTGCCACCTGTGCCTCCTGTGCCGCCGTCAGTGCCACCGGTACCGCCCGTACCTCCCGTGCCGCCGTCGGTTCCGCCGGTGCCACCGGTGCCACCGTCAGTACCACCAGTACCGCCGTCGCCAGTGCCTGCTCCGCCGTCGCTGCTGCTGCCGGAACTATGATGACTGCCGCCGCCGTGACTGCTGCATCCCTGCAGCGACAGAGCAACGACCAGAAGAGAAAGTGCGAAGACGCGAATCGGGCCTGACATACGAGTTCCTCCATGAAGGACTAGATCCAGCGCGGCTCGGGCGGTACTTCCGGCGAGTCACTGCGCTGCGCTCGATGTCAGTTGTAGAGATTTGTTTTTGAACGCGTAATTGGAACTTGTATATAGTCGTTTTGTTGATTGTAAGTTGATGATTTTAAAGGTGAATATTTAGAGTTATAGCCGTATTTCGAGCGTTCTTAATACCTTGGATATAGCGCTTTTTATGCGAGGCCGAGGGTGAATCGGTGCTCGCTCATTTTCCGCGGAAGCGTCCTTCGCGTTTTTCCTGCATGGCCCTGAAGCCTTCCTGGGCGTCCTCGCTGGACAACAGGCGGCTGGCCATTGCCGGCAGTTCGCGGGCGGCGGCCAACTCGCCCTCATCCAGGCATTGGCGGGCTGACGCCAGGGTGGCGCGAATGCCCAGCGGCGCCTGAGCTGCGACCCGCTGGGCCATCCACAGCGCGCGAGGCATCAGTTCCTCGGGCGCGGTGACTTCCTGCACCAGCCCCAGGCGGCAGGCCTCGTGGGCGTCGAATTGGTCGCCGGTGAGCAGCCAGCGCATGGCGTTGCCCCAGCCGGCCACCTGGTGAAGTCGCAGTGTTGCGCCGCCGAAGGGGAAGATGCCGCGCTGCACTTCCAACTGGGCGAAGCGCGCGTTGCTGGCGCAGAGGTTGATGTCCGCCGCCAGCATCAATTCGATGCCAAGGGTGAAGCAGTAGCCCTGGGCCGCGACCATCAGCGGCTTGGTCAGGCGTGGTCCGCCAAAGGTGCCCCAGGGGTCTACCGCGCCGTCGGGTAACTGCCAGCCCGTGCGGAAGGTTTCGCTGACATCGCCCAGGTCGAGCCCGGCGGTGAAGTGATCGCCGTGGGCGAATACCAGGGCGCAGCGCAGTTGATCGTCACGTTCGTACTCGCCCAGGGCGAGCACCAGCTGGTTGAGCATTTCCAAGTCGAATGCATTGCGCTTTTCGACCCGGTTCAGGCCAAGCAGCAGGACATGATCATGACGTTCACGGGTGATGCGGGGCGTGCTGCTCGGCTTCATCGGTGGCATCCGGCGGGGGAGGGCCTGCTCGGTATAGCCGGCCTTGCCGGGCTCGTCCAGGCGCGACCGTTCGCCGGTCCTTGTCTGAAAAGACGCACATGACGGAGGATTTTCCGGTATGATGCGCGCCGGCCAAGCTAAGGCCCCGTTTTGGATCTCGCATTTTTCGGTGCTTTCACGCTCTGTCGTGCGTCCGCTGTGCGGACTTCCTTGACGTATTCTTCCAATCTTCATTTCGCAAATCCCCGCTTCCAGCTGCCTGGGTGACTTCATTGTCGTACAGGGCATGCGCAGCTCGGCTATTGGGTCTTTGCGGATGTACTTAGAGGCAAAACCCATGACCCAGGAAACCGCCGGCTTCGCCGCGCTCGGTATTCACCCCAGTATTCTCGCTGCCATCGCCGCTGTCGGTTATGAAGAGCCGTCGCCGATCCAGGCCCAGTCGATCCCGGTGATCCTCGAAGGCCACGACATGATCGGCCAGGCCCAGACCGGCACCGGCAAGACCGCGGCCTTCGCGCTGCCGCTGCTGTCGAAGATCGACCCGGCGCGCCGCGTTCCGCAGGTACTGGTACTGGTTCCGACCCGTGAGCTGGCCCTGCAGGTCGCTACCGCGTGCGAAACCTACTCCAAGCAGATGCCGGGCGTTGGCGTCGTTGCCGTGTACGGCGGCGCGCCCATGGGCCCGCAGCTGAAAGCTCTGCGCCAGGGCGCCCAGGTCCTGGTAGCCACTCCGGGCCGCCTGTGCGACCACCTGCGCCGCGACGAGAACCTGCTCTCCACCGTCGAGCGCCTGGTCCTCGACGAAGCGGACGAAATGCTCAAGCTCGGCTTCATGGACGACCTCGAAGTGATCTTCGAAGCCATGCCGGCCAGCCGCCAGACCGTGCTGTTCTCCGCGACCCTGCCGGCCTCGATCCGCAGCATCGCCGAACGCCACCTGAAAGAGCCCAAGCACGTTCGCATCGCCGCCAAGACCCAGACCGTCGCCCGCATCGAGCAGGTGCACCTGATGGTCCACGCCGACCAGAAGCCGGCCTCGATCCTGCGTCTGCTGGAAGTCGAGCAGTTCGACGCGCTGATCGGCTTCGTCCGCACCAAGCAGGCCACCCTGGACATCGCCGAGCTGCTCGAGCGCCAGGGCTACCGCGCCGCCGCGCTGAACGGCGACATGCCGCAGGCCCAGCGTGAGCGCGTGATCGAGTCGCTGAAGGACGGCTCGCTGGACATCGTCATCGCCACCGACGTCGCCGCCCGCGGCCTCGACGTGGCGCGCATCACCCACGTACTGAACGTGGACATGCCCTACGATCCGGAATCCTACGTGCACCGCATCGGCCGTACCGGCCGTGCCGGTCGCGAAGGCCGCGCCCTGCTGCTGGTAACTCCGCGTGAGCGCCGCATGCTGCAGGTGATCGAGCGTGTGACCGGCCAGAAGGTCGGCGAAGTTCGTCTGCCGGACGCCGACACCGTCCTCGAAGCACGCCTGAACCGCCTGGCCACTGGCCTGCAACCGCTGCTGGCCAACGCCGTCGCCAGCCGTGGCGCCGTGCGTGACGAGCTGTGCCGCCGCCTGGGTACCGACATGGACACCCTGGCCGCCGTGCTGCTGGCCAAGCTGACCGAAGGCAAGGCGCTGGACCTGGAATCGGTCCGCCGCGAACAGCCGCTGACCCCGGCCGCCCCGCGCGAGCGCAGCGATCGTTACGAGCGCGGTGAGCGTGGCGATCGCCCCGAGCGCGGCGACCGTCCGGAGCGCAGCGGCGAGCGTCGTCCGATGGCTCCGCCGTCGGAAGGCAAGTCCCGCTGCCGTACCGCCCTGGGCGCCCGCGATGGCGTGCAGGCGAAGAACCTGCTGGGCGCTATCCTCAACGAGGGCGGCCTGTCCCGCGAGGCCATCGGCCGTATCCAGATCCGCGAGACCTTCAGCCTGATCGAGCTGCCGGAAGAGAACCTCGACCGCCTGCTGACCAAGCTCAAGGACACCCGCGTCGCTGGCAAGGCCCTGCGCCTGCGTCGTTACCGCGAAGACTGATCCTTCGGTCATTCGCACATGAAAAAGCCCCGCCTTGGCGGGGCTTTTTCGTTTCCGGCATCACGACCAAAATTGCCGAAGGGAGGCGTTGCAGGTTTGCCCTTGTAGGAGCGAGCTTGCTCGCGAACCGCACAACACAGGTGTTGCCGGGAGAGCGTTCGCGAGCAAGCTCGCTCCTACGAAAAGCCGATCCCTTACCCGAAGCGGTAGATATCCATCCCCAGCGCGCCAAGGGTGAAGCCGGCGTGCTCCACCGTCATCGGCGTGCCACCGGCGGCGCGGGCGAAGTACAGCGGCAGCAGGTGTTCATCACTGGGATGATTGCGCGCGGCCCAGGGTGCCTGCCGGCGGTAGTCGAACAGTGCGGTCTCGTCGTTGGCGGCCAGGCGTTCGGCCATCCAGTCGCGGAAGGCCTTGGCCCAGGGCTCGATGACGTCCGGTCCGGCACGCCAGTCCAGCTCGCCCAGGTTGTGGGTGATGCTGCCCGAACCGATCAGCAGGATGCCTTCCTCGCGCAGGGCTTGCAGTGCCTTGCCGACGCGGTCCTGCGTCTGCGGGCCGAGGCGGCTGGGAAGCGACAGTTGCACCACCGGAATGTCCGCCTGCGGGTACATCAGGCTCAATGGAACCCAGGTGCCGTGATCCAGGGGGCGTTCGGCGTCGAGGGTGGCGGGCAGGCCGTCCTTCGCCAGCAGCTCGACGACGCGTGCCGCCAGCTCCGGCGAGCCGGGAGCAGGGTATTGCACGGCGTAGAGTTCCGCCGGGAAACCGTAGAAGTCGTGCCAGGTCTCCGGCTGAGTGGCGGCGGTGACGCGCAGGTCCGGGGTTTCCCAGTGGGCGGAAACCACCAGGATCGCCTTTGGCCTGGGCAGCTCGTGAGCCAGGCGCTTGAGCGGGGCGTCGCTGGCGCCGGGGTCCAGGGCCAGCATGGGGGAACCGTGGGAGATGAACAGGGTAGGGAGCATGGTGAACCTCGCTACATGAATAGCCCTATGTTCACGCGGGTAAAGATCGAAAACCAGTATAGGTTTTCGACCAGAATGATCGGCTTAAGAGATGCGTTGCGGCTGGGTCGCCGGTGGCGCGGAGTTGAAATGCCAACTGAGTTACAGATCGGGTGGAAGGGTAGTTGTAGGGCGCTTTAAAGGGATGTCTGTCAGCTAATGCGATAGAGTTTGTGGAAATTTCCGAATCAGATGTCGTGTTCAGTCGCGTAACGGCCCGAGCCGGTACGAATGAAGGGTGTCGCTTCGGAAGACAGAGAGTGCGAGAGGTGCAGTGCCGGGCGGTGCTGGTGGCTTTCTCGCGGCGTGCAGTGTTTGAACGGGTGTTTCATGCAACATGAATTCTGGCAGGCGCGCTGGGCGCGCAATGAGATCGGCTTCCACCAGCAGAAGGTGAATCCTGGCCTGGATCGCCAATGGGCGACCCTGGGCGTTCCCGCGGAGTCGCAGGTGCTGGTGCCGATGTGCGGCAAGAGCCTGGACATGCTCTGGCTGGCGCAATGGGGCTACCGCGTGCTGGGCGTCGAGCTGGCCGAGCGTGCGGCCGTCGACTTCTTCGCGGGGTTGGGCGTGGAGCCCGAGATCACCGAGGAAGGGTCGCTGCGCCGTTACCGTTTCGAGCGGCTGGAGATCCTCCAGGGCGACATCTTCGACGTGACCGCCGAGCAGGTGGCCGACTGTTGCGCCCTGTATGACCGTGCGGCGCTGATCGCGCTGCCGGAGGACATGCGTGTCGACTATGTGGCTCATCTGCAGCGCATCCTGCCGCACCAGGTGCGCGGACTGCTGATCACCCTGGAGTACCCGCAGGCGGAGATGGACGGCCCGCCGTTCGCGGTATTGGGTGATGAGGTGCGTCGGCACTTCGCCCAGACCTGGCAGGTTGAGGAGCTGGAGCGCGTCGACGTACTGGCCGAGAGCCCCAAGTTCATCAAGAGCGGCGTCAGCCAACTGGATGAGGTGGTGTTCGCGCTGCGTCGCGGCTGACTCGCCGGCATGAAAAAGGGCGACCCGAGGGTCGCCCTTTTTCGTTTCATGTCGAGCCTTAGCGAGCGGCGGCGCGCAGGGCTTCGATGCGGTCTTCCAGCGGCGGGTGGCTCATGAACAGGCCGGCGAGGCCGTGCTTGAGGTTGCCGTTGATGCCGAAGGCCTGCAGCGAGTCGGGCATCTGCACCGGCACACCTTGTTCGGCGCGCAGGCGTTGCAGGGCGGCAATCATCGCGCCACTGCTGGCCAGGCGGGCGCCGGCCTCGTCGGCGCGGTATTCGCGTTTGCGCGAGAACCACATGACGATGATGCTGGCGAGGATACCCAGGACCAGTTCGGCGAAGATGGTCGCAACGAAGTAGCCAATGCCCGGGCCGTCTTCGTTCTTCAGGATGGCCTTGTCGACGAAGTTGCCGAAGATGCGCGCGAAGAACATCACGAAGGTGTTCACCACGCCCTGGATCAGCGCCAGGGTCACCATGTCGCCATTGGCCACGTGGCCGATCTCGTGAGCCAGCACGGCTTTGACTTCTTCAGGCGAGAAGCGCTCCAGCAGGCCCTGGCTGACCGCGACCAGCGCGTCGTTGCGGTTCCAGCCGGTGGCGAAGGCGTTGGCTTCGTAGGCGGGGAAGATGCCCACTTCCGGCATCTTGATGCCGGCTTCGCGGGACAGCTCTTCCACAGTCTGCAGCAGCCACTGTTCGTGGCGGGTGCGCGGCTGGCTGATGATCTCGGTGCCGGTGCTCATCTTCGCCATCCACTTGGAGATGAACAGCGAAACCAGGGAGCCGGCGAAGCCGAAGACGGCACAGAAAATCAGAAGGCTACCGTAATTCTGGCCGGTGAATCGGTCCACGCCGAGCAGTTTCAGGGTGATGCTGGCGATCACCAGAACTGCCAGGTTGGTGGCCAGGAACAACAGGATGCGCATCATGGCGTAAAGCTTCTCCTCACGGCTGGATTAGGGGAAAACCGCTTGGGAGCGCGGCTTTCCGGATCGCCGGGCACAGCAGGACCCAGGATCACTGAATAGTATGCGGGGTATATACGGTTGCCCCCGAGGCGATTCAACTCGGGGACTATTTCAAACTGTGTCGCTTGGGCGTCCGAGATCACTCTCGAAGAGTAGACGGGTCAAGCGTGCGATGCGGTCACTGTGACGGCTGGCGAGGGCCTCGCGCAGCTGGTTGGCCAGCGAGGCCTGGTCGCGGCGCACACTGGGCGGCAAGTTCTCGTCGCTGCGTACCGCGTGGGGGACGATGCGGGTCAGGCGCAGGAAGGCCTTTTCGCTGAGCACCGCCTGGTCCAATGCTTCGTAACGAATGGTTGCGTCGAAGCGCACGTAGCCTTCCTCGGCCAGCCACAGCAGCGCGCCCAGGCAACTCTGGTGGCGAGTGCTGGGCAGGCCGAACTCGTCAGGCTCTTCCCGGCCGATCAGATCCTCGACGTAGAGGGCGATCTTGCGCGGGAAGGCCTGGTAGAGGGTCAGCAGGCCGGAAGCGGCATCCTTGTAGAAGTCGTCGATCTGCAGGTCCATTTATTATGCGCTGGGAGTCACTGGCGATGATTTATTGGCGATAGCTTTTCAGGAAGTTGCCGATACGGCCAATGGCCTGTTCCAGGTCATCGACACGGGGCAGGGTAACCACCCGGAAGTGATCCGGCCAGGGCCAGTTGAAGGCGGTGCCCTGAACGATGAGCAGCTTCTCGGAAAGCAGCAGGTCGAGGACGAATTTCTCGTCGTTGTGGATCGGGCAGACCTTGGGGTCGATGCGCGGGAAGGCGTAGAGCGCGCCCATGGGTTTCACGCAGCTGACGCCGGGGATGTCGTTGAGCAGTTCCCAGGCGCGGTTGCGCTGCTCCAGCAGGCGCCCGCCGGGCAGGACCAGGTCGTTGATGCTCTGGTAGCCGCCCAGCGCGGTCTGGATCGCGTGCTGGCTCGGCACGTTGGCGCACAGGCGCATGTTGGCCAGGATATCCAGGCCCTCGATGTAGCTCTGCGCCTTGTGCTTGGGACCGGAAATGGCGATCCAGCCGGAGCGGAAGCCGGCCACGCGGTAGGACTTGGACAGGCCGTTGAAGGTCAGGCAGAGCACGTCCGGCGCCAGCGAGGCGGTGGAAATGTGCTGGGCCTCGTCATAGAGGATCTTGTCGTAGATCTCGTCGGAGAAGATCACCAGGTTGTGCTGGCGCGCCAGTTCGACGATGTCCAGCAGCACTTCGCGGGAGTATACCGCGCCGGTTGGGTTGTTCGGGTTGATCAGCACCAGGGCCTTGGTGTTGCTGGTGATCTTGGCCTTCATGTCGGCGATGTCGGGGAACCAGCCGGCCTGCTCGTCGCACAGGTAGTGCACCGGCTTGCCGCCAGCGAGAGCCACGGAGGCGGTCCACAGCGGGTAGTCCGGCGCCGGGATCAGCACCTCGTCACCGTTGTTGAGCAGCGCCTGCAGGGCCATCACGATCAGCTCGGAGACGCCGTTGCCCAGGTAGATGTCCTCGATGCCGACACCTTCCACCTGCTTCTGCTGGTAGTACTGCATCACCGCCTTGCGCGCGCTGAACAGGCCCTTGGAGTCGCTGTAGCCCTGGGCGGTAGGCAGGTTGCGGATCACGTCCTGGAGGATTTCGTCCGGTGCCTCGAAACCGAACGGCGCCGGGTTGCCGATGTTCAGCTTGAGGATGCGGTGGCCTTCCTCTTCCAGGCGTTTGGCGTGCTTGAGCACGGGCCCGCGAATGTCGTAGCAGACGTTGGCGAGCTTGTTCGATTTGGTGACCTGCATGATCTGGGATTCCGAAATAGTCCGCGGCCAGCAACTTGGCAGGCTGTAACGCGGGTGACAGACTGGCGTCAAATGAGCGGTTCGGAAGTGCTTTTCCCTGGTGTCGACCCTGAAAATCGACAGGAAAACAGTGGATTTCTCGAAAAAGTAGAGTTTTTAAGGCTTTTCTATCGCGAGAATGTCTCTGTGCGGCAGATTCTGAACCTGACGTTAACCACGCGCATCATACGTGCGGCCCGATTCCCGGAAAAGGAGGCATCGGGCATTTTTTCCATTAATGGAGGCAGATCGATGGAAAAGCTGGAAAAGCCCCTGGAATCCTGGCGCGACGAACTCACCGACGAGCAGTTCCACATCTGCCGGCTGGGTGGCACCGAGCGTGCCTTCACCGGCGAATACCACGACACCAAGACGCCCGGCATCTACCACTGCGTTTGCTGCGGTACGGCGCTGTTCGACTCCGACGCCAAGTACGATTCGGGCAGCGGCTGGCCGAGCTACTTCCAGCCGGTGAACGGCGAGGTGGTGCGCGAGCTGGAGGACTTCAGCCATGGCATGCATCGCATCGAAGTGCGCTGCGGCAAGTGCGACGCGCACCTGGGCCATGTCTTCCCCGATGGCCCGCGGCCGACCGGGCTGCGTTACTGCATCAATTCGGCGTCCTTGAAACTGGTGCCGAAAGAGTGACCCCAAGGCCCGCCATCCGGCGGGCCTTTTCTTTTTTGGGGCTCTTCGTAGGAGCGAGCTTGCTCGCGAACCCGCCCAGCACCATTGCCGCCAGAAAGACCGTTCGCGAGCAAGCTCGCTCCTACAAGTGGCATCGGTGCGGATCTGATAGCAGGTCATTCGCTAGATGATTCGTGATCAATTGAATTGCATGCAATTTAATTGATCACTATCCTTTAATTTCCCACTTCCCGCCGGAGCCACACCTGATGAGCGACGCACTGCTGAACATTCCCGTGACCACCATCAAGGGCGAACAGAAGACCCTCGCCGATTTCGGCGGCAAGGCGCTGCTGGTGGTGAACACCGCCAGCCAGTGCGGCTTTACCCCGCAGTACAAGGGCCTGGAATCCCTGTGGCGACAGTACAAGGACAAGGGCCTGGTGGTGCTCGGCTTCCCCTGCAACCAGTTCGGCAAGCAGGAGCCGGGCAATGAAGGGGAGATTACCCAGTTCTGCGAGCTGAACTTCGGCGTCAGCTTCCCGCTGTTCAAGAAGATCGACGTCAACGGCGCCGACGCCCACCCGCTCTACGTGCAACTGAAGAAGCGCGCGCCGGGGCTGCTGGGCAGCCAGGGCATTAAGTGGAACTTCACCAAGTTCCTGATCGGCAAGGACGGCAAGGTGGTCAAGCGTTTTGCCCCGACCACCAAGCCCGAGCAACTGTCCGCCGAGATCGAAGCGCTGCTGTGATGAAAGACGCTGTATCCCTGCCGGTGGAGCTGCAGCTGGACAACCAGCTGTGCTTCCGCCTGTATGCCGTGTCCCGCGCGGTGATCCGCGGCTACCGGCCGATGCTCGACGCCCTCGGCCTGACCTACCCGCAGTACCTGGCCATGCTGGTGCTCTGGGAATGGCAGGCCGAACCGCCGGAGCAGCCGTCGGTGAAGGCGCTGGGAGAGCGGCTGATGCTCGATTCCGGCACCCTGACGCCATTGCTCAAGCGCCTGGAGCAACTGGGTCTGGTCGAGCGGCGCCGGGCCCGGCATGACGAGCGGGAAGTGCATCTCGGGCTGACCCTGCCGGGCATCGCCCTGCGCGACAAGGTACTGCCGCTGCGCGAGGACCTGTTGTGCCGCAGCGGCCTGGACCTGAGCGTCACCGACGGCCTGCGCCACCAACTGGATTCGCTGCTGGCGCAGCTGATGAAGCTGGAAGGCTGAACTCAGCTGCGCGGGCGGTGATCCACCCAGCGCTCCAGGATCGCCGCCAGTTCGTCGCGGTGGAAAGGCTTGGCCAGGTAGTCGTCCATGCCGGCGGCGCGGCAGCGCTCGCGCTCGTCCGGCAGGACGTTGGCGGTCAGGGCGATGACCGGCAGGCCCGGCCAGCGTCCGCTTTCGCGAATTGCCTGGGTGGCCTGGTAGCCATCCATCACGGGCATGTTGCAGTCCATCAGCACCAGGTCGAAGGTACCATCGCCCAGTTGTGCCAGTGCCTCTTCACCGTTAGTGGCGACGGCCACGATGCAGCCGAGTTTCTGCAGCAAGCCCTTGGCCACCAACTGGTTGACTGGGTTGTCCTCCACCAGCAGCACCCGCGCCGAGAAGCGCTCCGCCGGCGTGGTGCCGGCGTCGGAAGGAACCGGCAGCGGTTGATGTTCGAACGCCTGCTTGAGGGCCTGGTACAGCACTTCCCGCGATAACGGCCGGGCCAGCTGGCGCAAGGGCGCCAGGCTCTGGGCCAGCGGCTGTTCGAGGAAGTTGCCGTAGGCGGTGACCAGCAGGACGGGCTTGGCCACGTGCCGGCGCAGGGTGATCAGGCAGTCCGGGCAATCCGAGAGCAGCGCGTCCAGCGTCATGCCGGCCAGGCTCGCGTCGATGTCCAGGCGCTGGTACTCGACATTCCAGTGCGGCAGCCAGTGTTCCAGTAATGTCGCCAGGCCGCTGCTGGCGGCGCATTGCACGATCAGCCGGCCATTCAGCGGGGGCAGCGACTGGGCGGGTTCCAGCGCCGGCAGCGGAAGGGTGGCGATGAATTCGCTGCCGAATCCGGGCTCGGACTTCACCACCAGTTCGCCCTTCATCGCCTCGCACAGCTTGCGCGTCAGCGCCAGGCCCAGGCCCGTGCCGCCGTACTGGCGGGCGATGCCAGCGTCGGCCTGGGTGAAGGGCTGGAAGATCTTCTGCAGGGCTTCGGGGGCGATGCCGATGCCGGTGTCGCGCACGCTGATGCGTACGCCGTTGCCTTGGGGCTCGACGCAGATGTCGACGCGCCCCAGGCGGGTGAACTTCAGGGCATTGGACAGCAGGTTGCTCACCACCTGGCGCACCCGCGTCGGGTCCCCTGCGTGTTGTGCCGGCAACTTCGAGCTGATCAGGCAGGTGAGCTCCACGGCGGGCGCGGCATTCTGCGACAGCAGGCTGGCGGTGTCTTCCACCAGGGTGCCCAGGTCGAAGGGGATTCGCTCCAGCTCCAGTTGGCCGGCCTCGAACTTGGACAGGTCGAGCACGTCGTTGAGCAGCTCCAGCAGCACCTTGCCCGAGTCGTGGGCGATGGACAGCTGCTGGCGCTGTTCGGTGGTCAGCGGGCCGTCCAGGGCCAGACCGAGCATCCCCAGCAGGCCGTTGAGAGGGGTGCGGATCTCGTGGCTCATATTGGCCAGGAAGCTGCCGCGGGCCTGGGCCATGGCCAGCGCGGTCTGCCGGGCCTGTTCCAGCTCCTGGTTGGACAGGGTGAGGCGTGCGTTCGCGGCCTTCAGCTCGGCGGTGCGCGCCGCGACGATGCTTTCCAGTTCTTCCAGGTACTGGGTGAGGCGGTCCTCGGCTTCGCGCCGCTGTTCCATTTCCACCGAGATGCGATTGAGCTGGCGGTTGGTGACCTCCACCAGCACACCGATCTCGTCGTGCTCATGGCCGCTCGGGCAGGGCAGACGCAGACGCGAGGGCGAGCGGGGATCGTGACGGCTGAGGGCGTCGATCAGGCTCACCAGCGGCTTGGTCAGCAGCCCGTAGAACAGCACCAGCAGGATCAGTGACAGCAGCAGGCTGCGGATGAAGCCGGAGATGAAGGTCATGCCGGCCCGACGCAGGAAGTCGTTGCCGAACACGAAGGTGTCGATCTCCAGGCGCAGCACGCCGAGCGACTCGGTCGGCGCGTGATCGACGAACAGCGGCTCTTCGTAGCTGCGCTGCTCACCGAAGAGAAAGTCGCTCAGACCACGCAGATGGCTCTGCGCGAGCGGCCGGTTGGCACTGGCCAGGGGCGTACCGGCGTTGTCGATGATCTCGGCGCGGATCACCGCCGGCGAGCGCAACAGGCCGACCACCAGTTCCTGGGCCAGTTCGGCGTCAATGTTGTAGGCGATGCGGGCGGCGGGGTTGTGGCTGACGTCCAGCAGGGCGCGAACTTCGCGGTTGATGGAGGCGTCCTGGCTGGCATAATCGACGCCAACCTGGATAAGGCTGAGCAGCGTCCCCAGCAGGAAGGCCACCAGCACGGTCAGGCTGGCCTGCTTGAACGAGAGGCGATGGGTGAGCGCAATATCCATGGAGTGCGGAGCATCGCCTCGCGAAAGCTTTTCTGCGCCGTAGCATAGCCCATCGGAACCGTCTGTCGGCATAGCCTGTGGCCGAACCCCGAATGATCCGTGGAGACCCGCATGGATTCTCGTCTGAATGATTTTCTCGCGCGCGCCGAGTCGGTGCTGGCGCGCCTGGAGCCATTGCTGCCGGCATTGCGCGCACCCGTCGACTGGCCGCGCAGCCTGGCCGCGCGCTGGCACCGCGATGGGCGCAGCGGTTACCTGCAGCCGCTGGAAGTCAGCCTCGACCTGCGCCTGGACGACCTGCTGGGCGTCGACACGCAGCGCGACCAGTTGGCGCGCAACACCCGCCAGTTCGTCGCCGGCAAGCCCGCCAACCACGCCTTGCTGTGGGGCGCGCGGGGCACGGGCAAGTCCTCGCTGGTGCGCGCGTTGCTGGCCGAACTGGCCGGCGACGGGCTGCGCCTGATCGAGATCGAACGCGATCACCTGGCTGACTTGCCGCGCGTGGTCGAGCAACTGCATGGCCTGCCGCAGCGCTTCGTGCTGTTCTGCGACGACCTCTCGTTCGATGCCGGCGAGGGCGACTACCGCGTGCTCAAGAGCGTGCTCGACGGTTCGCTGGAGCAGGCGCCGGACAACGTGCTGCTGTACGCCACCTCCAATCGCCGCCATCTGGTCTCGGAAAAACAGAGTGACAACGAGAACTGGCAGATGGTCGACGGCGAACTGCATCCCAACGAAGCGGTGGAGGACAAGATCGCCCTGTCCGACCGCTTCGGCCTGTGGCTCTCTTTCTATCCCTTCACCCAGGAACACTTCCTCAGCGTGGTCCGCCACTGGATCGAGGCGTTGGCGCGCAAATCCGGTCTGACCCGCTGGAGCTGGGACGAAGCGCTGGAGAAAGAGGCCATCCGCTGGGCTCTCGGGCGCGGCAATCGCAATGGCCGCTGCGCCTACCAATTCGCCCGCTACTGGGTGGGCCGCCAACTGCTGGAAGGAGATACCCCATGATCGATCTGCAACAGGCCGGTGCCGGCCTGGATGGCTATGAATTGCTGGCCGCGCAGGCGGAGTCGCTGTTCGCCGACGAGCGCGACTTCATCGCCAATGCCGCACAGTTCTCGGCATTCCTGTTCAACGAACTGCCGGACCTGAACTGGGCCGGCTTCTACCTCAATCGCAACGAGGAACTGGTGCTCGGCCCGTTCCAGGGCAAGGTTGCCTGTGTGCGCATTCCCTTCAGCAAGGGCGTGTGCGGTGCGGCGGCGCGTACCCGCGAGACCCAGCGGGTCGAGGATGTGCATGCTTTCCCCGGCCATATCGCCTGCGACAGTGCCTCCAACAGCGAGTTGGTGGTGCCGCTGGTGAAGGACGGCCGCCTGATCGGAGTGCTGGACCTGGACAGCCCCAGCGTCGGCCGCTTCAGTGAAGTCGACCAGGCTGGCATCGAGCGCCTGGTAGCGATCTTCCTGCGCCTGACCGACTGCTGATTCGCAGCCTCATGAAAAAGCCCCGCATTTGCGGGGCTTTTTCATGAGCGTTCGTAGGGGGGACTCTGTCCGCGATGCTCTTCTACCGGTCCGCCGGCCGGATCGCGGATGAATCCGCTCCTACAGGAGCCCATCACCTGCTCATCTGGCAGGCCGATCAGCGCTTGGCCAGGATCTTGGCAATGATCTGCTGCTCGCCCTGGAGGATGGCGGCCAGGGTGGGGCGGCTGGCGATGCGCTGGAAGTGCGCGGCCAGGACCGGCCAGCGCTGGGTGTCCAGCTCCTCTCCGCCGTGGCGCATGTTCACCAGCTGGCTGGCGATGGCGATGTCGGCGAGGCTGAAACGGTTGTCGACGAAGAAATCGTTCGCGCCCAGGCATTTTTCCAGGTAGTCGAAATGCTCCGGTAGCTTCTCCTGCATCGCACCCTTGACCGCCGCTTCGTCGCACAGCTTGCCCATCAGCGGTTTGAGCAGGCGGTTGCGGAACACGGTGAAGGTGGCGAGCGGCGCGACTTCGTAGTCGGCGTACTTTTCCAGCCAGCGGATGCGCGCCTTGGCCTGCGGAGTCTCGCCGCACAGCGGGGCGCGCTGCGGGTCGCGGTCTTCCAGGTAATGGCAGATGACGCTGGAGTCGGCGAGGGTGAAGTCGCCGTCGCGGATCGCCGGCACGCGGCGCAGCGGGTTGAGTTCGCGGTACCAGTCGGGCTGGTTGAACGGATTGACGTTCTCCAGCTGGTAGTCCAGGCCTTTCTCGGCACAGAACAGGCGGACCTTGCGGACGAAGGGGGAGAGCGGGGCGCCGAAGACTACGAGACTCATGGAGGGCTCCTGGGGCGTAGGTGGCCGGATATGCAGGTTCGACGCATCAATCGTCGTAAAGGTTCTTCTTCTTCCACAGATCGTCGTCGTCGAGGGCCTTGAGGCCATCGTTCAACGCGCTGTCGTCGTCGACGGCGGGCCGGGTGTTCTCCAGCACCATTGCGTTGGCGCGGGCCAACTGGTTCTCCAGCTGTTGCAGTTGCGCCTGGTAGCGGCCGACGTCCTGCTGCTTGCGCAGATACTGGACGCCGCGCTCGAAGGCCAGCCGTGCCTGGCCCGGTTGACCCTGTTGCAGGGCCTGTTGGCCGAGGTTGCCGAAGAACTCGATATGCAGAAGGGCGAGCAGGTGGCGGATTTCCTTCACCCACTGCTGGGCATCGTTGCGTGCCAGCAGGCCGTCCTGGGCGCTGCGGGTAATCTGCGCGTGCAGGGCTTCGAAGAGGAAGCGGACGTCCTTGGCCTTGGCTTCGGTGAGGATGGCCTGCGGCGCATTGCGCACGGCAATCGACTCGCCCTGGGCGATGAGCGGTCGCAGTTCGGCGATGCGCTCCTTTATCTGGGTATTCTGCTTGTCCACCGCCAGCAGGCGTTCGCCCAGGCTCAGCTCCATACGGCTGAGCAGCAGTTTCAGCGCCGGGGACATGAACTGGCCGGGCATGGACTCGGAGATATCGGCGCAGCGCCGGGAGCGGTCGAGCAGGTCGGCTTTCTGCCGGGCCTGTTCCAGCTTGCGGTTCTCGACCAGATGGTTGATGTAGCCGATGGCAATCAGCAGGGCGATGCCGACGAGGACCAGGACGGTAATGACGAGTGGCGACACCTGGAAAGCTCCCGAGGGTTTTTTCGCGAGTGTAATGTCTTAGTGCTAGCGCTGATAGCAGCTGCTCGCTTTTTACCCAGAAGTCTTTGATTTAAAAATATTTTCTTCTGAGGGTTGACGACCCCTCAAAGGGTCCATAGAATGCGCGCCACTTCGACGCGAAACGCGGAAACGCAAAGCGAAGAAGTCGGAAAGATGTTGTAAGTTCCGGGCCGCGTCCCCTTCGTCTAGTGGCCTAGGACACCGCCCTTTCACGGCGGTAACAGGGGTTCGAGTCCCCTAGGGGACGCCATTGCGGGAATAGCTCAGTTGGTAGAGCACGACCTTGCCAAGGTCGGGGTCGCGAGTTCGAGTCTCGTTTCCCGCTCCAAATTCTCGATTATCGCCCAACGGCGGTAACCGAAAGATGAAATGGCGTTACCCTTCGGCGAAAGCTGAAGGTTGCAAAAAGTTGATGCGGGAATAGCTCAGTTGGTAGAGCACGACCTTGCCAAGGTCGGGGTCGCGAGTTCGAGTCTCGTTTCCCGCTCCAAAATCGAAACACCGCCCTTATGGGGCGGTGTTTTCGTTTGTGCGTCCGAAAATTAATTCGCGATTCCCCATGAAAAAGCCCGCATTACGCGGGCTTTTTCGTTACCGCTCGTCGCCTGGGCGTCGGCGCTCCTGCGGTCATTTGAGCGCTCTGTGATGGCGGGACGTTCGTGTGATCCATGGCAAATGGCCATTTGCCGTACGGAGTCTTCCAGCGTGATCTAAGCTCCACAAACGTTGGCCTCTCGCGAGCAGAGGTTTCCATGCGAAGCACCCCCGAAGAAAATCTCAAGAGCGCATTGAAAGCCTGTCGCGAGAGCTTCCTTTCCGTTGGCTTTTTCAGCCTGTTCATCAATGCGCTGATGCTCGTTCCCACCTTCTATATGCTCCAGGTGTATGGGCGGGTGATCACCAGCGGCAGCCTGACGACTCTGGCCATGCTGACGCTGATCATGACCGTGCTGGTGATCACGCTGGGCTCTTTGGAGTGGGTTCGTTCGCGCATCATGGTCCGGGTCAGTACCCGGCTGGACGTGCTGCTCAGCCGCCAGGTCTACAAGGCCAGTTTCAGACGGGCCCTGGACAGCGGTGGCATGGATGCCTCGGCGCAGTCGCTCAATGATTTGACGGGCTTGCGCCAGTTCCTCACCGGCAGTGGCCTGTTCGCCTTTTTCGACGCGCCCTGGCTGCCGATCTATATCGCGGTGATGTTCCTGTTCCATCCCTGGTTTGGCTGGGTGGCGACGGCCAGCGCCTTGCTGCTGCTGGTGCTCGCCTACGTCAATGAAAAGCTGACGGCCCCTGCGCTGGCCCAGGCCAACAAGGAGCACATCGGGGCGACGCTCTATACCACCAAGAACTTGCGCAACGCCGAAGTCATCGAGTCCATGGGCATGCTGGAAACCCTGATGGACCGTTGGGGGCAGCGGCAAAGAAACGTTCTGCTGCTGCAGTCCCTGGCGAGCGACAAGGGCGCCATGGTCAGTACGCTTTCCCGGACCTTCCGGCTCCTCGTGCAATCCCTGGTGCTGGGGCTGGGGGCCTACCTGGCGGTGGACCATCAGGTGGGGGCGGGCATGGTGTTCGCCGGGGCCGTGCTGCTGGGGCGCGCGCTGGCCCCCATCGATCTGCTCATCGGCAGTTGGAAGGGCTTCATTTCGGCGCGCTCGCAGTACAGCCGCCTGAACGGTGTGCTCGAAAGACTGCAGGCGCAACCCGAGCGGATGCCGCTGCCGGCGCCGCAGGGCCATATGCAGGTCGAGAATCTGGTTGTCACGGCGCCCGGCTCGAAAACCCCGATCATCAAGAACATCAGTTTCAGCGTGCCCGCCGGTTGCGTGGTGGGCATCATCGGCCCCAGCGCCGCCGGCAAGTCGACCCTGGTCAGGGCGCTCATGGGGGTATGGGCGCCGCAGCATGGGGTGGTCCGGCTCGATGGCGCGGACATCAGCACCTGGGACAAACACGCGCTCGGGCCGCATATCGGCTACCTGCCCCAGGACATCGAGCTGTTCGAAGGCAGCGTTGGCGAGAACATCGCCCGCTTCGCCGACGTCGATTCCGAGAAGGTCATCCAGGCGGCCAGGATGGCGGGGGTTCACGAAATGATCCTGCTGCTGCCCGATGGCTACGACACCGTCATCGGCAGCGAGGGTCTCATGCTGTCGGGAGGGCAGCGCCAGCGCATCGGGCTTGCCCGGGCCCTGTATGGCAACCCGCGGCTGATCGTACTCGATGAGCCCAACTCCAATCTCGACGATGTCGGCGACCGCGCTCTGGCCGCGGCCATCCAGCAGCTCAAGCAGACCGGCGCGACCCTGTTCGTCATTACCCACCGTACCAACATCGTCTCGCAACTCGACCGGCTCATGCTGATGAACGATGGAATCATCACGCTCTATGGGGCGCGCGACCAAGTGCTGGCCGAACTCAACGCAAAGCAGTTGCAGGTGCAACAGCAGGCGCAGCAAGCGCAGCAGCAGGCTCAGCAACAAGCGCAGCAACAGGTTCAGCAGGTCCATCAGCGCGTCATGCCCGCGGGCGCCAGCATTGCTCCGGTTGATACCGGCAAGGACGACCACGATGCCCAGTCGTCAAATTGAAAGCTTCGCCGACCTGCCGACATCGGATCGCAAGATCCGCCGCCTGGGCCTTGTCATCGTCGGGGTGACTTTCGGCCTGTTCGGCACCTGGGCGGCCCTCGCGCCGCTCGACGGGGCCGTTTACGCGCCCGGCGTGGTCACCGTGCAGACCTACCGCAAGACGGTCCAGCACCTTGAAGGCGGCATCGTCAAGGAAGTGCTGGTGCATGACGGCGACATCGTCAAACGGGATGATCCGCTGATCGTGCTCGATGATGCCCAACTGCGCTTCGAATACGAGATGACCCGCAGCCAGCTGATCGCGGCCAAGGCCATGGAGGCCAGGCTCAAGGCCGAGCGTGACGCGCTGCCGGCCATCGACTTCGGCGAGATCGCCGATCTGGCCAGTACGCGGGGCAAGGAGGCACGCCAGAGCGAGACCCAGGTATTCAACGCCCGGCAGGGGTCGCGGCAGGGGCAGATAGCGGTGTTGCGCGAACGTATCGGTCAGCTGAACCAGCAGATCGGCGGGTTGGAAGCGGTGATCGACGCCAAGCTCCAGCTGGAGAAATCCTACAGCGGTGAAATCAGCGAACTGTCCGACCTGCTCAAGCAAGGGTTCGTCGACAAGCAGCGCCTGGTCGAGCAGGAACGCAAGCTGGGGATGCTCAAGTCCGAGGTGGCCGATCACCGCGCCACGATCAACCGGGCGCGCCTGCAGATCAACGAAACGCAGTTGCAGATTCTGCAGGTCGACAAGGACTTCAATTCCGAGGTCGCCAAGCAGTTGGCCGAGGTCCAGACCAAGATCTACGACCTGCGCGAGAAATCCTCCTCCCTGGAGGACCGGCTCAGCCGTATCGTCATCCGCGCCCCCGAGTCGGGCATGGTGATCGGCATGACGGTGCATACCGTGGGCGGTGTGGTGCACCCGGGGACGCCGCTGCTGGACATCGTTCCATCGATTTCCGAGCTGATCATCGAGGCCCAGGTGCCGCCGGTGGATATCGACCGCATCGCCATCGGCAAGCGCGCCGATATCCGCTTCAGCGCCTTCAACGCCGCGACCACGCCGGTGATCGAAGGGGAGGTCGCCAGCGTCTCGGCGGACCGCCTGGTCAATGAAAAGAGCGGGACACCCTACTACCTGGCGCGGGTCCGGGTAACCGAACACGGGGTGCGCACCTTGGGTGAGCGCAAGTTGGTTCCGGGGATGCCGGCGGACGTGTTGATCATCACGGGACAGCGCACGTTGCTGCAGTACCTGATGCAGCCGGCCCGCAACGCTCTGGCTCAATCGATGATCGAGGAATGACCATGGACACGTCGGCAGTTCTGTTGGCGGGGGCGTTCATGCTGGCGGCGGGCGGCGCCCTGGCGCAATCGGCTGCGGCAACCTCGAGCGGGGTCAGCGCTTCGGCGCTTTCCACCGATCTCATGCAGTTGTATCGCGAGGCGCGTCTGGAGGACCCGAAGGTATTGGCCTCCTTCGCGCAGGCCAAGGCGGGGCAGGAACACCAGCGCGAGGCCCTGGGGGCGTTGCTGCCGCAGGTGTCGCTGAACGCCGGGGTGAACCAGATTCGCCAGGAAAGCGATGTGGTGCAGGACAGTTACGACGCCGAGAGCTACAGCCTGGTGGTGCGTCAGTACCTCTACAACAAGGCCGCGTGGGAGAACTACAAGAAATTCAAAAGCCTTGCCAAACAGACCGAATCCGCGGCCCAGGATGCCCAGGCGGAGGCCACCGTGGAGTTGGCGCGGCGTTACTTCACGGCCCTGGCGGCCGAGGATGAACTGGAGTTGGTGAAGGCAGAGCGCCGGACCACGCAGGAAAGCCTGGACCGGGTCACCGCGTTGTACGAAAAGCAGCTAGCACTGGTGACCGACCAGCTCGATCTCAAGGCCCGCGTGGACCTGCTCGCGGCGCAGGAACTGGAAGCCAGCAACCAGGCCATCATCAGCCGCGAGTCGCTGGCGGAGATCGTCGGCCGGCCCGTCAAGGAACGGCTCAGCCGGGTTCGCGATGACGTGCATATGCAGGTTTCGGCACAGAGCCTGGAAACCTGGGTCCGCGAGGGGATAGCGCAAAACCCGGCGCTCAAGGCCAGCGAAAGCGGCGTCGAAGCCGCGGAAGCGGCGTTGCGCAGTGGCAAGGGCGGGCACTACCCGACCGTGAGCCTGAACCTGAGCGCGCAACAGACCAACGAGGGCTACAACAACGCCCTGGCGCCGCGTACGGACAGTTATGTCGCCGGCGTCGGCGTTCAGGTGCCGATATACAGCGGCGGGTCGACCTCGGCGCGGGTCCGTGGCTTGTACCAGGACCAGGTGGTCGCCGAGGAGCAACGGGAAGAGATTCGACGCCGGGTGGTCAAGGAGATCACCAGTGCTTACCTGACCGCCAATTCGAATGGCGAGAAGATCGAGGCGAGCCGTTTGGCCCTGTCTTCCGCGCAGTTGTCCCGGGTGGCGGCGGAAAAGGGGCTGACCTACGGCATGGTCAACGCCGTCGATGTGCTGGCCGCGGTACGCAACGAATTCCGCGCTCGGCGTGACCTGCTCAAGACGCAATACGAATTCCTCAGCAATGTGTTCACCCTCAATCGCTGGGCGGGACGAGCGCCGGTCGAAAGCGTCGAAAGCGTGAATGGCTGGCTGAGTCCCAGCCGCTCCGTCCAGGACATCATGAGCCCCTGATTCCATCAGGTTTCAGCAGCGGAGACGATTCGCGAATTTGGCCAGGCCTGGCGGCTCATGGCCCGACGAAGTAGGTCTCAGCGATAATTTGACGTAATTATCATTTTTCTTTCCTGACGCGCCTTTCGTCGGTTAGTTGACGTTCCGCTTGGTGCGAGAATGCGCCCGTCGGTCGCTTGACGCATTCGTAAGCCATTGATATTTAGGCTCTATTTTTCATCTCTTGGAGGCATTCGGCCGAATGCCCGCGTGTAGCCTGAGTCAGTGATAAGCGAATTCTCTGACCTAGACTGAGTTGACCGGTCGAGGGAGAACAACATCCTGGGCCTGCGGTAGCCATTCCCATTTAAGTTGTCTCGACGGCACCCCCCTCCCTCTGGATACGTCCGCAACCTCCGCCGGTGCAGCGGACGGATACGCCCCCCAGAGCCACCAACCCCTTGCTGTCCACACCCGAGCGAGCATCGTCAAGGCTTGTCGGCGCTCGCACCTGTCCACCAATCGCGGTGGGCGGGTGGACGAATCGCTGATTCAGAAAGGTTCGCGGGTGGAGGCCATGATTCATCATTCAGGAGGTCAGAAAGAAAATGCCTGACCATAAGAAAACCATACGCGTGATGCTGATCGACTGTCGTCCGCTCGTTCTCATGGGCCTTCATGAGCTGATCGATGCCAGAAGGCCGCAGATGGAGGTCGGCGGCCAGGCCAGCACCTATGCCTACGCACTGGATCTGGCCGACCAGTTGCGTCCCGATGTCGTCTTCTTCAGCTTCTTTCCGGATGCGCTGAGCCCGCTGGAGGTCGTCGCGGAGCTTGCCCGCAGTGCCGAAATGAAACTGCTGGTGCTCAAGGGGCTGTACGAATCGGTCCCCGTCGCCCAGGCGATAGAGGCGGGCGCACGTGGCGTGGTGCTGGCGGAAGACCCGACTGAGTCGATCGTCCAGGCCATCATCAACGTTCACCACCGCGACATCGGGCTGAACAGGGCCTGGGCTGGCGGGCTTTCGAACTATGCCGCTAGCGGGCACGTACACTTGAAATGCAATCCGGAGCAGCCGAAACAGGCACGGCTGACGGTCCGCGAAAGGGAGCTGATTCGCGCCATCGTGGAGGACCCGTCCGCCAAGTACATGAGCATCGCCGAGCACCTGGGCATCAGCGAGCACACCGTGCACAACCACCTCAGCAGCATTTATCAGAAGCTGAACCTGATCAATCGCATGGACTTGCTGATGTATGCGTTGAAGCACGGGCTCACCGATGGCGAGGAGTCACCTGAGTCCACCTGGGTGGAGCTGGATCGCGGTTCACGGCAGGACACCCAGCTCCTTCGGGGGGCCTAGGACGCTTCCCTGTCGCCGGTCAACGTTGTTCCCGTCGCGCGAATCTCGTTCTGCAGTCATGAAAAAAGCGAGGGTGGTTTCCACGCCACCCTCGCTTTTTTTATGTGCGCTCGATGGATCAGGCGCTGCCGTGCACGATGTCGGTATTGAGCAGGTCGACCCCGACCACGGTGATGGTCGTGGTTTGTCCGCCCGTCTCATGAACCGCGACGACACTGTTGGCGCCGGTATTGTCGATCGTGAAGGTGGAGGCCTGGTCGCCATTGAGCACGATCGCGTCCCGGTGGCCGGCGGCTACGTCGAAACCGGTGACCTGGTACGTATTTTCGATGCGTGACAGATCGACGTTGAAGGCATCACGCGCACCGCTGGTGCCCGCCAGCGTGTACTGGAAGGTTGCGCCGGCGCCGTCGTTGGCGAACAGGTTGGCGGCGAACGAACTGCTCGCGGTATCTCCGTCCTTGTCGGTCACTGTGGCGTCGAACGACAGCTTGACGTCGCTGGCCAGGCTTTCGACCTGCTTGATGAACTCGATCGTTGGGATCTTGACTTCGCCCTTGCCCATGGTGAGTTGTACCGCATCGATCAGCTTGGTGCCCACCGTCTGCACGGTGAAGGACGTCTGTCCGCCGGCCTCCGCGTGCAGGTCAGCGGCTTGCACCTTGATCGGTGCACCGGACGTCGTGCCGTCATCGTAGTAGGCGGTGTAGTACAGCTCTTCCGTGGCGGGGTTGTAGCCCTGCACCGAGTTGTCGATGTAGACCTTCACGGCGGTCAGCAAGCTCTCGGGGTTGACGACGAAGCTCTCGTCACCGGCGTTGATGCCGGCTGTGCCGTTGCCCTGCAGGAGGTTGTTGGCGATGCCGATGCCTGAGGTGCTGACGTTCATGGCGCTCGAGCCGATGAATGACGGCAGGGGGTTGGTCTGCAGTTGCGCTTCGGTGGGGTCGGTCGCCCCGAGCCCGATACCGGTCAGGATGCTGTTGGCGCCGGTCTGCGGAGCCAACGGGTTGGCGCCGAAGAAGACGACATGCTCGGTGCCGATGGTCAGCGTGCGCACCGGGTCCGGGCCACCGGCATCCAGCGAGCCGTCAGCACTGCTGAGCACGAGCGTCGAGCTGAAGCCCTGCACCAGGTCCAAGGTGTAGCTGCCGTCGGCAAAGGCGGTCAGCGTGTAGTCGACGGTGGTATTGGCCGTTGATGCGTTGTTGTCGAAGTCACCGGTCAGGGTCCCGGCGAAGTGGAACGCGCCATTGACGTCCGGCGATGGCGACTGCTCGACGAGCGTACCGGTTCCGGTGGTGGTCGTGTTGTCCGGCCTGACGAGGGTGAACCCGGTCAACGAAATGTCCAGGCCGGCCGCGCCCAGTCCATCGGCGCCGTACGCCTTGTCCCAGTACCCGGTCTGCGGAAGGATGCTGCCGGTGCCGATCAGGTTGCCAAAGGCCAGTGTCGGCGTGTCGTCGTCGACGGTGATGACCAGTTTTTCGGCCGCTGCGGTTACCGTGTCGCCATCCTTGTCAGTGGCTTGCAGTAGCGTGCCGAGGTTGATGTTGATGTCGTTCTCGTTGTTGCCGGTCGGGTGATCCAGTGGGCCGAGCAGGGTGAAGGTGTAGGCACCCGCCGCGGTAAGGGCCAACGTGAACACGTCGACTGCGCCGGCCTTGGCGGTCAGGGTGTTGCCCGAGACACTGTAGGTCAACGCAACCCCGCCGGAGCTCAGTGCTTGCAGGGCGCTGGTGTCACTGGATAAGCCATAGGTCAGCGGCACGTCGGCGCCGGACTGGAATATGCCGGTCACGCTGCCGCTGGCCGCGGTGGCCTCGCCAGCCACGTCGCCGATGCCGCCAGGGATGCCGCCCGGCAGGCCGTCTTCGTCGACGGTGCCGGTCACCGGAGATCCGGTGGCAGTCGGTGTGTCGTCGTCAACCGTGATGACCAGTTTCTCCGCCGAGGCCGTCACGGTATCACCGTCGAAGTCGGTGGCTTTGAGCAACGTGCCGAGGTTGATGGTGATGTCGTTTTCGTTGTTACCGGCCGGGTGATCCAGCGGGCCGAGCAGGGTGAAGGTGTAGGCGCCTGTCGTCGCGTTCAGGCTGAAGGTGAACACGGTGGCCGCACCGGCCGAGGCGGTGAGCAGGTTGCCCGAGACGCTGTAGGTCAACGCTACCCCGCCGGAGTTCAGTGCCGGCAAGCCGCTGGTGTCGGTGCCCAGGGAGTAGGTCAAGGGTGCATCTGCGCCGGAGTGGAAGATGCCAGTCACGCTGCCGGTGGCGACGGTGGCCGTGCCGGGGACGTCGCCGACTCCGCCAGCGATGCCATTGGGCAGGCCATCTTCGTCGACGGTGCCGGTTGCCGCACTTCCGTTGGCGGTTGGGGTGTCGTCATCGACGGTGATCACCAGTTTTTCGGCCGCGGCGGTCACCGTGTCGCCATCCTTGTCAGTGGCTTTCAGCAGCGTCCCCAGGTTGATGGCGATGTCGTTCTCGTTATTGCCAGCCGGGTGATCCAGCGAGCCCAGCAGGGTGAAGGTGTAGTCCCCCGCTGCGGTCAGGCTGAAGGTGAACACCGTTGCGCCGCCCACGCCGGCCGTGGCGGTGAGGGTGTTGCCCGAGACGCCATAGACCAGGGCGGTGCCGCCGGAACTCAGTGCCTGCAAGCTGCTGGTGTCGCTGGACATCGAGTAGCTCAGCGGCACATCGGCGCCGGAGTGGAAGATGCCGGTCACGCTGCCGGTGGCTACGGTGGCTTCACCGGCCACGTCACCGACGCCACCGGCGATGCCATTGGGCAGGCCGTCTTCGTCGACGGTACCGGTCGCAGGCGACCCGGTTGCGGTCGGGGTGTCGTCATCGACGGTGATCACCAGTTTCTCGGCTGCGGCGGTGACCGTATCGCCGTCCTTGTCGGTGGCCTGCAACAGCGTGCCGAGGTTGATGGTGAGGTCGTTCTCGTCATTGCCAGCCGGGTGGTCCAGCGGGCCGAGCAGCGTAAAGGTGTAATCACCCGTCGCAGTGAGGCTGAAGGTAAAGACGGTGGCACCGCCCGCACCGGCCGTGGCGGTGAGGGTATTACCCACGACGCTGTAGACTAACGCCGTACCGCCGGAACTCAGTGCCTGGAGGGCACTGGTGTCACTGGACAAGCCATAGCTTAGCGGCACATCGGCGCCGGACTGGAAGATACCGCTCACGCTGCCGGTGGCCACGGTGGCTTCGCCGGCCACGTCGCCGACACCGCCGGCGATGCCATTGGGCAGGCCATCTTCGTCGACGGTACCGGTCGCAGGCGACCCGGTCGCGGTCGGCGTGTCGTCGTCAACCGTGATGACCAGTTTCTCGGCCGCGGCGGTCACCGTATCGCCATCCTTGTCGGTGGCCTGCAACAGCGTGCCGAGGTTGATGGTGAGGTCGTTCTCATCATTGCCCGCCGGATGGTCCAGTGGGCCTAGCAGGGTGAAGGTGTAGTCACCCGTTGCGGTCAGGCTGAAGGTTAAGACGGTGGCGCCACCCACACCGGCCGTGGCGGTAAGGGTGTTGCCCAGGACGCTGTAGACCAGCGCCGTGCCGCCGGAACTCAGTGCCTGCAAGCCGCTGGTGTCAGTGGACAGCGAATAGCTCAACGGCACATCGGCACCGGACTGGAATATGCCGGTCACGCTTCCGCTGGCAACGGTGGCTTCGCCAGCTATGTCGCCGACACCACCGGCGATGCCATTGGGCAGGCCGTCTTCGTCGACGGTACCGGTCGCAGGCGACCCGGTTGCGGTCGGGGTGTCGTCATCGACGGTGATCACCAGTTTCTCGGCTGCGGCGGTGACCGTATCGCCGTCCTTGTCGGTGGCCTGCAACAGCGTGCCGAGGTTGATGGTGAGGTCGTTCTCGTCATTGCCAGCCGGGTGGTCCAGCGGGCCGAGCAGCGTAAAGGTGTAATCACCCGTCGCAGTGAGGCTGAAGGTAAAGACGGTGGCACCGCCCGCACCGGCCGTGGCGGTGAGGGTATTACCCACGACGCTGTAGACTAACGCCGTACCGCCGGAACTCAGTGCCTGGAGGGCACTGGTGTCACTGGACAAGCCATAGCTTAGCGGCACATCGGCGCCGGACTGGAAGATACCGCTCACGCTGCCGGTGGCCACGGTGGCTTCGCCGGCCACGTCGCCGACACCGCCGGCGATGCCATTGGGAAGGCCATCTTCGTCGACGGTACCGGTCGCAGGCGACCCGGTCGCGGTCGGCGTGTCGTCGTCAACCGTGATGACCAGTTTCTCGGCCGCGGCGGTCACCGTATCGCCATCCTTGTCGGTGGCCTGCAACAGCGTGCCGAGGTTGATGGTGAGGTCGTTCTCATCATTGCCCGCCGGATGGTCCAGTGGGCCTAGCAGGGTGAAGGTGTAGTCACCCGTTGCGGTCAGGCTGAAGGTTAAGACGGTGGCGCCACCCACACCGGCCGTGGCGGTAAGGGTGTTGCCCAGGACGCTGTAGACCAGCGCCGTGCCGCCGGAACTCAGTGCCTGCAAGCCGCTGGTGTCAGTGGACAGCGAATAGCTCAACGGCGCATCGGCGCCGGACTGGAAGATGCCGCTCACGCTGCCGGTGGCGACGGTGGCTTCACCGGCCACGTCGCCGACACCGCCGGCGATGCCATTGGGCAGGCCATCTTCGTCGACGGTGCCGGTCGCGGGAGTGCCTGCCGCTGACGGTCCGTCGTCTTCAAAGATCATCTTGGAGCCGATTTCGCCGGTCGCCGTGGCGACCTTGAGCAGCTTGAAGCCACCGATATCGAAGTCGGCGTGATCATTGCCCGTGGCGTTGATGGGCGCCCCGTTCTCGACCAGCACGCGATTGTGATTCGTTGTCGTCGTGTATTCGATGTTGTAGCCGGCCTTGACGCCGGTGATGGTGGCAACCCCGCCCGAGAAGTTGATGGCAATGGTCGGGTCGTTCACCGAACCGTCCGAGTTCTCGATCACCTGACCGGTGCTGATGTTGATGACGCGAACACTGGTGATCGCAACTGCCGTGTCTCCGGCATAGCCGTTGATGAAGTTCACGCCAGTTTCAACCGCAGTGCTGAAGGCGCTGACCTTCACGACGGCACTCTTGCCGCTTTGCAGCTGGACGACGTCGAAACCAGCCGTCTTCGTATTGAAGACGTTGGTAAAGTCGATGTTGGCCTCAACATCCGCTTCGTTCTGATCCAGGTTCGGGATGGTCACATCCTGCCGGGCGCCGGTGACGAAGGTAAAGCGAATGCCTTCCTGCTCGACGATCATCTGGTTGTTGGTGCCAAAGGTGGTCGGGCCGCCACCCTGGCTGGTGTTGATGGTGTCACCGGTGTTGATGTTGGCGCCCGACGACTGGTCCGCGGGGTCCTTGCCGGTGGCGATGATGGTGGGATCGCTGATCCGCAGAACTCCACCGTCGTCAACTACCGTCGGATTCGCCGAGGTGAACATCAGGAAAAGGTTCTGTCCTGAAGGGGCATGGTCCAGGCTGAAGGCCAGGTCCTGGCTGGTTCCGACGAACACTTTGCCGTCCAGGTTGAGGGCATCGTCGGGATCAGTGGCGTCCGGGTGCTTGAGTGGCTGGTATGCCACGGTCCAGATTTTGCCGCCCGTGGGTGGCGATCCGGTTTCCTGGATATAGGCCGCCAGTACTATCGCGCCGTCCGCGCTACCGGCTCGCCCCACGAGGATGTTGTTGTTGTCCGTATCCGTATAGAGAAGGATGTGGGTGCCATCGAGGGTCTGCAGCCCGCTGTCCAGGCCATTGAGCAACGCACCGCCGCTGTCGGTGAAGCGGACATCGGTAATGTTTCCGCCGGGCAAGGGACTGAGGGTGAAAGCATCGCTGCCGGTGTCTCCGATTGCGCCGGTATAACCGCTCAGGGCGGCGCCGATGGCGGTGCCTGCTCCCAGGGCGGTTAGCCGGTCAGAGAAGACCGAGGGCAGGGCTTCCAGCAGGATGTCGTTGTCGTCGGCATCGCTCGGAAGAATTGGCGTGGCCGTGGCATTCTGCAGCCCGGCGGTCTCGTCCTCGGTAACGGTCACGCCGGTGGCCGCTACGACCGGTGAGTCGGTAAAGGAGGCTGTGGCCACCGTGTCACCGGACGCCGCGGTGAGCAGGAACGTCGCGCCGGCCGAGTCGTCGGGATTCACGTACCAGGAGGTGGTGACGCTGCCATTGACCTTGCCGTCGAGGTCACCGGGGCCGCCGTCGGTCACGGACCACGGATCGTGCCCCGCGCCGTCGGGGCTTCCTCCCGTGACGTGCTGTACCTGGAACATCAGCGTGCTGCCGGCGGCGAAGCCGCTGGCCGTGATGGTGGCGGTGCTACCAGGGGCATAGTCTTGCTGGTCGGTGATGACGGTGGGGGACGTGTGTTTCGTGCGGGTGGTCATGGCTCTCTCCCGGGCAGTACCTGTCAGGCAGGCCGGAGCGATGGCCCTTGACTGCCACATACCACCACTATGGAGATGTGCCGGAGATTGGGCAGAGGCTGATACTCCCAGGCGGGATGGGAGATTCGGCCTATTTGCCAGGGGCGAGCGAAGGCACGCTCTTCATGCCTTGCGGCGCTCGAGCGTTGATTGCAAAGCGGCTGGGGCGGTGGAAAGCGAGGGTGGTTTCCACACCACCCTCGCATTCAGTCCGTTGCCCGTTGGTCAGACGGCGCCGTGCACGATATCGGTATTGAGCAGGTCGACGCCGACCACGGTGATGGTCGTGACCTGTCCTCCGCTCTCGTTGATCGTCACGACACTGTCGTTGGTACTGTTGTTGATCGAGAACGTGGAGGCCGGGTCGCCATTGAGCACGATGGCGTCGTGGTGGCCGGCGGTCACATCGAAGCCGGTGACCTGGTACTTGTTCTCGGGCCGTGACAGGTCGACGTTGAAGGCATCGCGCGCACCGGTCACGCCAACCAGCTGGTAGTCGAAGGTCGAGCCGGCAGCCTTGTTGGCGAACAGGTTGGCGGTAAATGCGCTGGTCGCCGTGTCACCATCCTTGTCGGTCACCGTGGCGTTGAACGACAGCTGGACGTCGCTGGCCAGGTTTTCGGTCTGCTTGATGAACTCGATTACCGGGATCTTGACCGTGCCCTTGCCCATCGTGAGCTGGACCGCGTCAATCAGATGCGTGCCGTCCCAGCTGACCGTGAAGGACTTCTGCCCCCCGGCTTCCGTGTGCAGGTCAGAGGCCAGCACTTTGGTGGGCGCTCCCGAGGTCGTGCCATTGTCGTAGTAGATCGTGAAGTACAGCTCTTCCGAGGCGGGGTCGTAGCCGCCCACCGAGTTGTCGATGTAGACCTTCATGCCCGTCAACAAGGTCTTGGGATTGATGACGAAGCTCTCGTCACCGGTATTGATTCCCGCTGTGGTATTGCCATCCAGATTGTTGTTGTTGATGCCGATGCCCGAGGTGCTGACGTTCAAGGCACCCGTACCGATGTACGACGGCAGAGGATTGGTCTGCAGTTGCGCTTCGGTGGGGTCAGGCGCCCCGATCCCTACGCCGCTCAGAATGGAGGCCGGGTCTGGATCCGGATTCGGCGGGTTACCGATCTGCGGAGCTGTCGGAACTGCGTTGAAGAAGACGATCTGCTCGGTGCCGATCGTCAGAGTGCGTACCGGGTCCGGGCCGCCGGCATCCAGCGAGCCGTTGGCACTGCTGAGGACAAGCGTCGAGCTGAAGCCCTGCACCAGATCCAGCGTGTAGCTGCCGTCGGCAAAGGCGGTCAGTGTGTAGTCGACACTGGTATTGGCTGTTGATGCGTTGTTGTCAAAGTCACCGGTCAGGGTCCCGGCGAAGTGGAACGCGCCATTGGCATCCGGTGACGGCGACTGCTCGTTGAGGGTACCGATTCCGGAGACGATCGTGCCGCCCGCGTCCGGCCTGACCAGATTGAACGACGTTAACGAAATATCCAGGCCGGCCGTTCCCATTCCGTCGGTTCCGAACGAGTGGTCCCAGTACCCGGTCTGCGGAAGGATGCTACCGGTGCCGACCAGGTTGCCGAACGCCAGGCTCGGGCCGTCGTCCTCGAACTTGAAGGCGCTACCGATATCCCGGCTTGCCGAGGCGGTGTCGCCGTCGCCATCGGTGATGGTGGCGGTCAGCGTCACCAGGTTGGCTGCCGCCAGGGTAGCCGCGGAGGCGCCGCTCTCAACCGGGTCGGTCGGGTCGTTGTGTATCACCGAGTGGCTCTGGACCAGGGTCACGGCGCCGGTATTGGCGGCAACCGAGATCGTCAGCGCGATGGCCCCGGCTGCATCAGCAAGACCGCCGGCAGTGCCAACCCGGCCCAGGACCGAGCCGCCTTGCAGGAACAGGAAGATCTTGTTGCCTGTCAGCGAATCCACCAGGCCACTGTCCACGCCGCCGGGGGCGCTCACGCCCAGTGCGTAGGTGATTGCATCGGCATCCTGGACGTTGTCGTCGTTGGCATCCTTGAAGCCGTCCTTGCCGAAATTCGAATCGAACAGGCTGGCAAAGCTGGTCGGGCCGGCGGTGTCCGGAATATCGGTATCGTCGGTGACCATCGGAGGTACTGCAGTCTGGTTCCCGCTGATCGACGGGCCGTCGTCCTCGAACTTGAAGGCGGCGCCGATATTGCGGGTTGCCGAGGCGGTGTCACCGTCGCCATCGGTGATGGTGGCGGTCAGGGTGACCAGGTTGGCCGCAGCCAGCCCGGCTGCCGAGGCACCGCTCTCAACCGGATCGGTTGGATCGTTGTGTACCACCGAGTGGCTCTGGACCAGGGTCACGGCGCCGGTATTGGCGACGACCGAGATCGTCAGCGCGATGGCTCCAGCCGCATCGGCCAGGCCGCCGGCAGTGCCGACCCGGCCCACGACCGAGCCGCTTTCCAGGAACAGGAAGATCTTGTCGCCCGACAGGGTGTCCACCAGGCCACTGTCCACGCCGCCGGTGGCGCTGACGCCGAGTGCGTAGGTGATTGCATCGCCATCCTGGACGTCATTGTCGTTGGCATCCTTGAAGCCGTCCTTGCCGAAGTTCGAGTCGAACAGGCCGGCAAAGCTGGTGGGGCCGGCGGTATCCGGGATGTCGGTATCGTCGGTGACCATCGGGGGTACTGCCGTCTGGTTGCCACTGATCGTCGGACCGTCGTCTTCGAACTTGAAGGCGTTGCCGATATTGCGGGTTGCCGAGGCAGTGTCGCCGTCGCCGTCGGTGATGGTGGCCGTCAGGGTGACCAGGTTGGCCGCTGCCAGACCTGCCGCAGAGGCGCCGCTCTCAACCGGATCGGTCGAATCGTTGTGTACCACCGAATGGCTCTGGACCAGGGTCACGGCGCCGGTATTGGCGGCGACCGAGATCGTCAGCGCGATGGCCCCAGCCGCATCGGCCAGGCCGCCGGCAGTTCCGACCCGGCCGACGACCGAGCCGCTTTCCAGGAACAGGTAGATCTTGTCGCCCGAGAGGGTGTCCACCAGGCCGCTGTCCACACCGCCGGAGGCGCTGACGCCGAGCGCGTAGGTGATTGCGTTGGCGTCCTGGACGTTGTTGTCGTCGGTGTCCTTGAAGCCATCCTTGCCGAAGTTCGAGTCGAACAAGCCGGCAAAGCTGGTCGGGCCGGCGGTGTCCGGAATATCGGTATCGTCGGTGACCATCGGGGGTACTGCCGTCTGGTTGCCACTGATCGTCGGACCGTCGTCCTCGAACTTGAAGGCGTTGCCGATGTTGCGGGTTGCCGAGGCGGTGTCGCCATCGCCGTCGGTGACGGTGGCGGTCAGGGTCACCAGGTTGGCTGCCGCCAGGGTAGCCGCGGACGCGCCGCTCTCAACCGGATCGGTCGAATCGTTGTGTACCACCGAGTGGCTCTGGACCAGGGTCACGGCGCCGGTACTGGCGTTGACCGAGATCGTGAGTGCTGTGGCTCCGAGCGGATCGGCCAGGCCGCCGGCGGTGCCAACCCGGCCGACGACCGAGCCGCTTTCCAGGAACAGGTAGATCTTGTCGCCCGACAGGGTGTCCACCAGCCCGCTGTCCACCCCGCCGGAGGCGCTCACACCGAGCGTATAGACGACCGCGTCCGCATCCTGGACGTTATCGTCGTTGCTGTCCTTGAATCCGTCGTTGCCGAAGACCGGTGCGTTGAACAGGCCGGCAAAGCTGGTTGGGCCTGCGGTGTCCGGGATGTCGGTGTCATCGGTGGTCAGCGTGGGTGCCGCCGTCTGGTTCCCGCTGATCGACGGGCCGTCGTCTTCGAACTTGAAGGCGTTGCCGATGTTACGGGTTGCCGAGGCAGTGTCGCCGTCGCCGTCGGTGATGGTGGCGGTCAGGGTGACCAGGTTGGCCGCTGCCAGACCTGCCGCAGAGGCGCCACTCTCAACCGGATCGGTCGAATCGTTGTGTACCACCGAATGGCTCTGGACCAGGGTCACGGCGCCGGTATTGGCGGCGACCGAGATCGTCAGCGCGATGGCCCCGGCCGGATCGGCCAGGCCGCCGGCAGTGCCGACCCGCCCCACGACCGAGCCGCTTTCCAGGAACAGGTAGATCTTGTCGCCCGAGAGGGTGTCGACCAGGCCGCTGTCCACGCCGCCGGTGGCGCTGACGCCGAGTGCGTAGGTGATCGCGTCGCCATCCTGGACGTCATTGTCGTTGGCATCCTTGAAGCCGTCCTTGCCGAAGTTCGAGTCGAACAGGCCGGCAAAGCTGGTGGGGCCGGCGGTATCCGGGATGTCGGTATCGTCGGTGACCATCGGGGGTACTGCCGTCTGGTTGCCACTGATCGTCGGGCCGTCGTCTTCGAACTTGAAGGCGTTGCCGATATTGCGGGTTGCCGAGGCGGTGTCGCCGTCGCCGTCGGTGGCGGTGGCGGTCAGGGTGACCAGGTTAGCCGCGGCGAGACCTGCCGCGGAGGCGCCGCTTTCAACCGGATCGGACGAGTCGTTGTGCACCACTGAGTGGCTCTGGACCAAGGTCACGGCGCCGGTACTGGCGTTGACCGAGATCGTGAGTGCTGTGGCTCCGAGCGGGTCGGCCAGGCCGCCGGCGGTTCCGACCCGGCCGACGACCGAGCCGCTTTCCAGGAACAGGTAGATCTTGTCGCCCGAGAGGGTGTCGACCAGGCCGCTGTCCACACCACCCGAGGCGCTCACGCCGAGCGTGTAGGTGATCGCGTCGGCGTCCTGCACATGGTTGTGATCGGAATCCTTGAAGCCATCCTGGCCGAAGGCCGCGGTGAACAGGTTGGCAAAGCTGGTGGGGCCGGCGGTGTCCGGGATGTCGGTATCGTCGGTGGTCAGCGTGGGCACCGTGGCCTGGCTGGCACTGATCGACGGTCCGTCATCCTCGAAGATCATCTTGGAGCCGATTTCAGCGGTCGCAGTGGAGACCTGGAGCAGCTTGAAGCCGCCGATATCGAAGTCGGCGTGGTTGTTACCCTTGGCGTCGACGGCTGCGCCGTTCTGGACCAGGACGCGGTTGTGGTCATCCGTGGTGGTGTATTCGATCTTGTAGCCGGCCTTGATGCCGGTGAGCGTTGCAACGCCGTCAGTAATGGTGATGAAAATGGTCGAATCATTCTCCGGACCACTGTAGTTCTCGATCAGCTGTCCGGTGCTGTTGAAGACTTTAACGTTTGTAATGTCGACCGTGTCGTCGCTGGCATAACCGTTGATGAAGTCATTGCCGGTTTCCTTGGCGGTACTGAAGGCGCTGATCGTTACGACGGCGCTCTTGCCGCTTTGCAATTGCACGACATCGAAACTGGCCGACCTCGCATTGAACATGTCGGTAAAGTCGATATTGGATTCCAGGTCCGCTTCGTTCTGATCCAGGTTGGGGATGGTCACGTCCTGCCGGGCACCGGTGACGAACGTAAACCGGATGCCTTCCTGCTCCACGATCATCTGGTTGTTGGTACCGAAGGTGGTCGGTCCACCCGCCTGGCTGGTATTGATCGTGTCGCCCGTCGTGATGTTGGCGCCGCTCGACTGGTCCGCAGGGTCCTTGCCGGTGGCGATGATGGTGGGCCCCGAAATACGTACGACGTTTTGGTCATCGGTGAACGTTTGCTGGGACGCTGTGGTGAACATCAGGAACAGGTTCTGCCCGGAGGGGGCATTGGCCAGGCTGAAGGTCACGTCCTGGCTGGTTCCGATGAATACTATGTCGCTCAGATCAAGCGCATCGTCGGGGTCTGTGGCGTCCGGATGCTGGAGCGGCTGGTACTCAACGATCCAGATCTTGCCGCCCGAGGGTTGCTCCGGTGTGGGTGGGACTTGTTCGATGTAGGCCGCGAATACGATTGCACCGTTTTCGTCCGCGCCGTTTGCGTCCCCTACTCGGCCCAGGAGGACGTTGTTGTCGGTCGAATCCGTATACAGATAGATGTGGGCGCCGTCGAGGGTCAGCAGTCCGCTGTCCACGCCATCGAGCGCCGCGCCGGTGCTGTCGGTGAAGCTGACATCCTGGATGGTTCCTCCGTCGGCAGCGTTGATGGTGAACGCATTGCTGCCGGTATTGCCCACCTCACCCGTATAGCCACTCAAGGCTTCGCCCGTGACGGTACTGGCCCCTAGCGCGATCAAGCGGGTGGAGAAGGCCGTGGGCAAGGTCAGCAGAGTGTCATTGTCATTATCATCTTCCGCAGGAGATGGTGTGGCGGTGTGGTTCTGCAGCCCGGCGGTTTCGTCCACGGTAACGGTCACACCGGTCGACTCGATGAGCGGACTGTCGGTGAAGGAGGCTGTTGCCATGATGTCACCGGACGCCGCGGTGAGCAGGAAAGTCGCGCCGGCCGAGTCGTCGGGGTTCACGTACCAGGACGTGGTGACGCTGCCGTTGACCTCGCCGTCGAGATCGCCGGGGCCGCCATCGGTCACGGACCACGGATCGTGTCCCGCGCCAGAGGTTATTTCGATCACGTCGTCGGGCGTGCCCCAGATGCCATCCGGGCCGGCGTCCGTGACGTGCTGCACCTGGAACGTCACGGTGCTGCCGGCTGCGAAGCCGCTGGCCGTTATGGTGGCCGTGCTACCGGGTGCGTAGTCCTGCTGATCAGTGCTGACAGATGCGTCGCTCATGGGCGATGCATTTTTCTTATGGGTAGTCATGACGTTCTCCCGCGCAGTTTCCATCGTTGGGGCGGGCCGTTGGCCCTGTACGGCTAGATGCCACTACTATGGGGAAGCGCCGGGATGGCGCGCATCGGCGGATACTCCCAGGCGGGATAGGAGTTTCAGACTACGTGGGAGGGGAGGATTGGCAGGGGATGCGCTGGTTATTTCGTTTCTGAATGAAAGCGGGTGCGGCGGCCACGGCTGCCGGAAACGCCTGGTCGCCGCCCATGAAAAAGCCCGCATCGTGCGGGCTTTTTGCGTCTATGGCCGGTGTCAGTGCTTGGGCGTGTCGTCCGGCAGGGCGAGCAACTGCTTTTCGCGGTTCCAG
This sequence comes from Pseudomonas sp. PSE14, assembly GCF_029203285.1. NCBI lineage: Bacteria > Pseudomonadati > Pseudomonadota > Gammaproteobacteria > Pseudomonadales > Pseudomonadaceae > Pseudomonas > Pseudomonas sp. PSE14. Next base: position 2,064,765 of record NZ_CP115669.1, read on the forward strand.
TCGAAGGGCTCGCCGTTCTCTTCGGCTTCGAAGCGGCGCTCGTCGAGTTGCTGGTACATCTGCAGTTCTTCGTCGGGCATGAAGTGCAGGCAGTCGCCGCCGAAGAACCACAGCAGGTCGCGCGGGACCAGGTGGGCGATCTGCGGGTAGCGGTGGAAGACCTGGCTGATCAGGTCCTGGCCCAGGTACTGGGCGCCTTCCGGGTCGCGCGGCAGTTCGGCCATCAGTTCGTCGAAGCGTTCGAGGAACAGGCCGTGGTTGTCTTCCGGCACCTGCTCGGCTTCGCCCAGGGCACCGAGGATCATGCGCAGGTGGTTGAGCAGGGCGAGGTGGTGGTCGAGATAGGCGTTGGCCATGGTGCTTCCTCTGGGACAGCGTCGAAACGGCTGCGGAGTATATCGGGTTTGCCACCCTAGGGGCGTCGCGGTCGCGACTGAATCTGCCTCAGGCGGTTGTCGATCCGCTGTTGCTGCTGGTCGAGCAGGCGTTGCTGTTGCTGCAATTGCTGTTGCTGCAGTTCGTTCTGCTGCCGCTGGATCATCTGGTCGCTCTGCTGGCGCTGCATGTCGCGCAGCCGCTGGCTGTCCTGCTGGCGCTGGAGGTTGTCCTGCTGTATCTGCAGGCGCTGGCTTTCGTACTGCAGGCGTTGACGCTCCATCTCGTTCTGGCGCATCTCGCTTTGCCGGCGCAGGCTGTCCTGCTGTTGCTGGATGGGGTCGATGACCGGCGTGGGCGGCGCTATCGGCCGTGGTCGACTGGGGTAGAGCCAGGGATCGGCGTGGGCGGCGCCGGCGAGCAGTATCGTCAGCAGCAGGGCAAGGCTTCGGTGCATGGCGCGTTCTCCATGACGGGATAGGTGCAGTGTGCACCCTGCGGCTGTGAGTAGCACTGCTGTGCGTCGGTAAAGCCGCAAATGAAAGGGCGCCCACAGGCGCCCTCGAACGATCGCCGGATGCTTCAGCCGGCCTTGTCGCCCAGTTCCTCCGGTGCGAAGTCGTCCACGTCGATCACCGCGCGGCGTGCGCGTTCGGCTTCGTGCAGGGCTTCTGCTTCGTTGCCATCGAGCACGCCGGCATCGCGCGCGGCGTCGACGGGCGACTGGCCGGCGGTGGGGGCGATCTGGCCGTCACGCAGGGCCTGGCGCAGTCTTTCCTGCAGAGGTGCCGTTTCGGCGAGGCGCTCGTAGGCTACGCCGAGCTTGCCGATCGGGTCCTGCGGGTCGCTGGACAGGAAGGCGCCGGCAAGGATCGCCTGCAACGCCTGGTCCTCCAGCGGGCGGCCAAGGATGGCGGCGATCTCGGCATCCAGCGCGTCGCCCGGGCCACGATGGCGGCGGCCTCGCGGCAGCACCAGCACGCGCAGCAGGCAGGCGAAGGGGCGGTTGGGGAAATTGTCGATCAGCCCGGCCAGCGCCGCCTCGGCCTTGCACAGGTTTTCCTCCAGCGCCCAGCGCAGCAGCGGTTGCAGGTGCTCCGGGTTGTCCAGGTCGTGGTAGCGCTTGAGCGCCGCCGAGCCCAGGTAGAGATGGCTGAGCGCATCGCCCAGGCGCGCCGAGAGGCGCTCGCGGCGCTTCAGTTCGCCGCCGAGCAGCATCATGCTGACATCGGCGAGCAGCGCGAAGGCGGCGGCCAGGCGGTTGAGCGCGCGGTAGTACGGGCGGCTGACGCGGTCCCCCGGCACCTGGTCGAAGCTGCCCAGGCCGAGACCCAATAGCAGGCTGCTGGCGGCGTTGCCGACGGCGAAGCCGATGTGGCTCAGCAGCAGCTGGTCGAACTCGCGTTCGGCCTGGTCATGGTCATCGCGCCGCGCCAGTTCCATTTCCTTCAGGACGTACGGATGGCAGCGGATGGCGCCCTGGCCGAAGATCATCAGGTTGCGCGAGAGGATGTTGGCACCCTCGACGGTGATGAAGATCGGCGCGGACTGCCAGGCACGCCCCAGGTAGTTATTCGGGCCCATGATGATGCCCTTGCCGCCATGGATGTCCATGGCATGGCCGATGCACTCACGGCCGCGTTCGGTGAGGTGGTACTTGAGGATGGCCGAGAGCACCGAGGGCTTCTCGCCCAGGTCCACCGCGCTGGCGGTGAGGATGCGCGCGCTGTCCATCATCCAGGCGTTGCCGCCGATGCGCGCCAGGGCCTCCTGGATGCCTTCGAAGGCCGCCAGCGGCACGTTGAACTGCTCGCGGATGCGCGCGTAGCGGCCGCTGACGTAGCTGCCGGTCTTGGCCACGCTGGTGCCCACCGCCGGCAGGGAGATCGAGCGGCCCACCGACAGGCAGTTCATCAGCATCATCCAGCCTTTGCCGATCATCTCCTGGCCGCCGATGATGGCGTCCAGCGGCACGAACACGTCCCGGCCGGAGTTGGGGCCGTTCATGAAGGCCGCGCCCAGCGGCACGTGGCGGCGGCCGATCTGCACGCCGGGGGTGTCGGTGGGGATCAGCGCCAGGGTGATGCCCAGGTCCTCTTCCTCGCCCAGCAGGTGCTCCGGGTCATGGCACTTGAAGGCCAGGCCGAGGAGGGTGGCCACCGGGCCGAGGGTGATGTAGCGCTTCTCCCAGGTCAGGCGCAGGCCGAGGACTTCCTCGCCGTTCCACTGGCCCTTGCAGACGATGCCGATGTCGGTCATGCCGCCGGCATCTGAGCCGGCCTGCGGGCTGGTGAGGGCGAAGCAGGGGATTTCTTCGCCAGTCGCCAGGCGTGGCAGGTAGCGCTGGCGTTGGGCGTCGGTGCCGTAGTGCAGCAGCAGTTCGGCTGGGCCCAGGGAGTTGGGCACCATCACGGTGGAGGCCAGATCGCCGCTGCGGCTGGCGAGCTTCATCACCACCTGCGAGTGGGCGAAGGCGGAGAAGCCCTTGCCGCCGTATTCCTTCGGAATGATCAGGCCGAAGAAGCCCTGGGCCTTGATGAAGGCCCAGGCTTCGGGCGGCAGGTCCATGCGCTGGCCGATGTCGTGGTCGCTGACCATGGCGCACAGTTGCTCGGTGGGGCCGTCGACGAAGGCCTGTTCTTCCTCGGTCAATTGCGCCTTGGGGTAGCCGAGCAGGGTGTTCCAGTCCGGGCGGCCGCTGAACAGTTGGCCGTCCCACCAGACGGTGCCGGCTTCGATGGCTTCGCGCTCGGTGTCCGACATTGGCGGCAGGGTTTTCTTGAACCAGGCGAACAGCCGCGAGGTGAACAGGCCGCGACGCAGGTCGGCGGCGAGGATGGTCATCGCCACCACCGCCCAGAGCAGCCAGAACAGCACCATCCAGCCATGGGCCCGGCTGAACAGGCTCATCAGCACGAGGTAGACGGCGACCAGGCCGAGGGCCTTGAGCGGCGAAGTGCGGCGGTGCGCGAGCCAGGCGACGCCGAGAATCAGGACGAGCAACCAGATGAGCAGCATGGGGATTCCTCCATGACAGTCCGCCGCGACGGCAACCGGCCGCGACGGGCTTGGTGACGAATGGTGCGCGGGCAGGGCGGCGGGCGTCTGCCGCTATGCCCCGCAAGCTTAGACCGCCGAACATGACCATTGGCCGCATGGCCGGACAGCTTGGCCGGATCGCCGTGCCTGCCGGGCGCGCCGGCTGGTTAGACTGGCGGCGCCATCAACGACAGGGATCGCGGAGACAGCGCCATGCAGCAATACTTGAAGCCCAGCCGCTTCGTGGATAGTGACCACCCCGCGGTGGTCGAGTTCGCGGAAAGTCACCGGGGCCAGGGCGGCACCCCGCTGGAGCAGGCGGTAGCGCTCTACTACGCGGTGCGCGACCGGATTCGCTACAACCCCTACGTGTTCAGCCTCGACCCGCAGACCCTGTGCGGCAGCCACGCGCTGCAGGCCGGGCAGTCCTACTGCGTGCCCAAGGCCACCCTGCTGGCGGCTTGCGCCCGGCATTGCGGGATTCCCGCGCGGATCGGCCTGGCCGACGTGAAGAACCACCTGGCCACGCCGCGCCTGCTGGAGTTGCTGCGTAGCGAGGTGTTCGCCATGCACGGCTACACCGAGCTCTTTCTCGAAGGCCGCTGGGTCAAGGCCACGCCGGCCTTCGATATCGGCCTGTGCGAGGCGTTCGGCGTGTTGCCGCTGGAGTTCGATGGACGCACGGACAGCGTGTTCCACCCGTTCAATCGCGAGGGCGAGCGGCACATGGAATACCTGCGCGACCACGGCCAGTTCGCCGACGTGCCCGAGGAGTTTTTCTTCGGCTACCTGCAGCAGTGTTACCCGCACCTGTTCGCCGGCAACGAGACCCCGCTGGCCGGCGATATGCGCAGTGAGGCCGCGCAACATGAAAGCAATCGATAGTCACCATCAGTGCATGCGACTTTTTTCCTGGCGCCGTTGCCGGTAGGGTGCCGTCATCCGAAGTCGCGCCCGGCGGGCGCGACGCCATCGCATGACGACAACAAGAGAGGCGCAGCATGCTCAAGATCTGGGGCCGGAAGAATTCCTCCAACGTGCGCAAGGCGCTCTGGTGCGCGGAAGAGGCGGGGCTGGCCTACGAGCGGATCGACGCCGGCGGCGCCTTCGGCGTGGTCAACGAGGCGCCGTACCGCGCGCTGAACCCCAACGGCGTGGTGCCGACCCTGGACGACGACGGCTTCATCCTCTGGGAGTCCAACAGCATCGTCCGCTACCTGGCCGCGCGCTACGCGCCGGCGCTCTACCCGCAGGACCTGCAGCAGCGCGCCAGCGCGGAGAAGTGGATGGACTGGACCACTTCGACCCTCGCCGGCCCCTTCCGCACGCTGTTCTGGGGCACCCTGCGCACCCCGCCGGAGCAACGCGACCCCGCTGCCATCCAGGCCGCCCTCGACACCTGCGCGCGCCTGCTGGATATCCCCGAGCAGACGCTGGCCAAGCAGCCGTATCTCTCCGGTGAACAATTGGGGATCGGTGACATTCCGCTGGGCAGCTTCATCTATGCTTGGTTCGAAATGCCCATCGAGCGCCCGTCACAGCCGCATCTGGAGGCCTGGTACGCACGCCTGAAGGCGCGCCCGGCCTACCGTGACGCCGTGATGACCGAGCTCACCTGAGGCTTTGCCGCGTGTCGCGGAGGTTGCAATCCTCGCGGCGGACCATTATCAAGCAGGCCTTTTTCCAAAGACCTGCACATTCCAAAGACTTGCAACGGGAATCCCCATGAGTTCCGCGCTGTCCATCCGTCAACTGACGAAGACTTACGGCAACGGCTTCCAGGCCCTCAAGGGCATCGACCTGGACGTTGCCGAAGGCGATTTCTTCGCCCTGCTGGGCCCCAACGGCGCCGGCAAATCCACCACCATCGGCATCCTCTCCACCCTGGTGAACAAGACCAGCGGCACGGTCAACGTGTTCGGCCATGACCTGGACAAGGACCCGTACGGCTTGAAGCGCTGCCTGGGCGTGGTGCCCCAGGAATTCAACTTCAACCAGTTCGAGAAGGTGTTCGACATCGTCGTCACCCAGGCCGGCTACTACGGCATCCCGATGAGCGTGGCCAAGGGGCGCGCCGAGAAGTACCTGACTCAGCTGGGCCTCTGGGACAAGCGCAATTCCGCCTCCCGCGAGCTCTCCGGCGGCATGAAGCGCCGCCTGATGATCGCCCGCGCGCTGGTCCACGAGCCGCGCCTCTTGATCCTCGACGAACCCACCGCCGGCGTGGACATCGAATTGCGCCGCTCGATGTGGAACTTCCTCACCGAGCTCAACGGCGAAGGCATCAGCATCATCCTCACCACGCACTACCTGGAGGAAGCCGAGCAGCTGTGCCGCAACATCGCGATCATCGACCACGGCACCATCGTGGAGAACACCAGCATGCGCAAGCTGCTGAACAAGCTGCACGTGGAGACCTTCTACCTCGACCTGAAGGCGACGTTGACCGAGGCGCCGAGGCTCGACGGCTATCCTGTGCGCCTGGTGGATGACCACACCCTGGAGGTACAGGTGGACAAGTCCATGGGCATCAATGGTCTGTTCGCCCAGCTCAACGCCCAGGGCCTGGAAGTGCTGAGCCTGCGCAACAAGAGCAATCGCCTGGAGGAGCTGTTCGTGTCGCTGGTGGAGAAGAATCTGTCGAAGGTGGCCGTATGAGCAGCGAACTGCGCGCCAACTGGGTTGCCTTGGGCACCATCGTCTACCGCGAGGTTCGCCGCTTCCTGCGCATCTGGCCGCAGACCCTGCTGCCGCCAGCGATCACCATGGTTCTGTACTTCGTCATCTTCGGCAACCTGATCGGCCGGCAGATCGGCGACATGGGTGGCTTCACCTACATGCAGTACATCGTGCCGGGGCTGATCATGATGTCGGTGATCACCAACTCCTACGGCAACGTGGTGTCGAGCTTCTTCGGCAGCAAGTTCCAGCGCAACATCGAGGAGCTGCTGGTGTCGCCGGTATCGCCGCACACCATCCTCCTGGGCTTCGTCGCCGGCGGCGTGCTGCGCGGACTGGCGGTGGGGCTGATCGTCACCCTGTTGTCGCTGTTCTTCACCAGCCTGCAGATCCATCACATCGGCATCACCGTACTGGTGGTTCTGCTGACGGCGACCATCTTCTCCATGGGCGGCTTCGTCAACGCGGTGTTCGCGCGCAACTTCGACGACATCTCGATCATCCCGACCTTCGTGCTGACCCCGCTGACCTACCTGGGCGGGGTGTTCTACTCGATCACCCTGCTGCCGCCGTTCTGGCAGACGGTGTCGCTGGCCAACCCGATCCTGCACATGGTCAACGCCTTCCGCTACGGCATCCTCGGTGTGTCCGACATCCGCATCGGCACGGCGGTGATCTTCATGCTGGTGGCGACCGTGGCGCTGTATTTCTTCTGCGTGCGCCTGCTGGTGAGTGGACGGGGGATGCGGCAGTGACTGCCGTGTTGCGCTGATGAAAAAGGCCCCGGTTGGGGCCTTTTGTTTTTCTGGCGTTTCGCGGCGGCTGAGTCCCTCTTTAGGAGCGAGCTTGCTCGCGAACCGCCCAACGCCGGAGCTGTCGGTGAGTCCGTTCGCGAGCAAGCTCGCTCCTACGAAAAGCGCTACTGCGGGAATTCGATGACGAACCGCGTCCAGCCATCAGCCGACTCGCAACGAATCTCCCCGCCATGAGCCCGCACGATCGACCGGCAGATCGCCAGGCCCAACCCCGCGTGCTCGCCCTGGCCCTCGCGGCGGGCCGGGTCGGCGCGGTAGAAACGGTCGAACAGCCGCGCCAGGCGTTCCGCGGGAATCTCCTGGCCGGGGTTTTCCACGCTCAGGCGCCCCGGCCCCAGCCGCACGAGCACAATGCCGCCGTCGGCGGTGAAGCGCAGCGCGTTGTCCAGCAGGTTGGCCAGCACGCGGCGCAGCAGGGCGCGGTCGCCTTGCACCCGCAGCTCGCCGTTGCGCTCCAGGCGAATCGCCTTTTCCTCCGCCAGCGGTCCGTAGAACTCCAGCAGCTCGTCCACTTCAGCGGCCAGCTCCAGCGGCTGGCTGTTCGGGGTGAGCAGGCCGTGGTCGGCCTTGGCCAGGAACAGCATGTCGTTGACCATCGCGGTCAGCCGCTCCAGCTCCTCCAGGTTGCCATGCAGCGCCTCGCGGTAATCCTCCAGGCCGCGTGAGCGCGACAGCACCACCTGGGTCTGGGTCAACAGCCCGGTGAGCGGGGTGCGCAGCTCATGGGCGATATCGGCGGAAAACGCCGACAAGCGCTGGAAGGCCTCCTCCAGGCGCGCCAGCATGGCATTCAGCTCCGCGGCCAGGCCGCGCAGTTCCTGGGGCATCTGTTCGGCGTCCAGGCGGGTGGTCAGCGAGTGCGCCGAGACCTTCGCCGCCACCTCGCTCATGCGCCGCAGCGGACGCAGGCTGCTGCGCGCGGCCCAGGCGCCGAGCAGCGCGGTGGCCAGCGCCGAGAGGCTCATGGTCAGCCAGATCAACTGCTGCATGCGTTGCAGGAAGTGCTGGTGATGAGTGATGTCCAGCACCAGGGTCAGTTGGGGGCCGTTCGGCAACTGGGCATCCAGCGGTGCCTGCAACTCGCGGAAGGCGGGCGGACTGCCGGGCGTGACCATCGCCGGCATCTGCTCGAACCAGGACTGGCCGTCGGCGCCTGCAAGGCGCAGGCCCAGGTCAGGGTGGCGCTCCAGTTCCTGGCGCAGTTGGGCAACGTGCGGCTGCAACTGGGCGGGGCTGGCGACATCCGTGAGCGTGTCGCGGAAGATCGCCAGCTTGCCGGCCATCACCTGGAGGTCCAGTTCGACGAAGTGCGCCTCGCTGGCGCGGCTGAAGACGATACCGGCCAGCAGCGAGACGGCGGCGGTGCAGGCGGCGAACAGCAGGCTCAGGCGTGCGCCCAGGGAGAGGCGGGCGCTCAGCATGGGTCGCGTTCTTCCAGCACGTAGCCCATGCCGCGCACGGTGTGGATCAGGCGCTGCGGGAAGTCGTCGTCGACCTTGGCGCGCAGGCGGCGGATGGCGACTTCGATGACGTTGGTGTCGCTGTCGAAGTTCATGTCCCATACCTGGGAGGCGATCAGCGACTTGGGCAACACTTCGCCGCTGCGGCGCAGCAGCAGTTCCAGCAGGGCGAACTCCTTGGCGGTCAGGTCGATGCGCTTGCCGGCGCGCTGCACCCGGCGGCGCAGCAGGTCCAGTTCCAGGTCGGCCAGTTGCAGAGTGGTGTCCTGCAACTGCTGACCGCCCCGACGCAGCAGGGTACGCACCCGCGCGAGCAGTTCGACGAAGGCGAAGGGTTTCACCAGGTAGTCGTCGGCGCCTTGCTCCAGGCCGCGCACGCGGTCTTCCACCGCATCGCGCGCGGTGAGGAACAGCACCGGCACCGCGCTGCCGGTCTTGCGCACGGCCTGAAGGATCTGCCAGCCGTCGCGGCCGGGCAACATCACATCGAGGATCAGCAGGTCATGCTCGCCGGAGAGGGCCAGTTGCAGGCCGTCGTCGCCGTCCGTGCAGAGATCCACGGCGAAACCGGCTTCGCTCAGGCCCTGTTGCAGGTATTGGCCGATGCGGGGTTCGTCTTCGACGATCAGGAGTTTCATCTCGGGGGTATCCATTCAGGCGCCAGCGGCGCAGCTGTCGATAGGGTAATCACTGGGTCAGCGCACTGACAGCCGGGGCCGCGCAGACTGCCGATACATTCTTCGTGGAGGCCCACCATGCACCTGCTCATCGCCACGCTGTTCTCCGTTCTGTTGTTCCCTGCCGCACCGGCGTTGGCCGATGGGGGGACATCACCTTCCAGCGCATGCAGGAGCGTGCCGCCGAAGCCGGACGTGATGGCTGAAACCTGTTCATCGTGAGGTCCTCGCCCGCCATCTGGCGGGCTTTTTTTCGTCGCCTTTATAACCCCCTCAGGCGGGACGGGTACGAAGCTGACAGAACTGTAATCTTCCTGACAGCCAGGCGGCAGGCGCGGAGCGCGAGGATGAACAAAACCCAATCGAGGAGTTGTGATATGTCCCTGCGTCATCTGTTCTGTGCTTCCGCCCTGGCCATCGCCGCGAGCTTCAGCCTGCCGGTCCTGGCTGCTGCCGGACATGGCGATGACTTCGGCAAACCGGCCAAGGCCGCGCAGGCCACCCGCACCGTGGAGATCAAGCTGGGAGATATGTACTTCGAGCCGAACAGCTTCGAGGTCAAGACGGGTGAAACCGTGCGTTTCCTCATCCACAACACCGGCAGCCTGCTGCATGAATTCAACCTGGGCAGCGCGGCGATGCACGCCGCCCACCAGAAGGAAATGCAGCAGATGATGGACGCCGGGATGCTCACGCCCACCGGCATGCAGCACGACATGAGCAAGATGGACCACAGCAAGATGGGCCACGGCAACATGCCGATGGGCCAGATGATGAAGCACGATGACCCCAACACCGTACTGGTCGAACCGGGCAAGACCGCCGAACTCACCTGGACCTTCAGCAAGGCCACCAGCCTGGAGTTCGCCTGCAACATCCCCGGGCACTACCAGGCCGGTATGGTCGGCAAGCTGACCGTCAAGCCCTGAGGCGGGCGAGCGGGTGCGCCTGTGTGAGGATGGGCTTCTGACGCACTGGTCTCCCAGCGACCGCTCACGGACTTCGCTCCTGGGCAAACATCTGGATCTGATCCGCTCTTCATAGGACCGAGGGGCGCCCAGTCCTCGCTCGCGAACCGCCCCAACGCTGGAGCCGCCGGCAAACCCATTCGCGAACAGGGACTTGCACGCCCAGGCGCGTTCGTTCAGGGGCGCTCGCAGGGCATTGCTCTTGTAGGAACAACTGTCTTGTCCCGGCTGAATCTGTGCCAGGGCTTTCTCCCTCACCCCAGCCCTCTCCCCCTGGGAGAGGGCTGGGGTGAGGGCCAACCCGAGCGCAGATGCATCTCGTAGGAGCGGACTCCGTCCGCGATAGACCTTGTGCCGGAGCTGATCGCGGACAGAGTCCGCTCCTACGGGGGAAATCATCGAACGCTCCGACGGGTGCGGCATCCGACTCGTCCGCTGGCTGCTGAAAGGCGAGGCGGATTTGTATACACTCGCCGCCTCGCGTCACCGCCCGCATTGCCGATCCAGCAGGTTCCCCACATGCACCATCCCGCCGAACACTCGCCCCTGGGCAAATCCAGCCAATACGTCTCCACCTACGCGCCGGAACTGCTGTTCCCGATTTCCCGGACCACCAAGTGGGCCGAGCTGGGCCTGACTGCGCAAACCTTGCCGTACCAGGGCGTGGACATCTGGAACTGCTACGAGCTGTCCTGGCTGACCGCTTCGGGCAAGCCGGTGGTGGCCATCGGCGAGTTCGCCATTCCTGCGCAATCGCCGAACATCATCGAGTCCAAGTCCTTCAAGCTCTACCTCAACTCGCTGAACCAGACCGCCTTCGACAGTGCTGAAGCCGTACGCGCGGTGATGGAGCGGGACCTGTCCGCCGCAGCCGGCGCGCCAGTGGGCGTGCGCGTGCGCAGCCTGGACGAGGTGGCGGGCGAGGGCGTGGCGACGCTCGAAGGCACCTGCATCGACGACCTGGACCTGGCCGTCGACAGCTACGACCATCCGCGCCCGGAGCTGCTGCGCTGCGACGACACCCGCCGTGTCGACGAAGTGCTCTACAGCCACCTGCTGAAATCCAACTGCCCGGTCACCGGCCAGCCGGACTGGGGCACTCTGGTGGTCGAGTACAGCGGCCCGGCGCTGGACGCCGCGAGCCTGCTGGCCTACGTGGTTTCCTTCCGCCAGCATCAGGACTTCCACGAGCAGTGCGTGGAGCGCATTTACCTCGACCTGCTGCGCCTGTTGCAGCCGGCCCACCTGACCGTCTATGCGCGCTATGTGCGCCGCGGCGGACTGGACATCAATCCCTACCGCAGCAGCGCTGCCGTGCAGCCGGACAACCGCCGGCTGGTTCGCCAGTAAAAATCAGTGGTTCAGTAAAACGCGGATACGAAAAACCCGGCCTGCGCCGGGTTTTTCACATCTGGGCCTGGGGGTTCAGGGCTCAGATGCCCATGTTCGCCAGACTCTGCATGATCGAGCGTAGGGCGCCGGCCAGGGTCGGGTGGCTTGCCTCGAAGCGCTCCACCGCCAGGTTGATGCTGTCAGTCAGGGTCTCATCGGCCAGCGCCTCTTCGTTGGCCAGCTGCATCTCGATGTCCTTGATCAGTGCCCGTAACGCGGCGCGGTCATCTTCGGTCAGCGGTGGCTGGCGCTCCAGTTGCTCGCGCAGGGCCTGGAGTTCTTGCTGGAGGCGTTGTGTCGGCATGGTGGTGTCCTTCTGCGGTGCGTACCCATGATGGACCTTGCCGGGTGGAGGAAGGTCCATCGCCATGCCTTTGAGCTTAACTCGCCGCGCGCGCCCCTGCCTGATACCGATCAACCCGCAGCAGGCGTTCGAGCAGTGGGAAGAAGTGTTCCAGCTCCGGGGTACGCATGGACGGGTCCTTGCCCAGGTCGTCCAGACGGCGGAGGGTGATGGCGTCCTGCGCGTAGGGCGCGCTGATGAAGGCGGTTGCGCCGCGCTCGTCGAAGGCGCCGCCCTGCAGCGCCAGGCTCTGCCGCGAGGCCCAGGACAGGCTGGCGTGATAGGCCGGGTCCACCGCGCACAGGTAGCGCTTGGCGGCGACGTGCAGGCGCACGGGCTGCCAGACCGACTCGGGGAGCAGTTCGCGCAGCAGGTTGGCGCCGAACTCTTCGTGGCGCAGGTCCTGGGTTTCCAGCACGGCCGGGTCTTCGTAAAGATGGCCGATGTCGTGGAGCAGGGCGGCGATCACCAGGCTGTCAGCGCAGCCGGCGCGTTCGGCCAGGGTCGCGCATTGGAGGGCGTGTTCGGCCTGGCTGATGGCCTCGCCGTAGGGCTCCGCGCCGTGGCTGGCGAAGCGCTCGGCCAGTTCATCGATGAAGCGGTGGCGAGCGTGCTTCATGGCTTTTCTCCTTTCAGGCGGCGGCTGGCGATGTCCTGCAGGCAGGAATCCAGCTCGCCCAGGTGATCGATGACCGAATGCACACCGAGGCGGTACAGGCCGAGGGTCGCCTGGGCGCGCAGGCGATCGCGCTCCAGGTTCGTCAGGGCGTCCCAGTCGCCCGGTGCATGGCCGCACAGCGGACCGCTGGCGGCCAGGCCGATGGTCCACAGCCCGGCATTCAGGCCCGCCTGCAACAGCCGTGGCTGGCCGCTGACCAGCACGCAGCCGTCCAGGTGCGGGCTGCCCAGCTGCATCAGCGCCTGCCAGCAGGCATCCGGCGCCGGCCATTGGCGGCCGCCGACGTCCAGTCCGGCGGCCAACTGTCCGTCCAGCGCGGTGGCCAGGTGCAGCGTGGTGGCGCTTGGCAGTTCGTCGAGCCAGGCACAGGGCACGCCCTGCTTGTTCAGCGCCTGCAAGGTATCCAGGGCGCTGGGAGTGGCTTCGGCGTGGGCCTGGGCGGCTTCGTCCAGGGCGGACTGGAAGCGGCTGCGCTCCTGCCCATCGGCGCTGCGGCCCAGCGCGTGGTTGAGGGCGTCCTGAGGTGGCAGGGCGAGGGCGTCGGCCAGGCGTTCTGGCGGACAGTCGGGACAGGTGCGCTGCAGGGCGACCGGCAGCGTCCTTGCGCCGAAGTCCACCAGATCGCCGGACAGTCCGAACAGCAGGGAGGTGAAGCGCGGGAGCTCGGCAGTGGCAGGCATGGTGGGGTTTTCTGATAATTGGTCTAGGCCAGGCTACCGGGCCAATGTGACGGTCCGATGAAGTGGTCGCCGCTGTCGTTATAATCGCCGCGCATTTTCTGGAGACAGCCGCATGCCGGTCGAACCCGTTCCCCATTACCTGCGCATCCGCGACCAGTTGGCCCGGGACGTCGCCGATTCGGCCCTGGGGCCGCGCCTGCCGCCCGAGCGCGAGTTGGCCGAGCGTTTCGGTTGCACCCGCGTGACCCTGCGCGAGGCGCTGCAGCAGCTGGAAACCGAAGGCGTGCTGTACCGCGAGAATCGCCGTGGCTGGTTCGTATCCCCGCCGCGGATTCGCTACAACCCGACGCGCGCCACGGGGTTCATGGATTACGTCCAGGCCCAGGGGCGCACGCCGCGCACCGAGGTCTTGTCGGCCGAGCGCTGTTCCGCCGGCCCTGTGCTGGCTCGGCGGATGGGGTTGGCGGATGACGCCGAGGTGTTCCGGGTCCGCCGTCGCCGCTGGGTCGATGAGCGCCCGGTGATGCTGGAGGAGATCACGCTCGACGCCAGTTGGTGTCCCGGTCTGCTCGACGAGGCGCTGGACCGGTCGTTGACCCAGGTTCTGCGCGAACGCCTGGGGCTGACGCTGTCGCGCTGCGAGCTGGCGATGCATCCCACGGCGCTGGTCGAGCCCCAGGCCGTGCCGCTGCAGCTCACGCCCGGCTCGCCAGGCCTGTATGTGGAGCGCTGCAGCTACGTCGAAGATGGGCGTCTGGTGGAATGGGACCAGGAGTTCTGGCGCTCCGATGCGCTGGAAATTGTCATCGATGCACGCTTTCCGGACTGAAGTGGCACTATGCTTTGCCCTGAGAGGTGGCAGATCACCCTCGCGGGAGCCCTGTTTCGAACTCCCGCGAGGGGCTTCCTGTTCATCAAAACACTCGCAGACCTATATAATCCGCCCGCGTAGCGGGCCTGCTCAGGTCGGCCCGGAATGTCATTCACTGGAGAATTACCGATGCGCCCACTAGGCGTCCAAAGGACGAAACGCTGCCTCAGCCTGCTCGCTGCTACTTGCCTGGCGACGATTCCTTTCCTGGCCCAGGCCGAGAGCGAGGATGATCCGTGGGAGAGCATCAACCGCCCGATCTTCACTTTCAATGACACCCTGGACACCTATGCGCTCAAGCCGCTGGCACAGGGTTACCAGTACGTCACCCCGAACTTCGTCCAGGACGGTGTGCACAACTTCTTCAGCAACATCGGCGACGTGAAGAACCTGGTCAACGACCTGCTGCAGCTGAAAGTGCGCGACGCCGGCGTCGACACCAGCCGCCTGCTGTTCAACACCACCTTTGGCCTCGCCGGCTTCTTTGACGTCGCTACCCACATGGGCCTGCGCCGCAACGACGAAGACTTCGGCCAGACCCTCGGCCATTACGGCGTGGGCAGCGGCCCCTACGTGATGCTGCCGCTGCTGGGCCCGAGCACCCTGCGCGATGCGCCGTCGCTGATTCCGGATGCCTACACCGGCCCCTATCCGTACATCGACAATGTGCCGGTGCGTAACACCATGCGTGGCGTTGACATCGTCGATACCCGTGCCGACCTGCTGAAGTCCGAGAAGCTGATCAGCGGCGACAAGTACAACTTCATCCGCAACGCCTACCTGCAGAACCGCGAGTTCAAGGTCAAGGACGGCCAGGTCGAAGACGACTTCTGATCCGGCCCTTCCGTCCGGCAGGCACAGGCCCCCGCGTCCGGCAGACCCGGTCGCGGGCGGCGTCCGCTTGAACCCTCGGGCGGATGGGAGTAGTGTCTGCGCCTTGTCGCACCCGACCCGCGCCGTTGTTCCCTTGAATGAGCGCCATCACCACTACCTCCGGCGCCGTTTGCCTGGATGACCCATGCACAAACCCAGTGCCTCGCTGCTGATCATCGATGACGACGACGTCGTTCGAGAAAGCCTCGCCGCCTACCTGGAAGACAGCGGATTCACCGTCCTGCAGGCCACCAATGGCCAGCAGGGCCTGCAAGTATTCGAGCATGAGCTGCCCGACCTTGTGATCTGCGACCTGCGCATGCCGCAGATGGACGGCCTGGAGCTGATCCGTCGCGTCAGCGAGATGGCGGTGGAAACCCCGGTCATCGTGCTTTCCGGTGCCGGCGTCATGAGCGATGCGGTCGAGGCCCTGCGCCTGGGCGCCGCCGACTACCTGATCAAGCCGCTGGAAGACCTCGCCGTTCTGGAGCATTCGGTTCGCCGCGCCCTGGACCGTGCCTACCTGCGCTCGGAAAACCGCCGCTACCGCGAGAAGCTCGAAGCCGCCAACCGCGAGTTGCAGGCCAGCCTGAACCTGCTGCAGGAAGACCAGAACGCCGGTCGCCAGGTGCAGATGAACATGCTGCCGGAAACCCCGTGGGAGTCCGACGGTCTGGCGTTTACCCACCAGATCATCCCGTCGCTGTACCTGTCGGGTGATTTCGTCGACTACTTCCGCGTC
Source organism: Pseudomonas sp. PSE14 (assembly GCF_029203285.1). Lineage (NCBI taxonomy): Bacteria > Pseudomonadati > Pseudomonadota > Gammaproteobacteria > Pseudomonadales > Pseudomonadaceae > Pseudomonas > Pseudomonas sp. PSE14. The sequence goes on from NZ_CP115669.1 coordinate 2,080,358, forward strand.
GATTCCCGCCGCATCGGCTTCTACCTGGCCGACGTGTCCGGTCACGGCGCCTCCTCGGCGTTCGTCACCGTGCTGCTGAAGTTCATGACCACGCGCCTGCTCTACGAGTCGCGGCGCAACGGCATGCTGCCGGAGTTCAAGCCGTCCGATGTGCTCGCGCACATCAACCGTGGCCTGATCAACTGCAAGCTGGGTAAGCACGTGACCATGCTCGGCGGTGTGATCGACCTGGAAACCGATCGCCTGACCTACAGCATCGGCGGCCACTTGCCGCTGCCGGTACTCTATGTCGACGGCGACGCCCGTTACCTGGAAGGTCGTGGCCTGCCGGTGGGGCTGTTCGACGAAGCGACTTACGAGGATCATGTAATGGATCTTCCCAAGTCCTTCAGCCTTTCGTTGTTCTCCGACGGCATTCTCGATGTGCTGCCGGGAGCTACCCTGAAAGAAAAGGAGACGGCCCTGCCAGAGCAGGTCGTCGCCGCCGGCGGAACGCTGGATGGCCTGCGCCAGGTCTTCGGACTGGCCAAGTTGTCCGAGATGCCGGATGATATTGCCTTGCTGGTGTTGAGCAGGAACCTTGCATGAGTACCGGTAAAATCCAGTTCGCCGAGCAGGATGGCTCATTTGTCCTGAAGTTCGTGGGCGACGTCCGACTGACCCTGTGTTCGGCGCTGGATGCCACCATTGAAAAAATCTTCGCTGCGCTGAATTTCTCGGCGATCATCATTGATCTCACGGAAACCCAGAGCATCGACAGCACTACGCTGGGCCTCCTGGCCAAGTTGTCGATTCTGTCGCGGCAGAAGGTCGGGTTGTTGCCTACGCTGGTGACCACCAACCCGGACATCACTCGTCTATTGCAGTCGATGGGCTTCGATCAGGTGTTCAACATCGTCGATCGTCCGATTCCGTGTACGGATTGCCTCACTGATCTGCCGCCGCAGGACCAGTCCGAGGACGTGGTGCGCAGCAAGGTGCTGGAAGCCCACCGCATCCTGATGGGGCTCAACGAGTCCAATCGCGAAGCTTTCCACGATCTGGTGAGCGCCCTCGAGCGTCACTGATTTCAGCCCTTGAATGAAAACCGGCGCCCTGGGCGCCGGTTTGCGTTTTCGCGTGCCTGACTTAACGGCCGGAGAGCAGCGCTTCGAGCTTTTCCTGGTCGCGGGCGAACAGGCGGATGCCTTCGGCCAGCTTCTCGGTGCCCATGGCGTCCTCGTTCATCTGCCAGCGGAAGGCGCTTTCGTCCAGCACTTGGCGCGCTTCGCCGCCGCCGGGCTGCAGCACGCGGGGCAGTTCGCCCTGGGCGTCGGCCAGTTGTTGCAGCAGGTCCGGGCTGATGGTCAGGCGGTCGCAGCCGGCGAGCTGCTCGATCTGGCCGAGGTTGCGGAAGCTGGCGCCCATCACCACGGTCGCGTAACCGTTGGCCTTGTAGTAGCGGTAGATGCGCGAGACCGACTGCACACCCGGATCTTCGGCGCCGACGTAGTCGCGGCCGTTGGCCTTCTTGTACCAGTCGTAGATGCGGCCGACGAAGGGCGAGATCAGGAACACGCCGGCATCGGCGCAGGCGGCGGCCTGGGCGAAGGAGAACAGCAGGGTCAGGTTGGTCTGGATGCCTTCGCGTTCCAGCTGTTCGGCGGCGCGGATGCCTTCCCAGGTGGAGGCGATCTTGATCAGCACGCGGTCGCGGCCCACGCCATGCTCGTCGTACAGGCCGATCAGGCGGCGGGCGCGCTCCAGGGTGGCTTCGGTATCGAAGGACAGGCGGGCGTCCACTTCAGTGGAAATGCGCCCCGGAATCACGCCAAGAATGTCCTTGCCCACGGCAACGGCAAAGCGGTCGCAGGCCAGGCCTGCATCGCCACGGGCGCCCTCGGTGGCGCGGGCCAGGTGCTCGGCGTAACGGGGCAGGGCGGCGGCTTTCAGCAGTAGCGAGGGGTTGGTGGTGGCATCCACCGGCTTCAGGCGGGCAATGGCGTCGAAATCGCCGGTATCAGCGACGACCGTGGTGTATTGCTTGAGTTGTTCGAGCTTGGAGGTCATGGCGAGTTTTCCGTGGAGGATGCATCGACCTTACCCGAGGCCGATGCGCCGCTCAACGGGACTCAATGACCTCTGAGAAGTTCGCCCGCCTGGTCGAGTAGTGCCAGTGGATCGGCGGCCTTGTGCACGTCCACCGAAAGCAACTGGCGGAAGCGTCGCGCGCCGGGGAAACCCTGGGCCAGGCCGAGGATATGGCGGGTCACGTGGTGCATCGCGCCGCCTTCGGCGATGTGCCGCTCGATATACGGGCGCAGGCGCGCGAGGGCGTCGGCGCGGCTGATCGCCGGTACGTCCGAGCCGTACAGCGCCGCATCCACCTGGGCCAGCAGATAGGGGTTGTGGTACGCCTCGCGGCCGAGCATGACGCCGTCGAACACCTGCAGGTGCGCGCGGCATTCCTCCAGGGTCTTGATGCCGCCGTTGAGGATGATTTCCAGGTCGGGGAAGTCACGTTTGACCTGCGCGGCGATGTCGTAGCGCAGCGGCGGAATCTCGCGGTTCTCCTTGGGTGACAGGCCTTCGAGAATGGCGATGCGCGCGTGCACGGTGAAGCTGCGGCAGCCGGCGTCGCGCACCTGGCCGACGAAGTCGCACAGTTCTTCATAGCTGTCACGGCCATTGATGCCGATGCGGTGCTTGACCGTCACCGGGATCGACACGGCATCGCGCATGGCCTTCACGCAATCGGCTACCAGTGCCGGATGCCCCATCAGGCAGGCGCCGATCATGTTGTTCTGCACGCGGTCGCTGGGGCAGCCGACGTTCAGGTTGACCTCGTCGTAGCCGGCCTCCTCGGCCAGCTTTGCCGCCGCCGCCAGGTCTGCCGGATTGCTTCCGCCCAATTGCAGCGCCAGCGGGTGCTCGCACTCGTCATGGCGCAGGAAGCGTGCGGCGTCGCCATGCAGCAGCGCGCCGGTGGTGACCATCTCCGTGTAGAGCAGGGCGTGGCTGGACAGCTGGCGCAGGAAGAAGCGACAGTGACGGTCAGTCCAGTCCATCATGGGCGCGACGCTGAAGCGGCGGGAAGGCTCGGGACGGGCGGGGGCGGTCATCGTGGCAGTGGTCATCGGTACGTCGGATCGGGAGTCGCTGGGGGCGCGAAATCGCTCGCGCCGGCGGAAAGGGCGGAGATTTTACCGGTCTTGCCGGCCGAGCGCACGGAAACTGGCAGACGGTCGATGTGTGTGCATTCCGTGCTACTAAGGGACGATAGCCGCAGGCCGGCGTAGACGGCCTAATGGCCCTGACAAGAATAATCAGGGTTCCCGGCCGGTTCCCATGAGTCCCGGCCGAGCGCCCGCCAGAAGAGAGCTGCCGTCATGGATACCGCGCGTCCGCGTATCGTCCTCATCCTTTCCCTGCAAACCTGTGGCCTGGTGCTGTTGTTCATCGCGCAAGCGCTGGGCGGCTGGCCGCTGTCGCTGTGCCTGTTGCTGGCTGCAGCCTTGCTCTGGGGGCCGTGGTTCATCCGGCGGGGCGCTGTACCGGCCAGCGCGCTGGCGGTGTTGCCGGATGTCGCCGAGCTGACCCGCGAGCTGTCGCGGGGGACCAGCCGCAATGCCTTGTCCGCCGCCGGCGTGTCCTATTCGGTGCAGCGTCTGGTGGAGAAGCTCGAATCCCAGTTGGTGGCCGCCGAGCAGATTGTCGGCAGTGCCGAAGTCATGATCCACACCGAGCGCGCCACTTCCAACCTGGCCCGCCAGGCGATGGACGCCGCAACCCGTGCGCGGGCCGGCAGCGACCTGGGACGTGGCGAATTGCAGGCTGCCATCGACTGCATGCACCAGCTCAGTGAGCGCGCCAATGCCAGCCGCGCGCTGATCGAGACGCTGAATGCGCGCAGCGAAGAGATTGCACGGGTCACCCAGGTGATCCAGTCCATCGCCAGCCAGACCAACCTGCTGGCGCTCAATGCGGCCATCGAGGCGGCGCGTGCCGGCGAGCACGGGCGCGGCTTCGCGGTGGTGGCGGAGGAGGTGCGCGGGCTGGCCGGGCGCACCGCCGAGGCGACCGATGAAGTGGGGCAGATGGTCGAAGACATCCAGCGCCAGACCAGCGAGGTGGTGGAGCAGATCCGCCAGTTGGCCGACGACCTGGTCCAGGGTGTCGGCCAGGTGGAAGGCACCGGCCGGCAGTTGCAGGACATCGCCGGCCTGGCCGCCACCGTGGAAACCCAGATCACCGAGATCGCCGAGGGGGCTGAGATCAACCGCAGCCAACTGGACAGCCTGTTCGCCGCCGTCGAGCAGGTGCGCGGCGACCTGCGCGTGAGTGACGAGCAGACCCATCGCCTGGCGGAAGCGGCGCTGCAGCTGGAAACCCAGGCCGAGACGGTCAGCGAGCGCCTGGCCGAGGTTGCCCTGGACGATTACCACCAGCGCGCCTACGACCTGGCCCGCGAGGGCGCGCAGGCCATCGCTGCGCGTTTCGAGTCCGATCTCGATGCCGGTCGCATCAGCCTCGGCGACCTGTTCGACCGCGATTACCAGCCGGTGCCGGGCACCCATCCGCAGAAGTACCGCACGCGCTTCGACCGCTATACCGACGAGGTCCTGCCGCGCATCCAGGAAAACCTGCTGCAGCGCCATGAGGGGTTGGTGTTCGCGATTGCCTGCACCGCCGAAGGCTACGTGCCGACCCACAACCAGGCGTTCAATCATCCGCCCACCGGGGATGTCCAGGTCGACATGCTCAAGAGCCGCAGCAAGCGCCTGTTCAACGATCGTACCGGCCTGCGCTGCGGCAGTCACAGCCAGCCGATGTTGCTGCAGACCTACTGTCGCGATACCGGGGAACTGATGCATGACCTGTCGGTGCCGATCGTGGTGGGCGGCCGGCAGTGGGGTGGATTGCGCCTGGGTTATCGCCCGGAGTCCTGAGCGGCCTGTCCGCGATCTGCTGCGCAGTAAGGCGGGTGCGCTCCACGGGGCCGTCTGTGGCTGATGGCGGGGCTGGTGCCGGGCTCGGTTTCGACTGAGCGGTCGAAGTGGAGTCCCCGGGGCCTGCTTACCGTGTAGGAGCGAGCTTGCTCGCGAACTGTACTTCCCCATGACTCCGATGTTCAGGCGGTTCGCGAGCGAGCTCGCTCCTACAAAACAGAGAGGTCCCCGCGCAGACGAAAAAAAGCCGCGCAGGAGTGGGCGCGGCTTCAGAAGCGGGCGCCCGGGAAGCGCCCGCGAAAGGGACTCAGTGATGCCCGCAGAGGGCATCCCGGCCATGTTCGCCGAGGATGTTGAACAGAATGTTCAGCACCACTGCCCAGATCGAGGTCATGGCGATACCGCTGTGGGTGATCGGCTCCATCCACTGGGGCAGGGCGGCGAAGAAGTCCGGACGTACCACTGGCACCATGCCCATGCCGATGCTCACCGCCACCAGCAACTGGTTGCGGCGGTCGACGATGTCCGCCTCGTGGAGGATGCGGATGCCACTGGCGGCGACCATGCCGAACATGGCGATGCCGGCGCCGCCCAGTACCGCCGGCGGAATCGAGGCGACCAGGAAGGCGGCCTTGGGCAGCAGGCTCAGGATGATCAGGAACACCGCGGCGGCAGCGGTGACGTAGCGGCTGCGCACGCCGGTCATCTGCACCAGGCCGATGTTCTGGGCGAACGACGAGTGGGTGAAGGTGTTCATGAAGCCGGCGAAGAACGACGCGCTGGCGTCGCACAGCAGGCCACGGCGCAGGCGGTTGGGGCAGATCTCGGTCTCGGTGACCTTGCCCAGCGCGAGGAACATGCCGGTGGACTCGACGAAGATGATCACCACCACCAGGCACATGGACAGCACCGGAGCCAGGTGGAACTCCGGCACGCCGAAGTGCAGCGGGGTGACCACGTCGAACCAGGGACGCTGCTCGATGCCGTCCAGGCTGACCATGCCCATGCTGGCGCCGATGATGTAGCCCAACAGCATGCCGATCAGCACCGAGACGTTGACCCAGAAGCCGCGCAGGAAGCGGTTGATCAGCAGGATGACGGCCAGCACGAAGGAGGACAGGGCGAGGTACTCGATCGCGCCGAAATTGGCTGCGCCTTCGCCGCCACCGGCCCAGTTGATCGCCACCGGGAACAGGCACATGCCGATGGAGGTGATCACGGTGCCGGTCACCAGCGGTGGGAAGAAGCGCACGATGCGGCTCATGAACGGCGCGATGAGCATGCCGAAGAAGCCACCAGCGATGGTCGCGCCGAAGATGCCGTTCAGGCCCACGCCGGGCATCCCGGCCATGGCCACCATGCTGCCTACTGCGGCGAAGCTGGCGCCCATCATCACCGGCATGCGGATGCCCACCGGGCCGATGCCCAGCGATTGCACGAGCGTGGCGATGCCGGCGACCAGCAGGTCGGCGTTGATCAGGAAGGCGATTTCCTCGCGGGAGAGACCGGCGGCCTGGCCGACGATCAGGGGGACGGCGACGGCGCCGCCATACATCAGGAGAACGTGCTGGAACCCGACCAGCAGCAGCTGCAGCAAGGGCAAACGCTGGTCGACAGGCGAGCCGGTATGGGAGCGCTCAGATACCACGGACATGCAACACCTCGGTTTTTATTGTTGTCAGTCGCTGGTTGCCGGACGGGCACGACAACCGGGAAGTACTGGCCGATCTCACCCCCGGGGCCGAGCGGGTGAAGCGGTGCGGGACTTTATACTTGCGATGTGTATTAGGTTCAATCGATTTTTGTATACAACTCGTCGGTCACGTTTCGTCTTGGCGGTGTCGGAAGGCTCTAGGCCGCGTGTGTACTGGCCTGTAGGAAAATGTAGCCATACGTCGAATGGACTACATTTTTGCTTCGGAAGTGTCGTAGGGCGTACAACCGTTCGCGGTTGTACGCCGATTCGCCTGGCCCATCCGCCGGCTTCGGAGTGGGGCTCGGAGTGAACCGAACCCGAGGCCAAGTGGCGTATAACGTCGAACGTTATGCGCCCTACATCTTTTATTTCGGCGCTGTGAGGGCCCTTGTAGGAGCGAGCTTGCTCGCAAACCGCTCCAGTGAGGGAGCTGCCGGTGAATCCGTTCGCGAGCAAGCTCGCTCCTGCAGGTCAGGCTTCTGGCTTTCCTGCGGGCATAAAAAAACCGCACCCGAAGGTGCGGTTTTTCTGGCCGTGCCGCAGGCTCAATTAACCTGGGCACCCTTGGCGATCCAGTCGCCAACGAGCTTGCGCTCTTCCGGGGTCATCTGGGTGATGTTGCCCAGCGGCATGACCTGCGAGGCTACAGCCTGCGCCTGGATGCGCGGGGCGAGCTGCTGGATCTGCTGCGGGGTGTCGAACATAACGCCAGCCGGAGCGGTGCTGAACATGTTGCTGGTCGGCTTGGCCGAGTGGCAGACAGCGCAGCGTTCCTGGATCACGTGGTGGACCTTGTCGAAGTTCGCGTCACCGCCAGTGGAGGCTTGCGTCGCAGCCGGAGCCTGGGCGGGTGCCTGCTCGGCAGTGGCGGGTTTCGCGGCTTCTTCCTTGGCGCGCTCGGCCGGGGTCTTGCCACCGATGGCGGTTTCCGGCAGCGGCTGGTACTCCACCTTGGCGGCTTGGGCGCTGGTGGCGCTGTCGCTGCTGGGGAAGTTCGGGCCGGTGACAAAGGCCAGGGCGATCATGCCGACAGCGCCGGCGGGCAGGGCCCAGGCCATGCCGTTGCCTTCGTGGCGGGTGTTGAAGTAGTGACGCACGATCACCGCCAGACCCGCGATGCACGCCAGGATCAGCCAGTTGTAGTGGCTGCCGTAGGTGCTCGGGAAGTGGTTGCTGATCATGATGAACAGCACCGGCAGGGTGAAGTAGTTGTTGTGGCGCGAACGCAGCAGACCCTTGGCCGGCAGCACCGGATCGGGCTCGCGGTTTTCCTCGATGGCCTTAACCAGCGCGCGCTGGGCCGGCATGATCACGCGGAACACGTTGCCCACCATGATGGTGCCGATGATGGCGCCAACGTGCAGGTACGCGCCGCGGCCGCTGAACACCTGGCTGAGCAGGTAGGCGGCGAGGACGATCAGGGCGAACAGGATGGCGCCGAGCAGGGCAGGGGTCTTGCCCAGCGGGGAGTCGCACAGGGTGCTGTAGATGAACCAGCCTGCGATCAGCGAGCCGATGCCGATGGCAATGGCGGCGGCCGGGGCCAGATCACTGCCCGGAGCGATCAGGTACAGGGTCGGGTTCAGGTAGAACACGATGGTCAGCAGGCAGACGCCCGACAACCAGGTGGAGTAGGCCTCCCATTTGAACCAGTGCAGGTTGTCCGGCATTTTCGGCGGTGCGAGCTTGTACTTCTCCAGGTGGTAGATACCGCCACCGTGGATCGCCCAGAGATCACCAGAGAGCCCTTCACGCGGGTTGGCGCGATTGAGGTTGTTCTCCAGCCAGACGAAATAGAACGAGGCACCGATCCAGGCGATGCCGACGATCATGTGTACCCAGCGAACCAGCAGGTTCGCCCATTCGATGAGATGTGCTTCCACTGTCTTTACCTCTTGCCCAGGTGCCGCCGTCGCGGCAGTCGGGCCACTCTTATTAGTTTAGTTGGGGGTCGAGGAGGAGCTGTTCGTCCTCGGTGAAGAAATGCTCGTCGCAGTTGTTGCCAGAACCGCTGCGATCGACCACCAGGAAGTCATCCCGCTTTTCGATCGTCAGCACCGGGTGGTGCCAGACGCCGCGGTGGTAATTGACGCCCTGCTTGCCGTTGGACAGGAAAGCGCGGACGAGGCCCGATACAGGTACATCGCCAAGTGGCGCGACCACGATCAGAAATGGGTTGCCGAGCAGCGGAATGAACGCCTGGCTGCCCTGCGGATGGCGCTCCAGCATGCGGATGCGCAACGGCATCTCCAGGGATTCGGCGCTGAAGATGCTGATGATCGCCTTGTCATCGGGCTGCGCCGTTTCGACGGTGGCGAGCTTGTGATAACGGCGGGTGGAGCCGTTGTTGATCATGAAAAAGTCGCTGCCTTCGGTTTCGATGACATCACCGAACGGTGCGAAGGCTTCCTTGGTCAACGGCTCGATCTTCAGGGTACGCATGGCTGGTCTACTTATTCGTTGTTCGCATGGACCCCTCTCCACAGGGGAGAGGGCATGAACATCCGCGTGCTCAGAGTTGCTGCAGGCGGAACATCGCGATCTTGTTGATCTCCGCCAGGGCGGTCTGGAATTCCTGCTCCGGCGTGTTGTGGATGCGTTCTTCGAACGCAGCCAGGATCTGGTGGCGGTTGCTGCCCTTCACGGCCTTGATGAAGGGGAAGCCGAACTTGGCCTTGTAGGCGTCGTTGAGTTCGGTGAAGCGGGCGAACTCCTCGGCGGTGCAGTCCTGGATACCGGCGCCGGCCTGTTCAGCGGTGCTGGAGGCGGTCAGCTCGCCACGGATGGCGGCTTTGCCGGCCAGGTCCGGGTGCGCGTTGATCAGCGCCAACTGCGCCTCGTGGCTGGCGGACAGGAGGATGTCGGCCATGCGCTGCTGCAGCAGTTCGATGTCGTTCAGGCTGTCGTCGACGCCCAGGTCATAGGCCTTCTCGGCAACCCACGGCGAGTGCTCGTAGATGTCGGCGAAGGCGGCGACGAAGGCGGCGCGGTCGAGGCTGGCCGGGGTCAGGGTCTGGAAGCGGCTCATGCCTTGTTCTCCTGGGCTTGGAACGGGTGTTTCTCGTGCCAGTGCTTGGCGATGTCGACGCGGCGGGCTACCCACACTTTCTCGTGGCCCTTCACGTACTGCAGGAAGCGCTCCAGCGAGGCCATGCGCGCCGGACGGCCGAGCAGGCGGCAGTGCATGCCGATGGAGAGCATCTTCGGCGCGCCTTCGGCACCCTCGGCGTAGAGCACGTCGAAGGCGTCCTTGAGGTATTCGAAGAAGTCGTCGCCCTTGTTGAAGCCCTGTACCTGGGTGAAGCGCATATCGTTGGTGTCCAGGGTGTAGGGGATTACCAGGTGCGGCTTCTCGGCGGTGCTCGCCGGGTCCCAGTAGGGCAGGTCGTCATCGTAGGTGTCGGAGTCGTAGAGGAAGCCGCCTTCCTCGCGCACGATGCGACGGGTGTTCGGGCCCAGGCGGCCGGTGTACCAGCCCTGCGGGCGCTGGCCGGTCAGATCGGTGAGGATGCGGATGGCTTCGAGCATGTGCTCGCGCTCCTGTGCCTCGTCCATGTACTGGTAGTCGATCCAGCGGTAGCCGTGGCTGCAGATCTCGTGGCCGTCGGCGACCATCTGGCGGATGGCCTCGGGATGGCGCTGGGCGGCCATGGCGACGGCGAAGATGGTCATCGGCAGGTCGTATTTCTTGAACAGCTTCAGCAGGCGCCATACGCCAGCGCGGCTACCGTACTCGTACAGCGATTCCATGCACATGTTGCGCTCACCCTTGAGCGGCTGTGCGGCCACCATCTCGGAGAGGAAGGCTTCGGACTCCTTGTCTCCGTGCAGGATGCAACGCTCGCCGCCTTCCTCGTAGTTGAGGACGAAGGACAGGGCGATGCGGGCATCGTTCGGCCAGTGGGGGTGGGGAATGTTGTTGCCGTAACCGATCAGGTCGCGTGGGTAGTCGGCGCTCACTGCAGTGTTCCTTCTTGTGGTTGGCGGTCTGCGCGGAGTCGATGGATCGGGCGCTGCCGTTGATGCGTGCATTGTATACAAAATGTTTGGCTATCTGTAAATACAATCTGCACAACAGTCGTTTCTCTTTCCTATAGATGCGTGAATTGCCGCAACGACCCCGCCCGGCCGCGTCTTACGTAGGTTACAGGTACTGTTGAGAGGCTTCTGCCACCCGAGTGCTGGGGGCGGTTCAGGCTGATTTTGCAACGACCGATCACTTTTTTGTATACAATTGCTCGTGTGGCTGGGTATATTCGATTCCGCGCAAGCGCACTTGCCGGCTGTCCGTTCGACAGCCCACCGAATTCGAATCAACAAGACAGAGGAGGAAGGTGTCCGCCGGCGGCGCCGGAGACATCGATAAGCCCATGGGACGCTTGACCACTCACGTACTGGATTCCGCCCACGGCTGCCCTGGCCATGGCATCAAGATCGAGCTGTACCGCGTCGAAGGCCAGCAGCTGGAACTGATCGCCACCCGCGTGACCAATGACGATGGCCGTTGCGACGAGCCGCTGCTGCAGGGCGAGGACTTCCGCGCCGGCGTCTACCAGCTGCTGTTCAATGCCGGCGACTATTACCGCGCCCGTGGTGTCGAGCTGCCGAAGCCGGCGTTCCTCGACCAGGTCGTACTGCGTTTCGGCATTGCCTCCGAGGCCGACCACTACCACGTGCCGCTGCTGATCTCCCCTTATAGCTACTCCACCTATCGCGGTAGCTAGTTATCTGCAAGACCTTCCCGGACTCTTCGTGGAGTCTTCCTCAGCCCGCCCACACTGCGGGCTTTTTTTTGCCCGCGATTTTCTTTCCTGGGTTTATGGCGGGCAGGAGCGGTGCATTTGGACTAAAAAACAGGCAGTCATTATTTCGAGGGTGGTATGAGCAGAATCCTTATCGTCGACGAACAGCCGGTTACGCGACATGCCTTACGCTTGATGATGGAAGCCGACCGCCATGAAGTGGTCGGTGAGGCCGACAACGGCCCGGAAGCGCTACAGCAGGTGCGCGTCTGCCGTCCCGACCTGATGATCCTGGAGCTGTCGATTCCGCGTCTCGGCGGCCTGGAAGTCATTCAGAGATTGGTGGCCCAGGGGGCTTCTGTGAAGGTTCTGGTACTGACCTCCCGCGACTCGGAGTATTTCGCCGGGCGTTGCCTGACGGCGGGCGCCGCCGGTTTCGTCAGCAAGCAGGAGAATCCGCAGGCGGTGCGCGAAGCGGTGCGGGCGATCGCCCAGGGGCACAGCTATTTCCCCAGTCATGCGCTGGGCAGTGTCGCTGCGGCGGAAGAGGCGGGGCATGGCGAGTTGCTCAAGGACCTGTCGGTGCGGGAGTTGACCGTGCTGCAACTGCTGGCGAATGGGTTCAGCAATGTGGCCATCGCCGATCAGCTGTCAATCAGCGACAAGACGGTCAGTACCTACAAGGTCCGCCTGATGCAGAAACTGCACGCCAAATCGCTGGTCGAGCTGGTGGATATCGCGCGCCGCCATGGGCTGGTGGAGGGCGACCAGCCCGATGCCGAGCCGCAGCAGGCGCCCATGACGCCGGAGCAGACGAAGGAGCTGGCGTTGCTGCGCAGCATGCTCGACTCCGTGCCGCACCCGATGACCGTCCGGGGGCTCGATGGCCGCATCCTGTTCTGCAACCGCCATACGGCAGAGCTGTTCGGCCTGCGCCTCGAGGATGTGGTGGGCAAGACGGTGGCGGAGCTGGGGCTGTTCGCCAATTCGCATGAAGCGGCTTTGCTGACCCAGCAATTGACGGAGGCGATCGCGCGCGGTGAGCCATTCGACGCTGACGTGGAGTTCCGCTCGAAGAGGGGGCGTGAGGTTTACCAGCATTGGGTCAGGCCCTACCGCGACAGTGACGGGACGCTGATTGGCGCCCTCTGCGGTTCGATCAATGTCACCGGCCGCGACGAGCTGGTGCGCGAGCTGCGCAGCGCGAACGCGCGGATCGATGCGATCAGTCGTGGCAAGAGCCAGTACCTCGCCGGGATGGGCAGCGAGTTGCAGGGGCCGTTGCAGAATGTCATGGCGATGCTGGAACTGGCGCGGAACCAGAGTGATCCGACGCGGCGCGACGAGCCCCTGGCGGTGGCCCTGAAGCTCACCGGCAATCTGCTGGCGTTGCTCGATGACTTGCAGCTGCTCAGCCGCGCCAGGTCCCGGCGCTTGCCGCTGGCGTCCGAAGACATCGATGTGCGGATCCTGCTTGAACGGCAACTGGCGCTCATCGGCGAGACGGCCCGAAGCAAGGGGGTTCGCATTGAAAGCGACTTCGATCTGGCGCTGCAGACACGGGTCTGGTGCGATCCCCAGTGGCTGCGCAAGATCGTCTTCAACCTGCTGGATAATGCGGTGAAGCGTACCGAGGTGGGTTCGGTGCTGGTGCGCCTGCGCGCGCGTGGACGGGGCGCGGCAATGGTCGACGTCGAAGTCGACGTGATCGACACGGGGCCGGGGATCTCTCCCGAGGACCAGCAGCATCTGTTCGAACCCTTTTCCTTCCCCCTGGATGACCTTCGGGTGCGCAGCGGTGGCACCGGCCTGGGGCTGGCGCTATGCCGCAGCCTTGTGGAGCTCATGGAGGGGAGCATCGGGATGAAAAGCCAGCCGGGTGTTGGGTCGGAGTTCAACGTGAAGCTGTCATTTCCTGCCGTCGTCCAGTAGCGGCGCCAGCCGAAATGCAAAAGGCCCCGGCAATGCCGGGGCCTTTTGTTCTGGACGGACAGCGAATTTACAGGAAGATGAACTTGGCCACGAAGATCGCGCACAGCGCATAGAGGCTGACGGTCACGTCCTTGTGGCGGCCGGTGAAGACCTTCATGGCCACATAGGTCACGAAGCCCAGCGCGATGCCATCGGCGACCGAGAAGGTCAGCGGCATCATGATCACGGTGACGATGGCCGGGATGGTCTCGGTGTGCTCGTTCCAGTCGATGTGGGCCATGCCGCCCATCATCAGCATGGCGACGTAGATCAGCGCGCCGGCGGTGGCGTAGGCGGGGATCATGCCGGCCAGCGGAGCGAAGAACATCGCCGCGACGAATAGCACGCCGACTACCACGGCGGTCAGGCCGGTGCGGCCACCCGCGGCGACGCCCGCGGCGCTTTCCACGTAGCTGGTGACCGGCGGTACGCCGAGCACCGCGCCGAAGGCGCTGGAGGTGCTGTCGGCCTTCATTGCCTTGGACAGGTTCTCGATACGGCCATCTTCACGCACCAGGTGCGCACGCTGGGCCACCCCCATCAGGGTGCCGGCGGTGTCGAACATGTGCACGAAGAGGAAGGCCAGGATCACGCTGATCATGGTTACGTTGAAGGCGCCGGCGATGTCCATCGCCATGAAGGTCGGCGCCAGGCTCGGCGGCATGGAGAACACGCCACCGAACTGGACGATGCCCAGGGCGATGCCGGCCACGGTGACGGTCAGGATGCTGATCAGGATGCCACCGAATACGCGGCGGTATTCCAGCACTGCGATCATCAGGAAGCAGATGGCGGCGAGCAGGGGGCCGGGGCTGGTCAGGTCACCCAGGTGCACCAGGGTGGCAGGGCTGGCGACCACGATGCCGGCGGTCTTCAGGCCGATCAGCCCGAGGAACAGGCCCACACCGGCGCCCATGGCGAAGCGCAGGCTGACCGGGATGCTGTTGAGCAGCCATTCGCGAATGCGCGAGAAGGTCAGGATCATGAAGGCGATGCCGGAGATGAACACCGCGCCCAGTGCGATCTCCCAGCTGTAGTTCATGGTCTTGACCACGGTGTAGGTGAAGAAGGCGTTGAGGCCCATGCCCGGCGCCAGGCCCACCGGCCAGTTGGCGTACAGCCCCATCAGGAAGCAGCCCAGCGCCGCGGCAAGGCACGTTGCGACGAATGCGGCGCCGTGGTCGATACCGGCGTCGGCCATGATGTTGGGGTTGACGAAGATGATGTACGCCATGGTGATGAAGGTCGTGAGGCCCGCGGCGAGTTCGGTCTTCACGGTCGTGCCATGCTGGCTGAGCTTGAACAGACGTTCCAGCAGGCCGGTAGCAGGCGGGCTTGAAGCAAAGGCTTGTTGTTCTTGTTTGGTGCTTTCCACAGCGGTACTCCTCAACGCTCTTGTTGTTGGTCCCTTTGCCGTCGGCTGGTTCACCTGCGTCCCTTGCGCTAACGGAAAGAGTTGTGAGGGTGTGATTAGTTGACCCTTGGGTCAGGAAGTCACGCCGCGATTATGCAGTTGTGTACAAAAACTTCAAATAATGTTTAGTGCCTGAGTGAAAGTTTTTTACAAGAAAAGGCTCGGAATGGTCGCAGGACGACGTCGGATGCATCCGCTGGGCGACACGCCATTGGCGTCAATCACTACTCGCTCGCGATGGCTGCACGATAGTGGCCATTTTGTGTACACTGTTGCCCAATACCTGGCCGACGCCAGCTCCTCGCCAGCCCCCACGGATTTCGCGCCGGTCCCACTCCGGCTGATCAGGGTTCGACACCAATGACCGACCAGTTGCAACAGATCAGGAAGCAGCCGCGCAATGGCAAGAGCCGCAGCGGCACCCAGGATGAAATCGTTTACGCGCACATCTTCGACGCGATCCTTGAGCAGCGCCTCGCTCCTGGCACCAAGTTGAGCGAAGAGGCCCTTGGTGAAATCTTCGGCGTCAGCCGCACCATCATCCGCCGCGCCCTGTCGCGACTGGCCCATGAGCAGGTCGTGCTGCTGCGCCCCAACCGTGGCGCCGTCGTCGCCAGCCCGAGCATCGACGAGGCCCGGCAGATCCTCTTCGCCCGCCGCACCGTCGAGCGCGCGATCACCGAGCTGGCCGTGGACAACGCCAGCAGCGATACGCTGTCCGAGCTGCGCGACATGGTGAAGCAGGAGCAGTCCAGCTTCGCCCGTGGCGACCGTGGCGCCGGCATCCGTCTTTCCGGCGAGTTCCACCTCAAGCTTGCCGAGATGGCGAAGAACGCGCCTCTGGTGAGCTTCCAGCGCAGCCTGGTGTCGCAGACCTCGCTGATCATCGCCCAGTACGAAAGCGGCGGCCGTTCGCACTGCTCCTTCGACGAACACAACGAAATCCTCGACGCCATCGAGAAGGGCGACAAGGAAAAGGCCGTGACCCTGATGATGCACCACATGGCGCACATCGATGACAAGCTGAACCTGGATGTCGACGGCGCTTCCGGCGACCTGCACGCGGTGTTCTCGCACCTGCTGGCAGGCAAGAAGAAGCCGCGCCGCAGCAAGGCGGACGCCGACTCCGCGGCCTGATCGACGAACTGGAAAAAAAGCCCCGCATCTGCGGGGCTTTTTCGTTTCAGCACTGACGGCTTTTTGTAGGAGCGAGCAAGCTCGCTCCTACAGGGAGGCTGTGGAATTCGGGGTTTGCTGCCAGCCTCCACCCAGGGATTTGTAAAGCAGCACCAGCGTGGTCGTCACGGCTTCGCGGCCGCGCACCTGTTGCTCCTCGGTAGCCAGCAGTTCGCGCTGGGCACTGAGCACGTTGAGGAAGTCCACGGCGCCGGCCTTGTACTGCTCGCGGGCGTTGGCCAGGGCGGTACGGCCATGTTCGGCGGCGGTATCGAGACTGGCCAGGCGGCGCTGGTCGGCGGCGTAGTCGGTGAGGGCGTCGTCCACCTCGCGCCAGGCGTTGAGCACGGTGCGGCGATAGGCGATGGCCGACTCCTTCTGCTGCGCCTCGCGCAGGGCGAGCATGCCCTTCAGCCGGCCGCCTTCGAAGATCGGCAGTGACAGGCTCGGGCCGATGCCGAAGGTGCGGCTGTTCCAGTCGCCGAAATTCGACAGTTGCAGTGCCTGGAAGCCGAAGCTGCCGTTCAGGCTGATGCGCGGGTAGAAGTCTGCCTTGGCCACCCCGATGCTGGCGGTGGCGGCGTGCAGCGCGGCTTCGGCGCGGCGGATATCCGGGCGGCGCTGGGCCAGCTCCGAGGGCAGTCCGACCGGCACGCCACGGGGCGGCTGCGGCACGGGCTTGGCCTGAGCGAGTTCGGCCTGCAGCGCGCCGGGAGCCTCGCCAAGCAGATAGCCCAGGGCGTTGATCAGCCGTGCCTGGCGCTTCTGGCTGTCGGGCAGGCGCGCTTCGATGCTGGCGACTTGGGTCAGGGCTTCGGCGACATCCAGTTCGGTGGCGACACCATCGGCGCGGCGCAAGCGGGTCAGCTCCAGGCTGCGCTGGGCTATCTCCAGGTTGCTCCGGATGATGGCTTCCAGGTCCTGTTCGGCGCGCAGTTGCAAGTAGTTGCGCGCGGTCTCGGCGAGCACCGAGACCAGTACGTCGCGACGGCTCTCCTCGGTGGCCTGCACGTTGGCGTCGGCGGCCTCCAGTTCGCGGCGCACGCGGCCCCAGAAGTCCAGCTCCCAGGACAGGTCGAAGCCGCCATCGAGCTGGTTGAAGCTGTCCTTGCCCGCCTTGCCGGACGGATCGTTCAGGCCGACTTCGCTGTTGCGCCTGCGCTGGTAGCCCAGGTCCGCGCCGACGTTGGGCACGGCGTCGCCGCCCAGCGCCTGGCGGATCGCCCGGCTCTGCTGCAGGCGCGCGTCGGCTTCGCGCAGGTCGAGGTTGGCATCTGCCACGCGGCGTTGCAGGTCGTTGAGCTGTGGGTCGCCCAGCAGTGTCCACCACTGGGCTTCCAGCGGAGCGTTGAGCGTCCGGCTCGGGGCATCGCCACGCTGAGCGGTCCAGTTCACCGCGTCGGCATCCTTCGGGCGCTGGAAGTCCGGACCGACGCTGCAAGCGCCAAGCGCAAGCAAGGCGAGGAACAGAGGTGTACGGGCGGCGATCATTGCACGGCTACCTTCTGCTCGTTCGCTGCGTGCTGGGCAGTGTCGATACGCGCGATGACCGACATACCCACACGCAGCTTGTCGCGCAGCGGCTGGTCAGCGTCGAGGACGATCTTCACCGGGATGCGCTGGACGATCTTGGTGAAGTTGCCGGTGGCGTTGTCCGGGGCGATGGGCGCGAAGCTCAGGCCGGTGGCCGGGGCGATGCTGTCGACGTGGCCGCGCAGCTTCTCGCCGGGGAAGGTATCGATGCTGATTTCCACGGCCTGGCCGGGTTGCACGTCGGTGAGCTGGGTTTCCTGGAAATTGCCGACCACGTAGGCGTCCTGCAGCGGTACCACCGCCAGCAGCGCATTGCCCGGCGTGGTGTAGGCGCCGACGCGCACGGCACGGCGACCGACCATGCCGTCGAAGGGCGCGCGGATTTCCGTGTAGGAGAGGTTCAGTTGCGCCTGTTGCAGCTGGGCCTGGCCACGCTTCAATGCGCCGAGGGCTTCGGCCTGCTGGGCCAGCAGCACGTCGAGCTGCTTGCGGGCGGCGAGGGCGGCGGCCTTGTCCTTGTCCAGCAGGGCCTTCGCCGAGTCGACGCGGGAGCGTGCCTGCTGAGCGTTCTGCAGGGTGCCGGCGCCCTGGCTGGCGAGGTGCTGGTAGCGGTTCAGTTCCTGCGAAGCGAAGGTCAGCGCGGCCTGGTCGGCCTGCACCTGGGCGGCGGTCTGGGCGATCACCGCCTGCTGGCGTTCCAGGTTGGCGGCGACGTGGTGATGGCGCGCCTCGGCGGCCAGCACATCGGCCTCGGCGGCGGCCAGCGCGGCGCGGTAGTCGCGGGCGTCGATGCGTGCCAGGACCTGTCCGGCCTTCACCGACTGGTTGTCCTCCACCAGCACTTCCTCGATGAAGCCGGCGACCTTCGGCGCCACCAGGGTGAAGTCGGCGTGGACGTAGGCGTCGTCGGTGCTCTGTTCGCGGGTGGGGCCCAGCAGGCGCAGCAGCAGGTAGACGACAAGGGCGAACAGCAGCACGGCAACCAGGGCCAGACTGCCGCGACGGGAGCTCAGTTTCGACATGGGCAGACCTTTGAATCAGTTAGTGGGAATGACCGGGCGCGGCGGGTAGACCCGCAGCGGTATCAGGGGAATCAGGATGAGCAGGGCGGCGGCCAGCCAGGCCATCGCCAGCAGGGTGTCGGAGGCGGCGAGCACGCCGGCCTGGCCGCGTACCTGGCTGGCCAGGCGGCCCATGTTCTCGGCGCCGCCCAGCTGTTCCAGGCGCAGGCCCAGGGCTTGCGAGGCGTTGCCCAGGTGATCGACCAGGCGGTTGGAGTGGTAGTGCTCGCGCCAGGTCATGAGGAACGAGACGATGGCGCTGCCCATCACCGCCGAGAAGGCGCGCACGCTGTTGAACCAGGCCGAGGCGAACGGCCCTTCGATGGCCGCGACGACGCTGGTGGCGGACATCAGCAGCGGCACCACGGCCATCGGCTGGCCGATGATCTGCAGTGCCAGGAGCCAATAGAAGTTCTCCCGCGTCCACTCGCTGGTCAGTTGGCTCATGCCGAAGGCAGAAAGCCCGCACAGGCTGATGCCGATAGCCAGGACCCAGCGGCAATCCACCCGCGGGATGTTGCACAGTGCCGCCACCAGCGGCAGCGAGATCAGCTGCGGCAGAGCCACCAGCAGCGCCATGGGCGCCGATTGCAGCGGGCGGTAACCGTGGGCCGAGGCCAGGTACGACGCCGGCACGCCTGAGCAGGCACCTAGCACCACCAGAACGCCGGCCAGGGTGATCAGCGAGTGGGTGAAGTTGCGCCGTTTGAGGATGTCCAGGCGGAAGAATGGCAACGGGTGCGTCCATTCGTTGACGAAGAACGCCACCAGCAGCCCGGCGCCGCCGATCACCAGCAGGGTGATCAGGTCCGACTCGAACCAGTCCAGGCGCTCGCCCTGCAGCAGGCCGATCACCAGCATCAGGACGCCCGGCAGGCCGAGGGCGAGGCCGATGTGGTCGAACTGGCGGAAGCGCTCCAGGCGCAGCGGGTCCTGCGGAATGCCCCAGGCGACGGCGGCCAGCGCCACGGCGCAGAGTGGAATGACCTGCCAGAACACCCATTGCCAGCCGACGAACTCGGTCCACAACGCCGCCAGCGGCATGCCCAGGTTGGGCGCAAAAGTGGCGGTCAGCGCGTAGGCGCCCAGGCCGTAGAGCTTGATGCCCGGCGGCAGGAAGCGCAGCGCCACGGTCATCAGCATTGGCGGCATGCAGCCGCCGGCGAAGCCTTGCAGCAGGCGCAGCAGGTAGAGCGTCTCGACGTTCGGCGCGAACGGGCAGAGCAGCGCCAGCAAGGCGAACACGGCGATGGCGCCAAGGGTAAAGCGGCGCAGCGACACGGTGACCGAGAACCAGGGCGCGAAGGCCATGGCGGCGACCTGCGCCGCCGAGTACAGGGCGAGCAGCCAGGTACCTTCGTCGTGGCCGATCGACAGCGCGCCGCGCACATCGGTCATGGCCAGGTCGGTGACCTTCTCGTTGAGGCCGGCGCTGAGCGACGCGATCAGTACGCCAATCATGCCGACCACGATGCGCAGGCCGAACGGCTGCGCCACGGGCTTGGCGGGCTGCGCGGCCGATGGTGTGGCCGGCTGCGGGGTGGCCGCGGAAATCGGGGCGAGCGCGGTCATGGCCGGCCTCCATGGGGATGGCCGACGCCGCCGCCGGTGAGCGGTAAGGTGCAAGGCATAGGAATCAACTCGGGTATTTGCCACCGAGTCTAGGGAAGGCCAATAGCTGTGAAAATTGAAATGATTGCAGCTAATCAGTGCGCCTGATGCACTTGTTGGGCCGTCAGCTCAGCAGGCCGGAGCTCTCGCGCAGTTCGGTGCACACGCGCTTCACCGTCTGCCGCAGCCAGCTGTGCGCCGGGTCGTTGTCGAAGCGCGGATGCCAGGCCTGGATGATCACCACCGACTTGAGTGGCAGCGGAATATCGAACTGGCGCAGGGCGAAGCCCAGGCGGTCCAGACGCCACAGCGAATGCTCGGGAATGGGCAGCACCAGGTCGGACTCCAGCAGGGCGAAGATCGAGGAATGGAAGGTCGGCGCGATCAGGCGGACTTCACGGCGCAGGCCGAGTTTCGCCAGTTCCTCGTCGATAGGACCTGCGGCGCGGCCGCGCCGTGACACGCTGATCTGCGGGAAGCTGGCGAAGCGCTCCTGAGTGATCTCATCGTCGAAAATCGGGTGGTCGCGCCGCGCCAGGCCGACGAAGTTGGTGGTGAACAGCGTCTGCGTGCGGATTTCCGGTTCCAGGGTCGAGGTACCGCCAATGTAGAGATCGATGCGGTTCTGCCGCAGGGCTTCGTCGTCGAAGTCTGCCTCCGGAGCCATGCGCAGGCTGCAGCGCGGCGCTTCTTCCTTCATCACCGCCAGCATGCGCGAGGCGAAACCGCCGACCAGCACGTTGTTGGAGCGCAGTACGAAGCAGCGTTCGAGCTGGTCCATGCGCAGGTTTTCCTTGGCGTTGAACAGGCGCATGGCGTGTTCCACCAGCTCGCTGACCTCGTCGCGCAGTTGCAGGGCGCGGGGCGTCGGCACCAGGTTGCGCCCGGCGCGGACCATGATCGGGTCGCCCACTGCCTCGCGAATGCGCGCCAGGGTGCGGCTCATGGCGGGCGCGCTCAGGTGCATGCGCCGCGCGGCGCCGACCACGCTGCCTTCATCGAGCAGGATGTTGAGGGCGACCAGCAGGTTGAGATCGGGCAGGGCCATGGCGACTCCGGATAGGTTGGCGCGGTGCCATTCATGTTCCATTGTGACGGACCCGATGGGCAAGCGTGCGTTTGGCGCAATGGTTCATTACGTTTTGCGTGTCTTTACGGTCGCTGCCCTGGCCCGAAGAATGGTGGCGGATTTCGTTTCGCGAGGAGAAAGGCATGTTCAAACGGATTCTGCTGGCCGTCGACGGCGCGGCGCAGTCGCCGCGCATCATCGCCACGGCGGCGGAGCTGGCGCGCTGCAATGGCGCGGCGGTGCACGTGGTGTGCGCCGTGGACCGCGCCTTCGCCATGCCGCGTCAGGACGCGCTGGAGTATCCGCCGGCGGAGCAGGAGCAGCATGAGGCCCAGGCGCTGGTGGATGACGCCGTGGTGCAATTGCGGCCGTGCGTGGCTTCGGGGGCGGTGGTGGCGGGCGATCCGGCCCGGGCGATCCTGCGTGAGGCGGAGCGCCAGGAGTGCGACCTGATCGTGATCGGCCATCGGCACCTGGGGCGCATCGAGCGCTTGCTGGATCCTTCGGTGGGGCAGCGAGTGATCGAGCGGGCGCCGTGTCCGGTACTGGTCGAGGTTCGGGAGTAGGGCGCCTGTTGGTCCGGTGCCGTGCGGTTCGCGAGCAAGCTCGCTCCTACGAAGAGCGCAGTACGAACCTGTAGGAGCGAGCTTGCTCGCGAACCCGCCCAACGCAGCGCTCGACAGACCAATTGCGGACAGCGTCCGCTCCTGCGCTGGCCTGGGAGGGCGGCATCCCTGCAGGAGAGGGTGGGCGAAACAGAAAGAAAAGCGGCCCCGGCGCCGGGTTGGTCCTGAGCGAGGACCCGGCGTCGGAGCCGTAAGGGGTCAACCGCGACGATGCACGTTGCGGCCGTGCGCGAAGGTTTCCTTCACGGTACGGTCGTCGCCGAGGATGACCAGTGCGAAGAGTTTCTCCTCCAGAGTCTTGGCCTGCTGCAGGCGGTAATCCAGCAGCGGGGTGGCCTTGTAGTCGAGGACCACGAAGTCGGCCTCGTTGCCCTGGGCGAAGCTGCCAACCTTGTCTTCCAGTTCCAGCGCGCGCGCGCCGCCGAGGGTGGCCAGGTACAGCGACTTGAACGGGTCGAGCTTGATGCCCTGCAGCTGCATCACCTTGTAGGCTTCGTTCAGCGATTGCAGCTGGGAGAAGCTGGTGCCGGCGCCGACATCGGTGCCCAGGCCAACTTTCACCTTGTGCTTCTCAAGCTTGGCCAGGTCGAACAGGCCGCTGCCCAGGAACAGGTTCGAAGTCGGGCAGAAGGCCACGGCCGAACCGGTTTCCGACAGGCGCTGGCACTCGCCGTCGCACAGGTGTACGCCATGGGCGAAGACCGAGCGCGGGCCGAGCAGGCCGTGGTGGTCGTAGACGTCCAGGTAGCCCTTGCGCTCCGGGAACAGTTCCTTGACCCACTCGATTTCCTTGAGGTTTTCCGACAGGTGCGTGTGCATGTACACGCCCGGGTGCTCCTTGAGCAGGCGGCCAGCGGCGTCGAGCTGTTCCGGCGTGCTGGTCGGGGCGAAGCGCGGGGTCACCGCGTAGAGCAGGCGGCCCTTGCCGTGCCAGCGCTCGATCAGCGCCTTGCTGTCGGCGTAGCTGCTTTCGGCGGTGTCGGTCAGGTAGTCCGGCGCGTTGCGGTCCATCATCACCTTGCCGGCGATCAGGCGCAGGTCGAGCTTTTCGGCGGCGCCGAACAGCGCGTCCACCGACTGCGGGTGCACGGTGCCGAACACCAGTGCGGTGGTGGTGCCGGCGCGCAGCAGTTCCTTGAGGAAGATGCCGGCGACGTCGGCGGCGTGGGCCGGGTCGGCGAACTGCTTCTCGGTGGGGAAGGTGTAGGTATTCAGCCAGTCCAGTAGCTGCTCGCCGTAGGAGGCGATCATGCCGGTCTGCGGGTAGTGGATGTGGGTGTCGATGAAGCCGGGGGTGATCAGCGCGTCGCGGTACTCGACCACTTCCACACCGCCCAGTTGCGGCAGCAGCTCGGCGGCGTGGCCGAGGCGGGCGACCTTGCCGTCTTCCACCAGCAGGATGCCGTCTTCGAAGTACTGGTAGGACTTCTCCACGCCGACTTCGGCGGGGTCGGCGACGCTGTGCAGGATACTGGCGCGGTAGGCTTTGGCTTGAGTGCTCATCAATCTCTCGCAAATCGGAATTAGCGCGTCTTCGGACGCTATTCGATGGGTATCGCTGGCGCTCCACCCATCCTACGTAAACTGACCCGGCTATTCGTAGGATGGGTGGAGCGGAGCGATACCCATCATGAAGTCTGGAATTCTGGAAATCAGGCGCCGCTTTCGGCGGTGCGTGCGCGGCGGCTCGTGGGTAACAGTTTGGCCACGGTGTTCTCGCCCTTGCCGGTCTCCTGACCGAAGGTGGCGTTGTAGGTGGCGATGACTTCGCCGGCGATGGACACGGCGATCTCCACCGGCAGCTTGCCCTTCACCTCGCTGATGCCCATGGGGCAGCGCATGCGCTGCACGGTGTCGGCGGCGAAACCGCGGTCGCGCAGGCGGTGTTCGAACTTGGCGCGCTTGGTGTCCGAGCCGATCAGGCCGAAGTAGGTGAAATCATTGCGTTCGAGGATCTTCGCGGTCAGCTCCAGGTCCAGCGCGTGATTGTGGGTCATGACGATGAAGTAGCTGCCGGCGGGCATTTCGTCGATCTCGTCGATCACGTCCTCGTTGATCACGCGGGTCACGCCTTCGGGGATGTGATCGGGGAACTCGGCTTCCCGCGAGTCGATCCAGCGCACCTTGCACGGCAGGCTGGCGAGCAGCGGCACCAGGGCACGGCCGACGTGGCCGGCACCGAACACGGCGATGTGCGCCTGGGGCTGGCCCATGGGTTCGAACAGCAGCACGGTGGCGCCGCCGCAGCACTGGCCGAGGCTGGCGCCGAGGCTGAAGCGCTCGAGCTTCGGCTCGCGCTCGCGGTTCTGCAGCATCTCGCGGGCGATGGCCATGGCCTTGAATTCGAGGTGGCCGCCGCCGATGGTGTCGTAGGCCTTGTCGGCACTGATGACCATCTTGGAGCCGGCATTGCGCGGGGTGGAGCCGCGCTCTTCGATGATGGTCACCAGCACGCTGGCTTCGGCGCGCTGTTGCAGGTCGGCGAGGGCACTGATCCAGTTCATCGTTACGAACCTCAAAGCTGGGCTGGTCGTAGGGCGAATAACGCCTCGGGCGTTATCCGCCGAAATGGCGGCGGCGGATAAAGCGCTCCGCTTTATGCGCCCTACGGTTCTTGGTAAGGGTGGGGCGCCGCTGACCCGGGGGAGGACGGGATTGGGGACGTCTTCCCGTGCCAGCGGCCCCCCATGGTTACATCACGCCGGCTCGACCTGAGCCTGTGCCTTCTCCGCCTGGGCCAGCTTCAGCTTACGCATCTGCTCCACGCCCCAGAGCACGCGCTCCGGGGTGGCCGGGGCGTCGATCTGCGGCTGGGCGCGGTAGTCGGCCAGGCTGGCCACGGCGTCCTTGATCGCGCAGAACACCGAGATGCCCAGCATGAACGGCGGCTCGCCGACGGCCTTGGAATGGAACACCGTCTGCTCCGGGTTCTTGCGGTTTTCCACCAGCTTCACCCGCAGGTCGATGGGCATGTCCGCAATGGCCGGGATCTTGTAGCTCGCCGGGCCGTTGGTCATCAGCTTGCCCTTGGCGTTCCACACCAGTTCTTCCATGGTCAGCCAGCCCATGCCCTGGACGAAGCCGCCTTCCACCTGGCCGATGTCGATGGCCGGGTTCAGCGAGGCGCCGACGTCATGCAGGATGTCGCTGCGCAGCATCTTGTACTCGCCGGTGAGGGTGTCGACTATCACTTCCGAGCAGGACACGCCGTAGGCGAAGTAGTAGAACGGCCGGCCGCGGGCCTGGCTGCGGTCGTAGTAGATCTTCGGCGTGCGGTAGAAGCCGGTGGAGGAGAGCGACACCTGGCCGAAGTAGGCCTGCTGGATCAGCTCCTCGAACGGCAGGATGAGGTCGCGCACGCGCACCTGGTTGTTGCGGAACTCGATGTCTTCCTCGGTCACCTTCCAGTGCTTGGCGGCGAACTCCACCAGGCGCTGCTTGATGGTCTCGGCGGCGTTCTGCGCGGCCTTGCCGTTCAGGTCGGCGCCGGAAGAGGCGGCGGTCGGCGAGGTGTTGGGCACCTTGTCGGTGTTGGTCGCGGTGATCTGCACACGGTCGATGTCTACCTGGAAGACCTCGGCCACCACCTGGGCGACCTTGGTGTTCAGGCCCTGGCCCATCTCGGTGCCGCCGTGGTTCAGGTGGATGCTGCCGTCGGTGTAGATGTGGATCAGCGCGCCGGCCTGGTTGAGGAAGGTGGCGGTGAAGCTGATGCCGAATTTCACCGGGGTCAGCGACAGGCCTTTCTTCAGCACCGGACTATTGGCGTTGAACTCGCGGATTTCGGCGCGGCGCTTGGCGTACTCGGCGCTGGCTTCCAGCTCCTCGGTCATCTCCTGCAGCAGGTTGTGTTCCACCTGCTGGTAGTAATGGGTGACGTTGCGCTCATCCTTGCCGTAGTAGTTGCGCTTGCGCACCTCCAGCGGGTCCTTGCCGAGGTGGCGCGCGACGGCGTCCATGATCTCCTCGATGGCGACCATGCCCTGCGGACCGCCGAAGCCGCGGTAGGCGGTGTTCGACGCGGTGTTGGTCTTGCAGCGGTGACCGTTCACCGTGGCGTTGCCGAGGAAGTAGGCGTTGTCGGAGTGGAACATCGCGCGGTCGACGATGGAGCCGGAGAGGTCCGGCGAGTAACCGCAGTTGCCGGCCAGCTCGATGTTGATGCCGTGCAGCAGGCCGTCATCCTCGAAGCCCACGTCGTACTCGACGTAGAACGGGTGGCGCTTGCCGGTCATCTGCATGTCTTCCGTGCGCGGCAGGCGCATCTTCGCCGGGCGGCCGGTGAGGCGCGCGATCACGGCGCACAGGCAGGCCGGAGCGGCAGCCTGGGTTTCCTTGCCGCCGAAGCCTCCGCCCATGCGGCGCATGTCGATGACCACCTTGTTGAAGGAGATGCCCAGCACTTCGGCGACGAGCTTCTGCACTTCGGTGGGGTTCTGGGTCGAGGTGTAGACGATCACGCCGCCATCTTCGGTGGGCATCACCGAGGAAATCTGGGTCTCCAGGTAGAAGTGCTCCTGGCCGCCGATGTGCAGGGTACCCTGGATGCGGTTCGGCGCGGTGGCGAGCTTGGCCTCGGAGTCGCCGATCTTGTGCTGGTGGCTTTCGAGCACGAAGTGCTTCTTGCGCAGTGCCTCGACTACGTCGAGCACCGGCTCCAGGTCTTCATACTCGATGATCGCGGCCATGGCCGCCTTGCGCGCGGTTTCCAGGCTGTCAGCGGCGACGGCGATGACCATCTGGCCGACGTACTCGACCTTGCCGTCCGCCAGCAGCGGGTCACCCGCGACCACCGGGCCGATGTCCAGCTGGCCGGGCACGTCGTCCTTGGTGATGGCGATGGCCACACCGGGGAACTGGTAGCAGGGGCTGACGTCCAGCCGGGTGATGCGCGCGTGGGCGCGGTCGCTCATGCGGGCATAGACGTGCAGCTGGTTGGGGAATTCCAGGCGGTCGTCGATGTAGATTGCCTCGCCGCTGACGTGCTTGGGCGCGCTCTCGTGCTTGACGCTGCGGCCAACGCCGGTGGTCAGGTCGGCGCGGAACAGATCGGCGAGTTCTTCCTGGGTCTTGTGTGGCTTATGCATAAGAGGTCACCCGAGTAACGGCCTGGGGAGCTTCCAGTTCCAGGAAGCACTTGCGCAGCAGGTTCTGTGCGGTGAGCAGGCGGTATTCCTTGCTCGCACGGAAGTCGGTGAGCGGGGTGAAGTCTTCGCTCAGCGCAAGCGCCGCACGTTCGAAGGTGGCGCTGTTGAAGGTCTGGCCCAACAGCGCGGCTTCGCAGGCCTTGGCGCGTTTCGGGATGGCGGCCATGCCGCCGAAACCGGTGCGCACGGCGGTGATCTTGCAGTCTTCCACGGTGAGCTGGAACGCGGCGCAGACGGCGGAGATGTCGTCGTCCAGGCGCTTGGACACCTTGTAGGCGCGGAACATCTGGTTGGCCTGCGGACGCGGAATGATCACCTGCTCGATGAACTCGCCTTCCTGGCGCGCGGTGACCTTGTAGTCGATGAAGTATTCATCGATCGGCAGCTCGCGGCGCTCGCTGCCCTTGCGCAGCACCAGGCGTGCACCCAGGGCGATCAGCAGCGGCGGCGAGTCGCCGATGGGGGAGGCGTTGCCGATGTTGCCGCCCAGGGTACCCTGGTTGCGGATCTGCAGCGAGGCGAAACGATGCAGCAGCTCGCCGAAGTCCGGGTAGTCGCGGGACAGCGCTTCGTAGCAGTCGGTCAGCGGAGTCGCGGCGCCGATCTCGATGCGGTCGTCGAAGACTTCGACACGCTTCATTTCTTCGACATGGCCGACGTAGATCATCACCGGCAGTTCGCGATGGAACTGGGTGACTTCCAGGGCCAGGTCGGTGCCACCGGCGAGCAGGCGCGCCTGCGGGTTGGCGGTGTAGATGTCGGCCAGGTCGGCGATGGTCAGCGGCAGCAGGCAGCGCTTGTCACCGCTGTTGAGCTCGGCGGTTTCGTTCGGGGCGATGGCTTTGAGCTGGGCGATGATGTCGGCCTCGGCGACGTCGAACTGGTCCGGCTGCTTCTGGCAGCAGGATTGCTCGGCAGCATCGAGGATAGGGCGGTAACCGGTGCAGCGGCACAGGTTGCCGGCCAGCGCTTCGTGGGCCTCGGCCTTGCGCTCCTCGGCAGTAACGCCTGCGCTGTTCTTCTGCAGGGCAAACAGCGACATGACGAAGCCGGGGGTGCAGAAGCCGCACTGCGAGCCGTGGCAGTCGACCATGGCCTGCTGCACGCCGTGCAGTTCGCCACGGTGCTTGAGGTCATCGACGCTGATCAGCTGCTTGCCGTGCAACGAGGAAACGAAGGTGAGACAGGAGTTGAGGGTGCGGTAGCGGATGCGCTCGGCGCCTTCCTCGCCGACCAGCTCGCCGACCACCACGGTGCAGGCGCCGCAGTCACCGGAGGCGCAGCCCTCCTTGGTGCCGGTCTTGCCCAGGGTCTGGCGCAGGTAGTTGAGCACGGTGAGATTGGGGTCGAGGCGGTCTTCGACGCGCAGCTCGCGGTTGAGCAGGAACCTGATCAAGGCTTGCCTCCAGGCTGGTT
The DNA here is from genome assembly GCF_029203285.1 of Pseudomonas sp. PSE14. Classification (NCBI taxonomy): domain Bacteria; kingdom Pseudomonadati; phylum Pseudomonadota; class Gammaproteobacteria; order Pseudomonadales; family Pseudomonadaceae; genus Pseudomonas; species Pseudomonas sp. PSE14. Next base: position 2,108,748 of record NZ_CP115669.1, read on the forward strand.
CTTGTTTTTGGTAGGGCACTGGAGCATGAATCTATGAAAAGCTGACTTTTGAGTCAATAAAAATTCTGTCCAAATGGTCAGAAAATTTTTCCGCAGCTGATAAGCGGTGCGAGCGAGGCTGCTTTTTGTAGGAGCGAACTTGCTCGCGAACCGCTGAAATCAGCGGCCTGCACCGTGCCAGTAGGGTGTGTTGTTGGCTCTTCTGAGGGGCGAAGAGCTTCGCGAGCAAGCTCGCTCCTACAGGGGCGGCAGAAAGAAAAAAGGCGGCAAGCCGGGGTAGGGCTTGCCGCCAAGGCGTGGAACGCGGGGTCAGGCTTGCTGGGAAGCGCTCAGCTGGTATTCCTCGCCAGCGTAATAAGCCCGCACCCGCGGATTCATCACGGCGCGCCAGAGCGGCGGGAACAGGGCGAGGACGATCATCCCGGCATAGCCATTGGGCAACTGCGGGCTTTCGTCGAAGTGTCGCAGCACTTGGTAGCGCCGTTTGGCGTTGGCGTGGTGGTCGGAATGCCGCTGCAGATGGAAGAGGAACAGGTTGGTCAGCAGGAAATTGCTGTTCCAGGAGTGCTCGTGGGTGGTTCGCTCGTAGCGCCCGCTATCCAGTCGGCGGCGGTGCAGACCGTAATGCTCGACGTAGTTGACGATCTCCAGCAGGGTGAAGGCCATCACCGACTGGCCGATGAAATAGATCGCGCCGATCCAGCCGAAGGCGACGCTGAAGCCGGCCAGGAACAGCGCGCTGATCACGTACCACCCGATCAGCTCGTTGCGCCAGTGCAGCGCCGGCAGCCCCTTGCGCTTCAGACGCTCGCTCTCCAGCTTCCAGGCGTTGAGGAAGTTGTGCTTGTAGGCGTGGGGCAGGAAGGCATACAGGCTCTGGCCGTAGCGCGATGACGAGGCGTCTTCCGGCGTGGAGACATGCACGTGATGCCCGCGCACATGCTCGACCTTGAAGCCCGCGTAGCACACCGCTGCCAGCAGCAGGCCGCCGGCGTTCTGCTCAAGCTCCGGGTCCTTGTGGATCAGCTCATGGGACACGGTGATGCCGATGGCGCCCATCACGGTGCCCACCGAGAGAACCCAGCCCAACTGGCCGACCCAGTTCCAGGCGTCATAGGTGGCCAGCACCCAGCCGCCGTAGATCAGCATGCCCAGCAGCAGCGGCACCGTCGCCAGGCTGAGGAAACGGTAGTAGCCCTCGCGCTCCATGGGCGGCACGTCGTCGATCTCGTCCGGGTTGGCCGGATCGCGGCCGACCACGAAGTCCAGCAGCGGGATCACCCCGAACACCACGGTGATCACCAGCCAGGCCCAAGCGTTGGGGTGGTCGCTGCCATACGACCACCAATAGCTGACGGGGATGCCGAAGACCGGCACCAGCCAGATCCAGTAACCGGCCTTTTTCAGGCGCAGCATCCAGGCGGGGGAAAGGAAGGCGAGCATGGGCGACTCCCGAACAGTCTTTATGTAGGATTGTCCGACAATCGTGCGCCCGTTCTTCCCGTCGGACGCACCAACCTTCGTTCTGTCGTCCACCCGCCGGAGGGGATGGCGCGGTAACACCCTGTGTTACACTTCGCGACCGCATTACCCCCTCGAAAGCGCCCCGACCATTAAGGACAACCATGACGTTCAAGGCCCCGGACAGCCTGGCTGAGCAGATCGCGCACCACCTTGCCGAACGCATCATCCGGGGCGAACTCAAGGAGCGTGAGCGCATCCAGGAACAGAAGGTCACCCAGACCCTCAACGTCAGCCGTGGCTCGGTGCGCGAGGCGCTGCTGATCCTTGAGCGCCGCCATCTGGTGGTGATCCTGCCGCGCCGGGGGGCGCAGGTCTCCGAACTCTCTGCCAGCCACGTGGAAAGCCTGTATTCATTGGTCACCGAGCTGTACATCATGCTTGCCAGCAGCGTGGCCCGGCGCTGGCGCGAAGAGGGCGACCTGCAGCCGTTCATGGCGATCCAGCAGCGCCTGCTCGACAACCTCGAACGCGGCGATATCAACGCCTTCGTCGAATCCAGCTTCGACATCATGCGCGCCGCCTTCCCGTTCGCCGCCAACCCCTACCTGCAGGAAACCGTGGAAAACCTCCTGCCGGCCATCAGTCGCACCTATCATCTGGCCCTGGAGCGCCGCAAAGGCGAAATGAGCCAGTTCATCGGCAGCTTCGAGCAATTGCTCCGCGCCGTGGTCGGACGTGACGAGGCGGCGATCCGCGAGGTGCTGCTCGATTACAGTCGGCGCAACAGCCAACTGGTCCTGGCCGCGCTGGCCGAACGATAAGCATCCGGGGGAGGGCGCATGCGGCTCAAGTGCATCAAGCTGGCGGGCTTCAAGTCCTTCGTCGACCCGACGACGGTCAGTTTCCCGAGCAACATGGCGGCGGTGGTCGGCCCCAACGGTTGCGGCAAGTCCAACATCATCGACGCCGTTCGCTGGGTAATGGGTGAAAGTTCGGCGAAGAACCTCCGTGGCGAGTCGATGACCGACGTCATCTTCAATGGCTCCAACACCCGCAAGCCGGTGACCCAGGCGTCCATCGAACTGGTGTTCGACAACTCCGACCAGACCCTGCTGGGCGAGTACGCCAGCTACACCGAGATTTCCATTCGCCGCCGCGTCACCCGCGACGGCCAGAACACCTACTTCCTCAACGGCACCAAGTGCCGGCGCCGCGATATCACGGATATCTTCCTCGGCACCGGCCTGGGCCCGCGCAGCTACTCGATCATCGAACAGGGCATGATCTCCAAGCTGATCGAGGCCAAGCCGGAGGACCTGCGCAACTTCATCGAGGAAGCCGCCGGCATCTCCAAGTACAAGGAGCGCCGCCGCGAGACCGAGAACCGCATCCGCCGCACCCAGGAAAACCTGGCGCGCCTGACCGACCTGCGCGAAGAGCTGGAGCGCCAGCTGGAACGCTTGCACCGCCAGGCCCAGTCGGCGGAGAAGTACCAGGAGTTCAAGGCCGAGGAGCGTACGCTCAAGGCTCAGCTCGGCGCCCTGCGTTGGCGCGACCTGAACGAACAGGTCGGGCAGAAGGAGCGGGTGATCGGCGATCAGGAGGTGGCCTTCGAGGCCCTGGTGGCCGAGCAGCGCAGCGCCGACGCCAGCATCGAGCGCCTGCGCGACGGCCATCACGAGCTGTCGGAAAGCTTCAATCAGGTCCAGGGCCGCTTCTACTCCGTGGGCGGCGACATCGCCCGTGTCGAGCAGAGCATCCAGCACGGCCAGCAGCGCCTGCGCCAGTTGCAGGACGACCTGCGCGAGGCTGAAAAGTCCCGCCAGGAAACCGAATCCCACCTGGGCCACGACCGCACGCTGCTGTCCACGCTGGTCGAGGAACTGGAGCGTCTGGCCCCGGAACAGGAAATCAGCGCCGCCGCCGCCGAAGAGGCGACCGTTGGCCTGGAAGAAGCCGAACAGCGCATGCACGATTGGCAGCAGCGCTGGGATGCCTTCAACCAGCAGAGCGCCGAGCCGCGCCGCGAAGCGGAAGTGCAGCAGTCGCGCATCCAGCACCTGGAACTGAGCCTGGAGCGCCAGGGTGAGCGCCAGCGCCGTCTGAACGACGAGCGCGCGCAATTGGCCGCCGATCCGGAAGATGCCGCGATTCTCGAACTGGGTGAGCAGGTCGCCGCCATCGAGCTGCTGCTGGAAGAGTTGCAGATCGAAGAGCAGGAGCTGGCCGAGCGCCTGGAGAGCGTACGTCAGTCCCTGCAGGAAAGCACCGCCGCGCAGCACCAGGCGCAGGGCGAATTGCAGCGCCTGAACGGCCGCATCTCCTCGCTGGAGGCGTTGCAGCAGGCCGCGCTCGATCCGGGCGATGGCACCGCGCAATGGCTGCGTCAGCAGGGTCTGGAGCAGCGTCCGCGTCTCGCCGAAGGCCTGCGCGTGCAGCCGGGCTGGGAGCTGGCGGTGGAAACCGTGCTCGGCGCCGACCTGCACGGCGTGCTGCTGGATGACGTGAAAGGCTTGCCGTTCGACGCGCTGGAAAAGGGCGAGCTGCGCCTGCTTGATCTGGCCGCCGGCGCCGTTTCCCGTCCCGGCAGCCTGCTGGAAAAGGTCGAGACCAATGTTGACCTGAGCTACTGGCTGGGCCGCGTGTGCCCGGTGGAGAGCCTCGACCAGGCGCTGGCGCAGCGCGCTTCGCTGGGTGATGGCGAAAGCCTGATCAGCCGTGATGGCTACTGGGTCGGTCGCAACTTCCTGCGCGTGCGCCGTGGCGAGTCCGCCGATGGCGGCGTGCTGGCGCGCGGCCAGGAGCTGGAGCGCCTGTACGCCGAACGCGAGACGCTGGAGCAGCGCCTGGCGGAAGTTGAAGAACAACTGGTGCGCCTGCGTGATGAGCAGCGTCAGTCCGAGGAAGGCCGCGACCAGGTGCGCCGCCGTCTGCAGGACGAAGGCCGCCGCCAGGGCGAGCTGAAGGCGCAGCTGTCCGCGCAGCAGGCCAAGGTCGAACAGCTGACCCTGCGCCGTCGCCGTCTGGACGAGGAACTGGCCGAGCTGGCCGAGCAGCACGCCATCGAGCAGGAGCAGTTGGGTGAGGCCCGCCTGAGCCTGCAGGAAGCGCTGGACGCCATGGCGGTCGACACTGAGCGCCGCGAAGCCCTGCTGGCCGAGCGCGACGGCATGCGCGAGAAGCTCGACCGCATCCGCCAGGAGTCCCGCCAGCACAAGGATCATGCCCACCAATTAGCGGTGCGCGTCGGTTCCCTGCGCGCCCAGCACGAATCTACTCGCCAGGCGCTGGAACGCCTGGACAGCCAGGCGGTGCGCCTGGTCGAGCGCTGCGAGCAGCTCAACCTCAATCTGGAGGAGGGCGCCGCACCGCTGGAAGAGCTGCGCATGCGCCTGGAAGAACTGCTCGACCGGCGCATGGCCGTCGAGGACGAGCTCAAGCACGCGCGCCTCGCGCTGGAAGACGCCGACCGCCAACTGCGTGATGCGGAGAAGCGCCGCACCCAGGCCGAGCAGCAGTCGCAACTGCTGCGTGGCCAGCTTGAGCAGCAGCGCATGGAATGGCAGGCCCTGAGCGTGCGGCGCAAGTCGCTGCAGGAGCAGCTCCACGAAGACGGCTACGACCTGCATGGCGTGCTCGGCACCTTGCCGCACGACGCCGCCGAAAAGGTCTGGGAAACCCGCCTGGAAGAGCTGGCCGCGCGCATCGGTCGCCTGGGCCCGATCAACCTCGCGGCGATCGAGGAATACCAGCAGCAATCCGAGCGCAAGCGCTACCTGGATGACCAGAACGACGACCTGGTGGAAGCGCTGGACACCCTGGAAAACGTGATCCGCAAGATCGACAAGGAAACCCGCAACCGCTTCAAGGAAACCTTCGACCAGATCAATGCTGGCCTTCAGGCATTGTTCCCCAAGGTTTTCGGCGGTGGTCATGCTTATCTGGAACTTACCGGCGAGGATCTACTCGATACCGGGGTGGCGATCATGGCGCGCCCGCCGGGCAAGAAGAACAGCACCATCCATCTGCTGTCCGGCGGCGAGAAGGCTCTGACCGCCCTGGCGCTGGTGTTTGCGATCTTCCAGCTGAACCCGGCACCGTTCTGTATGCTCGATGAAGTCGATGCGCCGCTGGACGATGCCAACGTCGGCCGTTATGCGCGGCTGGTGAAGGAGATGTCGGAGAAAGTGCAGTTCATCTATATCACCCACAACAAGATCGCGATGGAGATGGCCGATCAATTGATGGGTGTGACGATGCACGAACCGGGATGTTCGCGACTGGTGGCAGTGGATGTCGAGGAGGCCGTGGCGCTGGCCGAAGCCTGATCCGGATACAACTTGCCAGGCAAGTTCGGAATACTGGGCTACGCTTGTAAGGCATTGATTATATTGAGGTAGCCATCGCGCCAGGGACGAACTCGCGATAGGCTATGAAAAGTTGCAAAGACCAGGCGGAGTGTCGCCACAAGCAGTGTAAAGTTGCGTGCGAGCGTGTTAGCTTAACGCCCACTTTTGTATCGCGTGGAAAACATCATTCAGAACATGAAGTTGGCTCCACGTTTTCAAGGGATAGGATGTCCTTTTTTTCATCATCATTTTTTGTTCAGGGGCTACGGGATTAGATGGATATCGGTCTGCGCGAATGGCTGATCGTCATTGGGCTTATCGTGATCGCCGGCATTCTGTTCGACGGCTGGCGTCGTATGCGGGGTGGCAAGGGCAAGTTGCGCTTCAAACTGGATCGCCACTTCGCCAACCAGCCTGACGATGGGGATGACAGCAACCCCGAACTGCTCGGGCCGTCCCGCGTGGTCGAGCATCGCGAGCCGGCGCTTGACGAGGAAGACCTGCCCAAGGTCAGCGCCAAGGACTCCCGAGGCAAGCGTCGCGGTGAGCCGCGCCAGGGCGACCTGAACCTGGACGACCCGGCGCCGAACCTGCTCGGCCCGCTGGACGAGGAAGATTTCCCCAACCCGCTGGACGAAGCCCCGCAGGAAAAGGAAAAGCCCAGGAAGGAACGCAAGAAGGACAAGGAGCGCGCCGCAGCCCCGGCCGCTGCTGCTTCCTCCGCGCCTCTGGCACCGGTCGAGGAAGTGCTGATCATCAACGTCATCAGCCGCGACGAAAACGGTTTCAAGGGCCCGGCTCTGCTGCAGAACATCCTGGAAAGCGGCCTGCGCTACGGCGAGATGGACATCTTCCACCGCCACGAGAGCATGGCCGGCAACGGCGAAGTGCTGTTCTCCATGGCCAACGCGGTCAAGCCGGGCACCTTCGATCTGGACAACATCGACCAGTTCAGCACCCGCGCCGTGAGCTTCTTCCTCGGCCTGCCGGGGCCGCGCCATCCCAAGCAGGCGTTCGACGTGATGATCGCCGCCGCCCGCAAGCTGGCCCAGGAGCTCAATGGCGAGCTGAAGGACGAGCAGCGCAGCGTGATGACCGCTCAGACCATCGAGCACTACCGCCAGCGCATCATCGACTTCGAGCGGCGCGCGCTGACCCAGAAGCGCTAAGCTTTCCGCACGCCGACCACACAAGCCCCAAGCCACCCTTGGGGCTTTGCGTTTCTAGCCGCCACCCTCTCAAGAAGAAACAGCCGCCCGAGATTCCCGCATGACCGACTCCCAGACCGCTGCCGAACGCATTGCCCAGCTGCGCAGCGAGCTCGACGACCACAACTATCGCTACTACGTGCTCGACGAGCCCAGCGTGCCGGATGCCGAGTACGACCGCCTGTTCCGCGAGCTGAAGGCGCTGGAAACCGAGCATCCCGAGCTGATCACCCCCGAGTCGCCGACCCAGCGCGTTGGTAGTAAGGCATTATCTGCGGTTTTGCCACGCCCCAATGTTGCGTTCGCGCCAGTTCGACACCTGATTCCAATGCTCAGCTTGGATAACGCATTTGATGAGCAAGCCATGCTTGAGTTTGATCGTCGTGTGCGTGAGGGGCTTGCAGAGGAGCTACCTCCCGGAGACCTGTTCGGTAATGGGCCTGAGGTGGAGTACAGCTGTGAACTAAAGCTTGATGGTCTAGCGGTCAGTCTCCTCTACGAGAATGGTTTTTTGGTGCGAGGTGCTACTCGCGGAGATGGCTCGGTGGGCGAGGACATCACTGCTAACGTGCGCACGGTGCGCAGCATCCCTCTACGCCTGCGAGGTGATGGATGGCCTGCATCTCTTGAGGTGCGTGGTGAGGTCTACATGCCTAAGGTAGAGTTTGAGCGGCTGAATGCAGAGGCGATTGCTGAAGGGGGGAAAACTTTTGCAAATCCACGCAATGCCGCTGCTGGGAGCATTCGCCAGTTAGATCCGTCGGTTACTGAAATGCGCCGACTTTCCTTCTTCACGTACGGAGTGGGCTTTGCTGAGGGGGATTTGCCTGGAACGCAGCTGGATCGGCTGGCTCTTTTGAGGTCTTGGGGATTCCCTCTAAATCGTGAGCTTAAGAAGGCAGTTGGCGTGCAGGCGTGTCTCGCATACTACCAAGACATTGCAATAAAGCGTGATGAGTTGCCTTATGAAATCGACGGAGTCGTGTTCAAGGTCAATCGCATCGACTTCCAGCTTGAGCTGGGCTTCCGTGCCCGTGAGCCGCGTTGGGCCATTGCCCATAAGTTCCCAGCGCGTGAGGAGCTCACTGAGCTGCTTGACGTGGAGTTCCAGGTCGGCCGTACCGGGGCTGTGACTCCGGTGGCGCGTTTAAAGCCAGTTCAGGTGGCCGGTGTGACTGTGTCCAACGCCACGCTGCACAACATGGATGAAGTGGCGCGTCTGGGGTTGATGATCGGTGACACTGTAATCATTCGTCGTGCCGGCGACGTAATCCCGCAAGTCATGCAGGTAGTGGCCGAACGCCGTCCGGATGATGCGCGTCCGGTGGATATTCCCACCCAGTGCCCGGTATGCGGCTCGCAGGTCGAGCGAACGCAGTTGGTTAAGCGCAGCAAGGGCAAGGAGTCTGTCAGCGAAGGTGCCATCTACCGTTGTGTCGGGCGGTTGTTCTGCCAAGCACAACTGAAGCAGGCAATTATCCACTTCGTCTCGCGTCGTGCCATGGACATCGACGGTCTTGGCGACAAGATCGTGGAGCAGTTGGTGGACAAGGGCTTGGTGAAATCCCCGGCCGACCTCTACACCCTGATCTACGACCAGATTATTGAGCTGGAAGGCTTTGCCGAGGTTTCCACCCGCAATCTGCTGGGCTCCATCGCCAATAGCCGCAAGCCGAGCCTAGCGCGCTTTGTCTTTGCCTTGGGTATCCCGGATGTGGGAGAGGAGACCGCTAAGCTGCTGGCGCGCTCCCTAGGCAAGTTGGATCGCATTCAGGAGGCACTGCCGGAAGTATTGACCTACTTGCCGGATGTGGGGGCTGAAGTGGCTTACGAGATCCACAACTTCTTCGAGGACGAGCACAACTGCAAGGTGATCGCCGAGCTTCGAGATCCCCAGCATGGGGTGCTGCTCCAGGATGAAGGAGATGTGTCTGCAGAACTTGCCGCCTGCGCAACTCTGGATGGGATGCTCGTAAAGCTCAATATCACCTCAATTGGCCCGACTAGCGCCCGAAAGCTTGTGGCCAAGCTGGATAGTTTAGACAAAATCATCGCAGCTGACGGCATTGATTTGCGGCAGGTGCTTAGTAGCAAGCAAGCTGATGCTGTGCGTGAGTTCTTCAAGGTCGAGGCAAATCGAAAGCTGGCCCGTGAGATTGAGGCGCAGCTATTGGAGTTCGGTATGCACTGGAACAGCGCGCGTAAGAGTGTGGAAGGGCTGCCGCTAGCCGGCCAGACCTGGGTTCTCACCGGTACGCTGGAGAGAATGAGTCGCGATATAGCTAAGGCAAGGCTCGAAAGCTTGGGGGCCAAAGTTTCCAATTCAGTTTCGACAAAGACACATTGCGTGGTGGCGGGAGAATCTGCTGGGTCAAAACTGGCCAAAGCCCATGAACTTAATGTCGCCGTGATGGACGAAGAGCAGCTGGTCAAGCTGCTGGCCGACCACGGCATCGGCGCCTGACACGCCTTTCTTCCGATCAAAGAATCACGATCAATGCATCAAGGAGCTATTCCATGCCCATGACCAAGGACCAACTGGTTCGCGACATCGCCGAATCCCTCGACCTGACCCAGGCCGCCGTGCGCGGTGTGTTCGAGCAACTGGCGCAGATCGCCCAGGATTCCCTGGAGAACGATGGCGAACTGACCCTGCCGGGGATCGGCAAGCTCAAGGTCAGCGAGCGCGCCGCCCGTACCGGCCGCAACCCGCAGACCGGCAAGGCCATCCAGATCGCCGCGAAGAAGTCGGTTCGCCTGGTCCCGGCCAAGGCTCTGGTCGACAGCCTGAACTGATCGGCAGGCCCGCTCCGGCCCCTGCGTTGTGATATAGGGCGGGGCGGGTCGTCCGTTAGCGGAGAGCGAGATGGACAAGGCAAGAAAGCAGCGCCTGATCGGCGTGGCGGCGCTGGTGTTGCTGTTCGGGGCCTACGTGGCCTGGACCGAGCGCCCGCAGATCGTCCTGCACTATGACGCTCAGGGTGGGGCGGCGGTGAGCTACAGCTACAAGGAAAATGGCGAGGAAACCCTCGCGGGCGAGATCAAGCCGGGCGAGGCGCGCACCTTCCCGCTGCGCCTGCTGCGTTCGGGTGAATACCGCGTGGCCTTCCAGTTCCACCAGGGCGCGGAGCGCTACTCCACCTTCAGCACCCGTCCGGGCTACAGCAAGATGGACCTGTTCATCGGGCCGAACCTGGAAGTCTCCACCCAGCCTCGGCCCGAAGGGCTGATTCAGGCGCAGTAACGCCCGTTACAGGTACTCCGCCACCAGCACCAGGTTGCGCTCGGCGCCGGTGGCGCCGCCTGCCGACATGCTGCGAATGACGCTGTCGGTTCCGCCAGTGGCCGTGAAGCCTGGCCCCAGTGGCTGTCCTTTGGTGTCCGTCAGCCGGTAGTGCTTGCTGGGTAGCGCGTCGCGTGGCTCGTTCAATTGCAGGAACATCGCCTGGTTGCATTGGCGTACCTGCACCTGGGCGCTGCCGGCGGTGGCGTCCCGCAGTTGGACCTGGCAGCTGTCTTCGACAATGGCGCCGGTGAAATGGATCACGGCATCGGCGGCCATGAGTTGGCTGCTGAACAACGTGGCCAGGAGGGTGGTGGATCGCAGGGCAACAGGCATGTCGGCATTCCTCGCTCGGTAATGGCCGCCACGGATGGGCGCGCCGTTCCCAAAGCTTCGGCGCTGGTGAAGATTTTTGTAGGGCAATTCTTCGACTTATTGCGTCGATTCGTGAATCGCATCAGGAATTGCCTGACGGACGCACCTAAGTGCTTGAAGTGCTTGTAACTTGCGAACAAGCCGCTACAATGGCGCGGCTCGTCGATCTGGCGAGATTCGCGATGGTGGCCCTGTCGGTCCCCCCGCAACGATTACCTGTTAACCTGGTCAGGTCCGGAAGGAAGCAGCCACAGCGGGAACATCGTGTGCCGGGGTGTGGCTGGCGGGGCCGCCTCCATTTCAGGGCCAGGAAAATCGCTCCGCCGTTCCGGACGTCGAGCCCAGGCCCTCGCTCCGCGCCGTATCACCTCAGCGATAGTGGCTGAGGATCCGCTCGATCTCTCCAGAAGCCTTCAATGCCGCCAGCGCCGAAAGCACATCGTCGGCGGGCTCTTCCGGGCTGTCCAGTACCAGGCACGACAGAGGGGTTTCCTCGATGATGCTGGCGGGCGTCAGACGCTGGTCCTGGGGGAGCGAGCGGTTGAACCAGTCCAGGGCGATTTCGCTGCTGATCGCGTACTGGTAGCGACCAATTTGCAGCTTCTTGAGTACCAGTTCCTGATTGCGCGCTTCGTCGCGGGTTGCCCGGCCGCTATCCAGTACCGGCTGCAGGCGCGGGTAGTGGTAGCCGAGCACGGTGCCGATGGCCTGGCCGGAAAGGCTCTGCAAGTCGCCCTTGAGTCCGGCGCGGCTGACCAGCAGGTCGCGCTGGACCATCAGCGGTACGCTCCAGCGGTAATCGTGGAAATCGTGCTCGGTCCAGGCCGGGGCGACGTAGCAGCGTACGTCCACCGTATGGCTGAGCAACGCCTGCTCTACGCGGGCGCGGGGCAGGATATGGAAGACCGGCGGCCGATGTACCTGGCGGGCGACCTCGGTGAACAGTTCGAGGAGAATACCGCCGGTCAGCTTGCCGTCTTCGATTCGTGCCAGGGGCATCGCCCAACTGTCGACTACCGAGAAGCGCAGTGGGCGATCCTCGGCAAGGGCGACGGCAGAGCTGAACAGCAGGACGATGGCGAGCAGGCGCATCTAGACTCCGATGGCGGCGTGGTGGCGACACAATGCCTGTACGGATCAGGGGTTGCCAAGATGTACTAACGGCCAGAGCGGACATCGGGTGCAATTTACGGTCCGCTTCGCTAGGATTAGCCCACTTCTGCTCACCTGTCGCGATGGATATCAATGAGTTATCAGGTTCTTGCCCGCAAATGGCGTCCGCGTTCGTTCCGCGAAATGGTCGGCCAGACCCATGTGCTCAAGGCCCTGATCAACGCACTGGACAATCAGCGCCTGCACCACGCCTACCTGTTCACCGGTACCCGCGGCGTGGGCAAGACCACCATCGCCCGCATCCTGGCCAAGTGCCTGAATTGCGAGACCGGCGTCAGCTCCACTCCGTGTGGCCAGTGCTCGGTCTGCCGCGAGATCGATGAAGGCCGCTTCGTCGACCTGATCGAAGTCGACGCCGCCAGCCGCACCAAGGTCGAGGACACCCGCGAACTGCTCGACAACGTGCAGTACTCGCCGACCCGCGGGCGCTACAAGGTCTACCTGATCGACGAAGTGCACATGCTCTCCAGCCACAGCTTCAACGCCCTGTTGAAGACTCTGGAGGAGCCGCCGCCCCACGTGAAGTTCCTGCTCGCCACCACCGACCCGCAGAAGCTGCCGGTCACCATTCTCTCGCGCTGCCTGCAGTTCTCCCTGAAGAACATGCCGCCGGAGCGGGTGGTGGAGCACCTGACCCACGTACTGGGCGCCGAGAACGTGCCCTTCGAGGAAGATGCCCTGTGGCTGCTCGGTCGCGCGGCCGACGGCTCCATGCGCGATGCCATGAGCCTCACCGACCAGGCGATTGCCTTTGGTGAAGGCAAGGTGCTGGCCGCCGATGTGCGCGCCATGCTCGGAACCCTGGACCACGGCCAGGTCTACGGCGTGCTCCATGCCTTGCTGGAGGGCGACGCCCGCGCGCTGCTCGAAGCAGTGCGCCATCTGGCCGAGCAAGGCCCGGACTGGGGTGGTGTGCTGGCTGAAATGCTCAACGTGCTGCACCGCGTGGCCATCGCCCAGGCGCTGCCCGAGGCGGTGGACAACGGTCAGGGCGACCGTGACCGCGTATTGGCGCTGGCCCAGGCGCTGCCTGCCGAGGACGTGCAGTTCTACTACCAGATGGGCTTGATCGGCCGCCGCGACCTGCCGTTGGCGCCCGATCCCCGTGGCGGCTTCGAGATGGTGCTGTTGCGCATGCTGGCCTTCCGCCCGGCCGATGCCGAGGGCGCACCGAGGTCGCCACTAAAGGACCTGGGGATCAGCAAGGCCACGGCTGATTCCAACCCGAACCCAGTGGCCGGCGCCGCCGTTGCGGCGCCGGTTGCATCCATTGCGCCGCCGCCCGTTGCCGCGCCCCAGCCTCAAACGACTCCGGCTCCGGCTCCGGCTCCAGTCGTGGAAGCTGCGCCCGTTGCTGCGTCTGCGCCGGTGATCGAATCGGCTCCCGTCCCGGTTGAACCGCAGCCGGAAGTGGCTGCCGTGGCCGAGCCTCTTGCTCCTGCCGTGGAACCGGAACCGCCCGTTGCCGAAGCGCCGGTCGACCTGCCGTGGGACGAACCCGCTGCGCCAGTTGCCGCCGCTCCCGCGCCAGTCGAGCCTGCTGCACCTGCACCTGCACCTGCACCTGCACCTGCACCTGCACCTGCGGTAGCTGTGTCTGCCCCGGCACCGGTAGAAGCGCCTGCTCCGGTCGTAGCCGAAGCCCCGGCCGAGGACGACGATCGCGACGAAGAGCCGCCGCCCGCCGAGGACTACTACGAAGTCGACATGGAGTCCTATGGCTATCTGGAGAGCGAAGCGCAGCAGGAAGCCTCCGAGCCGGAACCCGAGCCTGCCGCCATGCCGGCGACCGGTCTTGCCGCCGAATGGCTGGACCTGTTCCCGCGCCTGGGCCTGGCAGGCATGACCGCCAGCATCGGCGCCAACTGCACCCTGGTGGCGGTAGACGGCGACAATTGGCACCTGCACCTGGACCCGGGGCAGAGCGCGCTGTTCAACCCCAACCAGCAGCGTCGCCTCAACGATGCGCTGAACCAGTTCCACGGCCGCACCCTGACCCTGCAGGTGACCCTGCAGAAGCCCGAACAGGAAACCCCGGCCCAGGCCGCCGCGCGCAAGCGCGCCGAGCGTCAGCGCCAGGCCGAGGCGTCCATTGCCGCCGACCCCTACGTGCTGCAGATGAAACAACAGTTCGCCGCGGTCGTCCGCGACGGTACCATCGAACCCCTGGAGGCGAAGGCTTGAGTGCCGGCGCCGACAACTGAACGAATCGAGGAACTCGACATGATGAAAGGTGGCATGGCCGGCCTGATGAAGCAGGCCCAGCAGATGCAGGAAAAGATGCAGAAGATGCAGGAAGAGCTGGCCAACGCCGAAGTGACCGGTCAATCCGGCGCCGGCTTGGTGAGCGTGGTGATGACCGGTCGCCACGACGTCAAGCGCGTCTCCCTGGATGACAGCCTGATGCAGGAAGACAAGGAAATCCTCGAAGACCTGATCGCCGCCGCGGTGAACGACGCCGTACGCAAGATCGAGCAGAACAACCAGGAAAAGATGGCGGGCATGACCGCTGGCATGCAGCTCCCGCCCGGCTTCAAGATGCCTTTCTGATCCAGGCTTTTCCCCTGTAGGAGCGAGCTTGCTCGCGAACGCTCTACCGGCCCTCGCGGTTGGGCAGGGTTCGCGAGCAAGCTCGCTCCTACAGTCGTTCTGACCCTCCTAAAACCCGAGACCGCCCCATGAGCTTCAGCCCGCTGATCCGCCAACTGATCGACGCCCTGCGCACCCTGCCCGGAGTGGGGCAGAAGAGTGCCCAGCGCATGGCGCTGCAGCTGCTGGAGCGTGACCGCAGCGGCGGCCTGCGCCTGGCCCAGGCGCTGACCCAGGCGATGGAAGGCGTCGGCCACTGCAAGCAGTGCCGCACGTTGTCCGAAGATGAATTCTGCCCGCAGTGTTCCGATCCGCGCCGCGACGACAGCCTGTTGTGCGTGGTGGAAGGCCCGCTGGACGTGTTCGCCGTCGAGCAGACCGGCTATCGCGGGCGCTATTTCGTGCTCAAGGGCCATCTTTCGCCGCTGGACGGCCTCGGCCCGGAAGCCATCGGCATTCCCGAGCTGGAAGCGCGGATCAAGGCCGGCAGCTTCAGCGAAGTCATCCTCGCCACCAACCCGACGGTGGAAGGCGAGGCGACCGCCCATTACATCGCCCAACTGCTCGGTGGCAGCGGCCTGGTCCTGTCGCGCATCGCCCACGGTGTGCCGCTGGGGGGCGAATTGGAACTGGTGGACGGCGGCACCCTGGCCCACGCTCTGGCGGGCCGCCGCCCCATCAGTAATTAAGTTCGCGCCAGGCAGTCCAGCGCCGGTGCGTCCATTTCGTAGGCTATCCATTTCCTTTCGCGCCGGCCGCCCAGGCGGCCGTAGAAGCGCCCGGCCGCATCGTTGCCGGCCAGGACGTCCCAGAGCAGCCGTCCAGCGCCCTGGTCCCGTGCCCAGCTCGCCACACATTGCATGAGCCGCTCGCCGATGCCGCGATTGCGTCCATTCTCCACGACATACAGCTCCTTCAGCCGCACAGTCGGGCGCAGGTCGTAGGTGAAAGGAATGCTCAGCGCGACGGCATAGCCCTGGAGCGTGTCCGATTCGGCGACAAACACCTGGCATTGCGCTGCCGGCCCGAAAGCCCGGATGCGCAATGCGTCGGCGTCCACCGCGAACTCGTCGATATAGCCCTCGAACGCCGCCAGCTCGCGCATCAGTTCGAGCAGGGTCGGAACATCCTCCGGTCTTGCCGCACGGATCTTCAGCATGCGCAGGCGATGCCTTCGCCGTCCTGACGCAGCGGCTCACCGGCTACGCCGACCAGGGGCAGGCCCTCATCCAGCCAGCCGGTCACGCCGCCGATCATCTCCTTCACCGGCAGACCCAGTGCGGCGAGCTTCGCGGCCGCGCGGTGCACGCCGTTGCAGTGCGGACCGGCGCAATAGACCACGAACAGGGTGCCAGACGGAAATTGCGCCATGCGCCGCGTGTCGATCTCCCGCGTTGGCAGGTTCAGCGCGCCGGGCACGTGGCCGCGGGCGTAGGCGGCGGCGTTGCGCACGTCGAGCAGGACGAAGTCGACGTCGCCGTCCTGCCACGCGGCGTTCACGTCCGAGCAATCGGTCTCGAAGGCCAGTCGACGGCTGAAGTGGGCGAGGGCATCGGCGGGCAGGGCGGCGGGGATCTGGCTGACAAGGCTGGGCATGGCGAGGCTCCTGTGGAAGACAGGAGCCACTGTAAGGCGGGGCAAAAGCCCGTTACAGTGGCGCTCTGGACAGTGATCGGAAGTTTTCCGCCAAATGCAGCGTGATCCCCTGGACGTCGCCGTTCTCGCCTACGACGGCCTGTGCACCTTCGAATTCGGCATCGCCGTGGAGATGTTCGGACTGCCTCGTCCGGAGTTCGATTTTCCCTGGTACCGCCAACGCATCGTTGCCGTGGACGAGGGGCCGATGCGCGCGCTGGGCGGCGTGCGGGTGCTGGCCGACGCTGGCCTGGAAGCGATGGTGACGGCCGGCACCATCATCGTTCCCGGCTGGCGCAATCGTGCCGAGGCGCCTCCGGCCGAGCTGGTCGCGGCGCTGCAAAGGGCGCATGCCGAAGGCGCACGGTTGCTGTCGATCTGCTCCGGTGTCTTTGTCCTGGCCGCCACTGGACTGCTCGATGGCCTGCGAGCGACCACGCACTGGCGCTATGCCGGGGAGTTGGCCTCGCGATTTCCCGCCATCGAGGTCGATGCCCAGGTGCTCTACGTGGATGCCGGGCGGGTGATCACTTCCGCCGGCAGCGCGGCCGGTATCGACGCCTGCCTGCATCTGGTGGCGCGGGACTTCGGCGCGCAGGTCGCCAACACCGTCGCGCGCCGGCTGGTGATGTCGCCGCAGCGCGGAGGCGGGCAGGCCCAGTTCATTCCCGCGCCCGTGGCCAAGGCGCCGCGTCACGATCTCGCTGGGCTGCTGGACTGGGCCCGGCAGCGATTGGACCGCTCGATTTCCGTAGGTGAACTGGCGAGCCGCGTGGCGATGAGCGAACGCACCTTCCTGCGGCGTTTCAGCGAAGCCACCGGCATGACGCCCAAGGCTTGGCTGCAGCACGAGCGCATGGCCCGCGCCCGCGAGCTGCTGGAGAGCAGTTCCGACAGTATCGAACGAATCGCCGAGCAATGCGGTTTTGGCACCGTGGAAAGCTTCCGCAATGCCTTCCGTGGCGCGGCGGGGTTGGCGCCCTCGGCGTATCGCGAGCGCTTCGGGACGGCGCATCTGCCCTAGTCGATGGCGGGTGTCTCGCCTTGTAAACCAAGCAAGCGCTCGGTAAGTTTTCAGGCAGATCGCCTGGAGCCTTGCCATGTCCGTGTTCACCGATTACTTCGATGACAGTCACCGCCTGGTCCGTGACAGCGTGCGGCGCTTCGTCGAACGGGAAATCCTGCCCCATGTCGCCGACTGGGAGGAAGCCGAAGAGTTTCCCCGTGAGCTGTACCGCAAGGCCGGCGAGGCCGGCATCCTCGGCATCGGCTACCCCGAAGCCCTGGGCGGCAGTCACGAGGGCGACCTGTTCGCCAAGGTGGCGGCCAGCGAGGAGTTGATGCGTTGTGGCTCCGGAGGATTGGTGGCGGGCCTGGGCTCGCTGGATATCGGTCTGCCGCCGCTGATCAAGTGGGGCAGCCCGGAGCTGCGTGAGCGCATTGCGCCGCAGGTGCTGGCCGGCGAGAAGATCATGGCGCTGGCGGTCACCGAGCCGTCCGGCGGCTCCGATGTGGCCAGCCTGAAGACCCGTGCCGTGCGCGACGGCGATCATTACCGGGTGAGCGGCAGCAAGACCTTCATCACCAGCGGCGTGCGCGCCGACTATTACACCGTGGCGGTGCGCACCGGCGGCGACGGTTTCGGTGGCGTCAGCCTGCTGCTGGTGGAGAAGGGCACGCCGGGTTTCACCGTCAGCCGCAAGCTGAAGAAGATGGGCTGGTGGGCTTCCGACACCGCCGAACTGTTCTTCGACGACTGCAAGGTGCCGGTGCAGAACCTGATCGGTGCCGAGAACATGGGCTTTGCCTGCATCATGGCGAACTTCCAGAGCGAGCGCCTGGCCCTGGCGATCATGGCCAACATGACCGCGCAGCTGGCGCTGGAAGAGGCGTTGGCCTGGTGCCGCGAGCGCGAGGCGTTCGGCAAGCCGATCGGCAAGTTCCAGGTGCTCAAGCATCGCTTGGCGGAGATGGCCACGCAGGTGGAGGTCTCCCGCGAGTTCACCTACCGGCAGGCGGCGAAGATGGCCGCCGGCAAGAGTGTGATCAAGGAAATCTCCATGGCCAAGAACTTCGCCACCGATGTCGCCGACCGGGTGACCTACGACGCGGTGCAGGCCCTGGGCGGCATGGGCTACATGCGCGAGAGCCTGGTGGAGCGGCTGTACCGCGACAACCGCATCCTCTCCATCGGCGGCGGCACGCGGGAGATCATGAACGAGATCATCGCCAAGCAGATGGGGTTGTAACTAGCACAGACCGCTTTTCGTAGGAGCGAGCAAGCTCGCTCCTACGAAAGCTAAAGCCGCGCGCTTGCCGCCTGGCTGCGTCGCCACGCGGCCGGCGGACAGCCATATTCGCGGCGGAAGGCGCGGCTGAAGGCCGTATCCGTCTGGTAGCCGACATCCTCGGCGATGCGCGCCAGCGGGGCGTTGCTGCCGCGCAGGAGGTTGGCGGCCAGGAGCATCCGCCACTGGGTCAGGTACTGCATGGGCGGGCAGCCGACCAGGCACTGGAAGCGCTCGGCCAGCACCGAGCGCGAGGTGCCGGCGCAGCGGGCCAGTTCTTCCAGGCTCCAGGCGTGGGCGGGTGATTTGTGCAGCTCGCCAAGGGCACTGCCGACGATGCGATCGTGCAGTCCGGCCAGCCAGCCCGTGCGCTCTTCACCTTGCTGCGCCATGTACAGGCGCAGCACTTCGATGAACAGCACTTCCGCCAGCTTGGCCAGCACACCGGCGCCGCCGGGGCGGGGAGAGCGCGCCTCGGCCAGGGCGTAGCGCACCGAGGACTCCAACCAGGCACCCGCCGCGGACCCACGCACGTTGACCTTCACCAACGCCGGCAGGCCGGCCAGTAGCAGCCGTGCCAGGCGCGCGTCGCAGGCCAGGTAGCCACACACCAGCCGGGTCGTCGCGCCGCCGCCGCCGTAGGCCAGCTGCCGGGGGCGACGTGCCAGCACCGCGTCCAGCCGTGCGCCACTGGCCGGTGGCACGCCGGGCTGCGACGTCATGCGGTGGGCATGGCCCTGGGGGAACAGCACCGCATCACCCGCCACCAGCTTTTCCGGTTCGGCCTTGCCCATCTCGACGAAGCATTCACCCTCTGTGATCAGGTGGAAGATCACCAACTGCTCGGCGCCGGGTTCCAGCAGTTCCACGACCGAGTCGGCGCGGGGCGACTGGTAGCACCAGGGGGCGGTGAAGCGCGCATTGATGAAGATCGCGCCCACCAGCCGCACCACGCGCAGGGTCTCCGAGAGCGCGTCCATCAGCCGGTGCCGTTGTCGATATCGAGCCGCACGGGCACGGCTTCGGCCAGCGCGCCGACCATGGGCGAAAGGTGGATGCCCTGTTCGACCAGTTTGCGCACATCAGCGTCCGAGGCTCCCGGAACGCTGATGCGTACCCGCAGGTGGATCTCCAACGGCCCGGTCACGGCGCGCTGGCCGTCCTCGCGCGCCAGCCCGAGCAAGCCATGCAGGTCGGTGTCGCTGGTGACTTCCACCTCCAGTCGTTCAGGCTGCATCCCGTGTTCGACGGCCAGCATGGCGATGCGTGTGACGGCGCAGGAAGCCAGTGCGGCTCGCAGCAGCCAGCCTGGGCTGACCCGCTCGCCGTCGCCGCCCAGCTCCCGAGGCAGGTCGGTGTATACGGCGTTGCCGTCCGGATGCAGGGTGCGTGTCCTGCCGGCGCCTTCCCAGAGGGCCGTGGCGGGAACGTCCTGGATCTGCGCGACGGCGGGCCGCTGGCGCACCAGGCGTGCCAGTCGTTGTTGCGCAGCGAGGATGGTTTCCGAGCTCATGGACAGTCCCTCCGCCGGGGGGCTTTCAGAAATTCTGGGCGGGATATGGCCGGTGCGCCGGACCGCCGGACGATCGGGCAGGGAAGGGCGACGCTGGAGCAGGACGGCAACCGGTACCGGGCGCAGTATGAAGGTGCGGGAGGTTGCGGTCCCCGTCCGTTCCTACTCACTGGAGACTGCCATGCCCAAGTTCGTTATCGAGCGCGAAATCCCCGGCGCTGGAGCCCTGTCCGAGCGCGATTTCAAAGCCATCGCACAGAAGTCCTGCAAAGTCCTGAATCAGCTGGGACCGCAGATTCAATGGCTGCACAGCTACGTGGTCGACGACCGCATCTACTGCCTGTACATCGCCCCCGACGAGGCCACCGTGCGCGAGCACGCGAGCCTGGGCGGCTTCCCGGCGAACCGGATATCGCAGGTCGTCAACGTCATCGATCCGACCACCGCCGAATGAGCGCGCCTGGAGATGCACAGATGAGCACCGCTGTAGACCTCAATGCCCTGAAACAACGCCAGATGGCCACCTGGGCCAGCGGCGACTACGCCGTGATCGGCACGACCCTGCAGATCGTTGGCGAACGCCTGGCCGAAGCCTGCGACCTGCTCTGCGACGAGCGGGTGCTGGATGTCGCCGCCGGCAACGGTAATGCCACCCTGGCGGCGGCCCGGCGCGGTTGCCAGGTCGTGTCCACCGACTACGTGCCGCGCCTGCTGGAGCTGGGCGCCGAACGTGCCCGCGCCGAACATCTGGACGTGGAGTTCCGCGAGGCCGATGCCGAAGCGTTGCCCTTCGACGCGGGTAGTTTCGACGCCGTCGTCTCGACCTTCGGCGTGATGTTCACCCCCGACCAGCCGAAGGCGGCTGCGGAGCTGGCGCGGGTCTGCCGCTCCGGCGGGCGCGTCGGTCTGGCCAACTGGACGCCGGAAGGCTTCATCGGTCAGCTGTTCAAGGTGCTGGCGGGATACATTCCGCCGGCTGCCGGCGTGCGCCCGCCGTCGGCCTGGGGGCGGGAGGAGCATCTGCGCGAGCTGTTCGGCGACTCGATCAGCGAGCTGCGCGCCTCGCGGCAGACCTTCAACTTCCGCTATCGCTCGGCGGCGCATTTCATCGAGGTCTTCCGCGACTGGTACGGCCCGCTGCACAAGGCCTTTGCCAACCTGCCGGAAGCCGAGGCGAAAGGACTGGAGCGCGACCTGACGCAGCTGCTGGAGGCGAGCAATCGCGCCGGTCCGGCGTCGCTGGTGGTGCCCAGCGAGTATCTGGAGGTAGTGCTGACCCGCCGCTGAAACAACAAAAAAACGGCGCCCACCCAGGGGTAGCGGGTGGGCGCCGGTCCGAGAGGGAAAAGGGACTCTTACTTGGCTTCGGCGCCTTCAGCACCATGCTTGCGCTTGGGCTTGGGGGCGAAGCGCTTGGCCAGCTTCATGCTGCCGGTGACTACTTTCTGGTACCAGACCGGCAGCAGGCGCAGCATCAGGTCGATGGCGTGGGCGTCCGGGCCGATCAGGATGCGCCGTGAGTCACGCTCCACACCACGGATGATCACCTGCGCGGCCTTCTGCGGCGTGGTGCGCAGCAACTGGTCGTTGAACTGGGTGCGGGCGGCTTCGGCGTTCTGGCCGGTGACCTTGACCATGCTGTCGTTCATCCGCGCGGTCTTGGCGATGTTGGTCTTGATCCCGCCCGGATGCACGCAGCTGGCTGACACGCCGCCGCGTTCCATGTCCAGTTCCTGGCGCAGCGACTCGGTGAAGCCGCGCACCGCGAACTTGGTGGCGTTGTAGGCACTCATGCCCGGCTGGGAGAACAGCCCGAACACGCTCGAAACGTTGACCACGTGGCCGTCGCCGGAAGCCTTCAGGTACGGCAGGAAGGCCTTGGTGCCGTAGACCACGCCCCAGAAGTTGATGTTGGTGATCCATTCGTACTCTTCGTAGTCGCTGGCTTCCACGGTGCCGGCATGGGCGACGCCGGCGTTGTTGAACACCAGGTTGACCTTGCCGTGCTCGCGGGCGGCCTTGTCGGCCCAGGCGTGCACCTGCTCGCGGTCGGCGACGTTCACCGTGTCGATGGAGACGCGTACGCCGCTGGAGGTGAGCAACTGGCGGGTTTCCTCCAGGCCGGCGGCGTTCACGTCCGCCAGCGCCAGATGGCAGCCACGGGAGGCCAGTTCGATGGCCAGGGCGCGGCCGATGCCGGAGCCGGCGCCGGTAATGGCGGCAACCTTGTTCTCGAAGTTCTTCATGCCGGCACCTCCTCGGCGTGGCGTTGCGGTTGGACGACGGGGCTGCTAAGGGGCTTGGCCTTCAGATGATAGGCGGACGGGTCGAACTGGCTGGTCAGCGCGCGGAAGCGCCAGGTGAAGCCCGGCCACAGGGTGCAGTTGCGCCCGCTTACCGGGTGCAGGTACCAGCTCTTGCAGCCGCCGGTGTTCCACACGCTGTGGTTGAGTCCGCGTTGCAGCTTGGCGTTCCACTGGTCCTGGACTTCGCTCTTCACCTCGACGCTCTGCAGCTCGCGGCGGTCCATCAGCTTGATGGCGCCGAGCACATAGGCGATCTGCGATTCGATCATGTAGACCATGGAGTTGTGGCCCAGGCCGGTGTTCGGGCCCATCAGGAAGAACAGGTTGGGGAAGCCACGGGTCATGGTGCCCTTATAGGCTTCCGGGCCGTTCTGCCAGGTGTCGAGCAGGTCGACGCCGTCCTTGCCGAACACCACGCCGCGCGGGATCGGGTCGTTGGCGGTGAAGCCGGTGCCGAAGATGATGGCGTCCACCTGCCGCTCGCGGCCGTCGCTGGTGATGATGCTGTTCGACTTGATCTCGCGGATGCCATCGGTGATCACCGAGGAGTTGGAGGCGGCCAGCGCCGGGTAGTAGTTGTGCGACATGAGCACGCGCTTGCAGCCGATGGTGTAGTCGGGGGTCAGCTTGCGGCGCAGGTCCGGGTCCTTGATCTGCTGGCGGATGAAGCGCTCGGCCAGCTTGCCCACCAGCTTCATCGCCCAGGGCGCGAAGGTGAAGCCCAGCACGCGGCCTTCGAGCATGCTGTAGAGCGCGCCGCGCCAGAGTTTCTGCACGGCCGGGAAGTGGCGGAAGCGTGCGCGCTCCTTCTCGCTGATGGCGCGGTCCGGCTTGGGCAGGATCCACGGCGCGGTGCGCTGGTAGAGGTCGAGCTTGGCCACCAGCGGCTGGATTTCCGGAACGAACTGGATGGCCGAGGCGCCGGTGCCGATCACCGCGACGCGCTTGCCCTTGAGGTCGTAGTCGTGGTCCCACTGCTGGGAGTGGAAGGCCTTGCCCTGGAAGTCCTCCAGGCCCTTGAGCGCAGGGATCGACGGGATCGACAGGGCGCCCATGCCCGAGACCACGGCCTTGGCGGTGTAGTGGTTGCCGGCGGCGTCGAACAGGTGCCAGAGCTGCTGCTGGTCGTTCCATTCGAAGCGCGCCATCTCGGTATTGAGCAGGGTCTTGTCTTCGAGGCGGTACTTCTTCCAGCAGTTCTCCAGGTAGGCGCGGATTTCCGGCTGGCGGGCGAACATGCGCGTCCAGTCCGGGTTCGGCTCGAAGGAGAAGGAGTAGACGTGGGATTGCACGTCGCAGGCGCAGCCCGGGTAGTTGTTGACCCGCCAGGTGCCGCCGACGCCGGCGTCCTTCTCGAACAGCAGGAAGTCGTTCTCGCCTTCCTGCTTCAAGCGGATCGCCATGCCCAGCCCGGAAAACCCGGTGCCGATGATGGCGACTTTGCAGTGTCTGGGGGCAGTCTTTGGTTGGGTACCCATTGCCAAGCTCCTGTTATGATTATTGCTGGCGTATACAACTGTCTACGTGGTGTGAATGTAGACATCTGTATACTTCGCGAACAACCAACCTTCGGTGGGGCCGAGCGCCAAACACATGGAAATCGGACAGGAAGAACGGCCGGCGGAAGCGGCGGGCAAGCGGGCGCTGATCGATGCGGCACTGCGCCTGGCATCGAGCCGGCGCAGCTTGAGCAGCCTGGGGCTGCGGGAGCTGGCGCGGGAAGCGGGGTTGAATCCGAACACCTTCTACCGGCATTTCGACGATGTGGACGACCTGGGTTTGGCGATCATTCGTGACATCGCTACCCAGCTGCGCCAGCCGCTGCGTGACCTGCGCCGCGAAGCCGCCGAGCGCGCGCAGCCAGGGGAGGGCGCCGCCAGCGTGCCCTTCGGCCTGGATATGGAGCGCGGTCTGCGGGTGACGCGGGAAACCGTGCGACTGTTCTTCGATTTCGTCGAGAGTCACCCGGAGGCCTTCATCATCGGCGTGCGTGAGCTGCACGGCCCGTCGCCCGTGCTGCGCGCGGCGCTGGCGCGGGTGATGGATGAGTTCGGCGAGGACATGGCCGAGGACATCCGCCAGTTCCACCTGCTGCCGGAGATCGACGAGGATGAATTGAACCAGTTGTCGCGGTCGATCAGCCGGCAGTTGTTCCAGCAATCGCTGGACTATCTGGAACGCCCTCCGGAGCGGCGCGAGGAGGTCTGCGCATTGGCCGGGCGACAAATCCTGTTGCTCTTCACCGGTGCCGCCGTGCTGCAGACCTTCGGCATGCTGGCTAGGCTCTGAGTCTTCTTTCGCGTTACCGGATGGGAGATTGCCATGTCGCCTTTGCCTCTGTTAGGCGGCTGCGCCTGCGGCGCGGTGCGCTATCGGGTGGATGTGGAGCCAACGGAAGCCGGCTACTGCCACTGCCGCATCTGCCAGAAATCCAACGCCGCGCCAGCGGTGCCTTGGGCGGTGATTCCGCTGACGGGGTTCCAGTATCTGTCCGGTGAGCTGGGGATGTGGCGCTCAAGCCCGGAGGGCGAGCGGCGCTTCTGCGTGAAGTGCGGCACGCCGCTGGAGTTTCGTGTGCGGGATGGCGACACAGTGGGACTCAATACGGTGACCCTGGACGAGCCGGAGCGGGTGAAGCCGCAATGCCATATCTGGTGTTCGTCGCAGCTGTCGTGGTTCGACACGGTGGACGATCTGCCGCGTCGTCCCGAGGGCTGATGATTTTGATGTCGTAGGAGCAACTGTCTGCGCATTCGTAGGGCGTACAACCGTTCGCGGTTGTACGCCGATACACCAGGGTCATCGGCTGGTGTATTGGCCGAGTTCGAAGCGCCAGCCGGTCGCAGTCCGTGCAACCGGAAACCAAGGTCAAACGGCCTATAACGTCGAACGTTATACGCCCTACGCTCCCGCTCAGGACCTCGTAGGAGCGGAGCTTCTCCGCGATGTTCTTCAGCGGCGGCGGGTACTTCGCGGACAAGGTCCGCTCCTACAAGATCAAAGGCCCCTCACCCTAACCCTCTCCCGCAAGCGGGAGAGGGGACTGTTCGGTGCAGGTTGAAACCATAGTGTCAGCCGGCTCGGAGGGCTGGGGTGAGGGGGAAACGCAGGCAGGGATTAACCCGGTAGAAGACAGTTGCTCCTACGAAAAGCGTTGCCGCGAAGACCATGTTGCGTCATGAAAAACGCCAGGCAATGCCTGGCATTTTTCATTCCGGCGTAAAGATCAGCCAGCGAAATCCAGCTGCTCTTTCCAACGGGTTTCCAGCGCCTTGGTGTCGTGGTCGAAGGGGTGGAAGCCGGGGCGGAAGTAGTCCAGCCAGGGGCGGATCAGGTTGACGAAGTAGCCGCGGCGCGGGTGCAGCAGTACGCCCAGGCCATGCTTCCAGCTGCGCCAGTTGAACAGTTGGCCGTCACGGCGCAGCAGGTTGATCTGGAAGCCGGCGATGACGCTGAAGAAGATCACGGTGGTCAGCAACATCACCGCGGTGCGGGTGAAGTAGCCGCCGTATACCTGCTGGTAGACGTCATAGGCCACCGCCTTGTGCTCGTTTTCCTCGATGGCGTGCCACATCCACAGCTTGTACATCTTGTCCGACTTCATCTGGCTGCTCAGGTCGTCGCGCTTGAGCAACTGCTCGGCCATGGACGCGGTGAAGTGCTCCAGGGCGCAGGTAATCGCCAGCTGGTGCTTCTTGGTAGTGACCTTGCTGATCGATTCGAGCAGCACCTTGATGCGCAGCTCCAGGGTTTCCAGGTCGATGCCGTGTTCGTCGGCATACTCGTTGTAGGCCGCGTGTTCCTTGGAGTGCATGGCTTCCTGGCCGATGAAGGCGCTGACGTCCTTCTGCAGCTGCGGGTCCTGGATGCGCTCGCGCACGGCACGCACGCTGTCGACGAAGAACTTCTCACCATAGGGGAACAGCGAGGACAGGTTGTTCATGAAGTGGGTCATGAAGGGCTGCCCGTCCCACCAGTATTTAGGCGTTTCACTGAAGGTGAAATCCATGCGGCGGACCGGGAAGTTGGCGCGGATTGGCGTGGTACTGGCGTTCATGACTAACTCCTTCTTGTTGTGCGGGCGTGGGTTCCGGAGCGCGACGCGGCAGGGGCGGCGACCCGGGCAAGCCCTGTCGTTAGTTCGTGATGCCACCTTCGAATGTGTCATCAGCTGATGTCATGTTCGAAGTCTTGTCGGACAATCGCCAGGTCATATCCGGTCATTGGCGAGTCGGATCAGGCCAAACCGGTCACGACCAGCCATTGGATGGGGCAGTTGTTTGCAGGAGGCGTGGAAACGAAAACGGGCGCCTAGGCGCCCGTTTCTTACCGACAGCGGTCTGTCACTGCTCGTCGAGGGCGAAGGCAGTCAGGCTGTAGGTGGGGATCTGCGCGTCGTTGAGCTTGGCCGAACCGCCCAGCTCTGGCAGGTCGATGATCGCTGCGGCCTCGAACACGCTGGCGCCCATGCGGCGAACCAGTTGCGCGGCAGCCAGCAGGGTGCCGCCGGTGGCGATCAGGTCATCGAAGATCAGCACGCTGTCGCCTTCGCACAGGCTGTCGGCGTGGACTTCCAGCAGGGCTTCGCCGTACTCGGTCTCGTAGGCCTGGGAGAGCACGTCGGCCGGCAGCTTGCCGCGCTTGCGGAACAGCACCAGCGGCTTGTTCAGTTCGTAGGCGATGATCGAGCCGATCAGGAAGCCACGCGCGTCCATGGCGCCGATGTGGGTGAACTCGGCCTCGACATAACGCTGGATGAAGCTGTCGGCGACGAAGCGCAGGGCTCGCGGCGACTGGAACAGCGGGGTGATGTCACGGAACATGACGCCGGGCTTGGGAAAGTCGGGAACGGCGCGGATGACGGACTTCAGGTCGAGTTGGTTGAGGATCATGCTGGTTGTGCACCTGATGCGGTTTTTGCAGAGGCCAAAGTATAACGGGCCCGCCAGTCGGCGAGCCCGTTTTCGATGACCGGAAAGTCAACCAATTGGTCAGCTTTCGTGTCTGTCAGCTTTCCAGCTGGCCCCCGGCCAATGCGCACAGCTCGATGGAATCAAGGATGTGCACTTCCTTGCCTTCGGCGGCGATCAGGCCGTTCTGCTGGAAGCGGGTGAAAACGCGGGAGACGGTTTCCACTGCCAGGCCCAGGTAGTTGCCGATC
The DNA here is from genome assembly GCF_029203285.1 of Pseudomonas sp. PSE14. NCBI lineage: Bacteria > Pseudomonadati > Pseudomonadota > Gammaproteobacteria > Pseudomonadales > Pseudomonadaceae > Pseudomonas > Pseudomonas sp. PSE14. The sequence goes on from NZ_CP115669.1 coordinate 2,136,092, forward strand.
TCGTTGCGCGACATGGCCAGGCGGAACTGCTGGGCCGAGAAACCACGGGCGCGGAAGCGCGCGGAGAGGTTCACCAGGAAGGTGGCGATGCGCTCGTCGGCAGTCTTCTTCGACAGCAGCATCATCATCTGCTGGTCGTCGCGGATCTCGCGGCTCATCACCCGCAGCAACTGGCGGCGCAGTTGCGGCAGTTGCTCGGACAGTTCGTCCAGGCGCTCGAAGGGAATCTCGCAGACCGAAGTGGTTTCCAGTGCCTGGGCCGAGACCGGGTAGCTCTCGGTGTCCATGCCGGACAGGCCGACCAGCTCGCTGGGCAGGTGGAAGCCGGTGATCTGCTCTTCACCACCGTCGGTGATGCTGAACGTCTTCAGCGCACCGGAGCGCACCGCGAAGACCGAGCCGAAAGCGTCGCCCTGACGGAACAGGAATTCGCCTTTCTTCAGCGGTCGGCCGCGTTTGACGATTTCATCCAGGGCATCCATGTCGTTGGTGTTCAGCGACAGGGGCAGGCAAAGGGGCGCCAGGCTGCAATCCTTGCAGTGTGCTTGGGGGAGGGCGCGCACTTTGATGGTTTCGGCCATTGGGAGTTCCTTGAGTGGGGAAGGCACACAAAAACCAAGGGTACCGCAGACGGCGGATCGGGCGCCAGTTGGCGGCCTCTCTGAATCGCCGGTTTCGGCGGGGAAGGCGAGGGGTGGAGCGGGGTTCGGGAGGGTTCGAAACGGTTCGAAAAGGGCCGTATCAGGGCGCTTTCCTCGGATTCGAGAGGCCGACATATCCTGTTGCAATGGGTGCGACAGTCGGCCTCGGCCGTCTGTCGCGTTGCCGGACGGGTCAGATGACCCGTGAGAAGCGTTGCAGGTTCTGCGTCGGCAGGTAGCGGTCGAACAGCATGCAGAGGCTGCGCACCAGCAGCCGGCCCGAGGCGCTGACATCGATGCCGCTCGGGCTGAGGTTGATCAGGCCGTCGGTGGCGAAGCGCTCCAGATCCGGCCAGATTTCGTTGAAGTAGCCGCGGAAATCGATGTTGTAGAGCTCCTCGATCTCGTCGAAGTCCAGCTGGAAGTGGCAGATCAACTGCTGGATCACCGCGCGGCGGATGATGTCGTCCTTGTTGCAGTGCAGACCACGACGGGTGGCGAGCTGGCTCTGGTCCAGGGAACTCTGGTAGTCCGCGATGTCGCTGCTGTTCTGGCTGTAGAGGTCGCCGATCTGGCTGATGGCCGAGACGCCGAGCCCGACCAGGTCGCAATGGCCGTGGGTGGTGTAGCCCTGGAAGTTGCGTTGCAGGGTGCCGTCTTCCTGGGCCATGGATAGCTCGTCGTCCGGCAGGGCGAAGTGGTCCATGCCTATGTAGCGGTAACCGGCGGCTTCCAGTTGCTCGGTGGTGCGCTGGAGCATTTCCAGCTTCTGGCCGGGGGAGGGCAGGTCGTCGGCGTTGATCCGGCGTTGCGGCATGAAGCGTTCCGGCAGGTGCGCGTAGTTGAACACCGACAGCCGGTTGGGTTGCAGGGCGATGACCTGTTCGACGGTGTGGGAGAAGCTTTCAGGGTTCTGCTTGGGCAGGCCGTAGATCAGGTCGATGTTGATCGAGCGGTACTGCAGGGTGCGGGCTGCATCGATGATGGCGCGGGTTTCGTCGAGGCTCTGCAGGCGGTTCACGGCCTGCTGCACTTCCAGGTTGAAGTCCTGCACGCCGAGGCTGATGCGGTTGAAGCCCAGTTCGCGGAGCAGGCCCATGGTCGACCAGTCGGCTTCGCGCGGGTCGATCTCGATGCCGTAGTCGCCGGAGTCGTCGTCCAGCAGGTTGAAGTGCGTGCGCAACTGGCTCATCAGTTCGCGCAACTGGCCGGAACTGAGGAAGGTCGGGGTACCGCCGCCGAAGTGCAGTTGCTCGACTTGTTGCCCCCGGCCCAGGTGGCGACTGACGATCTCGATCTCGCGGATCAGCCGGGCGAGGTAAGGGGCACTGCGGCCGCGGTCCTTGGTGATGACCTTGTTGCAGGCGCAGTAGTAGCAGATGTTCGCGCAGAACGGGATGTGCACGTAGAGCGAGAGCGGGCGCTGTGCCTTCTGGCTATCGCGCAGCGCGTGCAGCAGGTCGAAGGGGCCGACGCCTTCGTGGAACTGCACGGCTGTGGGATAGGAGGTGTAGCGCGGGCCGGACAGATCGTAGCGGCGTATCAGATCTGCGTCCCAGCGAATATTGTCGAGCATGCCGAGGTCCCCGGTTGGCGAGCTTTTCCCGCGCAGTCTAGGGAGAGTCCGACTATGGCCTGTTGACCTGTATCAAGCGGCTTTGTGGTGCGTATGGTTGGCGCTGGCGTGCATTTCGTGGCCCATGATCCATGCCTGGTGCGGGCCAGGCAGGGTCCAGAGACCGAAGAGGATGACCAGGATGCCGCCGGTCATGCGCACGCTGCGTTTGCGCAGCAGGGCGGTGATGCGCTCCGCCGCCAGGCCCGTGGCCAGCAGCACCGGCCAGGTACCCAGGCCGAAGGCGAGCATCAGCAGCGCGCTGTCCACTGCCGAGCCCTGGCTGGTGGCCCACAGCAGGGTGCTGTAGACCAGGCCGCAGGGCAGCCAGCCCCACAGGGCGCCGAGCAGCAGTGCGCGCGGAACCGTGGCGACCGGCAGCAGGCGGCTGGCGAAGGGCTGGATGTGCTTCCACAGGCCGCGTCCGAGCGCTTCGATGCGGGTCAGGCCGCTCCACCAGCCGGCCAGGTACAGGCCCATGGCGATCAGCAGCATCCCGGCGATGACGCGCAACGCCGAGGCGAACGGCGTGCGGGCGATGGCCCAGCCGGCGAGACCGAGCAGCAGCCCCGCGCAGGCGTAGCTGAGGATGCGTCCGAGGTTGTAGGCCAGCAGCAGGCGCAGGCGGCGCGCACGTTGCTCCGGTGGAATGGCCATGGTCAGCGCGCCCATCAGGCCGCCACACATGCCCAGGCAGTGACCGCCGCCCAGCAGGCCGAGGATCAGTGCCGACGCCAGCAGGGGCGCCAGCTCAGGCATCGCGCTTGTCCTGCGGCTGCTCACCCGGTGCTTCGGCGCCTTCGGCTTCGTCGATGCCGGCCTGGTGCTTGGGGTCTTCGTCGTCGAACAGGATGCTGTGAGCCGGACTGTCCATGTCGTCGTACTGGCCGCTGTTCACTGCCCAGAAGAAAATACAGATACAGATGCCGACGATCAGTACGGCGATCGGAATCATGACGTAGAGTGCGGGCATTTCAACTCCGTGGCAGCGCCGGGCTCGTTTCCAGGACGGCCGGGCGCGCGGTGGTCGCTGAGGGGGCGTCGACGGCCTTGGGCAGCCGGGTCAGGCGCAGGGCATTGAGCACCACGGTCAGCGAGCTGATCGACATGCCCACCGCCGCCCACACGGGCGTGATCCAGCCGAGGGCGGCGAAGGGCAGCATGAGCCCATTGTACAACCCTGCCCAGACCAGGTTCTCGATGATTACCCGGCGGGTGCGGCGCGCCAGGCTGAAGGCCTGCACCAGGCTTTCCAATCGATTGGACAGCAGCACGGCGTCGGCGCTGGTCTTGGCCAGGTCGGTTGCGGAACCCATGGCGACGCTGATGTCGGCGGCAGCCAGCACCGGCACGTCGTTCACGCCGTCGCCGAGCATCAGCACGCGGCGGCCTTCCTGGTGCAACTGGCGCAGGACTTCCAGTTTGTCGTCGGGGCGCAGGCCGCCCCGGCAGTCGTCGATGCCCAGTTCGGCGGCAACCCGGCCGACCATCGGCGAGCTGTCGCCGGAGAGCAGCAGGGTGCGCCAGCCACGGGCGCGGCAGGCGTCGAGGAGGGCGGAGGCGTCTTCGCGGATGCGGTCGTCCAGCACCAGCCACGCCAGCGCGCTGCGCTCATCCCCGAGCAGCAACCATTGGCCGGGCTCCTGTGGGTGCGCCGGCGCTGCGCTGTGGCTCAGGGCGCAGACGAAGGACGGTTCGCCAATGCGCAGGCGGCGTTCGCCAACCTGACCTTCCAGACCCAGGCCCGGATGGCTTTCGACGTTCTCGGCAGGCTGCGGCGCACGGCCGAAGGCGCGGGCGATGGGGTGTTCGGAGCGGTTCTCCAGCGCCGCCGCCAGGGCCAGGCAGGTATCGCTGTCGAGGTCGCCCAGCGGGCGCACGGCGCGCAGGGTCAGGCGGCCTTCGGTGAGGGTGCCGGTCTTGTCGAAGATCACTGTGTCGATGTGGTTCAGGCCTTCCAGCACATGGCCGCGGGTCAGTAGCAGGCCGAGCTTGTGCAGACTACCGGTGGCGGCGGTGAGCGCGGTGGGCGTAGCCAGGGAGAGGGCGCAGGGGCAGGTCGCCACCAGCATCGCCAGCACCACCCAGAAGGCACGGGGGGCGTCGTGTTGCCACCAGAACAGGCCGACCACTGCGGCCAGCACCAGCAGCGCGATGAGGAACCATTGCGCGGCCTTGTCGGCGAGTTCGGCCAGGCGCGGCTTGTCCGACTGGGCGCGTTCCAGCAGGCGGACAATGGCGGAGAGCCGGCTGTCGTTGCCCAGGGCGCTGATCTGCACGGTCAGCGGACCTTCCACGTTCAGGGTGCCGCCGGTGACGCTGTCGCCGGTCTGGCGCGGTTGCGGCAGGTACTCGCCGGTGAGCAGGGATTCGTCGACGCTGGACTGGCCGTCGAGGATCTGGCCGTCGGCGGGAATCACTGCGCCGGGCTGCACCAGCACGCGGTCGCCGACGTTCAGCTCGCTGAGCAGCACGCGGGTGCTCTGTCCGTTCTTGTCCAGGCGCAGGCAGGAGGCGGGCAGCAGGTTGACCAGTTGTGCGGTGGCGGCAGCGGTACGTTCGCGGGCGCGGCGCTCCAGGTAGCGGCCGGAGAGCAGGAACAGGGCGAACATACCGACGGCGTCGAAATACAGGTCTCCGCTGCCGGTGATGGAGGTCCAGATGCCGGCCAGGTAAGCGCCGCCGATGGCCAGGGAGACCGAGACGTCCATGGTCAGGTGGCGGGTGCGCAGGTCGCGCAGGGCGCCGCGGAAGAACGGCTGGCAGGAGTAGAAGACAATCGGTGTGGTGAGGAACATCGCCACCCAGCGCAGGATTTCGTGTAGTTCGGGGCTCAGGTCGATGTTGAATTCCGGCCAGGTGGCCATGGTTGCCATCATCGCCTGGAACCACAGCATGCCGGCGACGCCCAGCTGGCGCAGGGAGCGGCGGTTTTCTTCGTGCAGTTGCTCGGCGGCGCGGTCGGGCTGGTAGGGGTGGGCGGCGTAGCCGATCTTGCGCAGCTCGGCGAGCAGGGCGCTCAGGGGCATCTGGCTGTCGGACCAGCGCACGTGAAGGCGATGGTTGGACAGGTTGAGGCCGGCCTCGGCAATGGCGGGCAGGCCCTTGAGGTGTTTCTCGATCAGCCAGCCGCAGGCGGCACAGCTGATGCCTTCAAGGAGCAGGGTGGTTTCCGCCAGCTCGCCTTCGTGTCGAACGAAGGGCTGCTGCACGTCGGGACGATCGAACAGCTTCAGCTCGTCGCTCAGTTGCTCGGGCAGTACGTCGGGATTGGGCGCCGCCTCGGTACGGTGGCGGTAGTAGCCTTCCAGGCCGCCGGCGACGATGGCTTCGGCCACGGCCTGGCAGCCCGGGCAGCAGAATTCGCGGGTTTCACCAAGGACCTGCGCCGTGAAACGGCTGCCGGCGGGAACCGGCAGGGCGCAGTGGTAACAGGGCAGCGGGGCGCTCATGGGCGCTCGGCTTCGTCTCCCTTGAGGGGCTCGTCGCCAAGGACGAACGAACCGCCGGGGGCGACTTTCTCTTCTTCGAACAGACGCCAGGCCTGGCCGTTTTCCTGGCCGAGCAGCTCGACGAAGCGACGGCCCTTGACGGCGGCATCGAGGCTGCCGGTGTAGCGGCCGGGCTCGACCGGGCTGGGCAGCAGGTCGAGGTGCTTGTCCTGGGCTTCCAGGGTGGGGGAGAGCAGGTTCAGGGTGAGCTTGTCCGGGTGGCTGGCGCCGGAAAGGCGCAGGTCGACTTCGCCGGTCAGTTCATCGAAGCTGATTTTCGCCTGCAGCTTGAGCTGTTGCGCCAGGTGCTCGCGGTCCAGGGAGCGGTTGATGCCCTTGCCGGCCTCGTAGTAGTTGTCGCTGACCAGGGAGTCCTGGTTGTTCACCGCGATGTTGACCATCATCAGGCTGAGGAACACCGAGATGGCCAGCATGCCGATGATGATCCATGGCCAGAGGTGCTTGTACCAGGGTTCCACGGGCGTTTTCATGGCCGATTGCATTCTCTTTTCTCTCGCTGGAATGGCCCGCGAGGGCGCGGTCTGTCCGCTGCGGGGGCGGGCGGATTCTACGTGCTTCGGTCGGTACTGGCACCCCATGTGCAACATGGGGTGCCAATTCGTTCAGCTGTGGTTCAACGAACGCGCGGGCCGATGAAGCGGCTGGAGGATTCCTTGTTGATGGACGGGTCGTCCACCGACTGGATGGTGAAGCTGATCTCGTTGGTGGTGGAGGGCAGCTTCTCCGGATCGATGGAGAGTTCCACAGGCATGCTGACGATATCACCGGCAGCCACCGAGATTTCCTTCTTGCCTTCCAGGATCAGGCCGTCCAGGCCCTTGGCGCCGAGTACGTAGGTGTGGTCCTGCTGATCCTTGTTCATGATCTTCAGGCTGTACACGTTCTCGATCCGGCCTTCGGCGTTCTCGCGGTAGAGCACGCGGTCCTTGCTGACGTCGAAGCCCACCAGCGGGCGAATGACCACGGCGGTGATCAGCAGGCCGATCATCAGGCACAGGGCGATGGCGTAGCCGATCAGGCGCGGGCGTACCAGGTGGGTCTTCTGCCCGGACAGGTTGTGCTCGGTGGTGTAGCTGATCAGTCCGCGCGGATAGCCCATCTTGTCCATGATGCTGTCGCAGGCGTCGATACAGGCGGCGCAGCCGATGCACTCGATCTGCAGGCCGTCACGGATGTCGATGCCGGTGGGGCAGACCTGTACGCACATGGTGCAATCGATGCAGTCGCCCAGGCCCTGGGCCTTGTAGTCGATGTTCTTCTTGCGCGGGCCGCGCGACTCGCCGCGGCGCGGGTCGTAGGAGACGATCAGGGTGTCCTTGTCGAACATCACGCTCTGGAAGCGCGCGTAAGGGCACATGTAGATGCATACCTGCTCGCGCAGCCAGCCGGCATTGCCATAGGTGGCGAGGGTGAAGAAGCCGACCCAGAAGTAGGCCCAACCGTCGGCCTGGCCGGTCACCAGGTCCGGCAGCAGTTCGCGGATGGAGGCGAAGTAACCGACGAAGGTCAGGCCGGTCACCAGGCCGATCAGCAGCCACAGGCTGTGCTTGGCGGCCTTGCGCAGCAGTTTGTTGCTGCTCATGTTGGCCTTGTCGAGCTTCATGCGCTGGTTGCGGTCACCCTCGGTGACTTTTTCGCACCACATGAAGATCCAGGTCCACACGCTCTGCGGGCACGTGTAGCCGCACCAGACGCGGCCGGCGAATACCGTGATGAAGAACAGGCCGAAGGCCGCAATGATCAGTAGGCCGGAGAGGAGGATGAAGTCCTGAGGCCAGAAGGTCGCGCCGAAGATGTAGAACTTGCGCTCGGGCAGGTCCCAGAGGACTGCCTGGCGACCGTTCCAGGTCAACCAGACGGTGCCGAAGTAGAGGAGGAAGAGGAAGGCACCTCCAGCCATTCGGAGATTTCGGAAGAATCCGGTGAAGGCTCGGGTGTAGATTTTTTCCCGAGAGGCATAGAGGTCGACGCTCTCACCCTTGCCCTTGGCGGGCGGAGTGACGTCTTGGACGGGAATCTGTTTGCTCATCAGTGCATTCCACGGCAGCGGGAGGGCGCCCTGTCGATACATGCCGAGCAGGGTCAGAAATATGCTTGCACGCCTAACAATGATACGGCGTGGAGGGGGGGCTAACGGTGCGACAGTTGGTCGCGCAATGAATTATGGACCCAGAAATAGAGCGGCGCCGGTGTAGGAACCGGCGCCGCTGGGGTGTTGCTTTGGAGTAGGAGAGGGGAGGCTTATTCGGCGCTCTTCTCACCTTCACCATGGGACAGGCTGTACACGTAGGCGGCCAGCAGGTGCACCTGGTCCTTGCCCAGACGCTCCAGCTGAGCCGGCATCTGGCCCTGGCGGCCGTAGCGGATGGTCTGCTGCAGCTGGGCGAAGCTCGAGCCGTAGATGAACGCGGCCGGGTGGGTCAGGTTCGGCGCGCCCATGGCGGCGGTGCCTTTGCCTTCCGGACCGTGGCAAGCCACGCAGTTGGTCTGGAAGATCTTCTGACCGTTGGCGACCTGCTCGTCAGTCACGCCTTCGGGAGCCTTGCGGCCGTCCAGCTTGGTGGTGACGAAAGCAGCTACGTCGTGAACGCCGGCATCGCCGATGACTTCGCCCCAGGCCGGCATGGCCGCGTGGCGACCGCCTTCGATGGTGGCAACGATGTCCTTCGGCTCGCCGCCCCAGCGCCAGTCGGCGTCGGTCAGGTTCGGGAAGCCGTGGGCGCCCTTGGCGTCGGAGCCGTGGCAGACCGAGCAGTTGGAAGCGAACAGGCGGTTACCCATTTTCAGGGCCTGCTCGTCCTTGGCCACGTCCTCGATCGGCATGGCGCCGAACTTGGCGTACAGCGGGCCGTACTTCTCGTCGGCCTTGGCCATTTCCTTTTCCCACTGGTGCACGCCGGTCCAGCCGGCCTGACCGTTGGCGAACTCGTTCTTGTCCTGGTAGCCCGGCAGCAGGCCTTTCCAGTTACCCAGGCCCGGGTACAGGGCGAGGTAGGCGAGGGCGAAGACGAAGGTGGCGACGAACAGCATGAACCACCACTTCGGCAGCGGGTTGTCATACTCCTCGATGCCGTCGAAGGCATGGCCGACGGTCTCGTCGGTGGCTTCGCTGCGTTGGCCGCGGCGGGTGGCGAACAGCAGCCACGCCAGGGCGAAGATGGTGCCCAGGGTAAGTACGGTGACGTACAGACTCCAGAAGGTTGTCATTCTTTGTTGCTCCTAGAAGCTTGCTCTTGCTCGACGTGCTTTTTGGCGACCGGGTCGTCCGCGAAGGGCAGCAGGGCATCTTCGTCGAAGCGTCCCTTGCGCTTGCCGCTGTAGGCCCAGAGCAGTACGCCAATGAAGGCGACCATCACTACTACGGTGCCGATGCCGCGAATCGTCCCGATATCCATCACTGTCACCGTTTGCTCTTGATGATGGTGCCGAGGCCTTGCAGGTAGGCGACGACAGCATCCATCTCGGTCTTGCCCTTGACGGCATCGCGTGCACCGGCGATGTCTTCGTCGGTGTAGGGCACGCCCATGGAGCGCATGACTTCCATCTTCTTCGCCGTGTCCTTGCCATCGAGCTTGTTCTCGACCAGCCACGGGTAGGACGGCATCTTCGACTCAGGCACCACGTTGCGCGGGTTGTACAGGTGCGCGCGGTGCCAGTCGTCCGAGTAGCGGCCGCCGACGCGGGCCAGGTCCGGGCCGGTACGCTTGGAGCCCCACAGGAACGGGTGGTCCCAGACGCTTTCGCCGGCGACGGAGTAGTGGCCGTAGCGCTCGGTTTCGGCGCGGAACGGACGGACCATCTGCGAGTGGCAACCTACGCAACCTTCGCGGATGTAGATGTCGCGGCCTTCGAGCTCAAGTGCAGTGCGCGGCTTCATGCCTTCCACCGGCTTGTTGGTCACGTCCTGGAAGAACAGCGGGACGATCTGGGTCAGACCGCCAACGCTCACGGCGATGACCATGAAGAAGGCCAGCAGGCCGATGTTCTTCTCGACTGCTTCGTGCTTCATCAGTGAGCTCCTACAGCGGGAATCTGAGCGGCGGCGTCGGCGTCAGCCTGCTTGAAACCGCGAACGGTACGGAAGGTGTTGTAGGCCATCAGCAGCATGCCGGAGGCGAAGAAGGCGCCGCCCAGCGCACGGACCATGAAGCCCGGGTGGCTGGCCTGCAGGGCTTCCACGAAGGAGTAGGTGAGGGTGCCGTCGGCGTTGACCGCGCGCCACATCAGACCCTGGGTGATGCCGTTGACCCACATGGAGGCGATGTACAGCACGGTACCGATGGTGGCCAGCCAGAAGTGGGCGTTGATCAGGCCAACGCTGTGCATCTGCTCGCGGCCGAAGACCTTCGGAATCAGGTGGTACAGGGAGCCGATGGAGATCATCGCAACCCAGCCCAGAGCGCCGGCGTGTACGTGGCCGATGGTCCAGTCGGTGTAGTGCGACAGGGAGTTGACGGTCTTGATGGCCATCATCGGGCCTTCGAAGGTGGACATGCCGTAGAAGGCCAGGGAAACCACCAGGAAGCGCAGGATCGGGTCGGTGCGCAGCTTATGCCAGGCGCCGGAGAGGGTCATCATGCCGTTGATCATGCCGCCCCAGCTCGGTGCCAGCAGGATCAGGGACATCGCCATACCCAGAGACTGCGCCCAGTCCGGCAGCGCGGTGTAGTGCAGGTGGTGCGGACCGGCCCAGATGTACAGGGTGATCAGCGCCCAGAAGTGCACGATGGACAGGCGGTAGGAGTAGATCGGACGCTCGGCCTGCTTCGGAACGAAGTAGTACATCATGCCGAGGAAGCCGGTGGTCAGGAAGAAGCCCACGGCGTTGTGGCCGTACCACCACTGGATCATCGCGTCGGTGGCACCGGCGTACATCGAGTAGGACTTGAAGGCGGATACCGGGATTTCCATGCTGTTCACGATGTGCAGCATGGCGGTCACCAGGATGAACGCGCCGTAGAACCAGTTGCCCACATAGATGTGCTTGGTCTTGCGCTTCATTACGGTGCCGAAGAACACCGCGGCGTAGGTGACCCAGACGACGGCCAGCAGGATGTCGATCGGCCATTCCAGCTCGGCGTATTCCTTGGAGGAGGTGTAGCCCAGCGGCAGGGTGATGCCGGCCAGCACGATCACCGCTTGCCAACCCCAGAAGGTGAAGGCCGCGAGGCTGTCAGAAACCAGACGGGTCTGACAGGTGCGCTGTACGACGTAGTAGGAGGTGGCGAACAGAGCACAGCCGCCGAAGGCGAAGATCACCAGGTTGGTGTGCAGCGGACGCAGGCGCCCGAAACTGGTCCAGGGGAGGTCCAGGTTCAGTTGGGGCCAAACCAACTGTGAGGCGATGTAAACACCGAGCCCCATTCCAAGTATCCCCCAGACCACCGTCATGATGGCGAACTGGCGGACGACCTTATAGTTATAAGCAGTCGGACTGATTGCTGTGCTCATTCTAAGGTTCCACGGTTTTTGAGTATTTATGGACAAAAAAACGGCGGCAAGTATGGAGAAAGCAGATAGGCAATGCAACGCGCCAAGCCTGGGCCCAAGGCCGGTTCGATGCCTGCTTCAGAGCGCCTTCGGCCGTTGTTCGCCGCTCGTTTCGAGTCGCCCGTACCAACCTGGGAAGTGGGTCAGGTTAGTCATATTGCAGGTTTGCGAATGGAAACCAGCTTAGACGCGAACTTTGAGGGTGTGAAGGAAGGCGATTGGGAGGGTGCGACACTTCGTCGCGAGGGGCGGGAAGAAACTCGCGCCCGGTGAAGGGCGCGAGTGGAGGAGGGATTTACTTCGCTTGACCTGAGATGTTGTAGATGTAGGCCGCGAGGATATGCACCTTGTCCTTACCCAGGTACTGCTCCTGTGCTGGCATCTGGCCCTGGCGGCCGTGGCGGATGGTCTGCTGCAGTTGCGCATAGCTGGAGCCGTAGATGAAGGCGCCCGGGTGGGTCAGGTTCGGGGCACCCATCAGTGCATTGCCCTTGCCTTCCGGGCCATGGCAGGCGACGCAGTTGGTGGCGAATACCTTGCCGCCGTTGTCGACCTGCTCTTCGGTCACGCCTTCGGGCAGCTTGCGACCGTCCAGTTTGGCGGTAACGAAGGCGGCTACGTCCTGCACGCCTTTGTCGCCCAGCACGTCACCCCAGGCCGGCATGGCCGCGTGACGACCGCCGAGGATGGTGGTCTCGATGCTCTTGGCGTCGCCGCCCCAGCGCCAGTCTTCGTCGGTCAGGTTCGGGAAGCCGACCGCACCCTTTGCGTCGGAGCCGTGGCAGATGGAGCAGTAGGTAGCGAACAGGCGCTCGCCCATCTTCAGTGCTTGCGGGTCCTTGGCGACTTCTTCCACGGGCATCGCAGCGTATTTGGCGAAGATCGGGCCATATTTTTCCTTGGCCAGGGCTTCTTCACGCTCCCATTGCTTGTCTTGGGTCCAGCCGCCGTCGTAGCCCGGCAGGACGCCTTTCCAGTTGCCCAGGCCCGGGTAGAGCACCAGGTAGCCGGCGGCGAACACGATGGTGCCGACGAACAGCAGGAACCACCATTTCGGCAGCGGGTTGTCGTATTCCTCGATGCCGTCGAAGGCGTGGCCCATGGTCTGGTCGGTGGTGTTCGCGGATTGGCCGCTGCGGGTGGCGAAGACCAGCCACAGCAGGGCGATCAGCGAGCCGACTGTTAGTACGGTGACGTACAGACTCCAGAAGGTAGTCATGCGTTGTTGCTCCTAGAAGCTTGCTCTTGCTCAGCGTGCCGCTTGGCGACCGGGTCATCCGCGAAAGGCAGCAGCGCGTCGTCGTCGAAACGCTGCTTGCGCTTGCCGCTGTAGGCCCAGAGCAGAACGCCGACGAAGGCGACCATCACGATGACGGTGCCGAGGCCGCGAATGGTCCCGATATCCATGCTGTCACCGCTTGTTCTTGATGGAGGTGCCGAGGACCTGCAGGTACGCGACCACCGCGTCCATTTCGGTCTTCCCTTTGACGGCGTCGCTGGCGCCGGCGATGTCGTCGTCCGTGTAGGGCACGCCCATGACGCGCATCACTTCCAGCTTCTTCGCTGTGTCCTTGCCATCGAGCTTGTTCTCGACCAGCCAGGGGTAGGCGGGCATCTTCGACTCCGGTACCACGTTGCGCGGGTTGTACAGGTGCGCGCGGTGCCAGTCGTCCGAGTAGCGGCCGCCGACGCGGGCCAGGTCCGGGCCGGTACGCTTGGAGCCCCACAGGAACGGGTGGTCCCAGACGCTTTCGCCAGCAACGGAGTAGTGGCCGTAGCGCTCGGTTTCGGCGCGGAACGGGCGGATCATCTGCGAGTGGCAGCCCACGCAACCTTCGCGGATGTACACGTCACGGCCTTCCAGTTGCAGGGCGGTGTAGGGCTTCATGCCTTCCACCGGGGTGTTGGTCACGTCCTGGAAGAACAGCGGAACGATCTGGGTCAGGCCGCCGATGCTCACGGCAACCGCCATGCACAGTGCCAGCAGGCCGACGTTCTTCTCGAGTACTTCGTGTTTCATGTCGGTCTCCTCAGGCCATCTGTGCCGCGGCTTGCATTTCAGCCGGCTTGGCGGCCGCTACGGTGCGCCAGGTGTTGTAGGCCATGACCAGCATGCCCATCAGGAACACCGCGCCACCGATCATCCGCACGATGTAGCCCGGGTGGCCGGCGGCCAGGGCTTCCACGAAGGAGTAGGTGAGGGTGCCGTCGGCATTGACCGCGCGCCACATCAGGCCCTGGGTGATGCCGTTGACCCACATGGAGGCGATGTACAGAACGGTGCCGATGGTGGCCAGCCAGAAGTGGGTGTTGATCAGCCCCACGCTGTGCATCTGCTCGCGGCCGAAGACCTTCGGGATCATGTGGTACAGGGAGCCGATGGAAACCATGGCGACCCAGCCCAGGGCGCCGGCGTGCACGTGGCCGATGGTCCAGTCGGTGTAGTGGGAGAGGGCGTTGACGGTCTTGATGGCCATCATCGGGCCTTCGAAGGTGGACATGCCGTAGAAGGCCAGGGAAACCACCAGGAAGCGCAGGATCGGATCGGTGCGCAGCTTATGCCAGGCGCCGGAGAGGGTCATCATGCCGTTGATCATGCCGCCCCAGCTCGGCGCCAGCAGGATCAGCGACATCACCATGCCCAGCGACTGTGCCCAGTCCGGCAGCGCGGTGTAGTGCAGGTGGTGCGGGCCGGCCCAGATGTACACGGCGATCAGTGCCCAGAAGTGCACGATGGACAGGCGATAGGAATAGACCGGACGTTCAGCCTGCTTGGGTACGAAGTAGTACATCATTCCCAGGAAGCCGGCGGTCAGGAAGAAGCCCACGGCGTTGTGGCCGTACCACCACTGGATCATGGCGTCGGTGGCGCCCGAGTACAGCGAGTAGGACTTGGTCAGGCTGACCGGGATCTCCATGTTGTTGACCACGTGCAGCAGGGCCACGGTCAGGATGAAGCCGCCGAAGAACCAGTTGCCCACATAGATGTGCTTGGTCTTGCGCTTGATCAGGGTGCCGAAGAAGACGATCGCGTAGCTGACCCAGACGATGGTGATCAGGATGTCGATCGGCCATTCCAGTTCGGCGTACTCCTTGGAGGAGGTGTAGCCCAGCGGCAGGGTGATCGCAGCCAGCAGGATCACCAGCTGCCAACCCCAGAAGGTGAAGGAGGCGAGGGCGTCCGAGAACAGGCGGGTCTGGCAGGTGCGCTGTACGGCGTAATAGCTGGTGGCGAACAGTGCGCAGCCGCCGAAGGCGAAGATCACGGCGTTGGTGTGCAGCGGACGCAGGCGTCCGAAACTGGTCCAGGGTAGGCCGAGGTTGAGTTCGGGCCACACCAGTTGCGCGGCGATCAGGACACCGACGGCCATGCCGACGATCCCCCAGACCACTGTCATAATGGCGAACTGGCGGACCACCTTATAGTTATAAGCGGTCTGATTGGTTGTGCTCATTTATGGGCTTCCATCCACGGTTATGGGCTATGCCCATCCCGGCAGGTTTTTTACGGCAGATGCCGCCCCTCCCCCTTGGGATAGGTACTAATTGGGAATTAGCGGAGTGAAGGATGGATAAAGGCCCCTCTCGGAATATTGATTCCGGTCAATTGCCGCCAGAGACCCCTGTCGCGGGCGCCTGCGGTGCTTTGTCGCTGCTGCGGAACCCGGCATGCGGCGAACTGTCGGCTACGCTGGTCCTCGCCCATGGCGCCGGCGCGCCGATGGACAGCCCGTTCATGGACGACATTGCCGCGCGCCTGGTCGAACGGGGTATCTCGGTGGTGCGCTTCGAGTTCCCCTATATGGCTATGCGCAGGGAGGATGGGAAGCGGCGGCCGCCGAACCCGCAGAAGCTGTTGCTCGAATGCTGGCGGCAGGTTTATGCGCAGCTGCGCGCCGAAGTGCCCGGCAAGCTGGCCATCGGCGGCAAGTCCATGGGCGGGCGCATGGCCAGCCTGCTGGCGGACGAGTTGGGCGCCGATGCGCTGGTCTGCCTCGGCTATCCCTTCTACGCGGCCGGCAAGCCGGAGAAACCGCGCGTGGCGCACCTGGCCGAGTTGAAGACGCCGACCCTGATCGTTCAGGGCGAGCGCGATGCATTGGGCGATCGCCCAACGGTCGAGGGTTATTCATTGTCGCCTGAGATCCATCTGCACTGGCTGGCGGCTGCCGACCACGACCTCAAGCCGCTCAAGGCTTCCGGGCTGACCCACGAGCAGCATCTGGAAAGCACCGCTGCCAGGATCGAAGCTTTTCTATTGCGCTAATCGGCCCTTAAGACAGGCGCCCCTATCCTCGCCAGCGTCGACTCCCAGCAGTCGACGCCCCGCTTCCAGAGGACAGGCCGAAGGCTGCCATGAACCTTGATTACGCTGAACGCATTGCCACCCAACCCCACCGATTTTCCCCCGGCGCCGCGCACAGCCTGCTGCTGACGGGCGCCACCGGTTTCCTTGGCGGCTCCGTCGCTGCTCACCTGATTGCCGACGGGCATGGCGAAGCGCTGCTGTTCCTCGTCCGCGCCGAGACGCCCGCGCAGGGCCTGGAGCGCTTGCGCGACAACCTGCGCCTGCACTGCGTACCGGAAAGTGCGCTGGACACTCTGAAGGACCATCAGATTCTTTGCGGCGACTTGCTGGATACCGCGTGGATGCAGGGCGAACGTGCCCGCCTGATGCGCGTGGAGCAGGTGATCAACTGTGCGGCTGTGGCTTCGTTCTCGAAGAACCCGAGCATCTGGCCGGTGAACGTCGAAGGCACCTTCGCTTTCGCCCGGCTGCTCAGCCAGTCGCGCAACCTCAAGCGCCTCCTGCATGTGGGCACCGCCATGTGCTGCGGGCCGCAGCGCGAGTCGCCGGTGCGCGAGTCATGGGACTTCCCCGATAGCGGCGAGCAACTGGTGGACTACACCGCCTCCAAGGCCGAGATCGAACGGCGCATGCGTGAGGAGTTGCCGCAACTGCCGCTGGTGGTGGCGCGGCCATCCATCGTCGTTGGCCATCGCGAGCTGGGTTGCCGCGCCTCGGGGAGCATCTTCTGGGTGTTCCGCATGGGCTTCGCGCTGGAGAGCTTCACCTGCGGCCTGGATGAGCAGATCGACGTGATCCCGGTGGACTACTGCGCCGAAGCGCTGGTGGCCCTGGCGCTCAAACCGACGCTGAGCCACAGCCTCTACCACATCTCCGCCGGCCGCGGTTCGGCCTGCACCTTCGGCGAGATCGATCGTGCCTATGCCGACGCCCGTGGCGAGGCGCCGGTGGGGGAGCGCTACCGCAAGGTGAGCAGCGAGGACCTGCGCGAGCTGGCCGGCAGCTTCGAGAGCCGCATCGGCAAGGCCAACCCACGCCTGGTACTGCGGGCGCTGCGCCTGTACAGCGGCTTCGCCGACCTCAATTACCTGTTCGACAACCAGCGCCTGCTGGACGAGGGTATCGCCGCGCCGCCGCGCTTCACGGACTATGTGGATGTCTGCGTGCATTCCTCGCAGGAAGTGAGCATCCCGGCGCAGATGCAGTGGGATTTCAAGTAGCCGGCTGAGTGCTGCGGGTGGGTATGCGCTGTAGGAGCGAGCTTGCTCGCGAACCCGGTCCCGTCGCGGAGCTGTTCGCGAGCAAGCTCGCTCCTACAGTTGCCTCCGCGGGCGGCAATGGCCTCAGCGGTTGAACCGCTCCACCAGCGAATACTGGCGATGGGCGGTCTGGGTCAGCTCCTCGCTGAGCTGCGCGGTACGTTGGGCTTCGCCGGAGGTCTGGTCGGCCAGGTCGGCGATGGTGCTGATGTTGCGGTTGATCTCTTCAGCCACCGCGCTCTGCTCTTCCGCTGCGGCGGCGATCTGGGTGGTCATCTCGGTAATGTTGGCCACCGCATCGCTGATGCCTACCAGTGCGTTGTCGGCGCGCAGCACGCGCTCCACTCCTTCGTCGGCCTGTCGGCGACCGGCTTCCATGGCGCGCACGGCCTCGGTGGCGGTGTTCTGCAGGTTGGCGATCAATTGGTGGATCTGCTCGGTGGATTCGGCGGTGCGTTGGGCCAGCGAGCGGACCTCGTCGGCCACCACGGCGAAGCCCCGGCCCATTTCACCGGCGCGGGCGGCCTCGATGGCGGCGTTGAGCGCCAGCAGGTTGGTCTGGTCGGCGATGCCCTTGATCACGTCCACCACACCACCAATCTCGTCGCTGTCACGGGCGAGCTGGCTGACCGCTTCACCGGTTTCGCCCACCGAGGTGGACAGGCGCTGCATGGCCTCGCGGGTTTCCGCGGCAATCAGTCGGCCCTGGCTGGTCAGGTCGTTGGCTTGGCGGGTGGCATCGGCAGTGCGCTGGACGTTGTCGGCCACTTCCTGGGTGGTGGCGGCCATCTGGTTGACCGCCGTGGCCACCTGCTCGGTCTCCTGGCGCTGGCGATCCAGTCCGGCGGAGCTGTGATGCGCCAGGGTGTCGGCTTCGCGGGCCTGGTCGGTCAGGGATTCGGCGGTGTCCTGCAGTCGGGTCAGACAGGTCTTAAGGCGCGCTTCCTGGCTGAGGATGGACATTTCCAGGCGTGCCTGGGCGCCACGGCTGTCGGTGTACATCTGCGCGATCAGCGGGTCGGAGGTGGTTTGTTCGGCCAGTTGCAGCAGGCGTTTCAGGCCACGTTGTTGCCAGCTCAGACCGATCAGGCCCAGCGGAATCGAGAGCAGCGCCGCAAGCAGGAAGCCCCAGTGGGAATCCAGCCAGACGCCGATCATGAAGGCGATCTGGCCGATCAGGATGAACGGCAGCCAGTCCAGCAGCACCGGCAGCCAGCGGTCGCGGGCCGGGATGGCCGGCTTGCCGGCGTTGATCCGCGCGTACAGCGCCTCGGCGCGGCGAACCTGTTCGGCGGTGGGTTTTACCCGCACCGATTCGTAGCCGACGATCTCGTTGCGTTCGAAGATCGGCGTGACGTAGGCACTGACCCAATAGTGATCGCCGCTCTTGCAGCGGTTCTTGACGATGCCCATCCACGGGCGGCCCTTCTTCAGGGTGGTCCACATGTGCTCGAACACCGCCGGCGGTACGTCCGGATGGCGCACCAGGTTGTGCGGCGCGCCGACCAGTTCTTCTCGCGAGAAGCCACTGATGTTGATGAAAGCATCGTTGGCGTAGGTAATCACGCCGCGCGCATTGGTGGTGGAGATCAGTCGTTGGTCAGCGGGGAAGGTGCGTTCACGCTGGGTGATCGGCTGGTTGTTACGCATGTGAGGAGAATTCCACAGCAGAAGCGAATCGCTTGGTCAGGTTATCGGCCGCCGGACCGGCAAGTTGATGCTTGTTTCAGAAAAAAGTCAGAGCAGCACTGGACGATGGCTGGGTGCCATCAGTCACGGAATCCTACGAAAGTCGAGGGCGGCCCGTTGCGGGCCGCCGCGGTGAAGGTTCAGATCAGGCTGCGCAGCACGTAGTGCAGGATGCCGCCGGCCTTGAAGTACTCGACCTCGTTCTGGGTGTCGATGCGGCAGAGCACCTCGAAGCTGTCCTGGCTGCCGTCCTCGCGGGTCACCCCGACCTTGATGCTCATGTGCGGCTTCAGTTCACCGGACAGCCCGCTGATGCTAAGAACCTCCTTGCCGGTCAGCTTCAGCGTCTTGCGATCCTGGCCGTCCTTGAACTGCAGCGGCAGCACGCCCATGCCCACCAGGTTGGAGCGGTGGATACGCTCGAAGCTCTCTGCGATCACCGCTTTCACACCCAGCAGGTTGGTGCCTTTGGCCGCCCAGTCGCGGGAGGAGCCGGTGCCGTATTCCTTGCCGGCCACGATGACCAGCGGCGTGCCGTCCTGCTGGTAGCGCATGGCGGCGTCGTAGATCGCCAGCTTGTCACCGCTGGGAACGTAAAGCGTGTTGCCGCCTTCCTCGCCGCCGAGCATCTCGTTCTTGATGCGGATGTTGGCGAAGGTGCCGCGCATCATCACCTCGTGGTTCCCACGCCGTGAGCCGTAGGAGTTGAAATCGGCGTAGGCCACGCCGTGCTCGCTGAGGTAGCGCCCGGCCGGGCTGTCCTTCTTGATGTTGCCGGCGGGGGAAATGTGGTCGGTGGTCACCGAGTCGCCCAATACCGCGAGGATACGGGCGCCCTTGATGTCCTCGACCTTCGGCGGTGCCTCGGCGATGTGCTCGAAGAAGGGCGGGTGCTGGATGTAGGTGGAGTCGTCCTGCCAGGTGTAGGTCTTGGCGTCCGGCACCTTGATCGCACGCCATTTCTCATCGCCCTGGAAGACTTCGGCGTACTCCTTGTGGAACATTGCCGTGTCCACTTTCTGAATGGCCTCGGCAATTTCCTGCTGGGTCGGCCAGATGTCCTTCAGATAGACCGGCTTGCCGTCCTTGCCGGTGCCCAGCGGGTCCTTGGTCAGGTCGGTGCGCACGGTGCCGGCCAGGGCGTAGGCCACCACCAGCGGCGGCGAGGCCAGCCAGTTGGTTTTCACCAGCGGGTGCACGCGGCCCTCGAAGTTGCGGTTGCCGGAGAGCACCGAAGCGACGGTCAGGTCGGCCTGCTGGATGGCTTTCTCGATGGGTTCCAGCAGTGGGCCGGAGTTGCCGATGCAGGTGGTGCAGCCGTAGCCCACCAGGTCGAAGCCCAGTTCGTCCAGGTAGCGGGTCAGCCCGGCGGCGCGGAAGTAGTCGGTGACCACCTTGGAGCCCGGCGCCAGCGAACTCTTCACCCAGGGTTTGCGCTGCAGGCCCTTTTCCAGCGCCTTCTTCGCCAGCAGGCCGGCGGCCATCATCACGCTGGGGTTGGAGGTGTTGGTGCAGGAGGTGATGGCGGCGATAGCCACGGCGCCATTCTTCAGCCGGTAGGTGTGGCCGTCCTGCTGGTAGTCGATTTCCCCGGGCGGGGTCGAGGCGCCCACCGCGGCACCGCCGCCGCCCTCGCTGAGCAGCCGGCCTTCCTCGGTGGAGGACGGTTTGATCTGCAGGCCGAGGAAGTCGTCGAAGGCCTGGCTGACGTGGCCGAGTGCGACGCGGTCCTGCGGGCGCTTCGGGCCGGCCAGGCTGGCCTCGACGTCGCCCATGTCCAGTTGCAGGCTGTCGGTGAACACCGGCTCGTGGCCTTTTTCGCGCCACAGGCCCTGGGCCTTGCAGTAGGCTTCCACCAGCTTGACGACATCATCCGGGCGACCGGACAGGCGCAGGTAGCCCAGGGTGATCTCGTCCACCGGGAAGAAGCCGCAGGTGGCGCCGTATTCCGGGGCCATGTTGGCGATGGTGGCGCGGTCCGCCAGGGGCAGGTCGGCCAGGCCGTCGCCGTAGAATTCGACGAATTTTCCGACCACGCCTTTCTTGCGCAGCATCTGGGTGACCGTCAGCACCAGATCGGTGGCGGTGATGCCTTCCTTCAGCTTGCCGGTGAGCTTGAAGCCGATCACCTCGGGAATCAGCATCGACACCGGCTGGCCGAGCATGGCTGCTTCCGCCTCGATGCCGCCCACGCCCCAGCCGAGTACGCCCAGGCCATTGATCATGGTGGTGTGCGAGTCGGTACCGACCAGGGTGTCAGGGAAGGCGTAGGTGCGGCCGTCCTCATCCTTGGTCCATACGGTGCGCCCCAGGTACTCCAGGTTGACCTGGTGGCAGATGCCGGTGCCCGGCGGCACCACGCGGAAGTTGTCGAAGGCGTTCTGCCCCCAGCGCAGGAAGGCGTAGCGCTCGCCGTTGCGCTCCATCTCGATCTCGACGTTCTGGGCGAAGGCGGCCTGGCTGGCGAACTTGTCGACCATCACCGAGTGGTCGATGACCAGGTCGACGGGGGAGAGCGGGTTGATCTTCTGCGGGTCGCCGCCGGCCTTGGCCATGGCGTCGCGCATGGCAGCCAGGTCGACCACCGCCGGCACGCCGGTGAAGTCCTGCATCAGCACGCGGGCGGGGCGGTACTGGATCTCGCGGTCGGAGCTGCGGGTCTTCAGCCAGCCGGCCAGCGCCTTCAGGTCGTCGCCGGTGACGGTGTTGTCGTCTTCCCAGCGCAGCAGGTTTTCCAGCAGGACCTTCAGGGACATCGGCAGCTTGCCCAGGTCTCCCAGGCTTTTCGCCGCTTCGGGCAGGCTGTAGTAGTGATAGGTCTTGCCGGCGACCTCCAGGGTGCGCAGGCTGTTCAGGCTATCCACTGCGGGCATGACATTCTCCTCAGGCTTGGATCGGCAGTGTGCTGCCGATACTTGGCGAAGGGCGGGCAACTTACCCTGATCCAACGCAGAAAAGTTGCGATTGGCATCGATCTCCGCCATGCAGGGTGATCGCCTCGCCAGGTGGCGGGCGCTGCACCAGAACACTCAAGCTAGACCGCTGTGCGGGGTCTTGCCATCTGTTCTGGACCGGTCGCCCGGCCTGGGGGTTCCTGCTAAGTGAAGATCGTTACCAGAATATTCCTGCGAATCTGAATGAAACCGTCGCGGGCAGCCTCTATAGTGCGCGGCCGAGGAGACACCCCGATGAATACCCTGTTACTGCACTGCCGTCCGGGCTTCGAAAACGAGGTCTGCGCCGAGCTGTCCGAGCACGCCGCGCGCCTGGAGATCCCGGGTTACGCCCGAGCCAAGCCGGCTACCGCCTACGCCGAATTCATCTGCACCGAGGCCGACGGCGCGGAGCGCCTGATGCGCCAGCTGCGCTTTTCCGAGCTGATCTTCCCGCGCCAGTGGGCGCGCGGAAACGGTTTCACCGCGTTGCCGGAGCAGGACCGCATCGGCGCGATCCTCGAAGCGCTGGAGGGTTTCCCTGCGTGCGGCAGCCTCTGGCTGGAAGTGTTCGACACCAATGATGGCAAGGAGCTTTCGACCTTCTGCCGCAAGTTCGAGAAGCCCCTGCGCGCCGCCCTGGTCAAGGCTGGCAAGCTGGTGGACGATCCGAGCCTGCCGCGTCTGCTGCTGACTTTCCGCTCAGGCCGCGAGGCGTTCATCGGCATCGCCGAGTCGCGCAACTGCGCCATGTGGCCGATGGGCATCCCGCGCCTGAAATTTCCCCGCGAGGCGCCCAGTCGTTCGACCCTCAAGCTGGAGGAAGCCTGGCACCACTTCATTCCACGCGCCGACTGGGACCGCCGCCTGGCGCCGGACATGCTTGCTGTGGACCTGGGTGCATCGCCCGGCGGCTGGACCTGGCAACTGGTGAACCGCGAGATGCGCGTCGTCGCCGTGGACAACGGGCCGATGGCGGAGAACCTGATGTACTCCGGACTGGTCGAGCACCAGCGCGTCGACGGCTACGCGTTCCGCCCGCGCCAGCGCATGGACTGGATGGTTTGCGACATCGTCGAGAAGCCCGCGCGCACCGGTGCCATGATGGAGACCTGGATCGGCGAGGGACTGTGCCGCGAGGCCATCGTCAACCTCAAGCTGCCGATGAAGCAGCGCTATGCCGAGGTGCGGCGCATCCTCGACCGCCTGCACGAGTCCTTCCGTGAGCGCGGCCTGAAGGTACAGGTCGGCTGCAAGCAGCTCTACCACGACCGCGAGGAAGTCACCTGCCACCTGCGCCGCCTGGAGAAGGGCGAGCGCTGACGACCCGGAGCTGTCAGGCCGCGCCACCCGACCTTTGGTGACTTGTCGCGGCGCGCCGCATTGGCCCATGCTGTGCGGCGCGAGATCCTCCGGAGACCTTCGTGAAGCGAAAGTTGCCCTCCCTGCTGGGCAGTTACAGCCGCATGTTGCTGCCGCGCCGTGGCCTGGGCCAGGGCGAGCGTGTTCCCTACCTGGCGATGGACAGTCGCACCCTGCATTTCGATCTGCGCCATCTGCGCGCCTATCGTCAGCACTTCGGCCTCGACCCGGCGCTGGGCGTGCCGCTGCTCTATCCGCAGGTGATCAGCCTGCCTTTGCACCTGCGCCTGCTCAGCCGCTCGCGCATGCCGCTCTCGGTACTCGGGCTCATCCACCTGCGCAGTCATATCCAGCGCTACCGCCTGCTCAATGAGCACGAACCGCTGCAGTTCGACTGCCGCATCCTCACCAGCCGACGCAGCGCATTGGGGCTGGAAGTGGACGTGCTCACCGAAGCCTGGCACCACGACATGCTCTACTGGCAGTCAATCACCACCTACCTGCGTCGAGGCGATTTCCTCGAGCCCGGAGCTGAGCCCGACCCGCTGCCGGAGCGGGCCCAGTGGCACACCCTGGACGCACCGGTCCACGCCGGCGTGCAGTGGCGCGTACCGAAGATCGTCGGCTGGCGCTATGCCGGCCTGAGCGGTGACTTCAACCCCCTGCACCTGTCGCGCCTGATGGCTTCTCACTACGGCTTCGGCAAACCTTTCGCCCACGGCATGTGGGGCCTGGCGCGCAGCCTGACGGGCCGTCGTCTGGCCGAGAACGTGCGCCTGGATGCGCACTTCAAGGCGCCGTTGCCGCTGGGCAGCCAGGTGAAGCAGAGCTACCGCCGGCTGGGCGAGAAGGAACAGTGGGCGCTACTGCCAGCCGAGGGGGATGGCGAGCCGATGCTGCTGGCGCAGCTGGACGAGGCGCCGGACGGGCCGTTGCGTTGATCTTCCCGATTAGCTCCGAAATCCTTTCGTAGGGCGTACAACCGTTCGCGGTTGTACGCCGATTCACCTCGCTTCGTCGCTTGCGCCCGGGCCGAATCCGGAGTGCCCGGAGATCGAGGCCAATCGGCGTATAACGTCGAGCTTTGGCGCGGGGGGCTGTTCGCGAGCAAGCTCGCTCCTACGAAGAGCATGTACGCGCGGGCTTCACTTATAGGAGCGAGCTTGTTCGCGAAGCGCACGGCAGAGGAGCCGCCGGCGACAACTCAGCGGTGTTCGGCCACGCGCGGTTGCAATGGCAGCAGACTTGGCAAACGCACCTCACCCCGCAATTCCACCGGCGACATCCGCCAGGAGCTGTTGAACAGGTACTGGTCGCTGAAGCCGCTCACCAGCAATCCGATCTCATCCCCGGGCGCCAGGCCTGCGCTGACGGCGTTCAGGCGTGTGTTGCCCTGATTCGCCAGCGGTTTCACCTGCTCATCCAGCCGACGCGTGCGGCCATCGGCGCTGCGGATCGCCAGGGCGGCGAAGAGTTGCGCGTCAGGGCGGTCGGCCAGCGGTTGGCCCAGGCGCACCTCGGCGGCGCCCAGCAGGGCGCTGGTTTCGTTCACGCGCTGCAAGGGGATGAATTTCGAAGGCTGCAGCAGGCCGCTAATCGCCGGGCGGATCGCCGTGGCCGGCAGCGCCACGGTGGGACCCGGCGGCGGCAGTTCGCTCAATGCCACTCCCTGGTCCAGGTCCAGGCTGATGCACAGGCCCGGTACGCTGTCGGCGGCGCCGGCTCGGTTGCGCAGTTTCTCTTCGTACCAGGCGACGATGCCCTGGTAGAGATTGATGGCGCGCGGGCCGCAATGGATCACCGGTTCGTTGTTGAACGGCGGCAGTCCGCTCCAGGCCTGCAACGGAGGCGGCAGGATATGCCCGCCCTGCATGCCCAGCAGGCGCACGTCGGCCGGGCCCTGCTTGAGGCACTGGCGGATCTGCAAACCCTGGTCGAGGGGGAAGAGGGTATCGCGCAGGCCCTGAATCAGCAGCGCATCGGCGTGGGGGCGGCGCCCCTCGGCGCAGTAGCGCGCCAGGCTGTGGTCGTGCAGTTCGGCCTGTACCGGCTTGGCCATGCGCCCGCCGGCGGTGTGCAGGTAGTCGGCCTGGACGAACTTGCCCAAGTCGTAGCCGGTGGCCAGGCCCAGGCTGACCAGTACGCCGCCCCAGCCGATCTTCAGTTGGCCGTCGGGCGCCAGGGCATCGGCCAGGTCGTACCAGGTGGCGATGGGCACGATGGCATCGATGCGCGGGTCTTCCGCCGAGGCGAGTAGTTGCACTGCGCCGCCGTAGCTTTCGCCAAGCATGCCGACGCGCGGGTCGTTCGGGCCGTCCATCACCAGGCGCGGCAGGTGCGTGGCGGACCAGTCGATCACCGCGCTGGCGTCCTGCACCTCGAACTGCGGGTTCATCATTTCGATGCGCCCGTCGCTGCCGCCCCAGCCACGCTGGTCGTAGCTGACCACCCAGTAGCCGGCTTTCCACGCCTTGAGCGCGGCGCGCCCGGACATCATGGTCTTGCCGTAGAACCCATCCGGACCGGTCACCCGCCAGCCGCCCCAGCCGTGGGTGTGAACGATCAGCGGCGCGGTTTCGCCGGCCTTCAGCGCCGGCTGGAAGACCGTGGCGGAGAGTTTCGTGCCGTCGCGGGCGGTGATGACGGCCTCGAACCAGGTGGCCGGCAGGTCCTTGCCTGCGCTGGCGCTGAAGTCGGGAACCTGGTCGCGGGCGGCGCAACCGGCCAGCAGCAGGGCACACAGGCAGAAGAAGGCGCGCATCGACACTCCTGTCGAGATGGATCGGACGGATGCACCAGCATGCCCGGCGCCCGCACGGCCTACCCCCAACCAAGGTTCGGTGACCCGGACGGACGCGGGGTGACCGCGCGGTGCCCTTTGGGTGACAATGCGCCATTGGTTTTTCTGGAGTTACGCGATGTCCCAGCCTGTCGATGCGATTCTCGACGCTACCGGCCTGAACTGCCCCGAGCCGGTCATGATGCTGCACAACAAGGTGCGCGACCTGCCGGCCGGCGGCCTGCTCAAGGTGATCGCCACCGATCCCTCCACCCGCCGCGACATCCCCAAGTTCTGCGTCTTCCTCGGCCATGAACTGGTGGAGCAGCAGGAAGAGGCGGGGACCTACCTGTACTGGATTCGCAAGAAGGCGGAGTGATCACCCCGCCGATGTCGGACGGCGCGTAGGAACGGGATACTCCTCTGCGATGCAACCCCCTCACCCTAACCCTCTCCCGGAAGGAGAGGGGACCGGTCGGTGCAGGTGCAAACCATGGTGTCAGCCGGCACGATCTGCTCCCTCTCCCTGTGGGAGAGGGCTGGGGTGAGGGCAATCAGCCGCGCCGAAGTTCCAGACAGTCTGTCGGGTCAGTTTCCCGCCGGCCGCGCCGCGATGCGCTGGGCCACCATCCGCCCGATCAGCGCGACGAAGGTCAGGCCGATCAGCACCACCGAGATGGCCGCCACCGCCGGGTCGATGTTGTCGCGCAGGCCGGACCAGATCTGCCGGGGCAGGGTGTTCACCTCGGTGCTGGTGACGAACAGGGTCACCGCGATTTCTTCCCAGCTCAGCGCGAAGCACAGCAGCGCGGTACTCGCCACGCCCAGCTTGAGGTTCGGCAGCACCACCATGAAGGTGGTCTGGCCCAGGCTCGCGCCGAGGTTGCGCGCGGCCAGTTCGATGCGCCGGTCCAGTTGGCTGAGCGCCACCAACATGGTCACCACGCCGTAGGGCACCACCATCACGATGTGGGCGATGGTCAGGCCGAACAGGGTGTCGTAGCCCAGGCCGGGGGCGAACTGGCTGACCTTGGTCTCCATGAAGTACAGGACCATTGCCGAGATCATCGGCGGGATAGCCATGGGCAGCAGCACCAGGCCGATCAGCAGGGTCGCCAGGCGCGAACGCAGGTACCAGATGCCGAGGCTGAAGCTCACCGCCAGGGCGGTCGCGATGATGCAGGTGGCGGTGGCGACGATCAGGCTCTGGCTGATCGCCGAGAGCCATTCGGGACTGTCCAGCAGCGCCTGGTAGTGGCGCAGCGACCAGTTGCCGTTGGGCATGGACAGGAAGCGCTTGCTGGTGAAGGACACCGGGATCACCGCCAGCAGCGGGAAGACCATGAAGATCATCGCCATGGTTGCCAGCAGGCGGCTCGGGGCCTTGGTTTCGTGCGAATTCATGACTGCGGCTCCTTATCCCACCAGCTTGTCGACCCGGGTCATGCGCAACAGCGCCCAGATCATCCCGCTCACCAGCATCAGCAGCACCACCGAGAGCGCCGCGCCCAGGCCCCAGTTGCTGGTCTGGAACATCTGCAGGTAGACGTACTCGGCCACCATCACCGTCTGCCCGCCGCCAAGGATCGCCGGGGTGATGAAGAAGCCCAGGCAGAACACGAAGACGATGATGAAGGCGCCGAGGATGCCGGGGATGGTCTGCGGCACGAAGATGCTCCAGAAGGTGCGCAACTGCCCGGCGCCCAGCCCGCGGGCGGCCAGCAGCACGCGCGGGTCGAGGCGGCGCATGGTGGACACCAGCGGGAACAGTGCGAAGGGCACCATGAAGTGGACCATGCCGATCACCACCCCCAGCTCGTTGCGTGTCAGCTGCAAGGGCTCGCTGATGATGCCCAGGTTCTGCAGCCAGCCGTTGAGCAGGCCGTTGCTGCGCAGGGCGATCAGCCAGCCGAAGGCACGCACCAGCACCGACAGCCAGAACGGGATGAACACGCAGATTTCCACCACCCGCTGCCAGAACGGCGGGCTGTAGACCCAGCAGTAGGCCATCAGGTAGGCGATCACCAGCGATACCACGCTGACCGTCAGGCACAGGCGGAAGGTCCGCCAGAGCACGTCGTGGATCGCCGGGTCGGTCATGATCCGCTGGTACTGCTCGATCCCAGGTTCCGGCAGGGTGAAGCTCCAGCCGAGCACGCCGAGGAAGGGCAGTACGTAGAACACGATCAGTACGACCGGCAGTGGCAGCAGCAGCGCGCCCAGCTTCAGCCGCGAGGGGGCGTTATCGGCCATGGTCCTGCACTCCGCGTTACTTGGAGATATGCGTCAGGTACTGCTCCAGGGTCGCCCCGTAGTGGTCGGTGTACCACTCGTGGCTGAGCATCACCTGCTTGGGCAGGTTCGCAGGATCGGTGCAGTTCAGGTGACGGCGGTCTTCGGGGATCAGCGTGGCGGCGGCAGGGTTGGCCGGGCCGTTGCCGAACATCTTGAACAGCTCGACCTGGGACTGCGGGTCCTGGGCGTAGGCGATGAACTTCATGGCTGCCTCGGTGCCTGCCGGGTTGCCCTTGAGCACGCCCCAGTTGCTGCAGCCCAGCAGGGCATTGTCGAAGGTCCACTTGATGCGGCCTTCGCTGTCCTCGGTGATCACCTGGGCACGGGTGTTCCAGATGGCGCCCATGGACACTTCGCCCTCGATCAGCAGTTGCTGGGTTTCCGCGCCCGAGCCCCAGAAGGACAGAACATGGGGCTTGAGCTCCTCGATCTTCTTCAGCGCGCGCGGCACGTCCAGCGGGTAGAGCTTGTCCGGGGTAACGCCGTCGGCCAGCAGCGCAGCCTCCAGCATGCCGTTCATCCACTTGTAGAGGGTGCGCTTGCCGGGGAAGGTCTTCACGTCCCAGAAGTCCGCCCAGGTCTTGGGCGCCTTGTCGCCGAAGCGCTCGCTGTCGTAGGCGATCACGTAGCTGAGCATGTAGTCGGCGATGCCGTATTCGTAGGCGAAGCCCGGCAGCACCTTGTCCTTGGAGACGACGTTGTAGTCGATGGGCTGCACCAGGCCTTCCTTGCCGAGGATCTGCAGCACCGAGCTTTCCGCGTCGACCACGTCCCAGCTCACCCGGCCGCTGGACAGCTGGGTGCGGATGGCGCCTTCGGTAGGGCCGCTGCCGTCGATCTTGGTCGGGATGCCGGTGGCCTTGGAGAAGCCTTCGGTCCAGGCCTTGCCGAACGCCTTGATCGCGTCACCGCCCCAGTTCACCACCACCAGCGGCTTGTCGCCGGCGGCGAAGCTGACGCCGCTGCGCAGGGCCAGTGGCAGGGCGGCCATCAGGCCCATGCCCTTGAGGAAGGTGCGGCGGTCGATCTGCCCGCGGCGGGCTTTCTCGATGAGGACTTCGATGCAGTCTTGCTGGTGCGGATTGAACATGGATGCAGCTCCCGATCGGATAGGGATGGCGAAGAGGGGACGAACGCGTTCGGTGGTTCTCAGGCCAGCAGCAGGCTTTTTTCGATGGGCCAGCTCAGCCAGACCTTCGAGCCCTGCTCCAGGCGCGAGGCCTGGTGGTCGGCGTGCACCGCCAGGCTCATGGGCAGTGCGCCCTCGGCGGCGGTGGCCAGGCCCAGCTCGGTGCTGGCGCCCTGGTAGGTCTTGGCGGTGAGTACGGCCTGCACCACGTTGTGACCGGCGGTGGTCGGCGGCGCGCTGTGCAGTTGCATGTGTTCCGGGCGCACCGCCAGCAGCGGGGCGGCGGCCTGCAGGGCGGGCGAGTACCCGGCGCGCAGCTCGGCTTCGCCGAAGCGCCCGCAGGCCAGCTCGCCGGCGCGACCCACCTGGGTCAGCGGGAACAGGTTCATCTTGCCGAGAAACTCGGCGACGAAACGGTTGTTCGGCTGGTTGTAGATGGTTTCCGGTGCGTCGACCTGGGCCAGTTGGCCACGGTTGAAGATGGCGATGCGGGTGGACAGGGCGAGGGCTTCGTTCTGGTCGTGGGTGACGAAGACGAAGGTGGTGCCGACCTGGCGGTGGATGCGCTGCAGTTCCGCCTGCAGTTGCTCGCGCAGGTTCTTGTCCAGGGCGGAGAGGGGTTCGTCGAGGAGCAGCATGTCCGGCTCGAACACCAGGGCGCGGGCGATGGCCACGCGCTGCTGCTGGCCGCCGGAGAGTTCGCCGGGGCGCTTGCCCAGGTGTTCGCCCAGGCCAACCACTTCGAGCATGCGGCGCACGCGGCGGTTGCGTTCCTCGGGTTTCACGCCGCGAATCTTCAGCGGGAAGGCGACGTTGTCCTCGATGCTCATGTGCGGGAACAGGGCGTAGCCCTGGAACACCATGCCAAAGTTGCGCTTTTCGGCGGGGCGTTTGGTGATGTCGATGCCGCCTTCTTCCAGCTTGCCGCGGGACGGGTCCTGGAAGCCGGCGAGGATCATCAGGAAGGTGGTCTTGCCCGAGCCGGACGGGCCGAGGAGGGTGAGGAACTCGCCTTGCTGGATATCGATGGACACTGAGTCCAGCGCGTTGAAACTGCCGTAGCTCTTGCCGATGCCCATGGCACGAAGTTGGGGCTGTCGCTCCACTGCACTTACCTCGATTTCTTGTTCTTGTTCGAAGCGACCACCGACGATCAGGGTAAAAATCGGCAGCCTTTTTTTAATGCAGTATTGTTAAATCTCTCTCCGCTTCAATCGCGTTTTTTCGCCCTTATTGTTCGAAATCATTCACCAATCAGCGCGTTGCGACCGCCCTGGCGGAACTGTTCGGACATGCGCAGTTCGGCCTTCATCCAGGCCTTGAAGGCCCGTATGTCGGGGCGTTCGGACTTCGCCGGGTCGGTGACGAAGTAGTAACGGTTGGGCGGTTCGATGGCGACGTTGAACAGGCGCACCAACTGCCCCTTGGCCATGGCGTCGCCGCTGACCAGCGCATCCCCCATCGCCACGCCTTGCCCGGCGATGGCCGCCGACTGCACCAGGTGCGCGTCGGAGAAGACGATGCCGTTGCGCACGTTGAGGTCCTTTACCCCGGCCGCCGCTGTCCAGAGCAGCCAGTCCGAGTGGTCGACCATGTGCAGGAAGGGCAGGCTGGCGAGGTCTTCCGGCGAGTCCAGGCCACCAATGGAATTGAGCAGCGACGGGCTGCATACCGGGAAGGTGTCGAGGGTGGCGATCAGGTCGACGTGCAGGTCCGTCCAGTCGCCCACGCCGTAGGCGATGAACAGGTCGACGTCGCGGTTGCTGACGTCGTCGGGAATCCGTGGCGAGACCAGGTTCAGCTCCACCTGTGGGTGGGCGCGCTGGAATTTGCCGATCTGGTGGCATAGCCAGTAGGTGGCGAAGCCGGGCGTGCAGCTCACGCACAGGCGGCCGGAGACTTCCTCGGCATTGGCGAAGCGCCGCGCCTCGTTGAGGATCGCCAGGGCGCGCTGGGTTTCACGGGCGAAGCATTCGCCGTGGTAGGTCAGCGCGATACCGCGGCCGACCCGTTCGGTGAGGGCAATGCCCAGGCAGTCTTCCAGGCTGTGCAGCTGGTGGCTGACGGCGCTGCGGGTCAGGCTCAGCTCGCTGGCAGCGCCCGACAGGCTGCCCAGGCGGGCGACGGCGTCGAGCACGCGCAGGGCGGTCATCGAGGGGAAACGCATGGCTCACTCCAAACGGCGAAGTGAGGCCTTTATCCCTGAGTGGGGCGGTGGTGTCGAGTGGGGGCGGGTACGGGGGGAGAGGTGGCGCGCTGGCGCAATACTCAGGAGCCGGTCTGCTTTGATGAATTCCGCCGCGATGGATTTCGCGGACAAGGTCCGCTCCTACGAGAGCCCTTCCGCTCTGGCTTCAGCTCTTGAGGGCTTCCAGAGAAATTTCCGCGCGCGCCGGGGCGCCCCTTCAGGAGGCCGAGTGGAGTCGGAGTTTCAGGGGTTGAGCGGCATGGATGCCGCGAGAGCCGCGATGGGCCAGGGATGGCCCTTCGCGGCGGGCCCCTGAAACTTCGATGTAACGAGGGAACCCCGGCGAAGCCGGGGCCGGATGATGGGGCAGAGACTTTTGCCTACTTTGCGTCGTTTGGCAAAGTAGGTCGCCCGAGGGGGCGAAACAAAATCTATCAGCACACGCCGAAGCGGCGCAGAAACACCCAACCCCGTAAGCGGCGGATAACGCCTCAGGCGTTGTTCGCCCAACGAAAAGCAAGAGCATCGCGGACGGAGTCCGCTCCTACGTCAGCGGGTCACGCGGAGTCATTCTGTAGGAGCGGGATCAGCCAATCAGCGCAACTTCTCCATCATCTGGTAGTACCACATCCCCGCCGCCAGCATCGGGTTGCCGAACACGTCGCCCATGGGCACGCGGATGTGCTTGCACTGGGCGAAGGTGTCGAACTTCTCCAGGTCGCCGGTCATCGCCGTGGCCATGATCTCGCCCATGATGTGGGTGGTGGCCACACCGTGGCCGGAGTAGCCCTGGCAGTACCAGACGTTCTCCGACAGCTTGCCCAACTGCGGGATGCGATTCATCACGATGCCCATGGCGCAGCTCCACTGGAACTCGATGTCCACGCCCTTGAGCGCCGGGAAGGTGCGCTCGATGCACGGGCGCAGTTCACCGGCGATGTCGCGGGAGTCGCGACCGGAGTAGTTGGCGCCGCCGCCGAACAGCAGGCGGCCGTCGCCGGTCATGCGGTAGTAGTCGAGCACGAAGCGGCAGTCGTAGACGGCCAGGTCCTGCGGGTTGATGCGCTTGGCCAGTTCGCCCAGCGGCTTGGTGGTGACGATGCCGCCCATGGCAGGGAAGATCATGCCCTTGAGCTGCTTGCGTTCGAGCTTGTGGTAGACGTCGCCGGCCAGCATCACCTGTGCGGCGTTGATCCGCCCGCCCGAGGTGACCACCGCCGGACGTGGGCCGTGGATGATGTCCAGCACCTCGGAATGCTCGAAGATCAGCGCGCCCAGGCTGGCGGCGGCCTTGGCCTCGCCGATGCACAGGTTGAGCGGGTGCAGGTGCATGTTGCGGGTGTTCTTGATGGCGCCGCAGTAGAGATCGGACTCCAGGTGCGCACGCACGCCGGCGCCGTCCAGCAGGCTGATCTCGTCGCCCATGCCACGGCGCTTGGCTTCTTCATAGGAAGCTTTCAGTTCGTCCATGTGCGAGGGCTTCATGGCCGCGTGCAGGTGGCCGAATTTCAGGTCGCACTGGATGCCGTATTTCTCCACGCGGCTCTTGATGATCTCGTGGCCGCGCCAGCGCAGGTGCCAGATGAAGTCGTCGACGTCGTCGCCCAGCCACTGGCGCATCTGCTTGCTCATGGCGGCATCGCCCGAGAGGCTGCCCGTGACCTGTCCGCCGTTGCGCCCGCTGGCGCCCCAGCCGACCTTGTTGGTCTCGACGATGGCCACCTTGTAGCCACGCTCGGCCAGCTCCACGGCGGTGGCGACGCCGGTGAAGCCGCCGCCGATGATGGCGATGTCGACGTTCACCTCGCCTTGCAACGTGGGGTAGTGGGTTTCCTCGTTGAGGCTGGCGGAGTAGTAGGACTTCGCGCGCTCGGGGGCGGGGGTGGCGGGGTTCAGTGCGGCGTTCATTTTTCGTGTTTCCTTGTTGTTCCTTTCCCTCTCCCTAACCCTCTCCCTGAAGGGAGAGGGGACTGTTCGGAGCGAGAGGTTAAGTCGTCGTTTGCCGGCAGCTTTATCGCATCAAGTGATGCAGACGCTATCGCGGCACGGATACTCCCTCTCCCTTCAGGGAAAGGGCTGGGGAGAGGGGCTATTCAAGTCTTCCAGCACAGCCCTCACGCCTGCGTCAGATACCAGCGCCAATCCTGCTCGCCGACCTCGCCCATGAACTGGCGGTATTCGGCCTGCTTGACCTTCAGGTAGACGCCGAGGAACTCATGCCCCAGCGCATCCCGCGCCCAGCTGGAGCGCTCCAGCGCGCGTAGCGAGGTGAGCCAGTCGGTGGGCAGCAGCTCCTTGGCCTGGGCATAGCCGTTGCCTTCCACCGGCGCACCCGGATCGATGGCCTCGCTGATGCCACGATGAATGCCGGCGAGAATGGCGGCGGCCGCCAGGTAGGGGTTCGCATCGGCGCCGCAGATGCGGTGCTCCACATGCCGGGTATGCGCCGGGCCGCCCGGTACGCGCAGGCTGACGGTACGGTTGTCGCAGCCCCAGGTCGGCGCCAGCGGCGCATAGCTGTTGGCCTGGAAACGGCGGTAGGAGTTGGCGTTGGGGCAGAACAGCAGCAGCGAGTCGAGCAGGCTCTTCAGCATGCCGCCCACGGATTGGCGCAGCAGCGGGGTGCCGGCCGGGTCTTCGCTGGCGAACAGGTTGTTGCCTTCGGCATCGGCCAGGGAAACATGCATGTGCATGCCGGTGCCGGCCAGGTCGTCGAACGGCTTGGCCATGAAGCAGGCCTGCATGCCGTGCTTGTGCGCCACGCCTTTGACCAGGCGCTTGTAGCGCACGGCCTGGTCCATGGCGGTGAGGGCGTCGCCGTGCTCCAGGGTGATCTCCACCTGGCCCGGCGCGTACTCGGAAATCGCCGTGCGCGCCGGGATACCCTGGGCCTTGCAGGCGGCATAGAGGTCGGCGAGGAACGGCTCGATCTGCTCCAGCTCGCGCAGGCCATAGACCTGGGTGGCGCGCGGGCGGCCGCCGTCGGCGTCCAGCGCCGGTTGGGGGCGGCCGTTGGCGTCGCGCTTGGCGTCCAGCAGGTAGAACTCCAACTCGCAGGCCATCACCGGGTGGTAGCCGGCGGCCTTGAGGCCGTCGATCACATGGATCAGCACGTGGCGCGGGTCGGCGATGTCCGCCGGCTTGCCTTCCTCGGGGTGCATGCTGACCTGCACCGCCGCCGTGGGAATCTGCCGCCAGGGCAGGCGCACCAGGCTGCCGGCCAGCGGATAGGCGCGGCAGTCGATGTCGCCGACGTCCCAGACCAGCCCGGAATCCTCCACATCCTCGCCATGGATCGTGAGGCCGAGGATGGTGCTGGGCAGCGGCCGGCCGGACTGGTACACGGCGAGCAGTTCCTCGCGGTGCAGCAGCTTGCCGCGCGGCACGCCGTTGGCGTCGAGGATGAACAGCTCGACCATTTCGATGTCGGGGTTCTGGGCCAGGAAATCCTGGGCTTCTTGCACGGAGGCGAAATTCATGGGGCTCTCGATAGCATCCAGCCGGATGCGCTGACGACCTGCAGGCCAGGGCCGCACCAGGTGTGCGGGGATAAAGGCGGGCAAGCGATGCAACGGGCTACGTCTTGTTCGAGGAGGGCGTGGCCATCCTTGAGCGTAGTTCCGTCGATGGAGTCCGGGCGCGGTGGCCCGTCAGCGGCTGGCGCTATCCGGTGGACGCGCGTGGCGGCAGTGCCAGAGCGCCCAGAAGGCCAGTTCGAGAGGCAGGGTCAGCGGTTGCAGTTCGAGCCAACGGGCATGTTTGCGCGGCAGACGGGTAGCGTTGCCGGCCTTGAGGGCGGCGACGGTATCCAGCGGTGCGGGCGAAACGAGCAGGTGCATGTTGGGCGGGATGGCTGACGATGCAATCAGCCTCGCACAGGCTCATGCGTTTATTAAATGTGATTTTCAAGATGCTTGGATTTTAAAAATCGAAACTGAATGCCTGGGTCTGGCACCGGGAGCGCCGATCCAGAGGCGCTACGGATGATTGAATGCAGCCGGTCGCGTGCGTCGATGGGAAATCGAGCCTCCCCTACACTGGGAACATCTTTCGTCAGGACCGGGCTCGCCCATGTGCCGTATCGTCTTCGCCCCCTCGATCCAGCGCCACGTTGCGCTGGAGGAGCGCGAGCTGTCGGCGCCGACGCTGAAGGCGGCGCTGGAGATGGTATTCGCCGAGGCGCCGGCCCTGCGCGGCTACCTGCTGGACGACCAGGGCGGGCTGCGCCGGCACCTGACGATCTTCATCGACGGCCTGCGCCTGCGCGATCGCGCCCGCCTGAGCGATGCGCTGGCGGCGGATAGCGAGGTCTATGTGGTGCAGGCCCTGAGCGGCGGCTGAGGAGGCGGCTATGGATGATCGATTGCTGGTGGCGACCCGCAAGGGGTTGTTCACCTTTCAGCGTGACGTGAATGGCTGGCAGGAAACGCGTCGCGAGTTCCTGGGCGAGCCCCTGAGCGTGGTGCTGGCCGACCCCCGCGATGACACCCTGTATGCCGCGCTCAACCTCGGTCACTTCGGCTGCAAGCTGTGGCGCCAGCGGCCCGGCGAGGACTGGCAGGAAGTCGCCGTACCGGTCTACCCGCCGCAGCCCGACCCGCTGCCAACGCCGAAGGAGGGCGACGCTCCCCCCGCGCCCTGGACCCTGCAGCAGATCTGGTGCCTGGAAACCGGTGGCGCCAGCGAGCCGGGCGTGCTCTGGGCCGGGACCATTCCCGGCGGACTGTTCCGCAGCGCGGATGGCGGCGACAGCTGGGAGCTGAACCGCCCATTGTGGGACCGCCCCGAGCGCGCCCGCTGGTTCGGCGGTGGCTACGACTGGCCGGGCATCCATTCGGTCAGCGTCGACCCGCGCGATAGCCGGCACCTGACGGTCGGCGTGTCCTGCGGCGGCGTCTGGCAGAGCGACGACGGTGGCGCCAGCTGGCGCAACACCACGGTGGGCATGTACGCCGACTACATGCCGCCGGAGCTGCGCGAGGACGGCGCCATCCAGGACCCGCACCGCCTGGTGCAGTGCCCGGCACAACCGGACCGCCTGTGGGTGCAGCACCACAATGGCATCTTCACCTCCACCGATGGTGGCGCGCGCTGGCACGACGTGCAGGCCGAACCTTCCAGCTTCGGTTTCGCCGTGGCGGTGCACCCGACCCAACCGGATACCGCCTGGTTCGTGCCGGCGGTGCAGGATGTCTGCCGGGTGCCGGTGGACGGCCGCTTCGTGGTCACCCGCACCCGCGATGGTGGTGCCAGCTTCGAGGTGCTGGACAGCGGTCTGCCGCAGGGCCCGGCCTTTGACCTGGTGTATCGCCACGGCCTGGCGGTGGACGACGAGGGCACCTGTGTGGCGATGGGTTCCACCACCGGCGGCCTGTGGCTGTCGGAGAACGGCGGCGACCATTGGCAGTGCCTGTCGGCCAACCTGCCGCCGATCTATTGCGTGCGCTTCGGCTGATTTTTGCGCCGCTCCTGTTCGCGGACCTCCCGTGGCTTCATGCGGTGGTCGAAGTAGTTGATCGCGGTGCCGAACACCACGATGGCGATGAGGATGGTCAGGCCGATGTGCAGGGGTTCCATGAGTGTGTCTCCTTGAACGACGGGGTCAGCGCGCCTGGCCGCGCCGCTTGAGCTCCAGGCGGCGGATGAACTCTTCCAGCACCTGGCGGTAGAGATCGTCCCTGAGGCAGGCGTCCTCGATGCCGGCGTCGAGGTTGGGGTTGTCGTTCACTTCGATCACCACCACCTCGCCGCCGACCTCCTTGAGGTCCACCCCGTAGAGGCCGTCTCCGATCAGGCTGGCGGTCTTCTGCGCCAACTCCACCACCGCGCGCGGCGCGTCCTGCACCGGCAGCGTGCGGCATTCGCCGATCACCTCGCCGCCGGCCTTGTGATTGACGATCTGCCAGTGCCCGCGCGACATGAAGTACTGGCAGGCATAGATCGGCTTGCGGTTGAGGATGCCGATGCGCCAGTCGTAGTCGGTGTAGAGAAACTCCTGGGCGAGCAGCAGCACCGAGTGCTCGAACAGTTCCGTGCTGACGCTGTGCAGCTGCTGGACGTTCTCCACCTTGTACACGCCGCGGGAGAAGCAGCCGTCGGGGATCTTCAGCACCAGCGGAAAGCCCAGGCGCTGCCCGACGCGCTCCAGTTCCTGCGGGTTGTCCTTGTAGAGGATTTCCGTATCCGGCATGCCCAGGCCGTGGCTGCGCAGCAGGTCGGTGAGGTAGACCTTGTTGGTGCAGCGCAGGATCGAGGTGGGATCGTCCATCACGATCAGCCCCTCGCTCTCGGCCTTCTTGGCGAAGCGGTAGGTGTGGTCGTCGACGTGGGTGGTCTCTCGGATCAGCAGGGCGTCGTACTCGGCCAGGCGGGCGTAGTCCTTCTTCTCGATCAGCTCGATGTCGATGCCCAGCTTGCCGCCGACGCGGATGAAGTTCTCCAGCGCGAGGGCGTTGGACGGCGGCAGGGTTTCCGCCGGGTTGTGCAGGATCGCCATGTCATAGCGCGCCAGGCGCCGCGAGTTGGGTTGGCGCCAGATGCGCCGGCTGAAGCCGTCAAGGGCATCGGCGAAGGCGTCTTCCTGGCTGCCCCGCAGCTTGTGCAGGGCGCCGGCGCGGATGCCCGCGATGTGCCAGGCATCGGTACGGCGAAAATCCACCAGCAGGATGGGGCAGGGGAAGGCCTCGAACAGCTGGCGGGCGATCTCCTGCAGCGGCTCCAGGTCAGTACGGCCGAAGTACAGACTGAGGGTGAAGCCGTCGGTGCTGGCGCAGGG
Organism: Pseudomonas sp. PSE14; assembly: GCF_029203285.1. Classification (NCBI taxonomy): domain Bacteria; kingdom Pseudomonadati; phylum Pseudomonadota; class Gammaproteobacteria; order Pseudomonadales; family Pseudomonadaceae; genus Pseudomonas; species Pseudomonas sp. PSE14. The sequence continues at coordinate 2,174,068 of NZ_CP115669.1, forward strand.
ATGCTGGGCGAGGGCTTTTTCCAGGGACTTTTCCAGGTCGTCCAGGGCCAGCCCGTAGAGCGATTTCTTCGCCAGTTCGCTCAGGGTGCGCACCGAGGGAATCACTTTATGGCCGCGAGCTTCGGCCAGCAACGAACAATAATAACCATGACCGAGATATTTATAGTTGCGGCACAAGTTGATCACTTGAATACGCTTGCCTTGTTCGAACTGATGCGAATCTTCAAGGTATTCGCGAGCGCTCAACATATCTTCGCTGGGAATATAGGAAGCCCAGTCTTCCTTGCGCTCGACGATGATCAGTATCTGGCTTGAATTGCGTGCTGAAGGCGGCTCTGCAGTGGCATCGGCGATGACCGAGAGGGCACTTGAATTGAACTTTTGCTGGAAGTTGGTGTGTAGCGAAGACATTGTTAACGGACCTGTCTGGAAGTTGCCGTGACTCTATTAAGCATCAACTTCTGGAAATGTCCCGGTTCATTACGAAAGTTTTACGGAGAGTCCATGTCGCTATTATATCGCCTTGCCACACAGGCCGATTTGCCAAGGTTGCGGCAACTGGAAGAATGCACGTTCGAGCAGGACCGCCTGAGCGTGCGCAGCTTCCGCCGGTTGATCGGCGCAGCGAGCGCAGAACTGGTGGTCGCCGACGGAGAGGGTGAGCTGCTGGGCTATGCCTTGCTGCTGTATCGGCAGGGCTCAAGCGTGGCGCGTCTGTATTCCCTGGCAATTTCCTCGCAGGCGCGCGGGCAGGGCCTGGGCAGCGGGTTGCTGGAGCAGGTGGAGCGGCGTGCCGCGAGCCGTGGCTGCGCCGTATTGCGGCTCGAGGTACGGGTCGACAACGCCGTTGCCATCGGTCTTTACGAGCGGCGCGGGTATCGGCGTTTCGGGCGCACGGCGGGTTATTACGCTGATGGCGCCGATGCCTGGCGCTACGAGAAGCCGTTGATCTGACAGGACGTTGCGGGGCTGGCCAGGGCATGTAAAACAATCTATAAAAATATAGATTGTTTATTTGTAGATCGTTGCCATGACCGCTACCACGCTCGACCCCGCCGACGCCCAGCGTCTGCACCAGTCCGCCGAATCCGCCTGCCAGTTGCTCAAGGCCCTGGCCAATGCGGATCGCCTGATGCTGCTCTGCCAACTGGCCCAGGGCGAAATGAACGTCGGGGAGCTGGAAGCCTGCACCGGCATCGCCCAGCCGACCTTGTCGCAACAACTGGCGGTGCTGCGCCGCGAGGCGCTGGTGGAAACCCGTCGCGAGGGCAAGCAGGTCTACTACCGCATCGCCAGCCAGCAGGCACTGGCGGTGATCGAGACCCTGTATCGGCTGTTCTGCGCGGAGGACGCGAAGTGATCGACTGGAGCAACTTCACACCCTGGAGTGCCCTGGCCGGGGGCGCGCTGATCGGACTGTCGGCGGGGCTCTTCGCCGTGCTCGACGGGCGCATCGCCGGTATCAGCGGTCTGCTCGGAGGCCTGTTCAAACGCGCCGCGTGGGGCGGCGAGGGGCCGCTGTTCCTGCTTGGCCTGCTGGTGGCGCCCCTGCTGTGGGCGGTGCTGCGGCCGCTGCCGGAGATCCGTTTCGAGGCGGGTTGGACGACCCTGCTGCTGGCTGGGCTGCTGGTCGGGGTCGGCAGCCGTTTCGGTTCCGGCTGCACCAGCGGGCACGGCGTCTGCGGCCTGTCGCGGCTGTCCGGCCGTTCCCTGGTGGCGACGCTGTGTTTCATGGCCACCGGCTTCATCACCGTATTCGTCCTGCGTCACCTGCTGGGAGCCTGAAACATGGGCAAGATCGTCGCGTTTCTGGCCGGACTGCTGTTCGGCATCGGCCTGCTGCTGGCGGGCATGGCAAACCCGGCGAAGGTGCTGGGCTTCCTCGATCTCGCCGGACACTGGGACCCGTCGCTGGCGCTGGTGATGGTCGCCGCCATCGGCACGGCGTTGCCGTTCTTCGCCTGGGCGCGGCGGCATGATCGGGCGCTGCTGGGCGGCGCCATGCAGTTACCCAGGCGTCGCGACCTGGATGGCCAACTGGTCGGCGGCAGCCTGTTGTTCGGCGTGGGCTGGGGCATCGCCGGCATCTGCCCGGGGCCGGCCCTGGTGACCTTCGCCGCCGGCTACTGGCAGGGCGCGCTGTTCTGCCTGGCCATGCTGGTGGGCATGGGGCTGCATGCCGGCTACGAATGGCAACGTGACGCGAAGAGGAGACCCGCATGAGCGCCACTATCCAACCTTTCTTCGATCCTGCGACGTCCACCTACAGCTATGTGGTGGCCGACTCCGGCACCGGGCGCTGCGCCATCATCGACCCGGTGCTCGACTACGACGCCGCCGCCGGGCGCATCGGCTACGCCAATGCCCGGAGCATCCGCGACTACGTGCGCGAACAGGGCCTGACGCTGGAGTGGCTGCTGGAGACCCACCTGCACGCCGATCACCTGTCCGCCTCGGCCTGGCTCAAGGGCGAACTGGGCGGCCGGATGGCCATCGGCTCCAACACCTCCCAGGTGCAGCGAACCTTCGCCGGGCTGCTCAACCTGGGCGTGGAGTTTCCCTGCGACGGCAGCCAGTTCGATCACCTGTTCAGCGATGGCGAACGCTTCTTCATCGGCGAACTGGAGGCCGAGGCGCTGCACACGCCGGGTCACACGCCGGCGTGCATGACCTATCGGATCGGCGATGCCGCCTTCGTCGGCGACACCCTGTTCATGCCCGACTACGGCACCGCCCGCTGCGATTTCCCCGGCGGCGATGCGCGCCAGTTGTACCGCTCCATCCAGCGGCTGTTCGCGTTGCCCGCCGACACCCGGCTGTTCATGTGCCACGACTACCTGTCGGCGCATCGGGAGGAGCATGAGCACCAGACCACCGTCGCACGGCAGCGCCAGAACAACGTGCACGTGCATGACGGCGTGGACGAGGAGAGCTTCGTCAGCATGCGCCAGCAGCGCGATGCGACGCTCCACGCGCCAGCGCTGATCTGGCCGTCGATCCAGGTGAACATGCGCGGTGGAGCTTTGCCGGAAGCGGAAGCCAACGGCGTGCGCTATCTGCGGATTCCGCTGGATCGGATGTAACGGCTTCGCGAGCAAGGACTGGGCGTCCCCCTCGGTCCTACGAAGAGCTGGTCGTATGCGCTTGCTGTAGGAGCGAGCGTGCTCGCGAACCGCCCAAGTCCGGCGCTGCCGGGAGTCCGATCACGGACAGGGTCCGCTCCTACGAGATGCATCTGCGCTCGGGTCGGCCCTCACCGTAACCCTCTCCCAGGGGGAGAGGGGACCGTCCGGAGCAGGATGAAACCACTCTGTCAGCCGGCACGATCTGGCTCCCTCTCCCTGAGGGAGAGGGCTGGGGTGAGGGGGAAAGCCCTGGCACAGATTCAGCCGGGACAAGACAGTTGCTCCTACGAAAGCCTACTCTCGAGCGCATCGTTGCGCGGTGGGTCCGCTTGTGTAGGAGCGAGCTTGCTCGCGAACAGCGCCGGGACGAGCGCTATAGCAACAAACTGCGAATATCCCCCAGCAACTCGCCCAATCGTCTGGTAAACCGCGCTGCCGCCGCGCCATTGATCACCCGGTGGTCGTAGGACAGCGACAGCGGCAGCATTAGCCTCGGCTGGAAGGCCTTGCCATCCCAGACCGGCTGCATGGTCGCCTTGCTCACGCCGAGGATCGCCACTTCCGGGGCGTTGACGATGGGCGTGAAGCCGGTGCCGCCGATATGCCCCAGGCTGGAGATGGTGAAGCAGGCGCCCTGCATGGCGTCGGCGGAGAGCTTCTTGGTGCGCGCTTTCTCGGCCAGTTCGGCGGCTTCGATGGCCAGTTGCAGCAGGCCCTTGCGGTCGACATCGCGGATCACCGGCACCAGCAGGCCATCCGGCGTGTCCACGGCGAAGCCGATGTGCACGTACTTCTTGCGGATCAGCGCCTTGCCGCTGGGGGCCAGCGAGCTGTTGAAGTCCGGCAGCTCGCGCAGCAGATGAGCACAGGTTTTCAGCAGGATCGGCAGGATGGTCAGTTTGGTTCCCGCCTTTTCCGCTGCAGCCTTCTGCGCGATGCGGAAGGCTTCCGCTTCGGTGATATCGGCCGACTCGAACTGGGTCACGTGCGGCACGTTCAGCCAGCTGCGGTGCAGGTTGGCGGCGCCGACCTGCATCAGGCGGGTCATGGCGACTTCTTCCACGTCGCCAAACTTGCTGAAGTCCACTTCCGGAATTGGCGGAATGCCCGCGCCGCCGGTAGCACCAGCGGGGGCCGATTTGCTGCGCTGCAACTGTTCCTTGACGAACAATTGCACGTCTTCCTTGAGGATGCGGCCTTTCGGGCCGGTGCCCTTCACCTGTGCCAGTTCGACGCCGAACTCGCGGGCGACCATACGCACGGCGGGGCCGGCGTGGACCTTGGCGCCGTCGCGGCTGGGGGCTCCGACCGGGGCAACGTCGGGCGCCCTGGGCGGCTCGGCTTTCTGCGGGGCGGCCGGTTTCTCGGCGCTCGGTGCTGGAGCCTGGGCTGGCGCGGTGCTGCCGGCGACTTCCAGCTCAAGGATTTCATCGCCTTCCTTGAGGGTGTCGCCGATCTTCACCTTGATCGCCTTCACCACGCCGGCCCTGGGCGCGGGAATCTCCATGCTGGCTTTGTCCGACTCCAGCGTCAGCAGGCTCTGGTCGGCGGCGATGCTGTCGCCGACCTTGATCATCAGTTCGATGACCTGGCCTTCGCCATTGCCGATATCCGGCACTCGGATGGTTTCCACGCCGCCACTGGCGGAGACCGGAGTCGTTGCGGCAGCGGGCGCGGCGGGTTTTTCTGCCGGCGCCGGGGCGGAGGCGGGTGGTGCGCTGGCGGCCGACGCGCCGCCTTCGGTTTCCAGTTCGAGGATGTCGTCGCCTTCCTTGAGGGTGTCGCCGACCTTCACCTTGATCGCTTTCACCACGCCGGCTTTCGGCGCGGGGATTTCCATGCTGGCCTTGTCGGATTCCAGCGTCAGCAGGCTCTGGTCGGCGGCGATGCTGTCGCCGACCTTGACCATCAGCTCGATGATCTCGCCTTGGCCGTTGCCGATGTCCGGCACCTTGATGGTTTCCACGCCGCCACCGCCCGAAGGGGCAGGTTGCGGCGCCGCTGTGGCAGCGGGCTTGGGTTCTTCAGCCACGGGCTTGACCGGTTCCTCGGCCCTGGTCTCGGCGGCGCCGCCTTCGGCCTCCAGTTCGAGGATGTCATCGCCTTCCTTGAGAGTGTCGCCGACCTTCACCTTGATGGCTTTCACCACGCCGGCGCGGGGGCAGGGGATTTCCATGCTGGCCTTGTCGGACTCCAGGGTCAGCAGGCTCTGTTCGGCTTCCACGCGGTCGCCGACCTTGACCAGCAGTTCGATGACCTCACCCTGGCCGTTGCCGATGTCGGGTACGCGAATAGTCTCGCTCACTGTGCCTCTCCTCAGCAGTCCAGCGGATTGGGTTTCTCGGGATCGAGACCGAACCTGGCGATGGCCTCGGCCACCACCTTGGGTTCGATGTCGCCACGGTCGGCCAGGGCTTCCAGGGCGGCCAGCACCACCCAGTGACGGTCCACCTCGAAGAAGTGGCGGAGCTTGGCGCGGGTATCGCTGCGGCCGAAGCCGTCGGTGCCCAGCACCTTGTACTCCTTGCTCGGCACCCACTGGCGGATCTGCTCGGCGTAGACCTTCATGTAGTCGGTGGAGGCGATCACCGGCCCCCGGCGCCCGCCCAGGCATTCCTCGACATAGCTGGACCTGGGCTTCTGGCCCGGATGCAGGCGGTTCCAGCGTTCCACCGCCAGGCCGTCGCGGCGCAGTTCGTTGAAGCTGGGCACCGACCAGACGTCGGCGCCGATGCCGAAGTCCTCGCGCAGGATCTTCGCTGCTGCCTCGACCTCGCGCAGGATGGTCCCGGAGCCGAGCAACTGCACGTGGTGAGCGGCCGATCGACGGTCCTCGTCGAGCAGGTACATGCCCTTGATGATTCCGGCCGCGGCGCCTTCGGGCAGCGCCGGGTGGGGGTAGTTCTCGTTCATCACGGTGATGTAGTAGAAGACGTCCTGCTGCTCTTCCATCATCTGCCGCACGCCTTCCTGGATGATCACCGCCAGCTCGTAGGAGTAGGTCGGGTCGTAGGTGCGGCAGTTGGGGACCACCGAGGCCAGCACGTGGCTGTGACCGTCTTCGTGCTGCAGGCCTTCGCCGTTCAGGGTGGTGCGTCCGGCGGTGCCGCCGAGCAGGAAGCCGCGGGTCAGGCTGTCGCCGGCGGCCCAGGCCAGGTCGCCGATGCGTTGGAAGCCGAACATCGAATAGAAGATGTAGAACGGCAGCATCGGCTGGCGGTAGTTGCTGTAGGCGGTGCCGGCGGCGATGAAGGAGGACATGGCGCCGGCCTCGGTGATGCCTTCTTCGAGGATCTGGCCCTTCTTGTCCTCGCGATAGAACATCAGCTGTTCCTTGTCGACCGGTTCGTAGAGCTGGCCCACCGAGGAGTAGATGCCGAGCTGGCGGAACATGCCTTCCATGCCGAAGGTGCGCGCCTCGTCGGGGATGATGGGCACGATGCGCGGGCCCAGCTCCTTGTCCTTGACCAGCTGCGAGATGATCCGCACGAAGGCCATGGTGGTGGAAATTTCGCGGTCGCCGGTGCTGTCGAGCATGGCCTTGAGGGTGTCGAGTGGCGGAGTCGGAATGCGCTGGCTATTGCCGTGGCGGTGGGGCATGAAGCCGCCGAGGGTCGTGCGCCGCTCCTTCAGGTAGCGCGCTTCGGCGCTGCCTTCCTCGGGGCGGTAGAAGGGCAGCTTGGCGAGGTCGTCGTCGCGGATCGGGATGTCGAAGCGGTCGCGGAAGGCGCGCAGGCTGTCGACGTCGATCTCGTGGATGTTGTGGGCGATGTTCTTCGCCTCGCCCGTGCCGGTGCCGTAGCCCTTGATGGTCTTGGCCAGCACCACACTGGGTTGGCCCTTGTGGTTCACCGCCGCGTGGTAGGCGGCGTAGACCTTGTACGGGTCATGGCCGCCCCGGTTGAGCTTCCAGATTTCCTCGTCGGAGAGGTCCTTGACCATCTCCAGCAGCTCCGGCCGTGCACCGAAGAAATGCTCGCGGACGTAGGCCCCGTCCTTGGCCTTGTAGTTCTGGTAGTCGCCGTCCACCGCCTCGTCCATCCGCGCCTGCAGCAGGCCGGCGTGGTCCTTGGCGAACAGCGGGTCCCAGAAGCGGCCCCAGATCACCTTGATCACGTTCCAGTTGGCGCCACGGAACACGCCTTCCAGCTCCTGGATGATCTTGCCGTTGCCGCGCACCGGGCCGTCCAGGCGCTGCAGGTTGCAGTTCACCACGAAGATCAGGTTGTCGAGCTTCTCGCGCCCGGCCAGGGAGATCGCGCCGAGGGATTCGGGTTCGTCGGTTTCGCCGTCGCCCAGGAAGCACCAGACCTTCTGCTTGCCGGCGGGAATGAAGCCGCGGCTTTCCAGGTACTTCATGAAGCGCGCCTGGTAGATCGCCTGGATCGGTCCCAGTCCCATGGACACCGTGGGGAACTGCCAGAAGTGCGACATCAGGCGCGGGTGCGGGTAGGAGGAGAGGCCCTTGCCGTCCACCTCCTGGCGGAAGTTCACCAGTTGCTCGTCGCTGACCAGCCCCTCGATGTAGGCGCGGGCGTAGATGCCCGGTGAGGCGTGGCCCTGGAAGTAGATCAGGTCTCCGGCGTGCTCCTCGGTGGGACCGTTGAAGAAGTAGTTGAAGCCGATGTCATAGAGGGTCGCCGAGGAGGCGAAGGTGGAGATGTGGCCGCCCAGCGACGGGTCCTTGTGGTTGGCGCGCATCACCATGGCCAGGGCATTCCAGCGCACCAGCGAACGGATGCGGCGCTCCATGAACAGGTCGCCGGGCATGCGCGCCTCGTGCCCGGCCGGGATGGTGTTGCGATAGGGGGTGGTGATGGCGTAGGGCAGTTGGGTGCCGGTGCGGCTGGCCAGCTCGCCGAGGCGGGTCATCAGGTAGCGGGCGCGGTCTTCACCTTCCTTTTCCAGTACGGATTCCAGCGCGTCCAGCCATTCCTGGGTTTCCACGGGGTCGATATCGTGCATGGTCAGGGGTCCTGGTTACGGGGTCGGCTCTACGCTATGCCGGCTCCGGGGCCAGTCCCACCGCCAGGTTGGCGCGAAGGCAGAAGTCCGCTAACGAACTTCGCTGCCTGCCGCCGGCACGCGCGCGTGGGTTAGAGCTTAGACAGCCCGGGCGCGACTGTCGGCGCAGGTCGTCGAGTCAGGACGTCGCAGCGCCGGGTATCAGCGTGTGCCGTCCAACCTCAGATCCTCGCCCCGTGCCCATTGCGCCGCCACCAGTCGATTGCGGCCGCCCTGCTTGGCCTGGTAGAGCAGCCGGTCCACTGCCGCTACGAAGTCCAGCGGACGATCGCCCGTGTGGGGCACAGCGGTACCGACGCCGAGGCTGATGGTCAGCAACGGCGCGACACGGGATTGTTCATGGGCGATGCGCTGCTCGCGGATGACGCGGCGGCAGCGTTCGGCGATCTGGCTGGCCGCCTCGCTATCGGTTTCCGGCAGCACCAGGACGAACTCCTCACCGCCAAAGCGGGCGATGAAGTCGCGCGGTCGGTGCAGCGCGCCGGCCAGTGCCTTGCCGACGCTGCGCAGGCAGTCGTCGCCCTGGACGTGGCCGTAATGGTCGTTGTACTGCTTGAAGTAGTCGATATCCAGGAGGATCAGCGACAGCGGCTGGCCGCTGCGCTGGGCGCTGGCCCATTCGGTTTCCAGCACCGAGTCGAACATGCGCCGGTTGGCCACGCCGGTCAGGCCGTCCTTGTAGGAGTATTCCTCCAACTGGCGCTGGAGCATGATCAGCTGTTCCTCGGCTCGCTTGCGCTCGCTGATGTCGAACATGAAGCCGACCAGCGAATCCACCTCGCCGTTGTCGTCGCGCACCACGTGCACCACGTCGCGAATCCACACGTAGTCGCCAGCGGCGGTGAGGGCGCGGTAGTCGGCCTCGTGGTCGGTGCCTTCGCGCGACTGCGACACGCAGAAGCCCACGACCCGCTCGCGGTCCTCGGGGTGCATGCGCTCGGCCCAGTCGTTGGCGCTGACCCAGCTGGACTGGCTCCAGCCCAGCAGCGCTTCGATCTGCGGGCCGATGTAGGCGAAGGTCATGGTCTTCCAGTCGATCTTCCAGGGAATGGCCCGGGTCGATTCGAGCAATGTCTTGTAAACCGCGCTGTCGGTGGGGGCGTCGTACTGCATGGGTATCTGCGCTGCCTGATAGCAAAGTGCCTTGTTTATACCGTACTCCCGTGTCCGCCCGCATGTCGCCGGGCGACAGCGCGACTCTCCCTGCGCGCCTTGCCGACGGGCGGTCGCCCGCTCGCGCATCAGCGTCCGCGTGCCGTTCTGGCCGGCATAGCGGTTGGTAACGGCATCTTCAGCAATTCATGACGCCTTCTTCACAAGCCCGGCGCTACGTTTCCCCCCGGCCCGACATCTGTCGATGAGCAGTGCGGTGCAGGCCCCAAGGATGGGCCGGGTCTCGGTGTGCCCCAGGGCATGGCCGGGGTGGGCAGGGACGCAGCCTTGTATGCCAGCCAGCGGAAATGAATGTTCAATGCCTCTCTTCGCCCGGAACGTGCGACGACTCCTCGCAAAGCGCTTGCTGGTGCTGCCCCTCGTGGTGCTCGTCCTGGGGCTGATCAGCGGCTTCTGGCTCATCCGTCCGCCGGCCGCCGAGAACATCGCGCATGACCCGGCCAGCCTCGACGCGCTGCGCGAGCACTGGCGCAAGGGCGACCTGATCGTCCTGGTGCGCCACGCCGAGCGTTGCGACCGCTCCAGCTCTCCGTGCCTGGCTTCGCCCGAGGGCATTACCGTTCGCGCCGGGGCCGCTGCCCATGAGCTGGGCGAACACTTCCGCGTGCTCGGCCTTGCCGACAGCGACATCCTCAGCAGCCCGAAGATCCGCGCTGAACAGACCGCCGCCTCGATGTTCGGCCAGGCGCCGGCGCAGCAGGAATGGCTGGCCAGCTGCAAGGGTTCGATGCTCAACGATGCCCGGCAACACAAGCTCCCCCACCGCAACCTGATCCTGGTGACCCACAGCGAGTGCATCGAGGATCTGGAGGCCACCGTCAGCATCGCCGAACCGGCGACGCCCGACTACGCGTCGTCGCTGTTCCTCATCAGCGATGGCAGCACCTCACCCAAGCTGCTCGGCTACCTGGACGCTGATCAATGGGCGGCCGTCGCGCCGATCCGTTGATCCGTTGATCCGGCCGGGACCTGCATACCCGCAATACGTTTCTATCTGCCCAAGCCGGGCATGGCGCTGCGGCATTCCATGGGCGTGAACGCCTGAGTCTGCCTGCGCGAGTGGCCGGCCAACATGAGCGGAGTCGGGGAGTTTCCGTCAGCGAGCGCTGAGGTTGCGGGGCGTACCGCCCAGGTTGTAGCGCTCCAGTTCCTGCGGCGAGAGCACGCGCATTCTCTGCGGTTCGATCTCCTGCATGTCGTCGGCCAGGACGAGCGGGATATCCATGTCGCGCAGGTAGCTGCGGGCGTTGTAGGCACCGCTGGCCAGGGACGAGTCGCCGGCGGGGTAGTAGGGGCGGTGCAGGCCGACGTAACCGCGCACCGTCTTGCGCTTGCCGGCGGCCAGCAGGTAGACGCACGAGCCCTGGCACACGCTGTTGGTCGGCACCAGGGTCTCGAAGCCGGACTCGCGCAGCAGGCGCCCCATCTTGATCGACTCCGCGGCGCTGCCGCCGATGCTGTCGAGCAGCGCCACCTTGCGCGCGAACTTGCCGGGATTGCCCATCAGGCCCTTGAGCAGACGCTCGTAGTCCCCCGGCGCGATGTCCTCGGAAATGCGCACCGCCAGCACCGGTCCGACCTTGTTGTGCTGCACCGGCTGTACCTCGACCTTGGCCAGGGCAGGGGCGGAGCACAGAAGGGTGGCGCAGAGCAGGGTGACGCGGCGCATGGGCGGAGAATCCTGTCAGATAGGGCATTCGGAAGGCGCGAAGATACCGCGAAGCACCGGCGCCTTGCACCCCTCAGTTGGTTGCCGGAGCTCAGCTCGCCCTGGACAGGCAGGTACGCAGCAGGCGGCGCACCGACTTGTTGATCTTGCGGCGTTCTACTTCTTCCGGACCGAACCAGCGGCAATCGGCGATTTCGTTCAGCGGTACCGGTTGCTGGGCCGGGTCGATGGGCGTCTCGAACACGTAATGCAGCGTCTGGTACAGCTCCAGCGGCGCGAGGTAGCTGAGCTGCGCCGCTTGCAGACCGGTTTCCTCGTTCAGTTCGCGCAGGGCGGCCTGGCCCGGACGTTCATCACGCTCGATGCGCCCGCCGGGCAGGTTCCATTTGGACTTGGCCTTGCGCACGAAGAGGATCTTGTCGTCGAGACGGCAGATGACCGTTGCGCGTTCCTTCAGCGATTTACCCATGACGGCACCTCTGCGGCAAAACCAGTAACTCTGCAAACCTCGGACGCGTTGCCATGGATGAAGAATTGCTTGGTGGGGTAGTCAGTTGCGGAAATGAAGTGCGCGGATGGTAAGGGCCGGCTTTCGGCGGCGTCTGTAGGGAAATTCCAAGCATCCTGCATCGACATCCTGACTTTAGAACGTCCAGGTGATTTTTTCTTCAGACGGCAGAGGACCGTTTCACGTTCCTTGAGAGTTTTCCCCATGACCCTTTCTCCTTGCCGGCAGAGCGCGGGTGCGTTTTTCTGTAAGCATAAAACGTCGGGAGAAAATCTCCATAGGCCGAATGAGTTAGGACAATGATCTCGACTCGGGATGAAGATCAGGGATGGGAATCGTCCAGTACGGGGAGGCGTACACGTGCCTGGAGGCCGCCTTCGGGACGGTTGCTTAGTTGCACCTCGCCGCCCAGGCGCTGCACCGCCCGGCTGACGATAGACAGGCCCAGGCCCGCGCCGTTGGGGTTGCCTTCGCTGTAGAAGCGTTCGAAGGCCCGCTCCAGCCGGGCCTCTTCGATCCCCGGACCGCTGTCCTGTACAGTCAGCAGCAGGTCGCCGCCCTGGCGTTCGAGGGCGATGCGCACACTGGCGCCGGCGGGGGAGAAGTTCACCGCGTTGCTGACCAGGTTCTGCAGGACGACTTCCAGTGCGCCGCGATCGCTTCGCGTGTGGTAGTCGCCGCTGGCGATCTCGAGGTCGGGCTCGACCTCCTGGCGCAGCATCCAGGGCGTCAGCTCGGCGAGGCTGTCGGTGACCAGCGCCTGTACATCCAGCACCTTCCAGTGGCTGCGGTTGGACGCCGGCTCCAGGCGCGCCAGGGTCAGCAACTGGTTGACCACCCGGCTGAGGCGGTCGACCCCATCGCTCAGGAAGTCCAGGGCCTGCTGGCGCTCCTGCTCGTTGCCCGCCTGGGCGGCGTTCTGCGCGTGCAGGCGTAGCACCGCCAGGGGCGTGCGCATCTCATGGGCGGCGTCGGCGATGAAGCGGTGCTCGCGCTGGAGCAGGGACTCCACCTGGCTGAGCAGGCGGTTGAGGGCTGCCTGCATCGGTTCCAGCTCGCGCGGCAGCGGCACCAGTTGCAGTGGTTCCAGCGAGTCGGGGTGCCGGGCGCGGATCACCCGTGCCATGTTCTGCAGTGGCTCCAGCCCCCGGCCGATGGCCAGCCAGACCAGCAGCACCAGCGCCAGGCTGCCGGCCAGGTAGGGCATCAGGGTATGCCGCACGATACGGCCGACCAGGTCGCCGCGCACGTCGTAGCGCTCGCCGACCCAGATCACCATCTTCTGCGCCTGCACCGGCAATACGAAGCCGCGCCATTGCTGGCCGTCGCGGGTCTCGTTGCTGAAGCCGGGCACCTTCGGCGGTGTGTCGAAGGTCGGTGCGCTGGGGGAGCGCACATGCAGCTCGCCGTCATCGCTCCAGACAGCGAAGGCCAGTTTGTTCTCGTAGGGATGGCCGGGGCCTCCCTCACCGGACTGGCTGAGTGCCTCATTGAACGAGCGGTACAGCGTCTGCCGCTGGGGGCCGGCCAGCGGCATGCTCATCACGCCCTGCAGCAGGCGGGCGTTCTGCGCCAGGTGGGCGTCGTAGATTTCGGCGATCTCGTGGCTGCTGTCGTGGTGGTTGTACAGCGCCAGCAGGCCGGTGCCCACCAGCAACAGGAGCGTCACCCGCCAGAGCGTGCGGCTGCGCAACGATCGCATCAGGCTTCCACCAGATAACCGATGCCGCGCACGGTGCGGATCAGGCCGCTGAACAGCTTCTTGCGCAGGTGCGAGATGTGCACTTCCAGGGTGTTGCTTTCGGCGCTTTCATCCCAGCCGTAGAGCAACTGGGTCAGGCGGTCGCGGGTGAAGACCTTGCCCGGTTGCGCCAGCAGCTCGTGCAGCAACTGGTACTCCTTGGGCGTGAGCACCACGAGCTGGCCCTGGAAGTGGACTTGCTGGGTCGACGGGTCGAGGCTGACCCCGGCGTGCTCGATCAGCACCCGTGCCCGGCCGCTGCTGCGGCGCAGCAGCGCGCGCAGGCGGGCCCGCAGTTCGTCGAGGTCGAAGGGCTTGACCAGGTAATCGTCGGCGCCCGCGTCCAGCCCGGCGATGCGGTCGTCGGTGGCGTCGCGGGCGGTGAGGATGAGCACCGGGACCGTCGAGCCGGAAGCGCGCACGCGGCCGAGCACCTGCAGGCCGTCGAGCCTGGGCAGCCCGAGGTCGAGCACCACCAGGTCGAACTCCTCGGTCTGCAAAGCGTGCAACGCGCTGGCGCCATCCTGCAACCAGTCGATGGTGTAGCCCTCCTGGCGCAGGCCGGTGCGTACGCCTTCGCCCAGGGCCTGGTCATCCTCCACCAACAGCAAACGCATGCTCAGTCCTGTTTTGCCTGGATTTCCCTGAGTAAAGCATCGATCTCGGCGCGTCGTCCCTGATCGGCCACTTCGCGACCGGGGCGCGCGGGTGCCTGCAGGGCTTTCTGCAGTGCCGCGCGGGCTTCTCCGTAGCGTTTTTCGCGGAACAGGTGATCGCCCCAGAAATACAGGGGGTCGATGCCGTTCGGGTTCAGCTGCAGGGCCTTGAGCAGCATCTCGGCCGCCTTGTCGCTATCGCCGAAGCCGATCGGCCAGCCCGGCACGCGATCATAGAGTGCACCGAGGCTGGTGTAGGCCGAACCCTGCAGTGCGCTCGGGTCCAGCGCCAGGGCTTTTTCCAGGCTGGCGCGGGCGTCCTTCACTTTGCTCAGCGCCCCCAGGCCGCCGGTGGCGCCGGCCCAGCTGCTGGTGACGATGCCGTTCCAGATCCAGGCTTCGGCGGCCTGCGGCGACTCCCGGGTGAAGCGCTCGCTGTCTCCTGCCAGCTTTTCGAAGGCGGCGGCGCGCTGGGTTTCCGGCGTGCGGTACTGGATCTGCGCCCAGCGTTGCTGGATGTCCGCCAGGCGCTGGGCTGCGGCGGGGTCGAGCGCCCAGCTCAGCGGCGCGGCAAGCAGCAGGGCGGCGAAGGCCAGTATGTGCTTCATCGGGATTGCTCCTCATGGCGGCTGTGGCGGCGGATCAGCGGCAGTTGCTTGCGCAGCGCGCGGTCGACGATGCCGGGCAGCATGCCGTTGATGCGCACGAAGAGTTTTTCCGGCCAGCCCAGGTACAGCTCGCTGCGCCTTCCTTCGATGGCCGCGAGCACGGACCGGGCGACGTCGCGGGGATCGTCGGTGCTGGCCTTCAGCGCTTCGTTGAGCGCCATCGCCGCCGCGCTGTTCATGCTGGTGCGGGTGGCGCGCGGGGCGACATAGAGCACGTCCACCGAGGTGTCCGCCAGTTCGCGGCGCAAGGCCTCGGAGAAGCCGCGCAGGGCGAACTTGCTGGCGCAGTAGACCGCGTAGCCCGGATAGCCGATGGAGCCGTAGGTGGATCCGAGGTTGACCACCAGTGCCTGGCGCTGCTCGCGCAGCGTCGGCAGCAACAGGCGGGTGAGGTGCAGGGTGGCGGCGATGTTCAGCTCGATCATGTCGTCCAGGCACGATTCTTCCAGCTGGTCGAGCATGGCGAACTGGTTGACCCCGGCGGCATTGATCAGCAGGTTGATGCCGCCGCCGCGCCGCACGGTGTCCAGCAGCGCATGGCGATCGGTGCCGTTGCGCAGGTTGGCGGCCTGCCAGCGCAGGTGTTCCGGGTAGCGCTGCATCAACTCGTCCAGCGCCCCGGCGTGACGGCTCACCGCCAGAACCTGGGCGCCGGCCGCGCAGAGCTGCTCGGCAAGCTGCAGGCCGATGCCACCGCTGGCGCCGGTGAGCACTACGTGGCACTCAGAGAGGCGCATGCTGCACCTCGTCCTGCTGTGCCGGGGCACGCGGCAGGCCACGGAACATGTCGGCATACAGGCGGTAGACGACTTTCGACGCGTGGATCACTGCCTCCTGGTCGGTCGGGTCTTCCAGGCGGTTCATCAGGCCGCGGTAGGTCTGCATGTGGTCCTGGTCCAGCGCGCCATGGGAGCTCAGGTAGCTGAAGGCCTCCTGGGGCAGGCCGAGGCTATGGGCGATAGTGCCGGCGGCCTGGGTGGCCAGGGCGATGCTGGTGCCTTCGAGCACGTTGACCATGCCGAACAGCCCCACCGGGTTGCCGCGCTGGATGAGGTCATAAAGGAAAGCCACCATCAGCTCGATGGGCAGCGATGGGCGGCCGGTTCGTACCGCTTCCGCATCTCCACCGCAGGCCGCGATGTCATCGAGAATCCAGCGCTCGTGGCCGTACTCCTCGTCGATGTACTCGCATACCGCACCGCGCAGCCACTCCAGGCGCGAGGGCAGGCGCGCGCCGCAGGACATCATCAGCGGCACGGTGTGGCGGACATGATGGTAGGCCTGGCTCAGGAAGGCGATGTAACCCTCCAGGCTGACGTTTCCGGCCAGCGCCTCGCGGATCACAGGGACGTTGAACAACGCCTCGCGCTCCTGGGCCGTGGCTGATTGCAGGGTGTCGAAGAAGGACATAGGGCACTACCTCACTCAGTGACCATTTCGGAAAGGGTTTCGCGGTATCGCTCAAGGATGGCCGCGCGGCGCGGGCGGCCGTTGGCGGTGAGCAGGCCGCTGGCGCTGCTGAAGGGCTCGGGCAGGCGCGCCCAGCGGTGCACGCGGGCGTAGTCCGGCAGCAGCTCGTTGCACTGCTGCACCGCCTGCTCCAGTGCCAGGTCGGTACAGGACGGGTCCACCGGCCAGAGCAGCGCCAGGTTCTGGTGCAGGCCTTCGCCGTGGACGAAGGCCTGGAGCACCACGCCGTTCTGCGTCAGCTCGGCTTCGATCCATTCCGGATTGACGTTACGGCCGAAACTGGTGATGAACTGGTTCTTCTTGCGGCCGGCGAGGTACAGGTAGCCGTCGTCGTCGAAGCGGCCGATATCGCCGGTCGGCCACCACTGCCCGAGGTGCGGTGGCTCGCCGAGGTAGCCGAGCAGGGCCGAGCCGCTGACCAGCACCTCGCCGTCGTCGGCCAGCTTCACCTGTACGTGGGGCAGGGGCCTGCCTACGCTGCCCGGGCGCATCGCGCCAGGGCGATTCAGGCAGACCACCGAGGCGCACTCGGAGAGTCCGTAGCCCTCGAACACCGGCAGCCCGACGGCGGCGGCGCGCTGCAGCAGCGAGGGCGCCACCCGCGCGCCGCCCACGGCGACGAACTTCAGCGGGCCGACGCGCATCACGCCGCGCTCGATGGCGGTGACCAGGCCGAGCAGCAACTGCGGCACCAGGATCAGGCTTTGCGCACCGCTCAAAGCGATGGCACCGAGCAGTCGCTTCCAGTCCACGCTGCTCGATCCCGCCAGGCCGATCTGCTCGCTGGGCAGCAGGGTCAGCGTGGCGCCGGCGCACAGGGCGGCGTACAGGCCAAGGTTTTCCAGCAGCACCGCCAGCGGCAGGATGGCCAGGTAGCGGCTGGGCTCGGCGGGCCGGCTGGCGGCTTCCAGCTCGCGGGCAACGCGCAGCATGGCGCCGGCATCCAGGCACACGCCCTTGGGCGCGCCGGTGCTGCCGGAGGTGTAGGTGATCTTCGCCGTCCCCAGGGGCAGGCCGGCGTCTACTATGGCCGGGCGGTACCAGAAGGTTTCGCCACGGCTGAAGCCGTTGCTGCGCAACTCGCCCTCCATGCTGGGTTCCACCAGGGCCAGGCTGGCCTGGCTCTGCATCAGGCAATGGGCGCGCTGGGACGGGCTGAAGAAGGGCGGCAGGATCAGGCAGGGGCGTTCGCTGAACAGCGCGGCCAGGTCCCAGATCAGCGCCTCCGGACCATTGTCCAGTGCCAGGGCAAAGGCGCCGCTGGGTTGTGCGGCGAGATGCGCGGCGCGCTGCTCCACGGCTTCCAGCATCTGCGCGTAGCTGTAGCGCTGGGTCGCGCCCCGCAGTGCCAGGCGCTCGCCATGGTCACGAGCGTGGTGGCGCAGATGGTGCAGAAAGTCTTCCAGCTCAGGCCGCATCTTCTTGCCTCGCGCGGTAGAGCAGCACTGGGAATCCCAGACGCTGGTAAGCCCCGCTGTGCTCGAGCTGCTCATGGCCGTAGCGGATGCTGCCGGTGAACACCTGGGGATGTTGGTCGTAGTAGCTGCCCCAGTCGGCCAGTTCGCCATTCAGCCGCGTCGGGTCGGCCGTCGCCAGTACCGTCGGCTCCAGGCCCAGGCGATGGAAACTGTTGATCAGTGTCGCTGCGCCGGTGAACGCGACCCAGCGTAGCCCGCGTGCCGCCAGCAGCCAGGTCACCGCGGCGATGATCAGGCGTGCGCTGCCGGCATTGCGGGCGGCGAGGTTGCCCACTTCCACCAGTTCCTGGCGCGGCACGGCATAACCGGCAATGCGTGAGACCGGGGCCTCCAGCGGCTCATCCAGGTAGCGTTCGAGGAACAGCGGCTCCTCCAGTGCCAGACGAATACCGGCCACCGCCACCAGCGCGCCGTGGCGGTCGCGCAGGCTGAGCAACTCGGGCAGATAGTGGTGCACGTCGGCGTGGTGGACGCGGTCGAAGCGCTCATGCACGAAGGCTTCGATCTCTTGTCGCTGCGGGTCGTCCCGGCCGATCAGGCACAGGCTCGCCAGGTGCGTGCCGCGCGGGCCGAAGCGGAACGGAAACAACGACTCCCATTCGGATTGCGTCATGACTCCCCCCACGATGGTGATAATTCGTTGGGGGGAGTATTTGCCGCGAATCTGAATGCAGTCTTAAGAGGTGCGCCGCTCAGGCCATGTCGCTGCGCGCGAACTCCTCGGCAAGAAAGTCCAGCAGTGCCCGCACCGATGGCAGCAGCCCACGCCGCGAGGGAAACACCGCATGGACCACCCCGGTGCGCGGCGCCCAGTCCGGCAGCAGGTTGACCAGGCTGCCGTTGTTGAGGTCCTCGCACACTACCACCGCCGGCAGGTGCACCGCGCCGACCCCGGCCAGGGCGGCCTGACGCAGCGCCATCAGGTCGTCGGTGACCAGCCGCGGATGGTGGCGTACCTGGGCGCTGGCGCCCTTGGGGCCGTCCAGTTGCCAGTGGTATTCGCGTTGCACCGAACCCCAGTGCAGCGTCGGCAACGCCGCCACGTCGGCCGGGATCGGCCGCGCCGTCAGCCGCTCGCGCAGCGACGGCGCACCCACCACGCGCTGGCCGCTCTCGCCCAGCACCTTCATCACCAGGTCAGTGCTTTCCAGTGGCGGGAAGCGCACCCGCAAGGCGACGTCGATGCCCTCCTGGATCAGGTCCACATGGCGGTTGGTCGCCTCCACGTGCAGCGCCACCAGCGGGTGCTCGACCATGAAGCGCGCCAGCATCGGGCCGACCCAGAAGTTCAGCAGGGCAGTGGGGCAGCTCAGCCGTACCACGCCCTGCGGCTCGGAGCGGTGGCGTTCGATTACCTCGGCCGCGCCTTCGGCTTCCACCAGCATCGCCAGGCAGTGGCGGTAGTACTCCTGGCCGATCTCGGTCACCGAGAAGTGCCGGGTGGAGCGCTGGATCAGGCGTACGCCCAGGCGTTCCTCCAGCGAGGCGATGCGCCGGCTGAGTTTCGACTTGGGCTGGTCCAGGGCGCGCCCGGCGGGGGCGAAGCCGCCGTGTTCGACGACCTGGGCAAAGTAATAGAGATCGTTGAGGTCTTCCATATCAGTGTTCTCCAGATGGAACTCTGAGGTGAATTATCGCCATCTACTGGCCTCAGTGTTGCAGATTTATTGTGTCTCCATGCACTACAGGAGGCACCCCATGAAACAGATTCTCGGTATCTACAGCGCACCTCGGCCGCATTGGGTCGGCGATGGCTTCCCGGTTCGCTCGCTGTTCTCCTACGACAACCTGGGCGAGCACCTGAGCCCCTTCCTGCTGCTGGACCACGCGGGTCCCCATGACTTCACCCCCAGCACCAGCCCACGCGGCGTCGGCCAGCACCCGCACCGCGGCTTCGAGACGGTGACCATCGTCTACCAGGGCGAACTGGAACACCGCGACTCCAGTGGCGGCGGCGGGCGCATCGGCCCCGGCGACGTGCAGTGGATGACCGCCGGCGACGGCATCCTCCACGAGGAATTCCACTCGCCGGACTTCAGCCGCAGTGGCGGCACGCTGCACATGGCGCAGCTCTGGGTGAACCTGCCGGCGCGCGACAAGCGCACCGCGCCGGCCTACCAGACGTTGCTGGCGGCGGACATTCCGCAGGTCGCGCTGCCCGACGGTGCCGGCACCCTGCGGGTGATTGCCGGCCGCTACGGCGCCGCGGCAGGGCCGGCCCACACCTTCAGTCCGCTGGATGTCTGGGACATGCGCCTGAATGCGGGCCACACGCTGGACCTGCGGGTCACCCCGGGGCGCAACACCGCCCTGGTGGTCCTGCGCGGCAACCTCAGCCTGGGCAGCGGCGAAAGCCTGCGCGAAGGGCAACTGGCGCTCTTCGACCGGCGCGGCGACAGCCTGCTGCTGCAAGCCGACAGCGACGCCCTGGTCCTGCTGCTCAGCGGCGAACCGCTGAACGAGCCGATCGTCGGCTATGGCCCCTTCGTGATGAACAGCGACCGCGAAATCCGCGAAGCCATCGACGACTTCCGTGAAGGCCGCTTCGGCCAACTGAGTCACTGACTGTCATATCCCGGACTTGGCGGGTGCCTAGTCTGGATCATCTCCCACGCCGAAGTGCGTGGGTCAGCGTGGGCCGACACGGCCCTAACGAGGAGAACCACCATGAGCAACTTCTCTCAGATCGCCAACTTCAACGGTCAGCGTCCGGTGATCGATCCCGACGACACCGCCATGCTGCTCATCGACCACCAGAGCGGCCTGTTCCAGACGGTCAAGGACATGCCCATGACCGAGCTGCGCAACAACGCCATCACCCTGGCGCGGATCGCCACCCTGGCCAAGATCCCAGTCATCACCACCGCCTCGGTGCCGCAGGGCCCCAACGGCCCGCTGATTCCGGAGATCCACGAAGCCGCGCCGCACGCCCAGTACGTGGCGCGCAAGGGCGAGATCAATGCCTGGGACAACCCCGAGTTCGTCGCCGCCGTGGAGAAGACCGGCAAGAAGACCCTGATCATCGCCGGCACCATCACCAGCGTGTGCATGGCGTTCCCCGCCATCGCCGCGGTCAATGCCGGCTATCGGGTATTTGCCGTGATCGACGCCTCCGGTACCTATTCGAAGATGGCCCAGGAAATCACCCTGGCCCGCGTGGTACAGGCCGGCGTGGTGCCGATGGACACCGCCGCGGTCGCCTCGGAAATCCAGCGCACCTGGAATCGTCCGGACGCGGCTCAATGGGCCGAAGCCTATAGCCTAATCTTCCCTCACTACCGTCTGCTGATCGAAAGCTACACCAAGGCGCAGCAGGTAGTGACCGAGCACGAAGTACTGGACTCGCAACGCTGACTCACCCCAGCCCGGCCCTGTGCCGGGCTTTCCACCTGCAAACGAGGAAACGCCATGAGCAAGCCTTACGTCCGTCTCGACAAGTCCCAGGCCGCCGTACTGCTGGTCGATCACCAGGCCGGTCTGCTCTCGCTGGTACGCGACATCGAACCGGACAAGTTCAAGAACAACGTCCTGGCCCTGGCCGACCTGGCCAAGTATTTCAAGCTGCCGACCATCCTCACCACCAGCTTCGAAACCGGCCCCAACGGCCCGCTGGTGCCGGAGCTGAAAGACCTGTTCCCCGACGCGCCCTACATCGCCCGTCCGGGCAACATCAATGCCTGGGACAACGAAGACTTCGTCAAGGCGGTCAAGGCCACCGGCAAGAAGCAACTGATCATCGCCGGCGTAGTGACCGAAGTGTGCGTGGCCTTCCCGGCGCTGTCGGCCCTGGCCGAAGGCTTCGACGTCTTCGTGGTGGCCGATGCTTCGGGCACCTTCAACGAAGTCACCCGCGACGCCGCCTGGCGCCGTATGGAAGCCGCCGGCGCGCAGATGATGACCTGGTTCGGCGTGGCCTGTGAGCTGCACCGCGACTGGCGCAACGACATCGAAGGCCTGGCCGCGCTGTTCTCCGCGCACATTCCGGACTACCGCAACCTGATCACCAGCTACAGCCTGCTGACCGCGAACAAGTAACGCGCGCCAGAGGGCAAGGCTCGTGCGGAGGCCGGAAGGGCAGCTCCCTCCGGCCCTCCGTGCGACCTGTCGCCGGGTCAGCCCTGCGGGGTGATCGCGTAGTGCGCCATCGCCGGATCAGGGCCTGCGTTCATCGACCTTCCCATCCGGCCTGTTCCGTGGATGCTCCAGCGCCAGTTCACAGAGCTGGCGGGCCTCGACCACCAGTGGAGCGAGCGCCGACGCGAGCCGCGCGGTGGCGTGGATCAGGCCGCGATCAGCGTCGTCTTCCATCAGCCGCAACAGGTCCTCGACCGCCGTCAGGCGCCGTAGTGCGGCTTCATGCAGCTGCTGGGGCGGCGCCAGGGCGTTGATGAAGAACACGCCGTCGCCGGGCTGTGTCGCCAGTGGAACGAGCTCCAGTTCAAGCATGGTGTGCCTCCGGATGGAGGGCAGGGACTGGCGGTGGGGAAGGGAGGTGCGCGGGGGTAAAAGGGGGGTTGTGCATTGGCTGTGCTCCTCTATGGATGAGGAACCGCCAGTCAACCGTCCTACGGGTGGAGAGGCGGTCCGTGCAGGGGTAGGAACCCGGAACAGAGGAGCAAGAACCGGCAGGCCGAAGCCTCCCTACACGGACCGCCATAGAACACCATATTTGCAGGACGGACTGCTCCCGCATTTTTGGCTTTGGCGCTATCGCTGTCGTTTGCTCGTTGCTCGGGGTCCTACGCCCGGCCGCGATGTTGCTGCGGCGACCAAGAGGCTAGAGACGGCGCTTGTAGGCCCGCAAGGCTAAAGGAACGTAAGACCTTTCGCTTGAAAGCTGCGACGGAACATCAGGACATTGCTGACGGAATGAAACAGGTCTCACCAGCGTACGATTCTGCCGACTGTTCATAGCGGCCATTCACCAAGCCAATCCCTACCTGTAGGAGCGACCGCTCAGCGACCGATTCAACGCGGCCAATTGCATCAGGCAGAAGCAGGCCAGAGGCAGCCGTCTGGAAGCAGGAACGTCGAGCTCCAGGGCAAAACCTCGATGCCTCCGGTGATGAACACGCGCTTGCCGTCCAGATGCAGGTTCATATGCACTTCGTTTCCTTGCTGCCGTTATCCAGTGTGTTCAGGTATTCAGCGACCTCATCCGTCAGCCAACTTGAGAACACCCGCTGCTTTGTTTCCGAACGCTCGCGGTTGGGTAATACCAGCCAATACGGGTAGGGATAGGGAGCGATCACCGGGGAGAGTTGCACCAACTCCCCTCGTTGGATCGCGTCGTGCACGAGGCTGCGGCGCTCCAGGGCTATGCCCTGGCCCAGGCGCACGGCTTGAAGTACCAGGTTGGAGTCATTGCTGCACAGGCCGATGCGTGGGACGTCGATATCCAGCCCTGCGGCCTGGCACCACGGTCGCCATGACTCCATGTTGAAGATGATCCTGCTGCTGAGGATATCTTCCGGGGTTCGCGGCAGTTCCCCACCATTGAAGTGCGGAGCGGCAACCACCAGCGCCTCGTCATGGAACAACAGACGTTTTTCCACCCCCTCCCAGTCGCCCTTGCCCATGCGGATTCCGACATCGACGGATTCCCGGCTCAGGTTCGATACCGTCAGGTTGGCCTGCAACCTGATGCTTATGTGCGGCTGCAATTGCTGGAAGCGTGGCAAGCGCGGCAACAGCCAGCTGAAGCCGAACGAAGGGAGAACAGCGACCACCAGTTCCGTTGACTTGGGTTGGGTCTTGATCAGCTGTGTGGCTTCGGCGATTCGGCTCAATGATTCACGGACCTGCAAGGCATACAGCCGCCCATCCTCGCTCACCCGCAGCCCCCGTCCCTCACGGACGAACAGGATGACGCCGATCATCTCCTCCAACACCTTGATCTGCTGGCTGATGGCCGAATGGGTCACATGCAGTTCCCTGGCGGCGGCGGTGACGCTTCCCAGCCTTGCAACCGCTTCGAAACTGCGCAGGCAAGTGATTGGAGGAATATTCGACATGTAAGTATTTCTTACCGGTAGCGAAAAAAAATATCGATATATAAGTGCAAAGGCTCTCACTAATGTAAGGAACGGTAAAGTCTTGGACTGCAAGAGGATGGCTGCCATGGGCGATGTATGGAGAGCACGGCAAATGACCACGGGCGGTTCCGACGATGACGATCACCCGTGGTTACAGGTTTCATTGACCAGAGCGCAATTGCTCTCGGTGCGTTTTGCCTGCGACATCTACACGCGTGTGGTGAGCGGCACGCATTGGATCAGCGCCAATGGTGTCGACTTCTCGATCGGCCCCGGCGAGCGCGTGAAACTGTCAGCCGGGCTGGCGCTGATTGACGGCGAAGGAGTTCTGCAATTGGCTCCAGCCAAGTCAGGGAACGAGCGCCAACCGTATCCGCTCCCCTGGCCCTTGCCCCAAGTGTTCAAGCGCCGGACTACCGCATTAGAGATCAATATCAATCAAGGAGAGTGATGGATGAAGCTCATTGGCATGCTGGATTCACCTTATGTTCGCCGGGTGGCCATATCCCTGGACCTTCTAGGCATCGAGTTCGAACATGACCCACTGTCGGTGTTCAGCACCTTCGAGGAGTTTTCCAGGATCAACCCGGTAGTCAAGGCACCGACCCTGCTGCTCGATGACGGGTCCGTACTGATGGACTCGACGCTGATCATCGATTATTTCGAGACCCTCAGCGCACCCGACAGGAAGCTGTTGCCGGCCCAACCGCAGGCATTGGCCAGTGCCTTGCGTACTTTGGGCCTGGCGTTGGCGGCATGCGAGAAGACCGTCCAGATCGTCTATGAACACAATCTTCGTCCGGCGGAAAAGCTTCATCAGCCCTGGGTCGAGCGCGTCACCCGGCAGCTGCTGGCGGCATGCGCTGAGCTGGACAAGCAATTGGCGACACAACCGTCACAAGGCGTACGCCCCGACCAGGCTGAGGTCACTTGTGCAGTGGCCTGGTCGTTCATGCAGTTGATGCTGCCCGACGTAGTCAAGGCCGGCGATTTTCCGGCCATCAAGGCCCATGCGGCCCGCCTGGAACAGACCGATCTGTTCAAGCGTTATCCGATTGCATGAAAGGGAAAAAGGGGATTTATTTTCCGTACTCTAAACGTCCGCTCCTAGCCGACTTCTGCCAGTCGTGACCAACAGAAGTCGACCAGAAGCAGCCATTCACGTCATGACGACGAGCACTATTTCAGATCGTCACCAGCATTTCCCTAGAAGCGATAGTTCAGGCTCGCTTCGAGGGTCCGTGGTGCACCGGGGGTGATGAGGTCCACCGAGCCGTGTGCGGAGACGTAGTAATCACGATCGAAAACGTTCTTCAGGCGCAGTGCCATGTCCCAGTGCGGCACGCTGTAGAAGAGGGCGGTATCGAAGGTGGTGTAGCTCGGCATCACCACGTTGTTGTCCAGCGCCGTGTAGCGGTCGTCAACGTAGTTGGCGCCCGCAGCGGCACGCCATTGCGGGGTGAGGGTACGCACCAGCCAGAGGTTGGCACTGTTGCGCGGGGTGAGGGTGGGCACCTGGCCTTCGTTGGGCACGCCGTTGGTTTTGCTGTTGGACTTGGTGATCTCCGCATCGAGGTAGGCGTAGCCGGCATAGATCTGCCACTTGTCCGTCAACTGCCCGCTGATCGTGGTCTCGAAGCCGTCGGTGCGTTGCTCGCCGGCCAGTACGGTCAGGTTCGGGTTGGTCGGGTCGGCGGTCTTCATGTTGGTGCGTTCGAGACGGAAGATCGCGGCGGTGATCGAGAGGCGGTTGTCCAGCAGGTCCCACTTGGTACCGATCTCGTAGTTGGTGGTTTCCTCGGGTTCGAGGTTCTGGTTGGACGGGCTCACCGCGAACACTTCGCCTGACGGCTGATAGCTGCGGCTGACGGACACGTAGTAGGACTGGATCTGGTCCGGTTGGTAGACCAGGCCGGCGCGCGGGCTCCAGGTCTTGTCGGTGCGGTCAAGGTCGACGTTCTGCACGCGCTCGTCGTCGTACTCCTGGCCGAAGATGTCGTAGCGCACGCCCAGCAGCGCTTTCCACTGCTCATTCAGTTCGATCAGGTCCTGCACGTAGAAGCCGGTGGTGTCCTGGGTGTTGGTGCCCTTGGACGACAGGTTGGCGGCGTGCTCCGGGACCGGAACCAGGCCATCGCTGAACACCGGGACCTGCGCCACGTTGTTCTGGCTGAACACGCGCTGGTGCTTGTCCTGGACGCCCACCTCGACGCCATACAGCAGGTTGTGCTGCATGCCGGCCAGTTGCGCGTGCTGCTTGAGTTCGGTCTGGTTGAACACGCCGTACTCGTCGCGTGCCACGTTGCCGCGGTTGAGCTTCACCAGCAGTTCGCCGTCGGGCGAGGTGACGAAGCGGGTCGGGCTGGTATCGGCCAGGGTGTTGTTGCGGTCCAGGTCGTAGCGGTAGAAGCGGCTGGTGTTGGTCAGGCTGAGGTTGTCGTTGATCTGGTAGTTCAGGGCGCTGGTGAGCGAGAACACTTCGCTGCGGGCGTAGTCCTGATCCGGGTCGCCGGAGCCGAAGCGCTTGTCCCGGTCGACATCCACCGGGCGGTCACCCAGGGCGGGGATGCCGAAGTCGATCAGGCGCTTGTCGTACAGGTAGCTGGCGCCGAGGTTCAGTTCCAGGTCGTCGGTGAGCCGGAAGTAGGCGGAGGGTGCGATGGCCTTGCGGTCGATGTAGCCATCGTCGCGGTAGGTGTCGCTGTCCTCGAAGGCGCCCGTGACGCGATACGCCTGGTTGGTCTGCTGGTCGGCCCAGCCGGTGTCGAACTGCGTGCGGCGCTTGCCCTCGGAATCGACGGTCATGCCCACTTCGTGCTTGGGTGCGAAGCCCGGGGTCTTGGAGATGCTGTTGATCAGGCCGCCGGAGGAACCCCGGCCATAGAGCACGGCGGCGGGGCCCTTGATGACCTCGACGCGCTCGATGTTGGAAAGGTCGCGGAAGTACAGGGCATCGTCGCGGACGCCGTCGATGTACATATCGCCGATGGCGCTGAAGCCACGGATGGTGACCTGGTCGCGTTGCCCATCGCCATTGGAGAAGCCGATGCCGGGTACGTTCTTCAGCACGTCTTCCATGGACTGGGCGCCCTGGTCCTTGATCACGCTCTGCGGCACGACGTTTACCGTCTGGGGGATGTCTCGCAGGGGAGCGTCGATCTTCAGCGCGCTTTTGCTATCGCCGGGGTTGTAGCTTTGCTGGTCGTAAGCGGCGGTGACGGAGGTTTCCGGCAGCGCCAGGGTGTCCTGGGACTCAGCGTGAACGGTGGGAACGACCAGCAGACCCAGCATCGAGAGGGATGCTGGGGCGACAGACTTTTTTACCATTATTTACGACTCGTTGTTTTTGTGAAGAATAAATAGTAATTATTCGCAAATACGAATCGTCTGTAAATGTCTCGACGCAAATCGAGGCAGGTCGTGCCGATGGGTACTCAGCAGGCCGTGCGTGATTTCGGGAGGGATAAACGGGGAGGGCGGTGATTCAGGATGTAGCGGGACGAGCCCGGGGCCGAGGTTGGCTCGGCCCTGCCATGGGTTGCAATCGGGCGCTGGGCGTGGAGCGGTCCTGCGTGTGATCGCTGGCCGTCAGGCGTCCGTGCGCCCCTGGCGCCGCAGGACAATGTGCGTGGCCTTCTCCGTGGCTACGAATTCAACGCACTCGTAGCCCAGCGTTCGCAAATCGACCCCTCCGAACAGGGATTCCCCCCGGCCGAGCAGGACTGGCGAGATCGCAATGTGCAGTTCATCGATAAGGCCTTCACGCAGGTACTGCCGGATCGTGTCCGGCCCACCACCGATTCGCACGTCCTTTCCGGCAGCGGCCGCGCGTGCACGGTCGAGCGCCTCGTGAATGCCGCCTGTGATGAAGTGGAAGGTCGTGCCGCCTTCCAGTTCGATGGGGGGACGGGCATGGTGGGTCAGGACGAAGACGGGAACGTGATACGGCGGGTTGTCTCCCCACCAGCCTTTCCAGTTCATGTCCGGCCAATCCCCGCGAATGGGCCCGAACATGTTCCGCCCGAGAATCCAGGCGCCGACATTCCGAAAGCCTCGGGCGGCGAAATCATCGTCAACTCCGGTCGTACCGTCGTCCTTGCCGAACAAGGCCTGCTGGAACGTGCGGGTCGGGACCAGCCACTGGTGCAGCTCAGTCCCGCCAATGCCGAGCGGATTGTCGATGTCCTGATCCGGGCCTGCCCCGTATCCGTCGAGTGAGAGGGTGAAGCCTTCAACGCGAACCCGTGTCATCGTTTGCCTCCGTTTCCCCGCCTGGCGGGACGCCGGCGTTCGGACCTGCTGACGGATTGAGTCGCGTGCAAGCGTCCGCTTTCACGGCGAGTCCGCTCCGCGCTGTCTCTATGGTACGGTCAATGTAGCGGACGCCGGGGAAGGCAGTAAGTCCGCATCGATGCCCGGTCTGGAGAAAGGCCGGAAACCAGGTTCAACCAACGCAGGCGGCTGATTGCGGCCGTCGGAGGGCAACGGCTGCCGATCTCGGGATGGACGTCCGAGCGAGTCGCCGGACTGTCGCGAAGCCCGCAGCTTTGCTTGATGCGGATCAAGTTCCGCTACGCTGCCGGCGTTAGTGTCTGGCTTATCTTTGCTACGGGCTGAGCAGATGATCTGGTTCCGGAACCGTCAACGCGCGTTGCTACGCATGGCCTTGGTGCTGTGGGTGCTGGCGTTCGGGGTTGCCGCAAGCCATGGTTGCCTGTCGTACCCTGCGCATGATCCCGCACTCGCCCATGCCGACCTTTCGACCAGCCTGGATGCTCCTGAGCACCAGCTTCATGCCAGCGGCTGTCTGCAGTTCTGCGACGACAGCGCGTCCGCGCTCAATGCGGCGCCGGGCCACCTTTCGCTTGATCTGGTCTTCTGGGTTCTCCTGCTTACGCTTCCCGTCCTCTTCCTGCCTGCTGTCATCCCCGTGCGCTTCGGCGCACTCGTCATGCACCGGCCTGCGCCGCCCCGGCCGCCGGCACGCCTGCGTTTCGTCCGCTTCAACGATTGACTCGCCGTCCGTGCGCCCGGCTCACCGGGCGCACAGTCCTGCTGCGCCTGCAAGACCAGGCGCGGCGCCGCTTCATTTCACCCGTTGAAATACCTGGAGATCGCCATGCACATCACCCTCAAATCGCTTGTCGCAGCACTACTGATCAGCAGCCCCCTCCTTGCCGTGGCTGTCGACGAACATCATCCAGACCCGGCCCCGGTGAAAGCCGAGAGCAAGTCGGTGCCGGCCCAGGGGCAGGAAAATGCCATGGCCGAACAGATGACGAAGATGCAGGCCATTCATGACCGCCTCGCTGTTGCCAAGACCCCGGAAGAGCGCCAGGCCGCCATGCGTGACGGTATGCAGGCGATGAAGGAAGGCCTTGGCATGATGCAGAACGGCTGCGCCGGCAAGGGCATGGGCCAGCACATGAAGATGATGGACTCGAAGATGATGGGAATGATGATGCAGATGATGGATCAGCAGGCCGACATGATGGGGCCGCAGTCGGGCATGAAGGATATGCCCATGCAGCACCCCATGGAGCAGCCGGCCCAGTAATCGCGCGGCGCGGCCTCAGTCCTGGCCTGGTAGGTGCAGGCACTCACCAGGCCTTGGCGGGGTAGCCCGCGTTTGCCCCTGGAGAATGGTCATGAACACTTCGCATCCATCCCATCAGCCGTTGCGGTCCTTCTGGCGCAGCAAGCCGGGCATTGTCCTGGGCATGTTGCTGGTGATTGCCCTGTTCTATTTTGCTCGTGAGCACTACGGGCATATCTCGTTGCTGTTGCCGTACGCAATCCTGTTGCTGTGCCCTCTGATGCACCTGTTTGGCCATCACCACGGCGGTCACGGTCATCGGAGTGGAACGAACAACGCCCCCAAGGACGACGAAAGAGGCTGACTCATGCACGGTCACGAACATGCACGGCCATCACCCGGGAACAAAGCCGCCCTCGGCGAAGTGAAAGATCCGGTTTGTGGGATGAAGATCAGGACTGACAGTCCCTACCACCTGGAGCACGCGGGGAAGGCCTACTGGTTCTGCAGCGAAAAGTGCCTGTCGACGTTCAAGGCAGCGCCGGAACGCTATGAGGACGTCGTGCGCGATGAAGCAGCCGACGCTCCGTCGGTTGCAAGCGGTACCTGGTACACCTGCCCGATGCACCCTGAAGTGCGCCAGCTGGGCCCCGGGAACTGTCCGAAGTGCGGCATGACCCTGGAGCCGGTGCTCCCGGAACTGGAACAGGAAGAGAACCCCGAGCTCAGGGACTTCTCCCGCCGCTTCTGGTGGACGCTGCCGTTGACCGTCATCGTCACGCTGCTGGCCATGGGCGGCCATGCCCTGAACCTGTTCCATGGCGCCACGCAGAACTGGGTCGAACTGCTGATCGCCAGCCCGGTCGTGCTCTGGGCGGGCTGGCCGTTCTACGTGCGCGGGGTGCACTCGGTGCTCCAGCGCAGCCCCAACATGTGGACGCTGATCGGCCTCGGCACTTCCGCCGCCTATCTCTACAGCGTCGTGGCTACGCTGGCGCCGGGGGCCTTTCCGGCGAACTTCATGATGGATGGTCGCATCGGTGTCTACTTCGAAGCTGCGGCGGTCATCATCTCGCTCACCCTGCTGGGCCAGATGCTCGAACTCAAGGCGCGCTCGCAGACCTCGGCGGCGATCAAGTCCCTGCTTGGCCTGGCGCCCAGGACGGCGCGACGTATCAACTCCGATGGCAGCGAGGAGGACATCCCGCTGAGCCACGTGCATCCGGGCGACCGACTGCGTGTCCGTCCCGGCGAGAAGGTTCCGGTCGACGGCTTGGTCGAACAGGGGGAAAGCGCCGTCGACGAGTCGATGCTGACCGGCGAGCCCATTCCGGTGCTGAAGCGGGCCGGGGACGCATTGATCGGCGCCACCCTGAACACCCACGGCAGCCTGGTGATGCAGGCGCAGAAGGTCGGCTCGGCGACCGTGCTTGCGCAGATCGTGCAGATGGTCGTGCAGGCGCAACGTTCGAAGGCGCCGATGCAGCGTCTGGCCGACGTGATCGCCGGTTACTTCGTGCTGGTCGTCATCGCCATCGCGGTCCTGACCTTGTTCGGCTGGGGCCTCTGGGGGCCACAACCCGGCTGGGTGTTCGGCCTGATCAATGCGGTGGCGGTGCTGATCATTGCCTGTCCCTGCGCACTTGGGCTGGCGACGCCCATGTCGGTGATGGTGGCCAGTGGCAAGGCCGCCGGCAGCGGGGTGCTGTTCCGTGATGCGGCGGCCATCGAGAACCTGCGCCGTATCGACACGCTGATCGTCGACAAGACTGGAACCCTCACCGAAGGTCGGCCTGTCTTTCAGGGGCTTGAGGCGGCTCCCGGCTTCAGCACCGACGATGTGCTGCGGCTGGCTGCCAGCCTGGACCAGGGCAGCGAGCATCCTCTGGCGCATGCCATCGTCGAGCAGGCCAGGGCCCAGGGGCTGGCATTGAGTCCGGCGGAGGCGTTCGAAAGCGCCTCGGGCATCGGTGTGCGCGGCCAGGTCGAGGGGCGTCGCCTGCTATTGGGCAACACGGCTCTGCTGGAGGATGCGGGGGTCTCCTGCGAAGCCCTGAAGACGCGGGCCGAACAGTGGCGCAGTGAAGGGGCGAGCATCATGTACCTGGCAGTGGACGGCAGCGCAGTTGGCCTGCTGGCAGTGGCCGACCCGATCAAGCCGACCTCCCGGCAAGCCTTGGAACGCCTGCGGGCCGTTGGCGTGCGGGTCATCATGGCCACGGGTGACGGGCCGACGACGGCGCGCGCAGTAGCCCGCCAGTTGGGCATCGAGGAAGTGCATGGCGAGGTCAGGCCGCAGGACAAGGAGCGCCTGGTGGCTGACCTGCAACAAGCCGGCCGCCGCGTGGCGATGGCCGGCGACGGCATCAACGACGCGCCCGCGCTGGCGCGCGCCGATGTTGGCATTGCCATGGGCACTGGCACCGATGTGGCGATGAACAGCGCGCAGGTCACCTTGGTCAAGGGCGATCTGCTCGGCATCCTGCGCGCCCGCAGCCTGTCCATGGCGACCGTGCGCAACATGCACCAGAACCTCACCTTCGCCTTCGCCTACAACGCCATGGGCATCCCCCTGGCCGCCGGGCTGTTCTACCCGCTGACCGGACACCTGCTGTCGCCGATGGTCGCGGCGCTGGCCATGAGCGTGAGTTCGGCGTCGGTTGTCTTCAACGCCTTGCGTCTGCGCAAGGCCTCGCTCGAGGGACAGGTTTGATGGGCTTGACCTTGCCACGATGGCAAGGTTGAGGATGGTCCCAGGGCTCGGAGCGGTTCAGTCAGCGTTCCGGGCAGAAAGATTTTCCTGCCGAGGAGTCATCACGATGAAAAGTATCGATCTGCGAGTTGAAGGTATGAGTTGCGCGTCCTGCGTCCGCCACGTGAATGCCGCATTGGCGCCGGTTGCCGGGGTTGCCGAGGTATCGGTCGACCTCGAGTCGGGCCGGGTGCGCGTCAGCGGTGACGCCGATGCCCAGGCAGTGCTGGTCGCGCTGCAGGGCGCCGGTTATCCGGCCAAGGTCGAAGCATCGGCTCCGGCCCAGGTCGGTGGCCAGGCGCGCGGCTGCGGCGGCAACTCCTGCTGCTGTCACTGAGGAGGGACCATCATGCGCAAGGCACTTCGCTTGACCGCCCTGGCCGGGCTGTTCATGGCATCCATCGCCCAGGCCGCCACAACCATCGATGTCTACCGCGATCCCAACTGCGGTTGCTGCAAGAGCTGGATCAAATACCTGGAGGCCAACGGCTTCAGCGTGAACGACCACGTCGAGCCGAACATGAGTGCGGTCAAGCAGCGCCTTGGCGTGGCACCGCGCCTGTCCTCCTGCCATACCGCGGTGATCGGTGGAAAATTCGTCGAAGGGCACGTTCCGGTGGCGCAGATCCGTGAGCTGGAAAAGCATCCGGAACTGCTCGGCATCGCGGCTCCCGGTATGCCTGCCGGCTCGCCTGGCATGGAAATGGGCTCCGCCCGGCAGGCATACCAAGTCATTGGACTTACCCGGGACGGCACCGATGAGGTTATCGCCGACTACCCGGCGACCCAATAATCGTGCGGATTTCCTTGTCGATGGCGTTCAACTGGCAGGTATTGAGCTCAGCGAGACGCGCCGCTTGCGTCGGCTCGTACAGCATCGAATGCGATGTGTGAACTCCAGATGGAAGTCGATCAGGTCATTACATACTTCAGCGCTGACAAAAAAGTAATCCGGGCATAAGCCGAGGGTAAGGCGGGTATCGCTAAGGTCGAGATGGTTGTTAGAGCGAGTGCATCGATTGGCCATATCCCCTTAAGGCCTTACCCATGTTCCCTGGCTGGTTGATGCCAATAGATTGATTTTTGATTTCTTGGCTTTGGATCGGGTTTCGATTTTGGAAGTCGTGGCGCGCCGGAGAAGGTAGATCGGAAGATTGAGATCAAGATGGGGATCTCTATTTTGAACCGTCTCGCTGAGACGTGACGAGTGG
Source organism: Pseudomonas sp. PSE14 (assembly GCF_029203285.1). Taxonomy (NCBI): domain Bacteria; kingdom Pseudomonadati; phylum Pseudomonadota; class Gammaproteobacteria; order Pseudomonadales; family Pseudomonadaceae; genus Pseudomonas; species Pseudomonas sp. PSE14. The sequence goes on from NZ_CP115669.1 coordinate 2,207,115, forward strand.
CGAAAGCGTCAGGTCTGTATTGAAAAATGAAGGGCTGGTTCTTCATGAGTTCAATCTGTGTAAACCAGCGGCGCACCTGGAACATCAGAAGGAAATGGTTGAGATGTTCAGAAGTGGTTATCTCGCGGCCATGAAAGTGAGTGGTGTCGAGCATGATATGGCCGGCATGAATCACAATGATGCCAGCAGTGTTCTGATTGAATCAGGTGAGGCCAGGGAACTGGTTTGGACTTTTAGAAAAAGTATCGGGGTTGCAGTTTGCGTGCAGTATGCCCTAGGCATTACCAGAGAGGGATGTTGGGGCGGATTGAAATAAACCAGTGATAGTGGTGCTGTTTGTTTTGCCAGAGTCGTAGGCTCGTGGGAGCGATTCAGCAACGGCAGGCGGCTGAGCAAGATGATGGCGGCAGGCCTGTACGGCCCGGAAAGCCAGGCTGGTAGCGGCAAGATCACATCCTTACAGAAATGTAATCATCGCGATTGCCTGAATATGGCAAATTTTTCAACGACATCTGGGTCGCCGATCGATCAGGATCGGAACGAAGTCAATTTCATTAATGGCTCGGAATGGCTCATAAGAACTCTCTCCTGGCAGGGTCGTAGCGGAATGCAGAACAAAACGTCAAGACGGACTTTCGTTAAGGGCCTTGCGGCGACAGGTATTCTCGGCGGGCTTGGTTTGTGGCGCACTCCAGTCTGGGCCCTTGCCAGTCCGGGGCAACCGACAGTGCTTGCCGGAACGGAGTTCGATCTGTTCATTGGTGAAACTCCAGTCAACCTGACTGGCGCAGTTCGTACGGCAATGACCATCAATGGATCGCTTCCCGGGCCAACTTTGCGTTGGCGCGAGGGTGACACGATTACGCTCCGCGTTCGCAACCGCCTGAAGGAAGATACCTCCATTCATTGGCACGGAATTATCCTCCCCGCCAACATGGATGGTGTGCCAGGTTTAAGTTTCCAGGGAATCGCGCCCGATGGAATGTACGAATACAAATTCAAGGTCAATCAGCATGGTACCTACTGGTACCATAGCCACTCCGGTTTCCAAGAGCAGCTTGGCGTTTTCGGGCCTTTGATTATCGATCCCAAGGAACCAGAGAAATTCTCTTGCGATCGTGATTATGTCGTCATGCTCAGCGATTGGTCTGATGAGAGTCCCAGTCGTGTCCTTGCGAAACTGAAGAAAGACTCTGGTTATTATAATTTTCACAAGCGCACGGTTGGCGACTTCATTGATGATGTAAGCGAGAAGGGGTGGTCGCAGACCGTTGCAGATCGCAAGATGTGGGCAGAAATGAAGATGAGCCCTACCGATCTCGCTGATGTAAGTGGTTATACCTATACCTACCTCGTCAACGGTCACGCTCCTGATAGCAACTGGACCGGCCTCTTCAAGCCGGGCGAGAAGGTCCGACTGCGCTTCATCAATGCCTCTGCTATGACCTACTTCGATGTTCGGATTCCCGGACTGAAGATGACAGTGGTGGCTGCCGACGGGCAGCCCGTCCAGCCAGTGAGTGTTGAAGAGTTCCGCATTGCCGTTGCTGAAACCTATGACGTCATTGTCGAGCCGACAGACCAGGCCGCGTACACCATTTTTGCCCAGTCCATGGACCGTACGGGCTACGCCCGGGGCACCCTGGCCGTAAGGGAAGGTGTCAGTGCTCCAGTGCCGGCGCTGGATCCCCGTCCGCAAATCACCATGGACGATATGGGCATGGGCGGAATGGATCATGGAAGCATGGCGGGCATGGATATGTCTGGCATGGACCACGGCGACATGGCCGGCATGGATATGACCGGTATGGACCATGGCAGCATGACTGGCATGGATCACAGCCAGATGCAGGGAATGGGCGCACAGATGCAATCGCACCCTGCGTCCGAGGCCGATAACCCCTTGGTCGACATGCAGACCATGACCCCTACGGCGAAGCTCAACGATCCAGGTATTGGCTTGCGTAACAATGGCCGGCGCGTGCTGACCTATGCCGACCTCAAGAGCACGTTCGAAGATCCTGACGGACGAGTCCCATCCCGAACCATCGAGCTCCACCTGACCGGCCACATGGAGAAGTTCTCCTGGTCGTTCGATGGTATCGAGTTTGCCGATGCCAAGCCGCTGCTCCTCACGTACGGCGAACGTGTTCGTATCACCCTGGTTAACGACACCATGATGACGCACCCCATCCATTTGCATGGCATGTGGAGTGATTTGGAGGATGAACAGGGCAACTTCATGGTGAGAAAGCACACCATCGACATGCCGCCGGGGTCGAAGCGCAGCTATCGCGTGACGGCTGATGCGCTTGGTCGATGGGCCTATCACTGCCACCTGATGTATCACATGGAACTGGGCATGTTCCGTGAAGTGCGAGTGCAGGAATAGGAGAACAGCATGGACCTCGAACAGACCCGTCACTCCGTTTTGGCCCGCATCGCAGTCCTTGGGGTGAGTTTGCTTCCTTTGGCTGGTGCCCACGCTGAAGAGCCGATGCAAGGCATGGATGGCTCCCAGATGCAGGGGATGGATCATTCCCAGATGCAAGGAATGGATCACTCCCAGATGCAGGATGCGGACTACTCCGACATGCAAGGGATGCAACCGGCTGCACCAACGGAAAGCCGCACGCCAATTCCTGTGTTGACCGATGCTGATCGTGCCGCTGTGTACAAGGGCGGCATGGACCACCATATGGGACAAGCACTCAACTCCCTATTCGTCATTGATAAGTTGGAGTGGCAGGACGCCGATCAAGGTAGTGCCCTCAGTTGGGAGGCCAACGGCTGGGTTGGCGGCAATGTTGATCGCCTGTGGTTGCGCTCCGAAGGGGAGCGACTCAATGGGGTTACCGAGAGTGCCGAGCTGCAGGCCCTGTGGGGGCACTCCATCGGCCCCTGGTGGGACGTGGTTGGCGGCGTGCGGCAGGACTTCAAACCTGGCTCGCCACAAACCTGGGCAGCCGTTGGTGTCCAGGGGATGGCCCTGTATGACTTCGAAACCCAGGCAACTGCGTTCCTGGGGGAGGGCGGCCAAAGCGCTCTCAGGCTCGAAGGGGATTACGACATCCTCCTGACCAATCGCCTGATCCTTCAGCCGACGGCCGAAGTGAACCTCTATGGCCGGAATGACCCGCAGCGTGGCACCGGGTCCGGCATCTCCGATGCGGAGGTTGGACTGCGGCTGCGTTATGAGATCTACCGAGAGTTCGCGCCGTACGTCGGCGTCACTTGGAACCATCTCTATGGAAAGACAGCGGACTACGCCAGTGACGAGGGCGAGGACTCCAGCGAAACGCGCCTGGTCCTCGGCGTGCGCATGTGGTTCTAACCGGCCGCTTCCAGCCTTCTTCGTTCCTTCCAAGATAAACAAACAAGTAGAGCGGTATGAATCGCGAGGAGTCTTGCATGCAAAACCTGAAAACGCTTGCCGCCACGGCGGTGCTCGGTGCCGGAATGCTGCTGAGTGCCGCCGCCCAGGCACACCCCAAACTGCTTTCCTCCTCGCCTGCTGAGGGGAGTGTCGTCGAGGCTCCAGCCAAGATCGAACTGCACTTCTCGGAAACGTTGCTGACACAGCTCTCCGGCGCCAAGCTCGTCATGACTGAAATGCCGGGCATGTCCCATTCCTCGCCCATGGGCGTGAAGACGGCCGTCTCAGGCAGTAGCGATCCGAAAGTGATGCTCATCACGCCGGCAGCTCCTCTCACCACCGGAACTTATAAGGTCCAATGGCGGGCCGTTTCCTCTGATACGCATCCGATTACTGGCGCTGTAACCTTCAAGGTGAAGTAAGCCATGGGTGACCCCATAACTGTCGCTCTGCGTTTCGCCTTGTATATCGACTTGATTCTGCTTTTTGGTCTGGCGTTGTTCGGGCTATACAGCCTCAAGGGACAAGAGCGGGTCAGCGGAGTTGTATTCAACTTTGAATCGATATTGTTATGGGCCGCCTTGATCGGCACCTTGCTGTCTGTGGCAGCGATGCTGCAGATGGCGAAGGTGATGAGTGGAGTGTCCAGCTTTTTCGAGCTTCATCACCACATCCTGCAAATGATCGTGACGGATACAGATGCAGGTCTGACCTGGATGGTCAGAATAGCGGCGCTGCTACTGATTGCGGTGGTCGCGATTTTCGGCAGGCGCGCCCCGACCCTGAGCCTGGTCTTGTCTTCACTGTTGGGAGCCACAGCCCTTTCCACTTTGGCCTGGACAGGACACGGCGCGATGGATGAAGGCCTCTTGCGCTATGTCCACTTCACCAGTGATATCGCACATCTTCTTGGTGCGGGTGGCTGGCTCGGAGCATTGATCGCATTCGTGCTGCTGCTTCGCTCCAATCGGCTCGATGGGGAGCAGCGTCTGCGCTTGCTGTCGCGAACCTTGACGGGTTTCGAGTCGGCAGGGGCATTGATCGTCATCAGCTTGTCCATTACCGGTATCGCCAACTACGTTCTCATCGTTGGCCCGGAAATCAGCGGAGTGATGAAAAGCACCTACGGCTTGTTACTGGCGCTCAAGATCGCACTCTTCGTGGGAATGCTGATCCTGGCAGCGGCGAATCGTTTCCACCTCAGTCCGCTGCTTGACCGGTCCTTGCAAACGGGTCGTCATGCGCCTGCCATCAAGGCGCTGCGACGCAGCATCATCCTGGAACTTGCGGTGGCGGTTGCCATTATCAGCATCGTTGCCTGGCTTGGCACATTGAGTCCTGAGATGGATATGGCGGCAGAGTGATTCGGCAGAGCCTGGGCCCCTGATCGCCAGGCCTTTGCACGGCACCACCATCGCTTGAGCGGCTGCTGTATGCCCGGATGATCGCGTCGGCAGTTGGCCGTCAGTGAATCGTAGGGAAACGCTCTTTCACCAAGGCTTGCGCCTGGTGGGCCATCTGGTCGAGCAGGCGGTCGCGTTTTTTCTCGGCCTCGCTCATGGCCTTCCTGCCGTATTGCTGCAGCAGGTAGGCGTGGATCTGCCGTACTTCCTTGGATTGGTAGATCGGGGCCAGGTCCTGCACCGCCACCATGCCGTCCGAACGGTGATCACGGGTGTTCAGCAGCACCTGCGGCCCCTGCGCTGCCAGTACCTGAAATCCCATCGACTCGAAGGTCGGCACCTTGTTCGCCGCGCAGGCCAACTCGGCGTGGGGACGATGCTTGAGCATCTGCTGCACCAGGGCCCGGCCAATCCCGCGTCGACGGTGGCTGGCCCTGACCGCCATATAGGCCAGCGTGCAGGCCTCGGCATCGTCCTGGCTCGGCAGGTACAGGGCAAAACCCAGCACCTGGGAGGGATCCTCATCATCCAGGGCCAGGATCAACCGTGCCGTGCTTTCCACGTCGCTGTCCATGGCCTGCAGATACAGATGTACCTCGTAGCCGATCACGTACTGGTACAACTGATAGAGCGGATTGCTGGGCGTCAGCGGCACCGGGCTGACGTCGCTGAAGTAGTCCACCACCATTTGCAGAACCTGACTCTTCAGGGACTCGGGCGGCGGGGTGTCGAGGTTTACAAGGGTGAACATCTGAAACTGGCTCCGGGCGTGCCCGATCGGAGGGAATCGGCGCGGGTGCCATTGTAACGTCCGAGGGCAGCCGGTATGACGTTAACGGTAGATCGCTATGCAGCCTTGCTTAAAACCATCTACACACATTTGACGATAGTGGGGCGGTGAGGCGAATGGATAGCTGGTTGAGCGCCCACTGCTACAGATTTCAATCGTCGGTAGGCCCGTAACAGGGAGATGCGCCATGAAAGGGATGCTCCTGTTGTTGCTTTGCGCAGCGACGATCATTGCTCTACCGATACTGATCTACCTCGCGGTGCGGGCAGACTATCGTGCCAGCAAGCAGATGAAGATCGACTTGAAGCGGGACTTCCAGAGCGTTCTGGAAGAGTTCCAGATTGGCTCCTACGAAGTCTTGGTCGAGCGAACGTCCCACGGGCACTCCACGAGAGTCTCCGAGGTTTACCGTATTTTCCATGACGACAAGGGGCAGTATTACTTCTATCAATACATCTCGGGTCACCCCGGTATAGTGAAACTCCTGAGCCGGGAGCGTGCACTTCTAGCCGCCGGAGCGAAGGAAGAGGCCAAGGTTTGAGTGGTCATCCTGCCAGCAGCGCGTCCGTGCTCAAGCATCCACTCCTGGCAGTAACGTCCTGTTCGGAGCGCTTGGTATGGCGGCCGGGAAAGCTGGCGTCGGACTTCGTCGAGTGAGGTGATTCCATGGGCTGTCCCCAGGTTTGTAGCGGTGCAACCCTGCAGTGCAGCTTCGGCGTAGCACCGTCGATGCTCAACGTATTGCCGGTCAACCGAACACTGTCGAGTGGCATGCCGGCGGCCAACCTGCAGGATCACATTCCGTTGGTGAACATCCTGCCTTTTGGTCTGTGCAGCAGTCCGGCCAACCCGACGGTGGCTGCGGCCACGGCGGCGGCACTTGGTGTGCTGACGCCCATGCCGTGCGTGCCGGCCACGGCCTCGCCCTGGATACCCGGCGGCCCGCCTACGGTATTGCTGGGCGGCATGCCGGCGCTGGATTCGAATGGAACGTTGATGTGCAACTGGGGTGGGGTGATCAAGGTGTTGATGCCCGGCCAGGTGCAGATGCTGATTCCCTGAGGCCGCTCAGGCCTCGCTGGGCTCGCCGCGACTGCCCAGCCACCAGCGCAGTCGCGAGACCGGCTTGCCGTTCTCGTCCAGCGGTCGACCGTCTTCGGCATAGGCGCGTGGTTGCTCCACGGGCACACCCTTGGCGTATCGCGCTTCCTGGGCCAACTGACCGCTGGCGTGGAAGCGGCGGAACGGGCCTTCCTGCACACCATCGCGATAGAAGGCCTGTTCGGCGAGAGTGCCGTCGGCAAGGTAGCTGGACGCCTCGCCATGCATCAGCCCATCGCGGTAGCTGACTTTGCGTTGCAACCAGCCCTCGGCGGCGAAGAAGCGCGCCTCGCCATGCAGCCGTCCACGGACGTAGGGCAACTGTGCGCTGATGCGCCCGTTGGGGTGGTAGAGCGTGCTGGTGCCGTGCAGTTCGCCATCGCGGTAGTCGAGGCTGGCTTGTGGGCGGCCGTGCTCGCTGATGCGTAGCGGGCCTTCCAGGGCGCCATCCTGCAGACGGCCTTGCAGGGTGCTGTCGCCACGTTTGAGGTCCAGGGTTCCGCTGTTGGCCATGTCGTTGTCCTCAGTTGACCTTCACCAGGCCGCCCTTGATGGTCAGCATGCCGCCGCCATCCACTGTCTGCTCCGCGCCGCCCTTGTTGGTGAGGCTGACGCCAGCGTCGTTGGTCAGGGTGGTGCCTGCCTTGTTGGTCAGGGAAGTTCCCGCCTGGTTGGTCAGGGACGTGCCCGCCTTGCTGGTCACCGAGGTGCCGGCCTGGGCGGCGAGATCGGCGTCGGTCTTCAGCGTCAGGCTGCCGCCGCTCTGCAGGGTGAGGGTGCCGCTGACCTTGATGGTGAGGTTGCCGTCCACCGTCAGCTCGAAGTTGCCGTTGACCTGGTGGCTGTAGTTGCCGCCGGTGCTGTGGGTCTGGTCGGCGCCGACCTTCACCGTGCGGGTGTCCTTCACGTCCAGCGTGTCGCTGCCGGTCTGGATGGTCACGCTGCGTTTGCCCTTTTCCAGGGTGACGGTCTCGTCGCCTTCCTTCACCGTACGCGTGCGGGCGTTCTGCACGGTGAGCGTCTCGTCGTGGCCGATGGTGGCGGTGCTGTCGTTGAGCACGTTCACCTTCATGTCCTTCTGCGCCTGCAGGAAGACTTCCTCGGCGTCCTTCTTGTCCTCGAAACGCAGCTCGTTGAAGCCGCCGCCACCCTTGGACGAGTTGGTCTTGATGCCGGACTGCGTCTGGTTGTCCGGCAGGGCATAGGGCAGGGCGTTGTCGCCGTTGTAGACACAGCCGGTGACCAGCGGACGGTCCGGGTCGCCGTCGATGAAGGTGACGATCACCTCCTGGCCGATGCGCGGGATGAACTGCATGCCGAAGCCCTTGCCGCTCCAGGGCAGCACCACGCGCACCCAGCAGGAGGATGCCTCGTCGTTCTTGCCCTGCAGGTCCCAGGGGAACTGGATCTTGATGCGGCCGTACTGGTCGGTCCAGATTTCCTCGCCGGCCTTGCCCACCACCTTGGCGGTCTGGGTGTGCATGCGAGGCTTGGGCGTGGTGCGGGGAGGGCGGTAGGCGGTGGTTTTGGGGATGGCCTCGAAGCGATTGCGGTAATGCTCGTGGTCGGCCTCGTGGGTCACCGAGGTGAGCACCCAGTCGATGTTCAGCGCGGCGTCGTCATGCCCGGTCAGGGTGAACCAGTGCCCCGGTACCAGCCAGCGGCAGTCGCTCTCGCCGATCAGCCGCTTCTCCTGGCTGCGCAGACCGTCCACACGCTGCTTGGTCAGCGCATCACCCCGTGCCTTGGCGGTGTAGCTGCCGGGGTGTTCGTACTGCGCGCGCGGCCCGGCCTCCGCCTGCGCCTGGGAATAGAGCGAAGTGGTGGGTGTGGTGAACTCGTAGTCGGTGGCGCTGTAGGTTCCGGCCACCGCCTGCAGGCAATATTGCGCCGAACGGATGCCGTGCAGTTCGCGCACGCCGATCTCCTGGCCGAGGTAAGCCACCTTCGGCCCGTTGGGGATGGGCGGGAAGGCATCGTTGTTGTCCGCCAGCACCAGCGTGTGCTTGCCCTCTTCGTGGGTGAAGAACCAGAAGATGCCTTCCTCCTCCAGCAGCCGCGAGACGAAGGCGAAATCGCTTTCGCCGTACTGCACGCAATACTCGCGGGGCTCGTAGCTGCCGCTCAGCGACAGATTGAAGTCGGTGAAACCGTGGGCCTTGAAAATCGTCGTGACGATGTCGCTGGTGGCGAGGTTCTGGAATACCCGGTTGTTGCTGGCCAGGGTCAGCCACCAGAGCCATGGTCTGAGTACGAGTTGGTAGCGGTCGGCGGTGGCGTCGGCGGGGAGTTGGTGGAGTTCGGAGATCAGGGCGTCTAGGGGGCGTTGCAAGCTGTCGTGGATCAGGCTGATCGTCGCAGAACTGCAAATTGCCGCCGCCAGGTCAGTAGCCGAATTGCAGATACAGGCGACCGACGATAGGCAAAGGTCATTCAGGCGCTCCGTGGAGGAAAGCGCCTGTGGATCAGGTAGCAGGAGCTTTCTGGCAGTCAGGGAGATGGAGGGATCGGGGGCTGAGTCTCGCGGCATGAAATACGCTCTCAGGGCCTGAAAGAGTCTGGATCGCTGCTCCTGGCCAGTTAACGTTTTAATGATGCGGGTGAACGCTTGGCTATCGTTGAGTGAGCGGATTTATCCGGGGTCTCTGAAGACGAGCCCCTGCTCGCCCCAATAACCAAAGGATTGTTTCATCCAGGTTTGGCAGTTTTCGCAAGGAGGCTTGGGTACGGGTTCACCCTTTGACCCGACCGAAGCGCCATCGCCCGCTTCGGGATAGAAGGTGACAAAAACCAGATTCAAACCGGACTGCTCCCAGCTTATTGCAATGGACAGGGCACAGGCTTCCGCGCAATTGATAATGGGTCTGTTCAGTACGCCCACTTGCAGTGGTTCGCTGATGCCGACAAAGTTCCTGATGCGTTGGAACCGGCGGTTGGGTTGGTCTGGGTCCTCAAAGTTGGCATAGACTTTTTTCCTGGCCCCTTTTCCACCGATGATACCGCCTGAGATCGCACTATAGCCGATATAAAAATGATCGTCGGAGATGCTGTACGCCAGACACATATCCGACTGCTTTCGAAATTTAACCGAAGGTCGTCCCTTTTCCGATTTTTGTCTGTCGGATAATCGTTGTCCGATCGCTTGCTTCATGACTTCCACGGAGAACTCTTCTTCCGATTGGAATCGCCCGATTTTCATTTTTCCCTCCTTGGGAGGAGTGTCCCTACTTGTCCGATCAGTGTCCATCCGGGTTGGTTTCGATCGATACCGTGCATAGTGCCTGGAGGGCATGCTCTATACGGAGCGGAGATTGAGATTCGATATCATGGAAAGGACTTCGTCTTGCTCCGCTTGCTTTCTGAATTGTCTCCACATCCCGGGAAAGTTGTCGTTGGCTGGCTGTAGCCAATTGAATATCGGGCTTTTGTGGAAGCAGGTTCCATCCGCCACCGCGTGTTGCGGCAGATCTCTAGTCGTACCCCAGACAATGCAATCCTTGCGGCTATTAGCCAGGCCCTGAGCGATTGATTGCAATTCGCCAATATTCTGGTGGACCTCGCCAACTTCGCAGGCGGCCAGCACAATGAACAAACTGCCACATCTACCCAGTGAGTTGTTCAGGCCAGTGTATCTTCCCATTTTGACCATCGTGCTTCCGTGGCCAATGATGATCAATATTCCGCCAAAGTCTTCCATCCACTTAAGGTTATCGAAGGGAACTAGACTGGCGATATTGGAGTATTTGTTCCACAAGCTTTTTGCCGCGCGTTTTCCGTCGCTGTCTATGTACGTGATGATTGTGTCTTTCATGAATGACGACTCCTCTACTGTTGTTATGGGGCCGGGGCGAAGGTTCGACCTGTCGCCAGGCTCTTTCGGTTGCCGTATTCGAGCGGGGCTGTGGCTGCATGAAAGTGGTCGGGTTGCCCGTCCTCTTTCATTCCAGCACCCACTCCGCCAACTTCCCTGTCACTTCCGCCATCAAAACATTCTCGATATCCCGTGCTCCCGCCGAACTGCACTTGGCGAGCACCGCTTTCACAATCACCGGATCGAAATCGAACTGCTTGCCGGTGGCCGCCTTGTAGCGCTCACGCAGCTTTTCCAGCTTGGCGACGACGATGCCTTCCAGCGTCGCTTCCTCCAGCGGCCGGTAGGGCACCACCGTCATGCGCGCGAGGAAGGCGGCGCGGAAGGCTTGCAGCAGTACCTTGCGCAGGCGCTCGTCGAAGACGGGCGTGGCGATCTGCTCGGGCGGGGTGTCCAGCAGCAGTTCGGCGCCGACGTTGCTGGTGGCGAGGATCACGGTGTTCTTGAAGTCCACCACCAGGCCGGTGCCGTCTTCCATCACGCCCTTGTCGAAGACGTTGTAGAAGGCCTCCAGCACATCCGGATGGGCCTTTTCGATTTCGTCCAGCAGCACCACCGAGTAGGGGCGGCGGCGCACGGCTTCGGTGAGTACGCCACCGCTGCCGTAGCCGACGTAGCCGGGCGGGGCGCCCTTGAGTTGGCTGACGGTGTGGGCTTCCTGGTACTCGGAAAGGTTGATGCTGATGAGGTTGCGCTCGCCGCCATAGAGGGCGTCGGCCAGGGCGTAGGCGGTCTCGGTCTTGCCCACGCCGGTGGGGCCGAGCAGGAGGAATACGCCCACCGGCTTGGCCGGGTCGGTGAGGCCGGCGCGGTAGGCCTGGATGCGCTGGGCGATGGTGCCCAGCGCCGCTTCCTGGCCCATTACGCGCTGGCCCATGCGCTGGGCCAGGGTGCGGATGGCATGGGCTTCGTCGGCGAGCATCTTGCCCACCGGGATGCCGGTCCAGCCGGCGATCACCGCGGCCACGGTCTTGGAGTCGACCTGTTCGGGTACCAGCGGGTCGTCTTCGCGGATGGCGTCGAGGCCGGCTTCCAGGCGCGCCAGTTCGGCGGCCAGATGATCGATGCGGCCGTCGAGTTCCTCGTCGGGTTTGGCGGCGTCGGCGCTCTCGCTCAGGGTCAGCAGTTCGCGGCGTGACTGCAGCAGTTCGCGTACCGCCTCGCGTTCTTCGCCCCAACGTTTTTCCAGGGCGCGGATGGCCGCCAGGTTGCCGGCTGACTCCTGCTCCAGGCCGGTGATGCGTGCGCTGTGGTCCAGGCCGGTGGCTTGTTCACGGCGCAGGCGCTGCAGCTCTTCTTCCACCGCCAGTTCACGGTGGCGCAGGTTCTCCAGGGCCGGAGGCACGTCGTGTTGGGCGAGGGCGACGCGGGCGCAGGCGGTGTCCAGCACGCTGATGGCCTTGTCCGGCAGCTGACGGCCGGAGATGTAGCGGTGTGAGAGTTTCACTGCGTCCTGGATGGCCACGTCCAGCACCTGCACGCCGTGGTGCTGTTCGAGCTTGGCGGCGACGCCGCGCAGCATGTCCACGGCGGTGGCCTCGTCGGGTTCTTCCACCTGTACCAGTTGGAAGCGCCGGGCCAGCGCGGGGTCCTTCTCGAAGTACTTCTTGTATTCCAGCCAGGTGGTGGCGGCCAGGGTGCGCAGCTCGCCACGGGCCAGGGCCGGCTTGAGCAGGTTGGCGGCGTCGCTGCCGCCTTCCGCGCCGCCGGCGCCGATCAGGGTATGGGCCTCGTCGATGAACAGGATGATCGGCTGCTCGCTGCTGCGCACCGCATCGATCACGCCCTTCAGGCGTTGTTCGAACTCGCCCTTGACCCCGGCGCCGGCCTGCAGCAATCCGAGGTCGAGTACGCGCAGGATCACGCCTTGCAGGGGCGGCGGCACTTCTCCGGCGGCGATGCGCAGGGCGAGGCCTTCCACTACGGCGGTCTTGCCGACGCCGGGCGCGCCGACCAGGATCGGGTTGTTCTGCCGGCGGCGCAGGAGGATGTCCACGCACTGGCGGATCTCGCCGTCGCGCCCGACGATGGGGTCGATGCGCCCGGCGTGGGCGTCGGCTGTGAGGTCCTGGGTGTATTGGTCAAGCAGGCTGTCCTGGGCCGCTGCGCTGGCGGCTGCGGCCTTGGTCGGAGCGCGTGCGCCGGGTGGCTGTTCGCGGGAGCCTTCGGTCCATTCCAGAAGCTTTTCCCGCAGCGTTTCGTGGGGAATGCGCAGCAGCGAGGATGCGCTGTTGAGCAGCAGGGCGCGGCGCTCCTCGCGGTCGAGCAGGGCGAGCAGCAGCAGTCCCGAGCGGATCGCCGGCTGACCGAGCACGCTGGCTTGTACCACTGCGTCCTCCAGCAGGCCGATGGTCTGCGGCGAGAGCGCCGGGGTGCGCGTGCTGCCGATGCGGAACAGCTCCAGCGCCGTGTTGATCTCGCCCACCAGTTGGTCGCGCTCCAGGCCGAAGCGCGGCAGCAGCCGGGCGAGGTCGCCGCCGTCGATATCCAGCAGCTCCAGCAGCAGGTGCTCGATCTCGACATAGTGGTGGGTGCGTTGCAGGCAGCGCTGCGCGGCGCGCTCCAGGGCGCGGCGGGATTCCGGGTTGAGGCGGCCGATCAGGCTGGCGAGGTCCATCAGGGCATCTCCGCGTGGCGCAGGGTCAGGTCGATGGGTTGCACGGCACCGCCCTTGCGGCGCAGGCCGGTGTTCCAGTTCAGTCGCGGGGCGTTGCCTCGCCCCAGGGCGAGCGGTCCGCTGGCGCGCACCAGCAGGCGCAGCCGGCAGTCGAGGTCGGGACCGAAGTACAGCGCGCAGAGATGGGTCAGCAGCGGATAGGCGACGCCGTCTGGCAGGAAGTGTCGGGCGGTCGCTTCGTCCAGCGGGCCGAGGCGCAGGTGGAAGCCGGCATGCTCATCCCAGACGCGGGTGCCGGCGATGGCGTCGCGGCCGAGCCCGAGGTTGGCGCCGCCGCGCTTCAGCACGCTGCGCCGGGCCGGGGGAATCTCGCGCCAGGCGCCGGCGTAGGCTTCGCACTGGGCGGGGATGCCGAACTGTTCGCGGAGCATGGCGGCGAAGCCGACCAGCGAGCGGCGATTGCCGGAGAAGTGCGCGCTGCGGGCGAGCACGCTGGCGTCGGGCAGCGGGCCGCGTTCCTGAAGGCCCGCCGGCAACAGGCCGACCAGGGCGCGCAATGGCCGCCGCACGGGCGCTGCGGAAGGTGCCTGGAAGCCCACGGCCAGACGGTGCTTGCGCAGTACGCGATAGAGCAGGCTGAGCAGGCGGTGCTGGAACAGGTCGAGGAACTCGGCGGGGGCGTGATCCTTCTGCCGTGCGCGTTGCTGCAGCCACTCCTGGTAGGCGTAGGGCAGGGCGCCATCGGCACCGCCCAGGCCAAAGATGGAGGTGCGCAGCAGCGGCCGGCCGTCCTCGTCTTCCAAGGCGTCGATCTGGCTGGGGGCGAACACCGGCGTCAGCGGGCCGCGCAGGCGCAGCGCTTCCGCGTCCGGACGGCTGCCGTGGCCCAGGGGCGTAGCCTGGGGCTGTTCGTGTTCGAGCAGCAGCAGGGCCTGCAGCCACTCGAAACGATGCGGCTCGGCGCGCAGGCGCCGGCTCAGAGAGTGATGGGCTGGCCGGCCTGGGGTTGCCATCGGCAAGTCTCCTGGTCCGATTGCACCAGCACCGTACGCACGAAGCGGTTGGCGTTGGCGTACAACGAGAAGAACTGCGCGAGCACGGCGCTGAACAGCACCGCGCTGCCGCCGACGAAGGCCTGGCGCTCCAGGTGCACGCGAACCTCCAGGCCGTTGCGCCAGCCGCGCCAGGCATCGCTGCCGACGTGGTCGACCACACGTGCGCAGTCCAGCGCAATCAGTCCCTCGATCTGGCGGGCGGCGAGCTTGTCTTCGCTGAAGTCGTGCAGCGAGAGGATTTCCCGCAGGGCGTCCAGGGCCTGCGGACCTTCCACCAGGGACAGGTGGTTGAGCGTCAGTTGCGAGACCAGTTGCCAGCGCGACGGGCCGTCCAGGCCTGGCTGGCATTGCCGGCTCGGCGCACGCAGCAGGGTGGCGCGGGCCACCGAGCCGGGGCGTTCGAAGGACAGTTCAGTCCCGGCCGGCAGGCGCTCGGCGAGGCTGCGGTTGGTGCACAGCAGCTCGGCGCTCAGGCTGTATTGCGGCATGTCTTCCAGCGGTTGCAGAGCGGCGTCGACCAGACTCAGCAGCAGGTCGCTGCCGCGTCGGTTGGGCGTCATGCCTTCGACCCGGCGCGCGTGCCAGTAGAGCCCCGGCGCGCCGGGGCGATGCTGGGTGCCGTGGTAAGCCGCGACCTCCGCCACACCTTGCGGGGTGCTGGCGCGCAGAGAGCGGATGCTGTGGATCTCCACCGAATTCTCGCGATGGGCATCGGCGACCAGTCTGTACTCGCTGCACGTGCCATTTGGTCGTAGTGGTTCGGAGGTGCGCGGAAACAGGTTGATTGCCGGTACGCAGCCCAAGGCCAGGTCGCTGGCCTGCAAGTTCAGGCGAGTGGATGCGGGGTGGTCGAAGAGGATGTAGAGAAACAGTTGCTCGCCGCTGGCGCGCAGTCCGTGGAGCGGCAGATCGAAGAAGGCGAATTTGTCGGGGAAGGCGAAGTACTCGGCGAGCAGACGCAAGCCGGGGTGGACGCGGTCGTCCTCGGGCAGCAGGGCCTGTTCGGCATCGAAGCCGACCAGTTGCGGCAAGCCTCCCAGTCGCTGCGGCTCGGCGCCTTCGGCTTCGGCCATGAGGCCGCAGGCATGGGCGCCGAGCAGGTCGAACAGCGCGGCGTTGGCCACCGCGTTGGCGGTCAGATGGATGCGCAGACTGTCGATTGCCAGCGCGGCCCAGCCGCCCTTGTCGAGGCAGCGCAGGTCCAGACGCAGGGCGGCGCGGATGCCGGCGGCGCCGGTGGCGGCCTGGGCTTCTTCGGCCCCCAGCAGCACGGCTTCGGCGATGCGCAGCGGCCACAGCGTGACTTCATCGGTGGTGCGCCAGTGCAGGGTCTGGCCACGCAGTTCCTCGGGCAGGTCGATGCGCTCCTGGCCCGGCACGCTGACGAACAGCGGGGTGCCGCGCGGCAGCCGGTAGCCGGCGCTCAGGTTGCCCTTGGCCGGGTCCGGCTCGAAGCGCACCACGGCGCAGGAAGGCAGGGGGCGCAGGGCAAGGGGGTAGAGCTGTTCCAGCAGGGCATCGCTGAACTGTGCGTAGTCGTCGTCCAGGCGGCGCTGCAGACGCGCAGCCAACAGCGCGAAGCCTTCCAGCAGGCGTTCGACATGGGGGTCGCCGCATTCGCCGGGGCCCAGTTCCAGCCGCCGCGCCACCTTGGGATAGCGCGCGGCGAAGCCCGCGCCGGCGTGGCGCAGCCAGGTCAGCTCGCGCTGGTAGTAGTCCAGCAGTTCGGCGTCAATCGAGTCGCTCATGGCGTACTTCCAGTGTTCCGCCAACGGGGATGAGTTCGAACAGCAGCGGTGCGCGGCTGGCATCCTGGCGCAGGTTGCCGAGCAGGCGGACGCGCAGGCGTTGTGGCTGGAGCGGATCGGCGTCGACCACCACCTCGCTCAGCCCCAGGCGCGGTTCGAAGCGGGTCACCGCGCGGCGGATCTCCCGCGCCAGGTGCAGCCGGTCGGCTTCGCGGCGGGCCTGCAGGGCCGTCCAGTCGGCGATGCCGTAGGCGAGGATGCCGACGCCGTTGCCGGCCGGGCTGCGGCTGTTGAGCAGGCGCGATAGCTCCTGCGCGACCGAGGCCGCCAATGCGCGGCTGTCGAAGACCGGCTCCGCCTCTCCGTCGTCGGCGAGGCGGTCCAGCAGCGGTGGCCGACCGATGCCTTGCACGGCCCGGTGTCCTTAGCTGGCCAGCTTGTTGGCGGCCATGTCCCAGGTCGAGGCGGCGGTGCCTTCCTTGCTGCCGTCGTCCTTCTGCGCCGTGAGTTCCCATTTGATCTTGGTGAAGTTCAGCGAGACGGTCTCCACCGGCTTGCCACCCGCGCCGCCGCTGACGCTGACGTTGGACAGCACCACGTTGCTCAGGGTGTAGGTGATGAAGGGCATGACTTTGCCGTCGCCCTCGGCGGCGTTGCGGCCGACGGTGAGTGTCGCGGTGGGGATGGCCTTGCCGGCGCAGCAGTATTCGTTGAGCGTCGGGGTTGCAGTGTCGACGAACTTGGTCAGGGTGAACTCGCCGATGTGCGGCTTGCCGGAGGTGCGCTCCGAGTTGCTGACGTCGTTGGTCACCTGCATGGCGACGTTGTGGCTGTACGACATGATTTCGATCTTGTCTTCGAAGCCGGCCAGCAGGCTGTCGCCCTTGATGTCGTCGCCCAGGTCGAGAAGTATCGCATCCATGGTGGATATCTCCGCTGCATGAAAAAGAAATGGAGGTCGAAGGGGCCGCCCGCGAGGGCGGCCCCCTGGGTCAGGCGGCGACCGGCGGTGGCAGGCTGGCCACCAGGCGGATCGAGGCGGTCAGCTCTTCCAACTGGAAGTGCGGCCGCAGGAACACCGTGGCGCGGTAGACTCCGGGCTTGCCGGCAACCTCGCTGACATCCACGCGTGCCTCGCGCAGTGGGTACTGCGCCTTGATCTCCTGCGGGGCGTTGTCGTTGATCAGCACGTAGTCGGCGATCCAGTTGTTGAGGTAGGTCTGCACGTTGTCGCGGGTCATGAAGCTGCCCACCTTGTCGCGCATGATTACCTTCAGGTAGTGGGCGAAGCGCGAGGCTGCGAGCACGTACGGCAGCATCGCCGAGAGCCGCGCGTTGGCGTTGGCTTCGTTGGTGTTGTACTGGCGCGGCTTGTTGGTGGACTGGCCGCCGAAGAACACGGCGAGGTCGGTGTTCTTCTTGTGGCACAAGGCGATGAAGCCCAGGTCGTTGAGCTCTTTCTCGCGGCGGTCGGTGATCGCCACTTCGGTGGGACACTTGAGCGACAGGTCGCCTGCCTGGGTGCGGAAGGTATGCGCCGGCAGGCCTTCGACGGCGCCGCCGCCTTCGCTGCCGCGGATCGCCGCGCACCAGCCGTACTTGCTGAAGGCTTCGGTGATGCGCTGGGCCAGGACCCACGCGGCGTTGCCCCAGAGGTACTTGGCGTGGTCGGTGCCGTCCACGTCCTCGATGAAGTTCATCCCTTCCACCGGCAGGGTTTCCGGGCCGTACGGCAGGCGTACCAGGTAGCGCGGCAGGGCCAGGGAAACGTAGCGGGAATCCTCGCTCTCGCGGAAGGAGCGCCACTTGATCAGCTCCAGGCTCTCGAACACCTTGCTCAGGTCGCGGGGCACCGCCAGTTCGGTGAAGCTGCCCATGTCGAACAGGCGCGGGCTGGCCGCGGCGACGAAGGGCGCGTGGGCTGCCGCGGCGACGTTGGAGAGTTTTTCCAGCAGGGCGATGTCCTGCGGGTGACGGCCAAAGGAGTAGTCGCCCACCAGCAGGCTGAAGGGGTGCCCGCCAAAGGTGCCGTACTCCTCTTCGTAGATCTTCTTGAACAGTGCGCTTTGGTCGAACTCGACGGCCTTCTCCAGGTCGTTCTGCAGGTCCTGCTGGCTGACGTTGAGCAGGCGCAGCTTGAGGCGCGTGCCGGTCTCGCTGTTCTGCACCAACTGGTGCAGACCGCGCCAGGAGGATTCGAGCTGCTGCACCTCGGGGTGGTGCAGGATCTGGTTGAGCTGGGCGCTGATCAGTTCGTCGATGCGACCGATGCGCTCGTTGATCATGGCCACGGTGTCCTTGCTGACGGTCATGCCTTCGTCGAGGACCTGGGTGGCGAACTCCGCGAGCATGTCGCGGGCGTATTCCTGCTGGCTGTCGTCGTGGGCCATGCGGCCGTCGGCGATGATGCGATCGAGCAGGTCGAGGGTCTGGGTGCTGCCTTCGGCGCCTTGCGCCGCGGCGGAGCTGGGTTTGGCCATTGCTGTGCTCTCCTGGCGGCGGGATCAGGCTTGTGGTTCGGCGGGCGCTTCGCCTTCGTCGGCGGCGGCCTGGGCGGTGTCGTTGGCGGTGCCGGCGTCGGCGGTCACCGGATGGGTCGCACGGATTTCCTGCAGGCCCTCGGTGTTGCTCACCACGTCCTGCAGCAACTGGTCCAGCTCATCGTTGCCGTCGAGCTTGGTGAGCAGGTCGCGCAGGCGCTGGCGGGCTTCGAACAGTCGGCGCAATGGCACCACCTGGTTGACGATACTCACCGGGTCGAAGTCGTCGATGTGCTTGAAGTTCAGCTCGACGTTGAGGCGGCTGCCGTCGTTGCTCAGGGTGTTGTCGACCTGCAGCGCCACGCGCGGTCCGATGGATGAGAGCACGTCGTTGAAATTGTCGCGATCGATCTCGGTGAAGCGGCGCTCGCCAAGCTTGGGCAGGGGAGTGACCGGCTTGCCCGAGAGGTCGGCGAGGATGCCCACGACAAGCGGCAGCTCCTTCTTCTCGATGGCGTTACCGATTTCCACGTCGTAGGTGATCTGGACCCGGGGAGGGCGCACCCGGTCCAGTTTGTGCTGCGTGCTTTCTGCCATGCTGGCGAACTCCACTGCGTAGGAGACGGGCACGCCGCAGCGGGGCTCGCTGTCGTCGCGCTCCTTGGCTGGATCACGCGACAGGGAAAGAAAAATGCGATACAGGCCTGTCCTTGGCGATCCCATCTGGCTCGTTTGTCCACGAGCTAATCAAGCACGCTAGATCAGGTTGCTAAAAACGCAAATCGGAAAATAATCTCTGACAGACATTTCACAAGGATGTTTCATGAAGTCGACGAAAGCCTGCCTCTGTGCTGTGCTCCTGGCAGTTCTCGGAGGCTGTTCCTGGTTCGGTCCGAAGGTCGATGTCGACCGTCTGACCCTCGATGTCGCAAGCAAGGCCAACGGCGATTCGCCCATCGCCGTGGACTTCGTCGCGGTACAGGATGCGGACCTGCTCAAGCTGCTCTCGGCGATGAGCGCCAAGCAGTGGTTCAGCGACCGTGAACAGTACCGCCGCGACTACCAGAAACAGCTTTCCGTGTGGAGCCTGGAGCTGGTGCCGGGGCAGTTCATGGAGGCCCGGGACTTCCCCCTGGCCGGCAAGCCGGCTTCTGGACTTTTGGTCTTTGCCGGCTATAACACTCCCGGCGCCCATCGCATGCGCCTGGATCAGCAGCCCAGCGTATGGCTGCGTTTCGACAGCAGGGAG
Source organism: Pseudomonas sp. PSE14 (assembly GCF_029203285.1). Classification (NCBI taxonomy): domain Bacteria; kingdom Pseudomonadati; phylum Pseudomonadota; class Gammaproteobacteria; order Pseudomonadales; family Pseudomonadaceae; genus Pseudomonas; species Pseudomonas sp. PSE14. The sequence continues at coordinate 2,226,805 of NZ_CP115669.1, forward strand.
ATGCGCCTGCTGAGTGCCGAGGAGCACTGAACCACCGCCCTGCGAGGCGGCCCATGACAAGCCAGGATGTCGAAGGGGGAGTGGTGTGAGAGTTCTGCCTGACGCAGTTTGTTGGCACGAAGGGATGCAACTGCTTCCCCAGCACTTCCAGCTCCAGGGACTGCGCGCCGAAGTGTTGTCCGCGCGCCTGGCCCATGCGGCCAACCCCTGGTTCTGGGGGCTCGAGCACCTGGAGCTGGACCCTTCCGCCCTGAGTACCGGCGTGGTGCGTGTCCTCGCGCTGGAGGCGATCCTGCCCGATGGCTTGCCGGTCAGCCTCGGCCAGGGCGATACCCTGGTCATCGACGCCACGGCCGCCATCGCCGCCTCTCCGGATGCCAGCATCACCCTATACCTCGCGCTCAGCCCGCTCGCCCGTGGCGGCCAGGTGCTGCCGCTCAAGGGGCGCCTGCAATCCTCCAGCGGGCCGGCCGTTCCGGATCTGGCCAGCGGCGAAAATCCCGAACCCATCGTCGTTTGGCGCCCGGCATTGCGCCTGGTGACCGAGGCGCAACGTGCCGATTCGGTATGCCTGCCGCTGTTGCGCATCGGCAAGGATGCCGGCGGCTTCGTTTGCCTGCCCTACGTGGCGCCCACGCCGCGAATCGCTCCAGCCTCGATGCTGGGGCAGGCGCTGGTGGCGCTGTGCGCCCATGCGCGGGAAAAATGCGTGTTCCTCGCGGGTCGCCTGCGCCAGGCGCAGCAAGCGGAGAATACCGAGGACAGCCAGGAAATCCGCCGCCAGTTGGCGGCGCTCTGGGCGCGCCTGCCGGAGCTGGAGGCAGCGCTGTACAGCGGCGCGGCGAGCCCGGCGCAGTTGCATGGTCTGCTGTGCGGCATGGCCGGCAGCTGGAGCGTGCTTGATCCGCTGGGCGGTGTGCCGGCCTTCCCGACCTTCGATTTCAACGAACTGCTGCGCACCTTCAATCCCGTGATCGAGTGGCTGGAAGTCACCCTCGGGCGAGTGCGCGCCGGGTACCGCAGCCTGGCCTTCGAGCGCACGGGTAATGACTTCAGCCTGGCCTTGCCGGACCTTCGTTCGCCGGTCCAGCGCCTGGTCATCGGCCTGCGCATGCCGCCGGGCTGCGGTGAGGACCAGGCGCACGAATGGTTGTCGCGCTGCATCGTCGCTTCCGAAGCGAGCCTGGCGATACTGGGCCGGCAGCGCATGTCGGGGCTCGAACACCTGCCCATGAGCCGCGCCGAACAGATCGCCTACAGCGTGGGTGAGGACACCCACCTGTTCGTCGTGCAGGCCGAGGGCGACTGGTTCGATCCCGCGCAGCGCCTGTGCCTGCGGGCGGCTGCCCAGGGTAGCGGCAGTGGTGGCAGTCCATGGCAGGTGGTGCTGTTCATCGTGGACGGCGCCGGCGGCGCCTGAGGCAGGTAAGCGAAATGCCCGAAGGGAATCAGGCGATCTACCCCCCATCGTTCGGCGAAGCCCCCTTGAGCCAGGCCTTCCAGGTCGCCTGGCTGGATTGGCGGCAGCGCTGGGAGGACCTGCGGGAGTCGACCGGCGAGCAGGACGTGGTGATCGAGCGGGTTTCCGAGGAGGCCCAGGCGGTAGTTCGCCGTCTGTGGCGCAGCGCCTTCAGTAGCGTCGGCGAGGCGGCCGGCGAGCAGGTCAAGAGCATGGTCTACGCCTTCGTCGCGCTGCTCGACGAAAGCCTGCTGTTCGATCCCTGGAGCGGTCAGACGGCCTGGCAGGAGCGGCCGCTTGAATCCCGCCTTTACGGCACGCGCAATGCCGGGGAGCGCGTTCCCCAGGCCATCCACCGTTTGCTGGAAACGCGCGCGCCGGGCACGCGCGACCTCGCCAATGTTTACCTGCAATGCCTGCTGCTGGGGTTCCACGGACGGCTGCGCGGCCCGAAGGGCGAAGCCCTGCATGAGAAGTGGCGGCACGCGCTGTTCGCCCATGCCTGGCAGCGCGATGCCGAAGTCCAGGCGCTGCTGGATACCCTGGCGCGCCCGGCAAGCGCCGCGGCCCTGCGCCTGCCGTTGCGCCGCACCTTGCCCGATGGCTTGCGGCTGATGCTGATGGTGGCTGCCGGCGCCTTGCTCCTCATCATCCTCGGGCATGGGTTGTGGAGCGACCTTCGCGGTGAACTGACGCCGCTGCTGGACCTGGCCTGTGTGGCCACTGTCTCGGAGCTGGCGGGGTGAGCGGCTGGCTGGTACTGGCGCTGCTCTTGCTGCTGCTGGTGCTGCTGGCAGCGGGGGGCTTTCTCTGGCTGCGCAGCAAAGGCGGCGAGGCGGTTCGCGCGTTCTACCTGACCGTACGGCAGATGGAGCAGGACCAGGACGTCGCCGATCGCTACGACGTGCCCTGGTTCCTCCTGCTGGGCGATCCCTTGTTGGGTGAGCGCCTGGCTACCGACTGGAGCCTGACACCCGCTGGCCGGCCGGCCTGGTTCGGCCGCTGGTGGGCCGATCAGGATGGCGCCGTGCTGGCGGTGCCGCAGGGGCTGTTCCTGCCGGAAGAGGGCGCGCCATCGTCACTGCAACCCTGGCGGCGGTTGCTTAGCCTGCTGTTGCGCCTGCGCCCACGTCGCCCGCTGGACGGGGTGATCTGGGCCGTGCCGGCGGAGCGCCTGCTGGACCCGGCCAGCCTGGCCCAGGAGAGCATCCAGCTGCGCCGGCGTTTCAATGACCTGCTGCAACGGCTGGGGCTGAGCCTGCCGGTCTACATGGTCGTCACCGGTTTGGAGGAACTCGGCGGATTCGCCGAACTGCGTGCCGCGCTGCCGGTTGAGGTTCGCGAGCGGCCGCTGGGCTGGGCCTCGCCCCTGCAGGCGGATGCGGCCTGGCAGGGCGAACATCTGGAGCGAGGCTTCGACCAGGTGCTGCAGGCCTTGCAGGCGGCAATTCTCGAAGCCGGCGTGCTGAAAGGACAGTTGAGCGAGGAGCTGTATCGCTTCCCGCAGACGCTGGAGAGCCTGCGCGAAGGATTAAGGCAACGCTTGGAGCCGGTCTTCCAGGGCAATGCGCTAGGTGAGGCACCGCGCCTGCGGGGTCTGTATTTCAGCGGCGCGTTCCGGGGGGCGGCCAGTGACGATGATTGGTCGCTCTCGGCTCGGGACGAGGCCCCCGCCCAGTTGCTGTTCACCCAGCACCTCTGGCAATCGCGCCTGCTGGCCGAGCGCGGGCTGGCGCAGGCGGTGCCACGGGTGCTGCGCCTGCGCCAGCGTTCGCAGCGTCTGCTGGGCGCCGTCGCCGGTGTCGTCGGGGTCTGCTGGCTGCTGGGGATGCTCTGGGTCTGGCACGAGGATTCGCGCGAGGCGCAAGCCCTGGGCCAGCGTATCCAGGCCATGCAGCACGGGCAGGGCGAAGGCGCGGCGAGCTCTGCGGCGCCGGGCGATAGCGCACGGCTTCGCCTGCAAGCCTACTGGGCACTGCTGCAGGGGGCGCCGCGCTGGCATTACCGGTCCCTGGTGTACCCCAGCTCCTGGTTCTCCGGCTTCGACGGCCAGATGGACGAACTGCTCAGGGACCTGACCCGGCGCGAAGTGCTGGCACCCCTGCAGCAGGCGCAAGCGGCTGACCTGGTTCGGCTGCGCGCCATCCGCAGCAGCGAGCGTCGCGCCAACGTGCAGAGCGACAGCCCGGAACAATGGCCCAATTTCGTCGCCGCCCGGGAGCTGGCTGGCGGTGTCCTGGCGTTCGAACAGCGCAACCGCTGGTACAACGAGCTACGCACCGGCACCTCGAAAAATCCCCTGGAAAGCATCGCCAAGCTGGGGGAGCAAGCTTACGGCCTGACGCTCGAACCGGGCGCGCTGCGCAACGCCGGCTACCTGCAGTCGGTACTCGGCCAGGGCATTCCCGAGGCTCCGGCGCCGGTCGATCCCGGCCCGCGGGATGGTCCGCTGGCGCGCAATTTCGACGACCTGATGAACCTCTGGCTCGACCAGTTCTTCCTCTCCGATAACTTCGTACGCCCGGCCGGCTTCCTGCGTCTGCACCTGAACGAACTCAAGGCGCGACAAGGCAACAGCCTGGAGGAGCTGGAGGAAACCGCCGCGCAGATCGATGCCCTGCGCAATATGGTGGCCCTGACCAACGCCGCCTGGAGCCATGGCAATGCCCAGGAGATAGTTCCCGGCTACCGTGCGTTGCTGGATGACGTGCGCCAGTCCTACCTGCTCGGACCCACTGCGGAAGCGGCGGTGACCAGTCAGGCGAGCAAGCTGCAGCGTGCCTTCCATGACCAGTGGATTGCCGCCGCCGGCTCCCGCGACAACCTGCTGCAACTGCAACCCGGCGGAACCCTGGCCTTGCAGGATCACGTGGTGGCACTGGGCAGCGCCATCGAATCGCTGATGCGCCAGGATTTCGCCGGTACCGCCCTGCGCCAGCAGGCGCAGGATGCCGATCCGCGGCGTCTGGGCAACCTCGACGCCCACGCGCTGAATGCCGCGCTGGCGTACTACGACAGCTATCGCAAGTACAGCGAGCAGGAGCAGGCGCGGATACCGGCCGAATACCGTGACGCACTCGCCGAAAGTACCGCCGCCGCCGCGGCCGGCGCCATGTGGAGCAGCCTGACCCAGTCCGTGCCATCGAACGGGGCTGCTGCGCAAATCACCTTCGACGTCCCGCTGGAGCCGGCGGAGCAGGTGCGCCAGGCCCTGGAAACCCTGCAGCGCAATGATCTGGCCAATGCGCTGGACATCCACCTCACCCGTGGTGCGCTGGCCGACGTCGACACCGTGCTGAAGTCGATCGACGCCTTGCCCTTGTTCCGCGTGCGTTCGGAGCCCTCCGGCTGGGACGGCTCGCGCAATTTCGGCCTGCAGCTCTATCGCTCCACCGACACCCAGGATCTCAAGCGCAACCTGGCCCAGCAGTTCGAGACCATGCTCGCCCTGAGCGAGGACCACGCGCCCGCACTGACCTGGCTGAGGGACCGGGGCAACCTCGGCTTCGCCGACCAGGACAAGGTGCGGCGCTTCGCCGACCTCAGCGATGAGCTGACCAAGTACAAGGCACAGAACCCGACGAGCTCGCCCATGCTGCTGGACCAGTTGGTCACCCGCGACTTCGTGGAAATGGACGCGGCAAGTTGCGCCAATATCCTGCGCACCTCGGCGCTGGTCCCCGGGCAGGGCGACGTGGCGCGGTTCACTCGCGGCTTGCACAGCCAGGCGCAGCAGCGTTGCCTGGAGTTGCAGCAGAAGGATGCCGCCGCGGCCTGGTCCGCCATTGCCGACTATTTCAACCAGTATCTGGCCAATCGTTTCCCCTTCGCCTACAGCCTGCAGGCCGAAGACGCGGACCCGGCACGGGTGCAGCACCTGGTCGAGCTGCTCGACCAGAACCTCGCGCGGGCGCAGGAGGGCCTGAAACTCAGCCAGTCGGTGGATCGCGCTGCCGCAGCGGATTTCCTCCAGCGCCTGCAACTGGCCCGGGCCTGGATGGGCCCGCTGTTCCAGCGCGACAAGGGCGGGGCGCAGGGCGTCGATCTCGACGTGCGCTGGCGCACCGACCGTGAAGCCGAGCGCGGCGCTGACCAGGTCATCGCCTGGACGCTCTATGCGGCCGACCGGCCGCTGAGCTTCCCGGGTGGCGATGGCCAGCGCCTGCACTGGAATGTCGGCGAGCCGGTGAAGGTGCTGTTGCGCTGGGCCAAGGACAGCCCGCAGCGGCCGGACATCGACCCGCAGCAGGCAAGCATGGCGGTGGCCGACCTGGAAGTGGGTTGGGAGTACGCTGGCCCCTGGGCGCTGATACGCATGCTGCGCTCGCACCTGATCCTGCAACGCCAGCCCAGCGCCGACTACACCGACTTCCCGCTGGCGCTGCAGGTGCCTATCCGCGCCCCCAACAGCCACGAGCCCGAGGCACGGATGTTCCTGCGCGTCTCCCTGATGACCCAGGACGCCAAGCAGCCGCTGTCGGTCCAGCCGCTTCCCGTACGTGCGCCGCGCACGCCCTTCAGCGGTATGGGTGTCGCGACCGTTGCCGGCACCCAGGAGTTGCCATGATTTCAGAGCAGGCGCTACAGGCGCTGTTGCAACCTTTGTCGGGTGATGCACCGTGCGGCGAATCGCTGCGCTACGACCCCTTGATGGACCGCTTGCGCGAGCTGCGTCGCGAGGAAGATACGCAACTGCCGACCGGGGTCTGGCAGGCCGAGCCCAAACGCGCCGACTGGGTAGCGCTGGCAGCTCTGGCCGAAGAGCTGTTGCTGCGACGCAGCAAGGACCTGACCATCGCCGCTTACCTGGGCGAGGCTTGGATCGTCATGGAGGGGCCGTCCGGCCTCGCTGCCGCACTCGGCTTGCTGGCCGATCTCTGTGACGCCTACCCCGAGCAACTGCACCCGCAGGCCGCCGATGGTGATCAGGAGTGGCGCGCTGCACCGGTGGCGTGGCTGGCCCGCCGCTACACCGAACTGTTGCTCACCCGCGTGCCGCTATGCAGCGGCTGGCCGCAGACCACCCTGCATGGCTGGCAGGAGCTGCAGCGAAGACAGGTTCAGGTCAGCGACAACAAGACCGACAAGGTGGCGGCGGAAAACGCACGGCAGGAACAGAAGCGACTGGATGAGTCGGTTCGCAGCGGTGCGGTGAACGGCTGGGCTGCCACACTGGCCCAACTGGAAGTGGCGGCCGGGCACCTCCAGCGGCTGGACGCCTGGTGCGATCGCCAACTCGGCGATGCAGCGCCGAGCCTGCATCAACTCGCTGCGTCCATGGACGCCTTCGTCAACGTCATTCAGGGATGCAAGGCCATGGCACCACAAGAGTTCGCACCCGTTGCCGTGTCGGAAACCCACGCGGAGCCCGCATCCGTCGCGGCAGAAGCTCCGGCTCCGTTGCCCGCCGGCGGTCCTCCGCAGAGCCGTGAAGAGGCCTACCGTCAGCTCACCGCCATTGCGGAGTACCTGGCGCGCACCGAACCCCACAGCCCGGTACCGTACATCATTCGCCGTGCCGTGGAGTGGGGCGCCATGCCCTTGAGCGCGCTGATGGACGAACTCGTCCACGCGGACCCCGAGGCCCGCCGGGTCTGGGTCATGCTGGGGGTGCTGCGTTGACGTCGGGCTCAAGGGAGACGACAGCGTGCGTCAGACTGATGGTTGTTCCGGCGATCGTCCGCGTCCGACCTGAAGTGGACGTTCAGCCTTTAAGGCACGTAAAAACGAGTTGGCATCTTGATAGCCAATCAGGAAGGAAATCTCTCCGGGAGGGATGCTCGAATTCATGCAGGATTCCGCCTTGCTGCTGACCGGATGCCTGCATGAAATTGGTCAACAGCTCGCGCCATTTGCCCGCGTCCAGCACGCACTCATAGCAAAGCCTTACCAGCTCATCCCGTTGACGGATCCGCTGTGCGTGCGGTCCGGGCTTACGGATAGATGCCGTTTGCAAGCGGCAGCGGACCGTGGTTCGTTGTCCCAAACGAGCCACGATCTCCGACCACTTTCCACCATGACATTTCAGTAGCCCGAAGCTGCGCTCCCCCTGTCAACTGAACAGCCACTTTGCGGCTAGCCGCGTATATCTGGGCATCACGAGATAGACCATCAGGAAAACCAGCACCGCCGCGACCAGCAGGCCGAACAGCCAGGGTTCCCGCAGCGGAGCGATCCAGTTCTGCAACGGATGCAATATCCAGTGCAGCAGTTGGGTCAGCGGGTAGATGGCCGACAGGGTTATCAGGAACTGCTTGAATGGCCTGGCGTGCAGCGGCGCCAGTCGAGAAGGTGTGAACCAGAACTCCAGGCCCGTCTCGATCTCGCCTTCCTCGATGGACTGCAGCCACGGCCGCGCGCGCTCCAGCAATCGCTGGCGGGTGGGAGATTCGATCCAGTCCCTCAGGTGCTCGTGGGTGTCGAAACGCAGAACCAGGGAATAGGGGGCCTGCGTGCCGTGTGGGCGAATGATCGCCACGCCCATATGTCCGGGATACTGGCGGGAGGCGTTGGAGATGTCGCGGATCCAGGCTTCGTAGTCGCTCTGGTATTGCGGCGCCACCTGGTGGCGGATGAGCAGGGTCACGGCGTCATGCATGGTCCGGCTCCTAGAGCGGGAAGACTGCGCGCAGCCACAGCGCGTCGCCTTCGGCGCGGTTGCGCACGCCGGTCTCGTGGTAGCCCTTGGCGGTGAGGAACCAGCCCTGGCCGCTGTCGTAGCGCAGCGCCGGGCCGAGGGCGCGGGAGGCGCCCTTGTTGTCGGGGTACCGGTCGCCGTCTACTTCGTCGTCGGTGATCTGCTGGTAGAAGTAACCGCCCACACCCACCGTCCAGCCGTTGCCGAAGGCCCAGCCCGCGGCATAGTCGATGATGAATTCGTCGCCGGAGCGGTAGTCGGTGTCGTGGTTGCGCGCGTTGATGCCGTACATAACCTTGGCGTCGGCGTTGAACCCCGTTGCGTTGATGTACGAGATGCCGCCGACCAGGTGAGTCGCCCAATAGTTGCGGCCGATGTTGGCCAGGTCGTTCTTGTCGTATTCGCCGGTTGGCGCGAAGAAGTCGATGGCCGCCACGGTGTGCAGGTTCGGTGACAGGTGCCAGCCGATCGCCGGACCGAAGACGATGTCGCCGACGCCCGTCTTGCGCTGCGAGCGCCCACCGGCTGAAACGTCCAGCGACACCACCGGAACGATGGTGTGCAGCGCCAGCGTTCCGCCCAGCAGTTCCTGTGGGGTGACCCAGATGAAGCGCGGCGCGACGGCCTCTGCGCGTACCTTGAAGCCCTGGACCGGCACGCTGCGCCCATCGTTGCCCTTCAGTTCGTCACTGCGGTAGTGCTGGGCATCGACCATCATGTAGGTGCCCGGCGGCGGCAGGGCGCAGCAGCCGAAGCCGTTGACGCCCGGCGCATAGACGCTGCCGCCGCCTTCAGTGGCGAGAACGTGAGGCGCAATGCCGAGGGTGCCGAGCAGCAGGGTGGAACGAACGAGGGTGCAGGTTTTCATTGTTGTTGTCTCCTGGCGGTGGGTCGATGTTCGGGACGAGCGCGTCCCTCCGTACGGCGTCGGCCGGTACGGTGGCAGCGGCAGCGGTGGTGGCTGGGTCAGTGGGTGAACAGCGGCGACATGTCCGCCACCGGGGATGGCTCCAGCAGGCGCACGTCACTGGCGACGGTCAGGGGCGCCAGGCTGCGCAGGAAGCTGGTCCACGCGGGGGAGTGACGTAGCTGCTGGCGGTGTTCCATGAGCGCCGAGAGGTTGGGAAATCGGCGGTAGATCAGCACCTCGTTGAGTGTGCCGGCGATGGAGCTGAAGGCGGCGAACAGGCCGTTCAGTGCTACCGGATCATCGCCGAGGGCGTGCTGGCGGAATGCATCCCAGCAGGCAGGCACACCGCCGGCGGAGAAGCTCAGGGTGGTCTGCTCGACGAGGTTGTCGGCGCGGAACAAGGCGCCCAGGGCCGGCAACCAGTCCTGACCGTTGCCCCAGTGCGGGGTCAGCTCCGGCAGCGGCGCGGGGAGCAGGAACTTGCTCTCCTGGCGCGCGATCAGCGGACGGATCACCCGGAAATACGGCTGCAGGCGAGTCTGCCCATAGATGCCGTAGAGCCGGCTGTGCCAGTCCTCGAAACTGTCGTAGCGATACAGGCTGACGATCTGGTCCGTGGGGCCGCTGCGTGTGGCAAAGGCACCGATCAACCGTTCGAAGATCGGTCGCAGGCCCTGTTCGCCGCGTTCCCGTTGGGCCTCCCAGAACAACTCCTCGGCACCCAGGTGCAGGGTATAGGCACGGTACTCGATCAGCATGGCAGCCTCTGCACTCAGCGGGGTTCGGCGCCGTCGAAGGCGCGTTGCAGCAGCGCGCGCAGCGCCGTACGGTCGAGTGGGCGTGGGTTGGGGTAGGGCGCGGCCACGGCGAGGTCGGCAGCGTGGTCCAGACCATCGGCGGGCATGCCGATCTCGCGCAGAGAGCGGGGGGCCTCCAACTGGCGGCCAAGGGTGACCAGTCGGGCGATGCCATCCGTGCTGCCCAGCGCGCGGGCCAGCGCCTGCATTGCCTGTGGCGCAGCCTCGGCGTTGTAGGCCAGCGAGTGGGGCAGGATCACCGTGTGCAGCTCGGCGTGGGGCAGGTTGAAGCTCCCGCCCAGCACATGGCAAAGCTTGTGGTGCAGGCCCATCTGTACCCGGCCGAGTACGGCGCCGCAGAGCCAGGCGCCGTACAGCGCGTCGCCGCGCGCGTCGAGGTCGCCGGGGTCGCGCTGCAGTGCCGGCAGCGCGGCGGCCAGGGCGCGGATGCCTTCCTCCGCCATCAGCTTGTGCACCGGGCTGGCGTTGTGTGCATAGAGACCTTCGGCGGCGTGGGCGATGGCATTCATGCCGCTGCTGATGCTGATCGCCAGGGGCAGGCCAACGCTCAGCTCGGGATCGTAGATCACGGTGCGCGGAGCGACCTTCCAGTCGCGGCCGGTCTTCTTCTCGCCGTCGACGGTAATGCCGTACAGCGGGGTCATTTCCGAGCCTGCGTAGGTGGTCGGCAGGGCGAGGATCGGCAACGACGACTCCAGGGCGATAGCCTTGGCCAGACCGATGGTGGAGCCGCCACCGACCGCCACGCAGGCATCGGCCCCGATCTCGCGGGCTACCTCGATGGCCTTGCGGGCGGCGTCCAGCGGCACGTGCATCACTGCGCCGCCATACACTCCGGCGCTGCGTTCGCCGAGCAGAACGGCGATACGATCGCCCAGGGCGGTCTGGTCCGGGGTGGTCAGCACCAGGGCGCGGTGAGCGCCGAGTGCCTCGAGTTCAGTGGTGACCTGCTCGCGGCTGCCGCGGCCGAAGATCACTCGCGAAGCGGGCTCGTCATGAAGGAAGGCCTGGATACTCATGGTCTGGTTTCCTGATGCAGTGGCTCGGCGTCCAGCAGGTTGCGTGCGTAGCCGATCTCGGTGTCACGAATGCCGTGCTCGAAGGCCGGCTCGATATGCAGATGCACTTCGGCGCCGGCAGCGCGCAGCAGCGCCGCGCTTTCCTGCACGCTTTCCGGCGGCACATACGGGTCGTCATCCCAGCTCGACAGCAATACCGGCAGGTCGCGCAGGGCAGGTCGCCGGGTGTCGCGCGGCATGCCGGGCGGGCCGACCAGGCCGCCGGTGAAGCTCACCAGCGCGCGGTAGCGATGAGCGCTGCGCCAGGCGAACTCGCAGCACAGGCAGCCGCCCTGGGAGAAGCCCATCAGCACCTGGGACGAATAGGGAAAACCCTGCTCCACCAACTGCGCGGAGAGCTGTTCGAGGCGTTCCAGGGCCTGGGACAGGCGCGGCTCGTTGGCCTCCAGCGGCGCAATGAAGCGCTCCGGGTACCAGCTGCCGCTGTCCGCGGTAGGGGCGAACCAGGTCAGGTCGGCGCGGCCGAAGCGCTCGACGACCAGTTGCTGCATCAGCTCAGCCGACTGGCCGCGGTCATGCACGAGGATGACCGCCAGCCGCGCCTCGTGCGGTGCGGCGCCAAAGACCCTGACGGGTGGTTCGAGGTGAGGGTTGGGTAGTGCCATTGCGCGTCTCCGGGTTGCCGATCAGCCGTGGCATGGCCGCCAGCGCGGCGGCCGCAGGTCGGACCGTCAGTCGTATTTCAGCGATTCCAGCGAGGCGAGGATTTCGTCACGCTGATGGCGGAATTGCGGAGCGATCATGATTTCCGAGCCGAGGTTCTCGTAGCTCTCGTCGATCAGGAACGCTTCCGGCTTCGACACGGTGGCTTCGAACATCGCGCCACTGGGCGTACGCACGTAGATCGACTCGAAGTACCCACGGTCCTTGCGTTCGGATGTGTCGGTGAAGCCAAGGCCCTCCAGGCGGCGCTTGACGCTGTCCTGCACCTGATGGTCGGCGACCTGGAACGCGCAGTGGTGCACCGTGCCTTCACCATAGGACCAACTGGCCTGCGGAAGGCGGGACTCCAGGGCGAAGTCGACATACCGGCCGGAACCGCCCTCGCCGAACTGGAAGCGGGTGAACTTGCCGTCGCGTGCGGTTTCTCTGGCAGTCCAGGCGTCGATCATGAACTCCTGGGAGGACTCCATCGCCGGGGCGTTGATGACGATGGTGTGCAGGCCGCGGATCGCCAGTTCGGCCGGGACCTGGCCGTTGGAGTAGGGCTTGCGGTCATCGTCGGCGATGCCGATCAGCTCATAGGGAATGCCACAGGGGTGGGCGAAGCTCAGCACTTGCTCGCCGAAGCGCTCGCTGCGCTGGACGTCGAAGCCGTGATCGGCGAGACGCTTGGCCCAGAAACCGATGCTGGATACCGGAACCGACAGGCTGATGGTGTTGATCTGGCCGTTGCCGCGCTGGCCCTTGCGGCCGAAGTGGGCGACCGGGAAGCAGGTCAGCAGGGTGCTTTCCTCGCCGACGTCGTTGCCGTAGTAGAGGTGGTAGAAGGGTTTGGATCCGTCGTAGATCAGGGTCTTCTTGACGCTCTTGAGGGACAGGACCTTGGTGTGGAAGTCATAGTCCTGCTGGGCAGTACCCACGCTCAGGGTGATGTGGTGATGACGCTGAATTGCCTGGTTCATGATGGGGTTCCTCATGATTTTATTGTTGTCGGTGGCCAAGTCAGGTTGGTACTGCACACGAGGGCTTGGCGGTTTTCCTCAGTGATCGGTGGGGTGTTCTGCGGCGCTCATCGCCTGGTCGACCAGGTCCCAGATGAAGCGGCCCGAGGGATCGCGCTGCTCTTCGGCGATGTGTGCGACCAGTCCGGCGGCGCGGCTGAGTACGGCGAAGCCGCGCATCAGTTCCGCTGGCACGCCGATGTCGCCGAGCAGGGCGGCCACCGCGCCGGTGGCATTGATGGTGATGTGTCGCCCGGCGGCCTCGTCGATGGCGCTGGCCAGTAGCGTTAGCGCCTGGCAATGCTGGCCGAAGGTACCGGCCTGGACGGCCAGTTCGAGCAACGCTACGGCACGCGGGTCATCCGGCCGGTGCAGGTGGTGGCCGAAGCCGGGGACGGGCTCGCGCCGGGCACGGTGTTCGGCGGCGATGCGCCGAGCTTCGGCGGCCCCCTGCTCGCCGGCTTCCACGATCCTGCGCAACAATCCGGCGGCCGGCTCCATGGTCCCGACGAAACGGCTGGCCACGGCCAGCAGCCCGGCGGCTACGCCAGCCTGGAGATTTTCCGGGGAGCTCGAGTAGACCATTCGTGCTGCGATTACGCTGGGCGTCAGGCCGTGCTCCATCAGGGTCACCAGCACGGCGTCGACAATGGTCAGCTCGGCGGCGCTGGGGTGCCGGCCGAAGGTCTGGCGCAGGAACACTTCAACGAAGCTGGCCTTGCCGATCAGCTCAGTGACCAGGTTGGCGTCGCGATAGTGGATGGCGTCCGGTCCGTGGCTGCACAGGCGGGTGCGTGGGGTGGGGGTGTGCTGGCTGCTCATGATGCCTGGCTCGCTTTCAGGATGGCTTCGCGTACTGCGGGCTTGAGTACCTTGGCAACGGCGCTCTGCGGCAGCACGTCGAAGAAGTGGATGTGCTTGGGCGTTTTTACCGAGCCCAGTTCGCGCTTGACCAGGCCGATCAGCTCTTCGGCGCTGGCCTGCATGCCGTTGCGCAGGCGGACCGCTGCGTGCACCGCCTCACCCCACTTGGGATCGGCGATGCCCACCACCGCGCAGTCGGCCACCGCCGGGTGCGAGGAGAGCACGACCTCGACGTCGCTGGGATACACGTTGAAGCCACCGGTGATGATCACGTCGCGCAGGCGGTCGCGCAGGAACAGGAATCCGCGCTCGTCGAACACTCCGGCGTCGCCGGTGCGGAGCCAGCCGTTCACCAGGGTCTTGCGGGTTTCCTCCTCGGCGTTGAGGTAACCGCCCATCACCAGGTCGCCACGTACGGCGATTTCGCCTTCCTCGCCCGCTGGCAGCGGATTGCCCTCGGCATCGACGATGGCCACCTGGGTCAGCAGTGACGGGCGGCCGATGGAGGTGAGGTTGTCGCCGTGCATCTCCTGCGGCGGCATGAAGGTGATGATCTGCGGTGCTTCGGTTTGCCCATACGAGGTGCACAGCACCGGCCCGAATACCGCCTGCGCGGCGCAGATCTGTTCCGGCCGCATGGGGGCGCCGCCGTAGACCAGGTAGCGCAGGCTGGAAAGGTTGCGCGGTGCGTGGCGCTGCTCCTCGGCCAGGGATTGGATCAGCGTTGGCGGAGCGAAGAAGATCGTTGCCCGGTGCTGCGCCGCCGCATCCAGCAGCGCGGCAGGGCCGCTGCCGTCGGGGAAGACCAGCGCACCGCCGGCGCCGAGCAGCGGCAGCATGTAGGTGCCGGTGCCGTGGGTGATCGGCGCGGCGACCAGATAGCGGTCGTCCGGCGTCAGGCCGAGCTCATGGATCTGCGTGACGATGTTGGTGTTCCAGGCCCGTAGCGGTTGGATGACGCCCTTGGGCGTGCCGGTGGTGCCTCCGGTGAACTTGATGGCCTGGGCGTATTCCAGGGAAACCCCGGCCCGCGAGCGCGGCCCCATGGCGGGTTCGATGGTCGCAGGGGTGTTGCGGCGCAGCGCATCGAGCAGTTCCAGGCGTGCCGGGATGCCGGTCAGGCGTGGGGCCATCGCTTCGTCGGCGAGTACCAGGCTCGGCTCGGCGAACTCGACGATGCGGCGCAGTTCCGGATCGCCATTGCGCGGGTTGAGCGGCACCCAGACCTTGCCTGCAGCCAGTACGGCGAGCAGGGCGAGCAGATGGTCCACGCTGTTGGCCGCGGCAATGCCGACCCGGCTGCCGGGCAGCGGATCGAGGGCGGTCAGCGCCGAAGCACGGGCCAGCACGGTATCGGCCAGTTCGCGAAAGGTCAGCGAGCCGCTTGCGCCGATCAGCGCGGTGCGGTGAGGGAAACGCTCGGCCGAGCGCCAGAGAAAGTGAATCGGGTACATGCGGGCTCCTGCGGGTGGCGGCTGGTGATCCCAGGGCGAAAGCCGGAAGGGCTTCGTTGGTTCAAATGTTCGAACATTCGAATATTCATGTCAATGCCCTTTTGCCGCGTTATCATCGGAGGCATTCGATTGCCCTCCGAAAGGCCATGACCACGCCATGAAGACCTCGCACGACCTCGACGACGACGTGTTGAGCGCGCCCGCGCCACGCCACCTCGACCTTGCCCGCACGCTGATGCAGGACATCCGCAACGGCCAGCCGGCAGTCGGCGAACTGCTGCCGACCGAGGCGGAGTTGTGCGCCAAATGGGGGCTGAGCCGCTACACGGTGCGCCAGGCGATTCAGAAACTCTGCGCGCTGGGACTGGTGACGCGGCAGGCCGGGGTGGGGACCACCGTGGTGGCGAGCCGTCCGCAGTCGCGCTACACGCAGTCGATGGACAACCTTTCCGATCTGGTTCGTTATGCTCAGGGCACCCGTTTTCGCCTGACTGGCCGTCAGGACCTCAAGGCCGGGGCCGAGCACGCCCAGCTCCTGCGCGGTGCGGCCGGGGGGCAGTGGCTGCACCTGAGCGGCACGCGCTTGAGCGCTGATGACGCGGGTGAGCCGATTGCGCTGGTCGATATCTATGTCGATGCGGCTTATCGCGATCTGCCGGGAATCAGCCCGACCATGGATGTGCCGGTCTACACGCTGATCGAGGAGCGCTACGGCATCAAGGTCACCCGTGTCGAACAGGAGATCCAGGGTGTGCTGATTGAGGGCGCGGAAGCGGACGTGCTGCAGGTGCCCGACGGTTCGCCGGGGTTGCGTATCGTCCGGACCTATTTCGTTCGCGACCGGGTCATCGAAGTGACCACCGGGGTGCATCCGGCGAGCCGCTTCAGCTATTCGATGTCTTTCCAGTTGTCTTCAGCGGCGCCGTGATGGGCATTCGTGCCGGCCGCTCGCTGGCGATATCCGTTGTCGATTGCGATGTTTTTACCACGGTAAAGCGCGGATTCGGCGTTCACGGAACAGGACACTGAGACCCGATTTAGCGGCCTACCGGGATCGTCGTTGCGCAACTACCGTTACTGCCGTTGATGGCGGGAGGTAGTCGCGCGGCTTCCGTTCATCACCGCGATCCCCCGGTCTGTCAGCCCCGGTTTCGGGGCGTTCCGACACTGAAAAAACTGCCGCTCATACCTAAGTATGAGTTTTTGAATCCCTACTTCGTCGCTTACGCGATTCGCGCGCTCTGATTAGTTTTCCCGGGCCAACACCAACCACGGGAAAGCCGCATGACAACAACAACAGCGCGCGCCGGATTCAGACCTAATGCTCTTGCGCTGGCCATCGCATTTGGCTGCGTCGCTCAGGCCCAGGCCGCAACATTCAATATCGGAGAGATCGAAGGGACGTTCGACTCCTCGCTGTCCGTGGGGGCCAGTTGGGCGCTACGCGGTGGCGATCCCGACCTCATCGGGGTCAACAATGGCGGCAAGGGGCTGTCGCAGACCACCGATGACGGCCACCTCAACTTCAAGAAGGGCGAAACCTTCTCGAAGATATTCAAGGGCATCCACGACCTCGAACTCAAGTACGAAGACACCGGCGTGTTCCTGCGCGGCAAGTACTGGTATGACTTCGAACTCAAGGATGAAAGCCGTCCGTTCAAGGACATCGACGATAGTGGACGCAAGGAAGGTGCGAAGTCCTCGGGCGCCCAGATGCTGGACGCGTTCATCTACCACAACTACACGATCGCCAACCAACCGGGAGCGGTCCGCCTGGGCAAGCAGGTGGTCAGCTGGGGGGAGAGCACCTTCATCCTGAACAGCATCAACTCGATCAACCCGATCGACGTTGCCGCGTTCCGGCGCCCCGGAGCCGAGATCAAGGAAGGCCTGATCCCGGTGAACATGTTCTATCTGTCGCAGAGCCTGACCGACAGTCTTTCCGCCGAGGCCTTCTACCAACTGGAGTGGGACCAGACCGTCGTCGATAACTGCGGCACCTTCTTCTCCCAGGTCGATGTCGTAGCGGATGGCTGCAGCAACAATCTGCGCCTGCTCACCAACAACCTCGCCGCAGGCAAGGCGGTGAATGCCGCGCTGCCTGGTACGACGATGGATATCGACCAGAACGGCGAAGGCACTCTCGTCCACCGTAGGGCGGACCGCGACGCGCGGGACGGCGGCCAGTGGGGCATGGCCCTGCGCTACATGTTCGACCCGCTGAACACCGAGTTCGGCGCCTACTTCATCAACTATCACAGCCGTGCGCCGTTCCTCAGCGTCAGCGCTCCCTCGCAGAGCGTCTACAACGTGGCGGGACGAACCGGCGCCGCCGCGCCCCTGGTGGTTGCCGGGAACTCCAGCTACTTCATGGAGTACCCGGAAGACATTCACCTGTATGGCCTGAGCTTCTCGACGACGCTGCCCACCGGAACGGCGTGGAGCGGCGAGATCAGCTACCGACCCAATGCGCCGGTCCAGCTCAACACGACCGACCTGCTGTTTTCCGGCGTTGGTCCGCTGGCGGACATCAACCCGAAGGCTTATGCGGCATATGGCAATGCGTCGGTGCTGCAGGCCACTCCGGGCGGCGATCTGCACGGCTACCGCCGCAAGGAGATCACGCAGTTCCAGACGACCCTGACGCACTTCTTCGACCAGGTCATGGGCGCTGAACGCCTGACCCTCGTGGGAGAGGTCGGCGTGGTGCATGTCGGCGGGCTCGAGTCGACCCGCGACGCCCGTTATGGTCGCGACCCGGTGTATGGCCCCGGCCCGCTGCCCGCCACGGGCTCGGTCAATACCTGCCGTGCGCTCAACCAGACCACCATCTCCGGTGCCGTCGGCAACAACGACTACACCAACCTGACGTCCAACTGCGTGGACGACGGCTACGTCACCGCCACGTCCTGGGGTTATCGCGCCCGCGCGATCTGGGACTACAACAGCGTGTTCGCCGGGGTGAACCTGCGGCCGAACATCAGTTGGTCGCACGACGTCGACGGCTACGGTCCCAACGGCCTGTTCAACGAGGGCAGCAAGGCCATCAGCTTCGGCCTGGATGCCGACTACGCCAACACCTACACCACCAGCCTTTCCTATACGGACTTCTTTGGCGGCGACTTCAACACGTCGGTCGACAGGGACTTCGTCGCACTCAGCTTTGGCGTGAATTTCTAACGCAGAGGACCATGCAATGCAGACTCAGAAAATAGGCTTGAAATCCGGCGTGCTGGCCTTGTCGTTGCTCGCCGGCAGCGTGCTGGCCGCAGTCCCGGCGGCGGAAGTGGCGCAGCTCGGCGGCACCCTCACGCCGATGGGCGCGGAAAAGGCGGGCAACGCCGATGGCAGTATTCCGGCCTGGACCGGTGGCCTGCCGGTGAATGCCGGCGCAGTCGACGGCAAGGGCTTCCTGGCCGATCCGTTCGCCAACGAGAAACCGCTGTTCATCATCACCGCGGCCAATGCCGAGCAGTACAAGGCCAAGCTGACCGATGGCCAGATGGCGATGTTCAAGCGCTATCCGGACAGCTATCGGATTCCGGTGTATCCGACGCACCGTACGGCAGCGCTGCCGGACGACATCTACGCGGCGATCAAGACCAGCGCGGCGCGCACCGAACTGGTGGGCGGCGGCAACGGCCTGCAGAACTTCGACAGCCACTACTACGCCTTCCCGATTCCCAAAACCGGTGTCGAGCTGGTGTGGAACCACGAGACGCGTTACCGCGGCGGTAACATCCACCGTTACATCACCCGCGTACAGCCGCAGACCGACGGCTCGTTCTCCATGGTTCACTTCGAGGACGAGGTGTCCTACCCGTCGAACCTGCCGGACTTCGACAAGGCCAAGGGCGACAACATCCTCTTCTACTTCATCCAGCGCGTAACAGCGCCGGCGCGCCTGGCGGGTAACGTCCTGCTGGTGCACGAAACCATCGACCAGGTGAAGGAGCCGCGCCAGGCATGGCTCTACAACGCCGGTCAGCGTCGTGTGCGCCGTGCCCCGCAGGTCGCCTACGACGGCCCGGCAACCGCGGCCGACGGCCTGGCCACCTCCGACAACTACGACATGTACAACGGCTCGCCCGACCGTTACGACTGGAAACTGGTCGGCAAGAAGGAGCTGTATATCCCCTACAACAGCTACAAGCTCGACTCGCCGTCGCTGAAGTACGACGACATCATCAAGGCGGGGCACATCAACCAGGACCTGACCCGCTACGAGCTGCACCGCGTGTGGGAAGTGGTCGGCACGCTCAGGAGCGGTGAGCGCCACATCTATGCCAAGCGCCACATGTTCTTCGACGAGGACACCTGGCAACTGGCGGAAGTCGATCACTACGATGGCCGCGGCCAGCTGTGGCGCGTCGGGGAAGGGCACGCCCAGCAGTACTACGACCAAAAGGTGCCGGGCTACACCGCCGAGGCGCTCTACGACATCATCTCCGGCCGCTATTCGGTCATGGGCCTGAAGAACGAAGAGAAACAGAGCATCGTGTTCGGCGCCAAGGCCATCGCCGCGGACTACACCCCGGCGGCGCTGCGCCAGACCGGCGTCCGCTGAGCCGTTGTTTCACCGAGCAACTCCGTGTTGGGCGGCCAGTCGGCCGCCCTTTTTTCTGCCAGATCGTCGGCAAACCCGATACAGCCCCAGACACAAGCCGTAACATGGCCGCCTTTGCATTTACGGAATCCTGCGAGTAACGCCATGCCCACGGCGAATTTCCACACCGACCCGTGCCGCGCTCCCGCGTTGCCCTCCGGCTTTCTGCCACGCCCCCGCCTGAGTCAGGCCCTTCTTCTCGCTCCCTGCCGTTTGCGGCTGGTCTGTGCTCCCGCCGGTAGCGGCAAGAGCGTGCTGCTGCGCGAGTGCGCCCTGGCCCGTCCCGAGGGCGTGCGCCTGTTGTGGCTCGACCTGAAGGGGCTGACGCTGGATGAGCCCGCGCTGCTCAGGCTGCTGGCGACCGCGCTGGGACTGGAGAGCAGCGAGACAAGCGCCGTGCTCGCCTGCCTGGCGCGGCAGCAAGGCCCACTGTGGATCATGCTCGATGACCTGTCGCGGGTGGCGGACGTACTGCTCGACCGGCTCCTCGATCTCCTCTTGCGCGCTTCGCCGCCTGCTGTGTCCTGGTGGATCGCGAGCCGCCGCCGTCCCGCCTGCAAGCTGGAGCGGCTCCTGCTGGAAGGGGAACTCTTCGAGCTGGGCGCCGACGACCTCGCCATGACTGCCACCGAGCTGAGCGAATTGCTGGGCAGTCTCTACGGCGAGGTACCGCTCGCCACGGTGCAGTCATTGATGTCGCAGACCGATGGCTGGTTCGCCGGCATTCGCCTGCGCCTGCACGGGCGCGACCCCGGCCAGCCGCCGGAAGCCGCCCAGGGCAATGCACTGGTGCGTCGCTATCTGGAGCAGGAAGTCCTCGCCGAGCTTCCGGACGAGTTGCGCCAGGCGCTGTGCAAGCTGTCCTGCCTGCAGGACTTCGATGCGTCGTTGTGCGAGCACGTGCTCGGCGTCGGCGAAGGCAAGCAACTGCTGCTGCAACTGCTGGATGCCGGCGTGTTCATCGAAACCCTGGATGGCGACCAGGGCCTGCACCGGGTGCGGCCCGCCGTGGGCAGCATCCTGGCGGCGGAAGTCGCGCAGAGCCTCAAGCGCGCGCTGTACCGCCATGCCTGCCAGTGGGCCGCCGGACGTGAGCAGGTGCGCCAGGCCATCGACTATGCGCTGCTCGCCGACCAGCCGGAGATCGCCGCGAGTCTGTTGCAGCACTTCACCCGCGACCGGCTGCTGCACGGCAGCCAGATGGCGCGGGTACTGCGTTGGCGGAGCCTGCTGCCCGACGAGCTGATTTCCAGCACGCCACGCCTGCTGATTCTCAACTCCTGGGCGCTGCTCATCAGCGGCAGGCTCGATGAGGCCGAGGTGTGTGCCGCGCAGTTGCAACGCTTCCTGCCACAGCCGACGGCGCGGCGTCAGCGTGAGCTGCTTGCCCAGTGCCAGGCCCTGACCGGCAAGCTCGAATATCACCGAGGCAAGTTCGAGACGCCGCACATGCGCGAGGCCCTGGAGCACTTGCCGGAGTCCGCCTGGGCCCAGCACGTCATCCTGCTGACGGCGCTGATCGAGGTGGAGATAGTCGACGGCAGGATCGAGACCGCGCAGCAGTTCCATCGCAATGCCATCAAGCTGGCTCGCCGCCACGGCAGCCGCGTGCTGGAAGCCGTGCTGCTCCTGCAACAGGTACAGCTGCTGGAAATGCGTGGCGAGCTCCGGGAAGCGCTGCGCCTGGCCGAGCAGTTGCACCAGGAACTGAGCGCGGAAGGCAAGGGGGAGGCCAACCCCCTGAGTGGCCGGACACGGCTGCGGCTCGGCGCCTTGCTGACCCGCCTGGGACACTATGCTGACGCCCGTGGACACTATGAGGCCGGGCTGCAGGAGTGCCTGGACTGCGAAGACCCGGCAGCCTCCTGGGGATACATCGGCCTGGCTGAGCTGGACGCGATGCACAATGTCCCCGCGCGGGCCCATCTGCGCCTGGCCGATGCCGAACGGCTGCTGCAATTCCGCAATATCACCGAGCCGCTGTATCAGAGCCTCCTGTTGCTTGGCTACGCCCGCTTGTGGATCCAGGAAGGCCAGGCCAGCCGCGCTCGCACGGTGCTGGAGGGCTGTCTGTTGCAATATTCCGGCGCCGAACCCAAACGGCCTCCCTATGGCAATCCCGAACTGGTTCAACACCTGCAACTGGCATTGGTCCATGCACGTCTGGCGGCGGGCGAAGAGGTCAGCGAAATCTTCGAGGCCATGCTCGGGGAGGCGCAGCGGCAGGAGCGTCGCGCCTTGGCCGTGGAGCTGTGCTTCGGTCTGGCGGAGGCGCTCTACGCCAAAGGCCAGCAGGGCCGCGCGCAGCGAGCGCTGCTCGACGCCATGGCGCTGTCCCGGCAGATCGGCATGGCCAGCGCGGAGTATGGCTGCAGCCTCCGCAATCCTGGCCTGGTGCGCTGGGGCAAGGAAACCTTGAGGGCCGACGACCAGCAGGCCGGCGCGGTGCTGCTCAGCCCGCGCGAGCTGTCGGTTCTGAAGATGATCGCGCAAGGGCTGTCCAACCAGGACATCGCCGAGCAATTGTTCATCTCGCTGCACACGGTCAAGAGCCATGCGCAGAAGATCAACGCCAAGCTGGGCGTGATGCGGCGCACCCAGGCCATCGTCCGGGCCAAGGAGCTGGGGCTGGTGCGCTAGCGGCGAGGGGAGCTGGGTGCGTCGGTGCCGTCGAGTAGCCGGCGGCGCACAGCGCGCGGCGTGTCGTTGAACCAGCGGCGGCAGGCGCGATTGAAGACGCTCTGTTCGCTGTACCCCAGCAGGCCCGCCACCTGGGACATCGGCATGTGGCGCTCGGCAAGATAACGCTCCGCACATGAGCGCCGAGCCTGTTCGAGCAGTTCCTCGAAACCGGTTCCCAGTTCGGCCAAGCGCCGTTGCAGTACCCGCTCGTGGAGGCCGAGCTGCTCGGCGATCAGCGCAATGCGGCAGCGCTGGGTCGGCAACGTCCGCAGGACAAGATTCTCCACCTGGCGCACCAGGCCCTCCGGAGTCTGGGCATCGAAGGGCCGGAGGTAGTCCAGCAGCACACGGTGCAACTGTGGATCCTGCTGTTGCACCCGCATTTCGAGTTGTTCTTCGCTGAGGACCAGGGCGTTGCATTCCTGGCTGAAGTACGCCGCTGTCTTGAAGTAGCGCCGGTATCGCGCCGGTGGCAACGAGCCCGCGCCAGTGAGCAGCACGGAGCGCGCGCCGAACTGGCTGCCGCACAGCAGCTTCATGGTGTTGTATCCCACGCCCAGCGCCAGTTCCTGCATCTGCCGCCGTCGCGCGGGGCCGGGCAGGCGGATCTCGATCACGAGCCGCGGTGCATCGCGGTCGGCGCGTTCGAGCTGCACATCGATGCCAGGGCTGTGGTAGCCGATGAACCTGGAAACCTCCTCCAGCGCCTGGCCGACCGTCGCCGAGTTGCGGGCGATCAGTGCCACCGGGCCAAGCACCTGCAAGTCCTGATATTCGGCCATGCGCAGGCCCAGATCGGGGCAGCCCAGCTCGTTTGCAGCACATTCGAGGATATCGACCAGGGAGCGCAGCGGGACCCGTGCCTCGTCGTCTTCAAGTGCGCGCGGATCGATCTGGAAGCGCCGGAGCAGTTGATCGATGTCCCCGCCCAACTGCTCGACCAGTTGCGGCAGACCAATGAACGAGGTGGTACGGATGAGGGCAGTCACAGTCGTTGAAAGTCAAAATAAAGTCGTCAAAGATCAATTAATGTGCGCCTTGCCGGAGAAGAATTCCAGATCTCTGCGCTGAGTCCGTCTGCCCGGCGCGCATTCCGAGAAGAACAATTATGGAATTCGACTACATCATCGTTGGCGCCGGCTCGGCCGGCTGCGTCCTGGCTAATCGTCTGAGCGCCGATCCATCGGTGCGGGTGTGTCTGCTGGAATCCGGCGGCGAAGATACCTCGCCGCTCATCCATACTCCGATTGGTGTCGCGGCGATCCTCCCGACCCGGCACGTCAACTGGGCGCTGCAGACCGTCCCCCAGCCCGGCCTGAATGGCCGCACCGGATACCAGCCGCGCGGAAAGACCCTGGGGGGCAGCAGCTCGATCAACGGGATGATCTACATCCGCGGCCACCGCAGCGACTATGACGACTGGCAAGCCCTCGGAAACCCCGGCTGGTCGTACGACGATGTGTTGCCTTACTTCCGCAAGAGCGAGGGGAACCATCGGGGCGGGAGCGACTTTCATGGCGCCGACGGAGAGCTGTACGTCGGTCGCGTGAAGGCGCATCCGGTCACCAATGCCTTCCTGGACGCGGCCGAGCAAGCAGGGCACCCGCGTAACCCGGACTTCAATGGCATCGAGCAGGAAGGGGTGGGGCACTACGATGTGACCATCCGAGACGGCCGCCGCTGGAGCACTGCCAGCGCGTTCCTCAAGCCCATTCGCGAGCTTCGCGGCAACCTGACCGTCATCACCGGAGCCCACGCCCAGCGCATCCTGCTGCAAGGCAAGCGTGCCGTGGGCATGCAGGTCTCCGTCAAGGGCGAACGCCTGGAGATCAAGGCCCGCAAGGAAGTTCTGCTGAGCGCCGGAGCCTTCGGAAGTCCGCACTTGCTGATGCTCTCGGGCATCGGCGCGGAGGCGGAGCTCAAGCCTCACGGCATTGCGCTGCAGCACGAGCTGCCAGGGGTAGGGCAGAACCTCCAGGATCACCCGGACATCATCGCCTGCTACAAGAGCCACGACACGTCCTTGCTGGGTATCTCCGCCAGAGGCTCGGTGCGGATGGGCAAGGCATTCAGCGACTATGTCCGGCACAAGACCGGCACGTTCGCGAGCAACTGCGCCGAAAGCGGAGGGTTCCTGAAGACCTCTGCGGACCTGTCACGCCCGGATATTCAACTGCACGCCGTCATCGGGCCGATCGATGACCACGGCCGCAAACTGCACTGGGGGCACGGCTTCAGCTGCCACGTCTGCGTGCTGCGGCCGAAAAGCATCGGCAGCGTTGGCCTGCTGTCGGCAGATCCCTTTGCAGCGCCGCGCATCGACCCGAACTTCCTCGGCCACGACGACGACGTCAGCACCTTGCTCAAGGGCTACCGCATGGTGCGGGACATTGCCGGCCAGGCCCCGTTGGCAAGGTACGGCTTGAAGGACATCTATAGCCGGGATCTTTCCAGCGACGAGCAATTGATCGAGCTGCTGCGCAACCGAACCGACACCGTCTACCACCCGGTCGGCACCTGCAAGATGGGGAGCGACGAGATGGCGGTGGTCGACCAGCAGTTGCGCGTACGCGGGATCGAGGGGCTCCGGGTCGTTGACGCCTCCATCATGCCCACGCTGATCGGAGGCAACACCAACGCTCCCTCCATCATGATCGCGGAGCGCGCCGCGGAGTGGATCGTCGCGGCGTAAACGCGGGGAGCCCTGAGGCGAGGTGGCCGATCGCTTGTGAAGGATCGGCCCTGTGCGCAGGTCCGCCGGGACTGGAGCGGGCGAAGTGGCCTGGTGACGACTCGCCTGCAGTTGTGCGCGTGGCGGGCCTCATTTTCCGAGCGGCTCTACCGACCCAAAGCAAACGTTCAGCCAGTGATGTCCGCGTATAGGCGAGGCTCACTGGGCGAGTTGCTCTGGGTACCGAGCTCCAGGCGCCAGTAGCCCACGTCGTGCCAGCGGCCCAGCTTGAAGCCAACCTGCGGGAAGGTGCCGATGTGCCTGAAGCCCAGCTGCTCGTGCAGACCGACGCTGCCGGCGTTGGGCAGGGCGATGCCGGCATAGGCGGCGTTGAATCCTTGCCGGGCGAGGATGGGAAGCAGCTCGGCATAGAGGCTGCGGCCAACGCCCGTGCGGCGCTCGCTCTCCGCGATGTAGACGGTGACGTCCACTGCCCATCGATAGGCGGCCCGTGCCCGATGCTGGCTCGCGTAGGCGTAGCCGACCAGGTGGCCGTCCCGCACGGCAACGAGATACGGATAGGTCCGCAGGGTCGAGACTATCCTCTGCCGCATCTCTTCCACGGTCGGCGGCACTTCCTCGAAGGAGATCGCCGTGCCGGTCACGACCGGGGCGTAGATGGCCTGGATCGCCGAGGCGTCCTCGGGGCGAGCTTCCCTGATTTCGATGGGCATGGAGACCTCAGATCGAGCGTTGATTGACGCGGGCGGAGAGTTGTTCGGCGCTTTCCTTGCGCTCCGAATAACGATCCACCAGGAACTCCTGGCGATCACGCAGCAGCAGGGTGAACTTCACCAGCTCTTCCATGACGTCGACCACTCGATCGTAGTACGGCGACGGCTTCATGCGTCCCGCGTCGTCGAATTCCAGGTAGGCCTTGGGTACCGAGGACTGGTTGGGGATGGTGAACATGCGCATCCAGCGGCCGAGCACGCGCAGCTGGTTGACCACGTTGAACGACTGCGAGCCGCCGCAGACCTGCATCACCGCCAGGGTCTTGCCCTGGGTGGGACGGACGGCGCCGAGTGCCAGGGGAATCCAGTCGATCTGCGCCTTGAAGACAGCGGAAAGGGCACCGTGGCGCTCCGGGGAGCACCAGACCTGGCCTTCCGACCACTGCACCAGGTCACGCAGCTCCTGCACCTTGGGATGCTCCACGGGCACGTCGTCGGGCAGCGGCAGGCCGGACGGATTGAAGAGGCGCGTCTCGGCGCCGAAGTGCTCGAGCAGGCGCGCGGCTTCTTCCACCAGCAGACGGCTGAAGGAGCGCTCGCGGGTCGATCCGTACAGCAACAGGATGCGCGGTTTGTGCTCGCTGGTACGGGTTGCCGCCGGCGGCAGGTCGAACAGCGAAAGGTCGAGATTGGGCAGTTGCTCTGACATGGGGTCCTCCTGCTCAGAGAGCGCCAATGCGATCCAGCTCGCGCTTGAGTTCGTCACGGCCCAGGGTGTCGAAGGGAAGTGCGAAGAAGGCTTTGCAGCGCAGTTCGATCCGGCTCAGCGTGGCGCGGAAGGCTGCGTCGATGGACGCCTCGTCGCCTACGACATCGGATGGGTCTTCCAGTCCCCAGTGGGACTTCAGCGCGGGGCCGAAGTACAGGGGGCAGGCTTCCCCGGCGGCCTTGTCGCAGACGGTGATGACGATATCCGGCGGATTGCCTTCGAAGGCTTCATTGCCCTTGCTGCTCAGGCCCTCGGTGGAAATGCCGGCCTGCTCCAGGGTGGTGAGGCTGCGCGGCAGCACCTTGCCCTTGGGAAAGCTGCCGGAGCTGATCGCCTCGAAGCCTTCCGGAGCCAGATGGTTGAACAGCGCTTCGGAAAGGATGCTGCGGCAGCTGTTGGCCGTGCACATGAACAGGACTCGCATGGAGGTCTCCTCCGCTTGTTGGCGGACGTCAGAGGCTCAGGCGCAGCGCCAGGGCCGAAAGGGTGATCAGTAGAACAGGCAGCGTCAGGAGGATGCCGACCTTGAAGTAGTAACCCCAGGTAATGTGCATGCCCTTGCGATCCAGCACATGCAGCCAGAGCAGCGTGGCGAGGCTGCCGATGGGGGTGATCTTCGGTCCGAGGTCGCAGCCGATCACGTTGGCGTAGATCATCGCCTCGCGCACCAGCCCCTCCGCGCCGCTGGCCTGGATCGACAGGGCACCGACCAGCACGCTGGGCATGTTGTTCATCACCGAGGACAGCAGCGCCGACAGCAGGCCCGTACCAATGGCGGCGCTCCACAGGCCATGCTCGGCGAGGCGATCGAGCAACTGGGTCAGGGAGTCCGTGAGGCCGGCGTTCTTCAGGCCATACACCACCAGGTACATGCCGAGGGAGAAGATCACCACCTGCCAGGGAGCCTCGCGCAGCACGCGGCGGGTGGAGATGCGGTGGCCGCGAGCGGCGACGGCAAAGAGAATCGCCGCGCAGACGGCGGCCACGGCGCTGACCGGGATGCCCAGCGGTTCCAGCGCAAACAGGCCGACCAGCAGCACCAGCAGCGTCCACCCGCCGACGATGAAGGTCGCGCGATCGTGAATGGCCGCTTTCGGCTCCTTCAGCGCATCGAGCGCGTACTGCCGTGGGATGTCGCGACGGAAGAACAGGAACAGCACCAGCAGCGTGGTGGCGACGCTGGCGAGGTTCACCGGCACCATCACCGAGGCGTATTCGGCGAAGCCCAGGCCGAAGTAGTCGGCGGAGACGATGTTCACGAGATTGGAAACCACCAGCGGCAGGCTCGCGGTATCGGCGATGAAGCCGGCAGCCATGACGAAGGCCAGGGTCGCGGCGGGTGAGAAGCGCAGCGCGAGCAGCATCGACATGACGATGGGCGTGAGGATCAGCGCCGCACCATCATTGGCGAACAGCGCCGAGACGGCCGCACCGAGCAACACGCAGAAGGCGAACAAGCGGTAGCCGCTGCCGTTGGCCCAGCGCGCCACGTGCAGCGCGGCCCACTCGAAGAAACCGGCTTCATCCAGCAGCAGGCTGATGATGATGACCGCGATGAAGGTGGCAGTGGCGTTCCAGACGATGGCCCACACGGTCGGGATGTCCTGCAGGGAAACCGCGCCGGCAGCCAGGGCGATGATCGCGCCCAGGGCGGCGCTCCAGCCAACGCCAAGGCCCTTGGGTTGCCAGATGACCAGAGTGAGGGTGAAAACGAAGACAGCAATGGCGACCAGCATGAAGAACTCGCTCGATGAAGATCAGCAGCAGGCGGCATCACGGACGGGGCGGCCGTCCATGTTCTGCAGGCGGAGG
Source organism: Pseudomonas sp. PSE14 (assembly GCF_029203285.1). Classification (NCBI taxonomy): domain Bacteria; kingdom Pseudomonadati; phylum Pseudomonadota; class Gammaproteobacteria; order Pseudomonadales; family Pseudomonadaceae; genus Pseudomonas; species Pseudomonas sp. PSE14. Next base: position 2,254,964 of record NZ_CP115669.1, read on the forward strand.
GTGTTGTCGGCCAACCATTGCGCGTTGGCCTGCAGGGTTACCTGCAGCATCTCGAGTACCCAGGCGGGCAGCTCCGGATTGAGGCGGTAATACACCCACTGGCCCTGGCGTCGATCCAGCAGCAGGCCATTGCTGCGCAGTTGCGCCAGGTGGCGGCTGATCTTCGGCTGGCTGTCGTCCAGGGCGCACATCAGCTCGCAGACGCAGAGTTCGCCCAGGCTGGCGATGAGCAGGGTGGCGCGGGCGCGGGTCTCGTCAGCCAGGCTCTTGAAGACTTCAGGCGGAGTGATCATGGCTTCACCTTCACATATGGATAATCGAATATACGAATTTCCATATGTTTGGCGCAAGCACATTGGAATCGTGCTCGTCTCCAGCCGGCTTCTGCCCCTTCACGGGCAGCAAGCATGGCTGACGAGCAGGAGAGGTGCGGGCCGGTTCTCAGCGCTTCACGCAGACAAACAACGCATTCCCGGACGTACCGCCCCAGGGCGTGATCCGTTCGTAGTCATGCTCGAAGACCTGCACTTCGAAGTTCGGCTGCAGCAGCTCCTGCAGTTCGGTGAAGCTCAGGGCGACCATGGCGTGTTCGTCCTGCCAGGCCTGGGTCACGCCCGCGGTGGTCTTCTCGATGCTCAGGCGCAGCGCCTGCCGCTCGCCTTCGCCGCTGTAGTACCAGCCGGAACCGAAGGTGAAGTGGCTGCCCTCGTGCTCCACGCTATGGCGCACGAACGAGCGGTTGTCGATCTGCCGCTTGTCCACGCTGTTGAAGCAGAACACGCCGTTGTCCGCGAGCGCTTCGTGCACGCTGGCCAGGCACGCCCGCAACTGCGCAAGCCCTGCGTTGTAGTGGATCGAGTAGAGGAAGCAGGTGATCAGGTCCAGCGGCTCGTCCACCTGGAAGTCCGCCATGTCCTGCCGACTGAAACGTGCCTCGGGGCAGCGCTGCTGGGCGATGTCCAGCATGGGCTGATTGATGTCCAGGCCGGCACTGCGGTAGCCGAAGTCGAGGAAGTGGCGCACGTGTGGGCCGGTGCCGCAAGCGAGGTCCAGGTGCCTGCGCCCCTGGTTGCCGAACAGCTGGTGCAGCCGGCGCACGCAATGGCTCTGCGCCTGGTAGTCGATGTCGGCGCACATCAGGTCGTAGTAGGCGGAGAGGTCGGTGTACAGCGCGTTGGAGGACATGGGCGGCCAGAGGGGTCGACGGCGCCACATGTTACCTCAAGCCGAGCGCTCCTCGGCGAAATCCGCGTTCCCCTGCTCGTGCTGTTCGACGCGAGGGTTCACGCCCACAAATTTCGTTGCTCAGCGGCAACAAAAATCCTCGTTTCGCAGGAAGCCGGCGTGAGATTTAATGCGCCCCGCAACCATCTTCTGGCCGCCTCCTTTTGTGAAGTTGACCTTGCCTGGCCTCATCGACAGACAAGGCGATTTTGCTCGCCCAAGGAGGCGGCTTTTTTTTGCCGGATTGGGTGGGTACTGCACGCGCAGTTCGTATGAGCGCCGGGGAATCGAGCGTGGTGGCAGGGCTCATGTCGACCATTTTTTTCATTGGGCTCGAACATATTTTTAATAATTTTCCTCAGCGGGAAGCTGACGCACCATGCGCGCCCCATTCGAATAACAACGTCCTTTGAGGCGTGCGAAGCAGGAGTGCCTTGAGTCAGCCATGAAAAAAACAACAGGCGTAATGGATACCTCTCACCCGACCCATCAGCCTCATCGCGAGTCGACGTCGTCCCGCACGTTCCGCAAATCCCTGGGCATTACCGCGCTCGTAGTCTTCGGGCTGGCCTACATGGTGCCGCTGGCGGTGTTCACCACCTATGGCCTGGTTACCCGGATGACCATGGGCCACCTGCCCACCGCCTATGTCATCACCCTGGCTGCCATGCTGCTGACGGCGTACAGCTACGGGCGCATGGTCCAGGCCCACCCGTATTCCGGCTCGGTCTACACCTACACGCGCAAGACCTTCGGCGCCTACTTCGGCTTCATGGCGGGCTGGACGCTGCTGCTCGACTACATCTTCCTGCCGCTGCTGAGCTACCTGCTGATCGGCATCTACATGTCCGAGTATTTCCCGGCGGTTCCCGCGGCGGCGTGGATCCTGGGCTCCATCGCGCTGGTGACCTTTCTCAACCTCATCGGCATCGAGTCCATCACGCGGGTCAACTGGATTCTCATCGTTGCCCAGGCCGTATTCATCGTGGTGTTCATCGCGCTTTCGTGGAGCCACATGAACGCGCAGACGGAGCCGGTTTCGCTGCTCAAACCCATCTATGACGAGCAGTTCAGCTTCACGCTGGTGATGTCCGGCGCGGCCGTCCTGTGCTTGTCCTTCCTCGGCTTCGACGCCGTCTCGACCATGGCGGAAGAGACGCCCAATCCCAAGCGCCAGATTCCCGCAGCCATCATGCTGGTGACCTTGATCGGCGGTCTGCTGTTCATCGTCTCCGCCTATTTCGGCCAGCTGGTATTCCCGGAATGGGCGGCGCTGACTGACGCCGACTCTGCCTCGCTGGACGTGATGCGTCGCGTCGGTGGCGAGGGGCTGGTGACCTTCTTCACTGCCACCTATGTGGCGGGCTGCTTCGCCTCCGCGATGGTGTCCCAGGCCAGCGTATCGCGCGTGCTGTTCGCCATGGGCCGGGACGGCGCGCTGCCTCGGGTATTCGGCAAACTGGTGTCGAAGAAGCGCGTTCCCGCCACCGCGATCATGCTGATCAGCCTGCTCTCGCTGATCGCGCTGTTCGTTACCCTGGATACCGTCGCCAGCATGATCAGCTTCGGTGCGCTGTTCGCGTTCTCGGCGGTGAACCTGGCCGTGATCAAGCATTACCTGATCGACCAGAAGCTGCGCGGTACGCGCTACTACCTGTACTACGGTGCGTTGCCGGCGCTGGGGTTCCTCAGCACCATCTGGCTGTGGTCGAGCCTGTCCGGCATGACCTTCCTGATCGGCTTCGGCTGGATGTGCCTGGGTTTCATCTGCCTGCTCAGCGCCACTCGCCTGTTCCGCGATCGACTGCCGGAACTGCACATGGCGGAGTGATTGTTCACCGGAGTAGAACCGAGGTTCCTGGTGCTGCTCCGGCCTGCCGGTCGTGGATAGTTCTTTCCATTCTGACCATCGCGCCAGCGGTGGAAATCGGTCTAAAAAGTCCCGGTCCGCTTGCCGGGACTTTTGCTACCCTCAATCCAGTAGGTGAGAACGCAGACTGATGCGCAAGTGGATAGCAAGGAGACGTGGGGCACGTTCCCGGGGTACACGGCTGGCAACAACAAGATTTGTCCCATACGCCGCGTGAAGTGGAGAGGTTGAATCTCTTCCGCCAGATTCCTCAGAAACCTTGTAAGCCGGAGACCAGCGCCGGCCACCTACTAAAACCCAACCCCTTGAAGCCCGACTCGCGTGTCGGGCTTTTTTCGTTCCATCCGGGTCCCTGAGCGCAGGGATATCGGGGACAGAGCGAGTCGAGCGGCCACTCGGACGTCCGCCCGCGACCCCGACCGATACTGCGCGGGCCAAAGTCGCATGGCTCTATGGGGCGATCCTAGTGGCTGAAACGCCGGAGGAATTCTTCCACCGCTTCCAGCACCACCGCCTGCTGCTGGCGGTGCGGGACATGGCCGCAGTCGGGCAGCAGTTTCAATACCGAGGGCACGCCGGGTACCGAGGTGAGGCGCTCGGGGTGCGCCGCCGAGCCGTACTCGTCCTGCTCGCCGTGCAGGCTGAGGATCGGGCACTTCACCAGGGCCAGTTCGGCATCCAGGTTCCAGTCGCTGAAGTCGTTCGACAGCCAGGTATCGACCCAGGCGCGCAGCACCCAGAAGGCCTTTTCGCCGTGGTACTTCTGCAGGCGTTCCAACTGGCCCTCCTGGGCGAATTCCTGTTCGGCCGCGCGGATGCCATCGCGGGTCTGGTGCTCGACGAAGGCCTGCGCCGATTCGGTGATCAACGCCGCGCAGGCCTGCGGGTGCTGCGCTGCGCAGGCCACCGCCATGGCGCCGCCGACGCTGTGGCCGAATACCACGCAACGCTCGAAGCCGAAGTGCTGCTGTAACGCCGGGAGGTTCACCCGCGCCTCGTCGTCGATGAAGCCCAGGGGCAGGGCACCGGGGTGGCGTTCGGAGCGGCCGAAGCCGAGGCGGTCGTAGGCGATCACCGGGCGGCCGGTGGTGCGCGCCAGCTGTTCCGGGAAGTCCCGCCACAGCGCCACGCAGCCCAGGGAGTCATGCAACAGCAGGATCGGTTCGCCGCGTGTTTCGTCGGGCGTCCAGTCCTGGGCGAAGAGCTGGCCCTTTTCGGTACTGATCCAGTGTTCGCGGGTGCTGACGTGCAACGGCATGACGCTCTCCTGTCGTTTGGGGCTGACGCGCTTTTCGTTCGCCATAGTATTCCGGCCAGGCGCCCGCAGCGATGTTCAGACGAGCGTTCGGATGCAGCACTGGATCGAAAGCCGGCGTGCCGGCTCCTAAGAAAACCTTAAGGTGGCGCGGGGATGATGAGGACTTGCGACCGGAGCTGTCCCGGATAGTGCTCACGCCGGGTCCGGTCGTTTTTTTCAACTTGCATGGGAGTCCTGCCGTGGACACTTGCCCTGGTCGATTGCGACAGGTCTGAACAGCGAGCCGTCCGGCAGAACCCTGCTGCTGTCTCGCTGCGTAGCGGACAGTGGCGAAACGCATCCCCTGGCGGATGACGTTTCACCATTCCCCTCCGGGGCCTATCCAGGCCTTTCGATCTTTCGCGATCCATCCCCGATAGCGCGCCGGCCTCGCCCGGCGCATGGACCGGCCGTGCGCCGGATACGAGGTGGAACATGGATTGGAAAATCTTCCTGCTGCGGGTCGCCGTGGCACTCGCCCTGGGCGCCCTGATCGGCGCCGAACGCCAGCTGCGCCAGCGTCTCACCGGCTTGCGTACCAACGCCCTGGTCAGCACCGGTGCCTGCCTGTTCGTGCTGATGACCCAGGCCATGCCGGGCCTCTCGGCGGACGCGCCGCGCATCGCCGCCTACGTGGTGTCTGGGATCGGTTTCCTGGGCGGCGGCGTGATCATGCGCGATGGCCTGAACGTGCGTGGCCTGAATACCGCCGCCACGCTCTGGTGCACCGCCGCCATCGGCGTGCTGTGCAGCATGGGGCTGCTGCTGGAGGCCGCGCTGGGCAGCGTGGTGGTGCTGTGCGCCAACATCCTGCTGCGCGACATCGCTCAGCGCCTGAACCATCAGGAGGTGCTGCCGGCCAACGAGGCGGAGCAACGCTACGGTGTCGCCATCGTCTGCCGCGCCGAGGACGAGATCCAGGTGCGCAGCCTGATGCTGCACAGCCTGGACGGCGGCGAACTGCGCCTGCAGTCGCTGCACAGTGAGGACCAGCCCAACCCGGCCAGGCTGGAAGTGCGCGCCGAGTTGCTCGGCGGCCACGGCGCCAGCGGCCAGCTGGAGCGCATGGTCAGCCGCATCAGCCTGGAGAAGGGCGTCAGCTCGGTGCGCTGGCAACTGTTCGAGCTGGCCAGCGACTGAGGTCGATCGGCTTTTCGTAGGAGAGAGCTTGCTCGCGAACGGCCCAGGCGCCGAGGCCAGGAGGTTCGCGAGCAAGCTCGCTCCTACAGGGGACTTCGAGGATGGGGTGATCAGCAGCCGAGCTCAGCTCTCTCACGCCACGCCATCAGCGCTTGCGTTCGTCCATCATCAGTGACAATGACGCAGTCCATCAGGTCCCGGTCTTGACCTTGCTCCACACCCGTGTGCGGACTCGCTCCGTCTTCAGCGGCAGGGGTTCGAGCGGGAACAGGGTGGCCATCACTTCCTTCGACGGATAGGCGCCGGGGTCGTCGCGCAGCTTCGCGTTCACCAGCATCGTGGCGTCGCGGTTGGCGTTGGGGTAGCCGACGTAGTCGGAGCTCTTGGCCACCACCTGCGGGCGCAGCATGTAGTCGATGAAGGTCAGGCCCTGTTCGGGATGCGGCGCGTCCTTGAGCAGCACGAAGCTTTCCACCCACACCGGTGCGCCTTCGCGGGGGATGCTGTAGGCGATCTTGCGGCCATTGCCGGCGCGCTCGGCGGTGAGCCGCGCATCGAACACGCCGCCTTCCCAGCCGACCACCGCGCAGGTGTTGCCGTTGGCCAGGTCGGTGATGAACTTCGAGGAGTCGAAGTAGCGCACGTAGGGGCGGATCTTCAGCAGCAGCGCCTCGGCCTTGCGGTAGTCGTCGGGGTTCTGGCTGTTGGCCGGCAGCCCCAGGTAGTGCAGGGCGATGGAGACGATCTCGGTCGGCGAGTCGAGCATGGCCACGCCGCACTGGCTGAGCTTGGCGATGTTCTCTTCCTTGAAGATCAGGTCCCAGGTGTTCACCGGCGCCTGGTCGCCGAACAGCTCGTGAATCTTGTCGACGTCGTAGCCGATGCCAGTGGTGCCCCAGAGGTAGGGCGCGCCATAGCGGTTACCGGGATCGTTCTTCTGCAGGGTGGCGAGCACTTCCGGGTCCAGGTGCGGCCAGTTCGGCAACTTGGTGCGGTCCAGTTCCTGCAGGACACCGGCCTTGATCAGGTTGGGCAGCACGTCGCCGCTGACCACCACCACGTCGTAGCCGGTGCGTCCGGCCATCAGCTTGCTCTGCATCACCTCGGCGTTGTCGAACACGTCCAGCACCGGGGTGATGCCGCTTTCCTGCTGGAACTCCCCGGGCGTTTCGGGGGCGATGAAGTCGTACCAGTTGTACAGGTGCACGGTGGGGCCGTCGGCGGCCTGGACGCCGCCGAGGGGCGCGCCGATCAGGGTGGCCAACGCCAGGGCCGATGCCAGTAGACGAGGGGCTTTCATGGGATGCTCCTGGCCGGCTTCCGTGAGGAGCGCCGGCGGTTCTGATTGGAATTGTTATGGGCAGGTTGCAACCGGTAAAGAGCGGGTCGCTTCAGGGAATCAGCAGTTCACGGCGACCGTCGGCGTGCTTGATGCGTTCGCCCGGCAGGCGGAAGCGTTTCTCCCGGTGATAGTCGTACAACGCGCGGGCGCCGGCGAGCCGGGTGAAGTCCAGCTCGACGCTGTGCCGACATTCCTCGCGCCCGGCCTCGAACAGCAGGTGGCCGAAGGGATCGAACGCGGCGCTGCCGCCGGCGAAGACCAGGTCGTCGTCGCCACTGCCCACGCGGTTCACCACCACGGCGAACACCTGGTTCTCCTGGGCGCGGGCGGCGATGGAGGTGCGGTGCACGTGGCCGTAGGGCTCCATGTTGCCGTCGGTGACCAGGATCAGCTCGGCGCCCAGTTCGGCCACGGCGCGGGCGGTCTCGGGGAACTCGGTGTCGTAGCAGATCAGCAGGCCGATGCGTATGCCGTGCCACGGGAAGGTCACGTAGCGGTCGCCGGGCTCCACCAGGCCGGGTTCGGAGATCCACAGGTGGGTCTTGCGGTAGTGCGCCAGGATGCCTTCGGGGGCGATGAACAGCGTGGTGTTGTAGAAGCGTCCGCCGTCGTTCTCGATCAGCCCGACCACCACGGCAACTTCATGGTCGCGGGCGGCCTGGGCGATGGCGCGCACGCTCGGGCCGTCGAGGGACTCGGCGTTGGCGGCGATGTTGCCGGCGTCGAGGAAGCCGGTGATCTGCGATTCGTGGAAGACCACCAGGTCGGTGTCCGGCGCGCAGGTGGCGATGGCCTTGAGGATGCGCTGCAGGTTGTGGGCGGTGTCGCCGTCACGGGCTGCCAGCTGTACCAGTTCGAGTTTCATTGTCGGGCCTTGTTGTTGTTCGAGTGGGTCCCGCCGGGGCGGGTGACAAGGCCCCGGAGGCAATGCAAGTATGCGTTTCGCTTCAGGATTTCCTATCACGTCGAGTAGTTAACCCCGGGGGGTATGCGGATGAACCTCAGCCTTGCGGATGTGGCCTGGAACCGGTCGGTAGGGCAGTTGATCGAGTCGCTCGACCGGCCCGGCTTCTGGCCTGCGCTGGCGCGGGTGCTGGATGAGTTCGTGCCGCTGGATAACTGGGTGGCGCTGCTGTTCAGCGATGGCCGACCCTACCTGTTCGCCGAGAGTCCCTACGAGGGGGAATCGCCCGATCCGCTGTTCCACGACTACATCAAGGGCCTGTACCTGCTCGACCCGTTCTACGTCGCGAACCGCGAAAGGCCCGGCAGCGGCTTGTTCCGCCTGTCCGAGGTGGCGCCCGAGCGCTTTCGCCAGACCGAGTACTACCGCCTGTACTTCGACCGCAACGTCAAGGAAGACGAGGTGCAGTACAACGTGCAGCTCGACGAGGCGCGCACCCTGTGCCTGTCACTGGGCAGCAGGCGGCGCTTCACGGCGGAGCAGATCGCGCTGCTGGAACTGATCCGCCCCTGGGTTGCCGGGCTGATGCGCCAGCGCCTGTTCTTCGAAGGCGTCATGGCCGAGCAGCCGGTGCGCCAGGCGCCGCGCTGGCAGGGCGACCTGGAGGCTGCGATGGAGCGCCTCGGCACGCCGCTGACGGCGCGCGAGCTGGACGTGATCCGCCTGATGCTCGGTGGCTGCTCGAACAAGGAAGTGGCGAACAAGCTGGATATCTCGGCCGAGACGGTGAAGGTCCACCGCCGGCACATCTACGCCAAGCTGAACATCAAGTCGCAGCCGGAGCTGTTCGCGCTGTTCCTCAAGGCCCAGTCCGACGCCTGAGCTCACTGCAAGCGGGAGAGGATGTCCCAGGCGAGTTTCACCCGCGCCTCGTTGGGATAGTTGCGGTTGGCGAGCAGCACGATGCCGCGCTGCTTGGCCGGTACGAAGGCCACGTAGGCGCCGAAGCCGGCGGTGGCGCCGGTCTTGTTCACCCAGACCTTCTGCTGCGGCGGCAGCGGCGGGGTGATGGCGGTGACCGGCTGGCTGCCCTGGATCATCTGGCTGCCGTTGTACTGTTGCAGCTCCGCCAGTTTCGGTGGGTAGGCGTACTGCTCCCAGATCAGATCCTGGGTCATCGGGCCGACCTTGTAGTAACCGGTGCGGGTGGCGTCGAGCGCGGCCTGCAGCTTTTCTCCCAGCTTGACCCGGCCCAGCTGGATTTCCACGAAGCGCAGCAGGTCGCGGCTGCTGGTGCGCACGCCATAGGCCACGTCGGCCAGCACGTCGGGGTTGATTCGCACCGGCGCGTCGTCCTTGTCGTAGCCCTGGGCGTAGTAACCCTGGCGGGTCACCGGCACCTCGATATGGGTGTTGGAGAGGCCCAGCGGGGCGAACAGGTTGCGCTGCATCGCCGTCTTGTACGGCACGTCCAGCGCCCGTTCAGTGGCGAAGCCGACCAGCGCGATGCTGGGATTGGCGTAGGTGCGCTGGGTGCCGGCAAGGTACTGCGGCTGCCAGTCGTTGTAGTACTGGGTGAGCTGCTCCGGCGTCTGCACTGTGTCGGGAATCTGCAACGGGAAGCCACCGGCGGTATGGGTGGCGAGGTTGATCAGGCTGACCTTGTCCAGGGCGCTGCCGCGCAGTTCCGGCATGTAGCGGCTGGGGCTGTCCTTGAGCGACAGCTTGCCGGCGGCCTGGGCGAAGGCGGCGAGGGTCACGGTGAAGGTCTTGCTGATCGAACCGATCTCGAACAGCGTGTCGCTGGTGACCGGCTGGTGGTTCTCCCGGGAGGCCAGGCCGAAGTTGTAGAAGCGCTGCTCGCCGTTATCGGTGACGCCGATCGCCAGCCCCGTGATGCCATTCTCGCGCATCACCGCCTCGGCGGCCTTCTGCACCCTGGCGTCGAAGTCCGGCGTGTAGGCGTTGGCCGTGGGAATGCCGGTGAGGCTGAGTGAGCAGCTGAGTGCGAGCAGGCCGGTCAGGCGCATGGCGAACATCCTGTTGCGATGGGCAAGGGCTGACCCTAGCACCGCCGCGTCCATCGCTCCAGTGGCCGCGGCGACAGCCTGTGCTACGCCGCGAGCCCCGCGGGTGATAGCATGCGCGCCCCATGCACTTCACCGACCTCGACCAACGCCTTGCCGACCTCGGCGCGCTGCCCATGCACCGCGCCCGGATGCTTCGCGCCTGGCTGCAGGGCAGGGCGCTGGACGCCGGCACCAAGCGGCAGGCCAGCGAGGACTTCCTGCCGCTGAGCGTACGCCGCGGCGTGGCGGACATCGCAGACGAGCTTGAGCAACTGGCGCGCCTGCATTCCCGCCATCCCGGCGCGGACGGCTCCGAGCGTCTGCTGGTCCAGCTGCGCGACGGGCAGATGGTGGAAAGCGTGCTGCTGCCGCGCGGTGGCGTGTGCGTGTCCACCCAGGTTGGCTGCGCGGTGGGCTGCCTGTTCTGCATGACCGGCAAGGGCGGCTTGCTGCGCCAGCTGAGCGCCATGGAGATTCTCGTCCAGGTGGTGCTCGCTCGCCGCCTGCGGCCGGTGAAGCGCGTGGTGTTCATGGGCATGGGCGAGCCAGCGCACAACCTCGACAATGTGCTCGAAGCCATCGACCGCCTCGGTACCGACGGCGGCATCGGCCACAAGAACCTGGTGTTCTCCTCCGTGGGCGATCCGCGCGTGTTCGAGCGCCTGCCCCGGCAGCGCATCAAGCCGGCCCTGGCGCTGTCGCTGCACACCAGCAAGGCCGAACTGCGCGAGCAACTGCTGCCGCGCGCACCAAAGCTCAGCCCCGACGAGCTGGTGGAGTTGGGCGAGACCTACGCCCGGCAGGTTGGCTATCCCATCCAGTACCAGTGGACGCTGCTCAAGGGCATCAACGACGGCCGGGACGAACTCGACGGCATCCTGCGCCTGTTAAAGGGCAAGCTCGGCGTCCTCAACCTGATCCCCTTCAACAGCCTCGAAGGCGACCAGTACCAGCGCCCGGACGGTGAGCGCATCAATGAGATCGTCCGCTACCTGCACAGCCGGGGCGTGCTGACAAAGGTGCGCAACAGTGCCGGGCAGGACGTGGATGGCGGCTGCGGACAGCTGCGTGCGCGCGCAGGCGCGCTGATCGCCAGCACTCGCGGCATTAAGGCAACGTCTGTCCGCGAATAACTGCACCTGGAGTCGTCCTCGGGCAATCCTGACGGATAGGATTTTTCTGACAGCAGCCTAAGAGTTCGACGACCGTGCTGCTTAGCGCCGCTCCCTAGAATTCCGCCGGAGCCGCAGGCCACTGCCTGCGGGAATTTCGGCTGAGTCGAGGTGCGATGATGAAACTCCGAATTCTGGTAGTGGCGATCTGTTCGGTGGCTGGTCTGACCGGCTGTGGCCAGGGCGAGGCGGCTAAAGTCCCCGTGCACACTGGCCTGGTTTCGACGCCCGCGCTGCCGATCATCAAGGAGGCGGTTCGCTCGCTGTCGCCGACCTTCAATGGCAAACATGTTCCGGTGCTGGCCAACCAGCTTTGTTTGCTGGCGGCGGGGCAGGTGAGCGCTGAACAGAACCGCGCCCAACTCACCTCGATGGGCTTCGTTCCGGACCAGATGCCGCACCAGGGCGGTGATGGCCTGGCCCTGCTGGTGAATGGCGACCGGGCAGCCCAGGCAACCGCCTGCGCCGCCTACCAGGCGAGTGCCGCGCTGGTGCCGGTGAATCCCCAGGAGCTGATGCGTGATGTGGTGACCAAGCCCAAGGCAGCCACCCCTTCGACGCCGGATGACAAGGCGCATACATCCAAGGAGCATGCGCAGAAGGGTGAGGCAGAGAGCCCTGCGGTCACCAGGGCCGAGCACGAGCGGGAGCTCGACCCCCAGGCCCTGAATCGCCTGCTGCCGTTGCGCATGGCCCAGGCGCGCGCGGATGCGGATATCTTTGCCTATATTGCCCAGCGGCTGTCGGAACAACCGGGGCTGAGCGTGGCGCAGTATGGCGACCAGGCCCGCCGGCTGTTCGCCACCCTGGCGCCGTCCTACCTCCGACTGGTGCAACAGCATTTGCCGGCCGCCAGCGCGACGATGCGCCTGAACCAACTGGATGCCTACCACCTGAGCTTCGATAGCGACGAGGGTGCCCGCTACAGCGCGGCGAGCTTCGGCGGCATGACGCTGGAGCAGGACGGGCAACTCTGGCTCGGCCGTGGCCTGATCCAGGGCACTGATTATCGGGTCCAGGCGACCTACATCGCTCCTGGCGCCGCTCGCCCCCAGACCGCGCATTGATGTCCCTGGGCGGGGTGTGCTCCGCCCGCTTTTTCACGTTCCAACGCTCGTCCGCACGGGCTCGCCTTGTCAGGCGGTAGGCAGTCGGACTGTCGCCGTTTCATTCGCTGCTATTTGCCGCTGCCTACAACGCTTGCAGTTTGCTCGCTTGCCCCGCTGCCGATTATCCGTTGTCGGCAGTGCCCGGTACGCCGGAGCCAGAGCGTCCGCGTGTTTCCACCCCTCGTCAATGTTCGAAATTTGTGCTGAGAGGGCTTTCCGGAATTAGGAAATGCCCTACGCAGCCTTCAGAGCCTCCTGAATTCGCTGAAGTCCCTCGCTCCTTAGCATCTGCGCACCCGTCCACCAGAGGCTCGCGATGTCTCGGTTGACAGCGGCCATCAACTATTTAGTGGGGATTTCTTTCATGAACTTTGTGTACCGCAGCGTCTGGTGTGAGAAGACGGGCACTTATGTGGCTGCATCCGAGCAGGCCAAGGGCCGGACAAAGTCTGCGCGTTCGATAAAGGGGTTAGTACTTGCCACCCTATTGGGCGCCACTGGTGCCTGCATTGCCCAGTCCGCGTTTGCTGAGACAACATCACCCGTACCGGCCGAAGAAAGTGAGAGCGATCCTCTTGCTCTCACTGGCGAGGATTCGATAAGCAGCCCGGGTGCCAACACCGGTAGCGTACAGGGCGTCCGTCTGCTGGGTTCGAACCTGCAGGCGGTCGTGGGCAGCACCTATTTCCATGTCAACTCCACATTGGCCGATTCGTCTGCCGCCGGGGTGGACTCGGTAGCGATTGGCCCTAACGCCTCTGCTGGGGATACGGGGACCATCGCTATTGGACGTAACGCTTCGGTATCCGTCGCTTCCACGCCGACCAGTGGCTCCATCGCCATCGGTGATGGTGCTAAATCAACTTATCTCGGCGATGTCGCATTGGGGCAGTCGGCCATCGCGGGTGGCGGTAGTTCTACTGCTATTGGCTATAGTGCCACCACACTGAACGCCGCTGGTGCGAACAATCAGGTCGCGCTGGGCGCCGATGCGACCAGTAATGCCGCGAATGGTTCGGCACTGGGCGCTGGCAGCAGCGTTACCACCAACGGTGGGGTTGCCCTGGGACAGGGCACAGTTGCGGACCGCAGTAGTGGTGTCGGCGGCAGTACTGCCGGAGCGGTCTCGGTGGGTAGCGGGGGAACTGGCACGGCCACGACGACCCGCCAGATCATCAGTGTGGCTCGTGGTACCGCCGATACAGATGCCGTGAACGTATCGCAGCTCAAGGGCGTGACCACTGCACTGGGTGGCGGTGCACAGGTGAACCCAGACGGGACCATCAACGCTCCCAGCTATACGGTTACCAATGCTGATGGCTCCACCAGCACCGTGCGTAACGTCGGCGATGCGCTTGCTAACCTGGATGGTCGTACTGCCCAGAACACTACCAACCTCACTAATCTCACCACCAACATCAACAACGGCACCGTGGGCCTGGTCCAGCAGGCTGCCGCGGGCGCCAACCTGACCGTCGGCAAGAGCACCGATGGTACAGCGGTGGACTTCGCCGGCACCGCCGGTGCGCGCAAGCTGCTCAATGTAGCCGATGGTACCGTGGCCAGCGGCAGCAAGGACGCGGTCAACGGCTCGCAGCTGTTCGCGACCAACCAGCAGGTGGCACAGAACACCAGCGATATCGCGGGCAACACCACTTCCATCAATAACCTCGACGGCCGTGTAACCAACGTCGAAGGCGACGTCAGCAGCCTCACCACCAACATCAACAACGGTACCGTGGGCCTGGTGCAACAGGCGGGCGCAGGCGCCAACCTGACCGTGGGCAAGGACACCGATGGCGCGGCGGTGGACTTCGCCGGCACCACCGGCGCGCGCAAGCTGATCAATGTCGCCGACGGCACTGTCGCCAGCGGCAGCAAGGACGCCGTCAACGGCGGCCAACTGTTCGGCGTCAGCCAATCGGTAGCCAACGCCATGGGCGGCGGCTCTACCGTCAACAGCGATGGATCGATCTCGGCACCGAGCTACGCCGTGACCAACCTGGATGGCTCGACCACCACCGTAAACAACGTGGGCGATGCGATCAGCAACCTGGATGGCCGTACCACTCAGAACACCACCGACATCTACAGCCTGAACACCACCGTCAGCAACATGAGCGGCGTGATGGCCGATGCGGTGACCTACGACTCGGCGGCCCACGACAAGGTGACCTTTGGCAACGCCGGCACTCCGGTGCAGCTGACCAACGTCAAGGCGGGTGAACTGAGTGCCGACAGCAGCGATGCAGTCAACGGTTCGCAGCTGTTTGCGACCAACCAGCAGGTCGGCCAGAACACCTCCGATATCGCGGGCAACACTACTTCCATCAATAACCTCGACGGCCGTGTAACCAACGTCGAAGGCGACGTCAGCAGCCTCACCACCAACATCAACAACGGCACCATTGGTCTGGTCCAGCAGGCGGGCGCAGGCGCCAACCTGACCGTGGGCAAGGACACCGACGGCGCGGCGGTGGACTTCGCCGGCACCGCTGGCGCGCGCAAGCTGCTCAATGTGGCCGACGGTACCGTGGCCAGCGGCAGCAAGGACGCCGTCAACGGCGGCCAACTGTTCGGCGTCAGCCAATCGGTAGCCAACGCCATGGGCGGCGGCTCTACCGTCAACAGCGATGGATCGATCTCGGCACCGAGCTACGCCGTGACCAACCTGGATGGCTCGACCAACACCGTCAACAATGTGGGCGATGCAATCAGCAACCTGGATGGTCGTACCACTCAGAACACCACCGACATCAACAGCCTGAACACCACCGTCAGCAACATGAGCGGCGTGATGGCCGATGCGGTGACCTACGACTCGGCGGCCCACGACAAGGTGACCTTTGGCAACGCCGGCACTCCGGTGCAGCTGACCAACGTCAAGGCGGGTGAACTGAGTGCCGACAGCAGCGATGCGGTCAACGGTTCGCAGCTGTTCGCGACCAACCAGCAGGTTGGCCAGAACACCGCTGATATCGCGGGTAACACCACTTCCATCAATAACCTCGACGGCCGTGTAACCAACGTCGAAGGCGACGTCAGCAGCCTCACCACCAACATCAACAACGGTACCGTGGGCCTGGTGCAACAGGCGGGCGCAGGCGCCAACCTGACCGTGGGCAAGGACACCGATGGCGCGGCAGTGGACTTCGCCGGCACCGCCGGTGCGCGCAAGCTGATCAATGTCGCCGACGGTACCGTGGCCAGCGGCAGCAAGGACGCCGTCAACGGCGGCCAACTGTTCGGCGTCAGCCAATCGGTAGCCAACGCCATGGGCGGCGGCTCTACCGTCAACAGCGATGGATCGATCTCGGCACCGAGCTACGCCGTGACCAACCTGGATGGCTCGACCAACACCGTCAACAATGTGGGCGATGCAATCAGCAACCTGGATGGTCGTACCACTCAGAACACCACCGACATCAACAGCCTGAACACCACCGTCAGCAACATGAGCGGCGTGATGGCCGATGCGGTGACCTACGACTCGGTGGCCCACGACAAGGTGACCTTTGGCAACGCCGGCACTCCGGTGCAGCTGACCAACGTCAAGGCGGGTGAACTGAGCGCCGACAGCAGCGATGCAGTCAACGGTTCGCAGCTGTTTGCGACCAACCAGCAGGTCGGCCAGAACACCACCGATATCAACACCCTTACCAACAACATCAACAACGGTTCGGTCGGCCTGGTCCAGCAGTCCGCTGCGGGCGCCAATCTGACCGTGGGCAAGGATACCGATGGTGCGGCAGTGGACTTCGCCGGCACCGCCGGTGCGCGCAAGCTGCTCAATGTGGCCGACGGTACCGTGGCCAGCGGCAGCAAGGACGCCGTCAACGGCGGCCAACTGTTCGGCGTCAGCCAATCGGTAGCCAACGCCATGGGCGGCGGCTCTACCGTCAACAGCGATGGATCGATCTCGGCACCGAGCTACGCCGTGACCAACCTGGATGGCTCGACCACCACCGTCAACAACGTGGGCGATGCGATCAGCAACCTGGATGGCCGTACCACCCAGAACACCACCGACATCAACAGCCTCACCAACAACATCAACAACGGTTCGGTCGGCCTGGTCCAGCAGTCCGCTGCGGGCGCCAATCTGACAGTGGGCAAGGATACCGATGGTGCGGCAGTGGACTTCGCCGGCACCGCCGGTGCGCGCAAGCTGATCAATGTCGCCGACGGCACTGTCGCCAGCGGCAGCAAGGACGCGGTCAACGGTGGCCAACTGTTCGGTGTCAGCCAGTCGGTAGCCAACGCCATGGGCGGCGGCTCTACCGTCAACAGCGATGGATCGATCTCGGCACCGAGCTACAGCGTGACCAACCTCGATGGTTCGACCACCACGGTGAGCAACGTCGGTGATGCGATCACCAACCTGGATGGCCGCACCACCCAGAACACTACCGACATCAACTCCATCAACACCTCCATCACCAACATGGGTGACAGTCTGGCGGATGCGGTGAAGTACGACTCGTCGGCACACGACAAGGTGACCTTCGGCAATACCGGCACCCCGGTGCAACTGACCAACGTCAAGGCTGGCGCCCTGAGTGCGGACAGCAGCGATGCGGTCAACGGCTCGCAGCTGTTTGCGACGAATCAGCAGGTTGGCCAGAACACCACCGATATCAGCACCCTTACCAACAACATCAACAACGGCTCGGTCGGCCTGGTCCAGCAATCCGCTCCGGGCGCCAACCTGACCGTGGGCAAGGATACCGATGGTGCGGCAGTGGACTTCGCCGGCACTGCCGGCGCGCGCAAGCTGATCAATGTGGCCGACGGCACTGTGGCCACCGGCAGCAAGGACGCGGTCAACGGTGGCCAGCTGTTCGGCGTGAGCCAGTCGGTAGCCACCGCCATGGGCGGCGGTTCCATCGTCAACCCGGATGGCTCGATCTCGGCGCCGAGCTACAGCGTCACCAACCTCGATGGTTCTACCACCACCGTCAGCAACGTCGGCGATGCGATCAGCAACCTGGATGGCCGTACTACCCAGAACACCACTGACATCAACTCCATCAACACCGCCATCACCAACATGACCGGCGTGATGGGCGATGCGGTGATGTACGACTCGGCGGCCCATGACAAGGTAACCTTCGGCAACGCCGGCACTCCGGTGCAACTGACCAACGTCAAGGCTGGCGCCCTGACCGCGGACAGCACCGATGCCGTGACCGGCGCACAACTGTTCGCCACCAACAACCAGGTGTCGATCATCGATGGCCGTGTGACCAACCTTGAAGGCAGCGTGACCAACATCGTCAATGGCGGTGGCATCAAGTACTTCCACACCAGCTCCAGCAAGGCCGACTCGGTGGCCAGTGGTGCGGATGCGGTCGCCATTGGCGGCGGCGCCCAGGCGGGCGGCAGTGGTTCCGTCGCGCTGGGTGACAACGCGCAGGCGACCGGCAACGGCAACGTGGCGCTTGGTCAGAACTCCAGCGATGCCGGGCGTGGTGCGGAAGCGCCCTATGTCGGCAAATACTCCGGCGCGAACAACGACAATGTCGTTGGTACCGTCTCCGTGGGTAATGCGGCGACTGGCGAAACCCGAACCATCAGCAACGTGGCCGACGGCGTGGCGGACAACGATGCGGTCAACGTGCGTCAGCTCGACGGCGCGGTGGCGGAATCCAAGTCCTACACCGACAGCAAGGTCGATGGCCTGGCCGGCAGCGTCAGCAACGTGGTGGGCGACGTCAACGAGGTCAAGACGCGTGTGACCACCGTCGAGAACAACGTCACCAACCTGCAGAACGGCACGGACGGCATGGCGCAGGTGAACGACACCTCCCATCGCGGCAAGCCCAAGGCGACCGGCACCGACTCGGTGGCGGTCGGTGCTGGCGCCGAATCCTCGGGCGCCAGCAGCACTGCGATGGGTAATGGCGCTCGCGCCAAGGGCAAGAACTCGGTGGCCATTGGTACCGACTCGGTGGCCACTCGCGACAACTCCGTCGCGGTGGGCAGTGCCGGCAATGAACGCCAGATTACCAGCGTTGCCGCCGGTACCGAGCGTACCGATGCGGTCAACCTGGGTCAGATGAACGACGCCCTGAGCGACTTCGCCAACCAGTCCGATTCGCGTTACAACGCTCTGCGCAAAGACCTGCACGAGCAGGACGACCGCCTGAGCGCCGGTATCGCGGGTGCCATCGCCATCGCCAGCCTGCCGCAACCGATGGTCAACGGTGGCAGCACCACGTCGGTGGGCATCGGCAACTTCAATGGCCAGTCGGCCGTGTCGATGGGCGTCTCGCACACCACCAACGACGGCAAGTGGACTGCCAAGATCGGCGGTAGTGTCGACACGCAGAACTCCTTCTCCGTTGGAGCGGGTGTCGGCTACAACTGGTAATCACCCGGCGCGCGCCCATCTCGTCAGCAGATGGGCCTGAGCCGTTCGCCAAGGCCCCGCCGTCGGTTTCGACGGTGGGGCTTTTTTATTGCAGGCGGACAGGTCCGCCACAGCTTCGGCGTGCTGCCTGGCCGGGCAGGCCGTCGACGGACAACCGCAGGTCGGCCCCAGGCAACTCTCGTCGAGTTCGCCGACCTATGGTGACGGGCCCTTCACTGGATCGACCCGGAGCTGAGATGTCCGACTTCATTACCGTGCTGCGAGAAACCTGTCCGACCCCGGTGCTGGACGCCACCAAGTGGAAGCGCATCGGCGGCGACCCGCACACCGTCAACCTGAATGCCTACGCCTCGAAAGATGGCAGCAAGATCATGGGCACCTGGATCTGCACCCCCGGCAAGTTCGAGGTGAACTACGAGAAGTGGGAGTACTGCCACTTCCTCGACGGCTACTGCGTCATCACCCCCGAAGGAGAGCAGCCGATCCACCTGAAGGCCGGCGATGTGTTCGTCATCGAGCCGGGCATGAAGGGCACCTGGGAAGTGGTGGAGACGGTGCGCAAGTACTTCGTCTTCGCCTGAGACTGGTCCATGAAAAAGGGAGCCGATTGGCTCCCTTTTTCATGGACGTTTTCTTGAGACTCCTCGCTGATCGACCAACTCTCCGCCGATCTTGCGCCGAAGCCAAAGGCCGGAGGATTGGCGGACAGATACTGATACTGTCGGCCCTGCCGCTGTCGCCACGCGAGGTTCGTTCGGTAGGGTGGTGCTCTCATTCACTAGCCTGAAGCGAGCCAACGAGATGGTTACCTGCCACCTGCGTTACGTACTGGACTCTTACAAGCTCAAGGAATTCGAACACTACGGCCGGCTATGGATCGGACTGGTGGAGAAGTTCGGCGGAAAGCACCATGGCTATTTCCTGCCGTCAGAGGGTGCCAGCAATATCGCGCTGGCGATGTTCAGCTTCCCGAGCCTGGCCGACTACGAACGCTATCGGCAGCAGTCAATGATCGATCCCGACTGCCAGGCCGCGTTCCGGTACGCGGAAGAAACCCGCTGCATCATCAGCTACGAGCGGAGTTTCTTCCGACCGGTGTTCGACGCCTGATCAGCACCCTAGGGCGCTGACCTGTAGGAGCAACTGTCTTCTTCTGGGGAGCCCGTGCCTATTCATCCCCCTCACCCCAGCCCTCTCCCCCTGGGAGAGGGCTGGGGTGAGGGCCGACTCGTGCGCAGATATATCTCGTAGGAGCCAAGGCGTCTGGTCAGCGCTGCGCCACCGGCTTGCCATCCCAGCCACCGCCGAGGGCGCGGAACAGGTCGACCAGGGCGATCTGCCGCTGGGTGCTGGTCTCGATGTAGGCCGCCTCGTTGATGAAGTTGCTGCGCTGCGCGTCCAGATAGCGCAGGTGGCTGTCCACGCCGCCTTCGTAGCGTGCCTTGGCCAGCTTCAGCGTCTCCTCGGTGGTGTTGGCCAGCGCCCGGCGGGCGATTTCCTCGCGGCGCAGGGTGTCGGTGGCGGCCAGCGCGTCGGCCACTTCGCGGAAGGCGGTCTGGATGGTGCCTTCGTAGGCGGCCGCGGCGGAGTCCTTGCGTACCTTGGCCAGGTCCAGGTTGGCGCTGTTGCGGCCGGCATCGAAGATCGGCAGCGACAGCGTTGGCACGAAGTTCCAGGAGCGCGAACCACCGTCGAACAGCCCGGACATTTCCGCGCTGGAGGTGCCGAAGCTGCCGGTCAGGCTGATGCGCGGGAAGAACGCCGCCCGCGCCGCGCCGATGTCGGCGTTGCGCGCCTTGAGCTGGTGCTCGGCGGCGCGGATGTCCGGGCGCCGTTCGATCAGCTCGGATGGCGTGCCGGGTGCGATGTCCTGGACCAGCATCGGCTTGTCCAACGACACCAGCGGGATGCGGCTGGCGGCGTCCGGCGTGCCGAGCAGCAGCACCAGGGCATTGAGCGATTGCTGCTTCTGCCGCGCGTTGCTTTCCTGTTCGGCGCGGGATTGTTCCACCAGCCCCAGCGCCTCCTGGTAGTCCAGGGCGGTGGCGGCGCCCGCCGAGCGGCGCTGGGCGATCAGCGCGAGGGAGTCTTCGCGGCTGGCCAGAGTCTGCTCGGTCAGCAGCAGGCGACGCTGGGCGCCGTCGTAGCTCAGGTAGGCCTGGCTGACTTCGGCGATCAGGGCGATCTGCGCACTGCGCGCGGCTTCCTCGGTGGCGAGGTATTGCTCCAGGGCGGCGTCGGTCAGGCTCTTCACCCGGCCGAACAGGTCCAGCTCGTACTCGGGCAGTGACAGGCCGACCTGGTAGCTGCTGCTCACGCCGGAGCTTCCGTTGCTGGACAGGTCACCCGGCAGCCGCTGGCGGTTGCCATTGGCCGACGCGCTCAGGCCCGGCACCCGCTCGGAGCGCTGGATGCGGTACTGCGCGCGGGCCTGCTCGATGTCCAGCAGGGTCTGGCGCAGCGAGCGGTTGTTGTTCAGGGCGATGTTCACCAGGTCGCGCAGCTCGCTGTCGACGATGAAGGTCTGCCAGTCCAGGTTGCTGGCCGCGCGGCCAGGCTGCGCGGCAGGGCCGCTCCAGTTCGCGGCCACCGGCGCGTCGGGGCGCTCATAGGTGGGCGCCATCGAGCAGCCGGCTATCAGCAGGAGCGGGGCCAGCGCCAGCAGCAGGGCGCTGGGGGTAAAGGCTGGTTTGCGCATGGCGGTCACTCCGTGGCCTCAAGGGATGGGTGGGCGGGTTTGGGCTTGCGGCGCAGCAGTGACAGCAGCCAGACGAAGCAGATGGGCACGAAGATCACCCCCAGCAGCGTGGCGCTGAGCATCCCGCCGATCACCCCGGTACCGATGGCGCGCTGGCTGGCGGCGCCGGCGCCGCTGGCGATGGTCAGCGGCACCACGCCGAGGATGAATGCCATGGAGGTCATGATGATCGGGCGGAAGCGCAGGCGGGCAGCCTCGATGGCGGCCTCGCGCAGGCTGTAGCCCTTCTCCCAGAGTTCCTTGGCGAACTCGACGATGAGGATCGCGTTCTTCGCCGCCAGGCCAATGATGGTGATCAGGCCGACCTTGAAGTACACGTCGTTGGGCAGGCCCACGACCATCACGGCGAGCACCGCGCCGAGGGCGCCGATGGGCACGATCAGCATTACCGACAGCGGGATCGCCCAGCTCTCGTAGAGCGCCACCAGCAGCAGGAACACCACCAGGATGGCGAGGGCGAACAGCTGGCTCGCCTGGCCGCTGGCGACCTTCTCCTGGTAGGACAGGCCGGTCCATTCGTAGCTGATGCCGGCCGGCAGCTCGGCGACCAGGCGCTGCATCTCGGCCATGGCTTCACCGGTACTGACGCCGGGTGCGGCGTCGCCGGCGATGCGGATGGTCGGGTAGCCGTTGTAGCGCACCAGTTGCACCGGGCCTTCTTCCCAATGGGTGCTGACGAAGGCGGACAGCGGCACCAGCTCGCCGCTGGCGTTGGGCACGTAGAGCTTGAGCACGGCTTCCGGGGTCATCCGTTCGCCCTGTTCGGCCTGTACCACCACGCGCTGCTGGCGGCCGGCGTTGGCGAAGTCGTTGATCACCGACGAGCCGAAGGCGGTGGACAGCGCGCTGCTGATGGACTCGAAGCTCACCCCGAGGGTGCGCGCCTTGTCGCGGTCGATTTCCAGGCGCAGCTGCGGTGCCTCGGCGAGACCTTCCATCATCGCGTAGAGGATCTTCGGGTTGCCGTTGGCCTGCCCGAGCAACTGGTCGCGGGCCGCCAGCAGCGCCTCGCGGCCGAGGCCGGCGCGGTCCTGCAGGCGCAGCGAGAAGCCGCCGGAGTTGCCCAGGCCGTCGATCGGCGGCGGGGTGACCGCCATGATCGCGCCGTCGCTGAGGCCGGCGAAGCGCTCGTTGGTCAGCGCGGCTTCGGCGTCGGCGGACTGCTCGGCGCTGCGCACGGACCAATCCTTCAGGGTCGGGAAGGACAGCGCGGCGTTCTCGCCCATGCCGGAGAAGCTGAAGCCCATCACCAGGAACACCGAGTCCACCGCCTCGCGGGACATCAGGTAGCGCTCCAGCTCCTGGCCGGTGAGGTCGGTGCGCGCACGGGTGGCGCCCGGCGGCAGCTGGATGTCGACGATCATGTAGCCCTGGTCTTCCACCGGCACGAAGGACTCCGGCAGGCGCACATAGGTGTAGCCGAGCACGGCGATGATGCCGGCGTAGACCAGCATGTAGCGCCCGGCACGCTTGACTAGCGCGCTGTTGAGCCGGGTGTAGCGCGCGGTCAGACGCGCGAAGCCACGGTTGAAGGCGCCGAAGAAGCCGCGCTTCTCGTGGTGGCCTTCAGGGACCGGCTTGAGCAGGGTCGCGCACAGCGCCGGGGTGAAGGTCAGGGCGAGGAAGCCGGAGAACAGGATCGACACCGCCAGCGACAGGGAGAACTGCTGGTAGATCACACCCACCGAGCCGGCCATGAACGCCAGCGGCATGAATACCGCCGAGAGCACCAGGGTGATGCCGATGATCGCGCCGGACACCTGGCCCATCGCCTTGACGGTGGCGGCGGCGGGAGAGAGGCCTTCCTCGGCCATGATCCGCTCGACGTTCTCCACCACCACGATGGCGTCGTCCACCAGGATGCCGATGGCCAGCACCATGCCGAACATGGTCATCATGTTCACCGAGAAGCCCAGCAGGTACATCATCGTCAGCGTGCCCAGCAGGCACACCGGCACGACGATGGCCGGGATCAGGGTGTAGCGGACGTTCTGCAGGAACAGGAACATCACCAGGAACACCAGCACCATGGCTTCGATCAGGGTGTGGATCACCTTCTCGATGGCCACGTCGACGAAGCGCGAGGTGTCGTAGGGCACCGAGTACTCGACGTCGTCGGGGAAATTTACCGACAGCTCGGCCAGGCGCTCCTTCACCAATGCGGCGGTCTGCAGTGCGTTGGCGCCGGGGGAAAGCTGGATGGCGCCGGCCACCGCCGGCTTGCCGTTCAGGCGCGAGGCGAAGTTGTAGCTTTCGCTGCCCACTTCCAGGCGCGCGACTTCCGCCAGTTTCACGGTGGAACCGTCGGGATTGGCGCGCAGCACGATGCGGCCGAATTCCGCCGGATCGTCCAGGGTGCCTTTCACCGCCAGGGTCGCGGTCACTTCCTGGGCCGCGCTGCCCGGCGAGCTGCCGAAGGCGCCGGCCGGCACCTGCACGTTCTGCCCGCGGATGGCGTTGCTCACGTCATCGATGGAGAGGCCGTAGCCCACCAGCTTCTGCGGGTCGACCCAGACGCGCATGGCCGCTTCGGACGAGAAGAACTGCAGCTTGCCGACGCCGGAGACGCGGCGCAGCTCGTTGTTGATGTTGCGCGCGGCGTAGTCGCCCAGGGCGGTGGTATCGCTGCGCTGGGCACCTTCCTTGTAGTTCAGCGCATAGATCAGCAGGAAGCCGGCGCTGGTCTGCTCCACCTCCAGGCCCTGGGTGAGCACCGGTTGCGGCATGCGCGCCTCGGCCTTCTTCAGGCGGTTCTGCACGTCCACCTGGGCCAGCTCCGGATTGGTGCCGGGCTGGAAGGTGACCACCACTTCGGCGGTGCCGTTGGAGTTGCTGGTGGATTCGAAGTAGAGCAGGCCCTTGGCGCCGTTGAGCTCTTCCTCGATCACGCTGGTGACCGAGTCCACCAGCACCTGTGCGGAGGCGCCGGGGTAGGTGGCGGTGACTGTGATCTGCGGCGGCGCCACGTTGGGGTACTGCGCCACCGGCAGCAGCGGAATGACCAGCAGGCCGGCCAGGGAAATGAACAGCGCCACCACCCACGCGAAGTTGGGGCGCAAGATGAAGAACTTGGACATGGGATATTCCTCGCGGCGAGCCCGGTCTTACTGGCGGGCTGCCTGTTGCTCCTGCGGCTGGCGCGGTTCGACCTTGCTGCCCGGCTGCAGGCCGGTGAGGCCACCGACGATCACCTGGTCGCCGCTGGCCAGGCCCTGGCTGATCTGCCAGCGTGCGCCCTGCATGGCGCCGGTCTGTACCTGGCGAGTCTCGACGCGGCTGTCGGCGCCGATCACCAGCACGTGGGCGCTGCCGTCGGTGGCGCGCTGCACGGCGCGCTGCGGCACCAGAATCGCCTTGGCGTCGCTGCCCTGGGGCGCGGTGACCCGCACGTACATGCCCGGCAGCAGCACACCATCGGGGTTGGCGAAGCTACCGCGCAGCGAGACCTGGCCGGTGCCACGGTCCACCGAGATATCGGTGAACAGCAACTCGCCCTGACGCTCGTAGTCGGTGCCATCGACGCGAATGCTCAGCGCCTGGCTCTGGCCGGCGGACAGGTCGCCGCCCTTGAGCGCCTCGCGCAGGCGCAGCGCGTCGGCCACCGGCTGGGTGAAGTCGGCGTAGATCGGGTCGAGCTGCTGGATGCGCGCCATCAGCGTCGCCTCGCCCTGGCCGACCAGCGCACCCTCGGTGACCAGCGCACGACCGATGCGGCCGGAAATCGGCGCCTTGACCGAGGCGTAACCCAGGTTCAGCCGCGCGGTTTCCAGGTCCGCCTGTGCCGAACGCACCGCCGCCTGGGCGCTGCGCATGTCGGCGGTGGCGCTGTCGAAGTCCTGCTGGCTGACCGCTTCGATCTTCACCAGCGGCTGGTAACGCTTGACCCGCGCCTGCGCTTCATACAGCGTGGCCTGGGCACGCGCCAGTTCGCCCTCGGCGCGGGACACGGCGGCCTTCAGCGGCGCTGGGTCGATCTGGAACAGCAGGTCGCCGGCCTTCACATCGGCGCCTTCCGCAAAGCGCTTCTGCAACACGATGCCGGCCACCCGCGCGCGGACTTCGGCCACCCGCACGGGCTCGATGCGCCCGGGCAGTTCCGAGGTCAGCACCAGTGGTTCGGTGACCACCGCCACCACATCCACCGGACGGGCAACCTCGGCGGCCGCTTCCGGCTCGCCCGAAGGTCCGCAGCCGGCCAGCGCCATTGCCGCTACCAAAGCACTGATCATCCCTATTGCACGCACGCTGCCCATGATTCACCCGGGTCTGTCTAACTGGAAAGGTGCGTATGATCCTTTCAAATTTAAAATGAGTCAATATTGTCTCATTTGCTTCCTGTTTGTATAAAATGTGTCATCTCCTTTCAAAAGGAGGGTCTTCTTCTGCACAATGAGACTTTCCAACATCGAAACAACCCGACATCCGGTTCCGAGGCTACGAATGACACTCACTGCCCACGATGAACGCCTTCTCAACGCGCTGGCCGTGGCCATCGTCGATCGCCCACGGGCGACACTGAAGGAGCTGGCGGAATCGGCGGGGGTGAGCAAGGCCACGTTGCATCGCTTCTGCGGCACCCGCGACAACCTGGTGCAGATGCTGGAGAGCTACGGCCATTCGGTGATCCGGAAGATCCTCGAGGCTGCCGAGCTGCAGCAGGACCCGTCGCTGGACGCTCTGCGCCGGCTGATCGCCGAGCACCTCAAGCATCGCGACATGCTGGCCTTCCTGATATTCCAGTTCCGCACCGAAAGCCTCGACGTGGAGACCGCCACCGAGCGCTGGAGCTACTACATCGACGCCGTGGACGCCTTCTTCCTGCGCGGCCAGCAGAACGGCGTGTTCCGCATCGACATCACCGCCGCGGTGTTCACCGAACTCTTCCTCTCGATGCTCTACGGCATGGTCGACGCCGAACGTTACGGCCGGGCGGCCAGCTCCAGCTCGGCCAGTGTGCTGGAGCGGCTGTTCCTGCAGGGTGCGCTGGTGCAGACGCAGGCGGGGTAGGGCCGGACCGCCAGGCGATGCCGGACCTGGTTCCGCTGACCGGTCCGTCGCCCATGCATCCAGGGTCTACGCTGAACCCATCAGGACAAAGGGCCAGGAGGGTGATTCGGCGGTAAGGCAGCAGAGTCAATGCGAGGCCTTGGAGATGGAAACGGGTGTCCCTGCTCCACTGTTTTCCCGACGCGCCAGCGGCGGGAATTCGACGTGAAAACGTCACCTCCCCACGGATCGATCCCGACGCTCCTCGTCACCGCCATTGGTTCCTTCGCCGCAGAAGCGGTAATCACTTCGTTGCGCCGCTGTTCGCACATGCGAATCCTGGGCAGTAGCACGGTTCCGCAGGAATGGACGGCCACCTCGGCCTTGCTCGATAGCGTGTGCCAGGTGCCCACCGCGCGGGACCCGCAGGCCTATGTCGAACGCATTCTTTCGCTCTGCGAATCCGAACGGATAACCCATGTACTGCCGCTGACGGACATCGAGGTGGATGCCTTCGTCCTGCACCATGAGGCGTTCTCCCGCCTTGGCATCACACTGTGCATGTCACCGGTGGAAAGCCTGCGCCTGGCTCGCGACAAGTGGCGCGTCTTCGAGATGTTCTGCAGTGATCCGCTCATTCACACCATCCCCACCTGGCGGCTGGAGGCGCTTCCCTCGACGGGGTTGACCCTCCCGTTGATCGCCAAGCCGCGCGGTGGCCGGAG
Organism: Pseudomonas sp. PSE14; assembly: GCF_029203285.1. Classification (NCBI taxonomy): domain Bacteria; kingdom Pseudomonadati; phylum Pseudomonadota; class Gammaproteobacteria; order Pseudomonadales; family Pseudomonadaceae; genus Pseudomonas; species Pseudomonas sp. PSE14. Next base: position 2,281,933 of record NZ_CP115669.1, read on the forward strand.
CAGCGAAGGGCTGGAGCGGATATACGATGTGCATGACCTTGTCTACTTCCGCAGGAAGCTGGACGAGCGTGGCTATATCGTGCAGCCGCTGCTCGACGGCGAGGTGTGTGTGGTGGACGTCGTGCGCCAGCGCGCCAGCGGACGCGTGGCGGCCATGGCCAGGCAGGAACTGATGCGGACGTCCAACGGCGCCGGCATGACCGTCAGGATGCTGAACGATCCGGCGCTGACCGATGCGGCCCTCGAAGTCGCCCGCGCCCTCGATCTGAATGGTTGCATCAACGTCGAGTTCCTGATGCACGCCGGCACCCCGCTGCTGATGGACATCAACCCCCGGTTTTCGGCGGGCGTGGCCTTCAGCCAGCTTTCGGGGTACGACATGGTGATCAACCATTGGCGGTGTTTCTCGGGAGAGCCCCTCGACGAGCCCGTCATGCCCGAGCCGCGCATCTTTGTCCGACGTATCGTCGAAGTCGGGCCCTGGGGTCCGGAGAGCTGATCGGCAAGTGCGCTCGCTGAGTCGCTGCCGGGGATGCCTGCGACCGCAGGGCATGGCGAGTGGCCGGGCGTGGGGCATTTGCGTACCATTGCCGGCCTTTTCCGCAGTCCCACCCCGAGTCGAACCATGAAACCCGCCCGCCTGCGTGCCGATGTCCTGGCCGGACTGACCACGTCCTTCGCCCTGGTGCCCGAGTGCATCGCCTTTGCCCTGGTCGCCCACCTCAACCCGCTGATGGGGCTGTACGGCGCCTTCATCCTCTGCACTCTGACCGCGCTGTTCGGCGGCCGTCCCGGCATGGTCTCTGGCGCCGCCGGTTCGATGGCGGTGGTGATAGTCGCCTTGGTGGTGCAGCACGGCGTGCAGTACCTGCTGGCCACGGTGCTGCTGGGCGGCCTGGTCATGGTCGCCTTCGGCGTGTTGCGCCTGGGCAAGCTGGTGCGGATGGTGCCGCATCCGGTGATGCTCGGCTTCGTCAACGGCCTGGCCATCGTCATCGCGCTGGCGCAAATGGAGCATTTCAAGGACGGTGAGCACTGGCTCAGTGGTATCCCGTTGTACCTGATGCTGGGGCTGGTGGCGCTGACCATGGCGGTGGTCTACCTGTTGCCGAAGCTGACCCGCGCGGTGCCGCCGGCGCTGGTGGCGATCCTCGGCGTCGGGCTGCTGGTCTACCTGCTGGGCCTGCCGACCCGCACCCTGGGCGACATGGCGCACATCGCCGGCGGCCTGCCGCCGTTCGCCCTGCCGGATATCCCGTGGAACCTGGAAACCCTGCGGATCGTCGCACCCTACGCCTTCCTCATGGCCATGGTCGGCATCCTGGAAACCCTGCTGACCCTCAACCTCACCGACGAGATCACCGAAAGTCGGGGCTTCCCCGACCGCGAATGCGTGGCGCTGGGCGGCGCCAACATCGTCTCCGGGCTGTTCGGCGGCATGGGCGGCTGCGCCATGATCGGCCAGACGGTGATCAACCTCAGCTCAGGCGGCCGGGGCCGGCTGTCGGGCGTGGTGGCCGGGGTGATGGTCCTGCTCTTCGTGCTGTTCCTCTCGCCGCTGATCGAGCGCATCCCGCTGGCGGCGCTGGTGGGCGTGATGTTCGTGGTGTCGCAGCAGACCTTCGCCTGGGCTTCGCTGCGGGTGCTGAACAAGGTGCCGACCAGCGATGTGCTGGTGATCATCGCGGTGACCGCGATCACCGTGGCCACTGACCTGGCGATCGCAGTGTTCTGCGGCATCGTCATCGCCGCCCTGGACTTTGCCTGGAAGCATGCCCGCGAGCTGTACGCCGACGTGCATGACGAGGTCGACGGCAGCCGGCTCTATCGCGTGCACGGCACGCTGTTCTTCGCCTCCACCACACCGTTCCTCAACCAGTTCGATCCAGCGGGCGATCCGCAGCAGGTCACACTGGACTGCGCGCATTTGAGCTTCGTCGACTATTCGGCCATCGCCGCACTGAAGACCCTGCGCGAGCGCTATGCCAAGGCCGGCAAGCAGCTGCGCGTGGTGCACCTGTCGGAGCGCTGCCGGCAACTGCTCAAGCGTGCCGGTATACAGCACGCGTGAACCGGCGCGCCCGCTGGCGTCAGCGAGGATGCGGGCGCTGCGGAACGCGGGCGCCGTTAGTGAGCATGTCTTCCCACACGTCTTCCAGGGTGTGGGCGTCGCGTTCGAGTTGCCGGGTTGCGCAGCGCAGTCGACGGCTCAGTTCGTGGCTATCGATCAGCGGAGTGATTTCCCGTAGCAGCTCGACCACCACATCATTGTTGAACGAGGCGGAGCGTACGGCTCGCAGGGCGCGGGCTCGGTTGCCTGGCATGATGGGCTCCTGAGGCGGCGCTTCCACGGCAGGCCGCCCGGTTGAGGCTTGGATGGGCTGACGGACGTTGCCGCAGCCGCATGCGGTCTTGCCATTATCGAGGCCTGGATCTTCGCTGCAGGTCTAACAGGTCAATGAAAGGGCGGGTTCTCGCGAGGTCCTGCCGATGGGCCTTGTCGCGGAACCGGCCAGAAGCGGCCTGTCGCGTTGACGCCACTCGCCACTCGCCACTCGCCACTCGCCACGATGCCACTATCGATACTCTATCGCCTCAGGCCGCCGATGATTTTCGAGCAATCCGTTGAGCTACAGCGCCTCAACCGGCGCTAGACATCAGCGCGGCGTTGACCAAGGCGCCCAGATACAGGCCGATGCCGAACACCAGGTGCGTGCCCAGGCTCTTGATCCGCGCCTTGCGTGGATCGGGCGCCTTGGCCGCGGCGATGCCCATGCCCAGCGCGGGTTACACCACCAGGAAGGGCAGGCTGACCGTGACCAGGCCGAATAGCAACGCCGGTAGCGGACCGGGCCGGGACAGCCAGTCGGGGCCGGCCAGTATCAGCAGCGCCCCGGCGAAACCGATGCCGATCAGGTAGTGGGCGAGCCAGCCGAGCGCCCGTTCACCGGCGATGGCCGGGGCCTTGCCGATGGCGGTATGGCGGAAGCGACCGTGGAGCATGTGGCCGACCCAGCGGCCGACCAGGGCGTAGTCCAGCGCGGGGACGCCGAAGACGCGCTTGAGCAGCAGCGTCCAGCCATCCATAACGAGGGTCGCAACGATGCCGATGAGCAGACTGTGAAGCACGAAGGTGATGACCGGGTTCATACAGGTCTCCTGAAAGGGTATGGTGAAACTCCGATCAACACAGCATTCCAACTCAAGTCGACTTGAGGTCAAGCATGAAAGAGATGGACATCGGCCAGGTGGCGCGCTGGTCCGGCCTGCCGGTTTCGACCCTGCGTTACTACGAGGAGAAGGGGCTGATCCGCTCCATCGGCCGCAACGGCATGCGCCGGGTGTTCAGCGATGAGGTGCTGTCGCGCCTGTCACTGATCGCGCTTGGGCGGGAGGCGGGGTTTTCCCTGGAGGAGATCGGCGCCATCTTCGTCGGCGGCGCGCGGCCGCTGATCGATCGCGAACGGTTGCGGGAGAAGGCGGAGGAACTGGACCGCAGCATCCGTCGGCTCAGCGCCATCCGCGACAGCTTGCGCCACGCCGCCGAGTGCCCGGCGCCGGATCACTTGGCCTGTCCGAAGTTCCAGCGGCTGATGAATGTCGCCATCCGCACCACATCGCGCGGGCGGACGGAGAAGCCGCGCAAGGCGCCCCGTCAGTCCCGTGGCCGGGGCGGCGACAGCGAGGCGCCGGCGACGTAGAAGAAGGCGCCGCTGACGATGCAGCCGGCGAGCATCACGAACACCCAGTGCGGCGCCCACAGGCTGAGGGCGAAGCCGACCAGCACCGGGCCGGCCGCGCCGCCGAGGTTCGACAGGTTCTGCGTGCCGTAATACACACCGCGCAGGTGCGGCGGGGCGATGCGGTCGATGAACATGTACTCGGCGGGGATCACGATGATCTCGCCGAGGGTGAACACCACCATCGCCAGCCCCCAGTGCACCACGTTCTGCGACAGGCCGAAGCCGACGATGCCCAGCACGAACAGGCCCAGCCCGACCAGCAGCCAGCGCTGCAGATGGTCGTTGTCGATGCGCTTGCCCAGCAGGTACTGGAGGGCGATCACCGAGACGGCGTTGACCCCCAGCAGCGTCTGGATCACCTGGTAGGCGTATTCCGCGCTGCCGGTGGTCACCAGGTACTGCGACAGGTAGGCGGAGAACTGGCCGAATACCACGGCGGTGAACACCCCGCCAAGGGTGAAGTACATCAGCCGATGGTCCTTCGACAGCACGCTCATTACCGCCAGGAAGGACGGCGGCGCGGTGCCCCCGGCCGGGCGCATGTCGCGGTCGCCGTAGCGCAGGAAGGCCAGCAGGAAGAGGGCGCCAAGTGCGGCCGAGACGATGAAAGGCAGTTTCTGGCTGACATGGGCCAGCGCCGCGCCGATGAAGGGGCCGATGGCGTAGGCGAGGTTGATCAGGGTGTAGCGGATGGAGAAGGCGCGGCCCTGTTCGCCCGCCGCGAGCAGGCGGCCGAACACGGTCTTGACCACCACGTCGGTGACTGAATAGGCGAAGTTGAAGCCGAGCAGGAACAGGAAGAACAGCCACAACTGCCGGGTCAGCAGCATGCCGAGGAAGGCGGCGACGAAGCACAGGCCGAAGCCGAGGATCAGCCGGAAGCCCGGCAGGCGGTCGATCAGGTAGCCGCCGTAGAGACTCAGCAGCGCACCGCCGAACAGCGAGCCGCCCATGACCAGGCCGATGCGGTCGACCGGCAGGTCGAAGTTCGTCGACAGGTAGATGACCAGGTAGGGCAGGGTGATGCCGCGCGCCAGGGTCAGCAGGAAGGTGGCGCAGAGCAGCAGATTGACCTGTAGCGGATAACGCTTGAGCGCGGCGAGCATTCCTTGCCTCTGCGATGGCGAAACGGTATGCCGCGATCCTAGCAGCACCCTTATGGTGCAAGGCAATCGCCGGAGGACCTGGCGGCCCCCCGGCGTGCCCGCAGCTTCAACCGGGTTTCCTTTCCCGCGCCCGCAGCGCCTTGACCGTCTCCCCACCCACGCCCCAGCTGTCGGTGGGGATTTCCTGGATCACCACGAAGGTGCTCGCCGGCGGTTTTCTCAGCACGCGTTCCAGCAGTTCGGTCACGCCTTCGATCAGCTGGCGGCGTTCTTCGGCGGTCACCCCTTCATCGGTGACCTGGATGTTCACGTAGGGCATTTCGGGTTCTCCTCGGGTTTACCAGGTGCCGGTGGTGGAACCACCGTCGACATTCAGGATGGCACCGGTGACGAAAGTCGAGTCGGTCAGGTAGAGCACGGCGTCGACGATGTCCTGCGGCGTGCCGATCCGGCCGGTGGGCGCCAGGCCGCCGAGGAAGGCGCGGGTCTGCTCGTCGGTGGCATGCATCGGGGTCTGGATGATCCCCGGCGCCACGGCGTTGACCTGCACCTGGGACCCCGCCAGCTCCAGGGCCAGGCCGCGCACTGCGCTGTTCAGACCGCCCTTGATCAGCACCGGCAGCAGCGCCGGCACCTTGGCGTTGGGCTGCATGGCAATGGCGGCGGTGATGGTGACGATGTGCCCCGAGCCGTTGGCGGCCATGTGCCGGGCGGCGGCCTGGGACGGATAGAAGAAGCCCTTGAGGTTGGTGTCGACGATGCTCTCGACCTCCGCCTCGCTGTACTCGGTCACCGGTTTGGCGATGAAGATGCCGGCGTTGTTGACCAGGATGTCCACCTTGCCGAAGGCCTCGATGGCCTGGGCGAACAGGCGCCTGGCGGTCTCCGGTTTGGCGATGTCGCCTTCCACCGGCAGGAAGTTGGCCGGGTTGCCCAGTTTGCTTGCGGCCTCCTGCAGGCGGGCTTGGCTGCGGGCGTTGCCCACCACGTTGTAGCCGCGTGCCAGGTAAGCCTCGGCGATGGCGAAGCCCAGGCCGCTGGAAGCGCCGGTGACGATGACGGTCTTGCTCATGATTGAGTCTCCTCAAGTGAGGCGGGGCGGTGTGCCCGCGTCTTGGAAGCCAATCTAGGCTGCAAACGATGCTTGAAAAATGAGGCTCATGGCATTTGAATTGATACCTCATGTAATGAATTGGTCAGCGCCATGACTCGCCATTTCGACGACCTGCAACTGGGCAGCATCGAGCTGTTCTGCCTCGCCGCGGAAACCGGCAGCTTCACCGCCGCGGCCAACGAGGCCGGCATCACCCCGGCGGCGGTAAGCCGTTCGGTGGCGCGCCTGGAAGAGCGCCTGGGCGTGCGCCTGTTCGTCCGCACCACGCGGCAGATGCGCCTGACCGAAGGTGGGCGCAACTACTTCGAGCAGTGCCGCCAGGCCCTGGGCCAATTGGTGGATGCCGAGCGCGAGGTCACCGGCGGCCAGAGCGTGCCGTCCGGCCGGCTACGCATCAGCGTGCCGACGCCCTACGCGCATTACCGCCTGCTGCCGCTGCTGCCGGAGTTCCGCCGGCGCTACCCGCAGGTGACCGTGGACATTCACGTCAGCAACCGCAACATCGACTTCGCCGACGAAGGCTATGACCTGGCGGTGCGTGGCCGCGAGCCGGCGGATTCCAGCCTGGTGGCGCGGCGCCTGGAAGATGCCGAGCTGGTGGTGGTGGGTACTCCGGAGTATCTGCAGCGCACCGGCGTGCCGCAGGCGCCGGACGATCTCGCCGGCCATGACTGCATCCAGTACGACCTGCCCAGCACCGGGCGGCGGGTGCCCTGGTCGTTCCGGGTCAATGGCCGGGCCGTGGAAGTGGAAACCGCGGGCAACTGCACGGTGCTGGAGGACTACCTGGCCACCGCGACCCTGGTCAAGCATGGCGGCGGGCTGATGCAGGCCTATCGCTTCACCGTGCAGGCGGAGCTGGCAGCCGGCGAACTGGTGGAGGTGCTGCGCGACTACGGCGGCACCACGCGCCCGTTCCTGCTGATCTACCCCCACGCGCGGCATGTGCCGTCGCGGGTGCGGGCGTTCATCGAGTTCATGCTGGAGCGGCGCTAGCGGGCGCCGGCTGCCGCCGTGGTGATCAGTGTGCCGGCGCCTTCTGGGCGGAGAGGTAGGCGCCCAGGCGGCGACCCATTTCCTCGCCGAGGGCTTGCAGGCCGCTCATGGGGCGGATCATCACCTCGAATTCGACGATCTTCCCGGCCTCGTCGAAGCGGATCATGTCGATGCCCTTGAGGTCGCGGCCGTTGACCGTGGCGCTGAACTCCAGGACCACGCTCAGGCCATCGGCGGTGGCCAGCTGGCGGTGATAGACGAAGTCGCCGAACACCTGCAGCACGGTGCCGAGGATGGTCGCGGCCACCGGCGCGCCGGGGTAGGGCGTGTGGGCCATGGGCGAGCGGAACACGATGTTCGGCGCCAGCAGCTCCGGCAGGTTGGAGAAGTCCTTGCGGGCAACCATCTGGTGCCAGCGCTCCAGGGATGCGGCGGCCTGGGTATTCAGGTTGAGGGCGGACATGGGATACCTCCTGATCGCTCTTGTCGTTTGAACAGGACGATACGACCGCGCACGGAACCGGCTCAATGATCGGAAATGACAGAAGATTGATCCTGCTGCACAACCGCCCGATGGTTTTTAGTGTGTCCAGGGATTGATGAAAAAACTCGCCAGCTGCGGATCGTCGCCCGGATCGATGTGCTTTACCGGGCGCGGCAGGGCGCCCAGCACCGCTTTCCAGAATGCCGCCGCCAGCTCGTCGCCGGTGTAGTAGCGCACCAGCCAGGGGCCGGGGTTGTCCAGCAGTACCCGGGTGGCGACCGTCCGGCCGACGCCCTTGCGACGGTATTTCTTCAGCACGAAGACGTCCGCCAGTTCCAGCGCGTCGATGCCCGGCAGTTCACTGCCCTCGATCAGCACGAAGCCGGCGATGAAGCCGTCGACGAGGATCAGGTTGGCGCTCCATTCCGGCTCGCTCCAGTAACGCGCCAGGTGTTCCTCGTGGATGTAGAAACGGCCGTCCACTTCCACGTCCTCCTGCTCCCAGTCCGAGGACTCGTAGGCGTAGAACTGGTAGAGGTTGCGGATCAGCTCGATGTGTTCCGGGCCGGTCTGTACCAGCTCGATGGGAAGGTCGGTCATGGCGGTGCTCGCGGGCGGTGCGCAGGGCGCACCGCAGAGAAGGGGTATCAGGTAATTTTCGCGCAATGCGCCGGTATTGCCAGCGGCCGTACGGAGTGTCCGTCAGATCATCGGGTCCCAGCGCTGCGACCAGTCCGGGTCCTGCGCCACCACCTCGCGCAGCAGGCTGAACGCCTGCTGCAGCGCCTGCGAATCGCGGTCGCGGGAATACACCAGGTAGGTCGGGTAGCTGAACTCCGGCGCCTTGGGCACGCGGCGCAAGACCTTGCGGTCCAGGTAGCTCTGCACCACCCGCGTGCGGAAGTAGCCCGAACCGCCGTTCTCCAGGATGTACTGCAGGGCCAGCGGGCCGAGGTTGAACGACACCGGCGCCTTGGACAGCTCCGGCAGGGCGCTGTCATGCAGTTGGCGGAAGCCTTCGCCCCAGTCGATGTAGACGTAAGGCTCCGGATTCTGCGCGCGCACCAGGATCAGCTTTTCCTCCAGCAACTGCTCCACCTGCATGCCCGGCCAGTAGGTCGGGTGGTAGACCAGCGCCGCGTCCAGCACGCCCAGTTCCAGCTGGCGCAGCAGGCTCTGGCCGTCGCCGATCTCGGCGCGCACCGCGTGGTCGCCGATCACCTGGCGGATGCGGCTGACCCAGCGCAGCATCAGCGGGTTGCACAGGCTCACCTCGCCGCCGATGTGCAGCACGTTGTGGTAGCCCTCGGGCAACGGCAGGTCGCGCTGGGCGGCTTCCCAGGTCTGCAGGATCTGGTTGGCGTAGGTGACGAAGGCCTCGCCGTCCGGGGTCAGGCGGGCGCCGGCGCGGTTGCGCACGAACAGCGTGCAGTTGAGGTGCGCTTCCAGTTTCTGTACCCGCGCGGTGACGGCGGTCTGGGTGATGTGCATGCGTTCGGCGGCGGCGACGAAGCTGCCGTGGCGGACGATTTCCAGGAAGGTACGGGTCAGGTCGATGTCCATGGGCGGGGTCTGCGCGAATCAGGCGGCCAGTGTAGCGGAAAGCGCGGCTAGCCCAGGTGGCTGAGCAGGTCGCGGTGCAGGGCGGCGATCAGGTCGGTCTGGGTGATCACGCCCACCAGTTCGCCGTGTTCGAGTACCGGCAGGCAGTGCAGGCCGCGGTCGGAGAGCAGCGGGATCAGCTCCACCGCATGGGCGTCGGCGTCGACGTGCAGCACCGGGCTGCTCATCAGCTCGCCGAGCACGCGGTCGCGGCGCAGGCCGAGGCTGCCGAGCAGTCGCTTGAACCCGCGCCCCGCGCGCTTGGGGGCGAGCAGGTCGATCAGGCTGACGATGCCCACCAGCCGGCGCTCCTCGTCGAGGATCGGCAGTGCCTTCAGGTGATGCTTCACCAGCAGGCGCAGGGCGTGGTGTACCGGGGTTTCCGGCGTGGCGCAGACCAGGTCGCGGGACATCATCTGCCGCGCACGGGTGTCGCCCATGCTGCGGCGCAGGGCGTGGCGCTCGGTGCTGCGGACGATGCGTTCGAGGTCGTCGCGGGTGATGTCGACGAAGGCGCCGACCTCGTCCAGCGCCTGGTCGAGGTCGGCGGACTGGATGCCGACTCGCTCGCCGGGTGCCGGGTCCTGGGTGTGGTGATCGTCCTTGATGATCGTGCGCCGACGCGGGTAGGGCATGCGCGTGAGGTTGTTGAACAGCACCGCCAGCAGCACCAGGCCGAGACCGCCGCTGATGGCCGGCAGCGGCGCCATCCAGGCCGGCTCGCCGGGCAGCGGCGCGGCGAAGACCATGCAGAAGGCCAGTGCGCCGCCCGGCGGGTGCAGGCAGCGCAGCGGGTACATCAGCAGCAGGCTCAGGCCCAGCGCCAGGGCGGCGCTGACCACCCCGGCGGGCAGCCACAGGCCGATCAGCAGCGCCATCAGCGAGGCACACAGGTAGCTGCCGATCACCGACCAGGGCTGGGCCAGGGCGCCGGAGGAGACGGCGAACAGCAGGATCGCCGAAGCCGCCCAGGGACCGGCGAAATGCAGCGCCACCGAGGAGCCGAACAGCAACCCGCAGGTAATGGCGCTGAGCAGGAATGCCAGGCTGGCGCCGATTGATGCGCGCAGCCATTCATGAGGGCGGGTGTGGGGGATGTCGGGAAGGTACGTGGCGGCGCGCTGCCGCCAGCCGGTCAGGGCGGGCATTGGAAGAAGGTCCGGAAAAAAAACGGGCTCTTGCGGCAAGAGCCCTGCAAGGTGCCGCGAACGGCACGCGGGAGGCCCCATCCCTGGGGGGAAGTTCAGGCCCGCAGGCGATCCAGCGGGCCGGGTTCGGGCAGCGGCGCAACGATCCGCTCGCAGCGCCGACCGGTGGCGGCGGTCATGCGTCGGGCGGCTTCCGGATCGTCGGCGAAGGGCAGCAGCGCGGCCTGCTCGAAAGTCTCGCCGCGGCAGGCGCGCCAGCACGCCACGGCACAGGCCAGCAGGCCAATGAGCGTCAGCAGCATCGTCGTACTCCTCAGGCCGTGGCCGGCGTGCCCTGGCGCACCGGCTTGCCACCGCGCACGGTCAGCCAGGTGTTCCAGGCCATCAGCAGCATGCCGCTGGCGAAGGTGGCGCCGCCGATCAGCCGCACGATGTAACCCGGATGGCTGGCCTGCAGGGCTTCGACGAAGGCGTAGGTCAGCGTGCCGTCCTCGTTCACCGCGCGCCACATCAGGCCCTGGGTGATGCCGTTGACCCACATGGAGGCGATGTACAGCACGGTGCCGATGGTGGCCATCCAGAAGTGCGCGTTGATCAGCCCGATGCTGTGCATCTGCTCGCGGCCGTAGAGCTTCGGGATCATGTGGTAGAGCGCGCCGATGGAAATCATCGCCACCCACCCCAGGGCGCCTGCATGCACGTGGCCGATGGTCCAGTCGGTGTAGTGCGACAGCGAATTCACCGTCTTGATCGCCATCATCGGCCCCTCGAAGGTGGACATGCCGTAGAAGGCCAGCGACACCACGAGGAAGCGCAGGATCGGGTCGGTGCGCAACTTATGCCAGGCGCCGGACAGGGTCATCATGCCGTTGATCATGCCGCCCCAGCTCGGCGCCAGGAGGATCAGCGACATCACCATGCCCAGCGATTGCGCCCAGTCCGGCAGCGCGGTGTAGTGCAGGTGGTGCGGACCGGCCCAGATGTACAGGGTGATGATCGCCCAGAAGTGCACGATGGACAGGCGATAGGAATAGATCGGCCGCTCGGCCTGCTTGGGCACGTAGTAGTACATCATGCCGAGGAAGCCCACCGAGAGGATGAAACCCACCACGCTGTGGCCGTACCACCACTGGATCATGGCGTCGGTGGCGCCCGAGTAGATCGGGTAGGACTTGAGCAGCGTCACCGGCACCGCCAGGTGATTGACCACGTGGACCATCCCGGTAACCACGATGAAGGCGCCGTAGAACCAGTTGCCCACGTAGATGTGGCGCACCTTGCGCCGGGCGATGGTGCCGAAGAACAGGTACGCGTACACCAGCCAGAGCACCGTGACCCAGAGGGCGATGGGCCACTCCATCTCGGCGTATTCCTTGGAGGTGGTGATGCCCAGCGGGTAGCTCACCACCATCGCCACCAGGCTCGCCTGCCAGCCCCAGAACAGCAGGTTGGCCAGGCCGTCGGAGATGATCCGCACCCGGCAGGTGCGCTGTACCACGTAGAAGGAGGTGGCGAACAGCGCGCTGCCGCCGAAGGCGAAGATCACCAGGTTGGTGTGGATCGGCCGGATGCGCCCGAAGCTGGTCCAGGGCATGTCCAGGCTCAGTTGCGGCCATACCAGCTGGGCGGCGATGAATACGCCCATGAGCATGCCGAGGATGCCCCAGCCCAGGGTGGTAAGGGTGAACCGGCGAACGATGTCGTAGTTGTAGGTCGTTTCTTGATCGAGGGGTATCGCGCTGTCCATCTGGATTCCGTCGTACTTCGGTTGGCTGACGGCTCCCTGTCCGCCGAAGGGGTACGGGCGGACGGGCGAGCGTCGTGGGAGGCAATTCGCCGCAGGGGAGCCGAAACAGTCTGAACAGACGGGATGGATGCAACAAACGAATAATAATGCAGCCTAAGTGCAGTATTTTTGATATAAACCACCGCGCCTGCCACGCAAGCGCTCTGGCGCGCCTTGCTCAGGATCAAGGGTGACGTGCGTGGCGGCGGAAATGACGAGGTAGCGCACGCGGCGGATGCATTCGAAAAAGTGCTGCGTCAGTGCAATTCAATTCATTTAAATCCGCGCCTGCGGGCGGTCTAGCATGGGCCTTCGCGATCACCGAGGGACCTTTCATGTCCGCCATCACCATCGACCTCATCGACTGGCTGCAGACCCTGATGCGCGCCGAGCGTGCCGGCGCGCGGGTCATGCTCGACAGCCTGCGGCAGACCGACGAGCCCGCCGTGCGCCGCCGCCTGGAACACCTGCACCAGGGCGAGGCGGAAAGCTGCCGGCGCCTGCGTACCTGCCTGGAGCGCCTGGGCGCGCAGCCGGACAGCGGCATCGGCGACTTCCATGCCAGCGCCATGGCCATCGACGATCTGGCGCTGCGTTTCGACTTCATCGGACGTGGCCAGCGCTGGGTCGCCCGGCAGATCCGCCAGCGCCTGCCGGAAATCGAGGCGCCCTGGCTGCGCGAGGAACTGCTGGTGGTGCTGCGACTGCACGAGGAGGGCGAAGCCTGAGCGACGGTGGCGTATCCTGGCCCCTCGTTGACCAAGGAACGCTTGCCCATGGACGAGATGACCCGGATTCGCTTTGCCGAGATAGACCTGCATGTGCCCGCCGAGCCCGGCCTCTATGAAATCCATACCCTGGATGGCCAGGCGCTGAAGGTCGGCATCGGCAAGAACCTGCGCAAGCGCCTGGCCCAGCACTACCGTTCCCGCCAGAGCCGCCTGGTACTGAAGGCGGGCGGGGACTGGAGCAATCCCCGGGATGTTGAAAGCAAGCAGTCGATCCTCACCAAGCACCTGTTCTTCGCCAAAGCGGAGGGTTACGACCTCAAGAGCGAGGCGGGACGGCGGGCCTTTCTCGAAGAGCGTTGCTACATCCTCTTCCGCACCACCGCCACGCGGGAGGAGGCGCGCGAGTTGGAGAGGCGCAAGGAAGCGAGCGGCGGCTTCCGCTTCGTCGGCCTGACCGACTCAGCCTGAGGCCGCACCCACCGACGCCAGCAGCCAGTCATGGAACAGCTGCGCCGATGGCGACAGCTGGCGATGCCGCAGCGACACCAGGTACTCGCCGCGCTCGGTCACCAACGCGTGGTCGGTCACCCGCTGCATCTCGCCCTTGGCCACCGCCTCGTCGGCCATGAAGCTCCACGCCAGGCCAATGCCCATGCCCTGTTGCACGGCGCGATAGGCGAGGGTGAGCTGGTTGAACACCGGGTCGCTCTCCGCTGGCTGGTAGTCCTTGCCGAAGTGGCCGAACCAGTCGTGCCAGTCCAGGCAGCTCCAGGCCGAGGTGTCGAGCTGCACCAGGGGCGCCGCGGCCAGTTGCTCCAGCGTACGGATGGCGGAGACGTCGAGGTCTGGGCGCGCCACCGGGTAGACGATCTCCGGCAGCACGAACTGGCTGTTCAGCGTGGTCCAGTCGCCGGCGCCGTAGAGGATGCCGAGGTCGAAGTCCACCAGGCTGGCCTCGTCCATCTCGTTGATCGCATGCACGTGCACGGCGATACCCGGGTGCGCCTTGTTGAACTCGATCAGCTTGGGGAACAGCCAGAACTGCGCCAGCGCGTGGGTCGCCAGCACCGACACGGCGTTGCTCTGGTGCACGTTGCGGATGCGCCGCACGCTGTGCTGCAGGCGGTCGAGCAGCATGTCCACGGTGCCCAGCAGCTCGGCGCCGGCAGCGGTGAGGGTGACGCCGCGCGGCTTGCGCTCGAACAGCGGCACCTTGAGGCTCTCCTCCAGCGCGCGCATCTGCTTGCTCACCGCGCTCTGGGTGAGGAACAGCTCGGTGGCGGCCAGGGTGAAGCTGCCGCAACGGCCGACAGCCTCGAAGGTGATCAGGGTTTCCAGGGGCGGCAGGGTGCGCAGGTAACGGCTGATGACGGCTCTCCGGTGAAAGTCTTGCGACATTCCTGCGAGGAATGTCTCGGTGCGGATTTATCCTTGGTCAGACGCTAGCACAGGCGCTACCGTGGCGGCATTTCCGACTGACAGGGGTAACGGGTAATGAAGCGCGGGGTGGTCTATGCAGGCATGGCGGGTGCTATCTGGGGCGGGGTGATCCTCGCGCCGTCGCTCGTGCCGGAATTCAACCCGCTGCTGATCAGTTCCGTGCGCTTCGCCCTGTACGGCGCCATTTCCCTGCTGATCGCGCTGCCGGTCGCCGTCGGCCTGTTTCGCCGGATCAGCCGCGAGGACCTGTCGATGCTGGTGCGCCTGTCCCTGGCCGGCAACCTGCTGTACTTCGCGCTGCTCTCGGCGGCGGTGCAATTCGCCGGGGTGGCGGCGGCCTCGCTGATCAACGGCATCATGCCGCTGGCGATCAGCTATTGCAGCCGTTCCGAGCACGACTCGCTGCCGCTGTCGCGGATGAAATTCCCGCTGGCGCTGGTGGCCCTGGGCATCCTCTGCATCAACCTCGACCCCACCGCGCTGATGGCCTCCGGGAGCACGCCGGGCGAGCGCATCCTCGGTATCGTCTGCGGTTTCTGCGGAGTGGCCTGCTGGTCCTGGTACGCCACGGCGAACGCGCGCTACCTGAAGGCCAGCCACTTCAACAGCCACGAATGGTCGACGCTGATCGGCGTGGTCACCGGCGTCATGGCCATCGTGCTGGCCGGCGTGGGCGTGCTGATTGCCCCGCAGGCGGTGCCCACCGGCATCGCGGCGGAGCGCTGGATGGCCTTCCTCTGGGTGTCGCTGTTCCTCGCCGTATTCGGCTCCTGGGTGGCCAACGGCCTGTGGAACGCCGCGACCCGTCGCCTGCCGATGAGCCTGGGCGGCCAGTTGATCGTCTTCGAGACGCTGTTCGCCTGCGCTTACGCCTACCTGCACCAACAGCGCCTGCCGAGCCCGGTGGAGGCGCTGGCCATCGTCCTGCTGACCGGTGGCGTGCTCTGGGCCATCGGCCTGCACCGTGCGCCGGCCGAGGCTCCGGCACGCGCCGTCGAGTCCTGATTCAGGCCTTCGGGCTGCCTTCGAGGCGCGGGCTCCAGTCCTCCACCGCGCCGTTCTCCAGGCGCCGCGACAGGGTGCGGCGCCAGTTCGGCGGCAGCGGCAGTTCCAGGCAGTCGCGCAGGATTTCGGCGTCCACGCGCTTGTCGAAGAGCACGGCGGAGAGTCGCTGCAACGACCAGTCGCCATGGCGCCGCTCTACCAGTTCCAGAGGTGCGCCAGCGGCGATCCCCCCTTCCTCCAGCACCCGGTAATACCAGCCGGTGCGTCCGGACTCCTGAACCCGCAGGGCCATCTGTGGCAACTCGAAACGGTCGTTGAGTTTCCAGCACGGCATGCGCCCCTGGGACACCTCCAGCAGCGCCGTGCCGGCGCGCACCCGGTCGCCCAGGCAGAGGTCCGCCTCGGTCCAGCCGTGGGTGCTGAAGTTCTCGCCAAAGGCGCCGGGGCGTGTCAGCAGCGGGTGTTCGCCCAGCTCGGCGATCCACTGTGCGTAGTGCTCGCGGGGGTAGTGGTGGATGGCCTTCTCCACGCCACCGTGCACGCGCAGGTCGCCTTGCTCGTCGCTCTCCAGGCCCAGGCTGGTGACCGCCAGCGAACCCTGGCGCGGCGCCTTGGCGATGGCGCTGCGCGAGCCGGGACGGGTGAAGGGATCGGCGCGGCCGGTGAGGAGGGTGTCGAGGGAAATACTGGGCAGGCTCATGGACGCTCCCGGTTATGGTGTCGATCAAAAACTACCTGGACAAAATCGTTCAGATGGGTAGCCTTCGTCAAGGTATCGACTCGATACAAAGTGTCGCATCCAATGATTCCACCAAGGAGATCCCATGCAGAAGTACCGCCTCACCATCCAGCGACACGGTCAGTTGCTCGGCCATTTCGACTCCGACCTGCCTTGGGCGCGCGACGCCGTGCGTACCATCGCGGACGCGCTAGGTGGACAGGGCTTCGTTCTTGAGTTGCAGGTTGCCGACGGCGAGCGCCGTCTGCTGGAAAGCTCTCCGGCCGGTATCAAGCTGCTGGCCTGCGAGCCGCTGTATCGGCCGATGGTTCTAGAGAATTTGTAGCAGCGAGCCTGCTCGCGAACCTTGGACGCGCCGGCGTTGCCGGCGAATCGCGGACGGAGTCCGCTCCTACAGGAAAAGCCATGCAACCTAGGAGCGGACTCCGTCCGCGATGCCTTCAGCTACCTGGCCACCCTGAGCTGACGCGGCACGCCGAATGCGCCCGGCGTGCCGCCCACCGGAACGGCCGCGGGGCCTCTAGTTAACGGGCACCCTGGCTCCGCTTCATCCTGCGCAGCGGGGTGTGCGATGGCTACAGGGTGACCACGACCTTGCCGAACTGCTGGTTCGATTCCAGGTAGCGGTAGGCCTCAACGATCTCGTCGAACCCGAAGCGGCGGGCGATGACCGGCCGCAGCGAGCCGTCGGCCAACCCCTCGACGATGAAGTCCTTGGCCGCCTGCAGGCGCGCCGGGTCTTCCAGCACTTCGTAGACGCGGTAGCCGCGCAGCACCAGCGAGCGGCTCAGCACCTCGAACAGCGGGAAGGGCGTCGGCTCGGGGCTCAGCCCGCCGTACTCGATGAGCATGCCGCCCTCGGCCATTGCGGCGGTCAGCGGCTCGAAGATCGGCCCACCCACCGGGTCGAACACCACTCGCGCGCCGACTTTGCCGGTGATCTCGAACAGCCGCGCGCGCAGGTCTTCCTCGTCGCTGGCGATCACCTCGGCGGCGCCCGATTGCAGCAGCGCATCGCGTTTCGCCGAACTGCGGGTTACCGCGATCGGCACCGCGCCAACGCGCCGGGCAATCTGGATGGCGGCCAGGCCGACGCTGCTGGAGGCAGCGGTGATCACGACGAAGTCACCGGCGCGCAACCCGGCGACCTGCACCAGCGCGCCGTAGGCGGTGAGGTACTGCATCCAGGTGGCGGCGGCATCGCTCCAGGTCTGCCCCGTCGGGTTCTTCACCAGGCGCGACTGCGGTACTACCAGGTGCTCGGCGTGGGTTGGCTGCTCCTGCATCGACGTGGGAGGCAGCACGCTCACCGCATCCCCTGCAGCGAAGCCGTGAACCTCGCTGCCCACCGCCTCGACGATGCCTGTGGCCTCCAGGCCGAGGCCGGAGGGCAGTCGCGGGCTCTCGATGTAGCGGTCGGTGCGCAGCAGCACCTCGGCACGGTTCAGCCCCAGGGCCTTGACCCGGATGCTCACCTCGTCCGGGCCGGGTTGGCGAATTTCCAGCGGTTCGATGCGCAGGACGTCCGGCCCGCCGATCTGGTGGAAGCGAACGGCTCGTGTGGTGACTTTTTCCATGTGAAGCTCCTATACGAAAGTGATTCGACGTAAAGCCACTATCCGGCATGGAAAAAAGGCGATAAATGGCCTATGGAAATGTTGAGTCGAAATCAGGAGTTACGAATGGATCGTCTGACCAGTATGTCGGTGTTCGTTCGCGCGGTGGACCTCGGGTCCTTCGCGGCCGCGGCCGATGCCCTGGAAATGTCCGCCCCCATGGTGGGCAAGCATGTGCGTTTTCTCGAAGAGCGCCTGGGTGTCCGCTTGCTGCAGCGCAGCACGCGCCGGCAGAGCCTCACCGAGGCCGGGCGGATTTACTACGAGCGCTGTCGTGCGTTGCTCGCCGATGCCGAGGCGGCGGACATCCTCGCCGCCGGCGAGGTGGCCGAGCCGCGTGGCCGGCTGCGGGTGGCCATGCCGGTGCATTTCGGCCGGCGCTGCGTAGCGCCGGTCCTGCTGGAACTGGCACAGCGTTATCCGCACCTGGAACTGGACCTGCGCTTCAGCGACCGCCTGACCGACCTGGCGGATGAACAGATCGACCTGGCCATCCGTACCGGCGAACCGGAGCCACGGGCCGGGGTGATTGCCCGCCGTATCGGCCGGCAACGCATGGTGGTATGCGCCGCACCGGCATACCTGGCGCAACACGGCAGGCCCGCAGGCATCGCGGAACTGGCTGAGCACCACCTGCTGGTCTATCACCGCTCCGGGCGAATCAACCCGTGGCTGTTCCCCTGCGAAGGGCAGGCGCCGGTGGAGTTTGCGCCGAACTCGCGGCTGCGTTTCGACGACCTGGCGGCCATCGCCGATGCTGCGGTTCGCGGCATGGGGTTGGCGTGGTTGCCGTATTGGCTGGTGGGCGAAGCCATTATGGCCGGCGAGCTGGAAGAACTTCTTCCGCAGCAGCCTGGCTTCCTCTACGGCGTCCACGCCACCTGGCTGCAGACCACTCAGTTGCCGCGCAAAGTCCGTCTGGCCATCGATGCGCTGGTTGAGGTAATCCCCGGCCTGGTGATGCCGGGGCTTGCGGAGTAGGGCGGCTGCGTCATTTCGCCGGCGCGAGCCGCAGCACGCGGTTGCGCCCGCCCTCGGCGAGCAGGTAGCCACCCTTGCCGTCGGCGACCAGGGCCTGGGGCGCCTTGAGGAACGACAGCACGGTCTGCGGCTCGCCCTTGCCGTCCCACAGCAGCAGGCGCGCGCGGTGGGTGGAGTCTTCGCTGATCCAGATGCCGCGTGCATCGCACATGACGAAGGTGGGTTTGTTCAAGTCGCTGAGGATTTCCGGGTCGTTGCCATCATCGCTGAGCTGACGGAGCTTGCCCTGGTTCTTCTGGGTGTAGAGCAGGCGGCCGTCGCTGCAGCGAGTGATCGATTCGGCTTCGTCGAGGCGGTCGCGCACCACGTTCAGTTCGCCGTCGCTCCAGCGGTAGCGCAGCAGTCGGCCGCTGTCGTGGCGGTCCTCGATGGCGTAGAGGAAGTCGCCGTCGTCCCACAGCCCCTGCACCGAGTTGCCCTGGAACAGCGTGCTGAGCTTGCCGTCCCGCAGCATTTGCACGGGCTTGTCGTCGGTTTCCTGGCTGAACACCCAGCCGCCCTGGGCGGCGATCAGACCGTCCGGTTTGGACAGGCCGTCGATCACCACCTTGCGCTCGCCGCTGGGAGTGATGCGCAGGATGTTGCCCTGACCGTCCTTCAGTTCCTGGCTGACCAACAGGCCGCCGTCGGGCAGGGGCACGATGGAAGCGGCCTTCTTCACTTCGCGCTGTACTACTTCGACGCTCCAGCCATCGGCAGCCCGGACCGGGTAGAAGCTCTGCCAGAGGAAGAATCCGGCGGCAGTGGCGAGAGTCAGGGCGGTGGCGCAGAGGGCGAGGCGCAGGGCAGGACGGCGGGCGGAGTCGGTCATGGAGGGGCGGTCGAATCGCTGTTGTGGGGAGGGGGCTGGAGATTGCCTGCCAGCCGGTACGAGCGTGCATGGTAGCCACTGTCGAAGGCCTTGGGATAGCGGAACCATCACAGCGGGGGAAATGGTTCGATGCTCGTACGGAAGTCCGATGCGGGAGGAGGGGGAAGGCAAATTGATGGCAATGGCCTACAGTTCGTGGGTCCTTTGCTGAGGGCAACCTAAACGGCTGGTGCGGACAGGATGTCGGCAGCAGCCGTTTTCTTTTGCGCGCAACATCAGTCGGCCAGGCAGGCCACCGAGTCGGCCCGGGTCGCCACAGCCAAAATCGTCGATGGACAGCCCGCAGCCCAGCAGGCGCAGACGCAGCACGTTTTCCAGGCTCGGCGACACGGCGTGCAGCGGCGAGGTTTCGGTCAACGCCTATCTCTCCGTGCTCGAGCGACAGGCCCGCCTAGAAGGCGCGCCCGACGTACAACGTCTGGATGCCCACCAGCACATCCTCGCCCAGCCCACGCGCGCCGATCATCGAGGCCACCATCGGCAGCGCCATCATCGCCGTCCGGTTGAGACCGGCCATGATGCTCGGCATCAGTCATAGGGCGGCCTCGACCTTGGCGCGCTGCTCGGCCGGCAGCCAGCCCTGCCAGACCTGCGGGTTGGCCTTGAGGAAGCCCCGTGCGGCGTCACGTGGGGGCTGGCGCGTCTCGCTCATCTTCGCCAGGGCGGCGTTGAGCAGGTCGATGGGGATGTCGACCTTCTCGAACAACGCCACCAGCTCCGGGTACTGCTGGTGGAAGGGCGCGGAGACGCCCACCGACAGCTTCGCCGGCAGCGAGCGGCTGCCGCGCGGATTGGGATTGTCGGGGTCGGACAGGGTCTTCCAGGCCTCGGCGTCGAACGGCGGCTCTTCCAGGCGCAGCAGCTTGTAGCGGCCCATCAGCGGGGTCGGCGACCAGTAGTAGAACAGCACCGGCTTGCCCCGGCGGATCGACGAGGCGATTTCGGCGTCCATCGCCGCGCCCGAGCCGCTGCGGAAGTTCACGTAGCTGCTGTCCAGGCCGTAAGCCTTGAGTTTCTGCGAGTTGACGATCTCCGAGGTCCAGCCGGTGGGGCTGTTGAGGAAGCGGCCCTTGTCCGGCGACTCGGCGTCGCGGAACACCTCGCGGTAGCGCGGCAGGTCGCTCACCGAACGCAGCTCCGGGGCTAGCGCGGCGATGCCCCGCGCGGGGTCGCCGTGGACCACGTAGTCCGGCACCCACCAGCCCTCGTCGGCGTGCTTCACGATATCGCCCAGGCCGTAAACCTTGTGTTCGGCCTCGGCCTTGACCCAGGCGGGACTACGCCCGGCCCATTCCTCGCCGATGACCTGGATGTCGTTGTGCGCCAGCGCCGCCTCCAGGCTCACGGTGCTGCCCGGCAGGGTGTCGGTGGGGTAGCCGTAACCTTTTTCCACCAGCAGGCGCAGCATCTCGGTGATCAGGCTGCCGCTCTCCCAGGTCAGTTCGCCAAAGTGGATCGGTTTGCGCTCCTCGGCGGTGACGCCCTGGCCCAGCAGGCCGAGGGCGAGCAGCGCGGTGCCCAGCCAGCGTGTGATCGTGTGCATGTGCGGGTCCTTTTCGTGCTCAGAAGTCGGTTGTCAGCCTAGTAGCGTAGATGGTCCCCCTCGACACGGCGGGTGCAGGGGCCTCGGCACCTCCGCCTGCTGTGAAAGCGGCCTTCTGCCATGCACCGTCCGGGCCATTTCCGGTCGACCCCCTGGTTCATGCGTGTTACGGTCCATTGACTCCTTCAACCGTCCGTTGTGGCTTCGCAGGCACAACGGCACGAGCTGCAACCGGAGAAAATGGCTTATGTCACGTCCCCCGCAACGAGGACCTGTCGACACGGCCATGGCCCCGCTCAGCGAGGTCTCAGCCACCGCGCTGCTGCAACTCTGGCTTGGCCAGTACGCGCAGACCGCCGTGTTCCTGGATGTCGACGGAACCCTTCTGGACATCGCCGAAACCCCCGACGCGGTGCGCGTTCCGCCCGGGTTGGTCGATGCGCTCAGCGAGCTGCATCGACGTCTCGACGGTGCCCTGGCCCTGATCAGTGGCCGCCCGGTCGAGGAACTGGACCGGCTCTTCCATCCCCTGCGCCTGCCCGCCAGCGGCGGTCACGGCGCCCACTGGCGCGAAACCGGCGACAGCCCGCTGCGCCGTACCACCAGGGACCTGCCCGCCTGCGTGCGCGTGCAGCTCAATGCGCTGGCCTGCGCTCATGCCGGCGTACTGGCCGAAGACAAGGGCAGCAGCTTCGCCCTGCATTACCGCGCCGCCCCCGAGAGCGCACCGGCACTGCGGGTGGCCTTGCAGGCGCTGCTCATCGCGCCGGAAGGCGCGGGCCTATGCCTGCTGGGGGGCAAACAGGTCTATGAAATCGTCGCCGAAGGCGTCGACAAGGCTGGCGCCATCGAGCGCCTGATGACCACGCCGGCCTTCGCCGGTCGTCGCCCGCTGTTCGTGGGCGACGACCTCACCGACCAACCCGCCCTGGCCCTGATGCCCAGCCTGCAAGGGCTGGGACTTTCGGTCGGGCGCACGCTGCCGGGGGCGAGTGCCGTCTTCGCCGACGCAGCGGCGGTCCGTACTGCACTCATCACGGCGGCAGGAGGAAACGATCGATGACTGAACGGCACGAAGGAGCACTGGAACTGGGCCTGATCGGCAACTGCCGCGTGGCCGCCCTGGTCAACCCGAAGGGCCGGCTGGTGTGGTGGTGCTACCCCAACTTCGATGGCGACCCGGCGTTCTCCCGGCTGCTGGCCGGCGATGAGGAAAAGGGCTTCGCCGACGTGCTGCTCGACGGCCAGGTCAGCCATACGTCCGAGTACCAGCGCAACACGGCGATCATCACCACCATCCTGCGCGACGACAGTGGCGCTGCGGTGCGCATTACCGACTTCGCGCCGCGCTTTCTGCAATACGGCCGGGTGTTTCGTCCGGCCCAGCTGTGCCGGCTGATCGAGCCGCTGGAAGGGCTGCCCAAGGTCACCCTGCGCGTGCGTCCGACCCATGGCTATGGCAAGCCGCGCCGCAGCGTGGCCGGTTCCAGCCACATCCGCTACCTGGATGGCGACGAGCCGATCCGCCTGACCACCGACGCACCGCTGTCCTACCTGCTCAACGAAACCCGCTTCGCCCTGCGCCACCCGGTGAGCATGGTGATCGGCATGGACGAGCCGCTGGACAACGCCCCCGGCGACGTCGTCCGCGAATTCCTCAAGCGCACCCAGGGCCACTGGCATGACTGGGTGCGGGGTCTTGCCATCTCCTTCGAGTGGCAGCAGGTGGTGATCCGCTCGGCCATCACCCTCAAGCTGTGCAACTTCGAGGAGACCGGCGCGATCATTGCCGCCACCACCACCTCCATCCCCGAGGCGCCCGGCTCCCGGCGCAACTGGGACTACCGCTACTGCTGGCTGCGCGACGCGTACTTCGTGATCCTCGCCCTCAACCGCCTGGGCGCCACGCGCACCATGGAGGGCTACATCGACTTCATCACCACCGTGGCCAGCGGTGACGCCGAACTCAAGCCGTTGTACGGGATCATCCCCGACATGGACCTCACCGAGCGTGACGAGCCGAACCTGGCCGGATTTTCAGGCCACGCCCCGGTGCGCGTCGGCAACCAGGCGGTGGAGCAGAACCAGCACGACGTGTTCGGCTCCGTGGTGCTCGCGGTGCTGCAGAGCTTCGTCGACGACCGCCTGCCCAGCCCGAGCAGCGACGGCATGCTGCAGCTGCTCGAGTCCCTCGCCGACAAGGCCGTGCATGCGGCCTTCGAGCCCGATGCGGGTATCTGGGAATACCGTGGACGGCAGCGCATCCACACCCATTCCGCGCTGCTCTGCTGGGTCGCCTGCGACCGCGTCGGACGTATCGCCCGACGCCTGGGCCGGGTCGAGGCGGGCGAGGCCTGGATGGCGAAGGCCACCCGCCTGCGCGAGCGCATCCTCGCCGAGGCCTGGAGCGAAAGGAAGCAATGCTTCACCGGCGCCTTCGGTCACGACGACCTCGATGCCAGCGTGCTGCTGATGAACGAGCTGGGCATCATCGAAGCCGACGATCCGCGCTTCATCGCCACCGTCGAATGCATCGGCCGCGAACTCAACGTCAATGGCCACCTGCTGCGCTATGCCGCGCCGGATGATTTCGGCGTGCCGGAAACGGCTTTCCTGGTGGTCAAGTTCTGGTACCTCGACGCGCTCGCCGCCATCGGCCGCCGCGACGAAGCCCGTGCGCTGTTCGAGGAACTGATCGCCGCGCGCAACCGCTACGGCCTGCTCTCCGAAGACCTGCATCCGCACACCGGCGAACTCTGGGGCAACATTCCGCAGACCTACTCCATGGCCGGGCTGATCAACTCAGCCATGCGTCTCTCCATCGGCTGGGAGGAAGGTCTATGCCGCGCCTCGTGGTGATCTCCAACCGGGTCATGGTGCCCGATGAACACCACCCAGCCGCGCCTGGTGGTCTCGCCGTCGCGATCGAGGCCGCCATGCGCGATCGCGAAGGCATCTGGTTCGGCTGGAGTGGGCAGGTGGCCGAGGAACCGGGCCCGCTGACCACCCTCGAACGCGGCAACCTCACCTACATGCTCACCGACCTGCACCCGCAGGACTTCGACGAGTACTACAACGGCTTCGCCAACCGCGTGCTGTGGCCCATCCTGCACTACCGCGTCGACCTCGCCGAATTCAGCGAGGCCGACTTCGGCGGCTACCGGCGCGTCAACGAATTCTTCGCCGAGCGCCTGAGCCCGCTGCTGGAGCCGGACGACGTGCTCTGGGTGCACGACTACCACCTCATCCCGCTCGCCCTGGCCCTGCGCGCCCGTGGCCACGCCAACCGCATCGGCTTCTTCCTGCACATCCCCATGCCGCCGGCGGACCTGCTCACCGCGATCCCGCACCATGCCGAGCTGATCCGTGCGCTCACCGAATACAACCTCATCGGCTTCCAGACCGAAAACGACGCCAGCAACTTCGCTCGCTACCTCACCCGCATAGTCGGCGCCGCCACGCCCGACGGCCGCCGCTACCACCTGGAAGACCAGCACTTTCGTGTCGGCGTGTTCCCCGTGGGCGTGGATGCCGCCGGTTTCCGCCAACTGGCCGAGGAGGCCTCGCAGAGCCCGGCCGCCGACGACCTGCGCGAAAGCCTGGGCGGCCGCGCGCTGATGGTCGGGGTGGACCGCCTCGACTACTCCAAGGGCATCGTCAACCGCCTGGACGGCTACGAGCGCTTCCTGGAGCGCTACCCCGAGTGGCACAACCGCGTGACCTGCCTGCAGATATCGCCCGGCAGCCGCCAGGACATCCCCGAATACGCCGACATCGACGCCGCCGTCAGCGCGCGGGTAGGGCACATCAACGGGCGCTTTGGCGCCGTGTCCTGGGTGCCGCTGCGCTACGTGGCGCGCAACCATCGCCGCGAGGACATCGCCATGGTCATGCGCCACGCCCGCATCGGCCTGGTGACGCCCCTGCGCGATGGCATGAACCTGGTGGCCAAGGAATTCGTCGCCGCGCAGGACCCGGACGATCCCGGCGTGCTGATCCTCTCGCAGTTCGCCGGCGCCGCCGCCGAGCTGGGTGGCGCGCTGATCATCAACCCCCACGACCGCGACGCCCTGGCCGACGCCATCGACACCGCCCTGCGCATGCCCCTGAGCGAGCGCCGGGCGCGGCACCGGGACATGTATGCGGTGCTGCAGGCCAATGACATCAGGTTCTGGGGACCGAGCTTCATCGATGCGCTGACCAGGCCGGGGAGGGCATTGAACTGGTTGTCGAGCCATTACCTCAGTCATTGAGGCGGGGCATGCGCCTGTAGGAGCGAGCTTGCTCGCGAACTGCACTTTGTCGTTGTCGGACTTGGGTGTTCATGCGCAGGAGCGGCGCAGAAACACCCAAACAAAACGAAAAGCATCGCGGACAGGGTCCGCTCCTACGAAAGCCCCTCTCCGAGCGGGCAGGCTTGGCTTTCGATCCTCCAGCAGAACAATCGAAAATCCACCCACCCAACAGGCGCAAAAGCCCGAAAACCGGGCCTTCGCCCATGTCCGAACCCCGCTCCGAACCCTCGACCGCCCGTCAAATACCCCCGCCGGAGTGAAAAAAAGCTACCAATTCCCTACGCCCCATGTATTCTGCTCGCGCTGCCTGCCCGGTAAAGCGCCGCGACTTGATGTTCTGTCTACACGATGTTCCATCTCCTCGGCACCTCTTCACTACGCATTCAGCTCATGGTTGGTCGGTATTCGGCTGGCCTTTAGCAATCTATATCTGGAGACAACATCATGTCCGATCGTCAAAACGGCACCGTCAAGTGGTTCAACGCTGAGAAGGGCTTCGGCTTCATCACCCCGGAAAGCGGCCCGGACGTATTCGTTCACTTCCGTCAAATCGAAGGCAACGGCTACAAGTCCCTCGACGAAGGCCAGAAGGTCAGCTTCATCGTGACCGCCGGCCAGAAAGGCCCGCAGGCTGAGCAAGTTCGCGCCGTCTAATCGACGCCACTTGTAGAAAAAGCCCCGCTAATGCGGGGCTTTTTCATTTCTGCGGACAGGCTCCGTCGGGGCGGGTCAGACACTGCCTTCGCTTTCGATCACCAGAATGCGCGCCTCGCCCTGGGGATGGGCCACATGCTCGGTGCCGATCGAGGCGTAGAAGATATCCCCGCTCTCCAGCATGACCCGATGCTCGCCATCCGCGTCGCGGTAATGCATCTCCACCTGCCCGTCGAGTACCGCAAACACCTCTTCGCCGTCGTTGATGTGCCACTTGTACGGCTGGTCGGTCCAGTGCAGGCGGGTGGTGATTCCGTTCATGTTGGCGATGTCCAGCGCCCCCCAGGGGCGGTTCGCCGTGAAGCGCTTGCTGCGGATGATTTTCAAGGTGTCATGGCTCCATCGGTTGTTTGCCGATGCTACGTGAGTGGACGGCAGGACGGTACACCAGAGCCGATCTCTCGCGGTTACCAGGCCGCCACGTCCAGCACCGCCTTCACGAACGCCTCCGGTGCCTCCTGCGGCAGGTTGTGCCCGATCCCTCCAGTCAATGTCCGGTGTTCGTACTTGCCGGTGAACTTCGCCGCATAGGCCTTGGGTGGCGGGTGGAAGGCGCCGTTGGCGTCACCTTCCAGGGTGATGGTGGGCACGCCGATGGGCGGGGCCTTGGCGAGTTTCTGTTCCAGCTCGTCGTATTGCGGCTCACCTTCGGCCAGGGCCTGGCGCCAGCGGTAGTTGTGCAGGGTGATCGCGACGTGGTCGGGGTTTTCGAAGGCTTTGGCGCTGCGCTCGAAGGTGGCGTCGTCGAAGTTCCACTTCGGTGAGGCCTGTTTCCAGATGAGCCTGGTGAAGTCGTGGGTGTTCTTCGCATAGCCGGCCGCGCCGCGTTCGGTGGCAAAGTAGAACTGGTACCACCAGAGGAATTCGGCTTCCGGCGGCAAGGGCTGCTTGCCGGCCTGCTGGTTGCCGATCAGATAGCCGCTCACGGCCACCAGTGCCTTGCAGCGTTCCGGCCAGAGGGCGGCGATGATGTCGGCGGTGCGCGCGCCCCAATCGAATCCGGCGAGCACGGCCTTGTCGATCTTCAGAGCGTCCATCAGGGCTATGATGTCGCTGGCCACCGCCGCCGGCTGGCCGTTGCGCAGGGTCTTGTCGGAGAGAAAGCGCGTGCTGCCGTAGCCGCGCAGCCAGGGCACTATGACCCGGAAACCTTGGGCCGCCAGCGCCGGGGCAACGTCGACGAAGCTGTAGATGTCGTAGGGCCAGCCGTGGAGCAGGATGACCACTGGCCCGTCCGCCGGGCCGTCCTCGGCGTAGCCGACGCTGAGCAGGCCGGCGTCGATCTGTTTGAGCGCCTTGAATTGGCTATGTCCGCCGGCCTTTGCCGTCGGCACGGTCTTGCTCGGTTCGCTGGCGGCTTGCGCCACGTTGGGCAGTTGCGACGCGGCCAGTGCTACGGCAGCCAGGCGCATCAGGTGGCGGCGGCTGCTATCGAAGTGCTCCGACATGATTATCCCCGGGTTGGAGTGGGCCCGGATAAGCGTAGGCGAGTCGGCGGAACCGGGCGCATTCAGTGGTCCCTGCGCCCGGTGCCGTCCTCTGTCGTTGCGACTGGAGATGATGGGTATCGCTGCGCTCCACGCCATCCTACGGATTGGGCTGAACCAGCTTCTCCACCAGTCGCCGTGTCAGCGGGGCGATGACCAGCACCAGCGGGAAAGCCACGCACCAGCTGGTGAGCCAGGCGCCCAGCCAGAGCCGGCTGAGGTCGGAAACAAGGCCGACGGCACGGAAGGTGGAGAGGCCGGAGACCAGCAGGGTCATCACGCCGGACAGGATCAGCGCGAACAGCAACGGGCTGTAGCGGCGGGCTATCATGCGTGGGCCTCCTGCGTGGCTTCCAGGTGCGGCTGGTGCAGGCGGGCGAGGGTTTCGGCGAAGTGCTGGCCGAACATGCGAGCGGTCTTCAGGTCGCCGGGGGCGAAGTCCTGGGCGGTCTTGTCGGCCTGGGCCATCAGCCCGGACCAGGAGCCGAGGCGGTTGGCGGCCTCGTCATAGGGCACGCCCAGGTGCTGCTCGGGGAGGATCGGATTACCGGCCCAGAGCATGCCGTGCTGCATGCAGAAGGTGAACAGCGAGATCAGCGTGGACTGCTTGTCGCCTGCCGGCAGCGCCGAGACGGTGAAGCCGGCGGCGAGGCGGCCGCGCAGTTTCTGCTGGCGCCAGAGCGGGCCGGTGGCGTCCATCAGGGCCTTCATCGGCGCCGAAACGCCGCCCAGGTAGGTGGGGCAACCGAGGATCAGGCCGTGATAGGCGAGCAGGGCGTCCGGGCGCCCGATCAGGTCCTGGGCCTTGAGCAGGTGGACTTCGCAGCCGGGCACGAGGCGGGCGCCGCTGGCGATGGTCTGGGCGATCCGCTCGGTGCGACCGCTGGCGCTGTGGTAGAGGATGGCGATGGTCTTCATGGTTTCTCCGTGGGCTCACGCAAGGGGAAGGGCGCGTCCGGGGTGCTCGGAGCGGGCTTGGTGTAACCCTACGAGTTCAAGTTGACTTGAGGTCAAGGGAAGATGCCATCGGTGTTGCAGACGCGGTGGAATCGCTCCTGGAAAAGCGTCTTTCGTAGGGCCGAGGGGTTTACGTGGGGCAACGGTCTGCGCATGCGTAGGGCGTACAACCGTTCGCGGTTGTACGCCGATACACCATGATCCCCAGTTGGCGTATGGGTCGAGCTCGAAGCGCTGCTTGACGGGCGTCCGGACGAAGTCCGTGTGGCCGGAAACCAAGGTCAAACGGCGTATAACGTCGAACGTTATACGCCCTACGTTCCTGGAAGATCAGCTTGCCGGCTATGCCAACCCCAACGCCCCCTCCAGCCACGCGCAGAACTGCCCGGCCTGCGTGGTCCGCTCACTCTGCTGGTGCACCAGCAATGACCAGTTCGGCCCGCGCACGGTCTGCTCGCACAGCGGCGTCAGCAGGTTGCTCTTCCGCGCATCGCCCGCCAGCAACTGGCTGACCAGCGCGATACCCAGGCCCTGGCTGGCGGCATCCAGCAGCAAGCCGGGGTCGGAGAAGTTCAGCCCCGCGCTGCGCTGGCCGATGTCGGCGCCGCCCTGCAGTTGCCAATGCGCCCAGTCCATTTCCCGCTCGCCGTGCAGGGTGGTGCGCGCGGTCTGTGGCTGGTCGAGCAGGCGCGGATGGCAGGCGGGGTAGAGGCGGTCTTCCAGCAGCACGCGGAAGCGACACTCGGCCTGGGCCGTGAGGTCGTCGCGCACGGCGATGTCGATGGTCTGGGTGGCCATGTCCGGGGTTTCGCTGGTGGTCAGCAGCCACAGGTCGATCTGCGGATGGCGCGCGTGGAAGTCGCCCAGGCGCGGCACCAGCCAGTGGCGGGCGAAGGCCGGGGTGGTGTTGACCACCAGCTGGTTGGGCTTGCGGTACTGGTCCAGGCGACGGATGCCCACGGCCAGTTGTTGCAGCAGCGACTGGGTGGTGCTGAGCAGGTCGAAGCCGGCGTCGGTGAGGGCGACCTTGCGCCCGGAGCGGTAGAACAGCGGTTGCTCGACGAAGCTTTCCAGGCTGCGGATTTGCTGGCTGATGGCGGATTGGGTGAGGTGCAGTTCCTCCGCCGCCTTGTGGAAGCTGCCCAGCCGGGCTGCAGCTTCGAAGCCGCGCAGGGTGTTCAGGGGAGGCCAGTGTTTGAGCATGATCGATAAGTTCTGCTGATCAGATTTACACAAAATCTATCGTTTGTTGTCGCGTATTCACAGGCCTAGGATGGTTTCAGGCGCCGCTGAACCCTTTTCTTCCGATAAAAATTCCTAACCAAAGGCTTTGTATATGCATCTCGACGATATGCAGAACGGCTGGCGCATGCCTGCCGAATGGGTACCTCACGCGGCGACCTGGATGGCGTTTCCGCATAACCGCCCGCTTTGGGAGGGCGGCTGGCGGGTGACCCTGGAGCAGGTGCAGGAAGACTTCGCCCGGGTGGCCAATGCCATCGCCCGTTTCGAGCCGGTGAAGCTGGTGGTCGACCCGTCCGCCGTCGCCCGTGCCGCCGAGCTGTGCGGGCCGAACGTGGAGCTGGTGCCGCTGCCGATCGACGACAGCTGGTGCCGCGATTCCGGGCCGACCTTCGTCTGCCACCCGCAGCACGGCACGGCCGGGGTGAGCTGGCGCTTCAATGCCTGGGGCGGCAAGTCGGCGCACACCCTGGACGAGGGCCTGGGCCGTCGCGTGCTCAATCACCTGGGGCTGGACTGCTTCGGCACGCCGCTGGCCAACGAGGGCGGGGCGATCCATGTGGACGGCGAGGGCACGCTGATCACCACCGAGTCGGTGCTGCTCAACCCCAACCGCAACCCCGGTGTGAGCAAGCGCGAGATGGAGGAAATCTTCGCCCGCCTGCTGGGCGTGACCAAGACCATCTGGCTGCCGGGCGACCCGCAGTACGTCACCGGCGACATGACCGACGGCCACGTCGATGGCGTCTGTGCCTTCGCCCGGCCCGGCGTGCTGCTGGTGGATGCTACCCGCGATGCCTCCAGCACCTACGCCGAGGTGGCGCGCGAGAACCGCCGCGCCCTGGAGCTGGCCACCGATGCCAAAGGCCGTTCCTTCGAGCTGATCGAGCTGTTCGAAGCCAGCGCGGCGGTGGACCCGGAAGCGGAAGTCTTCTGCGCCTCCTACACCAACTTCTACCTGGCCAATGGCGCGGTGATCATGCCGGCCTACGGCATCGCCGCCGACGATGAAGCCGCCGCTACCCTGGCCCGCGCCTTCCCCGGCCGCGAGGTGGTGCCGGTGCGCATCAACCACCTGGCCCACGGCGGCGGTGGGGTGCACTGCATCACCCAACAGCAGCCGGCCTGGCCGCTGGAGGGCGTGTGATGAGCAAGCTGAGCGTTGCGGTGCTGCAGTTCTCCTGCAGTTGGGACCTGCCGGCCAACCTCGACGAGGCCGAACGCCGCGTGCGCGAGGCGGCCGCTGCCGGGGCGCGGCTGATCCTGCTGCCTGAGCTGTTCGCCACGCCGTACTTCTGCATCGAGCAGGACCACGACCACCTGGCGCTGGCCCAGCCCTACGAGGACAGCCCGATCCTGCGGCGCTTCGCCAGGCTCGCTGCGGAACTCGAAGTCGTGCTGCCGCTGAGCTGGTTCGAGCGCGCCGGCAACGCCTACTTCAACTCGCTGACCGTAGCCGACGCCGACGGCCGCCTGCTCGGGGTGTACCGCAAGACGCACATCCCTAACGCCATCGGTTACCAGGAGAAGGAGTACTTCAGCCCCGGCGATACCGGTTTCCGTGTCTGGGATACCGCCGTCGGCCGCATCGGCGTGGGCATCTGCTGGGACCAGTGGTTCCCCGAGACGGCGCGCTGCCTGGCGCTGCAAGGTGCGGAGCTGCTGCTGTTCCCCACCGCCATCGGTTCCGAGCCGGGGGCTGCGCATCTGGATTCCCGCGACCACTGGCAGACCGCCCAGCGCGGCCACGCCGCCGCCAACCTGCTGCCGGTGCTGGCGGCCAACCGTATCGGCGAGGAAGTGGCGCCGAGCGATGAACGACTGCGCATGCGCTTCTACGGCTCGTCCTTCATCACCGACCACAAGGGTGCGCTGGTTGCCGAAGCCGGGCGCAACGAGGCGGCGGTGCTGGTACGTGAACTGGACCTGGGCCTGGCGCGCGAGGAGCGCCTGACCTGGGGCGTGTTCCGCGACCGTCGCCCGGAAATGTACGGCCCGCTGCTCGGCCTCGACGGCCGGCACCTTCATTCACGCTGGCAAGGCCAGGGAGTCTGACCATGAAATCGATGCTGATCGGCGCGCTGGGCCTGTCCCTGGCCTGCGCCCTGCAACCCGCGGCGGCGGAGGAAAAGGTCCTGCGCCTGTTCAACTGGGCGGATTACTTCGCCCCCGATACCCTGGCCGGCTTTACCCGGGAAACCGGGATCAAGGTGATCTACGACGTGATGGACGGCAGCGAGACGCTGGAGGCCAAGATGATGGCCGGGCACAGCGGCTACGACCTGGTCTTCCCCGGCGACACCGTGGCTGAGCGGCTGATGCGCGCCGGCGCGCTGCAGAAGCTGGACGACAGCAAGCTGGAGCACCTGGGCGACATCGAGCCGGGGCTGCAAAGCCTGCAGACCAAGTATCCGTACTCGCGGCATGCCGTGGTGCCCTACACCTGGGGCAGCATCGGCCTGACCTTCAACCGCGCCAAGATCGACCAGCGCATGGCCGACGCGCCGGTGAACAGCCTCGACCTGCTGTTCAAGCCGGAGCTGGCCAAGCGCTTCGCCGACTGCGGCATCTCGCTGATCGACTCGCCGGACGAGGTGCTCGCCGTGGTGCTCAACTACCTTGGTCGCGATCCGCGCAGCGGCAAGCCCCAGGACCTGGCGGACGCGCTGGCGGTGCTCAACGGTATTCGCCCGTACATCCGCAAGTTCCAGTCGCAGCCGGTCACCCAGCTGGTCAATGGCGACCTGTGTCTGTCGCTGGGCTACAGCGGCGATGTCATCCAGTCGCAGCGCGCCGCCGACGAGGCCGGCAAGAAGGAGCGCTTCGAGTACCGCGTGCCGCGCGAGGGCACCTCGGTGTGGATGGACACCATGGCGATCCCCGTCGACGCGCCGCACCCGGAGTACGCCTACGCACTGATCAACTACCTGATGCGCCCGCAGGTGATGGCGGCAATCAGCAACGCCACCGGCTACCCGACGTCCAACGCCAAGGCGCGGCCGATGGTTGACGCCAGCATGCGCAACAATCCGGACATCTATCTTGATGAGAAGGCCTATGCGCGGCTGTTCCCCGGCAAGGACATCCCGCAGCGCGACATGCGTGCGCGGATGCGTACCTGGACAAGCTTCAAGACCGGCACCGGCAGCTAAGGAGAGAACATGTTGACTCGCAGGAACCTGCTTGGCGCCGGCATGACGCTGGCAACGGGGCTCGGCTTGGGGCTGGGGCGCGTCGCCCTGGCCACGGAGCGCTGGTACATGCCCGACGAGCACCGCAAGCAGGAGCGGGTGTTCGTTGCCTACGCCGCGAGTGCCGATGTCTGGGAGGACTTCGCACCCGCGGTGAACGCCACGGTGGCGCGGCTGGCCCGCGCCATTGCCGAGTTCCAGCCGGTGACGGTGCTGTGCCGGCCGGCGCAGCTGGCCGAGGCGAAGCGCGCGTGCGCGGCGGAGGGCGTCGATTTCATGGCCATGCCGCTGGATGACATCTGGGTTCGTGACTACGGCGGCTGCTACCTGGTGAACGACGCCGGTGGGCTGGCCCTGGCCGACTTCAACTTCAACGGCTGGGGCGGCAAGCAGCACGCCCAGCGCGACGGCGAAGTGGCGGCGACCCTGGCCGAGGAGCTGGAAGCGCGGCATATCGTCAGCGCGCTGTGTGGCGAGGGCGGCGGCATCGAGGTGGACGGCCATGGCACGGCCATCCTCACCGAGAGCTGCTGGGTCAACGACAACCGCAATCCCGGCTGGACGCGTCCGCGCATCGAGGCGGAGCTGAAGCAACGCCTGGGGCTGCGCAAGATCATCTGGCTGCCGGGCATCCGCGGCAAGGACATCACCGACGCCCACGTGGACTTCTATGCGCGCTTCGTCGAGCCGGGCGTGGTGGTGGTCAACCTGGACAACGACCCGCAGTCCTACGACTACGCGGTGACCCGTCGCCACCTGGACATTCTCAAGGGCGCCACCGACGCCGATGGCCGGCCGCTGAAGCTGCACAGCCTGCCGCCGCCGACCAGGCCCAAGCCCAGTCAGTACAACCGCGACAACCCGGACTTCGCCGCCGGTTACATCAACTACCTGCCGGTGAACGGCGGGGTGATCGCGCCGAAGTTCGGCGATGCGGCGGCGGATGAGCATTGTCATGCGCTGCTCGGCGAGCTGTACCCGGATCGCGAGATCGTACAACTGGATATCGACCCTATCGCCGCTGGTGGGGGTGGCATCCATTGTGTGACGTCGCATTTGCCGGCGGTGTAGTGCCTGTTCGCGGGCTTGCTCCTATGAAGTGCGCATTGACCTGGACCTGTAGGAGCGAGCTTGCTCGCGAACCTGTTCCTGCGCCGGCCTTGCCGGCGGATCGCGGACAAGGTCCGCTCCTGCGAGGGCCGCCCCGCGCTCCGCTTCAATGACTGGCCCAGGTGCTTGGAACGTAGGGCGTATAACGTTCGACGTTATACGCCGTTTGACCTGGGTTTCCGGTTGCACGAACTTCAATCGGGACATCTTGTATCGAGCGCTTCGAGCTCAACCAATGTGCCAACTGAGGAGCCTGGTGAATCGGAGTACAACCGCGAACGGTTGTACGCCCTACGAATACGCCGACAGTCGCTCCTACGAAGAGCACGCCGGCGTGAAGCTGTAGGCGCGATCTCCATTCAGCGCCCCGGCTCTAGCCGAACGCTGCTTCTACCAGTGCCGGCAGGACGACACCCGCCGCGCTGGCGAGGGCGAAGTCGCGTTCGCCGTGCGATGGCCCTGGCGTGGGGTTGATGTGCAGCACGGTGGCGCCGGCGCGCCAGGCGGCCTGCGGGATTTCCGCCGCCGGGTAGACCACGCCGGAGGTGCCCACCGAGATCAGCAGGTCGCAACTCTCCGCGGCTTCGAACGCGTGGTTCATGGCATTCATCGGCAGGCTTTCGCCGAACCACACCACGCCAGGGCGCAGCGGCCCACCGCAATGGACACAGGCCGGCGGAGTGACGTGGCGGCCGGCCTCTGGCTCGTCGGGGACCGGCAGCGGCGCTTCCGGTTCGCGCTGGCAGGTGAAGCAGCGCGGGCGTTCGAGCTGGCCATGGAGGTGGATGACCGATGGGCTGCCGGCGCGCTCGTGGAGGTCGTCGACGTTCTGGGTCACCAGGGTCAGTTGCGGCACCTTGCCGGCCAGCGCGGCGATGGCCAGGTGCGCGGGATTGGGTTGCGCGCGATGCACGAGGCTGCGGCGCCACTGGTACCAGCCCCAGACCAGCGCCGGGTCGGCGCAGAAGGCTTCGGCGGTGGCCAGCCGGGAGGCTTCGAAGCGTGCCCAGAGACCGGTCAGCGCATCGCGGAAGGTGGGGATGCCGCTTTCGGCGGAAACCCCGGCGCCCGTGAAGACCACCACATGGCGGGCGTTGCGCAGGGCGTCGAGCAGGGCGGGGGCGAAGGTCATTGCGCTGCTCCGGGGAGGTCGGGTGCGCAATCCAGGCGGTTGCGGCCAGCGGCCTTGGCCCGGTACAGGGCCTGGTCGGCCGCGCTGATCAGGTCGGCGACGGAGGCGTCCGAGCCGGCGGGCAGGGCGGCGATGCCGATGCTGGCGGTCACCCGGCCGAGCGGGCTGCCAACGTGGGTCAGGTTGCTCTGCCAGAGGTTTTGCAGGATCTGTTCGGCCACCGCCTGCGCTCCGGCGCTGTCGGTGTTGGGCAGAATCACCGCGAGCTCTTCGCCGCCGTAGCGCGCCGTCAGGTCGCCGGGGCGCCTTACGTTATCGGCCAGCAGTTGGCCGACGCTGCGCAGACAGTCGTCGCCGGCGGGGTGGCCGTAGGTGTCGTTGAAGCGCTTGAAGTAGTCGACGTCGATCAGCAGCAGGGCCAGCGGGGTCCGCTCGCGCTGGGCACGGCGCAGTTCGGCGGCGAGGCGGTCGTCGAAGCTGCGGCGGTTCTGCAGGCCGGTGAGCGGGTCGCGGGAGGCCAGCACTTCGAGCTGGCGGTTGGCCTTGAGCAGTTCTTCGCGGGCGGCCACCAGCAGGGCTTCGGTGCCGATGCGGCGCTTGATCGCGAGGATCATCAGGCAGCCGATGATCACGATCACCAACAGCAGGCCGAAGGCGATGCCTACCGTGCGCAGGGCATCGGCGCGCCAGGAGGCCAGGGCTTCGTCCTTGCCCAGGGCGACGGTGGTCACCAGGGGGTAGCGCTCGTTCTTGCGGAAGGCGTAGATGCGTTCGATGCCGTCCAGCGAGGAGTTGAAGGAGGCGGTGCCGACCTGGGCGTGGTCCAGGTAGCCGCTGAAGATCGGCGAGTGCGACAGCACACGGCCCATGTCGCCCTGGCGGAACGGGTAGCGCACCAGTACCTGGCCGTTGACGGTGGTGACGCCGATGGCGCCGTGGCGGCCGATGTCGATCTTGCCGAACAGCTGGAGGAAGTTCTCCACGCCAAGGGTGACGGAGATGACGCCGGCGAAGCTGCCGTCTGGATGGTTGTAGCGGCGGCTGACGGTGATCACCCACTTGCCGGTGGAGCGGCTGCGGATCGGTTCGCCGATGTAGGCGTCGGTCGAAGGGTTGTCGCGATGGTGAATGAAGAAGGAGCGGTCGGAGCTGGTGGCGTCGGGCGGAATTTGACCATTGGAGGTCATCAGCCAGTGGCCGTGGGCGTCGTAGACGACGATGCTGTCGAGTTGGCTGAGCAGGGATTGCTGGTGCTGCGCCAATAGGCGCAGGCGCTCCAGTTGCGCGGGGCCGGTGCCGTCGGCTTCCAGGCGCTCGGCGACGCCCAGGAGCAGCATGGAGCTCTGGGTGATGATGCCTTCGACGTAGGTGTCCAGCGCCTGGGTCAGGTTCAGGTTGTGGGTGTAGGCCTTGGCGAGGGTGCGCTCGCGGGCGGCCCACAGCTCCCAGGCGGTGGCCGCCGCCACGGTCAGGCTGATGATCGACAGCAGAAGTACGGCAAGGCGGATGTCGCGCTTCACACGGGCCTCGTTGAGTTGGTATGGGGGCGTCCGCCACCCGGCGCTGGGTGCAGGGTCCGCCTGCCAGCTGATCGAGGGACGCCGGCCGGGTTCGTCGGGTTGGTTGCCTTCGTCAGTCCGTCGGCGGACTACCGAGTTGCACGCGGTTGCGTCCGTCCTGCTTGGCGCAGTAAAGACGCTGGTCGCATCGCGCGAGCAGGTCGAGCGGTTGGTTCAGGCCCTCCTCATTGGCCATCGCTGCCCCGAGGCTGATGGTCAGGTGCCGCAGGGCGTCGGGTCGGTGAAGGTGTTCGATGTTCAGGCTGGCCACCTGCTCGCGCAGGCGTTCGGCTACGCGGCGCAGGTCGTCGACGCTGCCGGTTTCGAGCAGTACGACAAACTCCTCACCGCCATAACGATAGACCCTGGCACGCCCCCCGCGCAGGCTGCCGACCAGGGATTCGGCCACGCGACACAGGCAGCGGTCGCCGGTCTGGTGGCCGAAATGGTCGTTGTAGGGCTTGAAGTAGTCAATATCCACCAGCAACAGGGCGAAGGGGCGGCCGTGGGCGTGCATGCCCTCCCAGCTGGCCTTGAGCTGGGCGTCCAGGGCGCGGCGGTTGCCGACACCGGTCAGTGCGTCGGTGCTGGCCAGTTCCTGCAGGCGCAGGTTGAGCGAGGCCAGTTCGGAGCGTTGGCGGCGTTCTTCCTGGTCGGCGAGGAAGGCCTGTCGCACGCCCCGGATATTGGTCCAGCTGATGAACAGGCTGAACAGCGCCACCGGCAGGTAGACCAGGGTGAAGGTCAGCACAGGCTTGGCAGCGCCGTCGTGGATCAGCCAGACGTTGTAGAGGATGATCGCCGAGATGATTGCGGAGACCAGCGCAATGCCCTTGAACGAATAGCGCACCCCCAGGTTGCCGAGCAGGATGAAGACCACCGAGGCATAGAGGAAGAAGGGGACGTCGGGCGAGGCGCTGCGCTTGAGGAGCTCGAACCAGGCGACGGTGGAAATGATGTCGTGCACCGGCATCAGCAGGTCCATCGCCAGCACGCTGCGGCTGAAGCGGAACACCAGGAAGATGTTGAGCAGGCCGATCAGGCTCAGGCCGGCGCGCAGCAGCAGCGATTCCTTTGCCATGTCCGGGATCAGCAGGGCATCGGCCAGCACGTAGGAATCGTAGGCCGCCATGGCAATTAAGTTGATCGCCAGCAGGAAGCGCCGGTAATGCCGGACCACATAGGCCTTGTAGGCGACACGCAGGCTGGGCGGCATCTTGCCCTGGGACTGCCGGGAAGGCTCGGCGGGAAACTCGGGTACGGTCATCGGGGGAGCCTGTGTCTGCCGTCCTGGGCGAATGCTGGCTAATGGCTAGAGTAGGGGGCGGCACGACTGCCGTCCAGCGCATCCGCGCAGGGAAGGGCGGTGGTGCGGATGAATTGGATCTGTTATCTGGCTTGTTAATGGATCTTTATGGGGTGCCAATGCAGCGGCATGATGGCGGCATTCCCTGATTTCGAGGCGATCATGTACGTACCCGCGCACTTTGAGGAAAACCGACCTGACGAGCTGCATCGGCTGATCCGCGAGCATCCTTTGGGCATTCTGGTGACCGGCCATGCCGGCGTGCTGGACGCCAATCACCTGCCTTTCGAGCTGGAACTGGCGGGTGATACGCCGCTGCTGCGGGCCCACGTCGCGCGCAACAACCCGGTATGGCGGGAGGCTGATGGCGACGAGGTGCTGGTGATCTTCCGGGGCGACCACGCCTACGTCTCGCCCAACTGGTACCCGAGCAAGCACGAGGAGCACCGCCAGGTGCCGACCTGGAACTACCAGGTGGTGCATGTGCGCGGCCGGCTGAAGGTGATGGACGAGGAGCGCTTCGTGCGCGGCGTGGTCGGGCGCCTGACCCGCACCCATGAGGCGGGCGAGGAGCGGCCGTGGAAGATGAGCGACTCCACGCCGGAATTCATCAGCGGGATGCTGGCGAACATCGTCGGCATCGAGGTGGAGATCAGCGAGATCGTCGGCAAGTCCAAGCTCAGCCAGAACAAGGAGGATCGGGACCGGCTGGGGGCGGCTGGGGAGTTGGAGCAGCGCGGCGTTGGCGAGCTGGCCGGGGCGATGAGGGCGGCGAAGGAGTAGCGTTGCCTGTTTTTGTGGCCGGCCTGGCGGTCGGATCGCGGATAAGATCCGCTCCTACGAGATGCATCTGCGCTCGGGTTGGCCCTCACCCTAACCCTCTCCCAGGGGGAGAGGGGACCGTCGGTGCAGGATGAAACTACTCTGTCAGCCGGCACGATCTGGCCCCCTCTCCCTGAGGGAGAGGGCTGGGGTGAGGGGGAAAGCCCTGGCACAGATTCAGCCGGGACAGGACAGTTGCTCCTACGAGAGCCTGACCGGGGACGTAGGGCGTATAACGTTCGACGTTATACGCCGTTTGACCTTGGTTTCCGGCGGCACGGACTTCGACCAGGCACCTGTGACCCGGCACTTCGAGCTCGCCCCAATTCGCGAACCGCCGACCATCGTATATCGGCGTACAACCGCGAACGGTTGTACGCCCTACGTGGTGGGTTCGGCGCGAGGGGATTGGGGATTGGATTCAGAGCCCGCCCAACAGGTCGTGGGAATCCAGCAGGCGCCAGGCGATTTCCGGGTTCTTCTCCATGCTCCGGCGGATCGCGGCGGGGATGGCCTGGCGGGTCTTGCGGCAGAGGCCGGGCTGGTCGTCGAAGTCGAATTCGATGCCGCGCATGGTGCGCACTTCGTTGAAGCCGGGGGCGATGTGCAGGCGGATGCCGAGCTGCTCAAAGAGCTTGTGCTGCATGCGCTGCAGGTCGGCCAGGTCCTTCAGGTTTTCCAGGCGTTCGAGCAGGCGCTGCTCCTCGTGCCGGGTCAGCAGCAGGATGCGCAGGTCAGCATTGGGACTCTCCAGCAGCCGCTCGCGGTGGCAGTCGCAGGCACCGGGCGGGCATTGCTGGCGGAGCGGAGGCGTGGAAGTCATGTTCCCGATCATAGCGGGGGATCGGGGAAATGCGCAGGGGTGTTGCTCTTCGTAGGAGCGAGCTTGCTCGCGAACCGCCTAACACCGAATCGACGGCGAAGAGCATTCGCGAGCAAGCTCGCTCCTACAAAAGAACCTTAGTGCGCCGGCTTGCGAATAGTCTTGAGCAGGTCTTCCGGGCTGATCTGGCCGACGATGTTGCTCACGCCGTCGCTGCCCGGCGTCGGCAAGCCGAGAATGTGGCCCTTGATCTTGCCGATCACGTGCATCTCGCACGGCTTGCAGTCGAACTTCAGGGTCAGCACTTCGTCGCCGTGGATCAGCTGCATCGGCTGCACCTTGGTGCGTACGCCGGTGACGCCCTTGGCTTGTTTCGGGCACAGGTTGAAGGAGAAGCGCAGGCAGTGCTTGGTGATCATCACTGGCACTTCGCCGGTTTCCTCGTGGGCCTCGAAGGCGGCGTCGATCAGTTGCACGCCGTGGCGGTGGTAGAAGTCGCGGGCCTTCTGGTTGTACACGTTGTACAGGAAGGACAGGTGCGACTCCGGGTACACCGGCGGCGGGTTGGTTTCGGCCTTGCGGCCGCCGCGCGGGTGGGCCTGCACGCGGGCTTCGGTGAGCGCCTCGATGGCCTCGCGGCGCAACGCCTTGAGCTGGGAGTTGGGGATGAAGAACGCCTGCGGGGCGTCCAGCTCGATCTTGTCGGCGTGGTACTGGGTGGTGCCCAGCTGGCCGAGCAGGTCGTGCAACTGATCCAGCGCCTGTTCCGGCTTGTTGGCGACGCCGAACGGGCCGTCCAGGGTGACGCTGGCGGTGACGCCTTCCTCGCTGGTGGCGGTCAGTTCCAGGCGTTCCTCGCGCAGCTTGGCGACCCACGACAGGCCGACGCGACGCTCGGCGGAGGTCTTCTGCAGCGCCTGCTGCCAGTTGTGGTCGAGGTTGCGCGACAGCGGATGGTTCGGGCGCAGGCGGTACAGGCCTTCCGGCATCTCGTTGGGCTCGACGCGGTAGCGGTAGCGCTTCTCGCCGTCTTCTTCGAATTCGCCCTTGGGTTCTGCGATGTTGGCGCGGAAGCCGACCACTTCGCGCTTCACCAGCACGTTGAGGCCGTCGCCGTTGGACAGCGGGTCCTTGGTTACCACCGTCATGTCGCGCTTGCCGACCTTTTCCACGGTGCCCACCGGCAGGCCGGTGAAGGTCGGCGAGTCGAAGGCGCCGATGTCGATCTTGCGCTCGCTGACGAAGTAGTCGGTGCTGCCGCGGTGGAAGGTCTTGTCCGGGTCCGGCACGAAGAAGTGGTCGGTGCGGCCGCTGGATGCGCGGGCCAGGTCCGGGCGCTCGGCGAGGATGCCGTCCAGGCGCTGGCGGTAATAGGCGGTGATGTTCTTCACGTAGCCCATGTCCTTGTAGCGCCCTTCGATCTTGAAGGAGCGTACGCCGGCGTCCACCAGGGCGCTGAGGTTGGCGCTCTGGTTGTTGTCCTTCATCGACAGCAGGTGCTTCTCGAAAGCCACCACGCGGCCCTGGTCG
The DNA here is from genome assembly GCF_029203285.1 of Pseudomonas sp. PSE14. Taxonomy (NCBI): domain Bacteria; kingdom Pseudomonadati; phylum Pseudomonadota; class Gammaproteobacteria; order Pseudomonadales; family Pseudomonadaceae; genus Pseudomonas; species Pseudomonas sp. PSE14. The sequence goes on from NZ_CP115669.1 coordinate 2,323,066, forward strand.
TCCTTCAGGGTGTAGGGCAGGCGGCAGGCCTGGGAGCAGTCGCCGCGGTTGGCGCTGCGGCCGGTCTGGGCGTGGGAGATGTTGCACTGGCCGGAGAAGGCCACGCACAGCGCGCCGTGGATGAAGAACTCGATGGCCGCGTCGGTTTCATCCGCGATGGCGCGGATTTCCTGCAAGTTCAGCTCACGGGCCAATACCAGCTGGGAGAAGCCGGCCCGATCGAGGAATTTCGCCCGCTCCAGGGTGCGGATGTCGGTCTGGGTGCTGGCGTGCAGCTCGATCGGCGGGATGTCCAGCTCCATGATCCCCATGTCCTGCACGATCAGCGCATCGACACCTGCGTCGTAGAGCTGGTGGATCAGCGCGCGGGCCGGCTCCAGCTCGTTGTCGTGGAGGATGGTGTTGATCGTGGTGAACACCCGCGCGTGGTAGCGGTGGGCGAACTCCACCAGCTGGGCGATATCGCTCACTTCGTTGCAGGCATTGTGCCGCGCGCCGAAGCTCGGGCCGCCGATGTAGACGGCATCGGCGCCATGCAGGATGGCCTCGCGGGCGATGGCCACATCGCGGGCGGGACTGAGCAGTTCCAGATGGTGTTTGGGCAGGGACATGGTTTCTTCTTTATCAGGCGTGGCACGGGCAATCGCGCATTGTACCGGCCAAACGCCGCGCCGGCACCCGTGGCGTGCCGGGCGGCGTGGCGGTTGGTCGCCTGAAGGGCGGGGCACCTAGCTCAGGGCGCTGCCGATCACCTCATGGATGCGCTTGGCGATGTGGTCGACGTGGGTTTCCAGGGCGAAGTGGCCAGTATCCAGCAACTCGATCACCGCGTTGGGGTTGTCGCGGGCGAAGGCTTCGGCGCCCGGCGGGATGAAGATCGGGTCGTGCTTGCCCCAGATGATCAGCGACGGCAGTTGGGTGGCGCGGAAGAACGCCTGGAAGTCGGGGTACAGCTTCAGGTTGTCCTGGTAGTCGTAGAACAGGTCGAGCTGGATGTCCTTGTTGCCCGGACGCTCGATCAGCAGGGCGTCGAGGGTGTAGGTCTCAGGGGCGATCAGGCTCGGGTCCGAGGCGCCTTCTACGTAGTGCAGACGAACGCCTTCGCGGGTCAGCAGGGCGTCGTGCACCACCTGGCGGTTGGCGGCGGATGGATCAGCCCAATAGGTGCGGATCGGCGCCCAGACATCGCCCAGGCCTTCCAGGTAGGCATTGCCGTTCTGCGAGATCAGCGCGGTGACCCGTTCCGGGTGCGCCAGCGCCAGGCGCAGGCCGGTGGGGGCGCCGTAGTCGAAGACGTACAGGGCGTAGCGCTCCAGGCCCAGGGCATCGACGAAGGCGCCGAGGGTGGTGGCGAGGTTGGCGAAGCTGTAGCGGTAGCTGCGTTCGGCCGGCACTTCGGTGAAGCCGAAGCCGGGCAGGTCGGGGGCGATGACGTGGAAGCGCTCGGCCAGCAGCGGGATCAGGTTGCGGTACTGGTGCGAGGAACTGGGGAAGCCGTGGAGCAGCAGGAGCACGGGCGAGCCTGGCTGGCCGGCCTCGCGATAGAACACGCGGACGCCGTCGGCATCGGCGAAGCGGTAATGGATGGCGGAGTCGGTGTGGGCGATGGCGTTCATGTCGAGATCCTTCTGTAACTGGTTAAGAGTTGTTTATGGGTTACTTCGAGGGCAAATCTGGACTCACCTTTGTAACCTGTCAAATATATTTATAGTGGTTACATGTTCGGGCGGACGAACGGTCGTTCTGATGTGATGTAACTTGATAAATGGATATGAAGGGTTACGATGGGTGCATTCCCGCCAGGAGCTACCGCCATGAGCGCACCGACCCTCGAACCCTTCGTGATCGCCGATCACCCCGCGCTGGACATGATCAACACCGTGGCGGTGGTGGACGGGCAGTTGGTGGATTTCTGGCAGTCCGACGCCGACGTACTGGCCTGGCTCGAACGCATGGCGCTCAGGCGCGATGGCGCCGTCCGGTTTGCCAAGGGCGCCTTGCTGGACGCTGCCCGAACCTTGCGCGAGGCGGTGCGCGAATTGGTGCTCAAGCGCAAGGGCGGGCTGCGCGGCGACCCTTCGGCGCTCAACCACTTCCTGCTGCAGGCGTCCAGCCATCCGCGGCTGGTCTGGGAAGGAGTCGACGCGCCGCGCCTGGAACGGGTTGGCGAGCACGCATCGCCGGAGCAACTGCTCGCGCCCCTGTCGGAACTGGCCGCCAGCCTGCTGGCGGAAGGGGACTTCAACCTGGTGCGCAAGTGCGAGCATCCCGATTGCGTGCTGTGGTTCTACGACCGCACCAAGTCGCACCGCCGGCGCTGGTGCAGCATGGCGGCGTGCGGCAACCGACATAAGGTTGCCGAGCACCGCAAGCGGCAGCGCGGGGAGTAGGGCGTACAACCGTTCGTGGTTGTACGCCGATGCGCCCTGCGTCACTCGGTGGCCGTAGTCACACGGAGAGTGATGTGGGCGTGTCGTCGTCCGGGGGAGGTTCCCCGGTGCATTCCGCTTTGTAGGAGCGAGCTTGCTCGCGAACGCATTGCGCCGGGCGAGCCGGCGTAAGGCGAGGGTCCGTGAGCAAGGACTGGGCGTCCCCTCAATCCTGCGAAAAGCCTCTGTCACCCCCTTTGCAAAACTGCAAAACGTCCCTGCAAACCTGTCTATTCCGCGTTTCCCGAGCCTGGCCGAAGATGCATTCGCACTTCGGAACCACCCACTCCCACTGCTCAGGAACGGAATCATGACCACCCAGAAAACCCTGCTCGCCGCAGCCCTCGTACTGACCCTCGGCAACGCCTTCGCCGCCGGCAATCCCACCGTCGAACACAACACCCAGGCCTTCCTCGAGGCGCTGGAAGCCGGCAACGGCAAACCACTGGAAGCCCTCTCGCCGAAAGACGCCCGTGCGGTGCTGACCGGCGCGCAGCAGTCGGTGAAGGTCGACCTCTCCGGCACCCAGGTCAGCGAGAAGACCATCAGCACCGAGGTCGGCGCGATCAAGCTGACCATCGTTCGCCCGGCCAATGCCAAGGGCACGCTGCCGGTCTTCATGTACTTCCATGGCGGCGGCTGGGTACTGGGCGACTACCCGACCCACGCCCGCCTGATCCACGACCTGGTGCTGAACTCCGGCGCGGCGGCGGTCTACGTCGACTACACGCCGTCCCCCGAGGCGCGTTACCCGACCGCGATCAACCAGGCTTACGCCGCGACGAAATGGGTTGCCGAGCACGGCAAGGAAATCGGCGTCGACGGCAAGCGCCTGGCGGTGGCCGGCAACAGCGTCGGCGGCAACATGGCCGCGGTGGTCGCGCTGATGGCCAAGGACAAGGGCACGCCCAAGCTGCGTTTCCAGGCCCTGTTGTGGCCGGTGACCGATGCCAGTTTCGAGACCGGCTCCTACAACCAGTTCGCCCAGGGACACTTCCTCACCAAGCCGATGATGCAGTGGTTCTGGGACAACTACACCACCGATCCGAAACAGCGCGCCGAGATCTACGCGTCGCCCCTGCGGGCCACCCGGGATCAGCTCAAGGGCCTGCCGCCGGCGCTGGTCCAGACCGCCGAATCCGATGTGCTGCGCGACGAGGGCGAGGCCTATGCCCGCAAGCTCGATGCCGCCGGCGTGGCGGTCACCTCGGTGCGCTACAACGGAATGATCCACGACTACGGGCTGCTCAACGTGGTCAGCCAGGTCCCCGCCGTGCAGGCCGCCCTGCGCCAGGCCGGCGAAGAACTGAAGGTGCACCTGAAATAGGGCCGCAAGGCCGTTCCGCAACTCCGCTCCGGTGCCGCGCAGACCAGGCGTGGCGCGGCCTGGAGAGGGGCTTGCAGAACTGCAAAGTAGCCCTGCAAGGCTGTCTGTTCCGCACCTTCGGGTGATCGGCAAAGATGGCTCCACGGTTCGGTACCACCCTCGAATCCGCCGGACCCGATCGATACCAAGACCCACCCCACTCACGCAACGCAGAAGGAAACACGTCATGACCGCAATCGCCAAAGCCGCTCCGGGCAAGACCCTGCTGAACCCGGCCGACCACACCCTGATCATGATCGACCACCAGTCGCAGATGTCCTTCGCGACCAAATCCATCGACGCGGTAACCCTGCGCAACAACGCAGCGCTGGTGGCCAAGGCGGCGAAGGAATTCGGCGTCTCCACCATTCTCACCACCGTTGCCGAGAAGAGCTTCTCCGGCCCGATCTTCGACGAGATCAAGTCGGTGTTCCCCGAGCACAACGTCATCGACCGCACCAGCATGAACACCTGGGAAGATCCGCGCATCGCCGTCGAGGTGAACAAGCACGGCAAGCAGAAGATCGTCCTCGCCGGCCTCTGGACCTCGGTGTGCATCGTCGGCCCGGCGCTCTCGGCCATCGACCAGGGCTTCGAGGTGTACGTGATCGCCGACGCCTGTGGCGACGTGTCCACCGAGGCTCACGAGATGGCCCTGCAGCGCATGATCCAGCTCGGCGCCCGCCCCATGACGTCCCTGCAATACCTGCTCGAACTGCAACGCGACTGGGCCCGTGGCGAGACCTACGACCAGACCGTGAAGACCTCCATCGAGCATGGCGGCGCCTACGGCCTGGGCCTGATCTACGCGAAGACCATGTTCAACGCCAGCGAAGGTCACTGATCCGGCCTTTGGCAATGCGCCCTCCCTCGCGCCGGCGGGGGAGGCCACTCAGGAGGGAGCCCCATGAACACCCCAGTCAACCAAGAGTCCGTGACGCTGATCATCCGCCATCGCGCCAAGCCCGGCCGTGCCGCGGACTACGAAGCCATCCTGCGCGAACTGACCCGCGCCGCCAGCGAGTTTCCCGGACACCTGGGCGTGGACGTGATGCGCCAGGGCGACGCCTTCACCTCCGTACTGCGCTTCGCCAGCGCCAACGAGCTGCAGGTCTGGCTGGACTCCGCGCAGCGCCGCGAACTGATCGAACGCGCATCGCCGCTTCTGACCGACGGCGACCAGCAGGAACTGCACAGTGATCACGAGTTCTGGTTCACCCCCCAGGAAAGCGATCAGCGGCAACCGCCGCGCTGGAAGCAGGCGGCGGTCTCCTACCTGGTGATCCTGCCCCTGGTAATGCTGGTGCCGCAGCTCTGGCAACCGCTGTTCGCCCGGGTACCGCTGCTGGGCGGCTTCGTGCCGGCCAACATGCTGATCACCATCACCATCGTGCTGTTGGTGGTCTACGTTTTCATGCCACGGGCCACGCGCCTGTTCTCCGCCTGGCTCAACGCCCGCTGATCGAAAGAGGACTTTTTCCATGAATGCCGACCTGATCCTGACCAACGGCCGCTTCCATACCATCGACCGCGAGAAACCCAACGCCACCGCCGTGGCTATCGCCGACGGCAAGTTCATCGCCGTGGGCACCGACGCCGAAGCCATGGCCCTGCGTGGTGGCGCCACCCGTGTCATCGACCTGAAAGGGCGCACGGTGATTCCCGGCCTCAACGACTCGCACCTGCACCTGATCCGCGGCGGTTTGAACTACAACCTGGAGCTGCGCTGGGAGGGTGTGCCGTCCCTGGCCGACGCCCTGCGCATGCTCAAGGAACAGGCGCTGCGCACACCCTCGCCGCAATGGGTACGGGTGGTGGGCGGCTGGAACGAATTCCAGTTCGCCGAGCGCCGCATGCCGACTATCGAGGAATTGAACCAGGCGGCACCAGATACTCCGGTGTTCGTCCTCCACCTGTATGACCGCGCACTGCTCAACCGCGCCGCGCTGCGTGTGGTCGGCTACACCAAGGACACCCCGAACCCGCCCGGCGGCGAGATCGTCCGCGACAGCAACGGCGAACCCACCGGGATGCTGGTGGCGCGCCCCAACGCGATGATCCTTTACTCGACCCTGGCCAAGGGGCCGAAGCTGCCGTTCGAGTACCAGGTCAACTCCACCCGCCAGTTCATGCGCGAGCTGAACCGCCTGGGCGTCACCAGCGCCATCGACGCCGGCGGCGGCTTCCAGAACTACCCGGACGACTACCAGGTGATCCAGCAGCTGGAGAAGGACGACCAGCTCACCGTGCGCATCGCCTACAACCTGTTCACCCAGAAGCCCAAGGAAGAGCTGGCCGACTTCAAGAACTGGACCAGCAGCGTCGCCTACGGCCAGGGCAGCGACTTCCTGCGCCACAACGGCGCCGGCGAGATGCTGGTGTTCTCCGCCGCCGACTTCGAGGACTTCCTCGAACCGCGCCCGGACCTGCCGCCGAACATGGAGGCGGACCTGGAGCCGGTGGTACGCCACCTGGTCGAACAGCGCTGGCCGTTCCGCCTGCACGCCACCTATGACGAGTCCATTTCGCGGATGCTCGACGTGTTCGAGAAGGTCAACCTGGACGTGCCGTTCAACGGCCTGCACTGGTTCTTCGACCATTGCGAAACCATCTCGCCGAAGAACATCGAGCGCGTCCGGGCCCTGGGCGGCGGCATCGCCATCCAGGACCGCATGGCCTTCCAGGGCGAATACTTCGTCGACCGCTACGGCAAGCAGGCTGCCCAGGCCACGCCACCGATCAAGCGCATGCTGTCCGAGGGCGTGCCGGTGGGCGCCGGCACCGACGCCACCCGCGTTTCCAGCTACAACCCCTGGACCTCGCTGTACTGGATGGTCAGCGGCAAGACCGTGGGTGGCATGGAGCTGTACCCCGAGGGCCTGTCCCGCGCCACCGCGCTGGAGCTGTACACCCACGGCAGCGCCTGGTTCTCCAACGAGCAGGGCAAGAAGGGCATGATCAAGGTGGGCCAGATGGCTGACCTCGCCGTGCTCTCGGCGGACTACTTCAGCGTGCCGGAAGAGGAGATCAAGGTCATCGAGTCGGTGCTCACCGTGGTCGACGGCCGGGTGGTGTTCGGCAGCGGCGACTTCGAGCGCCAGGCGCCGACCGCGATTCCGGTGCTGCCGGACTGGTCGCCGGTGGCCAAGGTGCCGGGGCACTGGCGCCCGCAGGCGCCGCTGCAACAGGCCGTGCACCAGTGCGCCGGCTCCTGTGGCGTGCATGGCCACAGCCACGAGCGGGCGCGCCAGTCGAGCGTGCCGGTGAGCGACTTCCAGGGCTTCTGGGGCGCTTTCGGCTGTTCCTGCTTCGCCTTCTGAAGACTCGCGCGGGCCTCAGGGCCCGCGCTTTACTTTCGCCAGGATGGAGCCACTCTCATGGCCCGCTGCATGCTTCGTTCAGTTTCCCTGCCGTTCCTGGCGCTGGCTGGCGCGGGTGTCTGTGCCGCCCCGCACGACGGCCTGCTGGAGGGCGCCAACTGGTCGCTGCTCAGCCGCAACTATTTCCTGCAGACCGACTACCGCACCCAGCCTTCGCCCAGCGGGCAGAGCTATCGCCAGGAGTGGGCGCAAGGCTTCATCGCCAACCTGGAGTCCGGCTTCACCCAGGGGACGATCGGCCTGGGCGTCGATGCTCACGCCTTCCTGGGCCTCAAGCTCGACAGCGGACGCGGCCGTGCCGGCACCGGCCTGTTGCCCCTGGACGCCGACGGGCGCGCGGACGATGACTACTCCTCCGCCGGTGGCGCGCTGAAGCTCGACCTGTCGCAGACCACCTTGAAGTTCGGCGAAATGACCGTGGAGACGCCGGTGTTCGATACCGGCGATAAGCGCCTGCAACCCGAGTACGCCACCGGCACCCTGGTCGACTCCCGCGAGCTGGACGGCGTGCGCTTCCAGGCCGGGCGCTTCACCGCCTTCAAGAACCAGGACGCCAGCACCGGCCGGGGTGATTTCGACGGCTATGGCGCCACCACCCGCGACAGCGCGGTGAGCTTCGCCGGCGCGGATTTCACCCCGTCCGATAACTATGGCGGCTCGCTGTTCGCCGGCCAGCTCGATGACACCTGGCGGCAGTACTACCTGAACCTGCATTACCTCGACGGAGGCCTGTGGCTGGACGGCAACCTCTACCGCACCCGCGATGAAGGGCAGGCCCATGCCGGCGCCATCGACACCACCGCCTGGAGCCTGGCGGCGCGCTATCGCCTGGGTGCGCAGAGCGTGATGCTGGGCTACCAGAAGATCGAAGGCGACACGCCGTTCGACTTCGTCGGCGGCGATTCCATCTACCTCGCCAACTCGATCAAGTACGCGGATTTCAACGGACCCGGCGAGCACTCCTGGCAGGCGCGCTACGACCTCGACCTGGGCGTGCTCGGCGTGCCCGGCCTGAGCTTCATGACCCGCTATGTGCGCGGCAGTGGCATCGATGGCAGCCATGCGCCATCCGATGGTGCCTATGCCGGGCAGTACGGTGACGGCGGACGCCATTGGGAGCGCGACAGCGACCTGCGCTACGTGGTCCAGGCCGGCCCGGCCAAGGACCTGTCGCTGCACCTGTCGCAGGTCAGTCACCGTGGCAACGACGAGCAGCCCGGCGCCGACATCGACCGGCTCTACGTGATCATTGAGTACCCGCTCAAGGGTGTGCTTTAGCTCAAACCCTAGCGGTGGGTCGGCTCGAACGGCGCACAGCCGATGTCGCGGCAGGCCAGGTTCTCGCCACTGAACTGCGCCGCGTCCTGGTCGAAGATGTCGCGTAGCCAGTCGCTCACCGCCTGGAAGCGGCCGATGCGACCGGCGTCGCGGTGGCTGAGCAGCCAGATTTCCCGCGCCACCACCGGGCCGGTGAGGCGCACCAGGCCGTTGCGCTCGCCGAGGATGCACGGCAGCAGGGCCATGCCCAGGCCGGTTTCGCAGGCGTGGGTGAGGGTGGTCACGCTGCTGGCACGCAACGCGTAGCTGGCGTTGGGCGCGAAGTGGCGCAGCCACTGCATTTCCGGGGTGTCGTCGAGTTCCTCGCCATAGGCCAGCCAGGGTTGCTGCGGCCAGTCCTGCGGCGGCAGCTCGGCGAGCGCCGTGGCGGCGTACACCGAGAAGCCGATGTCGGCGACCTTGCGCATCACCAGCGCGGCGTCTTCCTGCGGGCGCGCCATGCGCAGGGCGAAGTCGGCCTCGCGGCGGGTGAAGGACAGCGCGCGGTTGGCCGGGACCAGTTGCAGCTGCAGGTTGGGATAGGTGCGCGACAGCTTCGGCATGTGCTGCACCAGCCAGTGGCTGAACAGGAAGTCGATGGCCGTCAGGCGCACCGAGCCGGTAATCGCGCTGGCCTCGTTGCGGGTTTCCAGCAGCATGCTCTGCACATCGCCGAGGATACGTTCGCCATAGGCGAGGAAGGCCGTTCCGGCGTCGGTGGGCTTGTAGCCGGCGTTGTCGCGGATGAACAGGCGGGTCTGCAACGCCGACTCGGCCGCCACCAGGCGCCGGCTCATGGTCGAGGGGTCGACCCCGAGCGCGCGGCCGGCGGCGCTCAGGCTGCCGTGGCGGGCCAGGGCGAGCAGGATCGGGATGTCGTTCCAGTCGAAATTCATGGCGCTCTCCTCGTATCCCGGCTTGCCATCAGAAGCGTACGTCGGCGGCGGGGACGACCCTGGCGCGCTGGCCGAAGCTGCTGATGCTGCCCAGCACGGCATTGTGGTGGGCGCTGATCTGCGCGGCGCTGAGCACGGCGTTGTCCACCGTGGAGTGGGCGTCGCGCACCAGGGTCACCGCGTAGCCCTGGGCGAGGGCGCGGCGGGTGGTGGTGTCGACGCAGTAGTCGCTCTGCAAGCCGCAGATCACCAGGTGTTCGATGCCGCGCGCTTGCAGCAGGTCGGCGAGTTCGGTGCGCAGGAATGAGTCCGGGGTGGTCTTGCGTACCCTGAGGTCATCGGCGCCGGTCAGCAGGCGCGGCTCCAGTTGCCAGGCCTCGCTCTGGTAGGGCATGTCGCTGTCTTCGTGCTGGATCAATACCACCGGCACCCCGGCGTCGCGAGCGGCGCGGCTCATGCCGTTGATGCGTTGCAGCACGTTGTCGATATCGAAGCAGGGGTTGCTGCCGGAGCAGAGGTCGGACTGGACGTCGATGATCAGCAGGGCGGTGCTCATTGCGGGAATCCTTGAGGGGCAACGGGACGACCGCTGGATGGTAGCTGCCCGCGCCGGGCTGGCCAATGCTGGCGAATGCTTCGCTCCCGCGCCAGGCGGGAGCGAAGCATGGGTTCAGAGGAACATGCCGCCCGAGGCTTCGACGCGCTGGCCGTTGATCCAGCGGCTGCCGTCGGCGAACAGCGTGGCGATGGCGCCGCCGATGTCGTCCGGCAGGCCGACGCGGCCCAGGGCGGTGTTGCTGGCGATCTGCCGGTTGATCTCGGCGTTGTCGCGCACCAGGCCGCCGCCGAAGTCGGTCTCGATGGCGCCCGGGGCGATGATGTTCACGCCGATGCCGCGTGCGCCCAGTTCCTTGGCCTGGTACTTGGTCAGCACTTCCATCGCGCCCTTCATGGCGGCGTAGGCGGCGTAGCCGGGCAGGGCGAAGCGGGTCAGGCCGGTGGAGACGTTGAGGATGCGCCCGCCGTCGGCGATCAGCGGCAGCAGCTTCTGGGTGAGGAAGAACGGGCCCTTGAACTGAATGTTCACCAGCTGATCGAACTGCGCCTCGGTGGTCTCGGCGAAGGCCGCGTGGATGCCGATGCCGGCGTTGTTCAGCAGGAAGTCGAAGCGGTCGCGGCCGAAGGTGTCGCGCAGGCCGTCACGGACCTGCTGGACGAAGGCGTCGAAGCTGGCGCTGTCGGCCACGTCCAGCGACAGCATCAGGGCGCGGCCGCCACGTTGTTCGATCTCGGCCGCCACCGCCTGGGCTTCGTTGGCCTGGCTGCGGTAGGTGCCGATGATGTCCACGCCGGCAGCGGCGAGGTGCAGGGCGGCGTTGCGGCCGAGGCCACGGCTGGCGCCGGTGATGAGGGCGATCTTGCGGGTCATGGCGAAGCTCCGGTTTGGGTGGGGATGGAGAGAGCTTATTGTTCGTTCTGTTGCTGATAAATCTTCTGGTTTCGGAAATACTGGTCGGAGCTTCCGAACAATAGCCCGAACAATAGTGACCTGCCGCCATGATCCGTCCCGAGCTGCTGCGCACCTTCGTCCGCGTCACCGAACTGGCCAGCTTCACCCAGGCCGGCGAGCAGCTCGGCCTGCCGCGCTCCACGGTGTCCGAGCACATCCAGACCCTCGAAGCCCTGCTCGGCGCGCGGCTGCTGCAACGCACCACGCGCAAGGTCACGGCGACCCAGGACGGCCTGGTGCTCTACGAGCGCAGCAAGGACATGCTGGCCCAGCTGGACGAGTTGCAGGGCCTGTTCCGACAGCAGGACGAGGCGCTGGTCGGGCGCCTGCGGGTGGACATGCCGACGGTGATGGCGCGCAAGCTGGTGATGCCGCGCCTGGGCGAGTTCCTCGCGCGGCATCCGGCGCTGGAGCTGGAGGTGAGTTGCACCGACCGCCGCGTCGATCTGGTGCGCGAGGGCTTCGACTGCGTGGTGCGCGTCGGTGCGGTGAGCGATCCGTCGGTGGTCGCGCGCACGCTCGGGCGGTTTCCCCAGGTCACTTGCGCCAGCCCCGCCTATCTCGCCGCGCATGGCGTGCCGGAAACCCTGGACGATCTCGCCGGGCACCGGCTGATCCATTACGTGAATGTGCTGGGTTCGCGCCCTTCGGGCTTCGAGTACCTGCAGCACGGCCAGACGCGTTACCTGCCGATGGGCGGCGCGCTCTCGGTGAATAGCGCCGAGGCCTACGAAAGCGCAGCCATGGGAGGACTGGGGATCATCCAGGTACCGATCCATGGCGTGCTGGATGACCTGGAGGCGGGCCGGCTGGTGCAGGTGCTGCGCGATGTGCCGCTGCCGCCCATGGACATCTCGCTGCTCTACGCCCACCGCCACCTGCCGCAGCGGGTGCGGGTGTTCATGCACTGGCTGACGCAACTGCTGGGCGAGCCCGGTGTGCTGGGCCCGCCCGTGTCTGCACGGGCCTAGCTGTCCCAGGCCGAGCCGAGGATCACGTCGCAGAAGTTGCCGCGCACGAAGTCCGGGTCCTTCATCGCCAGCACGTCGGCCTTGACGTTGCCGAAGGTGGTCTGCGGCTTGTCTTTGATGCCGTCGTAGAACGCCTGCAGGATGTCCTGCTTGAACTGCCCGCCGCGCGGGTGGGCGGCGACCACGGCGTCGCGCTGCGCTTCGGGGAACTGGTCGTGGGCGATGCCCAGCACGTCCATTTCCACGCCGGCGGTGACCAGGGCGATCTCCGGCTTCATGTGCTGCGGAATGCCCGGCGTGGTGTGCAGGGCGATGGCCGTCCAGACGGTATCGATGTCGTCCTGCCTGATGCCGTGGCTGCGCAGGAATTCGGCGGCGCAGTCGGCGCCGTCCACTTCGAAGCGTTCGCACTGGCTGCAGTAGCGCGGCATCAGGCCCATGTCGTGGAACATGGCGCCGGCGTAGAGCAGTTCAGCGTCGTAGGCGAGGCCGTTGCGCGCGCCGGTCAGCGCGCCCCAGTAGTAGACGCGCGAGGAGTGGTGGAAGAGCAGGGGCGTGGCGTTGTCGCGGACCATTTCGGTAATGGCGCGGGCGAGGGCGCTGTCGGGGACGTTCACGCCGTCGAGTTCGAGGCTCATGGTGGATCTCCAGGGTTGTGGCTGGGGACGGCGGGGCCCTCGCCGTGTCGTGCTCATTGGAAATCCGCGGTGGCCCAGCGGCAATCGGTGGCTGGGGGCGAATCAGGACAAGCTGCGTTCGTTTGCTGCCAGCGCCTGCCATTCGACCGGTTGTCCGGAATCCGGCGAAGCAGCGCCTAGACTTGTCGACTTCGCTCATCGCCAAGCGACCACTACACACGCCGGCCCTATCGGCCGCGCGAAGACCAGGAGCATCGCCATGCCCAGCTTGCAACGCATCAACCCCTGCCTGTGGTTCGACAACCAGGCCGAGGAGGCCGCGAAGTTCTACACCGGTATCTTCCCCAACTCCCGTATCGGCCAGGTTGCCTACTACAGCGAGGCGGGCCGCGAGCACCACGGCAAGGAGCCCGGCTCGGTGCTGACGGTGGCCTTCGAACTGGACGGCCAGGGCTTCCTCGCGCTCAACGGCGGGCCGGTGTTCACCTTCAACGAGGCGGTTTCGCTGATGGTCTGTTGCGACAGCCAGGCGGAGATCGACCACTACTGGGACAAGCTGTCCGCGGGTGGCCCGGTGGAAGCGCAGATGTGCGGCTGGCTGAAGGACCGCTTCGGGCTGTCCTGGCAGATCGTTCCGCGCCACCTGGGTGAGATGGTGGCCGATGCCGACCCGGTGCGGGCCACGCGCACCATGCAGGCGGTGTTCACCATGAAGAAGCTCGACATGGCCGCGCTGGAGCGTGCCCACGCGGGCAACTGACGCGTCCGTCCGGGCGCCGCCGGAGGCGCTGGGAGCGAGGCTATAGTTCAAGGCGGGGTTGCGCGGCGCCAGGCAGCCAGGGAGGCGCGCACGGCCTTGCGGGAACCGGGGCAGAGGCTCCGGAGCATGCTGCTCTCGTGGAACGGTGTGGCCGTTGTTGTCGGTCGGTGGGTATTCGGTGAGCACGTGCCGTGTTGCAGCGAACTCCATCGACGGATAGCGGGAGACGGCATCATGAAGACGCTGTTGGTAAAGGGACATCAGGGCACCGAGGTCGGCGACCTGCGTCGCCAATTGGCCAAGGTACTGGGCGGCGATGCCGCGCAGTTTCCCGGGCTGGCCAAGGGCGATCTGTTCGACGCCCAGACTGAAGCCGCGGTGCGCCATTGGCAGGCTGGCGTCGGGGTGATCGCCGATGGCGTGGTCGGCGCCTGTTGCCTGAACCTGCTGGGGCTGTTGCCGCTCAAGGGCCTGGATATCCAGCTGGCGCAGGTGCAGCAGCTGTTCCCGGCGACCAAGCCGTCCAACATCCGCCGCTACCTGCCCTACGTCGCCGCCGCGCTGGAGGCCGCCGGTCTCACCGACCGTCCGTTGCTGCTGACGGCGCTAGGCATCATACGTGCGGAAACCGAAGGCTTCATGCCGATCTCGGAGTTCCCCTCGCAGCTCAATACACCTTCCGGGCGACCGCCCTTCAGTGCCTACGACGGGCGCAAGGACCTGGGCAATGACCAGCCGGGCGATGGCGCGACCTTCCGCGGCCGTGGCTACGTCCAGCTGACCGGCCGGGCGGACTACCGGAAGTACGGCACGGCGATCGGCGTGGACCTCATCGATCTGCCCGACCTTGCCAATGCGCCGGAAGTCGCAGCGGCCCTGCTGGCGCTGTTCCTCGCCAAGGGCGCGACGCAGTTGCGCGCCAAGCTGCCGCCGGGCCTGGTCGGCAAACCCCGGGACTTCCTCGCCGCGCGCAAGCGGGTGAACGGTACCAGCGGCGGGCTGGAGCGCTTCGCCAGTGTGTTCGAGATCGCCGCCCGGATTCTTCCGCCACCTACCGGCAAGGGCAAAGCCAAGGCCGCCGCCAGGCCGCGCCTCAACGCCAGCAAGGACCCGCTGGACCTGCGCGACCGCATCTATCTGCCGCCGGCGGCCAGCCTGCCGGACAGATTCCCCAACGATACCCAGGTGGCGCGCTACCTGGCCGACTACACACGGGCCGGGATGATCCTCGACCAGGGCCAGGCGGGCGCCTGTACCGGCTTCGGGCTGGCCTGCGTAATCAACTACCTGCGCTGGTCCAAGGCGGGCAACCCGGAGGGTGGGTTCGAGTCCGTCAGCCCGCGCATGCTCTATGACTTCGCCCGGCGCTACGACGAGTATGCCGGCGAGGATTACGAAGGCTCCAGCTGCCGAGGCGCGCTCAAGGGCTGGTTCCACCATGGCGTCTGCCTGGAGCAGGACTGGCCCTACACCGCCCAGGGCATCACTCAGCCGCGCTTCGGCTATGCCGCTCGCGCCACGCGCAACACCCTGGGGGTCTACTACCGCATCGACGTGCAATCCATCACCGACCTGCAGGCGGCCATCCAGGAGGTCGGCGCGATCTACGTCTCCGCCTACACCCACGACGGCTGGAACCAGTTACCCGGTACGCCTGGCCCTGGTGCCTCGGCGAAGAAGAAAGCCGCGGCGCCCAGCCATGAAAGCTTGCAGCGGATTCCCTACGCGGGACGCCCATCGCAAACCGATGGCCATGCCTTCGCCCTGGTCGGCTTCAATACCGACGGCTTCATCGTACAGAACTCCTGGGGGCCGGACTGGGGCAGCGGCGGCTTCGCCATCCTCGGCTACGCCGACTGGCTGGCCAATGCCATGGATGCCTGGGTGGCGGCGCTGGGCGTGCCCGGCGTGGTGCTCGGCCAACTGGCCGCCGGCAGCCAAGTGGGCACGGCGGTGGCAGGGGCGAACAAGGCGCTCTGGTGGGACGAGGCCACCGCCTACGAGCACAGCGTGGTGCTCGGCAACGATGGGCGGGTGAGCCGCTACCTGACCCAGGACGAGCTGACCCGCACGCTGCTGTTCCAGGCCTGCGCCTTGCCGGACCAGTGGCTGCGAGCCCAGCCAGGCGCCACCAAGCGACTGGTGATCTATTGCCATGGCGGTCTCAACAGCGAGGAAGCCGCCATAACCCGCGCCCGCGCCATGGGGCGCTTCTTCATCGGCAACGGTTGCTACCCATTGTTCATGGTCTGGAAGACCGGCGTGCTGGAGGCCATCGGCGACATCATCAGCGATCGCCTCCGTCGCGAGCCGGCACTGGCCGGCGGAGTGCGCGAGGCGCTGACCGACGTCACCGACGCGGTGCTGGAAACCACCGTTGGCCGCCCACTGGCGCGGCCCATCTGGAGCGAGATGAAGGAGAACGCCGAGTTCGCCAGCCTGCCCACGCGCGGCGGCGATCTGCTGGTGAGCGCCTTGCAGAACCTCAAACGCACCTGGGGCGAGCAGCTTCAAATCCATCTGATCGGCCACTCCGCCGGAGCGATCTTCCTTGGCTGGCTGGTCGACGTGATGGCCGCGCGTGGGGTGGACGACCGGATCGCCACGATCCACCTCTACGCGCCGGCGTGCACGGTGCAGTTCGCCAACCGCCACTACGCGCCCCACGCGCGGCTGATGAAGAACCTGTACCTGGACATCCTCTCCGACCGCATTGAGCGTGACGACCACACCACGCCGTTCTATCGCAAGTCGCTGCTGTACCTGGTGTCCAATGCCCTGGAAGGCGACCTGCGCACGCCCATCCTCGGCCTGGCCAATGTACTGGACCAGAACTATCGCGGCTGGGACGGCTCCTCCGCTACCGGCGCGGCGCTGAGCGACTGGCGGCAGGCGCTGCTCGGCGCGGGGCTTACGCTGGGCAAGCAGATCCAGCTGTTGGACCAGCCGAAGGTGCTTACCTGCCGCAGCCCACGGGTGGAGATTGCCGCCGCCCATGGCTGCTTCGACAACGCCGTCGACATCCTGACCCGCACCCTGACGCGCATCACCGGCGGCGCGTTGGCGATGCCGGTGGATGACCTGCGCGGCTTCTGATAGCGCTACCGGAACGAGGACTCACGATGTTCAGCCACATCACCGTCGGCACCGCGGACCTGCAGCGGGCCATCGTGTTCTACCAGCGAATCCTCGAGCCCCTGGGCATCGGCCTGCTGGCGCACCGCCACAACCCGGAGCGGGCGGTGTTCACCCACCCGGACAGCGATATCGCCTTCTGCGTCTACGTGCCCATCGACGGCCGCCCGGCCAGCGTCGGCAATGGCAGCCTGGTGGCCTTCGAGGCGCGCACCCGTGTGCAGGTGGATGCCTTCCACCGACGCGCGCTGGAGCTGGGTGGCGCCGACGAAGGCGGGCCGGGGCTACGGCCGAACTACTCGCCGACCTACTACGGCGCCTACGTGCTCGACCTGGACGGCAACAAGCTGTGTTGCGTCTGTCACCTGGCGGAATGAAGCGCCGCTGGCCTCAGATCCACTGATCGTTACGCTTGCGGCGCACGCGCAGCAGGGTCGGCAGGATCAGCCCGGCCAGCAGACCGGCGCCGGCGATACTGCCGCCATAGGCCATGTAGTGCATCAGTACGCGCTTGTTCTCGTCGCCCAGCTGCGCCTGTACCGAACGCAGGTCGGAGCGCGCCTGGCTCAGCTCGTTGTTCAGCGAGGTGCGCGCCGCCTGCAGTTCGTCGATCAGTTTCTTGCGCGCATCCAGGGTTTCCTGCATGCCCTGCACGCGGGTCTTCCAGCTGTCGTTGATGCCGTCGAGCTGGCTGCTCAGCTCGGCCACCTTCTGTTCCAGTTGCGGCAGGCGCTCGGCCTGGCCGGGTTTGTCCTGCAGCTCACGGCTGGGAATCCACACCGTGCTGCCGCTCTCGCTGCGCACCTGGCTGTAGTCGCCCTGGGTGCTCAACAGCTCGACCTTCTGTCCGGAGACGAGGGTGCCGACGATGCGGTAGCCATCGGTGGGGCCGCTGCGCACGTAGGTGGTCAGGCTGTCGTTCACCCAGCGGGCGTTACCGGGCGCCTCCTCGGCCCGGGCTGGCAGCGTGGCCACCAGCAGGCCACCGAGCAGGCAGGCGCCCAGGGCACGGGTCTGGAGGGGGGAAACACGGGGAGCGAGCGGGCGAGATAGGGACATGGTTGATCTTCACGTGGCGATAGGAACAGACCCGGCGAGCGGGAGTGAAATCGCCGGCCCGGAAATTGTTATGAACAGGGCGGGAAATGACGCGATCCAGCATCAAATGGCGAAATGCCATGCAACCCGCCCAGGTGGGCCGACAGCTGACAGACAGCCGATGGGCGGCAGGAGTTCACTGGTGGGCAGCGCGGGGGATGGGCGGCTGTCCGCGAGCGGGACAGCCGGGGGGTTGATGGCGGGGGATCAGGCGCGGCCTTCCGCTGCTTCGATGATGTCCAGCAGATCGGTCAGGGTGTCTTCCAGGTACTGCCCGGCGCGGTAGTCCGGTTTCAGCGCGTCGCCGCCGGCGATCACCACCTGCGGGCGCTCGACGAAGCGGCCGACCAGCTCGAAGCGTTCATCCAGCACGGCCACCACCGGGATCGGGATACGCTCCAGCGCCAGCCGCTCGCGCAGGTCGTCCTCGGCGCGGCCCTTGGTGATCACCGTCAGGTCGATGCGCGGCTGGGCACGCTGCAGGAAGTCCATCACGGTGACGTTGATCTGGCAGTCCGGGCACCACATTTCCCCGGCCACCAGCAGGTGATAGCGACGCGAGACGGCCTGCAGGCGCTGGCGGGTGGCGGCGCTGATGGCCTCGGGCGCGGCCAGCCTATCCTGCACCTTGCGCACCCCGGCGATCTCGTCCGGCAGTCCGTGGGCGACGAAGGCATCGAAGCCTTCGCCGATGGAGAAGAGTTCCTCGTAGGAGGCCATGGGTGTTTCTCTTGCAAACGGGGGAACCGGCATCCCAGCAGAATTGCCGGAGGAGGGCAACCGCACCGGCCGTCAGTCCCGATTCGGCGCGCCGAGCGGGAACAGCGGGCGGTAGGGGCGGGCTTCGTCGACGGCGCGGGCGAACGAAGGGCGCGCCAGCAGGCGTGAACGGTATGCCCGCAACACCGGGTAGGCATCACTGATGCGGTGGGTCCAGTCGGCGTAGAACAAGGCCGGCGCGGCCGCGCAATCGGCGAGGGTGAAGTCGTCGCCGTTGGCCCAGGGTTCGCTGGCGGTCAGGTGGTCTTCCAGCCAGCGGTAGGCGAGTTCGAGCCGTTGGCTAGCGACCGTGAGGCCATCCTGGCGCTTGCCCGCGTCGCCGGTCAGGGCGCCGGAGACGGCATGCTGCACCGGGCTCATCACGTGAAGGTCGAAGAAGCGGTCGAGGAAGCGCACCTGCAGGGCCGTCATCGGCTCATCGGGCAGCCAGCGCTGCGCGCCGCCCTGGGTGAGCTGCAGGTACTCGATGATGATGCTCGACTCGGCGATGCTGCGCTCACCGTCCAGCAGTACCGGGAACTTGGCCAACGGCCACAGGCGCAGCCATTCCTTCGAGTGTTCGGGGGTGTCCTGCCCGAGACAGCGGAATTCGAAGGGCGTGTCGTTCTCGTAGAGGGCGATCAGGACTTTCTGGGTGTACGAGGAAAACGGATGGCCAAAAAGCACGAGGGACATGAGGGGCCGCCTGCAGGTGTTCTGCGCGCTGTTCGTGGGGTGGTTTCACCCTAGTTGCCCAAGGGGCTTGCGGCAAGCCGGAGTCCTCAGCCGCAGTGCTCCAGCACGTTCACCAGTGTCCCCAGCGGATCGCGCAGGAAGAACCGCCGCACGCCCCAGGGTTCGACGGTCAGCGGATAGACGATCTCGTGACGGTCCGCCAGTGCACGGCCATGCACTTCATCGAGATTGTCCACTTCGATGGACAGGTCCGGCACCGGCGCGCCGGAGCCGCCCTCGCTGGCCAGGCTCAACTGCGCCAGGGCGCTGCCGCCGCTGGCGAGGGTGAGCAGCCAGCCGTGGTCCATGACGATTTCCAGGTCGAAGAGTTCGCGGTAGAAACGCGCCACCTCGGCGGGCTTGCCGGTGGCGAGATTGGCGACGATGCGGCGGACGGTCATGACAAAACTCCGTAGCAGGAGTCCGCCAGCATAGACGCTCAGTGTGCCGGACGCGCCGGTGGCATGCGACGCCGATGGATGCGGTAGAACTGGTAGAGCACGCCGATGACAAAGACCAGCAAGGCGATCATCACGGCTGTCTGCACCGGCGGCGAGTCCGGGCCGTGGCCTATGGGGTTGGAGGGCGGCAGGCGGGACAGTGATTCGTTGAGCGTGGGGATCATCATCAGGAAGAAGCTGAAGCTCATCGCCGCCGTTTCCAGGTATTCGCCCAGGCCGCCCAGCGCGCTGATCCGTTGCGCATAGCTGCCCACCGCGATGGCGATAAGACAGAGGATGCCGATGGCGTGCCCGGCATTGAATCCGCCGGTGCTGGAGAGACCGAAGGCGGTCAGTACGCCGAGGACCATGCCGTACACATAGCAGCGCCCGGCCGGGCTGCGTGGATCGATGCGCCCCGCCCGGTAGAACGCCCAGAGGCCGGCAACGAGCGGCACCAGGCTGATGACGGTATGTACGATACCCAGGGTGGACAGGGGATTGGCCATGACGAACGCCTCCGCAGTGAGCACAGGGACGCCACGCATCCACGAGCTGTGCCAGGGCACGGAGGGGCGGGTGTGTTGTCAGGTTAGACGCAACCCGCGTGGGAGTTAGGCAGTGGCAATGTCAGCCGACGAACGTCACAGGCGCTTGTTGAGCCAGCGCGCCAGACGGTCGCCACCGAACTGGATCAGCGTCACCAGGGCTACCAGCAAAATGATCACCGTGAGCATCACCTGGGTGTCGAAGCGCTGGTAGCCGTAGCGGTAGGCCAGGTCGCCCAGGCCGCCGGCACCGATGGCGCCGGCCATGGCCGAGGAGTTGATCATGGTCACCAGGGTGATGGTGAAGCCGGCGACGATGCCCGGCCGCGCCTCGGGCAGCAGCACATTCCAGATGATGTGCCGGGGCTGGCAGCCCATCGCTTGCGCGGCCTCGATCAGGCCGTGGTCGACCTCGCGCAGGCTGACTTCGGCGATGCGCGCGAAGAACGGCGTGGCGGCGATGGTCAGCGGTACCACCGCGGCCCACACGCCGTAGCTGGTGCCGACGATCAGCCGGGTGAAGGGGATCAGCGCGACCATCAGGATCAGGAAGGGAATCGAGCGCAGTACGTTGACCACGCTGCCCAGGCTACGGTTGACCAGGCGCGCCTGGAAGATCCCGCCGGGGCCGGTGGTGACCAGCACCAGGGCCAGCGGGATGCCCACCAGGAACACGATGGCCGAGGACGCGCCGATCATCAGCAGGGTGTCGAGCAGGCCTTGCAGCAGGCGTTCAGGCATGGGTGAGCACCTCCAGGCGGTCGGCAACGTCGTGGGCACGTTCGAGCAGTTGCGGGGCGCTGGCGGCGGGGGCGGCGACGCTCAGCAGCAGGCGGCCGAGGGCGCGCCCCTGGATGCGCTCGATGCCACCGTGCAGCAGGCTGATGCGGCTGCCCAGGGCCTGGGCGATGGCCAGCAGGTCGGGCTCCTGTTCGCGTACCCCGGTGTAGTGCAGGTCGAGGATGACTTCGTCGGCGGACGGATGTTGCAGGCGTGCCAGCAGGTCCGGCGGCAGGTGCTGCTGCAGCGAGCCGAGCAGGGTGCGGCTGACTTCGTGCTGCGGGTTGCCGAAGACTTCCCAGACGTCGCCCTGTTCGACGATGCGCCCGCGTTCGAGCACCACCACGCGGTCGCAGATTTCGCGGATCACTGCCATCTCGTGGGTGATCAGCACGATGGTCAGGCCCAGGCGACGGTTGATGTCGCGCAGCAGTGCAAGGATGGCCTGGGTGCTCTCCGGGTCCAGTGCCGACGTGGCCTCGTCGCAGAGCAGGATTTCCGGCTGGTGCACCAGCGCGCGGGCGATGCCGACACGCTGCTTCTGCCCGCCGGAGAGTTGCGCCGGGTAGGCGTAGCGCTTGTCTTCCAGCCCCACGAGCTGCAGCAGTTCGTCGACCCGCTCGGCGATGCGCGCCTTCGGCACGCCAGCCACGCGCAGGGGCAGGGCGATGTTCTGCGCCACCGTCTTGGCCGACATCAGGTTGAAGTGCTGGAAGATCATGCCGACGCGACGGCGCAGGCCGACCAGTTGCTGGGCGTCGAAGGTGCCGATGTCCTCGCCGTCGATCAGCACCTGGCCGACGCTGGGGTTTTCCAGGCGGTTGAGGGTGCGGATCAGCGAGCTCTTGCCGGCGCCGCTGCGGCCGATGATGCCGAACACTTCGCCGCGGCGGACGGAGAGTTCGATGTCGCTCAGTGCCTCCACCGGGCCGTGGTGGCCGGCGTAGGTCTTGCCCAGGCCGCGCAGGGCAATGTGCTGGGTGGCGAGTTCGAGATTGCGGTTGAAGCTGACCATGGTGGGGGCCTGTTCTGTAAGTGCAAAGGTGCTGTCGGTACGCGTGCTCTTCGTAGGAGCGAGCTTGCTCGCGAACAGCCCCGCAGCGGGTGGTTGGTTCGCGAGCAAGTTCGCTCCTACAGGGTCAATTCCAGCCCGGCTGGTAGAGCGAGCCGTGGGCCTTGTCCAGCGCGGCGCGGACCTGCGGCGAGTGCTGGTAGAGGTCGACGAACTTCTTCAGTCGGCCGTCCGGGTCCTTGAAGTCGTCACGGGTGACGAACTGGATGACGTACTCCTTGTTCTCGATACCGTCGAACAGCAGCGCGCTGTTCGGGTCGATCGTTCCGGCCAGGCGGATGTAGTGCGGATAGCCCTGGGCGAGGTCGACGTCATCCAGCGCGCGCACCAGTTGCACGGCTTCCAGCTCGATGATCTGGATGTGCTTCGGGTTCGCCACGATGTCGTCCAGCGTCGCCTTGTAACCCACGCCATCCTTGAGCTTGAGCAGCCCGGCCTTCTGCAGCAGCTGAAGGCCGCGGCCGCCATTGATCGGGTCGTTGGCGATGGCGACCTTGGCGCCGTCGGGCAGGTCGGCGATGGCCTTGAACTTGGTGGAATACAGGCCGACGTTGTTGATGATCCCCGGCGCGAACGCCTTCAGGTGCAGGCCGCCCTCGCGGTTGGCGTTCTCCAGGAAGGGCGTGTGCTGGAAGTAGTTGGCGTCGATGTCGCCGTGGTCGAGGGTGATGTTCGGCGCGTTCCAGTCGGTGAACTCCACCAGTTCGACTTTCAACCCTTGCTGGGCGGCTTCCTTCACTGCCACTTCCAGGGGCGGAGCGAAGGCGGCGGTGGTGCCCAGGCGCAGGGTGTCGGCGGCCTGAGCGAGGCCGGCGGCGAGGAGGCTCAGCGAAAGGCCGAGGGAAAGCTTGAAGCGTGCATGCATGGCAACGAATCCTTTTTGATTGGCTTAAAGAGAGAGGGCCGGAGTCGCTCCAGTGGCGGATTGCGCGCGGAAGCTCGCGCCGACATGCCGCGCGGGCAGTCGGGCGCGGCCGGCGCCGAAGAGTTTTTCCCGCAGGGTGCCGTCCGCGTAGGCGGTCTTGTAGGCGCCACGGCTTTGCAGTTCGGGCACCACGAGGTCGATGAAGTCGGCGTAGCTTTCCGGCTCCACGGTGCGGGTCAGGTTGAACCCGTCCAGGCCCGCCTCGTTGATCCAACCCAGCAGCTCATCGGCCACCTGCACCGGGTCGCCCACCAGCGTGGTGTAGCGTCCGCCGAGGGCGAGCTGCTCCAGCAGCTGGCGCACGGTGGCGTCGGTGCGGGCGACGGTCAGGGCCTTGGTGGCGGACTCGATGGCGTTGGTCTTCTCGTAGCGGATCGGCTCGTCCAGCGCATAGCGCGAGAAGTCGATGCCGGTGGTGCTGGCGAAGTGCGCAAGACCCGCCTGGGCGCTGGCGAAGCGGCGGTATTCGGCGAGCTTGTCGCGGGCCTCGGCCTCGGTCGGCGCGACGATGACGTTGATGCCCATGAACACCTTGATGTCGTCCGGGCGGCGGCCGGCGTCGACCGCCGCCTGGCGGATGCGATCCACCAGCACGCGGGTGGCTTCGCGGGTCTGCGCCGAGACGAAGACGCACTCGGCGTGGCGGGCGGCAAAGGCCAGCCCGCGATTGGATGCACCGGCCTGGAACAGCAACGGCGTGCGCTGTGGCGATGGCTGGCTGAGGTGGTAACCCTCGACATCGAAGAACTCGCCGTGGTGCCGCACCTTGTGCACCTTGCCTGGCTGCGCGTAGACGCGGCGCTGGCGGTCGGCGAGCACCGCGTCGTCTTCCCAGCTGCCTTCCCAGAGCTTGTAGAGCACTTCCAGGTATTCATCGGCGCGGTCGTAGCGGCGGTCGTGGTCGATCTGCCGCTCCTGGCCCATGGCGCGGGCGGTGCTTTCCAGGTAGCCGGTGACGATGTTCCAGCCGACGCGGCCGTCGCTCAGGTGATCCAGCGTGGAGAGCCGGCGGGCGAACGGGTAGGGCGCCTCGTAGGTGAGGTTGGCGGTGACGCCGAAGCCCAGGTGCCGGGTGGAGCCAGCCATGGCCGAGACCAGCATCAGCGGATCGTTCACCGGCAGTTGGATGGCCTCCTTGGCGGTGAGCTCGATGCCGTTCTGGTAGACGTCGTAGACGCCGAGGATGTCGGCGAGGAACAGGCCGTCGAACAGGCCCTTTTCCAGCAGGCGAGCGAGGTCGGTCCAGTGGCTGAGCTTGTTGAAGTCCGTCGAGCGGTCGCGCGGGTGGGTCCACAGGCCGTGGTTGATGTGGCCGACGCAATTCATGCTGAAGGCGTTGAGGAGAATCTGCTTCTGGCTCATGGGAAATCCTTGCTGGCAAATGCCCTGTAGGAGCGAGCTTGCTCGCGAACCGATTGGCGCTTGGGCTGTTCGCGAGCGAGCTCGCTCCTACGAAGAGCCGGCACGGTGCGGGGCAGAGCACTCCTACGACAAGCGTGTTCGGTACGAAGCATCAGATCGTCCCCCGACGCGGCGGCAGCTTGCCGTTGAGGTAGTAGTTGCCCACCGCGAAGTACTTCCAGCGCGCCGGGTCGTGCAGGGTGTGCACGCGGGCATTGCGCCAGTGGCGGTCCAGGCCCAGCTCGGCGAGGCTGGCGCGGCTGCCGCCCAGTTCGATCAGCTTGCTGCCGGCCAGCAGCGAGACCTCGGTGGTGATCGCCCGCGCCTCGGCCACGGCGATGGACGCAGCGGCAACGCTTTCGGCCGTCGGCTCGGCAGTGGCGGCATCGAGCACGCGGCCCGAGCGATCCAGCAGTGCTTCGGCGGCGTGCAGGCGGATCGCCAGGCGGCCGACTTCGTTGATAGCCAGCGGATCGTCGCTGGCCTTGTCCACGCCCGAATCGATCCATGGCCGCGCCTTCTCGCGCAGGAACACCAGCGCGTCCTCGTAGGCGCCACGGGCGATACCGACGTCGATGGCGGCGTGGAGAATCTGCGCGAAGGGGCCGACCGTGGTGGGGCGCTCAAAGGCGCTCTGGAACGGCACGACATCGTCCTCATCGACCGGCGCGCCGTCGAACACCACGCTGCCGCTGCCGGTGGTGCGTTGGCCGAAACCGGACCAGTCATCGATCACTTCCACGCCCTGGGCATCGTGGGCGATGAAGGCGAGCTGCTGCACGCCATCGTCATCGATCACCAGGGTCGGAATGCGCTGCGCGTAGAGCGCACCAGTGCAATAGAACTTGCGGCCGTGAATACGCAGGCGGCCGTCCTCGCGCGTGAGCCGGGTGGTGCGGTCGTGGGCGGTGCGCGTGCCGATTTCCGCCAGGGCGTTGCCGAAGCGCACGCCGGCCAGCACTTCGGCGAACAGGCGGGCCTTTTGCGCTTCGCTGCCGTTCACCCGCAGCAGTTCGACGGCGTAGAAATGGTTCTGCGGAATCTGCCCCAGCGAGCCATCGGCGGCGGAGATGATGGCGATCACGCGGGCCACCGTGACGCGGGAAACGCCCGCGCCGCCATGTTCGCGCGGCACGCTGATGCCCCAAAGGCCGGAGCGGCTGAAACGCTCCAGTTCGTCCCACGGCAGGCGCCGTTCACGGTCGCGGGCGATGGCGCCTTCGCGGAAGTCGGCGGCCAGGGCGCGGGCGACTTCCAGGGCTTCGTCGTCGCTGCGGATGATGTGGACGGGGTTGGCCAGCTCTGGGTTAGTGAAAACGAGGCTGTTCATCGGCGCTCCTCAGATCCAGGAATGACGCGCCGGGCGGGCGCCGTTTAGGTGGTAGGCGCCGACCGCCTGGACCTTCCAGCGCACCGGGTCGTGCAGGGTGTGCACGCGGGCGTTGCGCCAGTGGCGGTCGAGGTTGAATTCGGCGAGGGTGGCGCGACTGCCGGCCAGCTCGAAGAGCTTCTCGCTGGCGGCCAGGCTGATCTCGGTGGTCAGCACCTTGGCTTCGGCCACCGCGATGGACGCGCGGGCGGCGGACTCGTCGTCGATGGGGCGTGCGCTGACTTCGTCGAGCACATGGCCGGCGCGCTCCAGCAGGGCTTCGGCGGCATGCAGTTCGACCTGCAGGCGGCCGATTTCGAAGAGGGTGAAATGTTCTTCGCTGGCGTTCTCGACGTTCGCGTCGATGAAGGGCCGGGTGCGCGTGCGGATGAAGTCGATGGCATCTTCCAGGGCGTTCGCCGCGATGCCGGCGTCGATGGCGGCCTGGATCAGCTGGGACACCGCGCCCTGGATGTTGGGCACGTCGGCCAGACGGCCGTTGTGGATCACCAGCGAGCCGGCGATGGGAACATTGTCCAGCAGCACGGTCCCGCTGGCGGTGGTGCGCTGGCCGAATCCGGACCAGTCGTCGACGATGCGCAGGCCTTCCACGCCGCGCTCGACGAAACCCATCACCGCACGGCCTTGCTCGTCGATGGCCTTCACGGCGACCCAGTGGGCGAACAGGGCGCCGGTGGAATAGAACTTCTCGCCGCTGACGCGGAAGTGTTCGCCGTTGCGAACCAGACGTGCCTTGAGTTCGAGGGTGTTGCGGGTGTTGCGTTCGGGGCCGGCATTGCCGATGCGCCGACCGCTGAGCACACCGCCGAACAGCACGCGCTTCTGTGCCTCGCTGGCGACGTTGTCGATGACGTTGAGCAGGCCGAACTGGTTCTGCGGAATCTGCCCCAGCGCCGGGTCGGCGGCGCAGATCACGCGGAATACCTCGGCCACGGTGGCGTAGGAAACCTGCGCGCCGCCGTACTCGCGGGGAATGCTGATGCCGCCCAGGCCGAGGGCGGTGAAATGCTCCAGCTCGCGCCAGGGCAGCGCGCGCTCGCGGTCGCGGGCAGCGGCGCCGGGTTTCGCCAGGCGGGCCACTTCGTGGGCGGCGTCGAGTGCCTGGGCATCGTTCTCGATACGGCGCGCCGGGAGTAGCCGGGGCGCCTGGTCACGAAGGTCCTTGGGTGCGGATTCGTTGGTCATGCGGTTTCCTGTGGTTATCGCTGTTCGGGAGACTCCCTCTCCCCAACCCTCTCCCTGAAGGGAGAGGGGGCCGTTCGGAGTGCGTTGCCAGCTCGGATTCAGCCGGCCAGGCGCGTGGTGCAGTTGCAGGTGCTAGCAGAGATCACAGGCGGCTCAGATAGCTCCCTCTCCCTTCAGGGAGAGGGCGGGGGGAGAGGGTGCTTCGCCCCCGCGCCCGATCTCGCATCAGAACGCTGGCGCGATCTCGCCCTTGTAGCGGGTCAGGATGAACTGGCGGACCTCCGGCGAATTCAGCACCTTGGCCAGCTTCTGGATGCCCGGGTCCTGGATGTTGTCGGGGCGTGCGACGAGGAACTCGGCATACAGGTCCTTGCCTTTCTCCACGATCAGCGCGCTCTTGGTGTCGATGCCGGCTTCCAGCGCGTAGTTGGCGAAGATGAAGGCCAGGTCCACCTGCTTCACCGCGCGGGCCAGCAGGGCGCCTTCCAGCTCACGGATCTTCAGGTGCTTGGGGTTATCGGTGATGTCGCGCTCGGTGGACTGCGGATTGCTCGGGTCCTTGAGCTTGATCAGGCCGCTCTCGGCCAGCAGCACCAGAGCGCGGCCGGTGTTCACCGGGTCGTTGGGGATGGCCACGCTGGCGCCATCGGGCAGCTCGGCGAGGGACTTGTACTTGGTGGAGTAGGCGCCGAAGGGCTCGATGTGGATGCCCACCACCGGCACCAGGTCGGTGTGGCGGGTCTTGTTGAAGTCATCGAGGAACGGACGGTACTGGTAGTAGTTGGCGTCGAGGTTCTTCTGCGCGAGTTGCAGGTTGGGCTGGATGAAGTCGGTGAAGACCTTGATGTCCAGGTCGACGCCTTCCTTGGCCAGTTCCGGTTTGACGAATTCGAGGATCTCGGCGTGGGGCACCGGGGTGGCGCCGACCACGAGTTTTTCCCCCGCCTGGGCGGAGAAGGCGACGACGGCCGCCAGGATGGCGATGGCCTTTTTCATGGGTGTTGCTCCGTGGCTAGTTTAGAAAGTTGCAGTAGTGGGTGGGCCGTCGTGGGGTGGACGTGGGGCCTTGTTGGCAGCGGGGCCGGCTGCCGGCGGCTGGATCGCAAGTGCCGCTCCCGGGCGGGGAGTGGGCGGGGAATTCAGCGCCGCGTGTAGCGCGCGACGAGGCGGTCGCCGCTCATCTGCAGCGCCTGCACCAGCAGGATCAGCAGGGCGACGGTGATGATCATCACGTCGGTCTGGAAGCGCTGGTAACCGAAGCGGATGGCCAGGTCGCCCAGGCCGCCGCCGCCGATCACGCCGGACATCGCGGTGTAGTCCACCAGCACGATGGCGGTGACCGTCACGGCAGCGATCAGCCCGGTGCGCGCCTCCGGCAGCAGCGTGTGCCAGATGATCTGCCAGGTGCTGGCGCCCATCGCCTGGGTGGCTTCCACCAGGCCACGGTCGACTTCGCGCAGGGCGGTTTCCACCAGCCGCGCGAAGAACGGCGTGCAGCCCACCACCAGCGGCGGGATGGCGCCGGGCACGCCCAGCGAGGTGCCGGTGACCAGCGTGGTGACCGGGATCAGCACGATCAGCAGGATGATGAACGGCAGCGAGCGCAGCATGTTCACCACCACCGACAGCGCACGGTACAGGCCGGGTTTCTCATGCAGCTGGCGCTTGCCGGTGAGGTAGAGCAGCACGCCCAGCGGCAGGCCCAGCAGCACGGTAAAGGCCAGCGCGCCGCCGAGCATGGCGAGGGTGTCCAGGCAGGCCTGGCCGAGGTCGTGCCAGTCGAGGTTGCGGAACCAGCCGTCCATCACTGTTTACCCCGGCGAAGCTTCGCCGCACGGTGCGGCGCGCGCAGGCGGTCGCCCTGGCCGAACAGCTTGTGGCGCAGGGTGCCTTGCTCGTACTCGCGCTTGAACAGCCCGCGTGCCTGCAACTCGGGCACCAGCAGGTCGACGATGTCGACGAAGGTTTCCGGCGCCACCAGACTGGAGAGGTTGAAGCCGTCGACGTCGGTTTCCTCGACCCAGGCCTGCAGCTGGTCCGCCACGGTCTGCGGCGAACCCACCAGCAGCGGGCCGTCGCCGCCGAGGGCGCAGTAGTCGGCGATCTCGGCGGCGGTCCACTGGCGCTGCGGGTCGGCGGCGCTGAAGGCGTCCACCGCGGACTGGATGGCGTCACTCTGTACGTGGCGCAACACCTGGTCTGGTGCGTACTCGCCGAAGTCGATGCCGGTCCAGCCGGAGACCAGCGCCAGGGCGCCTTCGCGGTCGCTGTACTGGCGGTAGTCTTCCAGTTTGGCCAGGGCCTCCTCGTCGGTGGGCGCGACGATCACGGTGAGCTGGTTCAGCACCAGCACGTCGCCCGGCTGGCGGCCCGCTTCTACGGCGAGGCGGCGCAGGTCGGCCACCTGGTCGCGGAGGATACGCCTGGTCGGCGCGGCGACGAACACACATTCGGCGTTGCCGGCGGCGAAGGCCTTGCCTCGGCTCGACGCACCGGCCTGGTACAGCACCGGGGTGCGTTGCGGCGACGGCTGGCTGAGGTGGAAGCCAGGCACTTCGAAGTGCTCGCCCTTGTGTTCGATGGGGTGCACCTTGCGCGGGTCGGCGTAGACGCCGCTGGCGCGGTCGGCGACCACCGCGTCGTCGTCCCAGCTGGCCTCCCAGAGCTTGTAGCAGACCTCCAGGTATTCCTCGGCCAGGGCGTAGCGTTGCTGGTGGTTGAGCTGCTGCTTCAGCCCCAGGTTGCGCGCGCCGCTGTTGAGGTAGGAGGTGACGATGTTCCAGCCGGCGCGGCCACGGGTCAGGTGGTCCAGCGTGGAAATGCGCCGGGCGAAGGGGAACGGGTGCTCGAAGGACACCGAAGCTGTGATGCCAAAACCCAGGTGCTCGGTGGCCGCGGCCATGGCCGGAACGATCTGCAGCGGGTCGTTGGCCGGCACCTGCGCGCCGGCGGACAGCGCCGCGTCGGCGTTGCCATGGTAGACGTCATACACGCCCAGCACATCGGCGAGAAACAGCCCGTCGATCTTGCCCCTTTCGAGGGTCTTCGCCAGCTCGATCCAGTAGTGGATGTCGGTATAGCGCGCGGCCTGCTGGTCGCGCGGGTGGCGCCAGAGGCCGGGCGACAGGTGGCCGACGCAGTTCATCGCGAAGGCGTTGAGGCGGATCTGCTTGCTCATCGCGCCTCCTCAGTTCCAGTCGTGGCGCGGTGGGCGCTTGTCGTTGAGCAGCCAGTTGCCGACCAGGTGGTACTTCCAGCGCACCGGGTCGTGCAGGGTGTGCACGCGGGCGTTGCGCCAGTGGCGGTCGAAACCGTGGCGGGCGAGGGTGGAACGGGTGCCGCCCAGCTCGAACAGCTTGTTGGTGGCGTCGATGGCGACTTCGGTGGTCAGTACCTTGGCCTTGGCCACGGCGACCGAGGCGCGAGCGACGTTGTCTTCGTCGGGCGCCGGGCGGGCGGCGTCCATCACCTTGCCGGCGCGTTCCAGCAGGGCGTCGGCGGCTTCGATGCGGATGCCCAGTTCACCGACCTGGATGATGGTCAGCGGGTCTTCGCTGGCCTTTTCCACGCCGGCGTCGATCCACGGGCGCGCCTGCTCACGGACGAAGGCAATGGTGTCGCGCAGTGCCGCGCGGGCGATGCCGGCGTCGATGGCGGCGGTGGTGATCTGGGCGAACGGGCCGGCCAGGGTCGGCACGTCATAGGAGCGGTGGGTCGGGAAGACATTGAACGCCGGCACGCGCAGGCCTTCCACCAGCACGGTACCGCTGGAGGTGGTGCGCTGGCCGATGCTGGCCCAGTCGTCGACGATGACAAGGCCCGGCGTGCCGCGCGGGACGAAGGCGAGCTGGGCGTTGTTCTGCTCGTCGAGGCCCAGCACGCCGATCCAGTGGGCGTACAGCGAACCGGTGCAGTAGCCCTTGCGGCCGTCGATCACCACGCTGTCGCCCTCATGGCGCAGGCGAGTCTGGATGTCCTGGACGTTCTTGCCGCCGGTTTCCGACAGCGCGTTGGCGAAGCGGTTGCCCTTGAGCGCGAGGTCGAAGAAGAAGCGCTTCTGTTCGTCGCTACCCTGCAGGCGGATGTCTTCCAGCAGGCAGTAGTGGTTCTGCGGAATCTGCCCCAGCGACGGGTCCGCGGCGGAAACGATGGCGATGACTTCGGCCAGGGTGGCGTAGGACACCTCGGCGCCGCCGAATTCACGCGGCACGGTGATCCCCCACAGGCCGCTGTTGGAATAGACCTCGACGACTTCCGGTGGGACTTCACGGTTGCGGTCGCGCTCGGCGGCGCCTTCGAGCAGGAACGCGGCGACCTTGTGGGCGACTGAGAGGGCTTCGGCGTCGGAGCCGATCCGGTGCGCGTTGGGTTCGCGGATGTCGTAGTGGGCGGATACGGGGAGTTGGGGCATGGCAGTACAGCGACCTCGGCAGATGAATCGACCCGGTGTTCGGGTGTGTCTGATGAGGTCATTGCACAAGCTGTGCCGGAAATTAAATTACTTATAAATCAATTAGTTGGTGTTTTTGTCCAACAGTTGGAGCGCTGGATGGACAGCAAAGTGTTGGGTGGGTGTTGCTGGGGCAACAGTGCTGGAGCAGGTCTAGGAGCGGGCCATGCCCGCGATCGCGAGCATGGCCCGCTCCATTAAGGGAATGGTCGGCGTTGGGCGGTTCGCGAGCAAGCTCGCTCCTACGAAGAGCCCATATCTCCGGCTTGGGCTTTGGCTCTGAAGATTTCCAGAGAAATGTCCATGCACTCCGACCGCCCCGTTCAGGAGGCCTCGTTGAAGCGGAGTTTCAGGGGTTGAGCGGCATGGATGCCGCGAGAGCTGCGATGGGCCAGGGATGGCTCTTCGCGGCGCGCCCCTGAAACTTTGCTTCAACGAGGGTATTTTTCGCCCCAAGCGAAAAACCGGATGTCCGGGGCAAGACCTTTGCCTCCTTTGGGGCGTTTGCCAAAGGAGGTCGCCCGAGGGGGCGAAACAAAATCTCTCAGTGCACGCCGAAGCGGCGCAGAAACACCCAAACGAAAAGCATCGCGGACAGAGTCCGCTCCTACAAGATCAAGGGCCCCTCACCCTAACCCTCTCCCGCAAGCGGGAGAGGGGACTGTTCGGTGCAGGATGAAACCGTAGTGTCAGCCGGCACGGACGGCTCCCTCTCCCTGAGGGAGAGGGCTGGGCTGAGGGGGAAGCGCAGGCAGGGATTAACCCGGTAGAAGACAGTTGCTCCTACAGATCAGACGTCATGGGCGTCAAAGACGATCAGGCCAATTCCTGGCAAACATCCACCCAATCCGCCGCCACCAGCTCTGCCAGGCGCTGCGGCTCGATCCGCACCGCGCTGTGCACCGCCCCGGCCGCCGGCAGCACTTCGTCGAATGCCTGCAGCGACACATCGCAATACACGGGCAGCGGCGTGGCCAGCCCGAACGGACAAACCCCGCCCACCGGATGCCCGGTCAGCTCCACCACTTCCTCGGCGCCGAGCATCTTGGCCTTGCCGCCCAAAGCCTCCTTGAGCTTGCGGTTGTCCAGCCGCGCATCGCCACGGGCTACCACCAGCACGGTGCGTTCGCCCACCCGCAGGGACAGGGTCTTGGCGATCCGCCCCGGCTCGACGCCATGGGCCTCGGCGGCCAGGGCGACGGTGGCGGTGCTGGTTTCCAGCTCGATGATGGCGATGTCGGGGGCCTTTTCGGCGAAGAAGGCGCGAACCGATTCCAGGCTCATGGGCAGGCTTCCTGTACTGGGAAAACATTCCAATCTAGGGAGCGGACCGGGGCCTGTCCAGTCGTCGGCGCGGACCTGTCATCGGGTTCGGTGAACGCTCCGGCAATTCCGCTGCCCACGGCTCTGCAGGCTGGTCTGTCTCGGTGGGATTCATGGGGCCGATGCATGGGGGGAGCGACACGTCGCGTGCGGTGGTTCTCGCCTTTTGTCGCGCGCCTCCTGGTGGCCGGGCGTTCCGGTCATTCCCGCCTATGCTCAGGCATCCTGCGAGACGCCGCGAAATTTTTTCGGGCCGATGTCGATTTCACTGCGCGCCCTTCGACTACTCGTCAGGAACCGGGAATACCCGGCCGCACGATGACCCATACAAAGAGGAGAAAAGCCATGCGTTTCATGGTGATAGTCAAGGCCACCGCCGAATCCGAAGCCGGTGTGATGCCCAAGGAAGAGCTGCTCGCTGCAATGGGGGCCTACAACGAGGAGCTGGCCAAGGCCGGCGTGATGCTCGCCGGGGAAGGGCTGCAACCCAGCTCCAAGGGCGCACGGGTTCGCTTCGACGGTGCCTCGCGTACGGTCGTCGACGGTCCCTTTGCCGAGACCAAGGAACTGATCGCCGGTTACTGGATTTTCCAGACCGCTTCGCTGCAGGAGTGCATCGACTGGGTCAGGCGCTGCCCCAATCCCTTCGACGGCCCGTCGGAGATCGAGATCCGGCAGATTTTCGAGGCGGAGGACTTCGGCGCCGAATTCACCCCGGAACTGCGTGAGCAGGAAGACCGTATCCGCGAGCAGATCGCTCGCAAATCCTGAAATCGGAGGAAACCACCATGTTGATGAATGCCTACCTCACCTTTAACGGCAATTGCGAAGAAGCCTTCCGTTATTACGCCGAAGTGCTGAACGGCAAACTGCCGGCGCTGATGCGCTTCTCCGACGCGCCGGGCTGCGAAGACATGCCGGCGGAAATGAAGAATCGCATCATCCACGTGCGCCTGGAGGTGGACGGTCACGTGCTGATGGGTTCGGACGCATCGCCGCAATGCGGGACATACGAAGGGGTGAAGGGCTGCTCGATCACCCTCAATGTCGATAGCAAGGCCGAGGCCCGGCGCATCTTCGACGCCCTGAGCAAGGGCGGCAAGGTGACAATGCCGCTGGAACAGACCTTCTGGGCCGTTCTGTTCGGCTCGTTGGAGGATCGCTTCGGGGTGCCGTGGCTGATCAATTGCGAGAAGGATGTCTGATCCAGGCACCTGCAAGGCCATGCTCGCCCTCGATATTACGGGCCATAAAAAACCGGCCATCAGGGCCGGTTTTTTCATGACGTGCCGAACTCAGCGGTATTCGCAGAGGTAGGCGGTGTCCTGGGCAACCTTCAGCTGGAACTTGCTGTTGGCCGGCACGGTGAACTTGCTGCCGGCGGCGAAGGTTTCCCAGTTGTCGCTGCCCGGCAGCTTGACGGTCAGCGCGCCGGCGACGACGTGCATCACCTCCAGCTGGCTGGTGCCGAATTCGTATTCGCCGGGGGCCATCACGCCGATGGTGGCCGGGCCTGCGGTCATGTCGAAGGCGATGGATTTGACGGTGCCGTCGAAGTACTCGTTGACCTTGAACATGGGCTTCTCCTGCTAGAGGGGTGAAAAAGGGCTGGCCAGTATGCCCAAGGGCGCAGGCGGCGTCACTAGAGGCGCAGCAGGGGACCGTGCGGTCGGCAGCGAACCGTGGATTCAGCTGGTGACCGGCAGGGCGAGCGGCAGCAGGCGGGCGGTGTTGCGGGCGTCCTCCAGGGCGCGGTGCTGTTGCCCCTGGAAGTGCAGGCCGGCCAGGTGCAATGCGGCATTCAAGCCGACCGGGCGTTTCAGTTGGCGGGCCTCGGCGAAGCGTTGCTTGAGGTTGATGTGTGGCACGCGGGCGAGGTGGCTGTCCAGGCTCTGCCTGCGCCATTCGATCTCAAGCTGGTGGCGGTCGTAGTCGCCCCAACTGGTCCAGCCGGCCAGGCGCGGGCTGTGCTGCGCGAGCCAACGTTCGAACTGTGGCCAGACCTCGCGCAAGGGCGCTGCCGCATCGACGTTGGCCTGGCTGATGTGGGTGAGTTCGCGGCAGAAACTGGTCAGCAGCGGCCGGCGCTGTGGCCGGACGAAACGCTGGAAGTGATCCAGCTCGCGGCCGTCGGCCTCGGCGACGAGCGTTGCGCCGATTTCGATGATCTCCATTTCCTCGACCGGCCAGCCGCCTTCCTCGGTGGTGGCTTCCAGGTCGATCACCAGCCAGTGGGGCATAGTGGATGCTCGCGGATGAAGGTCTCCGCAGTATGGAAGGGCTTTTCAGGACCGGCAAACCGCTGTGCTAGGCTCAGCGCCTTTCGATGGCGAGGGGTAGGGCATGGCTAAAGTCGCTTTCATCGGCCTGGGTGTGATGGGGTACCCCATGGCGGGCCATCTGCAGCGCGAGGGGCACGAGGTGTGCGTGTACAACCGTACGGCGTCACGGGCGGCGCGCTGGGTCGAACAATTCGGCGGCAGCTCGGCGGCGACGCCCTGCGAGGCGGCGCAATGGGCGGAGTTCGTGATGTGCTGCGTGGGCAATGACGACGATCTGCGCAGCGTGGTGCTGGGCGAGGACGGCGCGTTGGCGGGCATGCAGCCGGGCGCGGTACTGATCGATCACACCACCGCGTCGGCGCAGGTCGCTCGCGAGCTCGCGGTGCTGGCGGCGGAGCGCGAGCTGGGCTTCCTCGATGCGCCGGTGTCCGGAGGCCAGGCGGGGGCTGAGAACGGTGCGCTGACGGTGATGGTCGGTGGCGATCTGCTGATCTTCAAGCGTGCCGAGTCGATAATCGCCACCTACGCACGGATGGTGCGGTTGATGGGGCCCGTGGGCAGCGGCCAGTTGACCAAGATGGTCAACCAGATCTGTGTCGGCGGCTTGCTGCAGGGGCTCTCGGAAGCCCTGCACTTCGCCCGCAGCGCGGGCCTCGATGGCATGGCTGCCATGGAAGTGATCAGCAAGGGCGCGGCGCAGTCCTGGCAACTGGAGAACCGCCACCAGAGCATGCTGGAGGGGCGCTTCGACTTCGGCTTCGCGGTGGACTGGATGCGCAAGGACCTGGGCATGGTGCTCGACGAGGCGCGCCGCAACGGCGCCCAGTTGCCAGTCACTGCACTGGTGGACCAGTTCTACGCCGAGGTGCAGGCCGCTGGCGGCGGCCGCTGGGATACCTCCAGCCTGATCACCCGTCTCAAGGACGGCCCGCAGTCCTGAGCGGGGAGGGTGCCGCCAGCGGCGGCACCCGTTCGGTCTCAGGCGCGGAAGATGAAGTACACCGCGCCGAGCAGGCAGAGGCCGGCCCACAGGTAATCGAGCTTCAACGGCTGTTGCATGAAGTACACGCTGAACGGCACGAACACCGCCAGGGTGATCACTTCCTGCATGATCTTCAGTTGTCCGACCGATAGTGCTGTGTAGCCGATGCGATTGGCCGGTACCTGCAACAGGTATTCGAACAGCGCGATCCCCCAGCTGACCAGCGCTGCGACTATCCACGGCTTGGTGTTGAGGGTCTTCAGATGGCCGTACCAGGCGAAAGTCATGAACAGGTTGGAAAGCACCAGGAGAAAGGTGGTTTGCAGCCAGACCGGCATGGTGAAGAGCTCCATCTGAGAGGTGTGCGAAGCCTAATGGATGCTTGGTGAGACAGGAAGGTCCGGGCCACTGATCCGGTCAGCTTGGCGGCAAGCGCGGCGGGCTATATCCTCGGCGCCCGATTTTCACCATCCCGTCCTGCCTGGGCGGATGTCCGACTCGAGAGTCCCCGAATGCAGTGCCGTATCGGCTGTGGCGCCTGTTGCATCGCGCCGTCGATTTCCTCGCCCATTCCCGGTATGCCCGATGGCAAGCCGGCGGGTGTGCGTTGCGTGCAACTGGACGAGCGCAATCTCTGCAAGCTGTTCGGCGATGCGCGCCGGCCGGCCGTCTGCTCGGCATTCGATGCCGACCCCGAAGCCTGCGGCCAGAGCAACGAGCAGGCCCTGCGCATCCTCACCGAATGGGAGCGGATCACCGCGGTCTGAGTGACTTGGAGGTCACGATTTTAGGGGCCATACTGAGCCCCATTCCGCTCAAGACCGCGGATTCCGAGGGCGAGCGTGCCCGACAAACCAAGAATAAAGAGAGGTATGACGATGCGTGGTGTACTGCGTATGACCCTGCTGGCCACTGCCGTGATGGGGCTGGCCGGGACCGCGATGGCGGAAGACTGGCAGCTGGCCAAGGACGAGGATGGCGTCAAGGTCTATCTGAGCAGCGTGCCGGGCTCCAAGTACAAGGCCTACCGTGGCGTCGTCGACATCAAGGCTGACGTGGCAACCATCAGCGCCCTGCAGGAGGACGTCAAAGGCTCCTGCAAGTGGATTCACGCCTGCGGCGAGATGCGTCTGCTCAAGAGCGAGGGCGCTGACACCTGGACCTACTCGAAGATCGACATGCCGTGGCCGGTGACCGGGCGTGACGTGGTGATCCACGCGACCACCGAGAAGACCGCCGACGGTGGCCTGATCCGCCACCTGAAGGCCGAGCCGACCTACATTCCGGAAGAGAAGGGTGAAATCCGCGTGCCGAAACTGATCGGCGAGTGGAAGCTGGTGCCCAAGGCTGCCGGCGTGACCGAGGTGACCTACCAGGTGCAGACCGAACCGGGCGGCAGCATTCCGTCCTGGCTGGCCAACAGCTTCGTGGTCGATGCGCCGATGAACACCCTGAAGGGCCTGCGCAGCGTTGCCGAGAAGAAGTAAGCGCTGTTTGCCCAGACGAAAAGCCGCCCTCGGGCGGCTTTTTCTTTCCCGGTAGGAGCATGTCGGTCGGCTCTTCGTAGGAGCGAGCTTGCTCGCGAGCCGCTTGATGCTGGTGTCGCCGGGAGCCCTGTTCGCGAGCAAGCTCGCTCCTACAGGAGGGGTTTCCCGCCAAAGCAATAAAAAGGCCGCCCGAAGGCGGCCTTTTCTTTACGCCGTGGCGCTTACTTGCGGTCCTTGAGGGACACGAAGTCGCGCTGGGCGCTGCCGGTGTACAGCTGGCGCGGACGGCCAATCTTGTACGGACCGGAGAGCATTTCCTGCCAATGCGAGATCCAGCCCACGGTACGTGCCAGGGCGAAGATCACGGTGAACATGCTGGTCGGAATACCGATGGCCTTCAGGATGATGCCGGAGTAGAAGTCCACGTTCGGGTAGAGGTTGCGCTCCACGAAGTAGGGATCGTGGCGGGCGATTTCTTCCAGCTTCATGGCCAGTTCCAGCTGCGGGTCGTTGATGCCCAGCTCCTGGAGAACCTCGTCGCAGGTCTGCTTCATGACCTTGGCGCGCGGGTCGAAGTTCTTGTACACGCGGTGGCCGAAGCCCATCAGCTTGAACGGATCGTTCTTGTCCTTGGCCTTGGCCACGAACTTCTCGATGTTCGATACGTCACCGATCTCGTCCAGCATGCGCAGAACGGCTTCGTTCGCACCGCCGTGAGCCGGGCCCCACAGGGCGGCAATGCCCGAGGCGATACAGGCGAACGGGTTGGCCCCCGAGGAGCCCGCCAGGCGTACGGTGGAGGTGGAGGCGTTCTGCTCGTGGTCGGCGTGCAGGATGAAGATGCGGTCCATGGCCTTGGCCAGCACAGGGCTGATCGGCTTGGTCTCGCAAGGAGTGTTGAACATCATATGCAGGAAGTTTTCTGCATAGTTCAGGTCGTTGCGCGGATACATCATCGGCTCGCCCTTGGAGTACTTGTACACCATGGCGGCGATGGTCGGCATCTTGGCGATCAGGCGATGTGCCGAGACTTCCCGGTGCTTCGGATTATTGATGTCCAGGGAGTCGTGATAGAAGGCGGAGAGGGCACCGATCACGCCGCACATTACGGCCATCGGGTGCGCATCACGGCGGAAGCCGTTGAAGAAGGTCTTCAGCTGCTCATGAACCATGGTGTGGTTCTTGATGGTGCCGACGAATTGCTCCTTCTGCTCGGCGGTGGGCAGTTCGCCCTTGAGCAGCAGGTAGCAGGTTTCCAGGTAGTCGGAGTTCTCGGCGAGCTGCTCGATCGGGTAGCCACGGTGCAGCAGGACACCTTTATCACCATCGATGAAGGTGATCTTCGACTCGCAGGAGGCGGTGGACATGAAGCCGGGGTCGAAAGTGAAGTGGCCGGTGGAGGTCAGGCCGCGAACATCGACAACGTCGGGACCCAGCGTGCCGGAGAGGACAGGCAGTTCGACGGGGGCTGCGCCCTCGATGATCAACTGCGCTTTTTTGTCAGCCATGTAGGCCTCCTATTTATGCTTGAAATCATCTGTACGACCCCCCACGCAGGGCCCGCACCACTATAGAGAGATAAATCCGAATGTCAATTTGCACAATCGGACGAGATCGGCTCCTCCAAGCCTCTGTTTTGGCGAAAAAAATTGCCTGTTTACGCCTTTTAGGGGGGTGCGGCAATTAGTCCTTAGGTGGAGGTCTTTCCGTTGTCATTAGGGGCCTAACTGTCTATACTCGGCGACCAGCCGCCAAGGGCCGTCCGGCCTTGCTTGATTGGTGGTTGTCACTCCCGAAGGTGATGGGTACCTGACAAGTGCACCTCCCGACAACTAGCCCTGCTCCTAAAGGGCTCTCAGTGTGAAAAAAGCCGTGAATAGCAAACGACCTGTAAACCTAGACCTAAGGACCATCAAACTCCCTGTCACCGCTTACACGTCCATTCTCCACCGCATCTCTGGCGTCATCCTGTTCGTGGGCATTGCCGTGCTGCTGTTCGCACTCGACAAGTCCCTCGCATCGGAAGAAAGCTTCGAGCAGGTGAAGGCGTGTCTGGCCAATCCGTTGGCCAAACTGGTGATCTGGGGCCTGCTGTCTGCGCTGCTGTACCACCTGGTAGCTGGTGTTCGTCACCTCGTCATGGACGCGGGTGTCGGTGAAACGCTGGAAGGCGGTAAGCGTGGTTCGAAAATCGTACTCGCTGTTGCAGTGGTACTGATCGTTCTGGCGGGGGTCTGGGTATGGTAACTAACGTCACTAACTTCTCGCGTTCCGGCCTCTATGACTGGATGGCTCAACGCGTTTCCGCGGTCGTTCTCGCGGCTTATGTTCTGTTCCTGCTGGGCTACCTCGTCGCGCACCCGAACATCTCGTACGCGGAGTGGCATGGTCTGTTCTCCCACAGCCTGATAAAAATCTTCAGCCTGTTGACGCTGGTTGCCCTGAGCGTGCACGCGTGGGTCGGCATGTGGACCATCACTACCGACTACCTGACTCCGATGGCCCTCGGCAAAGCCGCGACCGTCGTGCGTTTCCTCGTCCAGGCAGTATGCGGCATGGCCATGTTCGCATTCTTCGTCTGGGGTGTGCAGATTCTCTGGGGTAACTGATCCATGGCTAGCAACCGTACTCTTTCCTTCGACGCCATCATCGTTGGTGGCGGCGGCGCCGGCATGCGTGCCGCGCTGCAACTGGCCCAGGGCGGCCACAAGACTGCCGTGGTGACCAAGGTCTTCCCGACCCGTTCGCACACCGTATCCGCCCAGGGCGGCATCACCTGCGCCATCGCTTCGGCCGACCCGAACGACGATTGGCGCTGGCACATGTACGACACCGTCAAGGGCTCCGACTACATCGGTGACCAAGACGCGATCGAATACATGTGCTCCGTCGGCCCGGAAGCCGTGTTCGAACTGGAACACATGGGTCTGCCGTTCTCCCGTACCGAGCAGGGCCGCATCTACCAGCGTCCGTTCGGTGGCCAGTCCAAGGACTTCGGCAAGGGTGGTCAGGCTGCCCGTACCTGCGCCGCCGCTGACCGTACCGGTCACGCGCTGCTGCACACCCTCTATCAGGCCAACCTGAAGAACGGTACCTCCTTCCTTAATGAGTGGTACGCGGTCGACCTGGTGAAGAACCAGGACGGTCACGTTGTCGGCATCATCGCCATCTGCATCGAGACCGGCGAAACCGTCTACATCCGCTCCAAGGCCGTGGTACTGGCCACTGGCGGTGCCGGCCGTATCTACGCCTCCACCACCAACGCCCTGATCAACACCGGCGACGGCGTGGGCATGGCCCTGCGCGCTGGCGTACCGGTCCAGGACATCGAAATGTGGCAGTTCCACCCGACCGGCATCGCCGGCGCCGGTGTGCTGGTCACCGAAGGCTGCCGTGGTGAAGGTGGTTACCTGATCAACGCCCATGGCGAGCGCTTCATGGAGCGTTACGCTCCGAACGCCAAGGACCTGGCCGGCCGCGACGTGGTTGCCCGCTCCATGGTCAAGGAAGTGATCGCCGGCAACGGCGTGGGCCCGAACAAGGACCACGTACTGCTGAAACTCGACCACCTCGGCGAGGAAGTTCTGCACAGCCGCCTGCCCGGCATCTGCGAACTGTCCAAGACCTTCGCCCACGTCGACCCGGTCGTTGCTCCGATCCCGGTTATCCCGACCTGCCACTACATGATGGGCGGCGTTGCCACCAACATCCATGGCCAGGCCCTGACCATGGACGCCAACGGCAACGACCAGATCGTCGAAGGCCTGTTCGCGGTCGGTGAAGTGGCTTGCGTATCGGTACACGGCGCCAACCGCCTGGGCGGCAACTCGCTGCTCGACCTGGTGGTCTTCGGTCGCGCAACCGGTCTGCACCTGGAAAAGGCCCTCAAAGAGGGTATCGAGCACCGTGGCGCCTCCGAGAGCGACCTGGAAGCTTCGTTCAAGCGCCTGAATGGCGTGAACGAGCGCACCAGCGGCGAAGAAGTCGCCCCGCTCAAGCGCGAGCTGCAATCGTGCATGCAGAACTACTTCGGTGTATTCCGTACCGGCGAATACATGCAGAAGGGCATCGCTCAACTGGCTGATCTGCGTGAGCGTATCGCGAACGTCAAGATCAACGACAAGAGCCAGGCTTTCAACACCGCGCGTATCGAAGCGCTGGAACTGCAGAACCTCCTCGAAGTGGCCGAAGCCACCGCGATCGCCGCCGAGCATCGCAAAGAGTCCCGCGGCGCCCATGCTCGCGAAGACTTCGAGGAGCGCGATGACGAGAACTGGCTGTGCCACACCCTGTACTTCCCGGGTGAGAAGCGCGTTGCCAAGCGTGCCGTCAACTTCGCGCCGAAGACTGTTCCGGCATTCGAACCCAAGGTTCGTACTTACTAAGGGTGCCCGCCATGTTGCAAGTGAGTGTTTACCGCTACAACCCTGAGAAGGACGCTGCGCCCTACATGCAGGACTTCCAGGTCAATACCGACGGCAAGGACGTGATGGTCCTGGACGTGCTGGCGCTGATCAAGGAACAGGACGAAGGTTTCTCCTACCGTCGCTCCTGCCGTGAAGGCGTCTGCGGTTCCGACGGCATGAACATCAACGGCAAGAACGGTCTGGCCTGCATCACTCCGCTGTCGGCCGCTGGCCTGAAAGGCGGCAAGCTGGTGCTGCGTCCGCTGCCGGGCCTGCCGGTGATCCGTGACCTGGTCGTCGACATGAGCATCTTCTACAAGCAGTACGAGAAGGTGAAGCCGTTCCTGCAGAACGATACTCCGGCTCCGGCCATCGAGCGTCTGCAAACCCCGGAAGAGCGCGAGAAGCTGGACGGTCTGTACGAGTGCATCCTGTGCGCCTGCTGCTCGACCTCCTGCCCGTCCTTCTGGTGGAACCCCGACAAGTTCCTCGGTCCCGCTGCGCTGCTGCAGGCCTATCGTTTCCTGGCCGATAGCCGCGACACCAAGACCGAAGAGCGTCTGGCTTCGCTGGATGACCCGTTCAGCGTATTCCGCTGCCGCGGGATCATGAACTGCGTGAACGTCTGCCCGAAGGGTCTGAACCCGACCAAGGCAATCGGCCACGTACGTAACATGCTGCTGCAAAGCGGCACCTGATTCGCGGCCCAAGCCACGAGTCACTGCAAGAGCAACACCTGCACCGCCGGAACAATCCGGCGGTGCAGTACTGCGGACCCAAGCCCACAAAGCGGGGGTCCTGACTTGAAAACGTATATATGACCAGCAGGGGCATCCGGGCTGGTACCCGGACTATCTGCGGGAATCGGTGGCTAGAAGTCGCTGTGTATGACTTCAAGCCAGAGATTTCATCAGGTGGAGTCCCCTTACCGAGGGTGACCAAGCATGCACGAAAGCGTAATGCAGCGGATGTGGAACAGTGCCCATCTATCCGGTGGTAACGCTGCCTACGTCGAAGAGCTCTACGAGCTCTACCTGCACGACCCGAACGCTGTGCCAGAAGAGTGGCGCACGTACTTCCAGAAGCTCCCCGCCGACGGCAATCCCGCCCCCGACGTCTCGCATTCCTCCATCCGTGATCATTTCGTACTCCTGGCCAAGAACCAGCGCCGCGCTGCGCCTGTTTCCGCTGGCAGCGTAAGCACCGAGCACGAGAAGAAGCAGGTCGAAGTCCTGCGCCTGATCCTGGCATACCGTTTGCGCGGCCATCAGGCGGCGAAGCTCGATCCGCTGGGCCTCTGGGTGCGTACCGCTCCCGCCGACCTGTCGCTGGAGCACTACGGGCTTACTGCTGCAGACCTCGACACCACCTTCCGTACCGGTGAGCTCTACATCGGCAAGGAAGAAGCCACCCTGCGTGAAATCGTCGATGCGCTGAAGCAGACCTACTGCAGCACCATCGGCGCCGAGTTCATGCACATCGTCGATTCCGAGCAGCGCCACTGGTTCGCTCAGCGCCTGGAAAGCGTGCGTGGCCGTCCGGCGTACTCCGCCGACGCCCGTTCCCACCTGCTGGAGCGCCTGACCGCTGCCGAAGGCCTGGAGAAGTACCTGGGCACCAAGTACCCGGGCACCAAGCGTTTCGGCCTGGAAGGCGGCGAGAGCCTGATTCCGATGGTCGACGAGATCATCCAGCGCTCCGGCTCCTACGGCGTCAAGGAAATCGTCATCGGCATGGCCCACCGTGGCCGTCTGAACGTCCTGGTCAACACCCTGGGCAAGAACCCGCGCGACCTCTTCGACGAGTTCGAAGGCAAGAAGCTGGTCGAGCTGGGCTCCGGCGACGTGAAGTACCACCAGGGCTTCTCCTCCAACGTCATGACCACCGGTGGCGAAGTCCACCTGGCCCTGGCGTTCA
Source organism: Pseudomonas sp. PSE14 (assembly GCF_029203285.1). Taxonomy (NCBI): domain Bacteria; kingdom Pseudomonadati; phylum Pseudomonadota; class Gammaproteobacteria; order Pseudomonadales; family Pseudomonadaceae; genus Pseudomonas; species Pseudomonas sp. PSE14. The sequence continues at coordinate 2,366,648 of NZ_CP115669.1, forward strand.
ACCCCTCGCACCTGGAAATCGTTTCCCCGGTGGTCGAGGGCTCGGTACGCGCCCGTCAGGATCGTCGTAAGGACGGCAGTGGCGACAAGGTCGTGCCGATCTCCATCCACGGCGATGCCGCTTTCGCGGGGCAGGGCGTGGTCATGGAGACCTTCCAGATGTCCCAGACCCGTGCTTACAAGACGGGCGGCACCATCCACATCGTGATCAACAACCAGGTAGGCTTCACCACCAGCCGCCAGGACGATGCTCGTTCCACCGAGTACGCGACCGACGTGGCCAAGATGATCCAGGCGCCGATCTTCCATGTGAACGGCGACGATCCGGAAGCGGTCCTGTTCGTGACCCAGCTGGCCGTCGACTACCGCATGCAGTTCAAGCGTGACGTGGTCATCGACCTGGTCTGCTACCGCCGTCGCGGCCACAACGAGGCCGACGAACCGAGCGGCACCCAGCCGCTGATGTACCAGCAGATCGCCAAGCAGCGCACCACTCGCGACATCTACGCCGACGCGCTGATCGCCGCGGGCGTGCAGACTGCCGCGCAGGCCCAGGAGAAGGTCGACGAATACCGCGACGCTCTCGACAACGGCCAGCACGTGGTGAAGAGCCTGGTGAAGGAGCCCAACAAGGAGCTCTTCGTCGACTGGCGTCCGTACGTGGGCCATGCCTGGACCGCGCGTCACGACACCCGCTTCGACCTGAAGACCCTGCAGGATCTGTCCGCCAAGCTGCTGGAAACTCCGGACGGCTTCGTCATGCAGCGTCAGGTGCAGAAGATCTACGAAGACCGCGCGAAGATGGCTGCCGGCGGCATGCCCATCAACTGGGGCTTCGCCGAGAACCTGGCCTACGCCACCCTGCTGTTCGAAGGTCACCCGGTGCGCATGACCGGTCAGGATGTCGGCCGCGGCACCTTCTCGCACCGCCACGCTGCGCTGCACAACCAGAAGGACGACTCGGTCTACATTCCGCTGGCTCACCTGTTCGACGGCCAGCCGCGCGTCAGCCTGTACGACTCCTACCTCTCGGAAGAAGCCGTACTGGCCTTCGAATACGGCTACGCCACCACCACGCCGAACGCGCTGGTGATCTGGGAAGCCCAGTTCGGTGACTTCGCCAACGGTGCGCAGGTCGTGATCGACCAGTTCATCACCAGCGGCGAGACCAAGTGGCAGCGCCTCTGCGGTCTGACCATGCTGCTGCCGCACGGTTACGAAGGCCAGGGTCCGGAGCACTCCTCCGCGCGCCTGGAGCGTTACCTGCAACTGTGCGCCGAGCAGAACATCCAGGTCTGCGTGCCGACTACTCCGGCCCAGGTCTACCACATGCTGCGTCGTCAGGTGATCCGTCCGCTGCGCAAGCCGCTGATCGTGATGACTCCGAAGTCGCTGCTGCGTCACAAGCTGGCCATCTCGACCCTGGAAGATCTGGCCAACGGCTCGTTCCAGACCGTGATCGGCGAGATCGACAACCTGGATCCGAAGAAGGTCGACCGCATCGTGCTGTGCAGCGGCAAGGTGTACTACGACCTGCTGGAGAAGCGCCGTGCGGAAGGCCGCGAGGACGTCGCGATCGTGCGTCTGGAGCAGCTCTATCCGTTCCCGGAAGACGATCTGGCCGAGGTGCTGTCGCAGTACAAGAACCTCAAGCACATCGTCTGGTGCCAGGAAGAGCCGATGAACCAGGGCGCCTGGTACTGCTCGCAGCACCACATGCGTCGTGTCATCGCCGCGCACAAGAAAGGTCTCAACCTGGAATACGCGGGCCGCGAAGGCTCCGCAGCTCCGGCTTGCGGCTACGCTTCGATGCACGCCGAGCAGCAGGAAAAACTGCTGCAGGACGCCTTCACCGTTTAACGCCAACGCGCAGTTGATACCGAATTTAAGGAAACACACATAATGGCTATCGAAATCAAAGCCCCAACCTTCCCGGAATCGGTTGCCGACGGCACCGTTGCAACCTGGCACAAGAAGGTCGGTGAGGCCGTCAAGCGTGACGAACTGATCGTCGACATCGAAACCGACAAGGTCGTGATCGAAGTGCTCGCCGAGGCTGATGGCGTCCTGGCTGAGATCGTCAAGGGCGAGGGCGACACCGTTCTCTCCAACGAACTACTGGGCAAGCTGAGCGAAGGCGGTGCCGCCGCTGCCGCTCCGGCTGCTGCCGCAGCTCCGGCTGCCGCCCCGGCCGCCGCTGCCCCGGCTGCTGCCGCTGACGACAACATCCTGTCGCCGGCCGCTCGCAAGCTCGCCGAAGAAAACGGCATCGACCCGAACAGCCTGGCCGGCACCGGCAAGGGCGGTCGCGTCACCAAGGAAGACGTCGTCGCTGCCGTTGAAGCCAAGAAGAATGCCCCGGCTGCTGCGCCGGTTGCCAAGGCTGCCGCTCCGGCCGCCGAAGCTCCGGTGTTCGCCGCTGGCGATCGCGTTGAGAAGCGCGTGCCGATGACCCGCCTGCGCGCCAAGGTTGCCGAGCGTCTGGTCGAAGCCCAGTCCTCCATGGCCATGCTGACTACCTTCAACGAAGTCAACATGAAGCCGATCATGGACCTGCGCAACAAGTACAAGGACCTGTTCGAGAAGAAGCACAACGGCGTTCGCCTGGGCTTCATGTCCTTCTTCGTCAAGGCCGCCACCGAAGCCCTGAAGCGCTTCCCGGGCGTCAACGCCTCGATCGACGGCAACGACATTGTCTACCACGGCTACCAGGACATCGGTGTCGCCGTATCCAGCGACCGCGGTCTGGTCGTTCCGGTACTGCGTAACGCCGAGTTCATGAGCCTGGCCGAGATCGAGAACGGCATCGCCACCTTCGGCAAGAAAGCCAAAGACGGCAAGCTGTCCATCGAAGACATGACCGGTGGTACTTTCACCATTTCCAACGGTGGCGTATTCGGTTCCCTGCTGTCGACTCCGATCGTCAACCCGCCGCAGACCGCCATCCTCGGCATGCACAAGATCCAGGAGCGCCCGATGGCCGTTAACGGCCAGGTGGTAATCCTGCCGATGATGTACCTGGCGCTGTCCTACGATCACCGCATGATCGACGGCAAGGAAGCGGTAAGCTTCCTGGTCACCATGAAGGATCTGCTGGAAGATCCGGCTCGCCTGCTGCTGGACGTCTGATTCGTCAATTCACACGACGGCCCCGTACTACACGACGGCCCCGAGAGGGGCCGTCCGCTTCACCGGAATAAGGATTGAGATATGAGCCAGAAATTCGACGTGGTTGTGATTGGCGCCGGCCCCGGCGGTTATGTAGCCGCCATCCGTGCCGCCCAACTCGGCCTGAAGACCGCCTGCATCGAGAAGTACATCGGTAAAGAGGGCAAGGTTGCCCTCGGCGGTACCTGCCTGAACGTAGGCTGCATTCCGTCCAAGGCACTGCTGGACAGCTCCTGGAAGTACAAGGAAGCCAAAGAGGGCTTTGAGGTCCACGGTATCTCCACTGGCGGCGTGAAGATGGACGTTCCGGCGATGGTTGCCCGCAAGGCCAACATCGTTAAGAACCTGACCGGCGGTATCGCCACCCTGTTCAAGGCCAACGGCGTGACCTCCTTCGAAGGCCACGGCAAGGTCCTGGCCAACAAGCAGGTCGAAGTGACCGGCCTGGACGGCAAGGTCGAGGTCCTGGAAGCCGAGAACATCATCATCGCTTCGGGCTCCAAGCCGGTTGAAATCCCGCCGGCCCCGCTGACCGACGACGTCATCGTCGACTCCACCGGCGCCCTGGAATTCCAGAGCGTACCGAAGAAGCTGGGCGTGATCGGCGCCGGCGTCATCGGTCTGGAACTGGGTTCGGTCTGGGCTCGCCTGGGTGCTGAAGTCACCGTTCTGGAAGCCCTGGACAAGTTCCTCCCGGCCGCCGACGAGCAGGTCGCCAAGGAAGCCCTGAAGGTCCTGACCAAGCAAGGTCTGAACATCCGCCTGGGCGCCCGCGTCACCGGTTCGGAAGTGAAGAAGAAGCAAGTCACCGTAACCTTCACCGACGCCAACGGCGAGCAGAAGGAAACCTTCGACAAGCTGATCGTGGCCGTGGGCCGTCGCCCGGTGACCACCGACCTGCTGGCCGCCGACAGCGGCGTGACCATGGATGAGCGCGGCTTCATCTTCGTCGACGACCACTGCAAGACCAGCGTTCCGGGCGTCTACGCCATCGGTGACGTGGTCCGCGGCGCCATGCTGGCGCACAAGGCCTCGGAAGAGGGCGTGATGGTTGCCGAGCGCATCGCCGGCCACAAGGCTCAGATGAACTATGACCTGATTCCGTCGGTGATCTACACCCACCCGGAAATCGCATGGGTCGGCAAGACCGAGCAGCAGCTCAAGGGCGAAGGCGTTGAAGTTAACGTCGGCACCTTCCCGTTCGCCGCCAGCGGCCGCGCCATGGCTGCCAACGATACCACCGGCCTGGTCAAGGTCATCGCCGATGCCAAGACCGACCGCGTACTGGGCGTCCACGTGATCGGCCCGAGCGCCGCCGAGCTGGTTCAGCAGGGCGCGATCGGCATGGAATTCGGCACCAGTGCCGAAGACCTGGGCATGATGGTCTTCTCCCACCCGACTCTGTCCGAAGCGCTGCACGAAGCGGCCCTGGCAGTGAATGGCCACGCCATCCACATCGCCAACCGCAAGAAGCGCTAAGGAACGGGACCACGGCGGGGAGGGCGGCAGTCTTTTGCGAGGGGCTGCCGTCCACTCCGCCGGATCGTTTCTCCCCTGAGGGGACTCGGTCACAGGTGGCGTGGTGCCACGAGCGCCGCGCCTTATGCGCAATACCCAAGACGAAAACGGTAGACAAGCATGAATCTCCACGAATATCAGGGTAAGCAGCTGTTCGCTGAGTACGGCCTGCCCGTATCCAAGGGCTTCGCCGTCGACACACCCGAAGAGGCCGCAGAAGCCTGTGAAAAGATCGGTGGTACCGAGTGGGTCGTTAAGGCCCAGGTACACGCTGGTGGCCGCGGTAAAGCGGGCGGTGTGAAGCTGGTCAAGAGCAAAGAGGACGCCAAGGCGTTCGCCGCCAACTGGCTGGGCAAGCGTCTGGTGACCTACCAGACTGACGCCAACGGCCAGCCGGTCAGCAAGATCCTGGTGGAATCCTGCACCGACATCGACAAGGAGCTGTACCTCGGCGCCGTTGTCGACCGTTCCAGCCGTCGCATCGTCTTCATGGCCTCCACCGAAGGTGGCGTGGACATCGAGAAAGTTGCGCACGAGACCCCTGAGAAGATCCTGAAGGCCACCATCGATCCGCTGGTTGGCGCTCAGCCGTTCCAGGGCCGCGAGCTGGCCTTCCAGCTGGGCCTGAAGGGCGACCAGATCAAGCAGTTCACCCACATCTTCGTTGGCCTGGCCAAGCTGTTCCAGGACTACGACCTGGCGCTGCTGGAAGTGAACCCGCTGGTGATCAAGAAAGACGGCAACCTGCACTGCCTGGACGCCAAGATCAACATCGACTCCAACGCCATGTACCGTCAGCCCAAGCTGCGCGCCATGCACGACCCGTCCCAGGACGACGCTCGTGAAGCCCATGCGCAGAAGTGGGAACTGAACTACGTCGCGCTGGAAGGCAACATCGGCTGCATGGTCAACGGCGCTGGCCTGGCCATGGGCACCATGGACATCGTCAACCTCCACGGCGGCAAGCCGGCCAACTTCCTCGACGTTGGCGGCGGTGCGACCAAAGAGCGCGTGACCGAAGCGTTCAAGATCATCCTGTCCGACAGCAACGTCGCTGCCGTTCTGGTGAACATCTTCGGCGGCATCGTTCGCTGCGACATGATTGCCGAAGGCATCATCGGCGCCGTGAAAGAAGTCGGCGTGAAAATCCCGGTTGTCGTTCGTCTGGAAGGCAACAACGCCGACCTCGGCGCCAAGGTCCTGGCCGAGAGCGGTCTGAACATCATCGCGGCGACCAGCCTGACCGACGCTGCCCAGCAAGTCGTCAAGGCCGCGGAGGGTAAGTAATGAGCGTCCTGATCAATAAAGACACCAAAGTCATCTGCCAGGGCTTCACCGGCTCGCAGGGTACCTTCCACTCCGAACAAGCCATCGCCTACGGCACCAAGATGGTTGGCGGCGTGACCCCCGGCAAGGGCGGTACCACCCACCTGGGCCTGCCGGTGTTCAACACCGTCAAGGAAGCTGTAGAAGCCACCGGCGCCGACGCCTCGGTCATCTACGTTCCGGCTCCGTTCTGCAAGGACTCGATCCTGGAAGCGGCCTTCGGCGGCATCAAGCTGATCGTCTGCATCACCGAAGGCATCCCGACCATCGACATGCTGGAAGCCAAGGTCAAGTGCGACGAACTGGGCGTACGCCTGATCGGCCCGAACTGCCCGGGCGTGATCACTCCCGGCGAGTGCAAGATCGGCATCATGCCGGGTCACATCCACCTGCCGGGCAAGGTAGGCATCGTGTCGCGTTCCGGCACCCTGACCTACGAAGCCGTGAAGCAGACCACCGACGCCGGCTTCGGCCAGTCCACCTGCGTGGGCATCGGTGGTGACCCGATCCCGGGCTCCAACTTCATCGACATCCTGAAGCTGTTCCAGGAAGACCCGAAAACCGAAGCCATCGTCATGATCGGCGAAATCGGTGGTTCGGCTGAAGAAGAAGCGGCTGCCTACATCAAGGCCAACGTGACCAAGCCGGTGGTGTCCTACATCGCTGGTGTTACCGCACCGCCCGGCAAGCGCATGGGCCACGCGGGCGCCATCATCTCCGGTGGCAAGGGCACTGCGGACGAGAAGTTCGCTGCCCTGCAGGACGCTGGCGTGAAAACCGTGCGTTCCCTGGCTGACATCGGCAAGGCCCTGGCCGAGCTGACCGGCTGGGCGGTCAAGTAAGCGTCTCGCTTACCGACCGTTAGCTGTGCAGGGGCCACCTTCGGGTGGCCTCTGTCATTTTGCCTGCATCGCACAAAGTTTCGATCAGGCGACACTCCCGTTCATTCCGCGGACTATCTGACGTACGTCAGTGCAGTTCATCGGAATGGATCGTTAGGCTAGCAACTATCTGAAGCGTCGCGTTCCCCACAAGGGAAGGCTCGCTCACCGTCACCTCCTACCCGGAAGCGGCGGCGATTCCTGACCGTCATGGATGGCGCGTCACCAGCATGCAGGATGCAACCGGGCCACGAGCTCATGGAAAACCTCTGCTATCGGACTTCCAAGAACAATCCTCCGTACCGGAATGACAGCAGCATCACAGGATGCGCAGGCTCGCCCCAAGTGAGTCAGCCAATCCCGTTCGATGCGGCTTTGTCACGTCTGTACGGTCGTTGTGCCCTGGGAGACCACGAAACCGTTTCAGCACTGTGGTATTTCCCTTCATGAACGTTTTGAAAGGCCAGGACATCCTGGCACTTGGTTTTATGACCTTCGCCCTGTTCGTCGGGGCGGGCAACATCATCTTCCCGCCGATCGTGGGCCTGCAGTCCGGTCCGCATGTCTGGATGGCGGCGCTGGGCTTCCTGATCACCGCGGTTGGCCTGCCGGTGATCACCGTCGTAGCGCTGGCCAAGGTCGGCGGGGCGATGGATACCCTCAGCCACCCGATCGGCCGCATCGCCGGCGGGCTGCTGGCGGCTGTCTGCTACCTGTCGGTCGGACCGCTGTTCGCCACCCCGCGCACCGCTACCGTCTCCTTCGAGGTAGGCCTGGCGCCGCTGACCGGGGAGGGCGCTCTGCCGCTGTTCCTCTACAGCCTGGTGTACTTCCTGGTGGTGCTGGTGATCTCGCTGTATCCGGGCAAGCTGCTCGATACCGTCGGCCGCTTCCTCGCGCCGCTGAAGATCATCGCCTTGGCCGCCCTGGGCATCGCCGCCTTCATGCTGCCGGCCGGCCCCATCGGCACCGCGGAACCGGCCTACCAGGCCGCCGCGTTCTCCCAGGGCTTCGTCAATGGCTACCTGACCATGGACACCCTCGGAGCGCTGGTCTTCGGCATCGTCATCGTCAACGCGATCCGTTCCCGTGGCGTGCAGTCGCCGCGCCTGATCACCCGCTACGCGATCATCGCCGGCCTGATCGCCGGTGTAGGCCTGGCGCTGGTGTATATCAGCCTGTTCCGCCTGGGCGCGGGCAGCCATGACATCGCCGCTGGCGCCAGCAACGGCGCCGCCGTCCTGCACGCCTACGTGCAGCACACCTTCGGCTCGCTGGGCAGCACCTTCCTGGCCGTGCTGATCGCGCTGGCCTGCCTGGTTACCGCCGTGGGCCTGACCTGCGCCTGCGCCGAGTACTTCTGCCGTATCCTGCCGCTGTCGTACCGCAGCCTGGTGATCATCCTTGCGGCGTTCTCGCTGCTGGTGTCGAACCTGGGCCTGACCAAGCTCATCCAGTTCTCGATCCCGGTACTGACCGCCATCTATCCGCCGTGCATCGTGCTGGTGGCGCTGAGCTTCTGCGCCAGCCTGTGGCGCTCGCAGACGCGCATCGTCGCCCCGGTCATGGTCATCTCCTTCATCTTCGGCCTCATCGACGCGCTCAAGGGCGCCAAGCTCGACGCCTGGATGCCGGGCTGGATGGAACATCTGCCGCTGGCCGAGCAGGGCCTCGCGTGGCTGATCCCGTCGGTAGTCATGCTGGCCGCGATGGCAGTGCTCGATCGTCTGCTGGGCAAGCCCCAGGAAGCGATGGCCTGACGCCCGCCGTGCAAACGAAAAAGGCCGCCCACAAGGCGGCCTTTTTCATGCCTGCATGGTCTTCTACAAGATTACAGACCGTGTCTTTCTCCGCATATCTGGCGTCTATCCGCCGCGTATTCCTTCAAAACCTCACGCAAGGACAAGCATGACCGACGTCGTCGACCTGTTCGATATCCAGTACCTGTGGAACCTGTTCGCCATCCTCTGGTTCCTCGTCTGCTGGATCGGCTACACCCGCTATGCCAAGGCCAAGGCCCGCGATACCGCTTGCCTGGCCAGCGTGCTGCACCTCTACCGCCAGGACTGGATGCGCCGCCTGTTGCTGCGCGACAACCGCGTGGCCGACGCCAGCGTGATCGGCAACCTGGAGCGCAACGCGTCGTTCTTCGCTTCCAGCACCCTGATCATCCTCGCCGGCATCCTGACCCTGCTGGGCTCAGCCGAACGCACCATCTCGGTGCTGGCCGACCTGCCGTTCGTGGCGCCGCCGACCCGCGGCCTGTCGGAGCTGAAGCTGCTCTGCTTGGCGGTGGTGTTCGTGTATGCCTTCTTCACCTTCAGCTGGTGCATGCGGCAATACAATTTCGCGGCGGTGCTGGTGGCTTCCGCGCCGATGGTGGGGGAGCGCAGCGTCGGCGAGCAGGAGCGCAAGATGTACGCCGAGCGCGCGGCGCGCGTGGTGTCGCTGGCGGCGCACCAGTTCAACCAGGGCCTGCGTACCTACTACTTCGGCCTGGCGATGCTCGCCTGGTTCATCAACCCGCTGATCTTCATGCTGGTGACCGCCGGAGTTGTAGGGGTGCTGTATCAGCGCGAGTTCCATTCCCGCGTGCTGCATGTGATGGTCTACACGCCTACGCCCCAGGCGGACGCCCCGCGCGACGACGATATCCCGGCCTGAGCTGACGCCGGATGCGACAAGGCCCGCGAATGCGGGCCTTGTGCTGTACAACGCGAGAAGCGGCTTATCGCCAGCTCACGATCTGCTGCGCGTCGGCATAACTGCGTTAAAAACAGGCTCGGAATGCTCATTTACAACTCGTAAACTCCGCTTCCTCGCCTGTTTTTGCCTTGTTCTGCTCTAGCTCGCGAGATCGTGAACAGGCTCTTACTGCTTCTGCTCTTCGCCTGCGGGCTCCTGCGGCGCGGTAGCCGGGGCTGCCGGTGCAGCCGGGGCGGCTTCAGGCGCCGGCGGAGTCGTCGGTGCCGGGGTGGCCGGCTGCTCAGTAGCGGCGGGCGCTGCCGGCGCTTTCGGCTCTTCTTTCTTGCCGCAGGCGGCAAGACCCAGACCGGCGATCAGCATCAGAGCGAGGGGAAGGGTTTTTTTCATGTGGAGCCTCCATGTGCGGCTTTCCTGGTGATAGCCCTTTGAGCAAGCGACCATCGAATAAGTTCAACGAATATTCCTACAGCGTAGGTTTTCATCACTGTAGGTGTGGCAGGGGGCGGGGTATGATGCGGGCCCGTGCAGTCATCCGGTCGCCCACGCCATGAGTGAAAACCCCATTCTTGAGCGCGCCCAGCGCTTTCTTTCGGCGTTGCGCCATTGCCAGTTGCTCGGCATCAGCGCCCATGCCGCCGATACTTCCGGCCTGACGTTGCGCCTGCCGTACAGCGCTGCCATCGTCGGCAATCCGGAAACCGGCGTCATTCATGGCGGGGCGATCACCACGCTGATGGACACCACCTGCGGCATCTCCACCGTCTGCGTGCTGCCGCAATTCGAGATCTGCCCGACCCTGGACCTGCGTATCGACTACATGCACCCGGCCGAGCCCGGCAAGGATGTGTTCGGTTTCGCCGAGTGCTACCGGGTCACCCCGAACATCATCTTCACCCGTGGCATCGCCTACCAGGACGACCCGTCCGAGCCGATCGCCCATGTGGTCGGCACCTTCATGCGCATGGGCAAGGCGGTTTCCGCTGGCAGCGTGAAGCGCAGTGTCGACGGGGAGGCCAGCGCATGAGCAAACCGAGCATCGAGCAACTGGTGCGCGAAGCCCACGAAAGCAAGAATTGCGACGGGCTGATCGAGTCGATTCCCTATGCCAAGCTCATCGGCATTCGCTGCCTGCGCCTGGGCGACGACGCGATCTTCCACCTGCCGGCCAACCCCGACAACATCGGCAACCCGACCCTGCCGGCATTGCACGGTGGCGTCATCGCCGGCTTCATGGAGCATTCCGCGCTGCTGCACCTGCTGATGTTCATGGGCCTTCCGCACATGCCCAAGATCATCGACTTCTCCATCGATTACCTGCGCGCCGGGCATTTCCGCGATACCTACGCGCAATGCCAGGTCTGGCGACAGGGACGACGGGTGGCCAACGTGGCGATCACCGCCTGGCAGACCACCCGCGCCGAACCCATTGCTACCGCACGGGCCCACTTCAAGGTCGACGGCGCCTGAATGGATACCCTGCTGATCCTGCTCGGGCTGCTGCTGATCCTCGCTGGCTACGTCTGGCTGGTCATGCAGGCCTTCGGTCGCAGCCTGTTCTGGGGGCTCGCCAGCCTGGTGCCGCCGTTGGCGCTGGTGTTCATGCTGCGTCACTGGGGGCAGGCGCGGAGTTCCGTGGCGCTCGGCGGCCTGGGCTGCATCCCGCTGGTGGTCGGCCTGACGCTGCTGGCGGTCCACGACAGCGCGCGCCTGGAGGCCATCCTGCGTCTCGATTGGCTGCGGTCCGACCAGGTCGCCAAGCCGGAACTGGCCATCCAGTTGCGCGGTGAGCTGAATGGCAAGCCGTTTGCGCCCGAACAGGCCGAGCTGATCGACGGAGTGCTGAGCCTGCGGGAAGGGCAGGACTTCTACGCGCACCGCGAAGTGCGCATTCATTTGCCTGCAGCAGTCGACGGGCCCTTGCGGCTGGATGTACTACCCAACGATTCCGGCACCTTGCCGGAGGTCGAAATCAGCTGGCTGGCTCCCGGCCAGGACCTGCCCGAGGCTGTCCGTATCGCGCGGGGCTATAGCCTGCACCTGGATCTGCAACCGGAAGCGCCCAACCGCATGGTCGGCGACTTCCACCTGGTGCTTCCCGCACAGATGCAGACCACCCTGAGTGGAAAGGTCGAGCTGTACACCAATCACCTGCGCTACCGCGACGGGCAGGTGGATACCCGCGTCGGTTCCCAGGACACCCTGGCCTATGTGCTGCGCGACTACCTGCAACGGCGCTTCGCCCGACGCGATATCGAGCTGGCCCGATTGCCCCGGCTGGACACCCAGCGGTCGGTGCTGGAGGTGCCCGTCAGCTTCAGTGCCGGTGGCGAGCCACAGACGCTGTCGCTCACCCTGGCCAGGACCGAAGGCCGGGGTTGGGGTGTCAAGGGCGACAAATATCCGCGCCTGGTCGAAAGCCCGGCACCGGCCCCGGCGCAGCCAGAGCCCCAGCCTGTCGAACCGACGGCCGGCCAGTCACCGGCTGCGCTGGAGGTCGGGTTGATTGCACTGCAGCGCCTGCAGGCCGCGCCGGAGCACTTCGCCAATCGCCGGATGCGCGTCCAGACCGAACAGGGGCGCACAGCCGATGGGTTTTTCGTCGGTCTGGACGCTGACGGTCGCCTGGTCATTCGCCACAGCCTGAGCGGCGCGGGGGAGGCGAGTTACGTCCTGCGCCCCAGCGAAGTGGTCAGCATCGAATTGCTCGCGCAATGAGTCTTCGGGGCAAACCCTTGAATTCGTTCAGGAAGCCCCCATCTCGCTGACATCGGCCGCATGACGCGGTATTTGTCATCCTCGGAGCGAGAAACAATGAGCGTGGAGACTCAAAAAGAAACGCTGGGCTTCCAGACCGAAGTGAAGCAGCTGCTTCACCTGATGATTCATTCCCTGTATTCGAACAAGGAAATCTTCCTTCGCGAGCTGATTTCCAACGCCTCCGACGCCGCCGACAAGCTGCGTTTCGAGGCCCTGGCAAAGCCTGAGCTGCTCGAAGGCGGCGCCGAGCTGAAAATCCGTGTGAGCTTCGACAAGGACGCCAAGACCGTCACCCTCGAAGACAACGGCATCGGTATGAGCCGCGAGGAAGTCATCGCGCACCTGGGTACCATCGCCAAGTCCGGCACCGCTGACTTCCTGAAGAACCTCTCGGGCGACCAGAAGAAGGATTCCCACCTGATCGGCCAGTTCGGCGTGGGCTTCTACAGCGCCTTCATCGTCGCCGATAAGGTTGATGTGTTCACCCGCCGCGCCGGTGCGTCGGCCAGCGAAGGTGTGCACTGGTCCTCCAAGGGGGAGGGCGAGTTCGAGGTCGCGACCATCGAGAAAGCCGACCGTGGCACCCGCATCGTCCTGCACCTGAAGGACGGCGAAGACGAGTTCGCCGACGGCTGGCGCCTGCGCAATATCGTCAAGAAGTACTCCGACCACATCGCGCTGCCCATCGAGCTGCCGAAGGAACACCACGGTGAAGAGGCACCGGCCGAAACCGAGTGGGAAGTGGTCAACCGTGCCAGCGCCCTGTGGACCCGTCCGCGCACCGAGGTGAAGGACGAGGAATACCAGGAGTTCTACAAGCACATCGCCCATGACTTCGAGAACCCGCTGACCTGGAGCCACAACAAGGTCGAGGGCAAGCTCGAGTACACCTCGCTGCTCTACGTCCCGGCCCGCGCGCCGTTCGACCTGTACCACCGCGAGGCCCCGCGCGGCCTGAAGCTGTACGTGCAGCGCGTGTTCATCATGGACCAGGCCGACCAGTTCCTGCCGCTGTACCTGCGCTTCATCAAGGGTGTGGTGGACTCCAACGACCTGTCGCTGAACGTCTCCCGAGAAATCCTGCAGTCCGGCCCCATCGTCGATTCGATGAAATCCGCGCTGACCAAGCGCTCCCTGGACATGCTGGAAAAGCTCGCCAGCAACGACGCCGAAGCCTACAAGGGCTTCTGGAAGAACTTCGGCCAGGTGCTGAAGGAAGGCCCGGCCGAAGACTTCGCCAACAAGGACAAGATCGCCGGCCTGCTGCGCTTCTCTTCCACCAGCGACGACAGTGGCGAGCAGAGCGTTTCCCTGGCCGACTACATCGGCCGCCTGAAGGAAGGCCAGGACAAGATCTACTACCTCACCGGCGAAAGCTTCGCCCAGGTGAAGAACAGCCCGCACCTGGAAGTCTTCCGCAAGAAAGGCATCGAAGTGCTGCTGCTCACCGACCGTATCGACGAGTGGCTGATGAGCTACCTGCCGGAGTTCGACGGCAAGCAGTTCGTCGACGTCGCCCGTGGCGACCTGGACCTGGGCAGCCTGGACTCCGAAGAGGACAAGAAGGCCCAGGAAGAGATCGCCAAGGCCAAAGAAGGTCTGGCCGAGCGCCTCAAAGCCGCGCTGGGCGATGAAGTCGCCGAGGTGCGCGTGTCCCACCGCCTGACCGACTCGCCGGCGATCCTCGCCATCGGCGAACAGGACCTGGGCCTGCAGATGCGCCAGATCCTCGAGGCCAGCGGCCAGAAGGTGCCGGAGTCCAAGCCGATCTTCGAATTCAACCCGGCCCACCCGCTGATCGAGAAGCTCGACGCGGAAGCCGACGAAGACCGTTTTGGCGAGCTGACCCACATCCTCTTCGACCAGGCCGCCCTGGCCGCGGGGGACAGCCTGAAGGACCCGGCTGCCTACGTGCGCCGTCTGAACAAGCTGCTGGTGGAACTCTCCGCCTGAGTCGCCGCCTGAAAAACAAAGCCCGCTTCGGCGGGCTTTGTGCTTTCTTTATCCGCTCCACCCAACCGACAAGCGAAAAGGGGATTACCCAATGAGCCAGATCAGCGTGCAACCGGTCGCCTACAGCCAGGACGGCGTGTCCTTCGAGGGCCAGTTGGTATTCGATGCCGCCAGCAACGCACCGCGCCCCGGCCTGCTGATGGCGCCGAACTGGATGGGCGTCAGCCAGGGTGCCGTGGATATCGCCCGCAAGGTCGCCGAGCGCGGCTACGTGGTGTTGGTGGCCGATCTGTATGGCAAGGATGTGCGTCCCAACGGTACGGAGCAGGCGGCCGCCGCCATGATGCCGCTGAAGAACGACCGCGCGCTGCTGCGCAAGCGCATGCAGCTTTCCCTCGCCACCCTGCTGGAGCAGGCCGGCAAGGCTCCGCTGGACATCACTCGGCTGGCTACCTTCGGCTTCTGCTTCGGCGGCTGCTGCGCCCTGGAACTGGCCCGCGACGGTGCGCCGCTGGCGGCTGCCGTGTCCTTCCACGGCACCCTGGACACGCCGAACCCGGCCGACGCGAAGAACATCAAGGGCTCGGTGCTGGTCCTCGACGGCGCCGTCGACCCCTTCGTGCCCCGTGAGCAGCTGACCGAGTTCGCCAGGGAAATGATCGACGCCAACGTCGACTGGGCACTGACCAGCTACGGCGGCGCCGCGCATTCCTTCACCGATCCGCATGCGCAGATCCCGGGCAAGATGCAGTACGACGCCAAGGTGGCACGCCGCGCGTTTGCCGCGATGTTCGATCTGTTGGATGAGCGCTTCGGCGACTGAAATCCCCCCCGGTGAACGAAAACGCCGCGCCCCCATTGGAGGCGCGGCGTTTTTATTTGCTCTTCGTAGGAGCGAGCTTGCTCGCGAACCCTGCCTCGCAGCGGAGATTGTTCGCGAGAAAGCTCGCTCCTACAACAATAACAATCCTGTTGTCCCGCAGCGGTCCCTGATCAGGGCGCGTTGGCTGGTCGCTGAGCGGCTCGTTCGTCGGCGCGGTAACCCTTGGCGCCGAACCAGACGATGTACAGGTAGCACAGCAGCGGAACGGCGAAGGAGTGCAGCAGGCCGATGCGGTCGGCGAAGAAGGCTTGCACCAGCGGCATCACGGCGCCGCCGACGATGGCCATGCAGAGCAGGCCGGAGCCCTTGCTGGTGAGGTTGCCCAGGCCCTCCAGGGCGAGGGAGAAGATGGTCGGGAACATGATCGAGTTGAACAGTCCGATCAGGATCAGCGACCACATCGCCACGTGCCCGCCGACGCTGAGCGCCACGGCGATCAGCAGGGTGATCACCAGGGCGTTGAAGGCCAGCATGCGATTGGCCGGAATCGCGCGCATCAGCACGCTGCCGATGAAGCGGCCGACCATGGCGCCGCCCCAGTAGAACGACAGGTACTTGCCGGCCTGTTCGGCGGGCAGCCCGGCGATGTCCGGCTGGCCCATCAGGCTGACCAGGTAGCTGCCGATGGAAACCTCGGCGCCGACGTAGGCGAAGATCGCGATCACCCCGAAGATCAGGTGGCGATGGGCGAACAGCGAATGCCGGCCCGCCGCGGCGCCGTCGCTGGGCTCGCCGTGGTGGATCTTCGGCAGGCGGAACAGGGCGATCAGCACGGCGATGGCGAACAGCAGGCCGGCCAGCACCAGGTAGGGCGTCTTCACCGTGTCCGCCTCGGTTGCGGCGGAGCTACCGAGCTGCGAGGCGGCACCGGCGCCGATGGCGAGAATGGTCACCGACCCCACCAGCGGCCCGACGGTGGTGCCGAGGGAGTTGAAGGCCTGGGTCAGGTTGAGTCGGCTGGCGGCGGTGGCCGCCGGGCCGAGCACGTTCACGTAGGGATTTGCCGCGACCTGCAGCAGTGTGATGCCGGAAGCGAGGATGAACAGCGCGGCTAGGAAGTACGGATAGGATTGCGCGCTGGCCGCCGGGTAGAACAGCAGACAGCCGACCCCGGCGGTAGCCAGGCCGACGATGATCCCGCTCTTGTAGCCAACCTTTTCCACCAGCCGTCCGGAGGGGAAGGACATGATGAAGTAGGCGCCGAAGAAGCAGAACTGGATCAGCGAGGCTTCCACGTAGGACAGCGTGAACACTGCCTTGAGGTGCGGTACGAGGATGTCGTTGAGCGAGGTGATCAGGCCCCACATGAAGAACAGCAGGGTCAGCACGGTCAGGGCGCTGGTGTGGCGGTTGGCGTGCGGTTGGTCCATCGCGGACTCCTTGGGCCGGAAGTGTGGGCCTTGCCGTAGCAAGGGACTGGAGCTCGATGCTGCACGCAGAGCATGCCGCGAATCCTCATCCGTCCTCTGTTTTCACGGCGGGGTGAGGGATTCCTGATCCGTTTCTCGTTGCGCTCAGCGCGGCAGTTCGATGCGTTCCCGTTCGCCCGGCACCGTCGGCCAGTCGCGGGCGGACCAGCGGGCGCGGGCACTGTCGATCAGCGCCGGGTCGCTGGCGACGAAATTCCAGTTCATCCGCCTCGGCCCGTCCAGCGGCGCGCCGCCGATGATCACCGCCCGGCAGTCGGTGCAGGCGGAGAGGGTGAAGGTGGCGCCTTCGGGCAGCACCAGCAGTTCGTGCCGCGGCAGCGGTTCATCGTCGAGCAGGGCCTCGCCCTCGATCAGGTACAGCGCGCGTTGCGGGTGCTCGTCGGGAATCGCCAGGGTGGCGCCGACGCTGAGCGTCAGCTCGGCATAGAGGGTCGGTGAAAGCACCGGTACCGGCGATTCGAGGCAGAAGCCCGTGCCTGCGATCATGCGGATGCGCACGCCCAGGGCGTCGCTTTCCGGCAGGCTGGCGGCGGGGTGGTGGCTGTAGCTGGGCTCGCAGCCTTCCTGCTCGCGGGGTAGCGCCAACCACACTTGCAGCCCGTGCAGGCGCGAGCCGTTGTGGCGCAGCGTTTCCGGCGTGCGTTCGACGTGAGCGACGCCGCGCCCGGCGGTCATCCAGCTGACGTCGCCGGGCAGGACGAGCTGGTCGGAGCCGAGGCTGTCCTTGTGCTGCACCTGGCCTTCGAACAGGTAGGTGAGGGTGGACAGGCCGATATGCGGGTGCTGGCGGATGTCCATGCCGTGGTCGGGGGCGAAGGTGGCTTCCAGCATGTGGTCGAAGAACACGAAGGGGCCGACGCTGCGGCATTGCGAGGACGGCAGCGGGCGGAGGATGGGAACGCCTTCGACGTCTTCGGCGCGTGGGCGGATGCTCAGCAGGGAGTCGCTCATGGAGGTTTCCAACAGGTCTGATCTGGGCATGATAGACGCTCGCTACCGGCCCGACCCGATTCGCGTCAGCACTCTGCTTGTCATCAGCCTGTCACGCCGATGTCATAGCCTCGCGCGGTCCCCAACAAGGAGCGCGACATGTCCATTTCCCGCCTGCCAGCGGCCCTGGCCCTCACCCTGGTTTCCGCCTTCGCGTCCTCGGCCTTTGCCGAAGTCCGTGTCACCGGCCCGGTCGAGTACGGCGTCTTCGTCAGCAACTACAAGGATTACCAGCCGGGCGAGCGCGTGCTGACCAGCAGCCAGGAGCAGCTCGAGTCCACCACCCGCGTACCGGCCAAGCTGGGCACCAAGTTCGGCCTGCGCTACCAGCTCAGCGGCAAGCAGGAAGGCGACGCCCCGCTGACCCTGCTGTATTTCACTCCCGGCGTGGTCACGCCGGATGGCCAACGCCACGACAAGTTCGAGGTGGTGCAGAAACTGGTGGTCGGGGCGCCGACCGACGTGATGGCCTACCAGTTCACCGAGAACCACGAGGTGGTACAGGGGCAGTGGCGCTTCATGGTGTTCCAGGGTGATCGCCTGCTGGCGGAAAAGACCTTCACCGTCGAGTAAGTCACGCTGTAAGAAAAAGCCCGGCTATAGGCCGGGCTTTTCTTTGCGTACGAAAAAAGACGGATTGCATCCTTCGGATTGGCAGGCGGGACACAGTTTGTTACTTTGCCTGCACGATAGTGCCAACTCAGTGCGTGCAGCCAGAATCGACAGGGGTACCCCAAGCGCCCGCAAGCGCTTCAGCAGGCGAGTTACTGCGTGATGGTCCGGCAGGAGCCGGGCAATCAGCAGCCGAGAAACGAATAAGAACAGCACCGGTTGCAACGACCGGGCAATAAATCTTGGCCGTCAAGGAGGTAATGCTGTCTATGAGCAGTCAGATGGGGGGACGTTCGTCCATTTTCTGGGCGCCCCGGCGTGCAGGCGCGGTGATGGGACTCTTGCCGCTGCTGGTGGCGGGTTCGGCGCAGGCCCTGGAGTTCAAGCTCGCCGACAACGAGGTCACCGGCTCTCTGGACAGCACCCTGTCCTACGGCGCGATGTGGCGCGTGCAGGGCCGCGACAAGAGCAACATCACGGACATCAACGCCGACGACGGCAACCGCAACTTCGACACCGGGCTGGTCTCCCAGGTGTTCAAACTCACTTCCGACCTGTCGGCCAAATACCAGAACTACGGCCTGTTCATGCGTGGCACCGCGTACTACGACACGCAGATCATGGACAAGCGCAACGACTACTACGACACCACCGATGGCGTGGTGCGGCCCAGCCAGTCGTATCCCCAGGACGATCACTTCACCGAAGACACCCGGCACATCGCCGGCCGCAAGGCCGAATTGCTTGACGCCTACCTGTCCGGCAGCTGGGACATCGCCGAACACCCGCTCACCGGCCGCGTCGGCCGCCAGGTGCTGAACTGGGGCGAGGGCGTGTTCTACCGGGGTGGGGTCAACACCATCAACCCGGTGGACGCCGCGCGTTTCCACCTGCCGGGCTCGGAGCTCAAGGAGGTGCTGGTGCCGACGGAGGCCCTGAGCCTCAACTTCGGCCTGACCGACGACCTGTCGATGGAGACCTTCTACCAGTGGAAGTGGAAGGAAACCCGCCTGGACTCGGTGGGCACCTACTTCTCCGACACCGACCTGTTCAGCGACGGCGGCAACACCGCTTACACCACCGAGGACAACCCGCTGATCAAGGAGCTGCTGGCCGGTTACCCGACCGTGGCGTCCCTTGGCCTGCTGGGCAATGGTCCCCACGGCCCCAATGCCTTCCTCGACCCGAACACTGGCACCTTCAAGGTCGCCAACGTCGGCAAGGACATCGATGCCCGTGACGACGGCCAGTTCGGTGTGGCCTTCCGCTACATCGCCGAAGAGCTGAACTCGACCGAGTTCGGCTTCTATTTCGTCAACTATCACTCCAAGGAACCGCAGATCGCCGTCGACCTGCGCAACTACCAGGGGGTCGATGTCGCCGCCCTGAACTCGCTGCTCGGCCCGCTGGGCCTGGGCGAGGCGGTGCCCGGCCTGTCGACGCTGGACATGGCCAGCAACGCCGAGGCGCGCCGCGACTACGTCGAAGACATCCGCATGTACGGCTTCAGCTTCAACACCACCCTGGGGGATGCCTCGGTGTCCGGCGAGATCGCCTACCGGCCGAACATGCCCATCAGCATCTCCGCCACCGACGACCTGCTCGGCGACCTGCTGACTCAGGGCGTGCTCGGCCAGACCAACCTGTTCGACGCCAACGTCCCCGCCGGCCAGGCCTGTGCGCCGGTGGCCGGCAAGCAGCTGTGCCGTGGCGAGCTGTTCGAGAACTACGAGCGGGCCGAGACCTACAACATCTCGCTGTCGACCATCTACAACTTCGGCCCGCACCTGTCCTTCGACTCCATGACCGGGGTGGCCGAAGTGGCCTCCGAGCACATCCGTGGCAGCAGCCTGAAGTACACCGCCTGGGATGGCAGCGAGCGCAAGTTCGTCGGCGCCCAGGACAAGGCCTACGTCGGCGGTGCCGACGACGACGTGCAGATCGACCGTGACAGCTACGGCTACACCCTGCTGCTCACCGGCAGCTGGAACGATGTCTACGCTGGGGTGAAGCTCTCGCCCTACGTCGTCTACCAGGAGGATTTCAGCGGCAACTCCGACCGCACCGGCAACTTCATCGAGGGACGCAAGGCCTACACCCTCGGCATCGACGCCAGCTACCTGAACACCTTCGAGGTCGGCACCCAGTACACCAGCTACTACGGGGCCGGCTCCAGCAACTCCATGCGTGACCGGGACAACGTCTCGGTCACGGCGAAATACTCGTTCTGATCCGGAGAGAACCATGTACAAGAAGAGTTCCCTGATCGTCCTTGCCACCCTGGCGGCACTGGCCGTGACCGATGCGCGTGCCGCAGTTTCGGCGGACCAGGCGGCCAAGCTCAAGAGCAGTCTCACTCCGATGGGCGCGGAGAAGGCCGGCAACACCGCCGGCACCATTCCCGCCTGGACCGGCGGCCTGACCTCCGCGCCGGCCGGCTACAAGGGGTCGGGCGCGCACCATGTCGATCCCTTCGCCGGGGAGAAGCCGCAGTTCGTCATCACCAAGGCCAACCTGGACCAGTACAAGGCCAACCTGACGGCGGGGCAGATCGCACTCTTCAACGCCTACCCGGACAGCTTCCAGATGCCGGTGTATCCGACCCATCGCACCGGTTCGGCGCCGCAATGGATCTACGACAACATCTTCAAGAACGCCACCAGCGCCAAGCTGGTGGAAGGTGGCAACGGCTTCTCCGACGCCTACGGCGGCGTGCCGTTCCCCATCCCGCAGAGCGGCGTGGAGGCGGTGTGGAACCACATCGCCCGCTATCGCGGCACCTACATCGTGCGGCGTTCCTCCCAGGCCGGCGTGCAGCGCAACGGCGCCTACTCGCTGGTGACCTCCCAGGACGAGGCGCTGTTCCGCTTCTACGACCCCAAGGGCAGCGCCGACAAGCTCGGCAACACGCTGTTCTACTACATGACCTTCACTACCGCCCCGGCGCGCCTGGCCGGTAATGGCGCGCTGGTGCAGGAGACCCTCGACCAGGTCAAGGAACCGCGCCAGGCCTGGGGCTACAACCCCGGCCAGCGTCGCGTGCGTCGGGCGCCGACCCTCGCCTACGACACCCCCATCGAAGACTCCGATGGCCTGCGTACCGCCGATGACACCGACATGTACAACGGTGCGCCGGACCGCTACGACTGGACCCTGGTGGGCAAGAAGGAAATCTACATCCCCTACAACAACTACCAGGTGACCAGCCCCGAGGTGAAGTACAAGGACCTACTCACCCCTGGCCACATCAATCCCAAGTACACCCGCTACGAACTGCACCGCGTCTGGGTGGTGGACGGCAAGCTCAAGCCTGGCGCGCGGCACATCTACTCGCGGCGTACCCTCTACCTCGACGAGGACAGCTGGGGTGCCGCCGTGGTGGACCAGTACGACGGCCGTGGCGAGCTGTGGCGCGTGTCCCAGGCCTACCTGAAGAGCTTCTACGAGCAGCCGATGGTGTGGACTGCGCTGGATACCTTCCACGACCTCCAGGCCCATCGCTACAGCATCCAGTGGCTAGACAACGAGGAACCCGGCACAGCTGACTTCAGTCAGCCGGCCCCGGACGACTCCAACTTCAGCCCCTCGGCGCTGCGCCGCAAAGCTTCGCGCTGAGAGCAGAAACGACAAAGGCCCCGAAAAGGGGCCTTTGGCTTTTTGCCGGGTGACTTTGCGTCTCGCACGGAACGCGCTCGCTCCTACACATTCGGCGTCGTGCCAGCAGTTCAGTCCCCGCGATACTCGCAACCGCTGGTGCAGGTCTCATGCACCCGCACCTTGGACAGCTCCGGCAGCAACGGCTTGAGCTGTTGCCAGATCCAGCGGCAGAGGTTTTCGCTGGTGGGGTTTTCCAGCCCCGGAATCTCGTTCAGGTAGTTGTGGTCGAGCTGGTCGTAGATCGGCTTGAAGATCTGCTTGATCTCGGCGAAGTCGCGAATCCAGCCGGTGTACGGGTCGACCTCACCCTCGATGTAGATGGCGGCCCGGAAGGAGTGGCCATGCAGGCGGCCGCACTGATGCCCGGCGGGGACGTGGGGTAGGCGGTGGGCGGCTTCGAAGGTGAACTCTTTGAACAATTCCACGGTGGTGCGCTCTATGACGATCGCCGGCCCGGAGACGGGCCGGCCGGAAAATGGGCACCTAGTCTATCACCAACCTGTAACCAGGGCCGGACGTTCCGGCCAGTGGCTCACCGGATCGCCAGTCGTTTCGCCAGGCGATTGAGGTTGGCGCGATCCAGTCCCAGCTCGCGTGCGACGGCTGCCCAGTTGCCGTCATGGCGTTCCAGGCTGAGGTTGATCATGCGCCGCTGGAAGGCATCGACTGCCGGGCGCAGTTCGCCCTCCGGACTGGCCTCCGGGTTGCTGTCGGAGATGGTGGAATCGCCGGGGGGCGACTGCTTCTGCTGTTCCAGCCCGAGGTCGTTCAGGCCGAGGCTGAGGATGCGCGAGCGCTGCGGATGGTTCGCCAGCGCCTTGAGCGACGCGCGCCCGATCAGGTGTTCCAGCTCGCGCACATTGCCCGGCCAGCCATAGTCGAGCAGGGCGGCCTGGGCCTCGCGGGTCAGGCGCAGGCTGCGCAGTCCCAGGCGTGGGCGGTTTTCTTCGAGGAAGTAGCCGGCCAGCAGCAGCACGTCGTTGCTGCGCTCGCGCAATGGCGGCACCCGCAAGGGGTAGACGCTCAGGCGATGATAGAGGTCGGCGCGGAAGCGCCCGGCACGCACCTCTTCGGCGAGGTCGCGGTTAGTGGCGGCGATCAGGCGCACGTCGACGTGGTGTTCGCGGTCCGAGCCCACCCGCTGCAGTTGTCCGCTCTGCAGCACGCGCAGCAGCTTGGCCTGGATCGCCAATGGCAGCTCGCCAACCTCGTCGAGGAACAGGGTGCCGCCATCGGCCAGCTCGAACTTGCCGCGCCGCTCGCCCACCGCGCCGGAGAAGGCGCCGCGTACGTGGCCGAACAGCTCGCTTTCCACCAGGGTTTCCGGCAGCGCCGCGCAGTTCAGGCTGACCAGTGGCTGCTCGCGGCGCAGGGAGTTGGCGTGGATCGACTGCGCCACCAGTTCCTTGCCCACGCCGGTCTCGCCGGTGATCAGCACGCTCAGGTCGCTGCCGGCCACCAGCTGGATTTCGTTCATCAGCGCCTGGTGCGCCTTGCTCTGGCCGATCAGCTCCCGCGGCTGGTCGCCGGAGGCGCGCTGGTAGGCATCGGCACGTTGTTGCTCGTGCTCGGCGCGCAGGGCGAGGTCGAGCATGCGCTGGCTGGCTTTCACCGTGGCGGCGGCGAGGCTGGCGAAGGCTTCCAGGTTGTCCAGGTCGCCGATGGAGAAGCGCTCCGGGTCGAGCGCGTCGAGGGTCAGCAGACCCCAGGGCTGCTCGTCGAGGAACAGCGGGCAACCCAGGCAGTCGTGCACCTCCAGGTGGCCGTGCAGGCCTTCCACCAGGCCGTCGTAAGGGTCCGGCAGGCCGCAGTCGGCGGCGAAACGGGTGGGGCCTGGGTGTTCGAGGAGGGCGCGCAGGCGCGGGTGCTCATTGATCTTGAAGCGGCGGCCGAGAGTGTCGGGGCTGAGCCCGTCGACGGCCAGTGGCACCAGCTGATCGCCCTCCAGGCGCAGCAGGGCGGTGGCATCGCAGGGCAGCAGTTGGCGCAGCGCTTCCAGCAGGCGCCGATAGCGTTCGCTGTCGGGCAACTCGCGGGAGAGGTCGGCGACCAGCGGAAGCAGGGTGGCCAGCAAGGGGTTTCGGGTCATTTTGACCTCATTGGAGTCATTATGACTCATATTGATATTGGTCATTATGACTCAATAATTCTCAAAGGTCCCGGAAATACTGGGCTGCAGGGTTGGCACGTTTTCTGAAACGTCTCTGGCAGAAAGCACAGGCAGACCACTCTCTACCTGGCCAACCCGAGGAGATACCGATGCTGTCCAACGAACACCGTACCCTGGTCAAGGCCACCGTCCCGCTGCTGGAGACCGGCGGCGAGGCCCTGACCCAGCACTTCTACAAGATGATGCTGAGCGAATACCCCGAGGTACGCCCGCTGTTCAACCAGGCGCACCAGGCGTCCGGCGACCAGCCTCGCGCCCTGGCCAACGGTGTCCTGATGTACGCCCGCCACATCGACGAATTGGAGCAGCTCGGCCCGCTGGTGGCGAAGATCGTCAACAAGCATGCCGCGCTGCAGATCCTGCCGGAGCATTACCCGATCGTCGGCAGCTGCCTGCTGCGGGCAATCCGCGAGGTGCTGGGCGAGGAAATCGCCACCCAGGCGGTGATCGATGCCTGGGCCGCCGCCTATGGCCAACTGGCCGAGATCCTGATCGGTGCCGAGGAGTCGGTGTACCAGCAGAACGCGGAACAGCCCGGCGGTTGGCGTGGTGCGCGGCGCTTCCGTATCGCCCGCAAGGAGGTCGAGAGCGAGGAGATCACTTCCTTCTACTTCCAGCCGGCGGACGATGGTGCGCTGCTGGACTTCCAGCCCGGCCAGTACATCGGCCTGCGCCTGGAGCTGGACGGCGAGGAAGTACGCCGCACCTATTCGCTCTCCGATGCGCCCAATGGCCGCGAGTACCGCATCAGCGTGAAGCGCGAGGCGGAAGGCAAGGTCTCCAACCACCTGCACGACGAGATGAAGGTGGGGGATGAGATCGAGCTGTTCCCGCCGGCCGGCGACTTCTTCCTGCGTGATGGCGACAAGCCGTTGGTGCTGATCACCGCTGGCGTGGGCATTACGCCGACGCTGGCGATGCTCAGGCAGGCCCTGGACAGCGGGCGCGAGGTGCATTTCATCCACTGCGCCCGTCATGGCGGCGTGCATGCGTTCCGCGACTGGATCGAGGCGCAGTCCGAAGCCCATCCGCACCTGCTGCATTACTTCTGCTACAGCGAGCCGCGGGAGCAGGACGAGGCGCACGCCGAGGGCTTCCTCAGCCGCGATCTGCTGGGCCAGTGGCTGCCGGCCAATCGCGATCTGGATGCCTATTTCCTCGGGCCCAAGCCCTTCATGGCCCAGGTGAAGCGTCATCTGCGCGAGCTCGGCGTGCCCGAGCAGCAGACCCACTACGAGTTCTTCGGCCCGGCCAGCGCGCTGGAGGCCTGAAGCTGAAATACCCGGCCCGTTCGCGGGTCGGTTCAACCGAGGAGGTGTGTGATGGACGGTCTTTTCGCTTGCCCCAGACGGAACCTGGCGATCTCGTCGACGCTGCTCGGCAGCGGGTTTGCGCTGTTGCTGGTGGGTATCACCGGTGCCTATGTCATCGATGCCGGGCTGTCGCTGCTGGCGATAGTCGCGTCCCACGCGCTCACCATCCTCGGTCCTACATTGCTGAAGCTGGGCTATGTGTTGCGGCTCATCGCCCAGCATCAGATGCGCAAGGAAGGCTGGGAGGCATGCTGTGTTGCTGGTTGATCGAAAGGCCCTGTTGGCCATTCCGGCGCTGTGGCGCCTGGGTTTTCGTCCATTCTTCCTCGGCGGCGCGTTGTTCGCGCTGGTCGGCATCGCGGCCTGGGCGGCGGTGCTGCTGGGCCTGCTGCCGGCCTGGGAGCCCTTGGGCGGCTGGCTGGCCTGGCACCGCCATGAAATGCTCTTCGGCTTCGCCAGCGCCATCATCGCCGGCTTCCTGCTGACCGCCGTGCAGACCTGGACCGGCCGGCCCGGTGTCAGCGGACGCCCGCTGATGATCCTCGCCGCCATCTGGCTGGCGGCGCGGCTGGGTTGGCTCGGCGGTGCGCCGCTATGGCTGGTCACGCCTCTGGAGCTGGCCTTCCTGCCGGCGCTGGCGTTTTTCGTCGGGCGCAGCCTGTGGCAGGTGAAGCAGGTGCGCAACTACCCGGTGATCGCCGTGCTGGCGCTGCTCACCCTGGCCGATGCGCAGGTGATGCTGGGCCTCTGGGGCGGCCATGATGACTGGCAGCGCGGCGGGGTGCTGGCAGCGCTCTGGCTGGTGGCGGCGCTGATGGGCTTGATCGGCGGACGCGTCATTCCTTTCTTCACCCAGCGTGGCCTGGGCCGTACCGCACAGGTGCCGGCCTGGCCCTGGCTGGACAATCTGCTGCTGGCCGGCACGATGCTGGTGGCCGTGCTGACGGCGGCTGGCTTCGGTCTGGCGCCACATCCGCTGTTGGGCGCGTTGTTCGCGGTGCTCGCCGTGGGCCACCTGATTCGCCTGTGGCGCTGGCGGGACAAGGGCATCTGGGGCGTGCCGCTGCTGTGGTCGCTGCACCTGGCCTATCTGTGGATGCTGCTGGCCCCGGCGGGCATGGCGGTATGGAACTTCGGTGCGCCGATTGCCCTCAGCCTGCCGATTCACGCGTTGACGGTCGGGGGTGTTGGCGGCCTGATCCTGGCGATGATCGCCCGTGTCAGCCTCGGTCACACGGGGCGTCCGCTGCAGCCGCCGAAGGTCATGGCCTGGGCGTTTGCGCTGCTGAACCTGGGCGTGCTGTGCCGGGTCGTGCTGGTGCTGTGGCTGCCCATGCAGGGCCTGAGCCTGGCCGCGGCCTGCTGGGTGGTGGCCTTCCTGCTGTTTGCCTGGCACTACGGGCCGATGTTCTGGCAGCCGCGGGTGGATGGACAGCCGGGTTGATCTGGCTCCCCGTGGGACTCACTGCCCCTGGCGCAGGCGCTTGAGCTCGGTGTTCAACCAGGTGGCGGTGTCCTGCGTGCCGTCTGGGCAACTGACCCGGTAGGGCTTGCCGCTCATGCTGCTCTTGCTGGCGGCGCGCTCGATGAAGTCTTCGGCGCTGCTCACCAGGTCCTTGTTCTCCAGGTAATCAAGCTTCTTCTGCAGATGCGCGCGGGCCTCGTTGCCCGGGTACTCGCTGCCGTTGCGGATGAAGCGGCAGTCGCTGTGCTCGACGAAGTCCAGCAGTTGGGTGACTTCCCGCCGTGCCTTGGCATCGAGGGCGGCGTGCGCACTCGTGCAGGCCAGCATGAACGAGGCGAAAAGGAATGAAGCTGGACGGCGCATGGCAGGTCCCTGTCGAGTAAGTGAATCGTTCCGATTATGTCAGCGGCAGCAGGCGTTCACCCAGACGGCCGCTGTCCGCCAGTTCAAGGAACTCGTCCCCCATCCGCCGGCTCTCGTCCATCGCCTTGTGCCAGTAGCGCTCGCGGCCGGCGTCGTCGCCCAGGTAGCGGTGGAAGTCCTTGCGGTCCGGCAGCTTGTTGTGCGGCAGGCGCGCCAGGTATTCCTTCGACGGAGCGAGCAGCAGCACGTCCTGCAGGCGGCCGGCGTCGCCCCGGCGCCAGGGCAGGCCCTTGTCGAACCAGCCGGGGATCACCTTGTCGGTGAAGTGCGGATAAAGCACCACGCCTTCGGGCAGGTAGGGCAGGTCGAGGTGATAGTCGAGCAGGCCGCCGTCGCGGTAGGTGCCGGGGCCGGCGCCGGGAATGTCGCGCACGCCTTCCATCACCATCGGGATCGAGCCCGAGGCGAGCAGGGCGTGGCGCAGGTTGGCCAGGTCCAGGTGCAGGTAGCGCGAGGGGAAGTCCGACAGCGGTTCCAGCGGCGGCGCGCGGCGCGAATCGTGGATGATCAGCCGCTCGAAGTGCCGGTGCAGATGACGGCGGCCCACCAGGTTGTCGCGGATCACCGCGCCCAGGCCCATGCCGAGGCTGGCCTTGCCGTCCTGGGCGAGGCGGCCATGGCTCTTCACCACCACCACGTTGAGGCGGTACCAGGGGTTGCCGAGCACGCTGGCGTCGCGGCCGTCGAGCAGGTCGTCGAGCATCTTCGCGCAGCTTCTCGAGACGTCCGTGATGCTCGCGTTACGGGCGAAGCGCTGCTGGGTATAGAGCTCGCCGAGGCGGCGGATGCCTTCGGCCGGGTCCGGCAGACAGGCGCTGGCGAAGCGCCAGGAACCGATGGAGGCGCCGATCAGCGAACGCTCGCGCGGCGCGCGCGGCAGCCATTCGCCGAACAGCGCCAGGTCCAGGCCCTGGATACCCAGCGCCTTCGGGCCACCAGCGGCGCCAGGCAGGATGCCGACGTCGGCCGGGGCGAGGCCCTGTTCGCGGATGCGCTTGAGGGCACGGGTGCCGGCCTTGAGGATGAGGGCAGGGGTCTTGATCTGGATGGCGGTCATGCGGAGCCTCGCGGGTGCAGGCGGCGATTATAGAGCCTGCAGGCGCGGAGCAAGGAGACTTCACCGGGTGAATGATCCTTGCCGATTCAGCTTGAATTAAGTCCTTCACCTTAGTCTGAGGAACATGCCAATTCAGACGAGGTGTTACCCATGAAACCGCTGGTTCTTCTGACTGCCGCCACTGCGCTGCTGCTTGGGGCTGCCGCGGCGATGGCCCACGACATCGGTCCGGACGAGGCACTGCGCCTGCGCGATGCCGGCACCATTCGCGATTTCGAAGCCCTCAACCAGACTGCCCTGAGCAAGCATCCGGGCGGATCAGTGTACGATAGCGAGCTTGAGCTGGAACATGGCCGCTACCTCTACAAGGTCGATCTCAAGGACGCACAGGGCGTGAAATGGGATGTCGAACTCGATGCGGTGAGCGGCGCAATCATCAAGGATCGCCAGGACGACTGATGAAGATCGATTTGCCGCGCGCGGCCCTGCTGGCCATCGCGCTCGCCCTGTCGGCCGGTGTCGCGCAGGCCCATGACCTGAGCCAGGACGAGGCCCTGCGGCTGAGCCGTGAAGGGGTGATCCGCCCGTTCGAGGAAATTCTGCCCATCGCCCAGGGGCTCTATCCCGGCTCCAAGCTGCTGGAGGCCGAGCTGGAGAAGGAGCACGACACCTATATTTACGAGGTGGAGCTGCTCACCGTCGATGGCGTAGTGCGTGAACTGGAACTGGATGCCCGCAATGGTCGCATCCTCAAGGATAAGGAAGACGACTGATGCGCCTGTTGCTGGTGGAAGACCACGTCCCCCTGGCCGATGAGCTGCTGGCCACCCTGACGCGCCAGGGCTACGCCGTCGACTGGCTGGCCGACGGCCGCGACGCCGCCGTGCAGGGCGCCAGCGAGCCCTATGACCTGATCATCCTCGACCTTGGCCTGCCGGGGCGTCCGGGGCTGGACGTGCTGCGCGAATGGCGCGGCATGGGGTTGGCAACGCCGGTGCTGATCCTCACTGCGCGGGGCTCCTGGGCTGAGCGTATCGACGGCCTGAAGGCCGGCGCCGACGACTACCTCACCAAGCCGTTCCATCCCGAAGAGCTACTGCTGCGCATCCAGGCGCTGCTGCGCCGAGCCCGTGGGCTGGCCAACCAGAGCCAGCTGGAAGTGGCGGGTCTGACGCTGGACGAGGCACGGCAGTGCGTACAGCAGGGTGGCAAGGATGTCGACCTGACGTCCGCCGAGTTCCGCCTGTTGCGCTATTTCATGCTGCACCCCGGCCAGTTGCTGTCGAAATCCCACCTTGCCGAGCACCTCTATGACGGCGAGACCGAGCGCGACTCCAACGTCATCGAGGTGCACATCAATCACCTGCGCCGCAAGCTCGGCCGGGAGATCATCGAGACCCGTCGCGGACAGGGCTACCGCTTCACCGGCACCGCCGGCGGAGCCGCCCGTTGATGTCGATCCAGCGCCGGCTCGGCCTCGGGCTCGGCGTGGTGCTGGTGGTGATCGGCCTGGTGCTGGCGCAGACCGGGCTCTGGTTGTTCGACCAGGGCCTGCGCCGCTATCTCGCCGAGGGCCTGCAGGACGAGGCGGAAAGCCTGCTGGTGGGCATCATGCGCGGCCCGGCCGGCCTGCAACTGGATGACCAGCGGGTGGACGCTGCCTATGAACGCCTGTTCTCCGGGCGCTATTTCGTAATCCGTTTCGATGACGTTACTTGGCGTTCCCGTTCGCTGTGGGACCGGGAGCTGGACCTGCCTGAGCACAAGGGCCTGGTCCGGGCGCTGGAGAAAGGTCCGGAGGGGCAGCGATTGCTGGTCTATCGCGGCGACTACAAACGCTATGGCAAGCAGTTGAAGATCGTCGTGGCGCAGGATTACACGCCGCTCCTCAAGAGCTTCAAACGTCTGCGCAACGTCGGCCTGGCTGCCGGTGGCGTGGCGCTGCTGCTGATCCTGGTCTTCCAGGGCTTCACCGTCCGCCGTGCCTTGCGTCCGCTGGAGCGTGTGCGCCAGCAGATCGCGCAGTTGCAGGAAGGGCAGCGCAGTCAGCTGGACCGGCAGGTGCCACGGGAGCTGGAGCCGCTGGTGGATCAGGTCAACCACCTGCTGCAGCACACCGAAGATACCCTGCGCCGCTCGCGCAACGCGCTGGGCAACCTCGGACATGCCTTGAAGACTCCCCTTGCGGTACTGATCAGCCTCGCCGAGCGCGATGAAGTGCGCGAGCACCCGGAGTTGCGCCGCGTGCTGCAGGAGCAATTGGAGCAGATCGAGCAACGCCTGGCCCGCGAACTGGGCCGCGCGCGCCTGGTGGGCGAAGCACTGCCCGGCGCGCATTTCGACTGCGATGCGGAATTGCCCAGTCTGTGCGAGATGCTCAGGCTGATCCATGGCGAACACCTGGGTATCGAGTGGAAGGCGTCGCCAGGCCTGCGCTTGCCGTTCGATCGCGAGGACCTGCTGGAGATGCTCGGCAACCTGCTGGATAACGCCTGCAAGTGGGCGGATGCCCAGGTCCGGCTGACGGTTGAGAAGGGCGCCGACAGCTATCTGCTGAGCGTGGATGATGACGGTCCCGGCATTGCCGAGGATCAGCGCGAAAGTGTGCTGGAGCGCGGCACGCGGCTGGACGAACAGGTCGCAGGGCATGGCCTGGGGTTGGGCATCGCGCGGGATATTGCGGCGGCGTGTGGCGGCAACCTGAGGCTGGAAGGTAGCGAGCTCGGTGGCTTGCGGGTGGTGGTCGAGTTACCGCGCCGCGCGGTGTGAGACGGCTTCCGTAGGAGTGGACTCTGTCCGCGATTGGGCTTTGTGCCGTGCGGTTCGCAAGCAAGCTCGCTCCTACAGAGAAGCGCCGGTGTTTCCCTGTAGGAGCGAGCTTGCTCGCGAACCTGATCCGGCGCCGGCCTTGCCGGGCGCCAGGCCGGCTAACGATTGTCCCGGCTGCGCCGGGATTTCGCGGAGAAGCTCCGCTCCTACGTGAAGTCCTGCGCGGGGACCTGCGCTCTCCCTAACCCTGACTGCGCGCCCCGCTCCGAAGGGAGAGGGTGCTATATGGCGTGATGCGACGTACGTCGTGCACCGGCGAGCACAGTATTGTCAGAGCGCGCCGAACGGTTCCCTCTCCCTTCAGGGAGAGGGCTAGGGAGAGGGGCTTTTCGCCTGGCTCCGGTCGTCAAACCCGGAACTGATCCATCAGCCCCTGCTGATGGTTCGCCAGCTTGTTCAGCGACTGGCTCACCTGCGCCGATTCCTGCGCCTGGCTGGACAGCGACTCGGTGACGTCACGAATGCCCGCCACGTTGCGGTTGATCTCCTCGGCCACCGCGCTCTGTTCCTCGGCGGCGCTGGCGATCTGCAGGTTCATGTCGGTGATCACGCTCACCGCCTCGCCGATGCGCTTGAGCGCAGCCACGGCCTGCTCGACCTGACTCACGCTGTCCTGCGCCTGGCGATGGCTGTTGCTCATCGCACCGACCACGTCGCGGGTGCCGTTCTGCAGGCCTTCGATGACCTGGCGGATTTCCTCCACCGAGTCCTGGGTGCGCCGGGCCAGGTTGCGCACCTCGTCGGCGACCACCGCGAAACCGCGTCCTGCCTCACCGGCACGAGCCGCTTCGATGGCTGCGTTGAGGGCCAGCAGGTTGGTCTGCTCGGCGATACCGCGGATCACCTCCAGCACCGAGCCGATCTGCTCGCTGCTCGCCGCCAGGCCTTCGACCTGGCTCATGGCGCTGCTCATGTCGCTGGCCAGCTCGTCGATCAGGCGGGTGGTGTTGTCGATGACGCTCAAGCCATCGCGGGTCGCACCGTCGGCACCGCGGGCAGCGTCGGCGGCCATGGCGGCGCTGTTGGCGACGTCATGGGCGGTGGCGCTCATTTCCTGGGAAGCGGTGGCGACCTGGTCGACTTCACGGAACTGCTGCTGCATGCCGGCGCTGGTCTGGCTGGCGATTTCCGAGGACTGGTCGGCGGTGGCGCGGGCGTCGTGTACCGAGGATTTCACGTCGCGGATGATCGGCTGCAGCTTGTCGAGGAAGCGGTTGAACCAGCCGGCCAGCTCGCCCAGTTCGTCCTTGCCGGTGTAGTCCAGGCGCTTGGTCAGGTCGCCTTCGCCGCTGGCAATGTTGCGCAGCATGGCGGCGACCTTGAGGATCGGACGGGTCACGCCGCGGGCGGTGAGCCACATGGCGAACAGGCCGATCAGCACGGCGATCAGGCCGAAGCCGAGCTGGGAGAGGGTGCCCTGGGTGCGCTGCTCGTCGAGCTGCTGCTGCAGGGTGATGGCCGGACCGAGCAGTGTCTGCTCCGGCACCTCGAGAAGAACGGCCCAGGGTTTGGAGCCGGGAATCGGTTGCAGCGGTTCGATGACGCGCAGTTGAGCGTCCTGGCGCAGCACCTGCTCATGGTTGCTGGCAATGGACTGCAACAGCTGCGCGCCTTGCTGCGGATAGATCTCCTGCAGCTTCTTGCCCAGCAGGCTGGCGTCGGCGCTGTGCCCGGCAAGCAGGCCGGCGGCGCTGATGATGCTGACCTTGCCCTGGCCGTCATACAGCTCCTGGCTACCCTGGCGGCTGATCTCCTGGAGCTTTTCCAGGCTGATGTCCAGGCCCATCACGCCGACGATCTTGCCGTCCAGTTCCAGGGGGAAGGCAATGCTGGTCATCAGCAGCTTGTGGCCGCCGGCCTCGTCGAAGTAAGGGTCGAGCACGCAGGGCTGGCCGGTGGTCTTGGGGCAGGTGAACCAGGCGTTGTAGGGCGCGCCGCTCGGGCCGGGAGTGGTGTCGGCGAGCATGGCTTCGTTCGTTGCCTCTGATTCGAGCTGGCCCGGCGTGGCCTGCGACCAGTAGAGGGAGAAGCGCCCGGCGTCGTTGCTGCCGATCTCGGCCTGGCCGGCGAACAGCTGATCCTTGCCGTCCAGGGCGTTGGGTTCGAAGGCTACGTAGAGCCCTAGCAGTTCGGGGTTGCCTTCGAGGGCGGTCTTCACCTGGCGGGTGAGGTCCTCGCGCAGGTCATAGGCATCGAGGAAGCGCTTCTGTGCCTGGTCGCGCAGGAACATCACCTGCCGCGAGAAGCCCTTGCCGTACTGGTAGGCGTCCATGATGTAGCGCTGGATGCGCATCGCCTGGACTTCACCGCGCGAGCGCAGGCGGGCCTGGGCGGCTTCGTCAAGCATGCGCGCGCTGGACTCCTTGACCAGTGCGGTGCTGTGCTGGGTGCGGAACACGGAAAGGCCGGACAACAGCGACACCACGCCGAGCAGGCAGAGGCCAGCAAGCAGCGTGATCTTCCATTGGATGGAAAGGCGGCGGAAAAGCATGGTCATGTCCTTGAGCAGGAAAACTCGGGGCTGCCGGGTTATCGGCCTTTTTCGCCCCTTCTTGATCGATGGCAGGAGGAAACGCCAAAAAACAGGCGATTCTGGTGTGCCTGTTCCAAGGGCAGCGTTTTCTCAGCAAAAAGTGTGCTCGCCAAGGCGAAATTCCTGTCGAAATTGCGCCGTCTGTTATCCGAAAGACTTTGATTCAACAGGCTTTTTGACAGGCTGGGTGAGGTTCGGCAGAGTACGCGCCTTTTGCCCGCCCAAGACCCAGTGGGCCCGGTTGTGAAGGAGAGATGAGATGAATGCGGTGCTGATCGCCGTTGGCCTGATGCTGGTGCTGAGCCTGTGTCGCGTGCATGTGGTGGTGGCGCTGATCGCCGGCGCGGTGACGGGCGGGCTGCTTGGCGGCCTGGGCATGGAAGGAACACTAAAGGCGTTCAACGCCGGCCTGGGTGGTGGTGCGACGGTGGCGCTGTCCTACGCGATGCTGGGTGCCTTCGCCGTAGCCATCGCGCGCTCGGGCATGGCCCATGCGCTCGCCGACCGTGCGCTGGCGATGCTCGGACGGCACGAAGACGGGGCACCGGCTGGCTTCAAGTGGCTGCTGATCGGGCTTCTGCTGCTGGTGGCGATCTCCTCGCAGAACCTGCTGCCGATCCACATCGCCTTCATCCCGCTGCTGGTGCCGCCGCTGCTCTACGTATTGACCCGCCTGCAGATCGACCGTCGGCTGATCGCCTGCGTGATCACCTTCGGCCTGATCACACCCTACATGTTTCTGCCGGTGGGCTTCGGCAACATCTTTCTCAACGAGATCCTGCTGGCCAACGTCGCGCGCAGCGGCGTGGATGTCAGTGGTGTGGACGTCAGCCGGGCCATGCTCATCCCGGCCCTGGGTATGGTCTGCGGCCTGCTGATCGCGGTGCTGTTCAGCTACCGGCGCAAGCGCAGCTATGACCTGGAGCGTATCGAGCAGGCTGAGCGGGTCAGCACCCCCTACAGCCCGATGAGCCTGGCGGTGGCCGGGGTGGCGGTAGTGGCGGCGTTCGTCGTGCAACTGTGGCTGGATTCGATGATCCTCGGCGCGCTGGTGGGGTTCCTGGTGTTCTCCCTGTCCGGCGTGGTGCGTTGGAAGGAGGCGGACGACCTGTTCACCGAGGGCATGAAGATGATGGCCATGATCGGTTTCATCATGATCGCCGCCGCCGGTTTCGCCGAGGTGATGAAGGCAACCGGACAGGTCGCCACCCTGGTCGAGGCGGCTGCCGCCTGGATCGGCCACAGCAAGGCCTGGGGCGCATTCCTCATGCTGCTGGTGGGGCTGCTGGTGACCATGGGCATCGGCTCGTCCTTCTCCACGGTGCCGATCATCGCGGCGATCTTCGTCCCGCTGGCAGTGCAACTGGGCTTCAGCCCGCTGGCCATCGTCAGTATCGTCGGTACCGCCGGCGCGCTGGGAGATGCGGGTTCGCCGGCGTCGGACTCCACCCTGGGCCCGACCTCGGGTCTCAACGTGGACGGCCAGCACAACCATATCTGGGACACCGTAGTGCCGACCTTCCTGCACTACAACCTGCCGCTGCTGGCCTTCGGCTGGGCGGCGGCGATGGTGCTGTAAGGCGGCAATCGCGCCGCAAAAGTTGCACTCGGCAGACCAACTGCTGACTAATGGGCAGGTTTCCCCCTACTTCCGGACCTGCTCATGCTCGAATCGAAACTGGAATACCGGACGTTCCTGCTCCTTCTGGCGGTGGTCACCATCGCCTTCGCCTGGCTGTTGTTGCCGTTCTACGGCGCGGTGTTCTGGGGCACCATCCTGGCGATCATCTTCGCCCCGCTGCAACGCCGCCTGCGCGTGCGCCTGAACGGGCGCAACAACCTGGCGGCGCTGATATCGCTGACGATCTGCCTGTTGATCGTGATCCTGCCGATCACCTTCATAGCCGGTGCGCTGGTGCAGGAGGGGGCGATGGTGTACCAGCGCCTGAAGTCCGGCGAGCTGAACTTCGTCACCTACTTCCAGCAGGCGATCGCCGCGCTACCGGGGTGGGCCCACCACTGGCTGGAGCGTTTCGACCTGACGGACCTGTCGAGCCTGCAGGAGAAGCTTTCTTCGGGGGCGATGCAGGCGAGTCAACTGGTCGCCACCAAAGCCTTCAGCATTGGCCAGAACACCTTCGAGTTCGTCATCAGCTTCGGCATCATGCTCTACCTGCTGTTCTTCCTCCTGCGCGACGGACCGGCACTGGGGCGGCGTATCAAGCAGGCGGTGCCCCTGAGCGTTGAGCACAAGCAGCATCTGTTCACCAAGTTCACCACGGTGATTCGCGCCACGGTGAAGGGCAACATCGCCGTGGCCGCGACCCAGGGCGCGCTGGGAGGGCTGATCTTCTGGTTCCTCGGTATCCAGGGCTCACTGCTGTGGGGCACGCTGATGGCGTTCCTCTCGCTGCTGCCGGCCATCGGTGCGGGGCTGATCTGGGTGCCGGTGGCCGCCTACTTCCTGCTCACCGGGGCGATCTGGCAGGGCGTGGTGCTGACGCTGTTCTGCGTGCTGGTGATCGGTCTGGTGGACAACATCCTGCGCCCTATCCTGGTAGGCAAGGACACCAAGATGCCGGACTACGTGGTGCTGATCTCCACCCTCGGTGGCATGTCGCTGTTCGGGCTGAACGGTTTCGTCATCGGCCCATTGATCGCAGCGCTGTTCATCGCCTCGTGGGACCTGTTCACCGGGCGGGAGGAAACTTCGGTATCGTCCTGATAAAGCAAAAGCCCCGCCGAAGCGGGGCTTTTGTTCTTTAGGCCTTGAATGTCAGCCAGGGTCTCATGCGTGCCAGAGGCGAGATAAGGCCAGCTTCTTCCTGTGCCTCGATTACCGGGCCGACAGGCTTGTATGCGCTGGGGGCTTCTTCGATACGACGCTCTTCGCGAAGGGTCACGCAATGCCAGGGCAGTGCACTATCGGCTGGGGTCTTGAGCGCCCGAACCGCTTGGCGTCTCAGGCTGCGGCCGGCGCCATGGCTACATGACCATAGCCAGTCCGGATTGCCCAGGCCGCTGGCCAGGTAGGAGTAGTCGCCCATCGAACCGGGAATCAGCAGCAGGTCCCCGGCGCGGGCCGGAGTCGCTCCTTTGCGGTGGATGTTCAGACCCTGTTCCTGCAGTACGACGTTATGCGGTACATCGACTATCAGAGCGCTGTCATCGGACTGGAAGGTTTCGCGCAGAACCTTGCGTACCAGTTCCGCGAGAACGACGCGATTCAGCCAGGCATATCGCGCCGCGACTCCCATGGCCGCGAGGTACTCGCCTGCAAGCTCGCCGGTCAGCGCGTAGAGCCCCGATGCCGGGTGACGTCGGCCTTTCGGCCAGGCGTCCCGTGCCCTATCCATCCACCGTTGCCCCACATGGAAGCCAACATCGCGGGAGCCGCTGTGAATCATGATGACCAATTCATTGGGCTTCAGTCCCAACGCGTAGGCCTGCTTGCGATCGATGATTCGATCCACCAGTTGCAGCTCGACGAAATGGTTGCCCGAACCGGTGGTACCCAGGCTCGGATCGCGAATCAGCGTTCGTCTACGGTCACGCAATGCTTCCGGTGCGTACCGCAGCTGACCGCTGAACTCTTGTAGACCGATGCAATTATTCAGCTCACGGAAGAGGCGAGGGCGGTCGGCATTGGCCCAGAGGCCATCCTCGCTGAGGAGGTCGAGGCAATGGCCTGGTCCTTCGGCGAAGAGTGCTTCGAAAGCTTGCACCTTCATTGGTACATCGCGGCTGTTGCGTAGCAGAGAGTGAGTGAGCAGATCGACCAGGCGCTGCCGGTTGGACTCGGCCTGTTCCAGGCTGATGCCGGTCCGTAATAGGCGCATGCCACAGTTGATGTCCGTACCAATGGCAGCGGGAATGACGAAATCCTCGGTGCTGGCCACTATCGAACCGACTGGCGCGATGCTTCCGGGATGGAAGTCAGGTGTTGCGCATGCCTTGCATACGTGGCCATCCGCATCGGGTGCTTGCACGGAGGCGAAGTCCAGCAATTGGCGTACGGCCTTTTCTTCCAGTGGAAAACTCGCTGGAAGAAGAACGCGTGCTGATGTGCTGTCGGTGGAACGGGTAAGCGTAATGATGTCCTGCTGGCGTTCGACTTGAATGCCGCTGCGCAGGAAGGCTTTTTGAAGCCGGGAAAGTTTGTTCATGTCAGTGCTACTTGAGTAGACGAAAGCAGGCCGCCCGGAAAACCGGGGGCTGTACGTCTTTCCGCTCAGCAGCACAGGCGGGAAGGGAGGCGAAATTTAAGTCGGTGTTGTCACGCTGTCAACCAGCCGG
The DNA here is from genome assembly GCF_029203285.1 of Pseudomonas sp. PSE14. Classification (NCBI taxonomy): domain Bacteria; kingdom Pseudomonadati; phylum Pseudomonadota; class Gammaproteobacteria; order Pseudomonadales; family Pseudomonadaceae; genus Pseudomonas; species Pseudomonas sp. PSE14. Next base: position 2,404,614 of record NZ_CP115669.1, read on the forward strand.
TTGGTTCGCAAAAGAAAAACCCCGCCGAAGCGGGGTTTTTCATGCCTGTCGATCTCAGCCGGCGATGGCCAGACCCGTGTGCTGCAGGATGTCCAGCAGCGGCTGCGGGTACACGCCGAGGAAGAAGGCGAGCAGGGCGATGGCCACCAGCATGATGCCGCCGGCGCGCTGGGCCCAGTCCAGGGGAGCGTCGTGGCGCTTCATGTTCGGCTCGACCAGGAACATGGTCACCATGACGCGCAGGTAGTAGAACAGGCCGATGGCGCTGCCCAGTACCAGGGCACCGACCAGCCACCACAGGTGGGCTTCGACGCCGGTAGCGACCACGTAGAACTTGCCGATGAAGCCGGCGGTCAGCGGGATGCCGGCCAGGGACAGCATCATCACGGTCATCACCGCGGTCAGCACCGGACGGCGCCAGAACAGGCCGCGGTACTCGAACAGCGCATCGGCGTCGCGGCCGCTGTACGGGGTGGACATCAGGGTGACCACGCCGAAGGCGCCGAGGGTGGTGACCACGTAGGTGGTCAGGTACACGCCGACGGTTTCCACGGCCAGGCCCTTGCTCGCCACCAGGGCAATCAGCAGGTAACCGAAGTGGGCGATGGAGGAGTAGCCGAGCAGACGCTTGATGTTGCTCTGGGTCAGCGCTAGCAGGTTACCGATCAGGATCGAGGCGATGGCGATGACCGCGATGGCGTCATGCAGCAGGCCGTTGTTCAGGGCCGCCGGAGCGATCTGGAACAGGCGCAGCAGCACGGCGAACACGGCGACCTTGCTGGCGGTGGCGAGGAACGCGGCCACCGGGGCCGGGGCGCCTTCATAGACGTCCGGGGTCCACAGGTGGAACGGCGCCAGCGACAGCTTGAAGCCCAGGCCGACGACCATCATGCCGACGCCGATGGACAGCAGCGGACCATGGCTGGTGCCTTCGGCCAGCGAGGCGCCGATAGCCGAGAAGCCCAGGCTACCGGATTCGGCGTAGAGCAGGGCCATGCCGAACAGCAGGAAGGCGGAACCGGCGGCGGACAGCACGGTGTACTTGATGCCCGCTTCCAGGGTGCGCTTGTTGAAGAAGGCGTAGGCCACCATGCCGTAGACCGGCACCGACAGCAGTTCCAGGCCGATGAACAGGCCGGCCAGGTTCTGCGCGCTGACCAGCACCAGGCCGCCCGCGGTGGACAGCAGCAGGAGCAGGTAAAGTTCTTCGCGGTTGCCCGGGTAGCTCTCCATGTAGGCATGGGCGAGCGTGGTGCAGGCCAGGGCGCCGACCAGGATCAGCGCCATGTAGAAGCAGGCGAAATTGTCCACCAGCATCAGCGGGGTGACTTCGATCGGGGTGACTTTCAGCACCGGCAGGATCGACAGCAACGCGAGGTTGAGACCGATCACCGAGAGGGTAGCGGTCAGCGAGTGGTTACGCTTCCAGGCCACGGCAAGCATCACCACCACCAGGGTGGCGCTGGTGATGAGCAGCGGCAGGAGCGCGATGAAGTGTTGGATCGTGAAGGTCATGTCGCGCTTACCGTGCTGCCAGGGTGGAGAGGGCAGCGTCCAGCCATTGCTGGACGCCGTGCATGGTTGCCGCGGAGGTGTCGAGGACCGGCTGCGGGTATACACCCAGCAGGACCAGCAGCGCCGCGAGGCCCAGTACCATGAAGAGCTCACGGAAGTTCAGGCCGGCGATCGCACCTTCGGACTTGGATGGGCCGAAGTACGCGCGGTGGATCATGATCAGCGAGTAGACCGAGCCGAACACCAGGCCGAAGGTGGCGATCACGGTGATCACCGGAACGACCTTGAAGCTGCCCAGCAGGATCAGGAATTCGCCGACGAAGTTACCGGTGCCCGGCAGGCCCAGCGAGGCGGTGGCGAAGAACAGGGCCACGGCCGGCAGGTACGGGATGCGCGACCACAGGCCACCCATCTTGCGCATGTCACGGGTGTGCAGGCGCTCGTACAGCTGGCCGCACAGGATGAAGAGCGCGGCAGCGGAGAGGCCGTGGGCGATCATCTGGATCACCACGCCCTGCATCGCCTGCGGGCTGCCCGAGTAGATGCCGATGATGACGAAGCCCATGTGCGACACGGAGGAATAGGCCACCAGGCGCTTGATGTCGGTCTGTGCGAACGACAGGAAGGCGCCGTAGAAGATGCCGATCAGACCGAGGGTCATGGCGACCGGGGCGAACTCCGCCGAAGCGTTGGGGAACAGCGGCAGGCCGAAGCGGATCAGGCCGTAGGCGGCGGTCTTCAGCAGGATGCCGGCCAGGTCCACGGAACCGGCGGTCGGCGCCTGGGCGTGGGCGTCCGGCAGCCAGGAGTGCACCGGTACCACCGGCATCTTCACCGCGAAGGCGACGAAGAAGCCGAGCATCAGCAGCCACTCGGTGTGCTCCGGCATCTGGGTCTTGAGCAGGTCGGCGTAGTTGAAGGTCAGCACGCCGGTGCTGTTGTAGTGCACGAACACCAGGCCCAGGATCGCCACCAGCATCACCAGGCCGCTGGCCTGGGTGAAGATGAAGAACTTGGTGGCGGCGTAGATGCGGGTCTTCTTGCCGTCGTCCGAGCTATGACCCCAGAGCGCGATGAGGAAGTACATCGGCACCAGCATCATTTCCCAGAAGAAGAAGAACAGGAAAAGGTCGACGGCGAGGAACACGCCGATCACACCGCCCAGGATCCACAGCAGGTTCAGGTGGAAGAAACCGATGCGGCGCTGGATCTCGTTCCAGGAGCAGAGCACGGACAGCACGCCGAGCAGGCCGGTCAGGGCGACCATCAGCAGGGACAGGCCGTCCATCGCCAGGTGCACGCTGATACCGAAGCGCTCGATCCAGGCCAGCTTGAACTCGAGGGTCCATTGCGGCTCGCCACCCGGCGCGGGCGCCAGCTGGAAGTCACCGGTGTGCCACACCCACAGGCTGAGGGCGAGGGTGAGGGTCATCGACCCCAGCGCGACCCAGCGGGGCAGGGTCTTGCTGGTGTACTCGGCGATCCAGCAAAGGAAGCCGCCGATGAAGGGGATCAGGATTAGCCAGGGCAGAATCATGTCGGGCTCAATCTCATTCGTGAAGTTTTAAGCCAGCAGCAGCGCGCCGAGGAGCAGCGCGGCGCCACCCACCAGGGAAGCGGCGTACCAACGCAGGCGGCCGTTCTCGGTGAGGCTGAGGAGTTTGTGACCACCGCGGGCGGTGAGCGGGACCAGGACAAGCGACTTGTCGATCGGGTCCGCGGCCAGCAGGCGGCAGATCAGCAGATAGGGTTTCACGAACAGCTTGTCGTACACCCAGTCGAAGCCCCAGGCATGGAACCACCAGGTGCCGAAGAAGCGGCCCGGCGCGCTCTGGGCGACGGCGCTGACGAAGCGGCGCTTGCCAAGGAACAGCAGGCCGGCCAGCAGGATGCCGGCGATGGCGATGGCACCCGAGGCGATTTCCAGGCTGTGCTTGGCTTCGCCACCGGCGTGACCGGCGCTTTCCGGCAGTACGCCGGCCAGCGGCGGGGTGATCAGCGCGCCGATGAAGGTGGACAGCACGATCAGTACGCTCAGCGGCAGCCAGTGGCTGATGCCGTGGCCCGCGTGCGCCTCGGTCTTCGCTTCGCCGTGGAAGGCGATGAAGATCAGGCGGAAGGTGTACAGCGAGGTCATGAACGCACCGACCAGACCGGCGATCAGCAGGTTCTGGTGACCGCTGGCGAAGGCTTCCCAGAGGATTTCGTCCTTGGAGTAGAAGCCGGCGGTCAGGAAGGGGAGGGCGGCCAGGGCGGCGCCACCGACCACGAAGCTCGCATAGGCCAGCGGCAGCTTCTTCCACAGACCACCCATCTTGAAGATGTTCTGCTCGTGGTGGCAGGCGACGATCACAGCACCCGAAGCAAGGAACAGCAGGGCCTTGAAGAAGGCGTGGGTCATCAGGTGGAAGATCGCGCCACCCCAGGCGCCAACGCCCAGGGCCAGGAACATGTAGCCGATCTGGCTCATGGTCGAGTAGGCGAGGATGCGCTTGATGTCGGTCTGCACCAGGGCGGCGAAGCCAGCCAGCACCAGGGTCACGGCGCCGACGATGCCGACCAGCTCCAGGACGTTCGGAGCCAGCTCGAACAGGCCGTGGCAGCGGGCGATCAGGTAGACGCCCGCGGTCACCATGGTGGCGGCGTGGATCAGCGCGGAGACCGGAGTCGGGCCGGCCATCGCATCGGCCAGCCAGGTCTGCAGCGGCAGCTGGGCCGATTTGCCGACGGCGCCGCCGAGCAGCATCAGGGCCGCCAGGTTGACCCACAGGTCGCCCTTGGCGAAGTGCTGCGGAGCCAGGACCAGCAGCTCCTGGATGTTCAGCGTGCCCAGGTGCTGGAACAGGATGAACATGCCGATGGCGAAGAACACGTCACCCACGCGGGTCACGATGAAGGCCTTCAGGGCCGCGTTGCCGTTGGGCACGTGGTTGAAGTAGAAGCCGATCAGCAGGTAGGAGCACAGGCCCACGCCTTCCCAGCCGAAGTACACGAACAGCAAGTTATCGCCGAGCACCAGGAACAGCATGCTGGCGATGAACAGGTTGGTGTAGGCGAAGAAGCGCGAATAGCCGGCTTCGCCACGCATGTACCAGGAGGCGAACAGGTGGATCAGGAAGCCGACGCCGGTGACCACGCCGAGCATGGTGACCGACAGGCCGTCCAGGTACAGGGTGAAGTTGGTCTTGAAGTCACCAACGCTCATCCACTGCCACAGCACCAGGCTGTAGGCACCACCTTCGGGCGGGTTGCTGTGGAAGCTCCAGATCGCCCAGAAGGCGGAGAGGGCGGCCAGGCCCACGGAGCCGACACCCACCAGTGCCGAGAAGTTTTCCGACCACTTGCCGCGGGAGAAAGACAGCAGCAGGAAGCCGACCAGGGGGAACAGGAATGTAAGGGGCAGCAGGTTCATCCGCGCATCTCGCTTGCAGCGTCGATATCGAGGGTATGGAAGCGGCGATACAGCTGGAGCAGGATCGCCAGGCCGATGCTCGCCTCGGCCGCGGCCAGGCTGAGCACCAGGATGAACATCACCTGGCCGTCGGGCTGGGCCCAGCGGCTACCGGCGACCACGAAGGCCAGCGCGGCGGCGTTCATCATCACTTCCAGGCTCATCAGTACGAACAGGATGTTGCGTCGTACCATCAGGCCTACCAGGCCGAAGCAGAACAGCACACCGGCGAGTGCCAGTCCGTGTTCGAGAGGGATTGTGTTCATGGTGTTATTCCTTCGCTTCGTGGCGGCCGAGGTGGTAGGCGGCGACCAGTGCCGCCAGCAGCAGCATCGAGGCCAGTTCGACGACCAGCAGGTAGGGGCCGAACAGGCTGATGCCCACGGCCTTGGCGTCCACGGTGGTGTGGCCGATGCCGGCACCGCTCGGGGTGCGCGACAACATCCACAGCAGCTCGACCATCAGCACCAGGGAGAGCGCGCCAGGGCCGATCCAGACGCCGGGCTTGAGCCACTTGCGTTCCTGTTCGGCAATCGCCGGGCCGAGGTTGAGCATCATCACCACGAAGACGAACAGCACCATGATCGCGCCGGCGTAGACGATGATCTCCAGGGCACCGGCGAACGGGGCGCCGAGGCTGAAGAAGGTCATCGATACGGCGAGCAGCGAAACGATGAGGTAGAGCAGGGCATGCACCGGATTGCTGTTGGTGATGACCCGCAGGGTTGCCAGCACGGCGACGCCGGCGGCGAAGTAGAAAGCGAATTCCACGCGACGTCTCCTTACGGCAGCAGGCTCTTGACGTTGATCGGTTCGGCTTCGTTCTGCGCGGCGCCTTTCGGCTTGCCGGCAATGGCCATGCCGGCAACGCGGTAGAAGTTGTAGTCCGGGTTCTTGCCGGGGCCGGAGATCAGCAGGTCTTCCTTCTCGTAGACCAGGTCCTGGCGCTTGAACTCACCCATCTCGAAATCCGGGGTCAGCTGGATCGCGGTGGTCGGGCAGGCTTCTTCGCACAGGCCGCAGAAGATGCAGCGGGAGAAGTTGATGCGGAAGAACTCGGGGTACCAGCGACCATCGTCGGTCTCGGCCTTCTGCAGGGAGATGCAGCCGACCGGGCAGGCCACGGCGCACAGGTTGCACGCAACGCAGCGCTCCTCACCGTCGGGGTCGCGGGTGAGGACGATGCGGCCACGGTAGCGCGGCGGCAGGTAAACGGGTTCTTCCGGGTATTGCAGGGTGTCACGCTTGCGGAAGGCGTGACCGAAGATCATCACCAGGCTGCGCAGCTGGGTGTAGGTGCCGTGCACCACGTCGAAAATGTACTTGATCATGGTCCTACTCCTTACTGGGCCGCCAGCACGACTGCGCCGGTCACCAGCAGGTTGATCAGGGTCAGCGGGAGGCAGAACTTCCAGCTGAAGGCCATCACCTGGTCATAGCGCGGGCGTGGGATCGAAGCCCGCAGCAGAATGAACATCATGATGAAGAAGCCGGTTTTCAGGGCGAACCAGATGAACGGGATCTGCGGCAGGATGCCGAAGGGACCGTGCCAGCCGCCGAAGAACAGGGTCGCCAGCAGCGCGGACACCAGCACGATGCCGATGTACTCGCCAACGAAGAACATGCCCCATTTCATGCCGGCGTACTCGATGTGGTAACCGTCGGCCAGTTCCTGCTCGGCTTCGGGCTGGTCGAACGGGTGACGGTGAGTCACGGCGACGCCGGCGACGAAGAAGGTCATGAAGCCAAAGAACTGCGGAATGATGAACCACATGTGCTCGGCCTGGTAATCGACGATGTCGCGCAGGCTGAACGAACCGACCTGAGCCACGATGCCCATCAGCGACAGGGCCAGGAACACCTCATAGGAGATGGTCTGGGCCGAGGCGCGCAGGCTGCCGAGGAGGGCGAACTTGTTGTTGCTCGACCAGCCGGCGAACAGCACCGCGTACACGGTCAGGCCAGCCATGGCGAAGAAGAACAGGATGCCGATGTTCAGGTCCGCCACACCCCAGGTCGGGGTGATCGGGATGATCGCGAAGGCCACCAGCAGCGCACCCATGGCGATCATGGGGGCGAGGGTGAAGATCATCTTGTCGGCGAACGGCGGGGTCCAGTCTTCCTTGAAGAACATCTTGATCATGTCGGCGCCAAGCTGGAAGGCGCCGAAGGGGCCAACCCGGTTCGGACCATAGCGGTCCTGCCAGAGGCCGAGCAGACGACGCTCGACCCAGCTCAGCAGCGCGCCGCAGACGACCACGGCGAGCAGGATGACGATGGCCTTGATGACCTCGATCAGGATGTCGACGATGGCGGGTGTCAGCCAGCTCATTGTGCAGCCTCCTGCAGACCTTCAGCGACAGCGCCGATGACACCGGCGGGAATGCCTTGCAGACCGATCGGCAGGGCGACCAGGCCGGCCCCGAGCTCTTCGCTCACACGCAGCGGCAGGCGCAGTTCCTGGCCCTTGACAGTCAGGCGGATGATCGCGCCTTCGTTGACGCCCAGACGGTCAGCCTCGGATTTCGCCAGGGTGACGTAGGTCTGCGGGATGCGCTCCTGCACCGGTGCGGCCTTGGCGGAGTTCTCCTCGCTGCCGAACAGGTGATAGAAGGGCACCACCTTGAACTGGCTGGCGGCGGTGTGGAACGGCGCGGGAATCTCGCTGAACCAGAGGGCCTGGCCCTTGGCCTCGATCAGGCGCACGCCCGGGTCGCCGGCGCGCAGATGGCCGCCGACTTCGTCCTGGAACTTGTTCCAGGCCTGCGGGGAGTTCCAGCCCGGGGACCAGGCGAACGGAATCTGCTGACGCGGTTCGGCGCTGCCGGCGTAGCCTTCCATGGAGAAGGCGAACGGCGAGTCGATGTCCTGCGAAGCGCGCGGCTCGCTGACATTGATGTTGGCACGCATGGCGGTACGGCCGGAGTAGCGGTGCGGCTCGCGCGCCAGCTTCAGGCCCTTGATGCGGAACGCGGCATTCGGCGCAGCTTCGCGGATGCCCGCCAGTTGCGGCTTGGCGGCGACGACGGCGTCGATCACGTGGTCCAGCTGGGTCCAGTCGACACGCTTGCCTTCGAGGGTGCTGTGCAGGGCATGCAGCCAGCGCCAGCCTTCGCGGACCAGGATGTCGGCGTTGTAGTAGGCCGGGTCATAGACCTGGAAGAAGCGCTGGGCGCGACCTTCCTGGCTGACCAGGGTGCCATCGCCTTCGGCGAAGCTGGCGGCCGGCAGCAGGACAGTAGCCTTGGCGGTGGTGGCAGTCTGCTGGTGATCGGCGACGATGACGATCTTCGCAGCGGCCAGGGCAGCGTCGACAGCGGTGGCGTCCGCGCGGCGGTACAGGTCGTTCTCCAGGATCACCACGGCATCGGCGGCGCCGGAGGTCAGCTGCTGCAGGGCGGCTTCGACGGATTCACCACCGAAGAGGGCAAGGCCCAGGCTGTTGGCTTCCGGAACCACCAGGCTCAGGGAGCCGTTCTTCTCGCGGTTCTTCAGCGCGCTGGCAATGTTGGCGGCGGCTTCGATCAGGGCGTTGCTGCCCAGCGAAGTGCCGGAGATGACCAGCGGACGCTTGGCGGCGACCAGGGCATCGGCGATGCGCTGGGCCAGGGCAGCGGCTTCGGCGTCGAGGCCGGCGACGGCCGGGGCGCTCGAATCGATCGCGTGGGCCACGGCGAAGCCCAGGCGAGCGAGGTCTTCGGTGGCGGCGTGCACGCACTCGGCGGCGACGTCGTCCAGGCGGGTTTCATCGAGGCTGGCGATGAACAGCGGGTTCATCTCGTGCTGGGCGATGGTCTTCACCGCGGCGTCGAGCCACGGCTGGATCTTCATCGCGGCGGCCATGTCCTCGCCCTTGCCTTTTACCGACTGGCGCAGGGCCAGGGCGATACGGGCAGCGGTCTGGGTCAGGTCTTCGCCGAGCACGAACACGGCGTCGTGGTCTTCGATGTCACGGATGGTCGGCACCGGCAGCGGGCCGTCCTGCATGACTTTCAGCACCAGTTGCAGACGCTGCAGTTCGTCAGCGGAAATGCCGCTGTAGAAGTTCTGCGCGCCGACCAGGGCGGAGAGGGCGTAGTTGCTTTCCAGGCTGGCGCGCGGCGAACCGATACCGATGACCTTGCGGCCTTTGAGCAGTGCAGCGGTCTGGTCCAGAGCACCGTCCAGCGAGAGCTTCTGCTTGCTCAGCATCAGCTGCGGCTGGCGCGGACGGTCTTCGCGGTTGACGTAGCCGTAGCCGAAGCGGCCGCGGTCGCACAGGAAGTAGTGGTTCACCGAGCCGTTGTAGCGGTTCTCGATGCGGCGGATTTCACCGTAACGCTCGCCGGGGCTGATGTTGCAGCCGCTGGAGCAGCCATGGCAGATGCTCGGGGCGAACTGCATGTCCCACTTGCGGTTGTAGCGTTCGGAGTGGGTCTTGTCGGTGAACACGCCGGTCGGGCAGACCTCGGTCAGGTTGCCGGAGAATTCGCTCTCCAGTACACCGTCCTCGATACGGCCGAAATAGACGTTGTCGTGCGCGCCATAGACGCCCAGGTCGGTGCCGCCGGCGTAGTCCTTGTAGTAACGGACGCAGCGGTAGCAGGCGATGCAGCGGTTCATCTCGTGGGCGATGAACGGGCCGAGCTCCTGGTTCTGGTGGGTGCGCTTGGTGAAGCGGTACCGGCGCTGGTTGTGGCCGGTCATCACCGTCATGTCCTGCAGGTGGCAGTGACCGCCTTCCTCGCAGACCGGGCAGTCGTGCGGGTGGTTGGTCATCAGCCATTCGACGACGCTGGCGCGGAACTGCTTGGCCTCTTCGTCTTCGATGGAAATCCAGGTGTTGTCGGTGGCGGGAGTCATGCAGGACATGACGAGACGACCGCGTTTGTCGTTCTCGTCGGTGTACTGCTTGACCGCGCACTGGCGGCATGCGCCGACGCTTCCGAGCGCCGGGTGCCAGCAGAAGTAGGGGATGTCGAGACCGAGGGAGAGGCAGGCCTGCAACAGGTTGTCCGCTCCGTCGACTTCTAACGTCTTGCCGTCTACGTGGATCGTGGCCATGGGTCTAAGTCTTCGTTGGCCCGTTGTCAGCGGGCGTGGCTAATAGAAATCACGGTTTCATCGGGCCGGCGGCACGCCGCGGCACTACAACGAAACAACGCCGGGCGACTTCCGCCCGGCGAACAAAGCATCAAGCGCCGACGGTCCGCGGTGCTTGTACGGCCTGAGCCTGGCGGGAAATGCCCGCTTCGAACTCGGGACGGAAATACTTCAGTGCGCTGCCCAGCGGCTCGACGGCACCCGGTGCGTGGGCACAGAAGGTCTTGCCTGGGCCGAGGAAGTTGACGAGCTGCTCGAGGGTTTCCAGGTCGCCCTGGGCGCCTTCGCCTTTCTCCAGCGCGCGCAGGACCTTCACGCTCCACGGCAGGCCGTCACGGCATGGAGTGCACCAGCCGCACGATTCGCGGGCGAAGAACTCTTCCATGTTGCGCAGCAGCGAAACCATGTTGACGCTGTCGTCCACCGCCATGGCCAGGCCAGTACCCATACGGGTGCCGACCTTGGCGACGCCGCCGGCATAGAACAGGGCGTCCAGGTGTTCCGGCAGGAGGAAGCCGGTACCGGCGCCGCCCGGCTGCCAGGCCTTGAGCTTGTAGCCGTCGCGCATGCCGCCGGCGTAGTCCTCGAACAGCTCGCGGGCCGGAAGGCCGAAGGGCAGTTCCCAGATGCCGGGATTCTTCACCTTGCCGGAGAAGCCCATGAGCTTGGTGCCCATGTCTTCGCTGCCCGGACGGGCCAGACCCTTGTACCAGTCCACACCGTGCTCGACGATCGCCGGTACGTTGCACAGGGTCTCGACGTTGTTCACGCAGGTGGGCTTGCCCCATACGCCGACGGCGGCGGGGAAGGGCGGCTTGGAGCGCGGGTTGGCGCGGCGGCCTTCCAGCGAGTTGATCAGCGCGGTTTCTTCACCACAGATGTAGCGGCCGGCGCCGGTGTGCACGAACAGCTCGAAATCGAAACCGCTGCCGAGGATGTTCTTGCCCAAGAGGCCTGCGGCCTTGGCTTCCTCGATGGCGCGGTTCAGGTTGCGCGCTGCGTCGACGTACTCGCCACGCAGGAAGATGTAGCCGCGGTAGGCCTTGAGGGCGCGCGCGGAGATCAGCATGCCTTCCACCAGCAGGTGTGGCAGCTGCTCCATGAGCATGCGGTCCTTCCAGGTGTTGGGTTCCATCTCGTCCGCGTTGCACAGCAGGTAGCGGATGTTGAGGGATTCGTCCTTGGGCATCAGGCCCCACTTCACGCCGGTGGGGAAGCCCGCACCGCCGCGGCCCTTGAGGCCGGAGTCCTTGACGGTCTGGACGATGTCGTCGGCGGCCATCTGCGCCAGCGCCTTGCGCGCGGCGGCGTAGCCGTTCTTCGACTGGTATTCCTCCAGCCAGACCGGGGCGCCGTCGTCACGCAGGCGCCAGGTCAGCGGGTGGGTTTCGGCCGCACGCGCCGTGCGGTTGGGCGTGCCGTAGGAGGTGAGGCGACTCATGCGTAGGCCTCCAGCAGTTTGGCGACGCCGTCGGGACGCAGGTCACCGAAGGTGTCGTCATCGATCATCATCGCCGGGGCCTTGTCGCAGTTGCCCAGGCAGCACACCGGCAGCAGAGTGAAACGGCCGTCGGCGGTGGTCTGGCCGAGGCCGATGCCCAGCTGCTTCTGGATCTCGCCGACCACGGATTCGTGGCCGCCGATGTAGCAGACCATGCTGTCGCAGACGCGGATGATGTGGCGGCCGACCGGCTGGCGGAAGATCTGGCTATAGAAGGTAGCCACACCTTCGACGTCGCTGTCCGGGATGCCGAGGATCTCGGCGATGGCGGGGATGGCGCCATCCGGCACCCAGCCACGCTGCTTCTGGACGATCTTCAGGGCTTCGATGGACGCCGCGCGGGAGTCCTCGTAGTGATGCATCTCGTGCTCGATGGCCGAGCGCTCGGTTTCGCTGAGTTCGAAACGATCAGTCTGGATAAGGGTACTCATGATCAGCGGTCCACGTCGGCCATAACGAAGTCGATACTGCCCAGATAGGCGATCAGGTCGGCAATCATGCTGCCGTTGATCACCGACGGAATCTGCTGCAGGTGCGCGAAGCTGGGCGTCCGGATGCGGGTCCGGTAGCTCATGGTGCTGCCATCGCTCGTCAGGTAGTAGCTGTTGATGCCCTTGGTCGCTTCCACCATCTGGAAGGCTTCGTTGGCCGGCATGACCGGGCCCCAGGAAACCTGCAGGAAGTGGGTGATCAGGGTTTCGATGTGCTGCAGCGTGCGCTCTTTGGGCGGCGGCGTGGTCAGCGGGTGGTCGGCCTTGTACGGGCCTTCGGGCATGTTCTTCAGGCACTGCTCGATGATGCGCAGGCTCTGGCGCATCTCACCCATCTTGACCATGCAGCGATCGTAGGCGTCGCCGTTGTGGGCCAGCGGCACTTCGAACTCGAAGTTCTCGTAGCCGGAGTAGGGGCGGGCCTTGCGCAGGTCGAAGTCGCAACCGGTGGCGCGCAGGCCGGCGCCGGTGGTGCCCCATTCCAGCGCTTCCTTGGTGTTGTACTGGGCAACGCCGATGGTACGGCCACGCAGGATGCTGTTCTTCAGGGCGGCGGTTTCGTACTCGTCCAGGCGCTTGGGCATCCAGTCGAGGAATTCACGAACCAGCTTGTCCCAGCCGCGCGGCAGGTCGTGGGCGACGCCGCCGATGCGGTACCAGGCCGGGTGCAGGCGGAAGCCGGTGATGGCTTCGACGACCTTGTAGGCGCGCTGGCGGTCGGTGAAGGTGAAGAACACCGGGGTCATCGCGCCCACGTCCTGGATGTAGGTACCCAGGTAGAGGAGGTGGTTCAGGATGCGGAAGAACTCCGACATCATGATGCGGATGACGTCGACGCGCTGCGGCACCTTGATGCCGGCGAGCTTCTCGACCGAGAGCACGTACGGCAGGTTGTTCATCACGCCGCCGAGGTAGTCGATACGGTCGGTGTACGGGATGAAGCTGTGCCAGGACTGACGCTCGGCCATCTTCTCGGCGCCACGGTGGTGGTAGCCGATCTCCGGTACGCAGTCGAGGATCTCTTCGCCGTCCAGCTGCAGAATGATGCGGAACGCACCGTGGGCGGACGGGTGGTTCGGGCCGAGGTTGAGGAACATGAAGTCCTCGTTCTCGCCGTGGCGCTTCATGCCCCAGTCTTCAGGCTTGAAGCGCAGGGCTTCCTGCTCCAGCTCCTGCTTGGCGACGGAGAGGGAGTAGGGATCGAACTCGGTGGCGCGCGCCGGGTAGTCCTTGCGCAGCGGGTGACCTTCCCAGGTCGGCGGCATCAGCATGCGGGTCAGGTGCGGGTGACCATTGAAGGTGATCCCGTACATGTCCCAGACCTCACGCTCGTACCAGTTGGCGTTCGGCCAGATACGGGTGGCGGTGGGCAGGTTGAGGTCGCCCTCGGACAAGGCCACCTTGATCATCACGTCACTATTACGCTCGAGCGACATCAGGTGGTAGAACACGCTGAAGTCGGCGCCCGGTAGGCCGCGACGGTGGGTGCGCAGGCGCTCGTCGACCCCGTGCAGGTCATAGAGCATGACGTACGGCTTGGGTACGTTGCGCAGGAAGGTGAGGACGTCGATCAGGCGCTCACGGGACACCCAGAGCACCGGCATGCCGGTGCGGGTGGCCTGGACGGTGAAGGTCTCGGCGCCAAAGCGGGAATTCAGTTCGACGACGATGTCTTGGTCGTCTGCCTTGTAAGGCGGGATGTACAGAGCGGAGTCTGCATTCATAGTCTTAAGTCACACTCGGTCAACGGTGGAGTGAATACGGGCCTCTCGTGGAGGGCCGGATCACACTTCGTCGGGGCTGCGCAGGTTGGTGACCGCAATGCGCTGTTCGCGCTTGAGATCCTTCTGGGCAGGCATGTCGGCACGATAGATGCCTTGATCGCCTACAACCCAGGACAACGGGCGACGCTCCTGGCCGATGGATTCCTGCAGCAGCATCAGGCCTTGCAGGAACGCCTCAGGACGGGGCGGGCAGCCGGGGATGTACACGTCCACGGGGAGGAACTTGTCGACCCCCTGAACGACCGAGTAGATGTCGTACATGCCGCCGGAGTTGGCACACGAACCCATCGAGATCACCCACTTGGGTTCCAGCATCTGCTCGTACAGGCGCTGGATGACCGGGGCCATCTTGATGAAGCAGGTGCCGGCAATGACCATGAAGTCAGCCTGGCGCGGCGATGCACGGATCACTTCGGCGCCGAAGCGGGCGATGTCGTGCGGCGCGGTGAACGCCGTGGTCATCTCCACGTAGCAGCAGGACAGACCGAAGTTGTACGGCCACAGGGAGTTCTTGCGACCCCAGTTGACCGCACCGTTGAGAACATCTTCCAGCTTGCCCATGAAGATGTTCTTGTGGACCTGCCCTTCGATGAGCGGGTCTTCTACCGTTTCGCGCTGGCCGATCGGGTACTGATCATTGGGCGCATCCGGGTCGATCCGGGTAAGTTTGTATTGCATCGCCAAAGCCTCATTGTTTTAGCTTCGCCTGCCGTGCGCGACGTGCCGCCGGTGCCCAATCGAGCGCGCCGATACGCCACAGGTAGACAAGACCTGCCAACAGAATTGCTATGAAAATGGTTGCCTCGATCAGACCGGCCCAACCGCTTTCACGGACGGACACGGACCAGGCGAAGAGGAAGAGGGCTTCGACGTCGAAGATCACGAAGAGCATCGCGACCAGATAGAATTTTGCCGACAGACGCAGGCGTGCGCTGCCGGTAGGAACGATCCCGGATTCGAACGGTTCGTTCTTGCTGCGACCAAATGCCTTACTGCCAAGCAGGCTGGAAACCCCTAGCATGAAGCCGAGCAGGCCCAGCACTCCTAAAAGGAAGGCGGCGAGTCCCCAGTGTTGAGCTGCAAGTTCAGCTGGATTGGGCATGCCGATACTCCTTCCTACAAATAACGATTGTCTTGGGTTCCGGGCGATGGCCCGACTGCACGAACCCGACAACTCAAGGATAGTGAGCTAAGGGTTCAGGTCATCTTTCCAATTTTATGCCCAAAGCCTTCAGCAAGTAAATTTTTCCAACACAAACAGACGCTTCTAAATCGGGCAAAAGGCTTTTGCATTTCCGTAAGCCCTCTGCCTGTGCGGTCCTCGGCGCCTAGTGTGCCGGCACTTCGGCTTTGGTCGAATGGTACTTTCGAGGTATTTGGCCGCAATAAATCGGCACTCTTTAAATGATAAATATTATCATTTGCAGTGTCGTATATCCGTAACTTTACTACATATAAGCGGCGAGCCCTTTTCTTCAGTCACTTCTGCAACATTCAATTATCCCCATCCGGTTTTGTTGGGCGCCTCTCCTTTCGGGATGGTTCATTTATTTTTTGCGATCCAGGCCCAGCGCATTTCACAGCGGATCGGCTCGCCGCCAGTGTCGTCCAGCACGGTCACCTGAATCAGCGCTTCCCCCTTGTCCTCCTCCCGCATTGCGCGGCGTTGCTCCGCTGTCAGCGTGGCGATGGCGCGCAGACCGCCGTTGGCGCGGCGTCGGTAGTCGATCGTGAGGCTCTTGATCAGCGGCAGCTTGTGATCGGGCAGATTCATGCCGACCATGCAGCCGCTGGCGGACTCGGCGAGCAGCGCCATGGCGGCCGCGTGCACGCCGCCTATGTGATTGCGTACGCGCCGGTGGTTGGCCAGGCTCATTCGCACTTCGTCGCTTGAGAGTTTCTGGATGCGCACATTGGCGGTGCCAGCGAAGCGCACCTGGGAGCAGAACAGGCGGCTCAGCAGCGGCTCGTGAAGGCGGCGCGGAAGGCGCTGGATGAGATGGGCGGCGAGGGCGAGGCGGTTGCGCTTGGGCATGGGCTTTTCCGTGCATATAAAGGAAGCACGAGGCTGGCATGTCGGCGCGGATCTGCCCTTGGCGGGCGGGGAGAGGGTGGCTGGCGGTTCGGCCAAGCACAAAAAACAAGACCCCGGCTGAGGCCGGGGTCTTGCGGTGCCTGCCGGCCCCGAGGGGCCGGTGAACCAGTTCTTAGTGGAACTGGTTCATGGTGTTGTCTTTACCCGAGGCTTTCAGAGCGGCTTCGCCAGCGAAGTACTCTTTGTGGTTGTCGCCGATGTCCGAGCCAGCCATGTTCTGGTGCTTGACGCAGGCGATACCCTGACGCAGCTCCTGACGCTGCACGCCCTTCACGTAGGCCAGCATGCCCTGGTCGGCGAAGTAGCCCTTGGCCAGGTTGTCGGTGGACAGCGCGGCGGTGTGGTAGGTCGGCAGGGTGATCAGGTGGTGGAAGATGCCGGCGTGGGCCGAACCGTCGCGCTGGAAGGTGCGGATCTTCTCGTCAGCGATCTGTGCCAGTTCGGTCTCGTCGTACTCGACGCTCATCAGCTTGGCGCGGTCGTAGGCGGAAACGTCCTTGCCTTCGGCGACGAACGCATCGAACACCTGCTGGCGGAAGTTCAGGGTCCAGTTGAACGACGGGCTGTTGTTGTAAACCAGCTTGGCGTTCGGGATGACCTGACGGATGCGGTCAACCATGCCCTTGATCTGGCCAACGTGCGGCTTCTCGGTTTCGATCCACAGCAGGTCGGCGCCGTTCTGCAGCGAGGTGATGCAGTCCAGGACGCAACGGTCTTCGCCGGTGCCCTTGCGGAACTGGAACAGGTTGGAAGCCAGGCGCTTGGGACGCAGCAGCTTGCCGCCGCGGTTGATCACCACGTCGCCGTTCTGCAGGTCGGAAGCGGAGATTTCTTCGCAGTCCAGGAAGGAGTTGTACTGGTCGCCCAGGTCGCCCGGCTCGCGGGTTACGGCGATCTGCTTGGTCAGGCCGGCGCCCAGGGAGTCGGTACGAGCGACGATCACGCCGTCGTCGATGCCCAGCTCGAGGAACGCGTAGCGAACGGCGTTGATCTTGGCGAGGAAGTCTTCGTGCGGAACGGTCACTTTACCGTCCTGGTGGCCGCACTGCTTCTCGTCGGAAACCTGGTTCTCGATCTGGATGCAGCAGGCACCGGCTTCGATCATCTTCTTGGCCAGCAGGTAGGTCGCCTCGGCGTTACCGAAACCGGCGTCGATGTCGGCAATGATCGGCACCACGTGGGTTTCGAAGTTGTCGATCTGAGCCTGTACTTCGGCTTCCTTGGCCTTGTCGCCGGCAGCGCGGGCGGAGTCCAGGGCGGTGAACAGCAGGTCCAGTTCGCGGGCGTCAGCCTGGCGCAGGAAGGTGTAGAGCTCTTCGATCAGGCCGGCGACCGCGGTCTTCTCGTGCATCGACTGGTCCGGCAGCGGGCCGAAGTCGGAGCGCAGGGCGGCAACCATCCAGCCGGACAGGTAGAGGTAGCGCTTGTTGGTGGTCTTCAGGTGCTTCTTGATGGAGATCAGCTTCTGCTGACCGATGAAGCCGTGCCAGCAGCCCAGGGACTGGGTGTAGACGGAAGCGTCCGCATCGTACTCAGCCATGTCCTTGCGCATGATGGCTGCGGTGTACTTGGCAATTTCCAGACCGGTCTTGAAGCGGTTCTGGACGCGCATGCGGGCAGCGTACTCGGGGTTGATCGCGCTCCAGCTGTTGCCGTTCTTCTCTTTGAGCGCGGCGACTGCTTTGATCTCGTTCTGATATGCGGACATGGCCAATCCTTCAAAAGAATGTGTTTGGTTAAGCACCGACTACCCACATGAAACCGCACCTGAACGGTACTGACTGCGGGTTGCTCGCCGCGGGATGGCGAAGGGGCGACCGAAAGAAGGAGTGACGCTGGAGGAGTGGGGTGGCGCGGCGTACAGACGGGTGACTGCAGCGGTGACATCCAGAATCGCTTGCCGGCTCGTGGCAGCCGTTGGGCGATGGTGGACGGCTGAATCCGTCACTTCGTGCTGTTACTAAGGCTTGCTTCCCCGTCCCTCAGGACAACCTCTTGCCAGTCGCAACCTCGTCGATCCGCCTTGTGGGCTTAACAACACGAACCGGCGCGACAGGTGCGTCGCTGGCGCGGTCCGGAGGGCTTTGAAGCCCTCTGGTTAGCGGGAGCGAGGCCATCATGCACGTTCAAACGAGCGTTCGTCAAACGTTTTGTAGTGTTTTTTTTGGACTACTACACGAAGGTCTAACGAGGACCGGCAAGTCACCTACGGAAGGATTAGTCGAGCACTTCGACCTTCACCCGCAGGTTGCTGTCGTTGCGGCCCTGGGTGCTGTAGTGGCGAGCGAAACCGCTCTGGGTGCTTTGATTGCTTTCGCTGACGCCGCCGACCTCGATCCACTGGCCGAGCGGGCCGCTGATGCTGGTTTCGGTGGCGCTGGTGTTCATCGAGCCCTGATAGTTGCCGTTGAAGCGGTCGTTGCGGGTGCTGAGGGTGATGTGCACGAGGTTGCCGGTAAGGCTCGCGGTCACGTACATGCCCTGGTTGGCATCGCGGTACTCGGTCTGGCTGTAGACCTGGCCATAGGGGCCGATGCCGGCGTTGGTCACCGGTTGGCTCTGGCCGACCTGGATGAATGCGGGTGAGCCCTCGGTGGCACGCACCTGCTGGGTGCCACCGCCGCGACTGTTGGTGGAGCGGTTGATGATGCGCACCTGGTCGCGGCCGTTGACTTCGCCGCGACCGGCCTGGATTTCCACGTTGCCGGCGCTGACCGAGCCATTCACCGCGTAGCCGCTCTGGTCGCTCTGGCTGCCGTCGCTGGTGTCGACGCTGATCAGCAGTTGGTGGGGGCGGGTGTCCAGTTGGCTGAGCACCTGTTGCAGTTCGCGGATCTTCGCCAGCTCGGCGTTCACGATCAGTTGGTTGCCATAGGCGGTGACCCGGCCTTCGTTGCCCAATACCGACTGCGCCACCGGCAGCACGTCCTCGGCGGTGCGGTAGTTGAGCGGAATGACCTCGGTGCGGGGTGCGGCGATGGCGGCCAGGCTGAATCCGCAAGCAAGGAGCAGGGCGAGAGGGCGTCGGGTCAAAGCAGGAAGCTCCGCAGATTCGGGTCGAGGAGGCTGGTGTTCCAGGTCTGTTCGAACTGTTCCAGTAGCTGGCGGGCGCGGCCGGGGTGGTTGTAGTGGGCGTAGCCGGCGTAGTCGCCCGGCTCCGGGCGCAGCAACAGGCCGCAGTCGTCGGCCAGCAGGAAGGCGTGATCTTCGCTGGGGTAGTCCGGGTTGATCCGGCGGATCTGGCAGTAGCTGGACAGGCGCCGGCTGAGATTCAGCAGGCGATGGCCGTCCTTCACTGCACGGGCGCTGTCGCGCACCAGGATCATCAGGCGGTTGCGCGGGTTGCTCAGCAGCAGTTGGGTGCAGGCTGCCTGGATGCTGCTGTGGTGGTACAGCCAGGGCTCCAGGTCGGGGGTGTAGAGGTAGAGGGTGCGCTGCGCCTGCTGCATCAGTGCCAGGGCATGGGCGCGGGCCTCTTCAGGCTTGTTGAAGCGGTGCACTTGGTCGCCTTCGCCAAGGCGGAACGGCGCGGGTTCCAGCGCTTCGGGCGGCAGGGCTTCGCTGGGTGGGTTGTGAATGGCGAAACGTCCCGGAGACTGGAACTCGATGTCCGGCAGTTCCACCGGGAGGTCGTCTTGTTCCGGGACGTTGTCCATTTCGCTGCCTCAGTCGCTTTCGCGCACCATGTCCACGTGGGGAAGGCCGGCGTCGAGGAATTCACCGCTGGCTACCTTGAAGCCTAGCCGTTCGTAGAAGGGAATGGCGTAGACCTGGGCGGTCAGCAACTGGCGTTTCAGGCCCTGGCTTTCGGCTTGCTCGATGGCGGCGCGCATGAGCAGGTCGCCCACCTTGAGACCGCGCCAGTCCTTGAGGACGGAAACGCGGCCGATGTGCCCGTCCGGCAGGAGGCGGGCGGTGCCGATGGCGTAGTCGCCTTCGAAGGCCAGGAAGTGCACGGCTTCGACATCCTCGGCGTCCCATTCGAGTTCCGGCGGGACCGATTGCTCGGCGATGAAGACCGCCTCGCGAATGCGCCGCAGATCGGCATTATCCTTCTGCCAGTCCGCGACGCGAACCCTGATCTTGCTACTCATCGGCAAACTCCAGACTGCCCTGTTTGATCAGCTCTCCGATGAGCTTACGCCCATCGTCATCGGCCAGCCATTGGCCGAGATTCCCTTCGTGCAGCGATTGGGCCGAGCACACCAGCTTGAGCAGGTCGCGCAGTTTTTCCGGCAGGACCACGGTCTGGCCGCTGGCGAACAGCAGCAGGCCGACGTCCACTTCGCTCCAGGCCATTCGTGCGCTGGGGTTGCGGATCAACACGGCGCCGTCGGCAATCGCTCTGGTCAGTTCGTCTTCCTCGATTTCCTCACCGGCGACCAGTTCCGGGTAGCGTGGCTCGGTCATGAACTGGCCGAACCAGGTGAGCAGCAGTCGCTCGTCGCTCATGTGCTCCTGCAGCAGGTTCTTCAGGCGGTCCAGAGCGTCGCGCTGGATCTTGTGCTGGTCTTCATCGGCTTTCACCGCGCTCATGCCGGCGTCGCTGTAGCGCTCTTCATCGGTGAGGAACTGGGCGAGGAAGTCGGTGAAGTGGGTCAGGACTTCGGCGGCGCTGGGGGCGCGGAAGCCGACTGAATAGGTCATGCAGTCATCTTCGGCGATGCCGTAGTGGGCCACGCGCGGCGGCAGGTAGAGCATGTCGCCCGGTTCCAGTACCCATTCGGCGCTTTCTTCGAATTCGGCGAGGATGCGCAGGTCCTGGTGCGGCAGCAGGGGGCTGCTGGCGTCGCAGGTCTGGCCGATCTTCCAGCGGCGCTGGCCGTGGCCCTGCAGGAGGAACACGTCGTAGTTGTCGAAGTGCGGGCCGACGCCGCCGCCCGGTGCGGCGTAGCTGATCATCACGTCGTCGATGCGCCAGCTGGGCAGGAACTTGAAGTGTTCCAGCAGTTCGGCGACTTCCGGGATGAATTGGTCGACGGCCTGCACCAGCAGGGTCCAGTCGCGCTCGGGCAGGTCCTTGAAGGTCTCTTCCTTGAACGGGCCGCGGCGCAGTTCCCAGGGGCTGTCGCCGTGCTCGATGACGATGCGCGACTCGATCATCTCTTCCAGGGCGAGGCCGGCCAGCTCGTCAGGCTCCAGCGGGCTCTTGAAGTCCGGGATGGCCTGGCGTACCAGCAGGGGCTTTTTCTGCCAGTAATCGCGGAGGAATTCTTCGGCGCTGATGCCGCCCAAAAGCTGAAGAGGAATAGCAGGATTCATGGTTAAGTCCTTGAAACAAAAACGCCCGGCACAGCCGGGCGTGCAAAGTCAGGGCGAATCTCAGATGCGCTTGGCCTGGGCGGCGGCGTTACCGATGTAGTTCGCGGGGGTCAGTTTCTTCAGCTCGGCCTTGGCTTCGGCGGGCATGTCGAGGCCGTCGATGAACACCTGCAGGGCGTCGGCACTGATGCCTTTGCCGCGGGTCAGCTCCTTGAGCTTCTCGTAGGGGTTCTCGATGCCGTAGCGGCGCATGACGGTCTGTACCGGCTCGGCCAGGACTTCCCAGCAGGCGTCCAGGTCTTCGGCGATGCGCGCGGCGTTCAGTTCCAGCTTGCCGATGCCCTTGAGGCTGGCCTCGTAGGCGATGACGCTGTGGGCGAAACCGACGCCCAGGTTGCGCAGTACGGTGGAGTCGGTCAGGTCACGCTGCCAGCGGGAGATCGGCAGCTTGCTGGCCAGGTGCTGGAACAGTGCGTTGGCGATGCCCAGGTTGCCTTCGGAGTTCTCGAAGTCGATCGGGTTGACCTTGTGTGGCATGGTCGAGGAGCCGATCTCGCCAGCGATGGTCTTCTGCTTGAAGTAGCCCAGGGAGATGTAGCCCCAGACGTCGCGGTCGAAGTCGATGAGGATGGTGTTGAAGCGGGCGATGGCGTCGAACAGCTCGGCGATGTAGTCGTGCGGCTCGATCTGGGTGGTGTAGGGGTTCCACGCCAGGCCCAGGTCGCCTTCGATGAATTCGCGGGCGTTGGCTTCCCAATCCACTTGCGGATAGGCCGACAGATGGGCGTTGTAGTTGCCCACGGCGCCGTTGATCTTGCCCAGCAGTTCGACCGAAGCAACCTGCTTGATCTGACGCTCCAGGCGGTAGACGACGTTGGCCAGTTCCTTGCCCAGGGTGGTCGGGGAGGCTGGCTGGCCGTGGGTGCGCGAGAGCATCGGCACGTCGGCGAACTTGACCGCGAGTTCGCGGATGGAGTCGGCGATCTGGCGCATCAGCGGCAGCAGCACGGTGTCGCGGCCTTCGCGCAGCATCAGGGCGTGGGACAGGTTGTTGATGTCCTCGGAGGTGCAGGCGAAGTGGATGAACTCGCTGACCTTGGCCAGTTCCGGCAGCTTGGCGGCTTGTTCCTTGAGCAGGTATTCCACGGCTTTGACGTCGTGGTTGGTGGTGCGCTCGATGTCCTTGATGCGCTGCGCGTGCTCCAGTTGGAAGTCATCGGCCAGCTGATTCAGCAGAGCGTTGGCTTCGGCGGAGAAGGGGGCCACTTCGGGGATGCCGGCGTGGGCGGCGAGGCGCTGCAGCCAGCGAACCTCCACCAGGACGCGGAAACGGATCAGGCCGTATTCGCTGAAGATCGGACGCAGGGCGCTGGTTTTGCTGCCGTAACGGCCGTCAACGGGGGAAACCGCGGTAAGGGAGGAAAGCTGCATGGGGCGTTCTCGTGGCTGGAGGTCAACGAAAAGGGCGCACATCATACACGAAAGCGGCGCTCCGGTCGCCTTTGCGGCGACCGGAAGAAGGTGTTTCAGCCGCGCAGCAGGGGGCGCAGTTCACCCAGCATTTTCTTCCGGGCGAACAGCATCTGCCAGCGGTTGCCGCCGAGCTGTCGCCACAGGCGCGCGGAGCGGATGCCGGCCAGCAGCAGGGCGCGGATGCGCGCGGCGTTGGCGTTGATCTGCAGGTAGCGCATGTCGCCGTGTACCTGGATGCGCTGGCGGAAGGTGCTCAGGGTGTCCTGGTAAAGGCCGGCGCAGGAGGCGATGACGTTCTCGTGGATCAGGCCGAAGTGCTGTACCTGCTGCTGGATCTGGTCCAGGCGGCTGCCCATCAGGTCGAGCATGTCGTCGCGCTTGTTCAGCTGGCGTTCCAGGCCGATCAGCGAGAGAGCGTAGCGCAGTGGCTCACGCTGCAGGCTGTTGGGGTCGCGCTCGAGCGCGCTGACCAGGGCGCGGAAGCCTTCGCGTAGATTGGCGGTGTCGCCGCCGTAGACGTCCAGGGTGGTCTTCGGGTCGCGCACCAGCAGGCTGCCGAGCATACAGCCCAGCGGCGCCTCGGGGATCTGCCCGGTGCGGGCGAGGCGGTCTACCAGGGCTGCGGATTCGAAAACGCCGGATAGGGCAATGATCTGGTCGTGCAGATCGCTCATGCAGGTTCCTTAGCGAACGCGGGTTCGGCCGATTCGATGACGCCGCCGCCGAGGCAGATTTCGCCGTCGTAGAAGACCACGGACTGGCCGGGGGTCACAGCGCGCTGCGGTTCGTCGAACACCGCGCGGTAGCCGTTCCCGGTGCGTTCCAGCACGCAGTCCTGGTCGGCCTGGCGGTAGCGCACCTTGGCGCGCAGGGCCTTGGGCTGGTCCAGGTCGATGGGGTTGACCCAATAGATGTGCGAGGCGTGCAGGGCGCGGGAGAACAGCCACGGGTGGTCATTGCCCTGGCCGACGACCAGGACGTTGCGCGCCAGGTCCTTCTCCAACACGTACCAGGGGCTGTCGTCGGCGTTCTTCAGGCCGCCGATGCCCAGGCCCTGGCGCTGGCCGATGGTGTGGTACATCAGGCCGACATGCTTGCCGATGACCGTGCCGTCGGTGGTCTCGATGTCACCCGGCTGGGCCGGCAGGTACTGCTTGAGGAAGTCGCTGAAGCGGCGCTCGCCGATGAAGCAGATGCCGGTCGAGTCTTTCTTCTTCGCGGTGGCCAGGCCGTATTTCTCGGCGATGGCACGCACCTCGGGCTTCTCCAGTTCGCCGACCGGGAACAGGGTCTTGCCGATCTGCTCGCCGCCCACCGCATGGAGGAAGTAGCTCTGGTCCTTGTTCGGGTCCAGGCCCTTGAGCAGTTCGCTGCGGCCGTCGACGTCGCGGCGGCGCACGTAGTGGCCGGTGGCGATCAGGTCGGCACCCAGGGCGAGGGCGTAGTCGAGGAAGGCTTTGAACTTGATCTCGCGGTTGCAGAGGATGTCCGGGTTCGGCGTGCGGCCGGCCTTGTATTCCTCGAGGAAGTGCTCGAAGACGTTGTCCCAGTATTCCGCGGCGAAGTTGGCGGTGTGCAGCTTGATGCCGATGCGGTCGCAGACGGCCTGGGCGTCGGCCAGGTCGGTCATGGCGGTGCAGTACTCGGTGCCGTCGTCCTCTTCCCAGTTCTTCATGAACAGGCCTTCCACCTGGTAGCCCTGTTCCTTGAGGAGCAGGGCGGAGACGGAGGAGTCCACGCCGCCGGACATGCCGACGATAACGCGGGTGTTCTGGGGGATCTTCGGCGAGGAAGAGGGGGAATCAGACATGGTGGCGCATCACGGGTACAGGTAAAGACGGGGATTCTACCAGAGCCGAGCGGCTCAGGCTCGGCTGCCGGCTCAGGTACGGATCAGGCTGAGCGGGAAGCGCTCGCCTTCCAGGTAGTCGTCGATGCAGCGCAGCACCAGGTGGCTGCGCCAGCGCTCGGGCTGGGCGGCCAACTCGTCGCGGGTCATCCAGCGGGCGCCGAGGATGCCGTCGTCCAGCGCGCGCTCGGGGTGATGGCGCACGGGGCGGGCGGCGAAGCAGACGCGCTGGTAGGTCACGCCATTGCTTGGCGCGGTGTACAGGTAGATGCCGGTGACGGCGGTCAGCTCCACATCCCAGCCGGTTTCTTCCAGGGTTTCGCGCACGGCGGCTTCGAGCAGGCTTTCGTTGGCTTCCAGATGGCCGGCGGGCTGGTTGAAGACCTGTTTTTTGTCAGCGGAGATTTCCTCCACCAGCAGGAAGCGGCCCTGGTCTTCGACTATGGTGGCGACGGTGACGTGTGCAAGCCAGCGCATGGATGCGGTCTCGTGAGTTGGAAAGGGCGCGAGTTTAGCGCTGCAAGGCGCAGAAAGCAGAACCCCCGGGAGGGCCCGGGGGTTCTGTATTACGCGAAGAGCCTTACGCCAGTGCGTCGATCGCGGCGTTGAAGGTCGCGCTCGGGCGCATGACCTGGGAGGTCAGCTCCGGGTTGGAACGGTAGTAGCCGCCGATGTCGGCTGGCTTGCCCTGTACGCCGTTCAGTTCGGCGACGATGGCCGCTTCCTTCTCGGTCAGGGTCTTGGCCAATGCGCTGAAGTGGGCCTTCAGTTCGGCGTCGTCATTCTGCTCGGCCAGGGCCTGGGCCCAGTACATGGCCAGGTAGAAGTGGCTGCCGCGGTTGTCGATCTCACCGATCTTGCGCGACGGCGACTTGTTGTTGTCCAGCAGCTTGCCGGTGGCGATGTCGAGGGTCTTGCCCAGCACCTTGGCCTTGGCGTTGTTGGTCTTGATGCCTTCTTCTTCGAAGGAGACGGCAAGAGCCAGGAACTCGCCCAGGGAATCCCAGCGCAGGTAGTTCTCTTCCACCAGTTGCTGTACGTGTTTCGGAGCCGAACCGCCGGCGCCGGTTTCGTACATGCCGCCGCCCGCCATCAGCGGAACGATGGACAGCATCTTGGCCGAGGTGCCCAGTTCCATGATCGGGAACAGGTCGGTCAGGTAGTCGCGCAGGACGTTGCCGGTCACCGAGATGGTGTCCTGGCCGCGCAGTTGACGCTCCATGCTGGTGCGGATGGCTTCGTTGTAGCCCTTGATGCTGATGTCCAGGCCGGTCAGGTCGTGGTCCTTCAGGTACAGCTCGACCTTCTTGCGCAGCTCGTTGTCGTGGGCGCGCTCCGGGTCCAGCCAGAAGATGGCCGGGGTGTTGGACTGGCGGGCACGGGTAACGGCCAGCTTGACCCAGTCGCGGATCGGGGCGTCCTTGGTCTGGCAGGCGCGCCAGATGTCACCGGCCTGCACTTCGTGCTGCATCAGGACCTTGCCGTCGGCGTCGACTACACGCATGGTGCCGTCGGCTTCCATTTCGAAGGTCTTGTCGTGGGAGCCGTATTCCTCGGCCTTCTGCGCCATCAGGCCGACGTTCGGTACGCTGCCCATGGTGGTCGGGTCGAACGCGCCGTTGGTTTTGCAGAAGTTGATCATTTCCTGGTAGATGCGGGCGTAGGTGCTTTCCGGCATTACCGCTTTGGTGTCTTTCTGCTTGCCGTCCTTGCCCCACATCTGACCCGAGTTGCGGATCATGGCCGGCATGGAGGCGTCGACGATCACGTCGCTGGGGATGTGCAGGTTGGTGATGCCCTTGACCGAGTCGACCATCGCCATTTCCGGGCGGTGGCTGTACACCTCGTGGATGTCGTGCAGGATTTCTTCCTGCTGCGAGGCCGGCAGCGACTTGATCTTGTCATAGACGCTGGAGATGCCGTTGTTCGGGTTCACGCCCAGCTCTTCGAACAGCTCGCCGTACTTCTCGAACACGTCCTTGTAGTAGACGGTCACGGCGTGGCCGAAGACAATCGGGTGGGAGATCTTCATCATGGTGGCCTTGACGTGCAGGGACCACATGACGCCGGTTTCCTTGCAGTCCTGCAGGGTCTTCTCGAAGAAGGCGCGCAGCTTGCTGCAGCTCATGAACATGCTGTCGAGGACTTCGCCTTCCTGCATCTTCAGGGTCTTCTTGGTCTCGACCTTGCCGTCCTTGCCGACGAACTCGATGCGGACTTCACCGGCCTTCGGGATGGTGACCGACTGTTCGCTGGAGAAGAAGTCGCCGCCACGCATGTAGTCGGCGTGGGAGCGCGAAGCCATGCTCCACTTGCCCATGCTGTGCGGGTGCTTGCGGGCGTAGGCCTTCACGGCGGCCGGGGCGCGGCGGTCGGAGTTGCCTTCACGCAGGACCGGGTTCACGGCGCTGCCCAGGACCTTGGCGTAACGCGCACGGGTTTCGTTCTCTTCGGCGGTCTGCGGGTCTTCCGGGAAGTCCGGAACGGAGAAGCCCAGCTTCTGCAGCTCGGCGATGGCGCCCTTGAGCTGCGGTACCGAAGCGGAGATGTTCGGCAGCTTGATGATGTTGGCTTCGGGGGCGGTGGCCAGTTGGGCCAGGTAGGCCAGGTCGTCTTCGATGGCCTTGTCGCCGAGTTTGTCGGCGAAGGAGGCCAGGATACGGCCTGCAAGAGAGATGTCGCGGGTTTCTACGTCGATGCCGGCGGAGGCGGCGAAGGCTTTTACGATGGGAAGCAGCGAGTAGGTGGCAAGGGCGGGTGCTTCGTCGGTGAAGGTGTAAGTGATCTTCGAGCGGATGGACATCTCGTTCTAACTCTCTTCTTTGCTGGGCGCGCACAGAGTCTCGAATCGCGTTGGTACACGCTTGCGTTCAACGAAGTGGTTGACCGGCCTTCGAGATTTGCCGCGGGGATATTGGGGGCGCCAGTAGAGCGTTGTACGGCGGGTTCCTGGTGTGGACTCCGTCGTTACGAGGAGAGAGTCTGGTCCCAGACTGCTCGGACCTCGATGACCATTAAGTCATGGCCGCCAGTATACCACCCTAAAGGCAGGGTGATGTGCGTGCCTTTTTTAGACTAAGGAATGATGTGGTTCGATCATCGACTTGTGAGCTACCCTCAGTGGCTGCAAGAGGGTTTCAACCAAAAAGCGGAGTTCAGCATGGGATACCAAAAGATCCAGGTGCCGGCCGGCGACAAAATCACCGTCAACGCCGATATGTCCTTGAATGTACCGAAGAACCCGATCATCCCGTTCATCGAGGGTGATGGCATTGGCGTCGACATCAGCCCGGTCATGATCAAGGTCGTCGACGCAGCCGTCGAGAAAGCCTACAAAGGCGACCGCAAGATTGCGTGGATGGAAGTCTACGCCGGCGAGAAGGCCACCCAGGTCTACGACCAGGACACCTGGCTGCCCCAGGAAACCCTGGACGCCGTTCGTGATTACGTCGTCTCCATCAAGGGGCCGCTGACCACTCCGGTCGGCGGTGGCATCCGTTCGCTGAACGTAGCCCTTCGCCAGCAGCTCGACCTCTATGTCTGCCTGCGCCCGGTGCGCTGGTTCGAAGGCGTGCCCAGCCCGGTGAAGAAGCCCGGCGACGTGGACATGGTGATCTTCCGCGAGAACTCCGAAGACATCTATGCCGGCGTCGAATGGAAAGCCGGCACCCCCGAAGCCCAGAAGGTCATCAAGTTCCTCACCGAGGAAATGGGCGTCAAGAAGATCCGCTTCACCGAAAACTGTGGCATCGGCATCAAGCCGGTTTCCCAGGAGGGCACCAAGCGCCTTGTGCGCAAGGCCCTGCAATACGCCGTGGACAATGATCGCAGCTCCGTGACCATCGTCCACAAGGGCAACATCATGAAATTCACCGAGGGTGCCTTCAAGGACTGGGGCTACGAGCTCGCCCGTGACGAGTTCGGCGCCCAGCTGCTCGACGGCGGCCCGTGGATGCAGTTCAAGAATCCCAACACCGGCAAGAACATCGTGGTGAAGGACGTGATCGCCGACGCCATGCTGCAGCAGATCCTGCTGCGTCCGGCCGAGTACGACGTGATCGCCACCCTGAACCTGAACGGTGACTACCTCTCCGACGCCCTGGCGGCGGAGGTGGGCGGCATCGGTATCGCGCCGGGGGCCAACCTGTCCGATTCGGTGGCCATGTTCGAGGCGACCCACGGCACCGCGCCCAAGTACGCGGGGTTGGACAAGGTGAACCCGGGTTCGGTGATCCTTTCCGCCGAGATGATGCTGCGTCACCTGGGCTGGCCGGAAGCGGCCGACCTGATCATCAAGGGCGTGAACGGCGCCATCGCGGCCAGAACTGTTACCTACGATTTCGAACGCCTGATGGACGGCGCCAAGCTGCTGTCCTGCTCGGAGTTCGGCGACGCGATCATCGCCAAGATGTAAGCTGGGTGATACACCCATAAAAAAGGCCGGCTGATGCCGGCCTTTTTTCATTCTGCTGATCCGGGAGGATCAGGCCTCTGCCGTGATGTTCTGCATCTCGCTGCTCGGGGCAGTCTGGGCGGAGGGTGCGGATACGCTGGCGTTGATGGGTTGAATGTTAACCGCATGCAACCCCTTCGGACCTTGCAGGATCTCGAAGCTTACGGGTTGGCCGGCCTTGAGTGTCTTGTAGCCATCCATCTGGATCGCCGAGTAATGAGCGAACAGGTCCTCATCTCGGCCTTCAGCCAGGATGAATCCATAGCCCTTGGCGTTGTTGAACCACTTGACCTTACCGCTGAGCATGCTGATATCCCTCTGCAAAGGACTCCATCGCTGGAGTATCATCCACTACGATTCCGCTACAGCCTTTATCAGAGGCTGGCGTCCGGAACTCCTGATACCCTCCGGGGGGTATCCTTTGGTTGTAACACCCTTTTGCCGTTAGTCAAGGCGGCGTCGTCTGGGCCTGAGAGACGTTTCAAACTCCGGTCGGCCCCCTCATTCACCCACTCGCAAAGCTTTTATTCCAGCATGCATGCAAGTAGCCAGATTCGACTAACATTCAATCAGGACCGCCCGGATCCATTGGAAGACGAAGGGACGGGGCTCGCGGTCGAGGAATCCAAGCCCGCGCTGAAGCCGCCGTCCATGTATCGGGTGATCATGTTCAACGATGATTACACCCCGATGGATTTCGTGGTTGAGGTGCTCGAGTTGTACTTCAACATGAACCGAGAGCAGGCAACCAAGGTCATGTTGACCGTGCATACTCAAGGCAAGGCGAACTGCGGGACCTTTACCCGTGATGTCGCTGAAACCAAAGCCATGCAGGTCAATCAATATGCGAGGGAGAGCCAACATCCACTGTTGTGCGAAATTGAGATAGAAGGTTGATGCGGATGTTTGGGAGCGAGGTGAAGTCATGTTGAATCGAGAGCTCGAAGTCACCCTCAATCTCGCCTTCAAGGAGGCGCGGGCGAAGCGGCATGAGTTCATGACCGTTGAGCACTTGCTGTTGGCGCTTCTGGATAACGAAGCCGCCGCAACGGTCCTGAGAGCGTGTGGAGCCAATCTGGACAAGCTGCGGCGGGACCTGCAGGAGTTCATCGACTCCACCACGCCACTGATCCCCCAGCATGATGAGGACCGCGAGACCCAGCCGACCCTGGGCTTCCAGCGCGTATTGCAGCGCGCGGTGTTCCACGTGCAGAGCTCCGGCAAGCGCGAAGTGACCGGTGCCAATGTGCTGGTGGCCATCTTCAGCGAACAGGAAAGCCAGGCGGTGTTCCTGCTCAAGCAGCAGAGCGTCGCGCGTATCGATGTGGTCAACTACATCGCCCACGGCATTTCCAAGGTGCCGGGCCATGCCGAGCATCAGGAAAGCGAGCAGGACATGCAGGACGAGGAGGGCGGCGAGTCTTCTACCTCCAGTCATCCTCTGGATGCCTATGCCAGCAACCTGAACGACCTGGCGCGCCAGGGGCGCATCGATCCACTGGTGGGTCGTGAAACCGAAGTCGAGCGTGTTGCGCAGATTCTCGCGCGCCGCCGCAAGAACAACCCGCTGCTGGTGGGTGAGGCTGGCGTCGGCAAGACCGCCATCGCCGAAGGTCTGGCCAAGCGCATCGTTGACGGCCAGGTGCCGGACCTGCTGTCCGACAGCGTCGTCTATTCCCTCGACCTGGGCGCGCTGCTGGCGGGCACCAAGTATCGCGGCGATTTCGAGAAGCGCTTCAAGGCGCTGCTCAATGAGCTGCGCAAGCGTCCGCATGCCGTGCTGTTCATCGACGAAATCCACACCATCATCGGCGCTGGCGCGGCATCGGGTGGTGTGATGGATGCGTCCAACCTGCTCAAGCCGCTGCTGTCGTCCGGCGAGATCCGCTGCATCGGCTCCACCACCTTCCAGGAATTCCGCGGCATCTTCGAGAAGGATCGGGCGCTGGCTCGTCGCTTCCAGAAGGTTGATGTCACCGAGCCGTCCGTCGAGGACACCTACGGTATCCTGAAAGGCCTGAAGCCGCGCTTCGAGCAGCACCACCACGTCGAGTACAGCGACGAGGCGCTGCGTGCCGCCGCCGAACTGGCTGCGCGCTACATCAATGACAGGCACATGCCGGACAAGGCCATCGACGTGATCGACGAGGCCGGCGCCTATCAGCGTCTGCAGCCGGAAGAGAAGCGCGTGAAGCGCATCGAAGTTCCGCAGGTCGAGGATATCGTCGCGAAGATAGCGCGCATTCCTCCGAAGCACGTCTCCAGCTCCGATAAAGAGCTGCTGCGCAACCTCGAGCGCGACCTGAAGCTGACGGTGTTCGGTCAGGCTGCTGCCATCGAGTCGCTGTCCACTGCGATCAAACTGTCCCGTGCGGGTCTGAAGTCGCCGGACAAGCCGGTCGGTTCCTTCCTGTTCTCCGGTCCGACCGGGGTGGGCAAGACCGAGGTGGCTCGTCAGTTGGCCAAGGCGCTGGGCGTGGAGTTGGTGCGCTTCGACATGTCCGAGTACATGGAGCGGCACACCGTATCTCGTCTGATCGGTGCGCCTCCGGGTTACGTTGGCTTCGACCAGGGTGGCCTGCTCACCGAGGCGATCACCAAGACGCCGCACTGCGTACTGCTGCTGGATGAGATCGAGAAGGCGCACCCGGAAGTCTTCAACCTGCTGCTGCAGGTGATGGACCACGGCACCCTGACCGACAACAACGGGCGCAAGGCGGACTTCCGCAACGTCATCTTGATCATGACCACCAACGCGGGCGCGGAAACTGCGGCGCGGGCCTCCATCGGCTTCACGCTGCAGGATCACTCGACCGATGCCATGGAAGTGATCAAGAAGAGCTTCACGCCGGAGTTCCGCAACCGTCTGGACACCATCATCCAGTTCGGTCGCCTCAGTCTCGAGACCATCAAGAGCATCGTCGACAAGTTCCTCACCGAGCTGCAGGCGCAGTTGGAGGATAAGCACGTGCAGATCGAGGTCAGCGACGCGGCGCGCGGCTGGCTGGCGGAGAAGGGCTACGACCCGCAGATGGGTGCGCGTCCGATGGCGCGGCTGATCCAGGACAAGATCAAGCGGCCGCTGGCCGAAGAGATCCTGTTCGGCGAGCTGGCCGAGCACGGTGGTGTGGCCCATGTGGACCTGAAGGATGGCGAACTGGCCTTCGAGTTCGAAGTGATCGCCGTAGAGCCAGCCTGACGATGCTCAGGTTTAAAAAATAAGGCGCAAACGAAAACGCCCGGCATTGCCGGGCGTTTTTCTGTGTGCCGGATCTGACTTCCGGCGCTACCGTCCGTCAGCGGGCGCGGTAGGTGATACGACCCTTGGACAGGTCGTAGGGCGTCAGTTCTACGCGAACCTTGTCGCCGGTCAGGATGCGGATGTAGTTCTTGCGCATCTTGCCGGAGATGTGCGCGGTAACGACGTGCCCGTTCTCCAACTCCACGCGGAACATGGTGTTGGGCAGGGTGTCGACGACAGTGCCTTCCATTTCGAAGCTGTCTTCTTTCGACATGCAGTAGAGCCCTCGGTATCTATGATTGCCTGAAGTTTCAGGCCATTAAAAAAGGCACACATTGTGCCTGAAAATGCGCCAAAACGCCAAGTGGCGTGTAATGGGTCAGTTCAGCACGACCCAGCGCTGGTTCACGAACAGCTCGATTGGTCGGTACTGGGTCTTGTAGTTCATCTTCCGGCAGTTCTTGATCCAGTAACCGAGATAGACCGCGTGCAGACCCAGTCGGTGGGTCTCGGCGATCTGCCAGAGGATGGCGTAGCGCCCCAGGCTGCGGCGCTCTTCGTCGGGGTCGTAGAAGGTGTAGACCGCCGAGAGTCCGTTGGGTAGAACGTCGGTGACCGCGACGGCCAGCAGGCGGCCTTGCAGGCGGAACTCGAAGAAACAGCTGAACGGCAGGTCGCGGACCAGGAAGGTGGCGAACTGGTCGCGGCTGGGCGGGTACATGTCTCCGTCGGCGTGGCGCTGTTCGATGTAGCGCATGTACAGCGCGTAGTACTCCTCGGTGAAGGTCGGTCGCTTGCGGATGACCTCGAGGTCGACGTTGCGCTTGAGGATGCGCTTCTGCTGGCGGCTGGGCTGGAAGCCGGCGGCCGGGATGCGTGCCGGGATGCAGGCGGTGCAGTGCTGGCAGTGGGGGCGGTACAGGTGTTCGCCGCTGCGCCGGAAGCCGACCTCCGAAAGCGAGGCGTACAGCTGCGCGTCCATGGGCTGGCTGGGGTCGAGGAACAGGGTGGTGGCCTGCTCCTCGGGCAGATAGCTGCATGGGTGCGGCTGTGTGGCGTAAAACTTCAGGCGGGCGAGCTCGGTCATCTTCAACCCCTGCGAGGACCCTCTGGCAAGTTTATGTCAGGCTGGGCTGGTCCGCTTGGGAAGTCCAGTCCTGCAGTGGTGATTGGTCGAGATGGCGGCGCAGATAAGCGGCGAATTCGCGCCGGGAAATGGCTCGCGCGCCAAAGCTGTGCAGGTGCTGGGTTGGCATCTGGCAGTCGATCAGCTCGAAACCGGCAGTCTTGAGGCGCTGCACCAGGGTGACGAACGCCACCTTGGAGGCATTGTCCGCACGGCTGAACATGGATTCGCCGAAGAACAGCCGACCAATGGCCAGTCCGTACAGGCCGCCGACCAGCTTGTCGCCATCCCAGGCTTCCACCGAGTGTGCGACGCCCAGGCGATGCAGCTCGCAGTAGGCCTGCTGCATTGGCGTGGTGATCCAGGTTCCGTCGGCGTAATCACGCGGGCTGGCGCAACCGTGGATGACCCGTTCGAAGGCCTGGTCGATGCTGACCTGGTAGCGTTGCTGGCGCAGGCATTTGGCCAGGCTGCGGGAAACGTGCAGTTCGTCGGGGAAGAGTACGGTGCGCGGATCGGGCGACCACCAGAGGATCGGTTGGCCGTCCTGGTACCAGGGGAAACAGCCGTGACGGTACGCCTGGATCAGGCGGCGCGGGTCGAGGTCGCCACCGGCCGCGAGCAGGCCGTTGGGCTCGTGCAGGGCCTTGTCCAGGGGCGGGAAATCGAAGTTGTCGCGGGAAAGCCAATTGAGCATGGGCGGAGGAGGGGAGGGCGGGCCTCCCCTTTGACCGATCAGTTGTCGTCGAGGAACTTCTCGGCGTCCAGCGCGGCCATGCAGCCGGCGCCGGCGGAGGTGATCGCCTGGCGGTAGACGTGGTCGGCCACGTCGCCGGCAGCGAACACGCCTTCGATGCTGGTCTGGGTGGCGTTGCCTTCAGCGCCGCCTTTGATTTTCAGGTAGCCGTCATGCATGGCCAGCTGGCCGCTGAACAGGTCGGTGTTGGGCTTGTGGCCGATGGCGATGAACACGCCGGACAGGTCCAGCTGGCGGGTTGCGCCGGTTTCGGCGTCCTTCAGGCGTACGCCGATCACGCCCATGTCGTCGCCCAGGACTTCGTCCAGGGTGGTGTTCCAGTGCAGGCGCACGTTGCCGTTCTGGGCTTTCTCGAACAGCTTGTCCTGCAGGATCTTCTCCGAGCGCAGCTTGTCGCGGCGGTGGATCAGGTGCACTTCCTTGGCAATATTGGACAGGTAGAGCGCTTCTTCCACGGCGGTGTTGCCGCCGCCGACCACGCAGACCACCTGGTTGCGGTAGAAGAAGCCATCGCAGGTGGCGCAGGCGGAAACGCCACGGCCCATGAAGGCCTCCTCGGAGGACATGCCCAGGTACTGGGCCGAGGCGCCGGTGGCGATGATCAGTGCGTCGCAGGTGTAGGTACCGCTGTCACCCTTGAGGGTGAAGGGCTTGCTCTGCAACTCGGCGGTGTGGATGTGGTCGTAGACGATCTCGGTATCGAAACGCTGGGCGTGCTGCTGCATGCGCTCCATCAGGGCGGGACCGGTCAGGCCTTCGACGTCGCCCGGCCAGTTGTCGACTTCGGTGGTGGTGGTGAGCTGGCCGCCGGGCTGGATGCCGGTGATGACAACAGGCTTGAGGTTGGCGCGGGCGGCGTACACGGCAGCGGTGTAGCCGGCGGGGCCGGAGCCCAGGATGATCAGGCGCGAATGCTTGACTTCACTCATAAAAAGACTCCATAAGCCTTTGTCACGTAAGAGAATGCATGCTCCAATTGAGCAGCCGAAAAACGGTGATGGGCTATGCTACACCGAACCTCGGAAAGCCGGCAAAAGCGCCGTCGGACGCTTCCGGGCTCGCTGGCATCGGCTGGCCAAAGCCGTACAATAGGCCCGTTTTGAGGCTCAACGACTCTCGGACGCGCGTAGAGCGCAGGAATAGACGCGTTTTGAAGGACACCACCACAGCAAGCCATGCCGCCGCCTGGCGTCAGCAACTGCACTATCGCCTGAAGGAAGGGGCGTTGATCGCGCTGGGCGCGCTCTGCCTTTACCTGTGGATGGCGCTGCTCACCTATGATCCGTCCGATCCGGGCTGGAGCCACTCCAGTCACGTCGATCAGGTGCAGAACGCCGCCGGCCGCCTGGGTGCCCTGAGCGCCGACATCCTGTTCATGGTGCTGGGCTATTTCGCCTACCTGTTCCCGCTGTTGCTGGCGGTGAAGACCTATCAGGTCTTCCGCAAGCGGCACATGCCCTGGGAGTGGAGCGGCTGGCTGTTCTCCTGGCGCCTGATTGGCCTGGTGTTCCTGGTGCTGGCCGGCTCCGCGCTGGCCTACATCCATTTCCATGCCAGCGGCAGCCACATGCCGGCCAGTGCCGGCGGCGCCCTCGGCGAGAGCCTGGGGCAACTAGGCGTCAATGCGCTGAACGTGCAGGGCAGCACGCTGCTGTTCCTGGCCCTGTTCCTGTTTGGCATGACCGTCTTCGCCGACCTGTCCTGGTTCAAGGTCATGGACGTTACCGGCAAGATCACCCTCGATCTCTTCGAACTGATCCATAATGCCGCCAACCGCTGGTGGAGCGCCCGCAGCGAGCACAAGCAACTGGTCGCCCAGCTGCGTGAGGTGGACGAGCGTGTGGCCGAGGTTGCCGCCCCCATCGTTGCTGACCGCCGCGAGCAGGCCAAGGTCAAGGAGCGCCTGATCGAGCGCGAGGAAGCCCTGGTCAAGAGCGTGCAGGAGCGCGAGAAGCGCGTGGCGCCGAAGATCGACGTGCCGCCGCCGGCCGCCAAGCCGGCCGAGCCGAGCAAGCGCGTGCTGAAGGAAAAGCAGGCGCCGTTGTTCGTCGACACAGCCGTGGAAGGCACGCTGCCGCCGCTGTCGATCCTCGACCCGGCTGCCGAGAAGAAGCAGAGCTACTCACCGGAATCCCTGGAGGCCATGTCCCGCCTGCTGGAGATCAAGCTCAAGGAGTTCGGCGTCGAAGTGGTGGTCGAGTCGGTCCATCCGGGCCCGGTGATCACCCGTTTCGAAATCCAGCCGGCCGCCGGTGTGAAGGTCAGCCGTATCTCCAACCTGGCCAAGGACCTGGCGCGCTCGCTGGCGGTGATCAGCGTGCGCGTGGTGGAAGTGATCCCCGGCAAGACCACCGTGGGCATCGAGATTCCCAACGAAGACCGGCAGATGGTGCGCTTCTCCGAAGTGCTGATGACGCCGGAGTACGACGAGCACAAGTCCACCGTGCCGCTGGCCCTGGGCCACGACATCGGCGGCAACCCGATCATCACCGACCTGGCGAAGATGCCGCACCTGCTGGTGGCCGGTACCACCGGTTCCGGTAAGTCGGTGGGCGTGAACGCCATGCTGCTGTCGATCCTGTTCAAGTCCACGCCGGAAGAGGCGCGGCTGATCATGATCGACCCGAAGATGCTGGAACTGTCGATCTACGAAGGCATTCCGCACCTGCTCTGCCCGGTCGTCACCGACATGAAGGAAGCCGCCAACGCCCTGCGCTGGAGCGTGGCGGAGATGGAGCGCCGCTACAAGCTGATGGCGGCCATGGGCGTGCGTAACCTCGCTGGCTTCAACCGCAAGGTGAAGGACGCGGAGGAGGCCGGCACACCGCTGACCGACCCGCTGTACCGCCGCGAGAGCATGGAAGACGAGGCGCCACTGCTGCAGACCCTGCCGACCATCGTGGTGGTAGTGGACGAATTCGCCGACATGATGATGATCGTCGGCAAGAAGGTGGAAGAGCTGATCGCCCGTATCGCGCAGAAGGCGCGTGCGGCGGGCATCCACCTGATCCTGGCGACCCAGCGTCCGTCGGTGGACGTGATCACCGGCCTGATCAAGGCGAACATCCCGACCCGTATCGCCTTCCAGGTGTCCAGCAAGATCGACTCGCGCACCATCCTCGACCAGGGTGGCGCCGAGCAGCTGCTGGGCCACGGTGACATGCTCTACCTGCCGCCGGGCACCGGCCTGCCGATCCGTGTCCATGGCGCCTTCGTCTCCGACGACGAAGTACACCGTGTGGTCGAGGCCTGGAAGCTGCGTGGCGCGCCGAACTACATCGAAGACATCCTCGCCGGCGCCGATGAAGGCGGCGGTTCGGGCGGTGGCAGCTTCGAAGGCGGCGAGGGCGGCGAGGGCAGCGAGGATGATCCGCTCTATGACGAGGCCGTGCGTTTCGTCACTGAAAGTCGCCGTGCGTCCATTTCCGCCGTGCAGCGCAAGCTGAAGATCGGTTACAACCGCGCCGCGCGGATGATCGAGGCGATGGAAATGGCTGGCGTGGTCACCCCGATGAATACCAATGGCTCGCGCGAAGTCATCGCGCCGGCCCCGATTCGTGATTGATTCGACTTCGAGGATATATGCGTCTGATTCGCATGTTGTTCGTTGCTGCGCTGGCCATTGCCGGCGCGCAGGCCCACGCTGACGATGCCGCCGCCCAGCGCCTGAGCGGTATGCTCAGCAAGGCCCAGACCATGACCGCGCGCTTCTCCCAGCTGACCCTGGACGGTAGCGGCACCCGCCTGCAGGAAACCGCCGGCACCCTGGGCCTCAAGCGCCCCGGTCTGTTCCGTTGGCACACCGATGCGCCGAATGAGCAACTGCTCATCTCCAATGGCGAGAAAATCTGGCTTTACGACCCGGACCTGGAGCAGGTGACCATCCAGAAGCTCGACCAGCGCCTGACCCAGACCCCGGCGCTGCTGCTTTCCGGCGACGTCTCGAAGATCGGCCAGAGCTTCGACATCACCGCCAAAGACGGCGGCAACGTGGTGGACTTCATCCTCAAGCCCAAGGCCAAGGACACCCTGTTCGACAGCCTGCGGATTTCCTTCCGCAGCGGTGTGGTGAACGACATGCAACTGGTCGACAGCGTCGGTCAGCGTACCAACATCCTGTTCTTCGACGTGAAGATGAACGAGGCGATGGACGCCAAGCAGTTCGTCTTCGACGTGCCCAAGGGCGTCGACGTCATCCAGGAATAACCGGCCTCGTGCTGGATTGATCGATAGGTAAGACCGTGGACCTGTTCCGCTCCGCCCCCGTTTCCCAGCCCCTGGCCGCGCGCCTGCGCGCGACCAGCCTGGACGAGTACGTCGGCCAGGAGCACTTGCTCGCGCGCGGCAAGCCGCTGCGCGAGGCGCTGGAGCAGGGCGCGCTGCATTCGATGATCTTCTGGGGCCCGCCCGGGGTCGGCAAGACCACCCTGGCGAAGCTGCTTGCCCAGGTCACCGATGCGCACTTCGAGACCATCTCGGCGGTGCTCTCGGGGGTGAAGGAAATCCGCCAGTCGGTGGAGGTGGCCAAGCAGCACGCCGCGCAGTACGGCCGCCGCACCATCCTCTTCGTCGACGAGGTGCACCGCTTCAACAAGAGCCAGCAGGATGCCTTCCTGCCTTATGTCGAAGACGGCACCCTGATCTTCATCGGCGCGACCACCGAGAACCCGTCCTTCGAACTGAACAACGCGCTGCTCTCCCGCGCCCGCGTCTACGTGCTGAAAAGCCTGGACGAAGCGGCCCTGCGTCGCCTGGTGCAACGCGCACTCACCGAAGAGAAGGGGCTGGGCAAGCGCAACCTGAGCCTGCCCGACGATAGCTTCGCCATCCTCATGGCCGCCGCCGACGGCGATGGCCGGCGCCTGCTCAACCTGCTGGAGAACGCCTCGGACCTCGCCGAGGACAATGGCGAGATCAGCGCCGAGTTGTTGCAGAACCTGCTGGGCGACTCGCGCCGTCGATTCGACAAGGGCGGCGAGGCGTTCTATGACCAGATCAGCGCGCTGCACAAATCGGTGCGCGGCTCCAGCCCGGACGGTGCGCTGTACTGGTACTCGCGCATGCTCGATGGCGGCTGTGACCCGCTCTACATCGCCCGCCGTGTGGTGCGCATGGCCAGCGAGGACATCGGCAACGCCGACCCCCGCGCGCTGACCCTGTGCCTCAACGCCTGGGATGTGCAGGAGCGCCTGGGCAGTCCGGAAGGTGAATTGGCCATTGCGCAGGCTATCGTCTACCTGGCCTGTGCACCGAAGAGCAATGCCGTCTACAACGCCTACAACACGGCGCGCCGTGATGTGGCGGAGAGCGGCTCGCTGGAAGTGCCGCTGCACTTGCGCAACGCACCGACCAAATTGATGAAGAACCTGGGCTATGGCGACGAGTATCGTTACGCCCATGATGAGCCGGACGCCTACGCGGCCGGGGAGGACTACTTCCCCGAGTCCATGGAACCGCGCCAGTATTACCAACCCGTGCCGCGCGGGCTGGAGCTGAAGATCGGCGAGAAGTTGCGCCACCTGGCAAATCTCGACCAGAGCAGTCCGCGCAAGCGCAGAAAATCCTGAAGTGGCGCCCGCGAGCGCCACCTGACACTAGACACGAGAAGACAGCATGCTCGATTCCAAACTGGTTCGTACCCAGCCGCAGGAAGTTGCGGAACGCCTGGCCACCCGTGGCTTCACCCTGGACGTGGCGCGCATCGAAGCGCTGGAGAGCCAGCGCAAGTCCGTGCAGACCCGCACCGAGACCCTGCAGGCCGAGCGCAACTCGCGTTCCAAGGCGATTGGCCTGGCGATGAAGAACGGTGAAGACGTCGCGCCGTTGAAGGCCGAGGTCAACCGCATGGCGGAGGAGCTGGAATCCGGCAAGCGCGAACTGGACGCCATCCAGGCCGAGCTGGACAACCTGCTGCTGAACATCCCGAACCTGCCCCACGAATCCGTGCCGGTCGGCGAGGACGAAGAGCAGAACGTCGAAGTCCGCCGCTGGGGCACTCCGCGCACCTTCGATTTCGAGATCAAGGACCACGTCGCCCTGGGCGAGAAGCACGGCTGGCTGGACTTCGAGACCGCCGCCCGCCTGTCCGGCGCCCGCTTCGCCCTGATGCGCGGCCCGATCGCCCGCCTGCACCGCGCCCTGGCGCAGTTCATGATCGACCTGCACACCCGCGAGCATGGTTACGAAGAGGCCTACACCCCGTACCTGGTGCAGGCTCCGGCGCTGCAGGGAACCGGCCAGCTGCCGAAGTTCGAGGAGGATCTGTTCAAGATCCAGCGCGAAGACGAAGCCGACCTGTACCTGATCCCGACCGCCGAAGTGTCGCTGACCAACATCGTGGCCGGCCAGATCCTCGATGCGAAGGAACTGCCGCTGAAGTTCGTCGCCCACACCCCGTGCTTCCGCAGCGAAGCCGGCGCCTCCGGCCGGGATACCCGCGGCATGATCCGCCAGCACCAGTTCGACAAGGTCGAGATGGTGCAGATCGTCGAGCCGTCGAAATCCTGGGAAGCCCTGGAAAGCCTGGTCGGCAACGCCGAGAAAGTCCTGCAGGCTCTGGAGCTGCCGTACCGCGCCCTGGCGCTGTGCACCGGCGACATGGGCTTCGGCGCCGCCAAGACCTATGACCTGGAAGTCTGGGTGCCGAGCCAGGACAAGTACCGCGAGATTTCCTCCTGCTCCAACTGTGGCGACTTCCAGGCCCGCCGCATGCAGGCGCGTTACCGCAACCCGGAAACCGGCAAGCCGGAACTGGTCCACACCCTCAACGGCTCGGGCCTGGCCGTGGGCCGCACCCTGGTCGCCGTGCTGGAGAACTACCAGCAGGCCGATGGCTCGATCCGCGTACCGGAAGTGCTCAAGCCGTACATGGCCGGCATCGAGGTCATCGGCTGAGATGGACTTCCTGCCGCTGTTCCACATCCTGCGCGGACGTCGCGCGCTACTGGTCGGCGGCGGTGATGTCGCACTGCGCAAGGCGCGCCTGCTGAGCGACGCCGGCGCGGTGCTGCGGGTCGTGGCGCCCGAGGTGCACTCCGAGCTGCGTGAGCTGGTCGAGCAGGGGCAGGGTGATCTGCTGCTGCGCCCGTACGCTTCCGGCGATCTGCAGGACTGCGTGCTGGCCATCGCCGCGACCGACGATGAGGCGCTCAACGCGCAAGTCTCCCTCGATGCCAACGAGCGTGGCGTGCCGGTCAACGTGGTCGATGCGCCTGCTCTGTGCAGCGTGATCTTCCCGGCCATCGTCGATCGTTCGCCGCTGGTTGTGGCTGTCTCCAGTGGCGGCGATGCACCGGTGCTGGCGCGGCTGCTGCGGGCCAAGTTGGAAACCTGGATTCCCGCGACCTACGGCCAGCTCGCCGGGCTCGCCAGCCGCTTCCGCGAGCGCGTGAAGCAACACCTGCCGGACCTGCAGCAGCGCCGCAAGTTCTGGGAAGAGGTGTTCCAGGGACCGGTGGCAGAACGCATGCTGTCCGGTCAGCCGAACGAAGCCGAACGCCTGCTGGCGGACAAGCTGGACTCGCCGCAGCCCGAATCCCGTGGCGAGGTCTATCTGGTCGGTGCCGGGCCGGGCGATCCCGACCTGCTGACCTTCCGTGCCCTGCGCCTGATGCAGCAGGCCGACGTGGTGCTCTACGATCGTCTCGTTGCGCCGGCCATTCTCGAACTGTGCCGCCGCGATGCCGATCGACTGTATGTCGGCAAGCGCCGTGCGGACCACGCCGTTCCGCAGGACGAGAT
The DNA here is from genome assembly GCF_029203285.1 of Pseudomonas sp. PSE14. Lineage (NCBI taxonomy): Bacteria > Pseudomonadati > Pseudomonadota > Gammaproteobacteria > Pseudomonadales > Pseudomonadaceae > Pseudomonas > Pseudomonas sp. PSE14. Next base: position 2,446,434 of record NZ_CP115669.1, read on the forward strand.
CAATCGCCAACTGGTCGAGCTGGCCCTGCAAGGCAAGCGCGTGCTGCGTCTGAAGGGCGGTGACCCGTTCATCTTCGGTCGTGGCGGCGAAGAGATCGACGAGCTGGCGGCCAATGGCATCCCGTTCCAGGTCGTGCCCGGTATCACCGCAGCCAGCGGTTGCGCGGCCTATGCCGGCATTCCGCTGACCCATCGCGACTATGCGCAGTCGGTGCGCTTCGTGACCGGGCATCTGAAGGATGGCACCACCGACCTGCCCTGGGGCGATCTGGTGGCGCCGGGGCAGACCCTGGTGTTCTACATGGGGCTGGTCGGCTTGCCGGTGATCTGCGAGCAGTTGGTGCGCCATGGGCGTTCCGCCGATACCCCGGCGGCGCTGGTTCAGCAGGGCACTACCGTGCACCAGCGGGTGTTCACCGGCACACTGGCCGATCTGCCTGCGCTGGTGGCGGAGCACGAGGTGCATGCGCCGACCCTGGTAATCGTGGGCGAAGTCGTGCAACTGCGGGACAAGCTCGCCTGGTTCGAAGGGCAACAATGAAGGCTGTGCGCGGCGCGACACTGGGCGTTGTTTGCGCCTTGGGTTGCGTCGTGCTGCCTGCTTCTGCAGCCAGCTTTGACTGCAGCAAGGCGAAACAGGCAGACGAGAAAGCCATTTGTGCCGATCGCCAGCTATCCGAGCTGGATGTGCAGATGGCCACCACCTACCGCCTGCTCAGGGGGCTGTTCGCCATGGGCATGCGCGGCAACCTGGGCGATTCTCAGCTGGCGTGGCTGGAGCAGCGGCGTGCCTGTGGCGCCAGGAAGGCTTGCCTGAAGCAACGCTATCAAGAGCGCCTCGATGCGCTGCAGAAGGTCTACGACGGCATCGACAAGCCGATCTGATTCCGGCGTAGGGCGTATAACGTTCGACGTTATACGCCGATACACCTACCTCCTCGCCAGCTTCGTAGTCCAGCTTGGCGAAGCTACAGCTCCGAGTTCAACACCGAGCCAGGTCGGCAGCCATGGTCAATCGGCGTATAACCGCGAACGGTTATACGCCCTACGCCAGCCTCACCCTTTCTGCGCGATGCCTTTGCCCGGCAGATGCTCCCGCCCATGGGGCGTGGTGAAGTCCTGCTGTGGTCCCAGCGGAACGACGCCAGTCGGGTTGATGGTGCGGTGGCTGGCGTAGTAGTGGTGCTTGATGTGCTGGAAGTCGACCGTACCGGCGACGCCCTGCCACTGGTACAACTCGCGCAGCCAGCCGGACAGGTTGGGGTAGTCCGCCAGGTGCCGCAGGTTGCACTTGAAGTGGCCGTGGTAGACGGCATCGAAGCGGATCAGCGTGGTGAACAGGCGCACATCGGCCTCGGTCAGGTATTCGCCTGCCAGGTAGCGCTGTTTGCCCAGGCGCTCGTCCAGCCAGTCCAGTTCGTTGAACAGGGTCTTGAACGCCTCTTCGTAGGCCGCCTGGGTGGTGGCGAAGCCGGCGCGGTACACGCCGTTGTTCACCGCCGGGTAGATGCGCTCGTTCAATTCATCGATCTGTGCCCGCAGCGGCTCCGGATAGAGGTCCAGGCGGTTGCCGGTGAGGTCGTCGAAAGCCGAGTTGAACATGCGGATGATCTCCGCCGACTCGTTGCTGACGATGCGCTGCTCGTGCCTGTCCCACAGCACCGGTACGGTGACGCGGCCGGTGTAGTGCGGGTCGTCCTTGGTATAGCGCTGGTGGAGGAAGTCCAGGCCGTCGAGCTTGTCGCCGGTCGAGCCCAGCGCCTTGTCGAAGGTCCAGCCATTTTCCAGCATCAGCCAGCTGACCACCGAAACGTCGATCAGTGATTCCAGGCCCTTGAGCTGGCGGAAGATCAGCGTGCGGTGGGCCCAGGGGCAGGCCAGGGAAACGTAAAGGTGATAACGGCCGGGCTCGGCGCGGAAGCCGCCTTCGCCGCTGGGGCCGGGGCTTCCGTCGGCGGTGATCCAGTTGCGGCGCTGAGCGTTCTCGCGCTGGAAGCGGCCGTCCTTGCTGGTGTCATACCACTGGTCATGCCAGCGGCCATCGATCAACTGTCCCATCGTGTGTGCTCCAGAAAGCAGGAGAGATGGGACCAGTCTATCGATAAAGACTCGATTGATTAGCGCAAAAACAGGATTTCAGATATCGATCAGATCGATCTATCGCGTGCGGCCCAGCGTCTATCGGCCTCCGCGAAGGCTTCGTCTCTCGGCAATCCCATCGCGCGCAGGGCCAATGCCATCGTTGCCCGTACCGCCAGTTCGCCATAGGAGTCCTGGCTTTCGCCGTGCCAGAAGGCGACCAGTTCGGCAGGGGCCAGCGTTTCCGGTTTGACGTGGCGCAGCGGCGACAGTGCTGGCCATTCCTCGTCCCAGGCTTCGCCAGCGCGGCAGCCATAAAGGTGCGAGGTGGCGTCCGGGTTCACTTCGATCTCGCCGCCTTCGCCCTTGATGACGATGGCGTAGTCGCCGAGCAGGCGGCTGCCCTCGCGGTGCACCGCCTGGTAGCCGGGGTGGAAGATGCTCTGCAGCACACAGGTCGCGCCCAGCGGGTTGATCAGGCGCACGGCAGAGTGCATCGGCGAGCGCAGGCCGAGGGTGTTGCGCAGGTCGATCATCTGTTGCAGACGCGGCATCCAGTCCACCAGCGGTGCGAAGGCGATGCCTTTGTCGTCCAGTGCGTTGCTGACCGAATCCCAGTCGCGGCACAGCGGCAGGCCGAGCTGCTCCAGCAGCTGTTCGGTGTAGAGCCGGCCCGCGGTATGGGCGCCGCCGCCGTGCAGCAGGATGCGGGTGCCGCTGCCGGCCAGGCATTTGGCGGCCAGCAGGTACCAGGGCAGGTGACGCTTCTTGCCGGCGTAGCTGGGCCAGTCCAGGTCCACGGCGATCTTCGGCACTTGCAGGCGTTCGCGCACCGCCTCGGTGAAGCCGGCCAGTTCCTCGGCGCTTTCCTCCTTGTGCCGCAGCAGCATCAGGAATGCGCCCAGCTGGGCCTCCTCGACCTCGTCGTCGAGGATCATGCCCAGTGCTTCGCGGGCTTCCTCGCGGGTCAGGCCGCGCGCGCCGCGCTTGCCCTTGCCGAGGATGCGAACGAACTGGGCGAACGGATGTTCTTCAGGTGTCTGCAGGACGAGCGGGGCGGCGGTCATAGGCAGTTGGTCGGCTTCGGCAGGCCGGCAAGCTTGGCGGCAAGCTTGGCCGGGGTGCCCTTGAACAGGAGGTTGAGGTGCAGGCTGCTGCCCTTTTCCGTGCCCAGTCGCTGGGCGACGTACTTGATCAGCGGCCGGTTCGCCGGGGAGAGCTGGAATTCGCCATAGAACTCGCGCAGCAGCAGGAGGATTTCCCAATGCTCGGGCGTCAGGTGGATGCCTTCGTTGTGCGCCAGGGCCTCGGCGGCGGCGTCGCTCCAGTCGTCCAGGTGCGCCAGGTAGCCGTCCTTGTCCAGCGGCAGGGCTTGTCCGTTGACCAGTAGGGTGCTCATAGCCAGGCGTTCACCTTGTCGAAGCGGGTGCAGAGCTCGACGAAGCCGGGATAGTCGACCGCGATGACGCGGGCGGGAACATCGTCCATGCCGCGCGCCTGCAGGTCTTCCAGCAGGGCGAAGAGTCCGTTGGCGGCGGGCATCAGCTCCAGCGCCTGGCAGGGCGCAGTGCCGTCGCGCAGGGCGTAGACGGCGTCGCCGGTCAGCAGCAGGCCGTCGTCCGGGCCGAGCAGGTGCAAGCAACTGGCGAGTCGGCCGTCGTCGAAGGGGGAGTGCGAGAGCAGGTGGAGAGTAGCCATCAGATCGTGATCACCTGGTCGTGGGTTTGCAGCAGGTCGCGCAGGGCGGTGGCGTCCAGCGCCTGTACGGGCAGCGTCAGGTTGGCGGCGTCCAGGCCGCGCTCGCCGAGGCTGCGCTGGCTGACGTAGAGCGCTTCCACGCCGAACAGCGGCAGGGCTTGCAGGTTGGCCTGCAGGTCCTTCTGTTCGAGGTTGGCCGGGCGTTGGCCGGGCGCGAGCTGGAAGACGCCGTCGTCGAGGAAGAGCATCGAGATCGGCAGGTCGAAGGCGCCTCCGGCCAGGGCAATGTCTAGCGCCTCGCGGGCGGCGGGGCCGGCCCAGGGCGCCTGACGGCTGATGATCAACAGGGATTTGGCCATCAGTCTCCTCCGAAGCAGACCAGGCGGTCCGCCAGTTGCGCCGCTTCATGCAGCTGGCCGAGGCCGGAAAGGTCCCAGGGTGCCTGCAGGTTGGCGGCAGGGCGGGAATAGCGGTTGGCTTCCTCGCCGTTCAGCACGCCACGGCGCAGCGCGGCGGCGATGCAGACCACGCCGTCCAGCTGGTTGTCGGCGACGAAGCGGGTCCAGGCGGCGGCGACGTCCAGCTCGTCCTGGCTGGCCACGGTATTGGCCGAGGCGCTGTACACGCCGTCCTGATAGAAGAACAGCCGGGTGATTTCATGGCCGCCGGCCAGCGCAGCCTCGGCGAAGCGCAGGGCGCGCCGGGCGGCCGGCGAATGCGGCGGGGAGAAGAGGGCGATGACGAACTTCATGGAGCGGGCCTTCGCGACGAATTTCCGCAGGATGATACGGCACTCTGTCGTTTTTTGCCGTGCAGCGGAAACGCAAAAGCCCCGCTGGGCGGGGCTTTTGACGTAGAGAATAATGGTGGAAGCGCAGAGATTCGAACTCTGGGGGCTGTTACACCCGGCGGTTTTCAAGTCCGCCATACGAATCCAGCACTTACGCAGCCTTGTGGCGAGTTTAAGTCCCAGAACGCAAACATAACAACACCCAGTCCAACCCGCATCCTTGACGGGTTCGGCGTTTGAGTTCTGGGACCGGTTTTTAGCCCCTCTGAGCGCCTATTTTGCCGGCTTGGCAATGGCCCCTCGCCGGACGTATACGGTCCTGGTGATCTCCTCTTCCGTGTGCCCAAGGAGTCGGCTGGCTTCCTTCAGGTCGTTGATCTCGGTGGCGGCCTTCGGGCGGATGTCCTTGAACTGGAACTCTCGGATCATTGCGCCGAGTTCGGGGTCTCCCGCCTCGATCGCGGACTTCTGTGCAGCCTCGCGAGCAGCCTCCCATCGGTCGCGCAGCATGTGCTGGGTTACCCGCCGGCCGCGCGCGCTGAGGATCAGGTAGGGGCTGACGAAGTGCTCGTTGCGCGCCGCAATCTGCTTCAGCAGCGTCCCAAGGCTGTTGTCGGCACCGTCGTGGCGCATGATCACCCGCACCTTGTGAGCGGTCTTGCCCTGTTTCACCAGCAGCCAGTCACCCTCGACGTCGGTCTTGCGCAGCGAAATGACGTCGGCTGGCCGCTGACCGGTCAGGTAGGCTAAGTCCATCGCATCCTTCAACTCCGGCACCGCATGCCGGTAGACCGCATCCCAGGCCACGTCCTTGGCGTTAGTAGTCGCGGGGCGACTCCTTGTTCTTGCGCGCTCCACGGCAGGGGTTTTCCTTCTTCGTCAGGCCCCGTTCGCGCGCGATGTTGAAGGCGTGGGATAGGGCGGCGTTCTCCCTGTTCGCCCGGACCTTTGCCTGGCTGGCGTCGCGGTATTGACCGACCATCGCCGGGGTCAGTGCGTCGATCGGGGCGTCGTCGAACACCTTCTGGAGCTGCTTGATCTCCTTCAGGTTGTCGCTCTGGGTACGTGGCGCCGTCTTAGGCAGCACATCGCTAATCAGGCTCGGTGGGGCAATTTCGACCGGCTTGTAGTAGCGCGGGCCGCGCTGGTCGATGCAGAAGACGCTGAGGTGGATGGTCCTGCTGTAGGCGATGTCGCAGACCGCATCGGCGATACGCTGCCGGGCGAGATGTTCTCGCAGTTCTTCCAGTTGCACATGCCCTGGCGCTGGCCTGGGGCGGCCATGGCATGTGCAATAGCCTCGGCCACTTCCAGTATGCTAGGCAGTGCGTACCCTATCTCTGCGGCACGTTTCTTGGCGTATCTCGCCCGGATGGATGCCTGCGTCGTGTTGAGGTCGATCAGGTGCTTCCTCGACGAGCAGGCACCGCTTCTTGTTCAGTGCCATGGTTGACCTAAAAAAGCTCCTCGGGCGCGGGGCTTGCCTAGCGATGTGGCTCACGTCGTGCAACGACCTAGGGCAATGAGAATCGATGCGGCGATATCCATTACCTGTTCCGCCTCATTTCCTTCATGGATGTCCAAGTTAGGAGTGTTTGCACCGCCGCTTCTTACAAAACCATCAGTACCGGCCTCAAGCTCCCAAACTGATTTCCAGTATGTGCTGCCCTTCTGGTCTTTCAGCCGCTTTGAGTATGTGATTCGCGCTACGACGTCGGTCTCGGTCAACACAAAGCCCTTGGAAACCACGGCCATTCCGAACGGCCCTTTGAGGGTCGTTACTCCATCACTTGACTTGCTAATGGTGGTTTCCCATTGAGAGGCGTTCTGCGGTTCCAGAATTGCTCTGTAGACCTTTTCTTCGATTCTCTCTACCAGCGAACTTGCCGCGGCCCTGCCTTGCGGTCCCTTGTTCAGAGAGGCGCGTAGCTTGGGCGTGATGGGGTCATATGACATGGTGGCTTCCTATTCTTGCGAGGAAAAGGCATTGTGCCATCATTGCGTCGGTGTTCACTAGCGTCCGCGTCGCTCAGCCCCATCCCACCGCTCACTCCGGTCAATCCTCACGATCCGCGCCACGTTCCCACGCGCCTTGAAGACCAAAACTGCCAGCACCACAAGGATGATCAGCAGCTAGGGGATAGGCTGTAGTGAGGTGACCGCGCAGCACGTCCAGGAAGAGCGTCAGGGAATAGCAGTCCGAGCCAACGGACAGCAGGCAGGATGGTAGCGAAACGATGGCGCGGTAGCGAGCGCCCTGCCGTCGGCAACTGGCGATGCGAACGCAGATGGCGCTGCAAGATGACAGCGGGCGACCAGGGCCCGCGGATCAACCATTCCGACCATTGCTATCATCTCGACCTTCGAAGCGGCCCGCGAAGAAGTGGAGCCAGCCAGGCGCCTTTCCCCCTACACCTACTCAAGCAAGCTGATGCTCATATAGACGCACAACAGGGCGCTGACGCTGGCGACAAGGCCGGATGTCTCCGCCCGCTGTTTGCCGACGAGCTCGCCGGCAATGTAGTAGCCTGAAATCCAAGAGACCAGGAAATACCCAGTGCGGGTCAGGACCGACAGGTCCTTAGCCTGGACGACGAAGAACATGGCGCCGGTAAAGGCGCCGATCAGAGCGTTGACGTCGATGCCGAGCAGGTAGTATCCGCCGAATCCGACGGCGACAGTCGCTGCGATAGCTCCGGCTTCGGACATGGGGCGATCTCCAAGGGGCAGGTAGGCGGGTGTCTTCCACCATTCGAACATCCTGATCGAAGACAATACCTTCGTGAAGCCGCTGTATGTTGGCGTGCACGCCCGCAGTTGGTCAGGCGTAAAAATCGTGGACAGCCACTTCGAAAGTGGCTATTGGGGGCGTTTACCATGAGTACAACGACACGAACGTCACAAACGACTGGTTGATTAAAGGGAATACCTTCTTCCAACAGGGCGATACGGATTGGCCTGGCGGTGGTGGACGCGCCTAATTGATGGCACCGCCAGCACTTGCCTGCGGAACTACCGCATCGTGAATAACGCCGTGCTGTCCATCAATCTGGCCGGTAAGTCCCGCCACGGCATTAGCGTCAACACACCCATCAGGGAGTGATCTCTGGAAATACGCTGGATTCGATCAATCGCACAGGGGGCTATGTGTACGGCAGCGATTGGATCAACGTAAACAACATGCTGATCAACTGCAACCTGGAAGGGTTGACTGGCGCTGTGGCTGGCATCGTGCTCGGTAACACTGGCGGAGTGGATACCAACCGCCTGACCGTGGTAGGCAACACTACCGACACGTTGTACATGACAGGAACCATTCGTAGCGTGGTGCGCCAGAATCAGGTCACAACCGCCAGCGGCCTCACCCAGGCGGGCACCAATACGAACGCCAACGTCGGGAATAACCTGATCGACACCACCTTCACGTAACTGGGCTGGGATGGTTGGCTCGCTTGCTTTAACATGCGGAAAATTTTAAGCAGGCGAGCCATGAGCAGGGACACATTTATCGATAGCGCCAAAGGAGTTCTGATCTTCTTGGTGGTACTTGGCCATTACTTCGAAGGCGTTGGGGCCTGGGACAAAGGCCCGATCCTCAAATGGTTAGTGGTTTCGGTTTACATGTTTCACATCCCGGCGTTTGTTTTCTTGGCCGGAATCACAGCGAAACCTACCGGAATTGCACAGAGAGTTGCGCGAATTGCCCTAATGCTTATCGCGTTCCAAGTTATTTATGGGGCGCTCCTCTACATGCAGAAAGGGAAGTGGCTGGTCACAATTCCAGAGCCATACTGGCTGCTTTGGTTCTTGATGGCCATGATACTTTGGAATCTCCTTATTCCGATGTTCAGGGTGGTAAAATATCCTGTCTTTGTGTCCATCATACTTGCGGCGGCGGCTGGAGATTCTGGGTGGATGGGGTACTGGTGGAGCCTGGGGCGGATGTTCAACTACCTCCCGTTCTTTGTGATTGGCCACCTTTATGGCAAGCAGATCATGGCGGCGATCCCTCGCGGAGCTACAGCCAAGGTTATCGCGGCGCTGCTGCTAGTCGGAGTGACATCGCTCCTTGTCCGGATTGGCGTGCGTAATGTGAACCTTTATGGCGCTGCTCGCTACCGCGATTTAGGGTTAAATCTCGGTTACGGAGTTTTGGCACTGCTGGGTGTGTATCTTGTCGCGGCAGTATCGTCTGTAGCAGCGTTTATCCTTATTCCTCGTAACTCAAAAGTCATCGCTGCGATTGGCTCTGGCAGCCTTGCTGTGTATCTGTTACATGGCCTGGTTATTATGGTGGGAAGAGATAATTTCTCTTATTATGCATGGCAGTTTGGTGAGGTAGGCGTAATCGCTGCATGCTTCGTGGCTTCGATTATTGTTACTTGGTTCCTGTCACTTCCAGTGTTCGACTCTGCAATCAGGCGATCTACTGAGTTCGTAATAAATCTCGCCACCAGAAAGGCGACGTCACAGCAAGATATCTAAACTAAAGCCCGCCTCGCGCGAGCTTTTTTATTTTTGTAATTCACTCAGTGGCTGAGGCTTGCCGGATTGTCTCTATCGAGAACGACAAGAGTTCCAATCAAGGTTTTTCGTCCTGATGCCTCGATGATCGTTACGGGGTACTCGCCTGGAGTGTTAACCACATGCGTGGGTACGGATGTTGTAACAACTTCTGGCATAACGGTTGCTGGGATTTCTGAAGCATAATCCCCAAATTTCACTCGCACATCTCCGAAGCCGGAGATGTTTTGGGCTTGAATCCATATCGCAGAGTCGCCGTTAGGCTGTACGTTTATGCCTTCGCCAGCGATTCCTGATTGTGGTCCCCAGTCACCCAGTTCAACAGGGATGTCCGGCTTCTTCGCCCATATGACAGATTCGAAGCCATATAGCGCCCATGTGGCATCTTGGATAATGTTTTTTTTTAGGAAACTTATTGGCTCGAGTAGCAGGCCAATTACCCAAAGTGGGCTTGGGTGATATCGTTTTATATGGAACTCAATCTCGCAGCCATTGGCAGATAAACTGTCGAGAGTCTTTTGCCACGAAGGTACCTTCTGGTGTGTTGGGTCATCGAAGAAATTTAGGCACCCACCGCGCTTGGGGAAGTTGACACTTTCCTCACATGGAAATGCCAGATATAGATGGCCTCCGGGAGCGAGAGCTGCTGCCATGGCTGCCAAGACGCGATCTGGCTCGTCACAATGTTCAAGATTGTGAGAGCTCACTACTGCATCCATCTGGCCAGTATAAGACTCAAGCGTTTTTGCGAACTCTTCTGGAGGGCAGACTATGTATTCGTTGGCATGTTTATTGGGGTCGCCTTGCTGATTGAAGTCTCCGACGTCCACGCCAATGTAATAAATATCAGGGCGCACCGATTTGAACCAGGCCGGTGAGCCATTTCCGCACCCAACGTCGAGAACACGCGACCCTCTAGATAATGATCGGATGAACGGGCCTTTACTGCGGCTTGGTTCCGTATTGATGTTGAGTAGTGGCATTTTGTTCGTCCCCCTTGACATCAAGAGATTGAATATAGCCGTTAGCTATTAAATTTCAAAAAGCTATTTTCACTCGCTAGATCACAGACCTTCTGCGAGCCTTTTACGTCCCGAGAAGCCCACCCGGCGCCAGCCATAGAGCCGGCTTTTTGTGTCCGGAGATCAGCTATGGCTACCCACGGAGCCCGCAATTGCAACCCCGGCAACACTTGGCAGGGTCAACTAGGCCTCGAGCTGGGCGTGCCGAAGCGGCGCTCAGGCCGCCTCGATACACCGGAGAACGGCATCCGCCCCCTGGCTAAGCTGTTGTTGGCTTATCGCTGCAAGGACGGCATGCCTAGCGTGGGTGACCCAGGCATCGACGCCGTGCGCGAGACTGTCAGCCGCTGGGCGCCGGACAACGAGAACGACACCGAAGCGTACATTGGAGCCGTGGCCAAGGCCCTGGGTGTTCAGCCCGAACAGGAGCTTGATGTGCGGCTGCCGGCGACGCTGCGCGAATCATTCGACATGAGAGCGGCGGGGTGCCATATCAGGCCGAGGTGATCGACGAGGGGGGCGGAGGGTGCGGGCATGAGCGGGTTCGTCCAGCTGTTCCCGATCTTGGAGCGCCAAACGACCAGCTGTTTTTCCTCTGCCCAGGATGCCAGATGCTCCATGGCGTTCGCGTCGATCCGGCTTCGCAGCACCCGCGCTGGGGACTGGAACGGCGATGTCGATAAGCCGACCTTGAGCCCTTCGATCCTGGTGACGTTCAACTGGAGCGAGCAGCGTGAGGAGCGACGTTGCCACTCCTTCGTTCGTGATAGGCGCATCGAGTTCCTGAACGACTGCACGCATGCACTGGCGGGCCAGGCGGTCGAATCGGAGACTACTGGTGCTGCTTGGCTACTGGCAGCCGCTGCTGCTGTTCATGGCTTCCGCCGGTGGCTGGCACGAGGAGAGGACGCGCATGGATGCGAAGTGGCAGGCCAGATGGGATGCCCACGGGAAGCTCGGCCAGAAAGCCGCTGCTGCCTGTGACGCCAGGGCGCGCGCCGAGGAGCAACGCCGCCAACAGTCCATCAACAAGGTGATCGAGGATGGCCAGAGGAACATTGACCAGGTGCGCGCTGATGCTTCTGCCGCTGCTGATCAGCGCATGCGGGGCGCACCCGTCCAGTACGCCGGCCGAATTGCTGCAGTTGAAGCCGGCCGTGATTCTTGCACTGCCGCCGCAAGCAAGGCAGTAGCCCGGCACGCCAGAGTACTTGCAGAGCTGCTTGGAAAGGCTGACCGCCTGGCGAGTGTCCACGCAGAAGCAGCTGATAAATCCAGAGTGAGAGGGCTGGCGTGTGAGGCGGCCTGTGATTCTCTGAGGGGGGAGGGTGCCCAGGACGGGCGAGGAGGGGTTCAGCTAGGGTTGAATTCTGGGACTCATCAAGAAATCAGCGCGCTGGCAAGCCCAGATTACCGCTGCCCAGAAATGAAAAAGGCCCTGAAAAATCAGGGCCTTGAATATGGCGGAAGCGCAGAGATTCGAACTCTGGGGGCTGTTACACCCGGCGGTTTTCAAGACCGCTGCCTTAAACCACTCGGCCACACTTCCGCGTGAGCGGGGCGCCATAGTACCGGATCGCAACACACTGTCAAACTCTGGTGATTCGAGGCTCATTTGCCTCTGTTATGATGAATGGCACTACGGTCATGGACCCGTATCCCGCTTAAACAGGAGTGTCTCGACATGCAAGAACGGCAATATCTCGACTCCACGGCCGTGGAGCAGAAAGAGGTCAGCGGCGTCCTGCGCAATACCTATGGTCTGCTCGCGCTGACGCTGGCCTTCAGCGGCCTGGTGGCTTTCGCCTCGCAGCAGATGCGTCTGCCTTACCCGAGCATCTTCGTGGTGCTGCTGGGCTTCTACGGCCTGTTCTTCCTCACCGTGAAGCTGCGCAACAGCGCCTGGGGTCTGCTCAGCACCTTCGCCCTCACCGGCTTCATGGGCTACACCCTTGGCCCGATCCTCAACCTGTACCTGGGCATGGCCAATGGCGCGAGTGTGATCTCGTCGGCCTTCTTCATGACGGCCCTGGTGTTCTTCGGCCTGTCCGCCTACGTGCTGACTACCCGCAAGGACATGAGCTTCCTGTCCGGCTTCATCACCGCGGGCTTCTTCGTGCTGCTGGGCGCCGTACTGGTCTCGCTGTTCTTCCAGATCAGCGGCCTGCAACTGGCCATCAGCGCCGGCTTCGTGCTGTTCTCCTCGGCGATGATCCTGTTCCAGACCAGCGCGATCATTCACGGTGGCGAGCGCAACTACATCATGGCCACCATCAGCCTGTACGTCTCGATCTACAACCTGTTCATCAGCCTGCTGCAGATCTTCGGCATCATGGGCAGCGACGACTGATCGTTACGCAACCATAAAAAGGCCCGCATTAATGCGGGCTTTTTTATGGCCGTTCGGAAAGCTCTTTCGGGATGACTTCAAGAGCCGGGGTGGGGCGAACTTTCGTAGCAGCGGGCCTTGTCCACGAAATCCCCCGCGGCGTGATTCGCGTTCACAGGGGGGGCAGCTTCCTTCGCCATCTGCAGGAGCGGGCATGCCGCGAGCAGGCCCGCAGCGAGGGACAGTTCGCGAGCAGGCTCGCTCCTGCATCGGAATCAATTGACGACGTTGCGCACGAACCGCGCCAGCACGTCCCCATGGTTCTGATAGGAAAACGGTTGGCTGCTCTTGAATACATGGAACCCGCCGGCCTCGACGGTCACCGTCTCCTCGGCGAGCACGATGGTCAGTTGCCCCTCGATCACATAGACCATGTCGTACCAGCCGTCAGCGTCCGGCTCGGCGTTGTAGCGGTCGCCGGGTGCCAGGGACCAGTGCCAGAGCTCCGCCTGGCGCGTGGCCGGTGTGCTGGCGAGGAGGGTGCCGCGGCTGTCGGGTTGCGCGCCGGCCCAGGCCACCGCGTCGACGCGGGACAGGTTGCGGGTCGACGGCGGCCGGACCAGGTCGGCGAAGGTCACGCCAAGGGCGGCGGCGATGCGGTCCAGGGTGGCGAGGCTGACGTTGGTGTCGCCGCTCTCGATGCCGACCAGCATCCGCCGGCTGACACCAGAGGCCTTGGCCAACGCATCCTGGCTGAAGCCGCTATTGCGACGCAGGGTCTTCACGTTATCGGCGACGTGCACCAGCACACTGGGACGATCGGAAGGAGTGGGCAGTATATTGCTCATTCTGGCCTTTTTGCGCATTATGTTGCGCATAACAGTCAACCAAGATTTCCCTAACGTTGCAACGCCTGTTCAGGTCCGCATCATGCCTCGCTCCCGCTTCATCTCCACTGTCCTGCCGGTTCTCCTGCTGATCGTCTCCATGGCCTCGATCCAGTCCGGCGCCTCCCTGGCCAAGAGCCTGTTCCCGCTGGTGGGCGCCGAGGGCGTAACCGCCATGCGCCTGCTGTTCGCCGCGATCCTCCTGCTGGCGATCCTGCGGCCGTGGCGTACTTCGCTCAACGGCAAGTCGCTGGTGCCGCTGATCGCCTACGGCGTGACCCTCGGCGGCATGAACCTGATGTTCTACATGGCGCTGCAGACCGTGCCGCTGGGGATCGCAGTGGCGCTGGAATTCACCGGGCCGCTGGCGGTGGCGTTGTATTTCTCGCGCAAGCCGATCGACTTCCTGTGGATCGCCATGGCGGTATTCGGCCTCTGGTTACTGCTGCCGATTGGGGACCTGGGCCAGGGCGTGGACCCCAAGGGCGCACTGCTGGCGCTGGCGGCGGGCGTCTGCTGGGGGCTGTACATCATCTTTGGCCAGCGTGCCGGCAATGATCTCGGTGCCCAGGGCGCGGCGCTTGGGGTGACCATCGCCGCAATCTGCGTGGCCCCCATCGGTTTCGCCCATGCCGGCAGTGCACTGCTGGATGTGAGCCTCCTGCCGGCGCTGCTGGGTGTGGCCGTGCTCTCCAGTGCCTTGCCCTACACCCTGGAGATGATCGCCCTGACACGCCTGCCGGCGCGCACCTTCGGCACCCTGATGAGCATCGAGCCGGCGTTCGGCGCGATCTCCGGGCTGGTATTCCTCGGTGAACAGCTCACTTCGCACCAGTGGCTGGCCATCGGCGCGATCATCTTCGCCTCGGTGGGCACCACCCTCAGCAGTCGTCCCAAGGAGCCGCTGGCGCTGCCGGTCGCTGACTGAGGATCAGCTGGAGAGGCGTTCGCTCAGGCGCTTCTCGCCCAGGAGAATCTGCCGCTTGGCGCTGCGGGCCAGGCGGATGCACAGCATCACCGCCGCGCAGGTCAGGCCGACGATCAGGCCTTCCCACAGGCCGCGTGGCCCGGTGGGCTCCTGCAGCCAGTGGGCCAGGCCCAGGCTGTAGCCCACCGGCAGGCCGATACCCCAGTAGGCGAACAGGGTCATGATCATGGTCGCGCGGGTGTCCTGGTAACCGCGCAGGGCGCCGGCGGCGGTGACCTGCACGGCGTCGGAGAACTGGAACAGCGCGGAGAACACCAGCAGCGAGGCGGCCAGCGCCAGCACTTCAGGGTCCTGGGTATAGAGCGCGGCGATGTGCTCGCGCATCAGCAGCATGCCGCTGGCGGAAATGCACGCGTAGGCGAGCGCGGCACCCATCCCGACGCCTGCGGCGAAGCGCGCATCGCGCGGCGTGCCGGCGCCAAGGGCCTGGCCGACGCGCACGGTCACGGCCATGGCCAGCGAGTAGGGGATCATGAACACCAGCGCGCTGAAGTTCAGCGCCACCTGGTGACCCGCCACGACTTTCTCACCCAGCTCGCCGATCAGCAGGGCGATCACCGAGAAGATGCTCGATTCGGCGAAGATCGCGATGCCAATGGGCAGGCCGACCGCCACCAGGCTGCCGATCACCTTGAAGTTGGGCAACTCCCAGTGGGCGAACAGTTGGCTCGGCTTGTAGACCTTTGCCCAGTTCACCCAGAACAGCATGCCCAGCAGCATGAACCACATTACCGATCCGGTGGCCCAGCCGCAGCCGGGGCCGCCCAGGGCCGGGAAGCCGAGGTGGCCGTAGATCAGCATCCAGTTGATCGGAATGTTCAGCATCAGCCCGCAGATGCCCAGCACCATGCTCGGCCGGGTGCGCCCCAGGCCATCGCTGTAGCAGCGCAGCACGTGGTACAGCGCCACCGCCGGCAGGCCGCAGGCGATGCCGCGCAGGTAGAAGCAACTGGGCTCGATCAGTGCTTCCTCGACCTTCATCGCCCGCAGCACCGGCTCGGAGAGGAACCACAAGGTCGCCGCCGCCAGCGGGCCGACCAGCAGCGCCAGCCACAACGCCTGGCGCACCAGCGGGCCGGTGCCCGGCTGGTCGCCGGCGCCATAGCGCTGCGCGACCTTGGCGGTGGTGGCGAGCAGGGTGCCGGTCATCAGCAGGAACACCGGAATCCAGATCGAGTTGCCCAGCGCCACTGCCGCGAGGTCGCGCGGACCGACGCTGCCGGCCATCACCGCATCGACGAAGCCCATGGCGGTGGTGGCCAGCTGGGCGATCATGATCGGCGTGGCGAGGCTGAGCAGTTCCTTGAACTCGATGAGGGCGCGCCGTCCACGGGAGACGGGCTGGGCGATGCTGGTCACGGCGGTCCTTTTCTGGCGGAAGGAAGCGGAAGGAAGCCGGCCAGTTTACGACTTGTCAGTCTGGTCAGGAAAGCATCGTTGCAAGTTGCGGGACCGCGCGCAGGCGCGCTGGTAAAGTAGCCGGTGCCGATTTCTGGAGTCAGTCCATGCGTATCCTTGCCGATGAAAACATTCCCCTGGTCGAAGCCTTCTTCGGCGGTCACGGTGAAATCCGTCGCCTGCCCGGACGCGGCATCGACCGCGCCGTCCTGGGCGATGCCGAGGTGCTGCTGGTGCGTTCGGTGACCGACGTCAGCCGCGCCTTGCTCGAAGGCAGCCAGGTCAAATTCGTCGGCACCTGCACCATCGGCACCGATCATCTCGACCTCGACTACTTCGCCGAGGCCGGCATCACCTGGTCCAGCGCGCCGGGCTGCAACGCCCGTGGCGTGGTGGACTGGGTGCTGGGCAGCTTGCTGGCGCTGGCTGAGGTGCACGGGGCGAAGCTGGCCGAGCGCCGTTATGGCGTGATTGGCGCCGGTCAGGTTGGCGGCCGTCTGGTCGATGTACTGCGCGGGCTGGGCTGGGATGTGCGCGTCTGCGATCCGCCGCGCGCCGCTTCCGAGGGAGGTGACTTCCGTAGCCTGGAAGAAGTGCTGCGCGAGTGCGACGTGATCAGTCTGCACACGCCGATGACCCGCGATGGCGAACACCCGACGCGTCACCTGCTCGATGCCGAGCGCCTCAAGGCGCTGCGTCCCGGCACCTGGCTGCTCAACGCCAGCCGTGGCGGCGTGGTCGACAACGCCGCACTGCGCGCGCATCTGGAAGCGGGCGCTGACCTGGACGTGGCGCTGGACGTGTGGGAAGGCGAGCCGCAGGTGGACGTCGAACTGGCCGCGCGCTGCCGCATCGCCACGCCGCACATCGCCGGCTACAGCCTGGACGGCAAGCTGCGCGGCACGGCCCAGATCTACGATGCCTTCTGCGCCTGGCTCGGGCGCGCGCCGGAAGTGAGCCTGGACGACCTGCTGCCGGCGCAATGGCTGGCCGAACTGAGCCTGAAGGAAGAGTGCGACCCGGACTGGGCGCTGGCCATGCTGTGCCGTGCGGTGTACGACCCGCGCAGCGATGACGCGGCTTTCCGGCGCAGTCTGGTGGGGGATGCCGAGGCGCGGCGCAAGGCATTCGATGCCCTGCGCAAGCACTACCCGCCGCGACGGGAAATCACCGGGCTGTGGGTGGACATCCAGGGCGATGCGCCGCGGCTGGAAAACCTGCTGACGGCGCTGGGCGCCAACCGGGTCGGGGAGTAGGGCGGGACTGCCCGCGCACTCATCGGCGAGGCGGCTCGGTGCCTTTTTCCAGTTCGCGGCAGGCGCGCTGGATCATGTCTTCGGTGATCGGGATCTCGCGGCCCTGGGCGTCGATGATCGAGCCGCCGACCGGCTGCTGTGGGTCCCGGGGCACCGGGCGGGGGGCGGGGGTGTGTTGCAAGCTCATAGCCAGTCTCCTCTACAACGTTTGAATGCAGTCTAGGCAGATCACATGAAGCGTCGGTGACAAAGGCCGCACGGACGGCGGCGGAGAAGCGTCACCCACAGCGGCAGACGACCGTACGCTCGCATGTCACGCAGGTTGCGTGCCAATTGCAAGACCCCGGTTCGCTGCTTGTCGTTATAGTGAAGTTCGGCCCGGCATTGCACCGGTGGTATGACTCGAGGTGAGTATGGATGGCTTTCGCGTAGGCCTGATCATCAATCCGCTGGCCGGTATCGGCGGACCGACCGCGCTCAAGGGCAGCGATGGGGTGGCCGAACTGGCCCTGGCTCGCGGCGCGCAGCCTCGGGCGGCGGAGCGCACGCGGGTGGCGCTGGAGCAGTTGCTGCCGGTGCGCGAGCGCCTGGAGTTCCTCACCTTTCCGGGGCCGATGGGCGCCGATCTGCTGGCGGAGATGGGCTTTTCCCATCGGCTGGTCGGCGCGATCGAGGGCGAACGCAGCTCGGCGGCGGATACCCGTCATGCCGTGCAGGCGCTGCAGGACGCCGGCGTCGCGCTGATCCTCTTCGCCGGTGGCGACGGCACCGCGCGCGATGTCGCCGAGGTTGCACGCGAGGGCCAGCCGGTGCTGGGGATTCCCGCCGGGGTGAAGATCCATTCCGGGGCTTATGCCATCAGCCCGCGTGCCGCTGGGGAGCTGGCGCGGCGGCTGGTGGAGGGTGGGCTGGTGCGCCTGACCCAGGGCGAGGTGCGCGACCTCGATGAGGCCGCCCTGCGCGATGGCCGAGTCGCCGCGCGCTGGTACGCCGAACTGACGGTGCCCGAGGAAGGGCACTTCATGCAGCACGTCAAGCAGGCCGGCATGGAGACCGAGGAACTGGTGCTGGCCGACCTCGCCGCCTGGCTGGAGGACAGCTGGGAAGAAGGCGTGCGCTACGTCTTCGGGCCGGGTTCGACCCTGCACGGGCTGGCCGCCGACCTGCGCCTGGAAACCACGCTGCTGGGCGTGGACGTGATCGAGAACGGCGAGGTGATCGCCCGTGACGTCACCGAATCGCAACTGTTCGAGCTGGTGGACGGTCATCCAGCCTTCCTGCTGGTCACCGCCATTGGCGGCCAGGGCCACATCCTCGGTCGCGGCAACCAGCAGATCAGCCCGCGCGTGCTGAGCGCCATCGGCATCGACCGCCTGCGGGTGATCGCCACCAAGCGCAAGCTCGGCACCCTGGAAGGCCGGCCGCTGCTGGTGGACAGCGGCGACGCGGCGCTGGACGCGAGCTTCCCGGCGGCGGTGCGGGTGTGGGCCGGCTACAAGGAAGAGCTGCTCTATCCGCTGGGCTGGGGCCCCGAGGCCTGAGACCGGTTTCGCGCCCATCGCCGACGAGAAGGTGAAGGTTCTCGCCGTTGTTCTAGACTCCAACGCTTTGCGGCTGCGGCCAGGGAGCTGGCGTCGCGCCAGCGGATTCAAGGGAGTATCGATGTCTGTGTCAGTTGAATCGTCATTTCGCGTCCTTGTGCTGGGCGGCTACGGCAACTTTGGCAGCCTGATCGTGCGCCGCCTGAGCGGGATCGACGGGGTTCGCGTGCTGGTCGGCGGGCGCGACCAGAAACGCGCCAGCGCGCTGGCGCGCGAAGTGGGCGGGGAGGCGGTATGCCTGGACATGAACCAGCCGACGCTCGCAGGCCGTCTCCACGAACTCAAGGTCAACCTGGTCATCTCGACTGCCGGCCCCTTCCAGGGCCAGGATTACCGCGTTGCCCGCGCCGCCATCGGGGCGCGGGCGCATTACATCGACCTGGCCGACGCGCGCCACTTCGTCTGCGGCATCCATGAACTCGACCGCGCCGCCCGCAGCGCCGGCGTGCTGGTGTGCAGCGGCGCCAGCTCGGTTCCCGGCCTGGCTGCCGCGGTGATCGACGAACTGCTGCCGCGTTTCCAGCGCCTGGACAGCATCCACCACGGCATCAGCTCTTCGGCGAAGATTCCCGGCCATGCCACGGTCGAGGCGGTGCTGGGCTACTGCGGCAAGCCGCTGCGTCAGTGGCGTCAGGGCCGCTGGCAGAACGTGCATGGCTGGCAGGGGCTGAACTGCCATCGCTTTCCCGCGCCCCTGGGGCGGCGTTGGCTGGCGCACTGCGATGTGCCGGACCTGGAGCTGTTCCCGCAACGCTACCCCGGCGTGCGGGACGTGCGCTTTTCCGCCGGGCTGGGGCTGCGCCTCACCCAGTTCGGCACCTGGGGTCTTTCCTGGCTGGTGCGCGCCGGTCTGGTGAAGAACCCCGCCGGCCTGGGCGCCAGCCTGCACCGCATGGCGGTGGCCATGGAGCCGCTGGGTGACGGGCGCAGCGGCATGTTCGTGCATCTGCAGGGCGTCGATGGCGAGGACCGCCCCCTGGCATTGTGCTGGGAAATACTTGCCCAGGACGACCATGGCCCGAACATTCCCTGCATGGCGGCGGTTGCGCTGGCGCGCAAGCTGGCAGCCGGACGATTGCAGCAGCGCGGGGCGACCCCCTGTATCGGCCTGATCAGCACCGGGGAATACCTGGCTGAACTGGAAGGCCTGAAGATTTCCCACGGCCTGCGTGAGCTCGCCGTTCACTGATGGGGTGAAGTGTTGCCCTGGCAGCAGCGGATCAGCAGCGTTGTTGCCAGACTGACAGCAAACACCGGCCAAACCCCGCCAGACTGCCCTGAAATCGCACATTTCCCTGTTGGTACGGCCCTTGCTCAAGGCCTCTGTACCTAGCGCAACAGTCAACAGGGAAAACCCATGACCAGCCCCATCAAAGTGGTCGCCGTTTCCGGCGGCACCTATCGCCCCTCGCGCACCCTGGTGCTCACCCAGGCCGTGCTGGACGCCCTCGGCGAACGCCTGCCGGTAGAGACCCACCTCATCGAACTGGCCGACATCGCCCGCCCGCTGGGTGCCGCATTGTCCCGCCAGGAGCTCTCTGCCGAGCTGGAAGCCACCCTGCGCGAGATCGAGACCGCCGACCTGCTGATCGTCGCCTCACCGGTCTATCGCGGCTCCTACCCGGGCCTGCTCAAGCACCTGTTCGACCTGGTGGACATGAACGCCCTGATCGACACCCCCGTGCTGCTCGCTGCCACCGGTGGCAGCGAGCGCCATGCGCTGGTCCTCGACCACCAGTTGCGCCCGCTGTTCAGCTTCTTCCAGTCGATCACGCTGCCCATCGGTGTGTATGCCAGCGAGGCGGACTTCGCCAACTACCAGATCACCAGCGACACCTTGCGCGCCCGCATCCAACTGGCCGCCGAACGCGCCGCGCCGCTGTTCGCCCGCCCGCAACTGCGCAAATCCGCCTGAGGAGTCATCGATGAACGTTTTCTGGTTCCTGCCCACCCACGGTGACGGCCACTTCCTCGGCACCAGCGAGGGCGCCCGCCCCGTGTCGCTGCCTTATTTGAAGCAGATCGCCCAGGCTGCCGACGCCCTCGGCTACTACGGCGTGCTGATTCCCACTGGCCGCTCCTGCGAAGACTCCTGGGTTGTCGCCTCGGCCCTGGCGCCGCTCACCGAACGCCTGCGCTACCTGGTGGCGATCCGTCCCGGCATCATCTCGCCGACCGTCTCCGCGCGCATGGCCGCAACCCTGGATCGCCTGTCCGGCGGCCGCCTGCTGATCAACGTGGTCACCGGCGGCGACCCGGATGAAAACCGTGGCGACGGCATCCACCTCAGCCACGCCGAGCGCTACGAAGTCACCGACGAATTCCTGCGTATCTGGCGCCGCGTGCTGCAGGGCGAGTCGGTGGACTTCGCCGGCAAGCACCTGCAGGTGGAGAACGCCAAGGCACTCTATCCGCCGATCCAGAAACCGTACCCGCCGCTGTACTTCGGCGGCTCTTCCGCCGAGGCCCATGACCTGGCCGCCGAGCAGGTGGATGTCTACCTGACCTGGGGCGAGCCGCCGCAAGCGGTCGCGCAGAAGATTGCCGACGTGCGCGAGAAGGCTGCAAAGCAGGGCCGCACGGTGAAGTTCGGCATCCGTCTGCACGTGATCGTCCGCGAGACGGCCGAGGAAGCCTGGAAGGCCGCCGACAAGCTGATCGCCAACATCTCCGACGAGACCATCGCCAACGCGCAGAAATCCTTCGCCCGCTTCGATTCCGAAGGCCAGCGACGCATGGCCGCGCTGCACGGCGGGCGCCGTGACCAGCTGGAGATCTACCCCAACCTCTGGGCCGGCGTCGGCCTGGTGCGCGGCGGCGCCGGCACCGCGCTGGTGGGCGACCCGCGGCAGGTCGCCGAGCGCATCAAGGAGTACGCGGACCTCGGCATCGACAGCTTCATCTTCTCTGGCTACCCGCACCTGGAAGAGGCATATCGCTTTGCCGAACTGGTCTTCCCGCTGCTACCCGAGCCCTACGCCAGCCTTGCCGGGCGCGGCGTGACCAACCTCACCGGGCCCTTCGGCGAAATGATCGCCAATGACGTGCTGCCCGAGCGCAAGGCTGGCTGAGCCGGTCAACCGACGCGCCGGCGGTGCCCGGCGCGCCACACAACGAAAGGAAGAGGAAGCGAGCGTGAACGCCAAGACGCGGCTCGACGCACAAACACCCGGGCAGATCGCCCAGCGCCTGGCCGCCGGTTTCGCCGAAACCGCCGCCGAGCGCGACATCCGTGGCGGCACGCCGAAGGCGGAGCGCGATGCGCTGCGCCAGAGCGGCCTGCTGTCGCTGATCATTCCCAGTGAGTACGGCGGCCTGGGTGCCGACTGGAGCACCACGCTGGACATCGTCCGCCAGTTCGCCGTGGTCGACAGCTCCATTGCCCACGTGTTCGGCTTCCAGCACCTGATGCTGGCCACCGTGCGCCTGTTCTCCCGGCCGGAGCAGTGGCAGCCGTGGTTCGAGCTGACCGCACGCAACCAGTGGTTCTGGGGCAACGCGCTGAACCCGCTGGACACCCGCACCGTGTCGCGTACCTTCGCCGGCTGGCGCGAGTTCTCTGGGCGCAAGAGCTTCTGTTCCGGCGCGCTGGATTCGGAAATGCTCATCGCCTCGGCACTGGACGGCGAGGGTGGCAAATTGCTGATCGCCGCCATTCCCACCGCGCGCAGCGGCATCAGCCTCGCCCACGACTGGGACAATATGGGCCAGCGTCAGACCGACAGCGGCAGCGCCACCTTCGAGCGCGTGCGGGTGGAGGAGAGCGAGCTGCTGCTCGACCCGGGGCCGCTGAGCACGCCGTTCGCCTGCCTGCGTCCGCTGATCGCCCAACTGATCTTCACCCACGTCTTCCTCGGCATCGCCGAAGGCGCGTTCGAGGAGGCGCGGCAGTACACGCTCAAGGAAGCCCGCCCGTGGTTCCGCGCAAGCATTCCCACGGTGGGCGAAGACCCCTACGTACTCGCGCATTACGGCGAGTTCTGGGTCGGCCTGGAAAGCACCCGGCTGTTGGTGCGCCGCGCCGCTCACCTGCTCGACGAAGCCTGGAGTAAGGGCGCCGCGCTGGATGCCGAGGAACGCGGTCGCCTGGCCGTGGCCATCGCCACCGCCAAGGTCGCGGCCACGCGCAATGGCCTGGATATCTGCAACCGCCTGTTCGAGGTCACCGGCGCGCGCTCCACCCACGCCGCGCTGCGCATCGACCGCTACTGGCGCAACCTGCGCACCCAGACCCTGCACGACCCGGTGGACTACAAGGTCCGCGAGTTGGGCGACTGGGCGCTGAACCAGCAACTGCCGCAACCGACCTTCTACTCATGAACGCGACCACACCCGAAGGGCTGTTGACCCTGCCCAAATCGCCCGCGCTGGCAACCTCCATCCGCGCCACGGCGCAGGTCTTCGAAGACCCGAAATCCCAGGCGCTGCTGGATCACCTGCAGCAGGTCGCGCCCAGCGAGGCCAGCGTGCTGATCATCGGCGAGACCGGCACCGGCAAGGAGCTGGTGGCGCGGCACATCCACAACCTCAGCGCGCGCCGTGGCGGACCGTTCGTGGCGGTGAACTGCGGGGCCTTCTCCGAATCCCTGGTGGAAGCCGAGCTGTTCGGCCACGAGAAGGGCGCCTTCACCGGCGCGCTGGCGGCCAAGGCCGGCTGGTTCGAGGAAGCCGACGGCGGCACCCTGTTCCTCGATGAGATCGGCGACCTGCCGATGCCGATCCAGGTCAAGCTGCTGCGCGTATTGCAGGAGCGCGAGGTGGTGCGCCTGGGCTCGCGCAAGAGCATCCCGATCAATGTGCGGGTGCTGGCGGCGACCAACGTGCAACTGGAAAAGGCGATCAACGCCGGGCACTTCCGCGAGGACCTCTACTACCGGCTCAACGTGGTCAGCCTGGAGCTGTCGCCGTTGCGCGAGCGGCCCGGCGACATCCTGCCGCTGACCCGCCACTTCATCGCCGAATACAGCCGGCGCCTGGGCTACGGTCCGAGCCAGCTCAGCGCCGAGGCCGCGCAGAAGCTGCGCAGCTACTCCTGGCCGGGAAACATCCGCGAGCTGGAGAACGTCATCCACCACACGTTGCTGATCTGCCGCGATGGCGTGGTGCGCGCCGAAGACCTGCACCTGTCCAACCTGCGCATCGAACGTGGCGAGGAGCCGCGCCTGGAGTCCCTCGGCGCCGAGCAGATGCTTCAGCAGGCCTTCCAGCGGCTGTTCGAGGAGCAGGGCGGCAACCTGCACGCGCGGGTGGAGGATGCCTTGCTGCGTGCGGCCTATCGCTTCTGCCACTGCAACCAGGTGCATACCGCCAGCCTGCTGGGGCTCAGCCGCAACGTCACCCGCACGCGGCTGATCGACATCGGTGAGCTGGTGGTGAACAAGCGGCGCGGCACGGGCGCAGTCGATCCGGAGCGGGTCGTGCGCCTGTCGATCTGATGTGCCGGCTGCCGGAACCGGTACTGACTGAAGTTGTTCGATAAGCGAACGCATAGGCGGTAATCGAATTGAACCGCCCGGCGACTCTCCGTACTGTTGGCTCCACCCCGCCCGGCCGGGCGGGGCAATAACAACAATGAGCGTCAGCCCGGGCCTTCAGCGCCTGCCTTGTTGCCGGTCCATGCGTCCTCCGGCGGCGCCTCATTCCTGTCCGTTCAAGGCAGTCTCGGCGACATCGGCACTGCTGCGACGAACCCTTCGCAGGAAGACTTCGCATGACCAGCTCCGCCCACGTGCCCGCTGCCGGCACCCTCGACGTCCAGTCCTTCATCAATGCCCAGCCGCTATCCCTGTACCAGTGCCGCATCGTGCTGCTGTGCTTCCTCATCGTCTTCCTCGACGGCCTCGACACCGCCGCCATGGGCTTCATCGCCCCGGCGCTGACCCAGGAGTGGGGGATCGATCGCGCCAGCCTCGGCCCGGTGATGAGCGCCGCGCTGATCGGCATGGTGTTTGGCGCCCTGGGGTCCGGCCCGCTGGCCGACCGCTTCGGACGCAAGGGCGTGCTGGTGGTGGCGGTGTTCCTGTTCGGCCTGTTCAGCCTGTTGTCGGCGTTCAGCGCCAACCTCGACCAGCTCCTGGTGCTGCGCCTGCTCACCGGCATCGGCCTGGGCGCGGCGATGCCCAACGCCACCACGCTGCTCTCCGAGTACACCCCCGAGCGCCTCAAGTCGCTGCTGGTGACCAGCATGTTCTGCGGTTTCAACCTGGGCATGGCTTCAGGCGGTTTCGTCTCCGCCAAGCTGATCCCGGCCTACGGCTGGCACAGCCTGCTGCTGCTCGGCGGCGTGCTGCCGTTGGCACTGGCGCTGGTGCTGCTGGTGTGGCTGCCGGAGTCGGCGCGTTTCCTGGTGGTGCGCAGCCGCGGGGCGGACAGGGTCAAGCGCGTGCTGGCGCCGATTGCGCCGGCCGAGGTGGTCGCCGCGCGTGACTTCAGCGTGCCCGAGCAGAAGACGGTGCAGAGCCGCAACGTGTTCAAGGTGATCTTCTCCGGCACCTACAGCGCGGGAACTCTGCTGCTGTGGCTGACCTACTTCATGGGCCTGGTGATCGTCTACCTGCTCACCAGCTGGCTGCCGACCCTGATGCGTGATGCGGGGGCGAGCATGGAGCAGGCGGCCTTCATCGGCGCGCTGTTCCAGCTCGGCGGAGTGCTCAGTTCGGTGGCGGTGGGCTGGGCCATGGACCGCTTCAATCCGCACAAGGTCATCGGCCTCTTCTACTGCCTGGCCGGTGTGTTCGCCTATTGCGTGGGGCAGAGCCTGGGCACCGTAACGCTGCTGGCGACGCTGGTGCTGGCCGCCGGCATGTGCGTGAACGGCGCGCAGTCGGCCATGCCGTCGCTGGCGGCGCGCTTCTACCCGACCCAGGGGCGCGCCACCGGGGTGTCCTGGATGCTCGGCATCGGCCGCTTCGGTGCCATCCTTGGCGCCTGGATCGGTGCGACCCTGCTGGGCCTGGGCTGGAACTTCGAACAGGTGCTGACCGCGCTGATCGTCCCGGCCGCCATCGCCACCGCCGCGGTGGTGATCAAAGGCCTGGTCAGCCACGCCGACGCCACCTGATGGGGCGGGGCGGCATGAGTGTGTTGCCATTCATCTCCGCCCCGTCCCAACGCCGCGCCGCTCGCATAGACTGGAGCGACCGCGGCGCAGACCGTGGCCGCTGATAACAACCCTGGTGCCCTTGCATGCAAAGCCTGCTGAGCGAACGTAGCCGAGTATTCGAACGCGCCGACCCCTACGCGGTGTCCGGCTACGTCAACCAGCATGTGGGCACCCATGACCTGCGCCTGCCGGCCCATGGGCATCCGCAGGCCAGCCTCAACCACCGGCGCTTCGCCAACCTCGACCTGTGTCGCATCAGTTACGGCGGCGCGGTGCGCGTCACTTCACCCGCGCTGGAAAGCATCTTCCACCTGCAGATTCTGCTCAGCGGCCACTGCCTGTGGCGCGGCCAGCGCCAGGAGCACTACCTCGCGCCGGGTGAGCTGCTGCTGATCAACCCGGACGATCCGGTCGACCTGACCTACTCGGACGACTGCGAGAAATTCATCCTGAAGATTCCGGTGACGCTGCTCGAAGCCATCTGCGCCGAGCAGCGCTGGAGTCATCCGCGTGCCGGCGTGCGCTTCACCGAGAACCGCTACCAGCTGGGTGAGCTGGAAGGCTTCGTCAACCTGCTGTCGATGGTCTGCCAGGAGTCCGAGGCCAGCGAGCGCCTGGCTCGGGTCGACGAGCACTACCAGCAGATCGTTGCCAGCAAGCTGCTGACGCTGCTCAAGACCAACGTCAGCCGCGAACCCATCGCCGGCGCCAGCGCCTCCTTCGAACGCATAGAGGCCTACATCGAGGGGCACCTGCGCGAGGACATCGACATCGAGGCCCTGGCCCACCAGGCGTCCATGAGCCTGCGATCGCTCTATGCGCTGTTCGAGCGCCAGGCCGGCACTACGCCGCGCCAGTACATCCGCCGCCTGAAGCTGGAGCGCATCCGCGCCTGCCTGGGCGACCCGGCGTGCCCGGTGCGCAGCGTCACCGAGCTGGCGCTGGACTATGGCTTCCTGCACCTGGGGCGCTTCTCCGAGAGCTATCGCCAGCAGTTCGGTGAGCTGCCGTCGGAGACGCTCAAGCGTCGCGTCTGACTCGGAGCCGTAGGAGCGAACTTCGTCCGCGATGCGTTTGGTTCTGGGTGTTTCTGCGCCGCGTCGGTGTGCTCTGAGAGATTTTGTTTCGCCCCCTCGGGCGACCTTCTTTGGCAAACGCCCCAAAGAAGGCAAAGGTCTTGCCCCTGTCATCCGGTTTTTCGCTTAGGCGAAAAATGCCCTCGCTCCATCGAAGTTTCAGGGGCCCGCGTCGACGGGCCATCCATGGCTCAACGACGCTCTCGCGGCATCCATGCCGCTCAACCCCTGAAACTCCGATTCCACTCGGCCTCCTGAACGGGGCCGTTCGGAGTGCGCGGATGTTTCACTGGAAGTCTTCAGAGCAAAAGCCGGAGATATGGGCTCTTCGTAGGAGCGAGCTTGCTCGCGAACCGCACGGCACGGTATTCCCCGTAGGAGAGACGGGGGCGCCTAGCCCTTGTCCGCGAAATCCATCGCGGCGGAATAGGGCGCTCAAGGTGACTCCCATGGTTTGCGCGTAAACGTCCCTGCCGGCGAATCGCGGATAAGATCCGTTCCTACGAAAGCCCCACGTTCGTCCTGATCGGCCCCTGCCGTTCTTCCGATTCCCCGCCTGGCCTTCGCCGATGAACTCTACTGAAAAGAGGCGTGTGCATTTTGCGCCGCCCCAGGGGAGGCCATGTCCATGAGTTCCAACCCGTTCATTCTCGACCCGGGCGAACGGAGCCCGGCCCTCAACGTCGTCGGTATCCGCATCAACGTCCTGGTGTCCGATACCGATTCGGCGGCGCAACGGATCACCTATCAGGCGGGCGGCGAAGGAGCCGGTCCGCCGCTGCATACCCACGATTGGGACGAGTCCTTCTACGTGCTGCAGGGCGAGGTGGTCTTCACCGTTGCCGGGCGCACTGCCGCCTGCCACGCCGGCACCCTGATCCATATCCCCGCGGGTACCCTCCACGGCTTCAACTTCGGCTCCGGCGGTGGCGAGATGCTCGAAGTCACCGGCGCCGGCAGCCAGGCCATCGAGATGTTCCGCGCCCTGGATCGCGAGGTGCCGCCCGGCCCGGTGGATGTTCCGAAGACGGTGCAGGTCGCCGGTGAATACGGCGTCGTCTTCCACCTCTGAGCACCTTCCTGGCGGCTCCTCGGGGCCGCCAGCTCTCCTGCATGCAGAAACTGGATAGCACTCTGCACAAAGCGGATATTGCCCCCGCCAACCCAGCCCTAACCTGAGCCTGCCTGAACAATAACAACGGAGGCCCCGGCCATGTCCCTGGGTATCGACTACTTGCGTTCGCTGCTCGAAGAAGACCCCGAGAAGGGCGTCTACCGCTGCCGGCGGGAGATGTTCACCGACCCGCGCCTGTTCGACCTGGAGATGAAGCACATCTTCGAAGGCAACTGGGTCTACCTCGCCCATGAAAGCCAGATCCCCGAGAAGAACGACTTCCTGACGACCATGATCGGCCGCCAGTCGATCTTCATCGCGCGCAACAAGGACGGCGTGCTCAACGCCTTCCTCAATGCCTGCAGCCACAAGGGCGCCATGCTCTGCCGGCACAAGTCCGGCAACCGCGCAAGCTACACCTGCCCGTTCCATGGCTGGACCTTCAACAACTCCGGCAAGCTGCTCAAGGTCAAGGACCCGGCCGAGGCCGGTTACCCGGAAGGCTTCAACTGCGAAGGCTCCCACGACCTGACCAAGGTGGCGCGCTTCGAGTCCTACCGCGGCTTTCTCTTCGGCAGCCTGAAGGCCGACGTCAAGCCGCTGGTGGAGCACCTGGGCGAGTCGGCGAAGATCATCGACATGATCGTCGACCAATCCCCCGAAGGCCTGGAAGTGCTGCGCGGTTCCTCCAGCTACATCTACGAAGGCAACTGGAAGCTCACCGCCGAGAACGGTGCCGACGGCTACCACGTCAGCTCCGTGCACTGGAACTACGCCGCCACCCAGAACCAGCGCCAGCAGCGCGAGGCGGGCGAGGAAGTGAAGACCATGAGCGCCGGCGGCTGGGCCAAGCAGGGTGGTGGTTTCTACTCCTTCGACCACGGCCACCTGCTGCTCTGGACCCGCTGGGCCAACCCCGAGGCGCGCCCGGCGTTCGAGCGCCGCGACGAGCTGGCCCGCGACCACGGCCAGGCCCGCGCTGACTGGATGATCGGCAATTCGCGCAACCTCTGCCTGTACCCCAACGTCTACCTGATGGACCAGTTCAGCTCGCAGATCCGCATCGCGCGGCCCATCGACGTCAACCGCACCGAGATCACCATCTACTGCATCGCGCCCAAGGGCGAGAGCGACGAGGCGCGCGCCCAGCGTATCCGCCAGTACGAGGACTTCTTCAACGTCAGCGGCATGGCCACGCCGGACGACCTGGAGGAATTCCGCTCCTGCCAGCAGGCCTACCAGGGCAGCGCCGGCGGCTGGAACGACATGTCGCGCGGGGCGAAACATTGGGTGCAGGGCGCCGACGATGCGGCACGGGAAATCGACCTGGCGCCGGCGCTCTCCGGCGTACGTACCGAGGATGAAGGCCTGTTCGTGCTGCAGCACCAGTATTGGCAGCAGACCATGATCGACGCGCTGGCCGCCGAGCAGGCCAATCGCATCGCGCTGAAAGAGGAGGGCGTGTAATGAGCCGTTACGAGACCGTGCGCGCCTTTCTTTATCGCGAAGCCCGCTACCTGGACGACAAGGACTGGGACGCCTGGCTGGAACTGTACGCCGCCGATGCGACTTTCTGGATGCCCTCCTGGGACGACCGCGACCAGCTCACCGAAGACCCGCAGCGGGAAATCTCGCTGATCTGGTACGGCAGCCGGGGCGGCCTGGAAGACCGCGTGTTCCGCATCAAGACCGAGCGCTCCAGCGCGACTCTCCCGGACACCCGCACCTCGCACAACCTGAGCAACATCGAGGTGCTGGGCGAGGAAAACGGCCTGTGCCAGGTGCGCTTCAACTGGCACACCCTGAGCTTCCGCTACAAGACCGTCGACAGCTACTTCGGCACCAGTTTCTACACCCTCGACGTGCGTGGCGAGCAGCCGCTGGTGAAGGCGAAGAAGGTTGTGCTGAAAAACGACTACGTCCGCCAGGTCATCGACATCTACCACATCTGATTCCGCCGTCAGGGCCGTGCGTCGCGCGCGTGGATTCGCCGCGCGCGACGCTGCCTGCGCGGCGCCGAGGTGCACGCCATGAACCACAAGATCGCCCTTAACTTCGAAGACGGCGTTACCCGCTTCATCGACGCGAGCCCCAGCGAGACCGTGGCCGATGCGGCCTACCGCCAGGGCATCAACATTCCGCTGGATTGCCGCGACGGCGCCTGCGGCACCTGCAAGTGCTTCGCCGAAGCCGGCCGTTACGACCTGGGCCAGGACTACATCGAGGACGCGCTGACCGAGGATGAAGCCGCGCAGGGCTACGTGCTCACCTGCCAGATGCGCGCGCAGAGCGATTGCGTGGTGCGCGTGCCGGCTTCCTCGCAGGTCTGCAAGACCGCCCAGGCCAGTTTCGAGGCCAGCATCAGCGCGGTGCGCCAGCTGTCCGAGAGCACCATTTCGCTGTCGATCAAGGGCGAAGCCCTGAGCAAGCTGGCCTTCCTGCCCGGGCAGTACGTCAATCTGCAGGTGCCCGGTAGCGAACAGACCCGCGCCTATTCCTTCAGCTCGCTGCAGAAGGACGGCGAAGTCAGCTTCCTGATCCGCAACGTGCCGGGCGGGCTGATGAGCAGCTTCCTCACTGGCCTGGCCAAGGCCGGCGACTCCATGACCCTGGCCGGCCCGCTGGGCAGCTTCTACCTGCGCGAGATCAAGCGCCCGCTGTTGCTGCTGGCCGGCGGTACGGGGCTTGCGCCTTTCACCGCGATGCTCGAACAGATCGCCGAACGTGGCAGCGAGCATCCGCTGCATCTGATCTACGGCGTCACTCACGATTTCGACCTGGTGGAAATGGATCGCCTGGAAGCCTTCGCCGCGCGCATTCCCAACTTCACCTGGAGCGCCTGCGTGGCCAGCCCGGAGAGCAGCTACCCGCAAAAGGGCTACGTCACCCAGCACATCACGCCGGCGCACCTGAACGATGGCGAGGTGGACATCTACCTCTGCGGCCCGCCGCCGATGGTCGAGGCGGTGAGCCAGTACATCCGCGAGCAGGGCATCACGCCGGCGAATTTCTATTACGAGAAGTTTGCGGCCAGCGCCGCTTGAGCCCGGAACGCGCCTGCATACCCGGTGGGTATGCAGGCATGCCGACAAAGTATTTTTCCTACACGCCACCGCGCCCTAGCCTCCGGGTTGGGCCCTGACCGGGCCTGAATAACAACAATCAGCGAGGCATTGCCCTCGCAGCGGAGACCCCATGAGCCAGACGTGCAACATACCCGACGTGATAGATCACGCCGCTTTGAGTTCCTTCCAGTGGCGGGTGTTTGTCCTGTGTTTCCTGGTCGCCATCTTCGATGGCTTCGATACCCAGGCCATTGCCTATACCGGCCCGGCGATCATCGAGACCCTGAAGCTGTCCACCGGCGGCCTGGCGCCGATCCTCAGTGCCGGAATCGTCGGCATGGCCCTGGGCGCCATGGCGCTGGGTCTGTTCGGCGACCGCTTCGGCCGTCGTCCCACCGTCATGGGCGCGGTGGCGCTGTTCGCCCTCGCCACGCTGGGCACCGCCTTCGCCACCACTGCCGAGCAGATCCTCGTGCTGCGCTTCCTTGCCGGCCTCGGCATGGGCGGCGCCACGCCCGTGCTGCTGGCGCTGGCTTCCGAGTACGGCCCGGCGCGCCTGCGCGGCGCCATCGTCACCGGCATCCTACTGGGCCTACCGGCCGGCGCCATGCTTGGCGGGCTGCTCGCCGCCCAGGTCATGCCGCTGATCGGCTGGCAGGGCATCTTCCTCGCCGGCGGGCTGCTGCCGTTGGCGCTGCTGGCAGGGCTGTACTTTGCGCTGCCGGAATCGCTGCAGTTCCTCGCCACCCGCTCGGGCGAGACGGCGCAGGTACGCCGTATTCTCGCGCGCATCAGTTCGCGGCCGCTCGCCGAAGACGTGCGCTTCAGCGTACCGGAAGCCGCCACCCGCACCAGCGTACGTGCCCTGTTCGGGCCGGGGCTGGCACGCAACACCCTCGCCGTGTGGCTGACCTACCTGTTCAATTGGGTGGCCTGGTTCATGTTCCTCTCCTGGCTGCCCACCGTGCTGAAGACTGCCGGCCTGCCGGTGCAACAGGCGCCGCTGGGCACCGTCACGGTCAACGCGGTGTTCATCCTCTGCGCCATCCCGCTGTCGATCCTGCTGCCGCGCCTGAATACCCGCAACGTGCTGCTCGGCCTGTTCGCCCTCGGCGTTCTGGTCAGCCTCGGCCTGTCCTTGAGCGGTGACAACTGGGCGCTGGTGTTCCTGCTGGTGGGCGCCGCGGGCCTGGGCATCGGCGGGCAGCAGATCGCCCTCAACTACCTGGTGGTTTCCGCGTACCCGACCAGCCTGCGCGCCACTGCCACCGGCTGGGCCATCGGCCTGGGCCGCGTGGGCGCCATCATCGGTTCGGCCCTGGGCGGAACCTTCCTCGAATGGGGCGGCGTCGCCGGCTTCTATCTGGCATTGGCCGTCCCCCTGCTGCTGGCGCTGGTCGCCGTGGCCCTCATACGCGGCAGCGAGAAGCCTTCGGGCGGCCTCGTGGCCGCGCATTGACAGGAGAACATCATGTCCCGTTTCGACAACAAGATCGCCCTCGTCACCGGCGCCGCCCAGGGTATCGGCCGGCGCGTCGCCGAGCGCCTGGTGGAAGAGGGGGCCAAGGTCATCGCCGTGGACCGCTCCGAGATCGTCCATGAACTGCAGGACGCGCTCGGCCAGCAGGGCGACGTACTGACCCTGACCGCCGACCTGGAGCGCTTCGCCGACTGCCAGGGCGTGGTCGGGCAGGCACTCGCGCGCTTCGGCCGCCTCGACATCCTCATCAACAACGTTGGCGGCACCATCTGGGCGAAACCCTTCGAGCACTATGCCGAAGAGGAAATCGAAGCCGAGGTGCGCCGCTCGCTGTTCCCCACGCTCTGGTGCTGCCGCGCGGCGCTGGTGCCGATGCTGGAGCAGGGTGCGGGCGCCATCGTCAACGTCTCCTCCATCGCCACTCGCGGGGTGAACCGCGTGCCCTACGGCGCGGCGAAGGGCGGGGTGAATGCGCTGACCGCCTGCCTGGCCTTCGAGACCGCCGAGCGCGGCGTACGGGTGAACGCCACCGCACCCGGCGGCACTGAGGCGCCGCCCCGGCGCATTCCGCGCAATACCGCGCAGCAGAGCGAGCAGGAGAAGGAGTGGTACCAGCAGATCGTCGACCAGACCGTCGGCAGCAGCCTGATGAAGCGCTACGGCAGCATCGACGAGCAGGTCGGCGCGATCCTCTTCCTTGCCTCCGACGAAGCCAGCTACATCACCGGCGTGACCCTGCCGGTGGGTGGCGGCGACCTGGGCTGAGGCGCAGCGATGTTGCGCTTACGGCAGTGTTGCGCCGATCAGTTGCAGGCAGCGTTGCAGCGGCGCGCTGACGTCGCCGCGGCGCTGGCTGAGGATGATCGGCGAGACCGCCTCGGCGTCGGTCAGCGTGGCGTAGCCGATGTCGGCGCGGTGCTGTTGCTGCACCGACGCCGGCACCAGCGCCACGCCCAGGCCGGCGGCGACCAGGCCGATGGCGGTCTGCAGTTCGTTGGTCCACTGCGCAACGCGCACGCTCAGGCCGTGGTTGGCGAACAGCGCCAGTACATGGTCGGCATAGCTGGGGCGCGGGTTGGCCGGGTAGAGCACGAAGTCCTCGCCGACCAACTGCTCCAGGCTCAGCGGCGCACCGAGCAGACGGTGTCCGGCAGGCAGCACCACGACCATCGGTTCCTCGCGCAGGACCTGCTGGGTGATGGCCGCATCGTCGATGCGGATGCGCCCGAAGCCGATGTCGATGCGCCCGCTTTTCAGCGCCTCGACCTGTTGCACCGTAGTCATTTCCTGCAGGCCCAGCTCCAGCCCGGCGTCGCCGCGCAGTTCGCGGATCAGCTCAGGCAGGCCGTCGTACAGCGTCGAGGGCGCGAAGCCGATGCCGAACCACTGGCGCTCGCCTCGGCCGATGCGCCGGGTGCTCTCGCAGATGCTCTCCAGCTGTGCCAGCAGGGTGCCGGTCTGCTCGTGGAAGTAGTGTCCGGCGTCGGTCAAGCGCAGCGGGCGACCGCGTTCCAGCAAAGGCACGCCGAGCAGTTCTTCCAGCTGCTGGATCTGCCGGCTCAGCGGCGGCTGGGCGATGTGCAGGCGCTCGGCGGCGCGGGTGAAGTTGAGGGTGCCGGCCACTTCACGGAAGTAGCGCAGGTGTCTCAGCTCCATGATACCTCCAGGGTATGCAACAAGATGGCAACGATATTGGACTGGCCGCACGGCCCAGCGCAATCCTTCTTCAACCGTGAAAAGACCTTCCGGGTATCGCCAGTGCGCTGCCCGATTCATCCAGCAATCCCAGAACGGAACGCCGTCCATGAGTAGACCCGTCATCGAACGCATCGAGTCGATCATCGTCGACCTGCCGACCATCCGCCCGCACAAGCTGGCCATGCACACCATGCAGCAGCAGACGCTGGTGATCCTCCGCCTGCGCTGCTCCGACGGCGTCGAAGGCATCGGCGAAGCCACCACCATCGGCGGCCTGGCCTACGGCAACGAGAGCCCGGAAAGCATCAAGGCCAACCTCGACGCGCACTTCGCGCCGCTGCTCAAGGGCCAGGATGCCAGCAACATCAACGCCTGCATGCAGCGCCTGGACAAGGCGATCAAGGGCAACACCTTCGCCCGCTCGGCGGTGGAAACTGCGCTGCTCGACGCCCAGGGCAAGCGCCTGGGCCTGCCGGTCAGCGAGCTGCTTGGCGGCCGCGTGCGCGACAGCCTGGAAGTGGCCTGGACCCTGGCCTCCGGCGACACCGCCCGCGACATCGCCGAAGCCGAGCAGATGCTGGACATTCGCCGTCACCGCATCTTCAAGCTGAAGATCGGCGCCAACCCGCTGGAGCAGGACCTCAAGCATGTGGTGGCGATCAAGCAGGCCCTGGGCGAGCGCGCCAGCGTGCGTGTGGACGTCAACCAGGGCTGGGACGAATCCCAGGCCATCCGCGGCTGCCAGGTGCTCGGCGAGAACGGCATCGACCTGATCGAACAGCCCATCTCGCGCATCAACCGCAGCGGCCAGGTGCGCCTGAACCAGCGCAGTCCGGCGCCGGTCATGGCCGACGAATCCATCGAGAGCGTAGCCGATGCCTTCAGCCTCGCCGCCGACGGCGCTGCCAGCATCTTCGCCCTGAAGATCGCCAAGAACGGCGGCCCGCGCGCCGTGCTGCGCACCGCGCAGATTGCCGAAGCCGCCGGCATCGCGCTGTACGGCGGGACCATGCTCGAAGGCGCGATCGGCACCCTGGCCTCGGCCCACGCCTTCCTCACCCTGGAAAAACTCACCTGGGCCACGGAGCTGTTCGGCCCGCTGCTGCTCACCGAAGAAATCGTCACCGAGCCGCCGGTCTACCGCGACTTCCAGCTGCACGTGCCGCGCACGCCCGGCCTGGGGCTGACGCTCGACGAAGAGCGCCTGAAGCATTTCGCCCGCCACTAACGGAGGAAAATCCCAATGCTGTTCCACGTGAAGATGACCGTGAAATTGCCCGTCGACATGGACCCGGCCAAGGCCGCCCAGCTCAAGGCCGACGAGAAGGAACTGGCCCAGCGCCTGCAGCGCGAGGGCAAGTGGCGCCACCTGTGGCGCATCGCCGGGCACTACGCCAACTACAGCGTGTTCGACCTCGCCAGCGTTGAGGAGCTGCACGACACCCTGATGCAGCTGCCGCTGTTCCCCTACATGGACATCGAGGTCGACGGGCTTTGCCGCCATCCGTCCTCGATCCACGCTGACGACCGCTGATTTTCGTTCCGTACGACTCGACAAGAACAAGACTTGAGGACCGCATCATGACCGTGAAGATTTCCCACACTGCCGACATCCAGAAGTTCTTCGAAGAAGCCAGCGGCGCCCTGAACGATCAGGGCAACCCGCGCGTGAAGAGCCTCGTCCTGCGCATCCTGCAGGACACCGCCAGGCTCATCGAAGATATGAGTGTCACTCCCGACGAGTTCTGGAAAGCCGTGGATTACCTCAACCGCCTCGGCGCCCGCCAGGAAGCCGGCCTTGTCGTTGCTGGCCTGGGTATCGAGCACTACCTCGACCTGCTGCTGGACGCCCAGGATGCCGCCGCCGGCATCGGCGGCGGCACCCCGCGTACCATCGAAGGCCCGCTGTACGTGGCCGGCGCACCGTTGTCCGAGGGCGAAGCGCGCATGGACGACGGCAAGGACGCGGGCACCGTGATGTTCCTTTCCGGGCGCGTGTTCGATCGGCAGGGCAAGCCGCTGGCGGGTGCGGTGGTCGACCTCTGGCACGCCAACACCCAGGGTACCTACTCGTACTTCGACAGCACCCAATCCGAGTACAACCTGCGCCGGCGCATCGTCACCGACGCCGAAGGCCGCTACAAGGCGCGCAGCATCGTGCCCAGCGGCTACGGCTGCCCGCCGGACGGTCCGA
The DNA here is from genome assembly GCF_029203285.1 of Pseudomonas sp. PSE14. NCBI lineage: Bacteria > Pseudomonadati > Pseudomonadota > Gammaproteobacteria > Pseudomonadales > Pseudomonadaceae > Pseudomonas > Pseudomonas sp. PSE14. The sequence continues at coordinate 2,482,735 of NZ_CP115669.1, forward strand.
CCCAGGAACTGCTGAACCAGCTCGGTCGTCACGGCCAGCGTCCGGCGCACATCCACTTCTTCATCTCCGCGCCGGGGCATCGCCACCTGACCACGCAGATCAACCTTGCCGGCGACCAGTACCTGTGGGACGACTTCGCCTACGCCACCCGTGACGGGCTGATCGGCGAGGTGCGTTTCGTCGAGGACGCGGCCGCCGCCAAGGAACGCGGTGTGGAAGGGCGCTTTGCCGAGATCGAGTTCGACTTCCAGCTGCAGCAGGCCGTTTCCGCCGACGCCGAAGACCGCAGCAACCGTCCCCGCGCGCTGCAGGAAGCGTGAGTCCCGCGCGGTGCTGACCCTGTAACGAGCTTGCTCGCGAACCAAGCTATACGGCCGCTCCGGTGCTGGGCGGGTTCGCGAGCAAGCTCGCTCCTACAACAGATCCGCCCGCCGATAGCGCCACGCCCACCCGGAACACCCGTAGGAGCGGACTCCGTCCGCGATGCTCTTGTGCTCGGGGCTATCGCGGACGGAGTCCGCTCCTACGTTTTGGGGTTGCCACCGAGCGAGTGGAGGTCCGTTAGCCCCCTAAGAGAAGTGTTCGATATTCGCACCAATAGTCGATTATCGCATTGTTCGCCCATCCCCCCGACGGTAGTGTTTTCCCATCGGCACAGACCACCAGAACGAGACCGAAAATGGCTGAACTCCTGACTCTCCGCGAAGCGGTCGAGCGCTTCGTCCACGATGGCGACACCGTTGCCCTCGAAGGCTTCACCCACCTGATCCCCACCGCCGCCTCCCACGAGCTGATCCGCCAGGGCAAGAAAGACCTGCACCTGGTGCGCATGACGCCCGACCTGGTCTACGACCTGCTGATCGGCGCCGGCTGCGTGCGCAAGCTGACCTTCTCCTGGGGCGGCAACCCCGGCGTCGGTTCGCTGCACCGCCTGCGTGACGCGGTGGAGAAGGGCTGGCCGCGCGAGCTTGAGATCGACGAGCACAGCCACGCCGACCTCGCCAACTCCTACGTCGCCGGCGCCTCGGGCCTGCCGTTCGCCGTGCTGCGCGCCTACGCCGGCTCCGACCTACCGAAGGTCAACCCGAACATCAAGTTCATCAACTGCCCGTTCACCGGCGAGCAGCTGGCCGCCGTGCCGTCGGTGCGTCCGGACGTCACTGTGATCCACGCGCAGAAGGCCGACCGCAAGGGCAACGTGCTGCTGTGGGGCATCCTCGGCGTGCAGAAGGAAGCCGCCCTGGCCGCCAAGCGCTGCATCGTCACCGTGGAAGAAATCGTCGACGACCTCAACGCGCCGATGAACGCCTGCGTGTTGCCGACCTGGGCGCTGTCCGCCGTCTGCCTGGTGCCCGGTGGTTCGCATCCGTCCTACGCCCATGGCTACTCCGAGCGCGACAACCGCTTCTACCAAGCCTGGGACCCGATCGCCCGCGACCGCGACACCTTCAACGCCTGGATCGATACCTACATCCGCGGCACGAAAGATTTCAGCGAGTTCCGAGCCAAACTCGCGGAGGGCAAATAATGAGCGCCTACAGCACCAATGAAATGATGACCGTGGCCGCCGCCCGCCGCCTGAAGAACGGCGCGGTCTGCTTCGTCGGCATCGGCCTGCCGTCCAAGGCCGCCAACCTCGCGCGCCTGACCGCATCGCCTGACGTGGTCCTGATCTACGAATCCGGCCCCATCGGCGCCAAGCCCAGCGTGCTGCCGCTGTCCATCGGTGACGGCGAGCTGGCCGAAACCGCCGACACCGTGGTGCCCACCGGTGAGATCTTCCGCTACTGGCTGCAGGGCGGACGCATCGACGTCGGCTTCCTCGGCGCCGCCCAGGTCGACCGCTTCGGCAACATCAACACCACCGTCATCGGCGACTACAACAGGCCGAAAGTTCGCCTGCCCGGCGCCGGCGGCGCGCCGGAGATCGCCGGTTCCGCCAAGGAAGTGCTGATCATCCTCAAGCAGTCCCACCGCACCTTCGTCGACAAGCTGGCCTTCATCACCTCGGTTGGCTTCGGCGAGGGCGGCGACCACCGCCAGCAGCTTGGCCTGCCGGGCAAGGGCCCGGTGGCGATCATCACCGACCTCTGCATCATGGAGCCGGAAGCCGGCAGCAACGAATTCATCGTCACCTCGCTGCACCCGGGCGTGACCCGCGAGCAGGTGATCGAGAACACCGGCTGGGCGATCCGCTTTGCCGAGCAGGTGGCCGAGACCGTCGCACCGACCGACGTCGAGCTCGAAGCCCTGCGCGCCCTGGAAGCCCGCACCGCGGCCGCCCACGGCCAACTGGGAGGTGAGGAATGAGCCGCGACGTCTTCATCTGCGATGCCGTACGTACGCCCATCGGCCGCTTCGGCGGCTCGCTCTCCGGCGTACGTGCCGATGACCTCGCCGCCGTGCCGGTGAAGGCACTGGTGGAGCGCAACCCGCAGGTCGACTGGGCTGCACTGGACGAGGTCTACCTCGGCTGCGCCAACCAGGCTGGCGAGGACAACCGCAACGTGGCACGCATGGCGCTGCTGCTGGCGGGCCTGCCGGAAAGCGTGCCGGGTGTGACCCTCAACCGCCTCTGCGCCTCGGGCCTGGACGCGGTAGGCACCGCCTTCCGCGCCATCGCCAGCGGCGAGGCCGAGCTGGTCATCGCCGGCGGCGTCGAGTCCATGTCCCGCGCGCCCTACGTGATGGGCAAGGCCGACAGCGCCTTTGGCCGCGGCCAGAAGATCGAGGACACCACCATCGGCTGGCGCTTCATCAATCCGCTGATGAAAGCCCAGTACGGTGTGGATGCCATGCCGCAGACCGCCGACAACGTGGCCGACGACTACCAGGTCAATCGTGCCGACCAGGACGCCTTCTCCCTGCGCAGTCAGCAGCGCGCTGGCGTCGCCCAGGCTTCCGGTTACTTCGCCGAGGAAATCGTCCCGGTGGTGATCAAGGGGCGCAAGGGCGAGACCGTTGTCGATACCGACGAACACCCGCGCCCGGACACCACGCTGGAAGCGCTGGCCAAGCTGAAGCCGGTCAACGGCGAAGGCAAGACCGTCACCGCCGGCAACGCTTCGGGCGTGAATGACGGCGCTGTCGCGCTGATCCTCGCCAGCGCCGAAGCCGTGAAGAAGCACGGTCTGACGCCGCGCGCGAAAGTGCTCGGCATGGCCAGCGCCGGCGTCGCTCCGCGCGTGATGGGCATCGGCCCGGTCCCGGCGGTACGCAAGCTGCTGGAGCGCCTGAACCTGTCGGTCGACCAGTTCGACGTCATCGAGCTGAACGAAGCCTTCGCCGCGCAGGGCCTGGCGGTGACCCGCGAACTCGGCATCGCCGATGACGACGCGCGGGTGAACCCCAACGGCGGCGCCATCGCCCTCGGCCATCCGCTGGGTGCCAGCGGCGCGCGCCTGGTGCTGACGGCCGTGCACCAGTTGCAGAAGACTGGCGGCAAGTTCGGCCTGTGCACCATGTGCGTGGGCGTGGGGCAGGGTGTGGCGCTGGTCGTCGAGCGCGTATAGCTCCTACAGGTTCACCTCCGGCCGTCCCTGCGCTGAATTATCTTGCTGCAGCAGACGGCTCCCTCTCCCTCTGGGAGAGGGCTGGGGTGAGGGCCGTCCAACACGCCATACTGTCCCGACCAAGCCGCCGATCTCCGGAGCCGCCCAGTGAGCACCAACCACCTGTTCGACGCCTACTTCACCCAGCCCGCCATGCGCGCGATCTTCAGCGACCACGGCCGGGTGCAGGGCATGCTCGACTTCGAGGCCGCGCTGGCCCGTGCCGAGGCCCGTGTCGGTGTGATACCGGCCAGCGCCGTGGCGCCCATCGCCGCCGCCTGCCGCGCCGAACTCTACGATTTCGACGCCCTGGCCGAGGCCATCTGCAGCGCCGGCAATTCCGCGATTCCGCTGGTGAAGGCGCTGGGTAGACGTATTGCCAGCGAAGATGCAGAAGCCGAGCGCTATGTGCACCTGGGCGCCACCAGCCAGGACGCCATGGACTCCGGGCTGGTCCTGCAACTGCGCGCCGCCATCGAGCTGCTGGAAGGCGATCTCATCCAGTTGGCGGACGCACTTGCCATCCAAGCGCAGGCCCACGCCGGCACGCCCATGGTCGGCCGCACCTGGCTGCAGCACGCCACGCCCGTCACCCTGGGCATGAAGATCGCCGGCTGGCTGGGGGCGATCACCCGTCATCGCCAGCGCCTGAACGAACTCAAGCCGCGCCTGCTGTGCCTGCAATTCGGCGGCGCCTCCGGCAGCCTTGCCGCGCTCGGCGACCAGGGTTTAGCCGTGGCCGAAGCGCTGGCGCAGGAGCTGAACCTGCAACTGCCCGAGCAACCCTGGCACACCCAGCGCGACCGCCTGGTGGAGTTCGCCAGCCTGCTCGGCCTGATCGCCGGCAGCCTCGGCAAGCTGGGCCGCGACCTCAGCCTGCTGATGCAGACCGAGGCCGGCGAAGTCTTCGAGCCTTCCGCACCGGGCAAGGGTGGTTCGTCCACCATGCCGCACAAGCGCAATCCGGTGGGTGCCGCCGTGCTGATCGGCGCAGCCACCCGCGCGCCGGGACTGGTCGCGACCCTGTTCTCCGCGATGCCCCAGGAACATGAGCGCAGCCTCGGCCTGTGGCACGCCGAATGGGAAAGCCTGCCGGAGCTGTGCTGCCTGGTATCCGGCGCGCTGCAACAGGCGCTGGTGCTGGTGCCGGGGCTGGAAGTGGATGCCCAGCGCATGCTGGAGAACCTCGACCTCACTCGCGGGCTGGTGCTCGCCGAAGCTGTGAGCATCGCCCTGGCCCAGCGCATCGGCCGCGACGCCGCGCACCATCTGGTGGAGCAATGCTGCAAGCAGGCGGTGAAGGAGGTCGCGCACCTGCGCGAGGTGCTCGGCGCCAACGCAGAGGTTGCCGCTCAGTTCGATGTCGAGGAACTGGATCGCCTGCTCGATCCCGCCCATTACCTGGGCCAGGCGCGCCGCTGGGTCGAGCGCGCGCTGGCCGAACATAACCAAGTTTTGCGATAGGAGCCTTTGCATGCCTGCCGTATGTCTCGCCGATGGCGACCTGAATTACCTGCTGGAAGGGCCCGCCGGCGCTCCGGTGCTGGTGCTGTCCAACTCCCTGGGCACCGACCTGCACATGTGGGACGCGCAGATTCCGGCTTTCACCGAACACTTCCGCGTGTTGCGCTATGACACCCGCGGCCACGGCGCCTCGCTGGTCACCCCCGGCCCCTACAGCATCGAGCAGAACGGCCGCGACGTGCTGGCCCTGCTGGATGCGCTGGATATTCCGCGCGTGCATTTCTGCGGCCTGTCCATGGGCGGCCTGATCGGCCAGTGGCTGGGCATCCATGCGCCGGAGCGCCTCTCGCGCCTGGTGCTGTGCAACACCGCCGCCAAGATCGGCACCCCGGAAGTCTGGAACCCGCGCATCGAAACCGTGCTCAGCGGCGGTGCCGAGGCCATGCGCAACCTGCGCGATGCGTCGATCTCGCGCTGGTTCACCGCTGACTTTGCGGAAGGCCAGCCGGGCAAGGTCGCGCCCATTGTCGGCATGCTGGCGCAGACCTCGCCGGAAGGTTATGCGGCCAACTGCGCGGCTGTACGCGATGCCGATTTCCGCGCCGAGATCGGCGCGATCTCGGCGCCGACCCTGGTGGTCTGCGGCGTGGCCGACCCGGTGACGACCACCGAAGACGGCCGCTTCCTGCAGGCACGCATTCCCGGTGCGGAACTGGTGGAGCTGCGCGCCGCGCACCTGTCCAACGTGCAGGCCGGCGACGCCTTCAGCCAGCGCGTGCTGACTTTCCTGCGCGCCTGAACGCTTTTTGTGTAGGAGCGAGCTTGCTCGCGAACCTGGCCCGGCAGCCGGGTTTGTTCGCGAGCAAGCTCGCTCCTATAGGTTCCGATGGGAGTTTTGAGATGGACGAAAAAGAACGCTACGAAGCCGGTATGCAGGTTCGTCGCGCGGTGTTGGGCGATGCCCACGTCGACCGCAGCCTGCAGAACCGCACTGCATTCAACGAGGAATTCCAGGAAATGATCACCCGCCACGCCTGGGGTGACATCTGGACCCGCCCCGGCCTGCCGCGCCACACCCGTAGCCTGATCACCATCGCCATGCTGATCGGCATGAATCGCGAGGGCGAGCTCAAGCTGCATCTGCGCGCCGCGCGCAACAACGGCGTGACCCGCGAGGAGATCAAGGAAGTGCTGCTGCAGAGTGCAATCTACTGCGGCATCCCGGCCGCCAATGCCACTTTCCACCTCGCCGAGGCGGTATGGGACGAGCTGGGCACCGAGTCGCTGGACGAGTAACCCGTTACGGGTTCGATGGGTATCGCTTCGCTCCACCCATCCTACGTGACTGCCTCCGGACCACGCCTCCGGAGGGCTGTCTGGTCGTGCATGAGCGGACCATGGGCGCGCTGACGGGCATGGCCAATTCGCACGTCGGGCTCTCGTAGGATGGGTGGAGCGAAGCGATACCCATGCAGAAGAAACTCAGCTCTCCAACTCCTTCCTGTCCCTGAACAACTCCAGCGCCTGCGGATTGGCCAGCGCATCGGTGTTCTTCACCGGTAGGCCGTGCACCACGTTGCGCACCGCCAGCTCGACGATCTTGCCGCTCAATGTGCGCGGAATGTCCGCCACTTCGAGAATCTTCGCCGGCACGTGGCGCGGCGTGGTGTTGGCGCGGATGGTCTGGCGGATGCGCTCCTGCAGCGCCTCGTCCAGCACGGCGCCTTCGCGCAGGCGCACGAACAGCACCACGCGCACGTCGCCCTGCCAGTCCTGGCCGATGGCGATGGATTCGAGCACCTGCTCGATCTTCTCCACCTGCCGGTAGATTTCCGCGGTGCCGATGCGCACGCCGCCGGGGTTGAGCACGGCATCCGAGCGGCCGTGGATCACCAGGCCGCCGTGCTCGGTTTCCTCGGCATAGTCGCCGTGGGCCCAGACGCCGGGGAAAGTGGCGAAGTAGGCATCGAGGAATTTCTCGTTGTTCTCGTCGTTCCAGAAGCCCACCGGGATCGACGGGAAGTGCCGCACGCAGACCAGCTCGCCTTTCTCGCCTCGCACCGGCTTGCCGGCGTCGTCCCACACTTCGACTGCCATGCCCAGGCCCTTGCACTGCAACTCGCCACGCCACACCGGCGCGGTGGGGTTGCCGAGGGCGAAGCAGGAGACGATGTCGGTGCCACCGGAAATCGACGACAGGCAGAGGTCGGGTTTGATGTCGCGGTAGACGTAATCGAAGCTCTCGTGGGCCAGGGGCGAACCGGTGGAGAGAATGGCTTTCAGGCGCTCCAGCGAATGGGTCTGGCGCGGCCGCACGTTGGCTTTTTCCAGCGCGGCAATGTACTTGGCACTGGTGCCGAACACGCTGATGCCCTCGGCGTCGATCAGGTCGATCAGCCGCTCCGGGCCGGGGTGGAAGGGCGAGCCGTCGTAGAGCACCAGGCTTGCGCCCTGGGCCAGGCCCGAGACCAGCCAGTTCCACATCATCCAGCCGCAGGTGGTGTAGTAGAACAGCGTGTCGTTCGCTCCCAGGTCGGCGTGCAGGCCGTGTTCCTTCAGGTGCTGCAGCAGCACGCCGCCGGTGCCGTGGACAATGCACTTGGGCACGCCGGTGGTACCGGAGGAGTACAGGATGTACAGCGGGTGGTCGAAGGGCACCGGGGTGAACACGGGTTCGCCGCCGGGTTGGTAGAAGTCCTGCCAGAGGTCGACCCGGGCCAGGGTCAGATAGTCGCCCGGCCGCGCGTCGGGGCGGGCGTAGGGGACGATCACCAGCTGTTCCAGGCTGTGCAGCTGGGCGAGGATTTCGTTGAGCTTGGCGGTCAGGTCCAGGGTCTTGCCGGCGTAGCGGTAACCGGCACAGGCGATCAGCACCTTGGGTTCGATCTGGCCGAAGCGGTCGATGACCCCCTGGGTGCCGAAGTCCGGCGAGCAGCTCGACCAGGTGGCGCCCAGGCTGGTGGTGGCGAGCATGCCGACCACCGTCTGCCAGGTGTTGGGCATGAAGGCCGCGACACGGTCGCCGACGCCCACGCCGGCCTCGCGCAGGGCCAGCTGCAGGCCGGCGACCTGGGCGGCCAGGTCGGCATGGCTGAGCACCTCGCGCTGTTCGTCCTCGCTGATGGCGATCAGCGCGGGGTGATGATCGCGGCGGCGCAGCAGGTGTTCGGCGAAGTTCAGCGTGGCGCCGGGGAACCAGTGCGCATCGGGCATCTCCGGACCTTCTTCGAGCACTGCGCTGGGCGCTTCGTGGAACTGCACGCCGAAAGTATCGACGATGGCCAGCCAGAACGCCTCGCGCTCGGTGATGCTCCAGGCATGCAGGGCGCCGTAGTCGGGAAGGTCCAGCCCGTGCTCCTGCGCCACCTTGCGTCGGAAGGCGTCCATGCGGGTGGCGGCGATGCGTTCGGGGGAGGGGCTCCAGAGCGCCTGGTTCATCGACTACGACTCCAGCTGGTTCTTGTGGGCGAAGGGCACCGCCGACGGACGGTGCCTACGCATCATGTCACGAAGCGCCGTAGGAACCCTCAGGTCATTGCGCGATCCAGCCACCATCCATGTTCCAGGCTGCGCCCCGGACCTGCGCGGCGGCCTCACTACACAAGAATAGTGCCAGTTCGCCGAGCTGGTCGGCGGTGACGAACTCCAGCGACGGCTGCTTTTCCGCCAGCAGGTCGTGGCGCGCCTGCTCCGGGCTGGCGCCGGCGGCGATGCGCGCATCGATCTGCTGTTGGACGAGCGGCGTCAGCACCCAGCCGGGGCAGATGGCGTTGCAGGTGATGGCCGTAGTGGCGGTTTCCAGGGCGGTGGTCTTGGTCAGCCCGATCACCCCGTGCTTGGCGGCCACGTAGGCGCTCTTGCCGGCGGAGGCGACCAGGCCGTGGGTCGAGGCGATGTTGAGGATGCGTCCCCAGCCGCGCTGGCGCATGCCCGGCAGCGCCAGGCGCGTGGTGTGGAACACTGAGGAGAGGTTGATGGCGATGATCGCGTTCCAGCGTTCCACGGGGAAGTCTTCCAGCGCCGCGACGTGCTGGATGCCGGCGTTGTTGACCAGGATGTCGAGGCCGCCGAAGTCGCGCTCGACGTAGGCGATCATCTCGGCGATCTGTTCCGGCAGCGCCATGTCCGCGCCGTGGTGGCCGATGCGCGTGCCGTGTACCGACAGTTCGCGCACGGCCGCGTCGATGTCGCCAAAGCCGTTGACCACCACGTTGGCGCCCGCCTGCGCGAGCCGCGCGGCGATGCCCAGTCCGATGCCGCTGGTGGAGCCGGTGACCAGTGCGGTCTTGCCCTTGAGTGTCATGCAAATCTCCTCTGGAACGGGGCGGCCGCCGCGCGGCGCCCGCTTTGAAACAACCGGCTTATACAATCCCGGTGGCGTAGAAGGTCCCGATCACCACGAACACCGCGAGGGTCTTGATCAGGGTGATGGCGAAGATGTCCTTGTAGGCTTCGCGGTGGGTCAGGCCGGTGACCGCCAGCAGGGTGATCACCGCGCCGTTGTGCGGCAAGGTGTCCATGCCGCCGGAGGCCATGGCGGCGACCCGATGCAGCACTTCCAACGGGATGTTGGCGGCGTGGGCGGCGGCGATGAACTGCTCGGACATGGCCGCCAGGGCGATGCTCATGCCGCCGGACGCCGAGCCGGTGATGCCGGCCAGGCTGGTGACGGTAATCGCTTCGTTGACCAGCGGATCGGGGATTTTCTTCAGCGCATCGGCCAGCACCAGGAAGCCCGGCAGCGAGGCGATGACCGCGCCGAAGCCGTATTCCGACGCCGTGTTCATGGCCGCCAGCAGTGCGCCGGACACGGCGGTCTTGCTGCCCTCGGCAATCTTGCTGCGAATCACCGCGAAGCTGCTCACCAGCACCAGCAGGATGCCCAGCAGCAGCGCCGCCTGGACCGCCCAGATGCCGGTCAGCTTGGCCACGTCGCTGGCCACCGGCGCGGCCATGCCGGCCAGTTGCAGGCTGTGGGTCTTGCCGTAGACCTGGGGAATCCAGTGGGTGAACAGCAGGTTGGCGACGCCCACCAGCACCAGTGGCGAGAGCGCCAGCAGTGGGTTGGGCAGCTTGATGTCGTCGGCGGTTTCCGGCTCGTTGCGCAGCTCGGTGCCGTAACCTTCGCCGGCGGCGCGCGCCTTGCCTGCCTGGCGGCGCAGGAACAGCATGCCCACGGTGAAGACGAACAGGCTGCCGATCAGCCCCAGCCAGGGCGCGGCCCAGCCGGTGGTGTTGAAGAAGGCGGTGGGGATGATGTTCTGGATCTGCGGGGTGCCGGGCAGGGCGTCCATGGTGAAGCTGAACGCACCCAGGGCGATGGTCGCCGGGATCAGCCGCTTGGGAATGTTGCTCTGGCGGAACATCTCGGCGGCGAACGGGTAGACCGCGAACACCACCACGAACAGCGACACGCCGCCGTAGGTGAGCAGGGCGCAGACCAGCACGATCACCAGCATCGCCTGGCTCGTGCCGAGCAGGCGGATGGCGGCGGCGACGATGGAGCGCGAGAAGCCCGACAGCTCGATGAGCTTGCCGAACACCGCGCCGAGCAGGAACACCGGGAAGTAGAGTTTGACGAAGCCGACCATCTTCTCCATGAACACGCCAGTGAAGGCCGGCGCCACGGCGGAAGGGTCGGTCAGCAGCACCGCCAGCAGCGCGGCGATGGGGGCGAAGAGGATCACGCTGTAGCCGCGGTAGGCGGCGAGCATCAGCAGGGCAAGGGCCGCGAGGGCGATGACCACGCTCATCGAAGTATCTCCAGTTGTCGCGCGGCTCCGAGCCGCGCGTCATTCTTGTTGTAGTGGGCTTGCTTGACGATCAGGCGCTCAGGCGATTACCAGAGCGGCAGCACGTAGCTGAGGATCAGGCGGTTCTCGTCCAGGTCGTTGCCGAAATGGCTGGAACGCACCGTCGCGTTGCGCCACTTCACCCCGACGTTCTTCAGCGGGCCGTTTTGCACCACGTAGCCGATGTCGGTGTCGCGCTCCCATTCCTCGCCTTCGGGCCTGTTCGCGCCCAGGTCGATGTTGTCGCCGGACAGGTAGCGCGTCATGAAGGTCAGACCGGGCACGCCCAGTGCGGCGAAGTCGTAGTCGTAGCGGGCCTGCCAGGACTTCTCGTCGCGGTTGGCGAAGTCGCCGATCTGCACGAAGTTGACCAGGAAGGCGTCGGTGCCGCCGATGTAGGCGAAGCCGGTGTCACCGCTCATCTTCTGATAGCCAGCGCCGAAACCGTGGCCGCCGAGGGTGTAGGTGAGCATGGCGCCGAAGGCGCGGTTGTCGACGTTGCTGTGGCCGTCTTCGTCCGAGCGGGCGTAGCGCAGGTCGGTCTTCAGCGCCTGGCCGGCGGCGATGGGCAGGACGTGCACCAGGTTGACGATGTGCTGGTCGTAGAGCCCGTCGAGCTTGGCGTAGCTGTAGCCGGTGGTCAGCTGCGGCGTCCACTTGTAGCTCAGGCCGGCGAAGTCGAACTGGTCGCTGGTGTCGGTGGCGACGATACCGCGCGCGCTGCCGCTGGTAACGGTCATGTCCTCGCGGTTGGACGAGTCGCGCTGGCTCACCTGGCGCAGGCGGCCGCCGTCGAAGGTCAGGCCGGCGAACTCGGTGGAGTTCAGGTGGGCGCCTTCGAACGTCTGCGGCAGCAGGCGCGAATCGTTGGCCAGCACGGTGGGCAGCTTGGGCAGCAGGGTGCCGATCTTCAGCACGCTTTTGGAGGCGCGCAGCTTGGCGGTCAGGCCCAGTTCGCTGTAGTCGTCGGGCGCGCCGTTGACCTTCTCCTTGTCCCGCGGCAGCAGGCCGGAGCCGGCGCGGTCGGGGCTGGAGTCGAGCTTCACGCCCAGCAGGCCGAGGGCGTCTACGCCCACGCCGATGGTGCCTTCGGTGTAGCCGGATTCGTAGCGCAGCAGGAAGCCCTGCGCCCACTCTTCCTGCTTGGATTGCGCGGCGTTGTCCTGGCGGAAATCGCGGTTGAAGTAGAAGTTGCGCAGCTCGACGCTGGCCTTGCTGTCGGCGATGAATTCGGCGAAGGCCTGGGGCGAGAGGGCGAGGGTGGAACCGAGGGCGGTCAGAATGGCGGCATGATTGAGCGTGGAACGGCTCATCGGGTGATCTCCTGACGCGGCGCCGTGTGCGAAGCGGGACTAGCCGTGGTGTCCGCTGGGGTCAGTTCGCGTTCGGGCAGCGTTGATTGTTGTTATGTCGGCTGTGCGGCGCGAGGGCCGCGAGAGGCGACATAGCCAGGACCGTGCCAGGATTGTAACTATTTGATTTTTAAGTCTTATTTTGAGATTTGCGCGAATGGGGAGAACTTGCTTGTCTCTATTTTGAGACAAGGCGGCGGATATATTCGTTCTTGCGTCCTGGATCAGCTGCTGGAAGGCTTTGTCTCTTTTTGGAGACTCGTCTCTTTTTCAGGATTGAAGACCCAGCGCCGCCATCTTCTTGTAGAGTGTCGAGCGCCCCAGTCCCAGGCGTTGCGCGGCTGCATCGACGTTGCCGGCATGTTCGGCCAGGGTATTGGCGATGAGTTCACGCTCGAAGGCGTCCCGCGCGGCGTAGAAGTCCTGTCCTTCGGCCAGCTTGGCTGCTGGCGCCGTCGAGGTGGCCGGCAGCGGTTGCAGTTCGCCCAGCGCCGAGCGCAGGGCGGCGGCGTCGATCTGCGGGCGGTCGCCCAGCAGCACGGTGCGCTCCAGCAGGTTGCGCAGTTCACGCACGTTGCCCGGCCAGGCGTGCCGGGCGAGCAGGGCGAGGCCGCCGGCGTCCAGTTCGTAAAGCGTCTGGCGGTCGTCGCGCAGGCCATCGAGGATGGCTTCGCACAGTGCCGGCAAATCCTCCAGGCGCTCGCGCAGCGGCGGGATCTCGATCGGCAGGACGTTGATCCGGTAGAACAGGTCGGCGCGGAATCGCCCCTCGCGCAGGGCGGCGTCGAGGTCGATGGAGGTGGCGGCGATCAGGCGGATGTCGCTGCGCAGCACTTCGTTGGAGCCGACGGGCTCGAATTCCTTTTCCTGCAGCACGCGCAGCAGCTTGCTCTGCAGGGTCAGCGGCATATCGCCGATTTCGTCCAGGAACAGCGTGCCGCCCTGGGCTATCTGCAACTTGCCGGCGCGGCCCTTGCGGTCGGCGCCGGTGAAGGCGCCCGGCGCGGTGCCGAAGAATTCGGCCTCCAGCAAGGTCTCGGGAATGGCGGCGGCGTTGAGGCTGACGAAGGGTTTGTCGGCGCGCGGCGAGGTCGCGTGGATGGCGTGGGCGAGCAGTTCCTTGCCGGTACCGGTCTCGCCCAGCAACAGGATCGGCGCCTCGCTGGCCGCGCCACGGCGGGCGCGGCGTTTTACTTCCAGGCTGGCCGGGCTGGTGCCGATGAAATGGCCGAAGCTGTATTTGGCCTGGCGCGCCTGCAGCAGCGAACGGGTCGAGGCCAGTTCGGCCTGCATGCGTTGGTAGCGGGTGAGTAGCGGCGACAGCGCGCGCAGTTCGTCGAACAGGGCGAAGCCGATGCCGCCGATGACAACGCCGGAGTCATCGCGGATCGGCACGCGCATGACCACCAGCGGGTCCTTGGCCATGTCGAGAATGTCCAGCAGCATCGGCCGGCCGCTGCTGACCACTTCGCGCATCAGGCTGCCGGGGATCACCTGTTCCACCGGGCGGCCGATGGCCTGCTCGGCGCTGTCCAGGCCGAAGCGCTGGGCGTAGCGCTGGTTGATCCAGACGATGCGCGCCTCGCGGTCGACGATTACCGTGCCTTCGCTGAACTGCTCGAAGATCTCGAACAGCGAACGGATCGCCAGTTGGCGAACGCTGGGGTAGTCCTTGAGGCTGTCGGTATCGGTCATGGGCGGGCCGTGCGCGGGGAGGGCAGAGGGCGCACTGTACCGGGATGTGGCGGACGGGTCAGCATCGGGTCATGGGGGGATTGCTTTTCGTAGGAGCGAGCTTGCTCGCGAACAAACCCCGCTGCGGGCTCGGGTTCGCGAGCAAGCTCGCTCCTACAGGTCGGGTTCACCGTCAGCCGGTAGGGCGCATAACGCCACAGGCGTTGTGCGCCGATGGCCTGGCGGCGGAAAGCGTTCCGCCTTATGCGCCCTACGGTCTGTGTGTGGCTTCTGAAATCCGTGCCTGTGCTTTCCCTCACCCTAACCCTCTCCCAAGGGGAGAGGGGACCGTTCGGTTCAGGATGAAGCTACTGTGTCAGCCGACACAATCAGCCCCCTCTCCCTCTGGGAGAGGGTTGGGGTGAGGGCCGCTCCGAGCGCACTTGTATCGGGCAGGTACAGGCATGCTTTAGCGCTTGGACAACTGCGCCTTGGCCACACGCGAGCCGTTGGGCTTGTCGAGCACGGCGCAGATGCGCGCGCCGGCGTCGATCAGCTTGTCGAGGTCGATGCCGGTGTGGATGCCCAGGCCGTTGAGGAGGTAGAGCACGTCTTCGGTGGCGACGTTGCCGGTGGCGCCCTTGGCATAGGGGCAACCGCCCAGGCCTGCGACCGAGCTGTCGAACACCGCGATGCCTTCCAGCAGGCTGGCGTAGATGTTCGCGGTGGCCTGGCCGTAGGTGTCGTGGAAGTGCCCGGCCAGTTGCGCGCGGGGCACGCGTTGGCCGACGACTTCGAACATGCGGCGGGTGGCGCCGGCGGTGCCGACGCCGATGGTGTCGCCCAGGGAGACTTCATAGCAGCCCATGGCGTGCAGTTCCTCGGCGACGGCGGCGACCTGCGCCACGTCCACCTCGCCCTGGTACGGGCAGCCGAGCACGCAGGAGACGTAGCCGCGCACGCGCACGCCGTGCTGGCGCGCCGCTTCCATCACCGGGATGAAGCGTTCCAGGCTCTCCTTGATCGAGCAGTTGATGTTCTTCTGCGAGAAGGCCTCGGAGGCGGCGGCGAACACCGCGACTTCCTTGACCTGGGATTCCAGCGCGGCCTCGAAGCCCTTCAGGTTCGGCGCCAGGGCGGCGTAGGTGACGCCAGCTTTCTGCTGGATGCCGGCGAAGACTTCCGCCGAGCCGGCCATCTGCGGCACCCACTTGGGCGAGACGAAGCTGCCGACTTCGATGTAGGTGAGGCCAGCGGCGGTGAGGTCGTCCACCAGGCGTACCTTGTCGGCGACGGCGATGGGTTGCTTCTCGTTCTGCAGGCCGTCGCGCGGGCCGACTTCGACCAGGCGGACGGATTGGGGCAGGGTCATTTGCGGTCCTCGTAGTGTTCCATGGAGGAGGGTGCGCAATGCTCGGCACCCTCTCCCTAACCCTCTCCCTGAAGGGAGAGGGGACTGTCCTGAGCGGCGGGAGGTTTCCGGCTCACACGGAAGGTCCGCGTGGCACGGATACTCCCTCTCCCTTCAGGGAGAGGGCGGGGGAGAGGGGCTTTTGGTCGTTACGCCGACGCCTCCTCCAGCTCCACCAGCGCCGTACCCTCCGACACCAGCTCGCCTTCGCTGCAATACAGCGATTTCACCACGCCAGCGTGCGGCGCGCGAATGCTGTGTTCCATCTTCATGGCTTCGAGCACCACCAAGGCTGCCCCAGCTTCGACGCTCTGGCCGGGTTCGACCAGGATGCGCACGATGCTGCCGTTCATCGGCGCACCCAGGCCGCCGTGGTGGGCGTGGGCCGCTTCGGCCTCGGCGATGGGGTCGAAACGCTGCACGGCCACCAGCTCACCGTTCCATTCCAGATAGAGGCTGTCGCCCCGGCGGATCACCTGGTGACGGCGGCGAATCTCACCATCCTTCACATCCAGCCACTGGCCATCCAGCTTGGCGATGCGCTGGCCGTCGGCATGGCGCAGACGCACCACGTGGGATTCGCCCTTGGCCAGCAGGTGCAGGTCAGTTTCTCCCGGCAGGCCACTGCGCCAGCCGCTCTGGGCGGACCAGGGCGAATGGGCGTCGTCGCCGCGCACGCGGGCGGTTTCGCTCTGCACCCAGGCTTCTGCGGCGAGCTGCCAGAAGCGCTCGGGCAGGGCGCTGGGGGCGGGCAGCAGGGTGTCCTGGTAGCGGGCGATGAAGCCGGTATCCAGCTCGCCCTCGGCGAACGCCGGGTGGGCCAGCACGCGGCGCAGGAAGGCCAGGTTGGTCTTGAAGCCGCCAACGGCGGTTTCGCCGAGCATCGACAGCAGGCGCTGGCGGGCTTCCTCGCGGTTCTCGCCCCAGGCGATCAGCTTGGCCAGCATCGGGTCGTAGAACGGCGAGATGTCGTCGCCCTCGCGGATGCCGCTGTCCACCCGGCGGCCGGGGCCGGCGGCGGGTTCGCGGTACAGCGTGAGGTGGCCGCTGGCGGGCAGGAAACCGCCTTCGGGGTCTTCGGCGTAGAGGCGCACTTCGATGGCGTGGCCCATCAGCGGCACTTGTTCCTGGCTGATCGGCAGCGGCTCGCCACGGGCGACGCGGATCTGCCAGGCCACCAGGTCGAGGCCGGTGATGGCTTCGGTGACCGGGTGCTCCACCTGCAGGCGGGTGTTCATCTCCATGAAGAAGAACTGGCCGCTGCCTTCGTCGTAGAGGAACTCCACGGTGCCGGCGCCGACGTAGCCGATGGCCTGGGCGGCGCGCACGGCGGCCTCGCCCATACCCTGGCGCAGTTCGACGGAGAGGCCCGGCGCCGGCGCTTCTTCCACCACTTTCTGGTGACGGCGCTGGATCGAGCAGTCGCGTTCGTTGAGGTAAAGGCAGTTGCCGTGTTTATCGGCGAAGACCTGGATTTCCACGTGGCGGGGCTTGGTCAGGTACTTCTCCACCAGCATGCGCGAGTCGCCGAAACCGGACTGCGCTTCACGCTGGGCGGACTCCAGCGCCTCGGCCAGTTCGGCCTCGCGCTCGACCACCTTCATGCCCTTGCCGCCGCCGCCCGCGGCGGCTTTCAGCAGCACCGGGTAGCCGATGCGCTGCGCTTCGCGCTGGAAGGTCGCGTAGTCCTGGGCCTCGCCGTGGTAGCCGGGCACCAGCGGCACGCCGGCGGTTTCCATCAGCGCCTTGGCCGCGGACTTGCTGCCCATGGCGTCGATGGCGCTGGCCGGCGGGCCGAGGAAGACCAGCCCTGCCTCTTCGCAGGCGCGGGCGAAGCCGGCGTTCTCCGAGAGGAAGCCGTAGCCGGGGTGGATGGCCTGGGCGCCGGCGGCCTTGGCAGCGGCCAGCACGGCGTCGGCGCGCAGGTAGCTTTCAGCCGGTTTGGCGCCGCCCAGGTCAATGGCGATGTCGGCCTCTTCGACATGGCGGGCATTGCGGTCGGTGGCGCTGTGCACGGCCACGGTGGTCAGGCCCAGGGCCTTGGCGGTGCGCATCACGCGGCAGGCGATTTCGCCGCGGTTGGCCACCAGCAGGGTATCGATCTTGCTCATCAGACTTGCTCCTGCCAGGCCGGTTTGCGTTTTTCCAGGAAGGCGCGCAGGCCTTCCTGCCCCTCGGGGCTGATGCGGATGCGGGCGATGGCCGTTTCGGTGTAGCGACGCAGTTCGGGCTTGAGCTCGCCGGCGCCGATTTCATGGAACAGCGCCTTGCAGGCCACCAGCGCCGCCGGACTGTTGTTCAGCAGGTTGGCGATCCAGGTGTCGGCTTTCTCGTCCAGCTCGGCGGCCGGGTAGTGCTCGTCCACCAGGCCCAGCTCGCGGGCGCGAATGCCGCTGAAACGCTCGGCAGTCATGGCGTAGCGGGTGGCGGCGCGCTGGCCGATGGCCTTGGTGACGAACGGGCCGATGGTGGCCGGGATCAGGCCGATGCGCACTTCGGACAGGCAGAACTGCGCATCCTCGGCGGCCAGCGCCATGTCGCAGCAGGAGACCAGTCCGACGCCGCCGCCGAAGGCCGCGCCCTGTACGATGGCAAGGGTGGGCTTCTTCAGCTGGTGCAGGTTGTAGAGCAGTTCGGCCAGTTGCTGGGCGTCGTTCAGGTTGCCCTGGTAGTCCAGCTGCACGGATTCCTGCATCCAGGAAAGGTCCGCGCCGCCGCAGAAGTGCTTGCCGCGTCCGCGCAGCACCAGCAGGCGCACGCGGTCGTCGGCAGCCACGGCGTCCAGCGCCAGGATCAGCTCAGCGATGGTCTGGGCGTTGAAGGCGTTGTTCTTGTCCGGGCGGTTCAGCCAGAGATTGGCGACGCCGCGCGGGTCGATGTCGAGTTGGATGTTCTGGAAGTCGGTCATGGCGGCGGCCTTACATGCGGAAGACGCCGAAGCGGGTCGCTTCGATGGGCGCGTTGAGCGAGGCGGAGAGGGCGAGGCCGAGCACGTCGCGGGTCTGCGCCGGGTCGATCACGCCGTCGTCCCACAGGCGGGCGCTGGAGTAGTAGGGGTGACCCTGGCGCTCGTACTGTTCGAGGATAGGCGCCTTGATCTTCGCCTCGTCCTCGGCGGACAGCGCAGAGCCTGCGCGTTCGGCCTGTTCGCGCTTGACCTGGGCCAGCACGCCGGCGGCCTGTTCGCCGCCCATCACGCCGATCCGCGCGTTGGGCCACATCCACAGGAAGCGCGGGTCGTAGGCGCGGCCGCACATGCCGTAGTTACCGGCGCCGAAGCTGCCGCCGATGATCACGGTGAACTTCGGCACCTGGGCGCAGGCCACCGCGGTGACCAGCTTGGCGCCGTGCTTGGCGATGCCGCCGGCCTCGTACTTCTGGCCGACCATGAAGCCGGTGATGTTCTGCAGGAACACCAGCGGGATGCCGCGCTGGCAGGCCAGTTCGATGAAGTGCGCGCCTTTCTGCGCGGCTTCGGCGAAGAGGATGCCGTTGTTGGCGAGGATCGCCACCGGGTAGCCGTGCAGGTGGGCGAAGCCGCACACCAGGGTGGTGCCGAACAGCGCCTTGAACTCGTCGAATTCGCTGCCGTCGACCAGGCGCGCGATGATCTCGCGCACGTCGAAGGGCTGCTTGCTGTCCACCGGGATCACGCCGTACAGCTCTTCGCTGGCATACAGCGGCGCGCGCGGGGCGAGGGTGTTGAGCTTGCCCTGCTTGGTCCAGTTGAGGTTGGCGATGCAGCGGCGGGCGATGGCCAGCGCGTGCTCGTCGTCCTCGGCGTAGTGGTCGGCGACGCCCGAGGTCTTGCAGTGCACGTCGGCGCCACCCAGGTCCTCGGCGCTCACCACTTCACCGGTGGCGGCCTTCACCAGCGGCGGGCCGGCGAGGAAGATGGTGGCCTGGTTGCGCACCATGATGGTCTCGTCGCTCATTGCCGGCACGTAGGCGCCGCCGGCGGTGCAGGAGCCCATCACCACGGCGATCTGCGGGATGCCCTGGGCGCTCATGTTGGCCTGGTTGAAGAAGATGCGGCCGAAGTGCTCGCGGTCGGGGAAGACCTCGTCCTGGCGCGGCAGGTTGGCGCCGCCCGAGTCCACCAGGTAGATGCACGGCAGACGGTTCTGCTGGGCGATGGTCTGGGCGCGCAGGTGCTTCTTCACGGTCAGCGGGTAGTAGCTGCCGCCCTTCACCGTGGCGTCGTTGCCGACGATCATGCATTCCACGCCTTCCACGCGGCCGATGCCGGCGACCACGCCAGCGGCGGCGACATCTTCGCCGTACACGCCATGGGCGGCCAGGGCGGAGACTTCGAGGAAGGGCGAGCCTGCGTCGAGCAGACGGTTGATGCGCTCACGCACCAGCAGCTTGCCGCGTGCGGTGTGCTTGGCCTGGGCGGCGGCACCGCCGCCTTCGTGGACGCGGCCGAGCAGGGCGCGCAGGTCCTGGACGTTCTCCAGCATGGTCGCGGCGTTGGCGGCGTATTCCGGGGAACGGGTGTTGAGTTGGGTGCCGAGGATGGTCATGGCGTCTCCACGAGCGGGATTCTTTGTAGGAGCGAGGGGGGCGCCTAGCCCTTGCTCGCGAACAACCTCCGCTGCGGGGGCTGGTTCGCGAGCAAGCTCGCTCCTACAGGGACGGATGCGGATAGGTTCAGCGGGTCTCGTTGAACAGCTCGCGGCCGATCAGCATGCGGCGGATTTCGCTGGTGCCGGCGCCGATCTCGTAGAGCTTGGCGTCGCGCAGCAGGCGGCCGGCCGGGTACTCGTTGGTGTAGCCGTTGCCGCCGAGCAGTTGAATGGTGTCCAGGGCCATCTTGGTGGCCATTTCGGCGGTGTAGAGAATCACCGCGGCGGCGTCCTTGCGCGATTCCTCGCCGCGGTCGCAGGCCTTGGCCACGTTGTACAGGTAGGACTTGGAGGCGTTCATGCCGGCGTACATGTCGGCCAGCTTGCCCTGCACCAGCTGGAATTCGCCGATCGATTGCTTGAACTGCTGGCGTTCGTGCACGTAGGGCAGCACCACGTCCATGCAGGCGGTCATGATCCCGGTCGGGCCGCCGGAGAGCACGGTGCGTTCGTAGTCCAGGCCGCTCATCAGCACGGCCACGCCACGGCCTTCGGCGCCGAGGATGTTCTCCTCCGGCACTTCGACGTCTTCGAACACCAGTTCGCAGGTGTTGGAGCCGCGCATGCCGAGCTTGTCCAGCTTCTGGTGGCGGGAGAAACCCTTGAAGTCGCGCTCGACGATGAACGCGGTCATGCCGCGCGAGCCGGCGTTGACGTCAGTCTTGGCGTAGATCACGTAGGTATTGGCATCCGGGCCGTTGGTGATCCACATCTTGTTGCCGTTGAGCACGTAGCGGTCGCCCTTCTTTTCGGCTCGCAGCTTCATCGACACCACGTCGGAACCGGCGTTGGGCTCACTCATGGCCAGGGCGCCGATGTGCTCGCCAGAGCACAGCTTGGGCAGGTACTTCTGCTTCTGCTCGTGGGTGCCGTTCTTGCGGATCTGGTTGAGGCACAAGTTGGAATGGGCGCCGTAGGACAGGCCGACCGAGGCGGAAGCGCGGCTGATCTCCTCCATCGCCACCACGTGGGCCAGGTAGCCCATGTTGGTGCCGCCGTACTCCTCTTCCACGGTCATGCCCAGCAGGCCCATGTCACCGAACTTGCGCCACATGTCCATGGGGAACTCGTTGTCGCGGTCGATCTGCGCTGCGCGCGGGGCCAGTTCGGCCTGGGCGAACTGATGGACGGAATCACGCAGCATGTCGATGGTCTCGCCGAGACCGAAGTTGAGGGACGGATAGCTCATGGTCTGCACCTTTTTTGTACTTGGAATCAGGGGGAGGGCGCTCACACGGAGGCGCGTTGCTTCTTCTCGGTCTCGTCGAGGGCAGCCAGGCAGCGTTCCTCGGCGGTGTCCAGTTCCAGTTTCATCTGCTCGATGTCGAGCATCTGCTGCTCCAGCTGGGCGCGCCGGGCGGCGATCTTGCCCATGAAGGTTTCCAGCTGCTTGCGGTTACCGCTGCTGGGGTCGTAGAGGTCGATCAGCTCCTTGCACTCGGCCAGCGAGAAGCCGATGCGCTTGCCGCGCAGGATCAGCTTCAGGGCCACCAGGTCCTTCGGGCTGTAGATGCGCTCCTGGCCGCGGCGCTCGGGGCTGAGCATGCCTTGCTCCTCGTAGAAGCGGATGGCGCGGGTGGTGACGTCCAGTTCGCGGGCCAGCTCGGAGATGGTGTAGGTCGTGGGCATGGGAATCTTCTTGCTCGGTCGTTTACCTTTACGTTAACGTAAACCTGCCTCGAGTCACTGTCAACACACCTCGAAGGCGGCGTAGGACGGGTAGATGGCGCAGGAATTGCCTCGCGCTCGTATCTGACCTTTCCGACCAGGGGCTTCCCCTTTACGGACGCCGCCTGCGGGTGTACACAGCCCTGACCAGCCTGCGAGTTCCATGCTGAAGCTAGTCATGGAACCTACCGGAGCGATGCATGACCACAAGAACAATAAGCAGCGACCTGCTGCGCGAAGCCCATCTGGCCCGTGAACGCCTGCAACAGGAGGGCGAAGTGCCCAGCGGTGTGCTCCGCGAGGAGATCGACGCCTCCTGGCGGCGCAGCCTTGGCCATGGCCTGGACTGCGCCAGCGGCACCGAGCATGGCCTCGATACGCGGGTCAAACCCGACGTGCTGCTGGCCGGTAATCGCCTGCTGCTCGATGCAGCCACTCCCGAACTCGACTACCTGCAACAGCGCCAGGGCCACGATGGCGTGATCATCCTGGCCAACGCCGACGCCACCATCCTCTCCGTCGAAGGCGCTCGCGATCACATGCAGAGCAAAGGCCTGGCCGACATCGTCCAGGGCGCCTGCTGGAGTGAAGCTTCGCGCGGCACCAACGCCCTGGGCACCGCTCTGGTGGAAAAGCGCGCCACGCAGATCGACTGCGGCGAGCACTTCCTCGACCGCCTGAGCCGCTTCTCCTGTACCTCGGTGCCCATCGAAGGGCCGCAGGGCACGCTGCTCGGCGTGCTCGACATGACCCGCGAAGGCCCGCTCTCCGGCCCGCGGGAAAGCCTCTCGCTGCTCAGCCTTGCGGTGTTCCAGATCGAGGCGCGGCTGTTCGCCGTCAGCCATCCGGGGCAGGTGGTGATCGCCTTCCATTACCGTCGTCAGTACCTGGATTCGGCCTGGCAGGGCCTGCTGGCGCTGAGTCTGGACGGCAAGGTGCTCGCTGTCAGTGGCCAGGCCTGCCAACTGCTCGGCGCCACCCGCGAAAGTCTGGTCGGCCGGCGCAGCGAAGATCTCCTCGGCCTGCGTGGCGACCAGCTGCTGGGCCGGCTCTACCAGGGCGGCGTCGGCAGCCTGCAGACGCCCAAGGGCGAGCTGTTCTACAAGACCCTCCAGGCGCCGCTGCGCAGCCATGGTGTACCCGTCAGCAACCGCGCGCCGCGCCCGGCTGCGGGCCCGGAACTCGAAGCGCTCGCCGGTAACCACCCGCGCTACGCCCGCGCCCTGCGCATGGCGCGCCAGGGGCTGGTGAACGAGCTGCCCGTGCTGCTGCTTGGCGAAACCGGCAGCGGCAAGGAAGTGGTCGCCCGCGCCCTGCACCAGGCCAGCGCGCGCAGCGACAAACCCTTCGTCGCGGTGAACTGCGCGGCGATTCCCGAAGGCCTGATCGAGTCCGAACTGTTCGGCTACCGCGACGGCGCCTTCACCGGTTCGCGGCGCGGCGGCATGGTCGGGCGGCTGCAACAGGCCCATGGCGGCACGCTGTTCCTCGACGAGATCGGCGACATGCCGCTCGCCCTGCAAGCGCGCCTGTTGCGCGTGCTGCAGGAGCGCAAGGTGGCGCCGCTGGGCGCCGGCGAGGAACAGGACATCGACGTCGCGCTGATCTGCGCCACCCACCGCGACCTCAAGCGCCTGGTGGAAGAGAAACAGTTCCGCGAGGACCTCTACTACCGCGTCAATGGCATCAGCGTGAAGCTGCCGGCGCTGCGCGAGCGCGACGACCTCGCCGAACTGGCCGCCGGCCTGCTGAGCCGCCTCGGCGCGCCCAAGATGAAGTTGTCTTCCGACCTGCTGGCGCTGCTGCGCGAGTACCACTGGCCGGGCAACATCCGCCAGCTGGAGATGGTCCTGCGCACCGCGCTGGCCATGCGCGAGGAGGGCGAGGACGTGCTCGGCCTGGATCATCTGCCCGACAGCACCCTGGACGAACTCAGCGCCGGCGAGCGCCCGCAGAGCGGCAGCATCCGCGAGAACGAACTGGAGCTGATCCGCCAGGCGCTGGAACGCCACCAGGGCAACGTCTCCGCCGCCGCCGACGCGCTGGGCATCAGCCGCGCCACGCTGTACCGCAAGCTCAAGCAACTCAAGGTGGGCTGATGTTCTTCACCCGCCTGATCGAGAGCGACGACCCCCAGGCGCTCAAGGCGTCGCTGCGCTGGCTGTACGGCTTTGTGCGACCGCACCGGGCAGCGATTGCCGGCCTGCTCGGGTTGTCGTTCTGCGCATCCCTGCTGGTACTGGCACAGCCCTGGCTGACCAAGCTGCTGATCGACGACGGCCTGCTGGCGAAGGACTTCCCGGTGCTGGTGATGGTGGCCGGCGCGATGATCGTCGTCGGCCTCGTCGGTACGGCCTTGTCCGGCCTCAACCGTTACCTGCACACGCGGCTGTCCGGGCGCATCCTGTTCGCCCTGCGCGACGCGCTGTACCGCCACCTGCAAACCCTTTCGCCGAGCTTCTTCGGCCGCCGCCGCATCGGCGACCTGATGTCCCGGCTCGATGGCGATGTCGCCGAAATCCAGCGCTTCGCCGTGGACTCGCTGTTCTCCGCCGTCTCCAGCGTCATCGGCCTGGTCGGTGCGTTGGTATTGCTGCTCACCCTGTCGTGGAAGCTCTCGCTGCTGGTGGCGCTGCTGATCCCGCTGGACGTGCTCTGGCTGCGCTGGATGCGGCGCAAGGTGGAGCGCGAGGCGCGCGGCCTGCGCGAGCGCTCGGCGGACCTCTCGTCGTTCTTCGTCGAGACGCTGCCGGCGATGAAGTTCATCCAGTCCGCCGGCCAGCAGAACCGTGAAGCCGGGCGCCTGGAAGGGTTGGGGCAGGGCTACCTTGGTCAACTGCTGCGCCTGCAACTCACCGAGTTCTTCACCCAGGCGGTGCCCGGCACGCTGATGTCGCTGTCCCGCGCCTGTGCCTTCCTGGTCGGCGGCTACTGGGTGGTACAGGGGACCTGGCAACTGGGTTCGCTGATCGCCTTTTCCACCTACCTGGGCATGGCCATCGGGCCTGTGCAGAGCCTGCTAGGCCTGTACGTGGCCTTGCAGCGCATGACCGTCAGCCTCGGCCGGGTGATGGAGCTGCGCGGTGAGGAAGCCAGTATCGCTTCGCCGGTAGCGCCACGGCCGATGCCGTCGGTGGGCGAGCTGCGCCTGGAGAACCTGCACTATGCCTGGCCGGGCCGCGCGCAGCCGGTTCTGCAGAATGTGCAGGCGGTGATTCCCGCCGGTCTCAAGGTCGCGCTGAGCGGGCCGTCCGGGGTCGGCAAGAGCACGCTGATCGACCTGCTGCAACGCTTCTACGATCCCGACCAGGGCCGCATCCTGCTCGACGGCATCGACCTGCGCGAGCTCGACCTGCACGCCCTGCGCCGGCGCGTGGCGGTGGTCAGCCAGGACATCGTGCTGTTCCGTGGCAGTCTCGCCGACAACCTGGCCTACAGCGCCCCGGAATCCACTCGTGAGGCCATCGAGAAAGCCGCCCGCGCGGCGCAGCTCGACAGCCTGGTCGCCAGCCTGCCCGAGGGGTTCGACAGCCCGCTGGGCGAACGCGGCCAGCAGCTGTCCGGCGGGCAGAGGCAGCGCATCGCCATCGCCCGCGCGCTGTTGCAGGACCCGCTGATCCTGGTGCTCGACGAAGCCACCTCGCAGGTGGACGAAAGCACCGAGCGCGAGGTGATCGCCGCCATCGACCAACTGTTCGCCAGCCGTACGCGGCTGCTGATCAGCCACCGTACTTCGACGCTGGCCGCCGCCGACCTGCATCTGGAATTGCAGGATGGACAGATGCGCGTGCGTGAGGCCCAGCCGGTGCAGCGACATGAGGCCTGAGGTGCGCATCGGCGTGGTCGACAGTGGGCATGCTGACGGGCAGGCGAATTTCGTGGTCGGCGGGCGACGCTTCTGCCTGTCCAATGATGGGCTGGACGAACTGCCACTGACGCATGATCGCCTCGGCCATGGCAGCGCCGTCTGCGAGGCGATTCTTGCGCGGGCGCCCGAGGCGCGCCTGTGCGTCGCCCAGGTATTCGATGAACGTGGCGTGACCAGCCCGTTGCAGCTCGCCGCCGCGTTGCGCTGGCTGGGCGAGCAGGGCGTGCGGGTGATCAACCTGAGCCTTGGCGTGCGGCAGGACCGGCCGATCCTGCACGATGCCGTGGCCGACCTGGTGGCGGCGGGCGTGCTGGTCTGCGCGTCGAGCCCGGCGCGGGGCGAGCCGGTGTTTCCGGCGAGCTATCCGGGGGTGATCCGCGTGACCGGGGATGCGCGTTGCCGCGAGCGGGAGTGGTCCTGGCTGGACAGTTCGCAGGCGGATTTCGGCGCAGCGGTGAGCGTGGCCGGACGTTCGGGGGCCAGCCTGGGATGCGCGGCGTTCAGTGGGCACCTGGCGTCGATGCTGACGGAGCGACCGGAGCTGTCGAATCTGGAGCTGATCGAGCAGATGCGCGAGCGGGCTCCTTATCATGGCATCGAGCGGAAGGTGGGTTATGAGTAAAGGTCGAACGCCTTCCCGTCCAGGCATGACCGAAGCCCCCCTCCTGATCCTCGGCGCCGGTCCCGCCGGAGCGGCGGTTGCCCTGGGCCTGCGCCGCCTCGGCCATTCCGTCATCGTCATCAGCGAATGGCGCCGCTTCGCCGCCGTCGAAGGCGTGTCCCAGCGCGTGCTGGAGGGGCTGCGTAGCGCCGGACTGCACCACGCCCTGAGCTGCGCCGCGCCCCCATCGCAGCGTCGCGTGCACTGGAACGGCAACGAAAGCGCGCAGAACATCGAATGCATCCTCGACCGTCCGCGTTTCGACGCCGGCCTGCGCGAGGACCTGAAAGCAGCGGGCGTCGAGTTGATCGAAGCCCAGGCGCTGGCCGTCGAACCGGAGGATTCCGGCTGGCGCGTGAAACTCGAAGGGGGCCGGGAAGTGCAGGGCACCTTCCTCGTCGAAGCCCGTGGCCGCCAGGCGCCGCTGAACCAGAAGGGCCAAAAGGCCCGGCGCGGCCCGGAAACCCTGAGCCTGCTCAACCGCTGGCAGGGCGAACCCGGTCCGTTGGCCAGCGCGGTGGAAAGCCTGCCCGATGGCTGGGCCTGGATGGCGCGGCTGGAGGATGGCCGCTGTTACTGGCAAATGACCCTGGATGTGGCCAGCAGTCAATTGCCGCCGCGCGATCAATTGCTCGATTACTGCCGCGAACGCCGTGGCGCCTCGCAACGGGTGCGGGAATTTTTCGGTGCTGGCGAGGAGCGCGAACTGGACCTGCACGCCCGCAGCAGTACGGCGATCCTCTGCCTGGAAGCCTGTGGCGACAACTGGATTCGCGTGGGCGATGCGGCGATGGCGGTGGACCCGCTGTCGGGCAACGGCATCTTCCAGTCGCTGTCG
Organism: Pseudomonas sp. PSE14; assembly: GCF_029203285.1. Classification (NCBI taxonomy): domain Bacteria; kingdom Pseudomonadati; phylum Pseudomonadota; class Gammaproteobacteria; order Pseudomonadales; family Pseudomonadaceae; genus Pseudomonas; species Pseudomonas sp. PSE14. The sequence goes on from NZ_CP115669.1 coordinate 2,509,642, forward strand.
TCTGCCCTGCAGGCGCCGGTGGTGATCAACACCCTGCTGCGCGCACCCGAGCGCGCGGAGTTGGCCAAACGCTTCCATCAGCAGCGGGTTGAGCAACTGTTCCTGCGCTTCGCCCGTGTCGGGCGTGATTTCTACGCCAGCGAAGAGCGCTGGGCCGACCAGCCCTTCTGGCAGGCTCGTCGCGCCTGGCCGGACGAGCAGCCCAGCCACGCGCCGGCGGATTTCGCCAGCCTGCGCATCGAGCGTGCGCCGGTGCTGCGCGGGGACTTCGTCGATGAGGCGGAGGTGGTGGTCAGCGCCGATCAGCCGTTGGGTATCTGGCACCTCGATGGGCTGGAGTTGGCGCCGTGGCTGCGGCGTCTTCGCGAGGAGCCCGAAGCCCGGGTGCTGGCGGACTTGCCGCCGGAGCGGCGCCGGGCGTTCCAGGGCTGGTTGCTGACGCAAGGGTATCGGTCGGGAGCGTAGGGCGTACAACCGTTCGCGGTTGTACGCCGATGCTTTCGTCAGCGTCGTGGTCGAGCTTTACGGTGGTTTCCAGGCCGATCTCGATGGGGCTGGCCAAGGCCAATCGGCGTATAACGCGGAGCGTTATACGCCCTACGGGAGCCACTCCGGCGCGGATCAGTCGTCCTTGCCCAGACTGGCCGCCGTCTGCCCGAACAGGATCTTCTTGCCTTCCTCGGTGACCGAGGGCCGCGACTGGAACGGCTGGCCCTTCTCGTAGGCCCGCACGGTGGCGGGGCGGGCGGCGATGGTTTCGAACCAGCGCTTCAAGTGCGGGAAGTCATCAAGGTTCTGCTGCTGGCGCTGCCATGGCACCACCCACGGATAGCTGGCCATGTCGGCGATGCTGTACTGCTCGCCGCCGAGGAAAGACACCTTCTTCAGCCGTCGGTCCAGCACGCCGTACAGGCGGTTGGTCTCGTTGATGTAGCGCTGCATGGCGTAGGGCAGCTTCTCCGGCGCGTACTGCACGAAGTGGTGGTTCTGCCCGGCCATCGGGCCGAGGCCGCCGACCTGCCAGAACAGCCATTCCAATACCGTCTTGCGCCCGCGCACGTCGCCGGGTAGGAATTGCCCGGTCTTTTCCGCGAGGTAGACGAGGATGGCGCCGGACTCGAACACCGTAATCGGCTCACCGCCGTCGGCGGGGGCGGTGTCGATGATCGCCGGCATGCGGTTGTTCGGCGAGAAGGCGAGGAATTCGGGCTTGAACTGGTCGCCGGCGCTGATATCGACCGGGTGGATGCGGTAGTCGAGGCCGGTTTCTTCGAGGAACAGGGTGATCTTGTGGCCGTTGGGAGTGGGCCAGTAATACAACTCGATCATGGAGCCTCCTTGAGTGGAACGCCCCGGCGAAGTGCCGGGGCGGACGACGCCCGCGCCGAGGAGAGCGGCGTAGGACGAAAGGCTGAGGATAAGCCTTTACGCCCAATCGATCCAAACGGCCGGCGGATGGAAGAGTCCGCACGACCGCAGGATGGGTGGAGCTGACGGGCGAAGGTGGCCTTACTTGCGGTCGATCCAGACGGTCTGCGGGTTGAGGAACTCGCGCAGGCCGAAGTGCGACAGCTCGCGACCGAAGCCGCTCTTCTTCACGCCGCCGATCGGTACGCGGGGGTCGGAGGCGGAGAAGCCGTTGATGAACACGCCACCGCTGACCAGGCGGCGAGCCATCTGCTGAGCCTTGGTCTTGTCGGCGGTCCAGATGGCGCCGGAGAGGCCGAACTCGCTGTCGTTGGCCAGCTCCAGGGCATGCTCGGCGTCGCGGGCGACGATCAGCGAAGCGACGGGGCCGAAGATTTCCTTCTTGAACGCGGTGTTGCCCGGTTTCACGTCGGCCAGCACGGTCGGCGCGTAGTAGTTGCCTTCGCCTTCGAGCTTGTGGCCGCCCAACAGGAGGGTGGCGCCGTCGGCGATGGCCTGTTGCACCTGGCCGTCCAGCTCGTCGCGCAGGTCGAAGCGGGCCATGGGGCCGACGAAGGTGTCGTCCGCCAGCGGGTCGCCGATCTTCAGTGCCTTGACCGCAGCCAGCAGCTTCTCGGTGAAGGCCGGGGCGATGGATTCTTCCAGGATCATGCGCTTGGCGGCGATGCACACCTGGCCGCAGTTGCCGAAACGGCTGGCGACGGCGGCTTTCACGGCGGCGTCCAGGTCGGCGTCGGCCAGCACGATGAAGGCGTCGGAACCGCCCAGCTCCAGCACGCACTTCTTCAGCGCGGCACCGGCCTGGGAGGCGATGGCGGCGCCCGCGCCCACGCTGCCGGTCACGGCGATGGAGGCGATGCGGTCATCGGCGATGGCCTTGGAAACCAGCGGCGGCTCGACGTTCAGCACTTCGAACACGCCCTCGGGCAGGCCGGCCTGCAGCCAGGCGTCGCGCAGCTGGTAGGCGCAGCCCATGACGTTCGGCGCGTGCTTGAGCACGTAGGTGTTGCCGCCCAGGATGATGCTCACCGCGCCACGCATGACCTGCCAGGTGGGGAAGTTCCACGGCATCACGGCCAGCACCGGGCCCAGCGGCAGGTAGGAGATGTACGCGCCTTCGATCGGGGTCTTCTCGTCTTCGAGCATGGCCGGGCCATGTTCGGCGTACCAGTCGCACAGGTTGGCGCACTTGTTGATCTCGCCACGGGCCTGGGTGACCGGCATGCCCATTTCCTGGGCTTCCATGCGGGCCATCGGCTCGACGTTGGCGCGCAGCACCTCGGCCATCTTGCGCAGCACGGCGACACGCTCGGCGATGCTGGTTTCACGCCACTGGCGGAAGGCGGCATCGGTGCGGGCCAGCGAGGCTTCCAGCTGGGCGGCGTCTTCGAAGGTGTAGCGGGCCAGTTCCTGCCCGGTGGCGGGGCTGCGGGAGATGGCAGCGGGGATGGCGGCGATCTGGTTCATGGTGAGTCCTGCTTGTTCTGTGAGGCCGCAAGGCCGGTCGTTCGTCCGGGCACTCTGGCGCCGGGATGGAGCAGAAATTAAGATGCGGATTCATTCATGTAAAATGAATAATCAAGAAAGACTCTTTCTCTCGGAGAGAATCATGGACCTCACCCAGCTGGAAATCGTCCGCGCCGTTGCCCAGGAGGGCAGCATCACCGCCGCCGCCGCCCGTCTGCATCGCGTGCCCTCGAACCTGACCACGCGGATCAAGCAACTGGAAGCCGAGCTGGGCACCGAGCTGTTCATCCGCGAGAAGCTGCGCCTGCGCCTGTCGCCGACCGGTCGCAGCTTCCTGGACTATGCCGAACGCATCCTCGCGCTGGTGGAAGAGGCCAGGCAGGTGGCGGTGGGCGCCGAGCCCCACGGCAGCTTTTCCCTGGGCTCGATGGAGAGCACAGCCGCCGTGCGCATCCCCGAGATGCTGGCGCGCTATCACCAGCATTGCCCGAAGGTGCAGCTGGACCTGTCCACCGGCCCGTCCGGCGAGATGATCGACGGTGTCCTCTCCGGCCGCTTCATCGCCGCCTTCGCCGACGGTCCGGCCAACCACCCGCAACTGGATGGCCAGCCGGTGTACCGCGAGGAGCTGGTGCTGATGAGCGCCAAGTCCCACCCGCCGGTGCACGACGCGCGGGACGTGGCGGGGGAGACGGTGTTCGCCTTCCGCGATACCTGCTCCTACCGCAAGCGCCTGGAAGGCTGGTTCGCCGAGCATCGGGTGGTGCCGGGCAAGATCGTCGAGATGGAGTCCTACCACGGCATGCTCGCCTGCATCGCGGCGGGCGGTGGGGTGGCGATCATCCCGCGGGCGATGTTCGACAGCCTTGCCGGGGGGCGCAACGTGACCATTCATCGCCTGGCGCCGCACCACGCCAACGCCACCACCTGGCTGTTCTGGCGGCGCGGTACCGATACGCCGGCGCTGCGTGCTTTTATCGGACTACTGGACGAAACCCGGCCCGAGGCTGAAGTGGCCTGAGGACGGGCTTTTCCGGGCGCTGTTTCAGCGGCGCTACGTATCAGCGCGGAGACAGTCGCGAAATACTCGCAATTGCCTCTTGCAGAGCCATCGCGCTGCGCTAACGTGTGTTTCTCTGTCCGTCGTGCGAAGGCGGCAAACGCTCTTCGCGGCAGGGCGCTTTCCTCCCGTTGGGCCATCGCCCGGAGCGCATGATGGACACTCGCAGCAAGAGCCGCCGTGCCAACTCATTCCAGATCGGTGCCATGGGCGCGGGGCTGGTCTGCCTCGCGCTGTTGCTGGCCTGCCTGCTGGTCAGGCTGTGGCCGCAGCTCTATCCGAATTTCCCGCCACCGGGCTCGGTGGGCGACCCCGGTGTGCAGTGCCTGGCCGGCTGGTGTCCGGGGCCGGACGCGCGGCTGCTGGCGATGGTCATGGTGGCCGGCGGGCTGGGCAGCTTCGTGCACCTCGCCAAGTCCTTCGGCGACTTCGTCGGCAACGAGCGCTTCATGGTCAGCTGGATCTGGTGGTACGTGCTCAAGCCCTTCATCGGCATGATCCTCGCGGTGATCCTCTACCTGTTCATTCGTGGCGCCTTTTTCACCGTCAGCACTACCGGCGAGGCGAGTAGCGTCAACCTGCATGTGGTGATCGGTATCGCCTGCCTGGCCGGCATGGTCTCCAAGCAGGCCACCGACAAGCTTGCGGAGGTTTTCGACGCCCTGTTCCGCACTCGCTCAGTGGCGGGCGACATCAGGCGCAAGGACGAGCTGGAAAACCCCGTCGCCTGCATCGGCGATGCCCAACCGCCGGTCGCCGGCACTCGCGCCACCTACATCTGCCTGCGCGGCATGGGGTTCGCCCGTGGCGCGCGGGTGCAGGTAAACGGCGAGGACCGCGAGACGATGATCTCCGACAGCACCCGCCTGGCCTTCCAGCTATTGCCTGACGATGTGGTCGAGGCGGGGACACTGGCCGTGGTGGTGGTCAACCCGCCTCCCGGCGGCGGGCCTTCGACGCCGTTGTTGCTGCCGGTCGGCGAGCCGGTAACCGCGATCGATGCTCCTACCGTGGTAGCCCTGAGGGCGCCCATCGAGGAGGAAATGGCGGCGTACGATCACCGGTAGTGCGAATGCCAGCCTGTAGTAGCGAGCTAGCGGAAAAGAAAAAGCCCCGCAGGTGCGGGGCTTTTTCGTGGGAGTCGCCAGGTCAGACGTGGCTGTTTTCCGCCTCGCGTACCTGTCGTTTATGACCCGGAACGTGGTGGTCATCGTGATCGTCGTTGATCAGCGGGACCTCCTTGCCGTCGCAGTCGAACAGCTTGCCGTTCTGGAAGTAGTCACCCTCGTTCAGCGCAGCGATGTCGCGGTAGCGCAGGGTGCGCTCCTCGGCGGCGACGAACACCGACTGCTGGTCCGAGTTGCCGGTCTTGAGGTGGTTGAACAGCAGGTTCAGGACGATGGCCATGATGGCGGCAGAGCTGATGCCCGAGTGGAAGATGGTGGCGAACCAGCTCGGGAAGTGCTCGTAGAAGCTCGGCGCTGCGATCGGGATCATGCCGAAGCCGATGGAGGTGGCGACGATGATCAGGTTCATGTTGTTGCGGTAGTCCACGCTCGACAGGGTACGGATACCGCTGGCCGCCACGGTGCCGAACAGCACGATGCCGGCGCCGCCGAGGACCGGAGTGGGCACGGCGGCGATCACGCGGCCCATCACCGGCAGCAGGCCGAGGGCGACCAGGATCAGGCCGCCGGTGGCCACCACGTAACGGCTCTTCACGCCGGTCACGGCCACCAGGCCGACGTTCTGGGCGAAGGCGCTCTGGGTGAAGGAACCGAAGATCGGTGCGATGACGCTGGAGGCCATGTCCGCGCGCAGGCCATTGCCCAGGCGCTTGGAGTCGACCTTGGTGCCGATGATCTCACCGACGGCGAGGATGTCCGCCGAGGTTTCCACCAGGGTCACCATGATCACGATCAGCATCGAGATGATGGCGGCGATGTGGAAGGTCGGCATGCCGAAGTGGAAGATCGACGGAATCGCCACCATCGAGCCTTCGGTCACGCGGGAGAAGTCGGTCATGCCCAGGGCGGCGGCGATCACGGTGCCGATCACCATGGCCAGCAGGATCGACAGGCGCGAGATCGAGGCGCTGCCCAGCTTGCTCAGCAGCAGGACGATCACCAGGGTCATGGCCGCCAGGCCGATGTTGGCCATGCTGCCGAATTCCGGAGCCTTGGGGTTGCCGCCCATGGCCCAGCGCGCCGCAACCGGCATCAGCGTCAGGCCGATGGTGGTGATCACGATGCCGGTGACCAGCGGCGGGAAGAACCGGGTGATGCGTGAGAACACCGGGGTGATCAGGAAGCCGATGAACGACGCCGCCATTACCGCCCCGAGCACGGCGGGCAGGCCGCCGCCCTCATAGCCACCGGAGAGGATGGCGATCATGGTGGCCACACCGGAGAAGGACACGCCTTGCACCAGCGGCAACTGGCAACCGAAGAAGGGCAGGCCAAGGGTTTGCAGGAGGGTGGCCAGGCCACCGGCGAAGAGTGAGGCGGCAATCAGCATGCCGACCTCACTGGGTGAGAGCCCGGCCGCCTGGCCGAGGATCAGGGGCACGGCGACGATACCGCCGTACATGGTCAGAACGTGTTGCAGGCCGTACGCCAGGTTGGCGCCGACACCGAGGTTCTCGTCTTCCGGACGTGCTCCGGCGGACGCTACAGCTGAACGATCATTCATGGCTGAGGACTCGCTTGTTTTTGTTGTGCGAGCACTGTAGACAAAATCAGTAGGAAATATCTACTAGTTTGTATACATGTTTTTGTCCGGTGGTCCGAAATCTGACCGGTCGGTTATCGAATGACGAGTCGCGACGGGGCTCTGGGATGGGAATTTCGTGTAGTGGGTTGTGTTGATATTTATGTGTACGATAATCGTTAGTATCGAATACAAAATTCTAGACTCATGAGTACATTCGGCCGTTCGCCGGCAGGTAGGCGACTGATTTCGGGGAGGCTTCCAGCCATCGGGAAGCTGCGGTTTGCCTATCGGTAGGGCGTACAACCGTTCGCGGTTGTACGCCGATACGCCCCACCGCACCCGCGACTCCAGGGCATGCCTCGGAGTCCTCCGATCACGGCCAATCGACCGAAAACGTCGAAGGTCATCTGCCCACCCCGCGCTGAGGGAAGAAGGTCACCTGTGGGAGCTTGCTCGCGAACCCGCCCGGAGCCGAAGCCGCCGGGAGACTCGTCCGCGAGCAAGGACCAGGCGAAGCATCGGCGCACGGGCTTTCGAGGAAAAGATCCGCTCCTAGGAAAGCGACCCGCTGCAAGGGGCGGCAGCCGCGATCTTCCTCACGCCCGCGCTCAGGGCAACGCTCAGACGGCACTACTTTCCTGTCGGCCGCTCCGCGCTGGCTTCCTGCAGCTGCTGGAACAGGCGATTTCGTATGTATCACCCGGAACCCTTTCTGTGCTGGCGCACGAAAATGACGACAGAACAACGCTTCGGAGTCATTAGCGCCCCTGATCTACTCGGCTCCGCATAAGCAGGACTAATCAATCATTCGGGGATTTCATGGCAGCGGTGGGCGGCTCGGTGTTAGAAATTTCCGGGCGAGGCGCCTGTGCCCGCAAGCCCTTTCCCGCTGCTCAGGAGAAATCCGATGACGTTCGGATGGACTGCTTTTCGTCGCGTGCTGAATACACTTTCCATCGCTTGGGGTGACTACCGGATGCGCAATCTCGTTCGCCGCTGAACGCTGCCGCGACTAGCTGTTTTCCCCACCTGTCCGTAACCCGGACGAGCTACCCCGCAACACGCCAAGGACCCCGCCATGCAACCGGTCACCCCTATCATCGATCCCGCCATTACTGACATCGCGCCGGGCTTCCGCGCCCTGAGCATCACGGTGGAGGCAGCGCCCATCACCCGCCCGGAAGTGGCCGACGAGGCGCTGCAGCGCGCTTGTCAGGAGTTGGCGGCGGACGAGCCGGCCTGGGCGCAAGCGCACCTGGAGGCATGGGGCGAGGTGTTCCGCCGATTCGGCGCCAAGCCCCAGCGCACGCCTTGCTCGGCACTGGCCCTGCGCAAGCGCGTACTACGCGACGGCAGCCTGCCGAGCATCGACCCGGTGGTGGACCTGTACAACGCCGTGAGCCTGCGCTTCGCCATCCCGGTCGGCGGCGAGAACCTGGCCGCCTATGCCGGCGCGCCAAGGCTGGTGGTCGCCGACGGCAGCGAAGTCTTCGACACGATGAAGGAGGGCGTGCCGGCCCACGAATACCCCGAGGCTGGCGAGGTGATCTGGCGCGACGACGCGGGCGTCACCTGCCGCCGCTGGAACTGGCGCCAGGGCGTACGCACCCGCCTGGATGCCGAGGCGCAGCGGATGTGGTTCATCCTCGAAAGCCTGCCGGAAATGCCGTTGGAGGCCCTGCAGGCAGCGGGAGACAGCCTGGTCGACGGGCTGCAACGGATGATGCCCGGCGTGAACGTGGAGCAGCGGCTGGTTGGAGCAGGGGACTGATTCGCTGCTTCGATGGCCGAAAGGATTTGAAATGTGTGGGAGGTGATCGCGCCCGGTGGCGTCCTTGCGCAATGACGGGTAATACAGGCCGTATTGCCCGCGAACAATTTCGAAATACTTGAATATCGAACTGTTCTTCCGTCAGCACGGGTGCTGCGAATCAACTCCGTAATGGTCGAAGTGCATTCGGGCAGTCACGCAAGAGTGCAATGCTCTTCGAAGATGCCGATGCGGCGACAACTGTCCGGTTTGCCGTCTGACTGTGTCGAAGCGCTGTAAGACGGCCCTTTCGCCCAGTTCCCAGCACCTTATCCCGACTATCGAGAACCTACGATGGTCAGCCGAATATCCCGTTGGATTTAATTGCCTCGCCTTGTGTTCTGGATAAAGAGGGTGATTCAAACGGGTTCGATGTAGTTCCGCTTATTCATTCGTTCCGCCATCCGGCGATAAGTGCGCGCTTTCCACTCGGGGAAGTTGGCGCCTGTCCGAATTCAATTCATTTCAAGTTTGTGCCGGTGACGGTGGATGTCACTGGTAAGGAGTTTTCATGCGTGTCGCAAAAGTGCTTTCCACCCTGTTCCTGTTGTCGGCCCCGGCGCTGGCGTTTGCCGATGACAGGGGACTGTATGTCGGTGGCGGTGTCACGCAGGGTGAGATCGATGAGTCGCGCTTCGACGACAAGGACAACAGCTACAAGGTTTACGCGGGGTACCGCCTGAACAATTACCTGGCCTTCGAAGGCGCGGTCGTCGATTTCGGCGAGATGAGCGACGGCGACAAGAAGTTCGAGGGTCAGTCGGTGCAGGCCAACGTGCGCCTGGGCGTCCCGGTCGGGGAGCGTATCCGTCTGTTCGGCACCGCCGGTGTGCATGGCTGGCGTTCCGACGACGATGATGTAACCGGCAATTCCGAGGACCTGGACGCCCTGTACGGCTACGGTGCCGAGATGGACGTGCTGGGCGGCCTGGGCGTGCGCCTGGAGCAGGAGACCCTGAAGGTCGGTGACGTCGACCTCGACCAGACCACGCTGTCGGCCTACTTCCGCTTCTGATCTGCACCACCGGTCAGCGCCCGACCCCAACGGTGCGCTGACCTCCTTCCTGCGGGCGACCCCCAAGCGCCCGTTCAGCCCGTCGATTCCCCTGTCGGCGGGCGTTTTTTTTAATTTACGCGTGTTGTGTATTCTGATCGGACGTGCCAGTGTGTGCGCCCTGGCGGCCTTATTCGCCACAGTTGCCATACTTCAGGTCCCGGTCTGTCCTCCGGGCGCTGATGAAGGCCGCCGGCCGACGGTAAACTCACACCCGTCGCGCAACAGAAGTACAAGAGAATAGAGATGAACACGCATTTTCTGACTTGCGCCGTCTGGGTCCTTCGCGACGCAGACCTGTCCCTTCCCACCAACCTTCAGCCGACGGTGAAAGCATGATCGAGGTAACCGAAGTTTCCATTGCGCAGCTGCGTGAAGCCCTGGAGTCGGGCCGCACCACCGCGGTCGAACTGGTCAAGGCCTACCTCGCGCGCATCGATGCCTACGATGGCCCGACCAAGCTCAACGCCGTGGTCGTGCGCAACCCCGAGGCGCTGAAGGAGGCCGAAGCCTCCGACGCCCGTCGTGCCCGTGGCGAGACCCTCGGCCCGCTGGATGGCATTCCCTACACCGCCAAGGACAGCTACCTGGTGAAAGGCCTGACCGCCGCCTCAGGCAGCCCGGCCTTCAAGGACCTGATCGCCTACCGCGATGCCTTCACCATCGAGCGCCTGCGCGCCGCTGGCGCCATCTGCCTGGGCAAGACCAACATGCCGCCCATGGCCAATGGCGGCATGCAGCGCGGCGTCTACGGCCGTGCGGAAAGCCCGTACAACCCGAAATACCTCACCGCGCCGTTCGCCTCCGGTTCCTCCAACGGCGCCGGCACCGCGACTGCCGCGAGCTTCTCCGCCTTCGGCCTGGCCGAAGAAACCTGGTCGAGCGGCCGTGGCCCGGCTTCGAACAATGGCCTGTGCGCCTACACCCCGTCCCGTGGCGTGATCTCGGTACGCGGCAACTGGCCGCTGACCCCGACCATGGACGTGGTGGTGCCGTACGCGCGCACCATGGCCGACCTGCTGGAAGTGCTCGACGTGGTGGTTGCCGAAGACGCCGACAAGCGCGGCGATCTGTGGCGCCTGCAGCCGTGGGTGCCGATCCCGGCGGTGAGCGAAGTCCGCCCGGCGTCCTACCTGGACCTGGCCGTCGGCCCCGACGCCCTGAAAGGCAAGCGTCTGGGCGTTCCGCGCATGTACATCAACAAGGACGAAGAAGCCGGCACCAGCGAGAAGCCCGGTATCGGCGGCCCGACCGGCCAGCGCATCAACACCCGCGCCTCGGTCATCGACCTCTGGGAACAGGCCCGTAAGGCCCTGGAAGCGGCCGGCGCCGAAGTCATCGAAGTGGACTTCCCGCTGGTCTCCAACTGCGAGGGCGACCGTCCTGGCGCGCCGACCGTGTTCAACCGCGGCATCGTTTCCGAGCAGTTCCTCCACGATGAACTGTGGGAGCTGTCGGGCTGGGGCTTCGACGACTTCCTGCGCGCCAACGGCGATCCCAAGCTGAACAAGCTGGCCGATGTCGACGGTCCGCAGATCTTCCCCCACGACCCGGGCACTCTGCCGAACCGCGAGGGTGACCTCTGCGCCGGCATGGACGAGTACGTGAACATGGCCAAGCGCGGCCTGAAGACCTGGGACCAGATCGAGACCCTGCCGGACGGCCTGCGCGGCCTGGAGAAGACCCGCAAGCTGGACCTGGAAGACTGGATGGACGGCCTGAAGCTCGACGCCGTGCTGTTCCCCACCGTGGCCGACGTTGGCCCGGCCGATGCCGACGTGAATCCGGAGTCTGCCGATATCGCCTGGAGCAACGGCGTCTGGGTGGCCAACGGCAACCTGGCGATCCGTCACCTGGGCGTGCCGACCGTCACCGTGCCGATGGGCGTGATGGCCGACATCGGCATGCCGGTAGGCCTGACCTTCGCCGGTCGCGCCTATGACGACTCGGCGCTGCTGCGTTTCGCCGCGGCCTTCGAGGCCACCGGCTCCAAGCGCCTGGTGCCGCCGCTGACGCCGCCGCTGGCCTGATCGGTTCGTCGCTGAAGAAAATGCCCGCCTTGTGCGGGCATTTTTCATGGTGATTCGGGGAAGTTCCGGCGCGGGAGGTTGCCGTCACCCCAGCCCTCTCCGGGGACCTGGCGCATTGGCTTTGCAGGATGGCGTAGAGCGAAGCGAAACCCATCGATCCTGACCCCCGACAGTACGGGTATCGCTTCGCTCCACCCATCCTACGGACTACGAAATGCATCTGCGCTCGGGTTGGCCCTCACCCTAACCCTGGCTGCGCGCCCCGCTCAGGGGGAGAGGGGATCGTCCGGTGCAGGATGAAACCACTCTGTCAGCCGGCACGATCTGGCTCCCTCTCCCTGAGGGAGAGGGCTGGGGTGAGGGGGAAAGCCCTGGCACAGATTCAGCCGGGACAAGACAGTTGCTCCTACGAGCGCGCATCACCCTGGGGCCGTCCCGCGCTCATTTCGCCGACTTCACATTGCCGTAGCGCACTTCCTTGGACGGCGAGTAGCCGTAGAAGGACGTGTAGCACTTGCTGAAATGGCTGGGCGAGACGAAGCCGCAGGCCAGCGCCACTTCGTACATCGGCAGGGTGGAGTGCTGCAGCAGGCGCCGGCTCTCGGTGATGCGCAGTTCGAGGTAGTAGCGCACCGGGGTGGTCCCCAGTTGCTCCTGGAACAGCCGCTCGATCTGCCGCTTGGAGCGGCCGACGTATTGCGACAGCTGGTCCTGGCTCAGCGGTTCCTCGATGTTCGCGCTCATCAGGTTGATCGCTTCGCGCAGCGGCTCGCTGAGCTTCTCGTGCAGGGCGGGGCGGGTGCGGCGGAAGCGCGATTCCTCGAAGGCGAGGATGTCGACGATGGCGTCCACCAGCTCGCGGCCGTGGCGTGCGTTGATCCACTCCAATACCAGGTTGAAGGCGCCGGTGGGGCTGGCGGCGGTCAGGCGGTCGCGGTCGAGCTGGTAGCTCTCGCTGGTGACCTCGCTGTGCCGGGCGATCTCGGCCAGGGCGGCGCGGTGCTCGGGGTGGATGGCGCAGCGGTAGCCGTCCAGCAGCCCTGCCTGGCCGAGGAACCAGGCACCGTTCCACAAACCGGCCAGGGTGATGCCCCGGTCGGCGGCGATCTGCAGCAGACGGGTCATTTCCGGCGTTGCGCGCAGCGGCGTGCGCAGGCCACCGCAGACCACCAGCAGGTCCAGTTCGGCGAGCTGCGCCGAGCTCAGCGCAGCACCAGGGCAGATCACCAGGCCGAGGTCGCTGGTGACCGACTCGCCGTCGAGGCTGTAGGTCTGGGTGGCGAAGGTCTCGGCGCGGATCAGGTTGGCGGTGACCAGGGTATCCAGCGCCTGGGTGAAGGCCGGCAGGGAAAAGTGTTCGAGCAACAGAAAGCCCACCCGCGCCTGGCGGGTGGGCTCCTTCTGTTGTTCGCCGATGAAGCGCAGGTTGCGTCCCTGCATGGCACCACTGAATTGCCGCCGTTCGACCAATCGCCACCTCGTTTGTCAGATGCCGTCGCTGTGACGCGCCAGGCCCGGATCAGTTGCCCGCGCCGGTCGCGGCGCGCTGGCCGAGCGACGTTGCGCCGTGGCCCGCGGTCCGCCGGCTGGTCTGGCTCAGCAGGATGATCACCACGGTCAGCGCCAGGGTCGAGCCGACTTCCACGCGGTGCGAAGGCATGATGAACATCACCGTGAGAATGAAGCTGATGATGCCGATTACCAGCCAGGTCAGCCAGGGGAACAGCCACATGCGGAACACCAGCTCGTGGTTGCGCCGGCGCAGGATGCCGCGCATGCGCAGCTGCGAGACGGCGATGGCCAGGTAGACGAGCAGGGCGATGGAGCCGGAGCTGGCAAGCAGGAAGTCGAACAGGCGGCCCGGGGCGAAGAAGTTGAGCAGGGTGGTGGCCATGCCGATCAGGGTGCTGGCGATCACCGCCGCGCGCGGCACGCCGGCCGCCGAGGTGCGCTGGATGAAGGCTGGCGCATCGTTGCGCCGGCTCAGCGAGTAGATCATCCGCGAGGCGATGTAGACCGAGGAGTTCAGGCAGCTGGCCACGGCGACCAGCACCACCAGGTCCATCATCAGCTTGGCGTGGGGGATGTTCATCAGTTCCAGGGCGCGCTGGTAGGAGCCCAGTTCGACCAGCCGCGGATCATTCCAGGGTACCACCGAGATGATCACCGCGATTGACAGCAGGTAGAACACGCTGATGCGCCAGATCACCGAGCGGGTGGCCTTGGCGATATTGCGGCTGGGGTCGCTGGATTCGGCGGCGGCGATGGTCACCGCCTCGGTGCCGATGAAGCTGAACAGGGTGGTGATCAGTGCGCTGAAGATCGCCGTCCAGCCGTTGGGCATGAAGCCGCCGTGCTCTCCCATGATCTTCTGCAGGCCGCTGACCTCGTGGCCGGGCAGGATGCCGAACAGGGCCGCCGCGCCCAGGCCGATGAATAGCACGATGGCGGCGACCTTGAGCATGGCGAACCAGAATTCGAACTCGCCGTACTTGGCGACGCTGAACAGGTTGGTGATGGTCAGCAGGAGCGTCATCGACAGGGCGAAGACCCAGGTCTCGACCTGCGGGAACCAGGTGTTGAGGATCACCCCGGCGGCGATGGCTTCGATGGGGATGACCAGCACCCAGAACCACCAGTACAGCCAGCCGATGGTGAAGCCGGCCCAGCGGCCGATGGCCTGGTCGGCGTAAGCGGAGAAGGAACCGGTGTCGGGGCTGGCCACGGCCATTTCCCCCAGCATGCGCATCACCAGTACCACCAGCAGCCCGGAGAGGGCGTAGGCCACTATGGCGGCGGGTCCGGCGGCGGCAATCGCATGGCCGGAGCCGACGAACAACCCTGCGCCGATGATTCCCGCGATGGAAAGCATGGTTACGTGGCGGGGCTTGAAGCCCTGCACCAGATCGCCATTGGCGCCTTTTGCACTGGGAGCACTCATCTGTCGGCCTTCTTATTGAAATTGTTGTTATGGAGGGCGCGTAGCCACGGGCCGGGGGCGGGCTTCCACCAAGCCGCGATCCCTTCCTCGCGGGTCGATGGGGGCTCGGGAATGCCGCGCAGCGCAGCCAGTATTACGCGGGGCTCAAGCTATGCCAGATGGGTGTCTTCCCAGTTGTTCAGGATCGCCACGGGCATGGCCAAAAACGACATGGTGCATGGCTGGGTAGTGGCGATGGGCCGCTCTGCAACGCGGCTTTTGCTTTGGCGGGCGGTCACCGGAGATGTCGTTAATGCAGGGGCGGTGACACTGCGAACAACAAAAAAAATCCCCCGGCCACTGTGGCAACCGGGGGATGCAAGGGACCGGAGCAAGGGATCTCCGGTCGAGGTAGACAGCAGGGGCTTACAGGCGGATCAGCACCGATTTCAGTTCGGTGTAGTGCTCGATGGCGGCGGCGCCCATTTCGCGGCCCAGGCCCGACATCTTGTAGCCGCCGAAGGGCAGCGCCGGGTCCAGCGCGCTGTGGCAGTTGACCCACACCGAGCCGGACTTGATGCGCGGCACCATGCGGTGCACCGCGGCCAGGTCGTTGGACCAGATGCTGGCGCCCAGGCCATAGGGGCTGTCGTTGGCCAGGCGCAGGGCATCGTCGATATCGTCGAAGGGCATGGCGACCAGCACCGGGCCGAAGATTTCTTCCTGCACCAGCGGGTTCTTCTGGTCGACGTCGACGATCACCGTGGGTTTGACGAAGTAGCCGGGGCCGAACTGCTCGCCGCCGCAGGCGATGGTGGCGCCCTTGTCACGGCCCAGTTCGATGTAGTCGAACACGCGCTTCTGCTGCTTGGCGGAGATCAGCGGGCCCATGTCGATGCTCGGGTCCAGGCCGTTGCCCAGCTTCATGCCGTTGGCGATGCCGGCGATATCGGCCACCACGTTGTCGAAGTGCTTGCGCTGCACGTACAGGCGCGAGCCGGCGCAGCAGACCTGGCCCTGGTTGAAGAAGATCGCCTGGGCGGCGCCGGCAGCGGCGGTGGCCAGATCGGCGTCGGCCATCACGATGGTCGGCGACTTGCCGCCCAGTTCCAGGGTCACGCGGGTCATGTTGTCCATGGCCGCCTTGCCGATTTCCTTGCCGACCGGGGTGGAGCCGGTGAAGGTCAGCTTGTCCACCAGCGGGTGGTGGGAGAGGGCGGCGCCGGCGGTGATACCGGTGCCGGTGACGACGTTGAACACCCCGGCCGGGTAGCCGGCTTCGAGCACCAGTTCGGCGAGTTTCAGCGCAGACAGCGGGGTTTCGTCGGCGGGCTTGAGCACCACGCTGCAACCGGTGGCCAGCGCCGGGCCGAGCTTCCAGCAGGCCAGCAGCAGCGGGAAGTTCCAGGCGACGATGGCGCCGACCACGCCGACGGCTTCGCGGCGGATGTAGCCGTGGAAGTCGCCGTCGGGCATCAGCGGCATGGACACGTCCACGGTGGTGCCTTCGATCTTGGTCGCGTAGCCGGCCATGTAGCGCAGGAAGTCGATGGCCAGTTGCACGTCCATCACGCGGGCGACGGCGGCGCTCTTGCCGTTGTTCAGGCATTCCAGTTCGGCCAGCAGGTCGGCGTCGCGCTCCATCAGGTCGGCGAGCTTCCACAGCAGGTTCTGCCGCTCGCGCGGGCGGGTGCGGCTCCAGGCCGAATCATCGAAGGCCTGGCGTGCGGCACGTATGGCGCGGTCGACATCGGCGGCGGTGCCGGCGGGCACCTGGCACAGCACTTCGCCGGTGGCCGGGTTGCGCAGGTCCATCCGGGCGCCGTCGCTGGCGGAGGTCCAGTCGGCACCG
Organism: Pseudomonas sp. PSE14; assembly: GCF_029203285.1. Lineage (NCBI taxonomy): Bacteria > Pseudomonadati > Pseudomonadota > Gammaproteobacteria > Pseudomonadales > Pseudomonadaceae > Pseudomonas > Pseudomonas sp. PSE14. Next base: position 2,525,975 of record NZ_CP115669.1, read on the forward strand.
ATCAGCATCTTCGGCGCGCGCTGCAGGAAGGCGCGGGATTCGGGCTTGATGGGCAGGGAAGCGAGCATTGCGATTGCCTCTTGTTGGTCTGTTCGTTAGGAGCAGGTTGAGGCGGAGCATCGCAACGGCTGTGCCAAGGCTTGAAGGGTTATTCAACTGTTTGAAATTAAAAGAATTTATTGATTTAAGGGGCGATCGGGAGGAAAGCCGTTGTCGCACATTGCGACAGCGGCTGAGACGGCGGGGGCCCGGATTGGTCGCAGGAGCGGACTCTGTCCGCGATTGACCTCGTGCTGTGCTGTTCGCGAGCAAGGACTGGGCGTCCCCCTCGGTCCTACAGGGGCGACGGGTTAGCTCTTCGTAGGAGCGAGCTTGCTCGCGAACCGACCCGGCACCGGTCTTGCCGGTGGGGCGCGGAGAAGCTTCGCTCCTACGAGAGAGCCGATCCTCCCTGCGGCGTACAACCGCGATCGGTCGTACGCCGCAGGGGCGCCACTCAGCCGTGGTGAATCTCCCGGTCCTTGGTTTCCGGAAGGAAGAAGGTGCCGAGGATCGCCGTCATCACCGCGATGACGATGGGGTACCAGAGGCCGTAGTAGATGTCCCCGGTGGCCGCCACCATGGCGAAGGCCACGGTGGGCAGGAAGCCGCCGAACCAGCCGTTGCCGATGTGGTAAGGCAGCGACATGGAGGTGTAGCGGATGCGCGCCGGGAACAGTTCCACCAGCCAGGCGGCGATCGGCCCGTAGACCATGGTCACGTAGATCACCAGCACGGTCAGGAGCAGCAGCATGGCCAGGTGGTTGATCTTCGCCGGGTCGGCCTTCTCGGGGTAGCCGGCGTCCTTGAGGGCGGTGCCCAACTGCGCGGTGAGGGCATCGGACTGCGCCTTGAAGTCCCCGGCCGGCAGGCCAGCGCCTTCGAAGCTGGCGATGGTCTTGTCGCCGATGTGCACCTGGGCCACGGCGCCGGCGTCAGCCTTGACGTTCTCATAGGGGATGGCCTTCTTCGCCAGCAGGCTCTTGGCCAGGTCGCAGGAGCTGACGAATTTGGCCTTGCCCACCGGGTCGAACTGGAACGAGCACTGGGCCGGATCGGCGACCACGGTCACCGGGTTCTTCTCCTGGGCGGCGAACACGTCCGGGTTACCGTACTGGGTCAGCCCGTGGAAGATCGGGATGTAAGTCAGCGCGGCGAGGATGCAGCCGGCCATGATGATCGGCTTGCGGCCGATCTTGTCGGAGAGGCTGCCGAAGAACACGAAGAACGGCGTGCCCAGCAGCAGCGAGCCGGCGATCAGGAAGTTGGCGGTCTGCGCGTCGATCTTGAGGATCTGCAGGAGGAAGAACAGCGCGTAGAACTGTCCGGTGTACCAGACCACGGCCTGCCCGGCGGTACCGCCAAGCAGCGACATGATCACCACCTTGAGGTTGTCCCAGCGGCCGAAGGATTCGGTCAGCGGGGCCTTGGACGCCTTGCCTTCTGCCTTGATGCGTTGGAATACCGGCGACTCGGAGAGTTGCAGGCGGATGTACACCGAGACGATCAGCAGCAGGATCGACAGCAGGAAAGGTACGCGCCAGCCCCAGGACTCGAAGGCTTCGGTGCCCAGCGCGGTGCGGCAGGCCATGATCACCAGCAGCGAGAGGAACAGGCCGAGGGTGGCGGTGGTCTGGATCCACGAGGTGAAGAAGCCGCGTTTGCCCTGCGGCGCGTGTTCCGCCACGTAGGTCGCTGCGCCGCCGTACTCGCCACCCAGGGCAAGGCCCTGGAGCAGGCGCAGGGTGATCAGGATGATCGGTGCCGCCACGCCGATGGTGGAGTAGGCCGGCAGCAGGCCGACCACGGCGGTGGAGGTGCCCATGATCACGATAGTGATGAGGAAGGTGTGCTTGCGGCCGATCATGTCGCCCAGGCGGCCGAACACGATGGCGCCGAACGGGCGCACCGCGAAGCCGGCGGCGAAGGCCAGCAGGGCGAAGATGAAGGCGGTGGTCTCGTTGACCCCGGCGAAGAAGTGTTTGGCGATGATCGCCGCCAGTGAACCGTACAGGTAGAAGTCGTACCACTCGAATACGGTGCCGAGGGAGGAGGCGAAGATGACCTTGCGCTCCTCCTTTGTGATGCCGCTGTGGGGTGCGTTGCCCGCGGCCGGGCTGTATGTCTGCGCCATGTTCTTCTCCGTCTTGTTCTTGTGAAAGGCCGGAGTCCTTCCCTACCGTTGCCGCACTCAGGCCCAGGGGCTGATGTCATGGTCATACGGATTGCGCGAAGCGTGAAAACAGGCGGCCCTGCCACGGGGCAAGGTCATGAAAAAGCATAACCGGCATGACTCGGATATCCACTTCTATGACCCGCAAACCCACGGCTGGCGCGAATGAGAACGTTATTTCCGACGCACGGGGTCGGATAATGCCGCTGCGGCAGGCTTTTCCACGCCCGCATTGCGGTGCTCGCGACCCGGTCATTCGACCATCGTCTAAAACTGTCCCGGATGTCTCAGGCTGAAACAGCCGTCGCGAATTGCCACGCTCGCGCGCCCCAGGGCGTGGGCCAATGGATTGTTTCCCAAGGGTTTTTGCTACTGGCACGCAATGTGTGAGGGCAAGGCTCAGCACGCCTGCCACGCCAGGCGCCATCGGAAGGGAGGCTCGCTTGAAGAGGATGTCGTCATTGTTTGCCGGGCTGTGCGCCGCGCTTGCGGCTTGCGCGCTGCTCTGGCTATTGCCGTCGCTGGGGAATGCGCTGCTCTGGGCGGTCGCCGCGCTGATCGCCCTGGGGGCGCTGCGACCGGGCCTGCGCCTGCCGGGCTGGCCGCTGGCGCTGGGGGTGTTGTGCGGAGCCTGCCTGGCTGTGGCGCTGCATCTGTTGGCCGACCACTTCCAGCTGCGCTACGCGTGGCTCTACAGCAGCGCGGCGCTGCCGGCGTACCTGAAGTTCTCCAACCTCTGGGGTGGCGACGAGGGGACGGTGCTGTTGCTGGCCACCTTCTGCATGGCCGCCGCCCTGAGTGGTCGCCAGCTGGACGGCTGGGCCGGACGCGGGATGGCGCTGATCGCCGCCTGGTACACGGCCACCGCCGCCTGGCTCGGGCCGTTCAGCGCAACGCCCATGGAGTGGCTGGCGCACCAGCCCAGCCAGGGCATGAACGCCCACCTGCAGACCTTCTGGATGTCCTTCCACGCGCCGTTGATTCTCTGTGCCTACGCCTGGGCCCTGGCGCCCGCCGGCGCCGCGCTCGGCGCGCTGGGGCAGGGCGGCGGCGCCTATGCCTGGGTGATGCCGCGCTACAGCCGGCGCGCCTGGCTGGTGCTCACGGCCGGTATCGGCGCGGGCATGGCCTGGGCCATGGAGGACTTCACCTTCGGCCAGCTCTGGCACTGGGACCCGGTGCAGACCTCGGCCTTCGTCATCTGGGCGCTGCTCGGCGCGGTGCTGCACGGTGCTCGCCGCTGGCGCGCCGACGGCGCCAACCGCCGCCTGTTGCCGCTGCTCAGCCTGCTGGCGGCGGCCATGGCCTGCGTGGCGATGGCGGTGACCCGCAGCACGGTGCTGGCCAGCTCGCACCGTTACATCGGCACGACGTCGTGGCTCAGTCATCTGGCGCTGGCCTTGATCCTGCTGATCCTCGCAGCCTTCTACCTCGTTGCCGGCCGGCGCGGCGAGAAAATGCGCCGGCGCGGGGCATCGGACTGGACGCTGGACGTGGCCATCTACCTGTTCGCCGGGGCCGGGCTGCTGGCTCTTGGCGCACTGATCCAGGCACATCTCTATGAGTGGCTTGGGCTGGAGCGGCCCAACGAGCTGAAACCCTTCTTCGAGACCCTGACCGCCTGGGCCACCACCCAGGAGATGGACAGCCTGCGCCGCGCCTTCGACCAGTGGGACGTCAATGGCTACGGACTGGCAAAGGGGTTGCTGCCGGTGCTGGCGCTGCTCGGGCTGATCGGCGGCTACAGCTTCCTGCGCCGTTGTGCCCGGCCCCGGCTCGCGCTGCTGGCAACGTTGGCGATGGCCGGCGTGATGCTCTGGGTCGGCTGGCGCGGTGGCTGGTTGAGCGGCGGCTACAACGGCGAGGGCATGCTCTCCCAGAGCGTGGTGGCGGTGTTGCCCTGGCTGGACGCGGCGCTGCTCGGCGGGGCCTTCCTGATGGGCTGTTGCCTGCTCTGGGGCGCGCTGAGCCTGTGGCGCAGCCGGCGCCTGGGTAACCTGCGCTACAGCGGCGGGCTGGCCCTGGTACATGGCGGCGCGGTGATCGCCCTGGTGGGCGGATTGGCGGCCACGGCGCTGAATACCTACCAGCAGATCAGCATTGCGCCCGGCACCTCCTTCGAGCAGTGGCACGCGGTGATCGGCGGGATGCAGATGCGCGTGCTGCCGGATGCCAGCCGTCCGGACTTCTCCGGCTACCACGCGGTGGCGAAGGTGGAGCTGCGCGATGGCGACCGTACGCTCGCCGGCCACGCGCTGTTCCAGGACAGCCGCGGCAATCCGCCGGCCTACCAGGGCCCGGTGCGCCAGCTCTGCGAGATTCTCGACTACCACTACGCACGTTTCGCCTCGGACCGCGGCTATGTGCTGCACCCGTTCATCGTGCGTGGCTGGAGCGGCGACCTGCAGGTCTGGGTGCCGGCCTCGGCGCGCTTGCTGAAGCAGCCCGATGACGAGATCGAAAGCGTGGTGGTGATCCGTCGTTATCCGTTCCTCTCGCTGGTCTGGGTCGGCCTGCTGGCGATGCTGTTCGGCGCCTTGTTGCTGCCGGCGGGCGGCGCTTTGCCAAAGCGCGGCCATACTGCTTCGGACGGCGTCGCACGGGCCGTGTCTCAGAGTTAGACAGCAATCGCGAAATTAGACGCATCGAACCTCGGTCGGAGCGCCGAAGGCCCCTGGAAATCCCGTCGTACGCCTGATACGACGGGCCCCGCGAAGGACTGGCACACAACCTGCTAAATCGCTACCAAGCGTTCGACGCAATCGCGCTTAGCCCATCGGTGGGCACGAATAACCAACAAGAATACCGAGGAGGCCTGACCTTGAAGATGACACGACTTCGGCACTGTCTGGGTGCCGGAACCCTGGCCGCACTGGCCCTAGCGCTGCACCAGCCGGCCAACGCCGCCGATGGCCAGGCGATCATCAACGCCAAGTGCCAGGCGTGCCACACGCCCGAAGGCAACAACTCCCTGAGCCGCATCAGCCATCAGCGCAAGACCCCCGAGGGTTGGCTGATGAGCATTGCGCGCATGCAGGTGATGTACGGCCTGAAGATCAGCGACGACGAACGCCGCTCGGTGGTCAAGTTCCTCGCCGACAAGCAGGGCCTGGCGCCAAGCGAGACCGAGGGTGTGCGTTACGCCCTGGAGCGCCGGCTGAACACCGTGGAGAAATTCGATACCAACTTCGAGCAGATGTGCGCCCGCTGTCACTCCGGTGCGCGCATCGCCCTGCAGCGCCGCCCGGCGGCGGAGTGGGAGAAGCTGGTGAACTTCCACCTGGGCCGCTGGCCGTCGCTGGAATACCAGGCGCTGTCCCGCGATCGTGACTGGTTCGACCTGGCCAAGAAAGAAATGGTCCCGGAACTGGCCAAGCGCTACCCGTTGGACAGCAAGGCCTGGAGCGACTGGAAGCAGCACCGTCCCAAGGCCGAGTCGCTGGCGGGCGAGTGGAGCTTCGCCGGGCACATGCCGGGCAAGGGCGACCTCGCCGGCACCATGAGCGTGGCCAAGAGCGGCGACGATGCGTTCAAGGTCAGTGTGAAGGGCCAGTACGCCGACGGCGAGGCCTTCAACGGCGAAGGCAGTGCGGTGCTGTACAACGGCTACGAGTGGCGCGGCAACGTCACCGTGGGCGACCTGAGCATGCGCCAGGTGTTCGCCGCCCTCGACGGCCAGATGCAGGGCCGCATGTTCGACAAGGCCCACGACGAGCGTGGCCTGGACTTCGTCGCGGCCAAGAGCGGCACCAGTCGCGTACTGGGCGTGCAGCCGGCGTATATCAAGGCGGGCAGCGAGGCTGAAGTCACGGTCGTCGGTACCGGCCTGAAGGGCAAGCCATCGTTCGGCAAGGGCGTGGAAGTGGTCTCGCTGGTTTCGCAGACGCCCGAGCGCCTGACCGTCAAGGTCAAGGCCAGCGATGCGGCGGCGGTCGGCGACCATGACGTCACCGTCGGCACCGCCAAGGGCGGCAACCTGGCCGTGTACAAGGACATTGCCGAAGTGAAGGTGGTGCCGGAGTTCTCCGTCGCCCGCATCGGCGGCAATGGCGGTTCGACGCCCAAGGTCCAGGGCAGCTTCGATGCCGAGGCCTGGGGCAAGGGCGCCGACGGCAAGCCGTTCCGTATCGGCGTGTTCCCCGCGCAGTGGTCGGTGGAGCCGTTCGACGATCGCGCCAAGGAAGACCAGGACGTGAAGTTCGCCGGAGAGATGGATGCCGACACCGGTATCTTCACCCCGGGCGACGCCGGCCCGAACCCGGCGCGCAAGATGATGACCAACAACGCCGGCAATCTGAAGGTGATCGCCGCGGTGGACGACGCGGGCCAGTCGCACAAGGGCGAAGGGCACATGATCGTGACCGTGCAGCGTTGGAACAACCCGCCGATCCCGTAAGCGTCGGGATCGGATGAACTGAATACGTGAATCCCGCCTTCGGGCGGGAAAAACAACAAAGTTCCGGGAGGTCGCCATGGGCGCCATCTTGAATCTGGTCGAACGCAACCTGCACGAAGTGCGGGTGGACGCCGACCGCCTGTTGTTCCACATCCCCAGCTCCTCGCTGTTCGCCAGCGACGAGTTGACCGGTGGGATCATCGACGCGCTGCGCGGGCATGCCTGCTCGCCGGACGAACTGACTCAGCGCCTGGGCGGGCGCTTCGCCGCCGAAGAGATCGACGAGACCCTGCGCGAGCTGATCGCGCTGGAGCTGGTCAGCGACGGCTCGCCGCTCACCCCTGAAATCGGTGTCAAGAAAGTCGATCGCACCGCCCTCAACACCGTGGTGCTGAACGTCAACACCGGCTGCAACCTCAGCTGCACCTACTGCTACAAGGAGGACCTGGACAAGCCCTCCGCCGGCAAGAAGATGGGCGTGGAAACCGCCGAGGCTTCGGTGGAAATGCTGATCCAGGAGTCCCCCGACGAGCCGCGCTACACCGTGGTGTTCTTCGGCGGCGAACCGCTGTCCAACCGCCCGCTGATCGAGCACATGGTCGCGTACTGCGAGCGTCGCTTCGGCGAGCTGGGCAAGACGGTGGACTTCGTCATGACCACCAACGCCACACTGCTCACCGAGGAAATCGTCGACTGGCTCAACGCCCATCGCTTCGGACTGTCAATCAGCATCGACGGACCGAAGACGGTGCACGACCGCAACCGCATCACCGTGGGCGGGCAGGGCACCTATGACGTGGTGCGGCGCAAGGCCGACATGCTGCTGTCGCGCTACACCGCGCGGCCGGTCGGCGCGCGGGTGACCCTGACCACCGGCGTCACCGACGTCGAGACCATCTGGAACCACCTGTTCAACGAGATGGGCTTCGCCGAAGTCGGTTTCGCCCCGGTCACCTCGGGCGACATCAGCAGCTACAACCTCACCGGGGAAGAACTGAAGGACGTCTTCGCCAACATGAAGGCCCTCGGCCGTCGGTATCTGGACGAGGCGCTTCAGGGGCGCAACATCGGCTTCTCCAACCTGCACCAGTTGATCACCGACATCCACGAAGGGCAGAAGAAGGCCCTGCCGTGCGGCGCCGGCCTGAAGATGCTGGCGGTGGACCACAAGGGCGAGCTGAACCTGTGCCACCGCTTCACCGGTTCATCCCTGCCGACCTTCGGCAACGTGCATGAAGGGGTGAAGCAGGCCGAGCTGAACGAGTTCCTGTCGCAGCGCCTGGACCGCACTGACACAGGCTGCGCCAGCTGCCGCATCCGCAACCTCTGCTCCGGCGGCTGCTACCACGAGAGCTACGCCCGCTACGGCGACCCGGCGCATCCCACTTACCACTACTGCGAACTGATGAGGGACTGGGTCGACTTCGGTATCGAGGTCTACAGCCGGATCATGGCTTCCAACCCCGGCTTCATCGACCGCCACATCACTCCGCGGAAGGCGCACTGACATGAAACATCTGAAAGCCATCAACAACAAAGCACAGAAGCTCGAACAGGCCGCCGCCGAGGACCGCATCGAAGACGTGGTGGCGATGAACTCCGTGGCCGGTTGCGCCTCGACCACCGACCCGGGCTGGGAAATCGACGTGTTCGGCGGCGTGTCCTCGCTCTGCCAGCCGATGGAAGCGGACCTCTACGGCTGCTCCGACCCTTGCTGGTGGCCGGCCCAGGTGCCGGACATGATGAGTACCTACCCCGACTGGAACAAGGACGCGCAGGCCTCGGCCGAGAACTGGCGCAACCTCGGCACTGTATTCCCGGACGACAAATGAGCGGACAGAAGAACAAGAGGAAAACCTGCATGTCCAGAAAAGCATTCGCCGCCGCGCTCGGCAGCCTCTCGCTGGCCGGCGCGCTGCAAGCCATCGCCGCAGACGCCGACTTCGATAAGAGCAAGGCGCTGGAAAGTGGCCACGAGTACCTGATCAGCACCAACTACCCCAACAACCTGCACGTCGTCGACATGCAGACTGACAAGCTGTTCAAGACCTGCACCATCCCCGGCGCCTACGGCCCGGGCATGACCCAGCTGTCGCCGGACCGCAAGGTGGTCTACATCCTGAGCAACCACTACGCGGACATCTACGGCATCAAGCTCGATGACTGCCAGCCGGTGTTCCACGCCACCATCGCGCAGAAGCCGGGCGAGAACGCGCGGGCGATGTTCTCCATGACCGTCAGCCATGACGGCAAGGAGATCTACGCCATCGCCAACCCGACGAAGATCCTCGCCGAGCACTACGAGGTGCAGCAGCCGCGCCTGCAGATCTACTCGGTGGCTGACGGCATGAATGCCAAGCCCGTGCGCACCTTCCCGGCGCCACGCCAGCTGACCATCATGCAGACCGGCGACGACGGCACCCTCTACGTGGCGGGCCCGGACATCTACAAGGTGGACGTGAAGACCGGCAAGTTCGACGTGGCGATCCCCAGCCGCAACTGGAAGCGCCCGAACTACTCGCCGCCGGACGTGCTCTACGTATGGAACCAGCAGACCTACTCCCGTGATTTCTCGCTGTTCTACACTGCCGCGAAGTTCAAGGATGACAAGCAGGACCCGGCCACCGCCGACTTCCGCTATGGTTTCTTCAACGTGGACCTGGCCACCGGCAAGACCGAGACCCTCGACTTCGGCCCGGTCACCGAGGTGTACTTCAGCGGCATGCGCTCGCCGACCGACCGCAATGTCATCTACGGCGTGCTCAACCGCCTGACCAAGTACGACATCAAGGAGCAGAAGCTGGTCAAGGCCGCGAACCTGGACCACTCCTACTACTGCCTGACCGTCAACAAGGCCGGCACCAAGCTGTATCTCTCCGGTACCTTCAATGACGTGGCCATCTTCGACGCCAACAGCCTGGAGCGCCTCGGTGATCTGAAGCTGCCCGGCGGCGACATGGCGATCACCACCAGCCAGGCCTTCGTGGCCAACTGATCGGCAGGATCGGGCTGCCCGGGGCGCAAGGCCCCGGGCAGTTTCCTCTGGAATATCAGCCCTCCGGCTGAAGCGTCAGATTTCTGGCTCTGGGCTCAGGCTTTTTGTCTCCAGTCTTTCCAGCGCCAGGTACCTCTGGGCTCCGCAGCGCGCACAGCGTTGGCACAGCATCGGCACGTGGCCTACGTCGGTCGGACTCCCTTCGTCCCAATGGCATCCCAGGAAAAAGCAGCGCAATCGCATATGTCCTCCTCCGGGTATTCCCGGTTTGTAGACAGATAGAAAGGGCGGTGATGCTGCTGGCTTGTTCTTGTGTGCAGGCGGCTAGCAGCCTCCCGCCAGCCGTCTAGAATGGACAATCTAAAGTGCCGGACGGCGTTGGGCGCCGGCTGTTCCTGCGCCATTGCGCGCAGTGAGGGGGACGGTGCAGTGCCCGGACCTCGCGGTGTCGAGCGGCACCGTTCCGGGTTCGCAGGAATTGTGTTCGTGATCGTCAATGTTTTGGCGAAGTATTGATATGTGACAATTGTTGCGACAAATTAACGCCGCGATCCTGATGCTTTTTTGCTATGATTGACTCCCAGGTTAAGGACAGCTTGCAGAGACTTTCCATGAATACCGCGTCACCCCTGGCCGCCATTGTTGGCAGCACGTCTTCCCGCTATCGCGACAGTGAACTGGATCATTTCGCTGATCTGGCCAGCCTGCAGTCGGCATCGACCTACGATGTGCTGCTCCTCGACCTTCCCGGCGCCCAGGCGGGGCAGATGCTGCGTAGCCTGCGCCAGGACCCGCGTTATCGTTTCGCCCTGATCTATTGCTGCCAGGATCTTGACCCCTGGTGCGAAGCGCTGGGCGATGGCGCACCGCCGGCCGAGATTGGCGCCATCACGCCGCTCTGGCGCCTGTGGCGCGAGCGTTTCAGCCTGTTCAACCAGGGACAGGCGCCGGCGCGCTTCGAGGAGCGCGTGCTGGCCTGGCTCTGGCTGCGTTCGCGCGGCGACGTGCATGCCGTGCGCGATACCGCCGTGCCCCAGCATTACCGTTATCCGATTCTCGAGGCCCTGGGCGACAGCGAGGAAGTCCATCCGTTTTCCTGGCTGCAACTGATGGGGCAGCAGGGCTGGCTGGAAGAGGGCGAGCTGTTGGACCGCCTGCGCCTGTGCACCGCCTGTGGCTCGGGGCGCCTGAACTACGTGGACGTCTGTCCGGAGTGCCAGGCCCTGGACATCGGTCGCCAGCCGTCGCTGCACTGCTTCACCTGCGGACACGTCGGGCCTCAGGAGCACTTCCTCAAGGACGGCCTGCTGATGTGCCCGAACTGCCTGACGCGCCTGCGCCATATCGGCAGTGATTACGACCGCCCGCTGGAGAACTACCGCTGCCGCAGTTGCCAGGCGTTCTTCGTCGACGCCGCCGTGCAGGCGCGCTGCCTGGATTGCGGGCAGACCCATGATCCGGACAAGTTGCGGGTGCGCGAGGTGCGCCACTTCCGCATTGCCGAGGCCGGGCGCCTGCGCTGCCGCGAGGGCTTCGCCGCCACCTCGGCGAACATGGAGCGCTTCGGCAGCCTCAGCCTGTTGCCGCGCCAGGTGTTCCTGGACCTGCTTACCTGGCAGCTGCAACTGACCACCCGCCATCGCACTCCGCCGTTCTCCCTGCTCGGCCTGCGCTTCGTCAACCTGCTGGAAACCCTCGCCGAACTCGGCGAGATGCGTGGCCACGCCCTGGTGGACGGACTGGTGGAGCGCCTGCAGGAAGCCGTGCGCGAGACGGATCGCTGCTCGCGCATGAGCGAAGAAGTGCTCTGGGTGCTCATGCCCCACACCGACGCCGCCGGGGTGGAAGTGGTGCGTCAGCGCCTGGCCAAGGGCGCCGAGCGCCTGACGCAGGAGAAGGCGACGCGCATCGAGGTCCGCCTCGTGGCCTTCACCGCGCCGGACGATCAGCTGGAGCAGGAAGACGCCGCCTTGCTGCTGGCCCGGCTGGGGGGAGATCTGGGCTGAAGCATGGAAGCCTTCGTCGAACAATGGCTGCTGCTGCTCGGGGAGTTCGCCCGCACTGACGGGTTCTTCCAGGCTGCGTTCATGCTGCTGCCGGCCTTCCTGCTGCTGGAAGTGCCGCTCAACCTGATGGTGCTGATCGGCGTGCTGCGCTGGTTCATGCGCAAGCCGTTCGAGCTGCCCAAGGACAACGGCTATCGCCCGCGGGTGTCCTGCATCATCACCTGCTACAGCGAAGGTCTGGATGTGCAGAAGACCCTGCTGAGCCTGTGCGAGCAGACCTATCCGGGCTACATCGAAATGATCCCGGTGGTCGATGGCGCGGCGGTCAACAAACCGACCATGCAGGCGGTGCGGGACTTCCGCGTCGACCCGACGCTGCATCCGCGGCGCCTGCTGCGGCCCATTGCCAAATGGCAGCGTGGTGGCCGGGTCTCCTCGCTCAACGCCGGCCTCGCCCATTGCACGGGCGAAATCATCATGGCGCTGGACGGCGACACTTCGTTCGACAACGACATGGTCAGCCGCATGGTCCGCCATTTCGCCGACCCGGACGTGCCGGCGGTGGCGGGCAGCCTGCGGGTGCGCAACGCCTGGGCATCGCTCACCACGGCGATGCAGGCGCTGGAGTACCAGCTGTCGATCCACATGGCGAAGATCGGCCTGAGTGAATGGAACCTGGTGAACAACGTGTCCGGGGCCTTCGGCGCGTTCCGCCGCAGCTTCCTCGACAAGATCGGCGGCTGGGACACCCACACCGCCGAAGACCTGGACATCACCCTGCGGATCAAGAACTACTTCGGCCGCAGGCCCCTGCGCATCCCCTTCGAGCCCGGCGCCATCGGGCATACCGATGCGCCCGTGAAGTTCCTGCAGTTCCTCCAGCAGCGCCTGCGCTGGGATGGCGACCTGTACTTCCTCTACATCCGCAAGCATCGCCACAGCTTCAACCCGCGCCTGCTGGGCTGGCCCAATTTCCTGATGACGCTGATCACCGGCTTTTTCTTCCAGCTGGTGCTGCCGTTCATCATCTTCGGCTACTGCGTGATCGGCCCCCTGGTCGTGCCGCTGCCGCGTTTCCTCGCCCTGGCGTCGCTGATCTACCTGGTCTACCTGGGCATGACCCTGCTGCTGTACCTGGCGATGCTGGTGCTGGTGTCCGAGCGTCCGCGCCAGGACCTGAAACTGTTCCCGGTGGTTTTCGTTTTCCCCCTGTTCATGCTGGTCATGCGTCTGTGGAGCGCGGTGGCCATGCTCAACGAGGCACTGCGCCGCGGCCATGAAGAAACCAGCATGGCGCCCTGGTGGGTGCTGCGTAAGGCAAAGAGGTTCTGATTCGATGATGCGTTCCCTGCTCCTTGGCTCCCTGCTGCTGGCTAGCGGCCTGTCCCAGGCCGATGTGCTGCCGCTGTCTCGGGTGCTCGACAGCGTCGATGACAGTGCCGTGCTGCAAGCCAACGCCGCCGACCTGCGGGCCCTGGACGCGCTCAAGGAGCAGCGTGAGGCCGAAGCCGGCTGGCAGTGGTTCGGTTCGGGCAGCGCGGGTCACTATCGCGAGCTGGTGACCGAGGACGAGATCGATACCTACTACGGACGGAACATGGCGCTCGGCTTGCGCCACCCCCTGCTGGGCAGCTTGCGGCGCCAGGTGCAGGCGGTCTCCGCCGTCGAACTGGAACAGCAGCGGCAGCAGTCCCGCCGCCTGCTGCACAAGGCCGAACAGCGGCTGGCGCTGCGCAGCGCCTACGCCGACTGGTGGCGCGCGGAAGAGGAGAGCCGCTGGTGTCAGGCATTGCTGCCCGACGCGGCCAGCGCCCGCGAGCGTCTGGCCCTGCGCGAGCGTCAGGGCTGGCTGTTGCCGTCCCAGGCGAGACTGCTGGACGGCCGCTGGCAAGCCTTGCAGCGGCGTTGTGAGTCGAGCGCCCGGCTGATGGACGATACTCGTGAAAGCCTGGCCGAACTCTCCGGCCTGGACATCACCGCCAGCCAGCAGGCCCGTGCGGAAGCGCTGGCGGCGCAGGTGCAACCCCTGACCCGTTGGCGCCAGGCGCTGGAAGGCCATCCGCGCCTGCAGGAGCGCCGGGATGAGCTGCGCCTGGCCGAGCAGAACCGCAAGTCACCCTGGTACGACAGCATCGATTCCAGCTTCAGCGTCGCGCAGAGCTACGAGAACCGCAGCGGGGCCACCAGCTCCGGTAATGGCCTGGTCGCCAGTCTCAACTTCTCCGCACCGTTCGACCTGATGTCCTACGGCCAGGCCCGTGGGCGGGAAGGGGAGGCGCGCCACCAGGCGGCCCTGGCCAGGCTGAATGCCGAGCGCCAGCAGTTGCTGCAGGACCTGGGCAAGACCCTGCAGGGCCAGCGGCAGGCCGTGGAAAACCTGGAGCGCGAACGCGAGCAGCTCGCCGTGTCGTCGGTGGCCCTGCGCGAGCAGCGCCTGCGTGCGGATCGTTCGGCCGAAGGCTCGCTGGCCGAGGTGCAGGCGGTGGAGCTGGAGCGCTACGACAACGGCCTGCGCCTGATTGCCGCGTGGCATGCCGCCTGGTTGCGCGAAGCCGCCTTGCGCATGTTCGTCGACGATGACCAGGCGCTGAGCCCGTTGCTCGGCGTACAGAACCTGAGCTGGCAGCCGCCGGCAGGCGCCCAGGCCAACGCCCCGGCCAAGGCCAGCCCGGCCCGTGAGTCGGCCTGGAACCAGGGCGTCTACCTGTGGAAGAGCCAGGTCCTGTTGCAGCCCGAGACCCGGCGCGCCGAACTGAATGCCTTGCGCAGCGCCGGCATGCAGCGCCTGTATGTGGGGCTCGATGCCCGCCAGGTGGCGGACATGCCGACCCTGCGCAAGCAGCTCCAGGGCACCCTGGCCGACGCCCGCGCCCAGGGCATGCAGGTCGTGCTGCTGTTGGGCGATCCGGCCTGGCTGTCGGCCAGCGGACGCAAGGACCTGCTGGCCCTATTGGGTCAACTGCGCGAGGTGCGCTTCGACGCCGTGCATCTGGATCTTGAGGTCGAGCAGCTCGGCTGGCCGGTACCCGACAGCCGCCTGCGGGACTGGCTGGATACACTCGGCGCGGTCGCCCGGCTCGACTACTGGCCGCTGGAACTGTCCAGTCATCCGCGCTGGTTCGCCGAGCCCGCCAGTGGCACCTGCGTGCCCTGCGCCTTGCCGCAGCGCGGCGTGCGCCAGGTGAGCCTGATGATTTATACCCGCAACCCCGAACGCAGCGCGGAACTTGCGCAGTCCATCGCCCGCCGTTGGCCGGAGCTGCGTTTCCGTCTGGCGCAGAGTGTTGAGCCGCAATTGCCGGCCGAGGAATCCTGGGCCGGAGCGTCGAGCACCCAGCTGCGGCAGCAGGTGGAGCGCTGGCGTACGCGTCTGCAGTCGGCCGGAGTCTCCGGCATTGACTGGCAGGACTGGTCCCATTACCCGCATTGAGCATCCCATGAAGATTCGATTCTCCAGCCCCAAGGAACAACAGCCCACTCAGGAGCAGGGCCTCAAGGTGCTCTACGCGCCGGGCAAGCGCATGGCGTTCAAGCTGCGCTGGTATCTGATCCTGCTGGTGGTGACCAGTCCCCTGCTGTTCCTGGTGGGGCGCGAAATGCTCGGCCTCTGGCTGATCGAGGCGCCCGCGCAACTGCACCTGCCGTCCAGTGAACTGCGCGCCCGTGAGGCGGGGCAGGTGGCGCAGGTGCTGGTGCGGCCCGGCGACAAGGTCGAGGTCGGCCAGTTGCTTATGCGGATGGACAATCCCGAGTGGCGCGCGCGCCTGGCGCTGCTGGCCGATCCGTCGAAGGCGGCGCCCACGACGACCGGCCGGAAGACCCTCAGCGAACGCGAGCGCGAGCCTCTGGTGCGCCTGCTGAACAGCGCGGAAAGCCGCCTGCAGCAACTGCGTGGCCTG
The DNA here is from genome assembly GCF_029203285.1 of Pseudomonas sp. PSE14. Classification (NCBI taxonomy): domain Bacteria; kingdom Pseudomonadati; phylum Pseudomonadota; class Gammaproteobacteria; order Pseudomonadales; family Pseudomonadaceae; genus Pseudomonas; species Pseudomonas sp. PSE14. The sequence goes on from NZ_CP115669.1 coordinate 2,541,483, forward strand.
CTCGCCGCCGGCGCGGCGACCCGGGGCGAGGTGCAACTGGCCCAGGATGAACGCGACCGTCGCCAGCGCGATCTGGTGGAGTTCGACCGGCGCGAGGCGCAGCCGGGGGACGACACCCTGGATCGCCAGCGTCGGCTGGAAAGCGACTGGCTGCAGTCGCGCCTGCAAGGGCTCGAACTGAAAGCCAACGACTCCGGCGTGATCAGCGAAGTCCTGGTAGGCGAGGGCGAGAACGTCGGCCCTGGCACCCTGCTGATGCGTCTGCAGCGCCTGGGCGATGCCGAAATCTGGATCTACCTCGATCCGCGCTATGCCGCCTACGCCTCGCCCGGCCAGCCGTTCCGGATTCGCCTGCCGGACGGAAAATGGCTGCCGGCGGAAGTGGTGCGCATGGTGGAAGATGCGGCCCCGGTGCCGGTGGAACTGCGCGAGGCCTTCAGCGCGCCGAACCGCAACCTGCGCCTGCTGGCTCGGGTCAAGGGCGAGTGGCCGGCGTTCTGGCGCGTAGACCGCCTGGGCCTGAAGGCGCGCTTCCCGCACAGCTGGAATTGGCTCAACCGCTGGGCTGTCCAGGAATAACACCTGCCGGGCGTCTGCCTCGATGACGCCCTCCGATCCTCTCGCCGCGCGGGGCCGGCAACACCGGCTCCTTGTTGAGCGGGCGCAGGGGCCGGGCTGAACAGCGCAAGCCATTACGCTGCTCGAACCGCACGGCCTGCTTCAAACCCTCGCTTCTCCACGCCCCGAAGATCGGCTTCGGGGTGCGCTTTCCCTTGTTCTCCTTACCCTTGGCGCATGGGTGTTGACAGATAATATTATATGCATAATATTAATCGTCAGATGACGGCTGTAATCCTATGCCGGACATTCCAGACGGCCCTCGGGCCCTGATCAGCCTTGCATGCGGGGGCGCGTCGCCCCCACTGGAGAAGAACCATGAATGCCAAATCCGAACTGGGCCGCGCACTGATCACCGGTGCTTCCTCCGGCATCGGCGCCACCTACGCCCAGCGCCTCGCCGCCCAGGGTTACGACCTGCTGCTGGTGGCCCGCGACCAGCAACGCCTCGACGCCCTGGCCGCACGCCTGGGCGAGCAGCATGGCGTCTCGGTGCAGGTGCTGAAGGCCGACCTGACCCGCAAGGAAGATCGCGCCAGCGTGGAGGCCCGCTTGCGTGAGGACGAGAGCATCAGCCTGCTGCTGAACAACGCCGGCGTCGCGATCAACGGCACCCTGCTGGAGACCGACCTGGACCGCCTGGAAAGCATGATCGAACTGAACGTCACCGCCACCGCGCGCCTGGCCGGCGCCGCCGCCAAGGCCTTCGCCGGGCGTGGGCGCGGCACCATCATCAACGTCGCCTCGGTACTGGCCCTGGCGCCGGAGCTGTTCAACGGCAGCTACAGCGCCACCAAGGCCTTCGTGCTCAACCTGACCCTGTCCATGCAGCAGGAGCTCGCGCCGTTGGGTCTGCGCATCCAGGCCGTGCTGCCCGGAGCTACCCGCACCGAGATCTGGGACCGCGCCGGTACCGACATCTCCGCGCTGCCGGCGGAAATGCTGATGGACGTGAACCACATGGTGGACGCCGCCCTGGCAGGCCTGGCTCAGGGCGAGGTGGTGACCCTGCCGGCGCTGCCGGATGCCGGCGAGTTCGACGCCTTCACCGCCGCACGGCTGAAGATGGCACCGAACCTGTCCCGCAGCGTCCCGGCGCAGCGCTATGGCGTAGCGGTCGACTGAATGATTCGTTGAGTGGCGAAAAGCTTGCCCCGGCCTCGCGCCGGGGCTTTTTTATGCGCGCGGGGTGCTCTTCGTGGGAGCGAGGGGGACGCCCAGTTCTTGCTCGCGAACCTGTCAGCCCGCTGCGGGTTTGTTCGCGAGCAAGCTCGCTCCTACAGTCACCGGCTCACTCCGCTGCGCCAATCTCGCGCTTGAGGTGCCGGCGGGTGCTTTCCAGGATGCGGTCGGACAGTTCCGGGTCGGCCACGCTACGCGACAGCACCAGTGCGCCGATCAGGGTGGCGAGGAGGGCGACACTCTCATCCTCGGCATGTTCGCTGGGCAGCGCCTGCTCGATGGCATCGATGCGTGCCTGGACGATGGCATCGGTGGTGGCGCTGGCGTGGCCACGGGCGCCCAGCTCGGCGGACATGGTCGGCAGTGGGCAGCCCTTGCCCGGCGTATTGCGGTGCCCGGGAGACAGGTACTGGTCGATGAACCCTGGCAGCGGGTCTTTCTTCTCGAACTGCTGGTCGACGATCGGGCGCAACTGCGCGGCGGCCTGCTGCAGCGCGATCTCCACCAGCTCGTCCTTGGACTTGAAGTGTGCGTAGAAACCGCCGTGGGTCAGGCCCAGCGCCTTCATCAGCGTCTGCAGGCCGGTGGCGTCGACGCCTTCGCTGCGGAAACGCTGCGCCGCCTCGTTGATGATGCGCTCGCGGGTCTGGGCCTTGTGGTCTTCGGAGTAACGCATGACCGGTCTCCTGCGGATCATGGAATGCTGGGTGACATTCTAACGCAGGGTGGGCGAGGGGAGGTGATTCAGGGCAGGAACGAGGGACGACTGTAGGAGCGAGGGGGACGCCTAGTCCTTGCTCGCGAACGAACCCTCGCAGCGGAGTCTGGTTCGCGAGCAAGCTCGCTCCTACAAGTCAGGCGGACATCGGAATCACCCGTAGGAGCGGGCCATGCCTGCGATCGCGTACAGGGTGCGCTCCTTCAGGTTCAGCGCACGGCTTCCAGCAGTGTCGCCACGCCTTGCCCACCCCCAATGCACTGGGTCGCAACGGCATACCGCCCACCGCTTTGCTTCAGCAGCGCCGCCGCCTTGCCGGTGATCCGCGCGCCGGTGGCGCCCAGTGGATGCCCGATGGCCATGGCGCCGCCGTGCAGGTTGACCCGATCGATATCCAGTTCCAACCCGCGCAGGCAGGCCAGGGCCTGGCTGGCGAAGGCTTCGTTGATTTCCACCAGGTCGATATCGGCCATGCGCAGGCCGGCGCGATCGAGCAGTTTGCGGGTGGCGTAGAGCGGGCCCATGCCCATGATTTCCGGCGGGCAACCGACCACGGAAACCGCCTTGATCCGCGCCAGGATGTCCAGCCCATGTTCACGGGCGAATGCCTCGCTGCACACCAGCACGGCCGCCGCACCGTCGGTGAGCGGCGAGGCGGTGCCCGCAGTGACGCTGCCGCCGAATGCCGGCTTGAGTTGGGCCAGGGCTTCGCGGCTGGTGCCGGGGCGGATGCAGCCGTCTTCGCCGGCCACGCCGTTGGGCGTGTCGATCCGTACGATCTCCGCGGCCAGCAACCCTTGCTCACGGGCGCGCGCGGCCTTGGCATGGGAGTCCACGGCCATGGCTTCCTGATCGTCGCGGGAGATGCCAAAGCGTTCGGCGACGATCTCGGCGGTCTGCCCCATGGGCATGTAGGCCTGGGGGAATTCCTCCAGCAGGCGCGGGTTGGGCGAGATGTTGAAACCGCCCATGGGCACGCGGGTCATGGACTCCACGCCCGCGCAGATGAACGCGTCACCGGCGCCCAATTGGATCTGCCCGGCGGCGAAGTGGATCGCGGTCATGGACGAGCCGCAGAAGCGGTTCACCGTGGCACCGGCCACCGTCTCCGGCAGGCCGGCGAGGAAGCCGGTGATGCGCGCCAGGTTCATGCCCTGTTCGGCCTCGGGGTAGGCGCAGCCCATGATCAGGTCCTCGATCAGCCGGGCGTCCAGACCGCTGCGCGCAACCAGTCCCTTCACCGTCTGCGCAGCGAGATCATCCGGGCGCACGTCGATCAGCGCGCCCTTCCTGGCGAAGTGGAAGGGGGAGCGGGCATAACCCGCGATGACGACGGAAGTCATGGTCGGTCTCCTGCAACGAATGGCCTGTCAGCGCCCGAGGATCAGGCAGGTGGTGGAACCGGTGGCGTAGAGGCGGCCATCCACGTCGTAGAGGCGGCCTTCGGCCAGGGCGGTGGAGCGGCCGAGATGGATCAGCGTGCCTTCGGCGCGGATCGGCCCGGTGTCGCGGGTCAGCGCGCGGATGTAGCTGATGCGCAGGTCGGTGGTGGTGTAGCCCAGTCCGGGTTCCAGCTGGGTGTGCACCGCGCAGCCCATGGCCGAGTCGAGCAGGGTGGCGGCATAACCACCGTGCACGGTGCCCAGCGGGTTGTAATGGCGCAGGTCCGGGGTGCCCTGGAAGATGAAGCGGCCGGGCGACCATTCCATGGGGACGAAACCAATCAGCTCGTTGATCGGCGGCGAGGGTAATTCACCGTTGCCGATGCCTTCGAAGAAGGCCAGCGGGCTCATGCTGCGCAATGCCTGCAGCCCGATCACGCCGGGGGCGGCGAGGCGCTGGCGCATCTCGGCGGCGGCCGCCTCCCAGACGGCGATCTTCTGTTCTCGGCTCATGTCATTCATTGCGGGACTCCAGCAGCTTATTTAAATATTACGATCGTCATACTAACATTGAATGATAAGCGACATGTAAGTGATGGAAGCGCCATCCCATAGGGCGAAAGCGACAGGGACGAGGGGGGGGCAAGGCGGCTGGCGGAGCGGACTCCGCCAGCCAGGGGATTACTCGGTGGTGGCGGTGACGCTGGTTGCGCGGGCCTGGTTGCGCTGGGCCTTGTACTGCAGGGCGACGGCGGGCACCGGCGAGGCCTTGCCGGTTTCCACCCAGCGGCGGATGCGGCCGGCATCGGCCACGTGGGTGCGCTTGCCGAAGGCATCCAGCAAGGCCAGGGCGACCGGGCGGCCGTTCATCATGGTGACCATGACCAGGCAGTGGCCGGCGTCGTTGGTGAAGCCGGTCTTGGTCAGGCGGATGTCCCACTTGCCGTTGCGCACCAGCGGGTTGGTGTTGAAGAAGCTCAGCGAGTAACCGGGCTTGCTGAAGCGCGCGTCGCTGGTCGCCGTGGTGCTCATCTGGCGGATCTGCGGGTAGGTGTAGGCGGCCTTGGCCAGGCGGATCAGGTCCTGGGCGTTGGAGGTGTTATGGATCGAGAGGCCGGTGGGCTCCACGTAGTGGGTGTGGTTCATCCCCAGGGACTTGGCCTTGGCGTTCATCGCCGCGACGAAGGCCTTGGAGCCGCCCGGATAGCTGTGCGCGAGGCTGGCGGCGGCACGGTTCTCGGAGGACATCAGCGCCAGCAGCAGCATCTTCTCGCGGCTGATCTGGCTGCCCAGGTGCACGCGGGAGAACACGCCCTTCATCTCGGCGGTCTCGGAGATGTCGACGGTGACCATCTCGTTCATCGGCAGCTTGGCGTCCAGCGTCACCATCGCGGTCATCAGCTTGGTCACCGAGGCGATGGGCACGACCAGGTTGGGGTTGCTGGAGTAGATGACCTTGTCGGTCTGCAGGTCCACCACCAGCGCGCTGCCGGAGGCCAGGACCAGTTGATTGGGTTGTGTCGCCTTGGGAGGCGTGGCGGCGAGGGAGTTCGATGTGCAGACAACAGCGGCGCAGGCAAACAGCAGGCTCAGTATCGAACGACGACTAGTCATGAATGTGATTCGCAGGCGTGAGTGGGAAACTCTCTACATCCATGTAGGTAATTTCGCCGGATTTTAATTCATGCCCCGATCCTGCGCACCTGGCGGCGTGAGGAACCTGCTGTATCACTTTGCGACGGCTTGAGACAGCGTGTTCGACGGTCGGCCAGGTGCGCGGATAGTCGGTGGCAGCGCGGGGCGGGCGGCTTTCCAGCTGTTGCGAAATGCAACCGGCACAGGATAGGCCCCGGTAGTTGAAAAACGTGTCAAACCCTCGTCAGCTATGGGTTTTCCATCTGATGGCACGCTTTGTGACTGGCTATCCTCCGATGTACGGATTGCCTGTACGGCATCGATGACGGTGCTCCGGGGTTGCGTTTACCTTTACGTTAACGTAAACATGCTTCGCAGCCCGCGACCAGTCGGTCAGACCGGTCGGCCACCTGCAAGCAAGCCCGGCTGCAGTCGCCGCCGTGGTCGAACGTTCAGCGTTGATCCCAGAACAAGCACAACAAGGGAAAGCCATGAACCACCTGAGTTACACCCGCGGCCGCCAGGACAAGCCCCTGCTGGCCATGACCGTCGGCGCTGCCTTTGATGCCACGGTCGAGCGATTCCCGCAGCGCGAGGCCCTGGTCGTGCGCCACCAGGACCTGCGCTACACCTGGGCCGAGCTGGCCGAGGTGGTCGATGGCATTGCCCGTGCCTTCCTCGCCCTGGGCCTGCGCCCCGGCGATCGCCTGGGGATCTGGGCGCCCAACTGCGCGCAGTGGTGCGTGACCCAGTTCGCCAGCGCCAAGGTCGGCGCCGTGCTGGTCAACATCAACCCGGCCTACCGTAGCAACGAGCTGGAGTACGCGCTCAAGCAGTCCGGCTGCCGCTGGCTGGTATGCGCCGATGCGTTCAAGACCTCCGATTACCACGGCATGCTCACCGGCCTGCTGCCAGAACTGGGGCAAGGCCGTCCGGGCGAGCTGTCCAGCGAGCGCCTGCCGGAGCTGCGCGGGGTGATCAGCCTGTCCGACAGCGCGCCCGCCGGCTTCCTGCGCTGGAGCCAGCTGGCGCCGCTGGGTGCCGCGATTTCCGCCGCCGAACTCGCCGAGCGCCAGGCGCTGCTGCAGTTCGACGAGCCGATCAACATCCAGTACACCTCCGGCACCACCGGCTTCCCCAAGGGCGCCACGCTCAGCCACTACAACATCCTCAACAACGGCCTGATGGTCGGCGACAGCCTCGGTCTCACCGAGCACGACCGCCTGGTGATCCCGGTGCCGCTGTACCACTGCTTTGGCATGGTGATGGGTAACCTCGGTTGCCTGACCCACGGCTCCACCATGATCTACCCCGCGCCCAGCTTCGAGCCCGAGGCGACCCTGGCAGCGGTGGCAGAAGAGAAGGCCACCGCACTGTACGGCGTGCCGACCATGTTCATCGCCGAGCTGGACCACCCCAATCGCCGCGACTTCGACCTCTCCAGCCTGCGCACCGGCATCATGGCCGGCGCCACCTGCCCGATCGAAGTGATGCGCCGGGTGATCGACGAGATGAACATGGCCGAGGTGCAGATTGCCTACGGCATGACCGAGACCAGCCCGGTGTCGCTGCAGACCGGCCCGGAGGACGACCTGGAAACTCGCGTCACCACCGTTGGCCGCACCCAGCCGCACCTGGAAAGCAAGATCATCGACGCCGATGGCCGCATCGTCCCGCGCGGCACCATCGGCGAGCTGTGCACCCGTGGCTACAGTGTGATGCTCGGCTACTGGAACAACCCGCAGGCGACGGCCGAAGCCATCAGCCCGGCGCGCTGGATGCTCACCGGCGACCTGGCGGAGATGGACGACGCCGGCAACGTGCGCATCGTCGGTCGCAGCAAGGACATGATCATCCGTGGCGGGGAGAACATCTATCCGCGTGAGATCGAGGAGTTCCTCTACACCCACCACGCCGTGGCCGACGCCCAGGTGATCGGCATCCCCGACGAGAAATACGGCGAGGAGCTGGTGGCCTGGGTCAAGTTCCACCCCGGCCACAGCGTCGAGGAGGACGAGCTGCGCGCCTTCTGCAAGGCCGCCATCGCCCACTTCAAGGTGCCGCGCTACTTCCGCTTCTGCGACGACTTCCCGATGACGGTGACCGGCAAGATCCAGAAGTTCCGCATGCGCGAGATCAGCATCGAAGAGGTACGCAGCAAGCGTGGCTGATCGATCGATGCACCCTCACGCCCATGTCCGCGAGGCGGCATGGGCGTAGAAAAGGGCACCATCTCCATCCGCCTGGTGAGCGAGGCGCTGGCGGAGTTTCGTCGCCATGGCGGGGACGAGCGACCGCTGCTGGTCGCCGCCGGCATTCCCGCCGAGCTGTTCGACAAACCCTACGCGCGGGTTTCCAGCCAGGCCTACGCGCGGCTCTGGCGGCGACTGGCGCGGGCGATGGACGACGAGTTCTTCGGCATGAATGCCCGGCGGATGAAGTCGGGCAGCTTCAATTTCATGGCGGCCGCGGCGATCCGCGAGCCCACCCTGGAAGCGGCGCTGAACGCCGCGCTGCGCTTCATGGGCCTGATCTTCGACGATTTCACCCCGCAACTGAGCCGCCAGGACGGCTTCGCCGCGATCATCCTCGACGAACCGGACGGCCCCGCGCCGCGCGCCTTCTGCTACTTCACCCTGTGGCTGATGCTGCACGGGCTGGCTTGCTGGTTGGTGGGGCGGCGCATCCCGATCCTCGCCATCGAACTGCGCTGCCCGCAGCCGGACTATCTCTCGGACTACCGCGTGATGTTCACCGAGAACCTGCGCTTCGCCCGTCGCCAGTCGCGCCTGCTGTTCAACGCCGAGGCGCTGGACCTGCCGGTGCGCCGCGACGAGCGCGAGCTGCGCCGTTTCCTGAGCGGCGCGCCGGCCAACATCCTGGTGCGCTACCGCGACCCGCAGAGCCTTGCCGCGCGCACCAAGGCCTACCTGCGCAGCCTGAAGTTCGAACGCTGGCCGGACCTCGACGCCCTCGCCGGGCATTTCTACATGGCGCCCTCGACCCTGCGTCGCAAGCTGGCAGCAGAAGGGCAGTCCTACCAGGCGCTCAAGGACCAGCTGCGTCGCGATCTCGCCATCGCCCGGCTGGACAGCGGCGACGGCAACTTCGCCGATCTTGCCGAGGAATTGGGCTTCGCCGATACCAGCGCCTTCTACAAGGCCTTCCGCAAATGGACCGGCTCGACGCCGGGGCAGTACCGCGCGCTGATGCGCCAGGAGCCTTGAAATTCAAAGGGCCGGCTCAAGTAGCCGCCTTTCAAGCCGATAGAACGTCACAGAACCGCTCTTGCCCAAGGACGCCACTCCATGCCCCTGTCCCGCCTTTCGATCCAGTGGAAAATCACGCTGCTGACCGGCCTGTGCCTGCTCTGCATCGTCAGCCTGCTGGTCGGCTTCTCGTTGCTGCGGATGAATCATGACGCCCAACTGATCAAGGCGGCCAACGCCGACATGCTCAAGGACGCGGCCAAGTCGCGGATGCAGGCTCGCAGTGAGCAGCAGGCGGAGATCATCCAGCGCTTCTTCTCCGATGTGTACCACTTCGGCAACCAGTTCTCCCGCCAGGTCAGCCAGTTGCGCGAGCAGTCCGCCAAGCTGGGCGCGGACGCGCTGAGCGTGCGCAAGGACCTCAACCTGCTGGTGCGCGATGGCCTGAAGAGCAACCCGGACCTGCTCAGCCTCTACGTCGTCTTCGAGCCCGACGCGCTGGACGGCCAGGACGCCGCGTTCCACGACCAGGCCGACGCCGGCAGCAACGAGAAGGGCCGCTTCGGCGCCTACTGGGCGCAGAAGGCCTCCGGTGAAATGACCGGTCTCGCCGTGACCGAGGAGATGATCGCCGACATCACGCCGATGCTCGATGGCAGCCCGTTCAACACCTGGCAGCAATGCCCGCTGCAGACCCGCAAGGCCTGCGTGCTCAACCCGTATTTCGACAGCGCCTCGGGCACCAAGGTGCTGATGACCACCGTCACCTTCCCGCTGCTCGACCAGGGCAAGGTCATCGCCGTGATCGGTATCGACATCAGCCTCAGCCGCCTGCAACAACTGGCCGTCGACGGCGACCGGCAGCTGTACGACGGTGCCGGCAGCGTCAGCATCGTCAGCCCGGCCGGCCTGCTCTCCGGCTACAGCAGCGACGAAGCGCTGCTCGGCCAGCCGCTGGAAAAAGCCATTCCCAGCCAGGCGGCCGAGCTGCTTTCCCTGCAGGCCAGCGGCCGCCCGCAAGTGCTGGAGAAGGATGGCCAACTGCGCGTGGTCCAGCCCCTGTTGCCGATCCCGGATGCCGCCAAGCCCTGGGCCGTGGTGCTCGATGTACCGCAGGACGTGCTGCTGGCGCCGGCGCTGGAACTGCAGAAACAGCTGGATGAACGCAACGCCAGCGGCGCGCTGTGGCAGACCCTGTTCGGCCTGATCGCCGCCGTGGTCGGCCTGCTGCTGGTGTGGCTCACCGCCCGTGGGGTGACCCGGCCGATCCTCAAGGTCGCCGCCATGCTGCGCAACATCGCCAGCGGCGAAGGCGACCTGACCAAGCGCCTGGACTACACCGGCAAGGACGAACTGGGCGAGCTGGCCGGCTGGTTCAACCGCTTCCTCGACAAGCTGCAGCCGATCATCCGTGACGTGAAATCCTCGGTACACGACGCCCGCGCCACCGCCGACCAGTCCTCGGAAATCGCCAGCCAGACCAGCGCCGGCATGCAGCAGCAATTCCGCGAAGTCGATCAGGTCGCCACCGCTTCCCAGGAGATGAGCGCCACCGCCCACGACGTCGCCAACAGTGCCGCCATGGCCGCCGACGCAGCCCGTGGCGCCGACGGTGCGACCCGCGATGGCTTGAGCGTCATCGACAACACCACCCGCCTGATCGACGAGCTGGCCAGCGACATGAGCAGCGCCATGAACCAGGTGGAAGGCCTCGCCGCCAGCAGCGAGCAGATCGGCTCGGTGCTGGAGGTGATCCGTGGCATTGCCGAGCAGACCAACCTGCTGGCCCTCAACGCAGCCATCGAAGCGGCTCGTGCCGGTGAGGCAGGACGCGGTTTCGCGGTGGTCGCCGACGAGGTGCGCAACCTGGCCCGGCGCACCCAGGACTCGGTGGAGGAAATCCGCCAGGTCATCGAAGGCCTGCAGAACGGCACCCGCGACGTGGTCGGTGCGATGAGCAACAGCCATCGCCAGGCGCAGGACAGCGTGAGTCAGGTCGAGCAGGCCGTGGCTGCGCTCAAGCGCATCGGCGAGGCGGTGAGCGTGATCACCGACATGAACCTGCAGATCGCCAGCGCCGCCGAGGAACAGAGCGCGGTGGCCGAGGAGATCAACCGCAACGTGGCGGGCATTCGTGACGTCACCGAGTCGCTGTCCAGCCAGGCGCAGGAATCGGCGCAGGTGAGCCAGTCGCTGAACAAGCTGGCGAACCATCAGCAGGGGCTGATGGATCAGTTCAGGGTTTGATGCTTGCTGTTGGTGCTCGGGCTTTTCCCTCTCCCCAGCCCTCTCCCTGAAGGGAGAGGGAGCCATTCGGCGTGATGCGACGTGCATAGTCCGCCGGCAAGCGCAGTGCTATCAGAGCGCTCCGAGCAGTTCCCTCTCCCTTCAGGGAGAGGGTTAGGGAGAGGGTAGCCCGCGTACGGAACGCCCCAGTAGCACAACCGCTGTCCAATCCGCTCATCCAGATTGGCGGCTTTCGACATTGCCCGCGCAACTCTGCGGCGGGAACATCAAGGGACTCCACACAAGAACAACCCAGGAGTTCCGCGATGCGTTCCCATACCGCTGCCACGGCCGAGTTCGACTACCGCGCCACCGCCGACGCCACCCTGGCCGGCAACCTCGATGCCCTCAACGCCTGCGTCGAATGCTGCGACCGCCACGCCATTCCCGGCCGCGTCGCGCTGTTCTGGGAGGGCAAGGACGGCGACAGCGCCTCCTACACCTTCACCCAACTGAAAGAACTTTCCGGCCGCTTCGCCAGCTTCCTGCACAGCCTCGGCGTGCGCCCCGGCGACGTGGTCTCCGGCATGCTGCCGCGCACCCCGGAACTGCTCATCACCGTGCTTGGCACCTGGCGCCTGGGCGCGGTCTACCAGCCGCTGTTCACCGCCTTCGGCCCCAAGGCCATCGAGCACCGCGTGAAGCTGGCCGGCAGCAAGGTGGTGGTCACCGACGGCGCCAACCGCGGCAAGCTCGACGAAGTGCCGGACGCGCCCACGCAGGTCACCGTCGGCGGGTCGAAGGGGCAGGGCATCCGCCACGGCGACTACAGCTTCTGGGCCGAACTGGAACGCCACTCGCCGGACTTCGAGCCGGTACTGCGCAGCGGCGAAGACACCTTCCTGCTGATGTTCACCTCCGGCACCACCGGGCTGGCCAAGCCGCTGGCCGTGCCGCTCAAGGCCATCGTTGCCTTCGTCGGTTACATGCGTGATGCAGTGGGGCTGCGCGAGGAGGATTCCTTCTGGAACCTCGCCGATCCGGGTTGGGCCTACGGCCTCTACTACGGGGTCACCGGTCCGCTGGCCATGGGGCACCCGATCACCTTCTACGAAGGCACGTTCACGGTGGAAAGTACCTGCCGCATCGTGCGCAAGTACGGCATCACCAACCTGGCCGGCTCGCCTACCGCGTACCGCCTGCTGATCGCGGCGGGCGAGGCGGTGTCCAAACCGCTCAAGGGTCGCCTGCGCGCCGTGAGCAGTGCCGGTGAGGCGCTGACGCCGGAAGTCATCCGCTGGTTCGCCAGCGAGCTGGGCGTGACTATCCATGACCACTACGGCCAGACCGAGCTGGGCATGGTGCTGGCCAACCACCACGAACTGGAGCACCCCGTGCACCTGGGCGCCGCCGGCTATTCCATCCCCGGCCACCGTGTGGTGGTGCTGGACGAGCAGGGCAACGAGCTGCCGGTCGGTCAGCCCGGCATCCTCGCCATGGACCGCCGCCAGTCGCCGCTGATGTGGTTCGCCGGGTACCAGGGCATGGAGACCAAGGCCTTCGTCGGCGACTACTACCTGAGTGGCGATACCGTGGAGCTGAACGAGGACGGCAGCATCAGCTTCGTCGGCCGCGCCGATGACCTGATCACCACCTCCGGCTATCGCGTCGGTCCGTTCGATGTCGAGAGCGCGCTGATCGAGCACCCGGCGGTGGTCGAGGCGGCGGTGATCGGCAAGCCGGACCCGGAGCGCACCGAACTGGTCAAAGCCTTCGTGGTGCTCTGTTCGTCCTACCGGCCGAGCACGGAGCTGGCCGAGGAACTACAACAGTACGTGCGCAAGCGACTGTCGGCGCACAGCTACCCGCGGGAAGTGGAGTTCGTCGAGGAACTGCCCAAGACCCCCAGCGGCAAGATTCAGCGCTTCCTCCTGCGCAACCAGGAGATCGCCAAACAACGCGAAGCGGCCGAGAAAGCGGCGGCTCACTAAGTCCAGCGGAGAGACTTCATGCAGATTCAGAACAAGGTATTCCTGGTCACCGGCGGCGGCTCCGGTCTGGGCGCGGCCACCGCGAAGATGCTGGTGGGCGCCGGCGCCAAGGTGGTGCTGGCGGACGTCAATGCCGAAGCGGGCGCGGCCCAGGCTGCCGAACTGGGTGAGGCGAATGCGCGCTTCATCCGCACCGACGTGTGCAGCGAGGCTGACGGCAAAGCTGCCGTGCAGCTCGCCCTGGACACCTTCGGTGCGCTGCACGGCCTGGCCAACTGCGCGGGCGTGGCGCCGGCGGAGAAGGTCATCGGCCGCAACGGCGTGCACGGGCTGGAGAGCTTCACCCGCACCGTCAACATCAACCTGATCGGTACCTTCAACATGCTGCGCCTGGCCGCCGAAGCCATGGTGCAGAACGAGCCGGACGCCGGCGGCGAGCGCGGCATCATCATCAACACCGCCTCGGTAGCCGCTTTCGACGGGCAGATCGGCCAGGCCGCGTACTCCGCCTCCAAGAGCGCCGTGGTCGGCATGACCCTGCCGATTGCCCGCGAACTGGCGCGCTCGGGCATCCGCGTGATGACCATCGCCCCCGGCATCTTCGAGACCCCGATGATGGCCGCCATGCCCCAGGAAGTGCGTGACTCCCTCGGCGCCAGCGTACCGTTCCCGCCGCGCCTCGGCCGCCCGGACGAATACGCCGCGCTGGCCCGCCACATCATCGAAAACACCATGCTCAACGGCGAGGTGATCCGCCTCGACGGCGCCATCCGCATGGCCGCGAAGTAAGAGGAGAAAGCTCATGAACGATCCCATCGTCATCGTCAGCGCCGTCCGCACGCCCATGGGCGGCTTCCTCGGCGACTTCAAGGACGTGAATGCCGCCACCCTCGGCGCGGCCGCCATCCGTGCCGCCGTCGAACGCGCCCGGCTGGGCGCGGAAGAAGTGGACGACGCCGTGCTCGGCTGCGTGCTCTCCGCTGGCCAGGGCCAGGCCCCGGCACGCCAGGCGGTGCTGGGCGCGGGCCTGGCGCGCGGCACGCCGTGCTCCACGGTGAACAAGATGTGCGGCTCGGGCATGAAGGCCGCGATGATGGCCCATGACGCGCTGCTCGCCGGCAGCGCCCGCATCGCCCTGGCCGGCGGCATGGAGAGCATGTCCAACGCGCCGTACCTGCTGGAACGTGCCCGCAGCGGCTACCGCATGGGCCACGGCAAGGTGCTCGACCACATGTTCCTCGACGGCCTCGAAGACGCCTACGACAAGGGCCGCCTGATGGGCACCTTCGCCGAGGACTGCGCCGAGAAGTACGGCTTCACCCGTCAGCAGCAGGACGACTATGCCATCGCCTCGCTGACCCGCGCGCAGAAGGCCATGAGCGAAGGCCGCTTCGCCGACGAGATCGTTCCGGTTACCGTCAAGGCCGGCAAGGAAACCCGTGAAGTCAGCCAGGACGAGCAGCCGCCGAAGGCCAGGCTGGACAAGATCCCGACCCTTAAACCAGCGTTCCGCGATGGCGGCAGCGTGACCGCGGCGAACTCCAGCTCCATCTCCGACGGCGCTGCCGCGCTGGTGCTGATGCGCCTGTCCGAAGCGGAAAAGCGCGGTCTCACACCGCTGGCGGCGATCCGTGGCCATGCGTCCTTCGCCGATGCGCCGAACCTGTTCCCGACCGCTCCGGTGGGCGCGGTGAACCGCCTGCTGCAACGCACCGGCTGGGCGCTGCACGATGTCGACCTGTTCGAGGTCAACGAAGCCTTCGCCGTGGTTGCCATGGCCGCCATGCGCGAGCTGGACATCCCCCACGACAAGATCAACGTCCACGGCGGCGCCTGCGCATTGGGCCATCCGATCGGCGCGTCCGGCGCGCGGATCATCGTGACCCTGCTGTCGGCGCTCAAGCAGTACGACCTCAAGCGCGGCGTCGCCGCCGTGTGCATCGGCGGTGGCGAAGCGACGGCCATCGCGGTCGAGCGGTTGAGCTGAGGCTGATCTTAGGAGAGTTCCATGATTCCCAGTGAAGAAGACATCCAGATTCGCGACGTTGCCCGCCAGTTCGCCCAGGAGCGGTTGAAGCCTTTTGCCGCTGAGTGGGACCGCGAGCATCGCTTCCCCGCCGAAGCCCTGAAGGAAATGGCCGACCTCGGTTTCCTCGGCATGCTGGTGGCGGAGGAGTGGGGCGGCGCGCAGACCGGGCACCTGGCCTACGCCATGGCGCTGGAGGAAATCGCCGCCGGCGACGGCGCCTGCTCGACCATCATGAGCGTGCACAACTCGGTGGGCTGCATGCCCATCGCCAAGTTCGGCAACGACGAGCAGAAGCGCCAGTTCCTGGTGCCCCTGGCCCGTGGCGAGATGATCGGCGCCTTCGCCCTGACCGAGCCGCAAGCGGGCTCCGACGCGAGCTTCCTCAAGACCCGCGCGCGTCGCGACGGCGATCACTACGTGCTGAACGGCAGCAAGCAGTTCATCACCTCCGGCAGCCATGCCGGCGTGGTGATCGTCTTCGCGGTGACCGATGCGGCGGCGGGCAAGAAGGGCATCAGCGCCTTCATCGTGCCCACCGACACGCCCGGCTACCGCGTGGTGCGCGTCGAGGACAAGCTTGGCCAGCACGCTTCGGATACCTGCCAGATCGCCTTCGATGACGTGCGTATCCCGGCCAGCTACCGGCTGGGCGAGGAGGGCCAGGGCTACGCCATTGCGCTGGCCAACCTGGAAGGCGGGCGTATCGGCATCGCTTCCCAAGCCGTCGGCATGGCCCGCGCCGCGTTCGAATACGCCCGCGACTACGCCCACGAGCGTGAGACCTTCGGCAAGCCGATCATCCAGCACCAGGCCGTGGCCTTCCGCCTCAGCGACATGGCCACCGAAATCGCCGTGGCGCGGCAGATGGTCCACCACGCCGCCAGCCTGCGCGAAGCCGGCCTGCCATGCCTGACCGAAGCCTCCATGGCCAAGCTGTTCGCCTCGGAAATGGCCGAGCGCGTGTGCTCCGCCGCGATCCAGACCCTCGGCGGTTATGGCTATCTGCAGGATTATCCGGTGGAGCGCATCTACCGCGACGTGCGCGTGTGCCAGATCTACGAAGGCACCAGCGACGTGCAGCGGCTGGTGATCGCACGGAGTCTGTAAAAGGTTCGCCCGCAAACCCTGGCCTGTTCGTTGGACAGGCACTTCGGCAGGGCGGGGTTTGCGGGTGGCTTATCAGGCGGGACGGATTGCTTTTCGTAGGAGCGAGCTTGCCCGCGAACGGTGCTCGCCGGTAATTCTGCGGCTGGGCGGTTCGCGAGCAAGCTCGCTCCTACAAGGTCAGCCGCATCACGCGATCCAGTCGTGGGAAACCTAGGGTGGCGTGGAGCGAAGCGATACCCATCGATCGATATCGCCGGGACTATCACGCCCGCTCCGCCGCCTCGCGCGCTTCCCGCGCCGTCACCTGCTGGCACAACTCGATGATCTGCTCGCGCATCCAGCGGTTGGCCGGGTCCTGGTCGGTGCTTTCGTGCCAGTACAGGTGGGTTTCCAGCTTGGGCACGTCGTTCACCGGCAGGTTGACGAAGTGCAGACCGTGGTGACGGGCGAAGCGTTCGGGCACGGTCACCACCATGTCGGTCTGCTGCACCACGGTGGAAGCCATCAGGTAGTGCTGCGAGCGCAGGGCAATCTTGCGTTGCAGGCCCATCTTGCCCAGCGACAGGTCGACGTAGCCCAGGCCGCTGCGGCGGCTGGAAATCTGGATGTGGGCCACCGACAGGTATTCCTCCAGCGTCAGCTTGTCCTTGGCCAGCGGGTGGCCCTGGCGCATGGCGCAGACGTAGCGGTCCTCCATCAGCTTGACGTGGCGCACCTGCGGGTCGGTGTTCAGCGGGGCGTCCACGGCGAAGTCCAGGCGGCCGGCGGCCAGTTCCTTGGTGGTCTCGCGGCGCTTGGAGAGGAAGCTCTCGATATGCACGTTCGGCGCCTGGCGACGCAGGCGCTGGAACAGCGGCGGCAGGACGATGGCCTCGGTGAGGTCGGTCATGCTGATGCGGTAGGTCTTGTTCGCCTGGGTGGGGGTGAAGGTGCGGCTTTCCTGCACCGAGACCCGTAGCAGCTGCAACGCGTTGCGCACCGGCCCGATGATGTTCTGCGCCATGGGCGTGGGCACCATGCCCTGTGCGGTACGCACGAACAGCGGATCGTTGAAGGTTTCGCGAAGGCGGGCGAGGGCGTTGGAGACGGCGGGCTGGGTGATGCCGACGATCTGTCCGGCGCGCGTCAGGTTGGCTTCGGTGTAGATCGCGTCGAAGACAATGAACAGGTTCAGATCGACCTTGCTGAGGTTCATTCCAGGGCTCCGCTTGTAGTTGTTCTGGGGCCGATCATACCCGAACCGACGCTCAGGTCCATACGGGTTATGAATGTTCATTGATTCGGATAATAGGCTGGGTAAATCCTCGTCGCTGTTCTAGCATCATCACCACGACAAACAACTCGCCGCCAGAAGGTAGCCACCCATGGATTTCGCTTATTCCGCCAAGGTTCAGGATCTGCGTGAGCGCGTCACTGCGTTCATGGAAGCCTACGTCTATCCCGCCGAGAAGGTGTTCGATGAGCAGGTGGCCCAGGGTGACCGCTGGCAGCCCACGGCGATCATGGAAGAGCTCAAGGCCAAGGCGAAGGCCGAGGGCCTGTGGAACCTGTTCCTGCCCGAGTCCGAACTGGGCGCCGGCCTGACCAACATGGAATACGCGCCGCTGGCTGAGATCATGGGCCGCTCGTTGATCGGCTCCGAGCCGTTCAACTGCTCCGCGCCGGACACCGGCAACATGGAAGTGCTGGTGCGTTACGGCAGTGAAGAGCACAAGCGCACCTGGCTGGAGCCGCTGCTGCGCGGCGAGATCCGCTCCGCCTTCGCCATGACCGAGCCGGGCGTGGCCTCGTCCGATGCCACCAACATGCAGGCCAACGCGGTACGCGACGGTGACGAGTGGGTCATCAACGGTCGCAAGTGGTGGACCTCCGGTGCCTGCGATCCGCGCTGCAAGATCATGATCTTCATGGGCCTGACCAACCCGGACGCGCCGCGCCACCAGCAGCACTCGATGATCCTGGTGCCCACCGACGCCCCCGGCGTGAAAATCCTCCGCCCGCTGCCGGTATTCGGCTACGACGACGCCCCGCACGGCCACGCCGAAGTGGTGTTCGAGAACGTCCGCGTCCCTTATGAAAACGTGCTGCTCGGCGAAGGCCGCGGCTTCGAGATCGCCCAGGGCCGCCTCGGCCCGGGCCGCATCCACCACTGCATGCGCTCCATCGGCATGGCCGAGCGCGCGCTGGAACTGATGTGCAAGCGCGCCGTCAGCCGCACCGCCTTCGGCAAGCCGCTGGCGCGCCTGGGCGGCAACATCGACCACATCGCCAACTCGCGCATCGAGATCAACCAGGCTCGCCTGCTGACTCTCAATGCCGCGTACATGATGGACACCGCCGGCAACAAGATCGCCCAGAGCGAAATCGCCCAGATCAAGGTCGTGGCGCCCAACGTTGCCCTGCAGGTGATCGACCGTGCCATCCAGATCCATGGTGGCGCCGGCGTCTCCAACGACACGCCGCTGGCGTACTTCTACGCCATGCAGCGCACCCTGCGCCTGGCCGACGGCCCGGACGAAGTGCACCGTGCGGCCATTGGCAAATATGAAGTCGGCAAGTACGTGCCCAAGGAGATGCTGCGCAGCGGTCGCTGATCGCACTCCGCAACGAAACAGGCCCGCAGATGCGGGCCTTTTTCATTTTCGCGCCGCATGCTCCTACAAGGTGCCGCTCCAACAAAAAGGCCAGCTTTCGCTGGCCTTGTCGTTTCACTGCTCGGGAGAAGGCTCCGGTCCGTCTTCCTTCATCTGTGCCAGCCACCATTCCCGCCGGGTATGCAATTGGGCGGCGAAGGCGCGTGCGGCGGCCTCGTGGGGAAAACGCAGCGCACGACGGCCGAGACGGACCTGCCAGTAGGCCTGGCCGCGAAACTCAATGGCCTCGATCCTCACCTCCAGTGCTTGCATGCACCCTCTCCTGGCTTACGATTTCCAGCGGCTGCTCGCTGGTCCGGCGGGTCTTGATCAACGATAGCAGGATGCCACCGGCGAGCAGGCCGAAGGTTACGCCAAGCGACAGGGCGGCGGGAACCTTGCCAATGAATCCGTGCAGGAAGATCTTCGTACCGATGAACACCAGCACCAGGGCCAGGGCGTACTTCAGGTAGACGAAGCGGTGGATCATCGCCGCCAGCGAGAAGTACAGGGCGCGCAGGCCGAGGATGGCGAAGATGTTCGAGGTATAGACGATGAACGGGTCCTGGGTGATGGCGAAGATCGCCGGCACGCTGTCCACCGCGAACACCAGGTCGGCCAGCTCGATCAGGATCAGCGCGAGGAACAGCGGAGTGGCGTAGCGCACCAGCTTGCCCGAGGCGTCCGGCATCTTCACGAAGAAGTGATGCTCATGGATCTTGTCGGTCATGCGGATGCGCTTGCGCAGGAACTTCAATACCGGGTTGTTCGCCAGGTCCGGCTCATCCTCATGCTTGCTGAACAGCATCTTCACACCACTGAACAGCAGGAAGGCGCCGAACACGTACATGATCCACTCGAATTCCTTCACCAGCGCGGCGCCCAGGCCGATCATCAGCGCGCGCATGACGATGGCGCCGAGGATGCCCCAGAACAGCACCTGGTGCTGGTAACGGCGGGGGATGCCGAAGAAGCCGAAGATCATCGCCATGACGAACACGTTGTCCATCGATAGCGATTGTTCGACGAGGAAACCGGTGTAGTACTCCACCGCGCTGGTGGCGCCGAACTCGTACCAGACCCAGCCACCGAAGGCCAGGCCGCAGGCGAAGTAGCCGGCGGAAAGCAGCAGGCTTTCGCGCACGCCGATCTCATGGTGATCGCGTTGCAGAACGCCCAGGTCGAGTACGAGCAGGAGAATCACGATGGCCAGGAAGGCCAGCCAGAACCAGGTAGCGGTTCCGAGGAATGGTTCGGTTAAAAAGGCGTGCAGAGCTGTCATTTGGCCCCTCCCTTAGTGTCGTTGTCGAAAAGTGACTCCGACATGGCGGTTGGCAACCGTCAGAGGGGCCCGGCGTCACTCCGGGAACATAGCAGAGCGATTGGTGCAGACAAGCGGAGGAACGTAACAAGTTCCTACATCCGCTCAGGCTGCGGCGATCGGCGCCAGCAAGAAGTCTGTACGCCGATCGCCGGAAGGGATCAGTAGACCCAGACCTCGACGCGACGATTCTTGACCCGCCCGTCATCGTCGTTGTTGGCCGCAACCGGCAAGGCATCGCCCATGCCGCTGATCTCGCGGAACATCACGCCATCCTTGGCCAACTCGCGGCGCACCGCCATGGCGCGAAGCTTGGAGAGCAGTTCGGCGCGCGCGGGGTCCTGCTTCGGATCGCCGAAGCCGACCAGCACCGCCTGCTTGTTCATCTTGCCGTTCTGCTGCAGGTAGGCCAGCAGGCGTTCCACGTCGCGCTGGGCCTTGTTGTCGAGGGTGGCGCTGCCCTCGCGGAAGCGGAAGTTCACCGACAGTCGCTGGGCATCGCGCGCCAGGCTCTGGTACGCCTGGGGCATACCGGCCCGCGGCGTCATCTTCACCGCTTGTACCCGCTGGCCGACGAAGCCGCTGCTGCTGACCAGGGCCTGGCCCTGGTCGCCCTGGGCGAACTGCAGCAGCGCATGGGCCCAGCGATTGCTCTCCTCGGGCTTCATATAGAGGAACAGGCGGCGCGACAGCGGATAGTCCTCGGTGGCGATCAGCGTGGTCGACGGCGGCATCGCCTGGGAGGCGCCGTCGGCGATGCGCAGCGCCTTGGCCTTGCGGATCGATGACAGACCGACGAAACCGATGCCCTGAGGATCGGCGCTGACCTGCTGGGACAACTGGTCGCTCGACTCGAAGCGCTGCGTACCGTTGGCCAGGGCCTTGCCGTGGCTGGTCAGCACCAGTTCCTTGAAGGTGTCGAAGGTCCCGGAGTTGTCATCGCGGGCGTAAAGATGGATCGCACCGCCGCGGCCGCCGAGCTCCTCCCAGGTCTTCACTTCGCCGGAGAAGATGCGCGCCAGGTTGTCGGTGGTCAGCTCGTCCAGGGCGTTCGCCGGGTTGACGATGATCGCCAGGCCGTCGATGCCGATCACTTGCTCGGCCTTGGCACTACGCAGGTTTCCCGAGGCCGAAAGGCCTGCCGCTTCCGCGTCCTTGATCGGTCGCGATGCAGCCGCCAGTTCTGCGCTGTTGTCCTTGAGGGCGACGAAGCCGGTGCTGGAGCCATGGGCCGCCAGGTCGACGATGGCTTCCTTGCCGTCGGCGCTGCGGCCGATGATGCGCTGCTCGTTTTCCGCCTTGCCCGGCTGGACGCTGACGTTGGCGTAGCCCTCGCTTTGCAGCAGGCCTTTCACCAGTTCCGGGAGCAGATGCGCGCCGATGGTGTTGGAGCCCTGTACGCGCAGTACTGGCTCCCCGGCATGGGACGAGGGCAGCGCGGCGAAGGCCTGCCAGGGGAACGCGTAGCAGATGAATCCGATGATGAGCCAGGCGATGGTCACGGGCCAGGCTTGGGCATCGCTGGCGCTCGGCTTGTACGACATTGAGCAACTTCCATTTCAGGCATCGATGGCGCGGCAGAATAAGTCGGAATCATTGCATCGATATGACGCTTGGCTGCATTGCAGAGCTGTTGCCGCGATCCTCGGACATGACTGATGAAATGCAGGAAGTTTCCGATTCCCGTTCCTTTGGAGCGCCGCTATACAGGCGTTCGTGTTGAGGTTCTGGAGATCGAGATGCGCGAGATCGTCGACTTTGCGTCGGTACTGATGAAGCTGGTCATCATCCTGACGCTGCTGATGATGGCCGGTTCGTTTGTCGTGCTGCCGGACAGGGCAGGTGGGTTCGTCCCGTCGATGCTCATGCTCATCGCGCCGTTGTTCGTGTTGGCGACGCTGCTGGATCTGGCGAGCCTCATTCGGAGCCGTTCAGTGGGCGGCTTTTTGTCGAAGCAATCTCGTCGCGGCTGATCCTGCAGCAGTGCTCATCGGGGTTGGGAAAATTCCTTGGACGCATCGGGGGAGCCTGATTACGCCGGTTCACCGACCAGGTGACACTTGCGCCGTTTCAACCTCCCCGCTGGAAGGAAACCATGACTCAAAACCGTTCGGCTCCCAGGCCACGCCCGGCCGGCCCCGGCCATGGCGTCAGGCTGATTCCGCTGGCTGTACACAACCCCGCCGTTACGTGTTGGGGCCGTCCCTGGCGTCGGCACGCGCTGAGTCTGCCGGCCCCGCGTGACACGACGTTCAAGGGACTCCGGCTGCCTGCGCAGTCTCTGCAGTCGTGGCTATCTCTACTGGCAAAGGCAGGTCTGTTGAGCAGGCGCCCGGCGCCCGCCATGCCCTCGATATGGCCGTCTGAGCCAGACGGGCCCCCGGCACTTTCCAGCCTGGGGTTCGAACTGTGCACGGACGTCACTCTCGATTTCGCCCAGGTGGCTCGTTTGTCCAGGCTGAGAAACGAAGCAGCGCAGTCGGCCCATTCCAGCGAGGAGCCGGATGTTTCCGGGCAGGGCCAGGCACTTCCCTCTGCGGATGTGGGAACGGAGGAGCCGCAGGCAGAGGTCGTTCTGCCGGCCCCGGTGGACCTGGACGATTTGCTTATGGAGTCGCGTGCTGCCAAGGCGGAGCCGGTTGGAAGTCTTCCTGTCGGACAGGCCGATTCGTCCGCCGTGGAAACTGCGCCGCTCGAACCGCAGGAGCCCACGGCGCCGGTGGCTGCTGGCGCGCAAACGGAAACGCCGGACGTCGTCGTGCAAGGCGCGGCGTTGGAGCAGGACCAGCAGATCGAGTCACCGAAGATCGAACCCACCGGGGCCGATCAGTCTCCGGACCCAGTCTCCAACCCTGACGAATTGAGCGTGTTCGAGTACCTCGAGGCGATGGTGTCGAGTTTGGAGACGGTGGGCCACTCAGCCGCGATTGGCGCAGCGCCAACGGCTGCCTCGGGCGAGCCGGCAGCGCACGTAGTGGAAACCCCCGAGGCGAAAAACAGCAACCTTGAAGCAGCGCTTCAGGGGACCTTGATCCAGAAGGAATCCGTAATGACCGAAATGCACGATGTGATGCCTGAAACCGATATGCCGGGGGCCTCTGTTCCGATCACCTCGGCGGAGTTGCAGGAGGTAGCGGCCGCCCTGAGCGTTCCCCAACTCGACGCTGATCCCGATGACGTTCTTTCCGATGTACAGAGCACGCTCAACTCGCTCGCCGGCATGGCTCAGGGGCTGAGTCAGCAGAAACAGGCGGCGGGGCGTCTGCAGGAGGAGCTGGACGAGCGGACCAACCAGTTGCAGGAGCGCGAGCGCCTGGCCAACGACAAGGAGGCGCGGCTGCTGCAACTGGAGAATCATCTCAAGGAAGCCAAGACCAACTTGGACCGCATGGCCGCCGAGAACAATCGTTTGCTGGCCGAGCGTAGCGAAGCGCTCAAGGAGCTGGCCCAGACGGTCGACCTGCGCGACAAGGCGACGCTCAAGCGCGCCGAGTCGATCCAGCTCGAACAACAGCGTATCGACGAGCAATTGGCCACCCTGCGCGCTCGTGCCAGCGAACTGGATGAGCGCGAAAGCTCCCTCAAGCGCAAGAGTGAGGAGCTGGGGATGCGGCTCAAGCAACTGCAGAGTGCGAAGGACAAGTTCAGCGCCATCGTCAAGAGTTTCAACGAGACGGTGCAGTTCAACAGCACCTTGTCCGCCATTTCCAAGAACGTAATCGAGTAGTTCCGGCGCAAGAGCGGGCATTGACCGTTCTTGCGCTGATGGGCATCGCACAGATGCACAGATGTTGCCCAGGACAAGGGATTGTTCGATGTCCTCCGGTTGCGTCCACCGACGCTCGCGGAATGTTCAACGGAACCCTGCGCGCTTGGCCTGTACGTCCGCGATTGGCGAAACGAGGTCTTCGCAACAAGGACCAACATGGCCCGAATCGTAATCATCGAACCGTCAAGGCGGGACTTCACGGCTATCCGCCGGCTGTTGCAGGCCAGCGGTCACCAGTGCGATCTGCATTTCAAACTGGGGCGGCAGGCGCTGAATCAATTGAAGGCTGGGGATTGCGATCTGCTGGTGGTGACGCTGGAACTACCGGATATCCACGGAATGGAGCTGCTCGCGACGCTTCGCCGTAACGGTCAGCTCGAAGCCG
The DNA here is from genome assembly GCF_029203285.1 of Pseudomonas sp. PSE14. NCBI lineage: Bacteria > Pseudomonadati > Pseudomonadota > Gammaproteobacteria > Pseudomonadales > Pseudomonadaceae > Pseudomonas > Pseudomonas sp. PSE14. The sequence goes on from NZ_CP115669.1 coordinate 2,565,688, forward strand.
CAACGCCGGTGCTGGTGTGCTCCAGTCTCGACACTTCGCTGAATATTCAGCGTGCCATCCGCGGCGGTGTATCCGGCTTCCTGCGGATGGCCGATCGCCCGGCCTTGATCGGGCGCGCCATCGAGACCGTCCTGGCGGGAGGCACGATCTTTCCCGAGCACGCGCGATTACCGTTGGGCGATGATCCCAGGCTGAAAGCTTCGCTGGCGTTTTCCACCCATCTGGTGGCTGTGCTGCATGGCCTGCATCGAGGCGATTCGGTGTCGGCGCTGGCGGAGCTTCTCGAGTCGTCGGGAGCGAGCGTCGGGCAGCATAAAAGGCAACTGATGCGAAAGCTTTCCGCCAGCTCCCTGGATGAACTCTTCAGCATCTGCAAAGAGATCGGGCTGCTGTAGCGGCGTTCATCTGGCGCCGCAACGGCCGCTCTTTCCTGCCAGGGTGTTGGCACTGTTGCAGCCGGCGCTGTGAAGAGATTTGGCTGAAGAAACGACAAAGCCCGGCATCGCCGGGCCTTGTCGTTTGCGCGGATTACTTCAGTTGCAGCCAGATCGGTGCGTGGTCGGAGGGCTTCTCCATGCCACGGATTTCGTAGTCCACGCCCGTGTCGGCGATGCGACCGCGCAGGGCCTCGGAGGCGAGGATGACGTCAATGCGCAGGCCGCGCTTGGGCTCGTCCTCGAACCCGCGGCTGCGGTAGTCGAACCAGCTGAAGCGATCGGTCACCGCCGGGTTCTGCAGGCGGAAACTGTCCACCAGGCCCCAGCTCTTCAGGCGCGCCAACCACTCGCGCTCCTCGGGCAGGAAGCTGCACTTGCCGGTCTTCAGCCAGCGCTTGCGGTTCTCTTCGCCGATGCCGATGTCGCAGTCTTCCGGGGAGATATTGATATCGCCCATCACCACCAGCGGCTGGCTGGGTTGGAAGCGGGTTTCCAGCAGGTTCTGCAGGTCGGCGTAGAAGCGCTGCTTGGCAGGGAATTTCACCGGGTGCTCGCGGTTCTCGCCTTGCGGGAAGTAGCCGTTCATTACGGTGATCAGTTCGCCCTGGGCATCCTTGAAGGTGCCCCAGATGAAACGGCGCTGCGAATCTTCGCCATCGTTGGGGAAGCCGCGCTGTAGCTCCAGCGGCTCCTGGCGGGAGAGCAGGGCAACGCCGTAGTGGCCTTTCTGCCCGTGGTAATGCACGTGATAGCCGAGGGCTTCGACTTCCTCGCGCGGGAACTGGTCGTCCGCGACTTTGGTTTCCTGCAGGCCGATCACGTCCGGCTGATGGCGCTCGATGATGGCCTGCAGTTGATGGGGACGTGCGCGCAAGCCGTTGATATTGAAGGAGACGATTTTCATCCTGGACGTCCTGGCAAAAGAACGATGCTAGCCCATGGTGGCCGATTCTGGCGACCCTGGCACGCCGCTGCTAGTGTTTCGTGGCTGGAGCGCGAACCATAAGAAGACACCACAAGAAGAGGCGTCCGCATGCCTGATTCGATCGCCGAAGTGCGTCTGCTCGACAGCGGCTACAGCCGCGAAGTCCGCTCGTTGCTGTATCACGCTTATCGCCATGAACCGACTTTCGCCTATCTGTTCGAAGCCGACCGTCCCGGTTTCGACCAGCGCGTGCGCGCCACGGTGCGCGAGCTGACCAACCAGCATTTCCTCGAGGAACTGCCGGCCATAGGACTGTTACGCGACGACCGCCTGGTGGGCGTGGCCCTGATCGCGCCGCCCCAGCAACGCCTGGATATCACCGAGAGCTGGGCCTGGCGCATGCGCATGCTGCTCACTACCGGTTTTCGCTGTACCCGCCGTTACCTGGACTATCACGCCGCCGTGCTCGGCTGCCTGCCGCCGGGGCCTTACCACATCCTGCCGCTGATCGGCATTCATCCGGAGTTCCAGGGCAAGCACCTGGGCGAGCAACTGCTCGATGCGCTGCATGCCTGGTGCGCGGAGGAGGGTAGTTCCCAGGGGCTGGTGCTCGACACTGGGAATTCGCGCTACCTGGATTTCTACCGCCGCCACGGCTACGAGGAGCTGGGCGAGGTGGCCCTGGGTCCGATCCGGGAGCATGTGCTGTTCCATCCGAACCCGAGACCGGAAAGCCAACTGGCTAGCCAGGGCGGATAACGCTTTTGAGGGTTCAAGCGCTCTGGGAAACGGCTTGATCGTCATTTCCCGTGCTAGCATTCCGCGCCATGAGAGTTGTCCAAGGATTGCTTGGGCTGCTGTTGATGGCGTTCTGCTTGCAGAGAGCGCTGGCGGCTGAAGCCCATCTCGACGTTCGCATCACTCCCGCCACCCCTGCGCTCAAGGCCAATATCGAGGCCTATGTGGGCAGCCTTGGCGAGCGTGATCAGGCGGCATTGCGGCGCATGCGGCGCACCACCGAAGAGCAGGCGCTGAAAGCCGCCCAGGCGCTGGGCTATTACCAGGCGCGTATCCGCAGCCGTGTGCGCGACGGGCAACCGCCGACCCTGCGCCTGAACGTGACGCCGGGGGAGCCGGTGCACCTGCGCAACGTCACTATCCGGGTGGAGGGCCCGGCGGCCAAGCTCAAGAGCTTCCGGGTGCCCGGCGGCGACGCCCTCAAGCCTGGCGCGCAACTCAATCACGGCGCCTACGAGGATGCCAAGCGGCTGATCCAGAACCAGGCGTCGCGCTTCGGCTTCTTCCGTGGGCAGTTCAGCCAACAGCAGTTGCAGGTCGATCCGGTGGCCGGCGTTGCGGACATCGAGCTGGTCTACGTCAGCGGCCCGCGCTCGACCCTTGGCAAGGTCGAATTCAGCGGCGACTACCCCTTCGACGACGAACTCCTGCAGCGCATGGTGCCGTTCGAGGACGGTACTCCCTACGACTCCGAGCTGATCGCCGACCTCAACCAGGCGCTGCAATCCTCCGGCTACTTCGACGGTGTGCGCGTGGACGCGGCGCCGCAGGCCAAGGCCAGTTCCGACGTGATTCCGGTGAATGTCCACCTGCAGGTGCGCAAGCCGCGGACCATGGGCCTCGGCTTGGGCTTCTCCACCGACGTCGGGCCGCGCGCCAAGGCCAACTGGACGCGCCACTGGGTCAACCCGCAGGGGCACAGCCTGGGCTGGGAGGCGGAAGTCTCCTCCCCCCGGCAGAACATCGGCGCCTGGTACGAGATTCCCCTGGACCCGCCGTTGACCGACAAGCTGCGCTTCACCAGCGGCTACCAGAACGAAGACCTGGTGGACACCCAGAGCAAGCTGCTCACCCTCGGCAGCGAATGGCACCACAAGCTCGACAGCGGCTGGCAGCGGGTGGTGTCGCTGAACTGGCAGCGCGAAGAATACAAGCTGGGCGACGACTCGGGCCTGAGTAGCTTCCTCATGCCGGGGATCGGTTATTCGATCCTCGAAGCCGACAACAAGGTCGACCCCAGCCACGGCTATCGCCTGCAATTCGACGTGAAGGGCGCCAAGGAAGGTTTTCTGGCCGATGCCGACGTCGCCCACGTCAATGCGCTGGCCAAGGGGCTGACCAGCTTCTGGGGCGGCCAGCGTCTGCTCGGGCGCATCCAGGTCGGCGGTATCGCCACCAACGACTATTCCTCGATCCCGCCGTCGCTGCGCTTCTTCGCCGGTGGTGACCAGAGCGTTCGCGGTTACGACTACCAGACACTGTCGCCGAAGAACTCCGAGGGTGATCGCATCGGTGGGCGCTACATGGTCGCCGGCAGCGTGGAGTACCAGTACCCGATTGCCGAGCGCTGGCGGCTGGCGGCCTTCGTCGATCAGGGCAACGCCTTCAACTCACTGGACTTCCCGTCGATCAAGACCGGCGTGGGTATCGGTATCCGCTGGGTTTCCCCGGTCGGGCCGCTGCGCCTGGATCTCGCCGACGGCCTGGACGAGGACGGCGGCATCCGTATCCACTTCTCCATGGGGCCTGAACTGTGAACCGTGCGGGCTGGATGCGCACCATGCGCTGGCTGCTGGGCGGGCTGCTCGGCCTGATCCTGCTATCGATAGCGGGCCTGTCGGCATTGCTGGGCACCGAAGCGGGTAGCCGAATGGCGTTGCAGCGGGTGCCGGGTTTGACCTTGGATGGCTTCAGCGGCCGCCTGGCCGGCGCCTTCACCGCGAGGCGCCTGGAGTGGAGCGACGGCGCCACCCGCCTGGTGCTCGACGAGCCGGATATCGACTGGTCGCCGGGCTGCCTGCTGCGCATGGCGCTGTGCCTGAGCCGCGTGGCGGCGAAGGAGATACGGCTGACCCTGCCGCCAAGCGAGTCGAGCGAGTCTTCCGGGCCGATCCAGTTGCCGAGCCTGAACCTGCCGCTGGCCCTGGAGCTGGGCGACGTGCGTATTGGCCGCTTCCTGCTCGATGACCAGGAGCAGCTGCGCGACACCAACCTGGTGGCGAACTGGGACCCTGAAGGTCTGCACATCCAGTCGGCGACGCTGGCGCGGGGTGATCTGCGCCTGTCGCTCTCCGGCCTGCTCAAGCCCACCCAAGGGTGGCCATTGCAGGCGCAGGGCAGCCTCGATCTGCCGGCCGTGGGCGGCAAGCCCTGGTCGCTGAAGCTGCAGGTCGATGGCGAACTGCAAGGTCACCTGAAGTTGCAGGCACAGAGCAGCGGCTACCTCAATGGCCAGTTGCAGGGTGATGTGCAGCCGCTGGCGGAGAACCTGCCGGCCCAGGCCCTGGTGCTGGCCGACGGATTCAAGGCGGATGCCGCGCTGCCCGATACGCTGACGCTGAATCAGGTTCGCCTGAACGCCAATGGCGACCTGAAGAACGGCTACCAGATCGCCGGCGCGGCCCTGTTGCCGGCCGAAGACAGTCCGGTGGTGCTGACCCTGCGTGGCCGCGTCGATGCCCAGGGGGCGGATATCGCCGCACTCGATCTGACGGCCGCCCAGGCACAGCGCCTGGGCGTGCAGGGACGGCTCGACTGGAAGGATGGCTTCGCCGCCGACGCCACCCTTGACTGGCTGGACTTCCCCTGGCGGCGCCTGTACCCGGCCATCGAGGAACCGCCGGTGAGCGTGCACAGCCTTAAGGCCGAGGTGCAGTATCGCGACGGCGCCTACCTGGGCAATTTCGATGCCGCGCTGAACGGTCCGGCGGGCGCCTTCACCCTGGCCAGTCCGGTCTCCGGCAACCTCTCGGAAGTCTTCCTGCCGTCGCTGCAGCTGGTGGCGGGGCAGGGCAAGGCCGCGGGCCATGTGAGGGTCGGCTTCGCCGACACTCTCAGCTGGGACGCCGCCCTCGATCTACGCGACCTCGACCCCGCCTACTGGCTGGAGCAGATGCCGGGCCGCCTGGGCGGGCCGCTGCGCAGCCAGGGCTCGCTCAAGGGCGGCAACCTGAACCTGACCGCGAACCTCGACCTGCAAGGGCGCCTGCGTGGCCAGCCAGCCTTGCTCAGGGCACGTGCCGAGGGTGCCGGGCAGTCGTGGAAGGCCGACGAGTTGACCCTGCAACTGGGCGACAACCGCATCACCGGCCAGGCGGCGCTGGACCAGCGTCTCTCCGGCAAGCTGGACCTCGCCCTGAATCAATTGGGCCAACTGTGGCCGCAGCTCGCCGGCCAACTGGGCGGGCGACTCGACCTGGCCGGCACCCTGCAGGCACCGCAGGGGCAACTGGCGCTCAACGGCCAGCGCGTCGCCTACGCCGGCCAGAGCCTGCGCAGCCTGGCGCTGGACGCCAAACTGGATGCCGCCCAGCGCGGCCGCCTGGACCTGCAGATACAGGGCCTGCGCAGCGGCGACACGCGCCTGGGCACGCTCAAGCTGGAAGGCAGCGGCGACAAGCAGCGCCAGCAGCTCTCGCTGAACCTGCAAGGCAAGCCGGTGGTCCTTGCGCTGAACCTCGACGGCACCTGGAACGGCCGCGACTGGCGTGGCCGCCTGGCGCAGGGCGACATCCAGAGCGGCGGGCAGGACTGGCGCCTGCAGCAGCCGGCGAAGCTGGAGCGACTGGCCGATGGCCGGCTGACCCTGGGCGCGCATTGCTGGGCCTCGGGCCCGGCCAGCCTGTGCGCCGAAGACCAGCGCCTGATGCCCGACCCGCGCCTGCGCCTGCACTTGCGCCAGTTCCCGCTGGACAGCCTGGCGCGCTGGCTGCCAGAAGACTTCGCCTGGCGCGGCCAGCTGGACGGCGACGTGCAACTGGACCTACCGGCCAGCGGCCCGAACGGTTCGATCCTGCTCAATGCCGGCAGCGGCACGCTGCGCCTGAAGGAACAGGACGACTGGGTCGACTTCCCCTACCAGAGCCTGCAACTGGAAAGCCGCCTGACACCCCGGCGCATCGATACCAGCCTGCAGTTCCATGGCGAGAAGCTGGGCACGCTGGATGCCCAGGTGCAGCTCGACCCCCGGCCGAAGTCCAAGCCGCTGAGCGGCAGCTTCAGCCTCAACGGCTTGGACCTGTCCATCGCACGGCCCTTCGTGCCCGCGGTGGAAACCCTCAAGGGACGGCTCCACGGTAACGGGCGGATTTCCGGCGGCCTGCTGGCGCCACGGGTGGACGGCGAGCTGCGTCTGGTCGATGGCGAGGTCTCCGGCGGCGACCTGCCGACGCGCCTGGAACAGCTGCAGGTGCAGGCGCGTATCGCCGGCGAACAGGTGGACCTGAGCGGCCACTGGACGGCCGGGGAGCATGGCAACGGCAACCTGTCCGGGCGGATCGCCTGGAACGAGGCGCTGGATGTCGACCTGAACGTGCGCGGCAACCGTCTGCCGGTGACGATCGACCCGTACGCGGAACTGGAGGTCGCGCCGGACCTGGCGATCCGCATGGCCGGCGAGGGCCTGGCGGTTTCCGGCAAGGTGCAGGTGCCCAGCGGCGCCATCACCATTCGCCAGCTCCCGCCATCGACGGTCAAGGTGTCGGACGACACCGTGATCGTCGGCCAGAAGCAGGAGCAGAAGGCCGCCGCCGCACTGCACATGGACGTCGACGTGATCGTCGGTGAGGACAAGCTGACCTTCTCCGGCTTTGGCCTGAACGCGGAGCTGGCCGGCCAGGTGCACGTGGGCGACAACCTCGACACCCGTGGCGAGCTGCGCCTGAACAAGGGCCGCTACCGTGCCTACGGACAGAAGCTGACCATCCGCCGTGCGCGCCTGCTGTTCGCCGGACCCATCGACCAGCCGTACCTGGATATCGAGGCGATCCGCAAGGTCGACGACGTGATCGCCGGCCTGCGCCTGACCGGCAACGCCGAGCAGCCGCGCAGCGAGGTGTTCTCGGAACCGGCGATGAGCCAGCAGCAGGCGCTGTCCTACCTGGTGCTGGGCCGGCCGATGAGCACCGGCGAGGACAGCAACATGATGGGCGAGGCGGCGCTGGCGCTGGGCCTGGCCGGAAGCGCGCCGCTCACCGGCGAGGTCGCGCAGAAGCTGGGCATCCAGGACTTCCAGCTGGACACCGAGGGCACCGGCAACAGCACCAGCGTGGTCGCCAGCGGCCAGCTCTCCGACAAGCTCAGCCTGCGCTATGGCGTGGGGGTGTTCGAGCCGGCCAATACCATCGCCTTGCGCTACCTGCTGAGCAAGAAGGTGTATCTGGAGGCGGCCAGCGGCCTGGCCAGCTCGCTGGATATCTTCTACAAGCGCGACTTCTGATGCCCTGGGTCTGGGGGGCCCGGCAGGCACTGCCGCCAGCCTTCATTGCGCCTTAAGAAAGGCTCTACAGACTTCCTGTGCCGTCGATTTTCCGACGGTTACGGGGAGTCAACATGCGCCTGGACCACCTCAGGACCCACCTGCTCGAATTCATCAACAAGGGCTTTCCGGCCCGTCAGTTGCGCCGTCTGGCTGCACGCGACCTGTTGCGCGGGGCTGCGGCGGGACGGCGGGCGCCCGCGCCGCTGGCCGGAGCCTTGCTGGAGTGGTCGGTGCTGGAACCCCAGGACGCGCTCGATCGCCTGGACAGCCGCCGCGAAGGACTCAGCGAGTCGGAGGCGCAAGAGCGACTCGTACGCTTGGGGCCGAACGAGGTGGAACAGGACCGCCCGATCGGTGCCTGGCTGCACCTCTGGTACTGCTACTGCAATCCCTTCAACCTGCTGCTGAGCCTGCTGGCAGCGATCTCCTGGGTGACCGAGGACGCCGAGGCCGCCGTGGTGATCGGCAGCATGGTGGGGATTTCCACGTTGCTGCGCTTCGTCCAGGAGAAGCGCTCGAACCGCGCCGCCGAGCGCCTCAAGGCGATGGTCAGCAACACCGCCACGGTGTTCCGCAGCCCCGATGGCGAAGGGCCGTCGAGCCGGGTTGAGGTGCCGATTCGCCAACTGGTGCCTGGCGATGTGCTGTGGCTCTCGGCTGGCGACATGGTGCCGGCGGACGTGCGCCTGCTCAGCGCCAAGGACCTGTTCGTCGGCCAGGCGGCGCTGACCGGTGAATCGCTGCCGGTGGAGAAGTTCGCCCAGCTGCGCGACGCCCGTCAGGGCAACCCGCTGGAGCGCGACAACCTCTGCTTCATGGGCACCAACGTCATCAGTGGTTCGGCGCAGGCCGTGGTGGTTGGCACCGGCGCACGGACCTATTTCGGCTCGCTGGCCGAGCGGGTGATCGCGACGGACCCGGCGCCCACCGCCTTCCAGGCTGGGGTGAACAAGGTCAGCTGGCTGCTGATCCGCTTCATGCTGGTGATGGCGCCGCTGGTGCTGCTGATCAATGGTTTCACCAAGGGTGACTGGCTGGAGGCAGCGCTGTTCGCGTTGTCCATCGCGGTTGGCCTGACCCCGGAAATGCTCCCGATGATCGTCACGTCGACCCTGGCCAAGGGCGCGGTGGCGCTGAGCCGGCGCAAGGTGATCGTCAAGCGCCTGGACGCCATCCAGAACTTCGGGGCGATGGACATCCTCTGCACCGACAAGACCGGCACCCTGACCCAGGACCGCATCGTGCTGGAGCGCCATACCGACGCCTTTGGCCAGGCCCAGGACCGCGTCCTGCAACTGGCCTTCCTCAACAGCCACCACCAGACCGGGCTGAAGAACCTGCTGGACGTGGCCGTGCTGGAGCACGTCGAGTTGCGCCATGCGTTGCGGGTGGACAGCCGCTACCGCAAGATCGACGAGATTCCCTTCGACTTCGCCCGCCGGCGCATGTCGGTGGTGGTCCGCGAGCCGGACGACCGCCACCTGCTGATCTGCAAGGGCGCACTGGAAGAGGTGCTGGACGTCTGCGTTTCGGTGGAGGCCGGCGACACCGTGGTGCCGCTGGACGGCGAGCACCTGGCGAGCATTCGCGCGGTGGCCGAGGGGCTCAACCAGGAAGGTCTGCGAGTGGTCGCGGTGGCGACCCGCGAACTGCCGCCGGAGCGCGAAGGCTATGGCGTGGCCGACGAGGCGCGGCTGTGTCTGGCCGGCTACATCGCCTTCCTCGATCCGCCGAAGGAAACCACCGCCCCGGCGTTGCGCGCGCTAGCGGAAAACGGCGTGGCGGTGAAGGTGCTGACTGGCGACAACGAGCGGGTCACCCTGAAGGTCTGCCGCGACGTCGGTCTGCCGGTGCAGGGCGTGCTCCTCGGCCCGCAGCTGGACAGCCTCGATGACCCGACGCTGGGCGAGCGGGCCGAGCGCACCACGCTGTTCGCCAAGCTCACCCCAGGCCACAAGGAGCGGCTGGTGCGCGTGCTGCGCGAGCGCGGGCACGTGGTGGGCTTCCTCGGCGATGGCATCAACGACGCCCCGGCGCTGCGCACCGCGGACATCGGCATTTCGGTGGACTCTGCGGTGGACATCGCCAAGGAAGCCGCCGACCTGATCCTGCTGGAAAAGAGCCTGCTGGTGCTGGAAGAAGGGGTGATCGAAGGCCGCCGTACCTTCGCCAACATGCTCAAGTACATCCGCATGACCGCCAGTTCCAATTTCGGCAATGTGTTCAGCGTGCTGGTGGCCAGCGCCTTCATTCCCTTCCTTCCGATGCTGCCGTTGCAGCTGTTGGTGCAGAACCTGCTGTACGACCTGTCGCAGATCGCCATTCCCTTCGACCACGTCGATGACGAGCAGCTGCGCAGCCCGCAGCAATGGAATCCCGGCGGGCTGGGGCGCTTCATGGTGTTCTTCGGGCCGATCAGTTCGCTGTTCGACATTGCCACCTTCCTGGTCCTGTGGTTCGCCCTGGGCGCCAATGCGCCGCAGCACCAGGCGCTGTTCCAATCCGGCTGGTTCGTCGAGGGGCTGATCTCGCAGCTGCTGGTGGTGCACATGATCCGCACCCGGCGCATTCCGTTCCTGCAGAGCCGCGCGGCCTGGCCGCTGCTGGGCATGACCCTGGCGCTGGTTGCCGTGGCGATCTTCCTGCCCATGGGGCCGCTGGCCCATTCGTTCCACATGCAGGCGCTGCCGCTGGCGTACTGGCCGTGGCTGGCGGGCATCCTGGCGGGATACATGGTGCTGACCCAGGCGGTGAAGGGCCGGTTTGCGCGCCGCTATGGCTGGGATCGCAGCGAGCGACCGCGTCCACGGGCATCGATGGCGCTGGGCGAGGGCGCGGAGGCCTGAGTCGAACGCCGGCAGTTTCAGGCAAGTCTGCGCAGGACCAGGCAAACCGCTCGGCGCTTTCTTCGCGTATCGTCGCGGCGCGTGCCGGGCATAGCGCCTAGGCTGAATCGATCCGTGCCGGAACCTGCGGGTTCTGGCCGCCCCATCACCCGAGGAAGAGGTGAACTCGCAGATGATTACCGTGAACCTGAACGGCAAGGACCATGAATTCGACGCGCCCGGCGAGATGCCGCTGCTCTGGGCCCTGCGCGACATCGCCGGGCTGACCGGCACCAAGTACGGCTGCGGCATGGCGCTGTGCGGCGCCTGCACGGTGCACATCGACGGCCAGCCGACCCGCTCCTGCGTCACGCCGCTGGCGGCGGTGGCGGGCAAGAAGGTCACCACCATCGAGGCGGTGAACGAGCAGCCCGCCGGCAAGGCCGTCCAGGACGCCTGGCGGCGGCTGGACGTGGTGCAGTGCGGTTACTGCCAGTCCGGGCAGATCATGTCCGCCACCGCGCTCCTTGCCTCCAACAAGGCGCCCAGCGATGCCGACATCGACACGGCCATGAGCGGCAACATCTGCCGCTGCGCCACCTACGCGCGGATTCGCGCGGCCATCCACGACGCCGCCAAGACCCTGGCCTGAGGAGCTTCGACATGCGCGATACCCGCATCGATCAGGAAGAGGCGCAGCAGCGCGGCATCTTCAATCTCAGCCGCCGGCATTTCCTCCGGGGCGCCGGTGGCCTGGCTCTGGGCATCTACTTCGCGCCGCTGCTCGCGCGCATGGGCGAGGCGCAGGCGGCCGGTGATTTCGAACCCAACGCCTTCGTGCGCATCGCCCCCGACGGCACGGTGACGGTGATCGCCAAGCACGTGGAAATGGGGCAGGGCAGCTATACGGGCCTCGCCACGCTGGTGGCCGAGGAACTGGATGCCGACTGGGCCCATGTGCGCGTGGAAGGCGCGCCGGCCGATGCCAAGCGCTACGCCAACCTGGCCTTCGGCAATCTGCAGGGCACCGGCGGCAGTACCGCCACCGCCAACTCCTTCGAGCAGATGCGCAAGGCCGGCGCCAGCGCGCGCGCCATGCTGGTGGCCGCCGCCGCCGAGCAATGGAAGGTGCCCGCCGCTCAGATCGAAGTGCATGACGGCGTGGTGACCCACGCCGCTTCCGGACACAAGGCCGGCTTCGGCGAACTGGCCGAGGCGGCGGCCAAGCAGCCGGTGCCCGCCGAAGTGAAGCTGAAGGACCCGAAGGACTTCAAGCTGATCGGCCAGGCGAAGCTGGCGCGCATCGACAGCAGCGGCAAGACCGATGGCTCGGCGGTGTTCACCCAGGACATCCACCTGCCGGACATGCTGGTGGCCGTGGTCGCCCACCCGCCACGCTTCGGCGGGGTACCGGCCAAGGTTGACTCGACCAAGGCCAAGGCGGTGCCCGGCGTGGTCGCGGTGGTGCAGTTCCCCGGCAGCGACAGGCGCTTCGCCGGTGTGGCCGTGCTGGCCAAGAACACCTGGGCCGCCCGCCAGGGTCGTGATGCCTTGCAGGTCGAGTGGGACGAGAGCAAGGCGTTCAAGATGGGCAGCAAGGAAATCTTCGCCCAGTACCGCGAGATGGCCGGCAAGCCCGGTTTGGTGGCGCGCAACGTGGGCGATGTCGACAAGGCCCTGAAGCAGCCGGCCAAGCTCATCGAGGCGGAGTACGAGTTCCCGTTCCTGGCCCACGCGGCGATGGAACCGTTGAACTGCGTGGTTCAGCTCAAGGATGACGGTGGCTGCCAGATCTGGAATGGCGAGCAGTGGCAGACCGCCGACCAGGCGGCGGTGGCGCAGTTGCTGGGCGTCAAGCCGGAGCAGGTGTCGATCACCCAGCTGTACGCTGGCGGCAGCTTCGGCCGGCGCGCCAATCCGCATTCGGACTACGTGCTGGAGGCTGCGGCGATCGCCAAGGCCGCCCATGAGCAGGGCATCAAGGCGCCGGTGAAGATGGTCTGGACCCGCGAGGACGATACCCGTGGCGGCTATTACCGCCCGGCGTTCCTGCACCGCGCACGGCTGGCGGTGGATGCTTCGGGCAACCTCGTGGGCTGGGAGCAGCGCCTGGTCGGCCAGTCCTTCATCCTCGGCACGCCGTTCGAGAAGATCATGGTCAAGGATGGCATCGACAAGATCGCCGTGGAGGGCGCGGACGACCTACCCTATGCGGTGCCCAACCTGCGCGTCGAGCAGGCGCTGGCCGAGAACGTCACGGTGCCGACCCAGTGGTGGCGCTCCGTGGGGCATACCCATACGGCGTTCTCCACCGAGACGCTGGTGGACGAGGCCGCCATCGCTGCTGGCAAGGACCCCTACGAGTTCCGCCACGCCCTGCTCAAGGACTATCCCCGCCATCGCGGCGTACTGGAGCTGGCGGCGCAGCGGGCCAACTGGAAGGCGCCGCTGGCGAAGGGCGCCGAGGGCGAGCAGCGCGGCCGGGGCATCGCCGTGCACGAGTCGTTCGGCAGCTTCGTGGCCCAGGTGGTGGAGGTGACGGTCAAGGCAGACCACAGCTTCAAGGTGGACCGCGTGGTCTGCGCGGTGGACTGCGGCCTGGCGATCAACCCGGACGTGATCACGGCGCAGATGGAAGGCGGCATCGGCTTCGCCCTGTCGGCGGCGCTGCACAGCGCCATCACCCTGACGGACGGGAAGGTCGACCAGTCCAACTTCCACGACTTCCAGGTCCTGCGCATCAACGAGATGCCGGTGGTGGAGGTGCACATCGTGCCGTCCGCGGTACCGCCGACCGGGGTTGGCGAGCCCGGCGTGCCGCCGCTGGCGCCGGCGCTGGCCAACGCGCTGTTCGCCGCCACCGGCAAGCGCATCCGCACCTTGCCGATCGGCAATCAGTTACAGGCGTGATGCACCGGATCGCCTCTCTCCCGTGAGACGGAGAGGGGCGGCTCCACAGCCTACGCCTCGCGCTTCCCACCCTCGGCGCGAAACCGCTCCGGCGTCGTTCCGGTGTAGCGCTGGAATGCCCGGTGGAAGCTGGTCACATGCTCGTAGCCGAGCAGGAAGGCGATCTCCTGCAAGGCCATGCGGCTGGCCAGCAGGTAGCGCTGGGCCAGCGCCATGCGCACCTCCAGCACGATGCCCTTGAAGGTCAGCCCATCCGCGCGCAACCGCCGTTGCAGCGTGTAGGGCGGCATGCGCAGCCAGGCGGCGGTCTGTTCCAGGTCGGGCAGGGGGATGCGGGCGTTCTGCAGCAGATAGAAACGCACGTCGTCCGGCAGTGTCTGGCCGCGCTCGAAGCTGGCCAGGGTCGCCGCGCCCTGGGCCTGGCACAGGCGCGTCACCGTCGGGTTGGCGGTGGAAAAGGGGCGGTCGTGGAATTCCCGGGGAATCCACAGTTCCGCCTGGGCGGCGTTGAACCGGCACTGCCCGGGGAACAGCTCCTGGTAGACCTTCGCATGGGCCGGCGGCGGGTAGGGTAGGTGGACCTGCATGCCGGTGCAGTCTTCCAGCTCCGGCAAGCGCTGACACAGCCAGCGCCAGGTGCTGCTCAGCCATTCCTCGCACAGCGCGTTGCGCTCCACCTCGCTGAACGGCGGCAGTTGCAGGGTCAGGCGGATGTGGCTGGCGTCTTCGTCGCGCTGGGTGTGGATCGGGTGCGGCATCAGGCTGGACGGCTGGCCGAGGGATATGTCCCAGGAACGCCTTAGGTTGGCCGCGCTGATCAGCGCATAGCCGATCACGCCCAGGTCGTAGAGGTTGTAGCGCTGGCCGAGGCGCAGGAAGAAGTCGCTGGAACCCAGCAGCCCGGCGGCCTGTTGCAGCAGGCGGTAATAGCGGGCGAAGTTCATCTCGGCGGCGGCCGCTTCACCGCCTGGCGGCAGCCCCAGGCCGCCGAGCAGCGGTGCCAGCGCCGGCAGGGCGGGGCGCGCCTGCCATTCTTCAAGGAAGTGACGGAACAGCTGGCGGGCGGCGTAATCGATGTCGAAGGACGCGGTGGGCATGGCGGCGTTCTGGTCGGCTAAGAGATTGTCATCTTGTGCTAGCGAGTTGTCATCTTATGCTAGTCGAGCGGTAAAAGCCGAGCCCTATACTGCGCCTACGGACAAGAACTACAAGGGCTTCCCATGACCGCTCCGGACCGCTTCCGCTCCTCCAATTCCCCCACCGACCGCTTCGCCGAACTGCTGCTGCACAACGGCCGCTTCTACACCCTCGACCCCGCCCAGCCCTGGGCCGAGGCGGTGGCCATCCGCGATGGCCGCCTGCTGGCGGTGGGGCGTCGCGAGGAGATGGAACACCTGGTCGGCCCGGATACCCTGGTGCGCGATCTGGACGGCGCCTTCTGCATGCCCGGCCTGCACGACATGCACACCCACCCGGACCTCGCCCTGGCGCCGCGCTACGCCGACGACCTCGACGTCGGCATCGAGGACCCGACCCCGGAGCAGCTGGCCAAGGCCATCCGCGACTACGCCGCCAGCCACCCCGGCGACGGCTGGATCTACGGCCAGTACTGGGTCCGCTACACCTTCCGCGAGGCGGGGCTGAAGCCAGGCCGCGAGTGGCTCGACAGCATCATGCCGGACCGCCCGGTGGCGCTGCTCGACCGCATGTGGGGCACCATGATGGTCAACTCCCGCGCGCTGGAGCTGGCCGGCATCGACGCCGACACGCCCGATCCGCGCAATGGCTACCTGGAGCGCGACGAGCTCACCGGCGAGCCCAAGGGCCTGATGATCGACGGCGCCTACGCGCTGATCCACGCCGCCATGCCGCCGACCCCGGCCAAGGTGTTGCGCCAGTCTTACCGCGACGGCGTGCACTTCCAGAGCTCCCGTGGCGTCACCGCAGCCAAGTATGTGCACGTCTGCGAGAACCGCCTGGACGCCCTCAAGCACCTGGACGACGCCGGGCAACTGACCCTGCGCGTGGAAGCGGCGATCAGCTGGCAGGACGACATCTTCCCGGTGCGCCGGCGCTGGGAACTGCTCAGCGGCGAGCGTCACTACTACCGCAGCGCGCGGCTGTCGGCGAACGCGGTGAAGTTCCACTTCGACGGCACCGTGGAGCCGCGCTCTTCCTTCCTGATTACGCCTTGGCCAGGTGAAGACGGGCCGGGCGGGAACGCCTGGCGCGGCAAGCTCAACCTGACCCCCGAGCACATCACCGACATGGTGGTGGACATGGACCGTCGCGGCATCCGCGTCATCGCCCACTGCACCGGCGATGCAGCGTCCGACGTGTTCCTCGATGCGGTGGCCGAGGCGCGTCGGCGCAACGGCTTCAGCGGCGTGCGCCACCAGTGCGCGCACAGCACCATCCTGCATCCGGGCAACCTCAGGCGCTTCCGCGAACTGGACGTGATCGCCGAGTTCTCCCCGGCGGCCTGGTACCCGACGCCCTTCGCCAGCGGCGCGCGCTCCGGTTATGGCCCGGACCGCCTCAAGCGCATCTACGACTTCAAGGGCGTACTGGCCGCCGGCGGCATCGCGGTGTTCGGCACCGACTGGCCGGTGGCGTCCATCGACCCCTGGCTGGCGCTGGAAACCCTGGTCACCCGGCAGAACCCCTGGAACGACGACCCGGCCTGCTTCGGCGAGCCGATCAGCCTGGAGCAGGCGATCCGCGTGGCGACCCTCAATGGCGCCTACGCCATGGGCCTGGAGCACCTGACCGGCAGCCTGGAGGCGGGCAAGTCGGCGGACTTCATCGTGCTCGACCGCGACCTGTTCGCGGCGCCTGCGCGCAACTACATCCACCGCACCGAGGTGCAACTGACCTTCGTCGAAGGGCGCCCGGTGTACGACCGTCTCGGCCAGTTCAGCGACACCCCGCTGGAAGCCGTATGGAAGGGCGAGCCGCCACGCATCGAAGGCGTCAACGCATGAGTGCGGCGAGCATTCCGGTGACGGTGGTCGCCGGCTTTCTCGGAGCCGGCAAGACCACGCTGCTGCGCAACCTGCTGGAGCGCTGCGAGGGCCGGCGGCTGGCGGTGATCGTCAACGATTTCGGCGAGCTGAACATCGACGCCGGGATGATCGCCGAGCAGACCGAGGCGGTGTACAGCCTGGAGAACGGCTGCATCTGCTGCAGCGTGCAGGATGACCTGCTGGCGCAGCTGGAGCGCCTGGCGAACATGAACCCGCCGCTGGAGCAGGTGGTGATCGAATGCAGCGGCGTGTCCGATCCGCAGCGCATCGTGCAGACCCTGGGTTATCCCAAACTGCGCAAGCGCCTGCATCTGGACGCGGTGCTCACGGTGGTCGACGCCGCCCGCCGCGAACCGCTGGAAGGCGAGTACGCCCGGCTGGAACGCATGCAGGCTGCCGCCGCCGATCTGCTGCTGCTGAACAAGTGCGACCTGCTGGATGCCGAAACGCTGGCGGCGCAACGCGAGCGCTTCGGCCGTGGCGCTCGGGTGCTGGAGACCATCCAGGCGCAGATTCCCGATGAATTGCTGCTGGGCGAACCGTCGCGCAAGCTGCGTCCGCACGGGCAGGAGGGTGTCGATCACGGCGACCTGTTCGAAAGCTGGAACTGGCAGGGCGACGCGACCTTCGATGGTGCGCGGCTGAAGCACTGGCTGGAGACGCTGCCGCGCGGGCTGTTGCGGCTCAAGGGGTTGGTGCGCCTGGCCGGGCAGGATGGGGCGCTGTGGCTGCAGTACGTGGGCGGCCGCTACCAGTTCCGGCCGGCGACCGACGTAGAGGCAGCGCAAGGCTCGCGATTGGTATTCATCGCGGAGAAAGGCGGGCAACTGCGCGCTGAGCTTGAGACCGGACTGCGAAATTGCTTTTTGTAGGAGCAACTGTCTTCACTCCCGTAGGGCGTACAACCGTTCGCGGTTGTACGCCTCTGTCCCGTACTCATTGTCGGCATATGGCTGAATTCGGAGTACCGTAACGCGGCAGCTCCGTGACCAGCCCCGGAGCGTTCGGGAGCCAAGGTCAAACGGCGTATAACGTCGAACGTTATACGCCCTATGCGCACGGGCCCTTCGTAGGAGCGACTGTCTTTCTCTGAAAGTTCGTGCCTGGGATTTCCCTCTCCCTAACCCTGGCTGCGCGCCCCGCTCCGAAGGGAGAGGGGACCGTATGTTGCAGGTTGAAACCACCGTGTCAGCCGGTACGGATAGCTCCCTCTCCCTTCAGGGAGAGGGCGGGGGAGAGGGCGCGCGCCAGCACAGAATTATCCAAGTAGGAGCGGACCTTGTCCGCGAAGCGCCCAGCTCCAGAACCATCAGGAGAACGTTCGCGAGCAAGAACCCGGTGTCTTTTCGTTCCTGCAAAGTCTGCGCGGAAATGAAAAAGCCCGGCTTATGGCCGGGCTTTTTTACGGGCTGCACCTGGAATCAAGCAGGCATGTGCCACTCTTGCAGGCGGTAGCCTTCGCGGTTCAGCTCATCGCGGGCCTGGACCAGCAGGTCCTCGAGCTGTTCCGGGTCGGAATAGGCGGAGCTGGGGATGCGGGTGAGCCCCAGCAGACGGGTGCCGGTCCGGTCGATGACGGACAGGTCGAGGCTGCCGTCGCCCCCCTGATAAACCCAGGTCACGCACTGGAAGGGTTGGAAGGCTCGTCCGGTGATCAGCAGAGCCTCGTTGAAACGAAGGGTCGCATTCATGGTGTGATCTCTCTGCGCGGTAATCCATTGCGAAGATGGCGATGGCGGTCCATCCACCATCGTGTTCGTTCACGCAATTGATGTTTTCAGAAGCGAAGAAAGTCACAGCCCATGTCGCGTTCGTACACAAAGTAGTCGCAAATTAATCCGAATGGTTCGCTGCAGGCCCCGTCAGCCGGGGCCTGCAGCGACATGCGGGGTGCGCCACCGCGCCGCACGCACCGTTCGTCAGAGGCGACGGGAGGTCAGGCCTGCATGGCCCAGCCGTCCACGTTCATCGCCGCCTGGCGCAGCGCTTCGGAACGGGTCGGGTGCGGGTGGCAGGTACGCGCGATGTCCTCGGCGGCGCCGCGGAACTCCATGGCCACGCAGTATTCCGCGATCATGTCGCCGACGTTCGGGCCGATCATGTGCACGCCGAGGATCTCGTCGCTGCGCTCGTCCGCCAGCACCTTCACGAAGCCTTCGGTCTCGTGGTTGATCTTCGCCCGGCTGTTGGCGGTGAAGGGGAACTTGCCCACCTTGTAGGCGCGCCCCTCGGCCTTGAGCTGCTCCTCGGTCTTGCCCACGGTGGCCACTTCCGGGTGGGTGTAGATCACGCTGGGGATCACGTCGTAGTTCACTTCCCCGGCCTTGCCGGCGATCAGCTCGACGCAGGCGATGGCCTCGTCCTCGGCCTTGTGCGCCAGCATCGGGCCGGAGGTCACGTCGCCGATCACCCAGATGCCCGGCACGCTGCTGCGGTGCTCGTGATTCTCCAGCATGCCGCGCTTGTCGGTGGCGAGTCCCACGCTTTCCAGCCCAAGCCCCTGGGTATAGGGACGGCGGCCGATGGCGAGCAGAACGTAATCCGCCTGGATCGACTCAGCCGTGCCTCCAGCGGCCGGCTCCACGCTCAGGGTCACCTGCTTGCCGCTGACCTTGGCCTGGGTGACTTTCGAACCCAGCTTGAAGCTCATGCCTTGCTTGGTCAGCGTGCGCTGGAAGGTTTTGGCGGTTTCCAGGTCCATGCCGGGGCAGATGCGGTCCAGGTACTCGATCACCGTGACTTCCGCACCCAGGCGGCGCCACACCGAACCCAGTTCCAGGCCGATCACCCCGGCGCCGATCACCACCAGGTGCTTGGGCACTTCGGGGATCGACAGCGCGCCAGTGGAATCGAGGATGCGCTGGTTGTCGACTTCCACGCCCGGCAACGGGGAGGGCTCCGAGCCGGTGGCGATGATGATGTCCTTGGCGGTCAGGGTGCTCTTGCTGCCGTCGGCGGCGGTTACTTCCACCTTGCCCGGCCCGTCGATGCGACCCCAGCCCTTGACCCAGTCCACCTTGTTCTTGCGGAACAGGAACTCCACGCCCTTGGTCAGCGCGGCAACGCTCTCGGCCTTCTGTTTCATCATTTGCGCGAGGTCCAGCTTGGGCTTGACCTGGATGCCGAGGTTGGCGAATTCACCGCCGGCCGCTGCCTCGAACAGCTCAGAGGCGTGCAACAGCGCCTTGGACGGCATGCAGCCGACGTTCAGGCAGGTGCCGCCGAGGGTCTCGCGGCCCTCTACGCAGGCGACCTTCATACCCAGCTGGCCGGCGCGGATAGCGGCGTTGTAGCCGCCGGGGCCGCCGCCGATGACGATCACATCGTAAGTGCTCATGCAGTGCTCTCCGGGATGGAAAAAGAGGTCAATCGAGGTTAGCCCGTGCTCGTGGGATCACCAGCGCAGGGCTCTGGAATAGCGTTACTCAATTTATATTTCGACCATAATATATTGGTTCGTGCAAGTCACCCGCACATGACAGGCGCGACGGGGAGGGCGAGAATGCAGGGCTTTGGCGCTTCCGTTTCGTGCGCCTACGGAGAATTCATGAAAATCGACTGTGATTTCGACAGCGGCAACATCCAGGTCATCGACGACAGCGACCCGCGCCACGTGCGCCTGGCGCTGCGCCCGGATACCCGGAGCCCGCACTTCCAGTGGTTCCACTTCAAGGCCGAGGGCCTTGAGCCCGGCCAGCAGTACCAGTTCAGCCTGAGCAACGCCCCCGGCTCCAGCTACACCGGCGGCTGGCCGGGCTATAACGCCGTGGCGTCCTACGACCAGCGCGACTGGTTCCGCGTACCCAGCACCTACGACTCCAACGGCCTGCACTTCAGCCTCGACGCCGAGCAGCCCCAGGCCTGGTTCGCCTACTTCGAGCCCTACAGCCGAGAGCGCCACGCCGAACTGGTGAAGCGCGCCCAGGCCAACGGCGCCGAGCTGCTCGCCACCGGCCACAGCCTGGAAGGCCGCGAACTGCCGCTGCTGCGTATCGGCAAGGGCGTGGCGGGCGCCCGCAAGATCTGGCTGATCGCCCAGCAACATCCCGGCGAGCACATGGCCGAGTGGTTCATGGAAGGCCTGATCGAGCGTCTGCAATCCGGCGATGCCGATATCCAGCACCTGCTGGAGCACGCCGATTTCTACCTGGTGCCGAACATGAACCCCGACGGCGCCTTCCACGGCCACCTGCGCACCAACGCCGCCGGCAAGGACCTCAACCGCGCCTGGGCCGCGCCCAGCGCCGAGGAAAGCCCGGAAGTGCTGTTCGTGCAGGAGCAGATGGCGAAGTACGGCGTCGATCTGTTCCTCGACATCCACGGCGACGAGGAAATCCCCTTCGTGTTCGCCGCCGGCTGCGAAGGCAACCCGGAGTTCACCCCGCGCCTGGACCGCCTGGAAAGCCTGTTCCGCGAACGCCTGGAAGCCAACGGCGAATTCCAGAGCGTGCACGGCTATCCCAAGGACGCGCCGGGAAAGGCCAACCTGACCCTGGCCTGCAACCACGTCGGCCGCACCTATGACTGCCTGTCGCTGACCCTGGAAATGCCGTTCAAGGACCACAACCTGTCGCCCAACGCACGCACCGGCTGGAACGGCGCTCGCTCCAAGGCGCTTGCCGGCGCGGTGCTGACCACCGTCGCCAGCCTGCTCGACGAGTTGCGCTGAGATAGAGGGCGCCCATTGGGCGCCTGTCACGGGCATGGCCCGCTCCTGCGCGACTGCCTGTGGCCGCCGGTAGGATGGTGTGGAGCGAAGCGATACCCATCAGTTTCCATGTGAATTCGCTGATGGGTATCGCAAGCTCCACCCATCCTACAGGCCCCCCGAACTGACCGTTCGATCAATCCGCCCTCGAAATTCGTTGAATCTTCCGACGCAGCTGCTAGTCCAAAGGTTGAGGCATTCGCACGAAGGAGGTGCGTATGAATCGACAACGGAAGCTGTTAACCCCGCAGGAGATCGAAGACCTGCAGGAGCGCATGGACGCCATGGAAGAACTGGACTTCAGAGAGCGCCGTGAAGTGCGCAAGAACCGCTCGGGCGAACACAGGCCTCGCACCTACGCAGGCGCGGTGGCCTGATCAACAGGGCCCCAGGGCCCATCCTCACTGGCGCAAGCCATTCGGGAAACACGGCAGGGCCGATCCGGCGCCACTCGCCGGACCGGCCTCCGTGATCTGATTTCCCGGCCATCCCCCCCCAACTCATTCGGAACGCCGCTCGCGGTCCTTCGCTGCGCCCATGCATTGGCGAAAATCTATGAGATGAAAATATCGAATTGAGATATTTGTTTTGCAATGAGATAAAAATCTCATTAGCGTCATTTCATCGCCCAACCTCCGGAGGGTCCGACCATGGCGCTGCCGCGAGAAGAAATGGATCGCAGGATCGACGAACACTTCCGCTTCGAAGCTGACGACAATGTCGACGGCGTGCTGGCCACCCTGGCCGGTGACGTCGAACACGACATCGTCGGCCATCCCGGCGGCCCCACGTATGGGCGCGAGGCGGCCCGGCCGTTCTACGAAGGCCTGTTCGCCGACCTCGCCGAAGGCCATGTGGAAACCCTGCGTCGGCTCTACGGCGAGAACTTCGTGGTCGACGAATCGTTCTGGAGCGGTCGCGCAGCGGGTCGTCCCTTCGGACTCGAGGGGCTGGGGAGGGCGTTGCACTTCCGCCTGCTGCATGTCGTCGAATTCGCCGATTCAGGGGCGATCCAGCGCGAAAACGTATGGGTCGACCTGGGCGCCATCCAGCGCCAATTACCCCAGGAGTGATGCATGGAAAGCCGCAAGGCCGAACGTCCGAACCAGAAGCGCCGCACCCGCAAGGACCTGCTGCAGGCGGCCAACCGCCTGCTGCGGCAAGGGCGCAACCCGAGCCTGGAAGAGATCGCCGAGGAAGCCATGGTCTCCCGCGCCACGGCCTATCGTTACTTCCCCGGCGTCGAAGCGCTGTTGCTGGAAGCCGCGCTGGACCTCAGTGTCCCCGAAGCCGCCGAAGTCTTCGCCGGCGCGCCAAAGGATGACGCGTTGGCCCGCGTCCAGTGCCTTGAGCACAGCTTCAGCGAACTGATCGAGCACAACGAAGGCGCGATGCGCGCACTGCTCGCCAACAGCTTGCGGCTGCCGGACAGCGGTGAGGAGGAGGGCGCCGCACCGGTGCGCCAGAACCGCCGCAGCCCGTTGATCGACGCCGCACTGGAACCGGTCCGCGACCAGTTCGAGCCGCAGGCCCTGGAGCGCCTGGGCAAGGTGCTGGCGCTGTTCTTCGGCATCGAGGCGAGGGTGGTGTTCAAGGACGTGCTGCAACTCGATGACGCCGACGCCCTCGAAGTGACCCGCTGGGCGCTGGGCGCGTTGGTCGAGGCGGCGCGGCGGAGCTGATCTTCCCGCTTGCCGCGTTGGCATCCAGGCCGGTGCCGGCGGCAGCAAGGTATCGACTTCAGTCCCGGCACGCATCCGTAGCGCAAAAGACCCTTTATCGGATTGCGCGTCCGGCAACGGGGCGCCAGCTCGCCCATATTCCCCTCGCGACCTTCTGAAAGCATTGAGATAGAGCTGTTTCGATTTGTGCCCGACGCTTGCCCTGTAACCGGTCTTATGCAAAAAAGCACCTGAAAACCGGAACCGCATCACATAGAATCGAGTCTTCCGCTTAATCCCGTTTTACCCCGGTAGTCTGACGCGCTCATGGATACCCACAACACCCCCATCGGGCCGGTACCGGCGCACCTGATTCGCGAAGCTGTAGCCAAGAAAACCGGCCTGGGCTGGGTGGTCGAATTCAATGTCGCCACCTGGCTCAACCTCAGCGTTCGCGACGAAACGCCGATAACCCTCAAGGTCACTTACCAGGACGGTGAACGGACCCGCGAAGTGCGGCTCGACAAGAGCAAGATCTTCGGCGGCCAGCGCATCCTGCTGTGCGGCATCGCCCGCCTGGGCGTCAATCAGAAGCTCGAATCCATGAGCCTGTCGCTGGAAACCCAGTCGCCTCTCCAGTCCCTGCTGGTCGAGGAACTCTTCGTCCAGGCCGTGGATCGCCAGACCGAGAAGCGCGGCACCCGCAAATCCCGCTGAGCTCCTGCACGGCGCATTGCAATCGCCCGGCATTCCCGGCGCCAATTGAGCGCCGCCAGGCTTGCGGTCGGCCGGCCGGAGGGGGGAACATCGCCGGGTCCGCCCGTAGCGCCAGGAACTCCCATGCCCCTCGACGTCGACCAGCTCAAGCTCTACACCGCCCACCGTGGCCTCTCCATCCCCCTGCTCGACCTCCTGCAGTTCCGCCACGCCCCGGCGGCGGACGGCAAGGGGCCGGGCTGCATCGTCCTGCGGGTCGAGCCACACCACCTCAACGGCTGGGCCAACGCCCACGGCGGGTTGATCATGACCCTGCTCGATGTGGCCATGGCGGTCAACGCCAGCGCGGCGGATGAAGCCTATCGCGGCGTGGTGACCATCGAGATGAAGACCAACTTCCTGCGCCCCGGCGGCGAAGTGGGCGAGGTGCTTGAAGCCCACGGCAGCGTGCGGCACCACACGCGCTCCATCGCCTTCTGCGAGGCCGAACTGCGCAACAGCGCGGGCGTGGCAGTGGCTTCCGCGTCCGGCACCTTCAAGTACGTCAACGCGCCGCGTCCGGTGGCCGACGCCTGATCAGTCCTGGCGGGCGGGATAGTCCTGATTCCTGTGCCGCCCGGTTCCGTGTCCTTCGACAAACCGCCGCCAAAGCCGGCGGCCCTCCACGTGGGGCCTTATCGACCCCACATGCGCCCGCGCCAACCTGGCCATCTGCGATTCAGTAGCGTGTGACGCTTCATAGGGCTTCCTGATTCCCACCTGTCAGGCCTGAGAGGCCTCTAAATCGGGCTCTGAAAGAGTTTTCCTTGCCTTGTTGTAATGAATTCGTCATACAACGTAACTACATTTTTCTGTCATGAAAATGTCACCCACGGATGAATGAGCCAGTGACGGCACAAGGCAACTCTCATGCTGCTCGATGACAAGAACTTCCCCCGGCGCATGCAGCGCGACCTCCTCGACGACCGCGACGAAGAGCTCGAACTCGAACTGTTCGACGAACTCTACGACCTCGAAGGCCTGCACCCGGAAAGCCTGCAAACCCACGAAGAACGCCTGGCGCGCCAGCGCTACTTCCACACCCTGTTCCGCCTCCAGGCCGAACTGGTGAAGCTGCAGAGCTGGGTGGTGAAGACCGGCCACAAGGTGGTGATCCTCTTCGAAGGCCGCGACGCGGCGGGCAAGGGCGGGGTGATCAAGCGCATCACCCAGCGCCTGAATCCGCGCGTGTGCCGGGTCGCCGCGCTGCCCGCGCCGAACGACCGCGAGCGCACCCAGTGGTATTTCCAGCGCTACGTCTCGCACCTGCCGGCGGCGGGGGAAATCGTCCTGTTCGACCGCAGTTGGTACAACCGCGCCGGCGTCGAGCGGGTGATGGGTTTCTGCTCCGATGACCAGTACGAGGAATTCTTCCGCAGCGTGCCGGAGTTCGAGCGCATGCTGGCGCGCTCCGGCATCCAGGTCATCAAATACTGGTTCTCCATCTCCGACGAAGAACAGCACGACCGCTTCCTCAGCCGCATCCACGACCCGCTCAAGCAGTGGAAGCTCAGCCCCATGGACCTGGAGTCGAGACGGCGCTGGGAGGCCTACACCAAGGCCAAGGAAATCATGATCGAGCGCACCCACATCGCCGAAGCGCCCTGGTGGGTGGTGCACGCCGACGACAAGAAGAAGGCCCGGCTCAACTGCATCCACCACCTCCTGAGCCAGATCCCCTACGAAGAAGTCCCCCAGCCTGGCGTCCAACTCCCCGAACGCCAGCGCCACACCGACTACCGCCGCAATCCCACGCCGGAAGAGCTGCTGGTGCCGGAGTTCTACTGAGGTCCGATTTGGCGTTTCTGCGCCGCTTCGGCGTGCGCGGGGACTTTTTGTTTCGCCCCCTCGGGCGAGTCCCTTTTGAGGCCCAAAAGGAACCAAAAGGCTTTGCCCCTGCATCCGGTTTTTCGCTTAGGCGAAAAATGTCCTCGCTCCATCGAAGTTTCAGGGGCACGCGTCGACGGGCCATCCCTGGCCCGACGACGCTCTCGCGGCATCCATGCCGCTCAACCCCTGAAACTCCGATTCCACTCGGCCTCCTGAAGGGGCGCTCCTGTGCGCGCGGATGTTCCTCTGTAGGAGCGAGCTTGCTCGCGAACCCGAGACCAAAGCACCGTAAGGCGTACAACCGTTCGCGGTTGTACGCCGATACACCTCGATCTATTACGGCTCCGGGGCCCGTCCGGAGTGCCTTGGGGCCCCGGCTAAACGGCGTATAACGTCGAACGTTATACGGCCTACGTCCGCAACCGCTTCGCCCAGTTGCGCCAGCCGCTGCGCCCGGCGATGGGCGAGCGACCGCCGAGCACGCGGGGCAGGTCGCTGATGCTCAGCCAGTACTTGTCCTGCCACTCCAGCGCGCCCAGGCACTGCTTCTCGAACTGCAACTGCACATGGCGCGGACCATTGGCGGCGAACTGGCTGCGCACCTGCGACACCACCGTGCCGCTGATCCAGCGCCACAGCGAGCCGTAGTCCGGGACGTTGAACAGCACCAGCGCCTGATACACGCCGGATTCTCTCACCAGCACGTAGTTGAGTTCGAGGCAGTCTTCGGTCAGCAGCCGTTCCTGGCGAATCTGGTCATCGCCATGCGATTGGCCATGCGTTCTTCGTGCGGGTAGCCCGTCACGCGGCAGAAGTCGGAGAGGATGAACCAGACCTGATCGTCTATCAGGAGGGCACAAAGTTGACGGCGGTTGCGGATGAAGGGGAGTGGAGTTGGGAAGGGTGAATCGTCCATGGAGAAAGTCCTTTACTGGTCAGTAGGACCACCCCTTCCGCTGCTAAACAGAATGGAGGCGGAACCGCATCGGGTTAGCAGACCGGGACCAGAGGACCGGCAGACCCGAAGGTCTCCCAATGCGGCCCACCGTAAAGGCAAATTCCAGGCGAGTTTCATCGCCGGAAGTCGCTAGGCGTTTCCGCACTCTGATCGTTCGGGCTGCTAAACCCGGCCCATGGTTTCACAGGGCCGGGAGAGATTATGTATTGACATGGACCGAGTCAAGCTCTCGGGAAGTTAATGAATCGGTCGTTTAGCAGCGACCCCCCAAGATGCAACATCTTTCGATATATCGATCCATGTTTCGTCAAATTCTGTGGATATATATTCCGTTAATTTCTCAATGCTTATCTCGCTCATTAGCTTTAGACAGTGCGAAAGAAGGTTTTCGCCTAGAGGTGGGATTATCCATGTCTGACCTTTCTTTGCTTTGTGCGGGTAGTAGAGTTTCCAGTGGTCGCTATTATATTTGTCGTCTTGGTCAATGGCTTGGTCTATGGATAATCCCGACTTGTGGTCCGGATGCTTTCGATCTTCTTTGCAGCGATTAAGGCGGTAGGTAAGTCCTTTCTCTATTTCGCCATTTGTCACCGCTCTAACTACCTGTAATGGGATTATGTTTTCAATTTCATGGCAATCTAGAATTCGAAGGAATCGCTTTTCATGGTATCCGCTCGGAGTTTCTGAAAATCTTTTTGCGGTACTGCCTATAGGGCCTTTGGGGTGTTTTAGGTCACTATCTATTATGCAGAAAAAGAATTTACTCTCCTCTTCCAGCTTGCTGAAATAGTCGAAAGTGGTGTTTCCGCCACCTGGGGCTCTTTCAAGAGATATACCATAGGATCGATATAGTTGGTTGTGGAATAGATAGCTCTCTGCTCCAAGCGAAAATATCTCGGCGTCTCTTAGGTTTTCTGCTAGGAATACTGATTTGTTTAGTGTTGTTGCGTTGACTAAGTGTGAGTAGCCGATTAGTGTTTTGTTATTTGATGGCTGTAATGTTTTTGCATTTGAGAAATCAACTTCGACATGGAAGGAGAAGTTTTTTTCTATTCCCCGTGTTTCTACTACGGAGCTTCTAAGGTCGTAGAGGATTCTTTGGGCGTATTCGCTGAATCGATTGGCGCTCAGCAGTTCTTGGACAATATCTACAGGCATCCAGACGGCATGGCGACACTCTCCATGGGAGATCAGGATGTTTTCTATAGCCCTGATTTTTTTTGCGTCATCAACGTCGAGGTTGGGAGACTGCTTAATGGTTATAATCATGGTTATGCTGATAGAAATCCTGCTGGCCAATTAATTAGGTAGCCATCATTGTCATAGCCAGAAAGGCTGACTTTTGTAGAGCCTGACGGGTCCTTTTCAAAGAGGCTTATATTTACGTCGGAGTTTTTGATTGTGTCTTCGGCAATGCTTTGCCCAATTGCATCAATAAGATGTTTGCTGTGTGTCTCGATAATGAAGTTATAATCGCGATGGTTTGAGAGCTTTATGACTTTTGCGATTGCAAGCCCGAAACTGTACTGTAGTGCTGGATGAAGGTGTAGTTCCGGCTGCTCAATAACGATCGATCTTGAAGCTCTCTCGCGTAGCCATGACGGAGCTCGAGGTAGATCAACAGACTCTCCGGTTAGCTCCATCCATATGGAAACAATTACGGGAAGTATTTGGGAATAGCCAAATCCCATGTCGCTCACGTTATGGAATTTTGAATCTCCGTTTTCTCGAATTAAAAGAGCGTAATGAAGGCCGGTTGTTTCCAGGTGAAGCTCAAATCCAAAGTTATCTCTTATCCAGCTGCCAAGATTGATTCTTTGCTCCTCGCGCAGAGAGTTAATAACCATCGGCAAATTTGCACCGGTATGGTCGATTTCGCCGATTTGAAGGTCCTGAAATCTGTAGAATCTTTCTGCTGATGCGCGAATTGGGCCAAGGTAACGGACGCCACGATAGAATTTCTTGAATAGATCGTCTGCAGAACTCCAGAATGATCCTATATTCTTGGCAAATAAATAGGTGAAAGTAACGTCGACAATTTCTTTGCGGTTCTCGTCAAGCTTTTTTAGGAAGTGTTTGTCGGAGGAGAATATGGCTCTTAGAAGAATATATAGTTCATTGCCTTGGCTGAGTGGTATGTATTCGAGAGCTTGACGTATGTTTTTTAGCTGTTTAGATCGGTGATGAAAGGTTGAAAGATATTTGCTTAGAGCGTTGAGTGATTCATTTTCCAATGTATCGCTAAATACTATGCGTTGAGATTTTAGTGATTTCAGGTTTAGCTCTCTTCGACGCACTGCGCTTTTGGGTATAAGTGAACCTTTGATTATGTGTAATGGGTTGGAGAATTTTTCAAGTACATTGAATTTGGTGTTTTCGTACGTGAGGTTGATAACTTCTTCGCCAGAGTATTTTAGGGTTGTCTTGGTGTTTTCGGTCGAGAAGTCGATGGTTGTTATTAGTACGCCGTCTTTTTTGTGGAGGCTTATAGTTGCCAATATGTTTAAGTCTCTTCCTGTTGGGCTCTTTATTGTGTGCCTGTCTGATTCGTCCCAAGGGTTGTATGTGGGGATGTTTATTGCTGGATTGGGAGGGGTGCTCAATTCAAAATCGAAGTGAATCGACTCTCCTCCGTCGTGAAGAGTAGTTTCAAAGTCTCCGAAATCTACATAGCCGCCGTGACCTGCGTACCATAGAATTGGGAAGCGGGTATCTGATTCAACTGATTGCCTGAGAAGTGGAAATGTTCTGAGAAAAGAGCTTTTTCCGCAGCTGTTCTTGCCGACATAAATATTAAGCTTGCTGAATGGGATTAGTTGTGAGTCATAGCCGAAGCTTCTCAGTCCTCTGACTCCGATCTTTTTGATTGATGCCATATTATTTTCCAGTTAAATGTTTATTAAAGTTAGGTGGTTTTAATTATTGGGAGGATTGAGCGTGGCCCGCCTTTCAATTTGGCCTTCACCCACCCCATTCCTCTGATGCCGATAAACACTCACCGCCTCATAAACCGCCTTCCGCAAACGGTTGATGCCACCAATCGGCCTGTGCTCGGGCAGCGCGTGCCAGGGGTTGTAGGAAATGTTGTCGCAGGCAAGGTTCTGCTCGCGGCTGTCGAAATCCTGGGCGGGGATGCTGACGGTGGCGACGGTCTGGAAGGGGGCGTCCTTTTCGCTCCATTCGACGCTGGTGTCTTCGATGGGCATGTATTTGCTCGGGTCCTGCTTTTGCACTTGCAGGGCGAAGCAGGCGGGCACGCGGTCGACCGAGAGTTGCTGGTACATGGCGGTGCGCAGGAAGTTGGGCTGCTTTTCGTTGAGCTTGGGTAGCTGGTAGGCCGGGCAACCTTCGGTCATGGGGATGACGCGGTATTTGATGTTGTTCGCTTCGCCCAGTTTGTAGGGGGCGATGCCGTTGTAGCCGGCTTGCAACGGGCTGTCCGGCGCGGGGGCGAGGGTTTGCAGGGCGATGATCAGGTGGCGGAGTTCCCAGGTATTGGGCTTCCAGCTGGGGAAGAAGGCGCCGACTTTCTGGCCGCTGGCCTGGGCGGCGAAGTTCTGTCGGTATTCGGCGACGTCGCGGACGAAGAACACCGGGTGGTTGAACATGACGAAGTCCTGCTCGGTGTCGTGGCCCTTGCCGGGCATCAGCTTGGCGCCGGGGACGTCGAGCAGCTTGATGGCCATGCCGCGGGCGTCGCGGGCGCTGTCGAACTGCGGGTAGGCGTTACCGTTGGAGAAGCGGACCATGGCCTCCCACTTGTGGCCCGGCTCGGCGAACACGCCCTGGCGCAGGCCGGGGGCGATGTCGCTGGCGACTGTGACCTGGGCCTTCACGCAGCCGTGGGCCTTGGCGTGGGCGTCGCGCAGGACACGGGTGTTGTCGCGGTGCTGTTCGACGATGCGCAGGGCGTCTTCGATGATGGCCTGGGTGAGCTGGGCTTCGCCCGGCGGGATTTCTTCCTGGGTGGAGACGGGGCCGGAGAATTTCCAGGCGTAGTAGAGGCTGCCGATGCCCCAGCCAAGCAGGCCGATGGCGGCGAGGGCGAGCAGCGCGCGGCCGAGCAGTTTGCCGAGGAGGAGCCAGAGGCGGGTGAGCAGGGATTGCATGGCACGGGGTCCTTTCGTGTTCTTTTTTATGGAGGGGATTCCGTTCCCTGGCCCTTGTGGGTGCAGCGGGGTGGGCCTGGTGCTGGGCGTTCTCCCTCTCCCTAGCCCTCTCCCTGAACGGAGAGGGGACTGGTCCGATGTTTCGTGATGCTGAGGCGTTTGGGGCTAGCTGTAGGAGCGAGCTTGCTCGCGAACAGACTCCCCCGGCGACTCCGGAGTGAAGCAGGTTCGCGAGCAAGCTCGCTCCTACAAAGAGCCCGCTAGCTCGCGCGGCTTACTCGCACTTCGGCCCGGGCGTCCACGGTTGGGTGGTTACGTTCGGGTCGAGCTTGGTTTCGTACTCGGGGTTGCCCAGCACCTTCAGGTACTCCACCAGCGCCCAGCGCTCTTCCGGGCTGAGGGCGCGGCCGATGGCGCCGTCCTTGCGGCAGCCGTCGCGGAATTCGTGGCCGCCATTGCCGTTGCCCGTCACGCTGGTCTTGTAGAGGAATCCGCCGGGGAAGCGTTCGGTGCGGTAGCCGGCGTACTTGGGGTCGTACTCGAAGCTGCCGACCCAGAACTGGCTGTCGCGCTCGGCCACCGGGGAGAGCAGCTGGAACAGGTTGGGCACCGAGCCGTTGTGCAGGAAGGGCGGGGTGGCCCAGATGCCATCCAGCGGGCGGGCCTTGTAGGCACGCAGTTC
Organism: Pseudomonas sp. PSE14; assembly: GCF_029203285.1. NCBI lineage: Bacteria > Pseudomonadati > Pseudomonadota > Gammaproteobacteria > Pseudomonadales > Pseudomonadaceae > Pseudomonas > Pseudomonas sp. PSE14. The sequence goes on from NZ_CP115669.1 coordinate 2,596,792, forward strand.
CTGCACGCCGATGGGCAGGCCGTAGCCGTTCATGTCCTGTTGCTGCTCGGCGCCGATGTGGGCGTCGCGGTAGGCGCGCTGTTCGACGAAGGCGGTGACGTAGGCCAGGCCCTTGGCGGCGGAGATCTTCGACAGGTCCAGCGGCACGTCGTTCTTCGGGTAGAGGTGGACGTTCATGCCCTGCAGTTCTTCGGCCTTGAGCTTCAGCGGGCGGATGTCGAAGGTGTGGTCGGCGATGTTGTCGGCGGTGGTCGGGTCGGTGCCGATCTCTTTGGTCGGGACCATCTTCATGCGCCACTCGGGCACGCGGGCCGGGGCGATGTAGTCCTTGGCGCCGGGCTCCTTCACGTGCGGGCCGTGGCAGTAGACGCAGTTGGCCTGGAACAGGGCGCGGCCCTGGGAGGCTTTGGCCAGGTCGATCTCGCCGAAGACTTCCTTCGGCCAGGTCGGCGGCTTGAGGTGCTTGAGGGTTTCTTCGAGGGTGTAGAGGTCGCGCAGGCGCACGCTGGAGGCGTAGCGTTCGTCGCCCTGCACTGGTTTGCCGTCGGCTTCGAACATACGCAGGGTGGCGCCCACGCCGAGGGCTTCGCCGATGTTGCGGGCCATGGGCTGCATGGCGGAGCCGTTCCACTGCACCCAGTCGAATTTCCAGATGTCCCAGACCTGCGGGTAGTTCACCGGGGCGTTGGCGACGCGGTAGTTGGAGGCGTCGATGGCGTCGCCGAACACGCTGTTGGCGATGCGCCCGAAGGCATCGGCACGGCCAGGGCCTTCGAGGGTCGGGTAGAGGCCGCGGTGGGTGTCGTTCCAGGCGGTGGAGAGCAGGGTTCCGAGTACGTTGCGCACGTCGCGCTTGAGCGTGGCCTTGCCCTTGGGATAGCGGTCGCCGAGCACGCCCTTGGCGAAGCGGTCGAACTTCCACGGCACGTAGTAGGTGGCCGCGAGGCTCGCGCCCAGCGCCTGGCCGAAGGCGCCGCCGCGCAGGGTAGGCACGGTGGAGGCGATGGAGTGCATGGCGGCGCCGCCGTCGATGCGCACGGCGGTGCCTTTATAGCGCAGCTCGCCGGTGTGGCAGGCGGAGCAGGTGATGTCCAGGTACCAGGCGCCGGTCTCGCCGTCCTGGTGACGGGCGAAGCCGACGGGCAGGTTGCCGGGGTTGGTCGGGTTGGCGGCCTGGGTGTCTTCGGCGTCGCGGCCGATCTGCTCGGGCTCGATGAGGAAGCCGAAGCGCGCGAGGTTCTCGGGGCTGGCGAACTTTTCCCTGGAGAAGGGCTGCTCCAGATGGGTGAACCAGTCGTAGCGCAGGCCTTTCACCTGGGTGCCCTGGGGCGTGTAGTAGTAGGTTTCGCGATCGGCCTTGGTCCACTGGTCGAGGTGGATCATCTTTTCCGGCGGGGTGTACTGCGGCAGGTTGGGATGCGCGGTGTACCAGGCGATGACGGCGCCGATCAGAAGAAGCAGAAACAGGACTGCAAGCAGGACGCGGCCAAGAATGCGCATCGAAACTTCCTTGTTATTTACGCGAAAAGATTCGGACGTTTATGCCAAGTGTGTGGCGGATTGGCAAGGTGATGGCATGCAGGAGTCAGGGTTTTATCTGTCGGGAGTGGACTCGTAGGGCGGTTGGGCCGGCGCGGTTCAGGGAGCGGGGCGCAGGTCGAGCAGCAGGCTGAGGCTGAGCAATACGCCGATCAGCACGCCCATCACGCAGGCGATGATCAGCGGCCAGCGCAGGCTACTGCTGTCGTCTTCCTCGTCGGGCAGGCGGGCGCGGATGGCAGGCCAGAGTTCGTCCGGCGGCGGTAGCTCTGGCCAGGGTTCGTCGCTGGGCGTGGGCGGCGGCAGTGCGGCACGCTGGTAGAGCAGGGCGATCATCCAGTCCAGCGCGGCGCTGCGGGTGGGATGGTAGCCGTCGGCGTCGGTCCAGATGTGCAGGAAGGTGTCGACGAACAGGGCATCCGCCTCCTCCTGCCGAGGCCGCAGGCGCAACGCCAGCGGGTAGAGTCGCGGTGCGACGCAGCGGTAGAGGGTGGAGAAGGCGCGCAGGTCGCCGTCGCCGCTCTCGGCGAGCAGGTGGCTGAGGAAGTTTTCTTCGTCCTGTTCGATGCTGCCCTCCGGCGGTGACGCGGCGAGCGGGGCTGCGTGTGGAGGGTAAGGATAGATGGTGGGGCGCGCGGTGCTTCCTGCCTCGGCTTTCCTTCATCCCGGCAATGGTTGTGCGCACTACTCAGACACGGCTCCGGGTTGCTCTTCGTAGGAGCGAGCTTGCTTGCGAACCGCATGGCAGCGGAGTGCCGGGCAAGCTCTGTTCGCGAGCAAGCTCGCTCCTACAATAAGGGCGGCGCTTCGCCGTTAGATCACGTCCTCGAACGGCAACCCCACGTAGTTCTCCGCGATGGTCGTGCGTCCGGCCTCGGAGCCGACGAAGTAGTCCAGTTCGGTCTCCAGCATGCGCCGGGTGAAGGCGTCGTTCTCGGGGAAGTTGTGTAGCATCGACGTCATCCACCAGGAGAAACGCTCGGCCTTCCAGATGCGCCGCAGGGCGATGGGCGAATACTGCTCCAGCAACTCGGTGCGGCCTTCGCCGTAGACCTTCACCAGGATGCGGTACAGCGTGTTCACGTCGCTGGCCGCCAGGTTCAGGCCCTTGGCGCCGGTGGGCGGGACGATGTGGCCGGCGTCGCCGACCAGGAACAGGCGGCCGTACTGCAGCGGCTCCACCACGAAGCTGCGCAGCGGGGCGATGCTCTTCTCCAGCGAGGGGCCGGTGATCAGCTGGTGCGCGGCGTCCTCCGGAATGCGGCGCTTGAGTTCTTCCCAGAAGCGCTCGTCAGACCAGTCTTCCACCTTCTCCTCCAGCCCCACCTGCAGGTAGTAGCGACTGCGGGTAGCGGAGCGCTGGCTGCACAGGCTGAAGCCGCGCTCGCTGCTGGCATAGATGAGTTCGTGGTTGACCGGCGGGGTGTCGCTGAGCAGGCCGAGCCAGCCGAAGGGGTAGACGCGTTCGAAGATGCTCAGGCGCTCCGCCGGGATGGTCCGCCGCGCCACGCCGTGGAAACCGTCGCAGCCGGCGATGTAGTCGCAGTCCAGGCGCACGCGCTCGCCCTGGTGGGTGAAGGTGACGTAGGGCGCATTGCCGGTGACCTCGTGCAGTTCCACGTCGACGGCCTCGTACACGCTCAGCGCGCCGCTGGCGGCGCGGGCCTGCATCAGATCGCGGGTGACTTCGGTCTGGCCGTAGACCATGACCTGTTTGCCGCCGGTGAGGGTCTTGAGGTCGATGCGTTCGCGACGGCCGTTCAGTACCAGTTCGAAGCCGTCGTGCAGCAGCCCCTCGGCGTCCATGCGTTCGCCCGCGCCGGCTTCGCGTAGCAGGTCGGCGGTGGTCTGTTCGAGCACCCCGGCACGGATGCGGCCGAGTACGTAGTCGGGGGTCTGGCGTTCGAGGATGACGGTGTCGATGCCAGCCCTGTGCAGCAGCTGGCCGAGCAGGAGGCCGGACGGGCCGGCGCCGATGATGGCGACCTGGGTTTTCATGGGGAAGGTCCTTTCGAGTGGCCTGTTGTTTTTGTTACCTGCATTTTTTGTGGATCGGATTGGGCTTTGAAGGTAATTTCCAACAGTCTTCTTGGACTTTTCGTGGATGTGTTCGGTGATCGAACAAGCGCGCGACAATCCGGTCCCGGTGTTCCGCCTGTATGGCGAGACCGCCGCCTGGCCGACGCCGGACCTGATTCATTGCGAATCCATCGCCTCGCGCAGCCGCCTGCATGACTGGGAAATTCGCCCGCACCGTCACGGTGATCTGGTGCAACTGCTCTATGTGCAGTCCGGCGAGGCCGAGCTGGAGGTGGAGGGGCAGGTGATGCCTGTTCGCGAGGCGTCGTTGCAGGTCACGCCAGCGTTGGCGGTGCATGGCTTTCGCTTCGCCGAGGACGTGCAGGGTTGGGTGCTGAGCATGGGCCTGCCGCTGGCCGAGCAGCTCGGTCGCCTGCTGGAAAGCACGGTGCTGGAGCAACCGGCGTGCTTCGCCGTGGGCGAGGGCAAGCGCCACCTGGATGCGCTGTTCGAGTCCATCGACCGCGAATACGCGGAGCAGGCGCCGGGCCGCGACCTGATGCTGCAATCGCTGCTGAATATGCTGCTGGTCTGGCTCAGCCGCCGTTCCCAGGAGCAGTCCCGCGCCGAGGCCAGCCAGCAGGATCGCGGCATCGAGCATGTGCAGGCCTTCGCCCGCCTGCTGGAGCGGAACTTCCGCGAGCACCGGCCAATCGAGCATTACGCGGCGAAGCTGGGCATCAGCGCCGCGCACCTGAACGCCCTGTGCCGGCGCCTGGCCGGGCAGTCGGCGTTGCAGATGATCCACCAGCGCCTGCTGCTGGAGGCCAAGCGGCACCTGGTGTACACGACGCTGACCGTGCAGCAGGTGTCGGACAGCCTGGGCTTTTCCGAGCCCGCCTACTTCTCCCGATTCTTCAAGCGCTACGCCGGGGTTTCGCCCCGCGCGTTCCGCCAGCCCCGTTGAGCCGCCATGAATATCGATTCGCGTATCAAGTTCCGCCACCTGGTGTGTTTTCTCGAAGTGGCCCGGCAGGGCAGCCTGGCCCGCGCGGCGGACGTCCTGGCGGTGAGTCAGCCGGCGATCTCCAAGACGCTCAAGGAGCTGGAGGATCTGCTGGAGGCCAGCCTGTTCGAGCGCGGCAAGAGCGGCGCCAGCCTGACCGAGGCGGGCGTCGCCTTCCTGCGTTACGCCGGCCCTTGCGTACAGGCGCTGCGTGACGGGGTGAACAGCCTGCGCGGCGGCGAGTACGCCTCCAGTACGGTGCGCCTGGGTGTGCTCTCCACCGTGGAAAGCCTGCTGATGCCGGAGGTCGTGCGGCGCCTGCACGAGCGCCATCCGGCGATGGTGGTCAGCGTGGTCGGCGGGCCCAGCGCGCACCTGTTGTCGCAACTGCGGGTCGGCGAACTGGACCTGGTGGTCGGCCGCATGACAGAAAGTCCGCAGATCCAGGGGCTGGCCTTCGAGCACCTGTACAGCGAATCCATGACCCTGGTGGCCCGCGCCGGGCACCCGCTGCTGGGTCGTCCGCTGACGCCTGCGGCGCTGGACGACTGGCCGCTGGTGCTGCCGCTGGCCGGCACCACCATCCGCAAGTCCGCCGACAGCCTGCTGGTGCAGAGCGGCCTGGGCCAGCCGCGCCGGCGGCTGGAAACCCTGTCCACGGTACTCGGCCGCCGTTATGTGCTGAGCAGCGATGCGCTGTGGATCGCTCCGCTGGATTCGGTGCGCCTGGACCTGCGCACCGGCGAGATGGTCGAGCTGCCGCTGGATGTGCAGGAGCCGGGCGGCTCGGTGGGGGTGTGCAGCAACTCGACGCTGCCGTTGTCCCTCGGTGCGCACTGGTGCCTGGAGGTGCTGCGCGAGGTGGGCGAGGCGTACCGCGAGGGGACTTATCCATAACCGTTTGGTTATGGATTCCGGGCATCTTTTCAATTTTCCGCGTCGACCGGGCAGGGGACACTGCGTCGCACTGCCTGATGCAACAGGCTCCTATAAATCCAACAACAGGAGACCGACATGTCCGACGCGGAAAACAGCCGCTTCGTCATTCGTGACCGAAACTGGCACCCCAAAGCCCTCACGCCCGACTACAAGACGTCTATCACCCGCTCCCCGCGCCAGGCGCTGGTGAGCATTCCGCAGTCGATCTCCGAAACCAGCGGCCCGGACTTCTCGCACCTGAAAATGGGCGAGCACGACAACGACCTGCTGCTGAACTTCAACCACGGCGGTTTGCCGATCGGCGAGCGCATCCTGATTTCCGGTCGGGTCATGGACCAGTACGGCAAGCCCGTGACGCACACCCTTGTGGAGATGTGGCAGGCCAATGCCGGTGGCCGCTACCGCCACAAGAACGACCGTTACCTGGCGCCGCTGGACCCGAACTTCGGCGGTGTCGGCCGCGCGCTGACCGACAGCGAAGGGCGCTACATCTTCCGCACCATCAAGCCCGGCCCGTACCCCTGGGGCAACGGCCCGAACGACTGGCGCCCGGCGCATGTCCACTTCTCCATCAGCGGTCCGTCGATCTCCACCCGGTTGATCACCCAGCTGTACTTCGAGGGTGACCCGCTGATCCCCATGTGCCCCATCGTCAAGTCCATTGCCAACCCGGACGCGGTGCAGACGCTGATCGCCAAGCTCGACATGAGCAACGCCAACCCCATGGACTGCCTGGCCTACCGCTTCGACATCGTGTTGCGTGGCCAACGCAAGACTCACTTCGAGAACCGCTGAGAAACCGTGTCGGGCCGGCTGCGCGTCGGCGGTGCGGCGTTGAAAGCGACTTCAGAAGCCGCTTGCGGCTAACGCACTTCAGTGCGGCCCCGCCAGGGGCGAGCGGAGCGAGTCATGCTCATTCAGGGCAACTGAACTCCGCTTCTTCAGTCGCTTTCGCCTTGCACCGCGCTAGCTCGCTCAGCCCGAAACGGTTTCGGAGGAGAACAAAAGATGCCTATCGAACTGCTGCCGGAAACCCCCTCGCAGACCGCCGGCCCCTACGTGCACATCGGCCTCGCCCTGGCCGCTGCCGGCAACCCCGCCCGTGACCAGGAAATCTGGAGCGAGATGGCCAAGCCTGGCGCGCCCGGCGAACACATCGTGCTGCTCGGCAACGTCTACGACGGCAACGGCCACCTGATCCGCGATTCCTTCCTGGAGCTGTGGCAGGCCAATCACGAAGGCGTGTACGACAGCGCCTACGACCTGGAAAAGCCCTTCAACGGTTTCGGGCGCACGGCGACCACCTTCGACGCTGGCGAATGGCAGGTGCGCACCATCAAGCCCGGCGTGGTGAAGAACGCCGCTGGCGTGCCCATGGCGCCGCACATCAACGTTTCGCTGTTCGCTCGCGGGATCAACATCCACCTGCAGACGCGCATCTACTTCGAGGACGAGGCGCAGGCCAACGCGGCGGACCCGGTGCTGAACCGGATCGAGCAGCCCGAACGTCGGCAGACGCTGATCGCCAAACGTTGCGAGGTAGACGGGAAGCTCGCTTACCGCTTTGATATCCGCGTCCAGGGTGATGCGGAAACGGTGTTCTTTGACTTTTGATATTGAAATATCCGCCGAAGCGGTCGCAGACCGCGTCCGGCGGCACTTCGCCGCCGCGCTCGATGAGCGCGGCTACCGTGCGGACGAGGCCCAGCTGGCGGCGGTGGATCACCTCGCCAGCTGGCTCGACGATTTCCTCGCCGGCCGCCATGGCTTCCTGCGCAAGCCGGTGGCCGGCGTCTACCTGTGGGGCGGTGTGGGGCGGGGCAAGAGCTTCGTCATGGATCACTTCTTCGCGGCGGCGCCCATCCAGGCCAAACGCCGTGTGCACTTTCACGCCTTCCTGCAGGAGTTGCAGGGCCGCATGCTGGCGATCACCGGGCAGTCCGACCCACTGGTACGGGTAGCCCGTGCCATCGCCGAGGAGACCCGGCTGCTGTGCTTCGACGAGTTCCATGTGCATGACATCGGCGACGCCATGTTGCTGGGGCGCATGCTCAAGGTGCTGGTGGACGAGGGCGTGGGGCTGGTCTGCACCTCCAACTACCAGCCGGAAAACCTCTGCCCGAACCCGCTGTACCGCGAACGCTTCCGCCCGGCCATCGAGCTGATCGAAAAGCGCTTCGACGTGGTGTCGCTGGATGGCGGCCATGACTACCGCGAGCAGAGTAGCGCACTGGAGGAGTGGGGCAGTTTCGTCTGGCCGGCAACGACGGACGATTTCGATTTGATCCATGACCGCTTGAGGTTGGCGGACGACGCGAACTTCAACGAAGTGCTCAACGTCAACCATCATCCGCTGAGAATCCACGCCCATGATGGCTACAGCGCCTGGATGGATTTCAGCGAGATGTTCGAGCGGCCGCGTTCGGCCAGCGACTACCTGTGGCTGATCGAGCACTTCCCGCGCATGGCCGTCAGCGGTCTCGGCCCCCTGGCGGATTACCCGCCAGATGTGAGCATGCGTTTCCTCAACTTCATCGATATCGCCTATGACCGGCAGCTACGGTTGCAGCTGTTCGCCTCGGTGTCGCTGGAAGAATTGGCAGCCGGCGGGGCGGCGGTGGATTTTGCGCGGACGTTGAGCCGGTTGCGGCAGTTGAAGCTGGAGCCGCTTTAAGCGCGAGTTTCACCTACGGGGCCGGGTGCTGCTGTGGGATTTCGCGGACAAGGTCCGCTCCTACGGGAGCAGATCGGCGCGCGGCGTTGCTTTTCGTAGGAGCAACTGTCTTCTACCGGGTTAATCCCTGCCTGCGCTTCCCCCTCACCCCAGCCCTCTCCCTCAGGGAGAGGGAGCCGTCCGTGCCGGCTGACACTACGGTTTCATCCTGCACCGAACAGTCCCCTCTCCCGCTTGCGGGAGAGGGTTAGGGTGAGGGGCCCTTGATCTTGTAGGAGCGGATCTTATCCGCGAAAGGTTTCGTCTGGCGCCGATGTGTTCAGGAAAAACACAGTTCCCGAGCAGTGATCAGAAGGCCCTCTCGGTCCCGCGAAAACCGGGCGGCCGGCGCGCCACTCAACCTCCGTTCGATAATCGACCATCCATGTTGCGATAATCGCTCGCCCGTATCGATAATCGCCCGGAGCCCGCCTGCCAGGACCAACAAGAAATGACCGACGCCCCTCGTGCCAGCCTGCCGCCCCTCGCGCCGCCCATCGTTGCCTCGCCGGCCAAGCGCATCGAAGCCTTCACCGGCGATCCGAACTTCATGACCTCGCTGGCTCGTGGCCTGGCGGTGATCCACGCCTTCCAGGAGCGCAAGCGCCACCTGACCATCGCGCAGATCAGCCACCGCACCGAGATTCCCCGCGCCGCCGTGCGCCGCTGTCTGCATACGCTGATGAAGCTCGGCTACGTCACCTCCGACGGACGTACCTATTCGCTGCTGCCCAAGGTGCTGACCCTTGGCCATGCCTACCTGTCGTCCACGCCGCTGGCGGTCACCGCCCAGCCAATCCTCGACCGCCTGAGCGAGCAACTGCACGAGGCGTGCTCGATGGCGACGCTGGAAGGCGACGAAATCCTCTATATCGCCCGCTCCGCGACGCCGCAGCGCCTGATTTCCGTAGACCTCAGCGTCGGCAGCCGGCTGCCGGCCTACTGCACCTCCATGGGCCGCATTCTGCTTGCCGGCCTGGACGACGAGGCGCTGGAGGACTACCTGGCCCACGCCGACCTGCAGGTGAAGACCAGCCGCACCGTGCACACGCCGGACATGCTGCGGGCGAGTATCGCCGAGATTCGCCAGCAGGGCTGGGTGATCATCGATCAGGAGCTGGAGGTCGGCCTGCGTTCCATCGCCGTGCCGCTGAAGGATTCCGCCGGCCAGGTGCTGGCGGCGCTGAACGTCGGCACCCATGCCGGACGGGTGTCGCGCCAGGAACTGGAGACGCGCTTCCTGCCGGTGCTGCTGGAGGCCAGTCGCGAGCTGGGCACCCGGCTGTTTCATTGAGCGGCGGCATGCCTCCTCGGAGGTATGCGCCGTGCCGCCGCAGGGGCGGCGCTGCGTCGTACTGATCCACGGCAACGAAAGCGCCGGGCGGCCAACCTAGACTCCGGGACCGCCCATCCCCGCGAAAGGAGTCACCCATGCACGTGGACATCGCCATCGTCGGCGCCGGCCCTGCCGGGCTGTGCCTGGCCCGCTCGTTGTCCGGCAGCGGCCTGTCGGTCCAGCTGATCGAACGCCAGCCGCTGGCGAGCCTGGCCGAGCCGGCTGAGGACGGCCGCGAGATCGCCCTGACCCACGCCTCACGCGCCGAGCTGCAGCGGCTGGGGATGTGGTCGCGCATCGACTCGCAGGAAGTCTCGCCATTGCGCGATGCCCAGGTACTCAACGGCCCGTCGCTGTTCGCGCTGCGCATCGAGGCGGGGCAGGCGGGCGCCGAACAGTTGGGCTACTTCGTGGCCAACCAGGCGATCCGCCGCGCGGCCTTCGATGCGGTGCACGAGTGCCCGGACGTATCGCTGGTCTGCGGCCGAGCGCTGCGCTCGCTGCGAGTGGAGCGCGACGGTGTGCAGCTGACGCTGGACGATGACAGCCAGGTGCATGCGCGCCTGCTGGTCGCCGCCGACAGCCGTTTTTCCGAGACGCGACGGATGCTCGGCATCGGCGCGAGCCTGGAGGATTTCGGCAAGACCATGATGGTCTGCCGCATGGCTCACGAGCGGCCACACCACAACGTGGCCTGGGAGTGGTTCGGCTACGGCCAGACCCTGGCGCTGCTGCCGATCAATGGCGATCGTTCCTCGGTGGTGCTGACCCTGCCGCAGCGGGAGATGGCGCCGCTGCTGGAGCTGGACGAGGTAGCCTTCGCCCATGAGATGGAGCGGCGCTTCGACCGCCGCCTGGGCGCCATGCAATTGCTCGGGCCGCGCCATAGCTACCCGTTGGTGGGCGTATTCGCCGATCGCTTCGCCGGCCCGCGCAGCGCACTGATCGGCGACGCCGCCGTGGGCATGCATCCGGTCACTGCTCATGGTTTCAACTTCGGCCTGCAGAGCCAGCGCCGCCTTGCCGCGGAGGTGCTGGCCACCCATAGACGCGGCGGCGACATCGGCGGCGCCTGGCCGTTGCGCCGTTACGCCACGGCCCATCGCCTGGCGACCTGGCCGTTGTACCAGGCCACGCGCCTGATCGTCGGCATGTACACCGATCCACGCCCGCCGGCGCGCCTGCTGCGTAATGCCGGTTTGCGCCTGGCGCAGGGCCTGCCGCCGCTGCGGCAGGTGATCGCGCGGCATCTGGCGCAGGGGGCGTGACGACGCGTAGGGCGTATGACGTTCGACGTTATACGACGTTTGACCTTGATCTGCGGAGCTCCGAACTTGGCCTTGGCGCACATGGCGAGGCGAGGTGAATCGGCGTACAACCGCGAACGGTTGTACGCCCTACGTCCCCGATATTTCCGTGTTGGGGCGGGTGCGTTCGCGGTGGCCCTTGCGGACAGAGTCCGCTCCTACGAGATGCATCTGTGCTCGGGTTGGCCCTTACCCTAACCCTCTCCCAGGGGGAGAGGGGACCGTCCGGTGCAGGATGAAACTACTCTGTCAGCCGGCACGATCTGGCTCCCTCTCCCTGGGGGAGAGGGCTGGGGTGAGGGGGAAAGCCCTGGCACAGATTCAGCCGGGACAAGACCGTTGCTCCTACAAGAGCTGTCCGCCGCGCCGGTCCGCTCCGTGTTTTGGAGCGGAATGAACGATCCAGCCGCCGTCAGAGCGGCCCCTCCTGCGTGCGCAATCCATAACAATCCGATCCAGGGGGAACCATGGCCATCACTTCCAGCGACATCTGCAAGGCTGCCGACGGCCTTTGCGGCTTTGTCGGTTTCAATCGCAAGACGGGCAAGTACATCGTGCGTTTCAGCGAAGACTCCTTCGGCATGGACGTGGTCGAGGACAGCATCCAGCCGGCCTGCGAGTTCGTCTGGGCGTCCAGGGCGGGGGATGTCATGATCCTGAGCCGCGAATGCCTGCAGATTCTCGCCGAGCAGAACATCAACGACCGCCTCAACTTCGGCGAAGCGCTGCTCACCTACCTGCGCCGCACTGATCTCCCGGAAATAGCCGCGGAACGACGCCTGAAGTAAACCAATTCGGCGAGGTGGCCGGTTGCACCGGTCGACCTCGCGTGCTGCCGGTGCTGCCCGGCGGCCAGGGCAGGGCGCCGAGTCCTGTCGTTCTTCATCTCCTCGGTCGCCTCCGCGAGCGCAACCTGTCGTGCCCTGGCCTATGCTGTCCGGGTTCGCCTTGCGTTGAGGTGCAACCTGTTCGCCCTGCGGGTTATACCTTGGTCGTATCCGCCGGTCGGCCTGATCCAGGGTGTGGCTCGCGGCAGGGTTCGGTGCACCGTGCGGGTGCGCTGAATTCCGGTCGCGAAAGAGTGGTTGCACCTGGTTGCACCTTTGTGGGCGGCGGTTTAACCTTGCGCCGCTTTGCACGCTCCAAACTTTTAACAATAGGACGACCCATGGCCACCACTACCCTCGGCGTGAAGCTCGACGACGCCACCCGTGAACGTCTGAAGCTCGCCGCCCAGCAGCTCGACCGTACCCCGCACTGGCTGATCAAGCAGGCGATCTTCACGTACCTGGAGCAGGTCGAGGGTGGGCTGACTCCCGCCGAGCACTCCGGGCTGGCCGCCGCTGCAGGCGAAGAATCCGTGGACTCGCTGAGCGAGCAGGGCCTGCAGGTCTTCCTCGATTTCGCCGAAAGCATCCTGCCGCAGTCGGTGCTGCGCGCCGCCATCACCTCCGCCTACCGCCGTCCGGAAACCGAGGCGCTGCCGATGCTGCTGGACCTGGCCCGTCTGCCCAAGGAGCAGGCCGACGCTGCCAACAAGATGGCCCTGGGTATCGCCGAGAAGCTGCGCAACCAGAAGAACGCTGGCGGCCGTCAGGGCCTGGTGCAGGGTCTGCTGCAGGAGTTCTCCCTGTCGTCCCAGGAAGGTGTGGCGCTGATGTGCCTGGCCGAAGCGCTGCTGCGCATTCCGGACAAGGCCACCCGTGACGCGCTGATCCGCGACAAGATCAGCAATGGCAACTGGAGCCAGCACCTGGGCCAGAGCCCATCGATGTTCGTCAACGCGGCCTCCTGGGGCCTGCTGATCACCGGCAAGCTGGTGTCCACCCACACCGAGGCGGGCATGTCCTCGGCCCTCAACCGCATCATCGGCAAGTCCGGCGAGCCGCTGATCCGTAAGGGCGTGGACATGGCCATGCGCCTGATGGGGGAGCAGTTCGTCACCGGCGAGACCATCGCCGAGGCCCTGGCCAATGCGGCCACCATGGAGTCCAAGGGCTTCCGCTATTCCTATGACATGCTCGGCGAAGCCGCGCTGACCGATGAGGATGCCAAGCGTTACCTGGCCTCCTACGAGCAGGCCATTCATGCCATCGGCAAGGCCTCCCACGGTCGCGGTATCTACGAAGGCCCGGGCATCTCCATCAAGCTCTCCGCGCTGCACCCGCGCTACAGCCGCGCCCAGTACGACCGCGTGATGGACGAGCTGTACCCGACCGTCCTCGGCCTGGTGAAGATGGCTCGCGACTACGACATCGGCATCAACATCGACGCCGAGGAAGCCGACCGCCTGGAAATCTCCCTCGACCTGCTGGAGCGCCTGTGCTTCGAGCCGAGCCTCGCCGGCTGGAACGGCATCGGCTTCGTCATCCAGGCCTACCAGAAGCGCTGTCCGTATGTGATCGACTACGTGATCGACCTGGCCAAGCGCAGCCGCCATCGCCTGATGATCCGTCTGGTGAAGGGCGCCTACTGGGACAGCGAGATCAAGCTGGCTCAGGTCAACGGCCTGGAAGGCTACCCGGTCTACACCCGCAAGCCGTACACCGACGTTTCCTACCTGGCCTGCGCGCGCAAGCTGCTGGCCGTGCCGGAAGCCATCTACCCGCAGTTCGCCACCCACAACGCCCACTCGCTGTCGGCCATCTACAACCTCGCCGGGCAGAACTACTACCCGGGCCAGTACGAGTTCCAGTGCCTGCACGGCATGGGCGAACCGCTGTACGAGCAGGTGGTGGGCAAGGTCGCCGACGGCAAGTTCAACCGCCCGTGCCGTATCTACGCTCCGGTGGGCAGCCATGAAACCCTGCTGGCATACCTCGTTCGTCGCCTGCTGGAAAACGGCGCCAACACCTCCTTCGTCAACCGCATCGCCGACCACAGCATCTCCCTCAAGGACCTGGTGCTGGACCCGGTGCTGCAGGTCGAGCAGATGGCCGCGCAGGAGGGCACCCTGGGCCTGCCGCACCCGCGCATTCCGCTGCCGCGCGGGCTGTACGGCGAATCGCGTCTGAACTCCGCCGGCATCGACCTGGCCAACGAGCACCGCCTGGGCTCGCTGTCCTCGGCGCTGCTGTCGAGCACCAACCAGGCTTACCTGGCCGCGCCGATCCTCGGTCTGGCCGACGCCGCCCCTGGCGAGCCGCAGCCGGTGCGCAACCCGGCCGACCTGCGCGACGTGGTGGGCCATGTGCGTGAAGCCAGCGAAGCCGACGTCAACAACGCCATCCTCGGCGCGCTGTCCAGCGCGCAGATCTGGCAATCCACCCAGCCGGCCGAGCGCGGCGCCATCCTGCAGCGCGCCGCCGACCTGATGGAAGCCGAAATCCAGTCGCTGATGGGCGTGCTGGTGCGGGAGTCGGGCAAGACCTTCGCCAACGCCATCGCCGAAGTGCGCGAGGCGGTGGACTTCCTGCGTTACTACGGCGCCCAGGCCAGTACTCACTTTGCCAACGACAGCCACCGCCCACTGGGCCCGGTGGTGTGCATCAGCCCGTGGAACTTCCCGCTGGCGATCTTCAGTGGCCAGGTGGCCGCCGCCCTGGCCGCCGGCAACACCGTGCTGGCCAAGCCCGCCGAGCAGACTCCGCTGATCGCCGCGCAAGCCGTGCGCATCCTGCTGGAAGCCGGCGTGCCGGCCGGCGCCGTGCAGCTGCTGCCGGGCCGTGGTGAAACCGTCGGTGCCCGTCTCGTCGGAGACGAGCGTGTGCGTGGCGTGATGTTCACCGGTTCCACCGAAGTGGCCAGCATCCTCCAGCGCAACATCGCCGGCCGCCTGGACGCCCAGGGTCGCACCATCCCGCTGATCGCCGAGACCGGCGGCCTCAACGCCATGATCGTCGACTCCTCGGCCCTGGCCGAGCAGGTGGTGGTGGACGTGGTCAACTCCGCCTTCGACAGCGCCGGTCAGCGTTGCTCGGCCCTGCGCGTGCTGTGCGTGCAGGCCGACGTCGCCGACCGCGTGATCGCCATGCTCAAGGGCGCGATGGCCGAGTACCGCGTCGGTGCGCCGGAGCGCCTGCACACCGACATCGGTCCGGTGATCGACGAGGAAGCCAAGGGCAACATCGACAAGCACATCCAGACCATGCGCGACAAAGGCCGCAAGGTGTTCCAGAGCGCCCGCGTGGATGCCGAGGAAATCAAGCGCGGCACCTTCGTCGTGCCGACCCTGATCGAACTGGACAGCTTCAGCGAGCTCAAGCGCGAAATCTTCGGTCCCGTGCTGCACGTGGTGCGCTACGAGCGTTCCGAGCTGGACCAGTTGCTTGCGCAGATCAACGCCAGCGGCTACGGCCTGACCCTCGGCGTGCACACCCGCATCGACGAGACCATCGCCCAGGTGGTGGAAAGCGCCCATGTCGGCAACCTCTACGTCAACCGCAACGTGGTCGGCGCCGTGGTCGGCGTGCAGCCGTTCGGTGGTGAGGGCCTGTCTGGCACCGGTCCGAAAGCCGGTGGCCCGCTGTACCTGTACCGCCTGCTCTCCACCCGTCCGCAGGATGCGGTGGCCAAGCAGCTGCAGGGTGACGGCGCGCAGGCGATCGCTCGCCCGGCCGAGGCGAGCAAGGCGGTGGATGCGCTGACCCAGTGGGCCGGGCAGAACGAGCCGGCGCTGGCCGCGCTGATCGCAGGCTATGCCGAGCTGTCGCAGAGCTACACCGTGCAAGTGCTGACCGGCCCGACCGGCGAGCGCAACACCTACAGTCTGCTGCCGCGCGAACACGTGCTGTGCCTGGCCGAGGATCGTGCTGACCTGCTGGCCCAGCTGGCTGCGGTGCTGTCCGTGGGCAGCCGCGCGCTGGTCCTGCAGGCGCAGAGCGAGCTGGTCACCAGTCTGCCGAAGGAGGTGCAGAAGCGCATCGATCTGATCGCCGATTGGGCCGCCACCGACAGCGCCTTCGACGCCATCCTGCACCACGGCGACTCCGATCAGCTGCGTGCGGTCTGCGAGCAGGCGTCCAAGCGCAAGGGTGCCATCGTTGGCGTTACCGGGCTGAATCGTGGGGAAACCGACATTCCGCTGGAGCGCCTGCTGATCGAGCGCGCCCTGAGCGTCAACACCGCTGCCGCCGGCGGCAACGCCAGCCTGATGACCATCGGCTGACGTCCGCGCCGGGAGCGTGCCCCACGGGTGCGCTCCCGGCGAGCTTTCCGGTCATCGCTCGATGGCCATCCGGCCTGCCAGCCTTCGGGTGGGGTTATCCGCTCCAGGCAGTCCGTTTCCCTCGCGCAATTGCGCACTCCGTATCGGGTCTGGCGCCCGGCACAACGGCGAAGCTATCCGCTTCGCCGTTTTTCTTTCGAATGCTTTCCTGGTCCGCAGGTGCTGCTTGTAGGAGCGCGCCCTGTGCGCGAGGTGCAGACCATGGTTCGCGAGCAAGCTCGCTCCTACGAAGAGCGGGTCAGTGCATGCCTGTAGGAGCGAGCTTGCTCGCGAACCGGGGTGATCAGATGAGGACGGGATGTATTGGCGGCACAAGTACCCTTCAGGCCGCGGAGCCCAGTGGCTCCTGGCGAATCAGTTCACGCAGCGCCCGGCGTTCGGCCGGCGGGGTTGCCGCGCGATGCAGGGCCAGGCTGCCGTCCGCTTCGGTGATCGCGATCTGGGTTTCGAACTGCAGTTGCAGGTCGTCCAGGGTGATGTAGGTGATGCGGTAGGCCTCGTCGGTGCGGTTCATGGTCGGCTACTCGATGTGGGAGGGCCGCGGGCCCGATGGCGGAATAATCTCGCCGGGTGGGCTAGGGTTGAAGTGAATAGCCGTGATGGTGAACATCACGGCTGGCGATGGTGCCGGCGAGATTTTCCGGCACTTGTCACGCAGGACGGGTATCCTGCACGGGCGTGTCCAGACGGCCACGCTGACTTACAACTGGAGCAGTGACATGAGCCGCGACAAGCAGCTTTTCCCGGACGACGAAATCGGTGACGCCCTGTGGGCCCTGCAGGAGGACGGTGAGGACCTTTCCGTCGAGCACGAGGTAGAGTTCGCGGTGATCTTCCCGGACGAACAATCCGCCCTGGACTTCGCCATCATGCTGCTGCAGAACGGGCAGAAAGTGGCCTACTCGGAATATGACGGCAACGACCAGCTGCCTTGGCAGGTCCTGGCCTACCCGGTGATGGAGCTCAGCCACGAGCACATCAGCGGCTATGCCGCGCTGCTGTCCGAGCACTCCGCCGACCTGGGCGGCCAGCTGGACGGCTGGTCGGCGCTCTGAGCGGCTGACGCGCCATGAGAAACGGCGCTTTGCAGACCGTGTGAAAACGCACTGACTGCAAGGCCAGGCCAGCGCCCCGACAGGTTCGGGGCGCTGGTGTTTCTGGGGAATGGAAAGCCGTGACTAGCTGCCGTACAGCAGCAGGAGTCCCCACAGCACCAGCAATATCCCCGAGGCGCGGCTGAGCCAGGTGCCGCCGGGCAGATACTTTTCCAGCAGCACATAAGCGCCGATCAGGGCGACCCAGAGCAGGTTCATCAGTCCCACGACGAACAGCACGCCCATCAACGCCCAGCAGCAGCCCAGGCAATACAGCCCGTGAGCCAGCCCCATGCGCCACGCACCGGACGGGCCGGGCCGCCAGTAAGCCAGCAGGAACTGCAGGGGAGACTGGCAGCGACGCAGGCAAGCGCGTTTGGCGGGCAGGAACTGATAGACGCCAGCGCCCAGCAGGAATGCCGTTCCCAGCCAGTGGTTCTGGCTGCGCATCTCCGTGCTGAGCAGGGCTCGTTGGTCCAGCAGCCATTGCAGCAGCGTGGCGACCAGGCTGAACCCGCCCCACACCAGCAGGTAGGCGGCGCAGAAGAGCAGCAGCGCCAGGTTCTGCTGGTCGGCGGGGAGTCGCCGGCGAATGCTGTGCTGATAAAGGAGAAACATCGGCGTAGCGCTGGGGAGCATCATGCCGACCATCATGATGCTCCACATGGCGAACATCAGCAGGGCGTCGCGAAGTGTCCACGGCATCGGCATGCCTTCCATGGCCATCTCCAGCATGCCCCCGGGAGCGGCCATGCGCCGTGCGAGGTCCAGCAGGAATAGCCAGGCGACCCCGGTAAGGGCAGACAGCAGCATCACCAGCAATGCCGATTGCCGGCTCAACCACCTTGGGGCCGCACGGGGGCTGGAGCTGGACTCCGACGACACCGTCAGCGCACCACGCCCTGTCCCGTCAAGTGCAGGTGTGCCAGATGTGCGTGGCCGCCTTGTGAGCTGATCCTGATGCCGCCCTGTGCGTCGAAGCTGCCACTGCCCATTTCCGCCTCGGTGAACTCGAAGCCGTCCGGCAGCGTCAGTCGGGCCCGCTGCGGCTCACCGGTCACTGGATTGCGAATCGGTTCGCCTGTGGCTTCGAGTACGCCAGCGATGCGGGTGTGCGCACTGCGTTCATCGACGTCGATCTGCATTTCGATAGGGACGAAACAAGGCTCGAGGACTTCGCTCAGGGTAGTGCTGAATACCTGGAACACCGTCGCACCCGGCATGCTTTCCGCACCCGACAGGATGGTCAGCAGGGCTGCGCGTTGCTCTGGCGTCGCGCGCTCCTCGATGAAGACCTGGCAGCGGCCATTGCCTTGATGGATGGCGCCAGGCCAGGCAAAGGTGCCGACCCAGCAGAGTCCATCGAGCACCTGGTTTTCGAAGTGGCCCTTGTCGATTCGCATGCTCACCACCGCTTCGCACTTGCCGTGGGTCGGGAGTGAGCTGAATTGACACGGACAACCCCAGTTGCAGTTACAGGACGCAAACTCGACGCCTTCAAGGCGCCAGTCAGCCATTGCCATGGCTCACCTCCTCGCCGCATGGATTTGAAGCAGCATCTGCCCTGATTAATAACGCTAGCAGAGGCATTGTGCGGCGAAGCGGCAGCCGACCGGGGGTTCACTGGGGGAAGTTGCCGTCGAAGGGAGGGCAGCCTTGCCGCGTCATGCGGGCGCCTGTTGGCTGCGGCAAGGTTCCGGGATTTGGGATATTGAAGCGCCCGGCGGAGCGACGCTGTGCCGCTCCGGCATGGGGCTGCCTGTCACTCCGGCAGCGGGGCGTTGCGCGCCACCTGGCGCAGAGCCTGCTCGTAGTAGTCCACGCTCTGCGCACCGGAGATCAACTGGCGGCCGTTGAGGATCACCGCCGGTACGGCGCGGATGCCGTGGCTGGTGTAGAAGTCCTCTTCGGCCACCACCTCGTCGGCAAAGGCGTCGCTGTCGAGGATTTCTCGCGCCCGGACCGCGTCCAGGCCGACGCTGACGGCTACGTCCAGCAACTCTTGGGCATCGCTCGGGTCGCGTCCCTCGCCGAAGTAGGCGTGCAGCAGGGCCTGCTTGAGGGCGACGTCGCGGTGCGATTCCGCCGCCCAGTGCAGCAGACGGTGGGCATCGAAGGTGTTGTAGATGCGGTTGCGCTTCTTCAGGTCGAAGTGCACGCCGACTTCTTCACCCATGGCGCGCAGGTGTTCCTGGTTGCGGGCGATCTCTTCGGCGCTGCTGCCATATTTGCGCTGCAGGTGTTCCACCAGGTCCTCGCCCTCGGCGGGCATGTCGGCATTGAGCTCGAAGGGCTTGATGTGCAGTTCCACGGTCAATTCGTCGTCCACGCGGCGGATGGCTTCCAGCAGGCCGTTCAGGCCAATGGCGCACCAGGGACAGACCACGTCGGAGACGAAATCTATGGTGATGCTATCGCTCATGGTGGCGATCTCCGGCAAATGGGCATGGTTCAAGGATGGACCCGGAAGGGCGGTTCAATCCAGTGGTGGGGTTGGCAGGTTGAGGGTATGTTTAATGTTGTTTCTCTGAATGTATCGTAACTATATGAATTTAAATGAATTAAATCTCTTGAGATATGACTTTAACAAGGGCGGCTGCCTGAGGTTCGTCTGCGGGAGGCAAAGCCCTGGAATTCCGGCCTTCTGACGCGTATAGGACGGCTGGAGTGTGCAACCTATAGATCATGTAGAGAATTAAGTTAATTTTGTAAGCATATGATTTAGATTGATTATTTTCTTTGGATGACGAGATTGCCGCGGCGGGCGTTCACAGGCGCTCCGGGTGGCTCCCGGAAGGCGATAGCTGCCGCTGTCGAATGCCAACGGACGGGCGCCGACGCAGTCGGTCGGACGATCACGACTGCCGCGTCGCGATACTGGAATTGCCACGAAGACGCGCTACCTTGAGCCTGTTGTGCGCAGAGTTTTTTCGTCGCGCATCGCTTCCCGCCGTCCCCGCACAGGCAACGGACCCGCAGCTGCAGGCCCGGCAGTCAACCAGCAGATACGGAGCACGCCATGGCTCGCACCACGCCCATCGAGCTTTACCGCAATATCGGCATCGTCGCCCACGTCGACGCCGGCAAGACCACCACCACCGAGCGCATCCTGTTTTACACCGGGGTGAACCACAAGATGGGTGAGGTACACGACGGCGCGGCGACCATGGACTGGATGGTGCAGGAGCAGGAGCGCGGCATCACCATCACCTCGGCGGCGACCACGGCCTTCTGGCAGGGCTCCACCAAGCAGTACGACCACAAGTACCGTTTCAACATCATCGATACTCCCGGCCACGTTGACTTCACCATCGAGGTGGAGCGCTCCCTGCGCGTGCTCGACGGCGCCGTGGTGGTATTCAGCGGCGCCGATGGCGTCGAGCCGCAGTCCGAAACCGTCTGGCGCCAGGCCAACAAATACCACGTGCCGCGTCTGGCCTACGTCAACAAGATGGACCGCCAGGGTGCCGACTTCCTGCGCGTTGTCGCGCAGATCAAGCAGCGCCTGGGCCACACCCCGGTACCGATCCAGCTGGCCGTCGGCGCGGAAGAGAATTTCGCCGGGCAGATCGACCTGGTGAAGATGAAGGCCATCGTCTGGAACGAGGCTGACCAGGGCACCAGTTACACCGAGGAGCCGATTCCTGCCGAGCTCCAGGCGCTGGCCGAAGAGTGGCGCGCGCACATGGTCGAGGCCGCCGCCGAAGCCAACGAAGAGTTGATGAACAAGTACCTCGAAGGCGAGGAGCTCTCCATCGAGGAAATCAAGGCCGGCCTGCGCCAGCGCACCCTGGCCAACGAGATCGTCCCGGCGGTGCTGGGCTCCTCGTTCAAGAACAAGGGCGTGCCGCTGGTGCTCGACGCGGTGATCGACTACCTCCCGGCGCCCACGGAAATTCCCGCGATCAACGGCACCGACCCGGACGACGAAGAGAAGCACCTGGAGCGCCATGCCGACGACAGCGAGCCGTTCTCCGCGCTGGCCTTCAAGATCGCCACCGACCCCTTCGTCGGTACCCTGACCTTCGCCCGCGTCTATTCCGGTGTACTGAGCAGCGGCGACGCCGTGCTCAACTCGGTGAAGACCAGGAAGGAACGCGTTGGCCGGATGGTGCAGATGCACGCCAACCAGCGCGAGGAAATCAAGGAAGTGCGCGCCGGCGACATTGCCGCGCTGATCGGCATGAAGGACGTCACCACCGGCGACACCCTGTGCTCCATCGACAAGCCGATCATCCTTGAACGCATGGACTTCCCCGATCCGGTGATCTCGGTGGCCGTGGAGCCCAAGACCAAGGCCGACCAGGAGAAGATGGGCATCGCCCTGTCCAAGCTGGCCCAGGAGGACCCCTCGTTCCGCGTCAAGACCGACGAGGAGACCGGGCAGACGATCATTTCCGGCATGGGCGAGCTGCACCTGGACATCATCGTCGACCGCATGCGTCGCGAGTTCAACGTCGAGGCCAACATCGGCAAGCCGCAGGTGGCCTACCGCGAGGCGATCCGCAAGAAGTGCGAGATCGAGGGCAAGTTCGTCCGCCAGTCCGGCGGTCGCGGCCAGTTCGGCCATTGCTGGATTCGTTTCGAGCCGGGCGAGGAAGGCAAGGACGGTCTGGAGTTCGTCAACGAAGTGGTGGGCGGCGTGATCCCCCGCGAGTTCATCCCGGCGATCCAGAAGGGCATCGAGGAACAGATGCAGAACGGCGTGCTCGCCGGCTACCCGCTGATCGGCCTGAAGGCCTCGGTGTTCGACGGTTCCTACCACGACGTCGACTCCAGCGAGATGGCCTTCAAGATCGCCGCCTCCATGGCCACCAAGCAGCTCTCGCAGAAGGGCGGCGCGGTGCTGCTGGAGCCGGTGATGAAGGTCGAGGTGGTGACGCCGGAGGACTACATGGGCGACGTGATGGGCGACCTCAACCGCCGGCGCGGCCTGATCCAGGGCATGGAGGATACGCCGGCGGGCAAGGTGATCCGCGCCGAGGTGCCGCTGGGCGAGATGTTCGGGTATGCCACGGACGTGCGCTCCATGTCCCAGGGGCGGGCGAGTTACTCGATGGAGTTCACCAAGTATGCCGAGGCGCCGGCGAATATCGCCGAGGCGATCATCAAGAAGGCCAATGGGTGATCGTGGCTGGATGAACGACGGCGCCCGAGGGCGCCGTTGTTCATTGTGGGGGGCGGCTCTCGTAGGAGCGGACTTTGTCCTTGGGTGTTTCTGCGCCGCTTAGGTGTGCTCGGGGACATTTTGTTTCGCCCCCTCGGGCGACCCACTTTGGCAAACGACTCAAAGTGGGCAAAGGTCTTGCCCCATCATCCGGCCCCGGCTTCGCCGGGGTTCCCTCGCTCCATCGAAGTTTCAGGGGCCCGCCGCGAAGGGCCATCCCTGGCCCATCGCGGCTCTCGCGGCATCCATGCCGCTCAACCCCTGAAACTCCGATTCCACTCGACCTCCTGAAGGGGCGTTCCGGTGCGCGCGGATATTTCTCTGGAAGTCGTTAAATCTAGAGCCAGAGCCAGATCGGAGCTGCGCTCCTGCGCGAGCACGCATAGTCCGCGCGGATCACGCACAAAAAAAGCCCGGCATTGCGCCGAGCTTTTCTTCAGCTGCGATACAGCACCGGCCGCCGCAGGTGCACATAGCTGTACCCCTCGCGTGCCAGGGCAATGCGTTGCGGGTCCAGCTCCGCCACTAGAAGCTCCTCGCCGTGCTTGGCCTGGGCCATGACCTGGCCGTCCGGCGCGACGACGCAGCTCAGGCCGCAGTATTCCAGCTCGCCTTCGTTGCCGACGTAGTTGGCGTAGGCGAGGAAGACCTGGTTCTCGTAGGCGCGGGTGGGTACCAGCACCTGGGCGACGAATTCATAGGGGCGCATGTTGGCGGTGGGCACCAGCACCAGGTCGGCGCCGGCCAGGGCCAGGGTGCGCACGGCCTCGGGGAATTCCACGTCGAAGCAGATCAGCAGGCCGATCTTCCAGCCGTCCAGCTCGAAGATCGCCGGCGGCGTGTCGGAGGCGCTGAACTGCGTGCGGTCTAGATCGCCGTAGAGGTGCGTCTTGCGGTAGTTGGCGCGGCGCTCGCCCTGGCGATCGATCAGTTGCACGCTGTTGAAGATGGCACCGCCTGCGTCACGCTCGGGGTAGCCGTAGAGAATGCCGATCCTGTGCTGGCGGGCGACTTCGGCGATGCGGGCCGCCGAGGGGCCGTCGCTGGCTTCGGCCAGTTCGGCGACGCGTTTCGCGCCGATGTTGTAGCCGCTGAGGAACATTTCCGGCAGGACCAGCAGGTCCGCGCCATTCTGCACCGCCTGCTGCGCGGCCTGCTCCAGGCGGCGCAGGTTGCCGGCGACGTCGTCCGGGCCGGGTGGGCACTGGTAGAGGGCGAGATACATGGAGTTCTCCTTCGAAACGCGCAAGGCCGGGATCAGGCAGTGTGCACCCGATCCCGGCCCCGCGCGAGCCGCTGTTCAATGAGTGGCGGGAATCAGTCCGGCAGTTCCATCGGGCCGAGCTCGGCGAAGCGATCACCCGGGCCGGGGTTCTCCGGATGAGTGGCGCCGCCGAAGTGCTTCATGATGCCCCAAACGGCGTTGAGCGAGGTTTGCACCGCGCCTTCCACCCAGGCCGGGGTCCAGGACACGTCGTCACCGGCGATGAAGATGCCGCGCTGCTCGGCGGGCATGTCGTCCTGCATGAAGTGCGCGTACATGCGCTGGTTGTAGCGGTAGTGGCCCGGCAGCGCGCCCTTGAAGGCGCCGAGGAAGTGCGGGTCGGCTTCCCAGGAGACGGTGATGGGGTTGCCGATGACGTGGCTGGCGATGTCGACCTTCGGGTAGACCTTCTTCAGTGCATCCAGGGCCAGTTGCACGCGCTTCTCGACCGGGTGCGGCAGCATCTTCATGGCGTCGCTCATCCAGGAATAGGACAGGCAGATCACACCCGGCTTGTCGTCGCCGTTGTCGAACAGGTAGGTGCCACGGGTGAGGCGGTCGGTGAGGGTCATGCTCATCACGTCGCGGCCGGTTTCCGGGTCCTTGTCCTTCCAGAACGGGCGGTCGACCATCACGAAGGTCTTCGAGGACTGCATGTAGCGGGTACGGTCCAGGGCCATCCACATCTTTTGCGAGAACAGTGCTTCCTCGCATTCGATCTGGGTGGTCAGCAGCCAGGTCTGGCAGGTCGCCAGGACGGCGGCGTAGTGGCGGGTATCGCCCCAGTAGTCGGTGACGGCGAAGGTGCCATCGGCGGCGCGGGCGATCTTCTTCACGCCCGGGCGCGGTGCGCCGTTGTGCAGCGAGGCGAGGGAGGTGCCGGCCGGCCAGTGCGCGCATTTCTCCGGCACATGGTTCCAGATGCCGCGCGGCACCTGCTCGACGCCGCCGACGACCAGGTGCTGGTGGTCGTCGCAGTTGGTCATCACCACGCGGAAGATTTCCAGCATGGAGTTGGGGAAGTCCGAGTCCCAGCCGCCGGTGCCGAAGCCGACCTGGCCGAAGATCTCGCGGTGGCGGTAGGAGAGGCGGGAGAAGGCCTTGGAGGTGGCGACAAAGTCGTAGAAGGTGCGGTCGTCCCACTTCGGTACCAGCTCGTCCCACAGGGCCTTGAGCTTGACGGTGTCGCGTTCGCGGATGGCGTCCTGGATCTCGGAGAAGCGTGCGCCGTCTTCCAGGGCGTCGGCCCAGGCCTGGGCGACTTCGCGGAAGATTTCCGGCAGGTCGTCGATCTTCTCGGCGTAGTGACTGGTGCCTTCCAGGTCGACCACGGTGCTGCCCGAGGCCGGAGTCAGCGGGTTGGGGAAGGGCTTGGTTTCCAGGCCGAGCTTGTCGACGTAGTGGTAGAAGGCGGTGCTGGACACCGGGAAGCGCATGCCGCCCAACTCGGCGATGATGCCGTCGGCGCCTTCGAAGCTCTCCGAACGAAGGCGGCCGCCCATCTTCGAGGCCTCGTAGACCACGGGCTTGAGGCCCATCTTCATCAGCTCATAGGCCGCCACCAGGCCGGAGATGCCGGCGCCGACGATGGCCACTTCCTGGCCGTGCTTGTCGGCGGGGATGCTGCCCAGGCCCGCGGGGTGTTCGATCCAGTCGTCGAAGGCGAAGGGGAAGTCCGGACCGAAGATGGTCACCGGTTTCTTGCCGGGGGTGTGGGGATGGCGGTTCTTGTGCATTGGAGGCTCCCGTTTGTTCGGCATGCCGGTTTTCATCAACCAGCTTGGCAAGGCTTTTCGCGGCCCGCAGAGGCCAATCGATGGATGGCGCGCGGGCAAAGAAATGGCGAGCCGTGAGGGCTCGCCTTGGCGCTCACTATTACAAAGGCGGCCGTTGAAATGAATCCGTAAATCTGCAGAATGCTCAAGACCTTTCAGGCAGATTGATTGACTAAATGAACAAAATAACGAAAAACGCTGACGCCATGCTGCTCAGCCTGCTGCGCGCCAATGCCCGCGAGTCGATTTCCGAGCTGGCGCGCAAGCTGGGCGTATCGCGCTCCACGGTGCAGAGCCGGATCGAGCGGCTGGAGCAGCAGGGCATCATCAGTGGCTATTCGATCAAGGTGTCGGACAGCTATGCGCAGTCGCTGGTGCGCGCTCATGTGCTGGTGACGGCGCTGCCCAAGCTGTCGCACCAGGTCGTGCAGGCGCTGGATAAGATCGCCGAGGTGAAGACTCTGCATTCGGTGAGCGGCAACTTCGACATGATCGTGATCGTCGAGGCGCAGTCGATCCGCGACCTGGATGCGGTGCTGGACCGCATTGGCGCGCTGGATGGGGTTGAGCGGACCATGTCGTCGATCATTCTGTCGACGCGTATTGATCGCTGAGGGACCGTTGCCTCCGTGGGAGCGGACTCTGTCTGCGATCCCTCCGGCACGGGGGCTCATCGCGGACGAAGTCCGCCACTACGAAAGCCAGCGACTCCCGGCCGCAGTGGCAGGAGAGTCGATTGGCCCCATTGGTCTGCCGGTATTGGCGGAAATTGGCTATTCGAAGCGCCGACCTGTGGCGGTAACGTATCGCCATTCCCGCAACTCGCGGACCCACTGGAGAAGATCATGAGTGCACGTATCGATTGGCCCAAGAAGTCCCCCGATGCCTACAAGGCCATGCTCGGCCTGGAGCAGGCCCTGGAGAAATCCGGCCTGGAGCTCCCGCTGCTGGAACTGGTGCGCCTGCGTGCCTCGCAGCTCAACGGCTGCGCCTACTGCATGAACATGCACGCCAACGATGCGCGCAAGGCCGGCGAGACCGACGCGCGTCTGCAGACCCTGAGCGCCTGGCGGGAAACCCGCTTCTTCACCGAACGCGAGCGCGCCGCGCTGGCCTGGACGGAAAGCCTGACCCTGCTGGCCGAGAAGCAT
This sequence comes from Pseudomonas sp. PSE14, assembly GCF_029203285.1. NCBI lineage: Bacteria > Pseudomonadati > Pseudomonadota > Gammaproteobacteria > Pseudomonadales > Pseudomonadaceae > Pseudomonas > Pseudomonas sp. PSE14. The sequence goes on from NZ_CP115669.1 coordinate 2,623,269, forward strand.
GCGCCCCAGGATCAGTTCGAAGCCCTGCGCGAGCATTTCGGCGAGGCGGAGATCGTCAATCTGACGCTGGCCATCGCCACCATCAACGCGTGGAACCGCTTTGGCGTGGGGATGGCGTTGGTGCCCTGAGCCAGGGCCAATGGAGGAGGGCGCCTGCGGGCGCCTTTTTCGTTCGGCGGCACCGGCTCGCACGGAAGGGTGCAGTCGGGTGCCCGATCCAGCAGCCGTTGTACCGATCAGCGCTTGTAGAGAATCACCGCCGCCCGCAACTTGCTGCGGCCAAACCGACTCATCTGCTCGAACTCCCCGTGGCTCACCGGGATGTGCTGGCAGTCCAGCGGCTGGCGGTGCTTGCTGTGGTCGACGTCGGGGTCGTGCAGGTAGACGAAGTCCTCGTCGCAGTCGGTGACCACCACCCAATGCGGCGCCTTGGAGCGAGTCAGGCGGTAGCTGCTGATCAGCACCAGTGGCTGGCCGCCGGCTTCCAGCGCGCTGCCGATGTCGAGCTGATTGACCAGCAGTTGCTCCACGTCGCTCTGCGCCAGTTCGTGGGCGAAGTCCTCATGCACCAGGCGCATCACCGCGCGTTTCTCCTCGCTGCGTACGCCGTCGAGGAACAGCGGTCCGTCCTCCGACAGTTGCAGCTGCACGCGGAAGCCCCGGCGCCAGGCGGCCAGGGCCAGACCCTGCGGGCTGCAGCCGCCGTGGCCGGCGGTCATGTAGATGGTGGTGGCTTCGCGCCATAGGCGCAGTTCTTCGCGGCGCTCCAGCACCCGCTCGGGCTCCAGCGCGCCCATGGCCATCAGCAGGCAGGAGGGGCCGCAGGTGAACTCGGTGGTCTGGTGGTAGAAGGGCACGTGCCGTGGCGCCTGGCCGCTGATCTGGCGGATGCGTTTCTCGAAGCGCAGCGCTTCGCTATGGTCTTCGTAGTAGTCGCGCACCGTGGCGAAGGGACGATAGCCGTTGCGCTGGTAGAGGATGATGGCGCCGCGATTGTCCGGGCGGACTTCCAGGCGCATGTAGGCGCAGTCGTGTTCGAGCGCCTCCGCCTCGGCGCGGTCCAGCAGCTTCTGTCCCAGGCCGATGCCGCGGGCGCGCTCGTCGAGGGCTATGGAGTAGAGGCGGGCCAGCGAGGTGCCCTGGTGGAACAGCACCAGCACATAGCCCAGCAGGTTGCGGTCGGCCTCGGCGACGACCAGTGAGGCGTGGGCGCGGCTGATCATCCACTGGAAGTTGCGCCGGGACAGGCGGTCGTACTCGAAGCAGCGGTTTTCCAGCTCGACCAGGGCGGTCAGGTCGTTGGCGGTGGCGGCGCGAAGTTGCAGGTTCATACCGGTAAGGATTCGTTAACCTGTAAGGAGCACGTTGGTTGGGTGACGGGCGCGAACGTACCGCCCAGCCCCGCGGTCGAAGCAGCGTTCAGCGGAGTATTGTCCCTGGCTCAATGCGCGGCAAGCGCTATCCCGAGTGCCCTGGAGGTGTCGTGAGCAAGCTGTTCATCATCGTCGAACGCAAGGAAGACTGGTCGTCCTACTACCCCAGTGAAGATGTGGTCAGCGCCCAGGAGTACCTGGAGATGCCCATCGATGACGACAGCGGCAAGCGTGTGCAGGTGATCAACCTGTGCCGCAACTATAAGTACCTGGGCCACGGCTATTACTGCTCGCTGCTGGCCGAGGCGCGCGGACACAAGGTGATTCCGTCGGTGCGCAGCATCAGCGAGCTGGCGAAGAAATCCCTCTACAGCCTGGCCCTGGAGGATCTGGAGAAGACCCTCGACAAGGCGCTGGCGGACCATCCCTACGGCAACACCGACGGCTTCACCCTGACCCTGTACTTCGGCCGCACCGACATGGAGCCGTTGCAGGACCTGGCGCGCCAGCTGTTCGAGGCCTTTCCCTGTCCGCTGCTGCTGGTGGAGTTCCGCAAGAGCCGCGGCTGGCACATCGAAGGGGTGAAGCCGGGCAACATCCACAAGCTGCGCGAGGACCAGGAAGACCTGTTCGCCAATGCGCTGGACAGCTTCAGCCGGCAGATCTGGCGCAAGCCGCGCTCGCGCAAGCAGTACCGTTATGACCTGGCGATTCTCCACGACCCGGAGGAGGCCTTCCCGCCGTCGGATGCCAAGGCGCTGAAGAACTTCATCCGCGTCGGCCGCAGCCTGGGCATAGACGTCGAGCTGATCGAGAGGAAGGACTACTCGCGGCTGGCCGAGTACGACGCGCTGCTGATCCGCGAGACCACCAGCGTCAGCGACCACACCTATCGCTTCGCGAAGAAGGCCGAGAGCGAGGGCATGGTGGTGATGGACGACCCGGTGTCGATCCTGCGTTGCACCAACAAGGTCTACCTGGCGGACCTGCTGCGGAGCCACAAGCTGGGCATGCCGGCCACCGAGATTCTCTACAAGGACAACCCACAGGAGCCGGAAAAGGTCGGCGAACGCCTGGGCTTCCCGCTGGTGCTGAAGATTCCCGACGGCAGCTTCTCCCGCGGGGTGATCAAGGTAAGCGACCAGCAGGAGCTGCTCAAGGCCAGCGCCGAGCTGTTCGAGCGCTCGGTGCTGCTGCTGGCCCAGGAGTTCTTCTATACCGAATATGACTGGCGCATCGGCGTGCTCAACCAGAAGCCGATCTTCGCCTGCCAGTACTTCATGTCCAAGGGCCACTGGCAGATCTACGACCATAGCCCCGATGCCGAGGAGCTCAGCGGCGATTTCCGCACCATGGCGGTCCATGAGGCACCGCGCAAGGTCGTGGAGCTGGCGGTGAAGACCGCCAACCTGATCGGCGATGGGCTGTACGGGGTGGACCTCAAGCAGTCCGGTGATCGCGTGGTGGTGATCGAAGTGAACGACAACCCGAATATCGACTGCGGGGTGGAGGATGTGTACCTGGGCGACGACCTCTACAAGCTGGTGCTCGAGGAGTTCATCCGCCGGTTGGAGGTCAAGCGCCGCGGACGCGGCTGGTGAGACCGATTCGGCATTGACCTTATAGGAAAACGGTCGATAGACGCCGTCAAGATATTGCTAGCTTTACAATTTAGAGCGCCAAACGACTGTTTTTTAAAGTTTTTCAAAAAAATGGCGCCAAGGAAGGGAGCATGCTTGAGGCGGCATCGAGTCTTCGACGCCTGCTGGTAGTCGATCCTTGCGATGACTGTCGGCGGCTGTTGCCCGGGCTCCGGGCAGCGGGATGGGAGGTGGACAGCTGCGAGCTGGATTCGGCCGGCGAGCATAGCTGCGACGTCGGCTTGCTGCGTCTGCAGCCCGAGCACCTGGATCGCCCCGAATCGATCAAGGAGCTGATCAGTCGCAGCGGCACCGAGTGGATTGCGGTGCTCAGTCCGGACATCTTGCCGATCCATGAGGTCGGCGATTTCGTCAGCGAGTGGTTCTTCGACTTCCATACCCTGCCATTCGACGTGGCGCGGGTGCAGGTTACCCTGGGCCGCGCCTTCGGCATGGCGCGCCTGCGCGGGCGCGGCGGCCTGCACAGCGACGAAGGGCAGCACGAGTTGCTCGGCGAAAGCCGCGAGGTGCGCGAGTTGCGCAAGCTGCTGGCGAAGTTCGCGCCGACCGAATCCCCCGTGCTGATCCGTGGCGAGAGCGGCACCGGCAAGGAGCTGGTGGCGCGCACCCTGCACCGCTTGTCGCGGCGCGCGGCACGGCCGTTCGTGGCGATCAATTGCGGCTCGATTCCGGAGAACCTGATCCAGTCGGAACTGTTCGGCCACGAGAAGGGCGCCTTCACCGGCGCGCACCAGCGCAAGATCGGCCGCTTCGAACAGGCCAACGGCGGCACGCTGTTCCTCGATGAGGTGGGCGACCTGCCACTGGAGTTGCAGGCCAATCTGTTGCGGGTGCTGCAGGAGAAGCAGTTCGAGCGGGTCGGCGGCAGTCAGCCGATCGATGTCGACGTGCGGGTCCTGGCGGCGACCCACATCGACCTGGAGGCGGCGATCCGTGCCGGAACCTTCCGCGAGGACCTGTACTACCGCCTCAACGTCCTGCAGGTCTCGACCTCGCCGCTGCGCGACCGCAATGGCGACATGGCGCTGCTGGCCAATCATTTCGCCCACCTGTACAGCGTCGAGACCGGCCGCCGGCCACGGCGCTTCTCCGACGATGCCCTGGCGGCGATGGCGGAGCACAACTGGCCCGGCAACGTGCGCGAACTGGCCAACCGGGTGCGCCGAGGCCTGGTGCTGGCCGAGGGCCGGCAGATCGAGGCGCGCGACCTGGGCCTGGAACGCCAGAAGGGCAAGCCCACGTACCAGCCGCTGGTGACCCTGGAAGAGTACAAGCTCGGCGCCGAGCGCCAGGCGATGTGCGATGCCCTGGCGCGGCATGGCGATAACCTCAGCGTGGCGGCGCGGATGCTGGGCATCTCCCGGCCGACTTTCTATCGGCTGCTGCACAAGCATCAGCTGCGCTAGGGCGCCACAAGCCCACGCCCAGGTTCGCCAGGCCGTACGGCTCTTCGTAGGAGCGAGCTTGCTCGCGAACAATCTCGCACCCTGCCAGCCCGTTCGCGAGCGAGGACTGGGCGCCACCTCGGTCCTGCAGGAGTGTGCAGGGATGGCGCTCTGGACGTGGATCGGAATATCCCCTGCAGGAATAGACGAAGGCCCCGCAATCGGGGCCTTCGTGTTTTGCACAGGATGACGTGCCGGCGTATACGCTGGCTGGGCAGCCGGCGTCGATGGCAGCGGGTGGTTGTGCGGGGAGCCGCCACGGGCTGCCAGGTAGACGCTTGCGTTGTCGGTGTCGGAGCCGGTCAGATGGCCCGGAGTGTACTGGGCCTGGCGCTCCGCATGGCCGGCGTCGTTGCCCCCGGGGCGGCGCGGGCCGCCCCAGGTAATGGGATAGGTATCGCCATGTGCTGGGTGATACCCCAGTAGCCGCCGTCAGCAGCGAAGGTCATGCCGGCTGATGCAAGTCCGGTCTGGATGATGGCGTTGTCGACGGCGATGTTGCCAGTGCTGGGCTGCGTTGCGCTGCCAGCGGTGTTGGCGTGCTGACCGTAGGGAACGGCTGCCGCTCTGTTGTTTTTCTGTGGGTGATCGCAGTTCGCGATCAGGATGGTGCGGAAGGTGTCGGTGGTGCGGCTGTGGGCGTTTTCCAGTGTCCGGATAGAAGTGGCCGGAGGCACGCTGTCCTGCGCGTTGCGGGCCTGTCGGTCATCGTCATCAGCAACCCGCATGACGCCGGGATGGCTGATCAGATCGCCATGAGCGTGGCTGGGGCTGCCGTCCTGAGTCGCGTCCGATGGCAGCAGAGCAAGCGCGGCGCAAAAGACTGCGAACCATGACAAGCCGGCGGTGACTGTCCTTGCAATACTCCCCGACATGCCAGTGACTCCTGCGTGACGCGCTGATCCTCGCTCAGCGATACAGCGGTGAAGCAGTTGCTGTGCCGAAATTGAGTTCCCTCGCAGAATCAGTGACTTGGAGATTTCAGTCGGGACGGCGGTGAAGCAACTGTTGCGCCGTCATTACACCGGCATCGGAGGGAAATCCCGGCGAGGGCTCTGGAATCGGGCCTGGATCATGGATGAATCAGCCTGTGTATCGTGGCTGAAACACAATGTCGTGCCGAGGCTGGCCTTTCCCGGTTCGCCGGGTGTTGCGCGGGTGTGACCTGTTGCACTGGCTTTACAGTCAGACCTGGCCATCGGCTTGCCAGAGCGGCTGCGGAATGGCATCGCCCTGGATCAGACATTTTTCGCAGACCGGCGAACGCACGCCGCCTCGGGTGGTCTGCTTCACGCGGGCGATAGTCGGCCGGGCTGGGGCTGCTGGCTGGATGAGAATTTTTCGTTAAATCCGCAGCAAGCGGCAGGCAATGCATTAGCATGCCGACGCCTTGTCGAGGTCCGTGTCCTGACTTCGTGGGCCGACCCAGTCGGAGCACATCATTAAAAAGCGAGCCATCGAGCCGCGCGGGGGAAGCAGTATGGATTTGTGGAGTGCCTTCCAGGCATTCGTTCTCGGGGTGGTCGAGGGGCTGACGGAGTTCCTGCCAATCTCCAGTACCGGCCACCAGATCATCGTGGCGGACATCATCGGCTTTGGCGGCGAGCGTGCCGAGGCCTTCAACATCATCATTCAGCTGGCGGCCATCCTGGCGGTGGTCTGGGAGTTCCGCCGCAAGATCCTCGACATCGTTGTTGGCCTGCCAACCCAGGCGCGGGCCCAGCGTTTCACCGTCAACCTGCTGATCGCCTTCTTCCCGGCCGTGGTGCTGGGCGTGGCCTTCGCCGACTACATCCATCATTACCTGTTCAACCCGATCACCGTGGCCGTGGCCCTGGTGGTGGGCGGCGTGATCATGCTCTGGGCCGAGAATCGGCAGCATGTGATCCGTGCCGAAAGCGTGGACGACATGACCTGGAAGGACGCCCTCAAGGTCGGCTGCGCCCAGTGCCTGGCGCTGGTGCCCGGTACCTCGCGGTCGGGAGCGACCATCATTGGCGGCCTGCTGTTCGGGCTGTCGCGCAAGGCGGCTACCGAGTTTTCCTTCTTCCTGGCGATGCCGACCATGGTCGGTGCGGCGGTCTACTCGGGGTACAAGTACCGCCATCTGTTCCAACACGATGACCTGCCGGTATTTGCCATCGGCTTCGTGACTTCCTTCATCTTCGCCATGATCGCCGTGCGCGGCCTGCTGAAATTCATCGCAAACCATAGCTACGCGGCGTTCGCCTGGTACCGTATCGCCTTCGGCCTGCTGATCCTGGCGACCTGGCAATTCGGCCTGATCGACTGGAGCAGCGTCAAACCGTGAGTCTGAGGGCAATGGAAAGAAACGGAACCATCAGCCGCTGGGACGACGACAAGGGCTTCGGCTTCATCCGTCCGCAATCCGGTGGCGAAGAACTCTTCCTGCACATTTCGGCATTTCGCGGCGATCGCCGTCCGCAGAGTGGCGATCAGGTGTGCTACGTCGCGGGCAGCGACAAGCAGGGCCGGCCGCGGGCGGAGCACGCGCGCCTGGCCGGCCTGGCCATCGACATGCCCGATATCCGCCGCAAGCCGGGAGCGCCGGCGACCCGCGAGCGGGCCCGCAACGGGCGGAAAGTGGCTTTCCCGACGCCGCCGCGGCGCTCCATCGGCCGCGTCCTGCTGCTGTTGGCGGTGCTGCTGGCGCTGCCGGTCACGGGCGCCGTGGTATGGCTGAAGGACGGCTATTTCGCCTGGTTCCTGCTGCTCTACCCGCTGTTCAGCGTGCTGGCGTTCTTCGCCTACTGGCGGGACAAGCGCAGCGCCGAGCGGGACGCGTGGCGCACCCCCGAGCAGAGCCTGCACCTGCTGGAGCTGCTGGGCGGCTGGCCGGGCGCTTTGCTCGCCCAGCAGCTGTTCCGCCACAAGACCCGCAAGCTGTCGTTCCAGGCGGTGTTCTGGGCGATCGTCGTGGTGCACCAGCTGTTCTGGATCGACTGGCTCAGTGGCGGGCGCCTGCTGGGTTGGGTCGGTGTGCTGATGGGGCTGGGGCAGGGCGCTTCATAACGGCGAGTCGTCCTTCGAGAACTCTTCCGCCAGATAGTCCAGCAACGCCCGCACCGCCGGTAGAACGCCGCGTCGGTGCGGATAGACCGCCTGCAGGTTGGCTTCCGGCTCGTGCCATTCCGGCAGCACGCGTACCAGGCGGCCATCCGCCAGTTCTTCGATGCAGTAGTAGTTCGGCAGCACGGTCACACCCAGCCCGGCCAGGGCGACATTCTTGCGCAGGTTGAAGTCTTCCGCCGCCAGGCGAGCTTCCATCGCCAGCTCGCAGACTTCCCCCTGCGGCCCGATCAGTTTCATGTGCACCTTGCGGTCGCTCTCGATCGCGCCGAGGACGGGCAGGCTGGCCAGGTCCTGCGGGTGGGTCAGTTGCCGTCCCTGCAGGAGCGCGGGCGCCGCCACCAGCACCGCCTTCGCCCGGCGCAGGCGGCGGGACACCAGGGACAGGTCTTCATCGCCCGGCGCGCGGACGCGCAGGGCCACGTCCACGCCTTCATTGAGCAGGTCGACGCGGCGGTTGGTCAGCAGCAACTCCAGGTTCACCTGCGGATAGGCCGCCAGGAATCCGGGCAGCATCTCGTTGAGCGAGGTTTCCGCCATCGCGACCGGGCAGGACAGCTTGACCCGACCGCGCGGCTCGGCGCTGAGCTGGGCGGCCACTTCATCGGCCATTTCCGCCTCCACCAGCATGGCCTGGCAGTGCCGGTAGTAGCGCTCGCCGAGGTCGGTGAGCGCCAGCTTGCGCGTGGTGCGTTGCAGCAGGCGCACGTTCAGGCGCGCCTCCAGTTCCGCCACGCGCCGCGACAGGCGCGACTTGGGCAGCCCCAGCAGGCGGCCGGCGGCGGCGAACCCCCCGCACTCCACCACCTTGGCGAAATAGAAGAGGTCGTTGAGGTCCTGCATGGGATTGTCCTACTGGTGAGACGAATCATCGCATTTTTGCCGACTTATCGATGATTGGCTACATGCGTAGTCTTGCTTCCAACGACGAATTACTCCCGCCAGCCACCTGGCTAACCCGTTTGGAGAGCTCACACATGAAACTTCTGCACATCGATTCCAGCATCCTTGGCGACAACTCCGCTTCCCGTCAGCTCAGTGCCGAACTCGTAGCCGCCTGGGTTGCCGCCGAGCCGGGCGTTGAAGTCACCTACCGCGACCTGGCCGCCGACGCCATCAGCCACCTGTCTGCCGCCAGCCTGGTCGCCGCCGGCACCCCGGCTGAAATGCGCGACGCCGCGCAGAAGCATGAAGCCGCCCTGGGCGAAACCAGCATCGAAGAGTTCCTGGCAGCCGACGCCATCGTCATCGGCGCGCCGATGTACAACTTCTCCGTGCCCAGCCAGCTGAAGGCGTGGATCGACCGCATCGCCGTCGCCGGCAAGACCTTCCGCTACACCGAAAGCGGCCCTGTCGGCCTGGCCGGTGGCAAGAAGGTGATCATCGTTTCCACCGCCGGTGGCATCCACGCCGGCCAGCCGACCGGTGTCGCCCACGAGAACTACCTGCAGCTGGTGCTGAATTTCCTCGGCATCACCGACATCGAAGTGGTGCGCGCCGAAGGCCTGGCCTACGGTGACGAGCCTCGCCGCAACGCCATCGCCGGCGCCCAGGCAAGCATCGCCAGCCAGTTCGCCGCCGCCTGATCGGTTGACGCACCAGGAAAAGCCCCGCATAGCGGGGCTTTTTCATTTCCGGCGTTTGAGAGAGAGACCACTCATCTGGCGATCCAGGCAGTTCCGGGCTGGCGCGTAGTATGCAAGGAATCTCCCAGGCGGCGTCCGAAGCCCCGCAACCTGTGCGGTGGAGCTCCGTGGCGCCTGAGCTGGATGCGCATCGGGGTGGACTGCACCATGGCGAGGCGTCTGTTGTGGATTCTGTTGCTCGTTACCTTCAGTAGCGGGGCCTGGGCGGTCTCGGGCTGGAACGTGGGCTTTCACCGTCTGCAGGTGAGCGACCCGCTGGACCTGGCGCCGATGAAGGCCATTGCCTTCTACCCGACGCGCGCCCCGGAGCGGCCGCTGCACCTGGGAAACTTCATCCTCGATGTCGCCTACGAGGGCAAGACCGCCAACGGCCACTTCCCGCTGCTGGTGATGTCCCACGGCAACTACGGCACGCCGCTGGCGCACCGTGACCTGATCGAGGCGCTGGTGCGCAAAGGCTTCGTCGTGGTGGCGCTGTTGCACCCTGGCGACAACCTGCATGACCACAGCCGTCTGGGCGCCTTGAGCAATCTCTATGGCCGACCCTTGCAGGTCTCGGAAACCATCAGCGCCGCGCTGCTCGATCCCGAGGTGGCGGGCGTCGTCGATCCGCGCAAGATCGGCGTGATCGGCTACTCCGCTGGCGGCGAGACGGCGCTGATCCTCGCGGGCGCGCAACCGCGCCTGGACCGCTTGATCAAGTACTGCGAGAAATACCCGAATGACGCCGACGCCTGCAGCGACAAGGGCAAGCTGCGCGCCGACCGCAGCGACCTGGCGCCGATGGCCGACCCCCGCGTCGGCGCCTTGCTGCTGCTGGCGCCGCTGAGCCTGATGTACGGCGCCCGCGAGCTGGAGGACGTACAGGTGCCGGTGCTGCTCTACACCGGCAACCAGGATCATATCCTCGACTGGAAGAAGAACGCCGGCGCCCTGGCGCGCAAGCTGCCGCAGCAGCCGGACCTGCGGGTGCTCGATGGGGCGGGGCACTTCGTGTTCATGTCGCCCTGTTCCGAGGAGGAACTGGAGGCAACGCCGGACCTGTGCACCGACAACCAGGGGCTGGACCGCAAGGCCATCCACCGCGACCTCGCGGCGTCGGCGGCGGAGTTCTTCGACGTCAGTCTGGGCAGCGCGACGATGCAGACTTCGGGGCGGTGAGAACGATTCTGTCCGGCAGCGTAGGGCGTATAACGCTCCGCGTTATACGCCGATTGACCTTGGCCGTAGCCCGTTCGGGGCCGGTCTGGCTAATCGGCCAATCCTGACCACCGCGCCGGCGAGGACATGAGTGTGTCGGCGTACAACCGCGAACGGTTGTACGCCCTACGAACGGCGCGCAGAAAAAAGCCCCGCATCGGCGGGGCTTTTTCATCGATGGCGAAACGTCAGACGATCACGCCCTGGCTGCGCAGGTAGTCGTCGTAGGTGCCGCTGAAGTCGGTCACGCCGTTTTCCGACAGCTCGATGATGCGGGTGGCCAGGGAGGACACGAACTCGCGGTCATGGCTGACGAAGATCAGGGTGCCCGGGTAGTTTTCCAGCGCCAGGTTGAGCGCCTCGATGGATTCCATGTCCAGGTGGTTGGTCGGTTCGTCCATCACCAGCACGTTGGGCTTCTTCAGGATCAGCTTGCCGAACAGCATGCGGCCCTGTTCGCCACCGGAGATGACCTTCACCGACTTCTTGATGTCGTCGTTGGAGAACAGCATGCGGCCGAGGGTGCCGCGCACCAGCTGCTCGCCGCCCTGGGTCCACTGGGCCATCCAGTCGAACAGGTTGTAGTCGTCCTCGAAGTCCTCGGCGTGGTCCTGGGCGAAGTAGCCCACGTCGGCACTGTCGGTCCACTTCACCTCACCGGCGGTGGGCGCCATTTCGCCGACCAGGGTGCGCAGCAGGGTGGTCTTGCCGATGCCGTTCGGGCCGATGATCGCGATGCGCTCGCCGGCTTCCACCTGCATGCTCAGGTTCTTGAACAGCGCCACGCCGTCGAAGCCCTGGCTGACTTTCTCCAGGGTCACCGCCTGGCGGTGCAGCTTCTTGTACTGCTCGAAGCGGATGAACGGGCTGACGCGACTGGATGGCTTGACCTCTTCCAGCTGGATCTTGTCGATCTGGCGCGCGCGGCTGGTGGCCTGCTTGGCCTTGGAGGCGTTGGCCGAGAAGCGGCTGACGAAGGTCTGCAGCTCGGCGATCTGGGCCTTCTTCTTGGCGTTGTCCGACAGCAGACGCTCGCGGGCCTGTTCGGCAGCGGTCATGTACTCGTCGTAGTTTCCCGGGAACAGGCGCAGTTCGCCATAGTCCAGGTCCGCCATGTGGGTGCAGACGCTGTTCAGGAAGTGACGGTCGTGGGAAATGATGATCATGGTGCTGTTACGCGCCGTGATGATGTTTTCCAGCCAGCGGATGGTGTTGATGTCCAGGTGGTTGGTCGGTTCGTCGAGGAGCAGCAGGTCCGGATCGGAGAACAGAGCCTGAGCCAGCAGCACGCGCAGCTTCCAGCCCGGAGCCACGGCGCTCATCGGGCCGAAGTGCTGTTCCAGCGGAATGCCCAGGCCCAGCAGCAGCTCGCCGGCACGGGATTCGGCGGTGTAGCCGTCGAACTCGGCGAACTGGACTTCCAGTTCGGCCACGGCCATGCCGTCTTCCTCGCTCATCTCCGGCAGGGAGTAGATGCGATCGCGCTCGGCCTTGACCTGCCACAGCTCCTCGTGACCCATGATCACGGTGTCGATCACGCTGAATTCTTCATAGGCGAACTGGTCCTGGCGCAGCTTGCCCAGGCGCACGCCGTTTTCCAGCATCACCTGGCCGCTGGAGGGCTCCAGCTCGCCGCCGAGGATCTTCATGAAGGTCGACTTGCCGCAACCGTTGGCGCCGATCAGGCCGTAGCGGTTGCCGTTGCCGAATTTGACGGAAACGTTTTCGAACAGCGGCTTGGCGCCGAACTGCATGGTGATGTTCGCAGTGGAAATCAACTGGGTAACCCTTGGCTGGACATGGTGCGCGCCGGGCGCGGGCGTGCGGGAAGGGCGCTGCGGTCGAGCAGGTCGAGGCGCGCCTGGCAAAGCCGCCTATTATGCCACAGAGGGGCGGCTCCTTGCATGCCGTACGCCTGAAGCGCCCATTCTGCGGGGGCAGGGGAGAAACGAGGCAGTTGAAACCCGCCATTGTCCTGCCTCAGAATTCGGGTGTTCAGAATTCCGGTGGGGGCTGTATGAAAATCCTTAACGCGCAAAACTCGCTCAAGCAGTACCTGGAGCAGGTCAGCGACAAACTGATCACCATTGTCTCGGCCTCTGCCAGTGAGACCGAGGCGCTGGTCGAGACCCTGGTGGAGAACGGCAACAAGGTCGATCTGCTGGTCGGCACCATCAATGCCTTCACCTCGCCGGACTTCATCGACTTCTGCGTGCGCGACAGCGGCGCCAACGTGACCCTGCACGTGGACTTCCGCGCGCAGAACAGCGTGCACTGGAAGCTGATCCTGGTGGAGCCGGACGTGGTGATCCTGGGCAGCGCCAACTTCACCGAGATCGGCCTGGGCCTGACCCGCGACACCTGCACTGTCATCCAGGACGCCGCGCTGTACGCCGACTACCTGGCCCGTGCGGCGGCGATCAAGGGTAGCGAAGGCGTAATGCTGGGCGAAGACAGCCCGGCCTTCGACGAAGCGCTGGAAGAGTACCGCCAGACCCATCGCCGCATGCAGGCGAGCCTGGCGCGTGGCGCGCAGTACCTGGACGGCGAGAGCTGGCTGGGTGACGAGACCAACCAGAGCATCCCGCTGTTCATCTGGTACAGCGATCATTCCGATGATTCCGAGGAAAAGGCCGAGGCGTTCCTGCGGGCCAGCAGTGATGGCGTGGACTGGGACGATGTGCGCGAGTTCTTCACCTATGAATGCGCCGAGGGTGTGCTGCCCTACGAAGAGGGCGACATGGTGCTGACCGCGCGCTGCAACGGCACCAACATCGGCTTCTACACCTTCGACCGTATCCTGTATCGCAACGGCACTTACTACATCTATTCGTACCGCAAGAAGCGCTACACCCAGCCGTTCAAGCTGGAAGACGCCAAGGAGCGCCTGAAGGAAGCGATTCCGGAGTGGTACGAGGAAATGCGCACCTCGCTCAACCGCCACGACATCAACAGCGTGGTGCGCTGAGTCCTTCCGTTCATCGGCCGGCGCCGCCGCAGGCCTCGGGTTTGCGGTGTGCGCCTGGCTTTTTCGCCCGGGCTAGCTAGCCTTATGCCAGTATGTCGGCGCCGACTGATGGTGTCGGTCGACTTCGACGGAAAACTGACAGGAGGCAATGGAGCATGCCCACCCCTCGCTTCGATGAAGTTCCCCCGCGTCGGCGCATGCGCTGGCATTGGCGTCTGGTGACCCTGAAGGTCCACATCCTGTCGATCCTCCTGCTGGCCTGCATGCTGGGCGGCAGCGCGATGCTGCTGCTCAATTCCCTCAACGAAACGCTGGAGATGGGCCTGCGCCTGGGCTCCTGCGTGGCCGGCGCGCTGATCCTGCTGCTGTGCCTGCATATCCTGCGCATGTCGCTGCCGCCGCTGAGCCCTTCGCGCTCGCGCGTTCGCCGCGGCCTGGAATGAAAAACGCCCCGTGGCATCGCTGCCACGGGGCGTTTTACGTCAGGCGTCGATCAGTACATCAGAAGATGTTGACCGGGTACTCGACGAATACGCGGACTTCGTTGCCGTCGGTGTTGTACTGCCAGGCGTCGTTGGAAACGCGAACCCAGGAGCCGCGCAGTTTGACCGACAGGTCCTTGGCCGGGCCGCTCGGTACGACGTACTTGAGCTGGTTGAAGATTTCGCGCTCTTTGCCGTTGCTGGTGTAGTCGGTCTTGATGTTGTCGCCGTAGACGTAGGCCACGGTGTAGCTCAGGCCCGGAACGCCGTACTCGGAGAAGTCCAGGCTGTAGCTGCCTTGCCAGGAACGCTCGTCCTCGCCGTTGAAGTCCGACCAGTAGGAGTTGGCCAGCCAGATGGTGGTGCCGCCGTCGCCCAGGCCGCCTTCGTTCTGGTACCAGCCGTACTGGTAGCCGGAGTCGCCGTTGTTGCGCTGGTGCGCGACCATGAAGGTGTGTACGCCGATGTTGTACGCGGCCGACAGACTCCAGATGGTGTTCTTGGTGCCGTCGATGCCGTTGTCAGCGGCGAAGTCTTCGTTCACGTGGGTACGGTAGCCGTTGAAGTCCAGGGTCAGGGACTGCTTGTCGGCCAGCGGGATGACGTAGTTCAGGTTCATGTACTGCTTGCGAGCGACGTCTTCGCTCTCGTAGCCGTACAGCGAGCCGCTGAAGTTGTCGGTGAACTTGTAGCTGCCGCCGAACACGTCGATGCGCTTCAGGCCGCCGCTGTCGCGACCTTCGGCGCTCTTGCGGGTTTCCGAGGTGAAGCGGCCGACGTTCAGCTCCAGACCTTCGATCTCCTTGGAGGTGATCAGGGTACCGGTGAAGCTTTCCGGCAGCAGGCGGGAGTTGTCGTAGCTCAGGACCGGCAGGGACGGCATCTGGTCACCGTACTTGATCACGGTATTGGAGAAGCGCGCCTTCACTGCGCCACCGGCGCGAGCCAGGTCGCTGGCAGCTTCGCCGCTGTCACCTTGCTTGAAGAAGTCGATGCCCGCGGCACCGCTCTTGCCCTGGCCGCCGTCCAGGCGTACGGCGTACATGCCGAACGCGTCAACGCCGAAACCGACAGTGCCCTGGGTGAAGCCGGAGGTAAAGGTGGCGGTGGCGGCCTGGCCCCACTCGGCCTTGTCGTGGGCCTTGCCACCGGGGGTTTCGTGCCACTTGTCGCGGTTCATGTAGGCATTGCGGAAGAACAGGTCCATGTGGCTGTCTTCGATGAAGCCCTTGGCGGTGGACTGGTCTTCGGCCAGGGCCGCGCTGGACGCGAGAATGCCCAGCGCGAGCAGGCTGATGCGGTGTTGCAGCATGTTGTTTTCCTTGTGCTAATGGTGCAGCGCCGACAAGACGAAAAAGGCGTCCCGCCCCGATGTGTGTCATCAGGGAAGTGGCGTCCTGTGCTGGCTAGTTCTTTTGGTTGTAGTCGGCCTCTGGTGGGCCGCAGCGGCGCGATGATAGCAGAGGATCGAAACTTTTCGGACTCGATGCTCACACAGTTGACAATGTGGCTGATCAGTGGAGTGGGGCGCTCTTCCCGCTGTGCCTGAGTACCGGCTTACGTACCCTGGCGTTCGATCAGTCGCCGAAGGAGCGCTGGTACAGCACCAGGCTGAGCGCCAGCCCGCTGATCGCCGCCAGTGCGGCGAAGAGGAAGATCGAGCCGAAGCCGAAGGCGCCCGCGATGGCGCCCACCAGCGGGCCGGTAATGCCCAGCGACACATCGATGAACAGCGAGTAGGCGCCCAGCGCGGCGCCACGGTTGGAGGCGGGCACCAGGCCGACGGCTTCCACGCCCAGGGCCGGGAACACCAGGGAGAAGCCGAAGCCGCTCAGCGCCGCGCCCGCCAACGCCAGCCAGGGCGAGGGCGCCAGCCACAGCAGCATCAGCCCGAGGCTTTCCACCGACAGACAGGCGATGGCGACGCGGAAGCCGCCGTGGCGGTTGATCGCCTGGGCGAACAGCAGGCGCGCGCCGATGAAGCAGACGCCAAAGGCCGTCAGGCAGTACACCGCGTCGCTCCAGCCACGGCTGCCGTAGTACAGGGTGATGAAGGTGGCGATGGTGCCAAAGCCGATGCCGCCCAGTGCCAGCCCCATGCCGTGGGGAAAAACCCGGCCCAGCACATGGTGGAAGGGCATCCGCTCACCGTGCACCAGCGCTGCTGGCCGCTTCGGCCAGGCCAGCACAAAACCCAGCGCCGCCAGCAGGATGATGCTCACGCCCATGCTGGCCAGGCCCAGGTGCTGGACCATCAGCACCCCGAGCGGCGCGCCGATGGCAAGCGCGCCATAGCTGGCGATGCCGTTCCAGGAGATCACCTTGGCGGTGTTCGGCGCGCCGACCCGGTCGATGCCCCAGCTGATGGAGGCACTGCCCACCAGGCTTTCCGAGGTGCCCAGCACCAGCCGCGCCACCATCAGTGTCGCCAGGCTGAGCCACGGTACGCCCTGGGTCGCCCAGGAGGCAAGCATCAGCGCGCCGCTGCCGGCGCATCCGGCCATGCCATAGAGCACCGCGCGCTTGGGGCCGAGGGTGTCGATCACCCGCCCGGCGTAGGGCCGGGTGAGGAGGGTGGCCAGGTACTGGATGCTGATCACCAGGCCCGCCAGCACCGAGCCGAAGCCCAGGTCCGTGTGCACGTAGCCCGGCAGCACCGCTAGCGGAATGCCGATGGTCAGGTAGGCGAGGAAGGTGAAGAGGACGACGGAAACCACCTGCAGGGTGGTTGCGGCGCTGGAGGGGGATTGGGTGGGCATGCGCAGGCTTGATCGGAGCGGCGGGTGGGTAGGACATGATGGACCCGCCCCAGCGTGTAGGAAAGCAAGCTAACGAACTACCTTGGGGCTTTTGTAGGAGCGAGCTTGCTCGCGAATCTGGCTCCGTGGTGGGGCATTGTTCGCGAGCAAGGACTGGGCGTCCCCCTCGGTCCTACAGGGAATGCGCCGGATGTCTCGTGCGAACCCGTCGTAGATGCTCTTGTAGGAGTGTTGCCAGGGTTGGACGAAGGCGTGGGCGATGGCTTGGGTGAGTCGGCGTACAACCGCGAACGGTTGTACGCCCTACGTCGGGCTCGACCTTGGGCGTACGCCGATTGAATTCAGATCCGCCGGAACAGCGTGGGATAGTCGAGCACCAGCCCGTCATCGTCGACCGTCAGCAGCGCCTGGAAATTCGTGCCTTCGAGGTTTTCGTAGCGGTAGTGCCGCGCATCTACCCGTGTGTAGCCCTGGCGCATGCGCACTGGCTTCAGCGCTGGGGCTTCCAGGTAGACCACGGCCAACTCCACGCGCTGGCCGTCGGCAAGCTTCAGGCGGCGGATCGGGAAGGTGTTGGTGAAGGGCGTCGGCCAGATGTCGATATCCAGGCAGCCGTCCAGCTCGCCCAGCGTCTCGCCCCCGCCGGTGCGCCAATGACCTTCGCCATCGGTCAGCAGGTGCAGGTGGCGCGCGCCCCGGCCGCCCTCGACGCTGAAGCGCGCTTCGCGCAGGCGCCAGTGCTCGTCCCAGTTCAGTTCGTAGTCCAGCTGATAGGACGGGCCGCCGTTTTCGTCGATGGCGCGCAGCTGGCCTTGCGCGCAGCCATCGCCCAGTTGCAGCGACTCCCAGCTGGCTGTCGGGGCCTGCCAGATGCCTTCCCAGCTCAGGCTCTTCATGGGGTTTCGTCCAGCAGCAGGCCCAGTCTCTGGCGCTTGGGCAGGCGGGCTACCACCAACTGGTGCGAGCGGGTCAGCGCCTCGCGCAGTTCCGCTTCACCCATGGGGTAGGGGCGTTGCATGGCGACCCAGAAGGCCCGCGCCAGATAGGGCGCCGGACGGATGCCGGGGCGATCCACATAGCCCAGGAACAGCTCCGGGCCGACCTTGAAGGCCAGGCCGCCGGCGCCTTCGTCGAGAAAGTCGAGGATGGCGAACATCTTGTTGCCGGCCACCGAGAACACGCGGTTGCTGCCCCACTTGATGTCCTCGCGGGCGCCGGGCAGTTGCAGGCAGAAACGGGCGATCTGTTGTGGGGTCATACCGGGCTCAGTCGCGGAAATAGACTTCGACCAGATGGTAGCCGAACTGGCTCTTTACCGGGCCGTGTACCACGCCGACGGGCTTCTTGAAGATCACCTGGTCGATGCTGCGCACCATCTGCCCCGGTCGGACTTCCCCCAGGTCGCCGCCGCGCTTGCCGGAGGCACAGGTGGAATGCTTGCGCGCCAGGGCGGCGAAATCCTCGCCGCGGGCCAGGCGCTGCTTGATCTGCTCGGCTTCGGCAGCGGTCTTGACCAGGATATGGCGGGCCATGGCGACGGGCATCGGTATTACCTCGGAAAGTCAGGCGGAATGGGCATTGTACGGGAGCGGTGACGTACGTCGCATTTTCTGGTGGGTGGCATTGTGCCTTACTTGGCCGCTGCCTAGAGTCGACGGAAAATTCCGACATGTAGGACGCCGCTGAATCGGCGGTGTCCGCCCCCCTCCTTGCGAACGGATGCAGTTCTTATGGATATCCAGTCGATGCTGAAGATCCTGGCCACCCAGGATGGTTCCGACCTCTACCTGTCCACCGGCGCGCCACCCTGCGCCAAGTTCAACGGCGTGCTCAAGCCGCTGTCCAACGAGCCGCTCAAGGCGGGCGACGTGGCGCGCATCGGCTACGGCCTGATGGACGAGGAACAGCGCGCCGAGTTCGAACGGGAACTGGAGATGAACCTGGCCATTTCGGTGCAGGGTGTCGGCCGCTTCCGCATCAACCTGTTCAAGCAGCGCAACGAAGTGTCCATCGTGGCGCGCAACATCAAGCTGGACATCCCGCTGTTCGAGGACCTGAAGCTGCCGGAAGTGCTGCTCAAGGTGGTGATGGAGAAGCGCGGCCTGGTGCTCTTCGTCGGCGGCACCGGCTCGGGCAAGTCCACCTCCCTGGCGGCGCTGATCGACCACCGCAACCGCAACAGCGGCGGCCACATCATCACCATCGAAGACCCCATCGAGTACGTGCACCGGCACCGCAAGTCGATCATCAACCAGCGTGAGGTGGGCGTGGACACCCGCAGCTTCCATGCCGCGCTGAAGAACACCCTGCGCCAGGCGCCGGACGTGATCCTGATCGGCGAGATCCGCGACCGCGAGACCATGGAACACGCCCTGGCCTTCGCCGACACCGGGCACCTGGCGATCTCCACCCTGCACGCGAACAACGCCAACCAGGCGCTGGACCGCATCATCAACTTCTTCCCCGAGGAGCGCCGGCCGCAGTTGCTCAACGACCTGGGCAACAACCTCAAGGCCTTCGTTTCCCAGCGCCTGGTGCGCACCCAGGACGGCAAGCGTCGCGCAGCGGTGGAAGTGCTGCTGGGCACCGCCACCATCAGCGACCTGATCAAGCGCGGCGACTTCAGCTCGATCAAGGAAATCATGGACAAGTCCCGCGCCCTGGGCATGCAGACCTTCGACCAGGCGCTGTTCGACCTGGCGGTGGAGGGGGCGATCAGCGAAGAAGAAGCGGTGAAGAACGCCGATTCGGCGAACAACCTGCGCCTGAAGCTCAAGCTGTACAAGGACAACCCGGCCATGGTGACCAACTCCGCCGCAGCCACTGCCGCCAGCCCCGCGCCGGCACCCGCCGCAGCGCCTGCACCGGCAGCGGACTCCTCCAGTTGGGGGCTGGAACTGGCGCTGGAAGAGATCGAGGCCGAAGACGCGGAAGGCAAGCCGGCTGGGCAATAAACCGAGTTCCGCTTGAAAAGAAGCCCCGGCATGCCGGGGCTTTTTCATGGGTAATGGGTTTGCACGGAGTGCTTTCGTAGGAACAACTGTCTGCGCATTCGTAGGGCGTACAATCGTTCGCGGTTGTACGCCGGTACACCTGGATCATCGGCTGGCGTGTTGGCCGAATTCGAAGCGCCAGCCGGTCGCAGTCCGTGCAACCGGAAACCAAGGTCAAACGGCGTATAACGTCGAACGTTATACGCCCTACGCTCCCGCTCAGGACCTCGTAGGAGCGGAGCTTCTCCGCGATGCTCTTGAGCGAAGCTGATCCTTCGCGGAGAAGGTCCGCTCCTACAAGATCAAGGGCCCTCACCCTAACCCTCTCCCGCAAGCGGGAGAGGGACTGTTCGGTGCAGGATGAAACCGTAGTGTCAGCCGGCACGGACGGCTCCCTCTCCCTGAGGGAGAGGGCTGGGGTGAGGGGGAAGCGCAGGCAGGGATTAACCCGGTGGAAGACAGTTGCTCCTACAGTCGCCGGGCGGCGTGGTGTTGCTCTTCGTAGGAGCGGACTCCGTCCGCGATCAGGGCGATCACAGCAACGACAACGGATAACTGATGATCAGCCGGTTCTCGTCGAAGCTGTTGGTCCTGCCCCAGTCGCGACGCATGGTCGAGTTGCGCCACTTCACGTTCAGGGTCTTGAAGGTGCCACTCTGCACCGTGTACGCCAGCTCGCTCTCGCGGCCCCATTCATGGCCGTCGTCAGTGCTGCTGTTGTGCACGTCGTTGCCCTTGATGTAGCGGTTCATCAGCGTCAGGCCGGGGATGCCGAAGGCGGCGAAGTCGTAGTCGTGGCGCAGCTGCCAGGAGCGCTCCCTGGCGTTGTCGTAGCTGGAGTTGAAGCTGTCGTTGGCCAGGGTGCCGCCGCTGGTGCCGTTGACGCGGAACCACTCGTCCTCGCCCATGACCTTCTGCAATCCGACATAGAAGGTGCTGGCGCCGTATTTCGCCGAGAACAGCCCGGAGAAGGTACGGTTGTCCAGGTCGCCAGCGCGGGCACTGCCGTCCTCCTCGCCCCAGAAGTAGCCGATATTCGCACCGAGCACCCAGTCACCCAGCGGCTGGCTGTGCTGCAGTTGCAGGTACTGCTGCTGGTAGATGTCCTTCAGTTCGGCATTCCACAGCCCGACCAGGGTGCGCTCGCCGTTGAAGCGGTACTCGCCGCCGACAAAGTTGAAGCGGTCGGAGGTGAAGGCGGGGCGGCTGAACAGCGACATGTCTTCCATGCTCGCATCATTGCGCGGGCTGTTCTGGCGGAACTGGCCGCCGTAGAGGCTCAGGCCGTCGATTTCCTTCGACGTCACCTGGGCGCCCTGGAAGGTCTGCGGCAGCGAGCGACCATCGTCGGAGCGCAGGATCGGCAGCACCACCATCCACTCGCCGGCCTTGAGTTCGGTCTTCGACACCTTGGCCTTGCCGGCCACTGCCAGGCGCCCGAAGTCGTCGGCGGGGCGGCCGTCGTCGTGCACCGGCAGCAGCTGGGTACCGGCGGTGCCCTTGCCGCCGTCAAGCTTGACGCTGTACAGGCCGAGCACATCCAGCCCCAGGCCGACAGTGCCCTGGGTGTAGCCGGAGCGGGCGTCGAGAATGAAGTTCTGCGTCCATTCCTCGGCCTTGCCCTGACGGGTGTCGCCGACGAAATTGCGGTTCATGTAGAAGTTGCGCAGCAGCAGGCTGGCCTTGGCGTCTTCGAGGAAGCCTGCGTCATCGGCGCTGGCCAGGCCCGGCAGGGCGGGCAGCAGGCAGGCGGCGACGGTGAGATGGGGCAAGCGGCGGATCATGGGTGTTCCCTCGGCATTCTTGTCGTTGTTCGCGGGCGAACGGGGGCCTCCGCACAGTTCGGCGGATGGGCGGTGAAACGATCAACGGGCGTGGATCAGGCGATCAGCCAGGCGCGACGGAAGCGGAGGGTGGGGCGCTGAGGGCGTTGCACGCGCGACGGCGTGCCAGGGAGAGCGTGAGCATGTGAACGGACCTTTCTTATAGTTGTTGGCGCCGCATCGAGGTGGCGGCTGGAGCCATAGTGGTTCCGCCCGACGACTCGCCGCAATTCGTCCCGGGCGTAACCGTTCGCTGTTCGAACGCTAATTAACCAAATAGAACATTCTGCCGGCAGGATTCCGCGTAGGATGCCGTGCACCGGTGTAGCAGCGGACCCGCGAGGTCCGTGTACGGCCGTGGAGCGGGTTCTTTCCCCGACGCAACTTGGTAGGCTGTACTGCCGCTCGCGCAGCCGTTTCCGCCCATTGAATTCCATGACCCGATGAGTACCAGCCAATCGCCGTTGTCCGGTGTCCACCAGCCATTCAAGGGCATCCTGCTCATCGTCCTGGCAACCTTCCTGTTCTCCAGCCACGACGCGCTGTCGAAGTACCTGGCGAGCATCTACCCCATCGTCATGGTGGTCTGGGCGCGCTATGTGGTGCACACGCTGCTGATGGCGGGCATCTTCCTGCCGCGCGCCGGCTTCGCCGTGCTGCGCACCCGCCATCCGTTCCTCCAGGCGGCTCGCGCACTGTGCCTGCTGGGCACCAGTTTCCTGTTCACCACCGGCCTGCAGTACATCCCATTGGCCGAGGCGACCTCGGTGAACTTCCTCGCGCCACTGCTGGTGACGGCACTGTCGGTGCCGCTGCTGGGCGAGCGGGTCAGCGTGGGGCAGTGGGCGGCGGTGATCGTCGGCTTCGTCGGCGTGCTGATCATCGTCCACCCCGGTGGCGACCTGTTCACGCCGGCGGTGCTGCTGCCATTCGGCTCGGCGCTGTGCTTCAGCTTCTACCAGTTGCTGACGCGCAAGCTCAGCCAGGTGGACAGCCCGACCACCAGCAACTTCTTCGCCGGGCTGTGCAACACCCTGATCGTCAGCGCGCTGGTGCCGTTCTTCTGGCAATGGCCGGGGCTGGTCCATGGCCTGATGATGCTGGCCCTGGGCACCTGCGGGATGACGGCGCACCTGTTCCTGACCCAGGCCTTCAAGCACGCCGCGCCGGCGCTGCTGGCGCCGTTCAGTTACTGCCAGATCGTCTTCGCCGGGCTGCTGGGCTTCGTGATCTTCGGCCACACGCCGGAGCCTTCGGCGCTGCTGGGCATCGCGGTGATCTGCGGCAGCGGGCTGGCGGCGGCCTGGTTGCAGAGCCGCAAGGGGTAGGGCGGGCACAGTCCCTGTAGGAGCGAGGGGGACGCCCAGTCCTTGCTCGCGAACTCCGCCCAGTTTCGAATCGCCGGTTAATCCATTCGCGAGCAAGCTCGCTCCTACGAAGAGCCAGAGCTACTCGATCTCGAAAAGGCCATGCCGGATGGGCCCCACCGACAACCGCTGGCGCACGTCGTCGTCGATGCGCGGATCATCCGGCTGGTACAGCTTCACCTGGCGGTAGGCGGCGATCCGGTTGATCTCCGGCCCCAGGTATTCCCACACCACGCGGGTGCACGCCGGGGTGCGGCGGTCGCCGCTGGAGACGCCGGTCTTCAGGCCGTTCAGGCGGGTAATGCGGCTCTTGAAGCTGGGGATGAGGATGGTCTGGCTCATCTCGTTGACCGTCAGCGACTCGTAGTCCAGCAGGAACACCCGGTCCTGCAGCTGGAACGCCGCGCCCAGGTAGCGACAGCGCACCCAGTCCTCGGCCTGTACGTCGGTGCTGCTGGAGCGTTCCTGGCGCTCCTGGCGCTCGAAGAGGAAGTTGCCGTCCTCCTCGTACAGGTGCACCAGCGACAGCAGGATCGAGCCGGGCACCGACATGCAGTTCGAATATTCGAAGTAGTAGCCGCAGTAGCGTGACAGGTTGCCTGCGTGCTCGCGCAGCGGGCGCAGCATCTCCATCAGCGGATCGTCGCGCTGGACACTGGCTTGGGACGTGCCGCGCGCGCCGATCAGGCGGGCGAACTGTTCCGGCGGCAATTGCAGTTCGTAGTCCTCGACGCCGAAGAAATCCCCGATGCGCTTCAGGTTGTATGCCGTGGGTTGGCTCTGCCCGCCGAGGTACTTGTTGAACTGCGCGCGGTTTATCGCGAGTTTGCGGCAAACCTCCGAGATAGAGCGGTAGTGAGCGCACAGCAGCTTGAGGTTTGGGCCGAGGTTTTCGGACATTTGTGCCAGGTCCAGATGATGCGACTGGCGCAATTATAGCGTCAGGTCGCATCAACTCGGAACAAGCCGCGAAATTGTTTCAGCAAGCTTCGAGCGCAACCATGCGCCCCCAGTGAGCGGGCCAGCCCCAGGCCCGTGCTCCCACAATAACAATCGAGGCCCCAGCACATGCTCGACGCGATCAACGATTTCCTCTCCGGGAAAGTCCTCATCGTCCTCATCGTCGGACTCGGCGCGTATTTCACCATTCGCTCCCGTTTCGTCCAGTTCCGCCATTTCGGCCACATGTTCGGTGTGTTCAAGGAATCGATCCGCGGCCAGGCTGGCCAACTGAGCTCCTTCCAGGCCCTGATGCTGTCCCTCGCCGGTCGCGTGGGCGCCGGTAACATCGCCGGTGTCGGCATCGCCGTGACCCTCGGTGGTCCGGGCGCCGTGTTCTGGATGTGGGTCACCGCGCTGGTAGGCATGTCCAGCAGCTTCTTCGAGTGCACCCTGGCCCAGGTCTACAAACGCAGCGACGGCGATGGCCTGTACCGTGGCGGCCCGGCCTACTACATCCAGCACGGCCTGAAGCTGCGCTGGATGGCCATGACCTTCGCGGTCCTGCTGCTGGTCACCTACGGCTTCGCCTTCAACGGCCTGCAAGCCTTCACCGTGACCCACTCGCTGCAGAACGCCTTCGACATCCCGGTCCTGTACTCGGGCATCGGCCTGGCGGTGCTGCTGGCCATCGTGTTCTTCGGCGGCATCCAGCGCATCGCAGCGGTCTCCGACCTGCTGGTGCCGGTCAAGACCCTGGCCTACATCGCCGTGACCCTGTACGTGATCGTCACCCAGATCGAACTGGTGCCGGGCATGCTGACCACCATCGTCAAGAGCGCCTTCGGCCTTGAGCCGGCCTTCGCGGGCCTGCTGGGCAGCGCCATCGTCATGGGCGTGAAGCGTGGCGTGTTCGCCAACGAAGCGGGCCTGGGCAGTGCGCCGAACGTGGCCGCCGTCGCCGCCGTGCGTCACCCGGCGTCCCAGGGTGTGGTCCAGGCGTTCAGCGTATTCCTCGACACCTTCGTCATCTGCACCTGCACCGCGCTGCTGATCCTGCTCTCGGGCTTCTACACCCCCGGCTTCGAAGGCGACGGCATCACCCTGACCCAGAACTCGCTGGCTGCCGTGGTTGGTGACTGGGGCCGCATCTTCGTCAGCGTCGCGCTGTCGCTGTTCGTGTTCACCTGCATCACCTACAACTACTACCTCGGCGAGAACGCCCTGCAGTTCATCGTCGGCCGCAGCCGCACCGCGCTGATCGCCTTCCGCGTCCTGGTACTGGGTCTGATCCTCTGGGGCTCGATGCAGAACCTGGGCACCGTGTTCGCCTTCGCCGACATCACCATGACCTGCCTGGCCTTCGTCAACCTGGTGGCCCTGGCGATGCTGATCAAGGTCGGTCTGCGCGTGATGCGCGACTACGACGAACAGCGCGCCGCCGGCATCGAGCGCCCGGTGTTCGACGCGGCCAAGTTCGCCGACCTGGACATCGACCACGATGCCTGGCGCGACGCCCACAAGATCAACAGCACTGCTCCGGCCCACGGCAGCCTGCCGGCTCAGGGCTGATAGCCGTCCGACCCTGCTCCTCGGACCAAGGTCTGACACGCGAGGCCGGGACTTCTCCCGGCCTCGCGGTTTATCCTCTGAACTTTCCTACAAGAGCACTGGCATGCGTCGCGTGAAGAACCTCTTCGTCCTCTATACCGGCGGCACCATCGGCATGCTGCAGACTGCCGAAGGCCTGGCCCCGGCTGGCGGCTTCGAAGCGCGCATGCGCGAACAACTGCAAGGCCACGGCGAGATTCGCCTCGACTGGTCCTTCGCCGAGCTCCAGCCGCTGCTCGACAGTGCCAACATGACCCAGGCCAACTGGCTGGCCATGCGCGACGCCATCGTCGCGGCGGTGGAGCAGGGCGGCCACGACGGCGTGCTGGTGCTGCACGGCACCGACACCCTGGCCTACAGCGCCGCCGCGCTGTCCTTCCTGCTGCTGGGCCTGGACGTCCCGGTGGTGCTGACCGGCTCCATGCAGCCCATGGGCGTGCCGGGCAGCGATGCGCCGGCCAACCTGCTGGGCAGTTTGACGGCCCTGGAAGCCGGCGTTCAGCCCGGCGTCTGGCTGTATTTCAACGGCCAACTGATGCATGGCGCCCGCGTCACCAAGCTGCGCAGCGAGGCCTTCGACGCTTTTGCGGTCCTGCCGCGTGAACGTCATGGCGAGCGCGCCGAATCGATTCCTGCCGCACTGGATTACCGCCAGGCGCGCCAAAGCGTGAACCTCGCGGTGTTGCCGCTGTTCCCCGGCCTGCGTGCCGAACACCTGCGCGCGCTGCTGGGCAGTGGTGTGCAGGCGCTGCTGCTGGAGTGCTATGGCAGTGGCACTGGCCCGTCCGACAACGAGGAGCTGCTGGCAGTCCTGCGCGAAGCCCATGCGCGCGGCGTGGTGCTGGCGGCGATCAGTCAGTGCCCGCAAGGGCATGTGGCGTTCGACATCTACGCTGCCGGTAGCCGCCTGCGTGATGCGGGATTGGTCTCCGGCGGCGGCCTGACCCGCGAAGCTGCGCTGGGCAAGCTGTTCAGCCTGATCGGCAGCGGTCTTGCATCGTCCGAGGTGGAACGCCTGTTCGCCCTCGACCTGTGTGGTGAGCGGGTCGACGGCTGATCCGTTAACGCGCGTCGCTCAGGGGCGTGCGTACCTGTAGGAGCGAGCTTGCTCGCGAACCGCATAGCACGGCTGCATCTTTCCTCCGGTGAGTTCGCTTACGAGATGCATCTGCGTCGGGTTGGCCCTCACCCTAACCCTCTCCCAAGGGGAGAGGGGACCGTCCGGAGCAGGATGAAACCACTCTGTCAGCCGGCACGATCTGGCTCCCTCTCCCTGAGGGAGAGGGCTGGGGTGAGGGGGAAAGCCCCGGCACAGATTCAGCCGGGACAAGACAGTTGCTCCTACGCTACCACCCGCTAGAACCCCACCATTTCCCCCACGACCCCTGCCTGCGGATCGTCGCTGCGGCTCACCACCGCGTAGTTGTACCCGCCCTGGCTCCAGTAGCGCGTCAGCAGGTCGCCATCGGTGCGTTGCCCCTGGGGCAGCATCTCGTGGCGCGGGCCCGGTGGGCGGATGAAGAAGGTCAGGCGGCGGCCCTGGCCGTCCTCGTAGATGACCAGCGCCGCCGCGCCCTGTTCGGTGGCGAGCAGGCGCGCGCCGACGGTCTTCAGGCCGACGCGGTCCAGCGCCGGTGGCGGCGGGGCGTCCTTCAGGTAGCGGGCCAGCCAGGTGCGCAGGTCGCCGCCATCGCGCAGGTCCAGACCATTCTGGCTGGCATCGGCGAACAGCCGGTAAGCCTGCACCGCGTCCTGCATCGGCACCGTGCTGCGCGCCAGGCTATCGCCGCGCATCTGCCAGCCGCCCATTCCACCCACGCCCAGCGCCACCAGCAGCGCCGCCGCAGTGGCCAGCCGTGAGCGCCGCCGCTGCCGGAGCTCACGGCGAATCCGCGTCGGTTCGAGCTGCTCGGGCATTGGTCCTCGCCCCTGGCCGGCGAAGGCGGCGCGCAATTGCTGCGCATCCTGCCGCCAGCCTTCCACGCGCCGCGCGTCCTCCGGGTGGGCCGCGAGCCAGGCTTCCACCCACTGGCGGCGGGCCGGGTCGAGCTGGTCGTCGATATAGGCGTGCAGGTCGTGCTCGTCGGGAATGCGTTCGTTCATTTCAGTACCCGCAAAGAGGGAGTCGCCGCCTGTCCTTCGCTCAGTGCGCGCAGCGCCTGGCGGGCGCGCGACAGGCGGGACATGACGGTGCCCAGGGGAATATCCAGTGCCTCGGCCGCCTCGCGGTAGCTCAGCCCCTCGACGCTGACCAGCGCCAGCAGCGCTCGCTGCTCGGCAGGCAGGCGCTCGAAGGCTTCCAGGGTCGAACGGGCGCTGACGATCTCCTCGGGCGAGGCGCTTACCGCGCTGTCCGCGCCGAACAGGCTGAGGATGCGTGCGTAGCGCCGGGCGCGGCGCTGCCCGTCGATGAAGTGGCGGTAGAGGATCGAGAACAGCCAGGCGCGCAGGTCGCCGTCCTCGCGCCGGCCGGTCCAGGCCGACAGCGCCTTCTCCAGGGTCGCCTGGACCAGGTCGTCGGCGCTGCTCGCGCTGCGCGTCAGCGACAGGGCGAAGCGCCGCAGCCGGGGCAGCAGTTCGCGCAGTGAATGGTCGTCCAGTGAGTGCATCGCAACGTCAGGCAGTGGTGGGTTCGAGCGGTAAGGACGAATGCCCCGGCGATCTATTCCCGCGGTACGAAAAAATAAATCTTTCGCAGCCCTCGGGAATAACCCGGCACACGGTGCGTCGTACCCGCTCAATGCATTCAGCCTAAGCCTGAGGAGCTGGAAATGACAGAGACTCCCCCCAACGCACCCCTGCGCCTGGCCGTCATCGGCGCCGTGGTGCTCGGCGTGGCCGCCGTCTTCGCCTACACGGCCGGCTGGCTCGACCCGCAGCGCCTCACCCCGGCCAAAGTCATCGATACCCTGGAAGCCAACGGCGGTGTCCATCCCGGCTACCGGCGCAATCACGCCAAGGGCCTGTGCGTGATCGGCCACTTCGAGAGCAACGGCGGTGCCGCTGCGCTGTCGCGGGCCAGTATCTTTGCGCCGGGCAGTGTACCTGTCGTGGGCCGCCTGGCGATTCCCGGCGGCAACCCGGCGGCCAGCGACGGCGCCGCGCCGATCCGCAGCCTGGCCCTGCGCTTTCTGCCCAAGGACGGCCAGGAGTGGCGCACCGGGATGAACGCCATGCCGGTCTTCGTCGTCCGCGATGTCGCCAGCTTCTACGACCTGCAGAAGGCGACCGCCCCGCAGCCCGGCACCGGCAAACCCGACCCGGAAAAGGCCGGCGCCTTCTTCAAGGCACACCCGGAGACCCAGGCCTTCCGCGACTGGGCGAAGTCCTCCACGCCGTCCTCCAGCTACGCCAACAGCGCCTACTTCGGTCTCAATGCCTTCTACCTGGTGGACCGGGAAGGGCGCGAACAGCCGGTGCGCTGGTCCGTGCAGCCCGTCGCACCCTACGAGCCGCTGGCGGCGGACAAGCGCGGCGACGCCAACTTCCTCGCCGATGAAGTCGCCCAGCGCCTCGCCAGTGGCCCGCTGCGCTGGCGCCTGCAATTCACCCTGGGCGAACCCGGTGACAGCACTGCCGACGCCACCCAGGCCTGGCCCAGGGAGCGTCGCCAGGTGGATGCCGGGGAACTGGTGATCGAACGTCTGCAAGCGGAAATCGGCGGTGACTGCCGCGACGTCAACTACGACCCGCTGATCCTCCCCGACGGTATCCGCGCCTCCGACGACCCGCTGCTCAGCGCACGCTCGGCCGCCTACTCGGAATCCTTCAACCGCCGCACCCGTGAGCAGGCCCAGGAGACCCACTGATGAAACCGACCTACTTCCCGCTCTCCCTGCGCGTCCTTCACTGGCTCATGGCGCCCCTGGTGCTGGCCATGCTGCTCATCGGCCTGGGCATGGTCGCCAGCGTCTCCCCGCGCCACGCCGCGCTGGTGGCCATTCACAAACCGCTAGGCGCCGCGCTGTTGGTCCTCGTCCTGCTGCGCATCGCCGTGCGCCTGACTCAACGCGTCCCGCCGCTGCCCAACGACATGCCCGGCTGGCAGCGCGGCGCCGCGCACCTCTCGCACCTGCTGCTCTACGGCCTGCTGCTCGCCCAGCCGCTGGTGGGTTGGACCATGCAATCCGCCGGCGGCTACCCGGTGGTGCTCTGGGGCGGGTTCGAACTGCCTGCGCTGGTTTCGCCATCGGTAGAGCTCCACACCGTCCTGCGCGGTGCCCATAGCGTCATCGCCTACGCCTTGCTCGCCACCATCCTCCTGCACCTCGCCGCCGCGCTGTTCCATGGGCTGATCCGTCGCGATGAAGTCCTGCCCAGCATGACCGGCGCACCCATGCCTCCCGACACGAGCGGAGAGCGGCCATGAAGGCGCTGATCGCACTGGGTTGCCTCGCCTTCACCGGCGCGGCCTTCGCCGCACAGGACGCGCCGCCCGCGCAGGACTACCGCTACGGCCAGGCGCTCGACATCAAGCGCGTGGTGCAGCCGGCGGACCTGGACTTCTGCGGCATCCGTGAAGTGGAGATGGTCTACGAGGACAGCGCCGGGCAATTGCACCGCCTGCGCTACCCGGCGTGGGGGCTGTTCTGCGGCAACGAGAAATGAGCCGGCGCCGCTCAGGCGGCCTTGCGCTTGCCGGCCAGGATCAGCGCGATGCCGCCCAGCACCGCCAGGGTCGACAGGCCTAGGCGCAGGGTCAGGTGCTCACCCAGCAGCAGCGCGCCGCCGAGCGCGGTGAACACCGGCACGCTGAGCTGTACTGACGCGGCCTGGAGCGCGCCCAGGCCGGTCAGCGCGCTGTACCAGATGGCGTAGCCGACGCCCGAGGCCAGCGCGCCGGAGAGCACCGCGTAGATCGCCCCGTGCAGGTCGACATTGAGCTTCATCGACAGCACCAGGCACATCGCGGCGGCCATCGGCACGCTGCGCAGGAAGTTGCCGGTGGTGGCCGCCAGCGGATCGCCGCCACGCCGTCCGCGCAGGCTGTACAGCGCCCAGGCCAGACCGGCGAGGATCATCAGCGCCGCGCTGCCCACCGGCGGCGCGCTGGCTCCCGGCAACAGCAGCACGACGATCCCACCCAGCGCCAGAACCAGCCCCGGCAACTGCCAGCCGCGCAGTCGCTCGCCGTTCAGATAGCCCGCCACCAGCATCCCCACCTGCACCGCGCCGAACAGCAGCAGGGCACCGCTGGCCGCGCTCATCTGCACATAGGCCAGGGAAAAGGCGGCGGCGTAGAGGAACAGCGCGCACGCACTGCGCCAGTCGCCACCCGCGCGCCATCCGCCGTCGCGCAAGCGCAGCAGGATAGCGAGGGTGATTGCCCCGGACACCAGGCGCAGGCCGGTGAAACTGGCGGCATCGATGCTCGTCTCGCGCAGGGCGAGGCGGCAGAGCAGGGAATTGCCGGCGAAGGCCAGCATGGCGAGCAGCGTCAGAAGCAGATAGCGGGGTTGAGGCATGGGCGTCCTGGCTCGCGGGGTCGCGTCGCGTGCGCCGGGGACGTCTGCAAGGTGCAGCGGCCCCGATTGTTGTTCTTCGGTGCCGTGCAGAGTGCCATGAAACAGCAGGTGAGGGGACGTGGAAGAAGGTCGTATGCGCCACGGCCGTTGGAAGGATTTCCGGCGCTGGAGGCTAGCGTTCGAAACCGGCGGAAACCAACCCGCCACCCGAAGGTGGCGGGCAGTTCACTTCAACGGATCAGGCCAGCGCTTGCGCCACCGGAGCATTGGCACGCTTGCTCACCAGGTGCTGCAGCAGGGCGGAGACCACCACGCCGACCACCGCCAGCACGCTCATCAGGCTGAACACGTAGGTGTAGCCTTGCTCACCCGGATACTGGTCGAGCAGCGAGCCGTAGATGATGTAGGCGAACATGCCCGGTGCGTAGCCGATCAGGCAGCCGATGCCGAAGGCCGAGCCGGTGATGCGCGAGGGGATGCCCACTTCGCTCATCGGCGCCCAGAACACCCCGCGCATGGTGAACACCACCAGGGCGAAGGACAGGGTGGCGGCCATGCCGGCGTAGATGTAGCTCTCGCCACGGGGAATGCTGAGGATCACCAGCATCAGCGGCAGCAGCGCGACGAACGCCCACTTCAGGTAGCGGCTCGGGCTCTTCAGGCGCTTGTCGGCGATGTAGCCGCCCAGCGGGCCGCCGAGCACCTTGAGGAAGTACTGGTTGATGATGCCGTAGGCCCCCACCAGCGCTACCGGCAGTTGGTACATGTCCTTCAGGTAGGGGATGAAGTAGGTCAGGCCGCAGTAGACGATGTAGACCATGAACACGTTCAGGCTGACCAGCCAGATCCCCGGCGTGCGGACCGCTTCCAGCAGGCCGGAAAGGCCCTGGGGTTCGGCCTTGGCAGCGGCGGCGCCGGCTTTCGGCGCTTCGCGCAGCAGGAACAGGGTGAGCACGCCCACCAGGATGTCGATGCCCGAGTAGAACAGGATCGCGGCTTTCAGGCCGGCGGCGCCGGAGCCTAGGGCGACGAATACGCCCAGTGCGGAGAAGGCCACCAGGGTATCGACCACGCCGCGTCCGCCTTCGAGGAAGCCGAACATCCGGCTCTGCTCGTCGTCATTGCCCAGATTGCGGATCGCCTTGAGCAGCGAGGGCCAGAAGATGCAGTCGGCGCAGATCGCCAGCAGGCTGAAGACGATCAGCAACTGGCTGTAGCCGGGAAAGGTGGCCAGGTACACGCCCAGCGCGCCCATGCCGATCAGGCCTACCGGGATCAGCCGGCGCGTTTCGAAGCGGTCGGCAAGGAAGCCGCCGACCACGAACAGCGCGGTGGCGACGATGGCGTTGACGCTGAGCAGGGTGCCGATCTGCGTGTGCGTCAGCCCCATGTGCTCCTGCATGGGGATGTAGAAGGCGTCCTTGAGGTTGGCGAGCTTGTAGATGGTACCGCCGCCCAGGACCAGGACGATGAAACGGAGCCACTTGGCTTTAGCCTGTGCTGTCATTGTTGTTCTCCACCGTTTACGGATGAGGGGTGGCCGCCGGGGCGGCCGTCGGAATCAGGCGGCGTCGGCCAGGGTCAGTTCGGCCAGCAGGCGCAATTCGTTCAGCAGGCCGCGCACGTGGCGCACCTGGTTGTTCGCCCAGCGGTGCTCGTCGGCCAGCATGCGTTCCAGGCTGTAGCCCGGCGGCAGCGGCGTTTCGCTCATCTCGCGGTAGGGAATGAAGGGGTCGGCGGCCTCGTCGCTCTGGCGGAAGGCCGGGGCGATGTAGTGGTTCTCCTGCTCCAGGATGAACGCCACTACCTGGGGCGCGCTGTCGCCGAGCAGCAGCAGTTCCAGCAGCATCCGCGCGCCGGGCAACTGGTCCTCGGCGCTGCCCTGCAGCACGCCGTAATGGCCGAAGCCGTTGGCCTCGGGCACCACGCGCACGCCTTTGAGGTGCACCTGGCGGATGAAGGGGGCGAGGTGGGTCAGCGCCGGCAGCGGCCGCTCGCAGGCGTTGATCATGTTGCCGAAGTCGAACAGCGCATTCAGGCGCGGATGCCCGACCTTGCGCAGCAGGGCGGCGATCTCGTCGCTTTTCAGCTCCTCGTGCTGCTCGAAGTCGAAGTTCAGGTCGTGCTCATCGGCCAGTTGCGCCAGGCGCCGCAGGTCCAGCTCGATCAGGTCCATCACCCGCGACAGGTGCCCCTCGTAGCGCGAGTAGACGCGGATATTGCGGCTGCCGATGGCCAGCGCCACAGCAACGGCCTGGTCGACGTCCTCGGGACGGGTGCTGCTGATTTCCACGTGCAGGGCCAGACCCAGGCTGCGGGCCTTC
This sequence comes from Pseudomonas sp. PSE14, assembly GCF_029203285.1. Lineage (NCBI taxonomy): Bacteria > Pseudomonadati > Pseudomonadota > Gammaproteobacteria > Pseudomonadales > Pseudomonadaceae > Pseudomonas > Pseudomonas sp. PSE14. The sequence goes on from NZ_CP115669.1 coordinate 2,656,415, forward strand.
TCGCCGAAGGCGGCCAGTTGTTCCGCAGTCATCTGCGACAGGCTGTTGTGCTCGCCGTCCAGCAGGTGCAGGGAGAGGCCGTCCAGCTCATGGCGGTAGGCGAAGTCGAGCATGTCCTGGGGCGTGACCTGGCCGTGGGTGAGGTTGGTCAGCAGCGGGTAGCCGTGGGCGAACAGGCGCAGGCTGTCGAGACGGTCGAGCAGACGGCGGGCGAGTTCGGGGGTCAGCAGAGGCGGGGGCGTATCTGCGGGCGCGGCGTTACGCGCCAGCAAGTCGGCGAATCGGGCTTGGATAGCATTCATTATTGTCATTCCTGATAGCGACGCCGGGGTGGCCGGCGGTGCTTTTATCGCTCCGGAATGGTGCTATCCCTATAGCCATTATTGTTTTGTTCGTATAGCCACTTTGCCGGCCGCTCTAGGTCGGCTTCAGAGCTTCCAGCCCAGGGCTTTCAGGGCCTGGGCAAACTCCTGCACGCGCCGCCCGGCCTGCTCCTCGGGCACCGCGGCGAAGCCCAGCAGCAGCCCCGGCGGCAATTGGTTGCGCACGCAGTAGTCGCGCAGGGCGTAGGTGTACACCTCGTGCTCGGCCAGGCCCCTCGCGACGGCAGTATCGTCACTGCCCTCGGGCAGCCAGCCGATCAGGTGCAGCCCGGCTTCGGCGGGCGTCGGCCTGAGGAAGCCGCCCAGCTCGCGCTGCAGCGCCTCCAGCACGCTGGCCTGGCGCGCCTGGTAGAGATTGCGCATGCGGCGGATATGGCCGAGGAAGTGGCCGTCCTCCATGAAGTCCGCGGTGGTCGCCTGGTGCAGCGTCGACGGGCTGCGATCCATCACCGCGCGGATGGCGCAGAACGGCTCCACCAGCGCCTCCGGCAGAATCACATAGCCCAGGCGCAGCGAGGGGTAGAGCACCTTGCTGAAGGTGCCGACATAGATCACACGCTCCCAGGCATCCAGCGCGAACAGCGCCGGCAGCGTGCGGCCCACATAGCGGAACTCGCTGTCGCAATCGTCCTCGACGATCCAGCCTTGGTTGCGCCCGGCCCAGTCGATCAACTCCTGTCGGCGCGCATAACTCATGGTGGTACCTAGCGGGTGCTGTCGCGACGGCGTGGTGAACGCCAGGCGCGCGTCGGGGCGTTCGCGCAGGCCCTGCTGCACATCCAGCCCCTCGTCGTCGATGCGCAGCGGCACCAGCTCGCAGCCTTGCGCCTGGAAGGCGATGCGCGCGGCGATATGGCCGGGGTCTTCCATCCACACGCTGTCGCCGGGGTTGAGCAGCAACATGCCGAGCAGGTTGAACGCCTGCTGCGCGCCGGAGGTGATGACCACCTGATCGGTGCTGCACTCGATGCCGCGCGCATCGAACACATACTCGACGATGGCCTCGCGCAAGCGTTGCAGGCCCTTGAGCTCGCCGTAGCCGAGCGAATCCTTGGTCCCCTTGCGCAGGTGGCGGTTCATCAGGCGCTTCCACACCAGCATCGGGAAGGCGTCGTAGGCCGGGTGGCTGGGCAGGAAAGAGGTGGGGCAATCCGGCGCCCAGGTGCTGTACGACACCCCGCTGAAATGCTCGCTGCGCAGCGAGTGCACCGCCTGGCTCAGGTTCGACAGGCGCGGCGGCTTGCGCGGCGCATCGGCGGCGCTGCGCCCCTCCCATTCGCTGCCGACATAGGTGCCGGCGCCCGTGCGCGACGCCAGGAAGCCCTCGGCGGTCAGTTGGTCGAAGGCATTGAGCAGCGTGATGCGCGACAGCCCCAGCTCCTTGCACAGCGTCCGCGTCGACGGCAGCCGCGTACCGCCGGGCAGCCGGCCGGAGAGGATCTGCTTGCGCACCTGCAGGTACAACTGGCGATAGAGGGGAATCGGGCTGGAGCGATCCAGCTCGATGCCGGTGAGCAGCATGCCGCCGGGCGTCTTCATTCGGGGGGTGCCTTGCGCGATAGCGAGACGAGAGGGGCGGATTGTGCCTTGGCGAGGGGGATTGCGGGAGTGGTATTGCCCGTTGGCGGTGGCGCCGATGATCGTTCATCGGCGCCGTGCAGGTGCCATGACGTGGCAGGGGACTGGGTTCGACGCGTAGAGCCAGTCAGTAGCCGCGCGATTCATCCGGCAGAGGCCCGCTCTCCCGCACACTCGGAGCATGCTGGGGCACCGAGCGCGCCTGGCGTTTTCGCGCCCATTTGACCAGTCGGCTCATGGCGATGAAGCCCGCGAGGATCAGCATGGGGTAGGCGTACAGCAGTTCGCCCAGGCTGTACTTCCAGGCCAGGGGGCGGCCTACGCCGAGCAAGGCCGCGTAGAACCAGGAAACGGCCGAGACCGTGCCCGCGAAAATGGACAGGGCGCGCATGCCCGGTTCGAGCTGGAGCAGGGATCCCGCCCGGATCAGGGCGGGCATGACCACCGAATGCAACAGGCTGCCGTTGACCGTGAGCAGGGCGACGATGAGGACCTTGGCCTGGAGCTTGGGATTGAGGAGGTACGTCAGCCCCTTGGCAGACATATCCAGCAGGACGATGAGCGCGCCGGAAAACCAGAGTACCTGCAGCGCCAGGGTGATGGTGCGCTTCAGCGTCTCCATGTTTCCTTGCTCGAGATGAACCGAATCCGAACCTTTCAGGAGCTGCTTGACCATCGCGAAGTCGCTGGTCAGGACCAGGCCGATTGCAACGCAACAGGCGATCAGATGGGTGTAAACCACACCCAGGCGAACGAACTCCATCGCTGCTTCCTGCGCCAGCAGCGAAGTGACTACGTGAACGAATTCCATGGATTGTCTCTTGTTCTTGGAATGGGCCGCCGGCTGTACGGGGCCTTGACGAAGCGTCGGGTGGGGGAGGGTCTTGCGAGCTGCCGTGCACATTAATCCATGTGAGGCGCAATATTATTTGTAAATAATTCTTACTGTCAAAAACAAAAAGCGGTACCCGCGTACCGATTCCAGGGGCGTCGATGGGTGGCAGCGTGTCGCCTGGGTTTGCGGGAATCCGGGGCTTTCAGGCAGGGGTAGGGCACCGGTCGATCCCGCGCGGCGAAAACGGGACGATGCGAGCAGAATGGCCGCAGTCACTGGCAATAGGCGCAGCGGGGATCGCCGTGGCGGCATTCAGGTTGCGCCGGCCGGCGCTGGAATGGGGCGGGGGGATGCGGGGGCATTGCCTCGGCTCCTCGCCTGGGCGGGAGGAGCCTGAATTCAGCGCGAAACTTACAACCACCAGCGCAACAGGTAGAACGCTCCCATGCTCAGGATCACGCTGAGCAGCACGTTGCGCGTCCACAGCACCAGCGCCACGGCGGCGACGGCGCCGAGCAGGTAGGGGTTGTCCGGCCGCAGGTTCAACTGATGGTCGGGGAGGAACACGATCGGCCCGCAGATCGCGGTGAGCATCCCCGGCACGGCGAAGCCGAGGAACTGCCGCACGTTGCTGCTCAGGCGGATCGGCAGGCGTGGCTCCAGGAACACGTAGCGGTTGAAGAACACGATCAGGCCCATGCCGAAGATCACTGCCCAGACCATCATGCGCGCACCCCCGAGAACTTCTGGCAGATGAAGCCGGCGAACATTCCCGCCAGGCCCGACAGCACCAGCGCCGAACCCAGCTGCCAGTAACTGAACAGCACCGAACAGAACAGCGAGACGGCGACGCAGACCACGGTCGGCACGTTCTTCACCACCGGCGCGATCAGCGCGACGAAGGTGGCGGCGATGGAGAAGTCCAGGCCCAGGTGCTCCAGCCCAGGAATGCTGCTGCCCAGCAGCACGCCGGCGAGGGTGAAGAGGTTCCAGGCGATATAGAAGGTCAGGCCCACGCCCAGGGCGTACCAGCGGTTGAAGGTTTCGCGGTCGTGGTTGCTGGTGAGGGCGAAGAACTCGTCGGTGAGCAGGAAGCCCAGGCCCGCGCGCCAGCGGCCCGGCAGGCCGGAGATCACCGGGCGCATGGTCATCCCGTAGAGCAGGTGCTGGGAGGTCAGCAGCAGGGTGGTGATCATGATCGAGAAGAACCCGGCGCCGCCCTTGAGCATGCCGATGGCGACCAGCTGCGCGGCCCCGGCGAAGACGATGGCGGACAGCCCCTGGCCGTGCAGCGGCGAGAGCCCGGCGTCGATGGCCAGCGAACCGGCGAGCAGGCCCCAGGGCAGCACCGCGAGGGACAGCGGCATGATGTCGATGGCGCCCTTGAGGAAGGCGCGGGAGGAGAGCGTGGATTGGGACATGGTGATTCTTTGCAGTCTTTCGTGCCGACAGGGTGGCAGAACGGGGCGCTCGCTGGCTTGAACAATCTTGCTGCGGTGGGACAATTTCCCCGCCGGAAATATTGATCCGCTCCCTCCTGCGCGGCTCCTAAACTTGTTGGTAGGGACGAGGCGCGGTCCCGCGTGTGGGTGGCTGTGCCGGGCTCGCGGTTTCGCCGGGCATCGTACTGGCCTGCACGTCCGAACAGCCGCAAGGCTCAGCGCGCACGTCTGCACATCACGGTAGCGGTGCATCCGCCACCGTCCCGGAGCGCGATCATGTTGAGGAAGCTGCCGCTTCAACCTCACCCCTCGGCTCATCGCGCAACCTGTCTCCGGCCGCCGCTGGCCGGGCTGGCGGCGCTGCTCTGGGCCTTGTCCGGCGGAGCGCTTCCCGCCGCCGATGCGCCGGAGCCCTTCGCGCCGCCGCAAGCGGAAACCTTCACCCTCGACCCGAACGAGATCCAGAAGCCCTGGACCGGCGACCTGGACGGGATGATCCAGCGCAAGACCATCCGCGTCCTCACCATCTACAGCAAGACCTTCTACTTCACCGACATGGGTGTGCAGCGCGGCGTGACCTATGAATGGTTCACGCTGTTCGAGAACGAGTTGAACAAGCAGCTGGCCTCCACCGCGTCGGGCGCCGCCCGGCACCTGAAGGTTCACGTCGTGTTCGTTCCGGTCCGGCGCGACCAGCTGATCCCGGCGCTGATCGCCGGCCAGGGCGATATCGCCGCGTCCAACCTCACCACCACGGCGGCACGGCGGGAGCAGGTGGATTTCTCCGTGCCCGGCTACACCAACGTCAGCGAAGTCATCCTCTCCGGTCCCGCCTCGCCACAGGTCGCCACCCTGGACGACCTGTCGGGCAAGGACGTCTTCGTCCGCCAGTCATCCAGCTACTACGAGAGCCTGCTTGCCCTCAACCAGCGCTTCGCCACAGAGGGGCGCGCCCCGGTGAACATCAAACCGGCGCCGGAAGCGCTGGAGGACGAAGACCTGGTCGAGATGCTCAACTCCGGGCTGATCCCGCTCATCGTCATGGACAAGCACAAGGCGGACCTGTGGAAGCAGGTCTTCCCCGACGTGACCGTGCATGACGCCATCGCCCTCCGCACGGGCGGCGAAATCGCCTGGGCCCTGCGCAAGAACAGCCCGCAACTCAAGGCCGCCGTCGACGACTTCGTCATGCGTCACCGCGAAGGCAGCCTTGCGGGCAACCTGATCCTGATGCGCTACCTGAAGAACGCGAAATACATCGAGGATGCCGCCTCCGAATCCGAGCGGCGGAAGTTCCTCAAGCTGGTGCAGTTCTTCAGGCAATACGGCGACAAGTACAGCGTGGACTGGTTGCTGATGGCCGCCCAGGGCTATCAGGAATCGCGGCTCGACCAGTCCGTCCGGAGCCCCGTGGGCGCCATCGGCGTCATGCAGGTCATGCCCGCGACCGGCAAGGAACTGAAGGTCGGCGACATCCGCAAGACCCGGTCGAACATCGAAGCCGGGACCAAGTACATGCGCCTGATGATCGACCGCTACTACGGCGACGAACCCATGACCGACCTGGACAAGGCCCTGTTCACCTTCGCCTCCTACAACGCCGGCCCGGCCAGGGTGGCGCGGCTGCGCGAGGAGGCCGCGCGGCGCGGGCTCGACCCCAACGTCTGGTTCCACAACGTCGAATACGTCGCCGCCGACCAGATCGGCGCGGAGACCGTCACCTACGTCAGCAACATCTACAAGTACTACATCGCCTACCGGCTGATCCTCGACGCGCGGGCGTCGAAGCAACGCGCCACCGAGCAGGTCACGGCCCAGCCCGATCAGGGCGGTACGCCTCCGGGGACGGACTCGGGCGTCAGGTAGGCGGCCCCGTGGACTAGGCGTTGGGCGATTGGGACGTATCGCCCGCGACTGCCTGTGGGCGTCCTGCCTTGCGTAGCTTGCGGGCCGTCTCCACGAAGGGCGTGACGATCAGGCTGTACAGCGTCAGGTAGCGATGATCATCGCGCTCCCCGGCGCCGAACTGGATGCGTTCCGGCGTCGGGGTGGTGACGTAGAGCGTGCCGAACATCCAGTCCCACAGCGACAGGTTGATCGCGAAATTCTTGTTGAAGTGCCGGGGCGCATCGCTGTGATGGATCTGGTGCTGGGCCGGGCTGTTCAGTACGTGCTCGACCACCGGCCCGAACGACAGCCACACATGGCTGTGCCGCAGGTTCACCGCCAGCGCATTGAAGATGAAGATCAGATAGGTCACGCCGAACAGCGTGTAACGGCTGATCTCCCCGCCGCAGGCGTACCAGAAGGCGCCGGCATAGGCGCCGAGGGCCACGACCCCGGCCAGCTTCGCCGCGAGCTTCTCCACGAAATGAACGCGGCTGGCCGTCGCCGGCACCAGCACCGACGCCGAGTGATGCACCTTGTGGAACGCCCACAACCAGCGCGAGTGGAAGGCCCGATGCACCCAGTAGTTCTTGAAGTCGCCCACCAGAAACACCCCCAGCCCATAGAGCAGGGACAGGCCGAGGTTTTCACCCACCTGCGGGCGCGCGCCCCACAGCCTGGTGAAGAAGACCATGTAATCGCCCGAGCGCAGGATGTACGGATCGACCAGCCCGATGATGGGCACCATCAACGCCGCATGCAGGATGCCCCGCACGAAGTAGTACTGGTAATCCAGCAACGCCGAACGATGGAAATGCACCCGGTTGCCGCCAATGAACTGCCAGAACGAACGCGCATCCGTCAGCCCACGGTACTTCCTGAAGTGGAACAGACCATAGGCGACGGCGTAGGAGAGGAAGAGAAACAACACGCCGACGCGACCGTTCAGGTCGAAAAGACCGGCGAAGCGGTGGACGACCGGATCGATCACCAGGGTGGTCAGGTGGCTATGGAACGGCAGGAGATCATCCACGGCAGGCGAGTCTTCGGCGAAGGGCAGGGGGCTGGAGATCGGAGCAGGCCAGGAGCGCGGCGCAATCGGCAATCCAGTGCGCGTCAGCAGCGCTCAGGCTCATGAGCTTCAGCGTAGCTTCGGGCTGCCACGGCGCAGTGACCGGCTGGAAGAAATGCATGGGTTGTCTCTTATTCTTGGAATGGCTCGCCGGTGGTGCCGGGGCTCGGCGATGTATGGTGTGTGGTGGGACTGAACGCGCACGCCAAACATCGTAGTCAGTGTGCCCAATGGTAATTGGGAATAATTCTTAATGTCAAAAGTGAGTGCGGCCGACTCGAGATGACTCGACGGATCACGACACGTCGACAGGCTTTTGAGCGGGAAAATAAATCGGTCCTTTTTTGCTCTTTTTTACTAATGGGGGATTTCTAGAGGCAGGGGCGGGTGCTGTTGGATGGGGCCGTGGCGTCGACGGCGCAATAAATCGTGGCTTCCTAGTGTGCGGAGAGGGGGCTCATTTTCGGCAGATCTAATCTAGATCCGCATAGTGTATTAGAGTGGAAATATATCTTTTGATTTTGCGGCGTGCGTGCATTTTTATTGCCTAAAAGTGACATCGAGTAAATGCTTCGGTGCGCAACTTCTTTATGTGACGGCTGGTCATTAATCTAAGTTGGTGAATTTTTTCCCGTATAAAGATGACTCTGATTGTTGTTCTCTTTTAGCCAGGTAATGTATCCGTCGATTTCGCGCTCTTCAACGTTTATTGTTAGTTCGAGGCCAAAAATAACTAAGCTAAAATAGGTTTGATTGTTTCTGGTTGCTAAGAAGTCGAATTCATGTACGGTCTGCAGTTTCTTTCCATTTTCGATTATGCACCTGTCGGCTTCGTAGATTGTGCGCGAATAAAATGGCCACTCATTGGGTTGCCCTTTGCGAGCGAAATTTCGTAATGAGTCGAGTTGCTGCTCGTCGACTAAGTAATCGATGCTTTCAGAGGCTGCGAGTAAGCGTAGCGCAAATGCTTCTATCGCCGTTTTTGCTAAGAATCTTGCAGTAACGCGCTTGCTTGGCGAGGCAGCGGATAATGGGAAGATTAGCTTCCCGTGTCTTATGTTGGTTAGTCCAGCAACTGAGCTTGACAGCTCGATGGAGAAGGGGGAGTCAGAAGCTTCGCGATGTAGGTGTACTGGTATTAAGGTGTTGGTTAATATAAAGCCTTTTGCTGGAGGTACTCGGCCACGTTTGTTGGGGATTGACTGCATGAAGCGCAGATTTGTCAGTGCCGGGGAGTCTAAGAATGGCTTTTCAACCTCTCGCGAAAAATAATTGTTGCAGAGGTCGCAGACAATGCCCTTCGGCAACACGTGTGAAGTGTTGTAAAGGCTTTCAGGGATAATGTGTTCGATGCTTTTTGAGATTTTTGATTCGTTCTTGCAAAAAATACATCTCATCCTTGAGTCCTGTTTGAACTATTTTTGATTATGATTCTTTGTAAAGAGCTGAGTAAAGTGCTCTGTCGGGATTGACTCTTGAGAAAAATTGCGGAGGTTGAAAGTTCTTTTCATACGCTCTCATGGTTTCAAGGCAAATGTCTTTTTCTAATGGTTTTATATTTCTTAGTCCAATTGCCGCTACAGCCTCTCGTGTTTTGGTGTAGTCGTCGAATTCTTCCTTTGATATACAGATATTTTTCCCGTATTTCTTCCAGATTTCTTTTGGTGGAAGCACTTCAATGAAGTCTATCTCGGTGGAGATTTTTATTTTCCCTACCGGTAGAGTTGAATAGATCCAAAGAGTTGAACCTTCTGGTAGATTCATTCCTCTAACGCGTAGTTCGACGGTTTTTCTTCCGCTAAGAATGTTTTCTACATGTTGTGGCTTGATAGAGATAATCGCATCATTCATTAAAGGCTTCTCCGATTAATGTTCTCAGTTTGTCAATTTCTATCTTCTCGGGAGAAACTAGATTGGCATTACTTATTAGTTCTAGCCTCTTTGCCTTCGTGAAGGAAACTCTTTTATCAAATTCTAAGAAATTATCGAATGTGAAAACATGTATTTTCCCGTCCTTGTCAGATACATCTAAAAGTTCTTCGCGCGATAGTACTCCTTGTCGATCAAGCTTGATAGTGGCTTCGTCAATTTTTATGACGTCCGAATAGGTTATTCTTGCGAAACCGACGATTTCTTGGATGCTTTTGGTTCCTGAAATATAGAAGGCAATAATGCCTCCCTTTTTGAAAATGTTTGACCTTTTGGGGGATCTGAAATAGGCCTTCTCAAGTAATAAGGTTTGTTCGTGGCTGGACAGTAAAGAGAGTTGGTTTTTTACGTTGCCAAGTAGGCCGTTAGCATATTTCTCTTGGATTGGTACTAATATGCATTCGCGATCTGCTGTTAGTATGAATCGCGGCCCAATAATAGTCTCAAAATCAAACCAGGAAAATATCTGGAATTTCCCGTTAGAGTCGCCTAGGCAAATTCCAGTGTTTTGTATTTCCTTTTTAGATGGGAATTTTTCAGGTATTGATAGTCCGGAGAAGGACTTTATTTCTCTTGAGAAGGCTGCCCAGTTTTTGTTGTTGGGAAATGCATTGCTAATGATCTTGAAAAAGTGGTCGTTTGACTTTATGAATCCTTTTTTTATGAGGGTCTCTTCGGTAAGTGCTTGATCTTTTCCTATGTACAGATCAAGTCGATAAGAGAACTTCATCTTGCGTCTTAATGCTATTTCAAGGAAGTGGTCTATCGCGGCGGTAGACTGAGGGGAAGTCTCATCTACATAGAGTGCAGCAATTGAGCTGGCTGTTGATTTTATTGGTTTCTGGGCGAAATAAATTCCGAATAACCTTTCATCGATGCTCGCAGTGTTGACGCTGATGGCTGGTTTGATAGGGGAGGTTTCAATGATAAGGCTTTTAATAGCTTCTGGTATTTCATAGCTATCGAGGAAGTTTTTTATTTTATCGTTCGCTGGTGATGTGGATATTGAGAAGTCTGAGTTTAGAGGATTGAAGCTCTCTGGGAGTTCATTGTCGCTAAATGATATTTCATCGGGTGAAAGTATTGAGACGCCGTATTTGTGTTTGATTTCATTGCACGCTCTCAATAGCGCTTTTTCTCGCGTGATGAATCCGTCAATTTTTGCTGAGATGCAATGAGCGAGATGTATTAGATCTGATTCGTCATTTCTTGCTGATCTCCTATTTGATGACCTGGATGGAAATATAATAGTGCGTAGCGAGTCAGCTATTGCGGAAGTGTCGTTTTCGGATTTTATTTCGGGGAAGGCTTGAGCTAGTCTTAGCCCAAGATCGTCAGGGAAGTTTTTCGATTGGCGCTCTAGTTCGTTTTTGAATTCGGGGGTTATGCAAACTGAGAATCCGCCTTGAAAGCCAACTTGCATTATCTTTAGAACTTGCGAATGGCCAATCCTTGCTTTGCAAATGTCAAGTATAAGATTTAAATCTAGTGCGTATATGGCGCGCCTAAGTACCGGTCCGGTTGGTTGTATTTCTGTTTTCTCGTTATTTAGCCTTCCAAATAAATCGTTTTCTTCTAGGGAGTATCCCCTTATGTTTATCGTTCGGTTTTTTGTTTTTCCTCCTTTGACTTGCTTGTATACTGCGAAGCCATTCCTTTCCCAGAAGTCATTGGCGGGGAGGTCAGATGCTACCTTGGCTGCAATTGAGTGGTAGTTTCTCTCTTTTGCGAAACTTTTTAGTTTGTCGATTAGTTGCTTGCCAAGTCCATGGCCTTTTGTAGATTTGCAGGCATATACTTGGAAGACTTTTATGGTTGGCATTGTTCCGCCAAACATTAAGTATCCTTTCAGTTCTAGATCCTTGTTTACGGCTACCCAGAGTTGTCCTTTAGATGCCATTTGTTCATAAGCTGTTGCCGATAGGAAGCCAAACGAGTTTTTGTTGTTGTCGGCGATTTTGGAGACTTGCTTTATATAATTCGAAACTTCATCAAAAGTCGTTAAGATTGCATAGTCCATTGCGGTCTCGACTAGTATTCGGTTGGGGTGCGGTATTGGGGCGATACTCTCATAGGTGTGTGACTTCTACCATGTTTTCTGCATCAGGGTGCTGCCGTCTTTGGTAGGCCATTTCCCAAACCCCGATCTAACATGAATTGATGTTGTGGACATCTTGACCATCATATCTCTACCCCCTAACCTCCCGACGCCCCTGTGAAAACGACAGGGGGCGGGTTTGGCGACCCGGAACAATCATTCGCGTGACCTGCGCTGAATAGCCCTGCGCCGTAGCTCTACGGACGCAGTGATTTGCTATGGCGGGCCGCGTGGGGAGACCTTCGGGTCTGCCGGGTGATGATTGCCGGTTCGCCAACCCTGCGCGGTTCCGCCACCCCATCCGTTTGGCGACGGTGAGGTGGTGTCCATAAACAATCATCAAGGTCTGCACTCATGGACGACATCTACATCCCCACCGTTTTCCAGCGCTACAACCGTTCCCTGCGCGGCGTGTTGATCGACAACCAGCCCTGGTTGGTCGCCCGCGAGCTGGGGTATCTGATCCGCGAGCGGGTCGAGTCTTATGTTCTTCGTCTGGATGATGATCTGTTTCGCGAGGCGCGCCTGGTGACGGGCAGCGGCGAGGAGGTCGTGCTGCTGGTGAGCGACTATGGCGCCTTCCATGTGCTGAACCGCTTTCGCGATCCGGAGCATCGGGAGTTGCGCAAGTGGATTACCGGGTATGTGTTGCCGGTGCTGCGGGATCAGGGGTTGATGGCGGCTTGCAGTCCGAAGCGGATGCAGGCGAAGGGGGAAGGGCGGCCGATTGCGGTGCTGGATTGGCAGGGGGAGTTGTGGGTGCCGATGGGGGAGGTGCCGAGGTTGATGCGGGAAGAGCGGCGCGGGCGGTGGTGGCGGCGGGAGTAATGGCGGGTGCGGAGTGGGGCGGGTTCGCGAGCAAGCTCGCTCCTACGAAGAGCGGTGCTGCCGTGGGGAGTTCGGAGTTGGGGTTGCCCTCACCCCAGCCCTCTCCCGGAGGGAGAGGGGGCCGATTGGCGTGGGGTTCGGGGTTGGCGTCAGCCGGTGGGTGGGCTGATCAGAAGATGTAGTCCGTGGTCAGGAAGTTGGAGTCGCGGTCGCGGATGATCTGGCTGATCAGTTCCTTGTTTGCGTCGGTGAAACGGGTGGCGACCAGGGTGCGGATGGAGAAGGTGCGCAGGGCGTCGTGCACGGAGAGGGTGCCTTCGGCGGAGTTCTTGCGGCCGTTGAAGGGGTAGCTGTCCGGGCCGCGCTGGCACTGGGCGTTGATGTTGATGCGGCCGACCTGGTTGACGAAGGCGTCCACCAGCGGGCCGATCTGCTCCGGGTTGTCGCCGAACAGGCTGAGCTGCTGGCCGTAGTCGGACTGCAGCACGTAGTCGATCACTTCATCCAGCTCGCGGTAGGGCACCACGGGCACCAGCGGGCCGAACTGTTCTTCGTGGTAAAGGCGCATGTCCGGGCTGACCGGGCTGAGCAGCGCCGGGTAGAAGAAGCTTTCGCGGCTTTCGCCACCGCCGGGGTTGATGACCTGGGCGCCCTTGGCCAGCGCGTCCTGCAGCAGGCCACTGAGGAAGTCGACCTTGCCCGGCTCGGGCAGTGGCGTCAGCGCTACGCCCGGTTCCCAGGGCATGCCGGGTTTGAGTTCGGCGAGCTTGGCGCTGAATTTGTCGAGGAAGCGGGGCAGCACGTCTTCGTGGACGAAGAGAATTTTCAGCGCGGTGCAGCGCTGGCCGTTGAAGGAGAGGGCGCCGGTGATGGCTTCGCTGACGGCGTTGTCCAGGTCGACGCTGGGCAGGACGATGCCGGGGTTCTTGGCGTCCAGGCCGAGGGCGGCGCGCAGGCGGTGCGGGCGCGGGTGGAGCTTCTTCAGGTCGGCGGCGCCGGAGTGGGTGCCGATGAAGGCGAAGACGTCGACCTTGCCGCTGGCCATGAGCGCGCTGACGGTCTCGCGGCCGCGCCCGTAGATGACGTTGATGACGCCCGGCGGGAAGCTGTCGCGGAAGGCTTCGAGCAGTGGGCGGATGAGCAGCACGCCGAATTTGGCGGGCTTGAAGACCACGGTGTTGCCCATGATCAGCGCCGGGATCAGGGTGGTGAAGGTTTCGTTCAGCGGGTAGTTGTACGGGCCCATGCACAGCGCCACGCCCAGCGGCACGCGGCGGATCTGCCCGAGGGTGCCCTGTTCCAGCTCGAAGCGGCTGGAGCGGCGGTCCAGCTCCTTGAGCGCCTCGATGGTGTCGACGATGTAGTCGCAGGTGCGGTCGAACTCTTTCTCCGAGTCCTTGAGGTTCTTGCCGATCTCCCACATGAGCAGCTTGACCACGGCGGTGCGCTGTTCGCGCATGCGGGCGAGGAAGCGTTCGACGTGGGCGATGCGCTCGGCCACGCGCAGGTTGGGCCACAGGCCCTGGCCGTTGTCGTAGGCGGCGACGGCGGCGTCCAGCGCGGCGAGGGCGGCGTCGGCATCCAGCAGCGGGGTGCTGCCGAGGATGACCTGTTCGTCACCTTGTTCGGTGGCGAGGAAGATCGGGCTGCGCACCGGGGCGAGCGGGCCGTCCCAGCGGAGCAACTGGCCGTTGACCAGGTATTCGCGCTGCTCGACGGGGGCGTCGGGGCGCCAGGTTTCAGGGATGTCGGCGAGGCAGGGGAAGAGGCGGTCGAGTTTGTTGTTGTCAGGCATGACTCATCCTTCGGAAACGGTGGGCGACTGGTCTGTTTTAGTCCGTGATTGTGCTTAGGTAAATCGATTCAGCAAGCGATGCGACGAGTGGCCGGGTGGTTGCTTTGGTAGGGCGCATAACGCTCCGCGTTATGCGCCGATTGACTGTGGTTTCAGGGCACTGCGAACCCACCGTCGAAGCGACGGGCAGGCAAGGTGAATCGGCGTACAACCGCGAACGGTTGTACGCCCTACGGGTGCGACGGGGCGGGGTTTGGCGCGGGGACCGGTTGCAGCAGTTCCTGCTGCTCGGCGTAGCGGGCGCGGATGTCGAAGTCGCGGGGCCAGGTGGGTTGCGCGGGTTGGGCTTGCGGAGTTGCGGAGGAAGTCATGGGCGATACCTCGTTGCAGGAAGCCGGTAGGGCGGATGAGCCTTCGGAGTCATCCGCCGGTTGTTTCATGACCGGGCTGCGGCGGTGGCGCGCGCAACCCGGTTGGGTTCAGACGAACAGCGACAGCAGCAGGATGAAGCCCAGGCCGACCACCGAGAGGATGGTTTCCATGGCGGTCCAGGTCTTGAAGGTTTCCATCACGCTCATGTTGAAGTACTGCTTCACCAGCCAGAAGCCGGCGTCGTTGACGTGGGAGAGGATCAGCGAACCCGCGCCGGTGGCCAGCACCAGCAGTTCGCGGTTGACGCCGGGGATCAGGTTGATCACCGGTACCACGATGCCCGCGCCGGTGATGGTGGCGACGGTGGCGGAACCGGTGGCGATGCGGATCACCGCGGCCACCAGCCAGGCCAGGAGGATCGGCGAGATCTGCGCCTGCACGGCCATGTGGCCGATCACGTCGCCCACGCCACTGGCCACCAGCATCTGTTTGAAGCCGCCGCCGGCGCCGATGATCATCACGATGGCGGCGGTGGGCGCGAGGCTGTGGTCGAGCAGCTTGAGGATCTTCTTCGAGTCGAAGCCGCGGGCGTAGCCGAAGGTGTAGAGCGACAGCAGCAGGGCCAGGAGCAGGGCGGTGATCGGGTGGCCGATCATGTCCAGCCAGGCGCGGACGACGTGGCCGTCGGCGAGCATGACGTCGGCGAAGGTCTTCAGCAGCATCAGGAACACCGGCAGCAGCACGGTGAACAGGGTGACGCCGAAGCTCGGCAGGTCGCTGGTGTCCGGCTCATGGGCGATCTGCGCCACCAGCTCCTCGTTGGGTTGGCCGGGGATCACCTTGGAAATCCACGCGCCGAAGATCGGGCCGGCGATGGCGGCGGTGGGCAGGGCGACCAGCAGGCCGTAGAAGATGGTCTTGCCGATGTCCGCGCCGAACACGCCGATGGCCAGCAGCGGGCCCGGGTGCGGCGGCACCAGGCCGTGCACGGCGGAGAGGCCGGCGAGCAGCGGGATGCCGATCTTGATCAGCGACACGCCGCTGCGGCGGGCCACGATGAACACCAGCGGAACCAGCAGGATGAAGCCGATCTCGAAGAACAGCGGGATGCCGACGAGGAAGGCGGCGAGCATCATCGCCCAGTGCACGCGCTGCTTGCCGAAGGCCTGGATCAGGGTGCGGGCGATCTGATCGGCGCCGCCGGACTCGGCCATCATCTTCCCGAGCATGGTGCCTAGGGCGAGGATGATGCCGACGAAGCCGAGCACGCTGCCGAAGCCGTCCTGGAAGGATTTGACGATGGTCGCCACGGGCATGCCGGAGGTCAGGCCGAGGAAGCCGGCGGCGATGATCAGGGCAATGAAGGGGTGAATCTTCAGGCGCGTGATCAGCAGGATCAGGCCGATGATGGTGACTACCGCATCCAGCAGCAGATAGGTGTCGTGGGACATGCCGAGCATGGGGCTCTCCTGTTGTTGTCGTTTTGCCGGAGCGGCTTTTCTTCTTCAGTTAATCGAGATAGCGCTATCTTTGACGGGCAGGCGCTATCGGCTCAGTCGTGGGAGTGCTGACGCCACCAGAGGTGTGCAGCTTCGGCCAGTTCTTCCAGCGGGCGGGTGGCGTCCAGACGCAGGGTCAGCGGTTCGCTCACCGGTGGTTCGAGGGCGGCGAACTGGCTGTCGATCAGGCTGGCCGGCATGAAGTGGCCGGGGCGGGTAGCGACGCGCTTCGCGGCGGTTTCCGGGGTGAGTTCCAGGAACACCACGCCCAGGCCGGGCACGGCGCGACGCAGGCGTTCACGGTAGATGAGCTTGAGCGCGGAGCAGGTGAGCACGGGGCGCTGCCCGGCAGCGATGGCTTTCTGCAGCTCGGCGGCGAGGGTGTCGAGCCAGCCGGCGCGGTCCTCGTCGGTCAGCGGGATGCCGGCGCTCATCTTCTGGATATTGGCTTCGGGGTGGAAGGAGTCGCCTTCGATGGCGAACGCGCCGCTGCGCAGGCACAGGGCCTCGCTGACGCTGGACTTGCCGCATCCGGCGACACCCATGATGAGTACGGCATCGATGGCGGGGAGCATGCAGGGCCTCGGCGTTGAGACAGCGCTATCTTTGTTGGGTGTAACGAAAAGCATTGGCTGCCTCCGTATTCTTGTCATTCTAGTCGGTCTGTTCTGGCGGCTTCGGCCTGCTTGATGGCAAGCAAGGGGCCGGCGGGCGAGGGACCGGTGGGGCCGGTCTCAGGCAATTGCCCTGGTCGCGAGACAGCGCTACCTTAGTGCCTCGATTTTTGTTTGGCAAGCTGCCCGATGACCGCTCAGAACAAAGACAAGAAGAACGACAGAAGCTCCCGCACCACCGGCAGACCCACCCTCGACGAGGTTGCGCGCCGCGCGGGCGTCAGCCCCATCACCGCCTCGCGCGCCCTGCGCGGGGTGAGCACGGTGGCCGAGGAACTGGCGCAGAAGGTCCGACAGGCGGCCAGCGAACTGGGCTACGTGGCCAATCCCGCCGCCCGTGCGCTGGCTTCCAAACAGAGCCCCAATGTCGTGGTGCTGGTACCGTCGCTGGCCAACCAGTTGTTCATCGAGACCCTGGAAGCCATCCATGCCGTGATGCATCCGCGCGGCCTGGAAGTGCTGATCGGCAACTATCACTACTCCCGCGATGAAGAAGAGAACCTGCTGCGCAACTACCTCGCCTACCAGCCGCGCGGCCTGCTGCTGACCGGCTTCGACCGCACCGAGAGCGCGCGGCGGATGATCGAGGCCAGCGGTGTGCCGGCGGTCTACATGATGGACCTGGACCCCGGCGCCGGCCTGCATTGCGTGGGCTTCTCGCAGATTCGCGCGGGGGAGGCGGCGGCGAAGCACCTGCTCAAGAGTGGGCGCAAGCGGCTGGCCTATATCGGCGCGCAGCTGGACCAGCGCACGTTGCTGCGGGGCGAGGGGTACCGTCGCGCGTTGCAGCAGGCGGGCGTCTATGACCCGGCGCTGGAGGTGCTGACGCCGCGTCCGTCGTCGGTTGGTCTGGGCGGCGAGCTGTTCCGCCAGTTGCTGGCCAGCCAGCCGCAGGTGGAAGGCATCTTCTTCGGCAACGACGACCTGGCCCAGGGCGCGTTGCTGGAAGCCATGCGCCATGGCATTCGCATCCCCGAACAGGTGGCGGTGCTGGGCTTCAACGACCTGCCCAGTTCGGAATTCATGGTGCCTCGGTTGTCGAGCATCCGCACGCCGCGCAAGGCCATCGGGACACATGCGGCGGAGCGACTGCTGGACCTGATCAACGACAAGCCGGTGAGCGCGCCGGTGATGGACCTGGGGTTCGAGTTGATGGTGCGGGAGAGTAGTTGAGACCAGAGATTCATTCTGGCGTTTGGCTAGAATCAGTGCTTCAACGTCACGCCCGGATATCAAGGAAGGATAATGGCGGCTGATAATTTTCTGGCGAAGGTGGTGCTTCTGGTCCTGGCACCGGCAGTGGTTCATGCACTGGGTATTGGTCTGCAGAACAATGTGAATCAGGGATATGGGGACGAGTCGTTCGTCCGCAATTACCTGTTCATGGCGGCTCCGCATCTTCTGATGGTGTGCCTGGCCGCGGTATCGATATTGCGCAGAGGCACGCTGCTGCAGACTTTGGTTGGCCTGAACCTCGTCCTCGTTTCATTCACGATCTATGTCCATTGGCACGTCCCCTCGCGGGAGACGGGCCTGGCCTGGGTGCTGTACTACCCGCTCTGCGCCCTGTTCCTTGTGGCGTACGGGATCTTCAAGTTCGCAGTCGGCCGCCGCAGTGCGTAGCGTTGGCTGTGCATTGTAGGAGCGAGCTTGCTCGCGAACCGCCCAGCTACAGAGTCGTCGGCTAGCACTGTTCGCGAGCAAGCTCGCTCCTACGAAAAGCAAAGCGATCAATGCGCCGGCAGAATCCGCCCACGGCATTCGCCGAAGCCGATCGACGGGTAGCCGTCGCGGCGGCAGCGGGCGCGCAGGATGATTTCGTCGCCGTCTTCGAGGAAGCGGCGCTCCTCGCCATTGCTCAGCACCACGGGCTGTTTGCCGCCGGTAGTCAGTTCCAGCAGGCTGCCGAAGCTGTCCGGGGTTTCGCCGGAGAGGGTGCCGGAGCCGAACAGGTCGCCCGGTTGCAGGCGGCAGCCGTTGACGCTGTGGTGGGCGACCATCTGCGCCACGGTCCAGTACATGTTCAGCGTGTTGCTCAGGGCGATGCGTTCCGGCGCCTGGTGCTCGTGGCGCATGCGCGAGGTGAGCAGCAGCACTTCCAGTTCGATGTCCAGCGCGCCGTGCTGCTGGTCGGCCTCGTCATAGAGGTACGGCAGCGGCTGCGGGTCGCCTTCCGGGCGGGCCGGCTGGGCGGTGCGGAAGGGTTCCAGCGCTTCGGCGGTGACCACCCAGGGCGAGATGCTGGTGGCGAAGCTCTTGGACAGGAAGGGGCCCAGCGGCTGGTATTCCCAGGCCTGCACGTCGCGCGCGGACCAGTCGTTGAGCAGGCAGAAGCCGGCGATATGCCCGGCGGCGCCGGAAATCGGGATGGCCTTGCCCTGTTCGTTGCCCTGGCCGATCCAGATGCCCAGTTCCAGCTCCAGGTCCATGCGCGCGCAGGGGCCGAATACCGGCACGTCGAGCCCGGCGGGCAGGGTCTGGCCGTTGGGGCGGCGCACTTCGGTGCCGGAGGGCACGATGGTGGAGGCGCGGCCGTGGTAGCCGATGGGCACGTACTTGTAGTTGGGCAGCAGCGGATTGTCCGGGCGGAACAGCTTGCCGACGTTCTTGGCGTGGTGGATGCCGACGTAGAAGTCGGTGTAGTCGCCCACCTGGGCCGGCAGGTGCAGGCGGCACGCGGCCTGGGGCTTGAGCAGCGCGGCGCCGAGGTGCTCCATGCGCTTCTGCTCGCTGCTGCCTTCGCTGAGCAGGTGGATCAGCGCATCGCGCAGGGTGCGGCGGGCGGTGGGGCCTGCGGCGAAGAAGGCGTTGAGGCTGTCGCCGCTGGCGACCAGCGCGGCCTGGTGGGCGGCGCCGTGGAAGAGGCCGGCTTCGCAGGCGGTCTTCAGGTCGAAGATGTAGTCGCCGATGGCGACGCCGCCTCGCGCCGAGTCACCCGGTGGGCTGAACACGCCCAGGGGCAGGTTCTGCAGGGGGAAGTCCGGGTGGCCGTTGGCCGATTCGATCCAGCTTTTTGCGTTGTGGGAGACGCTCATTTCATTGCTCCGAAGAGGGGGCGAAGGTCTTCTGCATGCCGCTCCAGCAGGCATCATAGTCGCGCTGCAGTTGCGGACAATCGAGGGCGAAGCGGCTGGGGCGCAGCACGCGGCCGGTCTCGAACATGAAGGCCATGGTGTGATCGATCTTGTGCGGTTTCAGGTCGGCGGCGATGGCCTGCCGGGTGGTGGCGTTGTCCGGACCGTGGGCGCTCATGCAGTTGTGCAGCGAGGCGCCGCCGGGGACGAAGCCGTCGGCCTTGGCGTCGTACACGCCCTGGATCAGACCCATGAATTCGTTCATCAGGTTGCGGTGGAACCACGGCGGACGGAAGGTGCTCTCGGCCACCATCCAGCGCGGCGGGAAGATCACGAAGTCCATGTTGGCCATGCCGTGGGTGTCGCTGGGCGAGGTGAGCACGGTGAAGATGGACGGGTCGGGGTGGTCGAAGCTCACCGTGCCGATGGTGTTGAAGCGGCGCAGGTCGTACTTGTAGGGCACGTTGTTGCCGTGCCAGGCGACCACGTCCAGCGGCGAATGGTCGAGGGTGGTGGCCCAGAGTTCGCCGAGGAATTTCTGCACCAGTTGCACCGGGCCTTCGACGTCCTCGTAATGCGCCACCGGGGTGAGGAAGTCGCGCGGGTTGGCCAGGCCGTTGCTGCCGATGGGACCGAGGTCGGGCAGGCGCAGGGCGGCGCCGTGGTTCTCCGCCACGTAGCCGGCGGCGGACGCTTCCAGCAGCTCGACGCGGAAGCGCATGCCGCGCGGGATCACGGAGATCTCCAGCGGTTCGACTTCCAATACGCCCAGTTCGGTGACCAGTCGCAGGCGGCCGGCTTGCGGCACGATCAGCAGCTCGCCATCGGCGTTGAAGAAGGCCCGGCTCATGGAGCGGTTCGCGCGGTAGGCATAGACGCTGACGCCGCTGGTGGCGTCGGCCTCGGCGTTGGCGGCCATGCATAGCAGGCCGTCGACGAAGTCGGTAGGCTCCTGCGGCATCTCGAAACTGTTCCAGCGCAGGCGATTGGGCGTGACCGGGCCCAGGGCTGTGCCGGTGATCTGCCGTTCCAGGCGCTCGTAGCGCGGGTGCGCGGCGGACGGACGGATGCGGTACAGCCAGGTGCGCCGGGCCTCGCTGCGCTGGACGGTGAAGGCGGTGCCCGAGAGCAGTTCGGCGTAGAGGCCGTAGGGGACGTGCTGCGGTGAGTTCTGCCCGACGGGCAATGCGTTGGGCAGGGCCTCGCTGGCGAATTCGTTGCCGAATCCGGACAGGTAGGCCGGGGCGCGGGAGGCAGTCATGGTGGTTTCACTCTTTTTATCGTAATTGAATTACGATTAACGTAATTTCATGTTGGCAGGCCGTCAAGCCCACCAGGGAGTCCCTTTAAGTTGAAGACCCAGAACGAACCGCAAGAGTCCGCCCCGACGAAGGGCAAGAAGGTGCAGTCCGCCGAGGTCGGCACCGAGATCCTCAAGGCCCTGGCGGACCTGGCGCCGAGCACCTCGCTCAAGCGCCTGGGCGAGTACCTGGAGATGCCGGCGGCCAAGGTTCATCGTTATCTGCAGGCGCTGATCGCCAGCGGTTTCGCCGAGCAGGACCCGGTCACCAACCATTACGGGCTGGGGCGCGAGGCGCTCTACGTGGGCCTGGCGGCGATCCGCCGGCTGGACGTGGTGAAGGTCGCCAGTCCCGCGCTGGCCGAGCTGCGCGACAACCTGGGGCAGACCTGCTTCCTGGCCATCTGGGGCAGCCACGGGCCCACCGTGGTGCAGGTGGAGCCGGCGCAGGGGATGGTCACCCTGGTGACGCAAGTGGGGTCGGTGCTGCCGGTGCACGGGTCGTCCACCGGGCTGGTGTTCGCGGCGTTCCGGCCGGGGCTGGAGGAGGGCGCGGACCGGGGCGTGCTGGAAAGTATTCGTGCCGAGGGGCTGCATTCGATTCACGGGCTGCTGATGCCGGGGGTGAATGCGCTGTCGGTGCCGCTGTTCGCCACCGGACGAGAGCTGGCGGGGGTGATTACGGTGGTAGGGTCGGAGGCGAGTTTTTCGGCCGACGCCCATGGCGAGGCGGCGCGGGTGTTGCTGGCGGCGGCGCGGGAGATCAGTTTGCGTATGGGTGGGACGGTTTAGCGGTTTGGAATCCCGCTGCTCGGATTTGCGATGCGAACGGTTTTTTGTAGGAGCGAGCTTGCTCGCGAACCAACCCCGCTGCGAAGCCGTTCGCGAGCAAGCTCGCTCCTACAGTTACCGCTCCATCCCCGCCCAATCCGTGCCCTGCACCAGCACATCGCTCAGCGCCTGCGCCGCGCTGGAGAGCTTGTGCTCCGCCAGGCAGAACAGCCCGACACGCCGCTCGATGCAGGGTTCGTCGAGGGCCACGCAACGCGCACCCAGTTCCTCCATCTGCTGCCGGCACAGGCGCGGTACGGCGCTCACCCCCAAGCCTTCCGCGACCATCCGGCCAACCGTTACCAACTGATGGCTTTCGAACGCAACCGGCAAGCGCCCGTGGCGCGAGGCCAGTTTGTCTTCCAGGAGCAAACGCACGGCCGACGGGCGTTGCAGGGTGATGAAGGGGGCTTCCAGCAATTGATCCCAGGTGACCTGGCTGCATTGCGCCAAGGGCGAATCCGCCGGCAGCACGGCGACGAAACGGTCGGTGTAGAAGGGCGTGAACACCAGGCCGTCGAGGCTGTCCGGTTCCAGGGCAATACCCAGTTCGACGCGGCGATTGCGCACCATCTCCAGCACCTGCTCGTTGATCACGTCGTGCACGGCCACGTTCACTTTCGGGTGGCGGTCGCGGAAGGTGCGCAGCACGGCGGGCAGCAGGTTGCCGGCGAAGGAGGGCATGGCGGCGATGGAGACCTTGCCCAGTTGCAGGGTGAAGTGCTGGCGCATCAGTTCTTCGGCGTTGTCCCAGTCCGCCAGCAGGCGACGGGCCAGCGGCAGCAGCGTCTCGCCTTCGGGCGTCAGCGCCACGCTGCGGGTGGTGCGCACCAGCAGCTGGCCGCCGAGGGATTCCTCCAGGCTCTTGATCGCCAGGCTCAGCGCCGGCTGTGACAGGTGCAGGCGCTCGCAGGCCTGGGCGAAGCTGAGGCTCTGGGCGACGGCGAGGAAGGCGCGCAGTTGCTTGACTGTCATTGATAAGTAAACCGGATTAATCAATTGGAAAAACAAACTTAACAAATCAGTCTGCGCCGGTGAAGCTGCAACCGCTCTCTGACCGGCTGGTCGGATACCCCAAATAAGAAAGAGGCAGCAGCAACATGGCAGGACTCGACAAGCGTGTAGGCAGTTACGAGGAAGCCCTGGCCGGGCTCACCGACGATATGACGGTGGTGGCTGGTGGTTTCGGCATCTGCGGCATCCCGGAAAACCTCATCGCGCAGATTCGCAAGATGGGCGTGAAGGGCCTGACGGTGGTCTCCAACAATTGCGGCATCGACGGCTTCGGCCTCGGTGTGCTGCTGGAGGACCGCCAGATCCGCAAGATGATCGCGTCCTACGTTGGCGAGAACGCGCTGTTCGAACAGCAGCTGCTGTCCGGTGAACTGGAGGTCGAACTGACCCCGCAGGGCACCCTGGCGGAAAAACTCCGCGCTGGCGGCGCCGGCATCCCGGCCTTCTTCACTGCCACCGGCTACGGCACCCCGGTTGCCGAAGGCAAGGAAGTGCGCGAGTTCGAAGGCCGCCACTACGTGATGGAGCGCGCCATTACCGGCGACTTCGCCATCGTCAAGGGCTGGAAGGCCGACCATTACGGCAACGTCATCTACCGCCACACCGCGCAGAACTTCAATCCGGTAGTCGCCACCGCGGGCCGCATCACAGTGGTCGAGGTGGAGGAGATCGTCGAGCCGGGCGAACTGGACCCGACCCAGATCCACACCCCCGGCATCTACGTCGACCGCATCATCCAAGGCACCTTCGAGAAGCGCATCGAAAAGCGCACCGTTCGTTCCTGAGCCCACCGGACAAGAGAGACAAGAAGATGGCATTGACCCGCGAACAAATGGCTCAGCGCGTGGCGCGCGAGCTGCAGGACGGCTTCTACGTGAACCTGGGCATCGGCATTCCGACCCTGGTCGCCAACTACGTGCCCGAGGGCATGGAAGTGATGCTGCAATCGGAGAACGGCCTGCTCGGCATGGGCGCGTTCCCCACTGAAGACGAAGTGGACGCGGATATGATCAACGCCGGCAAGCAGACCGTCACCGCCGTGAAAGGCGCGTCGATCTTCTCCTCCGCCGAATCCTTCGCGATGATCCGCGGCGGCCACGTCGACCTCACCGTGCTGGGCGCCTTCGAAGTGGACGTGCAGGGCAACATCGCCTCCTGGATGATCCCCGGCAAGCTGGTGAAGGGCATGGGCGGCGCCATGGACCTGGTGGCCGGCGCGGACAACATCATCGTCACCATGACCCACGCCTCCAAGGACGGCGAGTCCAAGCTGCTGGAGCGCTGCTCGCTGCCGCTGACCGGCGCCGGCTGCATCCGCAAGGTGCTCACCGATCTGGCCTACCTGGAAATCGAGGACGGCGCCTTCATCCTGCGCGAGACCGCGCCGGGCGTGAGCATCGCCGAGATCGCCGAAAAGACCGCCGGCCGCCTGATCGTGCCGGACGATGTGAAGGAAATGACTTTCTGACTCACTGATACCCTGTAGGAGCGAGCTTGCTCGCGAACGCTCTGGCTTGGGTGCCTCAGTCGGTTCGCGAGCAAGCTCGCTCCTACAAAGTCCGACCGCCCCGGAGAATTCAGATGCAAGACGTCGTAATTGTTGCCGCCACCCGTACCGCCATTGGCGCCTTCCAGGGCAGCCTGGCGAACATTCCCGCCCATGAGCTGGGCAGCCTGGTCATCCGCTCGCTGCTTGAGCGCAGCGGCGTGAAGCCCGAGCAGATCGACGAAGTGATCCTCGGCCAGGTGCTCACCGCTGGCGCCGGGCAGAACCCCGCTCGCCAGGCTTCCATCGGCGCCGGACTGCCGGTGGAAGTGCCGGCCATGACCATCAACAAGCTCTGCGGCTCGGGCCTGAAATCGCTGTTCCTCGGCGTCCAGGCCATCCGCTGCGGCGACGCCGACGTGGTGATCGCCGGCGGCCAGGAAAGCATGAGCCTTGCACCCTACGTGCTGCCCAAGGCCCGTACCGGCCTGCGCATGGGGCACGCCGAGCTGCAGGACACCCTGCTGCGCGACGGCCTGGTCGACGCCTTCAACGACTACCACATGGGCATCACCGCCGAGAACCTGGCGGAAAAGTTCGGTATCAGCCGTGAGGCGCAGGACGCCTTCGCCGCGCAATCCCAGCTGAAAGCCGCCGCCGCCATCGAAGCCGGTCGCTTCAAGGACGAGATCACCCCGGTGCTGATTCCGCAGCGCAAGGGCGACCCGCTGTCCTTCGACACCGACGAGCAGCCGCGCGCCGGCACCACCGCCGAGTCCCTGGCCAAGCTCAAGCCGGCGTTCAAGAAGGACGGCACCGTCACCGCCGGCAACGCCTCCACCCTTAACGACGGCGCCGCCGCCGTGCTGCTGATGAGCGCCGAGCGCGCACGCAGTCTGAACCTCCCGGTCCTGGCACGCATCCAAGCCTATGCGAGCAGCGGTGTCGATCCGTCGATCATGGGCATCGCCCCGGTCACCGCCACCCGTCGTTGCCTGGAAAAGGCCGGCTGGTCGCTGGACGAGGTCGAGCTGATCGAAGCCAACGAGGCCTTCGCCGCCCAGGCGCTGTCGGTCGGCAAGGAGCTGGGCTGGAACGCCGAGAAGGTCAACGTCAACGGCGGCGCCGTCGCCCTGGGCCACCCCATCGGTGCCTCGGGCTGCCGCGTGCTGGTGACGCTGCTCCACGAAATGCTGCGCCGCGATGCCAGGAAAGGTCTGGCGACCCTGTGCATCGGTGGCGGCCAGGGTGTCGCCCTGGCACTGGCGCGCGACTGACGGCCGCGCGCAACGCGTTATTGGCGAGTTCCGGGCCTGGTTCCCCGACCGGCCCGGTCAGCGTGATGGGAGGTGGCGACACCGACAGACGGCATCACGGTTGAACGGGCCAGGCGATGTTCCCCGGCATCCGCCAAGGTCCTTGCGTCACCGCCCGGCCCCACGCAGGCCGGGCGGTTTTTCATTCCAGAACGGGCATGTCACAAGCGCCCTTCGACGATGGACCATTACAAGAACAACGAGGTAGACCCTTATGAATTCCCACGTGCACACCTCCGGCACGGCCTTGCAGGACAGCCGCTCCGCGCGCTTCGCCATGGCCTGTTCCAACTGGGCCGAGCGCTGGTTCCCCGACTCCTGGGTGTTCGCGGCCCTCGCGGTGCTGATCGTCAGCGTCGCCGCCCTGGCCATGGGGGCGCCGGCCACTGCCACGGCCAAGGCCTTCGGCGATGGCTTCTGGAGCCTGATTCCCTTTACCATGCAGATGGCCTTCGTGGTCATCGGTGGCTATGTGGTGGCCAGCTCCGGCCCCGCCTCCCGACTCATCGACCTGTTCGCCCGCGTGCCGAAGAACGGCCGCTCGGCGGTGGCCTGGGTCGCGCTGATCTCCATGACTGCATCGCTGCTCAACTGGGGCCTGTCCCTGGTATTCGGCGGCCTGCTGGTACGCGCCCTGGCGCGCCGCGAAGACCTGAAGATGGACTACCGCGCCGCCGGCGCCGCTGCCTACCTGGGTCTGGGCGCCGTATGGGCGTTGGGGCTGTCGTCCTCCGCCGCGCAGCTGCAGGCCAACCCGGCCAGCCTGCCGCCGTCGATCCTGGCGATCACCGGCGTCATCCCATTCACCGAGACCATCTTCCTCTGGCAGTCGGGCGTGATGTTGCTGGCCCTGGTGCTGGTATCGCTGGTCATCGCCTACATGACCGCTCCCGGCGCCAGCAGCGCCCGTGACGCCAAGGCCTGCGGCGTGGACGTCAGCTTCGCGGCGCCGAGCACGCCCAAGCCGAGCCGCCCGGGCGAGTGGCTGGAGCACAGCCCGCTGTTGATCCTGCTGCTGGTGGCGCTGGCTGCCGGTTGGCTGGTCAACGAGTTCAGCACCAAGCCGGCGATCCTGGCGATTTCCGGCCTGAACACCTACAACCTGCTGTTCATCATGGTTGGCGCGCTGCTGCACTGGCGCCCGCGCAGCTTCCTCGACGCCGTGGCCCGCGCCGTGCCGACCACCACCGGGGTGCTGATCCAGTTCCCGCTGTACGGCTCCATCGCGGCGATCCTCACCACCGTGAAAGGCGGCGACGGCTCGACCCTGGCGCACCACATCTCCACCTTCTTCGTGCAGATCGCCTCCCACGACACCTATGCGCTGCTGATGGGCGTGTACTCCGCCGTGCTGGGTTTCTTCATCCCTTCCGGCGGTGGCAAGTGGATCATCGAGGCGCCCTATGTGATGCAGGTGGCCAATGACCTGCAGTTCCACCTGGGCTGGGCGGTGCAGATCTACAACGCCGCCGAGGCGCTGCCGAACCTGATCAACCCGTTCTACATGCTGCCGCTGCTGGGCGTACTGGGCCTGAAGGCGCGCGACCTGATCGGGTTCAGCTTCGTGCAGTTGCTGGTTCACGTGCCGCTGGTGCTGTTCCTGCTCTGGGCGCTGGGCACCACCCTGCAATACCTGCCACCGGTACAGCCGTAGCCACGCGCTCGGCGCTGGGGACGGCGAGCCCGGATGTCTTTTGGCATTCGGGCTTTTTTATGGGGGATGCTTTGGTATATGGCCAAGCTCGATCAGGGCGATGCGGCGGGCGAGGCGGGGTGTTATGTAATGGAGAGCTTGAGCGATCGGTAGGAGCGGACTTTGTCCGCGATGCTTTTGCTTTTCGTAGGGCGAATAATGCCTAAGGCGTTATCCGCCGTCTTGTTCGGTGTTTCCGCGCCGCTTCGGCGTGTGTTGATGTATTTGGTTTCGCCCCCTCGGGCGACCTACTTTGCCAAACGACGCAAAGTAGGCAAAAGTCTCTGCCCCTGCATCCGGTTTTTCGCTTAGGCGAAAAATTCCCTCGCTCCATCGAAGTTTCAGGGGCACGCGTCGACGGGCCATCCCTGGCCCAACGACGCTCTCGCGGCATCCATGCCGCTCAACCCCTGAAACTCCGATTCCACTCGGCCTCCTGAAGGGGCGCTCCGGAGTGCGCGGATGTTTCTCTGGAAGTCCTCAATAGCCAGAGCCAATGCGGGGGCACGGCGCCCGTAGGAGCGGACCTTGTCCGCGAAAGCCATCGCGGCGAAATCCGCGCTGACAGGGCAGCACCCGGGTTTGTCGCCAACCTGTAGGAGCGAGCTTGCTCGCGAACCACGGCTAATCGCGGACGGAGTCCGCTCCTACAAGAGCCACATGTATCCGTAGGAGCGGACTCCGTCCGCGATGCTCTTGTAGGGCGAATAACGCGCAGCGTTATCCGCCGTGATGGGTTTCGCTTCGCTCTACGCCATCCTACGAAGCACACCCACAGTCCCCGGCGCGCGCAGAGTCCCGTCAGGAGGCCGAGTGGAGGTATTGCGCAGAGGGGCGAGTGGGATGGATGCCGCGAGACGACTAGGCGTCCCCGCTAAGAGGGCCAGGGATGTCCCTTCTACGCCGCCCCTCGGAGCAATGCCGGAGCGAGGGAAACGGAGCGAAGCGAAGTAACAGCCGAAGGCTGGCCCGAAGGGTGAGCGAAGCGAATCAGTCCGGCGAAGCCGGACCCGGATGCCGGGACGAGCCTTCTTGGTTACTTCTTTGGGGGGCGGCCTTCCGACGTTTGAAAGCAGTAACTCGCCCGAGGGGGGCGAAACAAGAAATATCCGAGCACGCCGAAGCGGCGCAGGAACACCCAACCCTAAAACGGCAGATAACGCCAGAGGCTTTATACGCCCTACGTTCCCGCTCATGCCCTGCGTAGGAGCCGACCTAGAACCCACTCTCCCGCAACGCCACCGCCAGCAGCCGGGTAACACCTTCCCCCAGCCAACTGCGCCGCGCTCCATCGATCTGCAGGTGCCCCCGCGTCTCGTGCAGGTTCGGCGGAGCCGCATCGAGCTTCACCAGCACATGGAACAGCGCCGGGTTGGGCACCAGCGCCTCGCCCTGGGCGTTGACGTTCAGCGGGCCGCCGTAACGCGAGGCGAGCATCGGTTGCTCCAGCTGGCTGACGCGGGTGGTGCCGATCAGCACTACCTGGCCGTCGATGGCGCTCGGTACGCCTTCGGGGTAGAAGCGCACATGGCCGCCGTCGGTGAGGCGCTGCACCTCGTCCTGCTTGACGTAGGCGTCCACCAGCCAGGAACTCGGGTCGACCAGCACGCCGATGGGCTCGCGGGTGTTGATCCACTGGCCGGCCTTCCATTCCGGGTTCACGTCCATCCAGCGGCCGTCGAAGGGTGCCTGCAGCGTGAGGCGGGCCATCTCGTTGCGGGCGGCGCGGGCTTGCTGGTATTCGACGCCCAGGCGCTGGCGGGTGACGGCTTCCTCGGAGAGCCCCGACGGGTCGGCGAGCATGCCGGCCAGACGGCCTTCGTAGCCTCGGATGCTGGCCTCGCTGCCGCGTACCTTGGCGGCAATGTCGGGCTCCTCCATCACCGCCAGGGTCTCGCCCCTGGTTACTGCGCCGCCGGGGCGCACGTGGCGCAGCAGCGCAGGGAAGGGCGCGTAGACGTGCAACTGCTGCGCCGCGCGGGCCACGCCCATGGCGTGCACCTGGGTACGCCAGGGCACCGCGAGCAGGAGCAGCACCGCGGCGAGAATCCCCAGGAACACCACCTTGCGCCGCGACTTCACTTCCGCGCGGCGCTCCCACCAGACCTTGAGTTCGCGCCACACGGGCTGAACGATGAACCAGCTGATTTCCACGGCGAACAGGAAGATCCCCAGCAGTTTGAAGAAGAAGTAGTAGACCGCCACGGCGATGCCGAGGAACAGCAGCAGGCGATAGACCCAGGTACCGAAGGCGAAGGCCACCAGCAGGCGGCGCTTGCCGGTGGGGAAGTGCTCCGGCCAGGGCTCGTCCAGCCCCAGCAGGTTGCGTCGCAGCGCGGTGCGGGCCAGGGCGCCGGCGCGTTCGTGCAGGTTGGGGAAGTCCAGCAGGTCGGAGAAGATGAAGTAGCCGTCGAAGCGCATGAACGGGCTGGCGTTCAGCGCCAGGGACAGCGCCCAGCTGGTGGTGGCGAGGTACAGCAGGGCATTGCGCAGCGGACCCGGATCGGCCAGCGCCCAGCCCAGCGTCGACAGTCCGGCCAGGCCCAGCTCGGTGACGATCCCCGCGCTGGCGATCGCCAGGCGCTGGCGGTTGCTGCGCAGCTTCCAGCTTTCCCCGGTGTCGGTGTAGAGCATCGGCCACATCACCACGAAGGCGACGCCCATGTGCGCCACCTTCAATCCCAGCCGCGTCGCCACCAGGGCATGGCCCATCTCGTGCAGCGTCTTGGCCACCACCAGGGCGGCGGCGAAGCTGAGCAGGCCTTCGAAGGAGAAGGACTCCACCACGTCATGGGTGAAGGTGTCCCACTGGTGCGCCACCAGCACGATGCCGGCCAGGCTCAGGAGCAGCACCAGCAGCGCCACGTAGCGGTTGAACAGCCAGTCCAGGCTGCCGGCGATGGCGCGCAGGAAGCGCTGCGGGCGGATCAGCGGAATGCGGAAGAACAGGTAGTGGTGCAGCCACCACTTCCAGGTGGTCCACTGGTTGCCTTCGCTGCGGGCCTGCAGGCGTGCCAGGGCTTCGGGGCCCGAGCGCAGCAGTTGGTGGTGTTCGAGGAACTGGCGAAAGTCCAGCACCTGTTCGGCGTCGGGGTTGAGCGCGGTCTGCTCGGCGATCTGCTCGCTGATCTGCCGGGGTGTCTGCTCCCAGCGCAGCAGGCATTCGAACTCCAGCCAGCCGATGCGGTAGAAGCGGTTGAGCACGCTGTCCTGGATCACCCATACCGGCTCGCCGTCCGGGCCGGGGGCGGCTTCGGACAGGCGCAGGTCGTCGCGCAGCGGCGGGGTGGGCAGGTCTTCGACGGCGACGTCCATCACCAGCCCGTCCAGGCGCGCAGCGAGGCCAGCGGCCGGCGCAGCAGGTAGTAGCCGAGCACCACGCGCTCGCCATAGAGCTTGGCCGTGCCGTGCAGGCCGAGGCGGGCGTGGGGCGGGGCGTTCTCGACGCTGGCCAGCAGACGGTAGGAGGCCACGCCTTCGTCGCTGGGCTTGGCCTGGTAGCTGGTTTCGAGGATGGCCCCGTGCAGCGGGTCGAGGGGGTAGGCGGTGAGGAACAGCGCGACTTTCGCCCCCGGCTCCAGGGCGATGGCGTCGGCCACCGGCAGCTGGATGCGCATGCCCGGTTCGCTCGGGTCGGCCACCTGGAGGATGCGTTCGCCGGTGACCACCGGCTTGCCCAGCCAGTCGTTGGGGTCGCTGTACACGGCGACGCCGGCGCGCGGCGAGAGCACCCGGGTGCGCGCCAGTTGTGCCTGCACGGCGGCCAGTTCGGCGCGGCGCTGGCGGGCGCGGCCATCGAGCACGGTCAGTTCGCTCTTGCTCTGCGGGTTGTCGAAGGCGCGCTGGCTGGCGGCCAGGAGTTCGGCGTCGGCTACCGCGACTTCCTTGGCCAGCACGTCGGCGCGGCTGCGCAGGGTGGTTTCGTCGAGTTCGAACAAGGGCGTGCCGACGTCCACCGGCTGGTTGGGCCGCACCAGCATCCGGGCGATCACCCCGTCGATGGGCGAGCTGATTGCCTGGGCGTTGCGCGAGACCACCTCGGCCGGCGCCAGGGCGGTCTGCCGTACCGGGACCAGCAGCAGCGCGCCGAGGGCGAGCGCGCCGATGAGCAGCTGGCGCTTGCTCGGCCGCCAGAAGCGCAGACGCGGGCGTGGACCGAAGGCGGCCCAGGCGTGCGCCCAGGTCTGCCAGATGCCTTGCAGCAGCGGTTGCAGGTTGCGCGCGGGGGCTTCGTCGAGGAGGAACAGCACCAGCCCCTGGCGTTGCCCGGCGCGGTCGTGCAGTGGCACGCACCAGAGCCCGGCGGGCCACCACTCGGCCCAGCCTTCGGCGATGTCCGGCGGCGGGTCGAGGGCCTCGCGGGCGAGCCAGGCCGGCGCGGCGTCGGGCAGTTGCGCGGCGATCCACTGGCTGGCGCGTTCCAGCCAGACCAGGTAGGGCGAGTCTTCCGTGGGCTTGGCCAGGCCGGAGACGGCCAGCAACTCGTTGCGCGTGTCGTGGCAGGCGAACACCAGTGCCTGGTGGAAGCGCAGCAGCGGGAACAGATCGTTGGCGATGCTGAACGCCAGGGCGTTCAGCGAGTCGGCCGCCAGCGCCCGGTCGCGTACGTTGGCCAGGCTCAGCAGCAGCTGGGGTGGAGGCAGCAGCTCACTCATGGCTTTCGGGGAAGCGCGCGACCCCACTCATGCCGGCGATCAGTTCGGGGTAGCTGGCATCCAGCTTGGCCTCCAGTTCCACGGTCTGCGCTACGGCGTCGACCCGCGCGTTGATCGCGCTGACCTTGGCCGGGTAGAGCTTGCCGGTTTCGTGGATGTCCACCTGCAGCGGCATGCCCGGTTGCAGGCGCGGCAGCAGGGAGGAGGGCACGTTGAGGCGGACCTTCAGGGCGCCGTCGCTGACCAGGTCGAACAGCGGCGTGCCGGCGGAGACGGTCTGGTACGGCTTGACGTAGACCTTGGCGATGCGCCCGGAGAAGGGCGCGTCGACCAGGCAGTAGCCGGCCTGGGCGCGGGCCAGGGTGAGGGCGCCATCGGCCTTTTCCACCTCGGTGTTGGCCATGGCCACTTCCAGATCGCCCACGGCGTCGAGCTTGCGCAGGTTGCGCTTGGCCGCGAGGTTGGCGCGGGCCATGTTCAGCTCGGCGGCGGCGACCTTGGCGCGGGCGTTCACTTCGGTGCAGCCCAGCTGGGCGAGCTGCGCGTCCTTGGCAACCTTCTCGCCGAGGCTGGCCTTGAGCGCGCCGAGGGTGCCGTTCATCTGCGCGGAGAGGGTGGTTTCCAGGTCGGAGACCAGCAGCACGCGGATCGCCCCCGGATCGTTGTCCGGGGTCGTCGGCAGGGTGGCGCTGGCGTCGGCAGCCAGAGCCGGCTGCAGGAACATCAGGCAGAGCGGGAGGAACAGGTACGACGATTTACTGCGCAGGTGCGGCATTGGCGCTTCCTTCCTGACTACCAAGGCCACTGCTGGCCAGAAGGTTGGTGCTGGATTGCTGTTCGAGGGTGCGCTGGATTTCCCGTGCGAGGGTCTTCACGTCGTGGTTCTCGATTTCCTTGGGCATCACTTCGAAGCCCACCGAGTTGTACAGCCGGCCCCAGGCGGCCTGGGCGTCGGAGTAGGCGGCCTCCCGTTGGTAGCGCGAGAGCAGGTAGCGGCCTTCGGCGCGGATCAGCTCCAGCTCGCTGCCCAGGGCGGCGCCACGGGCGGACTGGGCGTAGTCGAGCAGGCTCTTGTCAACCCGCAGGCTTTCGTCGGCGAATTCCACCTCCTGGCGCGCCAGTTGGTAGCGCAGCAGGCCGACGCGGACCTGGGTGAGGATGGCCATGGACAGCGCGGTGCGGCGCATGTCGTCGGTCTTCTCCTGGCTCTCCTCGGCGGCCTTGATGTCCGGGTACTGCAGCAGGCGCAGCAGGTTCATCGAAACCTGGACGCCGGTCTGGTTCCAGTCGTTGTTGTAGAGGTACTTGTTGGAGTCGTACTCGTAGCCGTAGTTGAAGCTGATGTTGGGCCACAGCTGCGCCTTGGCGATCTTCAGATCGTTCATGTCGACGCGCTTGCGGTACCACTCTTCCATGATCTCCGGGCGGTGCTCCAGGGACAGGCGCTCCAGCTGGTCGGTGTTGTTGGTCACCAGCGGCAGCGGCTGCTCGCTGACGTCGGCGAGCACCATCTTGGTGTTGGGCGGCAGCGACATCAGGGCGGCCAGTTCGGCGCGGGCGAACTCCAGGTCCTGGCGGCGCACGGTGAGCATGTACACCGAGTCGAGCAGGGCGCGCTGGTAGGCGAGGATATCCTGGCGCGGCAGCAGGCCCTTGCCCTCGGCCTCGCGGGCGGAGGTCAGGGCGCGGTGGGTGCGCATCAGCAGGCCGTCCACTTCCGGCAGCAGGCGCTGGGCGCCCAGGGCGCGCCAGTAGGCGTTGCGCACGTCCTGCAGGACGTTCTGCGCGACCTTCTCGCGGCGCTCTTCGGCCATCAGCATCTGGTCGTTCTTCTGCTGGGTGCGGTAGTAGGCGACGCCGAAGTCCAGCAGGCTCCACGACAGGCCGAGGCTGTACAGCGTGCGGTAGCGTTCCTCGGAGGTGGAGGGCCGCAAGCTGACCTGGCGGTCCTCGATGCCGATGGAGGTGCCGCCTGAGTCATTGTTGCGCCCGGCGTAGCCGGCGGAGGCCACCACGCGCGGCAGCATCTCGTGACTGGTGACGTCGCGCAGGTCGGAGGCCAGCGCGCTTTCCAGCAGCTTGAGGCGATAGTCGAGGTTGTATTTCAACGCGCGCGCCGAGGCTTCGTAGAAGGTGATCGGCCCGTTCACCGGCTCCTGTTCCTTGTACATCCGCGCCTGGTCTTCGATGACCCGCTGGCGCATCTCGTCCTGGGTGTAGGGCTTGGGCTCGAACTGCGAGCAGGCGGCCAGCAGTACGGTACTGGCGATCGTGGCGCTCAGGCATTTCAGGGCGTATGCGGGCATGTTCAGTCCTTGGTCCTTCCGTGATTTTTGCGTACGCATCATGGGTTGCCGCTCCGGCGCTGGGCGGCGTCGCGCAGCTGGGCTCGGAAGCCCCGTGCGGTCTGCGCGGTCTTGTCGGATTTGGCCACCATGTCGCCGGGCAGGGGCGCCCACAGCGACGGATCGGGGAGCAGGCCGTCGGCGCTCAGGCTTGTGACGCCATGGCGGCCCTCCACCCAGCGCTTGTCCAGGTCGCTGGCGCGCCGGCTTTCTCCCACGGCGCGGGCGACGAACTGGCCCTTGACCTGGCCGAGCTGGGCGCCGATGGATTGGCTCTCGATTTCCGGCGTGGCGAAGATATCGATGTTGCTGCCGTCAGCGCCCCAGGCGGACAGCGACAGGTTGTGGTCGATGCGCTCCACCACCGGTTGCACGAAGATCGCCGGGTCGAAGCCCAATGGCGGCTCGTGCGGGCGACCGTCCTCGGCGAAGAGGCCGACATAGGGGCCCGGCGGGATGTAGGGCGTCGAGATGTCGAGGGTAATGGTCAGCTGCGCCTGATCGGTGAGCCCGGTCAGGTCGCTGATGGTGTAGGTGAAGTAGTCCTTGAGGACTTGCCCGAGGCCGGCGGCGGCCAGCACTTCGCGGTTGCTCAGGTCGATGGTGTAGGTGTAGCTGCCATCGGCATTGAGCACGAGGGTGCCATAGCGGCCGGCGATGGGCTGGCCGACGACACCGGCGGTGCCGCTGCCGTTTTCCTCGCCGGTACGGATGCCGGTGACGGTGAGCTGGTCGCCGCCATCGACGTCGCTGTCGTTGGGCAGCACGTTGCCGGTCGCCTGCGGCGCGGGAGTTTCGTCGCTGGCGAAGTTGTTGTCGTCGCGCGCGGTCGGGTTGTCGTCTGCGCCCCGCACGGTCACGGTCAGGCGCGCTTCCGAGGTGGCTCCGGCAGTGTCGTGCATGCGGTAGGTGAAGACTTCCGTGAGGGTTTCGCCTGCCGTGCGCAGAGCCTGCACGGTAGGGTTGTCGTTGTCCACCCGGTACTCGAAGCTGCCGTCGGCGTTGATCACCAGCTTGCCGTACAGGCCCTGCAGCATGCTGCCGGCGGCGACCGTGGCGCCATTCTGGCTGGTGTAGTGCACGACGCTCTTTGTCTCGCCGTACTGCACGCCGTCGACGTCGGTGTCGTTGTCCAGCACGTTGCCGCGCGGATCGATCCCCGGAGTGCCGTTGTTCACGCCGCCAGCCTCGACGGCGATCGCGGTGTCGTCGTTGGCGATTGGGGTGTCGTTGCGCCCGTCGATGGTGATGGTCAGCAGACCGGGAGTGGCGCCGCCCCAGATGTCGGCACCCAGGTAGGTGAATCTGTCCTGGATAATCTGGCCGCTGGCGCGCAGGGCTTCGACTTCGGGCAGGGAGTTGTCCAGCTGATAGCTCCAGCTGCCGTCATCGTTCAGCGTCAGGGTTCCGTACTGGCCGCGCAGGCTCTGGCCGGGCGCGCTGGCATCGGCAGGCAGCGGGCGGTCTCCGGTCCAGAACGACACCACGTACATCACATCCTGGGGAATCGTGGTGATGGTGTCCGGGTCGGTATCGTTGGCCAGCACGTTGCCGGAGGGATTGCTGCCCGGCGCGTTGTTATGCAGGCCACCGTCCTCCACGGCGGTGCCGAAGTCCGGCTCCGTCACGGGCGGGTCGTTGCGTCCGCGAATGAGAATGATGAGGGTGGCCTGATCGTTGAGGTTGCCGTCATCGGTGACCTGGTAGGTGAACTCCTCAATGGCGAAGGCCAGCGGCCCGAGGGAGACGATAGTGGGGTTGGTGCTGTCGACGAAGTACTGGTAGCGGCCGTCGGCGTTGATCACCAGGGTGCCGAAGGCGCCCTGGATGGTCTGCGGGATGCCCGGCACCACCGGAACCGTGTTCACCTGCGAGCCTTCCGGCCCCTTGGCGATGGCGGTGACGACCAGGTGATCGCCGGCATCGACGTCGGTATCGGCGCCGATGCCGGCGAAAATCCCGGTCAGACCGGCGATGACGTTGCCGGTGGGGTTGCGCCCGCCACTACCGTCGAGGTTGGCCACGGCGTAGTTGATGTCGTCGTTG
The DNA here is from genome assembly GCF_029203285.1 of Pseudomonas sp. PSE14. Classification (NCBI taxonomy): domain Bacteria; kingdom Pseudomonadati; phylum Pseudomonadota; class Gammaproteobacteria; order Pseudomonadales; family Pseudomonadaceae; genus Pseudomonas; species Pseudomonas sp. PSE14. Next base: position 2,692,567 of record NZ_CP115669.1, read on the forward strand.
GCCACCGGGGCGTCGTAGCGGCCCTCGATGGTGATGGTCAGTTGGGCGATGGAGGTGGCTCCATCGGTGTCGTGCATGCGGTAGGTGAAGACTTCCACCAGGCTGTCGCCGAGCTTCAGCGCCTGCACCGCGGCGAGGCTGTCATTCACTGTGTAGGTGTAGGTGCCGTTGGCATTGAGCACCAAAGTGCCGTAGGCGCCGGCCACCACGCCACCGCTGGTGCTCAGGTCGACCAGTGCGCCGCCGGCATTGCGGTCGCCGAGGCGCGCAGCGTCGACCACCTTGGTTTCGCCATAAGCTGCGCCGTCCACGTCGAGATCGTTGGGCAGTACATTGCCGGCAGCGGGGGCGCCGGGGGTGGTGTTGAGTGTGCCGCCGGCTTCGATGGCGCGGCCCGTATCGTCCTGGGCGATGGGGATATCGTTCTGCCCATGGACGATGACGGTGAAGGTGCGGGTGATGGACTTGCCGTTGCCGTCGCTGACGGTATAGGTGAAGACCTCTGTGAGAGTGTCGTTATAGGTACGCAGGGACTGCACGGCCGGGTCGAGGTTATTGACCACGAAGCGGTAGCTGCCATCGGCGTTGAGCAGCAGCACGCCATGGTTGCCGGCCAGGTCTGCGCCCACGGTGCCGTTGGCACCGGTGGGGCTGACCACGGCGGTGATGGTGAGGACATCGCCGTCCGGATCGGTGTAGGAGCCGCGGACGCTGCCCGTCGGGTCCAGCCCCGGGACGTTGTTGAGCAGGCCGCCGGCTTCGGTCGCATGGACCACCACCGGCTGCACGATGGGTGGATCATTCACGCCGGTCACGGTGATCACCAGTTGCGCCTGGTCGGTCAGGCCGCCGGAGTCGTGGATGCGGTAGGTGAAGACCACATCCAGGGTCTGGTTGGCGGTCAGCGCACGGATGGCCGGATCGGCGCTGTTGACCACGAAGAGATAGGTGCCGTCGGCGCTGAGGGTGAGCTGGCCGAAGTTGCCGCTGATGATCGTACCGTTGGCCAGCCGGGCCACGGTGCCGCTGATGGATCCTGGCACGCCGTCGTTGACGTTGTTGGGGATGAAGGTGCCGGCGCTTTCCAGGCCGCTGCGCACGCCATCCACTTTCAACTTGGAGGCCGTGGGCTGGTCGAGGTTGTCGACATCGGTATCGGCACCGACCCCGCCGAGCCCCCCGGTGATCACGTTGCCACTGGCGTTGACTGGAGCCGGGCTGTTGTCGCTGGCGCCGGCGGTGGCGGTGTTGTGATCGTCCACCGCCACCGGCGCGTCGTTGGCGCCTTGGATGGTAATGGTCAGGGTGGCAATGGCGCTCAGGCCGCCCTTGTCGGTGACCTGGTAGGTGAATCGTTCGGGCAGGGTCTGGCCGGGTGAAAGCGCCTGCACCACGGGGTTGCTGTTGTCCACAACGTAGCGGTAGGAGCCGTCAGCATTGATGGTCAGGGTGCCGTAGAGGACCTGCAGGGTTGCCGGCGCGCCTGGCGCCACCGGGAAGATGCTTCCGCCGCCGATGCCGTCGTAGCGCACCAGGCTGACGGCCTTGGTCTCGCCGTAGGTCGTGGAGTCCACGTCGCTGTCGTTGAGCAGCACGTTGCCGATGGCGTCCGAGCCGGGGCTGCCGTTGTTGGTGCCACCGGCTTCGACGGCGGTACCCGCGTCGTTGCGCGCAACCGGAGTGTCGTTGGCGCCGTGGATGTCGATGGTGAGGGACGTGGAACTGCTCAGCCCGCCGGTGTCGGTGACGAAGTAGCCGAAGGATTCGCGCAGTACGTCGCCCGCGCTGCGTAGCGCCTGGACCGCGGCGTTGGTGTTGTCGACCACGTACTGGAAGCCGCCCGTGGCCGTGATGTACAGCGTGCCGTAGCGGCCAGCGAGGGGGGTTACGCCTGTAGCCGCCACCGTCGTGGATCCACCGATGGAGTTCTCCACGCGGGTGACCCTCAGTACGTCGCCGTTGGTGGCGATGTCCACGTCGGTATCGTTATCCAGCACGTTGCCGGTGGGGTCGACGCCGGGGTCGGCATTGTTCAGGCCGCCGGCCTCCACCGCGACGGCGAGGTCGGGATGGGCGATGGGCGCATCATTCACCGGGTCGATGATGATGTTCATTTCATCGGTATCGCTCAATGCATCAGCAGGGTTCTGTCCGGGGATGCCATCCCCGCTCGTGGGATGGTCGCCGAAGTTGCCCTGGTCATTGGTCACCATTTTCAGCGTTTCGGTGTTACGGAAAGTGTTGAAGTCCTGGTTGCCCTTGTAATAGAGCTGGCCGAGCAGCACGTTGATCTGGGCGAGAGTGCCACGCAGCACCAGGGTGTTGCTGGCGCCGGTCGGAGGGGACGCGTCGGGCGCAGGCGTGGTGGCGCTGGTCCAGAGTACGCCGTGGAGCACCGAGAGGGTGACGGTGAGTTCGCCGTTGCCCGCGTCCACGTCGCTGATGGCCAGGCCGCCGATGTGCAGCACGGTGTCTTCCTGGCCATGTTGCGGGGCGAAGGTGTTCACCGGAGCTTCGTTGAGGTGCACGTAGCCGAAGTTCGCCTGGCCGGTCGGGCCGTCGCTGGCAGTGCCGCCATCGAGGGTCAGTTGGACCCGGTTGAAGGTGTTGCCGGCTCCGTCGGTATCGATGCGAACCTTGAGTGTGTTGCCCGGATCACCGGCCACCGGGTTGCTGACCTGCGCCGCGACGTCCACTCGGTACAGGCCGCTGGGCAGGATGCTGAATACATACTGGCCGTTGGCATCGGTGGTGGTGGTCGCCAGTTGCGCGTCGTCGCTCGTGCCGAACAGGCCGTCCGCGCCGGCCCAGGTAAGGGTGACGGTCTGACCGGCCAGGCCGGGGCCGTCCGGCGTCGTGCTGCTGGTGGCCGAGCCGGTGTCGTCCCAGAGGGTACCGCGCACCACGCCGAAGGCGATGCCGACACTCTTCACGTAGTTGTTCAGCACGCTGTCATCCGGCCCCGGTCCATCCTGCCCGGTCCGCTCGCCGGTGGCGGTGCTGGCCGTGCCGACCGCCGAATCGCCCCAGCCGGTGAAACTCTGCGGCAGGCTGGTCCAGGTCAGCACCGCGGAACTGGCGGCATTGTTGGCGATGGGAGTGTCCGGCACGGTGACGCTGTAGCGGAAGCTGACCTTGTCGCCGACGTTGAGTGACGCGAAGTCCACGCCGATGCCGTTGGCCGGGTTGGAGTCGATGTTCAGCGTCAGGCCGGCAAGGGTCGCTGCGCCACCGGGAAGGAAATCGCCCAGGCCATAGGTCACGGTGGTACCGGCGGCCGTGGTGATAGTGAGGCTGATGAACTGGTAGCCGCTACCGTTGGGCAGCTTGTCCTGCAGGTGGACATCGTAGGCGGTCACGTTGCCGTTCTGCTGGAAGCCGACTTCCAGCGTGGCATTGGTGGTGTTGTCAGCGTTCAGGGTCAGGCCGACCACCGACTTGGTGGGATCACTGAAACCGGGTTCCACCACCTTCTCGAAGATCGTGTCGCTCTTGCCGCGGTCGACGCCGCCATTCAGGCCGACATGCTCGAACGCGGTCATCCCGAGCGCCGGGGCGGTGCTCTGATTGCTGGTGACGTTGGCGACGCGCACGTTGAATTCCAGGATCACGCCTTCGATGTCGCCGTCGTTCACCTCGGTGTTGGTCAGGTTGCCCAGGCTGAAGGTGATGGTCTGGCTACCGTTGGCGTTGGTTACGATCTGCAGCCGGCCGCTGTTGACGTTGAATACGCCGGTGGGCTTGTCGCCGGAGAGGTCGGGGCGGATCGGTAGCGATACATCGCTGTTCTGGTTGCCGAACATGGTTAGCGAGCCGCTGCTGATCAGGTTGGTGGCGTCCGTGGTGAGGCCGCCGCCGGTGGAGCCCAGCGCAATGAGGATGTTGTTGAGGTCGGCGGGAATGAACTCGAGCCCGGGGGCCAGTTCGATGCGGATCTGGTAGTTCGGGTTGTCGCCGGTGGGGACGACGACCGCCACGCGGTAGCGGATGATCTCGCCGACCACCACAGTTTCCTGCAGGCCCGAAGTATCGGTGGTGCCCGATGAGTTGGTCGCCGGCGGCGTGGCATCGACCCCACCGACGCGGGACACCTGGATGCCATTGGTGACCGGGATCAGCAGCGAGTTGGCCACGCGGTAGTCGTTGAGCACCCCGGAGTTGAGCACGCCGTCATCGCCGCCGCGCTCGCCGGCCTGGGTATCGGTGACATTGCTGGTGCCATCGAGGCTGGTCCAGCGCACCACGACGTTGTTCGGGATAACCGCCTGGCCAGCCGCCGTGGCGTTCACCACGCCCGACAGGGTAATGACGATATTGCCGCCATTGGCGATATCGATGTTGGCGCCGTTGGCGGTGACCAGCTGGCCATTCTGGATGATGAAGTCCACGCCGCCGTTATTGGTGGCGCCGCCGTTGTAGACCGTGCCGGTGATCACGATGTTGTCCATCTGCGTGGGCAGTATGTTCAGCAGGCTGAGATCGAAGGCATTGGTGCCGGACGTGTTGCTGATGGTGATGGTGAAGGTGACCGTGTCGCCTTCGTCGAAGCCGCCGTAGGTGGGCGTGGAAGTGACTTGCTGGCTCACTGTCAGGGTGGGCTCGACGATGGTCACCGAGGGCTGCTGCGGGCTGGCGACCGTGCGGTCCACGGCCGTGGCGCCGTTGGGCGTATCGCCATCGGGGTCGCTGTAGGTCAGCTGCGCGCCGTTGTTCAGGGTGACGCCCTGCTGGTTGCCCTGCACGTTGCTCGCCACCAGCACCAGGCGGATGACGAAGGCATTGTTGCCGACGTTGTTGTCGGCGTTGGCGCCGGCGGCACTGAACACCAGTTGCAGATCGACACCATCGCTGCCGTCGGGAGAAGACGGAACAACGGTGACGGTACCGTTGAAATTGTCTGTGAGCGCGAGGCTGAACGGCTCCCCGTTAATGGAGGCCCTATTGACGATGACCTGGTAGCCCGCTCCGTTGAAAGCCGTGGTATCCAGGCGCAGGCCCGGTGGGATCAGGTCGGAAAGACGCAGGTTGGCGGTGGAGCCTTCAGGCAGGGTGACGACAATGTCATAGGTCATCTTCTCGCCGATCACCAGGTTACTGTCGGTGGTGTGGCTGGCGCTGGAGTCGTCGGCGGTCAGGCTGCCGTCCTTGTAGACCTTGGTGATGGTCGGCGCGGCGACCTGCTGGTTGGCCAGGTCGACCAGGTCGGTGGGGGTGAAGTCCTGGCCGCCGTTGACGCTCGCATAGTTGGTCAGTGCGGCGCTGCTCTGCAGGCTGCTCGACGCGAGGATGGCGTTGTTTACCGTGGCATCGTAGGTGATCACCACCAGGTTGCGGCCGGCAGCATCGTTGCCGTCGGCGGCGTTGGCGCGGCCGGCGAGGAAGGTCGCCTGGCCGTTGGCATCGAGGAAGGTGATGGTGTTGCCGCTGACGCTGTAATCCACCCCGGCAGTCAGCTTTGTACCGTCGCCCCGGTAGATCTGCAGGTTGGCCAGGCTCAGGCTGCCGCCGACGAAGGTTACGCCGGCGGGCAGGTTAATGCTCGTGGTGACATCGTAGGCGCCGCCACCGCCAGTGTTCTTGATCGCGGTGGCCAGGCGCAGGGTATCGCCGCCATCGATGCCGCTGACGTTGCCGTCGACCGCGGCGAGATCGGTGATGCTGCCGTTGAACGGCCTGGTGCCGGTCTGGTCGGTCGGGAGCCAGTTACCAGTGGTTCCGGTGACGGTTCCGTTGCTGCTGGAGACCACACCGTGCTTGATATCCAGCACTGGTTCGGCGACCGACTCGATGACCGCCACGTCCGATGAGATCAGTACTGTCTTGTCGATGGTGGTGGTCTGGCTGGACTGTGCCAGCACATCCAGCTCGCGCTGGTCGGCGAAGGGCTGGTCGCCTACGCGCATGGTGAACTGCACCTGCACCCGGCCGCCGTTCAGGCCGCCGGAAACATAGTTGCCGAAGTTGAAAATGATCGAGTTGCCCGGGCCGGTGCGTACGCTGTCGGGCACATCGCCGATGTTGTTGCCGGCGCCGAAGGTCCATTGGCCCACGCCGGTACCCTGGGTCCAGTCGGTGACCTGCGAGGCGAGGAGCGGCAGGGGCAGGTAGGCGGTGAGGGTGAAGTTCTCGTAGTCGGCCACCAGCAGGTCATAGGTGATCGTGAAGGTCACCACGTCGCCGGGGCGCAGCTCGCCGTTGCCCGGCGGGGCGCCGCCGTTCACCTGGGTGAGCTGGATGTCGATGTTGGACGTCTTGATGGTGCTGGTGGTGCTGGAGCCGTCGGTCTGCTCGCCGCCGATGTTCAGCGAGTCGCGCAGCACGGTGGCGTCCACCAGCGCATTGTTGCTGACGCTGTCGCCTTCGTTGAGCTGGTCGTGGGGCGGGTGGTCGGAGGTGTAGGTGGTGTCGATGGTCGCGTCATAGATGATGGACATCCGCGTGGCGCCTTCCTGGGCGTCGCCGTCCCACTGGTCACCGAACAGCGCATAGAGCCCCGGCCCCTGGATGGCGGCGGCAATGGACTGGGCGATGTCGAAGACCAGCGTGGTGCTGCCGTCGGCGTTCACCGTGGCGGTGTAGATCACTGGGATGACCTGCGACGCGCCGTGCTGCTGGATGACGATGCTCGGCGGGTTGGTGGCGGAGAAGGTCTGGCCGTCGCTGAGCTGGTCGGTGACGGTGAAGCTGCCCTGGCCGAGGATGTTCTTGCCGAAGGCGTAGAAGTCGGAGATGGCCACGTCCATGGTGTAGCGCAGGGTGTCGCCGGGTGTGATGCCGGTGGTGCCGACGTCGTTCTGCAGGTTCACCGTCTTGAGCAGGGTGATGGATTTGGCGACGAAGGTGACACCCGCGCCGTTGCCGGTGACGGTGAAGGGGTAGCCGTCCGGGTCGCTCGGGCGATCACGCACGTCCAGCGGGTTCCAGTCGCCGCTCACGGTGGCGGTACCGAAGGTGATGGTGCGTGGATTGCCCGTGGCAGGGTCGAGCACCGGTCGCCCGGCGGCGTCGATCTCCGGCACGTAGAAACCGACCGTGGTGGTGCTGGCTGCGCTCAGGGTGTCGTAGTGGATGCTGTAGCTGGCGACGAAGACGTTGGGGTTGTTCAGTGCCGCGGCGATCAGCGTCGGGTTGGTCAGCACGGTGCCGTCGTGCAGGGTGATGGAGGTCAGGGTGCCGCCGGCTCCAGGCGTGATGGAGCTGACATGGACCTGGTCGGGCACCGTCTGGGTGACCGTCACGTTGGTCAGGGTCTGGCCGGGCGCCGGGGTCACGGTGACCGTCTCGGTGCGCGTGAAGTTCGGACCGGTGACGGTCTCGCCCTCGGGCATGTCCACCGTCTGGGTGACCGATAGCAGGGTCGGGGTGACCACGAAGCTGTGCAGTGCGGCTTCCACCAGGCTCGGGTCCTGCGTGGGGTTGTTCAGCGAGTCGTTGCCGTACTCGAAACCGCCGCGGGCGTTGATGGTGAGGTTCGGCGCACCGTCGGAGTAGATGGTGTCGGCCAGGTTGCTCAGTTGCGCGGTGACCTGGATGTCGATGGCCGGCTGGCCACTGGTGACGCTGCCATAGGGCAGTTGCAGCACGATCATCTGGTCGCCGGGCTTCATGCCTACGCTGGCGGCGTTGATCACCAGCGCATTGCCATTGGCGTCCTTGGCGAATGGATGGGTGGCATTGCCGTTGGCGTCGAAGATGACAGGGGTGAACCTCACCACCTGGCCCAGGTAGGTGGCGGAAACGAAGGTGGCGCCATCATTGCCGTCACGGCCGGTGGCCGGCATGAACAGGTCGATGTAGGGGGCATAGCCGACCTGGGTGGACGGGTTGCTGAAGATCACGTCGAAGGTGAAGGTATCGCCCAGGCGCACCGTCGAGCCGCCGCTGCCCATGGCTACAGTGGGGCTGGCATTGGCCAGCAGGCCCTGGAAGTCCGTCAGGGTGTCCGCGCCCAGGGCGATGGCCTTGTCCAGGTCGCCGTTGCGCACTTCCAGGTTCCAGTCACCCCCCGCGCTGCTGGCCCCGGTGGCATTGCTGGAGGCGCCGACGTCGGCTCCGGTCCAGCGGGCCAGCTCGTTGACCAGGGCCTGGCCGGCGCTGCCGGCGCCCACGTCGCAGCCGTAGAGCTGGATGTCCGCGCCGGGGCTGAGTTCGCTGCGCCAGGCGCTCAGGCGTTCGCCGAGCTGGTCGACGGTCTGCGCGGTGAAGGTCTGGTTGCCCAGGGTGAACTGGCCGGTGGCGCCATGGGAGAAGACCTGGATGGAGTCCACCTGGCCCAGTTGCGCCAGGGCATTGCTGATGGCGGCGATGGCGTCCTGTCCGGCGTCGACCACCAGCGCCGTGCTGCCAACCGGTAGGTTGGCCGCCAGTTGATCGCGGTTTTCCAGGCGGGCATCGATCACCACCAGGTTGCGCGGGGCCGGCGCGGGCGCTGCGGCCTGGGCGCGAGCCTCCACGGCGGTGGCGGGCGGGGTGCTGTCTTTGGCTTCGGTGGCCTGGGAGTCGTGGTGCTGCTGGTCGACCGCCGCCGCGGCGGCGCCGTCGAAGAGAATTCGCTGCTCCAGTGCCAGAGCGTGGGTGTGGGGGCGAAGAAGGAATGCGGCGCGCGCCTTGCCCTGATTATCCATTTCAGTACCCATCGGATCGGTCATTGATCACGGCTTGGAACGCAATCTCAAGCACATACGAGCGGAAAGCTTAGCCACAGATTCTCGATAGCGAATAGGAATATGCGTGTGCATTTCGCGACATTCGGATAGTCAGTTTCTGACTGATCAGACAAACGGATGGGATGAAGCGCTGCGCCGGGTTCCCGCTTTCCAGCCAATTCCCGAATGGCTACGCTTGCGCTTCAGGGAGCGGCCAACGTCCCAGTGAACAAGAGGCAGGCCGAATTCAGGGCAAGGGGAGAGCGGGGAATGCGTTACGCGATGTTGCTGTTGTGTGCACTGGTGATCTGGCCGCTGGCGGGATTGGCCGATGCACCGGTGGGCGATGCCGGAAGTGCGAGCAGTGAACTGGCGCCGGTCGAACTGAAGATCGAGAACCGCGTGGTCATGACCTTTCGCGGCACCTTGCTTGGCGAAACCCCGGAGGTACGGGCGCGCCGGGCAAAGTTGGCCATCGAGGACGCCTTGCAGGGCGGCGGCGAGCTGAAGGTCAACATCGATCCGATCCAGAACAGCTACATCGTGCTGCTGGGTTACAGCCGCGCCTTCATCGTCACGCCGCAGGATGTCGATCCGCCGGGCGGCTCGGTGCGCGTCGCGGCGGAGCAGGCGGCGGACAACCTGCGCCGCGTGGTGACCGAGAGCGGCCAGGCGCGCAACCTGCGCTTCCTGCTCATGGCGGCGGGCTATTCGGCGCTGGCCACGGTGATCTACCTCCTGCTGCTGCGCGGCGTCAGCGTCGGGCGGCGCTGGCTGTTCGGCCGCCTGCCGGGCCTGATGAGCCGGCACAAGCAGTGGCTCAAGCTCGGACATACGCCGCTGTTCGACATGCAGTACCTCTACTACCTGTTCGGCCGCCTGGTCTGGCTGGTCTACTGGGTGGTGGTGTTCCTGCTCAGCTACCAGTGGCTGAGCTTCGTGCTGTCGCAATTTCCCTACACCCGGCCGTGGGGCGAGAGCCTCAACGTGCACTTGATCGACCTGGCGCGCTACCTGCTCAACGGCATTCTCGACGCCATGCCGGGGCTGGCGGTGGCGCTGTGCATCGTGCTGATCGCGCGGGCCATCAGCAGCTTTGCCCGGCGCCTGCTGCAACGCCTGGCGCGCCCCGGCACCCTGGGCTGGCTGACCGAGGAAACGCTGCAGCCGACCACCCGGCTGACCTCCCTGGCGATCTGGCTGTTCGCCCTGGTGATGGCCTACCCCTACCTGCCGGGCTCGGGCACCGAAGCCTTCAAGGGCGTCTCGGTGCTGATCGGCCTGATGATCTCCCTTGGCGCCTCCAGCGTGGTCGGCCAGGCCGCCGCCGGGTTGATCCTCACCTACTCGCGGACCCTGCGCGCCGGGGAGTTCGTGCGCGTCGGCGAACATGAGGGCACGGTGACCGAGGTCGGCATGTTCAACACCACCATCCGCACCGGCCTGGGCGAGGTGCTGACCCTGCCCAACTCGATGATCACCGGCTCCGTGACCAAGAACTACTCGCGCATCGTCCAGGGCCAGGGCTATGTGGTGGATACCGTGGTGACCATCGGCTACGACACGCCGTGGCGCCAGGTGGAGGCCATGCTGATCGAAGCGGCGCGGCGTACCGAGGGTATCCTCGAAAAGCCGGCGCCCCACGTCTTCCAGACCGCGCTGTCGGACTTCTACCCCGAGTACCGCCTGGTGGCCCAGGCCATCCCCAGCGAGCCACGGCCCCGCGCGGAGCTGCTGAGCGTGCTGCACGCCAACATCCAGGACGTGTTCAACGAATACGGCGTGCAGATCATGTCGCCGCACTATCTGGGCGATCCGCAGCAGTCCAAGTGGGTGCCCAGGGAGCAGTGGTACAGCGCGCCGGCACGCCCGCCGGCCGACGACGTGTCGCGAAATGAATAGTGCGGCGGAGGCGACTCAATCGGCGCTGCGGCTCTCGAATGCCAGGCCCAGCGCCAGGTCGCCACAGCCCAGACGGCCCAGCCACTGCTGGGCTTTCGGACCGGACAAGTGCGCCTCCAGCTCGGCCTGGCTGGCCCAGCGGGTCTGCACCTGCCAGCGGTCGCTCCCCAGGGGTTTCAGTTCGCCGGACTGGCAGCCGGGCTGCTGGCGAACCTGATCCAGCAGCTCGCCCAGGTAGGCGCCCAGTGCAGAGGCCTGGCCGGGGAGTGCCTGGACACGAACGATGGCAATGGCGGACGGGGACATGGCGAGGCTCCTTTCTGCAGGGTGGGCGGCCATTGGGCGCTGGTGCCGGGCGGCGGTAAAGGCCGGAACCGGCTTTCAAAGTCGACGCTGAAAGGTTAAGCGCCCTGCATCGTCGGCTGAACCGCCAATTCCGGGGAAAACCGCCGGGCCAATCCGTTACGTCGATTCGTCCGCTGAGAGCCTTTATAGGATGGGTATCGCTGCGCTCCACGCCATCCTACGTAGCAGATGTAGATCGCGTGTCAGCCCAACTGCTGCAACAGGTCTCGCACCTTGTCCAGCGCCGGGTCGATGTCCAGGGTGTCGATGGCGCCGAAGCCCAGCAGCAGCCCGTCGCGCATCGGCGCCTGGTCGTAGAAGGGCGCCAGGCCATAGAGGCCGACCTCGACCTTGCGCGCCAGCTCCATCAACAGCGGCACGTTGGTCGGTTGGCGCAGCAGCGCGGTGAGGTGGAAGCCGGCCACCGTGGGCACCGCTTCCAGCCAGGGCGACAGGTCACCATCCAGCCGGGCCAGGATGCGCTCGCGGCGGCCGGCGTAGATGCCGTGGCAGCGGCGGATGTGCTTGAGCAGGTAGCCCTCGGCCATGAACTTGGCCAGCGCCCATTGCGGCAGGGTCGAGCTGTGCCAGTCGGAAATCTGCCGGGCGCGCACCACCGCCGGCAACAGCGTGGGCGGGAGGATCAGGTAGCCCAGGCGCAGCTCCGGCAGCAGCACCTTGGAGAAGGTGCCGATATAGGCCACCACGCCGTGCTGGTCGAGGCTCTGCAGGGCATCGGTGGGGCGCCCTTCGTAGCGGAATTCGCTGTCGTAGTCATCCTCGATCACCAGTGCGCCCAGCTCGACGGCCCGCGCCAGCAGCGCCTCGCGGCGCGCCGGGCTCATCGGCATGCCCAGTGGGAACTGGTGCGAGGGCGTGGTGTAGATCATCCGCGTGCCGTCGGGAATCCGCTCCACCCGCAGGCCCTCGGCGTCCACCGGCACGCTCACCACCTCGGCGCCGAGCATGCGGAACAGCAGTCGCGCCGGTGGGTAGCCGGGGTCTTCCATGGCGACCTTGTCGCCGGGACGCAGCATCACCCGCGCCAGCAGGTCCAGCGCCTGCTGCGCGCCGTTGCAGACCATCACGTCGTCGAGCTGGCAGTTCACCCCGCGCGCATAGGCGATGTGCCGGGCGATGCCGTCGCGCAGCGGAGCAATGCCCTCGGGGCGGCTGTAGTGGCCGCGCGGCGTGTTCATCTGGCGCATCGCGTAGTTCACGCAGCGCCGCCATTCCTCCTGGGGAAACTGCAGCTGGGTAGTTGCGCCGCCGATGAAGTCGGCCCGCGCCGTGCCCTCGGCGCCGGGGTGGCTCAGGCGCGTATCGAGGTTGGCCCAGTGGTCGATGTTGGCCTGGCTGGCGAAGCGGAAGTTTTCCTGGCGCCGGTCGTTGCGGGGTATCCGTGTGTTGACGAAGGTGCCGCTGCCGACCTTGCCCACCAGCAGGCCCTCGTAGGTGAGCTGCGCGTAGGTGTCGGAAATGGTCTTGCGCGAGATGCCCAGTTGCTCCGCCAGCAGGCGGCTGGGCGGCAGCCGGGTGCCGGCGGCGAGGCGGCCGGAGTCGATGGCCTCGCGCAGTTGGCGATAGAGTTGCCCGGCCAGGTCTTTCTGGCCGTGGATGATCAGATGAAGCTCCAAAGCGGGCTCCGGCAGGCTTGGCAGAGCAGGAAGAGTAGCGCCGGGCGGATTGGCCGGTGAAGTTGCGTGAGGAATTTTCCGCGAATTGGCCACCGGCCGGGCGCCCGCTGCCGCGCACAATGGGGCTGTCCCATCCCCGAGGAAAGCGCCATGCAGCCGCGCCTGGATTACTACACCGCATCGCCCGAGGCCCTGAAGGCGGTACTGGCCCTGGAGGCCGCGATCTTCGAGCTGTCCGTCGAGCGGCCCTTGCTGGAGCTGGTGCGCCTGCGCGTGTCGCAGGTGAACAACTGTGCCTTCTGCGCCGACATGCACGCGATGGAAGCCCGGCGCGCCGGGGAGACGGAGCGACGGCTGTTCGCCGTCAGCGTCTGGCGCGAATCGCCGTTCTTCACCGAGCGCGAACGGGCGGCGCTGGACTGGTGCGAGGCGGTGACGCTGCTGTCCGAATCGAAGGTGCCGGACGCGGTGTTCCAGCACGCGCGGGAACAGTTCAGCGAACGCGAGTTGGTGGACCTCACGGTGGCGATCGGGGCGATCAACGTGTGGAATCGGCTGGGGGTGTCCTTCCGCCAGCTGCCGCCAGTCTGAAGCAATCAGGCGGGACAGCCATGGCGCGAAAGCACATAAGGGCCCCTCACCCTAACCCTCTCCCGCAAGCGAGAGAGGGGACCGTTCGGTGGAGGATGAAACTTCAGCGTCAGCCGGTACGGTCGGCTCCCTCTCCCTGAGGGAGAGGGCTGGGGTGAGGGGGATACGCAGGCACGATCTTGCCCGTGGAAACCGTTGCTCTTACACCGTCCGGCAGAGGGTCGTCGCCCGCCGCAACGGCAGGCAGCACAGCGCACCTACCAGCAAGGCCCCGGCAGCGGTGCCCAAGGCCGGGATGAAACTGCCGGTCAGGCCGTGCAGGCCGCTGGCAACGAGAGGCCCGACGATCTGCCCGACGCCATACAACGCGGTCATCGCCGCCAGCATGTTGAAGCGCACCTGGCTGGCCGCCGCGCGGGCCGCCGGCATGGCGATGGTCACGGTGCCCATGAAGCTGCCGCCCACCAGCACCGCGCTGCCCAGGTAAAGAACGGCCGACTCACCCAGCGCCGGCAGCATCACGCCCAGCGCCTGCACCAGCAGGTTGAGCGCCAGCGCGCGGCGGCTGCCGAGCTTCAGGTGCAAGCGGTGCCAGAGGAAGCACGACGGCGCCGCACCCAGTCCGAACGCTGCCCAGACCTGCAGCGGGTCGATGGCGCCGAGGCTGCTCTTCATCAGCAGCGGCAGGTAGGTGGCGGTGATGATGTAGCCGAAGCCCGCCAGCCCGTAGACCAGCAGGATGATCGGCGCGCCGATCTGCGGCGACAGGCCTTCGGGGGACGCGGCATGCCGCGCGGTGGTAGGGGCCGAGTGCTGCAGCGCCGGCACGGCCAGCAGTGCCAGCAGCAGTCCGGCCACTGCCAGCACGCACCAGATCGCCGCGCTGCCCAGGCCGAAGGCGTTGCCGGCGACGATCAGCTCCGCCGAGACGAGGATGCCGATACCCACGCCCGCAAACATCATCGGCGCGCCGTGGGTTTCGCCCATGCATTGCAGCAGCCATTGCGCCGCGCCGACCAGCGCCATGGCGCTGAGCACGCCGGCCAGCAGGCGTACGCCAATGGCGAACCCGGTCGGCGCCGGAATGGCCATCGCGGCCAGGGCGACCAATGTACCGGCCAGGGCCAGTACGCTGATGCGCGCGGCATGGCGCTCATGGCTGCGCGCCAGGAGCAGGGCGCCGAGCAGGTAACCGGCGTAGTTCGCCGAGGCGGCCAGCGACCCGCCGGTGACACTGAGCAGGCCGTCGCGCACCATCAGCGGATAAAGGCCGGTGAAGGCGAAGCGGCCGAAGCCCATCCCTACGGCGAGGATCAGCGCCGCCGAGAATGCGGCGGGCAGGCGGCGCGAGGCGTTCACGGACGGGCCTCCAGGGTTTCCCGCAAGCGCCGGAAGGCGCCGGTGGCGTAGCCGTCGCGCCAGATCAGCAGGGTGTCCACTTCCAACATCGACACAACCTGCAGGTTCGGCGTTTCCCGTTGCAGTTCCAGTACCGAGCGCGGCAGCACGCCGATGCAGGAGCCGGCGTTCACGCAGGCGAGGATGCCGTGATAGGAGCCTACTTCCTGCACCGCCAGCGGCGCGCCTTTCAACCAGCGCTCGGCCAGCAGGCGATAGGTGCAACCTCGGGTGAAGCCAGCGAGGGTGCGGATTTGCACATCTTCAGGCTTGCTTACCGGCGGGTGGTTGCCGGGCAGCACCAGCAGCAGTTCCTCGCGGAATACCGGTGCGGCGCGCAGGCCTCGCTCCAGCGCCGCCTCGAAACCGGGTTCGGCGCGCAGGATGTCGGGGTGGGCGATCAGCGCGCAGTCGAGCTGGCGGTTCAGTACCTCGTCCAGCAGCTTCTGGCTGTGGCCGGTGCCGACCCGCAGTTCCACCTCGGGATAGTCGCGATGGAAGCGCGCCAGGGGCTCGGGCAGGCGGCTGGCGGCAGTGGCCTCCATGCTGCCCAGGCGCAGGCTGCCGCTGGCGTTGTCCGGGTGCAGCGACTGGCGCGCCTCGGCGGCCAGGGCCAGCAGTTGTTCGGCGTAGACCAGGAACTCGCGGCCCTGGTCGGTCAGCGTCATGCGCTTGCCGTCGCGCAGGAACAGCGCCGCGCCGAGGTCGTCCTCGAGCTGGCGGATACGCGTGGTGACGTTCGACTGCACCCGTTGCAGGCGGGCGGCGGCGCGGGTGACGCTCTGTTCCTCGGCCACGCAACGGAAGATTTCCAGGCTGGAGAGATCCATGATCAATCTTTAGTAGAGAATGTGTTGCGACAAATATTCTCTCCGTGAGATGGTAAGTCAAGCGGCGATACTGCCGGATCGACGACGAGGACCCCGTCATGCGCATTACCGAACTGCTCGGCATCCAGCACCCCATCATCCAGGCGCCCATGGTCGGCGTATCCACGCCGGCACTGGCGGCGGCGGTGTCCAATGCCGGCGGCCTGGGCTCCATCGGCCTGGGGGCGAGCAACGCCACCCAGGCCCGCGCATTGCTGGAGCAGACCCGCGCGCTCACCGACAAGCCGCTGAACCTCAACCTGTTCTGCCACCGCCCGGCCCAGGCCGATCCGGCGCGGGAATCCGCCTGGCTGGAGCACCTGCGTCCGCTGTTCGCCGAGTTCGATGCGCAGCCGCCGCAGCGAATCACCGAGATCTACCGCAGCTTTCTGGAGGACCCGGAAATGCTGGAGTTCCTCATCGACGCGCGCCCGGCTGTGGTCAGCTTCCACTTCGGTCTGCCGCCGCAGGGCTGGATCGACCGTCTGAAGGCCGCCGGCGTCCGCCTGCTGGCCAGCGCCACCTGCCTGGAGGAAGGCCGCGCCATCGCGGCGGCTGGCCTCGATGCCATCGTCGCCCAGGGCTATGAAGCGGGCGGCCATCGCGGCGTGTTCGAGCCGGAGAGGGACGCGCGCATTGGCACCTTCGCACTGGTGCGTACCTTGTCGGAGAAGGTCGATCTGCCGGTGATCGCAGCGGGCGGGATCATGGATGGGCAGGGTATGCGCGCGGTGTTCGAACTGGGTGCCGAAGCGGTGCAACTGGGCACCGCCTTCATCCTGGCGCCGGAGTCCTCGGCCAATGCCGCCTACCGCGCGGCGCTGCGCAGTGAGCGGGCGGAGCGTACCGAGGTGACGGCAGCCATTTCCGGTCGGGCGGCGCGCGGGATGGTGAACCGGCTGTTCACCGACGTCGGTAGCGCGGATGCGCCGACACTGCCGGATTATCCGATCACCTACGATGCAGCCAAGGCGCTGACGGCCGCGGCCACCGCCAAGGGCAACACCGACTTCGCCGTGCAATGGGCCGGGCAGGGCGCGCCTCTGGCGCGGGAAATGCCGGCGGCGGAACTGGTGAGAACTCTCATGGCCGAGTTCCGTGTCGGTCCTGGCACTGGTGCCGGCCTGTAGGAGCGAGCTTGCTCGCGAACGGATTTCCCGATCACGCCAGCGTCAAGCGGTTCGCGAGCAAGCTCGCTCCTACAAAAGCGTTGGCTATGAGCGGCTGAATCAGCGGGCACTGACGGCGCCTGCGGGCTTCTCCCGTGGCCGCCAGAGCTCGGCCAGCAGCACCCCGGCCAGGGTCAGGGCGCCGCCGACCAGGTGGTAGCTGGTCAGCCGCTCGCCCAGTACCACGGCGGCGATGGCGGCGGTCAGCACCGGCAGCAGGTTGAAGAACAGCGACATGCGGCTCGGCCCCATGCGCGCCACGCCCTGCATCCAGGACAGCGCGCCGACGATCGAGGCGAACAGGGCGGCATAGAGCACCAGCGGCAGGTTGGCGGCGTTCAGCCCCTGGTGCGGCGAAGCCAGGTAGAGCGGCAGCAGCGCGAGGATCGCCACCAGTACCTGCAGGTAGAGCATCACCAGCGGTGGCAGCGGCAGGGCCCACTTCTTCAGCAGCACGCCATAAACGCCGTAGGCGAGGGTGGCGACGATCATCATGCCGTCGCCCAGGTTCACACCGTGGCTGAGCAACTGGTGCGGGTTGCCCTGGGTGATCACCAGTAGCACGCCGGCCAGCGAGACCAGGGCGCCGAGCAGCGCCGCGACACTCATCCGGTGGCCCAGCAGCAGGGCGGCGAGAGCCAGGGACATCAACGGCATCAGCGACAGGATGATGCCCATGTTGGTCGCCGAGGTCAGTGCGGCGGCGTAGTAGGCCAGGCATTGGTAGACCGCCATGCCGAGCAGGCCGAGGGTGACGATCTTCCAGAGGTTGGCGCGGATCGTCGGCCAGTGTGCAAGGGTGGCGCGCAGCAGGAAGGGCGTCAGCAGCAGGCCGGCCAGCAACCAGCGAAAGAAACCAATCTCCGCTGGGGCGATCTGCCCCACGGCGAGCTTGTTGACGACGGTATTGCCGGACCAGATGACCACGGCCAGCAGGGGGAACAGGTAATTCATGGTGGAACGCTTCCGGGGATAACGGTGCGTATTGTCCGCCCGTCCGAATCGAGACGTATAATGAAATTCGGACAATCCACCCCGGCATTCGGACATGACCCGCGCACTCTTGCTCCCGCTTCCCGGCATCGACCGGCTGCCCGCCGATCTCTACTTCCGCTACGACGAGTTCGACGCCGGCACCCACTCGCCCAGCCATCGCCATGCCTGGGGCCAGCTCAACTACGCCTCCCACGGCGTGATGGAACTGGAGGTGGACGGCCAGCGCTTCCTCTCGCCGCCGCAGTACGCCGTATGGGTGCCGCCGGGGCGGGAGCACAGCTGCTACAACCGCCAGGCCATCGTCTACCGCTCGCTCTACGTGTCCACCGAGCTGTCGCGCAAATTGCCGGCGTCGCCCTGCACCCTGGCGATCAGCGACATCCTCAAGGCCATCCTTTCCGACTTTGCCGCGCGCCAGGTGAATATCCCGCAAAGTGACGCGGACCGCCGTCTGGCGGAAGTGGTGATTGACCAGTTGCAGGCGGCGCAGCCCCACGACGACTACTTGCCCTACGCCAGTGGCGGTG
Organism: Pseudomonas sp. PSE14; assembly: GCF_029203285.1. Lineage (NCBI taxonomy): Bacteria > Pseudomonadati > Pseudomonadota > Gammaproteobacteria > Pseudomonadales > Pseudomonadaceae > Pseudomonas > Pseudomonas sp. PSE14. The sequence goes on from NZ_CP115669.1 coordinate 2,710,646, forward strand.
CGCTGGGCGAGGTGCTGGCCGCCCTGCAGGCCGAGCCCGGCGACAACCGCACGCTGGCCCAGTGGGCCGAACACGTGCACAGCACCGAGCGGACCCTGGCGCGGGCCTGCCAGCGGGAGCTGGGGATGTCTTTCGGGGAGTGGCGCCAGCGCCTGCGGTTTCTCGCCGCGATCGAGGCACTGGCATCGGGGGAAGGGGTGCAGCAGATCGCCTTCAACCTGGGCTACAGCAGCCCGTCGGCGTTCATCGCGATGTTCCGCCGGCTCTCCGGCACCACGCCGGAACAATACCGCGCGACCTTCCGCGCGCTGGAGCAGGCGTGAGGGGCTGAGCGCGCCTACACGTAGGGCGTATAACGTTCGACGTTATACGCCGTTTGACCGTGGTTTCAGGGCGCTCCGGACCCCGGTCCCGAAGGCGCCTGTAATGCAGGCGTACCGGCGTACAACCGCGAACGGTTGTACGCCCTACGGGATCAGCCCAGGTTTTCTTCCAGGGCCAGCAGTTCTTCCACGCGCTGGCGACGGCGGATCAGCCTGGCATCGGCACCTTCCAGCAGCACCTCGGCGATCAGCGGACGACTGTTGTAGTTCGACGACATGGAGGCGCCGTACGCGCCGGTGTCGTGGATCAGCAGCAGGTCGCCAACCTGGGCGCGCGGCAGCGCGCGGGGGATGACCACGCCGCCATCGCCCTGGGTGAACACGTCGCCGGACTCGCAAAGCGGGCCGGCCACTACGGTGTCGATCACCTCGCGGCTGGCGGCGTCGCCGGCCAGCACGCTGATGCCGTGGTAGCTGCCGTACATGGACGGGCGCATCAGCTCGTTGAAGCCGGCGTCCACCAGCACGAAGTGGTTGCGGCCGGCGTCCTTGGTGGCACGCACTTCGCTGAGCAGGCAACCGGCCTGGGCGACCAGGTAGCGGCCCGGCTCGATTTCCAGGTGCAGCCTGTGGCCGACCACGCCTTCTGCGGCCTTGCGGGCGTTGTCCCAGAGCTGGAAGTAATGCGCGGTGTCCACTTCCGGATCGCCGTCACGGTAGGGGATGGACAGGCCGCCGCCAGCGGAAATCCCGGACAGGTCATGGCCGGCGTCCTTCACCAGGCGCACCAGGCCGAGCATGGCCTCGCCGACCTGGGCCAGGTGGCCGTAGTCGACGCCCGAGCCGATGTGCATGTGCAGGCCCACCAGGCGCAGGCCGCGCTCGCGGATCACGTCCAGGGCGGCGTGCAGGTCGCTGTGCCAGATACCGTGCTTGGAGTGCTCGCCGCCGGTGTTGGTCTTGTTGCTGTGGCCGTGGCCGAAACCGGGGTTGATACGCAGCCAGACCGGGTGGCCGGGGGCAACTTCGCCCAGCTGGCGGAGCATGTCGATGGAACCGGCGTTCACCGGGATGCCGTGCTCGACCACGGTTTCCAGGGTGGCGCGGTCCAGCAGGTCGGCGGTGAAGACGATCTCGGATTCATCCTCGCGGCACGAATAGCCGGCGGCCAGGGCGCGCAGCAGTTCGCCCTGGGACACGGCGTCGACCTTCACGCCCTGTTCGCGCATCAGGCGCAGGATGTGCAGGTTCGAGCAGGCCTTCTGGGCGAAGCGGATGATGTCGAAGCTCTTCAGGCGCTCGATCTGGCCGCGGATGGTGGCGGCGTCGTAGACCCACAGCGGGGTGCCGAATTTAAGGGCGAGCTGTTCGGCGCGGGGCAGGGCGAGGAAGGGCATGAATGAGCTCCGAAGGTAGATGGCGCTAGTCTACCGGGCGTTTCGAAGATCAGATAATGCTGCTTTTTGCTTTATTCATTCAAATTGGATATAGGATGCAGTCCACGCCAGCCTCGCGCAGGCGGGCGACCAGTAGCGCAGCTTCCTCCCGCAGCGCCTCCACGAAGCGTTCGCGCAACGGCGTGGCCGGGCGGTAAAGCGGCTTCACCAGGTTGACCTGGAAGGGCAGCGAGAACGCCAGCGGGCGCAGCTGGATGCCCTGGCCCTGGAACATCAGCGCGGTGATCGGGTTGACCACGGCCACGCCCAGCCCGGCACGCACCATGCTGCACACGGACACGGCACTGTGAGTTTCCACCTGCATCTGCCGTTGCACGCCGGCCGCGAGGAACACGTTGTCGATCAGGTGCCGGTAGTGATCGCCCGGCGCCAGGCTGACGAAGGGTTGGCCGGCGAAGTCCTCCGCCTGCAGACGCTGGCGGGCCAGCAGCGGGTGGCTGTCCGGAAGGATGCACACCTCGTCCACCGCCAGCAGCCGCTGCAACTCGGTGCCGCGCGGCGCTTCCTCGTTCTCGATCAGGCCGATGTCGTGACGCTGGGCGCTGAGCTGTTCTTCCAGATAGGGGGATTCCAGCGCCGCCACTTCCAGGCTGATCGCCGGGTTGCCCAGGGTGAAGCGCTTGCAGGCTTCCGGCAGCAGAGCCTGGGACAGCGCCGGCAGACAGCCGATGGAGAACTTGCCCTCGGCGAACTGCCCCAGGCTCCCGGCGAAGGCGACGATGCGGTCCAGCCCGGTGAAGGAGCGCTCCACCTCTTCGAACAGCATCAACGCCCGCGCCGTCGGCGCCAGCCGCCCGCGCTCGCGCAGGAACAGCTCGAAACCGATCAACTGCTCCAGTCGCGCCAGCTCGCGGCTGACCGTGGGCTGGCTGGTATGCAGGAACGCCGCCGCGCGGGTGACGCTGCCGGTGGTCATGACCGCGCGGAAGACTTCGATGTGGCGGAGGGTGATCATGGGGCTGGCCGAAGGGGAGATAGCGGGAGGGTAAGGGGCGCGGGCTCTGCGGGCAAATTCTGATGTCTTGAGGGCCATTGCCTTCAGACCCTTCCTGACAAGATCGGCATCACGCTATAGCATTGCGCCACTATTTTGTGGGTGGACGCAGGATGCGCAAGGTTCTGGTTTGGTTGATGGGGATGGCGCTGGTGGTCGTCACGACGCTGGCGGTGGCGGGCAATACGCCTTGCTCCGGCAGCAAGGGTGGCATCGCCCGCTGCCAGGGCGAGCTCTTCCTGTGCAACGATGGCTCCATCAGTGGCTCGAAGAAGAGTTGCCCGGCCTATCTGGGTGGAGGCAGTTCCACCGCGCCTTCACTTCAACGCTTCTCTGCCGATGATGGTTCCTGCTCCTGCAGTAGCGGCACCTTCTGCACCGGCCCGCGCGGTGGGGTTTATTGCCTGACGCCCAGTGGCAACAAGAGCTATCGGCGGAAATAGTCATGGAGGGTGGATAACGTCTAAGGCGTTATCCGCCGTCTTGTTCGGTGTTTCCGCGCCGCTTCGGCGTGGGCTGAGAGATTTTGTTTCGCCCCCTCGGGCGACCTCCTTTGGCAAACGACCCAAAGGAGGCAAAGGTCTTGCCCCTGCATCCGGTTTTTCGCTCAGGCGAAAAATTCCCTCGCTCCATCGAAGTTTCAGGGGCCCGCGTCGACGGGCCATCCCTGGCCCAACGACGCTCTCGCGGCATCCATGCCGCTCAACCCCTGAAACTCCGATTCCACTCGGCCTCCTGAAGGGGCGCTCCGGCGCGTGCGGATGCTGCTCTGGAAGTCTTTAAATCCAGAGCCAGAGCCAGAGCCAGAGCCAGAGCTATGCGGTGCGTATGCTTTCGTAGGAGAGATGGGGGGCGCCTAGCCCTTGTCCGCGAAATCCATCGCGGCGAAATTCGTGCTGACAGGGACGCGCCTGGGTTTATCGCCCACCTGTAGGAGCGAGCTTGCTCGCGAACCGCCCAACACCGATGCGGCCGGAAAATCTGTTCGCGAGCAAGCTCCTACGAAAAGCAGCCGGCACACAACCCGTAGGGCGCATAACGCGCAACGCTATCCGCCGTGATGGGGGCTGCGAGATTCGTTTCGCGTAGCTGTTCTCAGTGGAAATCCCGACTCCGCACATCCAGCCCCTCCAGCAACTCGCTCAAATCCGTCAGCCGCCCGGCGATCACATGGCAAACGCCGTCCTTGGCTTCCAGGGTGCCGTCCACCTGCATCAGACGGGCGCTGAGGAAGGGGCGGCGCTGGCGTTCGGCGAGGTCGCGCCAGACGATCACGTTGATCATGCCGAACTCGTCTTCCAGGGTGATGAAGGTGACGCCGCTGGCGGTGCCGGGTCTCTGTCGGCCGACGACGAGGCCGGCGACACGTACCGGGCGCTCGGTCTCCAGGCGGGCGAGATCGCGTGAACTACGGCAGCGGCGGGCCCTGAGCGCGCCGCGCAGCAGGGCCAGCGGGTGCGGGCCGAGGGTGGTGCCCAGGGTCTCGTAGTCGGTGAGCAGGTCTTCGCCACGGCTGGGCAGCGGCAGGCTGACCGGCGCTTCCTCGGTGACCTGGCCGGCAAACAGCGGCAGTTGCGGCTCGACTCCGGCAATCGCCCAGCGCGCCTTGTGCCGGTGGCCCGCGAGGCCGCGCAGGGCGCCAGCATCGGCCAGCTGTTCGCGGGCGCGGCCGTCGAGATTGGCGCGAAGGCAGAGGTCGGCGACATCGCGGAACGGCTGCTGTGCGCGGGCTTGTACCAGGGCCCCGGCTGCCTCTTCACGCAGTCCGCGCACCATGCGCAGACCCAGGCGGATCGCCGGCTGGCGTCCGGGGATGGGCTCCAGAGTGCAGTCCCAGTGGCTGTGGCGCACGTCCACCGGGCGGGTTTCCAGGCCGTGGCGGCGGGCGTCCTGTAAAAGCTGGTCGGGGCTGTAGAAGCCCATGGGCCAGCTGTTGATCAGGGCGCAGGTGAAGGCCGCCGGCTCATGGCATTTCAGCCAGCTGCTGGCATAGGTGAGCAGGGCGAAGCTGGCGGCGTGGGATTCGGGGAAGCCGTAGCTGCCGAAGCCCTTGATCTGCTCGAAGATGCGCGCGATGTACTCCTGTTCGTAGCCCCTGGCGGTCATGCGCTCGAACAGCTTTTTGCGGTGCGGCTCCAGCCCGCCGTGGCGCTTCCAGGCGGCCATGGAGCGACGCAGCTGGTCGGCTTCGCCAGGCGTGTATTCGGCGGCAATCACCGCCAACTCCATCACCTGTTCCTGGAACAGCGGCACGCCAAGGGTGCGCTCGAACACCGGCTTGAGTTCCTCGGAGGGATAGTCGACCTCTTCTTCCTCGTTCCGTCGCCGCAGATAGGGATGCACCATGTCGCCCTGGATCGGGCCGGGGCGGACGATGGCCACTTCGATCACCAGGTCGTAGAACTTCTTGGGCTTGAGGCGCGGCAGCATGGCCATCTGCGCGCGGGATTCGATCTGGAACACGCCAATGGTGTCGGCGCGGCTGATCATTTCATAGGTCTTGGCGCACTCCTGCGGCAGTGTGGCGAGGGTCCATTGCTTGCCGCGATAGTCAGCGATCAGGTCGAAGCAGCGGCGCAGGGCGCTGAGCATGCCGAGGGCGAGCACGTCTACCTTGAGCAGGCCGACGGCGTCGAGATCGTCCTTGTCCCACTGGATCAGGGTGCGCTCGGGCATCGCGGCATTCTCCACCGGCACCAGGGTTTCCAGCGGTTGCTGGGAGATGACGAAGCCGCCGGGGTGCTGTGACAGGTGGCGGGGAAAGCCGACCAGTTGCGAGGTCAGGGCGAGGACACGGCGCAGGATCGGACTCTCCGGGTCGAAACCGGCTTCCACCAGCCGTTCCGAGGATGGCGGCTTGTCGCTCCAGCGGCCGCAGCAGGCAGCCAGCGCGCCCACCTGGTCGGGCGGCAGGCCGAGGGCCTTGGCGATATCGCGGATCGCGCCGGCGCTGTGATAGGTGCTGACCACGGCGGTCAGCGCGGCGCGCGAACGGCCGTAGCGGCGGAATATGTACTGGATGACTTCCTCACGGCGCTCGTGTTCGAAGTCGACGTCGATGTCCGGCGGCTCGTTGCGTTCGCGGGAGATGAAGCGCTCGAACAGCAGCTTGGCCTTGGATGGGTCCAACTCGGTGATGCCGAGGGCGAAGCAGACCACCGAGTTGGCTGCTGAACCTCGCCCTTGGCAGAGGATTCCTTCTTTACGCGCAAAGGCGACGATGTCGTGGACGGTGAGGAAGTAGCTGTCGTATTCCAGCTCGGCGATCAGGGCGAGTTCATCTTCGACGCGCTTGCGGACTTCGGCATCGGCGCCGTCCTTCCATCGCTGCAGAATGCCTTCCTCGGTCTTCTCCCGCAGCCAAGTGGTGGGCGTGTGGCCTTCGGGCACCAGCTCGCGCGGGTAGTGGTAATCCAGATCATCGAGATCGAAGGTGCAGCGCCCGGCAATCTTCACCGTCTCCTCCAGCAACTCGGCGGGGTAGATCGACGCCAGCGCCTCCCGCGGGCGCAGATGGCGTTCGCCGTTGGGATAGAGATACTGCCCGGCCTCGGGCACCGGCAGGTGCTGGCGGATGGCGGTCATGCAGTCCTGTAGGGCGCGGCGGCCGCGGGCATGCATATGCACGTCGCCGCAGGCCACGGCGGGGATGCCCAGGCGTACGGCCTGTTCCAGCAGGCGGCGCAGTTTGCCGGCGTCGTCCGGCCCCTTGTGCAACTCGACGCCGAGCCACAGGCGTTCAGGAAACAGCTCCCGTAGCCAGCGGCCGTCGTTGTCTCCGTCGTCTCGCGGCAGCCAGATCGCCAGCAGGTGGTCGAGGTTGCCGTCGAAGTCCGCGCGCACCAGGCGATAGCTGCCTTTCTCCGCGCGGCGGCGGGCGTGGGTGAGCAGGCGGCAGAGGTTCTCGTAGCCGCTCAGGTTCTCCGCCAGCAGCACCAGCTTCGGGCCTTGCGAGAGGCTCAGCTCGCTGCCGGTGATCAGGGGAATCTCGGTTTCTTTCGATGCCTGCCAGGCGCGTACGATGCCAGCGAGGCTGCATTCGTCAGTGATTGCCAGGGCGCGGTAACCCAGCTTCTTCGCCCGCGCGAACAGCTCGGCCGCGCTGGAAGCGCCGCGCTGAAAGCTGAAGTTGGACAGGCAGTGCAGCTCGGCGTAGCCGATGCCTTCATCCGGCACGTTCATGCGAACCAGCCGTGCAGCAGCAGGGGGCCATCGTCGCCTACCGGGCGGAACGCCCAGGCGCGCTGGCCGCTGCGGGTGCGTAACTGGTAGTAGTCACGGCGGATGTCCTCGCCATCCCACCAGCCGGATTCGATGCGTTCGGGCCCGGCCAGCAAGGTCGGGGCGAACTCGCGCAGTGGCTGCGGTTCCGTCAGCAGCCAGCCGGGGCGCGGGACGTCGGCGATCGGCAGGCGCGGGGTGGAATGGTCCTGCCAGGCGCGCTCCGGGCGATGCTCGGCGAGGCCGCCCAGGCCGTGCACGGCGTCGTCGCCCAACCGTGCGCGCAGGCGTTCGCGCAGTTGCTCCCAGGGCTGCGATTGCTGTGGGCGATCGTCGAAGAGCTCGCGGTGCTGCGGCACGAAGGGCGGCAGGTCGTCGGCCACCAGGCGCACGCTGTGCACCGGGGCGCGCAGCTGCAGCTGCTCCAGGCGGCCACGGGTCAGTTCGAAGAGCATGGCCGCCTCGCGTTCAGCGCTGAGCAGGCCGACGGGCATCTGCGAGTCGCTGCCTTCGTGGTGTTCCAGATAGAGGATGAAGCGCTGCACGCCGCTGTCGCGCCCGGCGAGGAAGGCGGCGAGATCGGCGGTCAGGCGGCGCAGCGGGAACAGCAACGCCTGGGTGGATTCCACGTCGAAGTTCAGTTCGATACGCGATTCGAAGCGGTCTGGCGGCCGGTAGAACTCTAGGGCCAGCGGGCGCTGGCCGAGCAAGGTGTCGACCTGCCGCAGCACCTGCGGTGGGAAGCGCCGGGCCAGGCTTTCGCGGGGCAGGGCGAGTAGTTGTTGCAGGCTGCGCAGGCCCATGCGGCCCAGCGAGGTGGCGGCGTCGCGGTCCAGGCCGAGGCGCTCCAGGGGCATCCTGCCCAGGCACTGACGCAACTGCTCGTTATCGTGAATCGCCAGCCCGTCGTGGCCGTTGGCGAGGATGCGCGCGGCGGCCGGGTTGGGCGCGGCGGTGATGCGATGGCGGAAGCCCAGGCCGTTCAATTCTTCGCGCAGGCGCGCCTCGAAGCGCGGCCAGGGACCGAACAGTTGCAGGCTGGATTGCACCTCCAACAGCAGTGCGCGCGGATAGTGCTGGCTGACCTGCGAGCTGAAACCGTAGGCCCAGGCCGCCAGCAGGTTCTGCCAGTGCTCCACTTCGCGCAGGTCGTATTCGGCGGTGGTGAAATCGCGGCTCAGAGCCTGGGCTGCGGTGAGCGACTGGCCGGGCTTGAGGCCCAGCGCCCGCGCCGCCGGGTTCACCGCCTGCAAGACGCGGCGCTGGGGCGGACCGGCGAGCAGCGCCAGGGCGGCGTCCGGCTCGGCACGACCGCGCAGTACGCCGTCCATCGCCAGCTGCGGTAGAAGAATACAGGCCCAGAGCATGACGGCCTCAGTGCCAGGGCAACGGGATGGGCCGCGCCGGCGCCAGGCCGCCCCGGCACTTGAGCACACGCAACTGCGCGGGGGTGGCGTCCAGCGCCAGGCGCAATGCGGCCGGGGATGGGTTTAGCGCCTCGCGCTGCGAGCGGTAGGCGATGGCCAGGGTCTGCCCGGTTTCGGCGGCCACCTGCAGGCGGCGCAGGGTGCGGTCGTCGGCCTGCTGCGGCCAGCACAACACGGCGCCGCAGCTGCCCGAACGCAGGCATTGCTCGGTGGCCCAGAGGGCATCGCGGCCGGAGGCTTTCACGATGGCGAGCTGATCCAGTACAACCCCGGCGCCCTGCCATGCGGCCGGGTAGGGGATGTGGGGTGGGGCCACCAGCACGATGCGTTCGCCGGCCTTGCTGAGTCGTGCGAGGGTCGGCCAGACCAGTTGCAGTTCGCCGGTGCCTTCCTGGGCCAGGAGGATTTCGCTGAGTGCCGCTTCCGGCCAGCCGCCGGTGGGCAGGGCTGCGTCCAGCACGGCGTGACCGGTAGGCTGCTGGCTGGGTGGCAGGCCCTGGGGCTGGCCTTTCCAGACCTGGCGCTGATGGAACAGGGTATCGAGTGCGACCACACTGCCCATCACGGCCTCCCGGCCGGCGAGCGGCGACGGTCATGTGCCCGACGGGTGGGCCGGGGGAGGAGGATGGGCGGGTATCGCATGGGGGGCTCGGAAATAACTGTATGGATATACAGTTTATCCAGTGGAATGGTGCCGTCAATGGTGGTTGATCGGGGCGTGGGGGCTTTCCGTAGGAGTGGAGGACTTTGTCCGCGATGATTTTTGTTTTTGTCTGGGTGTTTCTGCGCCGCTTTGGCATGTGTTGATAGATTTTGTTTCGCCCCCTCGGGCGACCTACTTTGCCAAACGACGCAAAGTAGGCAAAGGTCTCTGCCCCATCATCCGGCCCCGGCTTCGCCGGGGTTCCCTCGCTCCATCGAAGTTTCAGGGGCCCGCGTCGACGGGCCATCCATGGTCCAACGACGCTCTCGCGGCATCCATGCCGCTCAACCCCTGAAACTCCGATTCCACTCGGCCTCCTGAAGGGGCGTTCCGGTGCGTGCGGAGGTTTCTCTGGAAGTCTTTAAAGCCAGAGCCAGAGCGGAGCTGTGCTCCCGTAGGAGAGACGGGGGCACCTAGCCCTTGTCCGCGAAGGCTTGCCACAGCACCCACGTTGCAGGATGAACACCTGTAGGGTGAATAGCGCGCAGCGTTATCCGCCGTGATGGGTTTCGCTTCGCTCTACGCCATCCTACGAAGAGCGATCCAGCATGAAGCAGCCAAAGTTCCAGGCGCGCGCAGAGTCCCGTCAGGAGGCCGAGTGGAGGTATTGCGCAGAGGGGCGAGCGGCATGGATGCCGCGAGAGGCGTAGAGGGCCATGGATGGCCCTTCTACGCCGACCCTCGGAGCGATACCGGAAGGAGGGCAGTCTGAGCGAAGCGAAGACCCGGATGTCGGGACGAGCCCTTTTGGTTCCTTTTGGGGCTCCAAAAGGGACTCGCCCGAGGGGGCGAAATAAAATCTCGCAGCACACGCGGAAGCGGCGCAGAACACTAAACCCAAAAGCCGCGCGGACAAAGTCCGTTCCTACAACAACAGAAACCCCTGCGGCTCCTTCGGCCTCGGCGGATCGGCCACGAACTTCAGCCGCTGCGTCTTCCACCAGCTCGGCAGCAACCGCCTCACCGCCGGTTGATTGAAGCGGTCGTCCAGCAGATAGATCACCCCCGAATCCGTCGGCGTACGGATCACCCGCCCGGCCGCCTGGACGACCTTCTGCAGGCCGGGGAACAGGTAGGTGTAGTCATAGCCGTCGCCGAACATGCCCTGCATGCGCTGCTTGATCTCCTCGTTGACCTCGTTCACCTGCGGCAGGCCCAAGGTGGCGATGAAGGCGCCGATCAAGCGATCACCGGGCAGGTCGATGCCTTCGCCGAACGCGCCGCCGAGGACGGCGAAGCCGATGCCCTGCGAGTGTGGGGTGAAGCGGTCGAGGAAGGCCTGGCGCTCGATCTCGTTCATGCTCCGCGACTGCACCCAGCGGGGGATGTCCGGGTGTTCGGCGGCGAAGCGCTCCAGCGCCTGTTGCAGATAGGCGTAACTGCTGAAGAAGGCCAGGTAGTTGCCGGGGCGGGCGCGGAATTGGCGGGCCATCAGGGTGCTGATCGGTGCGAGGCTGGCCTCGCGGTGCTGGTAGCGGGTGGAGAGGTTGCTCAGTGCGTGGACTTCCAGCTGCTCGGCGCGGAAGGGCGATTCCACCTCGCGCCAGGTGGTGTCTTCCGGCAGGCCGAGCAGGTCCGCGTAATAGTTCGCCGGGTTCAGCGTGGCGGAGAACAGCGTGCTGCTATGCGCGGCTTCAAAGCGCGGTTCGAGGAAAGGCGCCGGCACCACGTTGCGCAGGCACAGCGTGGACAGTGTGCGCTGGCCACTGCCGTCATGGCGGGTGATGTCGAACAGCGAGTGCGGCCCGTAGGCCTCGGCCAGCCGGCAGAACAGCATGGCGTCGAGGTAGAAGCGCAGCAGTTCGGCCTCGTTGCCGGTGGGCTGGTCGGTGAGGTGGTCGGTGATGGCGCTGACGGCCTTCTGCAGCGCGGCGATGAACAGGTCGGGCACCGTCGGGTAGATCTGGTAGTCGACCTCCTGGTCGCGGTGCATCTGGTTCCAGTGCCGGCCGACGCGCTCCAGCACGCCTTTCAGGCCGGCCGGGGCGACCTTGCGCAGGGCGTTGAACTCGGACTGGTCCAGCTCGGCGCTGTACATGCCGCGCCCACGCTCGATGAGGTTGTGCGCCTCGTCCACCAGCAGCGTGACCTTCCAGTCGTTGAGCAGGGTGAGGCCGTAGAGCAGGGCGGTCATGTCGAAGTAGTAGTTGTAGTCGCACACCACCACGTCGGCCCAGCGGCACAGTTCCTGGCTCAGGTAGTAGGGGCAGACCTGGTGCTCCAGCGCTACGTCGCGCAAGGCTTCCTGGGTCAGCCAGCGGTGCTTGAGCGCGGCTTCGCGGGCGGCGGGCAGGCGGTCGTAGAAACCCTTGGCCAGCGGGCAGGAGTCGCCGTGGCAGGGTTTGTCCGGGTGCTCGCAGGCCTTGTCGCGAGCGACGTGTTCCAGCACCCGCAGCGGCTGGCCGGCGTCCTGTTGGCGCAGGGTCGCCAGGGCGTCGAGGGCCAGGCGCCGGCCCGGCGTCTTGGCGGTGAGGAAGAACAGCCGGTCCAGCTTCTGTCCGGGGAAGGCCTTGAGCTGCGGGAACAGGGTGCCGAGGGTCTTGCCGATGCCGGTGGTGGCCTGGGCCATCAGCGTCTGGCCGTCGCGGGCGGCGCGGTAGACCGATTCGGCAAGCATGCGTTGGCCCTGGCGGAAGTCGGCGTAGGGGAAACGCAGCGCTTCCAGGCCCTGGTCGCGCTCGACGCGGTGCGCGCTTTCCTGCTCGGCCCATTGCACGAAGCGGCTGCACTGCAGCTCGAAGAAGGCGCGCAGGTCCTCGGCGGCGAAGCGCTCGCGGAATACCGTTTCCTTCTGGGTGATGACGTTGAAGTAGACGACGGCCAAGTCGATGGCGTCGATCTCCAGCGTCTGGCACAGCAGCCAGCCGTACACCTTCACCTGCGCCCAGTGCAGCAGGCGGTGGTTCTGCGGGATGCGCGCGACGTCGCCGCGGTGGGTCTTGATCTCTTCCAGCAGGTGGGCGTCCGGGTCGTAGCCGTCGGCGCGGCCGCTGACTACCAGCCCCGGATATTCGCCGCGCAGCGGCAGTTCGGCGATGTAGCCCAGGCCGCGCCGGGAGACCACCATGGCGTGCCCGGCCATGCCTTCCTGGGCGGTTGGGGCGGGGGTGAAACGCAGGTCGAGGTCACCTTCCTTGGCGGTGAATTCGCACAGCGCGCGCACGGCGATGGCGTAGCTCATTGGGCCTCTTCCGTCTCGCCCTGCCAGCGCACGTAACAGACTTCCACCGGCATGCCGTGCTCGGCGCAGAAGGCCAGCCAGCGCTTCTGATTGTCCTGCAGGCGATCACCCGGGCCTTTCACTTCGATCATCCGGTAGCGGGCCTCATCGGGCCAGAACTGGATCAGGTCGGGCATGCCGGCGCGGTTGGCCTTGGGATCGGCCAGCAGGCGTTCGAACCACAGCTTCAGGTGCGCGGCCGGCAGGCAGTATAGGGCCTGGTCCAGCAGGTTCTCGTCGAGCAATTCCCAGTGCACGAAGGGTGAGAGGATGCCGAACTTGGCGGCGTAGGTGTCGCGGATCGCCGTCAGATAGGCGTCGCTGTCCAGCAGCGCCAGGCGCGCGGCGAAGGCTTCAGCACGACGGCTGACGAAGTCGCCGCGGTACAGGTCGCTCGGCCCAGCCTGGAAGGGGTGGAAGAAGGCGCCGGGCAGCGGGGCGAAGATCACTTCCCAGCAGAGCAGGCCGAACAGGCTGCAGATCAGCGCGTTCTCCACGTAGTGCACCGGTGCTTCGTCCTCATGGAGTACGGCCTGCACGGCGAACTCGACGTCGACGTCCGGGCGCGGCAGCTCCAGGTCGATGCGCAGCGGCGGCGTCGGTTTGGCGGTCTTTTCCTTCGGCAGGCCGAGCTGGCGGACCAGCCGAGTCAGCGCGCGCTCCACCAGTTGCAGCTCGCTATCGCTTTCCGGCGCGGCCAGCGCGGCCTGCACCAGTGCGTGGGCTTCCTCGAAGCGCTGCAGGCGTTCCAGCACGCGGATCTGCCGCTGCCGCGAACCTCCGGCAGCGGTGCGCCGGTACAGCGCTAATGCGGCGTCCAGTTCGCCGTCGCGCTCCAGCTGGTAGGCCATGCGGTACAGCAGGCGACCGTGACGCGCTTGCAGGTAGGGATTGTCGCTGCGGAAATCGCCCAGTTCGGCCAGCAGGTCGGCGATGGGTTCGCCTGTTTCGAAGCGGACGGCGCCGTTCCACAGGTGGATGTAGGCTTCCAGGTCGTCGCGGCGGCGGAAGGCGCGGGAATCGGCAGTGAAAGGGACGGTTTCGTAGCGGAAGATGCCCAGGTCGGCGAGGACGAACTCGGACCAGTCCTGCTGCAGGTTGCCGAAGAACAGCAGGCGCAGGCGGTCGCAAAGCGGCGTCAGTATCAGGGTGTAGAGCTGGTCGAGGTCCGGATACCAGGTTCCGAACGGCTGCACTTGCTCGTGGTAGGCGTGCAGGTGCTCGTACAGCTCGGCCTTCTTCAGGGTGCTGCGTGGCAGGTCATCGCGGAAGCGGGCGAGCAGTTCGTCCTTGAGCAGCAGTGGCAGCAGTTCTTCCAGTGCGAGCGGGTAGGTATCGTCCAGCCAGCCCAGTTCCAGGAGTGGCGCGGCGGCCGCGGGAATGTCGCCGATCTCGGCATAGCTCAGCTTGCCGGCGCGAAAGTGCGGGCCCTTGCGCATGACCAGCCGCACCAGCAGCGCCCGCGACGGCAGCGGCAGCGCGCGGAAATCGGCGATGAACCGGGCTTCCTCGGCGTCGAGCAGGTCGGCGTAGCGTTCGTCGATCCAGTCGAGGGCGCGGTGGAAGTTGGTCAGGTAGTAGAGGCTGGGGTCGAGCGGCGCAGGCATTGGCGGGCACTGGTTTTACATACAGTGCCAAGGATGGCGTGATGGGGGCTTGGCCGCAAGGGTTGTGGCGGCCTTTTATCGGGAGATGCCTTGCGCTGGGTTTTCAGGATGGCTGTAGGACCGTGCCCGGACGGCGGATCAATCGAGGCGAAACACCAGCGCCTTCAGGCCGCTATCTTCCTCGATATCGGCGAATTCCGGCGGGTTTTCCAGGCGCTCGACGAAGCGCAGCTGTGGCGCCTCGGCGGCCATGCCCTGGAGGACGAAGTCGACGCCCACCGCCGGGTCATTCACGCAGGCCAGCACGGTGCCGGCGCCGTCCAGCAGCTCCGGCAGGCGGCGCAGAACGCGGGCGTAGTCCTTGTCGAGGACGAAGCTGCCTTTCTGGAAGCTCGGCGGATCGATGATGATCAGGTCGTACGGGCCGGATTTCTTCACCTTGCCCCAGGACTTGAACAGGTCGTGGTCGAGGAAGCTCACCTTGGACAGGTCGTGGCCGTTCAGGCGGTGGTTGTCGCGGCCTCGGCTCAGCGCGGCGCGGGCCATGTCGAGGTTGACCACCTTCTGCGCGCCGCCGGCAATTGCCGCCACGGAGAAGCCGCAGGTGTAGGCGAACAGGTTGAGCACGCGCAGACCTTCGGCGTTGGCCTGCACCCATTGGCGGCCGTAGCGCATGTCGAGGAACAGGCCGTTGTTCTGCTTGCGGCCCAGGTCCAGTTGGTAGCGCAGGCCGTGTTCGGTGATCTGCCAGCCGTCGAAGGCTTCGCCGAACAGCACTTCCATGGTGCTTTCCAGGGTGTAGCGGTGTTGCAGCATCAGGCTGCGGGCGCCGGTGGCGCGCCAGGTTGCGCCTTGCGCCAGTTCCAGCAGCATCGCCCGCAGCGCCGCCAGTTCGTCCTCGGCCGGTTCGCGGAACAGCGACACCAGCAGCACGCCTTCCAGCCAGTCGGCGGTCACCTGCTCCAGGCCCGGCCAGCGCCGGCCGCGGCCGTGGAACAGACGGCGGGTTTCCACGGGGGCGGGGTTCAGGGCGGTGAGCAGTTGCTCGCGCAGGGTGGCGATGGCTTCGGTGTTCATTGTCTGGGTCTTTCCAATCGGGGCGGCGATTCTACGCGCTCAGGCGCCATGGCGCTGCACCCGCAGTTTTTCCTCCGGACGCGGGGCGACGAAGAAACGATTGAGCGCCTCGTAGCCGGCCGGGTCCAGCGGTGCGGCCAGCGGTGCCAGGGCGTGGCGGGCGAGCAGGCGGTTGCGGCAGGTGTCCGGGTCGATGTCGAGGAAATGCAGGCAGTGCCCGGCGCCGGCCTGCTGCGCCAGGTCGATCAGCCAGCGGCGGTCAGCCAGGGTGTTGGCGGGGATGTCCAGCACCACGCTGGTGCCGGCGCGCAACAGGCCGACCACGTGCGGCCCCATGACCTTGCGCACGCGGCGGGCGTAGAGCTGGTAGTCGTCCGGGTTGCTGATGCCCCAGGGGAAGAGCTCGGCCAGCCATTGTTCCTCGGCCAGCATCACGGTGCCCGGCGCCTCGGCCAATTGCCGCGCCAGGCAGGATTTGCCCGACGCCGCCTTGCCACACAGCAGGTGCAATGTGCCCGTACTCATGTCGTAGCCTCCAACAGGTCGGTACCGTAGGAGTTGTCCACGGCGCAACGCCAGGCGCCGTCGGCTTCGCGGCGGAAGACGTAGGTGGCGCGGCGGGTCAGCTTGCCGTGGCTGGTGTCCAGCAGGGTTTGCGCGACCACCAGCGCGGTGTCGCCGGTTTCGAGGATTTCCAGGCGGCCCTGGCGCACCCGCAGCTTGTGCCCGAAGTGTTCGGCGATGGCGGCGAAGGCGCGGCGGATCTGCTCCTTGCCCCGCGCCAGCAGGCCGGGCTTGACCACCAGCAGTGCGTCGTCGGTGTAGAACGCCAGCAGCGCGTCGAAATCCTCGCGGCCGATGGCTTCGTCGGCGGCCTGGATGAGCGTTTGCAGGGGGTGCAGATCCTGGGAAAGAGTAGGGGGGAATGCCGGTTCCATCGGTGTCTCCTGGTCAGGGAACCTCGGACGGCGGGCATTAAAAAACCCGCCGGGAGGCGGGTTTGGTTGTTCGCTTGAATGCGCTAACCCACCATCGGAGCGATGGTGGTAATAATCTGCTGGAAGGTGCGGTTGGCGGCATTCATGGGCTCAGAAGCTAGCAGAAGTTTCATACGTCGCGCCAGCGTCTTTTTTTGCTGGCGGCATGGCATGATCGCGCCCCGCCGTGGTCAAACCGCCATGCCTATCTCCACGTTGTAGCGGAGCACCCCATGCCATCCCTCATCCCGACCCGCATCCTGCGCGCCCTGGCGCTGCTCGCCGGGTTGGTCGTGTCCGTCGAAACCCCAGCCGTTACCTGTCCCCAGGGGCAGCGGCAGGTCTGCCTGGATACCTGCGTCTGCCTGCCGGACCTGGGCGCCGTGCTCGGCCCGGTGATCGCCGACACCCGCAAGATGGCCGGCCAGGCGCTGGGCGTCTGGCTGCAGCAGTCCCGCGACCAGGCGGAGCAGGGCGGCACCCAGCCGATCCCGCTGGAAATCCGCGCGCAGCTGCAGGCCTATTTCCCCGACGAGGTGCTGATGGCGGCGCGCTATTCCACCGGCGCGCTGGATGAGCTGAACGCCGCCCAGACCATGATGCAGAACCCCGACACCGAGGCCGTCACCCTGGTGGACGTGATCGTCTTCCGCCGCGAGGAAGACGCGCAGAAGGACGTCGCCCTCTGGGCCCACGAACTGTGGCACGTGAAGCAGTTCCAGGAGTGGGGCGTACAGGGCTTCGCCAGCCGCTACAGCGATGACTACGATGCCGTGGAGTCGCCGGCCTACGCGATGCAGCGCAAGGTAGCCAAGGACCTGCGCGACAGCCAGCAGACGGCCGCCGCGCAGCACTAGCGGCTCGCGGACTCCCCGGCGGCGGCTTCCGGCACCGGCGTACCGCCGCCAAGCGCCTTGCACAGGGCGATCAGGGTCAGGCGCAGCTGGGTATCGCTGTCCACCAGGTCGCGGCGCGATTGCAGGTAGGCGCGCTGGGCGTCCAGCTCCACCAGGAAGTCGGTCATCCCGCCGGCGTAGCGCGCCTTGGCCATGCCATAGGCGATGTCGGCGCTGCGCTGCTTGTCCTGCAACTGGCGGTTGCGCTGGCGTTCGGCGCCGTACTGGCTGAGGCTGTCGTCGACTTCCTGCCAGGCCTTGAGCACGGTCTGCTGGTAGGCCACGGCGGCTTCCTGCTGTTCCAGCTTGCGCAGGTTGATGCTGGAGCGCCGCCGGCCATTGTCGAAGATCGGCACGGAGAGGCTCGGGCCGACGCTCCAGGTGCGGCTGCCCCAGTCGCTGATATGGCCGTCCTCGGTGGATTCGAAGCCGAAGCGCGCCCCCAGGCGGATGGCGGGGTAGAGATCGGCCACGGCCACGCCGATATTGGCCGTGGCGGCATGCAGCTGGGCTTCGGCGGCGCGGATGTCCGGGCGGCGTCGGGCCAGTTCGGAGGGCAGGCCGAGGCTGAGGTCCGGCGTCTGCGGCTCGGTCTGCGCAACCGGTTTGAGTTCGTCGCGCAGGCTGCCGGGTTCGGCGCCGATCAGCACGCCGATCTGGTTGATCGCCGCGCTTTCGCTGGCCAGCAGTTGCGGCAGGCGCGAGCGCAGGTCGGCCAGTTGGCTGCGCTGGCGTTCGACGTCGAAGTCGTCCACCAGGCCGCCATCGGCGCGCACCTGGATCAGTTGCAGGGTTTCCTCGGTGGCGGCCAGGTCCTGGCGCGTCACCGCAATCTGCTGCTGCACGCCGCGCAGCTCGAAGTAGGCGCGGGACAGTTCCGCGGCGACGCCCAGGCGCACTTCGTCGAGCATCGCCGCCTGCGCTGCCACGCTGGCGTCGGCGGACTCGATGGAGCGGCGGATGCGGCCCCACAGGTCCGGCTCCCAGGAGGCGTCGAAGCCGGCCTGGTAGAGGGTGAAGGGCTCGGCGAGAACCTTGCTGATCTGCTCGCTGTTCGCGCCGGGGGCGATGCGCTGGATCATCAGCGCGTTGGCGCCGTTCTCGCTCATGCGCTGGCGATTGACTGCCGCCGAGGCGTTGACGTCCACGCCGCGCTGGGACGCCACCATCTGCCGCTGCATGCGGCTCTGGGCGAAGCGCAGCACGGCGGTGTTGAGGTCGGGGCTGGCCTTGTCGGCGCGGCGCTGCAGGTTGTTCAGCACCGGGTCGTTGAACAGCGTCCACCAGTCCTCGGCGAGTTGGGTGGTGCCGGCGCTGGGCGCAAGCGCCGCTTCGCCGGAGTGGGCGGCCTGCCAGCTGGCCGGGCTCTTGGTCTGCGGCGTTTCATAGTCAGGGCCGACGGCGCAGCCGCCGAGCAGGATCAGGCAGCAGGCGAGGGGAGTGAGGGAATGTTTCATGGCGTTTCTCTCACGTCAGGCGGTGGCGGAACAGCCACGAGGCGAGTGGCAGGGTGACGGCCGCCACCACCAGCATGGGGATGAGGTTGAACGACACGCTGGCGAGGCTGGCGCCTTCCAGGTAGACGCGCTGGATCAGGTCGATGCCGAAGCGCAGCGGGTTGGCGTAGGTCACGATCTGCAGGAACTCCGGCATGTTGCGCACCGGCGTGGCGAGGCCGGAGAGCAGCGTCAGCGGCATGATCAGCACGAAGGTGTAGAGCATCGCCTGCTGCATGTTCAGCGAGATGGCGGAAATCGACATGCCCAGCCCGACGCAGGCGATGGTGAACACCGCCAGCCCGCCGTACAGGTCCAGCAGCGAGCCGGCCATGGGGATGCGGAACCAGAACAGCGCCATCAGCAGCACCAGGCTGGCCTGGGCCAGGCCGATCAGAGTCGGCGGTATGGCCTTGCCGAGCATGATTTCCAGCGGCGTGTAGGGCGTCACCAGGAGCTGGTCGAAGGTGCCCTGTTCGCGCTCGCGGGCCACCGAGAGGGCAGTGAGCATCAGCGTCTGCATCATGCTCAGGGTGGCGATCAGCGCCGGGATCAGCGGCCAGCGGGTTTCCAGGTTGGGGTTGTACCAGGCGCGGCTGACCACGCTCAGCGGTGGTGCCGCCAGGCCCCGGCTGCGGTTGAAGTCGACCACGATGCTGGCCAGCCCCGCGGCGGCGGAACCGGCGGTGTTGGAGTTGCGCCCGTCGAGGATGACCTGGATCGGTGCCGGGTCGCCCTGGGCCAGGCGGGTCTGGAAGTCGGAAGGGATGTGCACCACCAGCAGCGCCTTCTGCTCGTCGATCACCGCCTGGATTTCCTCCACCCGCGTGAGGGTCGCCACCCGGTGGAAGATGCCGCTGCCGTCCAGGCGCGAGGCGAGCTCGCGGGACGCCTCACCGTTGCTGAGGTCGAGCAGGGCGTAGGGCGCGTCGTTGAGGTCGAAGGTTACCGCGTAGCCGAACAGCACGCTCTGCAGCAGCACCGGCACCACCAGCACGATGCGGTTGGCCGGGTCCTTGAGGATCACCAGCAGTTCCTTGCGCCAGAGGTTGAGGATGCGCCAGAAGAATTCCATCGTGCTCTAGTCCAGTCGCTTGCGCGTCACCAGCCGCGCCAGGCCCAGCAGGACCACGGCGTAGGTGGCGAGGATCGCGCAGTCCTTGAGGATCATCGGCCAGAAGTTGCCGGCCAGGAACAGGGATTTCACCAGTTCCATGAAATAGGTCGCCGGCAGCAGGTCGCCCACCACGCGGATGGCGGTCGGCACGTTGCGCAGGTCGAAGATGAAGCCCGAGAGCATCATGGCCGGCAGGAAGCTGGCGAGCAGGGCGATCTGGCTGGCGAGGAACTGGTTCTTGGTCATCGCCGAGATCAGCAGGCCGATGCCCAGGGCCACCAGCATGTAGAGCATGGAGGCGACCACCAGCACCACGAAGGAGCCGTACAGCGGCACGTCGAACAGGACGCGCGCGGCGATCAGGCACAGCGCCAGGCCGATCATGCCGATGCCGAAGCAGGGGATGATCTTCGCCAGGAGGATTTCCACCGGCCGCACCGGGGTGACGAACAGCGCTTCCAGGGTACCGCGCTCCCATTCGCGGGCCATCACCAGGGCGGTGAGGAAGGCGCCCACCAGGGTCATGATCAGCACGATCAGCCCCGGCACCAGATACCAGGTGCTGGTGTTGGCGGCGTTGAACCACATGCGCTGGACGATGGTAACGGCGCCGCCCCGACTCTGGGCACCGGCGCTGCGGTCGGCCTGCTTCTCGCCCCAGCCGGCCAGGGCGCTGCCGACATAAGTGGCGACGCTGGCGGCGCGGGTGGCGTCCGAGCCCTGCACCAGCACCTGGATCTGCGCGTTGCCTTCATTCAGGCGGCGGGTGAAGTCGGAGGGCACCTGCACCAGCGCGTCCACCTCGCGGGACTTCATCAGCGCCTCGCCCTCGGCAAGGGAGCGCACATGATGTGGCACCAGGTAGTCGGTGCGGCTGATGCTGGCGGCGACGTCGCGGGCGATGGGCGAGGGATCGTCGAGGACGATGGCGACGATGGCGCGCTTCACGTCCAGCGACAGGCCGTAGCCGAAGATCAGGATCAGCGCGATGGGCAGGCCGATGCCGATCAGCAGGTTGCTGCGGTCGCGCACCAGCTGCCGCACTTCCTTGCGGGTCAGCGAGGCGAGGCGCCGCCAGAAGCCGCCGGCACTCATGCCGCGCCCGCCCTGGCCCGTTCGCGGTTGCTTTCCACGATCTCGATGAATGCCTGCTCCATGTTCAGCGTGCTGCCCTTGCCGCCGGCTTGCTCGCGCACTTCCTGCGGGGTGCCCATGGCCAGCAGCTTGCCGGCGTCCTGGATGACGATGCGGTCGCAGTACTCGGCTTCTTCCATGAAGTGAGTAGTGATGATGATGGTGGTGCCGGAGGCCGCCAGCGCCGTGATGCGTTGCCAGAAGCCACGGCGGGCGAGGGGATCGGCGCCGCTGGTGGGTTCGTCGAGGAAGAGGATTTCCGGCTCGTGGAGCAGGCCCACGGCCATCGCCAGGCGTTGCTTGAAGCCCCCCGGCAGTTGCCCGCTGGGCGCGTCTTCCTGGCCGGCGAGGTCGAACTGCCGCGACACCGCGTCCATCCGCTGGCTCAGGCGCTTGCCGATCAGGCCATAGGCACCGCCGAAGAAGCGCAGGTTCTCCGCCACCGAGAGGTTGCCGTAGAGGGAGAACTTCTGCGACACGTAGCCGACTTTGCGTCGTGCCTGGGCCCGCGCGTGGCGCAGGTTGACCCCGGCCACCTGCAGGGTGCCGCTGGTGGCCGGCAGCAGCCCGCAGAGCATGCGGAAGGTGGTGGTCTTGCCGGCGCCGTTGGGGCCGAGCAGGCCGAAGATTTCCCCGCGGCGCACGCTGAAGCTGGTGCTGGCCACGGCGGTGAAGTCGCCGAACTTGCGCACCAGGTCCTTCACTTCGATCACAGCTTCCTCGCCATCCTCATGACGCTGCGTGCCGCTCTTGAGCGATTCCATGTCCACCGCCTCGGCGTCGCTGCGGGCGCGCAGGAGGAACATGAAGCCGTCTTCCAGCCGCGCCTCCACCGGGCGGACCGGCGCGCCGCCGAGCAACTGGTCGAGCTTCGATTGCTCGGCGTCGGGCTGGCGGATGAAGCGCACTTCGCCCGATTGCGGCACGGCGTCGACGATGTTCTGGTGGTCCTCCAGCAGCCGCGCCTGCAGGGTGCGCGCGGGCTGTTCCGGCGGCGGCGTGGCGATGAAGCAGAGGTGGTCGGCGTGCTGGCGGATCGACGCTGGGTCGCCCTTGGCCATCAGTTGGCCCTGGTGCAGCAGGAAGACTTCGGCGCAGCGCTCGGCTTCGTCCATGTAGGAGGTGGAGACCAGCACGCTGAGCTGCTCCTGCTCGATCAGCTGCTGGATGATTTCCCAGAGTTCGCGGCGCGACAGCGGGTCGACGCCCACGGTGGGTTCGTCGAGCAGCAGCAGGTCCGGCGAGCGCACCAGGGTGCAGGCCAGGCCCAGCTTCTGCTTCATGCCGCCGGAGAGCTTGCCCGCCGGGCGCTCGGTGAAGCGCGACAGGTCGGTCATTTCCAGCAGGCGCTGGTAGCGTTCCTCGCGCTGCCCGTGGGGCACGCCGTGGAGGTCGGCGTAGAGGTCGAGGTTCTCCTGCACGCTGAGGTCCTCGTAGAGGCCGAAGCGCTGCGGCATGTAGCTGATGCGGTCCTGCACCCGCTGCGGGTGGGTGTGGACGTCCAGGTCCAGCACCGTCAGGCTGCCGGCATCGGCCTGCAGAAGCCCGGCGACCAGGCGCAGGAAGGTGGTCTTGCCGGCGCCGTCCGGGCCGACCAGCGCGGTGAGCTGGCCGCGCGGGATGTCCAGGCTGATGTCCTTGAGCGCCTGTACCGTCTTGCCCGACTCCTTGACCAGGAACTGCTTGGCCAGGCCCGCGGCGCGGATGACCGGGCTTTCGTCGTGGATTCCCTGAACCGGGGCCATCAGCGCGGCTCGTCGGCGAAACGTACCGTGGCCGGCATGCCCAGGCGCAGGCGGTTATCGGGGTCGGCCACCAGCACCCGGACTTCGTAGACCAGGCTGGTGCGCAGCTCTTCGGTCTGCACCGATTTCGGGGTGAATTCGGCGACCGAGGAGATAAAGCCGACGTGACCGTCGATGGCCTGGTCCGGGTGGCTGTCGGTGAAGACCTCGGCCTTCATGCCGGGCTTGAGCCGCCCCAGGTTGACTTCGCTGACATAGGCGCGAATCCATTTCGGGTCGGTCAGCGCCAGGGAATACACCGGGCGTTGCGGCGAGGCCATGTCGCCGGGTTCCAGCAGGCGCGAACGCACGGTGGCGTTCTGTGGCGCCTTGAGGTCGGCTTCGTCGAGGTTGTGCTGGAGCAGGGCGAGGTCGGCGCGGGCGGCGGCGAGCTGCGCCTCGGCCTGGGCGATGTCTTCCGCGCGCGGGCCGATCCGGGCCAGGCGCAGGGATTTCTGCCGATCTTCCAGCTGGGCCTGGGCGACCTTCTGCTGGGAGGTGGCGCTGTCGATGTCCTGCTGGCTCACAGCGCGGCCGCCGGGACTGTTGGCGCGGATGTTCTGCAGGCGGCGCAGCTGGGTGTTGGCGAGGTCGAGCTGGGCGCGGGCGGCCTGGTCCTGGGCGCGGGCGCGGTCGATGTCCTCGGGGCGCGTGCCGTTCTTCAGGCGCAACAGGCTCTGCTCCTGGGCGGCGATCTGCGCCCGGGCCTTGTCGATCTGCAGGCGCAGGGTGCGGGTGTCGAGGCTGGCCAGCACGTCGCCGGCCTTTACCAGGTCGCCTTCATCGACGTTCATGCGGGCGATGCGCTCGCTGCCGATGAAGGCCAGCGAAACCTGGCGGATATCGACGTTGCCGTAGAGCACCAGTCCTTTATCTCCGCTTTCGCGGGATTGCAGGTACCACCATGACCCGCCCCCCAGCAACAGCACCAGAACGACGACCAGCAACAGCTTCTTCGGCATGTAGACCTTCCCTGTTTCGTGACAGCCCGGTGAAGGATAGCCAGTTATTCGCTCCCGGAGCAGCAAAATCACGGCTACGGTGCGTCGCAGACGGGTTTGACGATCATTTCGTCAGCTGCGCCACCGTGGTTGCATATTGCTGTTAGCGTGAAGAGGCAACCTCAACGGGAGCGCTGTCATGAGCGATCAAGTGAATGGTTCTCAGGCCGCCAAACAGTCCTCTTGCCTGCGTCGCGCGCAGCTGATGCAGTGGTCCGGCATGGTGATGTTCGTCCTGGCCATCGGCCTGGCCGCGCTGACGGACTTCCTGACCCACAGCGAGGGCATGACCACCATCGTGCTCTTCGGCGGGCTCGGACTGCTGGCGATGGTGTCGGCGCGCTTCATCGCGATGGCTTGCCTGCGAAGGCAGCATCCGTAGGGCGTATATCGCTCCGCGTTATACGCCGTTTGGCCTGAGCCTCAGACCGCTCCGGGTTCAGTCATGGCGCCAGCAATAGGGCAAGGAGTATCGGTGTACAACCGCGAACGGTTGTACACCCTACGGACAGCTTTTCGTAGGAGCGAGCTTGCTCGCGAAGGGAGGCTACCGGCGGCACCGGCGCTGGGCGCTTCGCGAGCAAGCTCGCTCCTGCAATAGAGCCGGCGGTTTCAGCGCTGCGGCGCTTGCGGCTGAATCCGCTGAGGGTCGATTCCCCGGTCGCCGATATTGATGTCGTCGGACATCTGCGGTTTGGGCGGCGGCGCGACGTTGTGGTCGGCGGGCCCGCTGTGGCCGCTGCAGGACGATCCGCCCAGGGCGAGGGCCAGTACGCCCGCCAGTAGCAGCGCGATGAATCTCGGCATGTCCGCGTCCTCCCGTTGGCTGTCCCACCCTCCAGTGAACGCGCCCTGGCGCCTGTCCCCCCAAGTGCCTGACGAACGGCGCCACCTCCCTGTCACGAAATGAAAAGCCCCTGTCGTTCGATGTGAAGCGGCTGTCCGGCCCCCTCCCTAGAGTCCGATCCATGGGCATCCGCCCTCTAAAAAAACAAGACAAACTGGAGAATCCGGCATGGCCAAAGCCGTTCGTTTCTATGAAACCGGGGGTCCCGAAGTCCTGCGTTACGAGGACGTGGAGGTCGGCGATCCCGGCCCGGGGCAGGTTCGCCTGCGCCACGTTGCCGTAGGGCTGAACTACGCGGACACCTACTTCCGTAATGGGACCTACGCGGTGCCCCTGCCCAGCGGCATGGGTGTGGAGGCCGCCGGGGTGGTGGTGGCGGTGGGCGAGGGCGTGCACAACGTCGTACCGGGCGACCGGGTCACCTACACCGGCTTCATCAATACCCTGGGTGCCTACAGCACCGAGCGCCTGGTGCCCGCCGCGCCGTTGATCCGCCTGCCCGAAAGCATTGCCTTCGAGACCGCCGCCGCCATGACCATGCGCGGCCTGACCTCGGCCTACCTGATGCGCCGCATCCATGACTTCAAGCCCGGCGACAGCATCCTGCTGCACGCCGCCGCCGGTGGCGTGGGCCTGATCGTCTCGCAGTGGGCGCGCCTGCTCGGCCTGCGGGTGATCGGCACGGTCTCCAGCGAAGCCAAGGCCCAGGTCGCCCTGGCCCATGGCTGCTCGGAAGTCATCGACTACAGCCGCGAAGACGTTGCCTCGCGGGTTCGCGAGCTGACCGATGGCCGCGGCGTGGACGTGGTGTTCGACAGCGTCGGCAAGGACACCTTCATGTCCTCCCTGGACTCGCTCAAGCGCCGTGGCCTGATGGTCTGCGTCGGCACCGCGTCCGGGCCGATCCCGCCGTTCGACCCGGTCCTGCTGGCGATGAAGGGCTCGATCTTCCTCACCCGCCCGGCGCTGGCCGACTACATCGCCGACCCGGCGGAGAAGGCCGCGCTGCTGGATGAGCTGTTCACCCACGTCGGCAATGGCGACATCCGCATCGAGATCAACCAGCACTACGCGCTGGAAGATGCCGTGCAGGCCCACCGCGACCTGGAGTCGCGCAAGACTACCGGCTCGTCGATCTTCGTCATCTGAGGTGACTCGTCATGCACGTGGAGCAACTGACTTGCAGCATCGGCGCTGAAGTTTCCGGCGTGAACCTGGGCGATGCCGCCCGTGACGATGCACTGTTCGACGAAATGCGCAGCCTGCTGCTGAAACACAAGGTGCTGTTCCTGCGCGACCAGGACATCAGCCGCGCCGACCATGTGGCCTTCGCTCGCCGTTTCGGCGAGCTGGAGGACCACCCGGTGGCCGGCAGCGACCCGGAGCATCCGGGCCTGGTGCGCATCTACAAGACCCCGGACCTGCCCAACGACCGCTACGAGAACGCCTGGCACACCGACGCCACCTGGCGCGAGTCGCCGCCCATGGGCTGCGTGCTGCGCTGCGTGGAATGCCCGCCGGTGGGCGGCGACACCATGTGGGCGAACATGGCGCTGGCCTACGAAATGCTGCCGGCCGAGATCAAGAGCAAGATCGCCGAGCTGCGCGCCCGCCACAGCATCGAGGCGAGCTTCGGCGCGGCGATGCCGATCGAGAAGCGCCTGGCGCTGAAGGCGATGTACCCGGACGCCGAGCACCCGGTGGTGCGCACCCATCCGGAGACGGGCGAGAAGGTGCTGTTCGTCAACGCCTTCACCACCCACTTCACCAACTACCACACCCCGCAGAACGTGCGCTTCGGCCAGGACGCCAACCCCGGCGCGCTGGACCTGCTGCGCTACCTGGTGAGCCAGGTCTACATCCCCGAGTACCAGGTGCGCTGGCGCTGGAAGAAGAACAGCGTGGCGATCTGGGACAACCGCAGTACCCAGCATTACGCGGTGATGGATTACCCACCCTGCGTGCGCCGCATGGAGCGCGCCGGAATCATCGGCGACAAGCCGTTCTGATCCTCGGAAAAAAGAGCTCTACAAGAACAATTTACGGAGACTGACATGCAATTTTTCGACGATTCCCTGCACCCGGAGAACCAGGACAAGGTAGTCATCACCGTGGCCCCCTACGGCCCGGAATGGATGCCCGAGGACTTCCCCGAAGACATCCCGGTGACCATGGACGAACAGGTCCAGAAGGCCGTGGACTGCTACGAAGCCGGCGCCACCGTGCTGCACCTGCACGTGCGTGAGCTGGACGGCAAGGGCTCCAAGCGCCTGTCCAAGTTCAACGAGCTGATCGCCGGCGTGCGCGAAGCCGTGCCGGACATGATCATCCAGGTCGGCGGCTCGATTTCCTTCGCCCCGGAAAGCGACGGCGAGGCGGCCAAGTGGCTGTCCGACGATACCCGTCACATGCTCGCCGAGCTGACCCCCAAGCCCGACCAGGTGACGGTGGCGATCAACACCACCCAGATGAACATCATGGAGCTGCTCTACCCGGAGTACCTCAAGGGCACTTCCCTGGAGCACCCGGCCTACCAGGCGGCCTACAGCGAGATGACCGTGCCGGCCGGCCCGGCGTGGGTCGAGGAACACCTGAAACGCCTGCAGGCGGCCAATATCCAGCCGCACTTCCAGCTCACCGGCATGCACGCCCTGGAAACCCTCGAGCGCCTGGTGCGCAAGGGCGTCTACAAGGGCCCGCTGAACCTGACCTGGATCGGCATCGGCGGCGGCTTCGACGGCCCCAACCCGTTCAACTTCATGAACTTCGTGCACCGCGCGCCGGACGGCGCCACGGTCACCGCCGAGTCGCTGCTCAAGAACGTCCTGCCGTTCAACATGATGGCCATGGCCATGGGCCTGCACCCGCGCTGCGGCATCGAGGACACCATCATCGGCCAGCACGGCCAGCGCATGACCTCGGTCGAGCAGATCCAGCAGTGCGTGCGCGTCGCCCACGAACTGGGCCGTGAAGTCGCCAGCGGCCAGGAAGCCCGCGCCATCTACAAGATCGGCGTGCAGTACGACAGCGTCGAGGAAACCCTGCGCATGAACGGCATGGCGCCCAACCGCCAGCCGGGCCAGAAGTCCGTCCCGCTTCGCGCGTGACAGGCTCCGGTGCGGGTTCTGCCAGTAACCCGCACCGGCTTTTACCCCAGAAGAACAACAAGAACCCGATTACTCGCCTGGAGAGGTAGCGTCATGGCCATCCACTCCGTCGCCCTGGGCGACATTTCCGCCACCACGCCCAGCGTGCCGCGTCGTTATGCCTGGGTCGTGTTCGCCCTGACGTTCGGCCTGCTGATTTCCGATTACATGTCGCGCCAGGTGCTCAACGCCGTCTTTCCGCTGATCAAGGGCGAATGGGCCCTGAGCGATGCCAAGCTCGGCCTGCTCAGCGGCATCGTCGCCGTCATGGTCGGCCTGCTGACTTTCCCCCTTTCGCTGCTCGCCGACCGCTGGGGCCGGGTGCGCAGCCTGTCGCTGATGGCCATGCTCTGGAGCCTGGCGACTCTGGGCTGCGCGCTGGCGCAGACCTTCCCGCAGATGTTCGCCGCACGCTTCTTCGTCGGCGTCGGCGAGGCGGCCTACGGCAGCGTTGGCATCGCCGTGGTGATCTCGGTGTTCCCGGCGCACCTGCGCGCCACCCTGACCGGCGCCTTCATGGCCGGTGGTATGTTCGGCTCGGTGCTGGGCATGGGCCTGGGCGGCGTGCTGGCCGCCCACCTGGGCTGGCGCTGGGCGTTCGCCGGCATGGCGCTGTTCGGCCTGTTGCTGGCGCTGCTGTATCCGTTGGTGGTGAGCGAGAAGCGCATCGCCCCGGTAGCCGCCGCCGAAGCGCCGCGCCAGGTGGGCGGGCGCTCGCTGCGCAGCCTGTTCGGCAGCCGTTCGGTGATCGCCGCCTACCTGGGCAGCGGCCTGCAGCTGTTCGTCGCCGCCGCCGTGATGGTGTGGATTCCCAGCTACCTGAACCGCTACTACCACCTGGACACCGACAAGGCCGGACTGATCTCGGCGGTGATCGTGCTGGTGGGCGGCAGCGGCATGGTGCTCTGCGGCATCCTATGCGACCGCCTGGGTCGCGCCAATCCGCCGCGCAAGATCGTCCTCGCCATCGGTTTCTGCCTGGCCAGCTGCCTGCTGCTGTCGGTGGCGTTCCACCTGCCGCCGGGCACGATGCAACTAAGCCTGCTCGCCCTCGGCATGCTGGTGGCGGCCGGCACCTCCGGGCCGTCCGGCGCCATGGTGGCCAACCTCACCAGCCCGGCCGTGCACGGCACTGCCTTCGCCACCCTGACCCTGGCCAACAACCTGCTGGGCCTGGCGCCCGGCCCGCTGCTCACCGGCGTGCTGGCCGACGCCGTGGGACTGGACCGCGCGTTCCAGATCGTCCCGCTGCTGAGCATCTTCGCCGCGCTGGTGTTCATCTACGCCCGGCGCCACTACCACAGCGATATCCGCCGCCTGCGCGGCGAGGAGGAGGGCGCATGATGCCGACGCTGAACCTGGACATGACCTTCGACTTCATCTGCCCCTGGTGCCTGATCGGCAAGCGCAACCTGGACACCGCGCTGCGCCTGCTGGCCCGGCAGCGTCCGGAACTGGACGTGCGGGTGAACTGGCTGGGGCTGCAACTGCTGCCCCAGGTACCGATGGAGGGCGAACCCTTCGCCGCGTTCTACCAGCGCCGCCTGGGCGGCAAGCGGGCGGTGCGCGCACGCCAGATGGAAGTGCGCGACGCCGCGCGCCAGGCCGGGGTCGAGATCGACTTCGAGCGCATCCGCAGCATGCCCAATACCACCTACGCCCACCGCGTGTTCCAGCGTGCCGCCCAGCTGGGCAGCCAGTCGCAGCTGGAGCGCCTGCTGGAACTGCTGTTCCGCGCGCATTTCCAGCTCGGCGAGGACATCGGCCAGCGCGACACCCTGCGGCGCCTGCTGCGCGCCTGCGATTACATTCCCGAGCAGTTCGAGGAGGCACTGACCGACGGCGCTCGCGCTTTCATCGGCCGCCGCGTGGGCCTGGCCGACTCCAGCGTGCCGCTGTTCCTGCTCGACGGGCGCGCCTTCGCCCTTGGTGGGCAGAGCCCGGACCAGCTGCTGGTGGCCCTGCTGCGGGCCTTCGATCGGCAGGAGGCGCTGTCGGCATGAGTGGCGCGTTGCACATTCCGAGCGAACGGCTGCCCGCACGGGGCGGCCGCAGCCTGTTCCACCATGACAAGGGCATCGTCCTGCTGTTCGACGTGGAAGGCTGCCTGTACGCCATCGACGACCGCTGCCCGCATGCCGGGGCCTCGCTGTTCACCGGCCGCCTGGACGGCCGTTGGCTGCAGTGCCCGGCGCACGGGTTGAAGTTCGACCTGGACACCGGCTGCCCGGCGGGCATCAAGGGTTTCGGCGTGCGTCGCTATCCCATCGAGTGGCGCGCCGACGAGTGCTTCCTGCTGCTCGACGAAACGATCGCCGAGGGAGTTTCCGCATGAGCACCGCCGTCATCTCCGCGCTCGGCACCCGCAGCCGCACGCTGCTGCCGGGGCTGCTGGTCAGCGCCATGGTCGCCGCCGCGGCGACCTTCCTCTCCGAACACTACGGCGCGCCGGTGATGCTGTTCGCGCTGTTGCTGGGCCTGGCGCTGAACTTTCTCGCCACCGACAGCGTGTGCAAGGCCGGAATCGAATTTACTGCCCGCGAGATCCTGCGTTTGGGCGTGGCGCTGCTGGGCATCCGCATCACCTTCGGGCAGATCGCCGAGCTGGGCTGGCAGCCGGTGGTCATGGTGGTTGTGCTGGTGACGGTGACCATCCTGGTCTCCATCGCTGCCGCCCGCGCCATGGGCTTCAACTTCCTGTTCGGCCTGCTCACCGGCGGCGCCACGGCCATCTGCGGCGCCTCGGCGGCCCTGGCCCTGGCGGCGGCGCTGCCGGCCCATACGCAGAAGGAAAAGGCCACGCTGTTCACCGTGCTCGGTGTCTCGGCCCTTTCGACCCTGGCGATGATCCTCTACCCGATGATCGTCCATGCCCTGGGCCTGCCGCCGTTGCAGGCGGGCATCTTCCTCGGCGGCACCATCCACGACGTGGCCCAGGTGGTCGGCGCCGGCTACAGCATTTCGCCGGAAGTCGGCGACAGCGCCACGGTGGTCAAGCTGATGCGCGTGGCCATGCTGCTGCCGGTGATCCTCTGCGCGGCAATGATCACCCGCGCCCGCGGTGTCGAGCCGGGCGACAAGCGACCGCCGCTGCTGCCCTGGTTCGCCGTGGGCTTCGTGCTGCTGGCGGCGGTCAACAGCACCGGAGTCCTGGCGCCGGTGGTACAGCAGGCGGGCAGCAAGCTGTCGCAATGGTGCCTGGTGATCGCCATCGCGGCGCTGGGCATGAAGACCCAGCTGCGCGCCCTGGCCACGGTGGGGATCAAGCCGATCCTGCTGATGGTGGGGGAGACGGTGTTCCTGGCGGGGCTGGTGTTGGGGATGTTGCGCCTGGCGGGTTGATTGGTCGGCAGCTGGTCGTTGTGCCTTATTGGCACCAAGCGCGGGCATGGCCCGCTCCTACGGGAGAACCGTTGTAGGAGCGGGCTATGCCCGCGATGCTTTTGGGCTGTTGGGTTGGGTGTTTCCGCGCCGCTTCGGCGTGTGCTGAGAGATTTTGTTTCGCCCCCTCGGGCGACCTACTTTGGCAAACGCCCCAAAGTAGGCAAAAGTCTCTGCCCCATCATTCGGCCCCGGCTTCGCCGGGGTTCCCTCCTTCCATCGAAGTTTCAGGGGCCCGCCGCGAAGGGCCATCCCTGGCCCATCGCGGCTCTCGCGGCATCCATGCCGCTCAACCCCTGAAACTCCGATTCCACTCGGCCTCCTGAAGGGGCGCTCCGGTGCGTGCGGATATTTCTCTGGAAATCTTCAAGAGCCAGAGCGGTCATGCTCTTCGTAGGAGCGGACCTTGTCCGCGAAATCTATAGCGGCGGAATTTGCGCTTCCAGGAAAGCGCAGATGTTTGCCGCCAACTTGTAGGAGCGAGCTTGCTCGCGAACCGCCCAACACCGATGCGGCCGGATAATTCTGTTCGCGAGCAAGCTCGCTCCTACGAAAAGCCAGGAGCCTCGCGCGGGCCGTATTCCGTAGGGCGAATAACGCGCAGCGTTATCCGCCGTGATGGGTATCGCTTCGCTCCACGCCATCCTACGAAGAGCAATCCAGCATGAAGCAGCCAAAGTTCCAGGCGCGCGCAGAGTCCCGTCAGGAGGCCGAGTGGAGGTATTGCGCAGAGGGGCGAGCGGCATGGATGCCGCGAGAGGACTAGGCGTCCCCGCTAAGAGGGCCATGGATGGCCCTTCTACGCCGACCCTCGGAGCGATGCCGGAGCGAGGGAAACGGAGCGAAGCGAAGTAACAGCCGAAGGCTGACCCGAAGGGTGAGCGAAGCGAATCACCCCCGGCGAAGCCGGGGCCGGATGCCGGGACGGGCCCTTTTGGTTCCTTTTGGGGCCCCAAAAGGGACTCGCCCGAGGGGGCGAAACAAGAAACATCCGAGCATGCCTACGCGGCGCAGAAATACCGAACTCCAAAACGGCGGATAACGCTTCGCGTTATCCGCCCTACGAAAGCCCGCCCTGGCGAGATCTCACTCCAACTCCCGCCCCGTATGCTCCCGCCGCCACGCCGCCGGCGACATGCCGTACTGAATGGTGAACCAGCGGGTGAACGAACTGGGCATCCCATACCCCAGCAGGTCGGCAATCCGGCTGAGCGAGTAGCGCGGGTTTTCCATGTAGCGCAGCACCAGCTCCCGGCGCACTTCGTTGATCAGGTCGGAGAAGGTCACGCCGTTCTCCTCCAGGCGGCGCTGCAGGGTGCGTACGTTCAGGCCCAGCGACTGGGCGATCTGCTCGATGGTGGCGCGGCCCATGGGCAGCAGCAGGTAGATGGCCTTGCGCACCTCGTTCAGGGTGCTGCCGTCGGTGGCGCCGGGCAGCGAGTCGACGAAGCTGCGCGCGTGGCGGGCCATGGCCGGGTCGGCCATGGGGTTGGCCGCGTCGAGGTCGGCCGCCGGGATCACGATGCCGTTGAATTCGCTGCCGAACTCGATCTTGCAGCCGAACAGGCGCTTGTGCACCTGCAGGTCGGCCGGCGCGTCGTGGGTGAGGTTCACGCTGATCGGCCGCCAGTGCGGGCCGAGGAGGGCGGCGCAGAGGCGGTAGAGGGTGCCGATGGCCAGTTCGATGCCCTGGCGCATGGGCATCGGCGGCACGGTGATGATCTCTTCGCGCAGGATTGCGGTCTTGCCTTCCTGGTCCACGTACAGGGCCAGCGATTCGTTGATCAGGTGGCGGTACTGGACGATGGTGTCGATGGCTTCGCGCAGGGTCGCCTGGTGGGTGATCAGCAGGCTGATCACGCCGAAATCGGCGAGCTGGCGGGACTCGGCCATGCGCAGGCCGAAGGTCTCGCAGCCGCAGGCGCGGGCCGATTCCTCCAGCAGGCTGACGACCGGGGTGATGGGCACGCGCTGCTCGGGGTGCTCCAGCATGGACAGGCTCAGACCCACCCGGCTGAGCTGTTGCTGGGGGTTCAAGCCGAGGTGGCGGGCCACCTCCAGGTAGTTGGTCAGGGCCGCAATACGAACCATTGGGGTCATGCCGATCGCCTTCTTGTTCTTGTGGCTGCGTCGCGCCGGTGGGGCTGTCACGAAATGACAGGTGCCGAACTCTCACCGGAGCGCGTTTGGCTTGTTCGATGACGACAGATTCTATCGGCGAGTTCAGTAAAGCGTGTACGAACTTTTGTATATCACCCAGCGCCGTTTAGCGCCACCGGGAGGCCCTAGCTCGCGTGGTGCGTGGGATTCGCCTGATGAATCGCATGCCGGATGACGTCCGAGCTGTCATCAATTGCGAAGTGCCTGACGTTCTATGCAAAGCAACGCCGCCGGGCTGCCTCTACTGTCTAGTCCAACAAGTTCGAAATAGCTGCAAGGTGACCCGGTGAAACACAACAACTCCACCACCGTTCTCATCGTTCCCGGCCTGCGCGATCACGTGGCCGAACACTGGCAGACCCATCTTCAGGCCCGCCTGCCGAATGCGCGCAGTGTTCCGCCGCTGACCGAGGACAAGCTTGACCTCGATGCCCGCGTCGCTGCCATCCAGCACGAGCTGGCGCAGATCGATGGCCCAGTGATCCTGGTCGCTCACAGCGCCGGCACCCTGATGGTGGCGCACTGGGCCGCCCGCCACGACCGTCCGATCAAGGGCGCGCTGCTGGTGACCCCGCCGGACCTCGAAGGCCAATGGCCGGAGCACTACCCGAGCCCGGCGAGCCTCGCCGAGCGTGGCTGGGCACCACTGCCGCAGCAACCTCTGCCGTTCCCGACCCTGGTGGCATCCAGCGACAACGATCCGCTCGCCACGCCAGAGGCGGTGCAGCGCATGGCCAGCGCCTGGGGCGCAAGCCTGGTGGAGCTGGGGCGCGTCGGCCACATGAACCCGGCATCCGGCTTCGGTGACTGGCCGGAGGCGGACAACCTGATCCAGATGCTGGATCGCTGATCCCTGACAGGAAGTTCACGTTCCGGTGCCTGGCGCCGGGGCGGGCTCGCGTACGCCCTGAAGGCGGCGTGGGCGGGGGCCGCGGGACGGGCCCGGATAGCGTCCCGATAACAACAAGAAATGGAGCACACGCATGCACTACCAGAGCAACTCACCGCGGCTGCGCCGCTGCCTGCTCGCCACGGCAATCATCAGCGCCTTCGGCGGCACCTCGGCCCAGGCGTTCGAGCTGAACACCGGCAACCCCGACATCGCCGTCCGCTTCGACAACACCGTCAAGCTCAGCTATGGGCAACGGGTTGAAGCAGCCAACAGCAAGATCGCCGGCACCGCCAACACCAACGATGGTGACCGCAATTTCTCCTCCGGCAGCCCGGTGACCCAGCGCTTCGACCTGCTCAGCGAGCTGGACTTCGTCTACCGCGACAGCATGGGCTTCCGCGTCAGCGCCGCCGGCTGGTACGACAACGCCTACGAAGACGTTGGTTCGAGCAACCCGTTCCCTGGCCAGAAGGGCAACGCCGGCCACCTGGTCACCAAGAACGGCACCGTGATCGCTCCGCCGGGCGCCAAGGCGTCCACCCACGGCCTGAGCAACTTCGCCGACCGCTACTACAACGGTCCCTCCGGCGAACTGCTCGACGCCTTCGTCTTCGCCAGCCACCAGGTCGGTGACGACATGCTGCTCAGCGGCAAGCTCGGCCGCCACACCGTGTACTGGGGCGAGACCCTGTTCAGCGCCGCCAACGGCATCAACTACGGCCAGTCGGCCCTGGACCTGGGCAAGCTGTACAACGTGCCGGGCACCGAGGCGAAAGAGCTGTTCATGCCGCGCAACCAGCTTTCCGCGTCGTTGACGGTGAACCCGGAGCTGACCCTGGCTGCGCAGTATTTCCTCGAGTTCGAGAACTCGCGCTTCCCCGAAGGCGGCACCTACATGGGGCCGTACGACATGCTCAACGATGGCGGCAACGTGTTCTGGCTGCCGCTGCCCGCGCTCAATGCCTTCTACGGCGCGCCGCGCGGTCACGACCGTGAGCCGGACAACACCGGCGACTTCGGCCTGATGGCCAAGTGGAGCCCGGAGTGGCTCGACGGCACCCTCGGCTTCTACTACCGCAACACCTCCGACACCCTGCCGGCGGTGCTGGTAGATGCGCCGAACCTGCAAAAGCCGGGTCTGGCCGGCCTGAAGGGGATGAACTACTTCACCGCCTACGCCGACGACATCGACATCTATGGCATCAGCCTGTCGAAGGAAGTCGGCGGGGTGAGCGTCGGCATGGACCTGAACTACCGCGAGAACATGCCGCTGGCGAGCAACTTCACCACCGTCAATTCCACGCTCTACAACGCCGCGCAGAAAGGGCTGATCAATGGCGCCAACCTGATCGGTTCGCTGCCCAGCGACGGCGACACCGGCCTTGCCCGCGGCAAGACCTTCCATGTGGTGCTCAATGGCCTGGTGACCTTCGGCGCGACCCCGCTGTGGGACGCCTCGTCGCTGGCGGTGGAGGGCACCCTGACGCACCTGATCGACGTCACCGAAGGCGAGCAGACCTTCAAGGGCGACTCCAGCTACCACGGCGTGGACAAGGTCACCACCAATGCCTACGCCATGTCCGCCAACTTCACCCCGACCTGGTACCAGGCTTTCCCCGGCGTCGACCTGTCCATGCCGATGGCCTACAACGTCGGCCTGCACGGCAACTCGGCGGTGCAACTGGGCGGCAACGAAGACGCCGGCAGCTACTCGATCGGGGTGGCGGCGGACTTCCACCAGAAGTACCGCGTCGATCTGAAGTACGTCGACGCATTCGGTCCCTTCGATACCTGCGAAAGCGGACACGACAACAACACCCCCGGGGCTAATGGGCAGTACCAGTGCATCCCCGGGCAGATCACCTCGCAGGGCGGCCTCGCACCCCTGCTGAAGGACCGCGGCATGGTGACCGCGTCCCTCAAGGCGACCTTCTGATTTCACCCCAGGCTCCTTACCCGGAGCAGGAGAAAAACAGCATGAACTTCAAACCTACCCTGATCGCCACGGCCCTCGGTCTGGCCCTGTGCGGCGCGGCCCAGGCCGCCGTCTCGCCCCAGGACGCCGCCCAGCTGGGCACCACCCTGACCCTGGTCGGCGCCGAAAAGGGCGCCAGCAGCGACGGTTCGATTCCCGCCTACACCGGTGGCCTGACCAGCGCCCCGGCCAGCTTCAAGGCCGGCGACAGCATGCGCCCGGACCCTTTCGCCGGGGAGAAGCCGCTGCTGGTGATCGACGGCAAGAACGTCGACCAGTACAAGAACCAGCTCTCCGCCACCACCGTCGAACTGGCCAAGCGCTACCCGAGCTTCCGCGTCGACGTCTACCCGACCCACCGCACCGCAGCCTTGCCTGATGCGGTGCTGGAGAACAGCAAGAAGAACGCCGTCGCCACCCAGTCCCTGGAAGGCGGCACCGCCATCGACAACGCGTTGCCGGGTGTGCCGTTCCCGATGCCGAAGACCGGCGCCGAGGCCATGTGGAACTTCCTGCTGCGTTACCAGGGGGTGAACATCAAGGCCAAGTACGACTCCTGGAACGTCGACGCCTCGGGCAGCGCCAACCTCGCCACCACCGGCCAGGCCTTCATCAACTATCCGATCTACGAGAACCTCACCCAGCCGGTGAAGGGCTCCGAGGTCTACTACCAGATGAAGCTGTACTACAGCGGCCCGGCCCGCCGCGCCGGCGAGGCGATGATGCTCAAGGACGCCGCCAACCCGCTGCAGCAGCCGCGCCGCGCCTGGCAGTACCTGCCCGGCCAGCGCCGCGTGAAGCTGGCGCCGAACCTGGCCTACGACACCCCGAACCCCGGCATGGCCGGCGCCGGCACCTACGACGACGTGTTCGTCTTCAATGGCGCGCTGGACCGCTACGACTGGAAGCTGGTGGGCAAGCAGGAAATGATCGTGCCCTACAACACCTACCGCCTGACCTACACCAGCGACATCAAGCCAGTGGTCACGCCCAATCACCTGTCGCCGGACTACGTGCGCTGGGAGAAGCACCGCGTGTGGGTCGTGGAAGGCACGCTGAAGTCCGGTGCGCGGCACATCTACGCCAAGCGCCGCTTCTACCTCGACGAGGACAGCTGGGTGGCCCTGGCCTCCGACCAGTATGACGCCCGTGGCCAGCTCTATCGCGGCTCCTTCGCTTTCCTCAGCCAGAGCTACGACAAGCGCATCCCGGACGCCACGCCGTTCATGATCTACGACCTGACCGCCGGCTCCTACAACATCAACGGCGTCGTCGGCCCGTACGGCGGCATCACCTACATCGATCCGCTGGCCGCTACCCAGTGGTCGCCTGAAGCCCTTGCCGGCAGCGGTATTCGCTAAGCGGATGAGTTCGCGGCGGCCCACAAGGCCGCCGTGCATTTCAGATCGAGGTAGCCGTATGCAATTTCCCTTCAAGCTCGCCCTGGCCTCCGCCGGGCTGGGGCTGGCGCTGCTCGCCGGTCACGCCGACGCCGATGAATTCGTCGACGTGCTGGACCTGCCCTCGCAGCCCACCGCACTGGCCATGAGCAGCCCGCTGGCGGCCATCGCCCGTGCCGACAAGCGCCTGGTGGTGGTCGGCCAGCGCGGCCACATTCTCTATTCCGACAACGACGGCAAGGACTGGCGGCAGGCCGAGGTACCGGTCAGCTCCGACCTCACCGCCGTGCGCTTCCCCACGCCGCGCGACGGCTGGGCAGTGGGCCACGACGGCGTGGTGCTGCACAGCGCCGACGGCGGCGAGCACTGGATCCGTCAGCTCGATGGCCGCGCCATCGGCCAGCTGATGCTGGATTACTACACGGCCAACCCACAGGCGGATAACGAAACCCTGCTGGAGCAGTCGCGGCGCATGAAAGAGGAGGGGGCGGACAAGCCGTTCCTCGACCTCTGGTTCCGCAACGCCCAGGAGGGTTTCGTCATCGGTGCCTTCAACCTGATCCTGCACACCACCGATGGCGGGCGCAGTTGGGAGCCCTGGAACCATCGCATCGACAACCCGCAATCGCTGCACCTGACCGCCATGTCGGCGGTGGGCGGGGACCTGTTCATCGTCGGCGAGCAGGGCCTGCTGCTCAAGCTCGACCCGGCGGACCAGCGCTTCGTGGCGCTGAACTCGCCCTACAAGGGCACCTTCTTCGGCGTGCTCGGCAAGCCCGGCCTGCTGTTCGCCTACGGCCTGCGCGGCAACGCGGTGCGCAGCGTCGACGGCGGCGCGAACTGGAGTGCGGTGGCCACCGGCCTGCCGGTCAGCCTCACGGCGGCCAGCGAGGGCGCCGACGGCGGCCTCTACCTGTTCAGCCAGGCCGGCCAGGGGCTGGTCAGCCGCGACGACGGCGCCACCTTCAGGCCGCTGACCCTGGCCCAGCGCACGCCCGTCAGCGGCGCCCTGGTCAGCGGCGACAGCCTGCTGCTGGTGGGCAACCGCGGCCTGCAACGCAGCGCGTTGCCGCTCTCCCAATAAGAACAAGACGAAGAGACAGCCTCCTATGGTCGACCTCAAGCAAGGGCAGCTGCCCGTCATCAGCGATCTGCGGGACTTCGACGCGCACAGCGGCAGCCTGCTGGAGCGCCTGGTGTTCAACCATCGGCTCCTGTTCATCAGCCTGATCGCCCTGGTCACGCTGCTGCTCGGCTGGATGGCGGTGACCCGCCTGGAGATCAAGCCCAGCTTCGAGAAGATGATCCCGCAGAGCCATCCCTACATCCGCAACTACCTGGAGAACCGTGGGGCGCTGCGCGGCCTGGGCAACTCCGTGCGAGTGGTGGTGGAGAGCCGCGAGGGCGACATCTTCGCGCCGGCCTACCTGGACACCCTCAAGCAGATCAACGACCAGCTGTTCCTGAGCCCCGGCGTCGACCGCGCCTGGATGAAGTCGCTGTGGTCGCCGGCGGTACGCTGGACCGAAGTGACCGAGGAGGGCTTCCAGGGCGGCCCGGTGATGCCCGACGGCTATGCCGGCGACGCCCCGAGCATCGCTACGTTGCGCCAGAACATCGCCCGCGCCGGCATCGTCGGCAGCCTGGTGGCCAATGATTTCCGTTCGAGCATGCTGGTGGTGCCGCTGCTGGACCATGACTCGGCCACCGGCAAGGGCATCGACTACCAGCAGTTCTCCCACCAGCTCGACGCGCTGCGCCTGAAGTACGAGTACCTGGGCGACCAGCGTGCCTTCGACGCCGGCGAGCCGGGCAAGGGCGCCGTGCGCATCCACGCGATCGGCTTCGCCAAGCTGGTCGGCGACCTGATCGACGGCCTGCTGCGGGTGATGATGTTCTTCGGCCTGGCGGTGGTCTCGGCCTTCGTCATCATCCTGCTCTACACCCGCTGCCTGCGCAGCAGCTTGCTGGTGATCGTCTGCTCGCTGCTCGCGGTGATCTGGCAGCTGGGGCTGATCGCCTGGCTGGGCTATGCCCTGGACCCGTACTCGATCCTGGTGCCATTCCTGATCTTCGCCATCGGCGTGTCCCACGCCACGCAGAAGATGAACGGCATCATGCAGGACATCGGCCGCGGCACGCACCGCCTGGTGGCGGCGCGCAACACCTTCCGTCGCCTGTTCCTCGCCGGGGTCAGCGCGCTGCTTTGCGACGCCGTGGGTTTCGGTGTGCTGATGCTGATCGACATCCCGGTGATCAAGGCCCTGGCGATCACCGCGAGCATCGGCGTGGCGGTGCTGGTCTTCACCTCGTTGCTGCTGATGCCGGTGGCGCTGTCCTTCATCGGCGTCAGCCCGCGCGCCGCCGCCCGCGCCCTGCGCGAGGAGCAGCAGGAAGCCCGCGAGCAGGGCCTGGGCCGCCTGTGGAGCCTGCTCGACCGCTTCACCGAACGGCGCTGGGCGAGCATCGCCCTGGCGGTCGCCGCGCTGATCGGCGCCGGCAGCTTCCTGGTCAGCCAGCGCCTGCAGATCGGCGATCTCGACGCCGGCGCGCCCGAGCTGCGCGCGGACTCGCGCTACAACCGCGACAACGCCTACATCACCAGCCACTACGCGCTCTCCAGCGACCTGTTCGCGGTGATGGTGAAGACGCCCGCCGAAGGCTGCCTGAACTACAAGACCCTGATCCTCGCCGACCGCCTGGGCTGGGCGCTGCAACAGCATCCGGGCGTGCAGGCGAGCGTTTCGCTGGCCGACGCGGTGCGCCAGATCACCGCCGGCACCTACGAGGGCAACCCCAAGTTCGCCAGCCTGCAGCGCAACCAGGACGTGCTCAACTACTCGGCGCAGCAGGCCTCGGTGAATACGCCGGAACTGTTCAACACCGATTGCTCGGTGATGCCGGTGATCGCCTTCCTCAAGGACCACAAGGCCAGGACCCTGGAGGAAGTGACTACCATTGCCGAAGACTTCGCCAAGGCCAACAGCACGCCGGACCGCCAGTTCCTCCTCGCCGCGGGCAGCGCCGGCATCGAGGCCGCCACCAACAGCGTGGTGCACCAGGCCAACCGCACCATGCTGCTGTACATCTACGGGGCGGTCAGCCTGTTCTGCCTGATCACCTTCCGCAGCTGGCGCGCAACCCTGGTGGCCATGCTGCCGCTGGTGCTGACGTCCATGCTCTGCGAGGCGCTGATGGTGTTCCTCGGCATCGGCGTGAAAGTGGCGACCCTGCCGGTGATCGCCCTGGGCGTGGGCATTGGCGTGGACTATGCGCTGTACCTGCTCAGTGTGCAGTTGCAATTGCAGCGTGCTGGCTTCCCGCTGGCGCTGGCCTACCGCCAGGCGGTGATCTTCACCGGCAAGGTGGTGGCACTGGTGGGCGTGACCCTGGCCGCCGGGGTGATCACCTGGGCCTGGTCGCCGATCAAGTTCCAGGCGGACATGGGGATTCTGCTGACCTTCATGTTCCTGTGGAACATGCTGGGGGCGCTGTTGCTGATCCCGGCGCTGTCGCACTTCCTGTTGAATGAGCGGAAGGGCTGAGATCCCCATCGGCTCATTGGAGTCCGCTCCTGCGTAGGAGCGGACTTTGTCCGCGATTGAATCTGCGCCGTGCCCGCAGCCCCTCAATCAAACGCCGGAATCGCCTCCAGCTCATGCAGCAGCCAGTCCGCGAACTCCCGCGCCAGGGCCTGGTTGCCGTGGGGCGGGATGATCAGGAAGTAGGGGTGGGGCGCCGGGAAGTCGATGTCGAACAGGCGCACCAGCCGGCCCTGGTGCAGTTCCTCGCCGGCAAGGATATGGTCGCTGATGGTCACGCCACCGCCGGCCAGTGCGGCGCGGATGGTCAGGTAGGCGTCGGGCAGGAAGACGTTCTGCCGTGCCTGCAAACCGGGCACCCCGGCGGCGAGGAAGTAGCGGCTCCAGTCGAAACCATCGTCCTCGTGCAGCAGCACCTGGCGTGCCAGGTCGCGGGGTTTGCGTAGGTGTTCCTGGGTGTTGAGCAGGCGCGGGCTGCACACCGGGAAATAGCGGATGTCGCCCAGCGCGGCGAAGCGCTGGCCCTCGATGTGCGTCTCGCCGAAAGAAATCACCATGTCCACTTGGCCCAGGTCACTGCTCATCGGCATCAGGTGCAGAGCGACCTCCTGGTAATTACGCAGGAATTTCTCCAGCAGCGATGACACCCGTGCCAGCAATGCGGGAGCGCAGGCGATGCGCAGCTCGCCGGCGGGCTCCTCGTTGGGCAATGCGCGGCGGATGTCGCGCAGCTGGTCGAAGGCGCTGCTGATCTGCTGGCTCAGCTGGCGCCCGGCCGGAGTCAGCTTGACGCCCTTGCCCTGGCGCTCCACCAGCGCCATGCCCAGTTCTTCCTCAAGCTTCTTCACCTGGTGGCTGACCGCGCCGTGGGTGACGTGCAGCTCCAGTGCCGCGCGGCTGATGCTGCCCTGGCGGACCAGTGCCTCGAAAGCGCGCAGGGCGATGAGGGAGGGCATTCGGAACGCACTGTTCTGACGCATGAGAGACCTTTTCCGTGAATTTGGCTAACGATTCAGGTGGAAATCTATTGAATTGTCGTTAGTTAAATTTGCACGGAAGATGACTCCAAGCCAACACCCAAACACAAGAACAAACGGCTGGAGACCCGCCATGCAGCATTTCGTCGACTTGCTCGGCCTGGGCAAGCGCTATGGCAACCTGCAGGTCCTGAGCGACCTCAGCCTGAGCATCCGCCAGGGCGAATTCCTCACGCTTCTGGGGCCTTCGGGCTCGGGCAAGAGCACCACGCTGATGATGCTCGCCGGCTTCGTCGAGCCCAGCGAAGGGCATATCGAGATGGACGGCCGCGACATCACCCAGCTGTCGCCGGACCAACGCGATTTCGGCGTGGTGTTCCAGGGCTACGCGCTGTTCCCGCACATGAGCGTGGCGCAGAACGTGGCCTACCCGCTGCGCATCCGCAAGGTGCTGGGCGCGGAGATCGAGCGCCGGGTGGCGGACGTGCTGGAGCGCGTCGGCCTGGCCGGCATGGGCAATCGCGGCATCGCCCAGCTTTCCGGCGGCCAGCAGCAGCGCGTGGCGCTGGCCCGTGCATTGGTGTTCAAACCCAAGCTCTTGCTGCTCGACGAACCGCTGTCCGCCCTCGACCGCCGTCTGCGCCAGGAAATGCAGGGCGAGCTGGCGCGCATGCACAAGGATTTCGGCACCACCTTCGTCTTCGTCACCCACGACCAGGAGGAAGCGCTGGCGCTGTCCGACCGCATCGCCGTGTTCAACAAGGGCCGCCTGGAGCAGGTCGGCACACCGCGCGAAGTCTACGAACGTCCGGCCAGCCGATTCGTCGCCAACTTCCTCGGCGATACCAATCTGCTGGAGGTCGGCGTGGTGGGCCGCGAGGCAGAAGCCACGCTCTGTGATTTTCGCGGCCAGCACCTGCGCGTGGCCCACTCGGCCCAGGCGAGCCAGGGCGGCAAGAGCTGGCTGGCAGTGCGCCCGGAGCACATCGACCTGCGCCCGCTGCAGGACGCCGGCCGCGACAACGGCCTCTGCGCCACCGTCGGCAACGCCACTTACCAGGGTGCCCACGTCAACCTCGAACTGACCCTGGAGCAGGGCGAGCGCCTCGACCTGCGCCTGCCGGTCGCGCACCCGCTGCTGGCCGATCTGCGCAGCGGCCAGCGCTACTGGTGCAGCTGGTCGCCGCAGCACTGCCACCTGTTGTCCGCCTGACACACGCATAACGAAAACAAACGATCGGGGAGCAATCACAATGAAAGAACGCCAAGGCTTCATCGAAGACGCCATCGAAATCGCCGCCGAGAAAAGCGAGCGCGCCGGCATCAGCCGTCGCGATTTCAACCGCAGCCTGCTGCTGCTCGCCGCCGCCAGTGCCTTGCCATTGGGCTCCGGCAGCCGTGCCTTCGCTGCTGGCGACAACCTGGTGCTGGCCAACTGGGGCGGCGATGCGGTGCCGGCTTTCGAGAAGAGCTTCGGCGGCTTCGACCAGGCGTCCGGCCTTACCCTGAAAGTGGACGGCAGCGGCCCCACCGAGGGCGCGCTGAAGACCCAGGTCAGCAGCGGCGCGGTGCGTTGGGATGTGTGCGACGGCGAGATGTATTCGTCCTATCGCCTGG
This sequence comes from Pseudomonas sp. PSE14, assembly GCF_029203285.1. NCBI lineage: Bacteria > Pseudomonadati > Pseudomonadota > Gammaproteobacteria > Pseudomonadales > Pseudomonadaceae > Pseudomonas > Pseudomonas sp. PSE14. The sequence continues at coordinate 2,754,017 of NZ_CP115669.1, forward strand.
GCAAGGACAAGTTCCTCGCACCCATCGACTTCGGCATCGTCGACAAGTCGCTGATCGGCTACGGCGACGTGCATGATTTCGGCCTCGCCAACTACACCTACAGCTACGTGATCGGCTACGACCACGAGCAGTTCGGCAAGAACCCGCCCAAGTCCTGGGCCGACTTCTGGGACGTGAAGAAGTACCCGGGCAAACGCACCCTCTACAAATGGATGAGCGCCAACCTCGAATGCGCGCTGCTGGCCGACGGTGTGCCGCCGGAGCAGCTCTACCCGCTGGATGTGGACCGCGCCCTGCGCAAGATCGAGGAACTGTTGCCGCACATCGCCACCCACTGGTCCACCGGCGCCGAGTCGCAGCAGCTGATCCGCGATGGCGAGGTGAGCATGGCGCAGATGTGGCACACCCGCGCCGAGCTGGTGAAGAACGACACTGGCGGCAAGATCGACTGGGGCTTCGACGGCGGCATCGTCTCGCCTTCGGTGTGGATGGTGCCCAAGGGCAACCCGGCCGGCGCCAAGGCGGCCATGGAGTTCATCGCCTACGCGCTGCGCCCGGAGGTGCAGGCCAAGCTCATGGAGGTCTACAACATGGGCCCGGTGAACCTCAAGGCCAACGACCTGCTCAGCGCCCAGCTGCAGGCGATCAACCCCACCGCGCCGGACAACCTGAAGAAACAGGTGTCGCTCAACAACAAGTGGCACGCCGAACACTACGGTGAAACCCTGGAGCGCTACCTCGCGCTGATCGGTGGCTGAGATGCGACGTTTCGCACCGGGCGTGCTGCCGGTCTACGGCCTGCTGATCCTGCCCCTGCCATTACTCGTGGTGGTCGGCTACCTGCTGCCGACCCTCGGCGTGCTGGGCTGGAGCTTCAGCCTGCCGGAGTGGGGCACGCAGAACTACGCGGCGATTGCCGACAACGCCAACCTGCAGGCGGTGATCTGGCGCACCCTGCGCATCTGCCTGCTGACCACCGCGATCAGCGTTGCCATCGCCTACCTGATCGCCTACCGCTGGCGTTTTGCGACGCCGCGTGGCCGGCAACTGATCGAACTGTTCGTGCTGTTGCCGTTCTGGCTGTCGATGCTGATCCGCGCCTTCGCCTGGCTGGTGCTGTTGCGCAACGGCGGCCTGGTCAGCCAGGGGCTGATGGCCACCGGCTGGTTCGACGCGCCGCCGCCGCTGGTACGCAACGAACTGGGCGCGCTGATCGGCATGGTGCACTTCATGGTGCCCTACGCGGTGCTGCCGCTGCTGTCGTCGCTCAAGCAAGTGGACGACAGCCTGCTGCGGGCGTCCAGCAGCCTGGGCGCCAGCCACTGGCAGACGCTCAAGGACATCTTCATTCCGCTGACGCTGCCCGGCGTGGTCGCCGCATCGGCCATCGTCTTCGTCTTCAGCCTCGGCTGCTTCGTCACCCCGGCGCTGCTGGGCGGCGGCAAGGCGGCGATGCTCGCGGAGTACATCTACGTGCAGATGTTCCAGCTCTCCAACTGGGGCCTGGGCGCCGCACTGAGCATCGTGCTGATGCTGCTGGTGGTGGGCTGTGCGCTGCTGTTCGGACAACTCATCGGCTACCGCCGCCTGCTCGGGAGGGCTGAGCTGTGACTCCGCAGGGAACCTATCTCTCCGCCATGCCCAAGGGCGTGAAAAAGCCGCAACTCCCACGCCCGCAGGTCGGCCGCTGGCTGTCCTGGGCCGCCCTGGCGCTGTCCGCGCTGTTCCTGCTGCTGCCGATCCTGGTGATCGTGCCGCTGTCGTTCGGCAACCAGCGCTACCTGGCCTTCCCGGACGGCGGCTGGTCGCTGCGCCATTACGCGACGCTGTTCGATGGCGCCTGGCTGGTGTCGATCCTGCAGAGCCTCGGCCTGGCGCTGGTGGTCGGCGCGTTGTCTACGGCGCTGGCCTTCCTGTTCGCCACCGGCATCTGGCTGCAGCGCCGGTACCGCACCTTGCTGACCGCCATCGTGCTGTTGCCGATGATCGTCCCGCAGGTGGTCTCGGCCATGTCGATCTACTACCTCGATGCACGCCTGGGGGTGCTCGACAGCCTGCTGGGCGTGGGCTTCGGCCATCTGCTGATGGCGCTGCCGTACTCGGTGATCGCCCTGCTGGTGGCCTACGCACGGCTCGACCAGAGCCTGTACAAGGCCTCGCGTTCCCTCGGCGCCGGGCTCTGGCCGACGCTGTGGAACGTGCTGCTGCCCAATGTGCGCGGTGGCGTCGCCGGCGGTTTCTTCATGGGCTTTGTGATGAGCTGGGAAGAGGTGGTGGTGACGCTGTTCACCAGCGGCCTGAACGTGGTGACGTTGCCCAAGCGTATCTGGGACGGCCTGCGCTACAACCTCGACCCGGCGATTGCCGCCGTGTCCACCCTGATGATCGTCCTCACCCTGGTGGTGATGCTGGTGCGCCTGTACCTGGCGCGCCAGCAACCACCCAGCTGACTGTTTCAACCCCGCATACGGCCGCCCGATGGCGGCCCCAAACAAGAACACCTGTGTCGCTTGCACCTTGTCCCTGAGGAGGGAATCCCCATGCTTACTGCTTTCCCCGCTCGCACCTACCGTCAACGCGTCGAAGCCGTCAAACGCCGCATGGCCGACCGAGGCCTGGATGCCCTGGTGGTCAATTACCCGGACAACATCAACTACCTGAGCGGCTTCGACAGCCTGGGCTTCCTCTGGTACCAGGCGCTGATCATCTCGCCCAAGCTGGCCGAGCCGGTGTTCCTCACCCGCACCAGCGAAGAGCCCTGCACCTGGGAGCTGTCGTGCATCAACGAGGCGATCTTCTATGACATCGCCAAGCAGGACCCGCTGAAGATCGTTGCCGACGTGCTGGCCCAGGCGGGTTTGAGCCAGGCGCGCATCGGCCTGGAAATGACCGCCTCGACCTTCTCCCCGGCGCAATATAACGCGCTGCTGGGCTACATGCCCGAGGCGCGCTTCGAAGACGCCGGCCCCCTGGTCGCCGAGAACCGCCTGATCAAGACCGCCGAGGAAATCGAATACCAGCGCAGCGCCGCGCGCATGGCCGACCAGGGCATGCTGGCCGCCTTCGAGGCGCTGCGTCCGGGCATCTCCGAGGTGGAAGTGGCCGGCATCGTCGCCAACGCCCTGGGCCGTGCCGGCAGCGAGTACTCGGCGATCAGCCCGATGTGCGCCACCGGCCGCCGCAGCACCATGACCCACGCCATGCCGCACCGCCAGACCATCAGCCACGGCGACGTGGTGATCCTCGAACACGCCGGCGTGTGCAACCGCTACCACGCCATCCTCATGCGCACCGCGGTGATCGGCAAACCCAGTCCGCGCGTGAAGGAAGTCGCGACCCTGCTCACCGAGGCCTTCAACGCCGCCATCGACATCGCCAAGCCGGGCACCCCGGTGGGCGAGGCCAACCGCGTGTGCAACCAGATCCTCGACCGCATCGACCTCTCGCGCACCCGCGTGCACCGCATCGGCTACAGCCTCGGTCTTGCCTACCCGCCGACCTGGCTGGAAGCGATGATGGTGGACGAGGCCGACGACCACGTGTTCCAGCCGAACATGTCGTTCTCCATCGAGCCCAACCTGTCCTTGTACAACGAAGGCTTCGGCATCAAGCTCGGCGACACCGTGCTGTGCGGCGAGAAGGGTTCGGCGAGCCTGTCGGAGCTTGCGCCGGAACTGACGATCATCGACTGATGGAGGTTCGCCCCCGGTCCGCGTACTGCCGGGGGCGAAGCCGTGTTGCGTGTCTGCGCCTGCGGGCGCAGTGATGGAAACCGAGGGCTTCTGATGAGTCACACGATGGATGTTTTCTGGCACGACGACGTGCTGCGCCACGACACCGCCGCCGGCGTGTTCGAGGCGCCACCCAGCGACCTGCTGGCCGAACAGCTGCAACACCCGGAGAGCAATCCCCGGCTGCTCAACATGCGCGCCATCCTCCAGCGCGGGCCGGTGGCGGGCTCCCTGCGCTGGCACGAAGGCCGCCACGCCAGCGAAGAAGAACTGCTGCGCTTCCATGACGCCGACTACCTGCGCGGCATCTTCCAAGCGGACGCTGCGGGCAAGCGCTTCAGCAGCACCACGCTGATGTCCGCCGGCAGTCTCGCCGGGCTGCTGGCCGCTGCCGGTACCAGCCTGGCGGCGCTGGAGAGCGTATTGGCCAGCGGCCATCCGGCCATGGCGCTGGTGCGCCCGCCGGGTCACCATGCTGCGCCCGCCATGGCGGACGGCTACTGCTTCTTCAACCATGCCGGGATTGCCGCGCGTGCAGCCCAGGCGGCCGGTCTGGAGCGCGTCGCCATCGTCGACTGGGACGTGCACCACGGCAATGGCACCCAGGAAGGTTTCTACGACGATCCGTCGGTGTTCACCGTATCGCTGCACATGGACCACGGCGCCTGGGGCCCGAGCCATCCGCAGACCGGCGCGGTGGACGAGCGCGGCTACGGCGCGGGGTTGGGCAGCAACCTAAACCTGCCGCTGCCCATGGGGTCGGGCGACCAGCTCTACGAGATGGTTTTCGCTCGCTTCGTCGAGCCGGCGCTGCGCGCGTTCAAGCCGGATCTGCTGATCATCGCCAACGGCCTGGATGCCTCGCAGTTCGACCCCAACGGCCGCCAACTGGTGACCATGCAGGGCTTCAACCGCCTGGCCCGCCGCGCCCGCGCGCTGGCCGACGAGCTCTGTCAGGGGCGTCTGCTGGTGGTGCAGGAGGGCGGCTATAACCCGGCCTACAGCGCGTACTGCCTGCACGCGGCGACGGAAGGCTTACTGGGTCAGCCGTCCACGTTGCCCGATCCGCTGGCCTACATGCCGGAACCGGTGGCGCGGGTCGAAGCCGATCTCGCCGCGCTGGATACGCGGCTGGCGACGGCGGGGTGGACGTTCGGCTGAGCCTGCGGCGCGACGTGTTCGCGCAGGGCTAACCGCCTGTGTAGGGCGTATAACGCGCCAGCGTTATACGCCGTGGATGGCCCGGCGGATAACCTGTTCCAGGTTTTGCGCCCTACGTCCCTTCAAATGCGGTTCGCGAGCAAGCTCGCTCCTACAGCCAGGGGAAACTCCGGCGTGCTCTTTTGTAGGAGCGAGCTTGCTCGCGAACCAACGCCGAATCAGACCCTTCAGCGATGGTTGCGATAACGCTCGGTCAGGGACTGCACGCGGGACACGTAGTAGCGCGTTTCAGCGAAGGGCGGCACGCCGTTGTACTCGTCCACGGACGCTTCCCCGGCGTTGTAACCGGCCAACGCCAGCGTCTGGTTGCCGTTGAAACGCTTGAGCAGCCAGGCCAGGTAGCGCACGCCGCCACGGATGTTCTGCCGTGCGTCGAACGGATCAGCCACGTTGAAGCGCTCCGCAGTGTCGGGCATCAACTGCATCAGGCCCTGTGCGCCGGCCACGGAAACGGCGTTGGGCTGAAACGCCGACTCGGCATGGATTACCGCGCGGACCAGCGCCTGGTCGACACCGTAAAGCGTCGAAGCGGCCTCGATCTCCCGGCGATAGGAACGGGTGTCCAGGCGCAGTGAGGCGACGTTGAAGTCCTTTGGCGCCATGCACAGGTAGCAGCCCTTGACGTAATACACCTCGATGACATCGACCCGCTCGGAGATACCGACAGGGCGTCGGCTCACATATTGACGAATACCCTTGTGAACGAAGGTGTAGATCCGAATCGGCACTGCCCTTGGAGCGTTGCTCCGCTCGAACCTTGGCGCGCCCTGTGACCGGGCGCCGATACCGGTTCCAGCCTTTCCGTTCTGGCTAACCTCGCCTTTCTGGAGAGTACAGCGGGCGCCGGGAATGGCATGGCTGGTGTGGCTGATGGTTCCGTCCCGGGCCTGGCACTTGAACAGGGCGTTGGCGTGAATCGGAGCGACCAGCAGCGCCAGCACGATGCAGCCAGGAAGGCTCCTGCGAGCCCATCGCCATGCTCTGGAAGTCATCACACCGCTCCGCGCGCGGGCGCCAATCAGGCTGAGGAGGCCTGATCTGGACAAGGGGAACGCCAACAGGGGCGGTCGATGCAGGGGTGTCCTGGCCGACCAGCCGCTTTGTTCGGGTAGTTATAGCCCTTTCAACTCGCCGTGGAATTTGCGCAGACGTACGGCCTGCAGGCGCTTGATGCCTATGCCTGTGGTTTCCCTCACCCCAGCCCTCGGCTTTGGCATCCTGCGTCGCCCTACCTCCTGCATCCCTGCAGTCGTCTCCCTGAGGGAGAGGGAGCAGTCCTTACCGGCTGACGCGACAGTGTCATCCTGCTTCGTACGGTCCCCTCTCCCCTGGGGAGGGGGTTAGGGTGAGGGCAGCCTGAGCGCTGAACTCACCCGAGGATGAAATACACCTTGCGCACCGGCGTGAGATTTTCCCAGGTGCCCTTGAAGCCCGCCGCCACCACGAAGGAATCTCCGGGCCCGAAGGTCTTCGCCACGCCGTCGGCGTCGGTCAGGCGCACGGTGCCTTCGAGGATGTGGCACAGCTCATCGTAATCGCACTCGCAGCGCTCCAGGTGCACACCGGCTTCCCAGATGCCGGCGATGGCGTTCTTTTCAGGGGCGCTGAAGTGCCGCCAGCTGCGGCTCTGGTAGGGCGCATCGACGATGGCCGGGTCGTTGATTTCGCGCTCTTGGGGCGCGAGGTCGGGGTTGGCGAAGTCGATGACGTGGCGGGGCAAGGTGGACATGAAGTTCTCCATCAGGAATCGAAACCGACGCCGAAGGCATCGAAGGTCTTGAGCAGCAGGTCGCGGCGGCCGGTGCGGTCTTCCTTGGCTAGTGAGCGCTGGGCCAGGCGCACGCCGAGGTAGCGCAGCGGTTCGGGCGGGAAGGGGAAGGGCTTCTGCGAGGTCATGCGCAGCTGGGTGCGTTCGGTGCGTTCGCCGCCCAACTGGTCGAGCATGTTCAGGGCCGCGAAGCGACTGGCCGACACGCCCTGGCCGGTGAAGCCCAGCGCGTAGGCCACGCGCCCGCCGAGCACGCAGCCGGTGAACAGCGTGGTGCGCGCCGAGGTGTCGATGATGCCGCCCCAGGCGTGGCTGAACTGCACCGGGCCGAGCTGCGGGAACGCCTCGCGGAACTGGCCGGCCAGGCGCTCGAAGCTTGCCGGACGCTGGGTCAGGGCTTCGTCACGGCGGCTGCCGAAGTGGTAGATGGCGTCGAAGCCGGCCCAGAGAATGCGGTTGTCGGCGGTCTTGCGCAGGTAGTGGAACTGGTTGCCGGCATCGGCGATGCCGTAGCGGTCGACCCAGCCGATGGCGCGCAGCTGATCGTCAGTCAGCGGCTGGGTGACCAGCGAGTAGTCGTACACCGGGATCACGCTGGAATTCAGATGGCCGAGCAGCGGCGGGGCGATGTTGGTGGCCAGGGCGATCTGCCCGGCTTCCAGCTCTCCACGGTCGCAGCGCAGCATCAGTCGGTCGCCGCGTTGGTGCAGTTCGTGGACCGGCGTGTTCTCGAACAGCTCGACGCCCTGTTCCAGGCACACCCGGCGCAGCTCGGCGGCCATCTTCGCCGGGTTGAGCAGCGCGTAGTTGGGCTCGAAGACGCCGGCCTGGTAGGCGGGGGAATCCAGCCTGCCGGCCAGTTCCGCTTTGCCTAGAAATTCGCACTCGATGCCGAAACGTTCGTAATTGCGCTGCATGCCGCGCAGGCCGTCGATCTGCCAGGGCTGGGCGGCGACGTTGAGTTTGCCGCGGCGTTCGAACTCGACGTTCATGCCGAAGCGCTTGAGGTCCGCCTCGAACTCATCGAGGTTCTGTCGGCCCAGGCGTACCAGGGTTTCGGCTTCTTCCGGCCAGCGGCGCAGGGCGTTGCCTACGCCGTGGGAAATGCTTGGAGCGCAGAAACCGCCGTTGCGCCCGCTGGCCTCGCCACCGCAACGACGCGCCTCGACCACCGCGATGCTCGCGCCGGGCCGGCGCTGACGGGCGTGCAGGGCGGTCCACAGGCCGGTGAAGCCGCCGCCGACCACCACCAGATCGAAGCTGCGATCGGCCTCCAGTGCAGGGGCAGCAGGAGCGGGATCCAGGGTGTCGAGCCAGAAGGGTCTGGGAGTGGTGCGTGCAAGTGAGGCGGATGTCATCGGAAAACTCCGGCAGAATGTCGGAAGAAAAAGCGGCCAGCGGGCCGCGTCCGAAATCTTGTAACGCTCACGGGGGCCAGGCATACGGTCCGCCGCTCTTTGCGGGCACGCCCGGAGCAGGAAAAGCCGGCCGAGACCGGCAGGGGAAAACAATGAGTGACGAACAGGTCTGGAGCGCCACCCTCGAAGGCGCGACCTACCAGCCTGACCCGGCCAGCGCCGCCACCCATGCGGTGGTGATGCGCTACCACCAGGCGTGGCGCCGGCATGACATCGACGCGCTGATGGCGCTGTTCGACCCGCAGGTGGAATACAACGACTTCTTCCAGGGCCGGCGCATCGCGCCGGAGGAACTGCGCGGCTATCTGCAGTCGAGCATGCCGGCGGCGGGGGACGAGTCGCAGGTCTACACCGACCGCCTGCGGGTGGATGGCGACACGGCGTTCCTGCAGTACCAGGTGACCTTGCGCGGCACCCAGGGGCTGGTGTCCTACCGCGCCACGGAGGCGTACACCGTGCGTGACGGGCGGATCATCCGGGTCAACGAGCACACGGCCCTGGTCGGCCAGCCGCAGAAAACCGCCAGCGAGGCGCCGGAGCGCATGGCCGGTAGCCGCCTGGGACTTTCCGCGCGGCAACTGAGCCAACTGGGTGGCGACATCCAGCAGTACTTCCAGCAGAGCCAGCCTTTCCTCAATCCCGACCTGGACATGCCCCAGGTGGCGGCGGCCACCGGTTACACGCGCAACCAGATTTCCTACTTCCTCAACCAGGTGCTGGGCCTGAGCTTCTACCAGTACCTGAACCAGTTGCGCCTGCGCCATCTGCTGAGCCAGTTGGGCGGCGCCACCAGCGTCACCCGTATCGACGAACTGGCGCGGGCAGCGGGGTTCCGTTCGCTGTCGACCTTCTACCGCTGCTTCCGCGAGGAGACGGGACTGTCGCCAAAGGCGTATCTGGAGCAGAAGGCGGCTTCGTGATCGGATCGTTCTCGTAGGATGGCGTGGAGCGAAGCGATACCCATCAATCGCTGGCGACCCCGGCGATGGGTATCGCAAGCTCCACCCATCCTACGGGGTGCCATGTGCCCGAATGGCCGCTCCGCGCGTGCCCGCATGCATGGCGCCCGCGTTATCAATCCCGCGCCCATTTCCCTATGCTCGGCCGACAAGTATTCCAATACGCTCAGGAGACCTTCGCATGCGCGACCAGCTCTATATCGACGGCCAATGGCAGGCACCCGCGAAAGGCGGCCGCTTCGAGGTGTACGAACCGTCCAGCGAAGCGGTGCTGACGGAAGTCGCCGCCGCCACCGGCGAGGACGTGGACCGTGCCGTGCAGGCCGCGCGCCGGGCCTTCGATGAGGGCGAGTGGGGGCGCAGCACGGGCAAGGAGCGCGCGGTTTACCTGCGCGCCATCGCCGACAACCTGCGTGGTCGCCGCGAGGACCTGGCCCGTCTGGAAGTGCAGGACAACGGCAAGCCGCTGCCCGAGGCGCAGTGGGACATCGACGACGCCATCGGCTGCTTCGACTATTACGCCGAGCTGGCCGAGGGGCTGAACGGCGAGGGTGAAGTGGTCGCGCTGCCCGACGAGCGTTTCGCCTGCCGTGTGCTGCGCGAACCGGTGGGCGTCGCCGGGCAGATCATTCCCTGGAACTACCCGCTGCTGATGGCTTCGTGGAAGGTTGCACCGGCGCTGGCTGCCGGCTGCACCGCCGTACTCAAGCCTTCCGAACTGACCCCGCTGACTTCGCTGGAGCTGGCCGCTGCCGCCGATGCAGTCGGCTTGCCGAAAGGTGTGCTGAACGTGGTCACCGGCCTGGGCCGTGACGCCGGCTCGTCGCTCTCGGCGCATCCGGGGGTGGACAAGCTGGCCTTCACCGGCAGCGTGCCGACCGGGCGCGCGATCATGCAGGCGGCCGCCCAGGACATCAAGAACGTCAGCCTGGAGCTGGGCGGCAAGTCGGCCTTCATCGTGTTCGACGACGCCGATGTCGAGGCCGCCGTGGAGTGGATTCTGTTCGGCATCTTCTGGAACCAGGGCCAGGTGTGCAGCGCCACCTCGCGCCTACTGGTACAGGACGGCCTGCATGATCGGCTGATCGAGCGCCTGGTGGAGGAAACCCGCCGCATCACCATCGGCAACGGCCTGGAGCCGGGCGTGCTGCTCGGCCCGCTGGTCAGCGCCGGGCAGCATGCCAAGGTGCTGCAAGCGATCGAAGCCGGCGTGCGCGACGGGGCGAAGCTGGCCACCGGCGGCAAGCGTCCGGCGCATCGCGATAAGGGCTGGTTCGTCGAGCCGACCGTGTTCGTCGACTCGCCGCTGGAGAGTGCCCTGTGGCGCGAGGAGATCTTCGGTCCGGTGCTCGCGGTGCGTCGCTTCAAGGACGAGGCCGAGGCGCTGCGCCTGGCCAATGACAGCCAGTTCGGCCTGGCGGCGGCGGTGATGTCCACCGACCCGGCGCGCTGCCAGCGCGTCAGCCGCGGCCTGCGCGCCGGTATCGTCTGGGTCAACTGCTCGCAGCCGACCTTCACCCAGGCGCCCTGGGGCGGCTACAAGCAGAGCGGCATCGGCCGCGAGCTGGGCGTGTGGGGGCTGGATAATTACCTGGAGACCAAGCAGGTCACCGAGTACCTCAGCGACCAGCCGTGGGGTTGGTACATCAAGTAAGCTGAGGCTCGCCGGCAGGGGTTTCTTGTTCGCGAGCAAGCTCGCTCCTACAGCATGACAAGTCGAGGGCTCTTTGTAGGAGCGAGCTTGCTCGCGAACCGATCTGGCGCAGGCCTTGCCGGCGAAATCCAGCGCGGATGACTCCATTCTCACAGGTGGACGATGGAGTCTCATGCCGACGTAGGGCGCATAACGTTCGACGTTATACGCCGTTTGACCTCGGTATCAGGGGGCTCCAGGTTCAACGTCGAAGCGGGAGGCGGCGCATGATGCAACGGCGTACAACCGCGAACGGTTGTACGCCCTACGGGGTCGCTCAGATCAACCCTTTCCCCTGCAAATGCTCCCGCAGGTACTCGATGAACACCCGCACCTTGCGCGTGCTCCTGCGGTGCGGCAGGTACAGCACATGCACCCAGGGCCCGAAGGCGCTCTGGTCGCGCCAGCAATCCGGTAGCAGCTCCACCAGCTCGCCGCGCTCGATATAGGGCAGCGCGCTCCATTGCGGGAGGAACTGCAGCCCCTGGCCGTCCAGCAGGCAGGACAGCAGGAAGTCGTAGTTGTCGCTAGACAGCCGTGGCACCGGCTGGCGGATGCGTATGCGCTCGCCGTCGCGCTGCACCCACCAGAAATTCCGGTTCAGCAGCGGGTGGCGGAAGATCAGCCAGTCGTGCTGCTCGTAGTTGTCCAGGGTCACGTCCATGCCCTTGCTGGCCAGGTAGGCCGGGCTTGCACAGAGCATCAGGCGGTTCTCGATCAGCGGCTGGGCGATGACGTCGGGCAGGTCGATGGGCCCGTCGCGCAGGGCGAGGTCGTAGCCGCCTTCCACCAGGTCAGCGAATTCGTCAGCCAGGTCCACTTCCAGGCGCACCTGCGGATGTTCGCGCAGGAAGCGGCAGCACACGGCATTGAAGAACGCCGGGGCGAAGGAGGGCGGAGCGGCGATGCGCAGGCTGCCGCGCAGCTCGGTCTGCAATTGCTCGACTTCCTCGCTGGCGCGCTGCAACTGCATCAACGCCTGGCGCGCACCCTCCAGATAGATATGCCCGGCTTCGGTCAGCGCCATGCGTCGCGTGGTGCGTTCGAACAGGCGCTGGCCCAGTTCGGCCTCCAGTTGCGCCACGCCCTTGGTGATCGCCGAGGGCGTCTTGCCCAGCTGCTCCGCGGCGCGGCTGAAGCCGCCGTGGTCGGCGGTGGCGACGAACATGGTGAGCGCAGTCATCTTGTCCAAGGATTACTTCCTGATGGGAATAGAAGTTGTGCGGGAAGTCAGTGTTAAAGCCGCAAGGGCTTTTGCTTAACCTTCGTTACAGATCAACAATAACTAAGGATCTGCGATGAAACTACTGATTCCGACGCTGCTGTCCGCGGCCTGCGCTTTTTCCTCGATGGAAAGTATGGCGGCCGCCGACCTTATCCTCCATGGCGGCAAGGTCTATACCGCCGAGCCGGGGCAATCGCTGCAGCAGGCGGTGGCGGTGGAGAACGGCCGCATCCTCGCGGTCGGTTCCGATGCGCAGATCCTCAAGCTCAAGCAGGCCGGCACCCAGGTCATCGACCTGCACGGCAAGGTGCTGATGCCGGGTTTCATCGATTCCCACACCCACCTCGTCAAAGGCGGCCTGCAGATGCTCCAGGCCAACCTGAACAACGAGGACATGCCGATCACCGAGCTGGAAAGCAAACTGCGCCAATGGCGTGACGACGGCCGCGCGCGTCGCGGCAAATTCCTCTATATCGGTGGCATTCCGACCCAGTACTGGGACCGGATCGACGAACTGCAGCAGCGCTTCAACCAGGGCGAATGGGCCAAACAGCCGATCCTGCTGGCTGGCGGCGACTACCACACCGGTTGGGCCAACCAGGCGCTGCTGGACCTGGCCGGGGTCGATGTCGCCAAGGTCAAGTCGCTGCAGGGCGAGGAGCAGGCCACCATCGGTCACGCTGCCGACGGCACCCCTAACGGTTTCCTGGTGGATGCCGGCCTCTACCCGGTACAGGCATTGCTGCCGCTGCCGACCAATGACGAACTGGTCGACGCCCTGAAAGGTGCCCAGCGCTACTACCACGAACTGGGCATCACTGCCTGGATGGAGCCGCTGGCGAACGAGAACCCCGGCGGCGACATTCACAATGACTCCGTCGGCGTGCTGCCGGCCTACAAGGCGCTGTCGCAGAGCGGCGAGCTGACCGCCCACGTGGCTGCACTGCTGATGGCTGACTCCAAGGCCACACCGGCCGACCTCGACGAGCTGGACAAGGTTCGCCAGCAGTTCCAGGGCGTGAACAACCTGACCCTGCCGGGCATCAAGATCTTCGCTGACGGCGTGGCCGAGATGCCGGCGCAGAGCGCGGCGATGCTTGAGCCCTACAGCAACTCGAAGAAATCCGGCGAGCTGCTGATCGACCCGAAACACTTCGGCGAACTGGTCAGCGCCGCCGACGCCCGCGGCTGGCTGGTGCACATCCATGCCATCGGCGACCGCGCGGTGCGCGAATCTCTCAATGGCATCGAGCAGGCGCGCAAGGATCGCCACAGCGGCATCCCGCACTCCATCACCCACCTGGAAGTGGTCAACCCGAAAGACTACCCGCGCTTCAAGCAACTCGACGTGATCGCTTCGATGCAACTGTTCTGGGCCGCCGCCGACGAAATGAGCGTCGACCTGCTCAAGCCCTACGTCAGCGCCGCGACCTTCAAGACCCTGTACCCGGCTCATTCGCTGCTGAAGAACGGCGCGACCATCGCCGGCGCCAGCGACTGGCCGATCACCACGCCCGACCCGTGGAAGGCCATCTACCAGGCGCTGGAACGCGTAGGCCCCAAAGGCGTACTCAACGCCGGCGAAGAGGTCGACCGCATGACCATGTTCCAGGCCTACACCCTCAATGCCGCGCGCACCCTGCGTCTTGAAGACAGCATCGGTTCGCTCAAGCCGGGCAAGCAGGCCGACCTGATCCTGCTCGACCGCGACGTGTTCAAGGTCAAACCCGAGGCCCTGCGGGATACCCAGGTGCTCAAGACCTGGTTCGCCGGCCGCGAAGTCTATAGTCGCCCATAGTTACAAGGACGGACGACAAACCCTGATCCACCCGGAGCGCTCCGGCGCTCCTGTTCATTGAAACAGCAGTCGTTGAAACAGCAGTCATTGAAATACCCGTCGTTGAAATAGCAATTGCAGGAGCCTTGCCGTGATTCTTCATACCTTCACCACCGACATCCGCGACCCGCTGCAGCGTGGCCGGCAGATCGGCGAAACCTTCGCCGAGCAGATCCGCCAGACCGTGGCGCTGTACCTGGACTTCTTTCCGCGCGCAGGTGTGGAGATCGACAAGGCCCGTACCATCGGTGAAGGCAGCCTGGCTGCGCTGGCCGACTGGTGCCCGGCGCTGGCGCAGGAAGTCGAAGGCCTCGCCCTGGGCGTCGGCCTGCCGCTGTGGCAGTTGGCCGCGCTGAACGCACGCACCGAAGTACTGGCGGTGATGCCGCAGCAGCCGGTGGAAGGCGAGTGCTCCACCTCCATCCATGCACCCGCCGGCGCCGCCGCGCCGCGCAGCCTGCAGACCTGGGACTGGCACGACAGCCTGGTGCCCCAGGGCCTGCTGCTGCAGTTCCCCGGCGCCACCGGCCTGACCGCCAAGCTGTTCACTGAGTTCGGTATGCTCGGCAAGATCGGCGTGAACAGCGCGGGCCTGGGCGTGCACTTCAACATCCTGCACCACGCCAGCGACAACGGCAGCGCCGGCGTACCGGTCCACGCCATCGCCCGCCGCGTGCTGGAGGAAGCCACCAGCGTCACCGAGGCCGTCGAGATGGCGCGTTCGGCGCGGGTCAGCGCGTCCACCGTGCTCAGCGTGTTCACCCGTGAAGACGTGCGCGCCCGTGCCGCCAGCATCGAGATGAGCCCGGCGCACACCTCCGTGGTGGTGCCTCGCGAGGATGGCTGGCTGCTGCACACCAACCACTTCCTCGACGGCGAACTGAGCTGGGGCGAGCGCACCGCCGACGTGTCCACCACTTACGCGCGCCTGGACCACCTCAAGGCCGGCACCGCCGGGATGACAGGCGTAGGCCTGCGCGAACGCGCCGCCGCCTTCTGCGGCGCCGAGGGCGACCAGGCCATCGTGTGCTTCCACCCGGATATGTCCGAGCCGGACACCGAGCGCTGGGAAACCCTGCTGAGCGTCGGCATCGACACCGTGGGCTGTGCCCTGGAGTACGTCGCCGGTACGCCGAAGAAGCTGGCGGACGAAGGTTTCCTGCGCTTCTGACGTTTTCCTTCCCGCTCCACCCTTGCGCCCCGTGGCGGCCCTCCGGCCGCTGCGCGGGTTTCGTGTTGCCACAAAAACAAGAGTGAACCGCCATGATCGATCACACACCCGCCGCACCGGGGTCCCGTTCGGCCTTTCGCACCTTCTGCGTCTCCGGCATGGGTACCGCGCTGGAGTTCTACGATTTCATCATCTACGGCTACGCCGCCGCGCTGGTCTTCCCGCAGCTGTTCTTCCCCGGCATGGATCGCCTCACCGCCGTACTGATCGCCTTCGCGGCCTTCGGCGCGGGCTTCTTTGCCCGTCCCCTGGGCGGCGTGGTGTTCGGCCACCTGGGCGACCGCTACGGCCGGCAGAAGGCGCTGGTCGCCACCCTGGTGCTGATGGGCACCAGCACCTTGCTGATCGGCTTCCTGCCGACCCATGCGGCGCTCGGCGCCGCCGCCCCCATCCTGCTGGTGCTGCTACGCCTGGTGCAGGGCTTCGCCGCCGGCGGCGAGTGGGGCGGGGCGGCGCTGTTCGGTATCGAGGTGGCGCCCAAGGGTCGTCGCGGCCTGTGGGGCAGCTTCACCAGCATGGGCATCGGTATCGGCGGCATCTTCGGCTCGGCCGTGTTCGCCATCGTCAGCTTCGCCTTCAACGACGACCTCACCGGCATCGGCTGGCGCATCCCGTTCTGGCTCGGCGGCGTGCTGGTGCTGATCGGCCTCTACGCGCGCCTGCAGAACAGCGCAGAGCCGCAGCCCAAGGCCGCAGCCAAGGTCCAGGCGCGCATGCCGCTGATGGAAGCCTTCCGTCGTCGCCCGCGCGAGCTGCTGCTGTGCATCGGCATCGCTTTCGGCTACGTCACCATCGCCTATATCGGCAGTACCTTCTTCCTCGCCTACGCGACCGATATCGGTTACAGCAGCAGCGAAGCCTTGTTGTTCGACTTCTCCCTGTCGGTGGCCATCGTCGTCTCGGCGCCGTTCTTCGGGCATCTGTCGGACCGTTTCGGCCGTCGTAACGTGATGATCTTCGGTGCGGCCATCATGGCCCTGGGGCTGTTCGCCTTCTTCCCCATGATCGGTGCGCACAACCTGGCTCTGGCGCTGCTGGCCTACATTGCCGTGGGCTTCTTCATGGGCGCGACCCAGGGGCCGATCCCGGCGTTCCTGGCCGAGCAGTTCCCGCGTGAGATGCGTTACTCGGGGATCTCCTTCAGCTACCAGATCGGCGCTGCAGTGGGCGGCGGCACGGCATCGAGCATCGCCACCGCCATCCTCATCGCCACCGGGCGCAATCCCTTCGGCGTGGCGCTGTATGGCGCGGCGGCCCTGGCGCTGGTGGCGTTCTGCTCCTGGATGCTGCGTGAAACCTCGCGCTTGCCGATGGAAGAGATCGACCGTGACGACGCGGCGCCGGGCGCCGCGCAAGTGCAGGTGGGTTAACGGGCTGCGCGCGGTCTGGCGCCGGGCACCAGCCCCAGGACCAGGGCGCAGCCGGCCAGGATGGTCAGCGCGCCCAGGCCCTGGACCAGCGACAGGCTTTCGCCCAGCACCAGCGCGCCGACCAGCACGGCTACTACCGTGACCACGAATTCCACGCTGATGGTGCGCGTCGCCCCGATTCGCGCCACCAGCTGGAAATACACCACGTAGTTCACCGCGCTCAGCACGCAGCCGCACAGCAGCAGGTAGAGGAAGTCCATCAGCTGCGGCGTGCCGGGCACCGGCACCCAGACCAGCAGCGGTAGGGTCAGCAGGCCGCCGATGAGGAAGGCCCCGCAGGTTACTTCCCAGGGACCCGCCGTGCGCAGGCGCAGGCTCGCATAGTTGCTGCCGAAGGCCGCACAGATGGCGCCGAACACGGATGCCGCACAACCGAGGATGAACTCATGGGTCACCGGCACCGCCGGGAAACCCACCAGCAGCACCATGCCGAAGAAGCCCAGCAGCAACCCGCCGAGGCCACTCCAGGTGATCCGCTCCAGCCCCCAGACGCGCCCGATGAGCATGGAGAACAGCGGGATTCCGGCAACGAAGATCGCCGCCATGGCGGTGCCGATGCGCGGGGTGGCGTAGGTCATGCCGATCAGCTGGCCGGCCACCGTGGTGGCGCCCACCACGCACAGCGGCTTCCACAGCCCTTCGAAGTTCATCCTGCGCCCGGATAGCTTCGCCACTGCCAGCAGCGTGAAGCTGGCGATCAACGCACGGAAGCTCACTGCGCCGACCCAGCCGAATCCGGCAATGGCCTTTAGCAGCACCAGAAAGGACAGCCCCCAGCCGATCGCGAGGAACAGGTAGGCGGCAAGGTCGCGCGGTTGCATGGAGTTTCCAAGGCAGGAAGTTGGGCCACCGAAGCGCGGCAGCGAGTCGGACTATCTTGCCGGTCGTCCGTGATCCTTGGGAAGGTGGAGGATCGACGTTTCTCTGCCTGCCTGCGTCGCTTTACTCACGCTTGCAAAGCCATTGCACTGGCGAGTCGTCCAGTTCTGCCGCACCTTTCTGCGAACCGTCCGCCTTTGTCGGGGGATTTCTTCTTCGCCGAGCTGCCGGGTGCTTCTCGAATGGCTGTTCATGGCCCAGGTGTTTTGCTATCAATCGCCATACCTTCACACTGCTGCCGAAGCTCCCGCATGGATCAGATTCTGTCGTTCCTGTCCGAGACCGTCCCTAAAGCCAAAACCGTAGAGCAACTCACACGTCCATTGCTGGCCCTGCTCGAAAGGGTGACGGGAATGGAGTCCACCTACCTGACGACCATCGACATCGAGCACGGCGTGCAGCGGGTGGAGTTCGCGCGCAACATTGGCAAGATGGAAATTCCCGAGGGGCTGGTGGTGCCCTGGGAAGACACCTTGTGCAAGCGCGCGCTGGAGGAGAAGCGTCTGTACTCCGACGACGTTGCGCAGTGCTGGGGGGATTCGGATGCCGCCAAGGCGCTGGGCATCAAAACCTATGTGAGCGCCCCGATCACCGCCCAGGATGGCCGGGTGCTCGGGACGGTTTGCGCTGCCAGTTCATCGAAGATCGCCCGTACGCCAGAGGTGGAGCCGATCCTGAGGCTGCTTTCCGGACTGTTGGGGTATTCCCTGGAGCGGGAGCTGCTGGTCGAACGGCTGCAAACCGCGAACGCGGAACTGGCGAAGCTGGCGCTGACGGACTCCCTGACGGGGTTGCCTAACCGGCGCGCCATCCTGGGCGAACTCGAGCGTACGTTCGCGCTGGCCAGGCGCGAGCGGATGTACGTGCTGGTCGGCGTCGTGGATCTGGATGGGTTCAAGTACATCAACGATACCCATGGTCATCACGCCGGAGATGCCTTTTTGCAGGGCGTTTCCGGCCGGCTGCAGGACAGCCTGCGTTCCAGCGACATTCTGGGGCGTACCGGTGGCGATGAGTTCATCGTGATCGCGCTCGGCTCGTTCGACCCGCGGCAGGCCCCCGAGAACGACATGCTGCATGCAGCCCATCTGCTGCAGGATCGATTGGCGAACGCGACCATCGGGCGTTACCAGTTGGGGGTTGGACACGGGGACATCCAGTACAGCGGCGCCAGCGTCGGCGTCGTTGCGGTGCAACCCGATAACGTGGACGTGGATGAGGCCATCAAGCTGGCCGATCGGGAAATGTACAAGGTGAAGCAGCAGCGAAAGGTGGCCGGGTAGTAACGGTCTGCCTGGAGGTCATGCAGGCCGGCCGGGCCTGAGAAGGGACAGGCTCCCAGCGAATCACCCACCCTGGCAATGGCGCAAATGGCGAAAAGAGGGGAGCCAGGCGGCAAGCTCCTGGCTCCCGCGCCTGTCAGCCGCGCACGAAGGCGAGCAGATCGGCGTTGATGGTGTCGGCGTGGGTGGTTGGCATTCCGTGGGGGAAGCCGGAGTAGGTTTTCAGCGTGCTGTTCCTGAGCAGCTTCGCCGACAGCAGGCCCGAGTTCTCATAGGGCACTATCTGGTCGTCATCGCCGTGCATCACCAGGACCGGGATGGTCACGCTCTTCAGGTCTTCGGTGAAGTCCGTCTGCGAGAAGGCGACGATGCCGTCGTAGTGTGCCTTGGCGCCGCCCATCATGCCTTGCCGCCACCAGTTCCGGATGATGCCTTCCGAAGGTTTGGCACCCGGGCGGTTGTAGCCATAGAAGGGGCCGGCGGGGATGTCGTGATAGAACTGTGCGCGGTTGGCCGCGAGCTGGGCCTGGAGGTCATCGAAGACCTCCTTGGGCAGGCCGCCGGGATTGCTCGCGGTCTTCACCATCAGCGGCGGAACGGCGCTGATGATGGCGGCCTTGGGCACAGGGTCCTCGCGGTGACGGGCGATGTAGTGGATGACCTCGCCGCCGCCGGTGGAGTGGCCGACATGAATGGCCCCCTGGGTGCCGAGATGCTGGACCACCGCGGCCACGTCATCGGCGTAGTGATCCATGTCGTGTCCGTCCCACACCTGGCTCGACCGACCATGTCCGCGACGATCGTGTGCGACCACGCGGAAGCCATTGGCCAGGAAGAACAGCATCTGGGCATCCCAGTCGTCGGCACTGAGTGGCCAACCGTGGTGGAAGTGGATCACCTGGGCATCGCGCGGGCCCCAGTCCTTGTAGAAGATTTCTACGCCGTCCTTTGTCGTGACGTATCCCATGTTTGCATCTCCTGTGGTGGGTGGAGTTCGGCACGCAGCAATCAACAGTGCTGGTCATTGCCGCTCGTAACGGGAGTTCTTTTCCGCTCTCGCCGGACAGGTGGCGGTTCGATCGAGGCGACGGGCCGCAGTGGCATTGACGCCTGCGCTGCGAACGGCCTTGTCCAGGCTCCCCCGGGAACGGCGCGCCTTCCGGGGCGTTGCCGGTCGGCGCTTGTCGGGGCCTCTTCCATGAGCGGCGGTGGCGTTGTCGGTCGTACTGCGCAAGGCGCCCCAACGCTGAGCCGTTAGATCACTCTAGGATTAAAGTAAGCTTTAAGGTCAATGCTTTTTGTGGGGCGGCATGAGGATTGGGGGGGCTTGCCCTGGAAAACCAGGCCCGATGGGCCTGGCTTCATCCGCCGGACGTTCAGTCCTTGCCGATCAACGTGGCAAGCGGCCTGGGGGCATACAGCGCGCTCTGGAATTCCGGAACGTACTCGTACTTCATCATTTTCCCCAGTTTCAGCGGCTTGATGTACTCCGAGAGACTTCCGTCGCCGAGGATCAGTGTCGCCGCGTCGCCATCGGTGCTGCTTGCATGGCTGAGTTGTCGCGAAACCGCGTATCCATAGGTCAACTCGCCGTTCCTGTCGGTATTGGTAAAGCTGTTGGTTACCAGCTCGTCGTCCTTCGAGAGACCGGAGAGTTTGTCGGCCTTGAAGACGACATCCACTTTGCCGGTCTGGCTATCGATGATGTCGTAGGAGACCGTGTGGTCGTCTTCCCTGACGTTGATACCGGTAAGCCACTTGGGCAGGTTGTAGCCCACGACCCCGCGGACCCTTGCCAGTTCGGTGTTCACCGGGAGCTTGAGTACATACCCCCAGTAATCCTTGGACATCGACTGGCCGATCAGCGTGATGGGACCAAGATTGGCATTGCCGGGCTTGCTGGTGACCACGGAGAGTGCGACTTCGTTGTAGCTGTCATTGTCGCAGTAGTGATAGGAGTATGCAGTGAAGGCGACCAGGCCGCGCCCCGGCCATACCTGGAGTGGCTGCACTTTCTCCAGGACCCTGGCCGGCATCAGTTCCTTCAGCTTCTCGATGTCCGCCGTAAAGACAGCCGTCACCCTGCTGTTCCGGTAGTAGAAGTTAGGCGAATAGGACTCGAAGCCGATATCCACCCTGGTCTTGGTCAGCCCCTTGAACCAGCTCAGGTCGACATCCGGAGCTTCGGCGGCAATTACCGAGAGCGGTGGGTTTGAACGGTATCGGTCATACAGGCCGCCCTTGACCACAGGCACTTCATGGCCGGCGATAGTGATGATCGTACTTTCCGCCTGGCTGTTCGTTGCCGGGACCTCAGCCCATGCGTGGGCCGCCAGGGCATTCACGAAAAGTCCGGCTATTGCGACAACACTTCCGAGTTTCATGGTTCAAGTATCTCCAGAGTCATGCGTGGCACTTGCGGCACGCTATTGAGCGGCTTGCCGGTGGCACCCTAACCTTGAACTGAACTTTAAGGTCAAGGTCGCCAGGACATGGCTTTTCGTTTCTGGAGAATCGGGCGGCGAGGCGCGTGGATCAGGGAATTCGAGGCGATTTCCGGGTTTTTGAGTCATGCATGGGGCGGCCTCGATAAATCCCGTGAATGTCCGCAATAAGGAAACGCAGCCTTGACCTTGAAGTTGAGTTCAACCTTAGAGTGATTGTGGCTGGCGAGGAGCGGCGCGGTCCGCAGGCAGGGATGCGCGGATCGCATCGAACCCGCCGACTCCGTGGACGATTCAAGGCACAAGCTGGGGAAACAGAGGGCACTCGAGAACATGAGCAAGCGCATTCTTCACGTCGTTACCAACGTCGCCCACTACGCTGACCCGTCCAAGCCGACCGGATTGTGGTTGGGCGAGCTGACCCATGCGTACCACGTCTTTGCCGCAAACGGGTATGAACAGCACCTGGTGAGCCCCAAGGGGGGCGTATCGCCCCTGGAGCCGCGCTCGCTGAAATGGCCGCTTCTCGACCGCACGGCCAAGGCGTGGTTGAACGACGAGGCGAGCATGCGGCGCCTGGCGACGACCGCGCGACCGGAGGAGATCGACTCCGCTGACTTCGATGCCATCTATTTCACCGGCGGCCATGCCGTGATGTGGGACTTTCCCGACGACTCCGGATTGCAGAGGCTCACTCGCGAAATCCATGAGCGAGGAGGCGTCGTCTCTTCCGTTTGCCATGGTTACTGCGGGTTGCTGAATACCAGGTTGTCGGACGGTAGCCTGCTGGTCGCCGGTCGGCGGCTCACCGGTTATTCCTGGAACGAGGAAGTGCTGGCCGGTGTTGCCAGGCAAGTGCCCTACAACTCCGAAGCGGAGATGAAGCGCCGGGGCGCCCGCTACGAGAAGGCTTTGCTGCCATTCGTCTCCAATGTCATCGTCGACGGTCGACTGGTTACGGGGCAGAACCCTCAGTCCGCGAAGGCGACGGCGGAGCAGGTGGTGGCGCTACTGAAATGACCGCGCAGCGCGCCGTCGCGGTATCTGCCGGCGCGCTGCAGTCGGGTCCTCGGGGCCTGGGTTGCCGGGAGGCAAGGGCGGCAGGCCCGGCGATGGGTTTTCCTGCTGTCCCCTTTAACCCCCTTCGCTGTCCGCCAATGCCCTCCGCCACGATTGGCGCCTGACTTAACGTTGCTCCCTGCCCATGACAACAAGAATCCGTGCCGCCGCCCGGCGCGGTAGAAGAGGGGAGCACTATGCCAAAACCCGGAACACCGCTGCTGCCGGCTGCCTTGCTGGCCCTGGCCGGACTGCTCGCCGGCTGCGGAGAAGACGCCGCGCCACCCACTCCTCGCAACACCGCCACCCTGGTTCCCGCCGACCCCGCCCTGGCGAAGATTTACGACAGCAGCTGCAAACTGTGTCACGCCAACCCGGCCTCCGGGGCGCCGCTGGTTGGCGATGCCAAGGCCTGGAGCCCCCGCGTCGCCCAGGGCGCGGACAGCCTGCTGGACCACAGCATCAATGGCTACAAGGGCATGCCGCCGATGGGGATGTGCATGCAGTGCTCGGAGGACGAGTTCCTCGCGCTGATTTCCTTCATGTCCGGCCAGCCAATCCAATAAGTACAGGGTCCTCTCGATGGCAATTCATCTCACCCGCCGCCAACTGCTGCAGCGTGCTGGCGTTGCCGGCGCGTTCGCGGCGCTTTCCACCACTCCGATGGCGGCGGAGCTGGCCCGCACGCCACGCCTGATCCCCTGGCGCAACTGGTCCGGCGCGCAGAGCTGCCTGCCCCAGGCGCGCCTGGCGCCGCAGAACCTGGACGAACTGGTGCAGGTCATCCGCCAGGCCCAGGGCAAGGTGCGCCCGGTGGGCTCGGCGCACTCCTTCAGCGCCCTGGT
This sequence comes from Pseudomonas sp. PSE14, assembly GCF_029203285.1. Classification (NCBI taxonomy): domain Bacteria; kingdom Pseudomonadati; phylum Pseudomonadota; class Gammaproteobacteria; order Pseudomonadales; family Pseudomonadaceae; genus Pseudomonas; species Pseudomonas sp. PSE14. The sequence goes on from NZ_CP115669.1 coordinate 2,777,040, forward strand.
GCCTACCGACGGCACGCTGGTGTCGCTGAGCTACTTCAACGGTCTGCTCGGCCACGACACCAGGACGCTGCAGGCGGAATTCGCCGCCGGCACGCCGATGTCGCAGATGGGCGCGGCGCTGAAGGCGGTCGGTCAGGCGCTGCCGAACATGGCCGACATTGACTACCAGACCCTGGCCGGGGCGATCTCTACCTCGACCCACGGCACCGGCGTTGGCTTCGGCTCCTATTCCTCCCACGTCACCGGACTGCAACTGGTGACCGCCAGCGGCGAAGTGCTGGACTGCGACGCCCAGCGCCACCCTGAGGTATTCAATGCCGCGCGGGTGTCCCTCGGTGCCTTCGGTGTGGCCACCCGGGTACGCCTGCAGAACCGCGAGGCCTATCGCCTGCGCGAGCGGCAGTGGATTGCGAAGACCGAGGAGCTGCTGGAGGACGTGGAGAAGAACACCCGCGAGAACCAGCACTGGGAAATGCTGGTGATCACCCATTCCGATTACGCGCTGTCCGTCGCCCTGAACGAGACCACCGACCCGGCCACACCGCCGCTGGACCCTGCCGAGGAGGGCGGCAACGAGTTCGTCAGCATCATCGAGGACCTCGACAAGTACGGCAGCGATTTCCCGGCCGCGCGCCGGGCTCTGCTCAACAGCCTGCGCCACATCGCCAGCTTCGACGACCGCGTCGGCGACTCCTACGAGATCTACGCCAACGTGCGCAACGTGCGCTTCAACGAGATGGAATACTCGGTGCCGGCGGAGCACGGCCCGGCCTGCCTGCGGGAAATCCTCAAGAAAATCCGCGACAAGGACCTGCGCACCTGGTTCCCCATCGAGTACCGCTACGTGAAGGCCGACGACATTCCCCTGAGCATGTTCGAGGGCCGCGACAGCTGTTCCATCTCCGTGCACCAGCACTACAGCATGGACCACCACAACTTCTTCGCGGCGATCGAACCGATCTTCTGGAAGTATGCGGGGCGGCCGCACTGGGGCAAGCTGCACACCTTGAACGCGCGGACCCTGCAACCGCTCTACCCGCGCTGGAAGGAATTCACCGAGGTACGCCAGGCGCTGGACCCGCAGGGCAAGTTCCTCAATGCCCACCTGGCCTCGATCCTGGGTGTGGCCTGACAAGGAAGGAGAGTGCATGAAGCGACGCCACTTCATCGTCGGCGCGGCCGGAGCGGGCGTCCTGCTCGCCGGTGCCGGCGCCTGGCTACGCCCCACTGACAAGGGGGCCCCGTATAGCGACTACTTCGCCCGGCTGAACCGCGAGTTGCGCGAGCACGGGCCGATGCGCCCGGTGATGCTGATCGACCTGGACCGGCTGGATCACAACGTCGACGTGGTGATGCAGTCGGTTCGCCGCGCCGGCAAGCAGCTGCGGCTGGTAGAGAAGTCCCTGCCATCGCCACAACTGCTCGATTACATCGCCAGGCGCGCCGGCACCCGCCGGCTGATGTCGTTCCACCAGCCTTTCCTCAACCACGATGCCGAGCGCTTCCCCGACGCCGACCTGTTGCTGGGCAAGCCGCTGCCGGTGCGCTCGGCGCAGGAGTTCTACCAGAACCTTCGCGGCCCGTTTGATCCGACGACCCAGCTGCAATGGCTGCTGGACACCCCCGAGCGCCTGCAGCAGTACCTGGCCCTGGCGCAGGGATTGAACACCCGGATGCGGATCAATATCGAGCTGGACGTCGGCCTGCACCGTGGCGGCGTGGCTGATCACGCAACCCTGGGGCGGATGCTCACGCTGATCGGCGCCAACCCGCAGCACCTGGAGTTCGCCGGCTTCATGGGCTACGACCCCTTCGTCGGCATGGGCGTGCCCGGCATCCTCGGCTCGCCGGAAGAACTCTTCGCCAAAGTCATGAAGCTCTACGATGGCTTCGTCGATTACGCCCGCACGCAACATGCCGCGCTCTGGAAACCGGGGCTGACGCTCAACACCGCCGGCAGCCCGAGCTACCGCATGCACGAGCACGAGCGCACCAGCAGCGAGGTGTCGGTGGGGTCGGCGCTGGTCAAGCCGACGCACTACGACCTGCCGTCGCTGGTGGACCACCAGCCCGCAGCCTTCATCGCCACGCCAGTGCTCAAGAGCACCGGCGCGGTGGAGATTCCGGCGCTGGACGACAGGTCGGCGCTGTTCTCCTGGTGGGATCCGAACCAGCGCGGGACCTTCTTCATCTACGGCGGCAACTGGCTGGCCGAGCCCGAGTCGCCTGCTGGCCTGCAATTCAACGGCCTGTACGGGCGCAGCTCCAACCAGGAGATGGTCAACGGTTCCAGCGCCGTGGGGCTCAAGGTGGACGACCAGGTGTTCCTGCGGCCGACCCAGTCCGAATCGATCCTGCTGCAGTTCGGCGACCTGCTGGCGGTGCGCGGCGGCCGCATCGTCGAGCACTGGCCGGTCTATAGCTGAACGCCGGCTCCGCCCAATAAAAAACCTCAGGTCGATGACCTGAGGTTTTTTTCTGTCCGCGAAGAACTCAGAGGGTGAAGGGCAGGTTCAGCTTGGCCCACAGCATCTCGCCCTCGGGGCGGTTTTCCACGGCATATTCCTTGGCCCAGCGCACCTCGAAGCTGGCGTACTTGAGGAAGGTCAGGTGCAGGGCGGGGCCGATGGCGAACACCTGGCCGCGTACGCCGTCATCCACTTTCTCGCCCATGAAGGTCACCGTCTTGCCGTACTGCTCGTCGTCGGTGGTCTGCTTGAGGTAGTAGCCGTTCACGCCCAGGCGCAGGTTGTCGGTCACCCGGTAGCTGGCCGAGTAGTCGAAATGGAAGAGCTGGCCGGAGCGGTAGTCGGTGTCGGGGTTTTCCTCGTTGAAGCTGTAGGTGGCCTTGACCGACAGCTCGGTGCGCTCGCTGGGCAGCCAGGTCGCCGAAAGCAGTGGCTTGTAGGTGTAGAAGTTGTTGCTGGTGTTGGCCAGGCGCGTGGCGTCGTAGTCGCCGGTGGGCAGGGTGATTTCCAGCGCGGCGCCGATGGTCAGGTCCTTGCCCATGTCCCAGAGGATGATCGGCGCCACCGTGGTGTCGCCCTGGCTCTCGCGCCGGTCCTGCATGCCGAACATCTCGACCTGCTGGCGCATGTAGGGCTGCGCGACGTAGCCACCGAGGCGCCCGCCGAATACCCGCAGGGGGCTCAGGTAGTCGAGGCGGGGGATGATCGCGTCGGAGGTGATCTTGACCCCCGGCACCTTGCCGCCGAGGGAGCTGATGTCCAGCTTCTTCGCCTCGTAGTGGTTGTAGTAGAGGTTGAAGGCGAACATGTGGTCCGGCAGCTTGTTCACGTCCAGCGGCAGGACGAAGAAACCGTCGGTGCCGGGGCCGATGTTGTCGACGCCGTTTTCGGTGGCCTGGACCGGCAGCGAGAGGGACGAGGCAATGAAGAGGGAGGCCGCCAGCGGCAGCCTGGGGAGACGGATAGTGTTCATGCGTGAGCTCATTGTTCTTGTTGGCGGACGGCTCCGGGGCGTGGCCCGGACCGCGCCATAGAAATAAGCGCTGGCGGCTCGATGAAGCAGGGCATTGCCGGACAATCAGGGGGGCTTTGCCGGACAGCCTGCAATATTCTGTTACGCCCGGTCCTGGCATCCCCGCGAACGCGTTATGATGGCCGCGCCGCGCGCCACCCCCAGAACAAGAACTCCCGGCGCCCGCATTCGGGAACAGCCTTCATGCCCAGCACACCCATCGACACCCAGCTCGACGTGGCCCTGGTTTCGCCCTTCCTGCTGCAGACCCTCGCCGAGGTCGCCAGCGAAAAGGGCGTGAGCAGCGAGCGCCTGTGCCTGGGGCTCGGCTTCACGGTCGAGGAACTGCAGGACCCGGCCCAGCGCATCTCCTACCGCCAGGCCGTAAGCATGATCCAGCGCGCGCTGGCGGCGCTGCCGGAGCGCGGCCTGGGACTCTGGGTGGGCAACCACAACGTGCTCGGCACCCTCGGCCTGCTCGGCCACGTGCTGTCCCTGTGCAAGACCCTGCGCGATGCCTTCGAGATCGGCCGGCGCTTCCAGCACACCACCGGCAGCATGGCGGTGTGCAACCTGATCGAAGGCCCCGCGGAGAGCTTCGTCGAAGTCGAATGCCGCCTGCCCTATGCCGATGTCCAGGTGTTCGCGGTGGAGGAGTTCTTCGCCAGCCTGCTGGTCTACAACCGCACGCTGATCGGCAGCGAGTTCCAGCCCCTGCGCTTCGAGTTCACCCATGCCGCGCCGAGCTACGAGGACGAGTACCGGCGCCTGCTGGGGCCGAACCTGCGCTTCGGCTGCCTGCACAACCGCATGGTGATCGCCAGCCACTGGCTCGACCTGCAACTGCCCAGCCACCAGCCGGTCGCCCTTCGCCAGGCGCTCAACCTGCTTGAGGTGGAGTGCGCCCAGGTGCAGCAGAAGATGGACCTGCTGGAAACGGTCGAGCGCGCCATCGCCCGAGACCTGGCTCATGGCAGCCACATCGACAAGGTCGCCGCCGACCTCAACATGAGCAGCCGCACCCTGCGCCGGCGCCTGGGCGAACACGAGACGACCTTCGACGCGCTGCAGGAGCGGGTGCGCCGGGCGCGGGCCATGAGTCTGCTGAGCAACCCGGACTTGCCCATCGAGCGCATCGCCGAGGCCCTCGGCTACAGTGACGTGCGCGGCTTCCGCCGGGCCTTCAAGCGCTGGACCGGCCGCAGCCCGTCCGCCTGCCGCGACGAGGTGGCGGGAACGGCGCACTGAGTCGCAGCCCATCATGCAGTGGATACCGCTGCGCGTTGCTGACAGCCTGCAACGCGCGGTCATCGCCTATGCTTTGAGCACTTGAAGGACGAGCCGGGAAGGATGCTATGGCTACGGTGCTGCTCGCCGACGCCACGCCCATTGTGCGTAGCGCGCTGCGTGATCTGCTGGAGGATATGGGGCACGAGGTCGTGCAGGAAGCAGCCGACGTGCCGACGGCGCTCAGCCTGACGCGCGAGTGCAAGCCGCAACTGGTGATCCTGGAGATCGCACTGCCCGGTTCCGACGGGCTCGACCTGCTGCGCCGCCTGCGCGCGCGCGATGCCTCGCAGAAGGTGCTGGTCTACAGCCGCCAGAACGCCGCGCACTTCGCCCCCCTGTGTTTCCAGTCGGGCGCCAGCGGCTTCGTCAGCAAACAGGAGGACATGGCGATCCTGCGCAAGGCGATCGCCGACGTCCTCGCGGGGCGCGGCCATTTCGCCCGCGAGCACATGCAGCCAGGCGGTGGCAACGAGCTGGATTGCCTGACGCGGCGCGAGTCCGCCGTGCTGCAGCTGATCGCCGAAGGCAAGACCAATCTGCGCATCGCCGAAGAGCTGCGCATCAGCTTCAAGACGGTCAGCACCTACAAGGCGCACCTGCTGGAAAAACTCCATGTCAGTTCGAACGTCGAACTGGCCGAAGTGGCTCGGCGCAATGGCCTGGTGGCCGGCCATGAGCCCGCGGGGGGCGCCGTGGTGGCCGCTGCGCTCCCGGCGGAGCTGGGCCTGTTGCGCCACCTGGTGGACGCGGCTCCCAACCCGATGTTCGTACGATCGACAGAGGGGCAACTGCTGTTCTGCAACCAGAAATTCCTCGACTACTACCGCATCAGTGCCGAGGAGGCACTGGGCTCGGGATTCGCCGATGCCCACTGGTTCCCTCCCGCCGTGCGCAAGACGCTTCCCGACGGCTTTGCCCGCGTCGCCCGTGAAGGCGTGCCGATGGCGGTCACCACGCGCGTGGAAATATTCGGCGAGGCCAGGGTCATGCATTACTGGATGGTGCCGTACCGCGATGACCAGGGGCGGGCCAGTGCGATCCTCGGCGGGTTGCAGGACGTCACCGAGAGCGAGGGGCAACTGGTGACGCTGCGCGATCAGTTGCTTGCCGCCGAGGCGCATGAGCGCCGTCAGGCAGAATTCTACGAGGCTTCGCTGCAGGAGCTGGCTGGGCGTGTCGCCGCGCTCGGGCTGCACCCGGCCACGCCTGGACTCTCCGCGCTGAACGTCCGCCTGGAACGGTTGCGACGCCTGTGCCAGTTGCCGGAAAAATCGGTCGCCACGGCCACCCAGGCCTGCGACCTGCCAGCCCTCATCGAGCGCTGCCTGGCCGGCCAGCCGGAAACGCTGTTCGGCGTTCAACGCATCGATGCACGGCGCGTCTGGCTGGACACCGGCGCGTTCACCGAATGGATGGCGACCGCGCTCGGTCTGCTGCAACCCGATATCGACCATCCGGCGCTGATCCACCTCGACATGCGCGTCCGTGAACAGGGCCGGGTCCACGCAAGGATGGAGCTGAGCGGCCAGCCCGCACCGGAAAGCATCATCGATCTCAACCACTGCAGGCGGATGGCGGAGTACCTGGAGGGAAGCTTCGCCCACGGGCGGCATGATGATCGCGTGGAAATCGAGCTCGAACTGATGCTGCCCCAGGCAGGCCCGGCATGAGTGATTGAGGAATAACTCTGATGGCGGTACCCGGAGGACTCTGAGTTCGCTCGCGCGGAGCGCTTAATAGCATGTGTGCAACTCGAAAACTTTCAGGAGTTGCCACCATGAACCGCTTCTCGAATGCCTCCGTTACCCGCCGCCCCGGCGTGCTTTCCGCGCTGGCGCTGGCCCTGCTGGTCGCCACCGGTTCGGCCCTGGGCGCCCCGGCCAGCGCACCGCAGAAAACCGCTCCGACGTCCCAGACCAGCCCCGCCCGCGAAGTGATCCAGCCCCTGGTGCTGCTGGCCCATCAGCAGCTGCTGGAGGGCGACCTTGCCTCCGCCCAGGCCTTGCTCCGCCAGGCCGGCGCCCAAGGGCAGGGCGGCTCCCGCGCCCTGGCCGAGCAGGCCTTCATCGAAGACGCCAGCGGCCGTCACATGCGCGCCCGACAGTTCTATGACGCCCTCAAGGGCAGCGACCAGGCGGCGGTCATTGCCGTCCCCGCTGCGGTGAACCTGGCCGAGCTCGGCCGCTTCGAGTCATCGCGCAAGGCCTTCGATCAACTGCAACGGCAATCGGCCAATGCGCAGGTGAAGGCCTATGCGGGGCTCTGGAAACTCTGGCTGGCCGCCCGCACCGCCAGTGATGCCGGGGTGAAACCCGAAACCACCAAGGCACGGGTGCAGAAGCTGGCCCGCGCCATCCAGCCGGCCACCGCGCAGCAGCGCGCACTGCTGGCCCTGTATCAGGGCAAGACCGACGTCTCCGCGGTCTTCGCCGAAATCGACGCCCTGCAAGCCCCCGATGCGGTGAAGCGCGACCTGCGCACCGAAGCCGGGCTGTTTGCCGGCGCCTATCTCGATTACGTCCGCCAGGACCACGCCTCTGCGCTGCGCACTTACCAGCGAGCCCTTCAGCAGTCCCGCCCCACGGCAATGGAGCGCCCCCTGCTGATCCAGACCAGCCGCGCCCTGCAGCTGTCCTCGCGCTGATTCATTCCCCCGGATTCTCACTACCCGCCCCAGGGTTGCCCCCTGGAAGGAGCCCCTCATGAACAGGATTTATCGTGTCGTCTGGTCCAAAGCCCAGCATTGCTGGCATGTGGCCTCGGAATTCGCCCGCAGCGCCGGCAAGGGAGGGCGCGCACTGGCCGTGCTCAGCCTCGGCGCACTGGGTGGACTGTATGGCATGGATTCCCAGGCTGCCGCCGGTTCCGCCACGGAACGGGCCATCGCCGGGAATGCCGGCCTGTACGTCAACGACAGCACCGACTCGGGCTGCGTGTTCGTGCATGACACCGGTGTCAGCGGCGACATGGGCTGGAAGTACGACGGCAACAACACCAACTGCAAGTCCAACGACAAGGCGACCCAGACCGGCCGGGTGCTGTTCTACGGCACCGGTAGCCAGGCCGACGGCACCAACTCGCTGACCCTCGGTAACGAGCTGTACGTCAACGGTGGCCGCATCGGTCTGAACAACAAGATCGACGGCAGCAACTCCCTGGCAATCGGCAACGTAGGCACCGATGCGCTGGGCAATCCCACCGGCACTCGCGCCACCGCTGTCGACTCGGTTGCCATCGGCAACAACGCGGTGGCCAGCCAGCAGAACGCGTTGGCACTGGGCACCGGTGCTCAGGCGCAAGCCCAGGATGGCGTCGCCATCGGTTCCGGCTCGATTGCCCAGACCAAAGCCGGCGTGGCCGGCTATGTCCCTGTAGGTGCATCACAGGCTCAGGCCGACGCCATCAATGCCACCGGCAGTACGCTGGGCGCCGTGGCCGTCGGTGATGCCGCCAGCGGCAAATTCCGCCAGATCACCGGCCTTGCCGCCGGTACCCAGGACAGCGATGCGGTCAACGTGGCGCAACTCAAGGGCCTGGTCGGCAGTGCCACCGCCGACGGGGTGATGTATGACGACGGCAGCCACAACACCGTGACCCTGGGTGGCAACACCTATGACAACAGCACCCACACCGGCGGCACTACCATCACCAACCTGGCCAATGGGGTGAACGACAGCGATGCGGTGAACGTCTCGCAACTCAACGACCTGGCCAATACCCCGCTGACCTTTGTCGGCAACGCCGGTTCGGTGGAGAAGAAGCTGGGTGAGGCAATGGTCATCCAGGGTGCCGCCAGCACAACGGGCAACTACTCGGGCAACAACCTGCGGACCGAAGTGGATGGCGCCGGCAACCTGCAACTGCTGATGGCCGATGACCCCGTGTTCAACTCGGTGACCACCGGCAATACGCTGATCGACGGCAACGGCCTGACCATCAATGGCGGTCCGAGCGTGACCTTCAATGGCATCGATGCCGGTAACCGGAAGATCATCAACGTCTACCCCGGCGACCTCAGCGCCAACTCGTCCGAAGCGGTCAATGGTTCGCAGCTGTATGCAACCAACCAGCAGGTGGAGCAGAACACCAGTGACATCAGCAATGTCACCAACACCATCAACAACTACAGCAATGGCACGGCCGGCCCGGTGCAGCGCACGGGCACCGACCAGCTCTCGCTGATCGCCTCCGGCGGCGATGCTCTCAACCCTGGCAACGCCCAGGTACTGAACAATGTGGCCAACGGTGCGGTCAACTCGAGCTCCCTCGATGCGGTCAACGGTTCCCAGTTGTATGGCCTGGCCAGTTCCACCGCCAACGCCATGGGGGGAGGTTCGACGGTCAACCCGGACGGCTCGATCTCCGCCCCGACCTATTACGTCGATGGCATGACGGTCAACAACGTCGGGGATGCCATTACCCACATCGACGGCCGCGTAACCCAGAACACCACCAACATCACCAGCCTGCAGCAGGATGCGCTGCAGTGGAGCGATGCACTGGGCGCCTACGATGCCAGCCATGGCTCGGGCGATGCGCAGAAGATCACCAACGTAGCCGCAGGCGACATCAGCGCTGACTCGACCGACGCGGTCAACGGCTCGCAACTGAACGCGACCAACCAGCAGGTGGATGCCAATACCAACAAGATCACCAACCTGGATGGCCGGGTGACGAACGTGGAAGGCGACGTGACCAACCTTGACGGTCGTGTCACCAACATCTACGACACCGGCACCAAGTACTTCCACGCCAACTCCACCGGCACCGATTCGATCGCCTCTGGCGTGGACTCGGTGGCCATCGGCATGGGCGCGATCGCCAGCCATGACGGCAGCGTTGCCCTGGGCGCCGGCTCCATCGCCAACGGCAGCACCCTGGGCCACGAAGCCTACCTGGTGGGCGGTACCGCCACGGGCGAAGTCAACATCGGCGACCGCCGCGTGACCGGCCTGTCGGCCGGTGCCGACGACACCGATGCGGTCAACGTCGCCCAGCTCAAGGCCATCACCAGCGGTGCAGTGGCTGATGCGGTGATGTACGACAACAGCAGCCACGACAGCATCACCCTGGGCGGCCCAACCTATAACAGCCTGACCAAAAATGGCGGTACCAGGATCACCAACGTCGCTCGCGGCGAGAACGACAGCGACGCGGTGAACATGTCCCAGCTCAACGAGACCAACGCCCAGGTCAGCAACATCGATGGTCGCGTCACCAACGTCGAGGGCAGCATCACCAGCATCAACAATGGTGGCGGCATCAAGTATTTCCACGCCAACTCGACCAAGGCCGACTCGGTTGCCAGTGGTGCCGATTCCGTCGCCGTGGGTCCGAACGCCCAGTCCAGCGGCAATGGCTCCGTCGCCATGGGCGAGGGCGCCAGTGCCACGGCCGATGGCAGTGTGGCCCTGGGGCAAGGCGCCAGCGACAACGGCCGTGGCGCGGAAAGCTACATCGGCAAGTACTCCAACGCGGCCAACGCCAGCGTCGGCACCGTTTCGGTGGGCAATGCCGCCACCGGTGAAACCCGTACCCTCAGCAACGTCGCCGATGGCAAGCAAGCCACCGATGCGGTCAACCTGCGCCAGCTCGACGGCGCCGTGGCCGAGTCCAAGCAGTACACCGACGACTCCATCCAGAACGTCAACACCCAGGTCGCCAACGTCACGACCAACGTCAGCAAGCTCGACAACCGGGTGACCAACGTCGAGGGCGACGTGAGCAAGGTGCAGAACGGCACCGACGGCATGTTCCAGGTGAACAACACCAGCCACCTGCCCAAGCCGAAGTCCACCGGGGCTGATTCGGTTGCCGGCGGTGCCGGCGCCGAGGCTGCCGGCGCCAACAGCGCGGCCATCGGCACCCGCTCGCGGGCGAGCGGCCAGAACGCCACGGCACTGGGCAATGGCGCCAAGGCTGGGGCAGACAACTCGGTGGCGCTGGGTGCGAACTCGACGGCCGATCGCGCCAACAGCGTGTCCGTCGGCAGTGCCGGCAACGAACGGCAGATCACCAACGTGGCCGCAGGCACGGCGCCGAGCGATGCGGTGAACGTCAGCCAGTTGCAACAGAGCATGGGTGACATCTCCAACCAGTTCTACGACTACACCGACTCCCGCTACAACGCGCTGCGCCACGACCTGAAGAAACAGGACGACATCCTCAGCGCCGGCATCGCCGGGGCCATGGCCATGGCGACCTTGCCGCAACCCTACGTACCGGGCGCGAGCATGGCCGCCGTCGGCCTGGGCAACTACCGCGGACAGGGCGCGCTGGCCGTCGGCGTCTCGCGGATATCCGACAACGGCAAGTGGGTGACCAAGCTGCAGGCCACTTCCAGCACTCAGGGTGATGCCGGCATTGCCGCCGGTGTCGGTTACCAGTGGTGAGTTTATCCATCCGGGCCCGGCTTCGGCCGGGCCGTCCCCAGGAGATCAAGATGAACACTTTCAAATCCCCCGTCGTACGTACCCTGGCCATGGCCTGCGCCGGCCTGCTTCTGGCGGCCTGCGGCAACCTCAGCACCGTCGACCAGCAGGGCCACAGCAGTGCACCGAAGTTCCCCGCCATCGGTGATTCCTATCGTCCGCAGGGTAGCTACGTGAACCTGGAAAACCTGTTCAAGGTTCAGCCGGGCATGGCGAAGGCGCAGCTCTACGAACTGCTCGGCGCCCCTCACTTCAACGAAGGCCTGTTCGGCGTACGTGAGTGGGACTACATCCTGCGTTTCCGTCGTGCCAATCAGGCTGACCTGGTCTGCCAGTACAAGGTGCTGTTCGACAAGGACATGCAGGCGCAGAGCTTCCTGTTCCTGCCCGCCGACTGCCTCGGCCAGCTCAAGCCCGCGCCTGTTGCCGAGCCCGCCGTCCAACCGGCGCAGCGCGTCACTCTGGCCGGCGACGCCACTTTCGCCTTCGGCAGCGCCAGCCTGAGCGACGCCGGCCGCGACAGCCTCGGACGCCTGGCCACGCAGCTCAAGGCGCAGCATCCGCAACGGATCAGCATTACCGGACACACCGACCGCCTCGGATCGCCGGCCTACAACCTCGACCTGTCCCGCCGGCGCGCCGAGGCCGTGCGCGACTACCTGGCCGCTGCCGGCGTGCCGGCGGCGCTGATGCAGGTACGTGGCGTCGGTGCGGCCGAGCCGCTTGCAGCCTGCCCGGATGCACCGCGTGCCGAGTTGATCCGTTGCCTGGCGGCGGACCGCCGGGTCGTCGTCGAATCCAGCGCCAGCCTGGCGCAAACCCATCAAGAATGAGGAACGAGCCATGACTACCCACAGCAAATGGCTGACCGCGATGCTCCTGCCGCTTTGCCTGCTGTCCGGCTGCAAGGGCAGCGACCAGACCGCCGCAACCACCGTCACACCCGCCAAGGCCCTCGGCACGCTGGAATACCCGGCGCTGCCGGTGATCCGCAACGCCCTGTTCAGCATGACGCCCCTGGTGGACGGCAAGCGCAATCCGGCGGTGATGCAGCATATCTGCGGCCTGGCCCGCGGCGAGACCAGCCAGGCGGAGGTCGATCGCTTCGTCGCGGCCAGCGGTGAAAACAGCGAGAACCTGAAGAAGAAGGGCGGCGTGACCGCATTACTGGTCAGCGGCAACCGTACCGGGCAGCAGATCGCCTGTGCCGCCTACCTGGCGACCGCGCCGCTGATCCAGGTCGACGGCAACGAGTTCCTCGCTGCCGGCAAGGGCGCCGACGGCAAGCTGCGGATCGACCAGGCGCGGCTGGCCGAGGTCATGGCGGTGCGTATCGCCCTGGCCCGTACCGACGCCGAGTACTTCAGCCTGATCGCCGACAAGCTGCAGCAGACTCCGGGCCTGACCGACGCCCAGTACCAGGCGCGCACCCGCGAGCTGTTCTCCGAGCTCGCGCCGGCGTTCCTCCAGCGCGTCAAGCAGCAGATGCCCTTGCCGGGTACGCGCTTCGATATCAAGCGCCTGGACAACCAGCGGTTCGCCTTCGGCACTTCCAATGGTGGGGAGTACGAGTACAGCAACGATGGTATGACCCTGCGCCAGGACAACATCACCTGGTACGGGGAGGGCCAACTGATGGGGCAGCGTCGCACGCTGAAGATCGCCTACTACCCCGAGGCGGTCACCCAGCGCATGGACTCGCGGTCAGCCACCAACATGCCTTGATCGGCCATTGTTGGCCGCGGACTCACGGTGAGGAGCACCCGCTCTTCGCCGTGAGTCATTTCTTTTCCGGCTTCTGCGCGGGCGCCGGTGGGATGTAGGGATCGGGTGCGCCGTTCTCGATGGGCGGATACTGGGCCAGGCTGGTCTTGAGGCGCCCGACGATGCCCATCATTGGCTTGAGCAGCCAGGTGTTCTCGATGGCGACATCGTCTTCTTCACGCAGGTCGGTCAACAGGTTGTAGATGCGTGGAATCGCCAGCGGTTGGGGCGGATCGAACATCTCGTCCTGCTGGATGAAGTGCATCTTCCAGTTGCGCCACTTGACAGCGGTAAGACGGTCGGCGACGTAGATCGGGAAGCCCTGGCGATTGGACTCCGCCTGCTTTCCGGTCAGGAAATCCTGCTGGTCGACTCCGTCCACCGCGCGGTCCTGCGGCACTTCGGCGCCGGCCACGTGGGCGAGGGTGGTGTAGAGGTCGACGATATGCACGATCTCGTTGCTGACCCGGCCCGCCGCCGCGTGGTTCGGCCAGCGCAGGATGAAGGGCGCGCGGATGCCGCCTTCCATGGCGGTGAAGTAGGTCCCGCGCCAGGGTCCGTTGGCGCCGCGCCAGGGACGCCGCGCTTCGCCGCCGTTGTCGCTGGTGAGTATCACCAGGGTGTTGTCGGCGACACCGGCCTCCTGCAGCGCATCGAGGACCTGCCCGGCGCGGTAGTCCATCTCGGCCAGGGAGTCCGCCCAGGAGCCGTTGCCGGTCTTGCCGGCGAAGGCCGGGTTGGGCTGCGTCGGCATGTGCGGCAGGGAAAACGGGATGTAGGCGAAGAACGGCTTGCCCGCCTGGGCGTTGCGCTTGATGAAGGCGCTGGCCTTGGCGGTGAGTTCCTCATCCAGCGTGCGCTTGCTGGCCAGGTCCAGGGGCTTGACCTTGCGTGGCGGCTCGCCGCGCCGGGACTCGTAGATGTACTGCGGGGGCACCAGGTTGGCGTCCCAGCCTTGCTTGCTACCGGGAGCCGGAGTGAGGTCGGTGGCTATGTCCGTGGCGGACCACATCGCCTCGTCGAAGGTGCGCGGCGTGCCATACCACTCGTCGAAGCCCTGCTGCGTGGGCAGCCGCCCGTCGCTGCTGCCCAGGTGCCACTTGCCCCAGATGCCGGTGGCATAGCCGCGCGCGGAGAGCAGCTCGGCGAGGGTGACCTCCCATTGGGTCAGGCCATCCGGCTCGCCGATGCGCGGTACGCGGTAGGTGCCGGAGCGGATCGAGAAGCGCCCGGTCATCAGCGCCGAGCGCGACGGGGTGCACTGGGCCTCGACGTTGAAATTGGTCAGGCGCACGCCTTCGCGCGCCAGTTCGTCGATGCGCGGTGTCTCGGCTCCGCGCAGGGGGCCGCCGCCATAGACGCCCAGTTCGCCGTAACCGAGGTTGTCGTAAAGCATGATGACGATGTTGGGCGGTGTCGCCTGGGCGAAGACCGGCGGGGCCAGCAGCAGGGCGCCGAGAAGGGCCATAGGGGCGAAGCGGGGTTTCATCGATGTTCCTCCAGTGACGCCAATGGGCCGGAAAGCCCGCCGGCAACCGTAACGCTGACCTTCGCAGACTTGTTCGCCGCCTGAATCGCTATGACGCGCCATCGGCTTGTCATCTGACGCCATTCGCCGCGCCGCAGCGGCATTGCCAGAGGCATGCCCGCGACATATTGTCGGGATTTTCCGGCTTTGCTAGCTTGCCCCTCCGGCCGGCGATATTCGGCCGGAGAACCAAGAAGCAGGCGGGGCTCGGCCACGCGCCAGCGATAACAAGAACCTCTGACGCCAGGAGGCCGTGTACCCCATGTCCAGACTCAAGCACACAGTCTTTACCGAAGCCCTCATGCAGCGCCATGGTGCCGCCTTCAAGCCGCACCTGGCGGCCGTCGGCCTGAGCGAGGAAGTCCTGCAACGGCCGGATGCGAAGATTCCACTCGGCCAGTACAACGCACTGCTGGAGCGGACCGCGGCGCAGGGCGACCCTTTCTTCGGCCTGCGGCTGGGGTTGGGGCTGCTGGATGGGGCGTCCGATGGCAACCTGATGGGCGGCGTCAGTCTGGCGGTGCGCAGCGCGGCGAACGTGCGCCAGATGCTGGAGTGCGCCTGCCGTTACCTTGTCGTCCATGCGCAGGCCAACGAGCTCAGCTGGCGCTTGAATACCGGCAATCTGGAAATCCGCTACCGCATCACCGATCCCAGTGTCACCCACCGGCGGCAGGACGCCGAGTTCGCCATCGGGACCCTGTTCGCGCGTCTTCGCCAATACACGGACAACAAATACATGCCACTGCGGGTGGCCTTCATGCACCCGCAGCCCGCCGACATCAGCCTGCATCAGCAGACGTTCCAGTGCCCCTTGTCGTTCGACCAGACGGCGAACCTGATGCTGTGGCCGGGAGCGATGCTCGACGAGCCGCTGGTGACGGCCGACCTGCGGCTCTACCAGATGCTGATTCCGGGACTGGAGGAAGAGCGCCGGCGGCGCCTCGCCGATACCGACCTGACCACCCGGCTGAGCCTGGTGATCGAAACGAACCTGGCCACCGGCAAGGTCACCCTGGAGCACATGGCGCAGGAGCTATGCATGAGCAAGCGCACCCTGCAGCGTCGCCTGCAGGCGTTGGAGCTGGAGTTCGCCGAACTGGTGGAGGAGATTCGCCAGGGCCTGGCCATCGAGCTGGTGCGCCAGTCGGCGTGCAGCCTGACCGAGATCGCCCAGCGTATCGGCTACAACGAAGCCAGCTCCTTCACCCGCGCCTTCCGCCGTTGGACCGGCCTGACGCCACGGGAATTCCGCCAGCGCGAGGGGAAATGAAAAAGGCCCCGCCGGGCGGGAGCGCGCCTGGCGGGGCCAGAGCTGCCAGGTGTCAGCCAAGCAGCTTGTGGGTGCGCAGCGCCGACTGTCGGCCGGCGCTGATGGCGCCATCGATGAAGCCGCGCCAACCTTCGCCATGGTCGCCCTGGCCGAAGATCACCCGGCCGCGGTCCTTCTGGAAGTGGTCGTAGTACTTCTTGAACCACTTGGGCTTGTAGCTGCAGTAGGTGCCCTGGGCGTAAGGGTCCAGAGTCCATTCGTAGCCGTAGCACTGCTCGACTTCCAGTCCCGGGAAGAAGCTGTCGACCACTTTCTGCACCGCGTCGCGGTCCTGGATATCGAGCTTCTGGGGATCGGCCCCGAAGCCGACGAAGATCGTGTGGTCCTCGCCCTTGGCGTAGGTCGCCAGCAGGTTGATCGGGTGCTCCGAACTGCCCACACCCAGCCATTTGCCGCCGCCCGGCAGGGCTCCCTTGGTCCGGATGAACACCTTGATGCCGCTGCCGGTGTGCTTCTCCTTGGCCGCTTCCACCAGCGCCGGGTCCAGCGCGGGGGTGAAGGCGATGCGCGGCAGAACGTTCATCGGCACCGCGACTATGACCGCGGCGGCGCTGATGACGTCGCCCTGCTGGGTGGTGACCAGCACCCGCTTGCCCTGGTCCTCGACCTTGGTGACCGGCGTGGACAGGCGCACTTCCGGCTTGCCTTCTTCCAGCATGGCGTTGATCAGGCTGATGGTGCCGTCCTTGAACGAGTAATGGCCGCAGGCATCAATGAACAGCGGCAGGTCCCAGCCGGCCACCGAAAACCAGCGCACCACGTCCGCATAGGACGCCTTGTCGCTGGTGGTATGGGCGATGGCCGCGATGTAGCCATCGACGATGGTGCGCTGCAGCGGGGTGAGTTCGATCTGCGCATAGCGTGCCGCGGCGTTCATGTCGTCGACGGCGAGGAGCTCGTTCCAGGTGTGCCTGGCGTCATACGGACGCTCCCAGAGCTTGCGGCCATCGGCGAAGTAGGTGTTGATCGCCTTGGCCACCTCGATCATGTCCTTGCCCTTGAGCTCGATCGATTTGCCGTCCTGCGCCACATAGATGGTCTGCTTGTCCTCGACGAAGGGCTCGGGCGTTTCTTTCAGCGGCAATCCATAGCGCTGCACCTCGGCCCAGACGAAGGGCTGGGTCCAGTGAATCCAGGTGCCGCCGAGTTCGACCTTGTGGCCGGCGAATTCACTGCTGAAGGTACGTCCGCCCAGGCGGTTGCGAGCCTCAAGGACCAGGGTGCGGTAGCCGTTCTTCATACTGTCCCGGGCGGCGGTGACGCCGGCGAAACCACCGCCGATGACGATCACGTCGTAGTCGCAATCGGGGTTGCGGGCGTGCTGCTTGGGGTCGGCAGCGACGGCCGCCGCAAGCTGGCTGCTACCGACGACCGTTGCTGCGCCCACCGCGCCGACCACGCCGGCGTTGCGCAGGAATTTGCGGCGGCTGACGCCATCGTTCTGCTTGTTGCTCATGTCCACCTCTTGTTCTTCTCATCGGAATGCCTTGCGGCAGCTGACAATCACCTTGCCAGAGCGGGACGTCGGCTAATCGCCAGGACGCGCCAAGGACTTGCCATTGGATGCCAACCACTGTCGGCAGGGCTTGCGCCCGAATGCGCAACGCCCTATGGCGCGCGGGCCGATAGGGCGTGGGGAGGGGGCACGCCATGCCGGGCGTGCCCGCAGCGAGCCGGTGATCAGCGCATGCCGTCGGTGCGCAGCGCCGCCGGGGTGAAGTCGTAGGCCTTGGCGGTGATGCCGTACTGGGTGTTGCGCGGTTCCTCGTTGCGCAGGCCGACCACCATGTAGCGCCCGGAGATCAGGTCGTAGAGCGTTTCCGCCGCCAGGTAGCTGGTCTGCCGGTCATAGCGGTACAGGGCGTGGCCTTCGGCGACCCGCCAGAGCTGGCCCTGGCGATCGTAGTGATCCACTTCGGCGATCTGCCAGGTGTCCTCGTCGATATAGAAGTGCCGCTTGGCGTAGACGTGCCGGGCGTCGGGCTTGACGGTGGCGACCACCTCCCAGACCCGGTGCAGCTCGTAGCGAGTGTGGTCCGGATTGATGTGCCCGGCCTTGATGATCTCGTCGTACTTGAGGGTCGGCGATTCGAGCCGGTAGCTGTTGTACGGGATGTACAGCTCCTTCTTGCCGATCAGCTTCCAGTCGTAGCGATCCGGGGCGCCGTTGTACATGTCCAGGTTGTCGGCGGTACGTTGGCCGTCGGAGGCGGTACCCGGCCCGTCGTAGGCGAGCTGCGGGGCGCGCCGTACGCGGCGTTGTCCGGCGTTGTAGACCCAGGCGCGGCGCGGGTTATTGACCTGGTCGATGGTCTCGTGGACCAGGGCGACGGTACCGGCCAGGCGCGCGGGTTCGAGCACCCGCTGCTTGTAGTAGTAGAGCAGGGAGCCGGCATCCTCCGCCGGCAGATCGGCCACCTGGCTGGGGTAGACCTGCTCCTCTTCGAAGCGCACGGGGGTGTAGGCACCGTCCACCTGCGGCGTTGCCTGGATGAAGCCGCGCTTGTAGCTGTCGCCCATGTAGCGGGTGAAGTGGTTCCAGACCACCTCTACGCCGTTCCTGGGCAGCGGGAATGCGTAGTAGCTGCCCGGCTTGAAGCCGGACAGGCCGCTGCCGTCGTTGACCGAGGCGACGTGCAGGGCGCTGTCCTTGGCGGCGGCCATGACCGCCGGCGGGACGCTGGCGGTGCGGTGGGTTGGGTAGACGGGAATGCGGTAGGTGTCGGGATAGCGTTTGAACAGCGCCATCTGCCCTTCGGTGAGACGGGCACGGTATTGCTCGGCGTTCTTCGCGGTGATCACGAACAGGGGCTTCTCGCTGGCGAACGGGTCGGCGAGAAAGCCCTTGGCGTCCACGGCGCCGGCGGTCTTCGGCAGCCCGCCGGTCCAGGCCGGGATGCTGCCGTCGGCGTTGCCTTCCTTCTGCGCGCCCAGTGGCGTCAGGCTGCTGCCCAGGCTGTCGGCTTCCTGGGGAGTGACGGCGGCCAGCACGCTGCCCGCCAGCAGGGACAGGCTCAGCAGGGCGCCTTTAAGCAAGGTATCTCGGTTCATCGTGTTCAGGCTCCGGTCAGAAGTTCACGCCAAGACTCAGCGATACGTAGTCGCGGTCGATGTCGGTGTTGAAGTCGCCGCCGAAGTAGTTGGTGTAACTGAGGCTGGCGGTGTAGGTGTTGCGGTAGTCGGCATCCAGGCCGAGGCTTACGGCCTTGGAGCCTTCGTTGAAGGTCGGCCCGTAGCCGTCCACGTCATGGGACCAGCCCAGGTTCGGGGTCAGGTTGATGCCGGCGAAAACGTTGGTGTACTTCAGTGCGCTGTAGGCGCGATAACCCCAGGAGGTCTGGGTGTAGTAGCCGTGGCGGCCGCCCTGGACGACGTCGCCGAACACCGAGTCGCGCCCGTAGCGTTGCTTGTCCAGCGACTCCAGGCCGCCGATGTGGGTCACGCCGAATTCCGCGGCGAGGCTCATCGAGTCGGCGCCCAGCAACGGGTCGAATACATGCAGGAAGGTGGTCTGCGCCTGGGTTACTTCCTTGCGCTTCCAGCCTTGCAGTACCTGGCCTTCCTCGGCGGGTACCGTGGGTTCGACATCGCTGCCGGTGAGCGCCCGGAAGGTCGGGTTCAGCGCGCCTCCGGCGAGGTCGGCGGTATTGATCGACAGCGGCTCGTTGGGGCGGTAGCTGATCTCGCCGCTCCAGGCGGTGCCCGTGGGCAATTGGGTGGCGAAGCTCAGGCCGAAGAGGTGGATGTTCTCCGGGTAGTCGATGAAGTAATGGGTGTTGCCGGCACCGGTGGCGATGCCGAGCGCCATCTGCTCCTGTGGCGAGAGGGCGGCGAAGGTCGGATCGTTCTGGATGAAGTCGCTCACGCCAGTGGCGGTGAGCAGGCTGAACTTGGGTTTTCGCGAGTGGTAGTTGATGTAGTACGCGCCGTACTCCGTGCTGTCCCCCAGCCAGCGCAGGGCCATGCCGTACTGGCCGCCGTCGCGCGGTTCGTGGTCCTTCAGGCGCGGGATGATCACGCCTTCGTTGCCGATGCGCGGGTCCTCGAAGCCGAAGCCCAGGCCCGCGGCGGCAGCGATCGGCTCCAGCGGCGCGACCTCGGCCAGCCCTGCGTTCAGGTTGTTGTTGCAACCCTTGGGCACCGGGTCGGCACCGAAGAAGGTCCCGCAGTTGGGCAGGGCGTAGGGCTTCCACTGCAACTGGTAGAAGCCTTCCAGGCTCAGGCTGTCGGTCAGCCCCTGGGAGACGTAGAGCATGTTGACCGGAATCAGGCCTTCCTTGATTTCCGAACCGGGGCGCAGCAGCGCCACCACGTCCAGCGGGTTGATCGCGTTGATCGAGTTGCCGATGAACAGGCTCTCGCCCCAGCTCACCACCTGTTTGCCGAGGCGTACGTCGCCGGGGCGGCCGGCGATCTCGTAGCGCTGGGCGATGAAAGCGTCGAGAAATTCCGCCCCCGACGAGCGTGTCGACATGGTGCGGCCGTCGTCGCTGATCTGCTTGAACGGGCGGTTCTCGTCCTTGAGCTCGAAGTCGTACCAGTACTTGCCACGGACGAAGGCCCGGGTGTCGCCGTAGTTCAGTTCGAGGTCGTGCACGCCCTTGAAGATCTTCGAGAAGGTTTCGCCCTTCTTGAAATTCAACCGGCCGTCGTCGCCGGAGGAGGAGTAGCCGCGACCGCCATTGGTGACGTCGATCAGGTCCTTGTCGGGGTTGGCGGTTGCCCAGCTGGCGCCGATGGACAGCGTGGAGTCGAATTGCCCCTGGATTTCACCGATGTTGAAGGACACCGCGAATGCCGAGGGCAGCGTGCCCGATGAAACGGCCGCTGCCAGCAGGCAGCGTTTGAAGGAGGTGATACGCACTGTTCTTATCCTTGTTGTGGTTGTGCCATGTATCCGGCGGCTGCGCGTGGCCAGCCGCCTGTGACTCCGCCCGCGCCGAAATCAGCCCTGGCTCTGCAGGTAACAGAGCACCGCCTTGCGCTCGTCTGCGTTGCGCAGTCCGCCGAAGGCCATGTTGGTGTCGGGGATCATTCGTGCCGGAGCGGTGAGCCACTGGTCGAGGCGCTCCAGGTTCCAGGTCTGCCCGGCGCCGGCCAGGCCCGCGGAATAGGCGTAACCCTGGACGGCGCCCATGGGCCGGCCGACGATGCCGGACAGGTGGGGGCCGACCTTGTCCTGGTCGAGGGCGTGACAGGCCGCGCATTTGTTCTGGAAGGCCTTCTGCCCGGCGCTGGCGTCGCATTCGGCGGCGACGGCGAGGTGAGCGAGGAGCAGGCTGAGAGTGCCTGCGGCGATGCGAGCTGCGGTGAGCATGGAGAGAGTTCCCGGTGGTCTTGAGTGCGACCTAAGGTGACATCCGGGAGTTGTTGCGAATCGCTGGGCTACGCCATTGATTTGTCATTCGATGCCAATCGCGTCGGCGCGGCCGGCGACGCGATCGGCGCTGCGGAAAAGACGCTCGGGAGGAACCGGGCGCGCGGCGGCGCCCGGGGTGTTCGGCAGGTGCGGCGTTACTCGATCAGGTTGTGGTTCTTCGCCCAGATCATCGCGTCGTAACGGCTGGACACACCGAGCTTGGCGAAGATGTTGCGCAGGTTCCACTTCACCGTTTCCAGGGTGATGTCCAGCGTATGGGCGATGCGCTTGCTCGACATGGCCTGGGCCACCAGCGCGAGGATGTCGATCTCGCGCTTGGTCAGCACGGCCTGGGTCTTCGCCGGCAGGGCGCGGCGCGGGCGGGGAGCGCTGGCGTTGACCGCGAAGGGGTCGTTGAGCTTGGCGAGCAGTTCCTCGGTGTAGGCCAGCACCTCGCCTTCCACCGCCTGCTCCTCGACCAGGCGGGCGAGCAGTCTTTCCGCCAGCGGACCTTCATCGATGAAGGTGCGGACCAGGCCGAAGCGCTGTCCGTCGCTGACCGCCTGGCGTGCGCGCTGCAGGGCTTCGTCGGGACGCTTGAGGTCTTCCAGCGCGGAGGCCGCGAGCAGGTCGGCCAGCACCGCCATGCGGCCGCGATCGAAGGCCTTGGCGTAGGCGCGAACGATCTCCAGTTGGGCCAGGGTCTGTTCCGAGTCCTCGGCCTTGAGGACGCGCGCGCGGGCCAGTGCGGCAATCGCCGGCAGTTCGGCACGGGCGCCGCGCTCGGTGCCATGCTGGCGAGCCAGTTCGTCGAGGGTTTCCAGCAGTTCGCCGGCCCGGCCGCGGCTGCCCTTGAGCAGTAGTACGCGGATTTCCTCGCCCAGCAGTTGCGCCACCGGGCGGACCTGGCCAAGGCAACGCAGGTGGGCGATCTGCTGTTCGAGGAACGCCAGCGCGGCCTCGGAGCCCTTCTGCAAAAGATCCAGGCGTACGCGGGTGACGTTGGTGCGCACGATCACGTCCGGCACGGAGGAATGCAGCAGGCCGAAGCGGTTGGCGATGGTCTCGCGGGAGTCGTCGATGCGGTCGAGTTCGTAGAAGACCTCGGTCAGGGCGCTGGCGCAGAGGTTGGCGCAGATGGAGCGGTTGCCGCCCTCACGGGTGGAGTGCTCGAGCAGCTGCGAACCGACCTTCTCGAAATCGCGGAAGTTGCCGGCGGCGACCAGGTTGGTGGCGCTGGAGAATTCGGCGACCATGGCCATGTCGTTGCCACGGTCCTCGGGAGGAATCGGGTGCTGGTCGAACAGCCGGCGGGCGTCGCTGTAACGGCCGGCCGCGGAGTAGGCGACCGTCAGCGCCGACAGCAGCACGTAGCGCAGGAAGGGGTTCTCCACGCTGGCATCGCGCAGCGGCTCCAGCAGTTCGATGACCAGATCGGTGTCGTCGTCCTGCACGGCGATGGCGGCACGGATCATCGGCAGGCCGTTGGCGATTTCCGGCAGCCCCTGCAGGTCCGCCGTGCTCAGGTGTTGCAGCCAGGCCTTGGCCCGAGCCGGCCGCGAGGTCAGCGACACCGTCAGGCAGGCGAGGAAGAGCAGGCGCTTGTGGCGTAGCAGCACCTCTTCGGGCAGGCGCTCCAGCAGGTGCAGCGTGGGCCCCAGGTACTCCAGGCTCCAGGTCGAGGGCGCGGTGCGCTCGATGACCTGGGTGGCGAAGTCCAGGTCCTCGCCCAGGCTTGCGTGGCGCACGGCTTCGGTCAGGCAGCGGTGCTCGGCGAACCAGCGTGCCGCGCGCTGGTGCAGTTGCTTCTGCAGGTCGCCGCCGTGGCGGGCCAGGCGGGTGGCGAGGAACTCGCCGAACAGTGGGTGCAGGCGGTACCAGGCGAGGCGGTCGTCGGAGTCGACACGGTAGATCAGCAGGTTCTCGTCCTCCATGCGCTTGATCAGCTCGGCGGCGTCGGCCCTGTCGGTCACCGCGCGGGCCATGGCGGCGTTGAAGCGGCGGAACAGCGACAGCGCCTCGGCGAACTCCACCAGTTCGGCCGGCAGGTGCTCGACCACCTCTTCGCTGAGGTAGGTCTGCAGGTCGCTGGAGCGCCAGATCAGGTCATGCAGGATGGAACGGGTGTCGGGGCGGTTCTTCAGCATGATCACGATCAGCTGCAGGCAGGACGGCCAGCCGCTGGTGAGTTCGTGGATCAGGTTCAGTTCGTCGGCGTTGAGCTTGTCGCGGCCGAGGTTCTCCTCGACGAAGGTACGCGTCTCGGCGGGGTCGAAGGGCAGGGTGACGCTCTCGATCTCCACCACCTGCTGCATCACTCGCAGGCGCGACAGGCTCAGCGGTGGCGCCACCCGCGAGGCGATCACCAGGTGCAGGTTGCCGGGGCCCTGGTCGAGCAGTTTCTGCACCAGCTTGTGGGCCAGCGGCACCTCGACGTGGTGGTAGTCGTCGAGGATCAGGTAGAGCTCCTTGGACAGGTTCTCCGCGGCATCGACGATGGCGGCGATGGTGGCGTCCATCGCGGTGGCGGTGCCGTCTTCCTGCAGCAGGTCGAACTCCACGCCGACGCCCAGCCGGCGCAGCGCTTCGATCAGCGCGGTGCAGAAGGGCGCGTAGCCCTTGTCGTCGGCGGTCAGCGAGATCCAGGCAACCTCGGCGCCGGCCTTCAGGCGGGCCTGGCGCCATTGCGCCAGCAGGGTGGTCTTGCCGTAGCCGGCGGCGCCGGTGATCAGCGCCAGGCGGCACTCGTGCATCTGGTCGAGCTGGGCGATCAGGTTGGCGCGCGGCACGTGCTTGGTGCCGATGCGCGGCGGGGAGAACTTGGTCGACACCAGGTGTCGGGCGGGATTTATTGTCATTTTTTCCCTGACGCTTGATGGTTGGCCGCGAACGCCGGCCCTTCTCGGGGGCGGTGGCGCGGTCAGGCATGAAGGTGCAAAGGCGACCGTACTGGAGTGTCCGGAGAGCGTCAAGGACCGTCAATCCCGCGCTTTTTCGAGGCCCCGGCGGACGTCCGCTACCCCCTAAAAAGGGGGTGGGACGCCCGCGCCAGACGCTGCCTAAGCTCGACGGCCGGCCGCAGTGGCCGTACGAATCACGAACCTGGGAGAAGCACGCGCATGAATCTGCACAACAAGGTCGCCATCGTCACCGGGGCCGCTTCGGGGCTCGGCCTCGCCACCTGTCGCGCCCTGGCTGCCGCCGGCGTGCGGGTGGTCGGCCTGGACCTGCAGCAGGAGCGCCTGGACGCCGCGCTGGGCGGCGAAATCCGCGGCATCGCCGTCGACGTGGCCGACGAGTCCAGTGTCAGTGCCGCCATCGAGCAGGTGGTGGGCGAGCTGGGTGGCCTGCACCTGGCGGTGAACTGCGCCGGCATCCTCGGCCCAAGCAAGACCCTCTCCAAGGGCCAGCTGTTCCCCACCGAACTGTGGAACCGCGTACTGGCGGTCAACCTGACCGGCACCTTCAACGTCATCCGCCATGCGGCCCTGGCGATGAGCGCCAATGAACCGGACGAGGGCGGCGAGCGTGGCGTCATCATCAATACCGCGTCCGGCGCCGCGCGCGAAGGGCAGATGGGCCAGGCGGCCTACAGCGCGAGCAAGGCCGGGGTCATCGGCATGACCCTGCCGATCGCCCGTGACCTGGCCGAGCATGGCATCCGCGTGGTGAGCCTGGCGCCGGGCCTGTTCGAGTCGGGCATGTCCGCCGGCATGCCGGCGAAGGTCTCCGAAACCATCGTCAACGGCCTGCTGTTCCCCCGGCGCATGGGCCGGCCGGAGGAGTTCGCGGCGCTGGTCCGCCACGTGGCCGAGAATTCCTACCTGAACGCGCTGACCCTCGACATCCAGTGCGGCACCCGCTGAAACCGCCGGGCGGCGCTGGCTGGCGCCGCCCGAGCCTTCAGGCCGGCTCGGCCTGAACCTGCAGGCCTTCCAGCACCTGGCGCAGCGCTGCGGGCAGGGGCACCGGGCGGCGCGTTTCGCGGTCGACGTAGACGTGCACGAAATGCCCTTTGGCCGCGCAGGTCCGCTCGTCATTGCGGAACAGCCCGATCTCGTAGCGCACGCTGGAGTTGCCGATGCTCGCGACGCGCAGCGCGGCATTGACGGTATCGGGGAAGCTCAGCGAAGCGAAGTAGTTGCACTGCGTTTCGATCACCAGCCCGATGGTGTCGCCGGCCAGGTAGTCCAGGACGCCATGGCGGATCAGGTAGCTGTTCACCACGGTGTCGAAGTAGCTGTAGTAGACGACGTTGTTGACGTGGCCATAGACGTCGTTGTCCATCCAGCGGGTCGGGATTGGTTGGGCGTAGGCGTAGGCTTCCAGGACTTCGGGTTGTGGCTTGCTCATGCTGAGGTTTCCTCGGTGGCGGCTTCGCTGCGCAGGCGATACCAGGCGACGCCGTCGCTGTCGGTCTCGACTTCCAGTTCGCCGCGATGCAGCAGGTGGTTCAGGTGCGCCAGGCTTTCCCCGGTCGCCAGGCTCATCAGGCTGCCGTCGGTCATGGGTATCGGCCGGGAGAACAGCAGTTCGAAGGTATCGATCGCGCGCCGTGGCCGCTGCAAGCCCTGGCGCAGCCGTTGCAGCGTGGCGAGCAGGCTGTCGCGCAACTGGTCCAGGCGGGCGTGCAGGCCATGGAAGGGTTCGCCATGGGCGGGCAGCACCAGTACGTCGTCGGCGATGCGCTGGCGCAACACCACCAGCGAGACCAGCCAGTCGCCGATCGGGTCGGCGTCGGGTTCGATGGGGTGAACCGAAAGGTTCGACGAAATCCTCGGCAGCACCTGGTCGCCGGTGATCAGCAGGCGCCGCGCCGGATCGTACAGGCAGGCGTGCTCGGGGGTGTGGCCGGCGCCGACCACCACTTCCCAGTGGTGATTGCCGATCCGCACGGACTCGCCGTCGCGGATGCGCCGGAAGCTGTCGGGCAACTGCCAGATCATCCGGCCGAAATTGCCGAAGCGTGAGCGGTACATCGCCAATGCATCCTCGTCCCAACCGGCCCGGCGGTAGAAGGCCAGCCCCTCGGGTGGCGCCTCGCGTCCGGTATCGCCGGCCAGTACCCGGCACTGCATGTACTCCAGGCGGGTCATCCACAGGCGGCAGTCGAAGCGCGCGCAGAGCCAGCCGGCGAGGCCGACATGGTCCGGATGCAGGTGGGTGACCAGCACTCGCTGCAGCGCCCGCCCGTGCAGTGCGCCATCGAACAGTTGCTCCCAGGTCTGGCGCGCCTCGGGGCTGTTGATGCCGGTGTCGACCAGGGTGTAGCCGCTGTCGTCGTCCAGCAGCCACAGGTTGATCGCTGCCAGGGACGGTGGCAGCGGCATGCGGGTCCACTGCACCCCGGGCGCCACTTCACGCATCTCGCCGAAGGCCGGACGGGGGCCACAGGGATAGGTCAGCCCGCCGTCGTGCCGGGGCCGGTTGTCGTTGTCCATCGTCGCTCCTTGGTGATCGCCTGCCGGCGGCCGCTGTGCGCGCCGGCCAGGTTGTCAGGGTGGCCGCGCGAGGAGGGGGGGAGTGCCCCCAAAAAAAGGGGGGGAGTGCTTTCGTCGGCCGCTGGCACCCTTGCTCCACTCGATCACTGATTGAGCGTCTTCCTGGCTTCGCGCCATCGGCCCGCGGCCTGGATATCGAGGGGAGAGAGGACACACACATGGCCAACGACAAGAACAAGATGATGAAGAATCAGCCAGCTGTATCCCAGGCACTGAGCGCGAGCGTCCTGGTGTTGTGCGCTTTGGGTGCGGGCAATGCCCGGGCCATCGAGATCGATACCGGTAACCCGGACCTGCAACTGCGCTTCGACAATACCTTCCGTTACAACCTCGGCAAGCGTATCGACGACCAGAAGCAGGCGATCCTGAAGAACCCCAACAACGACGATGGCGACCGCAATTTCAAGAAGAACAGCATCGTCGCCAACCGCATCGACATCCTCAGCGAGAGCGACCTGGTCTACAAGCAGAAGTACGGTGCGCGCGTGAGCGCCGCGCTCTGGTACGACGATGCCTATGCCGGGAGCCTGGACGGCGACAACACCGCCACGTCCAACCACCTCAACGGCGACGGCCGGCCGGCGCAAGGTCTGAGCCGCTACGCCAACCGCTACTACGAAGGCCCCTCGGGCGAAATCCTCGACGCCTTCGTGTTCGGCTCCTTCAACCTGGGTGACTCGCCGCTGCAGATGCGTGCCGGCCGCCACACCGTCAACTGGGGCGAATCGCTGCTGGGCAGCGGCGCGATCCACGGCATTTCCTACGGCCAGGCGCCGCTGGACCAGGGCAAGGCCCTGGCGCTGCCCGGCATCGAGGCCAAGGAGCTGTACATCCCGCGCACCCAGCTGTCGACGCAGCTGCAGGTCAACCCGGAGCTGTCGTTCGCCGCCCAGTACTTCCTCGAATGGCGGCCGTCGCGGGTGCCGGAGGCGGGCACCTACCTGGGCTTCTCCGACATCTACCTGCAGGGTGGCGAGTCGTTCATCCTCACCCCGAACCTGCGCGCCACCCACGGCGACGACATCGAGCCGCATGACTCCGGCGACTGGGGCGTCATGGCACGCTGGACCCCGGAGGCGCTGGACGCCACCCTGGGCCTCTACGTGCGCCGCTTCTCCGACACCCTGCCGCAGGTCATCCTGCTGCAGACCCGCAAGCCCCAGTACTTCATGGACTACGGCTCGGACATCGACATGTACGGCTTCAGCCTGTCCAAGGAAGTCGCCGGCATCAGCTTCGGCCTGGACCTGAACTATCGCCACAACATGCCGCTGGTGAGCAGCCCGGCGCGGGTGACCAAACTGTCCGCGCTGCCGGACCGTGGCGACATCCTCGGCGCCCGTGGCGACACCGTGCATGGCGTGCTCAACGCCATCGGCTCGGTCAGCTCCACGCCGCTGTTCGACGCCGCCTCCTGGGCCACCGAACTGACCTGGAGCCGCTGGGTGTCGGTCAACGACGACCCGCTGAACCTGTTCAAGGGCAGCTCGCAGTACAAGGCCGTGTCGACCAACATCGATGCCGTGACCCGCAACGCCTACACCATGGCGGTGAACTTCACGCCGACCTGGTACCAGGTGTTCCCGGGCGGCGACCTGAGCATGCCGCTGAGCTACTCGGTGGGCCTGCAGGGCAACTCGGCGGTCGCCTCCGGCGGCAACGAGGACGCCGGCAGCTATGCCGTCGGCATGGCGCTGGACCTGTACAGCCGCTACCGCTTCGACCTGAAGTACGTCGACTACTTCGGCGACTTCTCGAAGAACGCCAACGGCGCGGCCCTCACTCCCAGCGGCAGTCAGTCCCTGCTCGAGGACCGTGGCGCCCTGTACTTCACCTTCAAGACCAGTATCTGAGTGCAGAGCGTGTCGCGCGCGGAGCCAGCCCGGCTTCGCGCGTGAAACGGCGGCGGGCGCCCTGGCGTCCGCCGCACCGCCCCGGCGACTTCCTGCCGGGGCACAACCGATGTGAGGGCAACAGATGTTCAGAAGAATCCTCGGCGTTCCGCTGGCCTTCGGCTTGGCCGTGCTGGCGGGTGCCGTCACGGCGCAGCCAGCCTTCGTCGCACCCATGGACGTTCCGGCGCCGGCGAGCGCCCTGGCGCTGAAGGCGCCGCTCAACGCACTGGCCGTGGCCGGGCAGCGCCTGGTGGTCGCCGGGCAGCGCGGGCACATCCTGTATTCCGACGACGGTCAGAGCTGGACCCAGGCCGCGGTGCCGGTCAGCTCCGACCTCAACGCCCTGGCGTTTCCCAGCCCCCAGCAGGGCTGGGCGGTGGGACACGAAGGCGTGATCCTGCACAGCGCCGACGGCGGCCACAGCTGGACGCGCCAGCTCGACGGCCCGCGGATCGCCGAACTGCTGCAGCGCCAGTACGGCCGACCGGCCAACCCGGACGACCCCGACGCGGCGCGCCTGCAACACGAGGCCGAGCTGGCCGTTGCGCAGGGTGCGGACAAGCCGCTGCTGGACGTGTGGTTCGAAGACGACAAACGCGGCTACGCCATCGGCGCCTTCAACCTGATCCTGCGCACCGAGGACGGCGGCCAGCACTGGACGCCCTGGCTCGACCGCGTGGAAAACCCGCGTGGCATGCACCTGTACGCCATGCGCCCGGCGGCCGGCACGCTATTCATGGTGGGCGAGCAGGGGCTGGTGCTCAAGTTCGACGCCCGGCAGCAACGCTTCCGCGCACTGGAGCTGCCTTACCAGGGCACCCTGTTCGGCATCGTCGGCACGCCCGAGGTGGTGCTGGTCTACGGCCTGCGCGGCAACGCCCTGCGCAGCACCGACGGTGGCGCCAGCTGGCACAAGGTACAGACCGGCACCGACGCCGGGCTCAACACCGGCACCGTGCTGGCCGACGGCTCGATCGTCCTGGGCAGCCAGTCCGGCGAGCTGCTGCGCTCCACCGACCAGGGCGCCAGCTTCCACCCGCTGAAGGTCGCGCGCGCGGCGCCGAACTTCGCCGTGGCCGCGGCGCCGGGCGCCAAGGTGGCCCTGGTCGGGCTGGGCGGCGTGCGCCTGGAAAGCCTGCAATGAGAACACCAGCATTCGGGGTAACGTGATGGCTATCGACAATTCCACCGACCACCTGCAGACCATCGCCGACCTGCGCGATTTCGATCACGCATCGGGCAGCCGTCTGGAGCGGTTGATTTTCAACCACCGCCTGGTGGTGGTGCTGCTCTGCCTGCTGGCCACCGTGCTGCTGGCCTGGCAGGCGCGCGGGCTGACGCTGAACGCGGCGTTCGAAAAGACCATCCCGCACAACCAGCCGTACATCCGCAACTTCCTGGAGTACCGCGACGAACTCAAGGGCTTGGGCAACGCCGTGCGCGTGGTGGTGGAGAACCGCAAGGGCGACATCTTCGACCCGGCCTACCTGCAGGCCCTCAAGCAGATCAACGACGAACTCTTCCTCACCCCGGGCGTCGACCGCGCCAACGTCAAGTCGCTGTGGATGCCGGTGGTGCGCTGGAACGAGGTGACCGAGGAGGGCTTCGCCGGCGGCCCGGTGATGCCCGACAACTATTCCGGCACCAGTCAGGACATCGAGCAGCTGCGGCAGAACATCGGCCGCGCGCAGCTGCTGGGCAACCTGGTGGGCGGCGACTACCGCTCCAGCATGGTGTTCGTGCCGCTGCTGGACAAGGACGCCGACAGCGGCAAGCCGATCGACTACTGGGAGCTGTCCAAGCGCCTGGAGACGATCCGCGCGAAGTATTCCGGAGCCCAGGACGGCGCCGACATCCAGGTGCGCATCGTCGGCTTCGCCAAGGTGGTGGGCGACCTGCTCGACGGTCTGCGGCAGATGGTCCTGTACTTCGCCGTGGCCGCCATCATCGCCGCGCTGATCATCTATGGCTGGACCCGCTGCCTGCGCAGCACCGCGCTGGTGCTGGGCTGTTCCTGCGTGGCGGTGCTCTGGCAACTGGGGCTGATCGCGCTGCTGGGTTACGAGCTGGACCCGTACTCGATCCTGGTGCCGTTCCTGGTGTTCGCCATCGGCGTGTCCCACGGGGCACAGAAGATGAACGGCATCATGCAGGACGTCGGCCGTGGCACCCACCGCCTGGTGGCGGCGCGCTACACCTTCCGCCGCCTGTTCCTCGCCGGGCTGACGGCGCTGGCCGCCGACGCGGTGGGCTTCGCGGTGCTGATGCTGATCGACATCCCGGTGATCCAGGACCTGGCCATCACCGCCTCGATCGGCGTGGCGCTGCTGGTGTTCACCAACCTCATCCTGCTGCCGGTGATGCTGTCCTATACCGGCGTCAGCGCCAGCGCCGCCGCGCGCAGCCTGCGTGCCGAACAGCGCAGCGCTGGTGGCGTCTGGGCCTTGCTGGAGCGCTTCACCGAGCGCCGCTGGGCCACGCCGCTGCTGATCGGCGCGGCGCTGCTGGGGGCCGGTGGCTTCGCCCTGAGCACGCAGCTGAAGATCGGCGATCTCGACGCCGGGGCGTCCGAGCTGCGTCCGAACTCGCGCTACAACCTGGACAACGCCTACATCACCAGCAAGTACTCGTTGTCCAGCGACCAGTTCGCGGTGATCGTCAAGACCCCGGCCGAGGGCTGCCTGGCCTACCAGACGCTGGTCGAGGCGGACCGCCTGGGCTGGACCCTGCAGCAGGTGCCGGGAGTGCAGAGCACGGTGTCGCTGGCCGACGCGGTGCGCAAGATCACTGCCGGTTCCTACGAGGGCAGCAACAAGTGGCTGACCCTGTCGCCGAACCAGGACGTGCTCAACTACGCGGCGCGCACCGCCAGCACCACCAACCCGGAGCTGTTCAACACCGAGTGCTCGATCATGCCGGTGGTGGCCTACCTGGCCGACCACAAGGCGCAGACCCTGGAACGGGTGGTCGAGGCCGCCGCGCGCTTCGCCGCCGAGCACAGCACGGCAGAGCACCAGTTCCTCCTCGCCGCCGGCAGCGCCGGTATCGAAGCTGCCACCAACATCGTGGTGAAGAAGGCCAACCTGAGCATGCTGCTGTACGTCTATGCGGCAGTGGTGGTGCTGTGCTTCATCACCTTCCGCAGCTGGCGCGCAGTGATCGTCGCGGTGGTCCCGCTGGTGATCACCTCGGTGCTCTGCGAGGCGCTGATGGTGGTGCTGGGCATGGGCGTGAAGGTCGCCACCCTGCCGGTGATCGCCCTCGGCGTGGGCATCGGCGTGGACTACGCGCTCTACCTGCTGAGCATCCAGCTGGCCAGCCAGCGCGCCGGAGCCACGTTGGTGGAGGCCTACCGCCACGCCCTGCGCTTCACCGGCAAGGTGGTCGCCCTGGTGGGCGTGACCCTGGCGGCCGGCGTGATCACCTGGGCCTTCTCGCCGATCAAGTTCCAGGCCGACATGGGCATCCTGCTTACCTTCATGTTCGTCTGGAACATGCTGGGCGCACTGGTGCTCATCCCGGCGCTTTCCCATTTCCTGCTGCGTGGCGTCGGTGCCTCCGGGCCCCGCGCCGCGTGCAACGTCGTTACCACGCCGAAGGCGAGCGTGAGCGAGCGGCGCGACGAACCCGTCGCCCGTTGCGTCTGAGCCCGCCGCGCACGGCGCCCCTGATGAATTGAATTGTGAGGTAAGCAAGATGAGTGATACGTCCGCGATCTTCCTGAACGAACAGGAGCGGCTGATTCGCGACAGCGCCCGCAAGGTTGCCGCCGAGGTCCTGGCGCCAACCGCCGCCGAGCGCGACCGCACCGGCGCCTGGCCCCGCGAGGAGCTGGCGGCCGTGGCCGAGCTGGGCTTCCTCGGCATGCTGGTGCCCGAAGCCTACGGCGGCTCCGGCGCCAGCTTCGTCGAGTATTGCCTGGCGATCGAGGAGTTCGCCGCCGTCGACACCGGCTTCGCCACCCTGATCCACGTGCACAACTCGGTGGGCCTGACCATCGCCCGCCTGGGCAATGAAGAGCAGAAGCGCAAGTTCCTGCCGGGCATCGCCGACGGCAGCCGGATCGGCGCCTTCCTGCTCAGCGAGCCCCACGCCGGTTCGGACACCGCGGCCTTCCGCACCAGCGCCCGGCGTGAGGGCGACAACTACGTGCTCAATGGCAGCAAACAGTTCATCTCCAACGGCAACGAGGCGGGCGTCGGGCTGGTGCTGGCGGTGACCGACCGCAACGCCGGGAAGAAGGGTAGCAGCCTGCTGATCGTCGAACCGAAGGTCCACGCCGGCTACGTGGTGACCCGCGTGGAACACAAGATGGGCCAGCGTTCGGCCCAGGTCGCCGCCATCCAGCTGGATGAGTGCCGGGTACCGGCGGAAAACCTGCTGGGTGCCGAGGGCTCCGGCTACCGCAACGTGATGGGCTCGCTGTCCGAAGGCCGGGTGGCGATTGCTGCCGTGGCCACCGGCACCGCCCGCGCCGCATTGCAGGCAGCGGTCGGTTATGCGCAGGAGCGCGAAGCCTACGGCGCGCCGATCATCCAGCTGCAGGGCGTGGCCTTCGACCTGGCCGACATGGCCACCCGGGTCGAGCTGTCGCACCAGTACCTGGTGCATGCCGCGCGCCTCTGCGAAATGGGCGTGCCCTGTGCCAAGGAAGCCTCGATGGCCAAGCTGTTCGCCAGCGAGATGGCCGAGAAGGTCTGCTCCGACGCGCTGCAGATCCACGGTGGTTACGGCTACCTGGCGGACTTCCCGGTGGAGCGCTACTGCCGCGACGTACGGGTGACCAAGATCTACGAAGGTACCAGCCACATCCAGAAACTCATCATCGCTCGCCACCTGGCTTGAGGCGCGCCCTCCGACAGGGAGGATGCGCATCACGGTCCGGCTCAGGCCGGACCGGCGCCGGAGTTGCACGGTGGCACCGCACTGGGGAAGGGAGAGGGCAGATGCATAACGAGATGCCGAGCGAAGCACAGCGTCTGGCGGTAGCGAGTTTCCGCAAGTTCCTCGACAGCGAGGTGGTGCCGGTGGCGCGGGAGTTCCGCGACCGCAGCCTGCCCAAGGGGCGCATGCGCGAGTTGGCCCAGGGCATCGCCGAATTCGGCCTGCCCGGCGCGAGCATCGCCGAAGAGCAGGGCGGCCTGGGCCTGGCGCGGCTCACCGAAGCCATGTTGTTCGAGGAGCTGGGGACGCTGTCGGC
The DNA here is from genome assembly GCF_029203285.1 of Pseudomonas sp. PSE14. Lineage (NCBI taxonomy): Bacteria > Pseudomonadati > Pseudomonadota > Gammaproteobacteria > Pseudomonadales > Pseudomonadaceae > Pseudomonas > Pseudomonas sp. PSE14. The sequence goes on from NZ_CP115669.1 coordinate 2,810,821, forward strand.
GGACGTGGCCCTGTGCGTGAAGACCAACAAGGCCGTGGCCGCCTTCCTCGCCGGCTTGCCGGCGCAGCGGGCCGCGATTCGCGAACGCTACCTGCCGGATGTCCTCGGCGGCCGCAGCTTCGGTGCCTTCTGCCTTGATGCGGGGGCCTCGGCGGATACGCCCCGAGTGACGGCCCGCCGCGAAGGCGAGGACTTCATCCTCGATGGCGAGCAGACCTGGGTGGCCAACGGGCACTACGCGGACTTCGTCATCGTCGCCGCGCGCACCGACGACCAGTGGGCGCACCTGCTGGTGGACCGCCGCGCCCATGGCTTCGTCACGCGCAACGCCGAGTGCATTGCGCTGCATTCCCAATCCACCGCCCAGGTCTTTTTCAGCCAGACGCGGGTGCCGGGCTGCCAGTTGCTCGGTGAGGATGGCGTGGGCCTGCAGGACAGCCTGCGGGCGCTGGACGTGGCGCGCATCGATACCGGCCTGCTCTGCGTGGGGCTGATGCGCGCCGCGCTGGAGGCCAGCCTCGAACCTGTCCGGCAGCGCCTGGCGGGCGGGCCGGACACCTTGCTCGCCGCCCAGCTCGCCGAGATGGCCACCCTGGCCGACGCGGCGCGCCTGCTCTGCCGGCGGGCCTATGGGCTGATCGATGCAGGCCTGCCGTACGATCCGCAGGTGTCCATGGCCAAGTGGTATGCCAGCGAAATGGCCGTGCAGGTCTGCCGCAACGCCGTGCAGCTGCAGGGCGCCGACGGCCTGGCGCGGGCCGGCGAGGTGGAACGCCTGGTGCGCGAGGCCCTCAGCCTGCCGTTGAGCGACGGCGTCACCGATACTCACAAAATGCTGATCGCCCGGACCTTGCTGGGCATCTCTACACCGATATGAGCTACGCCGATCCGAAGCGCAGCGCGCCGGTCGGACATCGACGATAAGGACGTAATGACCATGCAATGCCGATATCTCCCGCTGTCCCTGTTGGCCGCCCTGGTGGCATTCACCGGCCAGGCTTCGGCCGCCGAGCCCGTCGCGCCGCTGCCGGCGAGCCCGGCCACGATCGCCGCCAACCACGCCGTGCTCGGCCGCCTGCCGTTCGCCGACCGGCAGGACTTCGACGACGCCAAGCGCGGGTTGGTGGCAGCCTTCGCCGGGAGCATCAAGGACGCCCAGGGCAACGTGGTGTGGGATACCCACCAGTACGATTTCCTCGCCGCCGAGAAGGCGCCGGACAGCGTCAACCCCAGCCTCTGGCGCATGGCACAGCTCAATACCCATGCCGGGCTGTTCCAGGTCGCCGAGCGCCTCTACCAGGTGCGCGGGCTGGACCTGGCCAACATGACCATCATCGAGGGCGACGACGGCCTGATCATCATCGACCCGCTGATGGTGGCCGAGACCGCCCGCGCGGCCCTCGACCTCTACTACAGCAAGCGTCCGCACAAGCCGGTGGTGGCGGTGATCTACAGCCACAGCCATCTCGACCACTTCGGCGGTGTGCGCGGGGTGATCGACGAGGCCGACGTGCGCGCCGGCAAGGTGCGGGTGATCGCTCCCGATGGCTTCATGGACCACGCCATCAGCGAGAACGTGCTGGCCGGCACCGCCATGCTGCGCCGCGCCATGTACCAGGGCGGCAGCCTGCTGCCGCGTGGCGAGCAGGCGCTGGTGGACAGCGGCCTGGGCAAGGCCGCGCCGCGAGGCGGCAGCGTCGGCCTGATCGCCCCCACCGAACTGATCCGCAAGCCTCAGGAAACGCTGCGGATATCCGGGGTCGATCTGGAATTCCAGCTCACCCCCGGCACCGAGGCGCCGGCGGAGATGAACCTGTACCTGCCGCAATGGCACGCCCTGGGCATGGCCGAGAACGCCACCCGCATGATGCATAACGTGCTCACCCCGCGCGGCGCGGAGGTGCGCGACGCCAAGGCCTGGTCGAAATTCCTCGACGACAGCCTGGTGCGCTACGGCGACAAGGCCGAGGTGATGTTCGTCCAGCACAGCTGGCCGACCTGGGGTGGCGAGCGGATTCGCACCGAACTGGCCGACCAGCGCGACATGTACGCCTTCATCAACAACCGCACCCTGCACCTGCTGAACCAGGGACTGACGCCGCTGGAGATCGCCGATGCGGTCAAGCAGCTGCCCGGCGAGCTGGACCGCAAGTGGTACCTGCGCGGCTACTACGGCAACCTGGCCTTCAACGTGCGCGCGGTGTACCAGCGCTACCTGGGCTTCTACGACGGCAACCCGGCCAACCTCGCGCCGCTGCCGCCGGAGCAGGCCGACAAGCGCTACGTGGCGGCCATGGGCGGCGCCGACAAGGTGCTGGGCCTGGTGCGCCAGGCCATGGAGCAGGGCGACTACCGCTGGGCCGCCGAGCTGGGCAACCGCCTGGTCTTCGCCGAGCCGGACAACCGCGCCGCCCGCGAGGCCCAGGCCGCCGCCCTGGAACAGCTGGGCTACGCCGCCGAGTCGGGCGTGCAGCGCAACATGTACCTGGTCGGCGCCAGCGAGCTGCGCAACGGCCTGCCGCCCTACAAGGGCCGCCCGGTGGAAGACCTGGTGCGCGCCGCGACCCCGGCGATGTTCTTCGACCTGCTGGCCGTGCGCCTGGATTCGGACAAGGCCCTGGGCCACGACATGACCCTGAACTGGGACTTCGACGAGCCGGCGCAGTCCTTCGCCCTGACCCTGCGCAATGGCGTGCTGACCTACCGAGAGGGGGCCAGCCATGCCAAGCCGGACGTCAGCCTGCGGATGAGCAAGGCGACCCTCGACCGAATCGCCCTGAAGCAGCTGGACTTCCCCACCGCACTCAAGCAGGATGCGCTCAAGTTGGAGGGCGATGCCGGCAAGTTCAAGGCACTGATGGCTGCGATGTCGAGCTTCGACCCCATGTTCAACATCGTCACCCCCTGAGTGTCCATGCCCCGCAAGCCCATCGACAAACCCGCGCAGGAACCGGCCGAGCCGGTCCTGCGCGTGGCGCTGCCGGCGCCCCAGCGCAAGCGCCCGCGCCAGGCGCGCTCGGTGGCGCTGGTGGCGGCGCTGAAGATCACCGGCCGGGAGATCCTCGAACGCGAGGGCAGGGCGGCGCTCACCGTACACCGCCTCGCCGAACACGCCGGGGTGGCCATCAGTTCCATCTACGAATACTTCCCCACCATGGAATCGCTGGTGGCGGCGATCTTCGACGACTACCGCAGCGAGGCGCGGGTCGAGGTCATCGCCAGCATTCGCGCGCTGCCGGATTCCGCCTGCCTGATGGATGGCATCGAACTGCTCCTGCACACCGGCCTGGCCGCGCTGCAGCGCTGGCTGCGGCTGGACTCCGAACTGAGCATCAAGACCGTCTACCAGGCGGAGCTGGTGCGCCTGGACATGGTGCGCGGGGATGGCTTCTGGGTGTCCCAGGTGATCCCCGCGCTGGTCGAGCGATTTTCCACCGAAGTGCGGGTGCGCGACCGCGAGCTGGCAGGCTTTCTCGCCTACCAGGCGGTGACGGCGCTGCCGCGCGCGCTGGTCATCGAACGCCCCGACTTCCTGCAGCAGGAACAGACCGTGCGCCTGCTGGCGCGCATGCTCCATGGGCTGCTCACCGCGGATTCGGAAAGCGTCTCCGAGTCCTGATAAAAGTCGTTTTAATTCAACGGCTTGTCTATCACAAGAAACATCGGGAATCCGGAACAGCACAGGCCTGCCAGTCCCTAGACTGGGTTTGCCATGAAGGCTGCCCGCGGCGGGCAGCCGGTCCTTCGTGCCGGCGGCGGTACGAAGGGTGCAAGCGAGGACCCGGAACAATGACAAGAACAATCGACGAAAAGGTCGACCTGCTGCTCAGCGACCCCGTCGCCCTGGTCGGCCATTCCCGCCAGGCCTGGAACGAACTGCCCCGCACCGAGATCGACGCCCTGCAGATACGCGCCCTGCAACGCCGCTTCACGCAACTGCGCGAGCGCATCCCGGTGCTCAAGCGCCTGGCCGATGCCGAGGGCGTGGAGCGCATCGAGCGGCTCGAAGATGTCGTCCCGCTGCTGTTCGAGCACACCGTCTTCAAGTCCTACCCGCCGTCACTGCTGGACAACAACAACTTCGCCGCGATCAACCGCTGGTTGTCCAAGCTGGTGACCCCGGAGATCGGCGAGGCCCTGTTGGCCGCTGACGTGAGCGACTGCGAAGGGCTGGACGATTGGTTCGAGGCGATCGACGCGCAGGTGCCGCAGCTGTGCCTGAGCCATACCTCGGGCACTTCCGGAACCCTGTCGTTCCTGCCGCTGGGCACCCGCGAATTCGAGAAGGCGGCCAGCGTGCGCCGGCTGTTCGCCTGGGACATGCAGGGTCCGGATACCCCCGATCCGCAGTTGCATGCGCTGTACCCGTACTACCGCAAGGGCTACCTGAGCCACGTGCGCGGCAACATGGCGCTGATGCGCGGCCTGCTGCCGAGCCTGGACAACTTCCACCCGGCCTATCCTGCGACCCTCTCCAGCGACGTGCTGCACCTGGGCGCCAAGGTCCGCGCGGCCCAGGCCCGAGGCACCCTCGACCGCCTGCAACTGAGCCCGGCGCTGCTGGCGAAGAAACAGGCCTACGACCAGCTGCAGGCCGAGATGCCGCAGCACCTGGCGGCCTTCTTCGAGGAGATGACCCAGCGCCTGAAGGGCCAGCGCGTCTATATCGGCGGCACCTGGAACCTGCTGCACAACATGGCCAAGGCAGGGCTGGCGCGCGGTCTGGAAGGGGTCTTCCACCCCGGTTCCTTCATCGCCACCACCGGCGGCGCCAAGGGTGTCGTGCAACCGGAGGGTTGGCGCGAAGAGGTGCTGCGATTCACTGGCGCCCAGCGCATCAACGAGACCTACGCGATGTCCGAGGTGGTCAGCGGTTCCCACGCCCTGTGCGACCACGGCAACTACCACTTCGCGCACACCGCGATTCCTTTCGTGCTCGATCCGGAAACCGGTGGAACCCTGCCGCGCAGCGGTCGCCAGACCGGCCGCGCAGCCTTCTTCGACCTGGGTGCGGAACTGCGCTGGGGCGGCTTCATCACCGGCGACGAAGTCACCGTCGAGTGGGACGCGCCTTGCCCCTGCGGGCGCCACAGCCGCTATGTGGTCGGGCCGGTGCAGCGCTACAGCGAGAAGAACGGCGGCGACGACAAGATCACCTGCGCCGCGTCCGAACAGGCCCATCGCGAAGCGATGGACTTCCTCAGCACGCTGGAGGCCTGAGCCATGAGCCATCCCATCGCACCGATGATCATCCGTGGCGAGGTCATCACCGATCACCTGATCGAGGTCGGCGGCCGCGGCGGCGACCTGACCTTCCTCACCCCTGACGCGCACCGCTACCTGGACCGCCTGCCGCTGGGCAACCCGGCGAAGCTGGCCGACCTCTACGCGCTGAGCTTCGAGGACATCCTCGACTACTGCGAGGCCCTCGCCGAGCGCCTGGACTTCGCCAGCAACCGTTACCTGCAGGAAGCCTGCGAGCTGTCCTACCTGACCGCACCGACCACCCCGACCATGGTGCGCGGCGCCTACATGAACCTGCGCCACCTGCTGACCCGCGAGGCGATCATCGAGATGGCCGAGAGCACCGTCGGCATCCCGTACCTGGAGGGCTGGGTGCGCCAGTGCTTGCTCGACGGCACCGAGCTGGAGACCCGCTGCTTCGGCTCCCGCGCGCTGCACATCGTGGCCGGCAACGCGGTGGCGCTGTCCCTGTGGACCATCGTGCGCAACATGGTCCTGCGCAGCGATGCGATCATCAAGGCGCCGTCCAACGACCCCTTCACCGCGCTGGCCATCGCCCGCACCATGATCGACATGGCGCCCGACCACCCGTTGACCAAGCACCTCAGCGTGGCCTACTGGAAGGGCGGCGACCAGGCCCTGGAGCAGCGCCTGTACCAGCCGCAGAACATCGAGAAGATCGTCGCCTGGGGCGGTTTCGCCGCGCTCAAGCACGTCACCCGCTACATCCAGCCGGGGCTGGAGCTGATCTCCCTGGATCCCAAGCGCAGCGCCAGCATCATCGGCAGCGAGGCCTTCGCCAGCGAGGCCAGCCTGCGCGAGGCGGCGGTGCGCCTGGCCACCGATATCGGCGTGCTGAACCAGAAGGGCTGCGTCTGTTCGCGGGTGGCCTACGTGCAGAGCGGCACCGACAGCGCCGGGCTGGAGCGTCTCAACCGCTTCGGCCAGTACGTCTACGAGGCGCTGCTGGCGTTGCCCAACACCGTCAGCACGCGGCCCAAGCGCTATGACCCGGGGCTCAAGGCCCACGTCGACGCGCTGCGCCTGGATGACGACTGGTACCGGGTGATCGGCGGCCGCGAAGGCGAGGGCGCGATCATCTGCTCGCAGCTGCCCGAGGCGGTGTCCTTCGCCGCCAGCCTGGACGACCGCACCGCCAACCTGGTGCCGGTGGATTCGCTGGAGCAGATGCTCGATGCGGTCGACGCCTACACCCAGACCGTCGGCGTCTACCCCGAGGCGATCAAGGACCGGATCAAGGACGTGCTGCCGTTGTACGGCGCGCAGCGCATCGTATCCCTGGGCTACGCGGCAGCGATGAAGTTCGCCGCCCCGCAGGACGCCATCGAGCCGATGCGTCGCATGGGCAAGTGGATCAGCAACCAGATCGCCTCGCCGGAGACCACCCCGGCGCCCTGGCTGCGTCCATCGCTCTGAGCCCCGATCCCGCCGCCACCCGCACCGGGCGGCGGCACAACCCTGCATGGCCGGCGCCGCCGGCCCGGTTTTCGTATCAGGAGTCATCCATGTCCCAATGCCTCAGCTACGCCGCCAGCGCTGCCCGCGCGCCGCTGGCTCCGCTGCGCATCGACCGCCGCGAGCTGCGCGCGGACGACGTCGCCATCGAAATCGCTTACTGCGGCGTGTGCCATACCGACCTGCACTACGCGCACAACGACTGGAACAACACCCTCTTCCCCTGCGTGCCCGGCCACGAGATCGTCGGCCTGGTCAGCGCCGTCGGCCCGGCGGTCAGCCGCTACAAGGTGGGTGACCGGGTGGCGGTCGGCTGCCTGGTGGACAGCTGCCAGCACTGCGCCGCCTGCGAGGCGAACGAGGAGCCGCACTGCGAACACGGCGCCACGCCCACCTACAACGGCCGCGACCGGCAGAACGGCGAAGTGACCCTCGGCGGCTATTCGCAGAACATCGTGGTCAGCGAGCGCTTCGTGCTGCGCGTGCCCGAAGCGCTGGACATGCGCTTCACCGGCCCGCTGCTGTGCGCCGGCATCACCGTGTGGACGCCCTTGCGCGAGCACGGCGTGGGGCAGGGCAGTCGCGTCGCGGTGCTCGGCCTGGGCGGCCTCGGCCACCTGGCGGTGAAGCTGGCCGTGGCCCTGGGCGCCGAGGTGACCGTCATCACCAGCTCCCCCGGCAAGGCCGACGACGCCCGTGCCCTCGGTGCCCACGACGTGCTGCTGTCCAGCGATGCCCAGGCGATGAAGGCGGCGGCGAACCGCTTCGACTTCATCCTCGACACCATCCCCCGGCAGCACAACCTCAACCCCTACCTGATGCTCCTCGGCCGCCACGGCAAGCTGGTGCTGGTGGGCGCACTGGAACCGCTGGAGCCTATCCATGGTGCGCTGCTGGCGCGCAACAACCGCTCCATCTCCGGTTCGCTGGTCGGCGGCCTGGCGCAGACCCAGGAACTGCTGGACTTCTGCGCCGAGCATGAGGTGCTGCCGCAGTGCGAGCTGATCGCCATGGAGGACATCAACGCGGCCTTCGAGCGCATGGAGCGCAACGACGTGAAATACCGCTTCGTCATCGACATGGCCTCGCTGCGGGACTGAGGCAAAGGCACGATCCCCCCACAAGGGGAGGGGCCGGTGAAAGGGAAGGGCGGACTACTCTGCCCTTTCATTCATGCCGGAGACCCCCCCCATGCGGATGCCCCATGCCCTCAGCGCCGTCGCGGCCAGCGTGCTGCTGACGACCTGCCCCTTCGCCCTGGCCAGCGAGGCCGCGCCTGCCGTGGACGCGCAGGCGATCAGCGACGCCTACGTCTACCTGCTCGGCCGCACGCTGGTGCTGCGCCAGCAGCGCATCGACCTGAGCGAAGGCATGGGCTGGAACAACCTGGTCCACCGCAAGCCCGGTGCGGTGGACTGGCCCAACCCCAACCTCGATGTCGCCTATTCCGAAGCCTGGCTGGCGCTGGACGAGCACAGCTGCACGCTGCTCGGCGTGCCGAAGATCCAGGGCCGCTACTACACCGCCCAGGTGCTCAACGGCTGGGGCGAGACCCTGGCCAACGTCAACGAGCGCACCTACCCCGAGCGCCCCGACGGCGAGTTCGCCTTCTGCCTGAAGGACGCGCAGGTGAAGCTGCCTGCCGATGTCCGTCGAATCGACCTGCCGGTACGTAGCGCGCGCCTGCTGACCCGCGTCGAACTGGGCGCCGACCCGCAGGGCGCCGAACGCCTGCAACGCGCCTTCACCTTGCAGCCCACCGGCAAGCCGGCGTTGCCCCAGGTGCCGCCGGTAGCAGACTTCGCGTGGCCGAAGCTGCCCGGCGTGGAAATCTTCGACGGCGCCGAGGCGGCCCTGGCCGAACCCGATATCAACCCCGGCATGGCGCCGCTGCAAGCCAAGGTGCGCGCCGTTGCCGCCGCGATCGGTGACCCGCAACAGCGCCAGCGCATCGACCAGATCATCCGCAGCCGCGCCTACGCCGACCTCGCCAAGGCCTCGCCGACCATGGGCGGCGGCACCCTGCGCAACGGCTGGTCGCGGCCACCGGCCACCGGTACCTACGGCAGCAACTACCTGACCCGCACGCTGGTGGACTACGGCGGCATCTGGGCCAATACCCGCAGCGAGGTGAACTACTTCCGCGGCGCCCTGGACGCCGACGGCAAGCCTCTTGACGGCGGCGCCAGCTACAGCCTGACCTTCCCCCGCGAGCAGTTGCCGGCCAGCCAGGCGCATTACTTCTGGTCGATCACCGCAACCGACTCGAAGACCTTCCGCGTGCTGCCCAATCCGCTCCAGCGCTTCCTGCTCAACAACCACTCGCCGCTGACCTACAACGCGGACGGGTCGCTGACGCTCTACTTCGCCCCGCAGAAACCCGCCGGCGCACCCGAGGGCAACTGGCTGCCGACCCGCGCCGACCTGCCATACCGCCTGGTGTTCCGCTACTACGGCGCCAAGGGCGCGGTAGCGGACGGCAGCTACTTCCCGCCGGTCATCGTCAAAGGTTCCTGATGACATATCGACAAGGAGAACGTCCCATGTTCAAACCCCTGCGCCTGGCGACCACGCTGGCCCTGCTGCTGGCGGGCGCCGCCCATGCCGCTGATGCACCGGTGCCGGTCACGCTCGACAATTTCGTGCGTGCCGAGTCGGATCGTTATTTCGCCCTTACCGCGCAGCGCGGCGGCTTCGGCCAGTTCGTCCATTGGCGCGAGCTGATGCCGGTGGATGCCAAGACGGTGGTGCGGCCCAACCGCGACACCCTGTATTCCACCGCGGTCTTCGACCTGGACGCCGGGCCGGTCACAGTGGAACTGCCGGAGGCTGGCAAGCGCTACCGCTCGCTGGCAGTGATCGATGAAGATCACCATGTGCTCGCCATGCATTACCGCGCAGGACGCTACCGTATCGCCCGCGAGGACGTCGGCACGCGCTACGTGCTGCTCGGCGTGCGGACCCTGATCGACCCCGCCAGCAGCGAGGACCTGCAGCAGGCGCATGCATTGCAGGACCGCATCCGCGTCAGCCAGCCCGGCGGCCCCGGCCAGTTCGCCGTTCCCGCCTGGGACAAGGCCAGCCAGGACCGCCTGCGCGCCGCGCTGATCGTCCTCGGTAGGACAGTGGGGGATTCGCGTGGCATGTTCGGCGCGCCGGGACAGGTCGATCCGCTGCGGCATCTGGTCGGCAGCGCCATCGCCTGGGGCGGCAACCCCGAGCGCGATGCCTTCTACCAGATCGTCACGCCGCCACGGAACGACGGCGCCACCGCCTACCGCCTGGACGTTCCGACGGTTCCGGTGGGGGCGTTCTGGTCGATCAGCGTCTACGATGCGCAGGGCCGTTTCCAGCGCAACGAACTGGGCGCCTATACCCTGAACAACCTGACGGCGCAGAAGGGCGAGGGCGGCAAGGTCAGCGTGCGCTTCGGTGATTGCAAGGCGGGGGTGGTGAACTGTCTACCGATCATGCCGGGGTGGAACTACATGATCCGCTACTACCTGCCGCAGCCGGTGATTCTCGATGGCGGCTGGAAGATGCCGGAGCCGCAGCCGCTGTCCTGAGGTGCGGCTGGCGGATCGCGGACGGAGTCCGCTCCTACGGGGGCAAGAGCCCCTCACCCTGGGGTGAGGGGAGATGTCTGACTGCGGACTTTCCGGAAAAGGAAGCTGCCCCTGATGCCAGGCATCACAGGTACCTGTAGGAGCGAGCTTGCTCGCGAACGGATCCGCAGCGGGGCTGGTTCGCGAGCAAGCTCGCTCCTACGAAAAGCACCTGGATTGTTCGCAGGATGGGAACCGACGTTCCCGCCAACGGCGGATAACCGCGATCGGTTATCCGCCCTACGGTCGAGCATGGAGGGAGCGAGTCCCTCCACCCGGCCTCACGACACTCGCCGCGCCTTGTCCTTCCAGTACTTGTCCCGCACCTGACGGCGCAGCACCTTGCCCACCACGCTCACCGGCAGGGCATCGACCAGGATGATGGACTTGGGCGCCTTGAAGCGTCCCAGGCGTTCCTTGACGTAGGCCTGCAACTCCTCGACCGAAACCTGCGCACCGGCCTTGAGCACCACCTCGGCGTGTACCGCCTCGCCCCATTCCTCGTGGGGGATGCCGACCACCGCCGAGTTGGACACCGCCGCGTGGGCGTTCAGCGCCGCCTCGACTTCCACCGCGTAGACGTTGAAGCCGCCGGTGATGATCATGTCCTTCTTGCGGTCGACCAGGAACAGGAAGCCCTGGTCGTCGATGTAGCCCAGGTCGCCGGACTTCCAGAAGCCATTGCTGAACTCGTTGGCAGTGCCTTCGGGGTTGCGGTAGTAACCGCCGATGGTGCCGCGCGAGCGCACCCACAACTCGCCGGTCTGGCCCAGGGGCAGCTCCTTGCCGTCTTCGTCGACGATGATCACCTCGGCCGCGGCCGCGATGCGCCCGGCGGAGCCCAGTTGCTGCTCGCTGGCGCTCAGGTGCTCGGCCTTGCCCAGGATGGCCACCGCATGCAGGCTCTCGGTGGCGCCGTAGATCTGCATGAAGATGTTGCCGAAGCGCTCCTGGGCCTGTCGCAGCTTGGCCGGGCTCATCGGCGCGGCGCCGTAGGCCAGGGTCTGCAGGGAGCTCAGGTCGTAGTGGCTGGCCTCGGGCATTTCCAGCAGGCGATAGACCATGGTCGGCACCAGCAGGGTCATGGTGATGCGTTCCGCCTCGATGTTGCGGCACAGTTGGACCATGTCGGGCACGTTCTGGGTCACCGTGCAGCCGCCACGGAACAGCGTCGGCAGCAGGCCCAGACCGGAACCGTGGCTGATCGGCGCCATGTGCAGGAAGCGGGTGTCGGGCTGGTAGGGCTGCTCGCTCTCCATGTACATCGAGTCGCGCAGGGCCAGCCAGTTGTCGGTGGTGTAGGTGGCGCACTTGCCCTGGCCGGTGGTGCCGCCGGTGAAGCGGTAGACCAGGGCGTCATGCTGGATGTCGTTCTCGACGTCCGGGTTGGCGTCCGAGACGCCTTCGAGCAGGTCCCAGAAATACAGCAGGCCGTCGCGCGGGGTCGCCGGCGGGTCCATGCACACCACCACGATGCCCAGTTCGCGGAGCATGGGGAAATGGCTGTCGAGCAGGGCGTTCTCGATGAACACCACCTTCGGGCGGATGAACTCGACCTGCCAGCGGTGCTCGTCGAAAGCATCGCGGTAATTGGTGTACGCCGCCGCGGCGTCGCCCTTGAGCGCGGTCCAGGCGTGCAGCAGCGCGATGTTGTCGTTTTCCAGGATGCACAGGTAGGTGTCGCCGCGGCGCAGTTGCAGGCGCTCGCGCATCATGTTGACGATGCGGTTGGTCAGGGCGTGCAGTTGGCGGAAGCTGTAGCGGCGGTTGCGCTCGATGTTGACCAGGGCCTCGCGCTCGCCGAAGCGGACCGCCAGGTTGCCGATGGTTCGCGAGAAATTCATGGTTGTCATTGTTGTTCTCCATCTCGGGGCCGTCGCGGAACCGGCCCATGATAACCGCGCCCCTGGGGGCGCCGCATGGCGTTTGGTCGTTGCGCGGATGTACGAAAGCCCGGCCGCGCGGGCCGGGCTTGCGTTGGCAGTCACCCGCGCCGATCAGGCGCCCTTGAAGGCTTTCATCGCGGTGTCGATGAACAGGCCGACCTGCTGGTTGGCATCGTTGCGCGGGCCGGCGCTGCTCCAGTCGGTGATCTGCTCCAGGTGTGCCTGCACGTCTTCCGGGGTCAGCTCGCTGCCCAGGAACACCGGCGTGGTCTCTTCCATGCGCACGGCGGAGAACACGCCGGCGCCGGCGCCCAGCACCAGCTTGGTTGGTGCCTGCTCGCTGACCAGGAACAGCGCGCCCGGGCTGACCTGCTCGGCGCGGCTGGCCTTGAGCAGCTCTTCCGGCATCACGTCCTCGGTCATGCGGGTGGCGGCCATGGGCGCCAGGGTGTTGACGTGGATGTTGTTCTTGCGGCCCTCGATGGCGAGCATGTTCATCAGACCCACCAGGCCCATCTTGGCCGCGCCGTAGTTGGCCTGGCCGAAGTTGCCGAACATGCCGGCGGCCGAGGTGGTCATCAGGATGCGCCCGTAGTTCTGCTCCCTCATCAGGTCCCAGACGGCCTTGGAGCAGTACATCGACCCCAGCAGGTGGACGTTGAGCACGGCATGGATGTCGGCCAGCTCCATCTTGGCGAAGGACTTGTCGCGCAGGATGCCGGCGTTGTTGATCAGGATGTCGACGCGGCCGAAGGCCTCGACGGTCTGCCGGACCAGGGCCTGGACCTGCTCGTAGTCGGCGACGTTGGCGCCGTTGGCGATGGCGTTGCCGCCGGCCTTGCGGATTTCCTCGACCACGGCCTGGGCGGCGTCGGAGGAGCTGCCGGTGCCGTCGCGGCTGCCGCCGAAGTCGTTGATCACCACCTTGGCGCCGCGCGCGGCGAGTTGCAGGGCGTGGATGCGGCCCAGGCCGTTGCCGGCGCCGGTGACGATGGCGACGCGATCATCGAAACGAATGGTCATGCTGTGGTTCCTCATGGATCTTGTTGTTGTCGCGACGGGAGCGAGGTACCGCTCCCGTCAAGGATAGTGATCAGGCGCGGGCAAAGATGCCGACGTGCTCGGTGGACTCCTCGACGCGCCAGAGGCCGCCGCCGTTGCCCTGCAGGGCGATGCGCGCGCCCTCGACCTGGCGCTTGCCGCAATTGCCACGCAGTTGCTCCACCAGTTCGAAGATCTGCCCGATGCCGGTGGCGCCGATCGGGTGGCCCTTGGATTCCAGGCCGCCCGAGGGGTTGACCGGCAGGCGTCCGCCCAGAGTGAAGTCGCCGCGCTCGGCCATCACGCCGCTCATGCCCGGCTCGCTCAGGCCCAGGGCCTCGATGGAGAGCAACTCGCCGATGGCGGTGGCGTCGTGCACTTCGACCACGTCGACGTCCTGCGGGGCGATGCCGGCCTGTTCGAAGGCGGCCTTGCCGGCCAGGTGCGTGCAGCCGTTGGCGAAATCGTCGGCGGCGCGCGCGGAGGCCGAGCGCACCACGCTGGCCAGGACCTTGATCGCACGGCTCTTGTCGAAGCCGTATTTCTTCAGCGCCGACTCGGTGCAGAGGATCGCGGCGGCAGCGCCGTCGGAGATCGGCGAGCACATGGGCAGGGTGATCGGGTAGGTGATCGGCGGCGCGGCGAGGATTTCCTCGATGCTCATGGCATTGCGGTACTGCGAGCGCTCATTGTGCACCGAGTGCCCGTGGTTCTTCGAGGACACCGCCGCCAGTTGGCGCTGGGTGATGCCGAAGCGCTCCATCAGGCCGCCGCGGCCGAGGGCGGCGTAGACGTCCATGAACGGGCTGTAGGGCTTCTCGGACTGCGAGCCGGGCGGCGGGACGATGCCCTTGCCCATGGCGGCCAGGTAGTTCCTGTTGTCCTCGAAAGTCTCGATGTCCCAGGCCGACTCGAAGGCCGAGAACATCTTCTGCTTGTCGCTGTAGAACATCTTCTCCGCACCGACGGCCAGGGCCACCTCGGCGGCGCCGGCGCGCAGCTGGGTGACTGCCAGGTTGAAGGCGTGGCTGGAGGAGGCGCAGGCGCCCTCGATGTTGAAGATCGGGATGCCGTCCAGGCCCAGGGGCAGCAGGGCGACCTGGCCACGGATCATGTGCTGGCCGTCGAAATGGCCCTGGGTGCAGTTGCCGTAGAAGGCGACCTGGATCGACCGGCGATCGCAGCCGGCGTCCTTCAGGGCGTCCTCGACGGCCCAGGCGGTGAGCTGCTTGACGCTCTTGTCGGCGTGTCGGCCGAAGGCGGTCATGCCGACGCCGACGATATAGATGTTTTCCATCGCTTCCTCGAAATGCTCGGTGGTGGGGCGGGATCAATAGCCCTTGAAGGCCGGTTTGCGCTTCTCGGCGAAGGCGCGCAGGCCCTCGGCGATGTCGTAGGAACGCTGGTGGTTGCGCAGTTCCAGCAGCTCGTGGCGCAGGGCATCGGCGCGGGACTTGTCGGCGGCCTCGTCGGCCACGCGCTTCATCCGCCGCAGCACCAGCGGGCTCTTTTCCGCCAGCTTGTCGCCGATGGCCTGGACGCGGGCCAGCAATTCGCCGTCGGGCACCACTTCGCTGACCAGGCCGTAGGTCTTCATATCCTGCGCCGGCAGCGAGTCGCCGGTGAACAGCAGGTACTTGGCGACGTTTTCCGGGATCTTGCGCGGCAGGATGGCCGCGCCGCCGCCGCCGGGGAACACGCCGAAGTTGGAGTGGGCGTCACCGAAGCGGGCGCTTTCGGCAGCGATCACGAAATCGCAGCACAGCACGGTCTCCAGGCCGCCGGCCAGGGCCAGGCCGTTGACCGCGGCGATCACCGGCTTGGGGAACACGCGCAGGCGGTCGAAGAAGGCGACGATGTTGTCCAGCAGGTCCATTTCACCGGGCTGCGGAGCGCCGGCGACCTTGAGGTCGGCGCCGGCACAGAACGCCGGGCCGGTGGCAGTCAGCGCCACCACGCGCACGTCGGCGTCGACTTCCCAGGCCTTCAGGCATTCGACCATGGCCTGGAGCATCTCCGGGTTCAGGGCGTTCATCGCCTTGGGACGGGAGAGGGTGATCCAGCCTACCTGGCCTTTCACTTCAAACTTAACGGATTCGCTCATTTCTGCTCCTCGCGGACGGGGGTCGATACGGTCGATTTGCACGTTACGCCAGCCCATCGGCGCCGCTCCCCCCCCCTTGCGGACGGGGTCGGCGGCGCAGGGGCTGGTGCAGGATGGACGTGGCCGTCGAGGAAAGGGCGCGGCGGGGCGGACGGCATGCGCCGGGCCCACCGTGCCTTTGGCCAGTACCCAGAAGAGCGGAGCCACGGGTCTGCGTGCGCTACCGCCGTCCGCCTAACGCCAGAGCAAGGGCTAACAAGAAGATGCAAAGCTCGCTGATGAACTCCGACGACCTGCTGGTCGCCACCAAATTCTCCCCGCCGCGCCTCAATACCCGGCACATTCCGCGCACCCAACTGCTGGAGCGGCTGCACGAGGCGCGCCTGGGCAACCTCACGCTGATCACTGGCGGCGCCGGCTTCGGCAAGACCCTGCTGCTCGCGCAGTGGCGCCAGGCGCTGCTCAAGGAGGGACTGGACGTCGCCTGGCTGTCGCTCAGCCATGACGACCGACAGTACCCCAGCTTCCTCGCCTACCTGCTGGCTGCCCTGCAGCGCCTGGGCATCGCGGTGGAGCCCGGGCTGGCCCTGGACGAAGCCGGGGAATCCACGCTGGCGGCCCTGGTGGCGCTGGTGACCCGCCAGGCCGAGCAGGCCGGGCGCGAGCTGTACCTGCTGATCGACGACTACCACCACGTCGAGGCGCCGCTGGCCCACCGTCTGTTGCAGAAGCTGCTGGACCATTGCCCGGCCAACCTGCACCTGGTGATCGCCTCGCGCAGCACGCCGCCACTGAGCCTGGGGCGTCTGCGCATGCAGGGCCAGGTGGCGGAGATCGACTTCGCCGAGCTGCCCTTCGACCTGGAGGAAACCCGTGCCTTCTTCGAGCACAACCTGGGCAGCCTCAGGCTCACCGCCGACGAGGAACAACTGATCCACGAGCTGACCGGCGGCTGGCCGGCCAGCCTGCAACCCATTGCCACCATGCTGCGCATCCGCCCGGCGCGGCGCCCCAAGCTGCGCTCGCTGCTGTGGAAGTCCAGCGACCTGCAGGCCTACCTGGCCGAGGACGTGGTGGCGTGCCTGGCGCCGGAACTGATCGGGCTGCTGGAGCAGCTGTCGCCATTCCGTCGCTTCAACGCCGACCTGGCCGCCTTCGTCACTGGCAGCACCCAGGCCGCCGCGCTGATCCAGCGTGCCGAGGACGAGAACCTGCTGATCTACCGGGTCGACTCCGAGGACAGCATGCCCTGGTACCGTTTCCACCCACTGTTCGGCGAATTCCTCGGACAGCGCCTGGCGATGCGCGGCGCGGCGGCGCTGGAGGCGCTGCACCGCCGGGCCAGCCAGTGGTTCGCCGAACATGAGCTGCTGGTGGAGTCAGTGCGCCACGCCAACCTGGGCGGCGACCTCGACTTCGCCGTCGCGGCCATGGAGCAGGCCGCCAGTACCGCCTGGAGCATGGCCTGCATCAGCCCGATGCTGCACCTGCTGGAGCGCCTGCCGCAGGAGACGCTGTTCGAGCATCCACGGCTGTTCATCGTCGGCTGCCTGACCTACGCCTTCACCGCTCGCCCGGAGAAGGCCGAGCGCTGGCTGGAGCAGATCCGCCGCACCGAGGCGGCGAAGAATCCTGCGCTGTCCTCGCGCTTTGCCCTGGCCGACGCCGCCATCGCCCTGCAGCTGGACAATCCCCGGAGGGTCATCGGCCTGCTGGAGCCGGCGCAGCGGGCGCCGCTGGAGAACCGCTCGCTGCGCTACATCAGCCTGTCGGCCCTGGCCACCGCCTATCTGCTGCTGGGCCGGGTGGACGCCGTACACCGGCTGCACGAAGACAACCCGATCCTCGCCGAGGACCGCGACAACGACATGGCGCTGGTCTACGAGAGCACCCTGATCCTCGCCCTGCTGCGCGGGGGCGACGCCGCCGAGGCGGCGCGCCTTGGCGGCAACCTGCTGGCGCGCGCCGAGGCGGGCTATGGGCGCAGCTCGGTGTCGGCCAGCCTGTGCGCGGCCAATCTCTGCGACGCCTACTACGAACTGGACCGCATCGACGAGGCCCTGGCGGTGCTGGCCAACCGCAACGGCATCCTGCAGTCGTCGATGCCTGACGTGATGGCCCGTGCCTCGGTGTGTCGCGCACGGATCGCCGCGCTGCGCGAGTCGCCCCAGGCGCTGCAGGAGTTCCTCGAGGCCCAGACCGCGCACTTCCACAAGCTCGGTCTGGATCGACCGCAGGCGCTGATGCTGGCCGAGCAGGCCAAGACCTGGCTGGCCCAGGGGGACTTGCGCCGCGCCTCGGAGCGGGTAGTGCGTCTGGAAACCCTGGCCGAGGGCTACCGTGGCGATTGCCGCGACGAAGTCGCCACGATTGCCGCCTTCGCCAGGGCGCGCCTGGCCCTGGCGGAGCGCGAGCCGGCCCGGGCGCTGGAGTGCCTGGCGCGAGTGGGCGGTTTTGCCGAGCGCTATGGCCGTGGCCGCACGGCGGTGAAGGCGCGGTTGCTGGCGGCTATCGCCCATGCCGACCTGGGGCAGGAGCAGGAGGCCATGGACTGCCTGGCGGCGGTGCTGCAGGACGCCGCGCGCTTCGGCCTGGTGCGCACCCTGCTCGACGAGGGGCCGCGCCTGTTGGCACTGCTCGAACGACTGGCCGAGGAGGGCGGGCTGGAAGGCCCTTGCGCCGCTTACCTCGACGAGCTGCTGGCCCGTGGCGGGCGCGACGCGGAAGAGGTGGAACCGGTAACCGCCCGCCGTGCGCCGGGTGCCGAGCCGCGCAGCATCCTGACCCCGCGCGAAGTGGAAATCCTCGGGCTGATCGCCCAGGCCATGTCCAACAAGCGTATCGCCCTGACCCTCAACATCACCTTCGGCACGGTGAAATGGAACGTGAAGAACATCCTCGCCAAGCTCGGCGTATCCAGCCGCTATGCGGCGATTTCCCTGGCTCGCCAGCAGGGGGTGATTCCCTGACGTCCGGCCGCTCCCCTACCAAGAGGGGAGGCGCGCGCCATGTGGCCGGCGGGCACTCTGGCCACATGGCGCACGTGCCTGCCCGGCTCGTCGCAAAGCACCACATCGGCAATCCGCCCCCTTCGTGAGGAAGAATATGAGCGATACATCCGCAGTGTTCCTGAGTGAACAGGAAGTCATGATCCGCGACGCCGCCCGCAAGGTGGCTCAGGAAGTGGTCGCGCCGACTGCCGCCGAGCGCGACCGCACCGGCGCCTGGCCGCGTAACGAACTCAATGCCATCGCCGCACTCGGCTATCTCGGCCTGCACATCCCGGAAGAGTACGGCGGTGTCGGCATGGACTTCGTGGAGTACTGCCTCGTCATCGAGGAATTCGCCGCCGTCGACGCGGGCTTTGCCACCGTCCTGCACGTGCACAACTCCGTCGCCTTGTCGATCTTCCGCGAGGGTACGGAGGAGCAGAAACAACAATGGTTGCCTGCCATGATCCGCGGGGAAAGGATCGGCTGCTTCCTGTTGAGCGAACCGCACGCCGGTTCGGATACCGCGGCCTTCCGCACCTCGGCCCGCCGCGACGGCGATCACTATGTGCTCAATGGCAGCAAGCAGTTCATTTCCAACGGCGGCGAAGCGGGCGTGGCCATCGTGGTGAGCGTCACCAACAAGGACGCCGGCAAGAAGGGCGTCAGTCTGATCATGGTCGACCCCAGCGCCCCGGGTTACGTGGTTGCGCGCAATGAGGAAAAGATGGGGCAGCGCACGGCCAACCTGGCCGCGATCCAGTTGGAGAACTGCCGTGTGCCGGCGGGCAACCTGCTGGGCGCGGAAGGGACCGGCTACAAACACATCATTGCCAACCTGGACGAAGGCCGCGTGGCCATCGCCGCGCTGGCGACCGGCGTTGCCCGTGCCGCTCTGGAAGCCGCGGTGAAATACGCGAAGGAACGCGAAGCCTACGGCGCGCCCATCATCAATCTGCAGGGCGTGGCCTTCGATCTGGCCGACATGGCGACCCAGGTGGAAGTGTCGCACGTGTACATGCTGCATGCGGCGCGCCTGTGCCAGGCCGGAATCCGCTGCTCGAAGGAAGCCTCGGCAATCAAGCTGTTCGCCAGCGAGATGGCCGAGAAGGTCTGCTCCGACGCGCTGCAGATCCACGGCGGCTATGGCTACCTCAACGACTTCCCGGTCGAGCGCTATTACCGCGATGCCCGCGTGACCAAGATCTACGAAGGCACCAGCCACATCCAGAAGCTGATCATCGCGCGCAATCTGGGCTGAGCCCGGCACGCGCGCATTGGGAGAATCGCATGACCGACGCTTCGCTACGCCTTGAGAAGATCGGCAGGACCGCGCTGCTCACCCTGAACCGCCCGCAGCGCCGCAACGCGCTGGACGCCAGCCTGGCCCAGGCCTTGCTGGAGGGCGTCGAGGCGGTGCGGGCGGACAACTCGCTACGCTCGCTGGTGCTCACCGGCGCCGGTGGCTCCTTCTGTTCGGGGGCCGATCTCGCCGATGACGGCGCCCATGAGGACCCGGCGTTCTTCGGCCGTGACCTGGTGCTGAGCCACCAGCGCTGGCACAACGCCCTGGCGACACTGGAAATGCCGGTGATCGCCGCGGTGGACGGTGCCGCGGTGGGCGCGGGGTTCTCCCTGGCCCTGGCCGCCGACTTCGTCTTCATGACGCCGCGCGCCCGGCTGCTGCCGTCCTTCGTCGGCATCGGCCTGGTTCCCGACCTGTCGCTGCTGTACAGCCTGCCGCGCCTGGTGGGTCTGGCCAAGGCCAAGGAAATCCTCTTCTCGGCACGCCCGGTGGCGGCGCAGGAAGCGCTGGAGCTGGGCATCGCCCAGGCGATACTGCCCGAGGACAGCCTGCTGGAGTCTGCACTGGCCTATGCCCGGCAGTTCGACGAGGCACCGCGCAGGGCCTTGGGCTTGACCAAGACCCTGCTCAACCGCGCCTTCGAGACCGACCGCGAGGCCATGGCCCAGCTGGAAGCCGCAGCCCAGTCGCTGTGCGGCAACAGTCTCTACCATGCCGAGGCGGTGCGGCGCTTCCTTGGCAAGCAGGGGCCGGCCTACGCCGGGGCGGTACTGCCCGGCTAGCGCCGGTGCCTGCGGTACAAGGAGCCGGGTTTCCCAGGGAAACCCGGCTTTTGCCATTATTGCGCCACGTCGCCTGGGCGCCCATGCGGCCGGCGCCATGTCAGGATGGGGAAGATGCGGAGGCCGGGCGGCCGCCACCCCATCCTATTGGGGAGGGGCCGCCCATGGTGGGTATCCCTATGCTGGAGGCTCACTGGCGCAGGCCGGGTCTGGAACCCGCCGCGGGCGCCGCCAACGCAGAGATCGAGGAGAAGCAGATGGGGCAGAAAGTAGTGGTCGCCGGGGTTGGCATGATCCCGTTCGTCAAGCCGGGCCAGAACGAGAACTACGTGGCCATGGGCGAGCAGGCCGTGCGCCTGGCGCTGGCCGATGCCGGCGTCGGTTACGAGTCGATCCAGCAGGCCTACGCCAGCTACGTCTTCGGCGACTCCACCTCGGGCCAGCGCGTGCTCTACAACGTCGGCATGACCGGCATCCCGGTGATCAACGTCAACAACAACTGCGCCAGCGGTTCCACCGCGCTGTACCTGGCCAACCAGGCGATCTCCAGCGGTATGGTCGACATCGTCCTGGCCTTCGGCTTCGAGCAGATGGTGCCGGGCGCGATTCCCAGTTCCTTCGCCGACCGTCCGAGCCCGCTGGAGCTGTTCCTCGACCAGTGCGACGCGGCCATTCCGGGCGCCGCGCAGATTCCGGCGGCCCTGCGGATCTTCGGCAGCGCCGGCGTCGAGCACATGAAGCGCTTCGGCACGCCGCTGGAAACCTTCGCCAAGATCCGCGCCAAGGCCAGCCGTCACGCGGCGAACAACCCCAAGGCGGTGTTCCGCAAGGTGGTCAGCGTCGAGGACGTGATGGCTGACCAGGTGGTCTGGCCGGAAGTCATGACCCGCCTGATGGCCTGCCCGCCGACCTGCGGCGCGGCGGCAGCGGTGCTGTGCAGCGAAGCCTATGCGCGCAAGCATGGCCTCGACGGCAGCGTGTGGATCGCCGGCCAGGCGCTGACCACCGACGGCGCCGAGACCTTCCGTTCCGGCGACATGCGCGACGTGGCGGGTTACTCCATGTCCCGCGCTGCGGCGCAGAAGGCCTACGAGCAGGCCGGCCTCGGTGCCGAGGACGTCAACCTGGTGGAGCTGCACGACTGCTTCGCCCAGAACGAGCTGCTGACCTATGAATCCCTGGGCCTGTGCCCGGAAGGCGGTGCGCAGAAATTCGTCGATGATGGCGACAACACCTACGGCGGCCGTTACGTGGTCAACCCGTCCGGGGGCCTGCTGTCCAAGGGCCACCCGATCGGCGCCACCGGCCTTGCGCAGTGCACCGAACTGGTCCAGCAACTGCGTGGCCAGGCGGAACAGCGCCAGGTGGAAGGCGCCCGCGTGGCGCTGCAGCACAACATCGGTATCGGCGGTGCCTGTGTGGTCACCCTGTATCGCAAAGACTGACCGGAGGCGATGATGGATTTTCAACCTGATGCCAATCTGCAGGCCTTCCGCGAGGAGGTCCGGGCGTTCATCGCGTCGCGCGTTCCGAAGGAACTGACGGGGCTGCCGCGCTGCACGCGTTCACCCCGCGATCAAGTGCTGCGCTGGCAGAAGCTGCTCAGTGAACAGGGCTGGAGCGCTCCCTACTGGCCCAAGGAGCACGGCGGCAACGGCTGGACGGTGCAGCAGCAGCTGATCTTCGATGAAGAATGCGTCGCCCATGGCACGCCCACGCTCGATGGATTCGTGCACACCCTGCTAGGGCCGGTGTTGAATGTCTTTGCGACACAGGAGCAGCGTGACGAGCATCTGCCCGCGGTGTTCCGGGGTGAGCGCTTGTGGTGCCAGGGTTTTTCCGAGCCGGGTTCCGGATCGGACCTCGCGTCGCTGAAAACCCGCGCGGTGCGAGACGGCGATCATTACGTCGTCAACGGCCAGAAGATCTGGACCAGCTATGCCCACGAAGCCGACTGGATCTTCCTGTTGGTGCGCACGGATACCGAAGTGAAGAAACAGGCGGGAATCAGCTTCCTGCTGGTGGACATGAAATCCCCGGGCGTGAGCGTGCGGCCGATTCGCAGCATCGACGATGCCCATCACCTGAATGAAACCTTCTTCGATAACGTCCGGGTTCCCGTCACGAATCTGGTGGGTGCGGAGGGCCAGGGTTGGGCCATTACCAAGTTCCTGCTCAATAACGAACACGCCTTTGCGGCGGACTTGCCCGCGCTCCGGCGCTATATGCGCGAACTCCGTGAGTTCGCCAGCAAATTGCCGGTGGACGGCACGCCGCTGATCGAGCGCCCGGAGTTCGCCTTGAAGCTGGCACGGCTGGATGCGGAGCTGCAAGCGATCGGGATGCTGGTGCAGCGGGTTGCGCAGTTGGAGCAGCGACACGATCCCTCATCGCCGATTCTGGGGTCGATGCTCAAGATGCGCGGTACGGAGTTGCAGCAGCGCCTCACCGAGGCGCAGGTCGAGGCACTGGGCAGCTATGGCGCCGTCGCCTATGCGCATCCGCATGCCGAGGCGCCGGAGCGGCCGTACCCCCTGCAGCAACTGGCGCGCGGCATTGCCAACGACATGTTCTTCCGTCGCGCTTCCACTATTTACGGCGGCACCAGTGAGGTGCAGCGCGGCATCATCGTCAAGATGCTGTTCCAACTTTGATCAGGATGGGGTTATGGACTTCGTATTGAATTCTGAGCAGCAGCTCCTCCAGGACAGCGTTCGACGCTATATCGACAAGCAGTACAGCTTCGAGGCGCGCACCGCGCTGGTAAAGGCCGGGCGCAACGGCAGCGCCGACAACTGGGGCATCTTCGCAGCCAATGGCTGGCTGATGGCCGCGCTGCCCGAGGAGCATGGCGGGTTGGGTGGCTCGGTGCTGGACAGCGTGATCATCGCCCAGGAGCTGGGCCGCGGCCTGGTACTGGAACCCTTCCTCGGTTGCGCCGTGCTGGCCGCACAGACGCTGCTGGCCAGCGCCGCCGAGGAACAGAAGGCACGTTTGCTGCCGCAACTGGCCGACGGCAGCCTGCGCATCGCGCTGGCCTACGCCGAGCCGGCTTCCCGTGGCATGCCGGAGCCTGTGGGCCTGGTCGCCGAGCCCCAGGGCCAGGGTTACCGCCTGAGCGGGCGCAAGACCCTGGTGCTGGGTGCGGTGGATGCCTCGGCGTTCATCGTCTCGGCCAGCATCCCCGGCGTGCCGGGCATCAGCCTGCTGCTGGTGGACGGCGCCAGTGCCGGCCTGGGTCGCCAGGCGCTGCGCCTGCATGACGACACCTGGGTCGAAGAACTGACCTTCGATGGTGTGCAGGTCGGCGCCGAGGCGCTGCTGGGCCAGCCCGGCCAGGGCCTGCCAGCACTGCGCGTGGGCCTGGCCCAGGGCACCGTGGTGCTCTGCGCCGAGCTGATCGGGGCGATGGAAAAAACCATCGAAGTCACCGCCGAATACCTCAAGGTTCGCCAGCAGTTCGGCGTGGCCATCGGTAGCTTCCAGGCCCTGCAGCACCGCATGGCCGACATGGCCGCCGAACTGGAACTGGCCCGCTCGATGCTGCACGGGGCGCTGGCCTCGCTGGCCAACGACGACGAGGCGACCCGGCAGAAGACCCTGTCGGCCACGAA
This sequence comes from Pseudomonas sp. PSE14, assembly GCF_029203285.1. NCBI lineage: Bacteria > Pseudomonadati > Pseudomonadota > Gammaproteobacteria > Pseudomonadales > Pseudomonadaceae > Pseudomonas > Pseudomonas sp. PSE14. The sequence goes on from NZ_CP115669.1 coordinate 2,834,869, forward strand.
GATGCTGGTCTGCCGCGCCGCCAAGTTCGTCTGCGGCCAGGGCATCCAGCTGCACGGCGGCATCGGCATGACCGAGGAATACCTGGTCGGCCACTACTACAAGCGCGCGATCGTCGCCGACCTGCAACTGGGCAGCAGCGACCGCCACGAAGCCGCCTGCGCCGCCGCCCTGCAGGCGGAACTGCGTGGCTGACGCCCCCAATCCTTGCGAGTGAAAACAATGAAAAAGAGCTACGAAAGCATCGCGCAACTCAAGGCCCTGGTGGGCGAAGTCATCGGCAGCAGCGAGTGGCTGACCATCGACCAGGCGCGCATCAATACCTTTGCCGAGGCCACCGGCGACCACCAGTGGATTCACGTCGACCCCGAGCGCGCTGCCAAGGGGCCGTTCGGCAAGCCGATCGCCCATGGTTTCCTGACCCTCAGCCTGCTGCCGCCGCTGATGACCGACGCCTTCGAGATCCGCGACGTGAAGATGGGCGTCAACTACGGCCTGAACAAGGTGCGCTTCGTCCAGCCGGTGCCAGTGGACAGCCGCGTGCGCGGGCACTTCCGGGTGCAGGCGTGGGAGCCGCTGGAGGGCAACGGCGCGCAGATCACCTACGAAATGACCATCGAGATCGAGGGTGCGGCCAAGCCGGCCTGCGTCGCCGAAGCCATCCTGCGGGTGTTCGCCTGAGCCCCGTGGCCGGCGAACCGGAGTGCGAGAACCCATCATGAGTCAAGAACAACAACCCCGCGGCCCGCTGCACGGGCTGCGCATCCTGGAGATCGCCGGCCTGGGGCCGGCGCCGTTCTGCGGCATGCTGCTGGCCGACCTGGGCGCCGACGTGGTGCTGGTGGACCGCCAGCAGGCCGGTCCCGAGGACCTCGACCTGGAGCGCCACGCCGTGACCAACCGCGGCAAACGTTCCATCGCCGTGGACCTGAAGAGCCCAGAGGGCGTGGCCACCGTGCTGGACCTTGTGGCCAACTGCGACGCGCTGTTAGAAGGCATGCGCCCGGGCGTGATGGAACGCCTGGGTCTGGGCCCGGAGGTCTGCCTGCAACGCAACCCGGCGCTGGTCTACGGCCGCATGACCGGCTGGGGCCAGGAAGGGCCGCTGGCCCAGGCGGCCGGCCATGACCTCAACTACATCGCGCTCTCCGGCGCGCTGTGGTGGTCCGGGCAGCCGGGCGAGGCGCCGATGACGCCGCCCAGCCTGGTCGGCGACATCGGTGGCGGCGCGCTGTACCTGGCGGTGGGCATCCTCGCCGGGGTCATGAACGCCCGCGCCACCGGCCAGGGCCAGGTGGTGGACGCCGCCATCGTCGATGGCAGCGCGCACATGCTGAACCTGATGCTCGGCCTGAAGTCGGCCGGGCAGATGCACAACGAACGCGGCCGCAGCCTGCTGGACGGCCCGCACTGGTACCGGACCTATCGCTGCGCCGACGGCCACTTCATCTCCGTGGGGTCGGTGGAGCCGCGCTTCCACAAGCTGTTGCTGGAGAAGCTGGGCCTGGCTGACGATCCGCACTACGCCAACGCCTACGATCCGTCGCGCTGGGAGACGCTGCACCAGGGCTTCGCCGAACTGTTCGCCACCCGCACCCGCGACCAGTGGTGCGAGCTGCTCGAAGGCAGCGACGCCTGCTTCGCCCCGGTGCTGGACATCGACGAAGCCGCGCAGCACCCGCACATGACCGCGCGGGGCGTCTATTCGCGGGTCGACGGTGTGCTGCAGGCCAACCCGGCGCCGCGCTTCTCGGCGACCCCGGCGGCCGCACCGGGGCCCGTGCCGGTGCGCGGCGCGGCCGGCGAGGAGATTTTGCGCGACTGGAACCTGCGCTGAGCGGACCACCCAGGCGCGGCCGCAACGCCGCGCCCCACGCCGCCGGGCGGTGACTTCCGGCGGCGCTGAAACGCTTTAGGAGCGATGCATGGACAACAACAATACGACGACCTTGCTCCATCGATTCCTCCACTGGGAGGAGACCCTGCCCGACGCCGTCTACCTGAGCCAGCCGGTGGGTGAGGACGTATTCGACTACAGCTGGCGCGAAGTCGGCGACCAGGCCCGGCGCATGGCCGCCTACCTGCGCGGCCTGGACCTGCCGGCGGGCAGCGCCGTGGCCATCCTCGGCAAGAACAGCGCGCACTGGATAATGGCCGACCTGGCCATCTGGATGGCCGGCCACGTTTCGGTGCCGCTCTATCCGACCCTCAGCGTCGAATCCCTGGCCTATGTGCTGGATCACGCCAACGTGCGGCTGGCCTTCATCGGCCGCCTGGACGTCTGGGACGAGGGCCGCCAGGCCGCCGTCGCGGGAGTGCCGCAAGTTGCCCTGCCGCTGGCGCCGGCGCTGCAGGCGCCGAGCTGGGAAAAACTGGCCGCCAGCCACGCGCCCTTGCGCGAGCTGAGCCTGCCGCGTCCCGAGCAGCTCGCCACCATCATCTACACCTCCGGCACCACCGGCATGCCCAAGGGCGTGATGCACAGCTTCGGCAGCATGTACACCTACGCGCAGCTGGGCGGCGGCGACTTCTGCCAGCTGACGCCCGACGACAGCATGCTGTCCTACCTGCCCCTGGCGCACGCCGCCGAGCGTTCGTCGGTGGAGTCCAACTCGCTCTGCCACGGTGTGCGGGTGCTGTTCAACGAAAGCCTGGAGACCTTTGCCCGCGACCTCTGCCGGGCGCGGCCGACGGTGTTCATTTCCATGCCACGACTGTGGACCAAGTTCTACCAGAGCGTCTGCGCCAGGCTCGGCCACGAGCAGCGCGAGGCCCTGGCCGGCCCCGACGCGGGGCCGCTGAAGCGGCAGATCCTCGGCATGCTCGGCCTGGACCGCACGCGCATCGCCTTCACCGGTTCGGCGCCGCTGCCGGCGGAGATCGTCGACTGGTACCGCAACCTCGGCCTGGAGCTGCTGGAGGTCTACGGCATGTCGGAGAACTTCTGCTACTCGCATTACAGCCGGCCGGGCCAGGTGCGCCTGGGCTACGTCGGCCAGGCCCTGCCCGGGGTGGAGTGCCGGCTTTCGGCGGAAGGCGAAATCCTGGTGCGCAGCCGGACCCAGATGATGGGCTACTACCGCGACCCGGAACTCACCGCGCAGACCCTGACCGAGGACGGCTTCTTCCACACCGGCGACCGTGGCGAGCTGGACGAGCAGGGCCGGTTGCGGATCACCGGGCGGCTCAAGGAACTGTTCAAGACGAGCAAGGGCAAGTACGTCGCGCCCGGACCGGTGGAGAACCGCCTGGTCAACGACCTGGTGGAAGCCGCCTGCGTCACCGGCATGGGCCAGCCGCAGCCGTTCGCCTTGCTGCTGCTGTCACCCGACGGGCGTACGCGGCTGACCGATGACGCCGGGAGGGAGACCCTGCGCGGCGAGCTGTTGGCGCTGCTGGAGCAGGTCAACTCGAGCCTCGAAGCCCACGAGCAGCTGGACTATCTCGTGGTGGTCAAGGACGTCTGGACGGTCGACAACGGCTTCCTCACCCCGACGCTGAAGATCAAGCGCAGCGTCATCGAGGACCAGTACCAGCACCGCGCGGCCGCCTGGTTGGCGGCGGGCGAGCCGATCCTCTTCGAAGCGTCCTGAACGCCCCTCCCGGCCCCTCCGTAGATGGGGGGGAGGGCCCGGGGCGGGCCCGGTACTGTCGAGTCCATGCCCGGTGGCTGCCTCAAGCGCAGCGCCGGGCTCCGCGAGAAGGCCGCCACGTCGAGCGGTGGCGGTCACGACAGTACAAGGAGCAGGACCGATGAAAGTCAATTTGCCGAGCCAGGAACAGAAGCTGGCGGTGGAGAGTTTCCGCAAGTACCTGGAGGCGGAAGTCCGCCCCGTGGTGCGGGAGTTCCGCGACCAGCACATCCCCAAGGCGCGCATGCGCGAGATCACCCAGGGCATCGCCGAGTTCGGTCTGCCCGGGGTCAGCGTGGCGGAGGAACACGGCGGCCTCGGGCTGTCGCTGGTCACCGAGGCCATGCTGTTCGAGGAACTCTGCGCGGTGTCGGTGGATGTCGGCCTGTGCGTGATGATCAACAAGGGCATGGCGGTCACCCTGGCCGAGCTGCCCCCGTCGCAGGCGCACCTGCGCGAGCGCTACCTGGCCGACATCATGGCCGGACGGACCTTCGGCGGCTTCTGCATCAGCGAGCCGGACGTGGGCTCCAACGTCATCGACATCAAGGCCACCGGCAAGCGCGATGGCGACAGCTTCATCGTCAACGGCGAGAAGACCTGGATCTCCAACGGCCACTACTCGGACTTCCTGATCACCACCGTGCGCACCGGCCCCAACGAGCTGTCGCACATCCTGGTGGACCGGGAGGAGCACGGCTACCAGAGCGCCAACATCGACAAGATCGCCCTCAACGGCCAGTCCACCGCGCAGGTGTTCTTCGACCAGGTGCGGGTGCCGGCGCGCAACGTCGTGTGGGAGGAGGGCTCGGGCCTGAAGAACACCATGAAACTGTTCGAGAAGGCCCGCGCCAACGTCGGCATGCTCTCGGTGGGGCTGATGCGCGCGGCGCTGGAAGCGTCGATCCGCTATTCCCAGGAGCGCCACCAGTTCGGCAAGCCGATCGCCGCGCACCAGCTGGTGGCGGCCAAGATCGCGGAGATGGCGACCCTGCTCGATGCCGCGCGGCTGATGTGTTTCCGCGCCTTCTCGATGATGGATGAAGGGGTGCGGTGCGACGTACAGTCGTCGATGTCCAAGTGGTTCGCCACCGAGATGGCGGTGAAGGTGTGCCGCGACGCGGTGCAACTGCACGGCGGCAACGGCCTGACCAAGGAGTTCGACGTCGAGCGCCTGGCCCGCGAAGCCATCGTCATCCCGATTCCGGACGGCACCACCGAGATCCAGAAGCTGATGATCTCCCGTGCCCTGACCGGCATCTCGGCGTTCGTCTGAACGCCCCTGGCCGGCGCCGATCCGTCCTGTTGGGGAGGGGAGGCGTCGACCGCCGGGCGCCTATGCTCGACCCCGGCACGGCGCGCCGGCCGCAAGGCAAGCGGGCCACGGACCTACCAGAACTGAGGACAAGCACAGATGAGTCAGAAAGTCGTAGTCGCCGGCGTCGGCATGATCCCGTTCATGAAGCCGGGGCAGAACGAGACTTACGTGGCCATGGGCGAGCAGGCCGTGCGCCTGGCGCTGGCCGATGCCGGCGTCGGCTACGAGTCGATCCAGCAGGCCTACGCCAGCTACATCTACGGCGACTCCACCTCGGGCCAGCGGGCGCTCTACAACGTCGGCATGACCGGCATCCCGGTGATCAACGTCAACAACAACTGCGCCAGCGGTTCCACCGCGCTGTACCTGGCCAACCAGGCGATCGCCGGCGGCATGGCCGAGGTGGTGCTGGCGGTGGGCTTCGAGCAGATGAACCCCGGCGCGCTGGGCGACACCTTCCATGACCGCCCGTCACCGGCCGACCTGTTCCTGCGCCAGGCCGAGCGCGTACCCGAGGCCGCGGGGCTGCCCGCCGCGCTGCGCATCTTCGGCAGCGCCGGACTTGAGCACATGAAGCGCTTCGGCACGCCTCTGGAAACCTTCGCCAAGATTCGCGCCAAGGCCAGCCGCCACGCGGCGAACAACCCCAAGTCGGTATTCCGCAAGGTGGTGACCGCCGAGGACGTGCTGGCTGATCAGGTCCTCTGGCCCGGCGTGATGACCCGCCTGATGGCCTGCCCGCCGACCTGCGGCGCGGCGGCGGTGGTGCTGTGCAGCGAGGCCTACGCCAAGCGCCACGGCCTTGACGGCAGCGTGTGGATCGCCGGCCAGGCGCTGACCACCGACGGCCCGGAGACCTTCGGCGACGACCTGCGCAACATTGCCGGCTATTCCATGTCGCGGGCGGCTGCGCAGCAGGTCTACGAGCAGGCCGGCCTCGGCGCCGAGGACGTCAACCTGGTGGAGCTGCATGACTGCTTCGCCCATAACGAATTGCTGACCTACGAGGCCCTGGGCCTGTGCCCGGAAGGTGGCGCGCAGAAGTTCGTCGACGACGGCGACAACACCTACGGCGGCCGCTACGTGGTCAACCCGTCCGGCGGCCTGCTGTCCAAGGGCCACCCGATCGGCGCCACCGGCCTTGCGCAATGCACCGAGCTGGTCCAGCAGCTGCGCGGCCAGGCCGAACAGCGCCAGGTGGAAGGCGCGCGCGTGGCCTTGCAGCACAATATCGGCATCGGTGGTGCTTGCGTGGTCACCCTGTACCGCAACGACTGACGGGGGCCGTGATGGATCCAACCTGATGCCGGGCTCGAGGCGTTCCGTCAGGAGGTCCGCGACTTCCTGCCGGCGCGCACCGACACCGACGTGACGAAGCAGGTCGGTATCAGCTTCCTGCCGGTGCGCATGAAGAGCCCGGAAGTCAGCGTCGCCAAGGCGCCGTTCCGGCTCTAGACAACGCCTGCAAGCCCCGTTCGACCCGCGCTTGACGCCGCAGCCCGCAAGGGTTGCGGCGTTTTTGCGTGGGGGTTGGGCGGACGCCCGGCGGGCCCCTCCCACCCCCATGCCTATCGGGGGGGGCGAGGGGGCAGGGGGCTTGGATAAAACATCATCCAGGAGCCGGCCATTCCGGCTTGCGCGAGTCGACCGGGCGTCACGCTCCTTCGCCCGGTCGGCAGCCGCCGGCGCCGATCCCGTAGGCAGCGCGCGCCCCAGGGCGACGCTCAACCCCCCAAGACGAATAGGTGGAGACATGCAAAAACCGACAAGAACCCTGCTCGCGGCCGCCCTGCTGGTCGCCCATGCAGGCGTGCTCCATGCGGCGGTATCGGCGGAGGAGGCCAAGGCACTGGGCACTACCCTGACGCCGATCGGCGCCGAGAAGGCCGGCAACCAGGACGGCAGCATCCCGGCCTACAGCGGCGGTCTGACCACGCCGCCGGCCAGCTTCGACAAGGCTTCCGGCGTGCGCCCCGATCCCTTCGCCAACGAGAAGCCCGTGCTGTCGATCGACGCCAAGAACGTCGACAGCCACGCCGACAAGCTCACCGAGGGCGCCAAGGCGCTGATCAAGAAGCTGCCGGGCTACCGCATCGACGTGTACCCGACGCACCGCACCGTGGCCTATCCGCAGTTCGTCCTGGACAACAGCGTGAAGAACGCCACCCGCGCTTCCCTGGCCAGCGATGGCTACACGCCGCTGAACGCCGCCGGTGGGATTCCCTTCCCGATCCCGAAGAGCGGCGTAGAGGCGATGATCAACCACATCGCGCGCTACCAGGGGATTTCCTACGTCATTCCCAAATACCTGGCCTTCAACATCGACGCCGCCGGCAAGCGCGTGCTCTCGACTCAGGGTGTGTGGACCCTGGAAAGCCCGTTCTACGACGTTTCCCGCAACCCCGACCCGAGCATCTACACCCGCGCTCGCGCCAACTACACCGGCCCGGCTCGCCGTGTCGGCGAGGCGATCATGACCTTCGAGAGCATCGAAGGCCTGAAGGGCCGCCGCGCCTACCAGTACCTGCCCGGCCAGCGCCGCGTGCGCCTGGCCCCGGACCTGGCCTACGACACGCCCAACCCCAGCACCTCGGGCATGTCCACCGTGGACGACGTGAACTTGTTCAACGGCCGCATGGACCGCTACGACTGGAAGCTGGTGGGCAAGAAGGAGATGTACGTTCCCTACAACACCTACCGCTTCACCTACGCTGCCGACCCGGACAAGGTGTTCGGCGCCAAATTCATCAACCCCGACTACGTGCGCTGGGAACTGCACCGCGTCTGGGTGGTGGAGGCGACCCTCAAGCCCGGCGCGCGCCACATCTACGCCAAGCGTACCTTCTACCTCGACGAGGACAGCTGGGCAGTGCTCGCCGATGACCAGTACGACGGTCGCGGCCAATTGTGGCGCCCTGGCTTTGCCTATCTGGCGCCGCTTTACGACGTTCAGGCGATCAACTCCACCAATACCGGTCACTACGACCTGATCGCCGGCAGCTACTACATCAACCTGTGGCCGAGCGAAAACGGCCTGAAGGTCTCCGAGACCATGACCTCGGACAACCAGTGGACCCCCGACAGCCTCGCCGGCGCCGGTATCCGTTAAGACCTTTCGCGGTTGAGCAAAACACAACCGGGGCCCTTGGGCCCCGGTTTTCGTTTCAGCCAGAGAAAGAAGGAACCGGGCGGCAGGACGCCGCCCGGTGAACGGCTCAGAGGCTGCCGACCAGGTGGCCGCCGTCCACCGCCAGTACGCTGCCGGTCATGAAGGCGCCGGCCTGGCTCGCCAGCAGCAGGAAGGGACCTTCCAGCTCGGCCAATTGGCCGAGGCGGCGCAGCGGCACGGCGTCGTTGATGTAGGCCTGGCCCTTGGCGCTGTCGAAGAAGGCATCGTTCATCTCGGTCTTGAAGTAGCCCGGGGCGATGGCATTGACGCGAATCTCGTAGCGCGCCAGTTCCAGGGCCAGCGAGCGGGTCAGCTGGACCACCCCGGCCTTGGCCGCGCAGTAGTGGCTGTAGCCGGTACCCACGCGCAGGCCGAGGATCGAGGCGATGTTGACGATGCTCCCGGGCGCGCCGGCACGGACTAGGCGCTGGGCCGCGCACTGGGCAACGCGCCAGACGCCGTCGAGGTTGGTGGCGAGCATGGCGCGCCAGTCCTCCTCGCTGACCTCCAGTACGCGCTGGCCGTTGCCGATGCCGGCGTTGTTGAGTACCACATCGACCACGCCGAAGGCCTCCTCGGCGGCGTTGAAGGCCGCTTCCACACTGTCGCGGCAGGTGACGTCCAGGGGCACTGCGAGGGCGCTGCCGCCCTGGGCGGCAATGTCCTCGGCCAGGTGCGCCAGGCGCTCTACCCGCCGAGCGGCGAGCACCACCCGCGCGCCGGACTGTGCGGCGACTTTGGCCAGATGCGCGCCGATACCGCTGGACGCACCGGTGACCAGCACGGTTCGGCCGGCGAGGGAGAAGCGCTCGCTCATGGGAACACCTCGAACAGGCCGGCCGCGCCCATGCCGCCGCCGACGCACATGGTCACCACCACGTACTTCACACCGCGGCGCCGGCCCTCCAGCAGGGCGTGGCCGACCATGCGCGCACCGCTCATGCCGTAGGGGTGGCCGATGGCGATGGCGCCGCCGTTGACGTTGAGCCGGTCGTTGTCGATGCCCAGCTTGTCGCGGCAGTAGAGGACCTGGCAGGCGAACGCCTCGTTGAGCTCCCACAGGCCGATATCGTCCACCGTCAAACCGTGCTGCCGGAGCAGCCTGGGTACGGCCAGCACCGGGCCGATGCCCATTTCCTCTGGCGCCAGGCCCGCCACGGCGATGCCCCGGTAGGCGCCCAGCGGTTCGAGGTTGCGTTGTTCGGCCAGGCGGCCGTCCATCAGCACGCAGGCGCTGGCGCCGTCGGACAGCTGGCTGGCGTTGCCGGCGGTGATGCAGCCGCCCTCGATCACCGGCTTCAGGCCCTGCAGGTCGCCGAGCACCGTCTGCGGGCGATTGCCCTCGTCGAGCGACAGACTGACCTGCTCGTGGCGGGTAGCCCCGGTGGCCTTGTCCAGTACCTGGCGGGTGACGCTCACCGGGACGATCTCGTCGGCGAACAGGCCGGCGGCCTGTGCCGCGGCGGTGCGCTGCTGGGATTGGAGGGCATAGGCGTCCTGGGCGTCGCGGCTGATGCCGTAGCGCGCCGCCACCAGTTCCGCAGTGCGGAGCATGGGCATGTAGGCGCTGGGCGCCAGGCTCAGCACCTGCGCGTCGTGGTATTCGCCGACCCATTCCATGTGGCGGTTCTGCACCAGGCTGATGTGCTCCTGGCCGGCGCCGATGGCCACCTGCATGCCGTCGACCATGATCTGCTTGGCGGCGGTGGCCACTGCCATCAGCCCGGAGGCGCACTGGCGGTCGAGGGTCTGGCCGCTGACCGACTGCGGCAGGCCGGAGGCCAGCGCGCTCATGCGCCCGAGGTTCCAGCCGGCGGTGCCGGCAGGCATGGCGGTGCCCATCACCAGGTCCTCGACCTCGGCGGCCTCGATGCCGGCGCGTTCGACGGCGGCACGAATGGCGAAGGCGGCCATGCTGGGCGAGGTGGTGATGTTGAAGGCGCCACGAAACGCCTTGGCGATGGGCGTGCGGGCGGTGGAGAGGATGACGGCTTCTTTCATGGGATTTTCCTTGGGGCAGGTGCCGCCACCCGGAGGTGGCGGCGGGAAGGTCAGAAGGTTTCGATGCGGGTGCGCCCGGCGGCCACCAGGCGCTGCAGCAGCGGTGCCGGCTGGAACCAGCGCTGGCCGTGCTCGCCGAGGCTCGCCTGGTAGGCCAGGATGCCGGCGAGCACCTTGTCCAGGCCCAGTTGCTCGGCGTAGTGCAGCGGCCCGCCGAGGTGCGCGGGGAAGCCGTAGCCGTTGATCCACACCAGGTCGATGTCGCTGGCGCGCAGGGCGATGCCCTCGTCGAGCAACTGGATGCCTTCGTTGATCAGCATGAACAGGCAGCGGTCGTGGATTTCGCTGGCATCGATCGGGCGCCTGGGGATCCGTAGCTCGCCAGCCAGGCGCTCGGCCAGCGTCGTCACCTCCGGGTCGTCCAGGCGCTGGCGGCCTTCGTAGCGGAAGAAACCGGAGCCGGTCTTCTGCCCGTAGCGGCCCTGGGCGTAGAGTTCGTCGCCCAGGCGGCAGTAGCTGGGATCGTCGGCGAAGGCGGCGCGGTTGGCCTGGCGCACCAGGTAGTTCACGTCGATACCGGCGAGGTCGAGCATGCTCAGCACGCCCATGTTCAGGTCGATGCCGGTCAGCACCGCGTCCACCTGGGCTGGCGTGGCGCCTTCGAGCACCAGGCGCATGGCTTCGCGGGCATAGGGTTCGAGCATGCGGTTGCCGATGAAGCCGAAGCACACCCCGGAGACCACCGGCAGCTTGCCGATGCGACGGGCCAGCTTGAGGGTGGTGGCGAGCACCTGCGGTGTGGTCTCGCGGGCGCGCACCACTTCCAGCAGGCGCATGACGTTGGCCGGGCTGAAGAAGTGCAGGCCGATGACGTCCTGCGGGCGCCGGGTCACCGCGGCGATGGCGTCGACGTCGAGGCTGGAGGTGTTGGTGGCCAGGATGGCGCCCGGTTTGCACACCTCGTCGAGGGTGCGGAACACCTGCTGCTTGACCTCCAGCTTCTCGAACACCGCCTCGATCACCAGATCGGCGTTGGCGATGTCGGCATAGTCGAGCGTGCCCCGCAGCAGGCCCATGCGCTGCTCCAGTTGTTCCTGGCTCAGCTTGCCGCGCTGGACGCTGATCTCGTAGTTGCGCCGCACGTTGCCCAGGCCACGCTGCAGGGCGTCGGCCTGCTGCTCCAGCACGGTCACCGGGATGCCGGCGTTGGCGAAGTTCATGGCGATGCCGCCGCCCATGGTGCCGGCGCCGATCACCGCGACCTGGCGGATCGACCGCAGCTCGATGGCCGGGTCGATGCCGGGCACGCGGCCGGCTTCGCGCTCGGCGAAGAACACGTGGCGCAGCGCCTGCGACTGGCGGGAGGCCTCGGCCTGGCGGAACAGGTCCTGCTCGCGGACCAGGCCTTCATCCAGCGGCAGCACGCAGGCGGCTTCCAGGGCGGCCAGCACCAGGCGCGGGGCGAGGCGGCTTTTCCAGCGCGCCTCGTGCTCGGCGCGGTAGAAGGCGAAGAAGTCCTCCGGCAGCTCCGCTCCCGGGTTGGGGTAGGGCGCGGCGGGCTGCGCCGGGGCACCCCGCGTCAGCAGGTCACGGGCATAGCCGCAGGCCTGCTCCAACAGTTGCTCGGGACCGTCGGCCAGGCAGTCGAACAGGCCCAGCAGGTGCGCGCGCGAGGCGTCCAGCTGCTCGCCGGAGAGGATCATGTTCAACGCCGACTCGGCGCCGATCAGCCGCGGCAGGCGCTGGGTGCCGCCGGCTCCCGGCAGCAGCCCGAGGTTGATCTCCGGTAGGCCGATGCGCGCGCCGGGCTCGCCGATGCGGTAGCCGCAGGCCAGCGCCAGTTCCAGGCCGCCGCCGAGCGCGAGCTTGCCGACGGCGGCGATCAACGGCTTGTCGATGCGCGTCAGGCGCAGCAGCAGGCCGGGCAGGTCAGGGGCGGCGTGGGAGGCGGGGCTGCCGAATTCGCTGATGTCCGCGCCGGCGCTGAACAGGCCATTGGTGCCATGCAGCACGATGGCTCGCACCGCGGGGTCGGCGGCGGCGCGCTCGCAGGCTTCCAGCAGGGCCGCGCGCAGCGGCTGGCCGAGGGCGTTGACCGGCGGGCGGCTCAGACCGATCAGGGCCAGTTGGCCGTCCAGTCGGTAATGCACAAGGGGATTCATGATGTTTCCTCGTCGGGGTGGAGCGGGCGTCAGAACCAGCGGTCCTGCATGTCGTGGCTCAGGCGGTTGCCGTTTATGAGCAGGCGGGCCTGGGCCTCGATGGGCGCCAGTTCCCAGTCCATGAAGTAGCGCGCCGCCTGCAGCTTGCCGCGGTAGAAGTCGGCCTCGCCGCCGGCGGTTCCAACCTGCAGGGCGCGGCTGGCGATGACCGCCATGCGCAGCCACAACCAGCCGACCAGCACGCGACCGAACAGGTCGAGGTAGGCGGTGGCATTGGCCAGGCCGAGGTTGGCGTCGGCGGCGACCTGTTCGCGTAACGCGGCGGTTGCCTGTTCGAGCGGCTTCAGGGCGGCGGCCAGGGCGTGGGCCAGCGGGGCGCAGGTTGCATCGTCCCGCGCCGAGTCGATGCTCGCGTGCACCAGGGCGAGGAACTGCCGGTAGCCGGCGCCGTCGCGCTGCTCCAGCTTGCGGCCCAGCAGGTCCAGGCCGTGGATGCCTTCGGTGCCTTCGTGGATCGGGTTCAGGCGGTTGTCGCGGTAGTACTGTTCCAGCGGGTACTCGCGGATGTAGCCGGAGCCGCCCAGCACCTGGATGCCGATATCCGAGGCGATCACCCCGTAGCGCGAGGGGTAGGACTTGACCATCGGGATCAGCAGGTCGAGCAGGTCGGCGGCGGCCTGGCGCTCGTCGGCGTTTTCGGCGGTGTGGGCATCCTCGAACAGGCTGCTGGCGTACAGGCACAGCGCGAGGCTGCCCTCGGCGTAGACCTTCTGTTGCAGCAGCATGCGGCGCACGTCGACGTGCTCGACGATGCGCACCTGCGGGGCCAGCGGGTCCTTGGCGCCCGGCAGGCGGCCCTGGGGGCGCTCGCGGGCGTAGTCGAGGGCATGGATGAAACTCTGGTAGGCCAGCACCGAGGCGCCCAGGGCAACCCCGATGCGCGCCTCGTTCATCATCTGGAACATGTACGCCAGGCCCTTGTTCGGCTCGCCCACCAGGTAGCCGACGGCGCCGTCCCGTTCGCCGAAGTTGAGCACGGTCGAGGTGGTGTTGCGGTAGCCCATCTTGTGCAGCAGGCCGGCCAGGGCCACGTCGTTGCGCGTGCGGTCGTCGAGGAACTTGGGCACCAGGAACAGCGAGATGCCGCGGGTGCCGGCCGGCGCGCCCTCGATGCGGGCGAGGACCATGTGCACGATGTTCTCGGTCAGGTCGTGGTCGCCGCCGGAAATGAACATCTTCTGCCCGAACAACCGGAAGCTGCCATCGGCGGCAGGCCGTGCGCTGGTGCGCAGGTCGCCCAGCGCCGAGCCCTGGCCCGGCTCGGTCAGCGCCATGGTGCCGCTGAAGCGGCCGTCGAGCATGGCCGGCAGGAAGCGCTGGCGCAGGCTGTCGTCGGCGAAGCTCTTGACCAGGTTGGCTGCGCCGATGGTCAGGAAGGAGTAGGCGACGGTGGCGATGTTGGCGGCGTTGAAGTAGGCCATGCTGGCCCGCAGGATCACCTCGGGCAATTGCAGGCCGCCGTCGGCGCAGTCGTGGTGGGCGGCGAGGAAACCGGCCTCGGCGAAGGCGTTCCAGGCGCGCCGGGTTTCCGGGATCAGCCGGACCTTCTCGCCGTCGAAGGTCGGTTCCTGCTGGTCGCCTTTCTGGTTGTGCGGTGCGAAGTATTCGGCGGCGATGCCGCGCGCCGTCTGCAGGGTCGCATCGAAGACCGCCCGATCGTGTTCGGCGTAGCGCGGGCGTTGGAGCAGCGCGGTGGTGTCGAGCAGCTCGTAGAGCAGGAAGTCCAGCTCGCGTTCGTTGAGCAGTTGATCGGTCATGGGGGCCCTCGTTGGCAGGCGCGCGTGATGGCGGCCACGGGACCCGCGGCCGGGTTGGCGTCCAGTGAAACAGGAGAGCGGCAGGTGGCGTTCCCCCCTTTATGAGAGGGCGGCGGGATGGCCGGGCGTTCGCGGGGGCGGCAGGCCGGGCATGGCAGCGTGCGGGGCAGGGCGGTGCCGGCGCCCCCCTCCATTAGTGGGGACCCGGCGGGGCGAGTGCGTCGCTACCATCGACGGCGAGCGGTCCCGACGGCTCCATGGCCACAGGGGGCCGGCCTACGCACTTGCAGAGAACGAGCATGAAGACAATCGGAAAACGCCTGGCCGGGCTCGCCCTGGCGGCAACCCTGGCGGGCGCGGCGTCCTTCGCCCAGGCCGCCGACAAACCGAACATCCTGGTGATCTTCGGTGACGACATCGGCTACTTCAACCTGAGTGCCTACAACCAGGGGATGATGGGCTACGAGACGCCCAACATAGACCGCATCGCCAGGGAGGGTGCGCTGTTCACCCATGCCTATGGCGAGCAGTCCTGCACCGCCGGCCGCGCCGCCTTCGCCCTCGGCGAGCACCCGTTCCGCACCGGCCTGCTGACCATCGGCATGCCCGGCGACGAGCACGGCATCCCCGACTGGGCGCCGACCATCGGCGACGTGATGAAGCAGCAGGGCTACGCCACCGGGCAGTTCGGCAAGAACCACCTGGGCGACCGCGACAAGCACCTGCCGACCAACCACGGCTTCGACGAGTTCTTCGGCAACCTCTACCACATGAACGCCGAGGAAGAGCCCGAGACCTACTACTACCCGAAGGACCCGGAGTTCCGGAAGAAGTACGGGCCGCGCGGGGTGATCCACTCCTACGCGGACGGCAAGATCGAGGATACCGGCCCGCTGACCCGCAAGCGCATGGAGAGCATCGACGACGAATTCCTGCAGGCCGCGGAGAACTTCATCGACAAGTCGCACAAGGCCGACAAGCCGTTCTTCGTCTGGTTCAACAGCACCCGCATGCACGTCTGGACGCACCTGAAGAAGGAGTCCGAGGGCAAGACCGGCATCGGCCTGTATCCCGATGGCATGGTCGAGCATGACGCGCTGGTCGGGCAGTTGCTGAAGAAGCTGGATGATCTGGGCATCGCCGACAACACCATCGTCATCTACACCACCGACAACGGCGCCGAGAAGGTCAGTTGGCCGGACGGCGGCACCGCGCCGTTCCATGGCGAAAAGGGCAGCACCTTCGAAGGCGGACACCGTGTGCCCCTGCTGGTGAAGTGGCCGGGCGTGATCAAGCCGGGCAGCCACTTCAACAACATGATCGCCCACAACGACTGGATGCCGACCCTGGCCGCAGCGGCCGGCGACCCTGACCTGGTGGCGGAAATGGCCAAGGGCGGCGCGCTCAACGGCAAGCAGTTCCGCGTGCACCTGGACGGCTACAACTTCCTGCCGTTCTTCAAGGGCGAGACGCGGGACAGCCCGCGCGAGGAGTACTTCTACTTCTCGCAGAACGGCGAGCTCAACGCCGTGCGCTGGAAGGACTGGAAGGTCAGCTTCGCGAAGAATAACGGCAGCATCGCCTCCGGCAGCCGCAACGTCTCCAACTGGCCGGCCCTGACCAACCTCAAGGCCGACCCGTTCGAGTCCGCCGAGGAGGAGTCGAAGATGTTCACCCGCTGGATGGGCGACCAGATGTGGCTGTTCGTGCCGATCAAGGCCGAGCTGCAGAAGTTCATGGCGACCATTGCGCCATACCCGTTCCAGCCGGGCGTGAGCATGAACGCCGCGGGCATCAACTACCAGAGCCTGGAAGTGAAGCGGGCGCTGACGCAGCTGCAGAAGCTGTCCTCCTCGGCCGCTGGCAACTGAGCCGGCCATCCCCCCAGCCTCCCTTAGGGGGAGGGGAGCCACGGCGAGGCCCGCCCCTATAGTGGCCACGCTGGCTGGGGCTGGCCCACCTCGGGGCTGTCCCCCTTTCCGTGACCGGGCCGCAAGGCCCGGTTCTTTTTTCAGGAGTGCCCCCGATGAAAGTCCTCGTAGCGGTCAAGCGCGTGGTCGATTTCAACGTCAAGGTCCGCGTCAAGGCGGACCAGAGCGGCGTCGATCTCGCCAATGTGAAGATGGCCCTCAACCCCTTCTGTGAAATCGCCGTGGAAGAGGCCGTGCGCCTGAAGGAACAGGGCGTCGCCAGTGAAGTCGTGGTGGTCTCGGTCGGCCCGAACGCTGCCCAGGAACAACTGCGTACCGCGCTGGCGTTGGGCGCCGACCGCGCCACCCTGGTGGAAACCGAGGCGGAACTCGGCTCGCTGGCCATCGCCAAGGCGCTCAAGGCGCTGGTGGACCAGGAGCAGCCGCAGCTGGTCATCCTCGGCAAGCAGGCCATCGACAGCGACAACAACCAGACCGGCCAGATGCTCGCCGCACTCTGTGGCTTCGCCCAGGGGACCTTCGCCTCCAAGGTCGAGGTCAGCGGCGACAAGATCAACGTCACCCGTGAAATCGACGGCGGCTTGCAGACCGTCGCGCTGAACCTGCCGGCGATCGTCACCACCGACCTGCGCCTGAACGAGCCGCGCTACGCGTCGCTGCCGAACATCATGAAGGCGAAGAAGAAGCCGCTGGACGTGGTGACCCCCGATGCCCTGGGCGTTTCCACCGCGTCCACCGTCAGGACCGTGAAGGTCGAGGCGCCGGCTACCCGTAGCGCCGGCATCAAGGTGAAGTCGGTGGCCGAACTGGTCGAGAAACTGAAGAACGAAGCGAAGGTGATCTGATGGCTGTCCTGGTTGTTGCAGAACATTCGAATGGCGCGCTGGCCTCGGCGACGCTGAACACCGTTAGCGCCGCACAGAAGATCGGTGGCGACATCCACGTACTGGTCGCGGGCCACGACGTCGCAGGCGTCGCCGAGGCCGCCGCCAGGATCGCCGGGGTTTCCGGCGTGCTGGTCGCCGACAATGTCGCCTATGCCCATCAGCTGCCGGAAAACATCGCACCGCTGGTGGCCTCCCTGGGGGATGTCAGTCATGTCCTGGCCGCCGCCACCGGCAACGGCAAGAACTTCCTGCCGCGCGTCGCCGCCCTGCTGGACGTCGACCAGATCTCCGAGATCATCGAAGTGGTCAGCGCCGACACCTACAAGCGTCCGATCTACGCCGGCAACGCCATCGCTACCGTGCATTCCTCGGCGCCGGTCAAGGTGATCAGCGTGCGTACCACGGGCTTCGACGCGGTGAGCGCCGAGGGTGGGTCGGCCAGCGTGGAGACGCTCAACAGCGTGTTCGACTCGCGCACTTCGGCCTTCGTCAGCGAGGCCCTGGCCAAGTCCGACCGTCCGGACCTGACCGCTGCGAAGATCGTGGTTTCCGGCGGCCGGGGCATGGGCAACGGCGACAACTTCAAATTCCTCTACAGCCTCGCTGACAAGCTCGGCGCCGCTGTCGGTGCTTCTCGTGCTGCCGTTGATGCCGGCTTCGTGCCCAACGACATGCAGGTCGGCCAGACCGGCAAGATCGTCGCGCCGCAGCTGTACATCGCCGTGGGCATCTCCGGTGCCATCCAGCACCTGGCGGGCATGAAGGACTCCAAGGTGATCGTTGCGATCAACAAGGACGAAGAGGCGCCAATCTTCCAGGTCGCCGACTACGGTCTGGTCGCTGACCTGTTCGAAGCCGTGCCGGAGCTGGAACAGGCCGTCTGAGGCCCAGCCCCATCCCTAAGTACGCCAACCGAGCGGTCCGCTTCAGCCCAGGGGTGAAGGGCGGATCGCTCTGCGATTGTCATCCAGGAAAACGGAGGCACCATGCGGACCCTCACTTTCAACACGACCCCTTCGATCTGCATCGAGCGCGGCGCCGCCGGGCGCCTGGCCGAGCGCGTGCGCGCCATGAACTGCCGCTCGGTGCTGCTGGTCACCGACCCGGGCGTGCTCGCCGCCGGGCTGATGCAGCCGCTGATCGACGGGTTCGCCAAGGCCGATATCCCGCTGCGCGTGTTCAGTGACGTTCAGGCCGACCCGCCGGAACATGTGATCCAGGCCGCCGTGCAGGCCGCCTTGGCTTGCTCCGCGGACTGCGTGATCGGCTTCGGCGGCGGCAGTTCCCTCGATGCGGCCAAGCTGGCGGCGCTGCTGGCGCTCAGCGGCGAGTCCCTGGCCAGTGTGTACGGCATCGAACAGACCCGTGGCCCGCGCCTGCCGCTGATCCTGGTGCCGACCACCGCCGGTACCGGTTCGGAGGTCACCGCCGTTTCCGTCGTCACCACCGCGTCGGGAGAAAAGAACGTCGTCATCTCGCCGATCCTGCTGCCGGACCTGGCGGTGCTCGACGCCAGCCTGACCCTTGGGCTGCCCACTCACGTCACCGCCGCGACCGGCATCGACGCGATGGTGCACGCCATCGAAGCCTATACCAGCCGCGAGCGCAAGAACCCGATTTCCGATTGCCTGGCACGCGAAGCCTTGCGCCTGCTGGCGGGCAACCTCGAACGCGCGTGCAGCAACGGCGCCGATGTCGAGGCGCGGGAGAACATGCTGCTGGGGGCTTGCCTGGCGGGCATGGCCTTCGCCAACTCGCCGGTCGCCGCCGTGCACGCGCTGGCTTATCCGCTGGGGGCGCGCTTCCATGTGCCCCACGGGCTGTCCAACTCGCTGGTGCTGGCTCCGGTGCTGCGCTTCAACCTGGACGCCGTGGCGCCGCTCTATGCCGAACTTGCGGACATCGTCCTTCCCGGCGTGCAGGGCGACGCCCATGGCAAGGCCCGCGCGCTCGCCGAGCATTTCGCCGAGCTGCCGGCGCGGCTGAACCTGCCGACCCGTCTGCGTGAAGTCGGGATTACCGAACAGGACCTCGAGGCCCTGGCGCGGGATGCCATGAATCAGACACGCCTCCTGGGCAACAATCCGCGCGTGGTCAGCCTGGACGACGTGCGGGCGATCTACCAGGAGGTGCTATGAGCGACCGCAAGCCGCGTCCGCTCCGTGGTGACTTCGTGCGTTGCTACGAGATCACCACGCGCTGGGGCGACCATGACTCCTATGGCCATGTGCAGAACGTCGTCTATTACTCGTTCTTCGACTCGGCCATCAGCCAGTTCCTGGTCGAGTGCGGCACGCTGGACATCGCCAGCAGCCCGGTCATCGGTCTGATAGTCGCATCCAACTGCACCTACTTCGCCTCGATCACCTTTCCCGACCGGGTCACCGTGGGCCTGCGCATCGCCCACCTGGGTAACAGCAGTGCGCGGTACGAACTGGGTGTGTTCCGCAATGACGAGGACGAAGCCTGCGCGCGGGGGGAAGTGGTCTACGTCTATGTCGAGCGGGACAGCCAGCGATCAGCCAGCATCCCCGAGGCGATTCGTGGCGAGTTGATCGAACTGGCCAACTGATCGGCCCTCACCGGCTCTACAGGTCTGCGCCGGGTTCCCGGCCGCTCGCGCGGCAGCTCCTGGCTGGGTCTTTGGACATTGCCTTCGGTGTGCTCAGTCGGTGCAGATGTCGAGAATGGCCCGCGCCGCCGCCGTGGTGCCGCGCGAGGCTTGCATCTGCTCGCGTACGGCGGCCAGGCGTTGGCGCATTGACGGGTCGGCGAGCAGTTCGGCCAGCGCTTCGGGCAGTGCGGCGAGCGGGTCCTCGTAGCGCGGCAGGTAGCGCGCCACACCCACTTCCTCGGCGCGCCGGGCGTTGTCATGGCCGTCCCAGCAGTAGGGGATGATGACCGACGGCAGGCCGAAATACAGCGCCTCGCAGAAGCTGTTGTTGCCGCCGTGGTGGATGAACAGCTGGCATTCGCGCAATACCGCCGGCTGCGGGAACCAGCTGTCGAGATAGACGTTGTCCGGCACCGTGTCGTAGTGCTCGCGGTAGGCACCGACGTTGATCAGGAAGCGGTAGGGCAATTGCGCCACGGCGTCGATCAGCCGGCGCATCATTGCCACGTCGGCGGCGCCGAGGCTGCCGAAGCTGACGTAGATCAGCGGGGCGTCATCGTGCCGGGGGAATTGCGGCGGGATGTAGGGCGCCTCGCTGCGTACGCAGCCGTCGAGGTACAGGTAGCGCTCGGCCGGCAGCGGATTGGTGCGCTCGTAGCGCACCGGCGTCGGCGACAGCAGCAGGTTGAGCCAGGGCGAGTCTTCCAGGAACTGGCCGGCGGGCAGAGCGGGATGGCCGCATTCGGCGAGGAAGCGGGCGAAGCGCTCGTGGGTGGGTTTCACCGCCTGCAAATAGCGTTCGCGGAAGGTCGCGCAGGCCTGTGGGTCCTGGCTGCTGGCCCCGGACAGATAGGGCGGTACGGCCGGGTCCGGCAGTTCGGTCTCGGCGCAGGAGACCATCCGCACCCAGGGGCAGCCGGCAGCGGCGATGGCGGGGAAGGCCACCACGTTGTCCAGCACGATGGCGTCGGGTTTGAGCCGGGCGAGCAGTTGCTGCAGCGGTCGCTCCGACTCGATGGCGGTGTCGATGATGGCTTCCCAGGCCGGCGCCACGTAGCTGTCGATCTGCGCCAGCGGCGTCTGGTCGAAGTAGGGCACGTTGCGCTCGATGAAGCGCTCCCAGTAGTGCTGGTGGTCGGCGGCGGAGAGCGGCGAGTCCAGTTGCAACGGGTACTCGGCGAAACCGTACTCGGCGAAGATGCCCTGGAAGTGCGAGTGGCAGATGAACACCGGGCGCGCGCCGAGCTCGCGCAGCGCCTGGGCGATGCCGATGCAGTTCAGCGCGGCGCCGAAGCTGGCCTCGGGGAAGAAGGCGATGGTTCTTGTTCTTTGCGTCATGGGCGCATCCGGGTGTTGCTCACGGGCACTGCGTGAAACTGATACTGCATTTTTTCGCTAAAAAAAACACCGTGATCGAAAAATAGTTACCGGCGTGCCCCGGCGAAGGACTGCGGAATCCCGCGGTTGGCGGTCTGCGGACGCTGCGCCGCGGACAGCCGCAGGTGCAGGCGCATCAGGTCGGCGGCGACTTCCAGCTGGCCGCGCTCGATCTGCTCGATGATCCGCAGGTGCTCGCGCAAGGCCTCCTGCAGGCGGTGCACGCTGACCATCGGCAGCAGGTTAGGGAGGCGGCGCAGGCGCTGGTGTTGCAGCAGGGCGTCGCCGACGAAGCGGTTGCCGCAGCCCTGGGCGATCAGTTCGTGGAAGCCGATGTCCAGCTCGCGGAACTGCGCGACGTCGAAGCGTTCGACGGGCGCCGCCAGCAGCTCTTCCATGGCGCCGCGCATGAGCGCCAGGCGCGCCAGGTCCGGGTCGAAGCCGGGGGCGAGCAGGGCTTCGGGTTCGAGGATCAGCCGGTAGCGCAGGCTGTCTTCCAGCGCCGCGAGGTTGTTCAGCAGCGGGCGGAACGACCAGCTCTGCCCGGCGCCGCGTTCCAGCACCTGGTCCTCGCTGAGCTGCGCCAGCACCTTCTGCGCGGCGGCGCGGTTGATGTCGTAGCGGCGCATCAGCTCGCTGGCGCTGAGGCTGTTGCCCAGCCGTCCGGCCATGCGGTCGCGCAGCACCGAGGCGGCCAGGGCTTCCTCTTCGGCCTGGGGCAGGGCGGGGCCGAGCACCTGGGCGGAAGGGTCGGCGGCGAGGCGGTAGCCCTTGCCGGGCTCATGGGCCACCAGTTGCTGCTCCAGCAGCAGGTCGAGCCCCGCGCGGATCAGTGTGCGCGACACCCCGAAGGTGCGCGCCAGTTGCTGCTCGGACAGTCCGTCGCCATCGCCCAGGCCGGTGTCCTGGGCGTGCTCGATGATCCGCCGGGCCAGTTCCAGGTGGTTGGTGCGCGGTCTTTTCTCGGTGTCCTTGCTCAAGCGGCGTTCTCCAGCGGGGCCCGTGGTAAAGGGGCGACCCCTTATGCCACAGCGAGGGTGGTCCAACAAGAATGTGGAAATGGTTGTAGGAAATTGTTGACTTCGCCAGTGGTTCGGTTTTTATTTTGAAAAAAAGACATGTAGTACGCTTTTCGTTCCGCTGCCGTCGACACAACAACAACCAATCGTCAGGTGCGCAAGATGAAGCTGAAGACCATGCTCTACGCAGGGGCGACCCTCGCGCTCACGCTGTCCGCCACCACCGCCAGCGCCAAGGATCTGGTGATCTCCATCTGGGACGGCTACATGGCCCCGGACAACCTGGAGAAATTCCAGAAGGCCACCGGCCTCGAAGCCGACAAATCCCTCCACGCCACCAACGAAGAGATCATGGGCAAGCTCATGGCCTCCGGCGGCGAAGGCTACGACGTGGTGTTCGTTTCCTCGCCCTTCGCCGAGATCCTGCACAAGCAGGGCCTGCTCGCCGAGATCGATCCGGCCAAGGTGCCGAACCTCAAGAATCTCTACCCCGAAGCGCAGAAGCTCGAATACGACCCGGGCAACCACTTCTCCGTGCCCTACACCTGGGGCACCACCGGCATCTGCTACCGCTCCGACAAGGTCAGCCCGGCGCCGACCAGCTGGAGCGACCTGCTCAAGCCGTCCGACGCCCTCAAGGGCAAGACCACCATGCTCGCCACCGACCGCTGGCTGCTGGGCGCCGGCTTCCTGGCCAACGGCTGGTCGGTGAACGACGGCAATCCGGACCAGATCAACACCGTGCGCGACCAGCTGATCGCCACCAAGAAACGCCTGCTGTCCTTCGACGACACCACCTTCTATTCCAAGCTGGCCTCGGGAGAGGCGCTGATGGCCCATGCCTGGGACGGCTGGTGCAACTACGGCACCCAGGCCAACGAGGCGATCAAGTTCGTCGTGCCCAAGGAAGGCTCCGACCTCTGGGTGGACACCATGGTCGTGCTGAAGAGCTCGAAGAATCCCGACGCCGCCTACCGCTTCATCAACTACATGCTGGAGCCGGCGAACCACGCCTGGGTCGCTGAGAACATCCTCTACAAGGTGCCCAACCAGGCGGCGATGGCGACCCTGAAGCCCGATCTGCTGGCCAAGTACCCGAACCTCACCACCACGCCGGCCGAACTGGTCAAGCAGCAGCAGTTGCGTGATGTGGGTGGCTCGACGCAGAAGGCGTACACCCGCGCCGTAACGGAAATCATGGCCGCTCAGTAAGGCCGATGGGGCGTCGCACTGGCGCCCCGCAATTCTCTCCGGAATAACCCTGAAGCACCCCGCCTGGCGTGGGGTTGGGGGAACTACGCATGACCGCTTTGTCCGCCGACCGCAAATTGTCGGCCTGGCTGCTCGCGCCCGGTCTGGGCTGGCTGGCCCTGTTCCTGCTGCTGCCGTGCCTGCTGGTGCTGCTCTACAGCTTCCTGGAGCGCGGTGCCTATGGTGGCATCGACTACGTGTTCACCTGGGAAAACTACCGCCGCGCGGTGGACCCGCTGTACCTCGATATCCTCCTGCGCTCGGCCAAGATCGCCGGCCTCGCCACGCTGTTCGCGGTGCTCATCGGCTACCCGGCGGCCTACGCCATCACCCGCACCACGCCGCGCCGGCAGGCGGTATACCTGTTCCTGGTGATGCTGCCGTTCTGGAGCAACTACCTGATCCGCACCTACGCCTGGATCGTGCTGCTCAACCGCGAAGGCCTGCTCAACCGACTGTTCAGCCTGCTGGGCTACAGCGGCGAGCCGATCAGCCTGCTCTACACCGACGCCACTGTGGTGCTCGGGCTGGTCTACAACTACATCCCCTTCGTCATCCTCGCCATCTACAGCTCGCTGTCGCGCATCGACAATGAGCTCTGGGAAGCCTCGCGAGACCTCGGCGCCTCCGGCTGGACCACCTTCCGCCGGGTGATCCTGCCGCTGTCGGTACCGGGCGTGGCCGCCGGCGCGGTATTCGTCTTCGTACTCTCCATCGGCAACTTCATTACCGCCGACCTGCTGGGTGGCAAGCAGGTGCAGATGGTCGGCAACCTGATCTACGCGCAATTCCTCACCGCGCGGGACTGGCCTTTCGGCGCGGCGCTGAGCTTCTTCCTGATCGGCATCATGCTGCTGTTGCTGTTCATCCAGGCCATGGTCTCGCGCCGGGCCCAGGGCGCGGAGGGCGAACGCCATGCGTAACTCATCCGGCATCGCCCTCGGCACACACCTGTGGCTGGTGTACGCCTTCCTCTATGTGCCGATCCTGGTGCTGATCCTGCTGTCGTTCAATGCCAGCGGCCTGCCCACCGCGTGGGGCGGCGCGTCGCTGAAGTGGTACGCCAAGCTGCTGGCCAACGCGTCGATCCAGCATGCGGCGCTGAACACGCTGATCGTCGCACTGACCTCCACCTTCATCGCCTGCGTGCTCGGTACGCTGCTAGCCCTCGGCGTGGAGATGCGCGCGCGCAACAGCGGCAAGAAAGGCAGCAACCTCGCCGACACCCTGCTGATGGCGCCGATGATCATTCCCGACATCGTCCTGGCCATCGCGCTGCTGAGCTTCTTCAACCTGCTGAAGATGAGCCTGGGGCTGCACTCCATCATCCTCAGTCACGTGGTGTTCAACATCGCCTTCGTCTGCGCGGTGGTGCGCACCCGGCTCAAGCACTTCGACTATTCGATCCTCGAAGCCAGCATCGACCTGGGCGCCGGCTGGTTCACCACCGCACGCCGGGTCCTGCTGCCGGCGATCTTCCCCGGCGTACTGGCGGGCGGGCTGCTGGCGTTCACCCTGTCGGTGGACGAATTCATCATCGCCTTCTTCAACTCCGGCTCGGGCAGCGCGTCCACCACGCTGCCGATGCAGATCTACTCGATGATCCGCTTCGGCGTGACCCCGGAAATCAACGCCCTCGCCACTCTGGTGATGCTGGTCAGCTTCACCGCGCTGTTCGCTTCCCAACGTCTGAACAAGGTGCCCAAAGCCCATGACTAAGTCATCCGACCTGCTCGTGCTGGACCAGGTGAGCAAATCCTACGGCGAGGGCCTGACGGCGGTGGACCAGGTGTCCCTGGCGATCCGCGAGAACGAGTTCTTCGCGCTGCTGGGCCCGTCCGGCTGTGGCAAGACCACGCTGATGCGGATGATCGCCGGCTTCGAGACACCGACCTCCGGCGCCATCTATCTCAACGGCCAGGACATCTCGCCGCTGCCGCCGAACAAGCGCCCGTTGAACCTGATGTTCCAGTCCTACGCGCTGTTCCCCAACATGACCGTGCGCGGCAACATCGCCTACGGCCTGGAGATGGAGAAGCTGCCCGCTGGTGAAATCCGCCAGCGTGTGGATGCGGTGCTGGACACCGCGCAGCTCGGTCCGCTCGCCAACCGCCGGCCGGACCAGCTCTCCGGTGGCCAGCGCCAGCGCGTCGCCCTGGCCCGCGCACTGGTCAAGCGTCCGCGCGTGCTGCTGCTGGACGAACCCCTCGGTGCGCTGGACAAGAAGCTGCGCGAGAAGATGCAGCTGGAACTCAAGCGCCTGCAGCACGAGAGCGGCATCACCTTCATCATGGTCACCCACGACCAGGAAGAAGCCCTGGTCATGTCCGACCGCATGGCCGTGCTGCGCGACGGCAAGGTCTGCCAGTGCGGCAGCCCCAGCGAGCTCTACGAGAACCCGGGCAGCCGCTTCGTCGCCGACTTCATCGGTGTCAGCAACCTGATCGAAGGGCGCCGCGTGGGCACCAACCGCCTGCAGGCCGGCGACCAGGTGCTCAGCATCGAGACCACCGCCGAGTCGAGCCCCGAGAGCGTGACCCTGGCGTTGCGCCCGGAACGTCTGCGCGTGCTCACCGACGCCACGCCGACCACCGACAACCAGGTCCATGGCGAGGTGGCGGAGGTCGCTTACCACGGCCTGGACACCAACCTGCACGTGAACACGGCGCTCTCCAGCAAGCCGCTGATCGTCCGCGTGCCGTCTTCGGACTACGACTTCTTGCGCCTTGCCGCCGGCATGCCGGTGCGCCTGGGCTGGGATGCGCGGCACGGCCGCGTGCTGACTCACTGATTGCTTCAAGAACAAGACTTACAGGAGAGCACCATGAGTAGTGAACGCAAGGTCATCGCCTTCTTTCCCGAGGCCGCCTACGGCCCGGCCCTGAACTCCGTGGGCATCGCCCAGGCCTGCGAGGCGCTGGGGCACAAGGCGGTGTTCCTCACCGATCCGGGGATGACCGGGGTCTATTCCGCCTACGGCTTCGAGGAGCATTACGTGAACATGTCCGAGCCGATGCCGGCCGAGGAGATGGCGCGCTACTGGTCCGACTTCATCAATGGCCACATCCCCAACTTCCGCAAGGCGCCGATCGACCAGCTCGACAACTACGTGAAGGAATGCTGGGAGGCCATCGTCTCCACCTCCAAGTGGGCGCAGAAGGAGTTGCCGGCGATCCTCGACCGGATCAAGCCGGACCTGATCTGCGTGGACAACGTGATCCTCTTCCCGGCCATCAAGCATTACGGCAAGCCGTGGGTGCGGATCATCTCCTGCTCGGAAAACGAAGTGCATGACCCGGACATCCCGCCGTATCTGTCGGGCATGAGCGTGGAGGACAAGGACGGTCACGCGCGCTTCCAGAAACGCTTCGAAGAAGTGATCGCGCCGATCCATGCCGACTTCAACGACTTCCTCGCCCAGTGCGGCGAGCGGCCCTATCCGCTGGGCACCTTCTTCGAAGAGTCGCCCTACATGAACCTGCTGCTGTACCCGGACCCGGTGAAGTTCCAGCGCCGCCATCCGTTGCCGGCGCGGCAGTTCCACTACCTGCAGGGCTGCGTTCGCACCGACAAGCCCTACGAGATCCCGCAGTTCAAGGCGCACAACGACAAGCCGCTGCTCTATGTCAGCTTCGGCAGCCTGGGCTCGGGCGATGTCGATCTGCTCAAGCGCCTGGTCACCACCATCGGCAAGCTGCCGTACCGCGCGCTGTTCAACGTCGGCGAGCACGTGGAGAAGTACACCGACCTGCCGGACAACGTGATCGTCTCCAACTGGTACCCGCAGCCCTCGGTGATCGCCCAGGTCGACGCGGTGATCCACCACGGCGGCAACAACAGCTTCACCGAGTGCCTGTTCTTCGGCAAACCGGCCATCGTCATGCCCTACGTGTGGGACGGCCACGACAACGCCATGCGCGCCCAGGAAAGTGGCCACGGCCTGCGCATGGACCGCTACGAGTGGAGCGAGGAGGACCTGGCGCGCAACATCGCCCAGCTGCTGGGCGATGACCTGATGAAGGAGCGCCTGGCGCGCACCAGCGACTACATGCGCTCGCGCAAAGGGCCGGAGGACGCCGCGCGTATCCTCGACCAGCTCATGCAGGGCAAGGCGGTGAACCATGCCTGAGTTCAAGGCCGACAGCAGTGCGCCGCACATCCGCGGCGCCCGCGCATACGACGACCTGGTGGACTGGGGCGTGCAGTCCGACGCGCTGGAAGGCGTCTCGCACTCCAGCGGCCGCCTGCTGTTCAAGGGGCCGAACAACAGCCCGGAAACCGGCCTTTGGGTCTGCACCCCTGGACGCTGGCGGCTGTCGATCCCGCGCGACGAGTTGTGCCACTTCGTCGCCGGCCGCGCCACCTACCGCTCCGACGAGGGCGAGGTGATCGAGGTCGAGCCCGACACCCTGGTTCTGTTCCCGGCCGGCTGGACTGGCGAATGCACCGTGCATACCACGTTGCGCAATCTCTACATGCTGGCGTGATTTCGTAGGGCGCATAACGCCCCAAGCGGTATCCGCCGTCGATCCTGCGCCGAACCCCTCGGCGGATAACCGCAAGCGGTTATTCGCCCTACGCCTTATCCGACCGCCCAAGTGGGTGGCCATTGCTGGAGAAAGACATGAAGACCCCCGTTATCCACCGCCCGTTGCAAGTCACCGAACTCAAGGACTGGGGCGTGATCCCGACCATGCTGGAGGGTGAGTCCCACGTCAGCGGCGTGGTGCTGCACAAGGGGCCCGAAGGCCAGTCCGAATGCGGCATCTGGCACTGCACGCCGGGCAAGTGGTTCTGCCACGTCACCAGCGACGAGTTCTGCCACTTCCTCGAAGGCCGCTGCACCTATGTGCACGAGTCCGGCGAGGTAATCGAGATCGAGCCGGACACCGCGGCCTTCTTCCCCAAGGACTGGAAGGGCGTGTGCACCGTGCACGAGACCATCAAGAAGGTCTACATGATCCGGTGATGCCATGAACCTGCCCCTGGAAACCACCCGTGCCGCAGCCCGCGAGATATTTCTCGCCGGCTGCGGCCATGCTGGCCGGCCCCTGCTCGCGCTGCCGGCGGATGCCTCCGCGCGACGCTACTTCCGCCTGGAGGGGCAAGGTCTGCTGCTGATGGATTCGCCGCCCGGCGCCGAGCCGTTGGCACCCTACCTGCGGGTGGCGCAATTGCTGCGCGGCTGCGGGCTGTCGGCGCCGAAGGTGCTGGCCGCGGATGTCGAGCTGGGCCTGGCGCTGGTGGAGGACTTCGGTCACGCCACCTACACCCGGCTGCTCGCCGTCGGCCATGATGAAGCGGCGCTGTACCGCCTCGCCGTGGACGCCCTGGTGCGCCTGCATCGCGCCGGCCCCCAGGCCGCCGAAGGCGTGCCGGCCTATGACGGCCAGAAGCTGGGCGAGGAGGCGGCGCTGTTCATCGACTGGTACGCGCCGCTGCTGGCGGGGGAGCGCAACACCGCGCGACTGCGCGAGGCCTACCTCGACACCTTCGCCAGGGTTTGTCGTGACGTCGCCATGCGCCGCGAGGTGCTGGTGCTGCGGGACTACCACGTCGACAACCTGATGCTGCTGGCCGACCGCGAAGGCGTCGCCGCCTGCGGCCTGCTGGATTTCCAGGATGCCCTCTGCGGCTCACCGGCCTATGACCTGATGTCCCTGCTCGAAGACGCCCGTCGCGACGTGTCTGAAACGCTGCGCGTGTCCTTGCTGGCCCGCTACCTGAGCCAGCGCCCGGAAGTCGATGGCCGCCGCTTCATGGCCGACTACCAGGCATTGGCCGCGCAGCGCCACGCCAAGGTGCTGGGCATCTTCGTGCGCCTGGCCCGGCGGGACGGCAAGAGTGGCTACCTGAAGCACCTGCCGCGCGTGCTCGGGCTGTTCCGGCGAGCGCTGGACAGCGAGCCCCTGCACCCCTTGCGCGACCTGCTCGATGCCGAACTCCCTTCCTGGCGCCAGCCGCTGCCCGGCGAATTGCTCGCCGAACGTCTGGCCACCCACTGAATCTTGCGGAGCATTCCATGACCGAATTCCACAGCGCTTTCCATCCCGATTCGCCCCTGCGCTTCATCGGCCCGCACTACCAGCGCGCCGCGACGCATCGCCTGCGCGACATCATCAATCCCGCCGACCTGACCACGGTCGGCCGCATTGCCCTGTGCGATGGCGAGGACGTGGATGCCGCCATCGACGCCGCCAACGCCGCCCAGCGCGAGTGGAAGCGCGTGGATGCGAAGTCCCGCGCGGCGATCCTCCATCAGTTGGCCAACGCCATCGAAACCGACCAGGCCACCCAGCGCGAAGTGGCGCGGCTGATGACCCTGGAAATGGGCAAGCCATTCCCGGAGGCCATGGGCGAGCTGGCCAACTGCGCGCCGATCTTCCGTTACTACGCCGAGATGGCGCGCGACGAGGCTGGCAAGGTGGCCGGTACCACTCAGCTCGGCTCGTTCCAGCATGTGCGCTACGAGCCCTATGGCGTGAGCGTGCACATCATGCCGTTCAACTTCCCCATCCTGCTGATGTGCTGGACTCTGGCGGCCTCGCTGGCGGCGGGCAACGCCTGCATCGTCAAGCCGGCGGAAAGCACCACACTGTGCACCCTGAAATTCATGGAGCACTTCAAGGTGCTGCCGGCGGGCATGGTCAGTTGCGTGCCGGGCGATGCCAGCACCGCGCAGCGCCTGGTGCAGTCCGAGCGCACCCACGCCGTGGCCTTCACCGGCAGCGTCGCCGCCGGCAAGGCAGTGGCGGTGGCCTGTGCCGAGCGGATGAAGCCTGCAGTGATCGAGGCGGGCGGCAGCGACCCGATGATCATCTCCCGCCACGCGCCGCTGGAAGTGGCGGCGGCCGGCGCGGTGACCGCTGCCTTCCACCTGACGGGGCAGATCTGCACCTCGGCCGAGCGCTTCTTCGTGGTGGACGAGATTCACGACCAGTTCGTCGCGCGCTTCGCCGAACGCACCCGCGCACTGCGCATCGGCCATGGGCTGGAACGCTCGGAGATCGGTCCGCTGGTGAGCGAAGCGGCCCGCGCCAAGGTCATCCGCCTGGTGGACGACGCCGTGGCCAAGGGCGCCACGTTGGTCTGCGGCGGGCGAATTCCGCCGCAATTCCCGGTGGGCTGGTACTTTGAGCCGACCATCCTCACCGACGTCACCCCGGCCATGGCGATCTTCCACGAGGAGTGCTTCGGCCCAGTGGCGGCCATCTGCAAGGTGAAGGACTTCGACGAGGCCGTGCGCCTGGCCAACGATTCGCCGTTCGGCCTGGGCGCTTCGCTATTCTCCACCGACCTGGCCGAGGCCATGGAAGCGGCGGACCGCCTGGAAGCCGGCATGGTCTGGGTGAACAACCCGCTGATCGACAACGACGCCTTGCCCTTCGGCGGCTGGAAGATGTCCGGCATGGGCCGCGAACTGGGCCGCCAGGGCCTGGATGCGTTCCGCCGCTCGAAGATGGTGATCATCGACCACCAGCCGCAGATTCACTCCTGGTGGTACCCCTACGGGGATGAGGTGTTCTACCAGGGCTGAAATGAGGCTCAGGCGCGGCCCAGTCTTTCCAGGAGTCGCGTCTTTACCTCGGGCCACTCGCTGTCGATGATGCTGAAGCGCACCGAGTTGCGCTTGCGGCCGTCGGGCATGATGCGCTCGTGGCGGACGATGCCCTCCTGCACTGCACCCAGGCGCAGGATGGCGGCGCGGGATTTTTCGTTCAGCTCGTCGGTGGTGAACTGCACGCGCACACAATCGAGTTCCTCGAAAGCGTAAGTGAGTAACAGCAGCTTGGCCTCGGTATTGATCGGCGTGCGCTGCGCCGACAGGGCGAGCCAGGTGTGGCCGATCTCCAGCTTGCGGTTGATACGGTCGACCTTCCAGAAGCGGGTGCTGCCGACGATCTTCCCTGTGCGACGGTCGAGGATGGCGAAGGGCAGGACGGTGCCTTCCTCCAGGCCTTTTTCGGCCTTGGCAAGGTAGCTTCCCACGGTGTCCGGGCCAGGCACCACGGTGACTTTAAGGTTCCACAATTCGCCATCGGCGGCGGCCGCGAGCAGGGCGTCGGCGTGCTCGGCGCGCAGGGGGATGAGTTCGACATGATTGCCGGGCAGGTGCGGGCAGGCGAGGGCGGGCATGCTGTTGAGCTCTGGGCGGAACGAGCCTGAAGCCTACCGGAAACGGCGTGCGTTTCGAAGGAGCGGGTCTTGCCCACACAAGTACATGCCGCGGATTGAAACCTTGCAGGTGACTGTCTTGGACGGGCGCCAGATCCATGGGAGTCATTCCTGACAGCTTGGTGCCATGTCAGGATTTCGCGAACGTAGTGAGCTCCTGCGAGAGCCGATCCCTACGTAGGAACGGACTCCCGCCGCGATGGCAGCCGCAGGCCGCCGCCCAAGGCCCGCCCTCAGATATGCCAGATCTGCAGGTCCTTGATCACGCAGACCGAAGCATCGGTGGCCAGCGTAGTGTCGGTGAAATCTACCTGGTTGTAGACGCCGCCATGGAAATCGAAGGTCTGCGCTGCCCAACTGGCGTCCAGCGGCATTGAGGGCACGCTGGAGGTGCGGCCGTTGCAACTGGCCTGCACGCTGAGCATCAGGCTGGACGTGGCCAGGATCAGGATGTCGAAGTCCGAACCCAGCGGCACGTTGTCCAGCACCGTGCTGTTCACCGGGGTGGTCTGGTTGAAGTTCTGGCGAAAGCCCATGGTCAGCTTGCCCTTCTGCCAGAACACCTTTAGCAGCGGGCTGTCGTCGTTCTTCACGTGCATCTGGGCCACCACCACCTTCTGCGCCGAATTCACCTGGGTCACCTTCATCAACTGATGGTTCACATGCTCGGTAGCGCCTGTCAGGCTCCAGTAGATGGGCTCCTTCCATTCGCAGCGAGTCCGGTGGACGCTCTTGCTCGCCGCTCCCTTGGTCGGCGCAGTGAGCTGCAGGCTGCCGTCCGGTAGCCGGGTGACCAGCTCCGGATACTGCTCTAGAGCCACGGGACCGGGAACTTCAATAGCCAGCGTGTCGGTAGGTGTCTTTCCCACTGGCAGCGCGATATTGAGGTTGTCGATATTCACGTTCATACCGGCACTCCTTCCTTCGTCGGGGGTGCTGGCTTTGACCGGACTTCGCCCTGCCGTGTCGATTTTTCGGCCGAGCGGTCATGGTGGCTCTCGGCCCCTGTGAACGCCTTGCGTTACAACCTGGGAAAGGCTGGCACAGGAAAGCCTTCAGTAGTGGCTTCAGCGGCCCGGCAGCATCGGGGTGAGGTGCAGGATGTTCAGCAGGTGCGGGACACGCAGCGGGTAGCAGGCCTGCAGGCGCACGCGAGCTTCGGAGAGGGTCATGTGACGGGAGAACGAGCGGAGAACGGTCTTGCCCAGGCAGTGACCGTCCTGAAAATGTACGAGGAATTCATTCATGGCGAAGCGACAGCGGAGAAACACGCACAAAGTGGCGCACAGGCCACGAATGATAGCGGCTCCCGCTGTCCTGGCGTTGCCATAAATCATCCTTTACCGGGCTGCGCAGACAACTGATCCGACGACCGGCGGGTCGCAAGGCGGTCAACGTTCTGTGGCGTAGTCCAGGCGCATACCGAAGGCATGCATGAAGAACGCTGACAGCTGCAGTTCCAGCGTCTGCGCGTTGAGCGATGCCAGGTGCGAAGGTTGCCGCCGGGTACGCCGGCTGACGGCAGTGAATTCCTCATGGACGATGCCCTGCGTCAGCGGGTCGGCGATGAGGCGATAACAACTGTCCGGCAGGTCCTCGCGCTGCCTGGCGAGCAGGCTGAGTTCGGGGTGGCCATCGGCATTGGTGATCAGCTCCACGCTACAGCGCAGGCCTCGGTCGCGGGCGAAGCGTGAGGCTTCTTCGAATGCGGGCAGGGCCTTCTGCAGGACCTGGATTTCGAAGGCGAGGAAGAACTGATCGTCGAAATCGACTTCCGGGGTGTTCCGGGTTGCCTGGTTATGCATCGCCGGCCTCTCCTGTGTCGATGAATCAATGAAACCCGCTGCGAGCGTCGGGATCGCGTGGGTTTCGTCATCGCGGCATTGCAGCAACTACAACGCACACATCAGTCAGCCGGCAATGCCATTCTCCTGAACGAAAAGCCATCTCACTTAAGCGCCGGCGCACTGTCAATGAGCAATCCCGCATAAGGGCGGAGACGGAAATAGCCAAGCGCTCTGCCGTATGGCGTGGCGCGGGCCAGGAGCAGGAACGACGGATTATGCGAGGGGTGTAAAGCTGACGTTACACCTCATCACCGCCCACCTGGACTTCGGACGGGCGGCTAAGGCATGGTCGTCAGAATGCGAAATCATCCATGGCCAGGGCGGCATCACTGCCGTCGATGATGCTCTGCGCCAGTCCCGGTGCGCGGGTCAGGACATGCCCGGCGTAGAACTGCGCGGTGCGCAGCTTGGCGCGGTAGAAGGTGGCGTCTCCGCTGCCGGTGGCCAGGTGCTGCTGGGCGATCCGCGCGGCGCGTGCCAACTGCCAACCGCCGGCAACGATGCCGAACAGCTCCAGCAACGGTACGGAGCCGAGCGCAACCAGGCGCACCTGGTGGTCGTAGTGATTGACGACGAAGGTCACGGCGTCATCCAGGGCATTGACGGCCAGGAACAGGTGGTGCCGGATGCCTGCCAGTTGCGCGTCCTCGTCCGGCAGGCCGCGTTGGGTATCGCGTATCGCCGTGATCAGCGCGGCCGCCGCTTCGCCCCGGTCGCGAGCGATCTTGCGACCGATCAGATCGATGGCCTGGATGCCAGTGGTACCTTCATAGATCGGGGTGATCCGCGCGTCGCGCAGGTGCTGGGCGGCGCCGGTCTCCTCGATGAAGCCCATGCCACCGTGGACCTGTACGCCCAGGGAGGCAATGTCCACGGCGTTTTCCGTGCACCAGCCCTTGATCACCGGGATCATCAGCTCAACGAAGGCCTGTTTCCTGCGGCGCACAGCGACAGTGGGATGGCCGTGGGCCTGGTCCATGGCCAGCGCCACTTCGCAGGCCAGGGCGCGCATGGCCTCGATGCGCGAACGCATCGACATCAGCATGCGGCGCACGTCCGGGTGGCGCAGGATGGCCACCTTTTCTCGGCTGGAACTGCCGGTTTCGACGCCCTGGATGCGCTGGCGGGCGTAGCTCACCGCGCGCTGGTAGGCGCGCTCGGCCAATCCGATGCCTTCGATGCCGACCGAGAAGCGGGCAGCGTTCATCATGATAAACATGTATTCCAGGCCACGGTTCTCTTCGCCTACCAGCCAGCCGGTGGCGCCGCCGTGGTCACCGAAGGCCAGCACGGCGGTAGGGCTGCCGTGGATGCCGAGCTTGTGTTCGATGGACACGCAGCGCACGTCGTTGTGCTCGCCCAGGCTGCCATCGGGGTTCAGCAATACCTTGGGCACCACGAACAGCGAGATGCCTTTCACGCCCTCCGGCGCGCCGGGTACGCGGGCCAGCACCAGGTGAACGATGTTGTCGGTGAGGTCGTGCTCGCCGTAGGTGATGAAGATCTTCTGCCCGAACAGCTTGTAGGTGCCATTGCCACGCGGCTCGGCGCGGCTGCGCACGGCGGCGAGGTCGGAGCCGGCCTGGGGCTCGGTGAGGTTCATGGTGCCGGTCCATTCGCCGCTCACCAGCTTGGGTAGCCAGGTGCGCTTGAGCTCGTCGGAGCCCCGCAGTTCGATGGCTTCGATGGCACCGCGCGTGAGCATCGGGCAGAGGCCGAAGGCCAGGTTGGCGGCGTTCCACATCTCCTCAACCAGCGTCGAGATCAGCCTTGGCGCGCCCTGGCCACCGAAGTCGGCGGGGCCGGAGAGCGCGTTCCAGCCATTGGCGGCGAACTGTTCGTAGGCCGTGCGCCAGCCCGGGGCGGTGCTCACCTGGCCGTCCTGCCAGCGTGCGCCGTGGCGGTCGCCGACGACGTTCAGCGGCGACAGCACGCCCTGGGCGAAGCGTCCGGCTTCGTTGAGGATGGCCGCCGCCAGTTCGGCGTTCATGTCCTGCTGTCCGGGCAGCTCGGCCAGTGCGTCCAGCAGGTGCAGCTCGCGCAGGATGAACTGCATGTCGCGCAGGGGGGCGATGTATTCACTCATTTCGGAACTCCTGTGCAGCCTGCTGTGCGGTCGGGAGGCGTCGGTCCACGCTCAGGCGGATACCGGGGAATCCAGCACCTCCTGCATCGAGCGGGAGGCATTTGGGGGGCGCTAAAGAATGGACCTGCGCAGGAGGGCGGAAGTTTTCACCATCGGCGCGGAACTATGTCAGGGCGGGCGTTTCCGGGGGAGCATGGCTCGTGGTAGAACTGGCGCCCCGCTGATCGTTGACGAATGCCCCGCATGATCGAATTCAAGAATGTCACCGCCTACCAGCAGCAGACCCGTGTGCTGGATGGTTTTTCCCTGCACATTGGCGAAGGCGAGAAAGTCGCCATCCTAGGCCCCAACGGCGCCGGCAAGAGCACGCTGCTCAAACTGATCAGCCGCGAGCTCTACCCGGTGGATCGCGAGGGCAGTTCGCTGTCGTTGTTCGGCCTGCAGAACGTCACCCTCTGGGACCTGCGCAGCCGCATCGGTTTCGTCTCCCAGGACCTGCAGGAAGACTACACACCCTTCACCCAGGCGCTGGACGTGGTGATTTCCGGCTTCTTCGGCGCCATCGGCAGCCACGGTCACCTGCAGCCCACGCCGGAGCAGGTCGAGAAGGCGCGCGAGCTGCTCTCCACCGTGGAGATGGATGGCTACGCCGATCGCATGTTCCAGCGCCTCTCCACCGGGCAGAAGCGTCGCCTGCTGCTGGCCCGCGCCCTGGTGCACGAACCCCGCGCGCTGATCCTCGACGAGCCGGCCAACGGCCTGGACATGGGCGCCAGCCTGCAGATGCTCAAGCTGCTGCGGCGCTTCTGTGGCGAAGAGCACGCCATGATCATCACCACCCACCATATCGACGAGATCATCCCGGAGATCGAGCGGGTGGTGCTGATCGCCCAGGGCCAGGTGGTCGCCGACGGGCCCAAGGCGGAGATCCTCACCAGTGAACACCTGTCCGCGCTGTACCACGTGCCGCTGAAAGTCACCGAGCAGGATGGCTGGTACCGCTGCTGGCATGCGTGAAAAGGAGCGGGCCTCTTCCGTGGTTGGCTTCGTGTCGCGCCATACGGTTCGCGAGCAAGCTCGCTCCTACAGTCAGGCACCGTCACGCTTTTCGTAGGAGCGAGCTTGCTCGCGAACCCGAGATGGAACCGGATTAACCGGCGGAATCGCGAGCCGGTATTGCACCGGACTAAGCGTTATCGAGCTCCCAGACCGCGCAGGTACTCCCACGGGTAGATACCCCGGTCGTGGCCGTCATCGAACACCAGCTGCACGCCGTAGCCTTGCAGGTTCAGCTCCTGCAGGACGACGCTCGCCGGGACCAGATCGATCCGTCCCTGCAGCCGCGCCGCCCGGCATTGCGAGCAGGGACAGGCGCCGCGCAGGCGGGTGAAGGCGATGCACTGTTCGACACCATCGTTCCAGCGGATGCGCAATTCACCGTCGGTGCTGGAACGGTGCAGCGTGACGGGCGTGTTCATGCCGATTGTCCCAATTGAGTCAGGGCGATGCGCACGGCCTTGCGGACTTCCGGATCACTGTCGTGCTCGGCATTGCGCAGCGCGTCGATGGCGTCGCCGCTGCCCAGCTCGCCCAGGGCCAGCGCGGCCTCCTTGCGCAGGTTGCTGATGCCGTGGCCAAGTACGACCTTCAGGCCTTCCAACGCCGGCAGATAGCGCAGCCTGCCCAGCGAACGGGCGGCGCGCAGGCGCACCTGCCAGAAGTCATCTTCCAGGGCACGCACCAGCGCATCGCCGGCTTCGGGTTGAGCCAGTTTGCCGAGGGTGCCGGCGGCTTCTTCGCGCACCTGCCAGGCCGGATCGGCCAGCGCCGCCTGCAAGGCGGGCAGCACGCTGGCGTCGATGGCCAGGCCGAGCGCGCCGGCGGCGGCGCGGCGGACTTCGGCGTCCGGGTCGTCGCGGGTCAGGCGCGCCAGGTGCGGCAGGGCGTTGGTGCGCTTGAGCCAGCCGAGGATGCCCACGGCTTCGCGGCGTACGCCGGCGTCGGTGTCTACCAGTGCGTTGAGCGCAGGCTCGGCAGCCTCTTCCAGGCGCAGCTCGCGCAGGGCCCGCAAGGCGCTACGGCGCACGAAGATATCGGCGTGAGTTGCCCAGGGAAGCAGGCGCACGCCAGCTTCGGCGGTCTTCAGCTCGCTCAGGCTCTGGGCGGCGGCTGCGCGAACGTCGTCGTCGCTGTCGGCCAGGGCCTGGCAGAGGGCGTCCACCACCTCGGGTTCCTCCCAGGCTTCCAGCAGGCGTGCGGCTTCGGCGCGGACGTTGGCGGCTTCGTCACCGGTCAGGGCCGCGGCGAGCCAGGGCAGGCCATCGGGATCTTCCAGGTCGGCCAGTTCGATCAGGGCGATGCGGCGCACGCCGGCGTCGGCATCCTGCAGGCGCGGTTGCAGGTCGAGGATGTCGGGGTTGTCGGTGCTCAAGTTGAAGGCAGTCATATGGCGAATCGCGGTATCCGTTGAGGAGTGGGCAGGCCCAGGGGCGTCAGGCGCGGCAGCTGGCGGCCGTCTTCGTGGCGCAGCAGTTCCAGGCAGTGGCGCTTGAGCCGGGAGAATTCAGGCGTGGTGAGCAGGTCGGCGTGGCGCGGGCGCGGGAAGTCGAGGCGGATGTCCTCGAGGATGCGTCCGGGCCGCGGGCTCATCACCAGGATGCGGTCGGCGAGGAACAGCGCCTCGTCGATGTCGTGGGTGATGAACAGCACGCTGGTGCGCAGGCGCGTCCAGATGTCCAGCAGCAGTTCCTGCATCATCATCCGTGTCTGCGCGTCGAGGGCGCCGAAGGGTTCGTCCATCAGCAGCAGGCGCGGCTGGTTGATCAGCACGCGGGCAATTTCCACGCGCTGCTGCATGCCGCCGGAGAGCTGCGCTGGCCAACGATCGGCAAAGCCATTCAGGCCGACCAGCTGGAGCATTTCATCGGCCTGCCTATGGCGCTCGGCGCGGGGAACGCCGCGCATCTTCAGGCCGAAGGCGACGTTGTCGCGCACCCGCCGCCAGGGCAGCAGGGTGTGGTGCTGAAACACCATGCCACGCTCCGGCGAGGGGCCGGCGACGGTGCGGCCGTCCACTTCCAGCTTTCCGGCGCTGGGCGCCAGGTGCCCGGCCAGTGCGCCGAGCAGGGTGGACTTGCCGCAGCCGGAGGGGCCGAGCACGCAGACGAACTCGCCCGGCTCCATCGCGAAACTGAGTGATTGCACGGCCTCGAAGGCGTCACGACCGCTGCCCAGGTGGATCGACAGGCCATCGACGCGCACGCGCCCCGGCGCGCTGGCGGGCAAGGTCATGGCTTGCCTCCGGCCTGGCGCTGCCAGGGTGTGACGAAGGCGCCCAGTTGGCGCACCAGCAGGCTGCTGGCCATGCCGAGCACGCCGATCAGCAGCATGCCGACAACGATGTCGGGGTAGTTCTGCAAGGTGTAGGACTCCCAGGTGTAGTAGCCGATGCCCCATTGTCCGGAGATCATCTCGGCGGTCACCAGGCAGAACCACGAGGTGCCCATGCCGATGGCCAGCCCCGTGATGATGCTTGGCGTCGCGCTCGGCAATACCACTTCGCGCAGCAGCGCGAGACGGCTCGCTCCCAGGCTGCGGGCGGAGGCGAGCAGGCGCGGGTCGACCGCCTCCACGCCGTGGATGGTGTTGAGCAGGATGGGGAACAGCGCGCCGGTGAAGGTGATGAAGATCATCGACAGCTCGGAGCTGGGGAACATCAGGATCGCCAGCGGGATCCACGCCACCGCCGGGATCGGCCGTAGCACCTCCAGAGGCGGCAGCAGGCTGTCGCGGGCCCAGCGGCCACGGCCGATGATCAGCCCCAGGAGGATGCCGGCGACGGCGGCCAGCAGGTAACCGGCGAGCACCCGCAGCAGGCTGCTGCCCAGGTGGCGGCCGAGCTTGCTCGATTGCGCGAGGTTCCATGCCGCGTCCAGCACGTCGCGCGGGCCGGGTACGTTGGCGAAGGTGACGACGCCGAGGTTCACGTGGCGCGCACTGAGCACCTGCCACAGCGCCAGGCACACCAGCAGCGAGGCCAGGCGCAGACTCCAGCGGGTGAGGGTGGGTGTGTTCATCTGCGTATCTCCTGCAGCCCCGGCGGGTGGGCGTCGGGGCTGGTCTTCAGGTCAGCGGCTGGCCACGGCCTGCTGGCTGGCGCCGGCGAAGTCGGCCACCTCGCCTCCGTGCTGGCGGGCGAAGGCGTCGGCCTGCTCGCGCAGCAGGAAGGCATCCAGCGCGCCGTCCTTGCCGCGCACGAACCAGGCCTGCCCGGCGAGCAGCTTGATGCCACTGTCGCTGGCCTGTGCATACACCGCGCGGATGTCCTTGCCTTGCTTCTTCAGTTCGGCGAGTTGGCCCAGCGCTTCCTTGGCAGAGGCATAACTGCGCACCTTCGGCTCACCACGAACCCAGATCTGCGCGACCTTGCGGGTGTCGGTGATCGGCTTGTGGGTCAGCGCATCGTTGCCCAGCAGCGGCTGCTGCGCGTAGTTCTGCAGCGCCTGGTCGTAGTCGGCACCGGCAGCCTTGAAGGCGGCGCGGATGTAGCGGTCGTCGACGAACTGCTCGACGTTCAGGCCGCGGTCGGCCTTCTTCAGCAGCTTCAGGGTGTCGATGGCGGTGGCCACGGCCTGGCGGTATTCCGGCTTCCAGGTCAGGTCGCGGGTCTGCAGGCCGAGCGGGCCGTGGAACAGGTAGTTCACCTCGGCGGGGATGCCGGCGACCTTCTCGATCAGCTCGCTGTATTTCTCCGGGTCTTTGGCCAGCAGCTGGT
Source organism: Pseudomonas sp. PSE14 (assembly GCF_029203285.1). Taxonomy (NCBI): domain Bacteria; kingdom Pseudomonadati; phylum Pseudomonadota; class Gammaproteobacteria; order Pseudomonadales; family Pseudomonadaceae; genus Pseudomonas; species Pseudomonas sp. PSE14. The sequence goes on from NZ_CP115669.1 coordinate 2,874,927, forward strand.
TGGCCTCGTAAGTGGCGCGCAGGTACGCCTCGACGATTTCCGGATACTTCTGCGCGTAGTCAGCTTCCACCAGCGCCCCATGGAAGGTCGGCGCCTTGGCTTGCGAGCCGTCGTAGATCTTGCGGGCGATGCCACGGCTTTCGAACAGCTCGGCGAAGGGCACGAAGTCGGCGTGGGCGGCGATCTTGTTGGCCTGCAGGGCGGAGCCGGCGACTTCCGGCGGCTGCGCGATGATGGTGACGTCCTTCTCCGGGTCCCAGCCCTGGGCGGCGATGGCACGCAGCAGCAGGCCATGGGCGGTGGAGGCGAAGGGCACGGAGATGGTCTGGCCCTTGAGCTCGGCGAGCGACTGCACCTTGGACGAGGCGGGCACCACGATGCCGTTGCCACTGCCCTCGATGCTGCCCGAAAGCACGCTGATGAACAGGCTGCGCTTGCCGGCGGCCTCGTGGGCGACGCCGTTGAGCGAGCCGGGGAAATCGGCCATGGCGCCGAAGTCGAGCTTGCCGGCGAGCATCTCGTTGGTCAGCGGGGCGCCGCTGGTGAAGTTCTTCCACTGCACGTCGTACTGCGCGTCCTTGTACGGGCCGTCGTGGGGCAGGTACTTGTCGAGCAGGCCGAGTTCGCGGATCAGCAGGCCGCCGGCGGCGCAGTTGATGGTGGTGTCCTGGGTGCCGATGGCGACGCGGATGGTCTCCGAATGGGCGGAAAGACTGGCGATGGCGAGCGCAAGGCCTGCCAGGGTGGTGCGCAAGGTCATGGGTGTTCCCCTCGAATCATGAGTGTTGGAATCGTCTCCGCCGCAGGCGTTGCGGTGGGAAACGAGGGGCGGTGCATCAGGCGTCCGGTCGTTGGCCGGTTGCTTTTTTCTTTTCGTAGGAGCGAGCTTGCTCGCGAATGAAGGTCCGCTGCGGGAGCTGTTCGCGAGCGAGCTCGCTCCTACAGGGAAACTTCGTTGCGGAAACTCAACGCAGCAGGTACGGAATCTCCACCTTCACCGCGCCGGTCGGGCAGTCTTTCTCGCAGGGCATGCAGTACCAGCATTCGTCGAAGGCCATGTAGGCCTTCTGGGTGGCGGGGTTGATCGCCAGCAGGTCCATCGGGCAGACCTCGACGCAGACGGTGCAGCCCTTGTCGGCGATGCACTTGTCCTCGTCCACCGTCACCGGGGCGCTGGAGCGGAAGAAGATTTCCTGGGGTTGGTAGGCCATTGCACGCGGTCCTCATCGTGTTGCTTTGCCGGCCGCCGTGGCGGCGGGCTGGTTGTTCAGGTCGTGGGTTCGGCGCGGTGGCTCGTGACCCTCTCCCCAGCCCTCTCCCTGAAGGGAGAGGGGACTGTTCGGAGTGGTGGATGTTTCCGTGCTCGCCGGCTGACTCCGATATCGCCGCTGGCGCCGGACAGCTCCCTCTACCGCTTGCGGGAGAGGGCGGGGGGCGAGGGGCTCTTCGGTCCGCCGAAAACTCTCAAGCCGCCTCACTCTTCACCCGCAGCCGCTCATACGCCTGCTGCTCATCCTCATCCAGCGAGATCACATAAGGCTCGATGGGCTTCTTGAAGCTGGTCATCTCGCCGTCCTCACCCTTCTTCAGGTGGGCATGGCAGAACCACTCGGCATCGTTGCGCAGCGGGTAGTCCACACGGTGGTGGTACAGGCCCCAGCGGCTCTCGGTGCGGAACAGCGAGGCACGGGCGGCCATTTCGGCGCAGTCGCGGATCACGCTGACTTCCATGGCGCGCATCAACTCGTGCGGGTTGTTCGCCTTGAGCTGGTCGAGGTCGCGGGCGATTTCGGCGAAGCGCTGCAGGCCGATCTCCATCTTCTTCGTCACCTTGGGCGGCTGCAGGTAGTCGTTGACCATCCGGCGCAGCTTGTACTCCACCTGAGCCGGCGGCAGGCCGTGTTCGCGCTTGAGCGGAGCGAAGACGCGTTCGCGCTCGCGCTCGACCTGGGCGGAGTCGACCTCGGTGAACTCGCGGCCGGCCACGTACTGCGCGGCATTGCTGCCGGCGAACCAGCCGTAGGTGAAGGCGCCGAGCATGTAGTTGTGCGGCACGGCGGCCATGTCGCCGGCCGAGTAAAGGCCTTTGACGCTGGTCTCGGCCTTCTCGTTGACCCACACGCCCGAGGCGGAATGGCCGGAGCAGAAACCGATCTCGGAGATATGCATCTCCACCATCTGCTGGCGGTAGTCGGTGCCGCGATTGGCATGGAACTGGCCACGGCTGGGGCGCTCGTTGCTGTGGAGGATTTCCTCGATGGTCTGGATGGTCTCCTCGGCCAGGTGGTCCAGCTTGAGGAACACCGGGCCGTTGCCGCCTTCGAGTTCCTGGTGGAACTCCCACATCATCTGGCCGCTCCAGTAGTCGCATTCGATGAAGCGCTCGCCCTTGGAGTTGGCGGTGTAGCCGCCCAGCGGGCCGGTAACGTAGGCGCAGGCCGGACCGTTGTAGTCCTTGATCAGCGGGTTGATCTGGAAACACTCCAGGTTCGCAAGCTCCGCCCCGGCGTGGTAGGCCATGGCATAGCCATCGCCGGCGTTGGTGGGGTTCTCGTAGGTGCCCATCAGGTAGCCGGAAGAGGGCAGGCCCAGGCGGCCGGCGGCGCCGCAGGCGAGGACCACGGCCTTGGCGCGGATCACCTGGAACTGCGCGGTGCGGCAATCGAAGCCGAGCAGGCCGTTGACTGCGCCTTCGGCATCGGTGAGCAGGCGGGTGACCACCAGGCGGTTGGTGATCTCGATGCGCGCGCGTTTGAGCTGGCGGTACAGCACCTTCTTGATGTCGTGGCCCTCGGGCATGGGCAGCACGTAGGCACCCATGTGGTGGACCTTCTTCACCGCGTAGTCGCCGACCTCGTCCTTCTCGAACTTCACGCCCCAGCGGTCCAGCTGCTGCAGGGTCTCGAAGCTGTGGGTGGCGTAGGCATAGACCGCCGCCTGGTTGACGATGCCGTCGTTGGCGACGGTGATTTCCTTGGTGTACTGCTCGGGCGTAGCGTGGCCGGGAATGATGGCGTTGTTCAGGCCGTCCATGCCCATGCTGATGGCGCCGCTGCGTTTCACGTTGGCCTTGTCCACCAGCAGCACGCGCAGCTCGCGGTTGGCTTCCTTGGCCTTGATCGCGGCCATTGGGCCGGCGGTGCCGCCGCCGATCACCACGATGTCGTAGGCGAGTTGCTTGTCCTCGGGAACCTGGGAGAGGTCGAACTGGCTCATTGATGCTGTCCCTTGTGGCGGTCGATACGCAGGCGGTACTGGAAGGCATCGCCGCGGTAGTAGAGGTGTTCGTAGTCCAGCGGCGTGCCGTCGGCGGTGTGGGTCAGGCGCTCGATGCGCATCACCGGCGAGCCTTCTTCCACTTCCAGCGCGCCAGCCAGTTCCGCGTCGGCGAGGATGGCGTCGATGGCGAGGTCGGCATGGCCCAGGGGCAGGGCGCAGTCGTTTTCCAGGATCAGGAAGATGTCGCGGCTGACCAGGTCGGCCTTCTCCAGGCGCTTGCCCACGGCCTCGGGGAGGTAGGTGATTTCCAGCGACACCAGCTCGCGGTTGACCAGGCGGGCGCGCTTGATCTGCACCACGTTCGCGCCCTCGGTCACCTGCAGGCGCGTGGCGACCTGGGCGTCGGCGGGGATGACTTTGAAGCTGCGCAGACGGTTGATCACTTCGTAGCCGCGCTGGCTCATGGATTCGCCCAGGCCCTGCAGGGTGCTGACGTTCTGGAAGGCCTTGGGCTTGGCAACGAAGGTGCCCTTGCCGTGGATCTTGAAGATCAAGCCTTCCTTCTGCAGGTCGCCCAGCGCCTGGCGCACGGTGATGCGGCTGACCTCGAAGGCCTTGCCCAGCTCGGCCTCGGAGGGCATGCGGCTGAGCGGCGGATAGGTGCCGTCGAGGATGCGGGTACGCAGCAGCTCCTTGAGCTGGCTGTAGAGCGGAACGGGGGAGAGCGGGAGTAATTCGGCCATAGCTCATAACTTGTTATGACGAGTTGAGTGACTATAGATGGAATAACCGCGAAAGATGAAGGAACCAATTTGCATATCGTTATATGGAAGGGCAACGATTAGTTGACTGCAATGGTTGGTGAAGCCGCCCTGTTTCTATAGAATGCGCAAACGTTTCAGCAGACCATGCATCCCTCCCACAACAAAAGCCAAAGCCGAAGGCTTTGCGTGTCTCTCTGCGCAGGACGTGTCTCCCGCTCCATCGAACCGGTCCCAGAAGCCGGCGGAGGAGGGAGGTGAGCCCTGTTTCCATCCCGTCGTACTGTCGCCCTGGCTTCCCATGAAGTCCGGGCCTTCACGCTGCATGACGCCGGTGGGGCAGGCCAAGCCCTAACGACGAGATTCATCCCATGATCAAGAAAGTGAGCGGGGCGCTGCTCGGCCTCGCCCTGGCAGTGAATTGCGCGCCGGCCTTCGCGGCCGAATCCAAGAAGGTCGATGTGCTGCTGATTGGCGGCGGCATCATGAGCACCACCCTGGGCGTCTGGCTCAACGAGCTGGAACCGGGCTGGTCGATGGAGATGGTCGAGCGCCTGGACGGCGTCGCCCTGGAAAGCTCCAACGGCTGGAACAACGCCGGTACCGGCCACTCCGCGCTGGCCGAGCTGAACTACACGCCGGAAGACAAGGACGGCAAGGTCAGCATCGCCAAGGCCATCGAAATCAACGAATCCTTCCAGGTTTCCCGCCAGTTCTGGGCCTGGCAGGTGAAGAACGGCGTGCTGAAGAATCCCCGTTCCTTCATCAACTCCACGCCGCACATGAGCTTCGTCTGGGGCGACGACAACGTCGCCTTCCTCAGGAAGCGCCATGAAGCGCTGCAGGCCAGCCCGCTGTTCCGCGGCATGCAGTACTCCGAGGACCCGGCGCAGATCGCCAGGTGGGTGCCGCTGATGATGCAGGGCCGCGACCCCGCGCAGAAGGTCGCCGCCACCTGGTCGCCGCTGGGCACCGACGTCAACTTCGGCGAGATCACCCGCCAGTTCGCCGGCTACCTGCAGGGCAAGCCGAACTTCGCGATGAAGCTGTCCAGCGAGGTGGAGAACATCACCCGCAACGACGACGGCACCTGGCGCGTCGAGTACAAGAACCTCAAGGACGGCAGCGTTACCGAGACCGACGCCAGGTTCGTCTTCATCGGCGCCGGCGGCGGTGCGCTGCGCCTGCTGCAGAAATCCGGCATCGAAGAGGCCAAGGACTACGCCGGTTTCCCGGTGGGCGGCTCCTTCCTGGTCACCGAGAACCCGGCCATTGCCCAGCAGCACCTGGCCAAGGCCTACGGCAAGGCGTCGGTCGGCGCACCGCCCATGTCCGTGCCGCACCTGGATACCCGCGTGCTCGACGGCAAGCGCGTGATCCTGTTCGGCCCCTTCGCCACCTTCTCCACCAAGTTCCTCAAGGAGGGTTCCTACCTGGACCTGCTGGCCAGCACCAACGTGCACAACGTCTGGCCGATGACCCGCGTGGGCATCGACGAGTACCCGCTGGTGGAATACCTCGCCGGCCAGTTGATGCTCTCCGACGAGGACCGCCTTGCCGCGCTGCGCGAGTACTTCCCGCAAGCCAAGGCCGAAGACTGGCGCCTGTGGCAGGCGGGCCAGCGCGTGCAGATCATCAAGCGTGACGCCGAGAAAGGCGGCGTGCTGAAGCTCGGCACCGAGATCGTCTCCTCCGCGGACGGCAGCATCGCCGGCCTGCTCGGCGCTTCGCCGGGCGCCTCCACCGCCGCGCCGATCATGCTCAGCGTGCTGGAGAAGGTGTTCAAGGACAAGGTCGCCACCCCCGAATGGCAGGCGAAGATCCACCAGATCGTTCCCAGCTACGGCACCAAGCTGAACGACAGCCCGGAGAAGACCCAGCAGGAATGGGCCTACACCAGCGAAGTCCTGCAACTGGACCCGCCGCCGGCCATCGACCCGGCTCTCGCCGTGCAGCCCGCCGCTGCAGCACCGGCCGAGAAGGCCGCCAACGACATGGCGCTCTGAACGACGATCCGTCGTCTCCTCGATACGCAAGGCCCGCCAATGGCGGGCCTTGTGCTTTGTGGCTCAGACCCGTTTTTCGAGGCATCGCGCCAGGCCATCGACCGCACGCTCGAGTTCATCGGGCGTGTAGGCGGCGAAGCCCATGAGGAAGCCCGGCTGCGGCGCCCGGGCAACGTACAGGCCGCTCAGGCCCAGCAGTTCGATACGCGCGCTGCGCGCGGCGGCGATGACGACGTCTTCCTCCAGCGCGGTGGACAGCAGGCAGGGCATCTGCAGGCCGCCCGCAGGCACGCGGGGCTGCACAAGCCCGCCGAGTCGCCGCTCCAGCAGCTCGGCCAGCAGGGCCAGGCGTTCGGCGTAGAGGCCGCGCATGTGGCGCACGTAGGCGCCGAAGTGCCCGCCGCTGATGAAGCGCGCCAGGGTCAACTGCGCGATGGAGGCGGTGTGGCCATCCTGCAGGGAGCGGGCGATGGTCATGGGCTCCACCAGTGCGGGCGGCAGCACCAGGTAGCCGACACGCAGCCCCGGGAACAGGGACTTGGTGAAGGTTCCGATGTAGAGCGTACGGTCATGGGCGTCCAGGCCCTGGACACAGGCGGTCGGCTTGCCGGCGTAGTGGAATTCGCTGTCGTAGTCGTCCTCGATGATCCACGCCTGCGCTCGCTCGGCCCACTCGATCAATGCCAGCCGGCGCTCCAGCGAGAGCGTCGCGCCGGTGGGAAACTGGTGCGATGGCGTCAGGTATACCGCCCTGGCGGAGTGAGGCTGGGCGAGTAGCCGGTCGACCTCGATGCCATGCTCGTCGACCGGAATGGCCTGGCAGTCGAGCCCCGCGGCGACGAATGCCTTGCGCGCGCCGTAATACACCGGGTCCTCGACGAATATCCGCTCGCCCGCGTCCAGCAGGACGCTGGCGCACAGCCCCAGGGCCTGCTGAGAGCTGGTCAGCACCAGCACCTGTTCCGCCGTGGTGCGCGCGCCACGCTCAAGGTTCACATAGTCGGCGATCGCGCGCCGCAGTGGTTCGGCGCCCTGTGGATCGCCGTGCATCAGAGCCCTGGCGCCGAACTCCTTCAGCACCTGGCGCTGCAGGCGCTCCCAGGTCGGCAGCGGGAAGGTGCGCGTTTCCGGTACGCCCGGCGCGAATGGGCGCGGCGCGAGCTGCTCGCGGACACCACCGTGATGGAGCATTGCCTGGCCTCGCAGGCTGAGCCGTGCCGTGCCCGCGCTGGCCTGGCGCGGCCGCCTGGGGGCGCGCCGGCCGGGGGAAAGGCGGGTGGCTTCGGCGACGAAGCTGCCGCTGCCGACCCGGCGCTCGATGAAGCCCTCGGCGTGCAGATGGCTGTAGGCCGATTCGATGGTGTCGCGGGAAACGCCGAGGGAACTGGCCAACTGGCGCGAGGCGGGCAGCGGCGTTCCCGCCGTGAGCGCACCGTCGAGGATCAGTTGGCGAATGGCGCGCTGGATCCGTGCGTGCAGCGGCAGCGCCAGCAGTTCCGGAAGGACCAGCCGCGCCTTGACCGATTCGAGTAGGGAGTTCCTGAACAATTGGTCTGCTCGTTATTCATCTATTGGCAGGGCTATCCATTCCATTAGGGCGCTATAAATCAGTCCCGGTCAAGCCGAAGGGCTCTGGCCCGGGCGATGTGAGCGGCAGCCGGCCGCACGTCGCGAATACAGGAAGGGACAGTTCCCGCAGTAGGGAAGGAGAGGTGACATGACCGCCATACAACAGCTCATATCCATTCGCCCGGTGGTGCAGGAGGACTTCGAGACGTGGTCCGAGTATTGGGGCAAGTACCAGGAGTTCTACGCCGTGAACCTGGGCGAGGAGACGACCCGGACCACCTGGGCGCGCTTCTTCGATACCGCCGAACCGGTGCACTGCGCCGTGGCCACCGACGGCAAGCGGCTCTTCGGGTTCGTCAATTTCGTCTTCCATCGCTCGACCTGGGGGCGCAACGACTTCTGCTATCTGGAAGATCTCTACGTTTCGCCGAGCGTGCGTGGGCAGAAGATCGGCAAGAAGCTCATCGAATACGTGCAGTGCCAGGCCCGCGAGCGGCAGTGCGAGCGGCTGTACTGGCACACTCAGGAAACCAATCATACGGCGCAGCGCCTGTATGACTGGATCGCCGAGCGACCTGGGGTGATCGAGTATCGGATGGCGCTGGACAGCGGGCGCTGACGGCCAGGGCGGCGGTGCAAGGCGCCGCTGCCCTGCGGGCTCAGATCGACGCAGCCCAGCGTTGCGACCCGTCCGGCGCCTGTCGAACATCGCGGCCAGCTTGGGCCTGAACCACCGCTGAACGAGGAGGGGGCGCTCAAGGCCGCACCATCCGGCACTCATAGCTTTTTACCGCACCGGCCGATCGATAACTCCAATGGATCGGTCATAGCGCTGTCGCTCATTTGATCTATCTTCTGATGGGTTAAGCGAATCCATAGCGCCTTCGCATGGGCGCAGACGAGGAGCCTGTGATGAGTGACGAGAAGAAAGCCAGCTGCCCGTTCAACCACGCCGCTGGCGGCGGTACGACGAACCGTGACTGGTGGCCGAACCAACTGAGGTTGGACCTGCTCCACCAGCATTCCTCCAAGTCCGACCCGATGGAGGAATCCTTCAACTATGCCGAGGCCTTCAAGAGCCTCGACCTGGCTGCGGTCAAGAAGGACCTGACGGCCCTGATGACCGACTCCCAGGAGTGGTGGCCGGCCGACTTCGGCCACTACGGCCCACTCTTCATCCGCATGGCCTGGCACGCCGCCGGCACCTACCGCATCGGCGATGGCCGGGGCGGCGCGGGGCGTGGGCAACAGCGCTTCGCCCCGCTCAACAGCTGGCCGGACAACGTCAGCCTGGACAAGGCCCGCCGGCTCCTCTGGCCGATCAAGCAGAAGTACGGCAACAAACTGTCCTGGGCCGACCTGATCATCCTCACCGGCAACGTCGCGCTGGAATCCATGGGCTTCAAGACCTTCGGCTTCGCCGGCGGTCGTGCGGACGTGTGGGAACCGGACATGGACGTGTACTGGGGCGACGAGAAGACCTGGCTGGGCGATGAGCGCTACACCGGTGACCGCGACCTGGAAAACCCGCTGGCCGCCGTGCAGATGGGCCTGATCTACGTGAACCCGGAAGGCCCCAACGGCAACCCCGACCCGCTGGCCGCCGCCGTCGACATCCGCGAGACCTTCGCACGCATGGCGATGGACGACGAAGAAACCGTGGCGCTGATCGTCGGCGGCCACACCTTCGGCAAGACCCACGGTGCAGGCCCGGCCGACAACGTCGGCGCCAACCCCGAAGCCGCCCCCCTGGAAGAACAGGGCCTGGGCTGGCGCAGCACCTACAAGACCGGCGTCGGTGCCGATGCCATCACCAGCGGCCTGGAAGTGGTCTGGACCAACACCCCGACCCAGTGGAGCAACAACTTCCTGAACATCCTGTTCGGCTACGAATGGGAACTGACCAAGAGCCCGGCCGGCGCCCACCAGTGGAAGCCGAAGAATGGCGCCGGGGCCGGCAGCATTCCGGACCCGTTCGACCCGAACAAGCGCCGCGACCCGACCATGCTCACCACGGACATCTCGCTGCGCACCGACCCGATCTACGAAAAGATCTCCCGGCGCTTCCACCAGAACCCCGACCAGTTGGCCGACGCCTTCGCCCGCGCCTGGTTCAAGCTCACCCACCGCGACATGGGCCCGCGCGCCCGCTACCTGGGGCCGGAAGTCCCCGCCGAGCAATTGATCTGGCAGGACCCGATCCCCGCCGTGGACCACCCGCTGGTGGACGTCAACGACGTGGCCGCGCTGAAGGCCAAGGTGCTGGCCTCCGGTCTGACTGTCTCTGAGCTGGTTTCCACCGCCTGGGCCTCGGCCTCCACCTTCCGCGGCTCCGACAAGCGCGGCGGCGCCAACGGTGCGCGCATCCGCCTGGCACCGCAGAAGGACTGGCCGGTCAACCAGCCGGAACAACTGGCGAAGGTGCTCAAGGTGCTCGAAGGCATCCAGGCTGATTTCAACAAGTCCGCCTCCGCTGGCAAGAAGATATCCCTGGCCGACCTGATCGTGCTGGCCGGCGGCGCAGCCGTCGAGAAGGCGGCGAAGGACGGCGGCCACAACGTGACCGTACCCTTCACACCGGGTCGCATGGACGCCAGCCAGGAGCAGACCGACGTGGACTCGGTCGGCATGCTCGAACCGCGCGCCGATGGCTTCCGCAACTACCTCAAGGCCAAGTACCCGGTGCTGCCGGAACACCTGCTGGTGGACAAGGCCCAGCTGCTGACCCTGACCGCGCCGGAAATGACCGTCCTGGTCGGCGGCCTGCGCGTACTGGGTGCCAACGTCGGGCAGTCGCCCCACGGCGTGTTCACCAGCAAGCCGGGCACCCTGAGCAACGACTTCTTCGTCAACCTGCTGGACATGGGCACGGTGTGGAAACCGACCTCGTCCGCCAACGACCTCTACGAAGGCCGCGACCGCAAGAGCGGCAACGTGAAGTGGAGCGGCACCCGTATCGACCTGGTGTTCGGCTCCAACGCACAGCTGCGCGCCCTGGCGGAGGTGTATGCCTGCAGCGATTCCAGGCAGAAGTTCGTCGATGACTTCGTCAAGGCCTGGACCAAGGTGATGAACCTGGATCGCTTCGATCTGCGCTGATCCTCGGTAAAAGCAACTCTTTGGTAAAACCAACGCCCCGCGAGCGCTATCCGGCTCGCGGGGCGTTTTGTTTTCTACCTCGGCTATCAGCTCGCAGCATGCAAAATCAGCGCGGGTTGTACTCCACCTGCACCATTTCCCGCGTTCCGGCCGCCACGTCGTAGATGTGGTAGTTGTTCATCATCCGCCCGTACAGGTGCAGGCTGACGGCGCGCGGGCGTTCGGCGGGGACACCGGTGATGTGGATGTGGTCGGGGTTGGGCACGAAGCTGGTGACCGAGCCCGGCGGCAGCAGGATGACGCCGCCGCGTACCAGTTCGATGCCGTCGTCGCGGCTGCGGTCGGGCGACACGCACACGTAACTGCGTTCTTCCAGTACGCCTTCGACGATACCGACCACGCCCCAGCTGCCGTGGTCGTGCACCGGCGTCCATTGTCCCGATGACCAGACCAGCGCAAAGAGCGACAGGCCGGCATCCTCGGCGCAGTAGATGAGGTTGCGCGAGTAGTGCGCAGGATCTGCCCGGTAGTGCTCGGGTTCGAGGAAGTCCACCGCGTGGTCGATCAGCTCCATCATCGACGGGGCGAGCGCCATGACGCACTGGCACGGCTCGGATTCGGCGTGGCTGAGTTCGACGGCGTGTTCGATGAAGCGCGAGAGGATGGGGTGTGTCATTGGGCCGGCTCTCCGGAAGGTTCTGCGCAGTACCTGGACTGAACCTTCGGCCCGAGAGGCGACCACGCTCCCGATGAGGAAGAAAATCCCCAGTCGTAACCACTCTAGCTGGCTTTCCATCGCGGCGCCGGAGCACGCAAAAAGGCCGGCACCTCGCTGGAGGTACCGGCCCGTGGGGCTTGCGCGTTGCCTTACTTGGCGCCGCTCAGGAGGTTGTAGCTGGTGATCAGGTTGCGGTAGTCCGGGATGTGGTTGGAGAACAGCGCGGCCAGGCCTTCGATGTCGTTGCGCCAGTCGCGGTGCAGTTCACAGGCCACGCCGAACCAGGTCATCAGTTGCGCGCCGGCGGCTTCCATGCGGCGCCAGGCGGCGTCGCGGGTCATTTCGTTGAAGGTGCCGGAGGCATCGGCCACCACGAAGACGTCGAAACCTTCGGCCAGGGCGGACAGCGCCGGGAAGGCTACGCAGACCTCGGTCACCACGCCGGCGATGATCAGTTGCTTCTTGCCGGTGGCCTTGATCGCCTTGACGAAGTCTTCGTTGTCCCAGGCGTTGATCTGGCCAGGGCGGGCGATGTAGGGCGCGTCCGGGAACATTTCCTTCAGCTCCGGCACCAGCGGGCCGTTGGGGCCGGTTTCGAAGCTGGTGGTGAGGATGGTCGGCAACTTGAAGTACTTGGCCAGGTCGGCCAGGGCCAGGACGTTGTTCTTGAACTTGTCCGGTTCGATGTCGCGTACCAGCGAGAGCAGACCAGCCTGGTGATCGACCAGCAGGACGGCGGCGTTGTCTTTGTCCAGACGGTTGTAGGTGGTGTTGGTCATGTTGAAATCCTCGATTTGCTTTCAGTGGGTGCCCGGCGTACCGGAGTCTCGCTGCAGTGCGTCACTGCATGGGGAAAAGATTAAAATCGACACCCTTGGTGCGCTAGATTGCAAAAATCATCTCTAGCGTTCTATTTAAGGAACGGAAATGGAAGACCTGAACTCCCTGTACTACTTCACCCAGGTGGTGGAGCACGGCGGTTTCGCCTCGGCCGGGCGTGCGCTGGACATGCCCAAGTCGAAGCTCAGCCGGCGCATCGCGGAGCTGGAGGAGCGCCTCGGCGTGCGCCTGCTGCAGCGCACCAGCCGGCACTGCTCGCTGACCGAGATCGGACAGGCCTACTACCAGCGCTGCCTGGCCATGCGGGTGGAGGCGGAGGGCGCGGCGGAGGTGATCGAGCGCAACCGCAGCGAGCCACGCGGGCTGGTGCGCCTGGCCTGCCCGACGACGCTGCTGAACTCCTGGGTGGGGCCGATGCTGTCGCGCTACATGCTCAAGTACCCGGCGGTGGAGCTGTTCATCGAGAGCACCAACCGGCGTGTCGACCTGCTCCACGAAGGGTTCGACGTGGCCCTGCGGGTACGCTTCCCGCCGCTGGAGAACACCGACATGGTGATGAAGGTGCTGGCCAACAGCACCCAGTGCCTGGTAGGACACCCGGACCTGCTGGCCCGGTTGCCGGCGGACTTCCGTCCCGAGGACCTCGGCACTCTGCCGAGCCTGCACTGGGGCGGCTCGCAGCGCGAATACCAGTGGGAACTGTTCAATCCCGAGGGGGAACGGCTGGTGATCCCGCACCGGCCGCGCATGGTCACCGACGATCTGCTGGCCCTGCGCAACAGCGTGGTGGCGGGCGTGGGCATCGCGCACCTGCCGCGGGTGGCGGTGCGCGAGGACCTGGCCTGCGGCGCGCTGGTGGAGCCGTTGCCCGGCTGGATGCCCCGTTGCGGCATCGTCCATGCGATCTTCCCGTCACGGCGCGGCCTGTTGCCCTCGGTGCGTACGCTGATCGACTTCCTGGCCGAGGAGTTCGCCCGCAGCGATATGGCCTGAGTGCCGGTCAGTTTCTCAAGGCGCGCCCCAGTACCTCGGCGGCTGCGTGGATGGAGGCTTCGTCGTAGGGCGCGAAGCCCATCACCAGCCCCGGCGCGCGGGGCCTGGCGCTGTAGGGCGTGAGCGGCAGCAGGTCGATGCCGGCGGCGCTGATTCGGGCGTAGGCGGCGGCTTCGTCGTCCAGCTCTAGTTCGACGGCGATGTCCAGGCCGGCGCGGATTTCCGGCACCCGGATCAAGCCGCGCCAGTGTCGCTCGGCGGCCTCGGCGAAGGCTTCCGCCCGCGAGGCATAGAGCTTGCGCATGCGGCGTACGTGCCGGTCGAAATGGCCCTCACTGATGAAGTCGGCGAGCACTGCCTGGCCCAGGCTGTTGGCGTGCCGGGCGGTGAGGGCGGCGGCGCGGGTGAAGCTTTCCACCAGTTGCGGCGGTAGCACCAGGTAGGCCAGTCGGATCGCCGGGAACAGCAGTTTGCTGAAGGTGCCGGCGAGGATCACCGAGTGGCTCGCTCCCGGCATCGAGCGCAGCGCCGGGATCGGTTTGGCGATGAAGCGGTACTCGCTGTCGTAGTCGTCCTCGAACACATAGGCATTGCGCTGGCTGGCCCAGCGCAGCAGGGCGAGTCGGCGCGCCGGGGACATCTCGCCGCCCAATGGCGCCTGCCGCGACGGCGTGACGTAGGCCAGGCGAGCGTCGGCAGCCAGGCGGATGCCGTCCTCCACCCGCAGGCCGTCGTGGTCCACCGGTACGTCCACCCGCGCAACGCCGGAGACTTCCATCAGTTGCCGCGCGCCGGGATATCCCGGGTCCTCCATCCAGACCTTTTCCCCCGGCGGCACCAGCAGCCGCAGGCACAGGTCCAGCCCTTGCTGCACGCTGCCGAGAATGACGATGCAGTCGGCGCCCACCTGCACGCCGCGGGCAATGGCCAAGTAGTTGGCGACCGCCTCGCGCAGCGCCGGCAAGCCAGCCGGGTCCGCGTCCAGCAGGGCCGGTAGCTTGGAGCTGCGCAACTGGTGCAGGTGCAGCTTGCGCCACAGGTCCACCGGGAAGGCGCCGACATCGCCCCGATGGGGGAAGAACGGCCGCAGCCCCGGCGTGACGCTGCGCCGGGCGAAGATCGGCTTGATCGCATTCAGCCGCTCTATCCATGGCGTGTCCGGCGGCGGGACAGGCAGTTCGGCAGTGGGGGTGATCTTGCGCCGGACATAGCCGCTGCCGAGGGTTGCATCCGGCAGCACCTCACTGACCTGGGTACCACTGCCGGTGCGCGCTTGCAGATAGCCCTCGGACAGCAGTTGCTGGTAGGCCGCCTGCGCCGTGCCCCGGGCGACCTTGTAGTGCTCCGCCAGCGCGCGGGTGCTGGGCAAGGTGCTGCCGCCGGGCAGGCGCCCGCTGAGGATGGCCTCGCGCAGCGCCTCGTACAGCCAGCGTTGCAGGGTGACGCCCGGCTCCGGGGCGCCGAGGGGAAGGGAAACGATCAGGGGAGCGTTCTTGTTGGCGGGCATGACCGGTCTCTCGAAGTGGACCAGTCATTTTAGAGGGAATTGGATCAATACGCTGGCCACGCTCGCCCGCACAATGCGTCCCGTAGTCCGGCATCAGGCCGGTGAGTCCCCTCCCCACGACCTCTTTCTGGAGCACATCATGAAACAACAGATTCTGATCATCGGTGCCGGATTCGGCGGCCTCTGGAGTGCCCTCAGCGCAGTGCGCCTGCTCGACCAGCAGCGCGCGGACGTAGCGGTCACGCTGCTCGCGCCGCAGGCCGAACTGCGCATCCGCCCGCGCTTCTACGAACACAATGTCGCCGGCACCACCGCGCCGCTGGGTGAGCTGTTCCAGGCGGTCGGCGTGAACTTCGTCCAGGGCAGCGCCACCGGCATCGATAGTCACGCACAGCGCGTCCGCTACAGCAGCGTCAACGGTCAGGTGGGCGAGCTGGCATACGACCGCCTGGTGCTGGCGGCCGGCAGCGAAGTGGCGCGCCCGGCGGCCGCCGGCATCGAGCGTCACACCTTCGACGTGGACAGCCTGGAGTCGGCGCTGAAGCTGGAAGAACACCTGCATGCGCTGGCCAGCCTGCCGGAAAGCCCGGCACGCAATACCGTGGTGGTGGTGGGCGGTGGCTTCACCGGCATCGAGACCGCCACCGAAATGCCCGGCCGGCTGCGGGCGATCCTCGGTGAGGACGCTGCGGTGAACGTCATCATCGTCGATCCGGGCCAGCGCATCGGCGCCGCCATGGGCGACTCGATCGCCGAGATCATTGCCCACGCCAGCGAGACCCTTGGCGTGTCCTGGCGCCTGGGCGCCCCGGTGAGCTCGGTGGACGAGCACGGCGTGACCCTGGCCAATGGCGAGCGCATCGAGACCCGCACGGTGATCTGGGCCGCCGGGGTGAAGGCTTCGCCGCTGACCGCGCAGATTGATGCACCGCGCGATCCCCGTGGCCGCCTGCACGTCGACCGCAATCTCAAGGTACTGGGCCAGGAGCGGATCTACGCCACCGGCGATACCGCCTACGCCGCGACGGACGACCTGGGCAACTACGCGCTGATGACCTGCCAGCACGCCATCTCCCTGGGCCGCTCGGCGGGCAACAACGCTGCCGCCGACCTGCTGGGCGTCGCACCGATTCCCTACAGCCAGCCCAAGTACGTCACCTGCCTGGACCTGGGCGGTTGGGGCGCGGTGTACACCGAGGGCTGGGACCGCCAGATCAAGCTGACGGGGGAGGAGGGCAAGCAGCTCAAGACCCAGATCAACACCCAGTGGATCTACCCGCCGGCGGCCGATCGCGCGGTTGCGCTGGCTGCAGCCGACCCGCTGATCCCTGTGGTGGCGTGACCGGACACTGGTGAGCAAGGCTGAGAGCCGCACGTGAACAACGTGCGGCTCTTTTGTTTCCGGCATCGGCAGCGGCGGCGCTTTTACCACCAATCAGGGTGGTTTCAGTGTTCCAGGAATGGAACTGTGAGGGCCACTTCGTGGATCTAGCGGGAGCGTCGTTGCGCAACTACCGTTACTGCCGTCAGTTGCGGGAGGTGCGCAATGAAGAAAATTCTCGGTGTCTATTCCAGCCCCAGGCCCCATTGGGTGGGTGACGGATTTCCGGTCCGCACGCTGTTTTCCTACGACAGCCTTGGCAAGCACATCAGCCCCTTCCTGCTGCTCGACTTCGCCGGCCCGCAGGACTTCCCGCCGACCACCGCGCGCCGGGGCGTAGGGCAGCATCCCCATCGCGGTTTCGAGACGGTCACCATCGTCTACAAGGGCGAACTGGAGCACCGCGACTCCACCGGAGCCGGTGGGCGTATCGGCCCTGGCGACGTGCAATGGATGACGGCGGCCGCGGGCATCCTCCACGAGGAGTTCCACTCCGAAGCCTTCGGCCGCAGCGGCGGCACCCTGGAAATGGTGCAGCTGTGGGTCAACCTGCCGGCGCGGGACAAGATGTCGGCGCCGCGTTACCAGACCCTGCTCGACAGCGCCATTCCCGTCATCGAACTGGCCAATGGCGCCGGCACGCTGCGCCTGATCGCAGGGCAGTTCGACGGCCGGCAGGGGCCCGCGCAGACCTTCACGCCGATCGATGTCTGGGACCTGCGGATCAAGCAGGGCATGCCGGTCAGCCTGCCCGTGGTGCCGGGACGCACTGCGGCCCTGGTGGTCCTGCACGGCACGCTGCTGGTGAACGGCAGCGAAGTCGTGCGCGAGGCGCAGACGGTGTTGTTCGAACGGGCAGGGGAGGAGGTGGTGCTGGAGGCGAACGGCGAGGCGCATGTGTTGCTGCTGGCCGGTGAGCCCATTGACGAGCCGATCGTCGGCTACGGCCCCTTCGTGATGAACAGTGAAAGCGAGATAGGTCAGGCGATTCAGGACTTCGAGAGTGGTCGGTTCGGCCAGCTGAACGACTGACGGTCACGGTGTCGATCAGGTGCGTATCTAACCTGATAAATCCCCCGCACTGGAATGTGGGGCCTGCGGTTCAGCCGCCGGGGCCTGGACGGCCTTGATCCTGCGCAAGTGGAGAGGACCATGAGCAATTTTGCACAAGTCGCCAACTTCAACGGCCAGATTCCCAAGATCGATCCCAATAACGCCGCGATGCTGTTGATTGACCATCAGAGTGGTCTGTTCCAGACGGTCAAGGACATGCCGATGACCACGCTGCGGGCCAATGCCATCACCCTGGCGAAGATCGCCACGCTCGCCAAGATCCCGGTCATTACCACCGCCTCCGTGCCGCAAGGCCCCAACGGCCCGCTGATCCCGGAAATCCACGAGGCCGCGCCGCATGCCCAGTACGTGGCGCGCAAGGGTGAGATCAACGCCTGGGACAACGCGGACTTCGTCGCCGCGGTGGAAAAAACCGGCCGCAAGCAACTGATCATCGCCGGCACCATCACCAGCGTGTGCATGGCCTTCCCCAGCATCAGCGCGGTCAACGCCGGTTACCAGGTCTTTGCGGTCATCGATGCGTCCGGCACCTATTCGAAGATGGCCCAGGAAATCACCCTGGCCCGCGTGGTCCAGGCCGGCGTGGTGCCAATGGATACCGCCGCGGTGTGTTCCGAAGTTCAGCAGACCTGGAACCGCGCGGATGCCGCCCAATGGGCAGAGGCGTATAGCGCCGTGTTCCCACACTACCAATTGCTGATCGAGAGCTACACCAAGGCACAGCAGGTCGTGGCCAATCACGAAGTGCTGGACTCGCAACGCTGAATCCCCCTTGCCCAGCGAACCACGCTGGGCATTCAACCTGAGAACGAGGAAACGCCATGAGCAAGCCCTACGTCCGTCTCGACAAGACCCAGGCCGCCGTATTGCTGGTCGATCACCAGACCGGTCTGCTTTCGCTGGTTCGGGATATCGAGCCGGACAAGTTCAAGAACAACGTCCTGGCCCTGGCTGACCTGGCCAAGTACTTCAAGCTGCCGACCATCCTCACCACCAGTTTCGAAAACGGCCCCAACGGCCCGCTGGTGCCGGAGCTCAAGGAAATGTTCCCGGATGCTCCCTACATCGCCCGTCCGGGCAACATCAACGCCTGGGACAACGAAGACTTCGTCAAGGCGGTCAAGGCCACCGGCAAGAAGCAGCTGATCATTGCCGGCGTGGTGACCGAAGTGTGTGTGGCCTTCCCGGCACTCTCGGCGCTGGCCGAAGACTTCGATGTGTTTGTCGTGGCGGACGCTTCCGGCACCTTCAATGAAGTCACCCGCGATGCCGCCTGGCGCCGCATGGAAGCCGCCGGCGCCCAGCTGATGACCTGGTTCGGCGTGGCCTGCGAGCTGCACCGAGACTGGCGCAACGACATCGAGGGTCTGGCCGCGCTGTTCTCCGCGCACATTCCGGACTACCGCAACCTGATCACCAGCTACAGCCTGCTGACCGCAGCGAAGTGATCCAACCGCGAGGAGCCATGCCTGAGTGCATGGCTCCTCGCCCGGCCTGACAGGCCCTATCGAATTGGGAATTTCTCCATGGCAGAACCGACAGTCCGTGCGTCCTTTGCAGGCGCGGCATTCCAGGTGAAATTGAGTGCCGGCGAGCATGAGTGGCTCGGCGATGTTCCCGCCGGGTTGGGCGGTGGCGACACCGGCCCTTCGCCTCACCAGCTCCTGCTGTCCGCCCTGGGCGCCTGCACGTCCATCACGGTGGCCATGTATGCGCAGCGCAAGGGCCTGCCGCTGGAGTCCATCGATGTGGATTTGAAGGTGCTGCAGGAGCGGCCAGGGCACACGGAGATCGGGCGCGACATTCGCCTGGCCGGTGCGCTGACTGAGGAGCAGCGCACGCGCTTGCTGGAGATTGCCAATGCCTGCCCGATTCACAAGGTGCTGAGTGGTGAAATTGTCATCACCAGCCAGTTGGTCGAGTGAGGTCAGTGCAGCCGACAGTCCTGGTCGTGAGTATCCCGGTGGCTGGGGAGATCTGATGATGAGTACACACGAAACCCAATGCGAGCTGTCATCTTCCGCCGATTGCCCGATGAATAACGGCGTTCGGGCGATTCAGCGGGTCGTTTCGCGCACTGCCGAGGTCGGCGGTGGCATTCCCGTCAGTCGGCTGCTGCCTTCCCGGCAGCGACGCATGGTCGGGGCCTGGTGCTTCCTGGACCATGCCGGGCCGGCTGTCTTCACCTCCGGAAGTGGGCTGCGGGTCGGGCCGCATCCGCATATCGGCCTGCAGACCTTCACCTGGATGATCGCCGGTGAAGTGCTCCATCGCGACAGCTTGGGCAATGTCCAGGTGATCCGCCCGGCTCAGGTGAACCTTATGACCGCGGGTCATGGCATTACCCATACCGAAGAATCTCTGCCGGGCGAGGCGCAGCTGCATGCGGTGCAGTTGTGGATCGCCCTGCCGGCCGCCGAGCGTGACCGGCCGCCGATGTTCGACCACTACGCGCAATTGCCCCAATGGCAGGCGGACGGCTTCGAGCTGACGCTGCTGGCCGGGAGTTTCGGGCAATACACCGCGCCCACCCGTACCTTCTCGCCGCTGGTGGGGCTCGACCTGGCCGCGAAGAATTCGGCAGGGACCCGGCTGGCCCTGGAACAGCGTCACGAATATGGTGTCCTGCCGCTGACCGGCGAGTGGAGTATCAATGGCGAGGTCTTTGCCGCCAACGAGTTCGCCTATCTCGGTCGCGGCCTGACGTCGCTTGATCTTGAGGCATCGGCCGGCGCCCGTGCCGTGCTGCTCGGTGGCGAACCCTTTGCCGAGGAGATCTTCCTCTGGTGGAACTTCGTCGGGCACAGTAAGGCGGAGATCGCCCAGGCCCAGCGCGAATGGGAGGAGGGTAGTGCCCGATTCGGCGAGGTGGCGGAGTTCGACGGGCCTCGCCTGGTTGCTCCTCCGCTTCCCTGGCGTGCCTGAGGATGGCGGCCATGAAGACCCCGCTTGTCGAGCGAGGCGTGCTGTTGTGCCCATTGGGGATCGGCCTGCTGCTGGCGTTACCCGCCCAGGCCGACAACTCCCTGGGACAGAAGGACAACATCTTCACCGGCGTCAACGACCGGCAGGCCGTCGAGCTGACCATCCCGCCGGGGCTGGTGGAAGGTTCGCGGCTGGATGGCCTGGTGAGGAATTACTATTTGCAGCGCGACAACCATTCCGACCTGGTCACCAGCAATCCCACCGAGTGGGCGCAAGGCTTCCTGCTCTCCTTCAGGTCCGGCTTCACCGACACGCCGATTGGCGTCGGGGTCGATGCCCACGGCTTCCTGGGGCTCAAGCTGGACGGCGGTGGCGGCAGCGGCGGTGCCGGCCTGCTGCCCCTGGACTCATCCCGCAAGCCCGAGGACGAGTTCTCCAGCGCGGGAGCCGCGCTCAAACTCAGGTACCTCGACACCCTGGTGAAGGCCGGCGATCAACTGGTTGAAAACCCGCTGGTGGCCAGCGGAACGAGCCGCCTGTTTCCCCAGGCCTATCGTGGCGTCACGCTGAAGAACCATGGCCTGCAGGACCTCTGGCTGGACGCGGGTTTCGTGGAGTCCACGCGTTTGCGCAATCAGAGCGGCCACAGCCACCTGGTCACCGCCTACGGCGCGCGGAACAAGGCCGGCGTGCTGGCGGATCGCGAAAGCCCCCACGTGGGGTGGGCGGGCGCCATTTACAGCGGCCCCTGGGGCGTGCAGCTCTCGACCTATGCCGGGCAGCTCACGGATATCTGGAATCAGTACTACCTGGGCATCTCCGATGCCATCCCGGTCACTGACAAGCTGGTGCTCAAGCCTTACCTGCACTACTTCAAGACGCGAGACGAGGGCAGCAGCCAGTTGGGGACGATCGACAACGACACCTACAGCGCCGGGCTCGCTGCGACCGCCTATGGGCAGACCGTGACCCTTGGGCTGCAGAAGGTCGATGGCCGGACGCCCTTCGACTACCTGACGCAGAATGACCGGATCTTCCTTTACCTGAGCAACTCCCAGCAGTTCGCCGACTTCAACGGCCCGGGAGAAAAATCCTGGCGGGTGCAGTACGAAACGCCCTTGGCTTTCCTGGGCGCGCCGACGCTGCAATTCATCGCGGCCTATACGCGGGGTGAGGCGGACCTGACCCGCGTCGATCCCAACAGCACCGGCTATGGCTACATCTACAACCCGGACGGCAAGAACGCCAAGCACTGGGAACGCGACCTGGCCTTCAAGTACCAAGTGCCTTCCGGAGCGGCGAAGGACCTGTCGCTGACCGTGCGCTGGGCCGCCCATCGCGAAGGTGACGGCTATACCGCGCCGGGCAACACCCGAGGCAACTCCAGCGCCGATGAGTACCGCCTGATCGTCGATTACCCGGTCAGCCTGTTCTGAGATGGCGTATCGGCTGTTTTTCCCGTCTTGCGATCCCGAAGCTCCGGTAGCCGAAGCGCACTGGGCCCTCGCACTGAATGCCTGATCAGTTTCCGCAGGCCGATTGGCAATCCCTGGGCAGCGTTTGCCCGGCGGACTCCTGTTGCCGCCGTCCCGAGGGCGGGGCGTCACCGTTCATGAGCAGGTTCGAAATGTTGTTGGCGAGTGTCCATGTTTGATCTGAACGACCTGTTCCTCTACGCCAAGGTGGTCGAGCACGGTGGCTTCGCACCCGCCGGGCGGATGCTGGGGCTGCCCAAGTCGCGCTTGAGCCGACGGGTTTCACGGCTGGAAGAGCGCCTGGGCGTACGCCTGATCCAGCGTTCGACCCGGCACTTCGCGGTCACTGAAATCGGCCAGGAGTATTACCAGCACTGCGTGGCGATGATGGAGCAGGCCCTCGCCGCCGAGGACACCATCGAACGCAGCCGGGCCGAGCCACGCGGCATGGTCCGGGTGGCCTGCACGACAGCGCTGCTGGATGCGCGAGTTGCCACTATGTTGGCGCGGTTCATGGCCGAATGCCCGGTAGTGGAATTGCTGGTGAAGAGTTTCAATCGCCGTGTCGATGTCATCAGCGAAGGCTTCGACCTGGTCCTGAGCGTCCGTCATCAGCCACTGGAAAGCAGCGAACTGATCATGCGCAAGCTGGCACAGTGCCAATACCGCCTGGTGGCGGCACCCAGCGTGCTTTCCAGCGCGGGCCCGGCGCTGGGGCCGGCGGATCTGGTCGAGCTGCCCAGTCTCTGCTGGGGGCCGAATGTCCAGGATTATGTCTGGGAACTGGACGGGCCGAACGGCGCCTCGGCGTCCATCCACCTGCGTCCACGCATCGTGTCCGACGACGTGTCCGTGCTGCGCGAAGGTGCGCTGGCGGGGGTAGGGGTGGTGCTGCTTCCGGAGGAGGTGGTGCGCGGGGACCTGGCCAGCGGCAGGCTGGTCAATGTACTGGACGACTGGGCGCCGAAAATGGGCGACGTGGTCGCGATCTTCCCCTCCCGGCGAGGCCTCATGCCCGCGGTGCGCAAGCTGATCGACTTTCTTGCCGAGGCATTTGAAGAGGAGCCGGTGGCTTCCTGAACAACCTGCTGGTTTCATTCAGGCTATTCAGGCGCCGTAGCCGCCTCTGCACGCAGAGCGGCTTGCTGAAGCTGCTCTTCCAGCGCGGCAATCCTGATGGCCTGTTCTCTTGCCTGTTGTTGTGACAGGCGAAGCTCATCGGTCAGTTCCTGGTTTCGCTCCTCGATCTCGATGCGCTGCCCGTCGAGCCGAGCCTTGTCCTGCCGGAGCACTTCGGAGGCCAGCGTTTCCCGCATGAGTTGCTGGTGCTTGGCGTCCTGCTCACTGCGCAACAACCGCGCCTCGGTAAGCAGCCGCTCGTTGTCGCGATTGAGCTGGGTCAGCTGGTCCTGGCGCACGATCATCGACTGCTGCAGTTGCCGGAGCTCGACACCGAGCTGCTGGACCTGCGCTTCGTGCTGTCGCTGTTCCTGCTCCCGCTGCTCCTTGGCTGCCTGGCGGAAGTGATCCAGCGCCAGACGGGCATGATTGTGTTTCTCCTCGAGCGAAAGAATCTGCGCATCCCGCTCCCGCAGGCGGGTCTCCAGGTCGCTGCCCAACTGGCGAAGCCGGGCGTTGGCCAGGTCAGCCTGGTGCTTCTGTTCCTGAGCGGCCTGGAGCTGGCTGCGAGCGTCCTGCAGCTGGGCCTCCATGGCTTGCACGGAGTCCTTCAACAGGTCGATCTGCGCCTGGGCGTTGCGCACCTGCTGCTGGTAGTCCAGGCGTTCGCGGGAGAGGGCAGCCCGGTCTTCCGCGACGGACTGCCGAGCCTCCTGCTGCAACTGGCCGGCCAGTTGCGTCACCAGTTCGGTCAGGTTGTCGCTGAGCGAACGAGGCTGCCCGCTACGAGGCGCAGTTTCCGCTTCGATTTCCTTCAGATAACGATGGATCGTGGACTTCGACCCCGTGTTGCCCAGCTCGACGCGCAAGGCATCGATGCTCGGATTTTCTCCGCGCGCCAGTATGGCTGAGCGTGCCCTCTGTACCAGAGCCTTGGTGATTCCGCCGCGCGCCATGGGGTCTCCGACGATTTCGTAATGTGGTACGTAATATGTAAATACATAGCATTTTATCAAGAATATTCAATATTTGTGCTGAGTAAACTGAGCCTGGATAATCGCGAATTATCACGTGTGATGGCCGAAGCGAGCGTCAATGGCGCCAAGGATCGGTACAGATAAAGGAGGAGGGCGGTGATGCCCCAGGGGTTGGAGCGGTATATAGAAGCGGCCACGCGCAGCAATACGCGGCGAAGCTACCAGGCCGCCATCGAGCACTTCGAAGTCAGTTGGGGAGGCTTCCTGCCGACGACCAGCGACACCATTGCCCGCTACCTGGCCGACCATGCCGGGGTGCTCAGCGCCAACACGCTCAAGGCCCGGCTGGCGGCGCTGGCACAATGGCATGTCAGCCAGGGCTTTCCCGATCCCACCAAAGCACCGATCGTGCGCAAGGTACTGAAGGGAATCCGCGTGCTACATCCAAGGCCGGAGAAGCAGGCTCAACCGTTGCAGCTGCAGGAACTGGAGCTGTGCGTTCAGTACCTGGAGCAATCCGCCTTGTCAGCTCACCAGGCGGGCGATGCGCCACGGCGCCGGCGCTGCCTGCGTGACCGGGCACTGATTCTCATGGGCTTCTGGCGGGCGTTCCGCAGCGAAGAGCTTTGCCGGTTGCAGATCGAACACATCGAGGTCACGCCAGGAAAAGGTATGACGATCTATCTGCCGTGGAGCAAGACCGATCGGGAAAACCTCGGCCAGACCTTTCATACGCCGGCATTGGCCCGTTTGTGCCCGGTACAGGCTTACCAGGACTGGATAGCCGAGCTTGGTGAACAGCAAGGGCCGGTTTTCCGAAGCATTGATCGCTGGGGACACGCGAGCGAAGGTCCGCTGCATCCAAACAGCGTCATTCCGATCCTGCGCGCAGCATTACGTGAATGCGGCATTCCTGCAGAACGTTACAGCAGTCATTCACTAAGGCGTGGTTTCGCGACCTGGGCAACTCGCAGCGGTTGGGATCAGAAGACGCTGATGAGTTACGTGGGCTGGCGAGATCCGAAATCGGCGCTGCGCTATGTTGATCCAGCAGGTTCGTTGCCAGGCCAGTTCGCAATAACCTGAGCCGAATGCAAATAGCGTCGGGCGTTGCGGGTGACATAACGGAAGTCGGCGGCGATTGAAGTGAATCGGGTACCAGGTTTAATCCGGGGCAAGCTCGGCAGTCGATAAGGCGGCCTGCAAGTTAAGGAACGAGATCCAGTGGAATGGGCCAGGTTCCTGGCGTGAAATCCATAGGGGGAAGCCTCGCATCGGCCAATCCTTAGATTCGCATAATGTATATTATGTTAAATTGCATATTGCGTAATCGGCGCGTGGACCGATCCAGGTAATGCACTCACCTTCGGTGATGATCGTGGCGTCCTCGATGATCGAGTGCGTCCGTCCTTCATGTTTGCTACGTGGACGGTGCTGCCAGAGGTGTTTCATTGCAGTCTTCCCGACGCAGTTAAACGCCGCCGGGTTTGCCAGCAGCTCCGTTATGTGGCGTGAGCGCTGTCGCGCAGCACAAAGCTCATACTCTCTCTTGACGCCCCAGCCACCCGGATGGAGATCAGTTCTCCGTCCGGGCCCCTCCAATCAGATCAGGCAACGCTGGAGTCCTGTTGCCCCACCAGATGCTTGCCCAGCGGAGTCTTGCCGAAACCATCTGCGGCCAAAGTCTGCTGTGCCGGCTCTTCCGGGCTCAGGTGCGTGCCCAGAGGCGTTCTGCTGAAGCCATCTTCTGCAAGTTGCGGTGCTCCACTCTTGCCAGCCATGGGCGCCAGCTGGAAGCAGACGTTGCCGTCCGCGCAACTTTTCTCGGCAGCGTTCACGTGTATGGCAACACCGGACAGGACGAAGGCGATGGCGGTCAGGCAGGTTTTCAGGTTGTTCATGGCATTGATCCTCGAGCATGGAAGGGAAATCAGGACAGGATCGAAGGCAGCCGGGAGCTGTGCTCCGTGGCGTACGCCGATCTCCTGATGGGGCCCATTGAATGCCGTCGAGGTATCTCTAGAGTGTCGAAAAGAAGTGCCGCCATGTGCTCAGGTGTCAGAGCAACCTAACGACACAATGGAATACAAAGCCTTGTCCCGGATGTACTCGCGCCATGCGCAACGGTCTCGGCTACGCTGCCTACTCCTGCATGTGGACGTAGATGGCTCGGGCTGTACGTCCCCTTTTCATTGGGGATTCAACCGGTGAACGCAACACCTTTCGCCCCGAACTGACCAGTCAATTCATGTGTACCGAAGGTTGGTGATATCGATGGAAACCAACAATTGTTCTTCGATCGCCTGGCCGCGCTCATCTCGTCGATAGGCGCGCCGTTTGCCAGGAATGCGCAGCCCATCGGCTTCTATATAATCGTGAACATACTGGGCAGCAGGCAGCGTTCCGCTGATGTCGACGGAATAGTCGTGCCGCCGCAACAGGAAGTCCTCGCCGAAATAGAAGTCCTGCGTCGAGGAGTGCGTAGCCACGTTCTCCGGGAAATACACCCTTAACCGACGCCAGTGTTGGCCACCCTCCTCCCATGGAGAAAGCTCTTCCACCTTGACACCTGGAAGGGTGAACAGGAATGGCATGGTGAGATAGGACCAGAGCGCATAGCCGTTGAAATACGCTCGATGAAGCGGGTCCCACGGCGTCGTTTCGCCGTGCCCGAGGAATGACTCCCGGGGGTTCCACCGTTCCGCCACTACGTCACCATTGGTGTTCTCGATGGCGATGCGATTGGGCGTGTAAGCCGTACGTTGATTCGGTGCCCCGAATGGCATGACCGAGGCTCGCTGCTCATGCAGCCAGACAGCCATCTCCCTCGCGGTGCTGTCCTGGGTCAGCCCCTTCATACCCCACAACGAGCCGCCAGTCACAATGCTGGCGCGTACTGTACTGAGCTCATTCCAGCGATCCAGCCCGCCGTGGGCGGATACCACGCGATCCAGCAGATCGCAGTTTTCATCGTTCATCGAGGCAGCCCTCTAGGATTTGGGTCGAACCAATCCGGCGTCACCTACGATGCTGTTCAGCAGAGTGTGACTCTCCAGGTTGGGTGGAACTGGAGAGCAGAATGCAGCGCCTTGGCAATATCTTAAATGACGTATAGGGGCGTGATTCAGGACATTTCAGGATCGAACATGCACCGTACGGCGATCTGCTGATGGACGAATTAGCGTATACGTGTGGTCGCCGGAGTTGAATGCTGCGGGCAATTCGTACGCCGGGATGGCGGCGCTTGAGCTGCTGAGTTCGCGGATCAGGTGGTCGGTGTTCTGATCAACGGACTTCCTTGCTCTGCTCTCGTCTCACTCAAAAAGATGTTGTGCATGCATCGCCACGGCTTTCGCTGAAATCAGCTCGTTGCGCTCACTGGTCCAGGCTCTCTGATAAAGTTCGCGGACAACATCCAGCCAGTGCGCGCTACCGTCCCCGTCGGTCCCCACAAAGATGGCCCCACCATGGGCACGATATTCATCACGGGTGGTCGATGCGACTCGAGCGAACTGCATCGCACGGGTTACCAGTGATCCGTGATCCACGGATGGACAGGTTCCGTTGATCGCAGCGGGAGCCTCGACGAACTGGGCGGAATGCACCGTCACACCGTCCCTGAACAGGAGGCACAGCATTTGATTGCCATGCCCGCCTGCGGATTTGGCGGGCTCCGGTATGAATCCCGAGACGGGAAAGACGCCGGTCGAGGCCATGATGATGGTTTCGGCCACGGCGTTGACACAAGCGCGCATGTTGCTCGCTCCTGCGTCTTTACAGGCCGTCACCGTCCACCGGGATAGCTGATAGATCGAGGGGTTGAGCATGTAGGTCTTAACGCGCACCCCAGTGTCGTAGTAATCGCAGCGTTGTACGGGAAAACCTTCCCAGCGAGGAAAGTCGATGACGGCAGCATCACAGCGACGAGGCTTGCCGCCTATCCTTGTGCTGAAGATCTTGCGCGCCTCCTCCAGCCCCACCCTATCCCCAGCGCTATTGGTGATAGCGGTTGAGGGGGGTATCGGTACGGTACTCGCTGACGCTGGATGAAGGTCGTTCGGTGGGGAGACTTCGTCCGCTGGTGCCGGATTCTCAACCGGGCTGGGCTGGTCAGGCTTCCGATCGTCGCGATTCCACTCACTGGCCACGGCAGGTGCGGTGAACAGGCTGACGCTGAGCAACAGCAGTAGCGCTTTCATCCCGACCTCCTTGCGGCAGCAAGCGCTCCATGCCGGAGCGTCGTCTGCAGCAATACCGCAACTCTAGTTTCATCCACATCGCGCTGTGGAATAACCGATCTGTGGTCGTACGAGTCGGCGGAGAGTCTCGTGCCCTACCCCTGCGTTTGGCGCCCTCCTCCTCAGCCTTCGAGATCACCGTGGCGAAAGCGTTTGCGCACTCTCGATCGCAAGGACGGCTCGAAATGCCGCCTCGGCCACGTCCTGGATCACCCCGCTGCGACCTCTTTCAGCAACGCGGCGGCCGCCAGCTTGCCCAGGGCGTTGCCCGCGAGTGGGCTGTCGCCGGTGAGCAGTTTCCGGTCCTGGTAGGTTGCACCCGAGATGTCCTTGTTGATGATCTCAAGGCCCAGCGCCTTCAGTTCTTCCCCGAATTTCCAGGTCAGATGGCCGGGCATGTAACCGATGTCTGGGGTCTTCGCGTCCAGATCATCGGGAAACGCGCAGATCTTGTAGCCGTTGTAGATGCAGGTGTCCCGGCTTTCACCGATGCCTGCTGCGAGCAGAGCTGCGGGGCCATGACAAAGAGAGATCACGAATTTGTCGTTGGCCGTAGCCCACTGAAGGACCTCTTTCACGTCTTCGCTCTTGGGCAGACCGATCAAGGCGCCGTGCCCGCCAGGAATGAACACACCGATATAGTCGGAGTCTTCGCCCAGCTTCTGCTCGATCACATCGGCCAGCTTGAGTGGAGTCTTGAACTGATCGCGATATTTGGCGTACTGCCCTTTCACCTCGGCATCTTCGGAGGGCATGGCCCAGTACTCGAATTTGACCGGGTTTCCGGACAGGGTGGCGATATCGAAGGCAAACCCGGCCTTGTCCAGGTGGTACATGGGCAACAAGGTCTCTACGGGGTGGTTTCCCGTCGAAAACAGGGTGCCGTTGTCCGTCAGCAAATAGCGCTCATCGGCCCCGATCATCAGGACCTTCCAACGCCCGCCGCGATAGGGATTCGGATAGTCGGCGTCACTGAGGTCGGATCTGGGGGACGTGAACTGGCTGAGCGAGTACGGCGAAGGGAAAAAAGCGTTGTCCTCGGCCAGGTCAGGGGTCGGGCGCTTGTCGTCAGTCGGTACGGTAGCCATGGTTTTCTCCGTCGATCGGGTCGATTACTGGAGCAATGCTAGGGAGGCGTAACACCGCCAGACAATGAGGGATTTCCCTCAACGGTCCATGCGGAGCACGCGAGCCTTACGTTGACCTGAGCTGCGCTGGGTGAGTCTAGTCGAGCAGACGTTGCGTCATCCGTCCCCTGACTGACGGGAACTTCAGCCCTGGGCCGCCCCGATACCAGACGGCAGGTGCTGTGCGCCCTCCCCCTACCCTTGCACCAACGAACTCAGCACCGCCCGCAGCTTTCCGGGGCGTACCGGCTTGTTCAGCAGCGGGATGTCCAGCCGTTGCAGGGCGCGGCGGCACTCGTCGCTGCGGTCGGCGGTGATCATCACCGCGGGAATGCTGATCGCGTATTTTTCGCGCAGCGCCTTCACGACTTCGCAGCCGGTGAGGCCGTAGTCCAGGTGGTAGTCGGCGACGATGATGTCCGGCGCCTTGGAATCGAGCGCTGTCACGGCGGTTTCGAAGTCCGTCGCCGTGAGGACCTCGCAGCCCCATTGGCCCAGCAGCGCGGACATGCTGTAGAGGATGGCCTCTTCGTTGTCGATCACCAGGAGGCGTCTTCCCGGCAGTGGGTCGCCGATACCGGGGCGCGGTGTGCTGGAGGCGGGTTGGTGGATCGGCAGATCGCCAGCCAGGGGGATTTCGATGGCGAACAGCGAGCCACGCCCCAGGGTCGAGCGCACCTGGACGCTACAGCCCAGCAGGCCGGCAATGCGGTCGACGATGGCCAGACCCAGGCCGACGCCCTGTCGCTCGGCGGCGCGGCCGACATCGAGCTGGTTGAACTCGCGGAAGATCGCCTGCAGTTGATCGGCAGGAATCCCCCGGCCGGTGTCCCAGACCTCCAGGCGCACGCTGTCACCGCGACGGCGGGCCGCCAACAGTACGCCGCCGTGCTGGGTATAGCGGCAGGCGTTACTGAGGAAGTTACGCAGGATGCGCGAAACCAGGTGGGCGTCGGTGCGTACCCGCAGGTCGGGGATGCGCGCGCGCAGTTGCAGGCCGGAGGCGCGGGCCACACTGTCGAACTCCGAGGCCAGCGGGCCGAGCAGCTCGCCGAGGTTCAGCGATTCCGGCTCGGCGCGGATCGCGCTCTGGTCCAGGCGGGAGATTTCCAGCAGGTCGCTGAGCAGGTTCTCCGCTCCTTCCAGTGCCTGATGGGTACGCTCCACCAACTGCCGCTCGGATGCTGGCAACTGCCGCTCGCGCAGGGTCGAGAGCAACAGCCGCGCGGCGTTCAGGGGTTGCAGCAGGTCATGGCTGGCCGCCGCCAGGTACTTGTCCTTGGACAGGTTGGCCGACTCGGCGGCGTCACGGGCTTCGCGCAGCTGCTGGTTGAGTGTCTCCAGTTCGCGGGTGCGGGCGGTGACGCGCTGCTCCAATTCCTCGTTGAGGCTCTGCAGGCGCTGCTGGGCCTGGACGCGCTCGGTGATGTCGGCGACGAAGCCTTCCACCAGGCCTTCTTCGTCCGGCTTGAGCAGCAGGTTCATCAGCACGTCGACGTGGCTGCCGTCGCGCCGCAGCAGACGCGTCTCGTAGCCGAACAGGCCGCCACGCTCCTGCAACAGGTCGCGGATGCGGCGCATCTCCGCCTCGCCGCCGGCGAAGAGCTGGCTGGCCATGTCCTGGGGGCTCCACAGCACCTGCTGCGGGTCGTCGTAGCCGAGCATGTGCGCCAGGGCCGGGTTGGCGGCCCGCAGTCCCTGGCTCAGGCTGGCCTGGAAGATGCCGTGGACAGCGTTCTCGAACAGCCATTTATAGCGGTTGCGCTCGGTTTCCAGCTCGTCCAGGCGCGCCACCAGCTCGGGGTAGTGGCTCTTGCGCGCGGAGTGGCTGCCCAGTCCGAGCAGCCCGGCCAGGGCCTGTTGTTGCTGTTGCTCGTCAGAGGGCCTCGCCATACACCACCTCGACGTCGCGCTGGCTGGATTCGCGAGGGTTGGTGAGGATGCACGGGTCCTGCATCGCATGGCGCGAGAGGAAGGGAATGTCCGAACTGCCGACGCCGTGCAGGCCGAGGCTCTCGTGGAAGCCCACGGCGTTCTTCAGGGCGATCAGGTGTTCTACCAGGCGTTGGCGTACCTGGGCGTGGTTGAGACCACGGCAGTCGATGCCGAAGGTCTCGGCGATCACCTTGAAGCGCTCGGGCGCCGCGCTGTAGTTGAAGGCCACCACGTGCTCCACCAGCACGGCGTTGCACAGGCCGTGAGGTAGGTCGAGATAGCCGCCCAGGCTGTGGGACATGGCGTGC
Organism: Pseudomonas sp. PSE14; assembly: GCF_029203285.1. Lineage (NCBI taxonomy): Bacteria > Pseudomonadati > Pseudomonadota > Gammaproteobacteria > Pseudomonadales > Pseudomonadaceae > Pseudomonas > Pseudomonas sp. PSE14. Next base: position 2,906,198 of record NZ_CP115669.1, read on the forward strand.
ACCGCGCCGAGGATCGCGTTGGAGAACGCCAGCCCCGCCTGCATGCTGCCCAGCATGATCTTCTCGCGCAGGGCGATGTCCGAGGGGTTGGCGATCATCTGCACCAGGTTGCCGTTGATCAGCCGCATGGCCTCCAGTGCGTGGGGGTCGGTGAGCGGGCCGTGGCCGGTGGAAACGAAGGCCTCGATGGCGTGCACCAGGGCGTCGATGCCGGTGCAGGCGGAGAGGAACGGGTCCATGGTCAGGGTGGTTTCCGGGTCGATCAGCGACACGTCGGGCACCACGGCCTTGCTGACGATGGAGAACTTCATCCGCTCATCCTGGTTGGAGATGATCACGAACTGTGAGACGTCCGCCGAGGTGCCGGCGGTGGTCGGGATCAGGATCAGCGGCGGGCTGGGCACGCGCAGGGTATCCACACCCTCGAATTCAAGGATGTTGCGGCCGTGGGCGGCGACGATGCCGATGCCCTTGGCGCAGTCCATGGGGCTGCCGCCGCCCACCGCGACGATGACGTTGCAGCCCTGGCTACGATAGAAGTCGGCGCCGCGCATCACCTCTTCCACGCGCGGGTTGGGCGAAACGTCGGTGTAGCGGCAGAAGGGAATGTCCTGGGCGGCCAGGCTGGCTTCGATGTCGGCGACCCAGCCGGCGGCGAGTACACCGGGGTCCGACACCACCAGCACCTTGCGGGCGCCGAAGGTTTTCACGTAATTGGCGACATTGTGCCGGCATCCGGCACCGAAAATGATCTCTGGCGAGACGAATTTGCGCAGCTGGCTGAGCTCGTGGGACATCGGGGGCTCTGTCGTTATTGTTATGGGATGTTTCCGGCAGCCTACTGCATCCGTCAGGTATTGCAATGCGACCTTGGCAGACGCTTCAGACAGCCAGCAGCGCCTGGTAGAAACGCCACTCCGCCTCCAGCGCATGGGCGAGATTGGCGCCCTGGCGGAAACCATGGCGCTCGCCGGCATAGCGGTGCACCTCCACCGGTACGCCGCGTTGGCGCAGGGACTCGACCATGGCGTCGGTCTGCGCCGGCACTACCACGGCGTCCAGCTCACCCTGGAAGAAGATCACCGGCGCGTGGATATGCCCGGCCAGCAGCACCGGCGTGCGCTCGCGGTAGCGTTCGGCGTCCTGCTGCGGGTCGCCGATCAGCCAGTCGAGGTAATCCGCCTCGAACTTGTGGGTCACCCGGGCCAGCGCCTGCGGATCGCTGACGCCATACAGGCTGGCGCCGCCGCGCAGACCCGTGAGGCGCGCCAGAGCCATCAGCGCGCTGTAGCCACCGGCACTGGCGCCGCGCACGAAGACCCGTTGGCGGTCGATGCGTCCGGCCTTGGCGAGGAAATCCAGCGCTGCGCCGATGTCCTCCACTTCCACCTGCCCCCAGCCCAGGCGCAGGCGCTCGCGATAGGCGCGGCCATAACCGGCGCTGCCGCGATAGTTGAGGTCCGCCACGGCGAAGCCGCGACGGGTCCAGAACTGGATGCGCCCGTCGAACACCGGGTAGCTGGCCGAGGTCGGGCCGCCGTGCAGGAACACCACCAGGGGCGGTGCTTCTACGTCGCCGTAGGGTGGGTAGAAGAAGCCATGGCCACACTCGTCCTCACCCACCGGATAGTGGAAGGTTTCACCACGGGACAGCTCGGCCTCGGCCAGCGGCTGCTCACCGCCGGCCAGTACCTGGGTGGCGCCGTCTACCCGGCGGATGGCCAATAGCGTCGGCAGGCGATCCGGCGCGGCGGCGATGCAGTAGAAGTGCCGCTCATCCGCCGCAAGGGAGCGGAAGCGGCTGTACTCCGGTGCGAGCCGGCGTTCGCCACCGTGCCCGTCATAAAGCACCAGCACACCGCATCCGTCTTCGTAACGGGTTGCCAGCAGGCTGCCGTCCGCCAGCGGCAGGAAGGTGCGCCCGCCCAGTTGCCAGGGCGCGCTGGCGTGGTCCGCAGCCGCAGCCTGCCAGCCGCCGGGGCCTTCGTGGTACGGCTGCCAATAGCCGGCGCGGTCGCTCAGCCAGTGCAGCCGGCCATCGTCGGCGAAGCGCGGCTGCTGGATGGATTCGTGCCGGGTCTGCCCGGCCAGGCAGCGTTGTTCGCCGGCGAAGGACTCGACCAGGCGGGTGCGTGTCCAGGGTTGTTCGGGACGGTCCCACTCCACCCAGGCGATTCGTTCGGCACTGCCGTCGGCCACGGGCGAGGCATAGAAATCCGCGCCTGTGGCGATCACCCGCCGCCGGCCATCGGCATCCAGGCGGACGATGCAGTGCTGCACCCCGCCGCTACCGCCCTCCTCCTCCACCGCCAGCAGCGCGTTCCAGGCGGCAACGTAGTACAGGTCACCGTAGCGGCAGTCGTCGCGATGGGTGATCGCGCGGGGTTCGCCGCCCAGGCGCAGCCAGCGCACCTGCTGGTCGCCCTCTTCCACCCAGGCCACGCCGTCGGTCGTGGCGCAGCAGGAACCGCCGCCGTACTCGTAGACGCGGCTGCGCACCGACGCGCCGGGGGGAGTCAGTTCGCGGGTCTGCCCTTCACGGCGCAGGAACAGCCGGCAGCGTGCGCTGGCGGGGTCGAAGGCGGCCCACAACAGACCGCCATGGGCAACGTGCAGCTCGGCGAAGTCCCCGGCGGCGGCTACCGCGCGTTCGGCGCTCCAGTCGTCGCGGCCCACGCTCAGGCCTTGCAGATCAACTGCGAGGCGCGCTCGTTGCGCCAGGTCAGCTGGTCCAGGGCCAACGGCGCCTCCTCGGCCTCGCGGCGGGCGTCGAGGATGATGCCGTGGTGGGCCGACTTGGCGCACACCGGGTCGGTCGCCTCGGCATCGCCGGTGAGCATGAAGGCCTGGCAGCGGCAGCCGCCGAAGTCACGCTCCTTCTCGTCGCAGGAGCGGCACGGCTCCGGCATCCAGGCATCGCCGCGGAAGCGGTTGAAGCCGAAGGACTCGTACCAGATGTGCTGCAGGCTGTGCTCGCGCACGTTGGGGAACTTCACCGGCAACTGCCGCGCGCTGTGGCACGGGAGCGCGGTGCCGTCCGGGGTGACGTCGAGGAACACGCTGCCCCAGCCGCCCATGCAGGCCTTGGGGCGCTCCTCGTAGTAGTCCGGCACCACGAAGATCAGCTTGCACGGGTTGCCTTCGGCGGCCAGGCGCTCGCGGTACTCGGCGGTGATGCGCTCGGCGCGCTTTAGCTGCTCGCGGGTCGGCAGCAGCCCGGCGCGGTTCAGTTCGGCCCAGCCGTAGAACTGGCAGGTGGCGAGTTCGACGTAATCGGCCTCCAGTTCGATGCACAGCTCGATGATGCGATCGATGCTGTCGATGTTGTGCCGGTGGGTGACGAAGTTGAGCACCATCGGATAACCGTGGGCTTTCACCGCGCGGGCCATGGCTAGCTTCTGGGCGAAGGCCTTGCGCGAGCCGGCGAGCAGGTTGTTCACCTCCTCGTCGGCGGCCTGGAAGCTGATCTGGATATGGTCCAGCCCGGCGTCTGCGAACTCCTTCAGGCGCTGCTCGTTGAGCCCGATGCCGGAAGTGATCAGGTTGGTATAGAAGCCGAGCTCGCGCGCGGCAGCGATCAGCTCGGCGAGGTCCTGGCGCACCAAGGGTTCGCCGCCGGAAAAACCCAGTTGCGCCGCGCCCATTTCGCGGGCCTGGCGGAACACCTCGATCCACTGTGCGGTGGAAAGCTCCTCGCCACCCTTGGCGAAGTCCAGTGGGTTGGAGCAGTACGGACACTGCAACGGGCAGCGGTAGGTCAGCTCGGCCAGCAGCCAGAGCGGCGGGCCCACCGGCGCCTCAGCGCAGTTCGATCCAGAATTGCGCATGGGCCACCTCGAGGAATGCCAGGATGTCTTCGTCGATGCCCGGCACGCCGGGGAAATCGGAACGCAGGCCGTCGATGATGCCGGCGACGTCGGATTGACCGTCGACACGGCCGAGGATCGCCCCGGCGCTGTCGTTGAGCTTCACCATCCCCTCAGGATAGAGCAGCACGTGGCAGCCCTGGGCCGGTTCGAATTGCAGGCGGAAGCCCCGGCGCAGCACCGGTACGCTGTCCAGCGAAGGCAGACTCATCACAGCAACCCCCTGTGCCATACGCGCTCGGTCGTCACCGTGTGGTACGGCGGGCGCTCCAGTTCATAGGCCATGCTCATCGCGTCGAGCATGCTCCAGAGCACGTCGAGCTTGAATTGCAGGATTTCCAGCATGCGCTCCTGGGCCTCGCGGGTGCGGTAGTGCTCCAGGGTGATGCGCAGGCCGTGCTCCACGTCGCGACGCGCCTGGGACAGGCGCTTGCGGAAGTAGTCGTAGCCGGTGGCGTCGATCCAGGGGTAGTGCTGCGGCCAGCTGTCCAGGCGCGACTGGTGGATCTGCGGGGCGAACAGCTCGGTCAGCGAACTGCTGGCCGCTTCCTGCCAACTGGCGCGGCGGGCGAAGTTGACGTAGGCGTCCACCGCGAAGCGCACGCCGGGCAGCACCAGTTCCTGGGACAGCACCTGCTCGCGGTCCAGCCCCACGGATTCGGCCAGGCGCAGCCAGGCCTCGATGCCGCCCTCCTCGCCCGGCGCGCCGTCATGGTCGAGGATGCGCTGCAGCCACTCGCGGCGCACGTCGCGGTCCGGGCAGTTGGCGAGGATCGCCGCGTCCTTCAGCGGAATGTTCACCTGGTAGTAGAAGCGGTTGGCCACCCAGCCCTGGATCTGCTCGCGGCTGGCGCGGCCTTCGTACATGGCCACGTGGTACGGGTGGAATATGTGGTAGCAGGCGCCCTTGGCGCGCAGCGCCTGCTCGAATTCGGCGGGGCTCATGGCTTCGCGGGGCATCGCGGCTCCCCTCACAGTTGTATGCCCATGCCATCGAACGCCACCTCGATGCCGTGCGCGTCCAGTTCGGCGCGTTCGGGCGAGGCGATGTCGAGGATGGGATTGGTGTTGTTGATGTGGATGAGCACCTTGCGCGGTCCGTCGATGCCGTCGAGCACCTCGATCATGCCGCCGTGGCCGCTCTGGGCCAGGTGGCCCATCTCGCTGCCGAGCTTGTCGCCCACTTCGCAGACGCGCATTTCGTCGTCGCGCCACAGGGTGCCGTCCACCAGCAGGCAGTCGGCGCGGCGCATCCACGCCAGCAGGCCATCGTCCACCTGGCCCAGGCCGGGCGCGTAGAACAGCTTGCCGCCAGTGGAGAGGTCTTCGACGAACAGGCCGATGTTGTCGCCCGGATGCGGGTTGCCCCGGTGCGGCGAATACGGCGGCGCACTGCTGCGCAGGGCGATGGCGGTGAAACGCAGGCCTGGGCAGGCAGGAATGCTGAAGGGTTCGGCGTTCAGTTCGATCAGCTTGTGCTTCAACCCGCCGTTCCAGTGCGACAGCATGGGGAACAGCGGGAAGCCCGTGGACAGGTCCTGGTGGACCATCTCCGTGCACCACACCTCGTGCGGGCAACCCTCGCGCAGGCTGAGCAGGCCGGTGGTGTGGTCGATCTGGCTGTCCAGCAGGACGATGGCGGCAATCGCCGAATCACGCAGGCGCCGCGCCGGCTGCAGCGCCGGGAAGGACGCCAGCTGGGCGCGGATGTCGGGGGAGGCGTTGCAGAGAATCCAGTTCTCGCCATCGTCGGACAGCGCGATGGACGACTGGGTGCGTGGCTGTGCGATCACGCTGCCGTCGCGTACGCCGCGACAGTTGCGGCAATTGCAGTTCCACTGGGGAAAACCGCCGCCGGCGGCCGACCCGAGAATTCGGATGTGCATGACAGTGCCCCGTGGGCAGGGGCCCCGGCGGACCGGGGCCGAGTGGATCAGCGGTTGGCGAAGTACAGGGTCACTTCAAAGCCAAGGCGCAGGTCGGTGAAGCTAGGCTTGGTCCACATGGGTCTGTCCTCTTGTTGTAGGGATGTCGTACTGGCATCGCACCGGTTGTTCCGGTAGATCGAGTTAAACACCGGGGGCAGAGAGGCCGAATGATACTTTCGAAGGAGATTCCCCCCTGATTTGGTAGTGAGTGCGCGCCTTGCGGCGTAGGGCGTACAACCGTTCGCGGTGGTACGCCGTTAAACCTTAGTTCGCCGTTGGCGCCTTGGTCGACTTCGGAGTGGCCTGAAGGTCGGCGGTTCGCGAGCAAGCTCGCTCCTACAGAAAAGCACCGGGCCCGCTTTTCGTAGGAGCGAGCTTGCTCGCGAACAGAGAGGCATCCGGAAAAAAGAAAACGCGACCGGAGTCGCGTTCGACGAAGACCGTCGCCCGAGGAAGTGGGCACGGAAGCGGACGGCCGCCCGAACGGGCGCGTCGAGACAAGGGATGCCCGGCCGGCGGGCACACCGGAGGTGGGAACCGGCGAGCCCGATGGGGGAAGGCTCGCCGGCTTGCTACTCGGATCAGCCGGGGATCAGAAGAAGCCCAGCGGGTTGATGTCGTAGCTCACCAGCAGGTTCTTGGTCTGCTGGTAGTGGTCGAGCATCATCTTGTGGGTCTCGCGGCCGACGCCGGACTTCTTGTAGCCACCGAAGGCGGCGTGCGCCGGGTACAGGTGGTAGCAGTTGGTCCACACACGGCCGGACTGGATGCCCCGGCCCATGCGCCAGGCACGGTTGATGTCGCGGGTCCACACACCGGCGCCGAGGCCGAATTCGGTGTCGTTGGCGATCGCCAGGGCTTCGGCTTCGTCCTTGAATGTGGTCACGCCCACCACCGGGCCGAAGATTTCCTCCTGGAACACGCGCATGCCGTTGTGCCCCTTGAGCAGGGTCGGCTGGATGTAGTAACCGCTGGCCAGGTCACCCTCCAGGCGCTCGCTGGCGCCACCGGCGAGCAGCTCGGCGCCTTCATTCTGGGCAATGTCGAGATAGGACAGGATCTTCTCGTACTGCTGCTGCGACGCCTGGGCGCCGACCATGGTCTCGGTGTCCAGCGGGTTGCCGCGCTTGATCGCCTTGATCTTCTTCAGCACCTCGGCCATGAACGGCTCGAAGATGGACTCCTGCACCAGCGCCCGCGACGGGCAGGTGCACACCTCGCCCTGGTTGAAGAAGGCCAGCACCAGGCCCTCGGCGGCCTTCTCGATGAAGGCCGGCTCGGCCTGCATGATGTCCTCGAAGAAGATGTTCGGGCTCTTGCCGCCCAGCTCCACGGTGGATGGAATGATGTTCTCCGCCGCGCAGCGCAGGATGTGCGAGCCGACTGGAGTGGAGCCGGTGAAGGCGATCTTGGCGATGCGCTTGCTGGTGGCCAGCGCCTGGCCCGCTTCCTTGCCGAAACCCTGGACGATGTTCAGCACGCCCGGTGGCAGCAGGTCGCCGATGATCTCGGCCAGCAGCATGATCGACAGCGGCGTCTGCTCGGCCGGCTTGAGCACCACGCAGTTGCCGGCGGCCAGGGCCGGGGCGAGCTTCCACGCGGCCATCAGCAGCGGGAAGTTCCACGGGATGATCTGCCCAACCACGCCCAGCGGTTCGTGGATGTGGTAGGCGACGGTGTTCTCGTTGATCTCGGCGGCGCCGCCTTCCTGGGCGCGGATGCAGCCGGCGAAGTAGCGGAAGTGGTCGGCGGCCAGGGGCACGTCGGCATTCAGCGTTTCGCGCACGGCCTTGCCGTTGTCCCAGGTCTCGGCGACGGCGAGTTGTTCCAGGTTCTGTTCGATGCGGTCGGCAATCTTCAGCAGGATCAGCGCGCGGTCCTGCACGGAAGTGCGGCCCCAGGCGTCTGCTGCGGCGTGGGCGGCGTCCAGGGCAAGCTCGATGTCTTCGGCGGTGGAGCGCGGGAACTCGGCGATGACTTCGCCGTTCACCGGCGAGGTGTTGCTGAAGTACTGGCCCAGAACCGGCGGGACGAACTCGCCACCGATGTAGTTGCCGTAGCGCGGCTTGAGGGTGACAACGGCGCCGGGGGCTCCGGGTGGGGCGTAGATCATGGAAAAGCTCTCCTGTCGGGTCCCAGCCTGAATCGGCCGGGTCATGGAGCGATCTTAGGCAGCGCCCTTCCCGGCCCGGAATGCACCCATGGGAGTGGTGGGTTACTCATTTGGTAGTAGAGGCGGCGAGCGTCGCAGGTTGTAGGGCGCATAACCCGGAACGGGTTATCCGCCGACGCAACCACGGCGGATAACGCTGTCGCGTTATGCGCCCTACGGTGCTCATTTGGTAGTAGATGTGGAGCGTGGGCTCTTCGTAGGAGCGGACTTTGTCCGCGATGCTTTCTGGTTGGGTGTTTCTGCGCCGCTTCGGTGTGTGCTGAAAGTCCTTGTTTCGCCCCCTCGGGCGAGTCACTTCTTCCAAACGCCGAAGAAGTAACCAAGAAGGCTTGCCCCTGCATCCGGGTCCCGCTTCGCGGGACTCCCCTCGTTCCATCGAAGTTTCAGGGGCCCGCCGCGAAGGGCCGCCCATGGCCCATCGCGGCTCTCGCGGCATCCATGCCGCTTAACCCCTGAAACTCCGATTCCACTCGGCCTCCTGAAGGGGCAGTCCGGAGCGTGCGGATGTTTTTCTGGAAGTCTCATAAGAGCCAGGGCAATGCGGCGGACCGGCTCGCGTAGGAGCACATCCCTAGCCCGCAAAAACAAAAGGCCGGCTCAACGGCCGGCCCCCTGCTCACCTCACAGCAACCTCACTTTTTCGCCACCAGGTCTTTCGGCAGCTTGAAGGTCCAGATCATCCCGCCCTGGTCCAGGTCCTTGATCCGCTTGGCCACCTCGCCACCCCACAGCGGTACCGCACCACCCCAGCCGGAGAGCACAGTCACGTACTGCTCGCCATCCATCTCCCAGGTGATCGGCGAGGCGATCACGCCCGAGCCGGTGTTGAACTCGTAGAGTTTCTTGCCGGTCTTGGCGTCGAAGGCCATCAGGAAGCCCTCGGGGTTGCCGGTGAATACCAGGTTGCCGTGAGTTGCCAGCACCCCACCCCACAGCGGCGCGTAGTTCTCGTAGCGCCATACCTGCTTGCCGGTCTTGGGATCGATGGCGCGCAGCACGCCGATGTACTTCTCGTTCAGCGGCTTGATGGTGAAGCCCGCGCCCAGGTACGCCGCACCCTTCTTGTAGGCGATGTTCTCGTTCCACATGTCCATGCCCCACTCGTTGGAGGGCACGTAGAACAGGCCGGTGTCCTGGCTGTAGGCCATGGGCATCCAGTTCTTGCCGCCGAGGAAGGAAGGCGAGACGAACACCGAGGAGCCCTTCTCGGTCCCCTGCCCCGGCGCGCCCGGACGGTGGGCGTCGTCGTAGATCGGCCGGCCGTCCTTGTCCAGGCCCTTGGCCCAGGTCACCTTGTCGACGAAGGGGAAGCCGCGGATGAACTTGCCGTTGGTGCGGTCCAGCACGTAGAAGAAGCCGTTGCGGTCGGCGGTGGCGGCGGCCTGCACGGTCTTGCCGCCGTCCTGGTAGTCAAAGGACACCAGCTCGTTCACGCCGTCGAAGTCCCAGCCGTCGTGCGGGGTGGTCTGGAAGTGCCACTTGATCGAGCCGTCCTCCGGGTTCAGCGCCAGGCGCGAGGAGGAGAACAGGTTGTCGCCCGGACGCAGGTGCGAGTTCCACGGCGAAGGGTTGCCGGTGCCGATGAACAGCGAGTCGGTGCTCGGATCGTAGTAGCCGCCCAGCCAGGGCGCGGCGCCGCCGGTCTTCCACAGGTCGCCCGGCCAGGTCTTGCCCGCTTCGCCGCCGGAGATGCCGTTCTCGATGGCCTTGCCGTCCTTGTAGACGTAGCCCATATGGCCTTCCACGGTCGGGCGGCTCCACAGCAGCTCGCCGTTGGTGGGGTTGTAGGCCTCGATCTTGCCGACCACGCCGAACTCGCCGCCGGCCACGCCGGTGATCAGCTTGCCCTTGGCGATCAGCGGCGCGGCGGAAATGGAGTAGCCGGCCTTGTAGTCGGCCACGGTCTTCTTCCACACCACCTTGCCGGTGTCCTTGTTCAGCGCGACCAGCTTGGCGTCGAGGGTGCCGAAGATCACCAGGTCGCCGTACAGGGCCACGCCACGGTTGATCACGTCACAGCAGGGCATGATGCCGTCGGGCAGGCGCGCATCGTACTGCCACAGCTTGCGCCCGGTGCGCGCGTCGGCGGCGAACACCCGAGAGTAGGAGGCGGTGACGTACATCACGCCGTCCTTGATCAGCGGTTGCGCCTGCTGGCCGCGCTGCTTCTCGCCGCCGAACGACAGCGCCCACACCGGCCGCAGCTCCTTCACGTTGTCGCTGTTCAGCGTGTTCAGCGGGCTGAAGCGCTGGCCCTGCTGGTTGATGCCGTTGACCACGACCTGGTCGGTGCGCTTGGCGGAATCACTGATGTCCTGGTCGGTGACCCCGGCGTGAGCGCCCAGGGCGGCCAGGCTGATGGCGGTGAACAGCACGGTGCGGGCGAAAGGTTGAAGCTGTCTCATGGCGTGCGCCTCTGCGATTGTTGTTGTACCCGGGAAAATGTCCCGGTCTGCCGCAGATTCTTGGTTTGGTGCGGCGGGCCAACAATTGAACGCAGTGCCGAATTTCCTAGTTCCTTGGTAGCAATACCGGGCTGCAGAGGCGCGAAATTCGGGGCTTGCGTAGGAGCTCAGAGGGTGGATGTCCCCTTGTAGGAGCGAGCTTGCTCGCGAACCGGATTGACCGGCGGTCATGGTGCCCTGGATGAACTCGGCGACCCTCTCCCAGAGGGAGAGGGAGTCATTCGGCGCGAAGGGGGGACACAGGAGTTCATCCTGCTGGAAGGTTCGCGAGCAAGCTCGCTCCTACAACAGGGTCGGAGCGGCAATCAGCAAGGCCGCTCCAGACAGCCCCCTCTCCCTCCGGGAGAGGGTTGGGATGAGGGCAACGCCGGTGCGCCGGAACATCCGGCAAGGCTTTACTGCTTGTCCACGCGGGGTAAAGCCTTCTGCTCATACCGCGGATAGAGATGGCTGACGCTGCGGATCAGCTCATAGCGCGTCAGGCTGACCCCGGCGAAGCGCTCGGGGATCGGCGTGCGCAACAGGTCGTTCATGTCCGCGCCCTGGGCGATGCCGTCGCGCATTACGTTATCGAGCCAGCCGAGGTAGTCGCGCATCTGGGCAAACGGCGCAGCATCCGTGGCGATGGGCCCGTGGCCAGGGACGATCAGTTTCCACGGCAGCTTCTGCAAGGTGTCGAGATCGCCCAGCCAAACGTCGATGCCTGGGCTGTTGGGCGTGGTCAGCGCACGCTGATAGAAAACGATATCGCCGGCGAACAGCACGCCAGTGGTCTCGTCGAGAATCGCCAGGTCCGCACCGGTATGCCCGCGCAGCCCCACCAGCCGGAACCTGTGACTGCCCATCTGCACGATGCCCGGCTCCACCGTCTCTGTAGGCAACACCACTTCCGTGCCGCGCATCCAGTCGCCCACCAGGCGGTACATGTTCTCCGCCATGGCGTTGCCCTGCTCCTTGAGCAACTTGCCGGTGCCGGCCAGCGCCCCGATGGGCACGTCGGTGAAGGCCTGGTTGCCCAGCACGTGATCGGGGTGATGATGAGTCAGCAGAACCCGCTTCACCGGCTTGCCGGTGGTCTGCTGGATCAGCACGCGCAGGGCTTCGCCATAGCGTTTCGAGGGGCCGGTGTCGATCACCAGCACACCATCGCCGGTGTCGATGAAGGCGACGTTGACGATGGCGCCGCCATTGTCCTTGCCGAAGTTGTCGGTGCTGCCTTCCACCAGCCAGGTGCCGTCGGCGATCTGCCGGGGTTGAAGGTGGTACTGCAGGTCGGCCAGCGCCGGCAGGCACAGGCACGCGAGGGCGATCAGGAGGAAACGCATGGGCACCTCGTTAGCGCAGAGCGGCCTGGAATTGGTTGCCATTGTTGTCGTGCAGCCAGAGTTCGGTGTGCGGGTGACCACGCACTTCGAAGGTGAACGTCGGGTTCTCGCTCACCGCCGGGAACAGCTCCAGCCGGGCGAAGACCTCGCCGTCCGGGCCACGCAGTTCGGCGTGGTCGATGTAGAACTCGGGGATGCCGCCGACCAGGCCGTTGTCCATTGGATGGGACACCGACAGGCGCACGCGGCTGTATTCGCCCCTGGGGTAGGACTCGCCGTGGACCTGGCCGAGCCTGTCCTCCCACCCCGGCTGTGCGCGCACTACGCTGGGCGCCGTGCAACCGCCGCCGGCGGCGTCGATCCAGGCCGAGCCGACATGCCAGACGCCCTTCTCGTCCCGCAGGGCGGCGCGGATCGGCGTGGCCTGTTCGATGCGGATGCGTACCGCCAGCAGCGGCTCCAGGTGCTCGCCGGGATAGAGTGTCAGCACATGGGGAATCGGGTTCAGCTCGGCCCACAGCAGCAGGCGGTCGAAGCGTCCCGGCAAGGCACGGGCGTCCACTTCCACCGGCACCTGCCGGGAATCCTCGGCGAAGGGCGGCACGCCCAGCTTCACGCGCTCGTCGAAGACATAGGGCTCACCATTGAGGAGCCGCTTGTGGTGGTACTCCCACATCACCGAGGGCAGCGGGTCGCCCTCCACCGCCGCCGCCAGCAGCGGCAGTGCGCACATCCCGAGCAACACGTGGCGCCTGTGCATCCTGTTTCCCTCACTGCACGTCCTGATAAAGCCCCGGCAGTTCGTAGCGCACGCCGTAGGCCGCATAGAGCTTTTCCATCTCGCCGCTGCGCACCAGCTCTTCCAGTTCGCCGTCCAGGGCATTGGAGAGCTGGCGGTTGCTTTCGTGCACCGCCATGCCGATGTCCCACTCGGGCTGGCCGAGGTTGGGGTAGGTATTCTCGGCGTTCTTCAGGTGCTCATCGGCGGCCTGGGCGCGCATCCAGTCCAGCTCGCCGCGCAGGGCCATCACCGCATCCACCTTGCCCGCGCGCATGCCGTCGAAGGCCGCCTGCGTGCTGGGGAAATGCACGGTCATGCGGCTGAGCTGGCCGCCCAGCACCGAGGTCAGGTAGAACGACGGCACGCTGTCCAGCTCGACGCCGATGGGGTGTTCGCGGAAGGCCGCGATGGTGTCCACCTTCGGCAGCCGCCGGTCATCGTTGACGACCTGCCAGCGTTCGCGCTGGTAGGGGCCGAACATCACCACCTGCTCGTTGGCGAACTCGCCCACGTCGTTGCGCCGGTTGGCGTATTCGCGGTCGTAGGGCACGCGCAGCATCACGTCGGCGACCACGCCGGGGCGCAGGTAATGGCCCTTCCAGATGAAGTTGCGCAGGTCGTCATCCAGGCGCTCGCCCGGCGTGACCCAGAGGAATTCCGCGCGCAGACCCAGCCCGCTGGCCAGGCGCGTCGCCAGGTCGATATCGATGCCGCGCGGCTGCCCGCCCTGCATGAAGCTGTAGGGCGGGAAGTTCTCGTACACGGCCACCCGCAGCACGCCGCTGGCGACCATGTCCTCGTAGGGGCGGACCTGTGCCTGAGCCTGCCCCAGCAGCAGGCTCAGGACCACGCCGAACAGCAGCTTGAGCAGGCGCATGGCGGTCACTCGTCTACGTGCACGCTGTCCAGGTAAGTGCGGATCGCCCAGAGGCCTTCCTGGCTGATGTAGTCGGCCATCTTCGGCATGTACACGGCGCCGTCGCGCACCGCACCGTTGATCACGCGCTCCTTGAACCACTCGTCACCCTCAGCGCCGACGTCGAGCTTGCGCAGGTCGGGGGCGATGCCGCCGGACTTGGCTTCCAGGCCGTGGCAGCGCGCGCAGTTCTGGTTGTAGGCCGAGGCGCCGATCTCCACCGCCTTGGCGTGGTTGGCGTAGGGTTCGCGGTAGGGGTTGGTGTCGCGCCATTCCTTGCCCAGAGGTTCCAGCCCCGTGGTATCCACTGCCTGGGGCGTCACATTGCCGTGGGACAGGGCCAGGCCCGAGGCACTCAGTCCAGCCAGCAACAGCAGGCCGCACAGCACGTTCTTGTTGTTCATCACTTCATCCTCTCATCGAGATGCTTGGCAAGGCTCGGCGCCCGGAGCGGCGACCGTGATGACGATGGTAAGAACGCTTGCTCGCAGGCCGAATCCTGCTTTGGGTGATGCCATCTACTCCCTTGGTACTAGGGCGACGGGAGGCCAGGGGCCACAGCGCCCGCAGGGCGTACAACCGTTCGCGGTTGTACGCCGATACACCTCGCCATGGAACCGCCCCCTGGGTCAGACCCGGAGCGCCCTGGAGCCCAGGCTGATCGGCGTATAACGCGGAGCGTTATACGCCCTACGCTCCTGGCGACCACGCGATGTGGAGGGGTTTCCCCGAGCATGCGGCTAAGGCGCACCACGACAGCTGTCGACACACCCCGCCGGGGCATGCCGCTCGACCGGACTCGGATAGCTGTTGCGGGCATAGAAGAAATCGAAGCCGAGCAGGCTGAGCATCAGCAGGATCGGCAGGACGAGAGTGACGGCGATACGCATGGCGACCTTTCTCTTCGGGTTCTTGTAGGGCCATCCTAGGTCGCGGGCGCGGCGCGCAACCTACTACCTTGGTACTGCCTCAACGGTACTTTCTGCATATTTGCCGCACCCCGCGCGATTCCTATGCTGGCCGCACAACAACAAGCCGGCCCCAAAGGAGTCGCCCATGCGCCAGTTCCTATTGCACGGCGTGGCCTACCTGCTCGCAGTGGCCTGCGCCGCCTCGCTCAGCCTCGGCGTGCGCGCTGGCGAGGTGCCCGTCCTGGAGGTCCGCATCGGCTACCTTGGCTACACGCCCGATCCCGGCCCGCTGCTGTCCAACGTCATCCCCGAACCAACGGACGCCGGCCTGCGCGGCGCGGAGCTGGCGATCACCGACAGCAACAGCACCGGGCGTTTCCTCAAGCACCGGTACAGCCTGGAAGCCGCCAGCACCGACAGCCCAGAAAAGCTGCTGGCCGCAGCCAAGCGCCTGCACGACGCCGGCCTGCGCCTGTTCGTGGTCAACGCCCCCGCCGACACCCTGCGCCAACTGGCCGCCGCCCTGCCCGATAGCCTGCTGTTCAACGCCGGCGCCGCCGATGACGAGCTGCGCGCCAGCCAGTGCGCGCCGAACGTGCTGCACACCCTGCCCAGCCGGTTGATGCTGACCGACGCCCTCACCCAGTTCCTGGTGCTGCGCAAGTGGACGCGCTGGCTGCTGATCGTCGGCCAGCGCCCGGAAGACGCCGCCTATGCCAACGCCCTGCGCCGCTCGGCCAAGCGCTTCGGCGCGAAGATCGTCGAGGAAAAGCCCTTCACCTTCGCCAACGACCAGCGCCGCAGCGCCCAGGCCGACATGGCGCTGTTCACCCAGTCCAGCGAGGACTACGACGCCGTGCTGGTGGCCGACGAGCACGGCGACTTCGGCGAATACGTGCCCTACAACACCTGGCTGCCGCGCCCCGTGGCCGGCACCCAGGGGCTGGTCGCCACCGGCTGGCACAAGACCGTGGAAACCTACGGCGCCGCACAGTTGCAGAAACGCTTCGAGGAACACGCCGGGCGCTGGATGAACGACCGCGACTTCGCCGCCTGGATCGCCGTGCGCAGCGTCGCCAGCGCGGTCACCCGCCTGCATGACGCAGAGCCCATGGCGGTCCGCAAGCTGTCGCTCTCCCCCGACCTGCCGCTGGACGGTTTCAAGGGCTACAAGCTCGGCTTCCGCGCCTGGGACGGCCAGCTGCGCCAGCCGATCCCGCTGGTGCAACCGCGCGCCCTGGTCAGCACCTCGCCGCAGGAAGGCTTCCTGCACCCCGCCAGCGAACTGGACAGCCTCGGCCTCGATGCTCCGGAAAGCCAGTGCCACCTCGCCGACGCCCAGCCATAAGGAAACTGCCCATGAGGACCGCAGCCATGCCCTGCCCCGCCCTGCCCCGCCTGCTGGCCCTGGCCTGCCTGGGCGCCGCGCTCTACCAGACGCCGCCGGCCTTCGCCGCCACGGCCTACGTGTCCAACGAGAAGGACAACAACCTCAGCGTCATCGACCTGGACAGCATGACCGTCACCGGTACCATCGACACCGGCAAGCGCCCGCGCGGCCTGGCGCTGTCCCACGACAACAAGCTGCTCTATATATGCGCGAGCGATTCGGACACCGTGCAGGTGCTGGACCTCGCCACCCGCAAGATCATCAGGCAGTTGCCCTCGGGCGCAGACCCCGAGCAGTTCGCCCTGCACCCCAACGACCGCTGGCTGTACATCTCCAACGAGGACGATGCACTGGTCACAGTGGTCGACACCCAGACCGCCCAGGTGCTCGGGCAGATCGACGTTGGCGTCGAGCCCGAAGGCATGGCGGTGAGCCCGGATGGCAAGTGGGCGGTGAACACCAGCGAAACCACCAACATGCTGCACTGGATCGACACCTCCACCCAGAAGCTGGTGGACAGCACCCTGGTGGACCAGCGCCCGCGCCACGCGGAGTTCACCCGCGACGGCTCGCAGGTCTGGGTTTCGGCGGAGATCGGCGGCACCGTCAGCGTGGTGGACACCGCCAGCCGCAAGATCCTCAAGACCCTGCGCTTCGCCATCCAGGGCGTGCATCCGGACAAGGTGCAACCGGTGGGCGTGAAGCTGACCGACGACGGCAAGACCGCCTTCGTCGCCCTCGGCCCGGCGAACCATGTGGCGGTGGTCGATGCCAAGACCTTCGAGGTCCTCGACTACCTGCTGGTGGGCCGCCGCGTCTGGCACCTGGCGTTCACCCCGGACGAGAAGACCCTGCTGGCCACCAACGGCGTCAGCGGCGATGTGTCGGTGATCGACGTGGCCTCGCGCAAGGTCAGCAAATCCATCAAGGTCGGCCGCTATCCCTGGGGCGTGGTGGTGACGCCATGAACGCGCTCACTGTCCGCGACCTGAGCTTTGCCTACGGCCCACGACGCGCCCTCGACGGGCTGGACTTCGAACTGCCCGCCGGGCGCTTCACCGCACTGCTGGGGCCCAACGGCGCCGGAAAATCCACCCTGGTAGCCCTGCTCACCCGCCTCTACGACCTGCAGCAGGGCGAGATCGAGGTGCTCGGCTGCAGCCTGCGCCGCCAGCCGCGCCTGGCCCTGCGCGAACTGGGCGTGGTGTTCCAGCAGAGCACCCTGGACCTGGACCTGAGCGTGGAGCAGAACCTGCGCTACCACGCCGCCCTGCACGGCCTGCCGCGCCGCCTGGCGAACGAGCGGATCGACGCCGAACTGGCCCGCCAGCAGTTGCAGGAACGCCGCCGCGACAAGGTCCGCGCGCTCAACGGCGGGCACCGCCGCCGGGTGGAAATCGCCCGCGCTCTGCTGCACCGCCCGCGTCTGCTGCTGCTCGACGAGGCCAGCGTCGGCCTCGACCCGGCGGCGCGCCAGGCGCTCAACGAACATGTACGACGGCTGTGCCGGGACGATGGCCTGGCGGTGCTCTGGACCACTCACCTGCTGGATGAAGTCCGAGGCGACGACGCATTGCTGGTGCTCGACCGTGGCCGCCTGGTCGCCCGTGGTGAAGCCCGGGACATCTGCGCGCCGGACGCCGGCGACCTGGAGCGTACCTTCGACCGCCTGACCCGCCTGGAGGCCTGCGCATGAGCGCCCTGGAAAGCCCGCGCTTCGACCCGGCCGCCTACTGGCAATGCCTGCGCGGCATCGTCGTGCGCGAATGGCTGCGCTTCGTCCTGCAACGCTCGCGCTTTCTCAGCGCGCTGGTGCGGCCGCTGCTCTGGCTGCTGGTGTTCGCCGCCGGCTTCCGCGCCGCGCTGGGCATCTCGATCATCGAGCCGTACGACACCTACGTCACCTACGAGACCTACATCGTGCCGGGGCTGTGCTGCATGATCCTGCTGTTCAACGGCATGCAGGGCTCGTTGTCGATGGTCTACGACCGCGAGATGGGCAGCATGCGCGTGCTGCTCACCAGCCCGCTGCCGCGCGCCTTCCTGCTGGCCAGCAAGCTGCTGGCCACGGCGCTGGTGTCGCTGCTGCAGGTCTATGCCTTCCTGCTGATCGCCTGGCTGTATGGCGTGCAAACACCGGCCATGGGCCTGCTCGCCGCCTTGCCGGCGCTGCTGCTGGCCGCCCTGCTGCTGGGCGCGCTGGGGCTGCTGCTGTCCAACGGCATCCGCCAGCTGGAGAACTTCGCCGGAGTGATGAATTTCGTCATTTTCCCGCTGTTCTTCCTCTCCTCCGCGCTCTACCCGCTATGGAAGATGCGCGAGGCCAGCCAGTGGCTCTACTGGCTGTGCGCGCTCAATCCCTTCAGTCACGCCGTGGAACTGGTGCGCTTCGCCCTCTACGAGCGCTTCAACCCGCTGGCGGCGGGCGTCTGCCTGGGCCTGACCCTGCTCTTCGCCGGGCTCGCCGTGCTGACGTTCAACCCGCAGCACGCGGCGCTGCGCAAGGGGTGAAACCTACTACTTTGGTACTGGTTCGCCCCTCCTGACGTCGAATTTCCAAAGCCGTACAGCTGGCATGTAATGGCCACTACAAAAAGAACGATTAGAGATACCGCCATGCCTCGCCTTGCCACTGCCCTGAATGGCCATGTGAGCGGCTGCCTGTCCGCCTGCCTGCTCAGTCTGGCCCTCGCGCTCCCGACCGCGCAGGCCGACGATGCGCCGCTGTTTTCCGCTGACGGCTATCGCCTCACCCAGTACCGCAGCCCGACGCCGCCGTCCGCCGACCATGCCACCACCCTCGACACCCACGCCCTGCAGGCGCTGCTCAAGGGCGAACCACAGACCCGTCTGGTGGATGTCTACCGCCGCACCTTCCTCAACGGCCAGTTCGTCGAGGACGAGAAGCACCGCAACCTGCCCGGCAGCCTGTGGCTGGCCAACGTCGGCACCGGCACCCTGGAGCCGCAGTGGCAGGCCTACTTCGAGCAGAATCTCGCTCGCCTGACCGGGGGCGATAGCCAGCGACCGCTGGTGTTCTACTGCCGCTCCGACTGCTGGATGAGCTGGAATGCCATCCGCCGCGCACACGCGCTGGGCTACGCCCGCCTCTACTGGTACCGTGACGGTATCGACGCCTGGGAACAGGCAGGACTGCCCCTGCAGGACGCACAACCGCAACCGCTGAAGTAGCCTGCGACTGCACGCCGCTCGCCACCCATAACGACAACAACGAGGTGTAGGCCATGTACAAGATCCTGATCGCCGACGATCACCCGCTGTTCCGCGAGGCCATCCACAACGTCATCGCCGAGGGCTTCCCCGGCAGCGAAGTGATGGAGACCGCCGACCTCGACAGCGCCCTGGGCCTGACCCAGGAACACGACGATCTCGACCTGATCCTGCTCGATTTGAACATGCCCGGCATGCACGGGCTGAACGGCCTGATGAACCTGCGCAACGAGGCCCCGACCATTCCCGTGGTGATCGTCTCCGCCGAGCAGGACAAGCAGGTGGTGCTGCAAGCCATCACCTACGGCGCGGTGGGCTTCATCACCAAGTCGTCGCCACGGGTGCAGATGACCGAAGCCATCGAGCAGATCCTCAACGGCAACGTCTACCTGCCCTCCGACATCATCCGCACCCAGCAGAGCTCGCCGCGGCGCAGCAACCATGAGGAGCACGGCATCCCGTCGGAGCTGCTGCAGGCGCTGACCCGCAAGCAGCTGCTGGTGCTGGAGCGGATGACCAAGGGCGAGTCGAACAAGCAGATCGCCTACAACCTGGAGATCGCCGAGACTACGGTGAAGGCCCACGTCTCGGCGATCCTGCACAAGCTCAAGGTGCACAACCGCGTGCAGGCCATCCTCAGCGCCAGCGACATCGACTTCTCCGCCTACCTGCGCCGCTGAAGCTCCGGCCCTACATCATTCCCCCGCAAACGAGACGGCTGGCGAACATCGGAAGTTCGCCAACCGCTTTCCGCCGCATGTAGTCCTGATCAGTCGGTACGCTCCAGCAGGTGGCAGAGCGCGGTCTTCAGCTTCATCGGCCTTACCGGCTTGTGCATCAGCATGTGGCCGAGCTCGCGGACCTGCTGCTTGAGCTCGTTGCTGTAGTTGGCGGTGATCATCAGCGCCGGTAGCGGCGTGCCGCGCCGGGCATTGATCGAGGCGACCGCATCGACGCCGTTCAACCCGTCATCCAGGTGGTAGTCGACGATCAGCAGGTCGGATTCGGCGTGGAAGTTGTCCACCTGGCGCGCCAGGTCCTCTTCCGAGAGCGCGGTCACCACCCGACAACCCCAGGTTTCCAGCAGCGTGCGCATGCCGGCGCAGATCGAAGCGTCATTATCCAGCACCCACACCCGCGAGCCGCGCAGGCGCTCCACCAGATCGGCGGCCGGGCGTTCCGGCTCGGGTGCGGCGCGCGCCACACGGCGCGCCAGGGGCACTTCGACGGCGAAGCGCGAGCCCTTGCCGGGCACCGACTCCACCTGGATGCGATGGCCGAGCATCCGCGCGATCTTCTCGACGATGGCCAGGCCCAGCCCGAGGCCGCGATCCTGGTTCGAGCGCTGCACGTCGCCGCGTTTGAACTCCTGGAATATCTCGCCGAGCTTGTCGGCCGCGATGCCGACACCGGTGTCCCAGACCTCGATCCACAGGCTGTGCCGGCGCCGCCGGCAGCCCAGCAGCACACGGCCCGACGGCGTATAGCGGATGGCGTTGGTCAGCAGATTGCGCAAGATGCGCGCCAGCAATTGCATGTCGCTGCGGACCTGGGCGCCACAGGCAACGAAGTCCAGCGCCAGCCCTTCGCTGGCCGCAACCTGGCGGTACTCGGCAGCAAGGTTGTCGAGCAGTTCGCCGACATCGAACGAGGCGATGTCCGGCTTGATCACCCCGGCATCCAGCTTGGAAATCTCCACCAGGGTACCGAGCAAGTTCTCCACGTCTTCCAGCGACTGGCTGATATTGCGCACCAGGGCTTCGCCGCTGCGCTCCTGCAGCGCACTGGTGAACAGCCGCGCGGCATTCAGCGGTTGCAGCAGGTCGTGGCTGACGGCGGCGAGGAACTTGGTCTTCGACAGGTTGGCCTGCTCCGCCTCGCGCTTGGCCTCGCGCAGGCGCGCCTCGACCTGGCTGCGCTCGTCGATCTCGCGCTTGAGCTGGTCATTCAGGCTGGTCAGCTCGGCGGTGCGTTCGCGCACCCGCTGTTCGAGGTTCTGGTAGGCCTGGTGCAGCGCCTCGGCGGTGCGGCGGCGCTCGGTGATGTCGCGGATCAGCACGAACAGCCCGCTCACCGTGCCGTCGGCCTGGCGGTTGGGCACGTAGGAGCGCTGCATGTAGCGCTCCTGCCCGGAGAGATTGGTCTCGGCGATCTCGAAGGTGACGCTCTCGCCCGACAGCGCACGCTCGAAGTACGGCTCCAGGCGCTGGCAATGGTCCTCGCTGTGCACGTCGCGCAGGTTGCGCCCGAGCATCGAGCCGCTGGGCCAGCGGTACCACTCCTCGTAGACCTTGTTGGTGAACTCGTAGTTGAGTTCGGCGCTCAGGTAGGCGATCAGCGCCGGCACCTGGTCGGTGATCAGGCGTATCCAGCGTTCGCTCTCGCGCAGCGCCTCGGCGTTGCGGTAGCGCTCGGTGATGTCGGTGAAGGTGTTGACGAAGCCGCCGGTGGGCAGCGCGTGGGTGCGGATTTCCAGCATGCGGCCATCGAACAGGCGCTGTTCCAGCACGCCTTCCGCACTGCCGTGGCGGGCGCGGCTGCGCGGGGTCAGCAAGGGCAGTTCGCTGTCGGCCATGACCTCGGCGAAAGGCCGGTGCGCCTCGATCGGCGCCAGCCCGCAGAGTTCGAGGAAGCGCCGGTTCCACAACTCCAGCGCGCCATCGGCGCCGACCATGGCCACGCCCTGGGACAGGTTGTCGACGGCGCGCTGCAACAGGTGCGACTTCTGCGCCACCGCCTGTTCGCGGCGGGCCATCTCGCTCTGTTTGATCTCGGTGATGTCGCTGTAGAGCACCACCAGCCCGCCGTCGCGGGTCGGCCGCTCGGTGACGCGCACCCAGCGGTCGTTGCGCAGGCGGTAGAGGGTGTGTTCGTCGTCGCTGCTGCGCTGCTCCTCGACGATCAGCCCGCTGCTCTGTGCCAGCCGGCGTACTTCGGTGAGCCGGGTTCCCGCGCCGACGCGGGCGCGGGTCTGCGCCCAGAAGGCGCGGAAGCGCTGGTTGTAGAGGACGATGCGCTGCTGCGGATCGAACAGCACGAAGGCATCGGAAATGCTCTCGATGGCATCCAGCAGGTGCTGGTGCGCGGTCTCGGCGCGCAGGCGAGCGTCGCTGAGCAGCTGGTTGCTGGATTTCAGCTCGACCATTGCCTCGCTCAGCGCATCGGTGCGCTCGCGCACCTGTTCGGCCAGCACCACCGAGTGCTGGAAGGCGCCGTAGGCGTTGTCGCCACGCGAGGTGGCCGACTCCACGCGTTCGATCAGCGCCGCGTTGATCCGCTGCAGCTTGCGGTTGTCGCGCTCCAGCTCGTCGATGCGGGCGCGCAGCTCAGTGTCCGGCGTTGCCGCGAGGACGGCCAATGGCGACACCGGTGAAGGTCTGGTTGATGTGCATGCCATTGAACTGCTCTCCGTAGGTGTTGAAGCCGATCACCTGCTGGCTTCGGAGAAACTCGGCGGTGGCCTCGGTATCGCCGGCCACTTCCAGCTCCAGGCGGCGCAGGAAGCAGTCGCAGCCGATGGTCAGGAGTGGCGGACCGAGGCGTTCGTGCAGGCGCCGGAACTGTTCCTGCAACCCCGGCAACAGCGGTCCGGTACGCATGGCGGTGAGGACGATGCCGTTCTCCACCGCGCAGTAGAAGGTCAGGCTGAGGTCGTCATTGACCTGCTGGATCGAGCGCACGTAGTACTGGTCGCGCACCCGCACGGCCAGCGGGTGGCTGGGGAACAGGGCGAAATCCAGTTGCTCCAGCGGCACCCCGACCAGGCGGGCGAACTCCAGCGCGGCCGGCTCGGCGTTGAGCTCCAGCACGCGGCGGCTGTCGCTGTCGGCACGGGTGACCACCAGTTTTTCGTCGCTGGGCAGCACGTGGTGGGTGGTGAACACCTCGAAGTCCAGCCAGGTATTGAACAGCACCACCACCGCCGCGCCGGTGTGGAACTGGCCCTGGTAGTAGACGTGGGTGTGGGTCAGGTGGTTGTCGTCGCCGGCCGAGCCGCCGAAATGCGGGATGGCGCCCAGCGCGGCGCTGAGCGCGGCGAGCACCACTTCCTCGCGGCTGGAGAGGCCGTCGAGCAGGGTCAGGGCGAAGCTGTGGTCCTTGATCGGCGCCAGTCCGGCGCTGCGGCAGTCGGCCACCAGCGACTCGACCATCTGCTGCGCGTCGATCAGGCTGAAGCGCTCCATCTCGTCCACCAGCGCACAGGAGATGGCGAAGCTGCGCAGGTCGAAACCCACGGCGGTGATGCAGCCGCGGCCGTAGCCTTGCGGGGTGATCTCCCCGGCGGTGGTGCAACCCACCAGGTCGATGCCGCCGAAATACTGCTCCAGCGCGCCGGCCAGGCCCGGCAGGTCGTACTCGGCCGAGCAGAAGAACAGCACGAAGCCCAGATGCGGATGGATCAGCTGGCGCGCCAGGTCCTGGGCGACTTCCTCGACGTCGCGGGCACTGGACATGCCGCGAACGACCCCTTGTGTTTCGTGCATGGCGTGCGCCTGGTCAGGATATCGACGTTGGCATTCTACGAAGTGGTCGGGGTGCGACCCATGCTACTTGGGGCGTGGTGGGGACCTCCGAAAGTAGTGGGATACCCTCACCGCAGGAGCGGACTCCGTCCGCGATGCTCTTGCTCTTCGTAGGGCGAATAACGCGAAGCGCTATCCGCCGTTTTGGAGTTCGGCATTTCTGCGTCGCTTCGGCATGCGCGAGGACTTTTTGTTTCGCCCCCTCGGGCGAGTCACTTTTCTCAAACGCCAGAAAAGTAACCAAAAGGTCTCGTCCCGACATCCGGGTCCGGCTTCGCCGGACTCCCCTCGCTCCGGTATCGCTCCGAGGGTCGGCGTAGAAGGGCCATCCTTGGCCCTCTACGCCTCTCGCGGCATCCATGCCGCTCGCCCCTCTGCGCAATACCTCCACTCGGCCTCCTGACGGGACTCTGCGCGCGCCTGGAACTTTGGCTGCTTCATGCTGGATCGCTCTTCGTAGGATGGCGTAGAGCGAAGCGAAACCCATCACGGCGGATAACGCTGCGCGCTATTCACCCTACAGGTGTTCATCCTGCAACGTGGGTGCTGTGGCAAGCCTTCGCGGACAAGGGCTAGGCGCCCCCGTCTCTCCTACGGGAGCAGAAGCAGCGCGGAGCAGGACGCTCTGCTTTGGCTGTTGAGGTCTTCCAGAGAAATCTCCTTGTACTCCGAGTGCCCCTTCAGGAGGCCGAGTGGAATCGGAGTTTCAGGGGTTGAGCGGCATGGATGCCGCGAGAGCGTCGTTGGGCCATGGATGGCCCGTCGACGCGGGCCCCTGAAACTTCGATGGAGCGAGGGAACCCCGGCGAAGCCGGGGCCGGATGATGGGGCAGAGACCTTTGCCTACTTTGCGTCGTTTGGCAAAGTAGGTCGCCCGAGGGGGCGAAACAAGAAACATCCGAGCACACAGAAGCGGCGCAGAACACCCAAACGAAAATGACCGCGGACAAGGGTCAGCACCGGGTCATCCCACCGGCCAAAACATCAACGTCACCCCCAACATCCCCGCATAGAACCCCGTCTCCAACGTCTCCGTCCACGGCTGAATCCCTCGCAGCGCGCCGTAGACATGAACCACCGCCATGAACCCCGCCACCGCCGCCAACACCTCGAACGTCGTCACCAACGCCTCCCCCGTCAGCGCCGCCCGCAGCATCAGCCCCTCGACGATCAGGATGAATGCCCCCAGGCAACGCCCGAAGTACGCCGCCAGGTCCGTGTGCTCCGGCAAGGTCCACTGCATCACCCGCGCCCACGTCAGCGGCACGAGGAAGATGGGCAAGGCGAACGCCAGCGTAGTGGCGATGGCTAGAACCAGCAGGTAACTCTGCGCATGCGCGCTCCACAGTCCGATCATGGGAAACCTTCCGTGAGACGAAGAAAAAAGGCGGGCAACCCGAAGGTCGACCCGCCGAAATGGAGCCAAAGGAGTTTGGGGGAGTTACCAGTTGAGCACCGCGCCCACGGCGAAGGTGTCGGTGTCCTCGCTGACGGTGGAGCCCTTGCGGCCGTCGATCTCGTAGACGTTGTACTCGGCCACCAGCTTCAGGTTGTCGTTGATGGTGCGGAAGTAGGCGACGCCCTTGGTCGAGTAGTCGGCAGCGGTGCCCAGGCCGTTGCCGTCGTCGCGGGTTTCGCCGTAGGACAGCGCCATGCGGTTCTTGCCCCAGGTATAGGAGCCCTGCAGCAGCATGCCATTGCTGTCCACTTCGCGCAGCGCGGCTTCGCCGGCGTTGTTGGTGAAGAACGGGTTGATGCCCTTGGCGGTAAAGCCCGAGCCGGTCAGCGAGACGCCGCCCATCTTCGCCTGGATGCCATAGCCCAGGCCCTTGGAGGTGACGTCGTCGACTTCGTCGTTGGTGTTCTTCGAGGTCTGGTAGGCGCCGTTGACCCAGCTGTAGATCTTGGCGCCGGCCAGGTCGAACTGGTAGCTCACCTCGCTCTCGTAGCGCGGGTTGTCCTGGTAGGCCTTATCGTCGAGACCGTCGCTGGCGTCCTTGTCGATCTGGTTGGTGTCGATCGGGTCCATGATGCCGACCGCGACACGCAGGCCGTCCAGCAGGTTGTTGTTGCGGTAGGTGATCTGCGAGGTCGGGAACGGGTACGGGTAACCGGTGCCGATGTTGCCGAAGGACACGCCCTTGCCGTCCACCAGGCCCAGGGTGTCGCTGGCGTTGCCGAAGCCGGCGAGCAGTTCGTCGAGGAAGATGTTGGAGCGCGAGAACAGGCCGAAGTCCTTGCCGATCAGCACCTCGCCCCAGTCTCCGGCGACGTTGCCGTAGAACTGGCGGACGTCGATGGCGGTGTCGGTGCCGTCCTGCTCGCTGTCGTTGATGGTCACCCAGAACGAGGAGCGCCCGGTGAGGGTCAGGTCGTCGACTTTCTTGCCGAAGTTGAAGCCGATGTAGTTCGGCAGGAAGCCCATCTTCACCCGCGACTGGCGGCGGTCGTAGGTTTCGCCGTTACGGTCCACGTCGCTGTTGACGTAGAAGGCGTTGAAGTAACCGTCGGTGGAAAAGGTGGTGTCGTCCTTGTCGTACAGCTTGATGTCGGCGACGGCCGCCTGCAGGAAACCCAGCGCCCCGAGGGAGACCAGGGACAGGGGCAGGAAACGGCGAATGGCGGTGTTGTTCTTGTTCATGACGCGCTCCGCGTGGGTGGTACGACTGCGGTTCAGTCGTGGCGGAGGCGATTATCGAAACGTGCTGGCGCCGCCCATACGCTGCCTTCGGCGCGGTTCGCTGCTGCCTTGGCCGGGGCGTGGGGACTGCTGCGCAAGGCCATGAAACGCCCCGACGGCAGGCCAGGGACCTTGGGCGGAACCGGTAGCGGCACTTTGGGGGCAGCCCGTTTGGAGGCGGACAAAAGTCGCAGGAAGGCCTCCGTCACGACGGGGCCCGGAGGTGTCACAAGGATGAGGTCAGGTGCGGTTGGCGAGCAGCCACCAACCGCCGCTGGCAGCCAGCAGCTCTGTGTGGGCTGCCTTGAGGTTGGCGCGGGTCAGGCGGCGTGCGGCGTTGATCAGATGTTCGTGGTGATCGTCGGCGACACCGGCGAGGCGGTCCTGCCAGGCGTCGACGGGGCCTGCCAGGGTGGCGGCCAGACTCTGCAGGTGCTGTTCGGAAATGCCATCCAGCAGCGCAGCATCAAGGAAGTCCTGCAAGTGCTGCAGCAACTCGTCAGGGCCTGCGTGGGGCGATTGCACGGCAAACAGCACGCCACGCCAACCGGCAACCTGGCGGAAGCCGCAGTACAGCGCATAGCCCAGGTTCAGTTCGCCGCGCATACGCTGATGGAAGCCGGGCTCCAGCACACGGGCGAGCAGCCGCCAACGGGACTCGATGGCCGCGTCCCGATCGGGCACGGGGCAGAACAGCAACAGAGCCGCTTCCCCCCCGCCCGCCCCGCGCTGCCAGTGGCGCCCGCCGGGCAGCGCAGGAGGAAGTAGCGGCTCGGCGGCACGCGCGCCGGGCACCGGGGCGTTTGTCGGAAGCGTTGCGTGCTGCTCCAGCAGATCCCAGCGGGCAACCGCCCAGTCGGGAGCTGCCATGGCGTTTCCCGCCAGGGCCGAGGGCAATGCGGCGAGCAACTGGCGTATCGGCAACTCGGCGGCCTGACGCTGGCGCTCACGCTGAAGCAGACGCTCGCCCTGCTGCAGTACCGCCGAAGGTGGCTGTTGTAACACCCTCAACGCCTCGACCAAGGGCTCGTCCAGCCGGTCGACCGGTCCGCTTACCGAGAGGGCCCAGTCGGCGCCCTCCTCCTCAAGCCGCAACGCCACACCGCGCAACCGCGCCTGGCCAACGAGTGGCCGCAAGGCCAGGCGCATGGCGAGGAAGTAGCTGCGGCAAGGGCGCGCCGGGAAACGCCAGCGCAGGTGCAGCGCGCCCGCCTTGGCAGTGCTGGTTGGCAAAGGCGCAGGAAAGCGCCAGGAGTGTGATCCCGGAACAACGCTTTGCAGGCTCGCTTCGGCGAGCATCAGCGGGAAGCCGGCGACCTCGACCGGCAGCCCCTCGATATCCGGCGCCACCAGCAGGCGAATCATCGGCGCCCTGGCGAGCCTTTCCAGCCAATTGGCGTCCGCAGCAGCCGGCAGGCCACGCACACGCAGGCGCAGTTGCTCAAGCGCGGGCAGGCTCTGGAAGTTCCCCAGGCTGTCCGCGCCGCATTCGTACGAGGCCCGAAGCCAATCGAGAAACGCGGCCTCCACCACGGCGGCGGCACCGACATCCGCCAACTCGAAGGTCACCGCCAGCAGCGCTTGTTCCTGGGCGCGATAGACGACTCTCAGGCTGGCCTCATCCGCCACCCCACGCTCGCCCAGCCAGGCCAACAGGCTGCCGGGAGAGTCGTCGCCAAGGCGCTCACCCAGATTTTCCAGGGCCTGCTCGGCGCAGGCATCCAGGCCATCGAGCACGAGCGCGAGCACCAGGCGCGGGGCTCCGGGCAGTTGCAGGGCGAGCGAGTCCTGGATCAGCGGCAGCAACGGCGGCGCGGCTTCGCGCACCGTCGCGGGTTGCGCCGGCCAGCCCAGGCAATCCCGCTCGGCCAGTGCCTGCAGCGCATCCAGCGACTGCGGGCCGTGCAACCACAGTTCCATATTGCCGGGATGATAGTGCTCGCGATGGAAGTGAGTCAGTGCGTGCTGGAAAGCCTCGCTCTCCACCGGAAGGCTGGCACGTCGGCCGGCCACGAAGCGTCGCAGCGGATGATCCTTGGCAACGGCGGCGGCCAAGGCCGCATCGATCAAGGTGCCGGCATCCGCCGAGCGGGCGATGTACTCGGCCTCCAGGACTTCGCGCTCGCTCAGTTGCGCGGCCTGATCGAGCAACGGCCGGGCCAGCATGTCCACGAGACGCGCCAGTCCATCGCCCAGATCGTTGGGCGCCACTTCGAAGAAATAATCGGTGGTGCGCGCCTGGGTGCTGGCATTCAATCGCCCGCCGCGCCCCTGCACCCAGGGCATCAGCCGCTGCGCCGAACGGTGGTTCGCGCTATCGAGAAACAGCAGGTGTTCGAGGAAATGCGCAAGCCCCGGAAAATCCTCCGGCTCGTCATGACTCCCCGCTGCGACCCGCGCCAGGGCGGCGGCCTTCGGCGAATCCGGCGCATGCACGAGCACGACGCGCAGGCCGTTGGCCAGGCGCAACTCTCGTGTCGGGGCGGAAACGGCGGTCATTTCGCTGACGGGCTCCGGTGGCGGTACAACTGTCGCCACCTTAGCGGCATTGCAGGGGAAGAAAAATACTTCCTTGGGCAGGGTGCAGTCTTGCCATGCGCGGCGCCCCTCCGCCGTCATCGCAGGAAGGGTGCGATGTTCTCCAGGGCACGGCTGACGTAGAACTCCTTCTCCCCCACCGGCGCGGCATGGAACAACACGCCCCGCGCCGCCTCGACATCCGCCAGGCGGGCGATGAACCAGGCCGCCAGGTACTGCGAGGACAGGCACCCGCCAGCCGTCGCCACGTTGCCCTTGGCGGTGAACGGCTGGTTGATCACGGCGATGCCCGCTTCCTCCACCCAGGGCTTGGTGACCAAGTCGGTGCAGGCAGGAACGCCGTCCAGCAGGCCGAGTCTGGCGAGGATGAGCGTCCCCGAGCATTGCGCACCCAGCAGCTGCCGCGCTGGGTCGAAGCGGAGCCGCGACATCAGTTCGGGTGTGGCCACCACGTCGCGCGTATTGACTCCGCTGCCCACCAGCACCGCATCCGCCTGGCAGGCGTCCTCCAGGGTGGCCTGCGCCTCCAGCGCTAGCCCGTTCATCGAGCGCACCGAGCGTTCGGGGCTGGCGATGGAGACCCGCCAGTTCGGGCGCTTCACGCGATTGAGCAGATTGAAGGCGATCAGGGAGTCCAGTTCGTTGAACCCTTCGAAGGTCACAATGGCGATGTGCATGGCTACCTCGCACGATCTCGGCGGTGGGGCGGATATGCGCCCTGCTCCTGGCATCCCGCTCTTTGGCGGGCACGAAAGAATGCGGGCCTGCGTCAAGTAGGCCCGTATTCCTTGTACTCCAATGTCTGCTATCGCGACATCAATGGCGATAGCGTGCAGCAGGCGTACTCAGCGACAGGTTGGGCATCAGCTTCTGGCGCGCCGCCTCGTAGTCGTTCAGGTCGGCAATCTCCGGAAGGGCCGGAATGGTGGCGAATTCGCCCTGGTCGAAGCCGGCCAGCGCCGCATCCACCATGTCTTCGGCCTTCATCACGATGGCCTCCGGCAGATACTCCAACGGAGTTCCCGCCACGCCCCAGAAATCGGTAGCCGTCGCGCCGGGCAGTACCACCTGCACCCTGACGTTCTTGTCCGCCAGCTCATGATGCAGGGATTGGCTGAACGCCAGGACGAACGCCTTGGAGCCGCCATACACACCGTTCAGCACCTCCGGGGCGATGGCGACGATGGACGCGATGTTGATCAGGGTGCCGCCACCCCGGGCGACGAAACCCGGCACCGCCGCATAGGTCAGGCGAGTCAGCACGTTCACGTTGAGCGTGAGCAGCTCTTCCAGTTTGTCGACATTGGATTCCAGCAGCGGCCGGGTCGCGCCGACGCCGGCATTGTTCACCAGCAGGGAGATGCTGGCATCGGTCCTGAGCAGCTCTTCGACCCGCGCCAGGTCGGACCTGTCGGCCAGGTCGGCGACCACCACCTCGACGGAGCGACCGGTTTCGTCGCTCAGGCGCTGGGCCAGGGCATTCAGGCGGCCGCGATTGCGGGCGACCAGGATCAGGTCATGGCCACGGCGGGCCAGGCGCTCGGCATAGATGGCGCCAATGCCGGAGGATGCACCGGTGATCAGGGCGGTGCCGGGATGGGACTGGGTCATGTCGGTTCTCCAGGTTGGGGGGTACTGGAGATCAGGATGCGACGGCTTGGCGATATCTCAAATGACGTATAAGGTAGTGATTCAGGACATAGGAGTATCGACTATGCATCGCATCGGCTACTTGCTGACTGACGGTTTCCAGGTGCTCTCCCTGGCCACCCAGACAGTCTTCGAATTCGCCAACCTGGTCGCCGGGGAGCCGTTCTACAGCGTCGAGAACTTCTCCCCGGCCGGCGGCCTGGTGTGCTCCTCCCTGGGGCTTGCCGTGGAAACCCGCCCCCTGCAGGCGCCGGGGCTGGCCGATACCTGGATAGTGGTCGGGGTCAACGATCCCGTCACCAGCGAGACGCCTACCGCCGTGCTCGACTTCGTGCGCCGGGCTGGCGGCCAGGCGCGGCGTACCGTCGGCGTCTGCACCGGCGGCTTCATTCTCGCCGAGGCGGGCCTGCTGGCCGGGCGCCGCGCGACGACCCACTGGGCCTACGCCCAGGCGCTGCACAAGCGCCATCCGGACATCACCGTCGAGGACGACCGCATCTACATCGTCGACGGCCCTATCTGGACCTCGGCGGGCATGACCGCCGGGCTCGACCTCGCCGTCGGCATGGTGGAGAAGGACCTGGGCGCGGACGTGGCCCGCTCGGTGGCGCACAAGCTGGTGATGCACCAGCACCGCTCCGGCGGACAGTCGCAGCACTCGGAAATGCTCGACCTCGCGCCCAAGTCGGACCGTATCCAGAGCGCCCTGAACTACGCGCGCAACCACCTGAGCCGCCCGCTCAGCGTCGAGGAGCTGGCGGACTTCGTGCACCTGAGCCCGCGCCAGTTCACCCGCGTATTCACTGCCGAAACAGGGCAATCCCCGGCCAAGGCCATCGAGGGACTGCGCCTGGAAGCCGCCCGGCTGATGATCGAACAGAGCCGCCACTCCCTGGACGTAGTGGCACGGGAAGCCGGCTTCCGCGATCGTCGCCACCTGCGCGAAGCCTTCATCCGCGGCTTCGGCGTACCCCCGCAGGCGGTACGCCGCGATGCTCGCCGGGTGATGGCCGACCGGCCTGGGGCTGCTGAATCCGGGGCGTAATGGGCCGAGCACGAAGCTGCGCCCAGAGAGTTCAACACAATCGTCCAAGACAACCGCCCGGCGCGCACGATACTTGCCAGCTCAACGAAAAACCCACGAGGAGCCGGGATGAACCGTAACGATCTGCGCCGCGTCGACATGAACCTGCTGGTGATCTTCGAGTCGCTGATGTTCGAAAGGAATCTGACCCGCGCCGCCGAAAAGCTCTTCCTCGGCCAGCCCGCCGTGAGCGCCGCGCTGGCCCGCCTGCGCGACCTCTTCGACGACCCGCTGCTGGTGCGCAACGGCAAGGGCTACGAGCCCACACAGCGTGCCCTGGCGATCCTCCGTGAACTGCAGCCGGCCATGGACACCATTTCCAGCGCCGTCAGCCGCGCCCGTGAGTTCGACCCGGCGACCAACCGCGACACCTTCCGCATCGGCCTGTCCGATGACGCCGAGTTCGGCCTCTTTCCGCAATTGCTCAGGCAGATCCGCGAGGAAGCACCGGACGTGGTCGTGGTGGTGCGGCGGGTGAACTTCCTGTTGATGTCGGCGATGCTGGCCTCGGGGGAAATCTCCGTCGGCGTCAGCTACACCACCGAGCTGCCGGCCAACGCCAAGCGCCGCAAGCTGCGCGACATGAAGGCCAAGGTGCTGCGCGGCGACGATCGTCCCGAGGCGCTCACCCTGGATGACTTCAGTGAGCGCCCCCATGCGCTGGTGTCGTTCTCCGGCGACCTGTGCGGCAACATCGACAACGACCTGGCCAGAGTCGGACGCACTCGCCGCGTGGCGCTGGCGGTCCCGCAGTTCAGCGGCCTGCGCTCGATACTGCCGGGCACCGAGCTGCTCGCCTGCGTCCCGGATTATGCGGCGGCGGCTCTCATCGATGGCAGTCGCCTGCGTGCCGACGACCCGCCCTTCCCCATCGCCACCTCGGAGCTGTCCATGGTCTGGGGCGAAGTCACCGACAACGACCCCGCCGAGCGCTGGCTGCGCAACAAGATCGTCGAACACATGGCCGAGCCGGGGGCCTGAGGGTCAGCGCCGCAACGCGTCTTCAAGAAAGGCGATGAACGCCCTGATGCGACTGGAACCCCGGTGGTTGGGCAGGTACAGCGCATTGATCAGGCAGCTGGCGCCACCTGGGCTTGCGTCATAGCCGGCCAGTACGCGCGTCAGGCGTCCCTGGCGCACGTCCTCGGCGACCAGCCAGTCCGCCAGCAGGGTCAGGCCGGCACCTGAGAGCGCGGCCTCGCGGAGTATCTCGGCGTTGTTGCTCTGCAGGCGCCCCTGCACGTTGATCGCAAAGCTCTCCACGTCATCGCGCAGCACCCAGTTCGGCGGCGCGCTGTCGTAATCGAAGCACAGGCATTGGTGCTCCAGCAGGTCGTGCGGATGGGTGGGAACGCGGGTACGCGCCAGGTACTCGGGGCTGGCCACCACCCAGCGCTCGAAGCGCCCCACGGGCTTGCTGATGATGTCGTCGTTCGCCAGGCTCGAACCCAGGCGGACCGAGACGTCGATCCGTTCCTTCAGCAGGTCGGTCATCTGGTCGCTCAGGGAAAGGCTGACTTCCAGTTCGGGATGCTGCGCCAGGAAGCGCCCGATGTGCGGCGCGATGATCCGCCGGCCGAACTCCACCGGCATGCTGACCCGCAGGCGTCCCCTGGCCTCGCTGCCACGGTCGAAAATGGCGCCGTCCGCCTCGGCCAGCGCATCGAGGATGCTCACGGCCTTTTCGTAGTACCCCAGGCCGACTGCGGTTGGGCTGTTCTGCCGCGTGGTGCGATTGAGCAGCGCGGCGCCCAGTTCGGCTTCGAGGCCAGCGACCTGGCGGGCCACCGAGGAAGTCGCTACGCCCAGCCGGCGTGCCGCGGCGGAGTAACCGCCACAGCGTACGGTTTCGACGAACATGGTGAGGGCCAGCAGTTTGTCCATGGCAGAACTCCCGGATCGGCGCCAAGGCTCGACATCTGACTTCCGAGCCTAGGCAGCCGAGCCTCAGTTGACTTGCACGTCTGTGCTCTTCTTCATGTTCGAATGCAACAGGAACAGCAGCAGCGCCAGGGCCGGGAACAGTGCGGACAAACCTGAGAAGGATGCCCAGCCCAGGTGTTCGTAGAGCGGGCTGGCGATCAGCGAACCGAAGGCCCCGCCGACGAAGATGCTGGTCATGTACACGGCGTTCAGGCGTGCCCGGCTGTTCGGGTCGAGGGCGTACACCTCGCGCTGGCCGAGCACCATGTTCAGTTGCACGGCGAAGTCCAGCAGCACCGCGGCGACTACCATCCAGACCCAGCCGGCGCCCGGCAGTGCACCGGCCAGAAGCGACAGCGGAGCCAGCAGCAAGGCGACGGTGGTACCGCGGAGGCCATGCCCGGCGTCGGCCAGTCGGCCGGCGATGGGGGCGGCAACGGCGCCCACCGCGCCGACCAGGGCGAAGAGCGCCACCTGGTTCTGGCTGAAGCCGTGCTGGCGGACGAGCTCGATCGGGGCGATGGTCCAGAAGCTGCTGAAGCTGGCAAACAGCAGCCCCTGATAGAGCGAGCGCTCGCGCAGCACCGCGTGGCGGCGAGCCAGGGCGAACACCGAGGCGATCAGCGCGGCATAGCTGGCCTGGTGCGCCGGGACCCGGCGCGGCAGCACCCGCCCCATCACCACGGCCATCACCGCCATCAGCACTGCTGCGCTGTAGAACACACCGCGCCAGCCGAAGGCTTCGGCCAGGGTGCTGGCCAGCGGGCGCGACAGCAGGATGCCCAGCAGCAGGCCGCTCATGATGTTGCCCACGACGCGGCCCCGGGAGGCTTCCGGGGCCATGTGCGCGGCCAGCGGCACGAGGATCTGCACGGCCACCGAGGTCAGGCCGATCAGCAAGGAGCTGACGAGGAACAGCGAAGGCGTACGGCTCAGCGCGGCGGCGGCCAGGCACAGCGCCACGGCCAGGGTGAAGCCCACCAGCAGCCGGCGGTTCTCCAGCAGGTCGGCCAGCGGAACCAGGAACAGCAGACCCAGGGCATAGCCGAACTGGGTCAGGGAAACGATCAGGCTGGCATGTGCGGTGGAGAGACCGATGGAGGGCGCGATCATCTCCACGATCGGCTGGGCGTAGTAGAGATTGGCGACGACCGCGCCACAGCAGAAGGCGAGAAAGATCACCAGGGCCGTGGACAGCGTCGGCGTTGCGTTGACGGAAATGGAGTCGGGATCGGCCGTAGCGGAATTGGCAAAGGACATGGTGGCACCTCATGGGGGTGATTCGAGAGTGAGGACGCCAGACTAGAGCGCGCCACCGTGGTCCGGAATCCGGCGGCCAGGCAACACAGCGATGCACAGCACGCAACGCTGCCCGGCATTGCCATTCGCGCAAAACGGCATTGCGCGCGGAGGCGATACCGTCGCCGCGCAATGGCTGCCTACCATGTCGTTCCAAGCACCGGGCCGCCCGCCGGCCATGAGCGTTCAGAAGGAAGCCCCCATGCAGCCCATCACTCTGGCGAACGTCCTCCGCGCCGCGCCCGGAGCAGCGCTTGAAACACCATTGCAACTGGCGGGTTGGAGGTGTCGCGAATGAAGCGCAAGACGCTCTGGAGCGGCGCCCTGGCCGTAGCCGTCATTGGAGCGGCCTGCGCCGGCGTGCTCATGTGGCGGCCCGCCATCGCTCCCCTCGCCCAGCTGGCAGTCGCCGCCCCGGAACAGATCCGCCGAGGCGCGCAGGTCGTAGAGGCCGGGGACTGCGCCGTCTGCCATACCCGCCCCGGTGGCGCCTATCTGGCCGGCGGTCTGCCGTTGGTCACGCCCTTCGGCACCCTCTACAGCACCAACATCACCCCCGATCCGCAGACCGGCATCGGCCAGTGGTCGTACGACGCCTTCGAGCGCGCCATGCGCAAAGGCATTGCCCGCGATGGCCATTTCCTTTATCCCGCCTTCCCCTACGTGCACTACCGGCGGATGAGCGACGACGACCTGCGCGATGCCTACGCCTACCTGATGAGCGGGCCGCCGGTGGATGCACCGGCCAGGGAGAACCAGATGAATTTCCCGATGAATCTGCGGCCCCTGGTGTCCTTCTGGAACCTGCTGTTCCTGCGCGGCGAACCCGCGCCGACCGACGCCAGCCGTTCGGCGCAGTGGAACCGTGGCCGTTATCTGGTGGAAGGCGCCGGGCACTGCGCAGCCTGCCACTCCCCGCTGAACCTGCTGGGCGCGGAGAAATCCGCGCAGCGCATGGCCGGTGGCATCGTGGATGGCTGGGAAGCTCCGTCGTTGCTGGGAATGGCCAAGGCGCGCAATCCCTGGAGCAGCCCGCAATTGATCGCTTATCTGCGCGGCGACGTGGCGGCGGGACACGGCGCGGCTGCCGGCCCCATGCGTCCGGTCAGCGAGGGGTTGGGCAATCTGCCCGCAAGCGACGTGGAGGCCATCGCCGATTATCTGCTGAGCCTGGAGGGAGCCACTGCCGCCCTCCCCGCCGGCAATGCGCAAGCGGCTGCCGAGCCGGACTCGAAGGCGCCTGGCGCGGCACTGTTCCAGGCGTCCTGCGCCGGCTGTCATGGCGAGGCCGCGCCGATGCGCGCCATCGACGCCCGCCCGGCGCTGGCCCGAACCTCGGCGCTGCGCGCGGCGAGCCCGCGCAACTTCCTCAAGACCGTACTCGAAGGTCTTCCCCCCATCCCGGGGCAGCCCGGCCCGCAGATGCCCCCGTTCGCCGACAGCCTCGACAACCGCCAGCTCGCCGAACTCGCCGCCTACCTGCGCGCAGGCGCCGAGCCTGGCCAGCCCTGGGCCGATCTTGCCACGACCATCGACGCCCTGCGCCAGGAGGCGCCATGACCCTTCTGACCCTGAACGTGAATGGCACGCTGCACAAACTCGACATCGACCCCGACATGCCGCTGCTCTACGCCTTGCGCAACCAGCTCGGCCTCAACGGTGCCAAGTACGGCTGCGGCCTGGGCCAGTGCGGCGCTTGCACCGTACTGGTCGACGACAAGCCGGTGTTTTCATGCCTGACACCCTGCCTCGGCCTGGAGGACAAGCGCATTCGCACTGTGGAAAGTCTGGGCAGTGCCGAGCATCCGGGGCCGCTGCAGCGGGCCTTCATCGACGCCCAGGCGGCGCAGTGCGGTTACTGCATCGCCGGCATGCTGATGCGCGCCCAGGCCCTGCTGGAGCGCGAGCCGCACCCTGACGAGGCGACGATTCGTGCGCACATGGCCAGCAACCTGTGCCGCTGCGGCACGCATCTGCGGATCATCCAGGCCATTCGTGCCGTCGCCGGCCAAGGGGGCGCAGCATGAAAGCCGATGCCGAAATCGATCCCGGCCGCCGCGCCTTCCTGCGCGACGGAGCCCTGCTGGTGGCGTTCTCACTGCTTCCGGGCGCGCGCCATGCGCTGGCCGACACCGAGGTGGATACCCTCGGCACCCAGGTGCTGGCGCCGGACCTCCCCGGCAGCCTGCGCACCAATCCCTTTCTCGATGCCTGGATTCGCGTGGATGCCCAGGGCATCACCGTCTACACCGGCAAGGTCGAGCTGGGTACGGGGGTCAAGACCGCCCTCTTGCAGATCGCCGCCGAGCGCCTGGAGGTTGCGCCAACGGCGATCCGCCTGCTCACCGCGGATACCGCCCTCACCCCCAACGAAGGCTATACCGCCGGCAGCCACAGCATCTTCGACAGCGGCACGGCGCTGTTCAACGCGGCGGCCCAGGTCCGGCAGTTGTTGCTGGAGTCGGCGGCCCGGCACTGGAGCGTCGAGCCCGGCAGCCTGATCACCCGTGACGCGCAGATCATCGGCCCAACGGGACAACGCATGGAGTACTTCGAGGCCGTGGCCGGGGTCGACCTGCATCGCTATGCCCAACCGAAGTCGCCGCCGAAATCGGCCGACAGCTTCCAGGTGATCGGGCAATCCCTGGCGCGCCTGGACATTCCGGCCAAGGTCAGCGGCGGCGCGGCGTTCGTCCATGACCTGCGCCTGCCGGGCATGCTGCATGCTCGGGTGATCCGCCCGCCCCGCCCCAGCTGCCGTCTGGAGCGCTTCGACGCCGACGCCGTACAGGCCCTGCCCGGAGTAGTGAAGGTGGTGCGCGACGGCAACTACCTGGCGGTGGTCGCACGCGACGAGTGGCAAGCAGTCAAGGCCATGCGCGCCGGGTATGAGCAGGCGGCCTGGAGCGGTGGCGACACCCTGCCGGAGGCGCGCCATATCCACGAACTGCTCACCCGCCTGCCGTCGCGGCTCTACCCGATCCGCCAAACCGGCAGCCTTGCCGCGCAACCGGGCCAGGGCTTCAAGGCACGGGTCACCAAGCAGTACCTGATGCACGGCTCCATCGGCCCGTCCTGCGCAGTGGCCTGGTTCAAGGACGGGCTGTTGACGGTCTGGACCCACACCCAGGGCGTCTATCCATTGCGTGCCGGCATCGCCGAGATGCTCGGCCTGCCCCCTGGGCGAGTGCGCTGCATCCATAGCGAAGGCGCCGGTTGCTACGGCCACAACGGCGCCGACGATGCGGCTGCCGACGCCGCGCTGATCGCCATGCAGGTGCCCGGCCAGCCGGTCCGGGTGCAGTGGATGCGCGAACAGGAAAATCTCTGGGAGCCTTACAGCTCGGCGATGCTCACCCAGGTGCAGGCCAGCCTGGATGCCGATGGCCGGCTGCAGGACTGGAACTACGAGCTGTGGACCACGCCGCACAACGAACGCATCGTCAACGCGGGCCGGCTGATCCCCGCACGCCTGCTGGCCAAACCCTTCGCCTCGGCACCCTCGGTACCCATCGCGCAACCGGAGGGCGACGGCGACCGCAATGCGGTGCCGTTGTATCGCCTGGCTTCCACGCGCATCGACATGCACTTCGTCACCCAGATGCCCTTCCGCACCTCGGCCATGCGCTCCCTGGGCGCGCACATCAACGTGTTCACCATCGAGGCCTGCATCGATGAACTGGCCAAGCGTGCCGGGAGCGACCCGGTCAGCTTCCGCCTGGCGCACCTGGACGACCCGCGTGCCCGCGCCGTGGTGGAGCGCGTGCGCGATGCCTTCGGCTGGCCGCGCAAGGCCAGCGTGCCGGGGACGGGCATCGGTTTCGCCTTTGCCCGCTACAAGAACATCATGGGTTACTGCGCGATCGCCGTGCAGCTGCGGGTGCATCCGCAGACCGGAGACATACGGGTGGACCGGGTGGTGACGGCCGTCGACGTCGGACAGATCGTCAACCCGGACGGCCTGCGCAACCAGGTAGAGGGCGGCATCGTGCAGTCAACCAGCTGGAGCCTGTTCGAAGCGGTGGACTATGACTCGGAAGGGGTTCGCAGCTACGACTGGAGCGGCTATCCCATCCTGCGTTTCCCGCAGTTGCCCCAGCAGGTCGAGGTCCATCTGCTCGACCAGCCCGGCCAGCCCTTCCTCGGTGCCGCCGAGATCGTCCAGGGGCCGATGGCTGCCGCGCTGGGCAAC
Organism: Pseudomonas sp. PSE14; assembly: GCF_029203285.1. Taxonomy (NCBI): domain Bacteria; kingdom Pseudomonadati; phylum Pseudomonadota; class Gammaproteobacteria; order Pseudomonadales; family Pseudomonadaceae; genus Pseudomonas; species Pseudomonas sp. PSE14. The sequence goes on from NZ_CP115669.1 coordinate 2,945,073, forward strand.
GCCGTGGCCGATGCCACCGGGCAGCGGCCCTTGCGCCTTCCCCTCGCGCGCAGGGAAACGGCAGTCTGAAACGGCACCCGCGCCCCGCCATCACGGGGTGCGGGTGCCGCTCAGATGGGGCAGCAGGTCAGAAGGCGAAGCAGGAGCAGCCGAAGGCGCCCCAGAAGCCCTGGAAGTCACTCACCGGCACGTTGGACTGGCGCGCCCGCTCGTGGCTGTGCGCATGCACGGCGCAGGCGCCGACGCATTGGTGCACCTGGGCGGTGAGCGGCGCGGCGGGCTTCCAGTGACCCGGTACCCGGCTTACCGGCGACCAGTCCGGCAGCACCGGCAATTGCGGCGGGCCGAGTTTTTCGAACTCGGCGGCGGCATACACCACCTTGCCATCGACCACGGTCAGCACCGACTCGATCCACTTGATGGCTTCCTCCTCGACGCTGAAGAAGTCCTCCGACAGCGCCACCAGATCGGCCAGCTGGCCCACCTTGATCTGGCCCTTCTTGCCCTGTTCGGTGGAGAACCAGGCGCTGCCGTGGGTGAACAGCTCCAGCGCAGTGGCGCGCGGCAGGCCCTGCGGGTACAGCTCCATGCCACCTACGGTCTTGCCGCTGACCATCCAGTACAGCGAGGTCCAGGGGTTGTAGCTGGAGACGCGGGTGGCATCGGTGCCGGCGCCTACCGGGACGCCTTCGCTGAGCATGCGCTGGATCGGCGGCGTGGCCTGGGCGGCCTGCTTGCCGTAACGGTCGACGAAGTATTCGCCCTGGAAGGCCATGCGGTCCTGGATGGCGATGCCGCCGCCCAGCGCCCGAACGCGCTCGATGTTCTGCGGCGTGATGGTCTCGCAGTGGTCGAAGAACCAGTGCAGGCCATTGAACGGAATGTCGCGGTTGACCTTCTCGAACACGTCGAGCATGCGCGAGATGGATTCGTTGTAGGTCGCATGCAGGCGGAACGGCCAGCGCTGTTCGGCCAGGTGGCGCACCACCGGCTCCAGCTCCTGTTCCATGGTCTGCGGCAGGTCCGGGCGCGGTTCGAGGAAGTCCTCGAAGTCGGCGGCGGAGAACACCAGCATCTCGCCGGCACCGTTGTGGCGGAAGAAGTCGCTGCCGTCGCCCGGCTTGACGATCTTGCTCCAGTTCTGGAAGTCCTGGAGTTCTTCCTTGGGCTTCTGGGTGAACAGGTTGTAGGCGATACGCACGGTGAGCTGGCCCTGCTTGGCCAGTTCCTGGATCACCTGGTAGTCGTCCGGGTAGTTCTGGTAGCCGCCACCGGCGTCGATGGCACTGGTCAGCCCGAGGCGGTTCAGCTCGCGCATGAACTGGCGGGTGGAATTGACCTGGTATTCCAGCGGCAGCTTCGGTCCCTTGGCCAGGGTCGCATAGAGGATGGTCGCGTTGGGCCGGGCGATCAGCATGCCGGTGGGTTCGCCGTTGCCGTCGCGGACGATCTCGCCGCCGGGCGGGTTCGGCGTGTCCCTGGTGTAGCCCACGGCCTTGAGCGCGGCGCGGTTGAGCAGCGCGCGGTCGTAGAGGTGGAGGATGAACACCGGGGTGTCCGGCGCCGCGCGGTTGATCTCTTCCAAAGTGGGCATGCGCTTCTCGGCGAACTGGAATTCGTTCCAGCCGCCCACCACCCGCACCCACTGCGGCGTGGGCGTGCGCTCGGCCTGGTCCTTGAGCATGCGCAGGGCGTCGGCCAGGGACGGCACGCCTTCCCAGCGCAGTTCCAGGTTGTAGTTCAAACCGCCACGGATCAGGTGCAGGTGCGAGTCGTTGAGGCCGGGGATGACCGTGCGCTGCTTGAGGTCGATGGCCTGGGTGGCGTCGCTGCGCAGGCTCATGATTTCGGCATCGCTGCCCACGGCAATGAATTTGCCGTCGGTGATGGCCACGGCGGTGGCCGTGGGTTTCTCACGGTCGACCGTGTGGAAGCGGCCGTTGAACAGGATCAGATCGGCTTTCATGGCGTTTCTCGATGGGTTGGCGAAGGATGTACCCGGCAGGGCGGACCAGAGAACGCCCGCCGCGCCCAGTACGGAACTGGAGGCCAGGAAGCGGCGACGGCTCTTGCTGGTAGGGTCTTCGTTCATTGCGTTCCTCCGGCACTCAGCCAGTTGGCGAACAGGCGCGTCGCTGCCGGCATGAACAGGTAAACCACCAGCAGCACGATGCTGGCGGTGATCACGACGTTGCTGGCCAGGTAACCGCCCAACCAGGGCTGCAGCCTGAACAGCGGACGCCAGAGCAGCGGCACCAGCAGCGACAGCGGCAGGATCACCAGAAAGGTCACGCAGGCCTGCTTCCAGCGCGGCGATGGGGGCGCCTGGCGTGGGGTGAACCAGAACTCGGCGTCGTTCTGGATCAGCGGATGGTCGCCCTCCTCCAGCAACGCCTGCACTTCACCGATCAGTGCAGCACGCTCGGTCGAATCGATCCAGGCCTGTAGCTGATCGGCCCGGGCGAAGCGCACCACGGTGGTGAACAGGGAATCGCAGCCGTCCGGGCGGATCACGTTGACGCCCAGGTGGCCGGGCCAGCGTTGCGCAGCCTTGACCGTCCGGCGCAACCAGGCTTCGTACTCGGGCAGCGACTCGCCGCGCACCTTGTGCTGGATCACCAGCGTCACCACGCTGTTCAGGTCGATAGCATTGGTGCTCATGTGCGTACCGTGGGCGCGTCCGTCGATGGGCTCACTATGTCGTGGCCCGTCATGCCGGGATTGGACGCATGTGCTGCGCCCGCATGACCCCGCAATTACCCGCGTTAACCAGGATTAACCCGCTTTAACTGGCCGCCCGCGCCCGCCTCCCCAACCATCTGCTCATGGCAATTGGATTAGGGAGAACGATGATGCTGCAGACCGCCACCACGCAGGCCACTGTCGGGCAATCGGTACGGGGGCTTGCCCCCTGGCAATGCAAGCGCGCCCTGGAACTGTTGCTGGAGCATCTGGACGAAGGCATCGACGTCTCCACCGTGGCCAACGCCTGCGCCCTGTCGCGCAGCGACTTCAGCCGCAAGTTCAAGGTCAGCACCGGGGATTCGCCACAGGCGTGGTTGCGTCGGCAGCGGGTGGAGAAAGCCAAGCGACTGCTGGCCGAGGCGCGCCTTCCGCTGGCGGAAATAGGACTGGAGTGCGGGTTCTGCGACCAGGCTCACTTCTGCCGGATCTTCACCCGCATGGAAGGGATCACGCCGCTGAGCTGGCGGCGCCTGGCGGGCTGAGCACGTAAGCGCGGGCGGTGTTGGGAATCCGGTAGGCCAGCCCGCCCTCGCCCTGCTCCACCATCAGCAGCGACTTGTCCGCCAGTTGGCGCACCGCGGCGAAGATGCATTCGGGGCGCAGCCGGGAGCCATCGAGCATGGCCACCGCCGCCTCGAGGGTGAACCTGTCCTTCTTGCGCGCCAGCAGGCGCAGGCAAAGCTGCTCGCTGGTGCTGAGCTGGCCGAAGCTCCAGTCGTAGGTCGCCCGCAGGCTCTGTTGACGCGCCGGCGCCGTACGCCGCCCGGGCATCTGCAGCGGATAGGGGGTGTCGAGCAGCGCCGCCAGCTCAGTGAGGCCGAGTACGCCCACCTGCCGCGCCGCCATCTCGATGGCCAATGGGATGCCATCCAGGCACCGGCAGATATCGACGATCGACTGCACCTGTGGCCGGCGCAGTTGCAAGCGCGGCGAGACTTCACGCGCCCGCTGGATGAACAGCTGCACGGCCGAACAGGCCAGAACCTGCGCCATGGGCAGATCGTCCCGCTCGGGCACTTCCAGCGCCGGCAGGCGCAGCAGGTGCTCGCCCTCGGCCCGCAACGGCTCGCGGCTGGTGGCCAGCACGTGCAGCCCCCGGTGCAGGCGCAGCAGGTGCTCGATGGCTTCGGCGCAGACGTCGACCAGGTGCTCGCAGTTGTCGAGCAGCAGCAGGGTGGGTTGCTCGCTGGGCTCGCCAAGCATCCGCGCCAGGGTATGGTGCAGCGATACGCCGTCGGGGTCCGACGACAAATCGAGGAAGTGGGTCTGGGCGAACTGCGTGCGCGCCAGCTCGGCGGCACGGATCGCCGTGGAAGTCTTGCCCATGCCGCCGGGCCCGACCAGCGTCAGCAGACGGACGCGGGGCAGTTGCGTGAGCAACTGCTGGATCAGCTCGTCGCGCCCCACCAGCCCCATCAGCATGACCGGCAGGTTGCACAGCGGAGCTTCGCGAACCGGCAGCGTCGCCGACTCCCGCAGGGTCTCGACCACGCCGACGAAGCCGTAACCGCGCAGAGGCACGTTGGCGATGTAGCGCTCACCGGTCCGCCCCTCGCCGAGCGCGCGGCGCAGTGCGGCGATGTGCACCCGCAGGTTGATTTCCTCGACCACGGTCGAGCCCCAGACCTGGGCAATGATGGCGTCCTTGCCGATGATTTCGCCCGGGTGTTCGATCAGCACCTGGAGGATGTCCAGTGCGCGGCTGCCGATGCGTACGGGGCGGTCGTCCTGCAGCAGCTGGCGCTTGTAGGGATGGAAGCGGAAGCGCCCGAACTGCAGGACGGTATCGGTGCTGGAGTCTGTGTTTGCGCTCATCTGCCATTCATCTCTTGAGTCGGTACATCGCTCCGGGGCCAGGCGCCGGAGCGATACCGCAACAGTCGGGCGGATGCTTCGTGTCGAGGTACTGGAAATACTGGTGCCGTGCAGGTGACCACGCAATTCGACCAGGGGGCCTGATACGGCCAATCTGGATGCGCAAAACGGTCAATCGCAATTGAAGTGCTGGCGGTACTGGGTCGGCGTCATGCCGATGCGCTCGCCGAACACCGTCCGCATGTGCCGTGGACTGCCGAAACCACTGCGGCGGGCTACCACTTTCAAGGGCAGCTCGCTGCCTTCGAGCAGCTTGCGCGCATGGTCGATGCGCGCGTTCTGCACGTACTGCATGGGCGTCAGGTTCACCTCCCGCTGGAACGCCCGCGAGAAGTTGCGCGGGCTCATCGCCACCAACTCGGCCAGGCGGTCCACCGACAGCGGTTCGTCGATGTGATCCACTACGTAGGCCTGGGCCTGGGCAATCGCCGAACCGTTGCGCACCACCGCCGCCAGCAGCGGTTTGTAGGCGTTCTGGCCACCCTGGCGGCGCATCACCACCAGCAGCACCTTGGCCACTTCCAGCGCCACGTCCTTGCCGTGATCCTCGGCGACCACCGCCAGGGCCATGTCGATACCGGCGGTCACGCCGCCCGAGGTGATCAGGTTGCGATCCGCGACGTAGATCTGCTCATCCTCGACCCGCGTCGCCGGAAAGCGCTGGGCCAGGCGTTCCAGGTAGTTCCAATGGGTGGTACAGCGATACCCGTCGAGCAACCCGGCCGCACCGAGCAGGAAGGCGCCGGTACAGATCGCGCCGTAACGCCGCGCGCCACGCGCCGCCTCGGGCAACCAGGCGGTGAGCACCTCGCAGGGCGTGTTGTAGGCCCCTGGGCCACCGGGCACCAGCAGCAGGTCCACAGCGGGCGGCAGGTCACCCAGCCGCAGGTCCGCCTGCAGGCTCAGCCCGCTGGAGGCGCGCACCGCTCCGTCGTGGGCCGCCACCGTCAGCAAGCGGTAATGGCGCGCCGGCGGCAGATAGCGGTTGGCCACGGCAAACACTTCCATCGGCCCCGACACATCGAGCGCCAGGACATCAGGGTACAGCACCATTGCCACCGTCTTCATCGAACTACCTTGGTTGCGATCAATCTCTTCGGGCTCCTTGGCTGAGATACGCCTTATGTGTCGTGTAGCCGACAATCTACCTAGCCAATGCTAGGTCGAATAGAACATTTGCGCCCTGGCGCTGCGAAAGCGCCGAGCACATCGATCCAAGAAATACCAGGGCAGCGGACTCCATAGTTTGATCGCCACGCCGGCCTCGGGCCGGCGAATCCTGCGCAGAAACCGTGCGCACCACCCTAGGAGATCCGCTCATGCCCACCGCCTCGGCCGTTCCCGGCAAAACCCTGCTGAACCCAACCGACCACACCCTGATCATGATCGACCACCAGTCGCAGATGTCCTTCGCGACCAAGTCCATCGACGCGGTAACCCTGCGCAACAACGCGGCGCTGGTGGCCAAGGCGGCGAAGGAATTCGGCGTCTCCACCATCCTCACCACCGTTGCCGAGAAGAGCTTCTCCGGCCCGATCTTCGACGAGATCAAGTCGGTATTCCCCGACTACAAGGTCATCGACCGCACCAGCATGAACACCTGGGAAGACCCGCGCATCGCCGTCGAGGTGAACAAGCACGGCAAGCAGAAGATCGTCCTCGCCGGCCTCTGGACCTCGGTGTGCATCGTCGGCCCGGCGCTCTCGGCCATCGACCAGGGCTTCGAGGTGTACGTGATCGCCGACGCCTGTGGCGACGTGTCCACCGAGGCCCACGAGATGGCCCTGCAGCGCATGATCCAACTGGGCGCTCGCCCCATGACGTCCCTGCAATACCTGCTCGAACTGCAGCGCGACTGGGCCCGTGGCGAAACCTACGACCAGACCGTGAAGACCTCCATCGCCCACGGCGGCGCCTACGGCCTGGGCCTGATCTACGCCAAGACCATGTTCAACGCCAGCGAAGGCCACTGAGCCTGAACAGGGAGCGGCACTGCCGCTCCCTTTCCTTTACCGGGTCATCGAATACCCGCTCAAGGCTGTGCTCTGAACTCGCCATCGACAGCCTCTCCCGCCTCCGCTTCAGCCCGGAACAGCAGCGCCGTCTCCATCACCAGGGCCAGCGCAATGGCGCCGGCGGCCATGGCGAACAGCAGGGTGTAATGACCGTGGCTCGCGCTGAACAGCGCCGAATAGGCGTAGCCGGCAATGGCCTGGAAGCTGGCGAAGGACACCGTGGCACGGCTCCAGGTGGCGTTCTGCGCAGCGTGACCGGGCACCAGTTGATGCACCCGTGCCAGGGCCAACGGCACGATGCCCGGCGGGAACGAGCCAATAGCCAGGCTGGCCAGGCCAAGCAGGCGCAGGTCGGTGGTTTCCAGCAGCAGCCCAAGGGCGATCAGTTGCGCCGCCAGTACCAGGCGAATCGCCGCCCGCGCACCGAGGTGGTCGGCGAGGAAGCCGTAGATCACTGGCCCGACGATGGCGCCGACGCCGTAGAGCGTCCAGATCAGCGCGCCGCCATGGGTGCCGGCGCCGAGTCCGCGCGTCACGTAGTCCACCAGGAACATCATCGGCGCCACCAGCGCAGTCGCCATCAGCGCGTATTGGGCGAACAGCACATGGATGCCCGCCGTGGCGCGCGGCGCCTCGACCGGGTGCGCCTGGGCATGGGGCTGCTCCTGCGGCCAGCCGAACCAGCTGCTCAGGCTCAGCGCCAGGGCCAGCGCACCGAGGCCGAGCCAGGTTTGCAGCAGGCCCAGCGACAGCAACAGTGGCACCAGGGTGCCGGACGCGGCGATGCCCAGGCCGATGCCGAGGAAGATCGCGCCACTGGCCAGCCCGCGACGGTGGGCGGCCACGTGCGGGAGGATGGTGCTGGCGGCCAGCACCATGATCACCCCGCCGGAAATCCCCGACACCAGGCGCCAGAAGAAGAACCAGGCCTGGTTCAGCGGCCAGGCGCAGGCGAAGAACGACAGCGTGACCAGCAGCATCATCGCCCGCAGCACCGCCGTGCTGGACCAGCGCGCGGCCAGCGGACGCCCGGCCAGTGCACCGAGCAGATAGCCGGCGAGATTGGCCGCACCGAGGTAGACCACGGCGGAGGCGGAGAACCAGTGCGCCTCGATCAGCGCCGGAATCAGCGGCGTGTAGGCGAAGCGCGCAAGACCGATGCCGACCAGGCTGGCGCAAAGTCCGGCCCAGATCGGCAACCAGAGGGAGCCTCGGCTGGCGAGGCGGGAAGCATCGGCATTCATGACGACCCCTATCGCGCCGTCAGGCGGCGCCGTTGAGTGGTGATGGGGGAAATCATAAAGTTGCCGGGAAATGAAATAATGCAGCGAGTTTCCTTCCCTGAGCTGCATTTATGCATCAACAAGGAGTCGCCATGATGAACTGGGACGATGCGCGGGTATTCCTCGCCCTGTGCCGCGAGCAGACCCTGCGCGGTGCTGCCCGCGTGCTGGCGGTGGACCAGGCCACGGTGGGCCGGCGCCTGGCCTCGCTGGAGCGTTCGCTGGACGCCACCCTGTTCCTGCGCACCTCCGCCGGCTACAGCCTGACCGCGGCCGGCGAGATCGCCATGAGCGCGGCGCTGAACATGGAATCTTCCGCTGCCGAGCTGCAACGGCAGATCCTCGGCATGGACGACCGCATGAGCGGCGTGGTGCGGATCACCACCACCGATGCATTCGCCACCGATTTCATCATCCCCGCCATCGCCACGCTGCACCGCCAGGAGCCGGGCATCGAGGTTCAGCTGCAGACCTCGACGCAGATGCTCAACCTGAGCAAGCGCGAGGCGGACATCGCCGTGCGCACCCACCAGCCGGAGAACCCCGACCTGATCGTGCGCCGCCTGGCGCGCTGGGACAGCGGGCTGTTCGCCTCACGCGGGTACATCGAGGAGCGCGGCGTGCCCGAGCCGGGCAGTGCCTTCGCCGGGCACGACCTGGTGGTCTATCAGCCCTATCTGGACAGCGGCAAGGACGTGCTCCTGGCCTCGGAGCCGATCATCCACGGCCGCATCGCCATGACCTGCACCTCCGGCTTCATGGTCCGCCGCGCCCTGCTCGGTGGCCTGGGCGTGGGTGAATTGCCGTTGCCGCTGGGAGCATCGGAGGGGCTGGTGCGCCTCTGGCCCGAGCGCACCCTGCCCTATGACGTGTGGTTGGTGACCCACAAGGACGTGCGCCACACCGCGCGGGTGCGGGCGGTGATCGATGCGATCGCGGCGGCCTTCGGCGAGGTCACCGCGTAGGGCGTACAACCCCGAACGGTTGTACGCCCTGCTCTCACTGAATCAGCGGTACCTGCGCGGGACGCTGGTAAGGCCCGTAGTTCACCGGCGCCCAGTCGAAGGCCTTGCCTTCGCGGCTGACATGGCCGATGCCCGGGAACGGCAAGTGCGCGGCGGCGACCCAGGTACCGCCCTTGGCCAGGGCCGTGAACTCGGCGTCGCGGGTCTTGATCGCCTGTTTCGGATCGACATCGAAGCGGATCGCCACTTCCGGGTGGGCGAACTGCACCGCCACGTTGTGGATCAGGTCGCCGATGAACACGATGGACTGCCCCTTGGACTCGAAGCGGTAGCTGGTGCTGCCCGGCGTATGGCCGACGGTGCTCTCGGTCTTCAGCTCGGGGATCGGCGAGGCCGGCGGCACGAAGGTCTGCAAGCGGCCGGCGGACTGGTACGGCGCCAGGGACTTCTGCGCGACCTCGAAGAACCCGCGCGCTTCTTTCGGCGCCTGCTCCAGGCGCTTCGCATCGAGCCAGTAATCGGCCTCCGCGCGGGCGGCATACACCGTGGCATTGGGGAACAGCGCCCCGTCCTGCCCGTCCACCAGGCCGCAGACGTGGTCCAGGTGCATATGGGTCACCAGCACGGTGTCGACCTGTTCGGGGCTGTAGCCGGCCGCCTTCATGTTCTCCAGCAGATGCCCGGCGGTGCCGCCGAGGCACTGCCCGGCGCCGCTGTCCACCAGCACCAGGTGCTGGCCGGTATTGACCAGGAAGGCGTTGAAACTGGTCTGCACCCGATCGCCGGCCATGGCCTGCCGTGCCAGCAGCGCCTGGATGCGCTCGGGGCTCATGCCCAGCAACAGACCGGGGGACAGGTCGTTGAAGCCATCGAAGAGCGCCGTCACTTCGTAGTCACCCACCGCCAGGCGGTAGTAGCCCGGCACCTGCGTCCTCGGTGCGGCCGGTGCCTGGGCCTGTGCGTGAGCGGCTGCCAATAGCGAGAGGCTGGCCAGCAGGGTGAGTCCGTGCCTGGACCCGCTCCTGGAAAGTAGTGCCGGCATGATGGGCGAATCTCCGTGGGAAGTGGGAGGTCCATCCTCCGGCAAGTCCACCGGCGCCTCTTGTACCGGTGTGCTGAGTCGATCGCCCAGGCCCCGGGCGCTGGGCGATCGCGGGAGCCTCAGGCCAGCAGGCTCTGCAACTTTTCCTTGAAGCGCTCGGGGTGGGACAGGTAATGCCCCACCGGCAGCACCTCCAGGCGACCGTCATGCTCCAGGGCGAAGGCCGGAAAGCCGCGTGCCTGGAGGCGCTGCATCCAGCCCTGGCTGTCGCGCAGGTGCGCCTTCAGCTCGTCGCCGGTGAAGGCGGCGAAGCGCTCCGCGAAGGCCTGGCGATCCAGGCCGATCTCGGCTGCCAGCTCGATCGCCACCTGCGGGTCCGCAACTTCGCGGCCTTCCTGGAAATAGGCGCTGTGCAGCCGTTCGAGCAGTTCGACGCCGCGTCCGGCCAGCTCTTCGGCCACCAGCATCGCGACGATGGGCACCGAGGAGTCGAGACGGACGTCCTCGCGCTCCTGGATACCGTCGGTATAGGCCACCCCGAACGGCTGGCCGGTCAGTTGGGTCACCCGTTCCTCATGAGGACGGACGAAGTCGCGCCAGTCGGCCCCCATGAAGCGGGCCTTGTCGCCGGACAGCATGCCCACGCCATGGGGCTGGATGGCCAGGCCGGCCACGCCGCGGGCGGCATCGATCATCGGTGCCGCGCCATAGCACCAGGCGCAGAAGGGATCGTAGAGGTAGTGCAGTGTGCTCATGGCTCGTTCCTCCTTCAGGTTCGTTCAGCCGTGCAATGGGTAGTCGGTGTAGCCGCGATGGTCGCCGCCGAAGAAGCTGGCGGCATCGGGCAGGTTGAGCGGCAGCCCCTCGCGCAGCCGGCGCGGCAGGTCTGGGTTGGCGATGAAGGGCCGGCCGAAGGCGATCAGGTCCGCCCGGCCATTGGCCAGCGCAGTCTCCGCGGTCTGTGCGTCGTACCCGCCGGCCAGGATCAGCACGCCACTCCAGGCCTCGCGAAGTTGGCCGATGATGAGATCCCAGCGCGGGTCGACCTGCTCGTCCTTCACGGTGCCGACCATCATCGGTTCGACCAGGTGCAGGTAGGCCAGCCCGTAGCGGTTCAGCGCTTCGACGATGTAGCCGAAGGTGGCCTCCGGGGTGTCGTCGCCCATGCCCATGAAGCGTCCCATGGGTGTGAGGCGCACACCGACACGCTCGGCCCCGACCTCCTCGACCACCGCTTCGACCACCTCCAGCAGCAGCCGGGCGCGGTTGCGGTAGTCGCCGCCGTAGGCGTCCTGTCGCTGGTTGCTCTGGCTATTGATGAACTGGTCGATCAGGTAACCATTCCCGGCGTGGATCTCCACCCCGTCCATGCCGGCCTGCAGGGCCTTGCGGGCGGCCTGGCGGTAATCCTCGACGATGGCCTGGATGCCCTGGATCGTCAGTTCCTGGGGCACCGGGATCTCACCCCAGGTGCCCTCGCCGTTCGCATCGACGATGAAGGTCCTGCCCGGCACCGGCAAGGCGCTGGGCGCCACCGGCAAGGCGCCGTCCGGCTGGAAGCTGGGGTGTGAAACGCGGCCCACGTGCCAGAGCTGCATGAAGATCAGCCCGTCGGCATCGTGCACGGCATCGGCGACCTGGCGCCAGGCGTCGACCTGCGCCTGGCTGTAGATGCCCGGAGTCCAGGCATAGCCCTGGCCCTGGCGGGAAATCTGCGTCGCCTCGGTGATGATCAGTGCGGCACTGGCGCGCTGGCGGTAGTACTCGATGTTCAGGCCCGTGGGGACGTCGCCTGGCTGGCCGGCCCGCGAGCGGGTGAGCGGTGCCATGACCACGCGGTGGGGCAAGTCGAAAGGACCTACGGCAATGGGCTGGAAAAGGTTCTGAGTCATGTCGGAATCTCCGTATCGGGGTTGGGGTCAGGCAGCCGGATGCGCCGGCAAACGGTGGAACAACAGGTGATCGCCGATCTCCCGGCCGTAGTCGTAGAGGCTGCGGCCCAGCGCGAGCTGCGGGCCTTCCCAGAGTGCGAGCGCGCGATCGGGATCGTTCGGGTAGCGCGCCAGGGCGTTCATCAGGGCCAGCGCGTTGCTGGCGGCCTTCGAGGTACTGGCGGCGGTGTGTGGCCGGGGTATCGCGGCGGCATCGCCGATCAACACCACGCGGTGGTCCACCATGTGCGGCACGGCGAGGTCGCGAATGGCCTGGACGAAAGGCTCCGGCGTGGCCCGGACCGTCGCGCGGAAGGCTGGCGGCAGCAACGCATCGGCATCGCGGTAGAGGTGTTCGCGCCAGGCCGGCGCGAGCTGGCCTTCGGGCACCGAATAGCCCCGATGGCGGCCATCGGCATCGGTCATTACGTCCGGCAGGACCGCAGCATCGACGACGCGGTACCAGACCCAGTTGTAGAAGCGGTGCCCCGGCCGGGTGTCGTTGCCCTCGCCGGGCACGAGGTAGCCCAGGATGTGCGACTGCTGGTTGTTGGCGAAACCGAAGTCACCCAGCAGCACGTCGCGGGCGATGGCGGGTACGTCGTTCTCCGGCAGCAGTCCGCGCCAGGCGACGTAGCCGGCATAGGTCGGCTCGGCGTCCGGCCAGAACTGGGCACGCACCGCCGAGTTGCCGCCGTCCGCGCCGATCAGCAGGTCGGCGCGCTCCTGGTGTCCGTCGGCGAAATGCGCGATCACCTGCCCGGCGTCCGGCTGCTCGATACTCACCAGCGCCTGGCCACGGTGGTAGTGCTCGTCGCCAAAGGCATTGCGCAAGGTGGTGTAGATCAGCGACCAGGACGTCTGCATCTGCGGGGAATGGTGCTTGCTGCGGATCGAACCGTCGGGCCGCAGCACGGTGCGGTGCACCGAGGGCACGCCGAGGTCCAGGTGGCTGGCGTCGATGCCGGCGACGCGGATCGCCGCCACCACTTCGGGTTGCAGCACGATTCCGCCGCCACGGCTGTCCAGGTCATGGGCGGAGCGCTCGAAGATGTCCACGCTCCAGCCGATGCGCCGCAGCAGGTTGCCGACGAACAGGCCGGCCAGGGAGCCGCCGATGACCAGTGCGCGGCGTGGGGTTTGCGAGGTTGCTTGGGTGTCAGACATGGTTGCGTCCTCCTGTTGGGAAGCAATCTATGCTTGACGAACCAGATTGATAATCCGGAAGATTCAGGCAACTTCGTTGCACAGAACGCAATGGTGAAAGCATGGACAGTTTCGCGGCACTCAACGCGTTCATCACCACCGTGGAAGCTGGCGGATTCGCCTCCGCCGGGCGGCAGATGGGCCTGGCGACCTCCTCGGTCACCCGCCAGGTGGATGCTCTGGAGCAGCACCTGGGAACACGCCTGCTCAATCGCTCGACCCGGCGGGTCACGCTGACCGCGGCCGGGGAAACCTACTACGAGCACGCCGTGCGTCTGCTGGCGGACCTGGAGAGCGCCAACCTGGAAGTCAGCGAGGCGGAGGGCCCGCCACGCGGTCAGTTGCGCGTCAGCCTGCCGGTCGCCTTCGGGCAGCTGCACATCGCCCCCGGGCTTTCGGACTTCGCCGAGCGTTACCCCGGCATCACCCTGGACCTGGTGCTGTCCGACGAGATGGCGGACCTGGTGGAGCAACGCCTCGACCTCGCCGTTCGCCTGGGCAACGTCGACTCGCCCCACGTGGTTGCCCGCCGCATGGCGCCGCACCGCCGCCTGCTCTGCGCCAGCCCGGACTACCTGCAGCGCCACGGCAGCCCACGCACCCCGGCCGAGCTCGCCCAGCATGCGTGCCTGACCTTCGCCTATGCCCGGGGCAGCCGCCTATGGCACTTCTGCGGACACAGCGAGGAAAGCGTGCGGGTCAGTGGACCGCTGCGCGCCAACAGCTCACAGGTACTGCGCCAGGCGGCGCTGGATGGCATGGGGCTGATCCTGATGCCCAGCTGGCTGCTGGGCGAGGACATCGAGGCCGGCCGGTTGCAGGTCCTGCTGCCGGAATGGCGGGCGGGCGTGAACGGCGAGGACAGCGGCGTGTATGCCGTCTACCTGCCGAACCGACGCAATTCGAAGAAGGTCCGGGCATTCGTCGACTTCTTCACCGAACGCTTCGGCGATCCACCGTACTGGGACCATTCAGCGCCATGAAACGCCCCGTCGCCCCCGCACCCCAGTGATGCCAAGCGGTGGGCCGGCACTGCACGACCGGTAGCCAGGCCCCTGTATTCCGTTCACGAGGACCGCGTACCCATGCACAAGCCCACCGACGCCCGTGCCGCAGCCCACCCGGCCACCCCGCCATTCAGCGCCGGCCAGTACTCGATCCTGCGCAACAGCCACCGCAACCCCGATCCGAACAGCATCCTGGACATCCCCTGCAGCGACAGTTTCTCGGTCATCGTCCAGCTCGAAGACTTCGCCTCCCACCGCCTGTGGCGTGGCGGGCGGCTGAGCTACAAGGGCGGCCACGTTCGTGAGAGCACCTCCATCGCCTACCTGGGCGACGAGGTGAAATGCCAGCACCTCGCGCCTTACGACAACCTGCGCATCAACCTGCCACGCGCCCCGCTGGAAGAGGCGCTCTACGAGGAAGGTCTCAGCCGGCGCATCGCCCTGAACTGCCCGCCCGGCACCCTGGACCCGGTCGTCTACCACCTCACCCAATCCCTGCTGCCCGCCCTGACGATGCCCGGCCAAGTGAACCGGCTGTTCGTCGACCAGGTCATGCTCGCGCTCTGTACGCACATCAGCGCCCGCTACGGGAATACGGCGGATTGGCCCGAGCCGGCCAAGGGGCTGTCCGACTGGCAGGCACGGCGCGCCAAGGAGCTGATCGCCCATCACCTGTCCGATGGCCTGTCGGTTGCCGAGCTGGCCCAGGAGTGCGCGCTCTCGCGCAGTTATTTCACCCGCGCCTTCAAGCGCAGCACCGGCATGACGCCCCATGAATGGCTGCTGCAAATGCGCGTGGACAAGGCCAAGCAGCTGATGTTGCACACGGCGCTGAACCTGTCGCAGATCGGTCTGGACTGCGGTTTCTCGGACCAATCGCACTTTTCCCGGGTATTCCAGAGGATCACCGGCGCGTCCCCGTCGAGATGGCGACGTTCCCATCGGGCCGGTGACTAGGCTATCCATCTGACTGCCAATCCGGCACATCGATACAAGACACCCGGCGGCGCATGGACCATCCTCAAGATTCCTCAACAGATCTGGAAGGTGACGCCATGCCCCGCTCCTCGACCGACTGGGCGCTGCTGTACCTGCGCGTGTCCGGCTGCCTGCTCCTGCTCTGGGTCCATGGCCTGCCCAAGCTGCTGAATTTCAGCCATGAGCTGACCGTCATCGAGGACCCGTTCCACCTGGGGCCCGTGCCGACGCTGAGCCTGGCGATCTTCGCCGAAGTGATCTGTCCCCTGCCGATCATGCTGGGCGTGCTGACCCGTCTCGCCTGCCTGCCGATCCTCAGCGTGCTGCTGGTGGCGCTGGTCTTCGTGCATCCGGAATGGAGCGTGGCCGAAGGGCAGTTCGCCTGGTTGCTGTTGATCATCTTCGTCACCCTGCTCATTGCCGGGCCCGGTGGACTCTCCCTGAGCGGCAAAATCTCCAAAGAGCGGGCGGTGCCTGCGTGGCTGTCCTGAAGCGCCTTCTCGGCGATCGCCTATACCTGATTCACGAATCCCTTCCGAAACCCTGGCGCTGAACATGTCCCAATCCTCGACCGCCTCGTCTCCCTGGAGCCCGCTGCGCCAGACCACCTTCCGCTGGCTGTGGCTGGCCAGCATCGCCTCGAACATCGGCACCTGGATGCACGAAGTGGGCGCCGGCTGGCTGATGACGTCACTGTCGGCCAGCCCCCTGAACGTGGCCCTGGTGCAGGTGGCCGGCTCCCTGCCGATGTTCTTCCTCGCGCTGCCGGCCGGCGCCCTGGCCGATATCGTCGACAAACGCCGCTACCTGCTGGGCGTGCAACTGTGGATGGCGGCGGTCGCCACGCTGCTGGCCGCACTCACCCTGCTCGGCCTGACCACGGTCTGGCTGCTGCTGGGATTGACCCTGTGCATGGGCATCGGCACCGCGTTGATGATGCCGGCCTGGAGCGCGACGACTCCCGAGTTGGTGGACAAGGGCGAACTACCGGCGGCGGTGGCGCTGTCCAGCGTCGGGGTCAACCTGGCGCGGGCGGTCGGCCCGGCCATCGCGGGTGTGCTGGTCAGCCTCGTCGGTCCCTGGCTGACCTTCGCCCTGAATGCCCTGTCGTTCTTCGCGGTGATCGGCGTGCTTTGGGCCTGGAAGCGCGAAACCAGGCCTTCGGTGCTGCCGGCCGAACGTCTGCTCGGCGCGCTGCGCGCCGGCTGGCGCTACAGCCGAAGTTCCCGCCCCTTGCAGGCGGTGCTGGTGCGCGCGCTGGCGTTCTTCCTCGGCGCCAGTGCCGGCATGTCGCTGCTGCCGTTGATCGTCCGCGGCGAGCTGCACGGCAGCGCCATGGACTTCGGCCTGCTGCTGGGCAGCGTCGGCGTTGGCGCGGTACTGGGCGCAGCGTTCCTGCCGGCCTTGCGCGAGCGCCTGGGCAGCGACCGCCTGGTGGTGCTCTCCAGCGCAGTCTACGCGCTGGTGCTGATCGCCCTGGCACTGCTGCGCAACCTGTACCTGCTGGTGCCGGTGATGCTGCTCAGCGGCGCGGCGTGGATCGCCGTGCTCTCCAGCCTGCAGGTGGCGGCCCAGACCTCGGTGCCGGCGTGGGTCCGGGCACGGGCGCTGGCCGTGTACATCCTGGTGTTCTTCGGCAGCATGGCCGCCGGCGGCACCCTGTGGGGCTTCGTCGCCAGCCGCGCCTCGATCACCCTCGCGCTGCTGTGCGCCAGCGCGGTGCTGCTGGCGGGGCTGCTCGCCAGCCTGCGCTTCCGCCTGCCCGTCACCGAGGCGGAAGACCTGGCGCCGTCGCTACACTGGCCGGCGCCGATCCTCGTCGAAGGCGTGGACCAGGAGCGCGGCCCGGTGCTGATCACCCTGGAATACGACATCGATCCGGCCAAGGCCGACGCCTTCCAGCAGGCGATGAAGGATGTGCGCGGCATGCGCCGGCGCAACGGGGCGATTTCCTGGGAACTGGTGCAGGACAGCGAGAACCCGCGCCATTGGCTGGAATTCTTCATTGATGAGTCCTGGCTGGAGCACCTGCGCCACCACCAGCGGGTCACCCGCGGCGAACTGAAGATCGAAGCGGCAGCGCGCCAGTTCCAGACCCAGGGCGTGGACATCCGCATCCGGCATTACCTCAAGAGCGCCTGAGGAGCCGCAGCTACAGAGAACGAAGCTCCGGGGCCGCAAGGTCCCGGAGCGGCGGCACGCCTCAGACGGCCGCTTCGAGGCTCGGCACGGCCTCGAAAAGATCCCCCACCAGACCGTAGTCGGCAACCTGGAAGATCGGCGCCTCTTCGTCCTTGTTGATCGCAACGATCACCTTGGAGTCCTTCATGCCCGCCAGGTGCTGGATGGCACCGGAGATGCCCACCGCGATGTACAGCTGTGGTGCAACGATCTTGCCGGTCTGGCCGACCTGCATGTCGTTCGGCACGAAGCCGGCGTCGACCGCGGCGCGGGAAGCACCGACAGCGGCGCCCAGCTTGTCAGCCAGGGCGTAGAGGATCTTGAAGTTGTCGCCATTGCCCATGCCGCGGCCGCCGGAAACGACGATCTTGGCAGCGGTCAGTTCCGGACGGTCGGACTTGGCCAGTTCTTCGCCCACGAAGGCGGACTTGCCGGCGTCAGCCGGGCCGGAAACCGCTTCAACAGCAGCGGAACCACCTTCGGCAGCAGCGGCGTCGAAGCCGGTGCCACGTACGGTGATGACCTTGACGGCAGCCGAGGACTGCACGGTAGCGATGGCGTTACCGGCGTAGATCGGGCGCTTGAAGGTGTCGGCGCTGACCACTTCGATGATCTCGGAGATCTGGTCGACGTCCAGCAGGGCGGCGACGCGCGGCAGGAAGTTCTTGCCATTGGTGGTCGCCGGGGCCAGCACATGGCTGAAATCGCGGGCGATGGACGCCAGCAGCGGAGCAACGTTCTCCGGCAGCTGGTGAGCGTAGGCAGCGTTGTCGGCGACCAGCACCTTGGAAACACCAGCGATCTTGGCAGCGGTTTCGGCCACGCCACCGACGTTCTGGCCAGCGACCAGGATGGCGATATCGCCACCGATCTTCTGCGCGGCGCTAACGGTGTTCAGCGTCGCCGAGGCCAGCGCGCCATTCGAATGTTCTGCAACAACCAGGACAGCCATCAGATCACCTTCGCTTCGTTCTTCAGTTTCTCGACCAGTTCGGCCACCGATTTCACCTTGATGCCGGCGCTGCGTGCAGCAGGCGCTTCGACCTTGAGCGTCTTCACCGTCGAGGCCGTGGAGATGCCCAATGCCTCGGGCGTAAGGGTTTCCAGCGGCTTCTTCTTCGCCTTCATGATGTTCGGCAGCGACGCATAGCGCGGCTCGTTCAGGCGCAGGTCGGTGGTGACGATCGCCGGCAGGTTCAGGGCAACGGTCTGCAGGCCGCCGTCGATTTCACGGGTGACGTTGACCTTGTCGCCAGCAACGATGACCTTGGAGGCGAAGGTGCCCTGGGCGTAGCCGGACAGCGCAGCCAGCATCTGGCCGGTCTGGTTGTTGTCGCTGTCGATGGCCTGCTTGCCGAGGATGACCAGCTGCGGCTGCTCTTTGTCGACCAGGGCTTTCAGCGACTTGGCGATAGCCAGGGAGCTCAGTTCTTCGTTGGTTTCAACGAGGATGGCGCGATCAGCACCCAGAGCCAGCGCGGTACGCAGTTGCTCCTGGGCGGCAGTCGGGCCGACGGAGACCGCAACGATCTCGGTGGCGACGCCTTTCTCTTTCAGGCGAACGGCTTCTTCCACGGCGATTTCGCAGAAGGGGTTCATGGACATCTTGACGTTGGCGAGATCGACGCCGGAGTTGTCCGCCTTGACGCGGACCTTGACGTTGTAATCGACCACGCGCTTTACCGCGACCAGTACTTTCATCAGTTATTTCCTCGGCTAACGCCGGCTTGCATCGGCGCTGCGGTTGGGGAGGTTCGCGAGCAAGCTCGCTCCTACAGATCCGGGCTTGCGCCGGTGCGATTTTTTGTAGGAGCGAGCTTGCTCGCGAATGGTGTCAGGCCACATCCATCAAATGGACGAAGGTCTGCAGGTGATGGTCGTCGTCGCCGAACTGGTGGCTGATCATCACCAGGTGCTTGGCGTAGTGCGAACCCAGGTATTCGTCGGTCAGGCCGATGCCACCGTGCAGCTGGATGCATTGCTCGGCGATGAAGCGTCCGGCGCGGGTGACGATGTACTTGGCGGCAGCCAGGGCGCGGCTGCGTTCGGCGCTGTCCGGCTGGTCGGCGACGCAGGCGGCGAGGATCGCCATGCTGCTGGCCTGGTCAAGTTCGGCGCGCATGTCCACCATGCGGTGTTGCAGCACCTGGAAGGAGCCGATAGTGACACCGAACTGCTTGCGGGTCTTCAGGTACTCCAGGGTCAGCTCGCAGGTCGCCTCCATGGCGCCCACCGCCTCGGCGCACTGGGCGGCGATGGCGCGTCCCTGCTGGTAACGCAGCGCGTCGAAAGCCTGCCCCGGCTCGCCCAGCACGTGCTCGGCGGAGACGAAGGCACCGTCCAGGAACAGTTCGCAAGCCTTGAAGCCATCGGCGGTCGGGTAGACGCGACGCTTCACGCCCGCTTCGGCCGGATCGAGGAGGAACAGGCCGATGCCCTGCTGGTCATGCTCGCCGCCGGCGACGCGGGCGGACACCAGGATCAGCCCGGCGCTGTGCCCGCCGATCACCGCGACCTTGCGCCCGGACAGCCGCCAGCCGCCGTTCACCGGCTCGGCGCGGGTCGCCACGGTGTTCAGTTCGTAGTGGCTCTGCGGTTCCTCGAAGGCCACCGCCAACTGCAGCTCGCCACTGGCAACCTGAGTGAGCAGCTGGTCCTTCTGCGCGTCGCTGCCGAGTTGGTCCAGCAGGCCGCCGGCAAAGACCACCGACTGCAGGTAGGGCTCCAGGCACAGGCCACGGCCCAGCTCGGTGTGCACCAGCATGCTGTCCACGCCGCCGCCGAAACCGCCGTAGGCTTCGGGCAGGGACACGCCGGTCAGGCCCAGCTCCCCGAGCTGGCGCCAGAAGTCGGCGCTGAAGCCCAGCTCGCCACGGCGATAGGCCTCGCGCTGTTCGAATCCGTAGGCATCACGCACCAGACGCGCCGCCGTGTCTTGCAGCATCTGCTGCTCTTCAGTGAGTTTGAAGTCCATGGTCGGCTGCCTCTCAGAGTCCGAGGTTCACTTTGGAAACGATGTTCTTCTGGATTTCGTTGGAGCCGCCGTAGATCGAGAGCTTGCGCATGATGAAATACTGGCTGGCAGCGGTGGCGCTGTAGTCGGTGTGCAGCAGGTCGCCCGAGCAGGCTTCCATTTCCTCTTCGAGGAACGGTAGTGCGTAGGGGCCGACGGCCTTGCGCAGCAGGTGGGTGATGGCCTGGCGGATCTCGGTGCCGCGCACCTTGAGGATCGAGCTTTCGGCGCCGCTGCCGCCGCCTTCACGGGCAGCGGCAAGGATGCGCAGGTTGCTCATCTCGGCGGCCATCAGTTGCATCTCCAGCTCGGCGATCTGGGCACGGAACAGCGGATCGTCGATCAGCGCCCTGCCCCCCTTGCGCTCACGGGCGGCGATGGCCTTGAGCTGGCGCAGCAACTGCTTGGAGAAGCCGATGCCGGCAAGGCCGGTGCGCTCGTGGGTGAGCAGGTACTTGGCGCAGGTCCAGCCGTCGTTCTCCTGGCCGACCAGGTTGGCCACCGGCACCTTTACGTTGTCGAAGAAGACTTCGTTGACCTCATGCTCGCCATCCAGGGTGATGATCGGGCGCACGGTGATGCCTGGGGATTTCATGTCGATCAGCAGGAAGCTGATGCCACGTTGGGCCTTGGCCTGCGGGTCGGTGCGCACCAGGCAGAAAATCCAGTCGGCATGCTGGCCCATGGTGGTCCAGGTCTTCTGGCCGTTGACGATGTAGTGATCACCCTCGCGCACGGCGCGGGTCTTCAGGCTGGCGAGGTCGGAGCCGGAGCCCGGCTCGGAGTAGCCCTGCGCCCACCAATCGGTCATGTCGAGGATGCGCGGCAGGTAATGGGCCTTCTGCTCCTCGGTACCGAAGTTGATGATCACCGGGCCGACCATCACTGCGCCGAACGGCAGCACACGGGGCGCGCCGGCAATCGCGCATTCTTCCTCGAAGATGTACTTCTGCACCACGCTCCAGCCGGTACCGCCGTACTCCACGGGCCAGAGGGAGGCGTGCCAGCCGCGATCGTTCAGGGTGCGCATCCAGAAGACGTTGTCTTCCTTGCTCAGGCGCTTGCCGAGCTTGACCTTGGCGGCCAACTCGGCCGGCAGCTTGTCGCGCAGGAAGGCCCGCACTTCCTCGCGGAAGGCCAGCTCTTCGGGCGTGTAGTGGATGTCCATCGAGGTGTTCCTCAGACCTGTTGTTCTTGTCGGCCGCGCAGGCGCGACGGGTTGGGTTCTGCCGTCGAGTATCGGGATGCGGCGCGGAGCTGGCTGTAGTTCGTTCGGACCAATTTCGGGGTGGATCTTTCGGCTGCCGAAAAAGCAGAAAGCCCGCGCGGCACAGGGCCGAGCGGGCTTTTGCGTTTCGTAGGTGCGTCCTGCAACCCCGACGCGGGGTCAGAGCACCGCTTCACTCCCCAGGAAGGCCGTGACCTGGCTCGACAGCGTGCCGCCATTGCCATGCAGCAGGGCGATATCGGCCTTCTTCAGCTGTCGCGCGCCTGCCTGGCCACGAATCTGCGTTACCGCTTCGAGGATCAGGAACATCCCGTACATCCCCGGATGCACGCAGGACAGGCCGCCACCGTTGGTATTCACCGCCAGCTCGCCGCCGGGAGCGATACGCCCACCCTGGACGAAGTGGCCGCCCTCCCCCTTGGCGCAGAAACCGAGGTCTTCGAGGAACAGGATGGTGTTGATGGTGAAGGCGTCATAGAGCATCACCAGGTCCACATCGGCGTGGCTCACGCCGGCCATCTGCATGGCGCGCGGACCGCTTTCCGAGGCGGCGGTGACGGTCAGGTCGGGCATGCACACCACCGAGCGGTGCCATTGCGCACCGGCAGCGCCGAGGAAGTACGCCGGCTTGTTCGGCAAATCTCGGGCGCGATCGGCGCGGACCATGATGCAGGCGCCGGCGCCATCGGTGACCAGGCAGCAGTCGGCGGCGCTCAACGGATCGCTGACCATCCGCGCGGCAAGGACGTCGTCCATCGTCAGCGGACCGCGAGCGAAGGCCTCGGGATTGAGGTTGGCCCAGCCCCGCGCGGCCAGCGCCACTTCCGCCAGTTGCTCGCGGGTGGTGCCGTACTGGTGCATGTACCGGCTGGCCGCCAGCGCATAGGAAGTGATCGGATGGCGTGGCTTGTACGCCGTCTCGTGCCACTGCGGTTCGCTCATCGACACCAGCTTGCCGCCGGCGGTGCGCTGGTTGGAGCCGTAGCAGATCAGCGCCACGTCGCACAGCCCGGCCTGCAGCGCCAGGGTCGCCTGCAGCAAGTGCCATTCGAAGCTGGAGCCGCCGACATTGGTGCCATCGACGAATTTGGGTTTGATGCCGAGGTATTCGCACACCGACAGCGTCGGGAAGGCATGGGAACTGGTGGCGGCGAATACCGCGTCGACGTCGGAGAGTTTCAGCCCGGCATCGGCGATGGCCTTCAGCGAGGCCTCGCCGAGCAGTTCCATGGCGCTGAAGCCGTGGGCCTCGCCGATGCCGGCGCTGCCGATACCGACGATGGCGGTCTTGCCGCGGAGGGACGAATTCATGCCTGCACCTCGTCGATCACGTCGAACACCACGAGCGCCTGCCCGTCTTCCTCGATCACCCGGGCCTTCACGCGGCTGCCGATGGGCGCGGTTTCGCGGCCTTCGATGCGCGACATCATGCGTACGCCCTCGTCCAGGTCGATCAATGCCACGTTGTGGCTGGCGTTGCGCGAGCGGTTCACGGTGATGGCGTAGATGCGTCCGGTGCCGGCGGCTTCGACCCATTCCAGGTCGGTCTCGCCGGTGCCGGGGATGGCCACCCGCGGGTAGAACACGTAGCGGCCACTGGAGACGCTGCGCTGCAGCATGAAGCGGCCCTGCTGGAGGAACCGCTGGTACTGCGCCTCCGGCCCGACGGGCGCGGTGGCTTGGGAAGTCTCGGCCATGTCTGGCTCCTGGGTCACTGCGTCCGGCCGTGCAGGCTGCGCGTGTTGTTGATGAAGGTGCCCTTGCCCCGCGCCACCAGGGTGTCGCCGTCGAGCAGGCTGCAACTGGCCACGCTGATGCTGCGGCCAAGCTTGTGGATCTGCACCTGGACCTCGATCCAGCGCCCGGGCAGCGCCGGGCTCAGGTAGTCCATGTCGAGGTTGATGGTGGCCGGCGGCAGCTCGGAACCTGCGGTCAGCTTGATCGCGGTGCCAAAGCCGGTGTCGGCCAGGGTGGCGAGAAAGCCGCCATGGGCGATGCCCAGCGGGTTGAGATGTTCCGGCAGGATGCGCGCGGCGACCATCCGGCGTTCCAGGTTCACGTACATGCCACCGCAGTTGTTGACGAAGCCGGGACGGGCCATCGGCTGGAAGCCAGGCGGCAGCTCCGGCTCGCAGCCGGGCTCGACAGGGTCTTGCGAATTCACGGGAAGATTCATGGCAATGCTCAGAGTCCGAGTATCTGCTTGGCGATGATGTTGCGCTGGATCTCGCTGGTGCCGCCGTAGACGGATGTCTTGCGGTAGTTGAAGTAGCGCGGCAGCAACGCCGCCAGCTCGGGCGAACCGGGATTGGCCTCCACGTCGCGACCACGGTTCTCGGCCCAGGTGTCACGAACGAAGGGCCAGCCCCGTGGCCCGGCCACCTCGATCGCCAGCTCGCTGATGGCCTGCTTGGTTTCGGTGCCGACCAGCTTGACCATGCTGGAGGCGGCACCCACCGAACTGCCGGAGCGCTGCCCGGAAAAAAGTCGCAGTTCGGTCGCCTCCACGGCCTCGACGCGAATCGCCAGTTCGCAATAGCGCCGCTGGAAATCGAGGTCCTCGGCCATCGGCCGGCCGTCGTCGCCGGGCAGGCGTTCGGCCAGCTGCAGTACCTGCCCCAGCTGGTAGCGCAGTGCTGGTCCGTAGCTGTTGCCGCGTTCGAATTCGAGCAGGTACTTGGCGCAGGTCCAGCCTTGACCTTCCTCGCCGATGCGGTTGGCCAGCGGTACCCGCACATTGTCGAAGAACACCTCGTTGACCTCCTGCTCCCCCGGGTAGGGGCCATCCAGCAAAGGCAGCGGACTCACGCGGATGCCGGGGCTCTTCATGTCCACCAGCAGGAACGAGATGCCGGCCTGCTGCTTCGCCTCCCGGCTGGTGCGAACCAGGCAGAACATCCAGTCCGCCCACTGCGCGTGGGTGGTCCAGATCTTCGAGCCATTGAGCAGGTAGTCGTCGCCGTCGCGCTCCGCGCGCATCTTCAGGGCCGAAAGATCGGAGCCCGCTCCTGGCTCGGAGTAGCCCTGGCACCAGAAGATATCGGACGACAGCGTCGGCGGCAGGAAGCGCGCCTTCTGCGCTTCGCTGCCGAAACGCATGATCACCGGCGCCACCATCTTGATGCCCATCGGCGAAATCGGCGGGCAGCCGGCAGCGGCGATTTCACACTGGAACAGGTAGCGCTGCGTCGGCGTCCAGCCCGGGCCGCCATGCTCGGCGGGCCAGTCTGGCGCGGCCCAGCCGCGAGCGTGGAGTTTCTTCTGCCAGCACTGCTGGCCAAGCTTGTCGAGGAAGCCGTTCTTCGAGCGTCGCATCAGCGCGCGCAGCTCGTCGTCGAAGGCCTCGTCGATCCAGGCTCGCACTTCTTCGCGGAAACGTTGTTCTTCGATGCCGAATTGCAGATTCATGCCTGTGCCCTCCGCGGTAGCGCCAGGCTGGCGTACCGGCGCACGTGGTGGTCGAGGGAGCCGAACTGCTGCTCCATCACCGTGGCCCGCTTGAAGTAGTGCCCCAACGCCAGCTCCTCGGTAATGCCCATGCCGCCGTGGATCTGCACCGCGGCCTGGCCGACGAAGCGCAGGGCCTTGATGGCCTGCGCCGTTGCCGCGCAGGCAGCGAGCGCGAGATCGGCGGGTGATGCCAGGGCGCGCATGGCCGCCAGATAGGTCAGCGACAGCGTCTGCTCGATCTGGATATGCATCTCCACCATGCGGTGCTGGAGCACCTGGAAGCTGCCGATGGGCACGCCGAACTGCCGCCGCTCGCGGGCATAGGCCAGGGTGTCGGCGAGCATCCGCTGCATGCAGCCGACCGCCTCGGCGCAATGCGCCAGCCGGGCCTCGTCGAGCACGCCCTGCAACAGGGCAAAGCCCTGACCTTCCGGCCCCAGCAAGGCGCTTTGCGGCACCCACAGGTTGTCGAAATGAATATCGGCGGCGCGGCTGCCATCCACTGTCGGATAGTCCAGGCGCCGCAGCCCCTTGGCATCGTTCTCGACGAGGAACAGGCTGATACCGTCGCGCTCGCGCGAGGTGCCCGCGGTGCGCGCGCTGACCAGCAGATGGCTGGCCCAGGGTGCGCCCAGCACCAGGCACTTCTTGCCGTTGAGACGGTAGCCCTCGGCCTCCCGCTGCGCGCGACAGGCAACATCGTGCAGGCAGTCGCTCCCCTGCTCTTCCCGCTGCGCAAGGGCGATACGCAGGTCACCGGCGATGATCTGCGGGATCAGTCGCTGCGCCTGTGCCCCACCCACCCGCTGGAGCAGGCCGCCACCAATCACCACGGTGGACAGGTACGGCTCGACCACCAGCGCGCCGCCGAAGGACTGCATGACCAGCAGGTTCTCCAGCAGGCCGCCACCGAGCCCGCCATGTTCCTCGGCGAAGGATGCCCCCAGGACCCCCAGGTCCTCCGCCAGGGCTTCCCAGCATTGCGGCCGCCAACCGTCAGCGGAGTTCACCGCTTCCATGCGCTGGGCAAAGCCGTAATGCTCGTCGAGGAACCGCTGCAGGCTGTCCTGCAGCAGTTTCTGTTCCATCGTCAGTTCGAAGTCCATGGCGACCTCAGCAAGCCAGTGTCCGCGCACGCTCGAGAGCGGCGCGGCAGTCGCGGACCATGCGTTCGAGCAGTTCGGCGCAGGTCGGAATGTCGTCGATCAGGCCGACGCACTGGCCGGCGGTGACGATGCCGTCGTCGGACGCCCCACTCTCCAGCGCGGCACGACCACGGGCGCCGGCCACCAGGTGGCGGATATCCTCGAATTTCGCGTTGCCGCGCTGCTCGATGCTCACCACTTCCTCGGAGATCGGGTTGCGCAGCACCCGTGCAGTGTTGTGCAGGGTGCGGAAGATCAGCCGGGTATCGCGCTCGGTAGCGCCGACCAGGGCACGCTTGATGTTCTCGTGGATCGGCGCCTCGCGGGTGGCGCAGAAGCGTGTGCCCATGTTCACCCCTTCCGCCCCCAGTGTCAGGGCGGCGGCCATGCCGTCGCCGTCGGCGATGCCGCCCGACGCGATCACTGGCACCTGCAGGCGGCGCGCGGCCAGCGGGATCAGCACCAGGCCGGGTACGTCGTCCTCGCCGGGGTGGCCGGCGCATTCGAAGCCGTCGATGGACACCGCGTCCACCCCCAGGCTCTGCGCCTTCAGCGCATGGCGCACGGCCACGCACTTGTGGATCACCGTTATGCCGGCGGCCTTGGCCTTTGCGATGTACTCGCCGGGGTTGTTGCCGGCGGTCTCCAGCACCTTCACACCGCTGGCGATGATGACGTCCAGGTATTGCTCGTAGGGCGGCGGGTTGATCGACGGCAACAGGGTCAGGTTGACCCCGAACGGCTGGTCGGTCAGCGTGCGGCAACGCTCGATCTCGGCGGCCAGCGCCTCCGGGGTCGGCTGGGTCAGCGCGGTGAGGATGCCCAGGCCGCCGGCGTTGGAGACGGCGGCGGCCATCTCGGCACGGCCAACCCACATCATGCCGCCCTGGATGATCGGATAGCGGATGCCGAGCAGTTCGGTAATGCGTGTCTTCATGGGAGTTCTCCGCGTATCACTGGTCGAAAACGATGACCGAGCGCGCCAGTTCGCCACGGCGCAGCTCATCGAAGGCTTCGTTGATATGCTCCAGCTTCAGGCGCTGGGAAATCATCTCGTCGAGCTTGAGGCGGCCCTGCATGTAGAAGTCGACCAGCCGCGGCATGTCCACCGGGAAGCGATTGGAGCCCATGAAGGAGCCCTGGATGCGGCGCTCGCCGAGGATGTCGAAGCCGTGCAGCTCGATCTTCTGCCCCGGTTTGATCATGCCGATCACCGTTGCGCTGCCGCCGCGGACGAGCATGCCGAAGGCCTGCTCGAAGGTCTGCTTGAGGCCGATGCACTCGAAGGCATGGTGCACGCCACCACGGGTCAGCTCGAGCACCTGCTTGACCACGTCGCCCTCGCTCGCGTTGATCACGTCGGTGGCGCCGAAACGACGGGCCAGCTCCAGCTTTGAGTCGAGCCGGTCGATGGCGATGATCCGCCCCGCCCCGGCCAGCACGGCGCCATTGATCGCCGACAGGCCGATGCCGCCGCAGCCAATCACCGCCACGGTTTCGCCAGGGCGCACCTTGGCGGTGTTGAACACCGCCCCCGTGCCAGTGATCACCGCGCAGCCGAGCAGCGCCGCGCGGTCCAAGGGCATGTCCTTGCGGATCGAGACGCAGGCATTCTCGTGCACCAGCATCTGCTCGGCGAAGGACGACAGGTTCATGAACTGGTTGACCGGCTTGAGGCTCTGGATCTCGCTCAGGCGCGGCTCGTCGTCCTTGCCGCGCTTGGTGTCGGGTGACACGCACAGCGAAAGGTGGCCGGTCACGCAATGCTCGCAATGCCCGCAGTAGGCCGACAGGCAGGTCACCACATGGTCGCCCGGCTTCACCGAGCGCACCTCGGAACCGACCTGCTCGACGATGCCGGCCGCCTCGTGACCGAGGACCACCGGCATGGGGAACGGATAAGTGCCATCGACGAAGTGCAGGTCGGAATGGCACACACCCACGGCCACGGTGCGGATCAGCACCTCGCGCGGTCCCGGCTTGCTGATGGCGACGTCCTCGATGACCAGCGGGGTGCCCGGTTGACGCAATACAGCTGCTTTCATGACTACCTCGAAAAGAGATCGGCCCGGCGTGACGGAACCCGTCCGGCGCGGCCGGGCCGGAATCAGCGGGTGATGAGCGAAGCGACGATCTGTTTCAACTGATCGACGTAGGGCGGGCGCATCAGGTCCGGGCCCTCGGCCGGGCGGAAGATCGCCTTGGCATGGCTGAAGGTGCGGAAGCCATCGCGGCCGTGGTAGGCGCCCATGCCGCTGGGCCCCACGCCGCCGAATGGCAGGCTTTCGACAGCGACGTGCTTGAGCACGTCGTTGAGGGTGACGCCGCCCGAGGTGGTGCGGGTGAGCACGTACTCCTCCTCCGCCGCGTCGCTACCGAAGTAATACAGGCCGAGCGGACGCGGATGTGCGTTGACATAGGCGACCACGTCGGCGATCTCCTTGTACGGCTTGACCGGCAGCAGAGGACCGAAGATTTCGTCCTGCATGACGCGTAACCCGTCCACCGGATCGATCAGCAGGGTCGGCGCGATCTTGTGATGGGCCTGGTCGCTGAAGTCTTCGCCAGCGGGATTCAGCTCGACCAGTTCGACACCGGCCTCCCGAGCCTCGCTCAAGTACCCCAGCAGGCGCTCGAAATGCCGTGCATTGATCACCGAGGTGTAATCCGGATTGTCCTTGAGTGTCGGGAAGTAACCGGCCAGTACCGCCTTGGCGATGGCGATGAACTCTTCCAGCGATTCCTCGGGAACGAAGACGTAGTCCGGGGCCAGGCAGATCTGCCCGGCGTTGTGCATCTTGCCGGTGATGACCTTGGTCACCGCGGCCTTGAAGTCGGCCGAACGGGAAATGATGGTGGGCGACTTGCCGCCCAGCTCCAGGGTCACCGGTACCAGGTTCTCGGCGGCGGCGCGCATCACTTGCCTGCCGATGCTGGTGGCGCCGGTAAACAGCAGATGGTCGAATGGCTGGGTGCAGAACGCCTGGCCGACATCCGCTCCGCCAGTGACCACCGCGACCTCGTCCTCGGCATACACCGAGCGAATCATCCGAGCCATCAGCGCCGAGGTCCGGGGCGTGAACTCGGAGGGCTTGATCATCACCCGGTTGCCCGCCGCCAGGGCGCCGGCCAGGCCGCCGAAGGCCAGGTTTACCGGGAAGTTCCACGGACTGACGATACCCACCACACCCAGGGGCTGGTACTGCACCCAGGCGTCGCCACGATCACTGTGACGTTGCTCCGGCTTCATCCACTCGGCCAATTGGGCCTTCGTCTGCTTCAAGGTCATCAGCGGCGACAGGACCTCGGTCACGCGGCTGAAGTCCTTGCTTCGATGGCCAAAATCGGCGGCCACGGACTCGACGATCTCTTCCTGGTGATCGACCAGCAGGCCGATGGCGCGGTCGATCAGTTCGATACGCTGCTCGGCCGAAGACGGGCCGGCCGCGAGAAAGGCGCTGCGCTGCCTGTCGAGAAGCGCACGGATCTCCGTGCCGTTCGGGTGGTCATACGCGCTCATTGCAAACCCCTCATTGTTGTTGTGTCTGGTTTCACCGCTCAGGCGTTATCGCGCTTGGCGGCGGGCCACTGATAGAGCGGCGCCTCCTTGCGAGCAAAGCGCCCGGCAGCCTCCTTGAGGTAGGTAGAGGCCATGCTCACCGCCTGGTTACTGGCTTCGGCATCGAGCATCGTGAGCAGGTCGCTCTCCAGTGAGACGCCAAGAAGACGCTTGGTCATGCTGAAGGCAGTGGGCGACAGGTTGGCCATGGCTCGGGCCAGCTCTTGGGCGCGAGCGCGGAAGCTGTCTGCCGGATGGACTTCAAGGGCGATGCCCAACTGCTGGGCTTCCTGCGCGGAAACTTCGCGGGCGGAGAAGATGATTTCCCTGGCTTTCTGCAGTCCGACGATACGCGGCAGCGTATAGGACGCCCCCAGATCCGGCCCCAGGCCAAGGCGGGCAAAGGACATGCAGAAACGCGCCCGCTCAGAGGCAATCACAAAATCCGCCGCGAGCGCGATGCTGAAACCGGCACCGTAGGCAGCACCGTCAACCGCAGCGATGATCGGCTTGTCAAAGTCGACCATGGCCATCAGGAGGCGATTGTTTTCCTCCATGCGGCGCCGGACATTCGCGGCCTCGATGTAATCGCCCTGCATGTTGCCAATGTCGCCACCGGAGCAGAAATCGTTTCCAGCGCCAGTGAGCAATACGGCTCGCACTTCAGGATTGCGTCGCAGATCCGTCAGTGCGTCGAGCAGCTCAGCAAACATCTGCGGGATCAGGGCGTTCTTGCGCTCGGGACGGGCCATGACCAGAGTGGCCAGGCCGTTGTCGATGGACAGGTCGATGGTCGACGCATTCATGGCAGGTCTCATTCCGTTTCCAGGGGGCGGTGGGTCGGTGGTCGAACGCGCCGGCAGTCCCCGAGGGACCGCGGCGGGCGGATCGCTTACAGCGTGCGGGCGATGATTTCCTTCATGATTTCGTTGGAGCCGCCGAAGATCTTGCTCACCCGCGAGTTCACGAACTGACGCGCGATCGGGTACTCGATCATGTAGCCGTAGCCACCGTGCAGTTGCAGGCACTCGTCGATGATTTCGCAATTGCGCTGGGTGGCCCACCACTTGGCCATGGCCGCCGTTTCGGCATCCAGTTCGCCGTTGAGCACCTTGACCATGCAGTCGTCGATGAAGGTACGGGCGATGGTGTAGGTGGTCCGCATCTCGGCGAGCTTGAAGCGGGTGTTCTGCATATCCAGCAGCGACTGGCCGAATACCTTGCGGTTGCGCACGTACTCGACGGTGTCGTTCAGCGCGCGCTCCATGCTGCCCAGCGCGCCGAGGGCGATGATCATGCGCTCCTGCGGCAGCTGCTGCATGAGCTGGATGAAGCCCTTGCCCTCCTCCGGGCCCAGCAGGTTTTCCTGCGGTACGCGCACGTCGTCGAAGAACAGCTCGGCGGTGTCCTGGGCCTTCTGGCCGATCTTCTCGAGGATCCGGCCACGACGGAATCCGGGCAGGTCCTGGGTCTCGACCACGATGATCGAGGTGCCCTTGGCGCCCTTCTCCGGGTCGGTCTTGGTCACCACCAGGATCAGGTCGGCGTGGTAGCCGTTGGTGATGAAGGTCTTCGAACCGTTGATGACGTAGTCGCTGCCATCCTTCACGGCGCGGCACTTGATGCTCTTTAGGTCGGAACCGGCACCCGGCTCGGACATGGCGATGGCGCCGACCAGCTCGCCGCTGGCCATCTTCGGCAGCCACTTGAGCTTCTGCGCCTCGCTGGCATAGCGCAGGATGTAGTGGGCAACGATGCCGCTGTGCACGTTGGTGCCCAGGCTGGCGGTCACCTGGCGGCTTTGCTCCAGGGTCAGAATGGCGTCGTGGGCGAAGTTGCCGCCCATGCCGCCGTACTCCTCGGGAATGCTCAACAGCAGCATTCCGCACTGGCCGGCGCGCAGCCAGGTTTCACGGTCGACGTGCTGCTGCTTGGCCCAACGCTCTTCGTGGGGCACCTGTTCTTCGGCGACGAAGCGCCGCACGGATTCCTGGAAGATGTTCAGGTCTTCAGTGATCCAGGGGGATTTGTAGGCACTCATGGGGCATTCCTCAGGAGACGCTTGCATCGGGTATCGGACGTGCAGCCGTGCGATACCGAGGAGGTACCGCAGGGCGCTTGACGGAGGGGCTTAGAAGTTGCCGCCGGGGCCGCCGCCGCAGTAGATGGTCTGGCCGGAGCAGTAGTTGGATTCCGGCAGGCAGAACAGCACCACGGCACCGGCAGCCTCTTCCGCCTTGCCCGGACGGCCGAGGGGAATGGTGGTGCTGAGCGCGTCGAGACGGGCCTTCTGCACGCCGACCCGGATCTCGCGACCCTCGATGTTGACGGTCTTGCTGTCTTCGCCGGCCAGCGCCTGGGTCAGGCGGGTATCGATCACCCCGAAGGCCACCGCGTTGACGTTGACCTTGTAGCGGCCCCACTCCTTGGCCAGCGCCTTGGTCATGCCGAGGATGCCGGCCTTGGCCGAGGAGTAGTTGGCCTGCCCGGCGTTGCCCCCGGCGGCGCCGGAGGAGATGTTGACCACCTTGCGCAGGACCTCGCGGCCCTCGGCGGCGTCTTTCTTGGCCAGCTCGCTGAGGATCGGCTGGGCAGCGCGCAGGATGCGGAACGGTGCGGTCAGGTGGCAGTCGATGATGGCGCCCCACTGCTCGTCGGACATCTTCTGGATCACGTTGTCCCAGGTGAAACCGGCGTTGTTGACGATGATGTCGACGCTGCCGAAGTTGTCCATGGCGGTTTTCAGGAAACGATCGGCGAAATCGGTTGCGGTGACGCTGCCGATGCAGGCGATCGCATCGCCACCGGCGGCGCGGATGTCGGCGACGGTTTGTTCCGCCGGCTCCTGGTCCAGGTCATTGATGACCACCCGTGCACCCAGCGCGGCAAGCTGCAGCGCGACTTCACGGCCGATGCCGCGGCCGGAGCCGGTGATCAGGGCGACTTTGCCGTCGAGTTTCTTGTTCATTGCGTTCTCCTGTTTCAGGCGTCCAGGGCCACTACGGCTTCGCCGGACAATTTGATTTCACCCGCCTGGTTGCGGGTGGTGATTTCCACGCGTACGGTGCCGGCGGCTTCGTCCTTCTCCAGAACGCGGCCGGAGCAGGTGATGGCGTCGCCCAGGTGGGTAATGGCGGCGAAGCGCACGGAGAATCCGCGCAGGCGCTCCTGCGGCACCCAGTTGGTCAGTAGCCGGCCCAGGTAGGCCATGGACAGCATCCCGTGGGCGAACACGTCCGGCATGCCCGCCTTCTTCGCGAAGTCGATGTCGACGTGGATCGGGTTGTGGTCCCCCGAGGCGCCGCAGTACAGCGCCAGGGTGGTGCGATTCACCGGCTCGGTGGTGAAGCTCGGCAGTTCGTCGCCGACGGCAATTGCATTCAGGTTCACGCTCGGCTCCTCGTTAGTTGCGTACGACCAGGCTGTTGCGCAGTTCCGCCACCAGCTCGCCTGCGCCGTTGGTGACGCGGGTCTCGCGCACCACGAACTCCAGGGCGCCGCCCTTCTTGTCGTAGATGTCGACGATCTTTGTCTCGAAGGACAGGCGCTCGCCGGCAAAGGCCATGCGGTGGTAGGTGAAGCTCTGCTCGGCATGCAGGATGCGACCGAGGTCGATGTTCAGGCGCTTGAGCACCGAACCCGAACCGCCGGCTTCCATGTCCAGGCAGAAGAGAAAGGTCGGCGGCACGGGCAGGCCGGGGTAGCCGGCGTCACGGGCGGCGGTCTCGTCGCTGTAACGCGCATCCGCCTGGCCGGTGGCTTTGGCGAAGAAGCGCAGGCGCCCCGCCTCGACCAATTGCGTATGGCTGGAAACCACCGCGCCGATATGGCTCTTGTCGATCATGCTCGCGTCTCCCGGATCACTGGCGCTGGAACAGGGTGACGACGCAGGCGCCGCCCAGGCCCAGGTTGTGCTGCAGGGCGAAGCGCGCGCCGTCCACCTGGGTGGAGTCAGCGGTGCCGCGCAGCTGACGGGTCAGCTCGAAGCACTGGGCGAGGCCGGTGGCACCCAGCGGATGGCCCTTGGACAGCAGGCCGCCGGAGGGATTGGTGACGATGCGACCACCGTAGGTGTTGTCGCCGTCGAGGATGAACTTCTCGGCGGTGCCTTCGGGGGTCAGCATCAGCCCTTCGTAGGTGATCAGTTCGTTGGCGGTGAAGCAGTCGTGCAGCTCCACTACCTGGATGTCCTGCGGACCCACGCCGGCCTTTTCGTACACGGCGGCAGCAGCGTTGCGAGTCATGTCGTAGCCAACGACCTTGCGCATGTCACCTTCGTCGAAGGTGCTGTTGCGGTCAGTGGTCATGGCCTGGGCGGCGATCACCACGTCGGTGCGCAGGCCATGCTTCTTCGCGAAGGCCTCGGAGCAGACGATGGCGGCGGCCGCGCCGCAGGTCGGCGGGCAGCACTGCAGGCGAGTCAGCGGATCGAAGATCATCGGCGAAGCCATGACTTCCTCGACGCTCACCACGTTGCGGAATACCGCCAGCGGGTTGCGCGCGGCGTGCTGGCTGGCCTTGACGCGGATGCGGGCGAAGGTCTCGCGGCTGATGCCGTACTCCTTCATGTAGGCACGCCCGGCGCCGCCGAAGAACTGTGCGGCACGCGGCGCCTGCTCGTCGAAGCCCTGCACCTGCTGCATGGTCTTGGCAAAGCGGTCCATCGGACCGGTGCGGTCGGTATAGGCGCCTTTCAGCGCGCCGGGGACCATCTGCTCGAAACCCACGGCGATAGCGCATTCCACCGCCCCGCTCTCGACCGCCTGGCGCGCCAGGAACAGTGCGGTGGAGCCTGTGGCGCAGTTGTTGTTGACGTTGATCACCGGGATGCCGGTGAGGCCCACGCCGTACACCGCGGCCTGGCCGCAGGTGGAATCGCCGTAGACATAGCCGACGTAGGCCTGTTGCACCAGGGCGTAATCGACGCCGGCATCGGCCAGCGCGGCCTTGGCCGCGTTGGCGCCCATGATGTGGTATTCGTCGCTGGCGCCAGGCTTGGTGAAGGGGATCATGCCGACCCCGGCCACCACTACTTTGTTATTCATGTCGTTCTCCTTGGGGATGCTTCGTGCAGCGCGCCATCAGTTGACGGCACGTTTCTGGTCTTTCCAGTAGGGAGCGCGCAGGTCGCGCTTGAGGACCTTGCCGGCCGCCGAAAGCGGTAGCGCAGTCACGAACTCGACGGTTTTCGGGCACTTGTAGCCGGCGATGTGCTGGGTGCAGTGGGCGCGGATGTCGTCGGCGCAGACGTCGCTGCCTTCGCGCAGCACCACTACCGCGTGCACCGCCTCGCCCCAACGCTCATGGGGGATGCCGATCACCGCGCAGCTCTGCACGGCCGGGTGGCGGGCCACCACGTTCTCGACCTCGGCGGAATACACGTTCTCGCCGCCGGTGACGATCATGTCCTTCAGGCGATCGACGATGAACAGGAAGCCGCGCTCGTCCATGTAGGCACCGTCGCCGGTGTGCAGCCAGCCATTGCGCAAGGTCCTGGCGGTCTCTTCCGGGCGATTCCAGTAGCCAAGCATGACGTTGGGCCCGCAGACGATGACCTCGCCGACCGTGCCGCGGGGCACCTCGTTGCCGTCCTCGTCCACCACCTTGACCAGGCCGCCATAGCCGCCGCGCCCAGCGCTGCGCACCAGCCCGCTGGCGATACCTTCGGCCTCATGGGTCCACTCCGGGCTGATGGAGATCACCGGCGAGGACTCGGTCATGCCATAGGCCTGCATGAATGCCACGCCCGGAAGTTTCGCCAGTGCCTGTTCCAGCACGGGCAGGGAAATCGGCGAGGCGCCGTAGGCCATGCGCTTGAGGCAGCTCAGGTCATGGCGTTCGAAATCCGGATGGTTGATCACCGCCTGCAACATGGTCGGCACCAGCAGCATTTCGTTGATGCGTTCGCGCTCGATGGTCTGGATCACTTCCAGCGCATCGAACATCGGGATGAAGACGTTGACGTCGCCGCTGATGACCTGACTGAGGCAGCGCGCCATCGCAGCGGTGTGGAACATCGGGGCCGCGTGCAGGGTCCGGGAGTTTTCCTCTGTCGGAAACTCGGCAAGACGCGCCACGGCGGAGGACCAGAGGTTCATGTGCGACTGCATCACGCCCTTGGGCAAACCGGTGGTGCCACCGGTGTACATGATCGAAGCCAGGTCGTTGCCACCACGCATGGCATCGGCGACTGGCTCGTGGCGGGCGATCAGGCCCTCGAAGGAGTGCATGCCCTCGGGCGCCTCGCCGTCACCAACGTGGACCAGCAGTGGGGCGCACTTGGCGCCGGCGCGAATGCCTTCGGCCAGGTGCAGGAAATGGTCGTCGATCAGCAGGATCTCGGTCTGGCAGTCGTCCAGGGAGTAGACGATCTCGGGCACACTCCAGCGGATGTTCACCGGGTTGAGCACGCCGCCACCCCACCAGGTGGCCAGCATGTACTCCAGGTAACGGTCGGAATTCAGGGCCAGCATGCCGACCCGGTCGCCGCTGCGCATACCCAGCGCCTGCAAGGCCGCAGCCAGGCGCGAGACGCGTTCACCCTGCTCGCGGAAGGTCCTCGTACGACCGCGGAAGATGGTCGCGACGTGGTCGGGGTCCTGCTGCAGCATGCGCTGCAGGCCTTGGGTGAGGTACATGGCAGGTCTCCAATGGATGTTGTTCTTGTGGGTTCGATACTAGGGAGCGCCGCCGGCGACGGCGTCGGTCGAAGGGATGAAGCTGCGGTGGTTTGGCGGGTGGTTCGAATGAACTAGAAGCTGGGAGTCGGACGGCGTCGGGTGGTTCGCGAGCAAGCTCGCTCCTACGAAGAGCGGCCCGGCGCATGCCTGTAGGAGCGAGCTTGCTCGCGAACCCGCCAATGACGTCGGCCTTGTCGGCGGATCGCGGATAAAATCCACTCCTACGGGTTTAGCTCTGCACGGCTTTCGTAGGAGCGAACGCCCCAGCGGCGCAATGAAAAAGGGCCGGACGTCCGAAGCCGCCCGGCCCTCCCCCGTACAACCCTGTCTCAGCTCGCCAGCACTTCCCCCAGCGAAGCCGCGCGGCCCGGCTCCATGCTGGTCCGGTCGGCCAGCACCAGATCGGCGCACTTCTCGCCGATCATGATGGTCGGCGCGTTGGTGTTGCCGCCCACCTGCAGCGGGATTACCGAAGCATCCGCCACCCGCAGCCCCTGCACACCCCGCACACGCAGCTGCGGGTCGACCACCGAGTGCTCGTCGCCGCCCATCCGGCAACTACCCACCGGGTGGTAAACGTTGTCGCAATGCTCGCGGATCATTTGCTTGACCGCCTCGTCGTCGCTGCCGTCGAACTTCAGGTGACCATGGAACAGCGGCCGTCCACCGAAGCGCGCGAGCACCGGCTGTTCGAGTATCTCGTGCACCAGCTTGACGCCCTTGAGCATGGTGGCCATGTCGCGCTCGTCCTTCAGCAGGTTCAGCTCGATCTGCGGGGCATCGCGCATGTCGGCGCTGGCCAGGCGGATCTGCCCGCGACTGTGCGGACGCAGCACGCAGACATGGACGGAATAGCCGCTGCCGTAGTGGAAGGTGCGCCCATGGTTGTCGCCGGAGGACATCACGAAGTGCAACTGGATGTCCGGATCCGCCAGGGCGGGATCAGTCTTGAGGAAGGCGCCGGCCTCGGTGAAGGTGCGGGTGAACAGGCCACCGCGCTCGCGCTTGTACTTGCGCCACTGCCACAGGTAGCTGAGCGCACCGCGAACGGTCACGCCGAACAGGTCGGTGCTGAAGATGCGCTTGTGCAGGATCAGGTCCGGGTGTTCCTGCAGGTTCTGCCCTACCTCGGGCGCATCGTGCAGCGGGGTGATGCCCATCTGGCGCAGATGCGCGGCCGGGCCGACTCCGGAGACCATCAGCAGCTGTGGTGATATCAGGGAGCCGGCGCAGACGATCACTTCCTGCGACGCGTGCAGCGCCAGTTCCTTGCCCTCTCGCTCCACCAGCACGCCGGTTGCCCGCTTGTCCTGAAACAGGATGCGCAATGCCCGGGTGCCCGTAAGCACATGCAGGTTGGCGCGGCCGCCACTGTGCGCCGCATCGTCGGCCTTGCCGCGGTGCAGGTAGGCACGCGCCGCGTTCCAGCGCTCGCCGTTGAACTGGGTGACCTGGAAGTACCCTACCCCCTCCTGCCGCGGTCCGTTGAAGTCGTGGTTGTACGGGTGGCCGGCAGTAGCCGCCGCCTCGATGAAGTGCCGCGCCCAGGAGCACGGCGAACGGGGATCGGTCACATGCAGCGGGCCGCTGCCGCCGTGCAGTTCGTCATCACGGCCGGCGACGCGCTCGTTGTTCTCGGCGCGCTTGAAGTACGGCAGCACCTCCTTCCAGCTCCAGCCCTCGCAACCCAGGCGCGCCCAGCCGTCGTAGTCCGACGGAGTGCCGCGCAGGTACAGCATGCCGTTGATCGACGAGCTGCCGCCCAGTCCCCGGCCGCGCGGGAGGTAACTCGCGCGCCCGGCCAGGCTCGGCTGTGCGGTGCTTTCGTAGGCGTAGTTGTAGTCACACTTGCGCGGGATGGTCAGTGCCAGGCCCACTGGCACCGTGACCTTGCCGTGGTGATCATGGCCGCCGGTTTCCAGCAGCGCCACCGTGCAGCCGGCGTCCGCCAGGCGGCTCGCCACGGCGCATCCGGCCGAGCCCGCGCCGACCACGATGTAATCGAATAGCCGTTCCATCTTTTTCACCTTTCTTGTTGTTGAGGACGGGGCGCGGGTCAGATGATTCCGGCGCTCTTCAAACTGGCAATGCGCGCGTCCGGCACGCCCCAGTCACGCAGCACGGCTTCGCTCTGCGGCTCACCCTGAGGCAGGGTCGGGGTTGCCGCCGGCGTGCGGCTGAAGCGCGGAGCCGGCGCGGGCTGGAGCACACCACCGAGTTCCAGGTAGGTACCGCGCGCTCGGTTGTGCGGGTGTTCGGCGGCCTCGGCCCAGTCCAGCACCGGGGCAAAGCAGGCATCGCTTCCTTCCAGCAGCTCGCACCATTGGGCGCGGCTGCGCTGGAGGAACAACGCGGTGAGCTTCGCCTTGAGTTCCGGCCACTGGCGCTTGTCCATCTGCTGCTGGAAGTGCGGATCGTCGATGCCGCAGCGCTGCAGCAGCTCGGCATAGAACTGCGGCTCGATGGCGCCCAGGGCGATGTACTGGCCGTCGGCGCACTGGTAGGTGTCGTAGAAATGCGCACCACCATCGAGCAGGCTGACGCCACGCTCGTCACTGAGCCGGCCGGCGGCGCGGAAGCCGTACATCATGGCCGAGAGCAGCGCGGTGCCGTCGGTCATGGCCGCATCCACCACCTGGCCGTGCCCGGACTGCCTTGCTTCCAGCAGCGCGCAGAGCAGCCCGAAGGCGAGCAGCATGCCACCACCACCGAAGTCACCGATGTAGTTATGCGGCACCACTGGCTTCTCGCCGGGCCGGCCGATGGCGTGCAGCGCGCCGGCCAGGGCGATGTAGTTGATGTCATGGCCCGCAGCCTGGGCCAGCGGACCCTCCTGGCCCCAGCCGGTCATGCGGCCGTAGACCAGTTTCGGATTGCGCTGCAGGCACGGCTCCGGACCCAGGCCGAGGCGCTCCATCACACCGGGGCGGAAACCCTCGATCAGGGCATCGGTGCCTTCCACCAGTTGCAGCAGGGTTTCGACGCCTTCGGCCTGGCGCAGGTCCAGGGATATGGCGCGGCGGCCACGGCTAAGCACGTCGAAGCGCGCTCGCTCGCCCAAGGCCTGGCCGGGGCGTTGCACGCGGATGACCTCGGCGCCCATGTCGGCCAGCAGCATGGCGCAGAACGGCGCGGGCCCCAGGCCAACCATTTCGATTAACTTCATTCCCGTCAGCGGGCCCGCCATCGCATCGCTCCTGTCTGGCTGCGCAATCACCGGATCATCCGGCGGCTACCCAGCGTAGCGGCGCGCCATCAGCCAACAATGGTTCGAAGGGACGAAAGTCCCGGCTAGTTCTTCGGGCGACTGGCGTGCCTCAAACTTCGCTTAGTTCGAATGGACGACTGCGTCTCTTGCGCCGCCCGTGGCAAGATGCCGTACTTGAGAACAACAAATAAGCCGGAGGTGGCGCCCCAGAGCCGCCAACCGACCGGCCAGCGGAGTCATCATGTCTGCCCAAGTCCATCCGCCGCGCATCCTGGCGAGCAAGTTCGCCGTACCTGTGGCTGCCAGTACCCACCTGCTCCGACAGCACCTGCTGGACCAGATGGAACAGGCCGATGCCGCGCGCCTGATCCTCGTCCGTGCCGCCGCTGGTTTCGGCAAGACCACCCTGCTGCAGCAGTACCGCGAGCGCTGCCTGGCCACCGGCCGCCAGGCGCTCTGGCTCAACCTCGACGCCGCCGACAACGACCTGCTGCGCTTCGTCGCACACCTGTCCACCGGCCTGCGCCAGCTGGACGGTGCCGCGCCCATCGAGGAGCCGGGGCGCACGCAAGCGATGCAGGACCTGCTGGAAGAGTTGTCCGACCGCACCCTGCCCTTCGCCCTGCTGTTCGACGAGTTCGAGGCCGTGCACAACCCGGCGGTGCTCAGCTTCGTCCAGCAACTGATCGACGCCCTGCCCTCCTGCGGCGTACTGCTGATTGCTTCGCGGGCGACGCCGGACATCGGCCTGGGCCGCATCCGCGCCCGCGGCCAACTGCTGGAGATAAACCCTGCCGCGCTGCGCTTCTCCATCGAAGAGGCGACCCGCTTCATCCGCGACAAACGCCAGTTGCCGCTGCGCGACAACGAGATCGCCACCCTGCACCGCTGCACCGAGGGCTGGATCACCGCCATCTACCTGGCGAGCCTGTCACTGCAAGGTCGGACCGACCACGCGGCGTTCGTCGCCAGCTTCTCCGGCAGCAACCTGGAGCTGGCCGAATACCTGGCCGAAGACATCCTCGCCCGGCAGAATGACGAATGCCGCGACTTTCTCCTGCAGACCAGCGTGCTCGACCAGCTCAGCGCGCCGCTGTGCGACGCCGTCACCGGCCAGGGCAACGGGCAGGCCATGCTCGCCTATCTGGAACGCGCCAACCTGTTCATCTTCCCGGCGGACAACGAGCACCAGTGGTTCCGCTACCACAGCCTGTTCTCCAGTTACCTGCGCGATGCCCTGGAACGCCGCCAGCCGGGCCGAGCCATCGAACTGCACCGTACCGCGGCGCAGTGGTACCTGGCCCAGCAACGTCCGGTGCCGGCCATCGACCATCTGTTGCGCGCCGGCGCCCGCGAGGATGCCACCCGCCACCTGGCCCGGCATATCGCCGACTTCATGGACGTCGGCCGCTCGCGCCTGCTGCTGCGCTGGCTGGACCAGATACCCGCCGAGGTGCTCAAGGACTACCCGACCCTGTGTCTGGGCTATTCCTGGACCCTCGCCCTGCACCGCCGCTACGCCGACGCCCTGCGCAGCATCGGCCTGCTCAAGCGCGATACGGCCGACGGCGAACAGCCGGTAGCGCTGGAAGCGGAGACCATCCGCTGCCTGCTGCTGGCGCTCACCGACCAGGTCGAGGAATGCTGCGAGGCGGGCCTCGCCCATATCCAGCGCATACCTGACGACGAACAATTCCAGTACGGCGTGATCGCCAACTCCCTGGCCTACAGCCTGGTTTCCACCGGCCGCTACGAGGAGGCGCGGCGCCTGCTGTCGCGGGCCATCCTGCGCTGCTCGCAAAGCCGCACCGAGTCCATGGGCAGCGTCGCCAGTTGCATCGAAGGCGTGCTGGACATGATCCAGGGCCGCCTGGGCAATGCCGTGGCGCGCCTCCAGGCGGCCGCGCAGCGGCAATCAGAAGGCGGAGTGGAGAAAGTCCTGGCCGGGCGCCCGTCGCTGGAAATCACGCTGTCCACGGCGCTCTACGAAACCGATGCACTGGAAGAAGTGGCACAACTGCTCGGCGAAGTGCTGCCCACCGCCAAGGAAAGCAGCCCGCCGGATTCGCTGATCTCCTCCCACGTGCTGCTGGCACGCATCGCCCTGCTGCACGGCGACCGCGACAGCTGGCTGCGCCATCTGGCCGACCTGGAACAGATCGGCCAACAGGCCGGCTCGGCGCGGGCGATCTGCTCGGCCTGGCTGGAGCGCGCACGCATCGCCACCCTGGAGAACCGCCTGGACGCGGCCGCGCAGTCGCTGCGCTACGCCGAGCTGCACGGCGACTGGGAGCGCCCTGGCATCCTGTTCAACGGCAACAACGTCGACACACCGAGTATCGCCCGCCTGCGCCTGCGCATCGCCCAGGGTGACTACGCCGAGCCGGAGCGGCTGCTGAGTGAAGCCATGGCCACCGCCCAACAGCGTCAGCAGCATCGCCGCGAACTCAAGCTGCGCCTGCTCCATGCCCTTGCGCTGGACGGCCTTGGCCGGAGCGAGGCAGCGTTCGAAGAACTGACCGAGGCACTGCGTTTCGCCAGTCACGAAGGCTTCCTGCGAACCTTCCTCGACGAAGGCCAGAGCCTGGGCGCCCTGCTGCAACGCTGGGCCGTACCCTGCCAGGCGCAGAGCCGCGCCCTGGGCATCGAACCGCGCTTCCTGGCGACCCTGCTGCAACGCTTCGCCGGCACCGGCGAAACCCAGACGGCGGGCACGGCAGCGGGGGCCGGCGGTGACGCCCTGACCAGCCGCGAGATCCAGGTAATCCGCCTGCTGGCCGCCGGCCATCGGAACAAGGTGATCGCCGAGAAGATGTTCCTCTCCGAATTCACCGTGAAATCGCACCTGCGCAACATCAACGCCAAGCTGGGGGCGCAGGGACGAACCGAAGCGGTGGCAATTGCGCGGGCGCGGGGACTACTGGATTGAGGCCGCTGTCGTAGGGTGTACAACCGTTCGCGGTTGTACACCGATACGCCAGGTCCATCAGTTGGCGCATTGGCCGAGCCTGAAGACAGATGCTCAGCTTGAAGTCCGTCTGGCCGGAACCAAAGTCAAACGGCGTATGACGCAGAACGTCATGCGCCCTGCGTTCCCATCGCTGCTCTCGTAGGAGCAACTGTCTTCTACCGGGTTAATCCCTGCCTGCGCTTCCCCCTCACCCCAGCCCTCTCCCTCAGGGAGAGGGAGCCGTCCGTGCCGGCTGACACTACGGTTTCATCCTGCACCGAATAGTCCCCTCTCCCGCTTGCGGGAGAGGGTTAGGGTGAGGGGCCCTTGATCTTGTAGGAGCGGATCTTATCCGCGAAAGGCCCGACACCACGCGGCCCTGGTGTGAAGCCGATCAGTTGCCTAGCGCAGCACCGACGAAATCCTGCAACTGGCGACGGACCAGCGCCAGGTCAATGTGCGCCGGGTTGAGCAGGTACTGCAACATCACCCCGCGCATGGCACCCAGGACCAGCGCGGCCCCGGCGGCCGGGTCGATCTGCGCGCGGATCTCGCCCTTCTCGATGCCATGCCGGACCTGCCCGGCCAGATAGTCGACCACCTGCGCGTTGTACTCGCCGAGCACTTCGGCGGTGTCCGAATCCTCGGTCACCGCCTCGGCCATCAGTGCCAGCAGGCAGCGGTTGTTCAGCCACTCGTCCTCGTCCGGCGAAAGATAGACGCCCACGAAGCCGATCAGCGTCTGCAGGCCACGAGCGAAGCGCGGCGCAGCGCGCACCTGGTCCATGAAGCAGGCATTGGCGTGCCCCGCCAGGGCTCGCAACAGCTCGGCCTTGGTG
This sequence comes from Pseudomonas sp. PSE14, assembly GCF_029203285.1. NCBI lineage: Bacteria > Pseudomonadati > Pseudomonadota > Gammaproteobacteria > Pseudomonadales > Pseudomonadaceae > Pseudomonas > Pseudomonas sp. PSE14. Next base: position 2,988,373 of record NZ_CP115669.1, read on the forward strand.
CCGAAATGATGGGTCGCCAGGCCACGGCTGTAGCCCGCCTCGATACCCACCTCGGCCAGGGTCATGCCGGCCCAGCCCTTGCGCGCCACGATGCGCCGTGCCGCCTCGAGCATGCGTTGCTCGGCTTCGCTGCGGCGCTCCTGCTGGGTGCGCCGCTGCGGCGCCGGTTTCGCTGCGGGGGTTTGCATGGGGGAAAACTACCTCATCTG